>NZ_OZ409849.1:5000-3012294 GCF_979258305.1 Brevundimonas sp. AC546
CCATCGCTCAACGGATAAAAGGTACTCTAGGGATAACAGGCTGATTTTGCCCAAGAGTCCATATCGACGGCAAAGTTTGGCACCTCGATGTCGGCTCATCACATCCTGGGGCTGGAGCAGGTCCCAAGGGTATGGCTGTTCGCCATTTAAAGTGGTACGTGAGCTGGGTTCAGAACGTCGTGAGACAGTTTGGTCCCTATCTGCCGTGGGTGTTCGAAGCTTGAGAGGATCTGTCCCTAGTACGAGAGGACCGGGATGGACATACCTCTGGTGTACCTGTCATGGCGCCAGCTGTGCAGCAGGGTAGCTAAGTATGGAATAGATAACCGCTGAAAGCATCTAAGCGGGAAACTAACCTCAAAACAAGGCTTCGCTGAGGATCGTGGAAGACTACCACGTTGATAGGCCAGGTGTGGAAGTGGGGCGACCCATGAAGCTTACTGGTACTAATAATCCGATCGGTTTGATCGTTTCTCAGCAAAACTCATTCGATGATTGCTCCTTGACTGAAGCAATCTCAGACAATGTCTTCTTCGCAATCCTTGTTCAAGCTACCGCGCTTCGCGCTGTTTGAGCTTGGATGTTGTTCTTGCTCGCTCTATCGGCCCTCGGCCTACTAGAGAGCGATCGGCCTCAAGTAGCGCGTAAGCGCGATAGGCCCAGCAAGAAATCATGTGTGCTTGGTTGACCTGGTGACTATGTCGGAGGTTCCCCACCCGATCCCATTCCGAACTCGGTCGTTAAGCCCTCCAGAGCCAATGGTACTTCGTCTCAAGGCGCGGGAGAGTAGGTCGTCGCCGGGTCTACCAAGCACACATGATATTCGCCCTAAAGCGCTTCGCGCTGCTTGAGGGCGCTTCTCGAACCGTTCTTCCTTCACGACACTACCGTTTGCCGCGGGATGGAGCAGCCCGGTAGCTCGTCAGGCTCATAACCTGAAGGTCGTAGGTTCAAATCCTACTCCCGCACCCAACTTCATAGTATTATCGCCGTCCTGGTTCACTAGGGCGGCGATTTTGCCTTGTACCGTCAACGCAAACTTGCCGCACTCCGGCAACGGCATCACCACCACGCTTTCAATCAACTTGCGCACCAAGTCCCGAGCCTCGGCCCCAGCCTCGCTATCGCTGCGTTCTAAAGCGCGCTCCAGTGAGCCCACGACCGCCCGGTAATGCTCCACTAGGCCGCTTTACTTCTGCAAGATCACTCTCCAGTTTTGCAGGAAGCGCGCCTCGATCTCGGCGCTTATAATCCCGCGGCCGTTCGGGCACGCCAGTTTTCCTCCGTGGTCCTGTTCCGCTCGATCTGGTGCTGCGCTACGGTAAGGCGCCGCTCGACGCCTTCATCGAAGATATCCGCTTTCCCCCCGCTCATTGAGCGATGAGACGATCTCCGGCGCCTCACACAGTTCCATTTCAAGCCGCTTTCGCCATGGAAGGCGGCGATGATCGGGCAGGCGCCGCTGTCCGTCACTCGACAGGCGTCGGCCAAGCGGCGTAGCGCGGTTCTCGCCTCTTGCAGGTCTGCGATGGTGCGATCCTGAGCGATCAAGGCAGCGGCACAGGGGGCGAGTCAGTGCCGATCCTCAGCAGACCGCGGGGACCAAGCCCCAAGTCTTTTGATACAGCGGCGATGATCGAGGGCGGCTCCCTCGCGAACTTCATCACGCGCCCGTCCATGCCGTCAGGCGGCGTAGTATTTCCGGTAGGCCTGATAGTCGTAGCCGGCGTGGCCGTAGTCATGCTTCGCCTGGGCCCTGACATCGACCTGAGTCAGGGTGACGCCGAGGGTGCGGGCGCCGACCTGGTTCAGAATGCGGACAGCGGCGCTGACGGCCCGCGCCGGCGTCCTGCGCCAGCGGGCGAGCAGCAGGACGGTGTCAGCCTTGGTCGCCAGGACGCGGGCGTCGGCGAGGACCAGCACGGGCGCTGTGTCGATGACGATGAGGTCGAAGGCCTGACGCAACTCGGCCAGCAGTACTTCCATGGGCGGGGCGGCGAAGAGGTCGTCCGCCGACAGGCCGGCGCCCGACAGCGGCAGGACGTGTGCGCCGGAGGCGGGGTCCAGCACCAGGAGATTTCGCCAGGACGCCGCGCCGTGCAGCACCTCGGCCAGACCCGCATCAGGATTCAGACCCAGCATCCGCGTGACGCCGCGCCGACGCGGGTCGCCGTCGATCAGCAGGACGCGGCCGCCCGACCGAGCCGCGACGCGGGCCAGACAGAGGGCGGCAGTGGTCTTGCCTTCGCCGGGAAGGGCGGAGGTGATGGCGACGATCCGGGCGATCGGTTCGCCCACCACGCTGACGATGGGGGTGATCGAGGTGCGCAGGGCGCGAAACGCCTCGGCGAAGACCGATAGCGGGCGTTGCACCACCAGGTCGATCGGATGCAGGTCGCGGTCTTCCAGGGCGGCGACGGATGAGGCCAGCGGGATGGCGCCGATGGCGGCGAGGCCCAGCTTGCGCTCGATATCGTCGGGGCCGCCGAGGCCGGTCTGCAGCGTGTTGGCCACGATGACGGCGAGCGCGCCTGCGCCGACACCCAGCACCAGACCCAGAGAGAGGCTGAGCATCAGGTTCGGGGCACTCTGCGAGGTCGGGGGCGTGGCGCGTGAGACGATGCGGGCGTCGGCCTGTTCGACGCCGGTCTGGGCGCTGGTCTCGCGATAGCGATCCAGGAAGGCGCGGTAGATGACGCGGGCGGCCTCGGCCTCGCCCTCCAGTTCGCGCAGCCGTACCGAGGCGGCGTTGTTGTCGGCCAGTGTCCCCCGAGCTGCACTTAGGCTTGTCTCGACCGAAGCCGTCCGCTGCTGGGCGACCTGGGCCTGGGCGTCCAGGTTGGAGACGACGCGGCGGATCTCGGCCTGGATCTGGGCGTCGATGTCGGCCAGTTCCTGGCGGGCGCGGATCATGTCGGGGTGCAGGGGGCCGTAGCGGACGGACAGGTCGGCGACGCGGGTGCTGATCGCCGCGCGTTGGGCGCGCAGGTTCTGGACCACGGGTGAGGTCAGGGCCTCGCCTACGTCGTCGCCGTTCGATCCGGCCGCCATCTGGGAGCGGGCGGTGCGCAGACGGGCGTACTGCTCGGCCTGCTGGGCGCGGGCGGACGCCAGTTGCTGGTTATAGACCGAGATCTCCTGCTCGGTCAGGGTCGCCCCCTGGGCGCTGAGCAGGCCGTTTTCGATACGGTAGAGGGAGACGGCGGCGTCGGCGGTCTCGACCTGGTGGCGCAAGTCTTCCAGCCGGGCGCCGAGGAAGGCGTTGGCCTGGCTGTTGGCGTCGAACTTGGCCGTCAGTTGAGACTGGAGGTAGCGTTCGGCGAAGGCGTTGGCGATCCGGGCCGCCTTGGTCGGGTTGTCCGAGGTGAAGCCGATCGCCATCGAATAGGTCAGGCCGACGCGGCGCACGGTCAGGCGGCGGCTGACGGCGTCGATGACCTGCTGGCGCTCGATCTCGCGGTCGGGGATCGCGGCGCGGCCGATCCGATGGGTGAGGGCGACGAAGGGGGAAGCGCGCAGTCGGGCGTTGAACTCGGGATCCTGGGTCAGGTTCAGCGCATCCACGACTCCGGCGGCGAGTTGAGGCGACTTCAGCACCTCGACCTCGGTGTCGACAATGGCGGCCTCGGCGTCGAGGGCGGACAGGACGGCGGGGCCGACGACGACCTGTTCCTTGCGGGTGTTGATCTGAAGGTTGGCGGTGGCGGTATAGACTGGCGTCTGGCCCAGCATCAGGGCCAGGACGATCAGGCAGACGACCGCCGCGACCGCCATGAACAGGCCGGCGCGACGGCGGAAGGCGACGACGTAGCGTTGGAGGTCGATGTCGTCGTCGGAAGGCATAGCCCCGAAACCAGGGTCGTTCGTCTGTGTCATCGCGCCATAGAACGGTGATCGTCCGTGTCAGTGGTGCGGCGTCGCCTTCAGGTTGTCAACCGTCGCGCGACCTAGAACTGGGCGGTGGAGCCCACGTAGAACCGCGTGGTTCGATAGCTGGGACCTTGGGCGGCGCCGGACGACGACTGGTCGAGCCAGGTCAGGCCGGCGGTGAAACCGTAGCGACGATTGACCCGGTAGGCGGCGCTCAAGCCGGCGCCGAAGCGCGTGTCGGCGCGCGCCAGGCCGTTGTAGGCGTCGTCGGCATAGGTCGTCTGAGCCGTCAGGACGAGGTTGCGCAGCAGTTCGTGATCGACGGTAAGCGACAGGTCGGTGCGCACGGCGCCGGCCGCGCCGATGACGCCCGTATCCTCGACAGTTCGCACTGCGGCCGCCGTGACGGTGGTCAGTTGAGTGGGGAACCAGGACAGTTTGGCCCGACCCCCGACGCCGTCCAGGTCGCCGAAGGCGGCGTCCTCGAAATCTTGGCGGATGTAGCCGGCGGCGATCTCGCCCCGGACCAGCGCGCCCAGTTCGAAATCGACTCCGGCCAGGGTGTGATAGCCTGACGAGGTCCGCAGGGGGCGTCCCGTGACGCGGTCGTAATCGCGGTCGTCGCTGGTGACTTGCAGGAAGATCGCCGTGGCGGGGGAGAGGGCGTAGTCGGCGCGGCCGGTCAGGGTGAAGACCGTTCGGTCGCGGTCGTCCTGTTCAATCACGTCGCCCGTTTCGCTGAAACCGTCGCGGTAGTCGTAGCGGTGAACGGCGGCTCGCGCCGAGACGCGCAGACGTCCCCTGGCCCGTTCGGCGCCGAGAGAGGCGGAGGCCAGGTCGTAGGCGACGGGCCGCTGCGTGATCGGATCGGCGCCGGCGGCGGTGCGCGCCTCGTGGGCCTTGGCGTAGTCGGCGCCGGCGACGATGTGGGCGCCGCGAACCCCGTCCAGGCGGCCGGCGGCGCCCAGGCTCCAGTCGGTGGTGTTCTCGCTGTCGAAGTCGAGGTTGCGGTCGATGGCGGCGCGGGCATAGGCCCGAAGCGCGTGGCGGGACCAGTTGGACCTAACGACGATTTCGGGCCGGAGGCGCAGGGTCGTGGCGGCTTGGCGGTCGTCGTCGGCGGCGAAGACATTGTCGTCATGGACAATGTCGAACGGAAGCCGGGGAAAGACGGTGAAGCCTCCGGTGCGGATACCCAGGGCGTCGTACGCGGGCTGAGGACGGTCGCGAACGGCGACGGCGCGGTCACGGGCGAACAGGTCGGCCGTGCGGTCCTGGGCCGTGCGCAGGGACTGGGCCGAAGCCTCGGACCCGCCGAACAGGGCCAGTGCGGCGGCGGCCGGAAGGATGTCGCGTCGCATCGGCGCCCGCCTCAACGCTTCAGCCGTTCTCGTATTGCCGCCACCAGGCGACGAACGTCTCCAGCCCGGCCTTCAGCGGCACCTTGGGCTGATATCCGCAAAGGGCGTTCAGTTTGGAGATGTCGGCATATGTGGCGGTCACGTCGCCGGGCTGCATCGGCCGCATGACCTTCTTCGCCTCGACGCCCAAGGCGGTTTCCAACGTCGAGATCATCTCCATCAGACCGACCGGCTGGCTGTCGCCGATGTTGTAGACCTCATGCACGCCCTGGGCCGGGGGGTGATCCAGCACGGCGACCACGCCGTCGACGATGTCGTCGATATAGGTGAAGTCGCGCGCCATCCGGCCCTCGCCATAGACCTCGATGGCGTCGCCGCGCACGATCTTCTGGGTGAAGCTGAAATAGGCCATGTCCGGCCGGCCCCAGGGGCCATAGACGGTGAAGAAGCGCAGGCCCGATTGCGGGAAACCATAGAGCTTGGCGTAGCTCTGGCTCATCAGTTCGCAAGACCGTTTGGTCGCCGCGTAGAGGGAAACCGGATTTACCGTCGGGTCGTCCTCGCGAAATCCCGCACCCTCCAGCGGCCGATCGCCATAGACCGAGCTGGACGAGGCATAGACCAGATGGGTCACGCCGTTGTGGCGCGCAGCCTCCAGCATCGACAAATGGCCGGCCAGGTTGGAGCGCTCATAGGCGAAGGGGTTTTCCAGCGAATACCGGACGCCCGCCTGGGCCGCGAGATGGACGATCCGCTTGACGCCTGCGTCCCCAACTAGGGCGCGCATCTGCTCGTGGTCGGCGATGTCGGCGCGCACCATGCGGAAGCCGTCGCGGCCCTCCAGCCGGGCGGCGCGAGCCGCCTTCAGGCGCGGATCATAGTAGTCGTTGAAGACATCGACGCCGATCACCTGTTCGCCCCGGTCCAGCAGGCGCTCGGCGACGTGCATGCCGATGAAGCCGGCCGCACCGGTGACGAGGATCGGCGAACCCATCAGCCGCGCCCGATGCCCATGTAGCGGAAGCCGCGGCTCTTCATGTCCTCGGGCCGATAGATGTTGCGTAGATCGACCAGAACCGGCTGCTTCATCAACAGCTTGATACGGTCCAGGTCCAGGGCGCGGAACTGGTCCCATTCGGTGACCAGGACGACGGCGTCGGCGCCGACGACGGCGTCATAGGCGTTGTCCTTCATCTCGACGTCGGGCAGCAGTTTGGCGGCCTCGTGCATGCCTTCGGGGTCAAAGGCCTGAACCTTGGCGCCGGCGGCGATCAGGGCCGGGGCGATGTCCAGGCTGGGCGCGTCGCGCATGTCGTCGGTGTTCGGCTTGAACGTCAGGCCCAGCAGGGCGACGGTCTTGCCCCGGACGCTGGTTCCCAATGTCGCCGCGACACGGTCGGCCATGGCCTTTTTGCGCGCATCGTTGACCTCGACCGTGGCTTCGATCAGCCGGGTCGGCGCGCCGTACTGCTGGGCGGTGCGGACCAGGGCGATGGTGTCCTTGGGGAAGCACGAGCCGCCATAGCCGGGGCCGGCGTGCAGGAATTTCGCGCCGATCCGCTTGTCCAAACCGATGCCGCGCGCGACCTGCTGCACATCGGCGCCGACGGCCTCGCACAGATCCGCCATCTCGTTGATGAAGGTGATCTTCATCGCCAGGAAGGCGTTGGCGGCGTATTTGATCAGCTCGGACGTGCGCCGGCCGACGAACAGCAGCGGGCTCTCGTTCAGGTTCAGCGGGCGATAGAGTTCGCTCATCACCTTCTGGGCGCGTGACCCGGCGTCGCCGTCGATGTCCTCGATGCCGATCACGACGCGGTCGGGACGTTTGAAGTCGCCGATGGCGGCGCCTTCACGCAGGAACTCGGGGTTGGAGACGACGGCGAAGTCGGCCTGGGGGTTGGTCTTTCTGATGATGGCCTCGACCTCGTCGCCCGTACCGACCGGGACGGTGGACTTGGTGACGATGACGGTGAAGCCCTCGATCAGGCCGGCGATCTCTTCGGCGGCGGCGTGGACGTAGGAGAGGTCGGCGTGGCCGTCGCCGCGACGCGTCGGCGTGCCCACGGCGATGAAGACGGCGTCGGCGTTACGGATGGCCTCGGCGCCATCCAGGGTGAAGAACAGTCGGTCTTCGCGCACGTTGGCGGCGACCAGATCGTCCAGGCCCGGCTCGTAGATGGGGATTTCGCCCCGCTCCAGCCGTTCGATCTTGGATGAGTCCTTGTCGATGCACGTGACGACGTGCCCGAAGTCGGCGAAACAGGCGCCGGACACTAGGCCCACATAACCCGTCCCAATCATCGCTACGCGCATCGAAATCCCTCATCAGCGGCGACGCGACCTTTAGCGGGGCCGTGCGCTTAGGGACAATGGCTTTTGGTTTCGCGGTGCAACCGAGTGCAGCCGACGCCTCGCGGCGCCGGCTGCAGCCAGAGCGACTTAGAGGACGCCGATCATCGAGGCGACCAGCGGGTGACGAACGATGTCGCGCTCGGCCAGGCGGACCACGGCGATGTCCGGAACGGGTTCCAGTCGGGCGGACACGTCGGACAGACCCGAGATACCAGGCAGCAGGTCGGACTGTTGCGGATCGCCCGTGACCACCATGGTCGAGTGCCAGCCCAGGCGGGTCAGCAGCATCTTCAACTGAACGTAGGTGCAGTTCTGGGCCTCGTCCACGACGATGAAGGCGTTGTTCAGCGTGCGGCCGCGCATATAGCCGATGGGGGCGATCTCGATCAGGCCCTCGGCCATCAGGGCCTTGACCCGCTTCATCGACAGCCGATCCGACAGGGCGTCGTAGAGCGGGCGCAGATAGGGGGCCAGTTTGTCCTCCATGTCGCCCGGCAGGAAGCCGATCGATTCGCCGGCCTCGACGGCAGGGCGGCTCAGGACGATGCGGCCGACCTTGCCGGCCTCAAGCGCCTCGACGGCCTTGGCGACGGCGAGATAGGTCTTGCCGGTGCCTGCGGGGCCGAGCGCCATGACCAGATTATGGGTGTCGATGGCCTCCATCATCTCGATCTGGCCCTCCGACTTGGGCTTCAGGGTCTTGAGGTAGCCTTGTTCCCGGTCGTCGTTGGATGGGCTGGGCGACCAACCCGATCGTTCGTTATGCGGGGCATGGAGCCGGCGAACTTTCGACTCCTCCATGAAGTCGCGCGAATCCAGGATTCCGTGTTCACGCGTTTGACGCTTGGTTGCAGCACGCTTGGTCATGGACGCCTCCAGGGCATGAAAAAAGGCGGACCCGAACGGGCGCCGCCTTGGATGGTCTTGGGGAGGAAAGGGTCATGGCCTGCAGAGCAGCGGCCCGGATCGACAGCAGGGCCGTCAGCAACGGGATCAACCCGCCGACAAACGACCGAACCAGGATCCCAACGCGCCACGCGAAAGCCCCGACTACTGACCGGACCGGGCTTGATCCGGCTTCGGATCCGGGGGCGAAATGGCGACCCACGAATCGCATCAACACAATGATGCTATCGTGGTTAGCGATCCGTTAAAGCCCTCATTTTTCAAAGATTAGGTGGTGTACTGATGACCATTTACGCATTGGGCGACAGCAAACCTCAGCTTCCGCCTGAGGGCGAATACTGGGTGGCTCCAAGTGCGTCGGTGATAGGGAATGTGATTCTGCACGCCAACGCCAGCGTCTGGTTCGGCGCCGTGCTGCGCGGGGACAACGAGCCAATCACAGTGGGTCCCGACAGCAACATCCAGGACGGCAGCGTCCTGCATACCGACATGGGATCGCCCCTGACGCTGGGGCGCGGCGTGACGGTGGGGCACAAGGCCATGCTGCACGGCTGCGAGGTCGGCGACTACAGCCTGATCGGCATCGGGGCGGTGGTGCTGAACGGGGTGAAAATCGGCCGCAACTGCATCATCGGGGCGAATGCGCTGCTGACCGAAGGCAAGATCATTCCCGACAACAGCCTGGTGGTGGGTCAGCCGGGTAAGGTGGTGCGAGAGCGCGACCCGGCGCAAATCGCTGTGCTGCAAATGTCGGCCGAGCACTATGTGCAGAACTGGAAGCGGTTTGCGGCGGAGTTGAGGGAGGTCTGACCCTCAGGTCGCGAGAACCGCCCGCGCCCCCGCTGCGTCCGCGTCGATCTGGGCCTTCAGGGCGTCGAGGCCGTCGAACGTTTCCTCGCCGCGCAGCCAGGCGACCAGTTCGGTGTCCAGCGTCTGGCCGTAGAGGTCGCCGTCGAAGTCGAACAGCCAGACCTCAAGCAAAGGGGTCTCCAGCGCATACATGGGGCGCAAACCGAGGCTGGCGACGCCGTCTATGATGCGTCCGTCCGGAAGGCGGCTGCGGGTCGCATAGACGCCGTAGGCGGGGCGCATGTAGTCGCCCAGAGCGATATTGGCGGTCGGCACGCCGATGGTGCGGCCGCGCTTGTCGCCGTGGATGACCTCGCCCCGGATGGTGAAGGGGCGGCCCAGAATGGCGGCGGCGCGGGCCATGTCGCCGGCCTTCAAGGCTTCACGCACGGCGCTGGACGACAGTTTCAAGCCATCGGCGTCGTCCAGGCGTTCGGCGACCGAGACGGTGAAGCCCAGCCGCTCGCCATAGGTGCGTAAACCCTCCGGCGAGCCGGAGCGGCCCTTGCCGAAGGTGAAGTCGAAACCGACAGCGGCGTGGCGGATGCCCAGGCCCTCGGACAGCACGCGCTCGGCGAAGGCGGCGTCGGTCATGCCGGCCATCTCGGCGTCGAACGGCAGCAGATACAGGATGTCGACGCCCAGCGGCGCCAGGGCCTCGGCCATCTGGTCGGCGGTCATCAGGCGGAAGGGGGCGGCCTCGGGCTGGAACCAGCGGCGCGGATGGGGATCGAAGCTGACGACGCCCAGGGGCGCGCCCAGCCGTTCGGCGGCGTCGCGCGCGCCGGCGATGACGGCCTGGTGCCCCCGATGCACGCCGTCGAAGGCGCCGACGGCGACCGCAGCGCCTTTCAGCGCGTCAGGCAGGCCGCGCCAGTCGCGCCAAATACGCGCAACCTGCATCAACGCTGGGAGGGTTTGCGCCGGCGGGGAACGCGGACGACGGCGACGCCGTCCATGATCATCACGTCGTTGACGAAGCCTTCGCAGCTCAGCTTGACCCGCGCGCTCTCGGGTTCGACCTCGATCACGGTGATCAGGATGCGGACGACGTCGTCGATGCGGACCGGCTGGTGAAAGGACAGGGTCTGGGAGATGTAGATCGATCCCGCGCCCGGCAGCATGGTGCCGACCACCGCAGAGCCGAACGAGGCGCTGAGCAGGCCATGGGCGATCCGGCCGCGATAGGCGGTCTTGGATGCGAAGGCCTCGTCCAGGTGGACGGGATTGAAGTCGTCGGACGCCTCGGCGAACAACCGGATGCGGTCCTCCGTCGCGACCACGATTTTCTCGGCGGCCATGCCGACGTGAAGTTCGTCCAGGATGTAACCACCGGACGGATGCTGTTGAACCAATTCGACCATGGATGAGGCTTTAGCGGCGGTGCGACAAAATGGCGAGCCTTACCAGGCGAGTTCGAGCGCGGCGTATCGCGCATAGGTCGTTTCCGCCTTCAGAAGCTCGCCGGCGCGGGCGGGATCCAGGGTTCCGTCCTCGCCCTTGGCCTGGTCGCCGTGGATGCCTTGAGCGATGAAAAGGCAGTCCAGCGCCTGCGCATTGGCGCCCATGACATCGGTGACGACGCCGTCGCCGATGCACAGGACGCGCGAGCGATCGACCGGCCGGCCCAGCAGGGTTTGCGCCTCATGGAGGGCCAGGTCGTAGATGGGGCCGAAGGGCTTGCCCGCCATGACCACGCGGCCGCCCAAGGATTCGTAGAGATCGGCCAGCGACCCGCCACAGTAGATCAACTGGTCGCCGCGCTGCACCACGCGGTCGGGGTTGGCGCAGATCAGTTCAATATCGCGCGCCGCGCCGACGGCGAACCGCTCGCGATAGTCCTCGGGCGTATCGACCGTATCGTCGAAGGGGCCGGTGACGGAGATGAAGGCGGCGTCCTGGGCGCTGTCGGCACGTGTCAGTCCCAAGCCGGCGTAAAGAGGGGCGTCGCGCTCGGGGCCGACGATCCAGGCCGGACCGGGCGCACGCTTGGCCAGTTCGGCGCGCGTCGCATCGCCGGAGGTGACGAAGGCTTTCCACGCTTCGCGCGGCACGCCCAGGCCGTCGAGTTGGGCGATCACATCCGAGGCCGGGCGGGGCGAGTTGGAGATCAGCACGACATGGCCGCCCTCGCGGTTGAACCGCGTCAGCGCCTCGCACGGCGCCGCCCAGCTTTCGCGGCCGTTATGGATCACGCCCCAAACGTCGCAGAGCAGGATGTCGTAGTCGCCGGCGACGGCGCCGAAGTGGGGCAGGGCGTGGGGGAGGGTCATGGGAGGCAAGTAGCGGGTTGAGGCCGCCCATGAAAGTCTCCTCCCCATGAAATGGGGAGGGGGACCGCGAAGCGGTGGAGGGGTTATTTAAGCGCGCTCGGCGCCTGTGATGCGGAAAGAACCCCTCCGTCACGTCGCTGAAGAAGCGCCGCGCCACCTCCCCGCGAAGCGGGGAGGAGACAGGAAGGCGCTAGCTGAACCGCCGGCGCTGTTCGGCGCTGCGCAGGGTGGAGCGGAGGAACTCGGCCGGGGGGTCGGTTTCGGCCAGGACCTGTTCCTTGATGGCGCGGGGTTCGCCGAACAGGTGGCCCTGGCCCATCGCAACATCGAGCTCCAGGATGTCGACGACCTGGCGTTCGTTCTCGACCTTTTCGGCGATGACCTCGACGCCGTAGCGACGGGTCAGGGCGGCGAAGTCGGCGGCCTGGATGTCGGGCATGGAGCGCAGCGGCGCGCCGCCGTCCAGGTCCAGGAGTTGTTCGATCATCAGGTCGGCCGAGACCTTGATGAACTTGACGTCGGACCGCTGAAGGTCGGCGAAGTCGAGGTCCAGCGTCTGGACCTTGTCCAGCGAGAAGCGGAAGCCGAGGTCGGCCAGCTTGGCCATGTTGCGGGCCTCGATGGCGCCGCGGGCGTCGAAGGTGGCCTGACCCAGTTCGAAGATCAGAGCCTGGTTCAGGTCGCGGTTCTCGGACAGGAAATCCAGGAACTGCGGGAAGAAGGTGTCGTCGCCCAGCGAGGTCAGGGCCACATTGCAGAAGACGCCGACCTTGCGATCCTGGCGCGCCAGGCGGCGCACGATCTGGGCGCAGCGGAACAGCAGCAGGTTGTCGATGGCCGGCACCAGGCCCTCGCCCTCCGCCATGGACAGGTATTCCGCCGGCATCATCACGCGGTCGGTCGAGTCGCGCAGGCGGGTGAAGCTTTCGTAGAAGATCGTCCGGCGCTGGGGCAGGGAGACGACCGGCTGGAGATACAGGTCGACGCGACCCTCGCTGAGCGCCTCATGGATGGTGCGCAGCAGGACGTTGGATTGGGCCATGCGACGGCCCTCGAAGGTCTCGATGCCGATGTGGGGCGCGCCCGACAGGCGTTCGTCGATGCTCTCGCTCATCTGCTGGACGAGGGATTCCAGCATGCGGACTTCGCCCGTCAGGGCGTCGGTGTCGGACAGGACGCCGCTCTCGATGGCATGGGCCAGTTCGGTCAGGGCGCCTTGCGTCGACTCCATCGCATCAGCCAGCAGGCGGTGGGCCTCGCGGACCTGACCGATTTCCTTCTTCAAAACGCGGCGCTCGGCGATGCCGGTGACGATGCCCTGAAAGGCGCCCAGCAGACCCAGCGCGCCAAGCGTTCCGGCCACGCCTGCCCCGATCCCCAAACCGGCACGCCACAGGAAGGCGCCCACGGTCATGCCGAGGAACAGATAGGCGAAATACAGAAAGCCCGTTGTTACGTTGCGCATCGACTGGCGGTCGGCCACTCCCGGATGGAATTGCCCGAGTATCAGGCTATCAATGTCATTCGGCTAGAGCGGGACGATAAATATCCCCGCCAGAACCACGGGAAACGCAATGGAACTGTTCGATCTGACCGGCAAGGTCGCAATCATCACCGGATCGTCGCGCGGAATCGGCAAGGCGATCGCCGAACGGCTGGCGGAGCACGGCGCCAAGGTCGTCATCTCGTCACGCAAAGCCGGGCCATGCGACGAGGTCGCCGCAGAGATCAACGGCAAATACGGAGAGGGACGGGCCATCGCGGTTCCCGCCAACATCGCCTCCAAGGATGACCTGCAGCGGCTGGTGGACGAGACCAACGCCGCCTTCGGCAGGGTCGACATCCTGGTCTGCAACGCCGCGACCAATCCCTATGCCGGCCCGATGGCGGGGATCGCCGACGACCAGTTCGAGAAGATCCTGCAGAATAACGTCATCTCGAACCATTGGCTGATCCAGATGGTCGCGCCGCAGATGGTTGAGCGCAAGGACGGGGCGATCCTGGTGATCTCGTCCATCGGGGGCTTGCGCGGCAACGCCCTGATCGGCGCCTACAATATCTCCAAGGCGGCGGACATGCAGCTGGTGCGGAACCTGGCGGTGGAATGGGGGCCGTCGAACGTGCGGGTCAACTGCATCGCGCCGGGCCTGGTCCAGACCGATTTCGCCAAATACCTGTGGGAGAATCCCGAACTGCTGAAGACGGTCACCGAGCCCGCGCCGCTGAAAAGGATCGGCCAGCCCGATGAAATCGCGGGCACGGCGGTCTATCTGTGCAGCCCTGCGTCGGCCTATGTGACCGGCCAGACCCTTGTGGTGGACGGTGGATTGACGATTGCCTGGTGAGCGTAACGACTGGAAGCAGGATCTAGTTTGGCGCCTGGAGGCCTTCGGCTTCCAGGCATTGTTCGGGTTTCTGCGCCTGCTGGGCGTCGAGGGGGCGTCGGGGCTGGGCGGCTGGCTGCTGCGAACGCTGGGTCCGCTGACCGGCACGCAGAGGACGGTGATGCGCAATCTGCGGATCGCCTTTCCCGACATGGGAGCCGACGAGCGTCAGGCGCTGGCGTTGGCGCAGTGGGATCAGACGGGCCGGACCTTCGCCGAACTGGCGGTCATGGACCATCTGACGCCCGAGGGCGGGCGGGTCGAGGTGATCGGGATGGAGCGGCTGCACGCCTTGCGCGACAGCGGCCGGCCGGCAGTGCTGATCTCGGGCCATCTGGCCAATTTCGAGGTGATGGCGGCGGTGATCATGGCCTCGGGCGTGCCGTGCCAGGTGACCTATCGGGCGGCCAACAATCCGTATGTCGACGCCCTGATCCGCCAGAGCCGCGAGCGATACGGCATCCGCCTGTTCGCGCCCAAGGGCGACGGGACGCGCGAGCTGATGGCGGGGATGAAGCGCGGCGATTCCATCGCCCTGCTGGTCGATCAGAAATACAATCAGGGGCCGGAGGTCGAGTTCTTCGGTCAGCCGGTCAACGCCTCGCCAGGGGCGGCGAGGCTGGCGCTGAAGTTCGATACGGTCATGCTGCCACTATCGGTGGTGCGGCTGCCGGGCGTCCGGTTCCGGGTGACGGCGCACGAACCGATCGTCGTCAGCCAGAGCGAGGACAAGGCGGCCGATACTTTGGCGGGAATTCAGGCCGCCAATCGCTTCGTCGAGGACCGGGTGAGGGAGCGTCCGGTGGACTGGTTCTGGGTCCACAAACGCTGGCCCGACAAGGTCTATGCGGCGTTGGAGCGGGACGCATCCGAGGAGCGGCGGAACGGCCCGGCGTAGTCCGGCGTCTCGCGACGTCGGCGACAGGGGCCGTTGTAGTCGTCGGTCTTGACGAAGGCCCGAGGGCGCATGACGACGGCGTTGATCCGGTCCAGCACGGCCTTGGCGGTGATGGGCTTGACGATGAATTCGTTCACTCCGGCGTCGCGAGCCTCATAGACACGGGTGCGCTCGGAATGGCCGGTCATCATGATGATTGGCAGGAACGGATTGGGGCTGTCGGGGCTGGTGCGGACCAGGCGGGTGAACTCGACGCCGTCCAGCGGGAACATGTTGAAATCGACGATGGCCAGGTCGATGGCGTGGCGACGCAGCAGATCGAAGGCGGTCGCGCCCTCGGCCGCCTCATGGACGTTGCGAATATCAGCCGAGTGCAGCACGGCGGCGGCGATGGCGCGCATGTTCTGATTGTCGTCCACGAGCAGGACGTTCAGCGACTTGAGAGAAAACATCGGGCCCCGGCAGGTAGATCGCCGAATCTAAGGGGATGTGCGTAGCCCCGCAAGCGGAGCCATTGATCAGGCAAGCGTTTCCGGGGCGCGGGCGCCGACCATCAGCGATGGGTCCAGATTGCGGTCGCGCCATTTCATGCGCCAGCACAGGTGCGGGCCGGTGGCGCGGCCGGTCATGCCGACGCGGCCCAGCGGATCGCCGCGCCGCACGCGCTGGCCTTGCTGCACGTCCAGCTGCGACTGGTGCAGATAGCAGGTGATCAGGCCTTGCCCGTGGTCGATCAGGGTCAGGCCGCCCTCGAAATGCATGTCGGGTCGCACGAAGGCGATGCGGCCGTCGGCGGGCGCGCGGATGACGCTGCCCTGGGGCGCGGCCAGGTCGATGCCGTAGTGGGGGCGGGCGGGGGTTCCGTTCAGGATGCGCTGGGCGCCCCAGGCGCTGGAGACGCGGTAGGCCTCCAGCGGCCAGATGAAGCCGGACTTGAAGTCATCGGCGTCGATGCGGCTGGCGAAGCCCTCGGTCTTGAGGGCGATTTCCTGCTGGATGCGGGCCAGGAGGGCGGGGTCGCTGGGCTCGACGGTCGAGGGCGGCAGGCCGTTCACGCTGGTCGAGGGGAAGGGGTAGGGGGCGATGTCGAGGGTGCGCCGGGCCGAGCGATTGCCGGCGCGGGCCTCGATCTGGACGCTGGAGGCGGCGTCGCGGTCGAAGCCGATCACGAACAGGCCGGATGCCGAGGCGGTGGTCAGGGCCTCGCCATCGACGAAGATCAGCGCGCGGGGCGCGGTGCGGCCGAAGGCGTAGCCGCCCTGACGCCAGGCGCCGTTCAGAGCCAGCGGCAGGGCGTTGCGGTCTTGGGCGGCGAGCGGCGCGGCGATCAGGCTGGCGCCCGCGCCGGTCAGCAGGGCGCGGCGCGACGGGATCATGTCGCGGCTTGCTGGGCCGCGATGAATTCGGCGGGCCCGAAATAGGGCTGCTGGCGTGTCGGGCTCCAGTAGCGGAGGATTTCCAGCGGGATCGGCTTGTCCGTCACGGCGCAACGCACGAAGCGGCCGGGCTTAAGCACCGCGAACTCGCCGTCGCCATAGTGAAGAACGGCTTGGTCTGCTGCGGTCATGTCCATGATCGGACGATAGCGGGCGTCGCGCGGTGCGAAAAGGGGTTCAGGTCGTGGCGACCGCATCCGTGATCGGACCGTCGGCGGAAGGCGGGCGGGTCGCGCCGGCCGGGGGCGGCTTGGGCTTGCCGCCCATCCGGTCGGTGAACAGGAAGACGAACGGGTTCAACGAGATCGACAGCAGGGCGGCGGCCAGGATCAGGTCGTGGGTCTCGCGGCTCATGGCGCCTAGGGACACGCCGAGCGCGGCCAGAATGAAGGAGAACTCGCCGATCTGGGCCAGCGACGCCGCGACGGTGAAGCCTGTCGGGCGGTCCAGCTTGAAGGTCTTGGTGATGACCAGGGCCGCGACCGACTTGCCGACGATGACGATGCCCAGCACGCCCAGGACCGCCCAGGGCTGGCGCACCACGATCATCGGGTCGAACAGCATGCCGACCGAGACGAAGAACAGCACGGCGAAGGCGTCGCGCAGCGGCAGGGACCGCTCGGCCGCATTGTGACCCAGGGGCGAGGCGTTCATCACCAGACCGGCCAGGAAGGCGCCCAGCGCGAACGAGTGGAACAGGAAATAGGCCAGCCAGGCGATGCCCAGGGCGATGGCCAGAACGCCCAGGGTGAAGAGCTCGCGCGACTTGGTGTGGGCGATGCGGATCAGCAGCCACGGAATGACCTTGCCGCCGACGACCAGCATGCCGACCACGAACAGCACGACCTTGAGCAGGGTCAGGCCGACGTCGGTTCCCAGGGCCGCGAAGTCCGTCTGGGTTCCGGCCGGGACCAGGATCATGGGCAGCATGACCAGGGCGATGACGATGACCAGATCCTCGACGATCAGCCAGCCGACGGCGATGCGCCCGATCTCGCCCTTGACCTGTTTGCGCTCCTCCAGCGCCCGCAGCAGGACGACGGTGGAGGCGACGGAAAGGGCGAAACCCATCAACAGGGCCTCGACATCGCCCTGCCCCAGGACGAACCGGCCGAGACCCCAGCCCAGCACGGTGGCGACGGTGATCTGGACCAGGGCGCCGGGAATGGCGACCTTTCGGACTTGCATCAAATCCTTGGGCGAGAAGTGCAGGCCGACGCCGAACATCAGCAGGATGACGCCGATCTCGGCCAATTGCGGCGCCAGTTCGGTGTCGGCGACGAAGCCGCCCGTATAGGGGCCGACGATGACCCCGGCGACCAGATAGCCGACCAGGGGCGACAGTTTCAGCCGATGCGCCAGCATGCCGAACACGAAGGCGAGGACGAAGCCCCCGACCAGGGTGAGGATCAGGCTGTCGGCATGCGGCATCAGGGCTCCTGTCGCGAGCAAAGGGGTCGTTTTGGGTAGGCTTTGCAGTTGGGGGGCGAAGGCCGATTTGACAAGATGACGCAGTGTCGCGCGGGCATATCAAGGCCGACACCTTCGCGTTCTTCGGCTCCCCGTCTTCGATCAGGCGGCGGTCTTGTCCCATTCGAACGCCGGGTCCAGCCAGTCGCCCAACCTTTCACCGCGATCCAGCGCATCCATCCGCTGCATCTCCTCGTCCGTCAGGGCGAAATCGAAGATGTCGAAGTTCTCGCGGGCCCGGCTTTCCTTGGTGGTGCGGGGAATGGCGATGATCCCGTGCTGGATCAGCCAACGCAGGGTGATCTGGCCATTGGTCTTGCCGTGCGCCTTGGCCAGTTCGCTGATGGTGGCGTCGTCGGCGATCTTGCCCTGGGCCAGCGGCGACCAGGCGGTGATCGACGATCCCAGCTCGGCCGCGGTCGCGACCAACTGGTCGATGCCGAGATAGGGATGGTGCTCGACCTGATCGGTCAGCAGACGGGCTTTCGACAGGCTTTGCGCCCGGCGGAATTCCTTGGACGGGAAGTTGGACAGGCCGATCGACTTGGTCAGCCCCGCGTCCTTCGCTGCGTTCAACGCGCCCAGCGTCTCTTCGAACGACGGCGTCGTCTTGGGCCAGTGCAGCAGCAGCAGGTCCGGCGTCGTACCCAGGCTGGCCGCCGATTCCTCGGCCTGTTTCAGCAGGGCGTCATGAGTGAAATGCTCGACCCAGATCTTGGTCGTCAGGAACAGATCCTCGCGCGCCACGCCCGAATCCCGGATGCCTTCGCCCACGGCCTGCTCGTTCTTGTAGATCCAAGCCGTGTCGATGTGGCGATATCCGATCCGCAACGCCTCGGCGACCATGCGGCGCGCATCGTCGGGCTCCAACTGCCAGGTGCCGAAGCCGAGGAGGGGGATTTCCACGTCATCGACGGTGATCGTGGGTTGGTCGCCATAGGCCATGGGGCGCGCCTTCGCTGCGTTCAGGGAGCGGTGTAATTAGGCGCCCGAGCCCGTTCCGGTAAGGAGCGGATGCTGTTTCGACAGACTTTTCGGCGCGACCTTGCGCCAGCGCCTGTCCAGCGCCGCCTTCAACCAGACCGGATCGACCGTCGCGATCCGAGCCAGCACGATCGGATGGTCGCGATAGTGGTCGGTGAAATGGAAGGTCGCCGGGTCCATCTCAATCAGCAGGTCGCGCTCATCGCGATTGTCCAGATGCACCACGATGCTGTCGTCCAACTGGGGTCGCAGCCAGGTGAAGAACTTGCCCGCCACCTTGAAAGACGCTTCGCCGTAGGACACGCCGTCCTCGACGCGGGGAAATGACAGCAGCAGGTCGCGGACTTCGTCGTGGGTCATGTCAGTAGCCCAACCTCAGTAAGCCAAGGCGATCCCGTCCTTGCGCATCTCGGTCGCCGCGCCGTAGGTCCAGCGAGCGCCGGGGTTCTGCTGCATCACGACGTTCTGATAGCCGCCGAACCCGCCGTCGGGTTCGCCCAGGGTCCAGCCCATGGCGCGCAGTTGGGCCTTGGTCGCCTCAGGCACGCCGCTTTCCAGATGCAGGACGCCGGTTCCTTCCTGCGGCTGGCCGGTCGGTTCGGACGAGCCATAGTGTTGCCAGCGCGGGGCGTCGCCCGCCGCCTGGGGCTCCAGCCCGTAGTCGACCATGTTGATGATGATCTGGGCCTGGCCCTGGGGCTGCATGGCGCCGCCCATGACGCCGAACGCCATCCAGGGCTCGCCGTCCTTGACCGCGAAACCGGGGATAATGGTCTGGAACGGCCGCTTGCCGGGCGCATAGATATTGGGATGGCCGTCGGTCAGGGCGAACAGCTCGCCCCGGTCCTGGAACATGAAGCCTAGCGGTTCCGAGCCGTTGTCCGGCGCCAGTCCCGAGCCCATGCCGCGATAGTTGGACTGGATCCAGCTGACCATCATGCCGTCGGCGTCGGCGACGCTGAAATAGGTCGTGTCGCCGTGGTGCGGGGCGTCGCCCGGCATGACGCGGTCCATGACCCGGTCGGGCCGGATCAGCTTGGCGCGCTCGGCGGCGTAGGCCTTGGAGTTCAGCCATTCGACCGGGGTCTTGGAGAATCGGTCGTCGGCGAACCAGCGCGCACGGTCCTCGAACGCCAGCCGCTTGGCCTCGGCCTGGACGTGCAGCGAGGCGGCGGACTGGAAGCCCATGGATTTCAGATCGAACTGCTCGCAGATGTTCAGGATCTGGTTGGTGGACAGGCCCTGGGTGTTCGGACCCAGGCCGAAGACATCGACCCCGCGATAGTTGGTCTGGATCGGCTCGACCCATTCGGTGTGATGCACGGCCAAGTCGGCGCGAGTCATCCAGCCGCCGATTCGCTTGAAATAGGCCTCGATCTGATCCGCGATCGGCCCGTCATAGAAGGCGTCGCGTCCGCCCTCGGCGATCAGCCTCAGGGTCTTGCCCAGATAGGGGTTGGCGAAGATCTCGCCCACCTTGGGCGTCGCCCCGTTCGCGGCCCAGATGCGCTTGCGGTTGGCGTTCTCCTCAATCGGGATCTGGCCCCGGTCGAAGGAAGCCATGTTGCGTTCCAGGTAGTAAGCGATGACCTGGGGCACGGGCACGCCCTGTTCGCACAGTTCGGCGACGGGCAGCAACACGTCCTTCCACGGCAGTTTTCCATACCTCTGGTGCGCGCTCCACCAGGCGTCCACCGTGCCCGGCACATTGACCGTCACCGCGCCATAGCGAGGCAGATAGCCGTCGATGGCCTTGGACCGCGCGGTCTCCAGGCTGAGGCCCTGCGGACTCGCGCCCGAGCCGTTCAGCCCGACGACCTTCTTCTGTTTGGGGTCCCACAGCATGCAATAGGCGTCGCCCCCGATGCCGTTGGCCACCGGCTCCAGGAAGCCCAGGGCCGCATTGATGGCGATGGCCGCGTCGATGGCCGATCCGCCGCGCCTCAGGGTGTCGATGCCGATCAGGCTGGCCGCCGGATGCGCCGTCGCTGCCGCCCCATTCGCGCCCCAGACCGTCGAGCGGCCCATGAACTTCGGCCCCGTGATGCGGTCGCCGATGCCGACGCCGGCATAGGGATCGGGTCGCGCGGGTGCGGGGGCCGCTTCTGTCGGCTTGGCGGTCGGTGAGGCTTGCCGGGCCTGGGTCGCCGTCGCCGCCATCGTTCCGACGCTCAGGGCGCCGGCGGGCAGGGCGGACAGGAAGGTGCGACGACGCATGGGCGAACTCCTCGAACAACCGATGCGCATCAAGGCCGCGTCACGCCCATCCGGCAACCCCCATTCTCAGATCGCGCCGCCAAAGAAAAAGGCCGCGCCCCTCTCGGAGCGCGGCCCAAATCCTGAAACGGACGACAGTCCTATTCGATGTCTTCGTTCAGCAGACCGACCTTGAAGAAGCCGTTCTCCTGCATCTTGTTCATGACTTCCATGAACTGCGAGTATTTCACTTCCGGCTGAGCGCGGACGAAGACGCGCTCTTCTTGGCAGGAACCGCCGCCCAGGGCGGTGCAGACGTCAGCCGCCAGGTTGTCGATCGAGGTTTGCTGTTCCGCGATGAACAGCTGACCGGTGTCCTGGATGGTGATGTACACCGGTTCCTTTTCCTCGGTCGGATTGGTGGGCGGCTGTGCCGGCGGCAGGTCCAGACGGATCGAGACGGTCGCCATCGGCGCGGCGACCATGAAGATGATCATGAGCACCAGCAGAATGTCGATGAACGGCGTGATGTTGATATCCGCCGTCTGTTCGATCGTGTGCTTGTCCCCACCGGAACCGCCGATCTTCGCAGCCATGCTCGTCTCCGTTACTCGCCGGCTGCAATCCGCGCCGGCATTTCCCTATGGATCGCCCGAAGGCTTGTTCGGTTCTTGGCGTCCCGATGCGGGCTTGTAAAGCGGTTCTAAACGATCCGGCGTTCCCGAACGTCAATTATACGCGACAGTCTCGCGGCGGGCGGGGGCCAGATCGGGCTTCAGGCCTTGGCCAGCTTCAAAAAACGGTCCGCCAGGGCAGGATCGTCCTTGAAGGCGCCGGTGAAGCGGGTCGTTATGGTCGAAACGTGCCGATGATGCACGCCGCGCGTGGTCATGCACTGATGCTCGGCGTCCACCAGAACCGCCACGCCGCGCGGCTGCAGGTGCGATTCGATGGCGTCGATGATGTCGTTGGTCAGGGTTTCCTGGTTCTGCAGGCGTCGCGCATAGATCTCGACCACCCGCGCCAGTTTGGAGATGCCCACCACCTTCTCGCCGGGCAGATAGGCGACATAGGCCTTGCCCAGGAAGGGGGCCATGTGGTGCTCGCAATGGCTCTCCACCTCGATGTCGCGCAGGATGACCATGTCGTCGTAACCGGTCACGTCCTCGAAGGTGCGCGACAGCTCCTTGCCCGCATCGGCTTCGTAACCGTCGAACCATTCGCCATAGGCGTCCACCACCCGCTTGGGCGTGTCGATCAGGCCGGGACGGTTCGGATTGTCGCCGGCCCAGGCGATCAGGGTCCGCACGGCCTCCAGCGCCTGTTCGCGGCTGGGGCGTTGCACGGTTTCGTCGCTGACGAGGACGGGCTTGGCGGGGATGACGCTCATGAACTCGATTTCCGGCCGGGGCGGGCGGGGTCGCCCGGTATAGCTTCTACAATCCGTCGGGACTGTATATCAGGCCGCTATATGGGACGGACCCTCCGTCCCGCAAGAAAACCCGCTGAAGACTTATCCATGCCGCTGCACATCCACGACACCCTGCGCCGTGAAAAGCGCCTGTTCGAACCGCGCGATCCGAACCGGGTGACCCTCTATGTCTGCGGCCCGACGGTCTATGACTACGCCCATATCGGCAATGCCCGCCCGCCGGTGGTGTTCGACGTCCTAGTGCGGCTGCTGCGCCGGACCTACGGGGCGGACAAGGTCGTCTACGCTCGCAACGTCACCGACGTGGACGACAAGATCAATCAGAAGGCCGCCCGCGAGGGCGTGCCGATCGGCGAGGTCACGGCCCGATACGAGGCGGCCTATCTTGCCGACATGGGCCTGCTGAACGTGTCGCCGCCTGACCTGGCCCCGCACGTCACCGACTATATCCCGGCCATCGTCGATCAGATCCAGGCCATCGTCGACGCCGGCTGCGCCTATGCGGCCGAAGGGCACGTCCTGTTCGATGTCTCGTCCTACAAGTCATACGGCGCGCTGTCGGGCCGGAACCTGGACGACATGATCGCCGGCGCCCGCGTCGAGGTCGCGCCATACAAGAAGAACCCTCACGACTTCGTCCTGTGGAAGCCGTCAAAGACCGACGAACCGTCCTGGCCGTCGCCCTGGGGCGAGGGGCGGCCCGGCTGGCACATCGAATGCTCGGCCATGATCGAACAAACCCTGGGCCTGCCCATCGACATCCACGGCGGCGGCATCGACCTGGTCTTCCCGCACCACGAGAACGAGATCGCGCAAGGCGTCTGCGCCCACGGCCATGCCCATGACGATCAGGCGCACGACGAATACGCCCGCTACTGGATGCACAACGGCTTCCTGACCGTGGACGCCGAGAAGATGTCCAAGTCCATCGGCAACGTCCTGCTGCTGCACGACCTGGTCCAGGCCATGCCGGGCGAGGTCGTCCGCTGGGCGCTGCTGAGCGCCCACTATCGCCAGCCGCTGGACTGGAACCAGGGGCTGCTGGAGCAGAGCCGCAAGAACCTGGATCGTCTTTATGGCGTTCTGCGCGACGCCGACGCGGCCCTGGCCGATTTCGATTTCGCCACGCTGGACGAGGCCGAGATGGAGCTGGCCGATAACGCCCTGGACCCGGTGTTGGACGCGCTGGAGGACGACCTCAACACGCCGGGCGCCATCGCCCAGCTGTTCGGGCTGGGAAACGCCCTTCGCGATCTGCTGAACGATGCCGAGGCGGACATCAACGACATCGCCATGGCTCGCTGGAGCCTGGCCGAAGCCGCCAGCCTGCTCGGCGTGCTTTCGCTGACGCCGGACGCTTGGTTTGAGGGCGGCGATCCCGCCCTGAAGGCTGAGGTCGAGGCCTTGCTGGAACAACGCGCTAGCGCCCGCGCCGCCAAGGACTGGCCCGAGGCCGACCGCATCCGCGACCGTCTCAACGCCCTGAACGTCGTCGTCATGGACGGCCCCGAAGGCGCCACCTGGCGGATGAAGGGCTAAACGACTCCACGTCTCCTCCCCATTTGTGGGGAGGGGGACCGCGCGTAGCGTGGTGGAGGGGCTCTTGAAGTCCCACAGGCGCCTGCGATGCGGTGGAGAGCCCCTCCGTCACGGCGCGGAAGACGCGCCGCGCCACCTCCCCATGAAATGGGGAGGAGACGATGGTCAGCCATCACAATGTCGCTGGTCCATTCCCAGCGAATCCAATCGCTTGCCGATTTATGTCCCCGTTCTCCTGCCCACGGGGTCAAACCGCCCCATAATACACCCGTCCCGTCGCCCGGAGGGCTCGCTTGGCCTGCGACCTTGCGGCGGCGGGAGCGGATGGAACGGGAGCGGGTCTGAAACGGCTCGCGCTGACATCGACTCATGGAGCGGTGTCGGAGGGTCGAGGGGGATACTCGATCGCACTCGGGACGGGGTTTCGCAGACCCCGCCGACCCGTCGCAGGCTTATGGGGTTAGGCGATAAGACCGCCACCGCTCGACGCCCCGAGCTTGCAGGCCAACCACCCGCGCGGAGCGTCAACCCTTCGTCGAAACGGTAACAACACAAAACAACTCCGGGCGAAGGCCCGGCGCTCCGCCCAGCCCTCCAACACCTCCGCCCGTGAAAGGCAGGAGCGCCGCACCATGCCCGGATTTACGTCCTCAGTTCGCCCGGCGGATCAGTTCGTCCGCCAGCGTCGGCGTCAGATAGCCGTCGGCGGTGCGGCCCGTCGCCACCTGCCAGCGGCGCAGGGCCGCGCGGGTGTTGGACCCGATCACCCCGTCGACGCCCTGGGTGTCGTAGCCCAGTTGGGTCAGGGCGCGCTGCGCCCCGATCCTCTGCTCGCGCGACATCGACGGGTCGTTGGGCCAGGCCTTGCTCAGGGCTGGCTTGCCCATGATCCCGTCCGCCGTCAGGCCGATGGCCAGGGCGTAGCTGACCGAGTTGTTGTAGCGGCGGATCACATAGTGGTTCGGAAGCGCAAGGAAGGCCGGCCCGTTCGCGCCCTGCGGCAGCAGGATGGTCGCCTCTTCCAGGGCCTCGGCCCCATTCGGCGTGCCGCCCTGGGCCAGACGAACGCCCTTGGCCGCCCAATAGGCCCAGTTGTGTTTGGGCCCTTCCGCCTCGGCATAGTCGAAGCCGGAGGGCAGGGTGACCTCATAGCCCCAGCCCTGGCCGCGTTTCCAGCCGGCCTGGGCCAGCAGGTTGGCGGCGGACGCCAGGGCGTCGGCGTCGTCCGCCCAGATGTCGACCTTGCCGTCGCCGTCCTGATCAACGCCAAGACGCAGATAGTTGTCGGGCATGAACTGGGTCTGGCCCATGGCCCCCGCCCAACTGCCCTTCAGCCCCGCGCGCTCGCGCCGGCCGTCCACGACGATGTCCAGCGCATCCTTCAACTGGCCCTCGGCCCAGTCGCGGCGACGCCCGTCATAGGCCAGGGTCGCCAGCGAGCGGATGACGTCATAGTCGCCCTGCACCTGACCAAAGGCGCTCTCCTGCGCCCAGACCCCGACCAGGATTTCGCTGGGCACGCCGAACCGCTGGACCACCGACCACGGCACCCGGTCGATTCGCTGCTTGGCCTGGGCGATTCGCACCGAGGTGACCGCGTTCTGGATGTAGGCGCCGGCCGGCTTGGAGAATTCCGGCTGGTTCCGGTCCAGCCGGATCACGGTGGGATCGGGCGTCAGCCCGTCCAGCTCGCGGGCGTAGTCGGCACGGCGGGCGCCGCCCTTTCGCGCCAGGAAGCCCTGTTTCCAGCCCTCGAACCCTTGCTGGTCATAGGCCGCCAGCGGCGGCGTCGGCGGTGTGGGGGCAGGGGCCGTGACGGGCGCGCCCGGCTGCGGCTGGGGCTGCGGCGTCGGCAGACCCACCTGCGGCTCGGGCAACATGGGCGCGCAGGCCGAAACACAGCCGATGAGGAGGAGGCGATAGGAAAAGCGCATGAGATTCAAACTAAAGCCCCCGAGGTCAGACGTGAAATGACATCCGCGCGAATGTCCATTTCACGGCCATAAAGCGCTTGTGAGGCGAAAGCGTTGCCTTGCTCTCCCCATGCGGGTGCAATGCGCGCTGTTAACGCTCTTTCTAATGGACGATTTAAGCGTGTGTGGCGTAATGACGCACAAGCTCTGACGGCCTGATGGCGGAGTGGCGACGCGGCGGGCGTGCAACCCCGTAAACCCTCCGTTCGACTCGGAGGTCAGGCCTCCAGCTTTTTTGAGCGTGCTATCGCCCTTCGGGCTACTTGAGCACGTCAGAGAAAATGCGTCGCCAGGCAGGCTGTGCCTGCCTTTCATGCGGTTTTGACCTTTGGCGGGTTGACCTTCTGAACCCCTCTCTCTATACGACCGCCTCCGCCGCGATCCGACCGGGTCAGCGGCTTTCTTATTGGTTTCTCTCAGGACGTCCGACCATGAAGGTCCGTAGCTCGCTCAAGTCCCTGAAGACCCGCCACCGCGACTGCAAGGTCGTGCGTCGCAAGGGCGTCGTCTTCGTCATCAACAAGACCGACCCGCGCTTCAAGGCGAAGCAGGGCTAAGCAGCGTTTGCTGCGCGCCGCCTCGTCGGCGTGCACACGTTGGGTCCTACTTACGATCCACAGGCTGCGGATGTTTGTCCGCGGCCTTTTTCGTGTTCGCGGTTGAGTCGCGCCTGTCGGCATGGTTAGCGTCCGCGCCTGATTTCTGGAGTATCCCTCATGGCTGACGACGCGTCCTTCGACGGTGGTCCCGACATTCTCAACGCGACGGCTCAGGGCCGCCTGCGCACCATCATCGAGCGCCTGGAGCGCCTCGAAGAGGACAAGCAGGCCGTCATGACGGACATGAAGGAGGTCTTCGCCGAGGCCAAGGGCGAGGGCTACGACGTCAAGATCCTGCGCAAGGTCATCCGCATCCGTAAGCAGGACAAGGCCAAGCGTCAGGAAGAGGACGCCATCCTGGACCTCTATCTGTCGGCCCTCGGCGAGATCTGAGGCTGACCCGGCTTGAAGCGCACCCCCTTCAAGCCAGGAGGCGGGCTGTCGCGATCGGGCGGCCTCAAGGGCGACGGCGCATCCAAGCTGCGCTCAAGCAGCCCGAAGGGCGATAGCGCCAAAAAAGAAAAGCTGCTGAGCCCTTGGGATCAGCAGCGCGAAGCGGCCAAACGCGTCGCTCTGAACGCCCTGAAACGCGCCCGCCGCTCGGCAGAGAAGGCGGGCGTTTCTCTGTCCGAATGGGAGGGCGAATTCCTCGATTCCGTCAGTGAACGGGTGAAGACCCACGGCCGCGCCTTCGCCGACCCCGAAAAGGGCGCGCCGGGCCAGGCCCTCTCGGCCATGCAGGGCCGCAAGCTCAAGGAAATCACCGCCAAGGCCAACGGCGAAGAGCCGAAACGGCGGTGGGGCGGGAAGCCGAAAGAGCCATAACCGTTCGTCATCCTCGGGCTTGACCCGAGGACCGGGCCATCCACAACTCAGCGTTTATAAGCGAGCGCCGACCTTTCATCGCCACCTATATCCAAGCGAGCCGACCGCACGGCGTCCTTTACATCGGCATGACGTCGAATCTCTTCGAACGCGGCCATCAGCACAGGATCGGGGCTTTCGAAGGCTTCGCCAGTCGATATGGCTGCGGGATGCTGGTCTGGAAGGCGTTGAAGCGCTGGAATCGCGTTTGGAAGCTGGAGCTGATCGAACGGACGAACCCTGGATGGGTCGATCTCTATCCCAGTCTATGCGGCTGGACGCCTGATCCTCGGGTCAAGCCCGAGGATGACGAAGAGGGGAGTGTCGCTTCATTTCTTAAAAAGCTGGAATGAGGCGCATAAGGCTCAGCCCGCTTCCTTCAACTGACCTTCCAGGCCCTGCTCGCGGACCTTGCGGTACAGGGTCGAGCGGCCGATGCCGAGGCGGCGGGCGATTTCGCTCATATGGCCGGCATAGACCTCGATGGCGTGCTGGATCAGGTCGCGTTCGATGTCTTCCAGCGTCCGCAGATGCCCGCGGTCGTCCAGGATGCGGATCGGCTGGTCCGCCTGGCTGGCGTGGTCGGCCTGGGCGCTGGCGGCCGTGGCGGCATACAGGGGCTGGGCGTCCGGCATGGGGGCGGCGACGCCCGAGACGGCGGGGAAATCGTGCGGCTGCAGGAAGGGCGCATCGGCCAGGACGATGGCGCGGAACACCGCATTCTCCAGCTGGCGCACGTTGCCGGGCCAGTCGAACCCTTGAAGCAGAGCCAGGGTCTCGGGCGCACATCCGGCGATCCGCTTGCCCTCCTCGGCGTTGAAGCGGGCGATGAAGTGATCGACCAGAGGCGCGATGTCCTCGCGCCGCTCACGCAGCGACGGGGCCTCGATCGGAAACACGTTCAGGCGATAGAACAGATCCTCGCGGAAGGCGCCGTCCTTGACCTGCTGGGCCGGGTCGCGATTGGTCGCCGAGACGATGCGCACGTCGATCTTGACCGGCCGCTTGCCGCCGACGGGGTCGATCTCGCCTTCCTGCAGGGCGCGCAGCAGCTTGACCTGCATGTCCAGCGGCAGTTCGCCGATCTCGTCCAGGAACAGGGTGCCGCCGTCCGCCTCGCGGAACTTGCCCAGCGTCTTGTCCACGGCGCCGGTGAACGCGCCCTTCTCGTGTCCGAACAGGATGGATTCTATCAGATTGGCGGGCAGGGCGCCGCAGTTGACGGCGATGAAGGGTTTGCCGGCCCGGTCGCTGGCGCCGTGAAGGGCGCGTGCGATGACCTCCTTGCCGACGCCGCTCTCGCCGGTGATCAGGACGGGGATCGAGGATTTGGCGGCACGGGCGCCCAGCGCCTTGACCATCCGCATCGGCGCGCTGTCGCCCACGATGTCGTCGAAACTGGTGCGGCCCTGGACGCGCTTGGTCAGACGTCCGACCTCGGCCGTCAAACGCTTCATCTGCATGGCGTTGCGCACGCCGACCAACAGGCGTTCCGGCCCGACCGGCTTGACGAAGAAGTCCTGGGCGCCGGCCTGCATGGCCTTGACCACCATGTCGATGCCGCCGTTGGCCGTCAGCACGATGACCGGCTCGTTCATGCCGGCGCTGCGCAGTTCGGCCAGGCACTCCAGCCCCGACATCTCGGGCATGACCATGTCCAGCAGGACCAGGTCGGCCCCGCCGCCGCGCACCATCCGGTCGATGGCCTCGCCGCCGCTGGCGGCATGGACCACGGCGTTGCCGTCCCGCTCCAGCACGGCCTGGATCAGCCGGCGCTGGGTCGGATCGTCGTCAACGACCAGAATGGTCTTGGCCATGAAAGCCCCTTGTGCTGTCGCCCACCCCTGTCGCGGATGGATCGTTTCGGGACGATTTCTACGAAGTCGAGGTGAAAATCGAGTGATAGGGCATGGTGTCCGCCCCGTTAACGCCGCCGTGGCGTATCGCACCGAATCTCGGGATCGGCCTGCAGTTTCTGGTCGCCGACGATCAGGTCCGGCAGCGCGGCCGGGGCTGCCGTCACACCGGTGCTCAGGGCCGATTCCAGGGTCTCGGCGTTGCGGCTGCACGAAACTTGATAGCGCGCGGCAAGGCGCCATTGCCCTTCGGCGTCCTGATCATAGGCAAGGACAGTCCGCGCCATCGCCACCAGCACATCCTCTCGGCCGTCGCCGTCCAGATCCAGCGTCCGCAAGGTGCACGGACTGTCGCTCGTGCAGTTGAACAGCTGATCGACCTGGCGTTCGAGCTGCTCGGTGAAGCTGGCGGGGATGGTCTGACCGAGCGCGGGCTGGAGCCGAATGGCCGTCGCGCGGTCGCGGCGATCGCGTGGCGTGGAGCCCGAACGATAGTCACGGGCCTTGGCGGCGCGGGCCAGGCGCGCGGTTTCGGCATTGGTGGATCGCGTCAACACATCAAGGGCGGCCGTCCCGACCTTGCCGCTCTCGAACCTCAGGAAATCATAGTCGAAGTCTCGCGCAGAGACCGCGCCGCGTTCCAGTCGTGCGATCTGATCCTTCACCGACATCCGCGCCGGATCGGCCAGGGGGCTGAACAGGGCCAGGATGACCAGGACCGACAGGACGGCGGCGACGATATTGGTCCGCTCCAGCGGCCTCATCCAGCCGCCCGGCTTCGTCGCCGCCAGCAGATAGCCCGCCCCATAGACCGCCCCGACCAGGGCGCAGGCGGCGGCGATGATCCGGTCGGGCGTCAGGCCATGCTGGCCGATCCGCAGGCCCAGCCCCCACAGGGCCAGGATGACCAGAGGCGCGATCAGGACCGAGGCGACACGCACGCCGTATTTCAGCACGACCGGCGGCAGATTGTCGGGCCGACCGTCCTGATAGGCCGTGTTGATCAGCACGATCAGGGCGGCGGCGGCCGACAGGACCAAGGCCGTCGCGCTGCGCGTCTCCCACAGGCCGTCCAGTCCGGTGAAGGGCAGGGCCGCCAGAAAACCGCCGACCAGCACGGTGATCACCAGAAGCAGCCAGGACAGCAGCATCAGGGCCACGGTCCGCACGCCCCGGATCAGGCCGTCACGCACATCGGTGAGCTGGACCGCCGTGGCGAAGATCAGGGCCGTCACGGGAATGGCGAACCAGGCCTCGCGGAGAATGTCCTCAAGGAAGCTCAGGCCGATCATCTTGAACAGGGCCGCGCCCAACTGAAGCAGCACCCAGAAGGCGCCGGTGAAGCCCAGCGACAGGGCCAACTGCACCCCGGCCTTCCAGGCCACGTCGAAATATTCGGGATAGTCGACGATCCAGCGCCGTTCGCGGATCGCCGGGACGATCAGGTGATGGGCGATGAACAGGGCCGCCGCGCCGAATGCCAGGACCGGGAAGCTGAGGAAGGGCGCCTGATGGAAGGCGTCCGCCGACTGACGCGCTACGTCGTGTGCGCCCAGCAAGGCCAGAACCACCGCAGCCACGCCCGTCCACAGGGCCAGGGCCAGCGGCTTGATCCGCCCCGCCGCCGCCAGCACGACCACGGGACCATAGCCCGCCGCCAGGGCCAGGGCGCCGAACATCGCCGGCTGGGTCTCGGGCCAAACATTCTTGTCGGCCGCCAGATACAGCAGATAAAGCGCCAAGCCTTGGACCAAACCGGTCGCCAGCCGAATCGCGAACAGGCCGGACGCCCCGCCCAGGCCTGTGCGGCCGGTATCTTGATGCGTCGTCTCGGTCATTCACGTGCCTCCAAAACGCAGGATTGCACGGCCGGCATCGTCGAGAAAGCGTGGCGGAAGGTTGCAGCCGTCGTCCGGCATCCCCAGAACAGGGGGCATGAACGCTCCCTTCAAGACGCCCAGCACCGAAGCCCCGCTGTGGGACCTGACCGATCTCTACGCCTCACGCGACGACGCCAAGGTCGCAGCCGACCTGGAAAAGGCGCGGGGTCTGGTGGATTCGCTGAATGGGCTGAAGGGGAAACTGGCCGCCGAACAGGACGCCGCCAGCCTGGGCGCCGTGCTGGACCGGGCCATTCACCTGTATGAGCAGGCGTCGGACGTGCTGGGCGCGCTGGGCGCCTACGCCTTCCTGTCGGCTTCGACCGCGCGCGACGATGCGACGGCGCAGGGGTTCGAGGCGGATGTGCGCGAGAAGATCACCGCCATCGCCACCCCCACCGTCTGGCTGACGCTGGAGATCAACCAGATCGACGACGCAGCGCTGGAAGCGGCCCTGACCGCCCACGACGGCGCGGCCCGCTGGCGGCCGTGGCTGCGCCGGGTGCGGGCGATGAAGCCGCATGAGTTGTCGGCCGAGCTGGAGACCTTCATCGCCGAGCGCGGGCCGATCACCGCCCAATGGCCGCGCCTGTTCGACGAGCAACTGGCCGCCCTGCGCGCCAAGGCGGGTAGTGAGAGTTTGACCCTGGCCGAGGCGCTCAACCGCCTGTCGGACGCCAAACCCGCGCGCCGCAAGGCCGCCGCTGAGGGCCTGTCGGAGGCGCTGGCCGGCCGCGCCCCGACCCTGGCCCTGGTGCTGAACACCGTCGCCGCCGACAAGGCGATGGAGGATCGCTGGCGCGGTTTCAAACGTCCGGCCGACAGCCGCCACCTGGGCAACGAGGTTGACGGCGAGGCCGTGGACGCCATGGCCGAGGCCGTCGCCGCCGCCTACCCACGCCTGTCGCACCGCTATTATGCGCTGAAGGCCAAGGCGATGGGCAAGGCGCGGCTGGACCACTGGGACCGCAATGCGCCCATCGAGACGACCGCCCCGCGCGCCTTCACCTGGACGCAAGGGCGCGAGATCGTGCTGGACAGTTTCTCGGACCTGGGCGGCGATTTCGCCGATCGAGCGGGCGGCTTCTTCGACAAGCCCTGGATCGACGGCCGGGCGCGGGCGGGCAAGCAGTCGGGCGCCTACGCTCACCCCGTCACCGCCGACCGCCATCCTTATGTCTTCCTGAACTGGATGGGCGAGCGGCGCGACGTCCTGACCCTTGCGCACGAACTGGGGCACGGTGTCCACCAGACCCTGGCGGCGGATCAGGGCACGCTTCTGGCCGACACGCCGCTGACCCTGGCCGAGACCGCCTCCATCTTCGCCGAGGGCCTGACCTTCGACCGCCTGCTGGCGACGGCGCCGAAGTCAGAGCAGCGCGGCCTGCTGGCCGGCCGGATCGAGGACGGGCTGAACACCGTCGTGCGCCAGATCGCCTTCCACCGTTTCGAGACCCGATTCCACGACGAACGTCTGCAGGGCGAGGTGTCGCAGCAGCGCATCAACCAGCTGTGGCTGGAGGAGATGGCCGCCTCGCTGGGGCCGTCGGTCAAGCTGAACCCCGGCTATGAACACTGGTGGGCCTACGTCAGCCACTTCGTCCATTCGCCCTTCTACGTCTACGCCTACGCCTTCGGAGATCTGCTGGTGGCGGCCTTGATGGAGGCGCGGCGCAACGATCCGACGGGCTTCACGCCTCTGTATCGCGAGCTGTTGGCCGGCGGCGGATCGCGCACCTATGTCGAGGCGTTGAAGCCGTTCGGCCTGGACCCGCGCGACCCGGCCTTCTGGAGCGTGGGCTGCCAGAGGCTGGAGCGTCTGGTGGATCAGTTCGAAGCGCTGGCCTGACGAACGAATGACTGCGGGCTTGAGCGGGGCGGGCGCCTCGGTGTAAGTCCGCGATAACGACGAGGGGATTTCACGCATGGCCGACCTGCACGACACCGCCAACGCACCTGCCGACGCCGATGCGCAAGCCTATCTGCACGGCCATATGGAAGTGCGCGAGCAGGTCTCGACCTACCGCCTGTTCCTGAACCTGGCCAAGTGGGGCAGCCTGGCCATCGCCGTCCTGCTGCTGTTTCTGACCCTGTGGTTCCATCCGGGCGGCAGCTTCATCGCCGCCGTCATCGGCGCGGTCGTCTTGGGCGGCGCAGGCTTCTTCGCGCTGAAGTCCAAGCCGGGCGCCGCGCACTGATCCCTTCATCGGTTGCACCGTTTCCTGCTGCGGCGGTCTGAAATCACGCGACCTCGCCAAGCTTTGGCATAACCGTGCTTTGACGGCTTGCGCCGGAACGGCCTAACCTTCGTTCAACGAAAAGAACGAGGGGATTCGCTTGGCCGTCGCTATCGCCGTCACGAGAGAACGCCGCGAAGGCGAGACGCGCTGCGCCGTCACGCCCGAGACCGTCAAGAAGCTGATCGCCCTGGGCGCGACCGTCACGGTCGAGGCCGGGACCGGCCTGGGCTCCTCCATTCCCGACGCCGACTACGCCGCCGCCGGCGCGACGGTGAAGCCGGACACCCGCGCCGTGCTGGACGGCGCCGACATCGTGCTGAAGGTGCGCGGTCCCACGGCCCAGGAGACCAGCGCCCTCAAGCCCGGCGCCATCGTCGTCGCCATGCTGGACGCCTACCGCGACAAGGCCACGGTCGAGGCCCTGACCGGGGCGAACGCCACCGCCTTCGCCATGGAGTTCGTGCCCCGCATCACGCGGGCCCAGGTCATGGACGTGCTGTCGTCCCAGGCGAACCTGGCCGGATACCGCGCGGTGATCGAGGCGGCCAACGCCTATGGCAAGGGTTTCCCGATGATGATGACGGCGGCCGGCACGGTCGCCCCGGCAAAGGTCTTCATCATGGGCGTCGGGGTCGCGGGCCTTCAGGCCATCGCCACCGCCCGGCGTCTGGGCGCCGTCGTCACCGCCACCGACGTCCGCCCCGCCACCAAGGAACAGGTCGAGAGCCTGGGCGCCAAATTCCTGGCCGTCGAGGACGAGGAGTTCAAGAACGCCCAGACCGCCGGCGGCTACGCCAAGCCAATGTCGCCCGAATATCAGGCCAAACAGGCCGAACTGACCGCGACCCACGTGGTCAAGCAGGACGTCGTCATCACCACCGCCCTGATCCCCGGCCGCGCTGCGCCGGTGCTGCTGACGGCGGCCCATGTGGCCTCGATGAAGCCGGGTTCGGTCATCATCGATCTGGCGGTCGAGGCGGGCGGAAACGTCGAGGGCGCGAAGTTGAACGAGGTCGTGACCACGGCGAACGGCGTCACCATCGTCGGCTGGGCCAATCTGCCCGGCCGCATCGCCGCCGACGCCAGCGCCCTCTACGCCCGCAACCTGTCCGCCTTCGTCGGCCTGCTGATCAAGGACGGGGTTCTGGCGGTGGATCTGGAGGACGAGATTCTGAAGGCGGCGCTGGTCACCAATGGCGGGGCCGTGGTGCACGAGGGGGTGAGGGGATGAAGGCGATCTGGAAACACCCATTCCACCTCGTCGCGATTGTCGCCGGCGCTGCCGCAGTCGCTGTGGTTCTCTGGAAAGTCGATCCCTCGGGGCAGCATTTTGCGGCTTACACCGGCGTGATGGTGGCGATGCTGGCCGCTGTTGATCTGGCTCGTCGCCTTGGGCTTGAACCCAAGAACGATCCGGCCCGCCCAAAGAACAGGACGTAGAGTTATGGAACACGTCGACCCCACCATCTTCCGCCTAGCCATCTTCGTGCTGGCCATCTTCGTCGGCTATTACGTCGTCTGGAGCGTGACGCCGGCCCTGCACACGCCGCTGATGGCCGTGACCAACGCCATCTCCAGCGTTATCATCGTCGGCGGCCTGATCGCGGCGGCGGCCGTGTCGGGCGACGTGACCGGCCCCAGCGCCTGGATCGCCAAGGGCGCCGGCGTGGTCGCCGTCACCCTGGCCAGCGTCAACATCTTCGGCGGCTTCATGGTCACACGGCGCATGCTGGCGATGTACAAGAAAAAGGAGCGGCCGGCGCCTAAGCCCGCTCTCGAGGCGTCTTCGTGACGGACGCTGCGCAGATCGCCATCACGGGCTCGTGGGTCGCCACCGGCATCGGCTTCGGCCTGTGGCTATACGGCTGGTTCGGGACCAAAATCCCGATCAAGCGCCAGCGGCTGCACGACTGCGGCATCGCCCTGGTCTTTTCGGCCATCCTGGTTCGCGTGGTGACGCAGGATCGGCCGCTGGGCGTCTTCGAATGGGCCCTGTTTTTCATCGGCCCGCTGTTCATCGCCGCCGCCCTGTGGCGGCTGGCGCGCACGTCTTGAGGGGAGGGGCGTGATGAACGCATCGCTGGCCGCACTGGCCTATCTGGTTTCCGGCGTCCTGTTCATCCTGTCGCTGCGGGGGCTGTCCAGCCCCGAGACCAGCCGTCAGGGCAATACCTTCGGCATGATCGGCATGGCGCTGGCCATCGGCGTGACCCTGCTGACGCTGGGCACTACCGGAGCGCTGGACACCGTGACCCTGGCCCTGATCGCGGGTGGGGTCATCGTCGGCGGCGGGGCCGGCGCCCTGATCGCCAAGCGCGTGGCCATGACCGACATGCCGCAACTGGTCGCCGCCTTCCACAGCCTGGTCGGCATGGCCGCCTGCCTGGTCGCCATAGGCGCCGTCTATGCGCCAGAGGCCTTCGGCATCCTCACCGACGACGGGACGGGCATCAAGACCCTGTCGATCATCGAGCTGTCGCTGGGCGTCGCCATCGGGGCCATCACCTTCACCGGTTCGGTCATCGCCTTCGCCAAGCTGAACGGAAACATGAGCGGCGCGCCGATCATCCTGCCCGCGCGCCACCTGATCAACGTTGGCCTGGCGCTGGGGCTGGTGCTGCTGATCGGCATTCTAATCGGCACCAACGGCGCGGCGACCTGGGCCTTCTGGGGCGTCTTCCTGATCGCCCTGGTGCTGGGCGCGACCCTGATCATCCCCATCGGCGGGGCCGACATGCCGGTCGTCGTCTCGATGCTGAACTCCTACTCCGGCTGGGCGGCGGCGGCCCTGGGCTTCACGCTGGAAAACATCGCCCTGATCATCACCGGCGCCCTGGTCGGCTCGTCAGGGGCGATCCTCAGCTACATCATGTGCAAGGGCATGAACCGCAGCTTCATCAGCGTCATCCTGGGCGGCTTCGGCGGCGGGGACGCGGCGGCCAGTCCCGCCGGGGCCAAGGAGACGCGGCCGGTCAAACAGGGCTCGGCCGAGGACGCCGCCTTCATCATGAAGAACGCCTCCAAGGTCATCATCGTGCCCGGCTACGGCATGGCCGTGGCCCAGGCCCAGCACGCGCTTCGGGAAATGGCCGACAAGCTCAAGGAAGAAGGGGTTGAGGTGAAATACGCCATCCACCCCGTCGCCGGCCGGATGCCCGGCCACATGAACGTCCTGCTGGCCGAGGCCAACGTCCCCTATGACGAGGTGTTCGAGCTAGAGGACATCAACGCCGAGTTCGCCACCGCCGACGTCGCCTTCGTCATCGGCGCCAACGACGTCACCAACCCCGCCGCCAAGACGGACCTCACCAGCGCCATCTACGGCATGCCGATCCTGGACGTGGAAAAGGCCGGGACCGTCCTGTTCATCAAGCGCGGTATGGGCTCGGGCTATGCCGGCGTCGAAAACGAACTCTTCTTCCGCGACAACACCATGATGCTCTTCGCCGACGCCAAGAAGATGGTCGAGGGGATCGTGAAGGGGCTGTGACACCGCGTTTTGCTTTGCTCGTCGGCCTGTCCGGTCTCATGGGCCTGTCGGCGTGTTCGGCGATGATGACCTTCACCCTGGCAGGCGGTCTCGACCGCCCCGAGGTGACGTTCGACGATGGGCGAAAGGCCTGCGTCAATGAACTGACCGTCTATGAGGCCAACGACGCAGCGGCGCCCCTCTGGTCCATCGAAGCCGAGGGGCGGCGGTGCGTGATGTTGCGTCACGTCGTCTATGGCCAAACGCCTCTCGGCTTCTCGGTCTTGACGCCCGACGCGCCCCTGCGACCGGATGGCATATATGAAGCCGTCGGCGGCGGATCGACGACCCATCCGTTGTCGAAGATACCGTGGAGAGGCTCTGCGCGCTTCCATTTTCGCGACGGCCAATGGCGTATCGTGGCGACTGCGGCAGACGCGCCATAGGTCCGGTCGGAGGGGCGCTTAGAGGCTCGCATCAGGCCCACTATCGCAGCGCTTGCAGACCCGTTATCACGCGCTCGTGAAGACCTCCGGACACCAGCGATTTGAAGCCTTGGACTCCCTGCGCGGAGTCTGCGCCATTCTTGTGGTGATGTTCCATATGCCGGTGGCAAGCCATTGGCGTGACTGGGGTTTCATTCAGCACTCCTATCTGTTCGTCGATTATTTCTTCGTGCTGTCGGGCTTCGTCATCGCCCACGCCTATGCGAACCGGCTGACGTCGGGACGGGACGCCGGGCGGTTCATGGTGCGGCGGTTCGGGCGGATCTGGCCGCTGCATCTGCTGATGTTGGCGGCCTTCGTCGGGCTGGAGCTGGCGCGGCTGATGTTCCAGTTCGACAGCGCGCCGCCGTTCACGCGGGACCGGTCCATCGAGGCGATCTTCACCAATCTGGCGCTGATCCAGGCCTGGCATGTGCATCCCTATCTGACCTGGAACGGCCCGTCCTGGACGCTGAGCGCCGAATGGGCCTGCTATCTGATCTTCGCCGGTCTGGTGCTGGTTGCGCCGAAACGGTTCCGCTGGATCGGCCTGGTTCTGGCGATCATCGGGAGTGTGCTGGTGGTCAGCTACGCCCGGCGCTGGATGAACACCACCTACGATCTCGCTGTGCCGCGAGCGGTCTATGGTTTCTTTCTGGGCTGTCTGCTGCAGGGGCTGTGGACGCGGATCCCTCGGCTCAAGGGCGCCGCCGCGACGGTGCTTGAGATCGCCGCTATCATCGCGGCCTGCGTTTTCATCGGCTATGCGCAAGGGCCGATCACCGTGGCCGTCACCCTGGTCTTCGTCGCCTTGGTGTGGGTCTTCGCGGGCGAGGACGGCGCCCTGTCACGCCTGCTGGATCATCCGGCCTTGGTCACCCTGGGGCGGTGGTCGTTCGCCATCTACATGGTCCACATGTTCATCCTGACCGTGATGATGATCCTGGCCCGGAAGCTGGACTGGGTGCCGGTGCGGCGTATCGATTTCGGCTCGGTCTGGCTGAACGACCTGTTCGCTGTCGCCATGTTCGGCTTCATCGTGGCCGTGGCGGTCGTCGCTCACCGACTGGTCGAACAGCCGGCGCAGCGGATGATCGACCGCTGGACCAAGCCGAAAGCGGCCTGAGCCTCAGGCGGCCATCCGCCATTCCGGCTCGACATGGCCCGTGCGGGCTTCGTCCCACAGCACGTCCTCGTCCGAATAGCGAGCGACGGCGGCGGCCGAGATCACATCGACCACCTGTTCCTCCAGCCGGTCCCAGATGACGGCGAGGTCGGACGAGCCGTCAGCCTCGCACGGCACGATGATGTAGCGGTTGGCGTTGACGGCGGCGGACGGTTGAAAGCGAGCCATGCGATGATCTCCTGAAGCGGTGGCCTCTTGTCGATGATTTTGTTTTGCAGCAGTGTTGCGTCAGAAACGGTCGTATCGTTCAGGAAGCCGCAATGAGACATGACAAGGCGGCGATGGTGATCGAACTGGCGCGGCGCATGGCGGCCAGCGCCGAAGGTCTCAGCATCGAGGAAATGGCGCGCGAAATGCGCGTCGGGCGCCGCACCGCCGAGCGGATGCGCGACGCGGTGATGATGCTGTTCCCCCAGGTCGACGAGATTTCGGACCCGCCGTCCAAGCGCTGGCGTATTCGCGGCGGCCTGTCGGCGTTCGAACAGGCCCCGACGGCGACCGAGATGCTGGAACTTTCCAAGGCGGCGTCCGCCCTGCGGGCTGCCGGCGAGCCGGCGCGGGCGACGGCGCTGGAGGGGCTGGAGCGCAAGCTGAAGGCCGCGATGCGGTCCACAACCCTGAACCGGATGGCGCCGGATCTGGAGGCCCTGGTTCGGGCCGAGACCATCGCCGTCCAGGCCGGGCCGCGTCCATCGGCGGACGATGCCATGCTGACCGCCATTCGCGGTGCCGTGCTGGCGCAGCAGCCGCTGGGCTTCACCTATTCGCGGCCGGGGGCCGAGCCGCGTCGGCGCAGCGTCGCCCCGTGCGGCGTCATGTTCGGGCGAGCCAACTATCTGGTCGCCGCCGACCGTGAAACCAGTCGCATCCAGACCTTCCGCCTGGATCGGATGAGCCACGTCGCGCCGCAGGAGGGGCTGGCTGTCCCGCCCGCCGATTTCGACCTGAGCGTCTTCGCCAGCCAGTCCTTCGGCATCTATCAGGACGAGATCGAGGACGTCGTGCTTCGGATCACGTCCCAGGGCGCGGCCGAGGCGAAGAGCTGGCGCTGGCATCCGACCCAGAGTTTCGAGGATCAGGCGGACGGCGCGGTCGTCGTGCGGTTCCGCGCCTCGGGCATGCGCGAACTGGCCTGGCACCTGTTCACTTGGGGCGAGCAGGCGCAGATCCTGGCGCCCGAACGGTTGAAGGCCGTCATGGCCGGAGAACTGGCGGCGGCGGGGCGCGCCCTCGAACGGGCCTCAGCCTGACGAAACCGTAAGCTGACGCGGTGCGTTCAGCACCGCTAGGCTCCGCGCCGACCATCCTTCAGGAGATCGCCCTTGCGCGTCCACGCCTACGCTTCGTCCGCCATCGCCGCTGTTGTTCTCATGGGCGCCGCCTGTGCGGCCGGCCCGACCGTTTCGCGGCCTGCCGTTCTGGATGAAAGCGGACCCCAGGTGACCGTGACCCGCGACGGCGACCATCTGAACATCGACTATCGGTTCGGTCGCGACGTGCCTGTCTGGGCCTTCATGGATTCGGCGCTGGAGACGGATTCGCGCCAGCCCTGGCGGCCTCGCCAATGGACGGTGCAGACGCCGGGCGTCGTGATGGAGCGGCGCGGGCACTACGACATCATCCGCAGCACGGACGGCGGCCCCGTACCGCGTGAAGTTCAGTTCCGCGTCAGGCCCCAGGCGGTGGATCTGGAGGCCGAATATCCGACCCTGCTGTTCTCCAACGGCGCGGTCGCCCTGCCGACGCGACAACTGGACGTCTTCGCCCTGCCGTCGGCCCGGGCGGCAGAGGATGTGCCGGATGACCTGAACCGGGTGACCCTGGACGGCGGGTCGTCGCGCGTGACTTGGCGCGACGACAATGGGCCGGTGCTGTTCAATGGGCGTCGGCACGACCAACTGACCACGATGGACGAGCGCAGCTACGTCCTGCTGGGCGAGGCGACGGTCACGCCGGGCGAGGGGCTGTCGACCGTGATCGACCCGAACCTGCCGCCCTGGATCGGCGAAGAGATTCGCGGCTTCGCCCCGCGCGTCGGCCAATATTACCGCGACCGGCTGGGTGCGCCCGGTTCCGGCGGCGACACCCCCATCGTCATGGTGGCCTGGAACGGTCCGACCGAACAGATGACCAGTATGGGCGGCAGCGTCCTGCCCGGTCTGATCGTCATGTCGTTCGAGGGGCGGGGCGTGACCACGGCCCAGCCCGACATCATGGAGCGGTCGCGCTGGTTTATTGGCCATGAGGCGGCGCATTTCTGGCTGGGTCAGACGGTCCGCTATCAGTTCGCTGACGAGGCCTGGATCACCGAGGGCGGGGCCGACCTGATGGCGGTGCGGGCGCTGAAGCGTTTGGACCCCGCCTATGATGACCGCAGCGAGCTTCAGTCCGAGGTGGACGATTGCGTGAATCTGGCCAAGAAGCCGGTCGCCCAGGCTGGAGCTCGCGGCGAACACCGCGCCTACTATGCGTGCGGCGCCGTCTTCGCCATGGCGGCAGAGGGCGCGCAGAAACAGCGAACGGGCGGCGACTGGCTCGACTTCCTGAAGCCCCTGTTGAGGCAGCCGGACGGGGTGCTGAGCCGCGAGGAATGGCTGACGGCCCTGACGCGGACATCGCGTGATCCGTCGCTGCGAGGAGATATGGAGCGGATGCTGGACCAGGGGGCGGCTGATCCGTCCGCCGTGATCGCGCGCCTGTTCCAGCGCACAGGCGTGGCCTTCCGTTTAGACAATGGCCGCATCGTCCTGAGCTGAAACGGAAAACGGCGGCCCGGACAACCGGCCGCCGTCTCACGGTCAGCGCTGGGGGATGGTCAGCGCGGCGTCGTGGCCTCGGTGATCAGGACGCGCGCCTTTGCGACGGCCTCGGCCTCGGTCGTTTCGCCGTCCGCGATCTGTTGCGCCAGGTCCATCAACGGCGTGCCGGTGACCGAACCCGTCTCGCCGATCTCCTGCAGATGGACGCCGTTGTGGGCGGCGATGGCGGCGTCCCAGGCGTCGCGAACGGCGGACCAGAAGCCCTGGGTCTTTGTCCAGTAGTCGTCGCCCGCCTGAGGCGAATAGCTGGTGGATCGGTCGTAGGTGTTGATGACGTCTTCCTGGACGATGGCGGTGGGCTCGCCGCCGGCCTTGCCCGACATCTTCATATTGTCCTGGATATGGACCCAGCCGTCCGGCGTCAGGATGTGGCGGTTTGTGCCCAGATAGCGGTCATAAACCGGGTTGCGCACCGCGTCGCGCCGCGCCAGCGGTCGCCACGTGGCGTTCGAGGTCCAGGCGGACAGGCCGTTGTCATAGGTCCAGCGGCCGACACCGCCGTAGCGGGGGGAATCGTCGGTCTGCCACACCGTCTGGGACCAGGCGCCGATGCGCTCGGCTTCGGGCACCGCCGTCAGGGTCCACTGGTTCGGGCCGGCATAGGTCAGGACCGTCTGCGGTTGATAAACCCAGTCGTGACGCCAGTGTTTGATGACCATGACCTGGCCCTCATGCTCCATCACCAGGATGTGCTGAAGGCTGATGCGGTCGCCCTTGTCATAGACCACGCGGACGATCTCGCTGCCGCCTGACAGCTTCTCCTCCAGCGGGTCGTAGTCGGCGCGGAAGCTGACGTTCTCGCGCATGTCGAAGTGGACGCGGTATTGGCCGGCCTGGGCCAGGATCGACTGACGATCCCGTTCGAAGGCGCTGGCGTGCGCAGAGGACGGCGCGGTTTGGGTGGCGGCGGCGTCCGACGCCTGTACGGTCGGGGCGGCGGCCGTCAACAGGGCGGCGGCGATCAATATGGCGCGCATCGGGCGGCTCCTTGAGATGTGGGAAGATTGCATGGTCGCTTACAGGCGCAAGGTCAGGGAGACGCCGAAGTTGCGGCCCGGCTGGGTGTAGGCGTCCTTGACGGTCGAGGCGGCGGACAGGCCGCGCACGTCGCTCCACCAGCCATAGGTCTCGTCCAAGACGTTGAAGGCGCCGGCCCGCAGCGTGGCCCGTTCCGTCACGTTCCAATAGGCCGTCAGGTCCAGCAGGGTGAAGCTGTCGCCCAGATAGCAGGCCGATCCGCACGACAGGCCGCCATAGGTCGCGGCGTCCTTCTTGCCCGACCACGTGACGGTCGCGGAACCGCCCCAGACGCCCGACTGAGCGGCATAGTTCACGCCGGCGACCACCTTGACCGGATCGATGCTGCCCAGCTCGGAACGGCGCCCGTCGGTCGTCTGTTCGCCCTCAGCATAGGCGGCCGAGCCGATCAGGCTGAAGCCATTGTCCCAATAGATGTCGGTGCGCGCTTCCAGCCCCCTGATGTCCACCTCGGTCAGGTTGACGTACTGATAGACCAGCGGATCGACGCCGGGGACGCCCGTGCCGCTGACCACCACCTGGTCGATGAAGTCGTCATAGTGGGTGGCGAAGGCGGTGGTGTTCAACCGCATCTTGCCGCCCGCCACATCGATATCGCGCAGCCGGAAGCCGGCCTCGAAGCTTTCGCTCGTTTCGGGCGACAGGTTCGGGTTCGGGATCGAGCGATAGCCGAAGACGGGGTTCTCGAAGAAGTTGTTCACCTGCATCGGCGACGGTGCGCGGAAGCCCAGGCTGTAGTTGGCGAAGACGCCAAGGTGCGCGCCAGTCCAATAGACCACGCCCAGCTTGGGCGAGATGTGGTCGTCGCTCTGGCCCGAAGCCGCCGCCGGGAACTGGGCGTCGACCTTGGGCGACAGGTCATACCAGTCATAGCGGACGGCCGGGATGATGCTGAGCGCGCCGTCCAGCAGTTCGATCTCGTCCTGCACGAACAGTCCGGCGATCTGGAACTCGGTCTTGGGGAAGGCGCGGATGGGGAAGGTCTCGCCTACCGGCGGGGTCACGCCGTCGCGGACGCCTTCTTGCCTGGTCATCGACCAGTCGCCGCCGACGGTGACGCGGTGCTGCATGGCGCTGCCTTCACCGAAGACGCGGGCGCCTTGGGCGGCGAAGCCATAGACGGTGTTGTCGAAGGTGGTGTCGCGGACGCGGTCCACCGCCGGGATGCGGTCCTCGAACGTGTACTGACGCGTGGTGGCGTCCTGCCAATACAACGACGCCGAGCCGTCGCTGAGGCCGGCGAAGTCCTGGAAGCGCCAGTCCGCGCTGACGCGGTCGCGCTGGGTCTCGTCGTGGGCGGTGACGGCCAGAACGGTCGCCGAGCGGCTGCTCAGCGCATCGCCGTCCATCTCCGAATCCAGATGGTCATAGGTCAGGCGCAGCGTGTGGTTCGGGTTCACCTCCCACACCAGCTTGCCCAGGATGGCGTTGGAGCTGAAGTCCTGGGGGTTCGGCTCGGTGCGGGTCGCGCCGACGCCACCGACCAAGCCCTTGTTCTCGGTCTCCTGCGCGTCGCGGCGCGTATAGGCCAACAGCCCTGACAGCGATTCCGACCGACCGGCAAAGGCCACGCCCTCGGTCCAGCCTTCGTCGGCGGAGTTGTAGGCCACGCGACCGCGCGCGCCGAAGGTCTGGTCGCCGATCAGGAAGTCGGACGGATCCTTGGTCGTGAAGGCCACGGCGCCGGCGACGCCGTCAGACCCATAAAGCGCCGAGGCCGGGCCGCGCAGGATCTCGACCGACTTGACCAGATCCAGGTCGTTGTAACCGCCACGACCGACTGCCTGGGCCCCGAAGGAGAAGCCGGCGGGCAGGCGCACGCCGTCATTGATGATCAACACCCGATCTCCGCCCATGCCGCGAATGGTGAAGCCGGAGTTGGCGTCGCGGCCCGCGCCGGACAGGGCCAGGCTGAAACGCGCAGGGGAGGTGGGAACGCTGACGCCCGGCTCGAACCGGATCAGGTCCTTGATGTCGGTCGCCAGCATCGTCTCGATCTGGGCGGCGTCGATGACGCTGACCGTCGCCGGCGTATTGGAGGCCAGCCGCTGCGAGCGCGTGCCGATGACGACGACCGGATCGACTTCGGCCGCCGGCGCCGCTGCGGGCGCTTCAGCGCGCGCCGGTTGGATGATCAGGGCCGAACCGAAGGCGGCTGCGGCGGTGGAGAGGAGGAGAAGGTTACGCATGAATGGCCCCGCTTGATGACTGGCGGGCGTGTTACTGCGAACGACTATCAGAATCAACCGCAATGACTGTGCGGTTTTGAACCCGAACCTTGGCCGTGACGTTGTGGCGGGATGAAAACAGCCCTGTTCCCGATGATGGCCGCCATCGCCGCTCTGGCCGCCTGTGGCGATCGGCAGGTCAATCCGCCCAATGAGCCGGCTGCGCCGCTGCGCACGCCCGAGGCCATGCAGCAGATCGAGCCTAAGGGGCCGTCGGCGCTGGCGGGGCGGGGGCCGCGCAGTTTCGTGGGAGTGTGGGCGGCCAATCCGCAATGGTGCGCCCAGTCTCAGGGTGAGCGCAGCCCGATCACCCTGACGCCGCTGCGGTTCGACGCCTATGGGCACAATTGCGATATCGCCAGCATCGACGAGACGAACTCAGGCTATGTCGCGGCCCTGAGGTGCGCGGCTCAAGGCCAGATCAAAACCGAGCGCGTGCATATGGGCACGAGCGGCGACGTGATGAACCTGACCTATGTCGACCGGAACATGACGACGGTGAAACTGGCGCGCTGCCCCGGCTCGCCGCGTGCGCCCGATCCCGCCAATCCGCTGGAAAAGATGATGAAGAAGGACGGGGCCGAGACCCCGCCCGCAGCGCCGCCTAGTTGAACAGGAAATTCATCACGTCGCCGTCCTTGACGACATAGGTCTTGCCTTCGGCGCGCAGTTTGCCGGCCTCGCGCGCCTTGGCCTCTCCCCGCAGGGAGACGAAGTCGTCGTAGGCGATAGTTTCGGCGCGGATGAAGCCCTTTTCGAAGTCGGTGTGGATCACGCCGGCCGCCTGCGGGCCGGTGGCGCCCACGGGGATGGTCCAGGCGCGGGCCTCCTTGGGGCCGACCGTGAAATAGGTCTGCAGGCCCAGGAGCTTGTAGGCCTCGCGGATCAGTCGGTTCAGGCCGGGCTCTTCGAGACCCAGAGTCTCCAGGAACTCCTTTTGCTCCTCGTCATCCAGCACGGCGATTTCGGATTCGATCTGGGCCGAGATGACGACCGAGTTGGCGTTGTCCTGGGCGGCGCGGGCGGCGACCTTGTCGGACAGATCGTTGCCCTTGTCGGCCGAACCTTCCTCTACGTTGGAGACATAGAGGGCAGGAAGCGCCGTCAGCAGTTGCAGCATATGCCAGGCTTTGGCGTCGTCCTTGGACACGTCGGCGGTGCGGGCGGGCTTGCCGGCGTTCAGCTGGGCCAGGGCCAGATCGACCAGTTTCAGCGTCAGGCCGGATTCCTTATCGCCGCCCTTGGCGCGCTTTTCGAGCTGGGGCCGGCGGCGCTCCAGGCTCTCCATGTCGGCCAGCATCAGCTCGGTCTCGATGATCTCCAGATCGGCGATCGGATCGATGCGATCCTCGACGTGGGTGATGTCGTCATCCACGAAGCAGCGGGCCACGAAGGCCACGGCGTCGCAGTCGCGGATATTGGCCAGGAACTGGTTGCCGAGGCCCTCGCCCTTGGATGCGCCGCGCACCAGACCCGCGATGTCCACGAAGGTGATGCGCGAGGGAATGATCTCCTTGGAGCCGGCGATCTCGGCCAGGGCGTTCAGCCGCGCCTCCGGCACCGCCACGTCGCCGGTGTTCGGCTCGATGGTGCAGAACGGATAGTTGGCCGCCTGGGCCGCCGCCGTCTTGGTCAGGGCGTTGAACAGGGTGGACTTGCCGACATTGGGCAGGCCGACGATCGCGACTTTAAGGGCCATGGTATTCCTCGTGAGGCGCGAGCCTTTACCCGGTTCGAACCGGTTTGTCAGGCTCGCGCTTCAACTGGCGTCAATGCGCGTCGTGATCCATGCCCGCCATCTCCGGCTGACGCACCGCAGCCTGCACCGTGACGGCCGGCGCCGAGGCGAACTGAAGCGTCAACGGGACGGTCGAACCCTCCGCCAGCGGCGCGGTCAGGCCGATCAGCATCAGGTGATTGCCGCCAGGCGCCAAGGCCACGGCCTGACCGGCCGGCAGGGGCAGGCCCTGCGTCAGCTCGCCCATCTTCATCATGCCGTCCTCCATCGTCATCTCATGGATTTGCAGCGACCCGGCGGCGGGCGTCGAACCGCCAGTTAGGCGATCGTTGGTCGTCGCCTTGAGGGTGACGTAGCAGCCGCCGGCCTTTGCCCCATTCGGCGACGGGCGGCACCAGGCCCCGGTTGCGACTACAGCGGCCGCTGCGACAGGACCGACCGCATCCGCTGCGGGCGCCTTCGCCTGTTCGGGTTGGTTGCAGGCCGCCAAAGACAGGCCGACAGCGGCGAGGGCGAGTTTGGTTTTCATGTCGTCAGGTCTTTCACGAAGCGGCGGAACGGCGCCGGATCATCGGTCGCACGGCTCGATCGAGCAGCACGGCGGCGATAAGGCTCAGTCCCGTCAGAGGATACAGGATGGCGAGGGGCAGGACGATGCCCAGCACGGCGGCGCGCACGCGCGGACCTGGCGGGGCAGGCGGTGCACCCAGGCGGCGGCGCGACAGGTTCGGGGGGCGACGCTTCCACCACATGACAAGGCCGCTGATCGCCAGGAGCCAGACGCCGATGCAGCCTAACAGTATGACGATACGGTTCGCCTGACCGAACTGCGTCCCCTGGTGGGTGAATATACCCAGTTCAATGGCCTTGGCGCCGGCGCCGAACTGATCATAGCCGATGTCGCCCAGCAGACGCCCGGATGCAGCGTCGATATAGAGCGAGCGGCTGTCCTGAACCCGCGTCGCCTGGGTCGTGACCGTGTAGGCCGTGCCGTCGGCTGCTGGGATATTCACTGCAAAGGGCCGCGCCAGACCGGCCTGATCCGCGACATGCAGCACCTGCGCCAGTCCGCCGTGGCCGGCGTGATCATGGGCCATCACCATCCCTTCCATGGTCCAGCCGGCGCCGGCGGGCTCGTCATGGTGTTGGGCGCGTTGCCAGGCCCCGGCGACGGGTGCGGGCGGCCGACCCAGCCCCGTCTCCTTGACCAGCCCCATGACCCGGTCACCCCACACCGCCGACCACGGCATGCCCGTGACCGCCAGAAACAGCACGACCCCGCCGACGTAGAAACCCGTCAGGGCATGCAGGTCGCGCCAGAAGGGGCGTCGCCTGCTATCGGTCGTCTGAGGCGCGAAGGTCGCTGCCGCGCGCCCACGCGGCCACCACAGGTAGAGACCCGTGGCGAACAGGATGATCGTCCAGCCCGCCACGATCTCGACCAGGATGTTGAAGGGCCGACCCAGCAGCGTCAGGCTGTGGGTCTTCTTGACCAGTTCCATGAACCCGCCGGCCGGGATCACGCCGGTGACGAGGCCGGTGTGCGGATCGACGAAGACCGTCTTCTGGCCCCCATCCGGCCGATCCACCCGCAGCCTGATCGCCTGGTCGTCGCGGCTGGGCATGACCAGATTGGCGACCCGCCCGCCGCCGCCCGCTCGCGCCGCGTTGGCCAGCCAGGTCTCGGGCGCCGTCTGGGATTGGGCGGCCGGCACGCGGATCATGTCGCGATACAGAAACCCGTCGATCTCGTCCTTGAACAGATACAGCCCGCCGGTCAGGGCCAGCAGCATCAGCACCGGCATGACGAACACACCCGCATAGAAGTGCCAGCGCCATACCGCGCGGTAGGCGCCGGAGAGATCGTCCGTCGGTTCAGAACGCATAGCGAACTCCCACATAGGCCGACCGCACCTCGCCCGGCACGAAGACCGCCGTCGGGGCGACCCGCGCATCCGTGACGGCGTTGACCGAGGAAATGTAGTTTTCGTCCGTCAGGTTGCGTGCGTCCAGAAATAGGGACACGCCGTTGTCGAAGCTCCAGCCCGCATTCAACGACAGGATGGCATAGCCGGGCGCGGTCAGCGGCGTTCCGTCTGCGCCGCTACGCGTATTGGCATAGTCGATCAGGACGTCTGTCGGCGACCACTCTACGCTGGGCGCCACGAACCAGCCCGACGGATGGGCGTATTTCAGCTCCGCACGATACAGATGCTCCGGCACGACCGGCAGGCGGTTGTCGCCATAGACCGGGTCTCCGGCGAAAAAGAAGTCGGACCAAGCGTAGGTCTGGCGGAGCGTCAGCCGACCGCCGGGTCCGGTCATGATCCGCCAATCCAGCCCGGCCTCGATCCCCTGGTGAACCGTGTCGCCCGCATTGAAGGTCGAGGCGGGGATGTCCGGGGTGACGATGAAGTTGAGCAGTTCGCCGGTGATCTCCGCGCGATAGGCTGACAGGTCGAAGGTGAAGGGGCCGCGTCGGCCCCGGGCGCCGACCTCGCCAGTCCAGGCGTCCTGAACCTCAAGGTCGACGAAACGCGGCACGGTGCTTTGAACCAGGGCGCCATAGCTGGGCGCCTCCACCGAGCGGGTCAGGTTGGCGTAGACCTGCGTGCCGGTTTCGTCTTCCCAAAGCAGGCCGATGCGCGGCGAGAACCAGTCGAAGGTCGCGTCGGCATTGTTGCTGGGGACCAGATTGTTGGTGAAATCCCGCTCTGCGCGACCGTAGCTGCCGCCTGCGACCAGGGCCAGTCGGTCGGTCACGAACAGGCGCCCCTCTGCGAAGACATCCAGGCCCGCGGCGTCCTGAACCGAATCGCCGATCTTGGCCCCCGGTCGTGCGCCGCCGGCCGCGACGAAGGTGAAGGCGTCGGTCGTGCCGCCCCGATAACTGAAGCCGGCATAGGCGTCGGCGCGCAGGCCGCCCAGCCGACCGTTCCAGTCCGCGCGGCCATAGCCGCCCCATTGCAGGCTGTTCTGGTCGATGACGATGGAGATCGGGTGATACAGATCCTTGTCCACGACATAGACGGCCCCCTCGACGGACAGGCTGTCGTCGATACGCCAGCGCCCCAGAACCGTGGTGCGCAGGGACTTTACATCGCGGGCGAAGGCCAGGGCGCGGTTGTTGTCGGGCACGCCGCTCGGGTCGGTCAGCGCCTGCTGCAAGGTGACGGCGGACGACACCGACTGGTCCAGATCATTGCCCTGAACGATAAGGCGCAACTCGCGTCCCTCGCCGAAGGTGCGACCCAGGTTCAGGGTCAGTCGTTTGCTGTCGGAACTCTGATTTTCGCGGAAACCGTCCGAGCGGGCGACGGTGGCGGCGGCGTAGATGTCCCAGTCGCCAAGATCGCGAGCGACGGCGACATGGCCGCGCTGGGTGTCGAACGATCCGCCTTCAACGCGGATCAGGTTGCGGCTGGCGGCCGTGCGACCGGTGGGCGTGACCACATTGATCGCGCCGCCCAGGGCTGCACCGCCGAAGCGCAGGGCGTTGCCTCCCTTGTACACGTCGATATGGCGCGCGATCAGGGGGTCGATCTCCTGAAACTCGCCGAACCCGTCTGGCGCATTGAACGGCACGCCGTCCTGGGCCAGCAGGACGCCACGCAGATGGGCGCCGTTGCCGATGCCGGATCCTCGGATCGACAGGCGAACCTCTTCGCCCCAGCGGCGCTGGGCGAAAACGCCGGGCACGCCGCGTAGTGTGTCTGCAAAGCTGAGAGCGTAGCGGTCTTGGTAGGTTTCCAACGCCACCACGGCCACGGCGCCGGGGGTGCGAGACAGCAGGGCGCGGGCATCCGCGACGACGGCGGGGTCTTCCGCATCGCGGCGGCCAGTGACGATGACGCTGTCGAGCACGGCGGGCTCGGAGGTTTGCTGAGCGACGGCGGGGCTGGCCCATCCAGCGCTGGCCAGGGCGGCGAGCAACAGCGCGCAGGGCGCTGCGGTGGTCTTGAAAGACATGATGATCCTGAAATCAGAACGAGAAGGGCGCGCGGGCTCAAGGCCGGCGCGGGCTCGGGGTCTGGTTCAGGCCTGGGGCGGTGCGGTGGAGGGGGGGCGCGGCGGCGCACGTGCGGGCGGCGGCGGGCTGACGCTGGCGGGAGCATAGACGATGCGCTCGACGGTGCGAACGAGCGGCGTGGGCTGCGGTGCGGGCGGGCAGGGCAGGGCGGCGGCCAGGGGCATGACGCAGGCCGCACATTTGGCCCCGACGTGCTTGTTGACCGGGCCGTCCATCCCGCCGGACTGGATCGTCTGCGGCCCTTCAGCGGAGCAGATGACCAGCGGCTGGCCCGGTTGGACCGCCGCCAGGGCCGCGAAGGGCAACAGGCTTCCAAGCACGAGCGCGAAGACCGCCGCCAGGAAGGCGAGCGATTTCGAAGTCGACCAATGATCGGCCTGGGAACGGGTCACGCCTCGCCTCTACGGCGTTTCGTGACGGCGCGATAGGCGGCGGTTTGTCCTAAAGCTCGCCGCGCGCCGCCTGACGCGGGCTGAATTTCGGTGCGGGGGCCAGGCGCATCACCTCGCCCTGATAGCGTTCGTCATCGCCGGCGGCGGCGAAGGGCAGGGCGTCGGCGCAGGCCTGGAGCATGGCGTCCAGCCACGGCTGTTCGGCCTTGTGGAAGTCCCCCAGCACATGGGGCATGACCATCTCCTTCTCGCCCGGATGGCCGATGCCCATGCGCGCGCGACGGAAGTCGGCGCCCAGGTGGCTGATCAGGGAGCGGACGCCGTTCTGACCGGCCGCGCCGCCGCCTGTCTTCATGCGGAAGCGCCCGGGCGCCAGGTCGATCTCGTCGTGGAAGGCGATGACCTCGGACGGCTTGATCTTGTAGAAGCGCGCCGCTTCGCCGACGGCCCGCCCGCTCTCGTTCATATAGGTCTGAGGCTTCATCAGCAGCACCTTGACCGAACCGTCGGCCGTCTCGACCTGGCCCTCGCTGACGATCGACTGGAACTTGGCCCGCTCGGGACCGAAGCGCCAGCGCCGCGAAATCTCGTCGGCGGCCATGAAGCCGATGTTGTGGCGGTTCTTTTCGTATTTGCCGCCCGGATTGCCGAGCCCAGCGATGATGATCATGGCGTCCTCATGCCGCGTGCGTCGGGCAAAGAAAAGCCCCGCCGCGGCGAACCGGGCGGGGCGTAATCTTCACGAAGAGACGAAGGATCAGTCTTCGGTCTTCTCGACCGGAGCGGCTTCGGCTTCGGCGGCTTCATCGGCGGCGGCCGACAGGGCGGCGGACGAGACCTTGATCGTGGCGATCACGAAGTCGCGGTCGGTGATGGTGGCTTCCGCGCCCTTGGGCAGCTTGATGTCCGACATGCGGATGGTGTCACCGATCTCGGCCTTGGCCAGATCGACAACCAGCTCTTCCGGGATCTGGTCGGCGCGGACCAGGATCTCGACGGCGTGACGCACGACTTCCAGCGAACCGCCCTGACGCGAGAACGGAGCTTCGTCGGCGTTCGCGAAGTGGACCGCCACTTCGATCTTGAGCGGGGCCTTCGCATCGACGCGCATCAGGTCGAAGTGCAGGGGACGGTCCGACACGGGGTCGAACTGCACATCCTTGGCGATGACCGGCTGGGTCTCATCGCCATACTTCAGGGTCACGAGGTGGCCCAGCAGCTTGCCGGTGTAGAGCGACTTGCGGAAGTCCTTCTCGTTCACCGAAATGGCGACGGGGGCTTGCTCGCCGCCGTAAAGCACGCCCGGCACGAAACCAGCGCGACGCGCAGCGCGAGCGCCGCCGGTGCCGACGCCATCGCGGACGTCCACGTTCAGAATGATCTCGGCCATGTGGCTCGCCTCAACAACAACGGAAACGCCGCGCCAACCCTGGGCTCTCGCGGCGGGGGTGATGAACCCTCGAATTCAAGAGCGCGGGCTATTACACGCATCATGCCCAAGGCGCAACCGTCAAAGGTCCGCTTAAGCTGCTTGCGCGCGATCCTTGAGCAGCGCGCCAGGCGCCGCGACGATGCCCAGCAGTTCGGCGGCGTTGAACGGCTTGGCCAGATGGTGGTCGGCCCCGGCCGCGCGTCCGGCGGCGACGTGTTCGGGCATGGCGTTGGCGGTCAGCATGACGATCGGCGTGCGATCCATTCCCATCGTCGCCTCGTGCAGGCGAATCTCCTGCGTCGCCGTCAACCCGTCCATGATCGGCATCTGCATGTCCATCAGCACCAGGTCGAACGTCCCGGCGCGGAAAGCCTCCAGCGCCTGGGCGCCGTTCTCTGCAATCACGATCTGGGCCGGCGTCTGGGCGAGAATCAGTTCGATGACGCGGCGGTTGGTCGGATGGTCGTCCGCCACCAGCACGCGCACGGCGCGCTGTTCGTCGTCGGCATATGCTTCCGTAGCCAGAGGCTCTCTGAGTGACGGAGCTTCGCATTGTCTAAACGGCAGCGTCAGGATGAAGGCTGCCCCGCCGCCGGGTTCGCTTTCGCATCCCAAGTCGCCTCCCATCATTTCCGCCAGCTGACGGCAGATGGACAGGCCAAGGCCGGAGCCGCCGAACCGGCGCGTGATGCCGCCGTCAGCCTGTTCGAATCGGCTGAACAATCTGCTGCGGGTCGCGGCGTCGAAGCCGATGCCGCTATCCTCGACGGTGAAACGCAGGACGGGGCTTCCGTCCCGATCCACGCCGCGCTGGACGATCAGGCCGACGAAACCCTGGCTGGTGAACTTCACCGCATTGGAGATCAGATTGGTTAGCACCTGTTTCAGGCGCACCGCGTCGCCCAGCACCCACATGTCCTCTTCCAGATCGATGTCGACGTGGAAGTCGAGATGCTTCTCGCGGGCGTTCTCGGCATAGAGCTGCGCCGCTTCGCGCACGGCGGTCGCCAGTTCGAAGGCGTCGTCGGTCAATTCCAGCTTGCCCGATTCAACGCGGGCCAGATCCAGAATGTCGCTGAGCAGGGTCTGCAGCGTCTTTCCCGACGCCTGCATCAGGTCAAGCATTTCGCGCTGATCGGCCGTCAGATCCGTCTTGGACAGCGCCTGAGATAGGCCGATCACACCGTTCAGGGGTGTGCGAATCTCGTGGCTCATATTGGCCAGGAATTGGCTCTTGGCGACGTTGGCGGCTTCTGCGGCGTCGCGGGCCTCGGCCAGCGCTTCGGCGTCCCGTTTAAGGTCGGTGATGTCGTTGCAGACCGTGACCGTGCCACCTTCGGAGGTGCGCCGATCCTGGATGCGCAGCCAACGGCCGCCGGCGACCTGCTGCTCGCTGTTGGACGACAACTGCCGTCGCGCCAGCATGCGCTCGTTCAGCCATTCCTCTTCGCGCCCCGTGGCCTCATCGTAGCGACCCTCGTCGATACCGATGCGCAGCGCCTCGCGGAAGGACAGGCCGACGACGAGGTGTGGCTCAAGCTCGGGATTCACCTCGGCGTAGCGGGCGTTCCACAGAACCAGTCGATCTCTTGCGTCATAGAAGCCTAATCCATCCGGCATGGCGTCCACCGCCTCGCGGATGCGGCGCAGCGCTGTCGCGCGCGACATATAGGCCATGACGCCCAGAGCGCAGGCTACGCCGCAGATCAGCAGCAGAATGGCGCCGAGCAGGATTCGCATGGCGCCGGTCGAGATTCCTTGATCAAGGGAGGCGGCAGGGTCGGGCGTGATGCTGATCGCCGCCATGCCGATAAAATGCAACGAGATGATCGTCAGGGATAAGCCTGTCGTCGTGATGAGCAGCCGCGCGGCGCCGCCGCGACGGTAGAACAAGGCGGTGCTGCACCCGACGGCCATGGCGGCGGCGATTGAGGTCGCCACAAGTCCCAGATCCCAGCTGATATGCGCAGGCGCCTTGATTGCGGCCATGCCGAGATAATGCATGGCGCCGACGCCGGCGACGGCGATCACGGCCGCCAGAACCCGCCAGATGGGGCCTTTGCCCATTATGGTTGAACCGATCGTCAGGCCGATCATGGCGAGGGCGACACCCATGGACGCGAGGGTCAGCACCGGGTCGTAACGCACCGGCACGCCGGCGACAAACCCTTGCATGGCGACGAAATGGGTCGCCCAGATCGATAGTGCGCCGATGATGATGGCCAGGATGACAGATCGACGGCGACGTCTGGGATCGCGGGTTCCCATCCGCTGCATCAAGCGGGTTGAAACGCCAAGGCCGACCATGCAGATCAGCACTGCGAACAGAGTGATCCGCCAGTCGTGATCGCGCGCAATGCAGAAGATAATGCGGTCCACGAAGCCCCCTTGGGCGATACCATGGGCGATAATCCTAAAGAAACCGTGCGGCGAAGCTTCTAATGACCTCAGGCTGTCGGAGCGCCGTCACAGAATCCGTGCAAGGATCGGAAAACGCGTTCCAGAACGAGGTCGCCTCCACTCCATGCCTTACGAAGTCTCGCCATCGCCCGTCGCGCCGGTCTCCACCTCGCGGCTATGGACGGTGGGCGCCAGCATCGGCATCGCCATCGTGGTCCTGTTGCTGCTGGCGGTCCTTCATCCCGAACTGGCGAACTGGCTTGTCGGCGGGGCCGTGGTCGTGGCTGCCTCGGCCTGGCTTCTGAACGTGTCCGAAGCGGCGACGACGGCTCCAGCCGCACATGACGGCGGCGCGGCGGAGTCCGCCTCGGATGTAGTCAACGGCGACCTGCTGGATCGGGTGTTCGAGGCGCTGGACGATCCGGTGCTGGTCGTCAGCGGGGGCGAGCCGGACGACATCGCCGGCCGACGCATCGTCATGGCCAATGGCGCCGCGCGCGACCTTCTGCGGATACAGCGTCAGGGCGCCTTGCTGGTTCAGGTCATTCGCGAACCCGGCGTGCTGGAGGCGGTGGACGAGGCCCTGTTCGGGGGCACGGCCCGCACCACGGACTATGCGACGGGCGGGCAGAGGGATCGGCGCTGGCGGGCCTGGACGCGGCCTTTGTCCGTAGAGGCGGGAACGCTGCCCGGGGCGGAGCTGGCCCTGCTGATCCTGCGCGACGAGACCGACGCCCGGCGCACCGAAATGATGCGTGTCGATTTCCTGGCCAACGCCAGCCATGAACTGCGCACGCCGCTGGCCTCCTTGAGCGGCTTCATCGAGACGCTGAAAGGTCATGCCCGCGACGACGTCGCCGCGCGCGACCGATTCCTCGACATCATGTCGGCCCAGGCGGACCGGATGGGGCGTCTGGTCGCGGACTTGCTGTCGCTCAGCCGCATCGAACTGAACGAGCATATTCCGCCCTCGGGCCGCGTCGATCTGGACCGCGCCGCCTCCGATGTGGTGGACGCCATCAGCGTGCTGACGCGTGAAAAAGAGATCGTCATCGCCTTGGATCAGGGGGAGGCGAGGGCGTCGATCAGTGGGGATCGCGACGAAATCCTGCAGGTCGTGCAGAACCTGCTCGACAACGCCGTCAAATATTCGTCACGGAGCGGGACGGTCGAGATTTCGGTCCGTTCGGACCTGTCGTTCGACGAGGCCTGGGCGTCGCGGATGCCCGGCGCGACCCGGCTGCCGCTGGTCACCCCTGACCGCGCGTCCGGCATCTCCTATGCCGCGGTGACGGTGCGGGATCATGGACCCGGCATGGCGCGCGAACACCTGCCACGGCTGACCGAGCGCTTCTATCGGGTCGAGGGCCAGAAGAGCGGCGAGCGACAGGGGACTGGCCTGGGGCTCGCCATCGTCAAGCACATCATCAATCGGCATCAGGGCGGCCTGGTCGTCGAAAGCGCACCCGGCATGGGCGCGGCCTTCACCGCCTGGTTCCCCCAGCCGGTCGAGCGGCGCTAGAGCCGCGACGGACCGTCGCTGTCACCCAACTGTCATCGACCCGTCGTAATCCGCTGACCATTCACAGGCAGTAGTCGCGCCGCGTTGGTCCCGATGTTCAGGACCGTCGCCGATTCGCGCACGGCGCTTCGGACTTCTGAATGATCTGGATTTACCTGCTGATCCTTATCGCGCTGAGCGCGGCCGCCTTCGTCGGCGGACGCGAGCTCGCGCGTCGTCGCGCGGTCGGCGCCAAACCCCATTCCCGGCCCGGTCAGCACGGCGCCTATGCGCTGATCTGGGTTGCTGCGCCCGCCCTGCTGGTGCTGATCCTGGCCTCGGTCTTCGCCGCGCCGCTTCAGCGTCAGTTGACGGCTGTCGGCACGCCTGACGCTGTCGCCTCTCTGGACCACTTCCGCCGCGACGCCTTCTTCGCCGACGCCCACCGCGTCGGTCGTGGCGAGCCCGCTCTGCAAATCTGGGAACGCCCCCTGGCCGAGAATCTGCCGGTCGAGGCGCGCCGCATGGTCCGCATCGAGCGCACCCTGTCCTGGGGCGGCGGAATCGCCGCCATCCTGGCCGCCATCCTCGGCGGCCTGTTCGCCCTGACCCAGATCAAGCCCAACACGCGCGCCCGCAACCGGGTCGAAGGCTGGATCTACGGCGCCCTGTTCGTCTGCTCGGCCATCGCCGTCCTGACGACCTTGGGTATCATCGCCTCTCTGGCCTTCGACAGCTTCCGCTTCTTCCAGAAGGTGCCGATCCTCGACTTCCTGTTCGGCACGCAATGGAGCCCCCAGATCGCCATCCGCGCCGATCAGGTCGGGTCGTCGGGCGCCTTCGGGGCCGTGCCCCTGTTCGCCGGCACCCTGTTGATCATGGTCATCGCCATGTGCGTGGCCGCGCCCATCGGCCTGCTGTCGGCCATTTATCTTTCGGAATACGCCGGACGCACGACACGCGCGGTGATCAAGCCGCTGCTGGAGATTCTGGCCGGCGTGCCGACCGTCGTCTACGGCTTCTTCGCCGCCTTGACGGTGGGGCCGCTGCTGCGGGTCTTCTTCAACGAGATCGGCCTGTTCCTGATCGGCGGACCTCTGGACGGACTAGGCCAGTATCTGTCGCTGGTTCAGAACCAGATGGCCCTGACGGCCGGCGCGGTGATGGGCATCATGCTGATCCCGTTCGTCTCGTCCCTGTCCGACGACATCCTCAACGCCGTGCCTCAGTCGCTGCGTGACGGTTCGTTCGCCATGGGCGCCACCAAGTCCGAAACGGTGAAACGGGTTCTGATGCCCGCCGCGCTTCCGGGCGTCGCCGGCGCGCTGTTGCTGGCCGTGTCGCGGGCCATCGGCGAGACCATGATCGTGACCATGGCTGCGGGCCTAGCGGCCAACCTGACCTTCAATCCGCTGGACACAGTGACGACCGTCACCGTGCAGATCGTGACCCTGCTGACCGGCGACCAGGAGTTCAACAGCGCCAAGACCCTGTCGGCCTTCGGCCTGGGTCTCACCCTGTTCCTGGTGACCCTGGTGCTGAACATCATCGCCCACCGGATCGTCCAGACCTATCGGGAACAATATGACTGACGCGACCCCCGATCGGATCGACGGCGTGGCCGCCAAGGGGCGGCTGGATCGTCTGCGCGCGGGCCTGAAGCGTCGGCACGCCAAGGAAACCCGCTTCAAATGGTATGGCCGCCTGGCCATCGCCGCCGCCATGCTGTTCCTGGCGGTCCTGCTGGTCCGCATCGTCGAACAGGGCCACACCGCCTTCTACACCCACACGGTGACCGTGCCGGTCTATATGGACCCGGCGCGCGTCGATCGCGCCTATCCGCAGGGCTCCAACTTCGAGCAGCTGGCGGCCGAGCAGCAACTGGCCCGCATGGGCGTTCAGGACGACGCGGCCGGAACCAAGGCCGCGCAGATGAAGCGGCTGTTCTCGTCGGAACTGAAGTTCGTCGCCGCCGACCTCGTCGCCAAACGCAGCGAAGTCATCGGCGAGACGGTGCCTCTGGCCGTGCCCCTGTCCGACGACGCGGACCTGTATCTGAAAGGCGAAATCTCGAAGGAGACGCCGGAGGACCAGCGCCGCCTGACCGATCAGCAGATCGCCTGGCTGGACCGGTTGCAGGCCGAAGGCGTGATCGGCTCGCACTTCAACACCGCCCTGTTCACCAACGGCGACTCGACCCAGCCGGAGCTGGCGGGCGTGCTGGGCGCGGTGGTCGGCTCGGCCCTGATGCTTATGGTCACCGCCCTGATCGCCATTCCACTGGGCGTCGGCGCCGCCATCTGGCTGGAAGAGTTTGCGCCCAAGAACAGGCTGACCGACATCATCGAGGTCAATATCAACAACCTCGCGGCCGTGCCGTCGATCGTCTACGGCCTGCTGGGCTTGGCCCTGTTCATCAACTGGATGCATCTGCCGCGCGCCAGTCCGATCGTCGGCGGTTTGGTCCTGGCGCTGATGGCGCTTCCGACCCTGGTCATCGCCACCCGCTCTGCCCTGAAGGCCGTGCCGCCGTCGATCCGCGAGGCGGCGCTGGCTATGGGCGCCTCCAAGACGCAGACCGTATTCAGCCACGTCCTGCCTCTGGCCATGCCCGGCGTCATGACCGGCGCCATCATCTCCATGGCCCACGCGCTGGGCGAGACCGCGCCGCTGCTTCTGATCGGCATGGTCAGCTTCGTGCCCGGCGTGCCGGCCGCCATCGACCAGCCGGTCGGGGCGCTGCCCTCGCTAATCTACATCTGGGAGAACGCCTCGGAGCGGGCGTTCCACGAACGCACCGCCGCGGCGATCATCGTCCTGCTGGTCTTCATGATCATCATGAACGCGGCGGCCATCATCTTGAGGCGGCGCTTCGAGCGCCGGTGGTAAGAGAATGAAATTCCGTATTTTCCGCTCCGCCGAAGACCAGACTGGCGCCGGTCCGGTCGATCCGACCGAGACCCCGCGCATGGGCGGTCAGGTCCTGCCGGAAGTCACGTCCTCCAAGGCTAGCGCCGCCGCCGAGCCGCGCCTCGAAGATGCGACGCCCGTGACGGGGCCGACCATCGTCGACAGCCCGCCGGTCGGCCCGATCAAGATCGCGGCGCGCGATGTCTCCGTCTTCTATGAGGGCAAGCAGGCGCTCTACGACGTCTCGCTGGATATCCCGGACAAGACCGTCACGGCACTGATCGGCCCGTCGGGTTGCGGCAAGTCGACCTTCCTGCGGACGATGAACCGCATGAACGACACCATCGCCGGGGCCAAGGTCACCGGTCGAATCGCGATGGACGGCGAGGACATCAACGACCGCTCCATCGACCCGGTGCTGCTGCGCGCCCGTGTCGGCATGGTGTTCCAGCGCCCGAACCCCTTCCCCAAGTCGATCTACGAAAACGTCGCCTACGGCCCGAAAATCCACGGCCTGGTCTCGTCCAAGGCCGAAATGGACGATGTGGTCGAAAAGGCCCTGAAGCGCGCCGGACTGTGGGAAGAGGTCGCTGACCGCCTGCAGTCGTCGGCCATGGGTCTGTCGGGCGGTCAGCAGCAGCGTCTGGTCATCGCCCGCGCCATCGCCGTGAACCCCGAAGTCATCCTGATGGACGAGCCCTGCTCGGCCCTGGACCCGATCGCTACGGCGCGGATCGAGGAACTGATCGACGAACTGCGTGAGCGGTTCTGCATCGTCATTGTGACCCACTCGATGGCCCAGGCCGCGCGGGTGTCGCAACGCACCGCCTTCTTCCACATGGGCCGCCTGGTCGAGACCGGGGATACGGAAGACATCTTCCAGAATCCGCGCGAACGGCGCACCCTCGACTACATCACGGGACGCTTCGGCTAATCCGATGAACCAGCACACGGTCAAAGCCTACGGCGACGAACTGAACCAGATCACGGCGGAGGTCGCCCGCATGGGCGGTCTCGCCGAGGCCCAGGTCGCGGACGCCATCGATTCCGTCGCCCGACGCGATGTCGCCCTGGCTCGCGCGGTGGTCGAGCGGGATCTGAAGCTCGACGCCCTGCACCGGGATATCGAGAAAAAGGCCATCCGCCTGATCGCCCTGCGCCAGCCGGTCGCCAGCGACCTGCGCCGCACCCTGGGCGCCATAAAGATCGCCACCGATCTGGAGCGCACCGGCGACCTGGCCAAGAACATCGCCAAGCGCGCGCTGATCCTGGCCGAAGGCGAGCCGATGCAGCCCCTGACCCGCTCGATCGAGCGGATGGGCCGTCTGGTTTCGACCCGCCTGCGCGACGTGCTGGACGCCTATACGGCCTCTGAACTGGATCGCGCCGTCGCCGTCTGGCAGACCGACGACGAGGTGGACGAGCATTACAACGCCCTGTTCCGCGAACTGCTGACCTACATGATGGGCGACCCGCGCACGATCGGCGCCTGCACCCATCTGCTGTTCATGGCCAAGAACCTGGAACGGATCGGCGACCACGCGACCAATATCGCCGAGACCGTCCACTACGAGATCACGGGCGAAGACATCGTGGGCGAACGCCCGCGCGCCCAGCCCACGGCCGAGGATTCCGATCCGACGCCGAACCTTCCGACACGCTGACCCGAGACCGGAGAGCCGACGTGCAGCCCTATATCCTTGTGATGGAAGACGAGGACGCGCTGGCGACCCTTCTTCAATACAACCTCGAGAAGGAAGGCTACGACGTCGCCGTCGCTGCCGACGGCGAGGAAGGCATGCTCCAGATCGACGAGCGCCTGCCCGATCTGGTCCTGCTGGATTGGATGTTGCCCAAACTCTCGGGCATCGAGGTCTGCCGCCGCATTCGCGGCAAGGCCGAGACCCGCAATCTGCCGATCATCATGCTGACGGCGCGCGGCGAGGAGAGCGACCGCGTGCGCGGCCTGGACACGGGCGCCGACGACTATCTGACCAAGCCCTTCTCGATGGTCGAGCTGATCGCACGCATCCGCGCCGTCCTGCGTCGCATCCGTCCGGGTCTGGCCGACGACCGGCTGAACCACGGCGACATCATCATCGACCGCGTCTCGCACCGGGTGAAACGCTCGGGCCAGGAAGTCCACCTCGGCCCGACCGAGTTCCGCCTGCTGGACCACTTCATGCAGCATCCGGGTCGCGTATTCAGCCGCGAACAGCTGCTGGACGCTGTCTGGGGCTCCGACGTCTATGTCGAGGCCCGCACCGTCGACGTCCACGTCGGCCGCCTGCGCAAGGCCCTGGCCATCGCCGACGAAAGCGCCAATCCGATCCGCACCGTTCGCTCGGCGGGCTATTCGCTGGATCTGGAAGGCTAAGACAAAAAGGGCGGCTCTCGGAGCCGCCCTTTCCAAGTCAAATCTGCTCGGCGACCACTTCGTCGGGGTCCAGCGCATAGACCGTCGCGCAGTATTCGCAGGTGACGCGGATCTTGCCGTCGTCTTCCAGCATGTCGGCGCGTTCGTCCGGGTCGAAAGAGGCCAAAACCGAGGCGATGCGACCGCGTGAGCAGCGGCAGACGGCGCTCAATGCCCGCGCGCCTTCCAGCCGCACGCCGTCCTCGTGGAACAAGCGGAATAGCAAAGTCTCTGGCGAGATCGTCGGATCAACCAGTTCGTCGTCGCCCAGGGTGCCGAACAGGGCACGGGTGCGGTCCCAGACTTCTTCCGTCGAGCCGCGTGCGTCGTCGCCGGCGATGATCTGGATCATCGCCCCGCCGGCCCGCCATTGCGAGCCCGTCTCGGTCTGGACCTGACCGACGGCCAGATGCACCTTGGTCGGCACCTGTTCGGACTGCTGGAAATAGTGTTCGGCCGCCAGCGACAGGCTTTCGCCTTCGATCGGCGTGATGCCCTGGGTGCGTTCGAAGTCGGGACCACGGTCCAGCGTCATGATGAAGACGCCCTGGCCCAGCAAGGAGCGGGCGCCGGGGCGGGCGAACCCGCCCGAAGCCTCGGCGACCTCCGCCTCGTCATAGCGGCAATAGCCGCGCAAGGACCCGTCGGTACCATAGTCGGCGACCACATAGCGCACCGGCCCGTCGCCCTGCGCCTGGACCAGCAGCCGACCTTCGAACTTCAGGCTGGAGCCAATCAACGCCGCCAGCGCGCAGGCCTCACCCAGCAGGGCGGCGACGGGCTCGGGATAGGCGTGGGCGGCCAGGATCTTGTCGATGGTCGCGCCCAGGCGGACCAAGCGGCCGCGCACGGGCCAGCCCTCGATCTGGAAGGCGGCGGCCAGATCGTCGGAAACGGGGGTGTGAGGCGCGTGATCGGTCACGGCGAGGTCCTTTGGCGACGTCATTTCGGGATCGCGGCTATGTAGGCGCCCGCAGGCGTGATGATAAGGGGCAAGGTGGTCCGGGGGGCGCCGGGTCTTCTGCACGTGGATTTGTCTAGCTTTGCCGATGCGACGGAACCGTTTTCGGTGCGGTTCGCTCTTTTGGCTCAAGCGGAGCCGCCGTTCCGCTGATCACACACGTCATCACCACGAAGAGGTTCCGCCGATGCTCCGCGATATCGATCCGATCGAAGAAATTCGCAAACATCCCGGCATCACGGCCGGCAGCCTTGCCGCCGTCGTCCTCGGCGCGGTCGCGGTCGTCTATCTGACGCAACGCAGCGGACCGACCCGCTATCAGCGCATCAAGACCCGCATCGACCCGCGCGGATGGGTGGATACGTCAGAACTGCGCGATCGCTTCCATGACGCCGTCGACGCCTTCCGCCACCGGGCCGAAGATGCGGGCGAGCGCGCAGGCGAACTGTCGCGCGATGCACGCCATCGCGCCGCCGACGCCGCCTACGATGCACGTGATCGGGCCGACGACTGGTTCCGTTCGGCACGCAAGGGCTCCAAAAAGGCGTTGAAGAAGCACGGCAAGACTGCCCGTCGTTATGCCGACGACGCCGGCGCCTATGCTCGCGATCATGCGCGCGAAGGTGGGGCGATTTTGGCCGTCGCCACCATCGCCGCCGCCATTGGCGCGGCCGTACTGGAAAGCCGTCGTCCCGACAGCCGCGTGCGCCGTATCGTCCGCTTCTGACATTTTCTTGCCGCCCGCCGTGTGAAAATCGCGACGGGCGGCAAGGTTTAAGCGCAACTGAGCCCCGTCATCAGCACGGCTTGGCTTTGCCGCAGGCGCGAAGGCCGCTAAGACGCCGGCCATGAGCGCGCGCCCTACCCTGATCTTCGACTTCGATTCGACCCTGGTCGATTTCGAGACCCTTGAGGCCTTGGCCGACATCGCCCTGGCGGATGCGCCGGGCGCGGCCGGGACGCGCGCACAGATCGCGGCTCTGACCGATCAGGCCATGGCCGGGGAACTGGAGTTCGGCGAGGCCCTACGCCGCCGCCTGGCCCTGCTGCCCCTGACGCGCGCCCATGTCGCAGCGCTGGCGCAGACGGCATCGGATCACATGACGGCGTCTGTCCGCCGCAACCTGAATTTCTTCCAGCAGAACAAGGGCAAGGTCATCATCATCTCCGGCGGCTTCCGTGAGGTGATTGCGCCGGTCGCCGAGGAACTGGGCGTCTCGCCCGACCGCATCCTGTGCAACGACCTGGTCTATGACGCTGACGACCGCGTGATCGGCGTGGACGACGCCAACCCCCTGTCGCACGCCAACGGCAAGCCGGCCGCTATCCACGCCCTGAACCTGTCGGGCCGGGTGGTCATGATCGGCGACGGCTGGAACGACGCCGAGGTCAAGATCGCCGGCGCCGCCGACGCCTTCTACGCCTTCACCGAGGTGGTGCGCCGCGCGCCTGTGGTTCAGGTCGCCGACGCCGAGGCCGCGTCCCTGGACGAGGTGTTGCACGCCGAGGGCCTGGTCGGCCGCTGGTCCTTCCCACGCAGCCGCATGAAGATGCTGCTGCTGGAGAACATCCACCCCGCCGCCGTCGAACGGCTGGAAGAAGCGGGTTATTCGGTCGAGACGGTCAAGGGCGCGCTGGACGAGGACGATCTGATCGCGGCCATCAAGGGCGTCCATGTGCTGGGCCTGCGCTCCAAGACGACGGTCAGCCGCCGGGTGCTGGAAGAGGCCGACAAGCTGATGGCCGTCGCCGCCTTCTGCATCGGCACCAACCAGATCGATTTGGATGCGGCGTCCGATCACGGGGTGGCTGTGTTCAATGCGCCCTATTCGAACACCCGTTCGGTCGTCGAACTGGCCATCGGCCTGATGATCGTCCTGATGCGCGACGTGGCGGACAAGTCTGCCGCCATGCATGTCGGCAAGTGGAACAAGTCGGCGACCGGCTCCAAGGAACTGCGCGGCAAGACCCTGGGCATCGTCGGCTATGGCGCCATCGGCAGCCAGTTGTCGGTGCTGGCCGAGAACCTGGGCATGCGAGTGCTGTTCTACGACCTGTCGGAACGTCTGGCCCTGGGCAATGCCCGGCGGATGCGTTCGCTGGACGCCCTGCTGGGCGAGAGCGACGTGGTCACGCTGCACGTCGATGGTCGCAAGGACAACGCCAACATCTTCGGCGCGGCCCAGTTCGCCCGGATGAAGGAGGGCGCGCTGTTCTTGAACCTGTCGCGCGGCCATGTGGTCGATGTCGGCGCCCTGTCCCAGGCCATGGGCTCGGGCCGTGTCGCGGGGGCCGCTGTGGACGTCTTCCCGGAAGAGCCGCGCACCAACGCCGATCCGTTCGAAAGTCCGCTGCAGGGTCTGCCCAACATGATCCTGACGCCCCACATCGGCGGCTCGACCGAGGAGGCGCAGGAGGCCATCGCCGAGTTCGCGGCCGAGCGGCTGCTGGGCTATCTGAATCGTGGCGACACCACCTTTAGCGTGAACCTGCCGAACGTGCAGTTGGCCGAGGTGTCGGGCACGCACCGCATCCTGCACATCCACAGGAACCAGCCGGGCGTCCTTGCCGAACTAAACCGCGCGCTGGCGTCGGCGGGGCTAAATATTCTGGGTCAGCATCTCAAGACGGACGAGCGCACAGGCTATGTCATCACCGATGTGGACCACGACTACGACCCCGAGGCGCTGCGCGAGCTGAAGTCGGTGCCGGGCACGCTGAAGTTCCGCACGCTGCAGTAAGCGTTCGATTTTCCTCCGAAGGCTGACGTTGCGGCATCTTGCGCTCTGCGCCAACTGGCGCATCCTCTCCTCCAACGGCCGCGAACCATGACGGCTGCGGGAGGATTCATATGTCACGCTTCATCACCGGCGGCGCCGTCGCCGCTCTTGCGCTCGCGGCCTGCGCCTTTGCGGGTTCGGCCTCGGCCCAGACCTACAACCGCCTCGTCGTCTTCGGCGACAGCCTCAGCGACAACGGCAACCTGTTCCTGATCTCGGGCGGCACGCAGCCGCCGTCGCCGCCATATTTCCAGGGCCGGTTCTCCAGCGGGCCGGTTTTCACCGAACTGCTCGGCTTCAACGCCGCCAACTTCAATGGCTCCGTGGCGGGCAGCATCAACTACGCCTTTGGCGGCTCGCGCACCGACGCCTCGGCCGGCGTGCCCTTTGGCATGTTGAACCAGCTGGCGCGCTACACCGCCTCCGGCGGCACGTTCAGCTCGACCGATCTGGTCAGCGTCCTGGGCGGCGCCAACGACATCTTCCAGGGCCTGCCCGCCGCCGGCGCTTCGGCCAGCCCCGTCGCCGCCATCACCCCGGTGGCGACGACCGCCGCCGCCAACGTCAACAGCCTGGTCAACAGTGTCGCCGGCGCGGGGGCGGGGACCATCCTGGTCACCAACCTGCCCAAACTCAGCCTGACGCCGCAGTTCCGCAGCACGCCTGCCGCGCCGCTGGCCGACTATGCCGTCACCACCTTCAACACCGCCCTGCAGACAGGCCTATTCACCACTGCTGGCGCGCGTCCTGGCAGCAACATCATCCTGATGGACCTGTTCAAGGTCGGCGATACCCTGGCCGCCAATCCGGGCCAGTTCGGCATCACCAACATCACCCAGCCCTGCTTCAACGGCGTGACGGTCTGCTCCAACCCCGACAGCTATTTCTACTTCGACGGCGTCCACCCGACGGCGGCGGGGCATCGGATCATCGCGCAACTGGCGACCGACTACCTCTACTATGGCGACATCGGCGCCCAATCGACGCTGCAGGGCGAGACCACCTATCGCCACCGCGAGGACGCGTTGGACGCCGCCACCGAGGCCCTGTCCGGCCGTCAGCCTTGGGAGGCCGGCGTCTCGGTGACCACGGCGGCTCTGATCGACAGCGTCGATACGGATGCACGCGGCTCGGTCACCGAATCGTCCAGCGACGGTTGGGGCGGGCGGATCGCGCTGGAGGCAGGGCCTTCGGCCAACTGGCGTTTCGGCCTGGCCGGCACGGCCCGCAATACCGACGTCGAGAGCCAGGCGCTGAACTTCAACGTCGAGAGCTTCGGGCTGGACGTCTATGGCGGCTGGCGCTCGGGCGATCTGTTCGTCAATGCGGCCGTCGGCGTGGCGCGTGACAATATCGACGACATCGAACGCCTGACCAGCCTGGCCCCCATCGTCCATACCGCCGAAACACGGGCGCTCAGCACCGGCGCGCGCCTGCAGGGCGGGATGTGGTTCGACATGGGCGGCATCGCCCTATCCCCCCGTGCGGCCCTGACCTATGTCTCCAGCGACGTGGACGGCTATTACGAACAGGGTGTTGCGGCCCAGTATCAATATGGCGACCGCACGGTGAAGGCCCTGACCGGCGAGGTCGCCCTGCGCGCCGAGGCCGAAATGGGCCGGTTCGGCGTGTTCGCCGAGGGCGGCTATCGCGACGCTCTGGACGACAGTTCCGACCCGGTGCGCGTGGGCATCTTCAACAACCCGGCCCAGGTGCTGTCGCGCGAAATCGACGATCCGTTCGGTGGTCAGTTCCTGGCGTCGGCGGGCGTCGAAGGTTCGGTCGGGCCGGTCAAGGTGACGGTGGCCTATCGCGGTCGCTTCGGCGACCATGCCGACAGCCACCTGGGCGGCATTCAGCTGACCTTGCCGTTGTAGACAAAAAGCGCGGGAAGGGGCCTTAGCGCCCCTTCTTGCGCACCCACATGGCGGCGTCGGCCTCGGTTAGCCAGACCTCGGCGTCGGTATGGCCGTCCCAGGCGCGCACGCCGAACGAACCGCCCAGTTCGGTCTTTTGCCCATCCCATACGAAGCCTTCGGTCTTTAGCGCCTCTGACAGTTGCCGCGCCTTGGCCCGGCCCTCTTCGTAGCCTGCGTGCAGCATCAGCAGCGCGAACTCGTCGCCTCCCAGCCGGCCCACCGCATCCGATTCCCGCAGATTGGCCAAGAACAGCTCCGCCACCGCGACCAGGGCCGCATCACCGGCGGCATGGCCCAGCCGGTCGTTGACGCTCTTGAACCCGTCCATATCCAGATACAGCAGAACAGCCGGCACCCCGTGCCGCTGGCAATAGGCCATGGTGCGATGCAGTGCGGCGACGAAGCCGCGCCGGTTCAGGGCGGGGGTCAGCACATCGTGGTCAGCGGCGGCCTCGGCGGCGGCGGCGCGTGTCTTCCACGCTTCCAGCTCGACGCGCAGGCGCTCGATCTCGGCGGTCAGGTCGTGTTCGGCCACGTCGGTCACGGCGCAGGGATGGCTCCGATGGCGCGACTCAGTCTGCGTCGCGCGGTCGAACGATGGTAGAGCGTGATCCGCCGACATTGAAGGCCGACAATAAGGGCCTGTGAGGCCTGAAACCGCCCGCTTGCGGTTGCGGGCGTCACCCGCGTGCTGTAACGGGCGCCTTTCCGCGAGGGGCCTTACAGACATGGCGACTTCCGCACCGCCGGTGGCGATCATCATGGGCAGCCGGTCAGACTGGCCGACCATGAAGCTGGCCGCCGACCGCCTGGACCAGCTGGGCGTCGCCTGGCAGGCCAAGGTCGTCAGCGCACACCGCACGCCCCAACGCCTGGTCGAGTTCTCGACCGGGGCCAAGGCTGCGGGCTTCAAGGTCATCATCGCCGGGGCAGGGGGCGCCGCCCACCTGCCGGGCATGGCCGCCTCCATGACCGAACTGCCGGTGCTGGGCGTGCCGGTCCAGTCCAAGGCCCTGAAGGGCCTCGATAGTCTGTTGTCCATCGTACAGATGCCGGCCGGCGTGCCCGTAGCGACCCTGGCCATCGGCGAGGCGGGCGCCGCCAACGCCGGCATTCTGGCCGCCCAGATTCTGGCGTTGTCGGATGAAGCCTTGGCCGAGCGCCTGGCCGCCTTCCGCACCGCCCAGACCGATTCCATCGCCGAAACCGTCGAGGACTGAGTGCCAGATCTGCCGCTTCCCCCCGGTTCGACCCTCGGCATCATCGGCGGAGGCCAGCTGGGCCGGATGCTGAGCCAGGCCGCGTCGCGCCTGGGCTTCGATGTCGTCATTCTGGACCCCGAGGCCGACAGCCCCGCAGGGCGCGTTTCGGCGCACCAGATTACTGCGGTCTATGACGATCCCGACGCTCTGACGGCCCTGGGTCGCGCCGCCGACGTGGTCACCTTCGAGTTCGAGAACGTCCCCGCCGAGTCCATCGAACGCCTGGCCGAGGCCGGCGCCCTGGTTGCGCCGGGACCGACCGCATTGCGCGTGTCGCAGGACCGGATGGACGAAAAGACCTTCCTTAACGCCGTCGGCGCCCCGACGGTCGCCTTCGTCGTCGTCGATACGCTGGACGATCTGGTCGTCGGCCTGACGACATTGGGCGTGCCGGCTCTGCTGAAGACCCGCCGCGAAGGCTATGACGGCAAGGGCCAAGTCTGGATCCACGCCATCGAGGACGCGCCCGCCGCCCTGGAAAGCCTGGGCGGCCGCCCGGCGATCTTGGAGGCCAAGGCGACCTTCGTGCGTGAGCTATCGGTCATCGCCGCGCGCGACTGGGACGGCCATATGGCGGTCTATCCGCTGGGCGAGAACAGGCACGAGGGCGGCGTCCTGCGCACCACCCTGGCCCCCGCCGCGGTGGACGAAAAGACCCAGGTCCGCGCCCGCGCCATCGCCGAGGCGATCCTGGACGGTCTGGACTATGTGGGCGTCCTTGGCGTCGAATTGTTCGATCTCGGTGATGATGTGCTGCTGGTCAACGAGATCGCCCCGCGCGTCCACAACACCGGCCACTGGACCCAGGATGGCTGCGTCTGCGACCAGTTCGAACAGCACATCCGCGCCGTCGCCGGCTGGCCGCTCGGCCCCGTGACCGCCCACGCCCGCATCGAAATGACCAACCTGCTGGGCGATGAGGTCGAGGACTGGCGCAAGCTGTCGGCTAAGTCCGACGAACGCCTGCACCTCTACGGCAAGGCCGAAGCTCGTCCGGGCCGCAAGATGGCGCACGTGAACAGGGTGCTGGGGGCGGTCTAACTTCTTCTTTCGTCATCCTCCGGCAAGCCGCGTCTTCGCGGCGCAGACCGGGGGACCCAGCGGCGCCGAAGGCGATGCGTCCGCAACTTGATGTTTGAAGATCGTGACCGCGATAGGTTGGCTGCTACGCGCCGCCCTTGGGGTCGCGCTCACGCGCGCCGCTGGGTCCCTCGATCTCGCTATGCTCGTCGGAGGATGACGAAAGAAGCAGGGACTATCCTCGCGCTCCATATCGGATCCGGCTCAGGGCATCGCTCATCTTACGAAACGGTGCGTCGAAGTCCTTGCCGGCCTTCCACTTCTCGAACGCCATGACGTTTTCGATTCGCCGCGCGACGAAGGCGTCCGCCGCCTCGCGGCCGTCGAACCAGCGCATGGTCAGGGCGGGGATCAGAATGCCCGACAGGATGGTGCGCTTCGAATAGTGGTTCCAGTCCGTCGCCTCGTCCCCGGCCCAGCGCCACAGGTGGTCCGCGCTCTCCCAGGCCAGTTTCAGCCCCAGTTCCGCGTTGACGGGCAGGGCCAGAAAGGCGGCGCAGCGGCGCGTGGCCTCCAGGTCGGCGGCGCCGGCCTCCATCCGCTCGGACACGGCGCGGGCGATTCGCTCGCGAATCTTCAGCGACTTGGCGTCGATCTGGCCGAGGGCCGCCAGAGCTCGCGCGTCGTGGCGGCGCGACAGCAGGGCGGCGAGGTCACGCGCGCCGTTGGGTAGCAGCAGTTCCTCGTCGCCGCGCGACAGGCCGCACGCTTCGCAGGCCTCGCGCACCAGCCGCGCGTTCCAGCCCAGGGCGGGCGCGCGGGCGATGGCGGCGTCCAGCACGGTCTGTTCGGTCCGGTCGGCCCAGTCTGTCGTCTCGGTCATGCACCGATCATACGCCTGTCGTTTCGGTGTTTCGAGCCTTGAAGAATGGTCGCGACGAACTGGACAGGAGGGGGCGGCTGGTGTACTAGCGCGCCTTCATCCGAGAGCCCGACTTTCGGAAGACGATTTTATTTGTTCGCCCGTCTCCCTCACAGGACGCGGCGGGCGGCCAAAGGAGAGTTCAACCTGGTACAGATTTTCGTTCGCGATAATAACGTCGATCAAGCGCTCAAAGCCCTAAAGAAGAAGATGCAACGCGAAGGCAGCTTCCGTGAAATGAAGCGCCACGTGCATTACGAAAAGCCGTCGGAAAAGCGCGCCCGTCAAAAGGCCGAGGCGATCCGTCGCGCTCGCAAGCTCGCCCGCAAGCGCATGCAGCGCGAGGGCCTGCTGCCCGCGCCGAAGCCGCGCGTTCCCGGCGCTGGCGCCGGTGGCGGCAGCCGGTAATATACTGGCGTAAGCCAAAAGATTTGAGGCCGCCTCCTTCGGGAAGCGGCCTTTTTCTTTGTGTCTCCTCCCTGCGAAGCGGGAGGGGGACCGCGCGTAGCGTGGTGGAGGGGCTCTTGAAGTCCCACTAATCTGGAAAAAAGCCCCTCCGTCTCCTCCCCATCGCTGCGCGATAGGGAGGAGACGGATTGGCCCCCTACGTCCGCCCGGTGATCGCCCGGCCGAACGTCTTCCAGCTCAGCTTCACATCCGACAGCGCCCCTGCGCGGAAGGCCCGTCCTGCGATCCAGACCATAAGGGCGGCGGTGGCGAACATGCCCACCAGCGTCAGAATCACCTCCACCAGAGGCGGATCGCTGGGCGCGCGGGCGCTCATCAGGAAGGGGGTGAAGAAGGGGATCCACGACAGTACCTTGACCACCGGCGCGTCCGGGCTGGTCAGGGCCATCTGCATGACCAGGATGGGCACGACCAGGATCATCATGATCGGCCCCATCAGGGTCTGGGCGTCGCGCGGCGTCTCGCAGAAGGCCCCGATGGCCGCAAAGAGCACCGCATACATCAGGTATCCGCCGACCATATAGGCGATGAAATAGAAGATCAGGCCGTCGTGCAGCAGCACCTCGCCGATCGTCGCCGCCGTTTCGGGCGAGGCCGACAGCAGGCTGAACGTCCCGATTCCGCCCCACACGCCCATGACGGTCAGCGTCAGCAGCGCCACGCCCAACACCTTGCCCGTCAGGATCTCGGTCGCCGAAGCCGAGGAAAGCAGCACCTCCAGGATCTTGTTCGACTTCTCCTCCATCACGCTGTTCAGCAGGATGGACGCGCCCGTGATCACCAGCGACCACAGCAGGAACCCAGCGCCCAGGCCGATGAAGGACGGGATGCGGTCACGCATCGACACCTCGCCCCCGCTGGCCGCGTTTGGCGAAAAGGCCTTCACCTCGGGCCGGAAGGTCTGAACCTCTTGGGCGACGGCGGGGGCCACGCCGGCGGCGGTCAACAGTTCGGTGCGGCGCGCGTCGCGCAAGGCGGTGCGAACGAAGCCGGACACGTCGTTGTCGGTGGCGCGGGCGGTCCACACCTGGGCGGCGGGCTTGCCGTCCACGCGGTTCAGGAAGACCACGGCGTCCAGGCGGCGGTCCTTGGGCGCCGCCTTGTCCAGCGCCGCCTTGATGGCGGCGTCGCGCGCCGGGCCGGTCGCATCGGCGATGGCGGGCGGGGCGGCGACCAGGCGGATTTTGGGCCCGCTGATGGAGGCCACGGCGCGCCCGGCGCCGGCCTGACCCTTTTCGGCGGCCTCACGCAGGCGTTCGTTCTGGCGATCCAGATCGGATTGCAGCGAGGCGCGGACGGCGGCGGCCAGGCCCGTCGCGGCCGGCCCTTCCTCGATCACCGCCACCGCCTTGATCGGCTCGGCCGAACGGATCAGCAGGGGAATGCCCCCGCCCAGCACGGCGAACAGCGGAAACGCCAGCAGCGACAGCCAGAAGCCGACGGTCTTGGCATAGGCGACATATTCGCGTCGCGCGATCAGCAGGGTGCGGTTCATCGGACGGCCTCTGCGGGAACGACGGGTTGATCGGGATGGTCGCCGGTCAGGCCGATGAAGGCGTCGTGCAGCGTCGGCTCCTTCAGCGCAAAGCCGCGCACGTCGAGGCCATTCAGGAAGGCCGTCTTCAACGTCTCCTGGCCGCCCGCTCCCGGCGACAGGGCGATCTTCAGCCGGCGCACGCCGTCTTCGTCGGACACCGTCTCCACGCCCGCAACGCCGGGCAGGGCGGCGGCCGCCTCTGCGCTGATGGCGCCTTCCAGATCGAGGAAGCGGGGCGAGGTGGCCTTGACTTGATCCACCGTGCCTTCGAACGCCTTTCGCCCGCGCGCCAACAGCACGACCTTGTCGCACAGCCGTTCGGCGTGCTGCATCACATGGGTCGAGAACAGGACCGTGGCGCCGTTTGCGGCCAGGTCGCGGATCATGGCCTCCAGACCCTGCTGGTTCATCGGGTCCAGGCCGGAGAAGGGTTCGTCCAGGATCACGAACTCGGGCTGATGCACGACCGAGGCGATCAACTGGACCTTCTGCGCCATCCCCTTGGACAGCTCCTTCATCTTCTTCTTTTGCGCCTCGCCCAGACCCTGCTGCTCCAGCATGGTCTTCGCGCGCTTCTTGCCCTCAGCGACAGGCAGACCCTTCAGGGCGCCGAAGAAGCTGATGGCCTCAATGGGGGTCATTTTCTTGTAGAGGCCGCGCTCCTCGGGAAGGAAGCCTATCCGATCACGCACCTTGCGCCCGTCGTCGGCGCCCAGGATCTCGATCCGCCCCGACGTCGCCGACTGCAGGCCCAGGATCATCCGCAGGGTCGAGGTCTTCCCCGCCCCGTTCGGCCCCAGGAAGCCACAGATCGAGCCCTTCTCGACCTGAAAGCTCAGATCGCGCACGGCGTCGAAATCGCCGTATCGCTTGCTCACCCCGTCCAGCGTCAACGCCGCCATATCGCCCCCCGTACTGTGACGATCAGCCTAGCAAGCGAGGCGACGCGGAGGCCAGCGGCAATCGTCGGATGTGGAGGGCACCAGCTTCAGTCCTGAAGACGGATGACTTCGTTGTCCACGCCCTGGACGCTTTGGCGGGGTGGTGCGGTCGAACGCCAACGCACGGTTTGGCTTGTGCCCTCAACGATGATCCGCGCGTTCGGCTTAAGGTCGATCGTTATCTGATTGTCTGTTCCAGCCACCTCGAGCTCGGCGCAGTCGCCCGTAAATGTTAGAACGTTGCCTGCGCCTTCAACGTGGACCGGCCGGCCTTCACAGGCGATGGTGCTTGTCTGTCCGATCCCGGAAATCTCGATCTTATCGGCGTTGCTGCTGGAGACGCCAGCTTGGCCTTGGGCAACTGCGGCGAGGACGGCAAGAGCGACGAGCGTCATTTGATCTCACAAGCTGAGCTGCACGAAACCCCTCAACGCCCGGCTGGATTGTTCGATCCTTTCACTGAGTGCGGCATTTCGCGCTCGTCAGGCTTTAGGCCTCACCGTGACTTCGAAATGGCGATCGACGACCTTGGTCGGGTTTACCTGGGCGCCGTTGCGGCGGACTTCGAAATGCAGGTGGGGGCCGGTAGAATAGCCGGTGGAGCCGACCAGGCCGATGCGCTGGCCCATCGTCACGGCGTCGCCGTTCGCAACGTCGATGCGGCTGAGGTGGCCATATAGGGTGCTCATTCCATTGGGGTGGCGCACCTCGATGAAGTTGCCATAGCCCTCGGGGTCGTAGCCCGTGCGGATGACCTCGCCCTCTGCGGCGGTGAAGACGGTCGTACCCTTGGGCGCGGCGATATCGACGCCCTTGTGCGCCCTGGCCTTGGCTTCGATCGCCAGTTTGCGCAGACCGAAGGCGGAGTTGATCGCATAGCCGCGCACGGGGGCGGAAAATGAGATCTGGCGCGTGATGGGACCGGCCGTCTCGACTTCGGCCTTGACCGGCGGGGCGACGGGAATGGCGATTTGAGCGGGCGGGGGCAGGGAGGCTTCGCGCGCCGCATTGGGCGCAGCTGCCGCGGCGAACACGGCCACGGCGGCGAAGGCGGCCGTCTGGCCGGAATGGATCAAAAGGGTCTTGCACCGCGCCAATGGCGCGTTGTTGAACAGGCGTCGCATTCGGCGGCGTCTCCAGCGTCTTTACGCTCTGGAATGAGGGCACGCGGCGTCCGATGGCGCACGGCGTTCCGTGGAAAGACCGGCTTATGCCTATCGGCTGGGGCGACTTTGGGGCTGAGGCAGGGCGGCGGATGGTCGCGCGGCGGAACCGGCGCCTTGTCGAGCCGGATCAGGCCCCGATTAAGCAATGATATCGGGCAGGATTTCGTCTTCGATCTTCACGATCTCGTCCTTCAGCGCCAGCTTCTTGCGTTTAAGCCGGGCCAGCATCAGTTGGTCGGGAACGGCGGCCAGGCTCAGGGCGTCGATGGAGGCGTCCAGATCGGCATGCTCCTGGCGCAGCAGTTTGACGCGGGCGTGCAGCGCCGCTTCCTCTTCGCTGATGTCTGGAAGGTCGTCGTTCATCGTGTCATCCCCGGACGCTTATAGCCAAGCCGTCGTCAGGCCGGAAGGGCGTCGGCAAGGCGGATCAGCGCCGGTCGCGGCGTAACGGAGGCCCAGACCCGCGCCGTGGCGACCAGGGCGTCGATGGCTGGTCGAGCCGGGCCGACGGGTTGGGGCGCCAGCGCCTCCAGCGCCTCCAGCAGGTGCTTTTCCGCCTCAAGCTCCAGCGCCTTGATGCGGTTGCGCATCGCCTCGCGTGGGCCGTCGTCGATGTCGGGGATGGGAGCCTTCAAGGTCCGTCGCACCGAGCGTAGCGGCGCGACCACGACGCTGTCCCAGGCGCGGGCGGTGTCGCAGGCGGCCTCGATCGTCTCTTCGTCCGGCTTGCGCCCGGTCGCGGCGACCCAGGCCGACCAAAGCAGCACCGGCACGTTCTGTTCGCTGTTGTCCTGCAACGCCAGACACGCCTCGCCCACGCCCGGCGCGGCATAGGCGGCGACCGCCCAATCCCACAGCCGCATTATTTCAGGCCTTCCCAGCGACGCACCGCGCCCCAGTCCAGGCCGAACAGATCCAGTGTCCGCCCGACCGACTGATCCACCATCTCCAGGATCGACGACGGCTTGGCGTAGAGGGCGGGCAAGGGCGGGGCGATGATCGCGCCCATCTCCGTCAGGGCCGTCATGGTGCGCAGGTGGCCCAGGTGGAACGGCGTCTCGCGCACCATCAGCACCAGCGGCCGCCGCTCCTTCAGAGTCACGTCCGCTGCGCGGGTCAGCAAGCTGGAGGTCACGCCCGTCGCGATCTCGCTCATCGTCTTGACCGAGCAGGGCGCCACGATCATGCCCAGGGTGCGGAACGAGCCCGAGGCGATGGTCGCGCCCACATCGGCCAGCTTGTGAACGACGGACGCCTTGGACGTCAGGTCGTCGGGCGACAGATCCGTCTCCTGCGACAATGTCAGCAGCGCGGCCTTGGTCACCACAAGATGGCTCTCGACGCCCAGGTCGTTCAGCGCGTCCAGCATGCGCGCGCCGTAGATCGCTCCGGAAGCCCCTGAAATTCCGACCACCATCCGGGCGGGCGGGTTCCGTATGGCTCCGTTCACATCATCGACCATTTTTGGGGTCAGCCTCCGTGGGGTCCGGCGAAACGGGCTGTCACTGGAAAGTGATTACACAGCTCGCCAAACCGGGCGCTCACTCTACTGGTCCCTAACCTGAGGAGGCGCAAGCCATGACCATCGAGGCTCGTATTCGCGAACTGGGTAATCGTCATCGCAGTCTGGATGAGACCATCCAGAAGGAACTTACCCGCCCGTCCACGGATCCGTTGCAGGTCAGGGCGCTGAAGCAGAAGAAGCTTCGGCTGAAGGAAGAAATCACCAGTCTGGAGGCGCGGGCGCACTAGCGACCGACCTCCCGAAAACGACGACGGCCCCGGAGATCGCTCTCCGGGGCCGTTTTCGTTCTGTCTCCTCCCCATGAAATGGGAGGTGGCGCGGCGCATCTTCGCGCCGTGACAGAGGGGCTCTTCGTCAGTCCTTGGTCCCGAACACCGACGCCGCCGTCGGCTCTGCGGTCGGACGCTGGCGGGCTTCCGGCACGAATTCGGGCTCGGCCTCGACCTGTTCGACGGGCTGGATAGTCCCGCCGCCCTTTTTCAGGTCGTCCTTGGTCTTCTTGTCGGCGGCCTTCTTGACGATTTCGTCCAGCGCCAGCTGGCCGACCAGGCCCAGAGTCACGGGATCGACCGGCTTGATGTTGGCGCTGTTCCAGTGGGTGCGGTTGCGAACGCTTTCGATGGTGGACTTGGTCGTGCCCAGCATCTTGGCGATCTGGGCGTCGGTCACTTCAGGGTGATTGCGCACGAACCAGGCGATGGCGTCCGGGCGGTCCTGACGACGCGAGACCGGCGTGTATTTCGGGGCCGGCTTGGCCGACTTCATCAGTTCGGCGTGACGGCTGACGATGGCCTTCATCCGGTAGTTTTCATCGCCCTGGGCCTTGTCCAGTTCCTCGCGCGTCAGTTGGCCGCCCGTGACGGGATCGACACCGCGAATGTCGCGGGCCACGTCGCCGTCGGCGATGCCGCGGACTTCCAGCGGGTGCAGGCCGCAGAAGTCGGCGATCTGCTCGAAGCTGAGGGAGGTGTTGTCGACCAGCCAGACCGCAGTGGCCTTCGGCATCAGAATGTCGCTCATGGGGCGTTCGTCCCGGTGTTGTTAAGCCGCCGAATGAGGCTTCGGCTGGCGTTGGATACGACGGCGCCCGGCCTTTCGACCGGGCGCGTAGGGTTTCGATATAGGCCTATTCGCCCGAAAAGAAAACGCCACCCGACAATCACATACAGCAAAGGTTCATGTGCGCTGGCGCAACCTTCGCGGTAGTGAAGGCTTACAGCCTGTGGAGAGGAGAACCATCATGTCCCTGTTATTCGCTGCGGCCCTTGCGGCCGCCATGTCGTCCTCAGTCGAGCCGCAACAGCAACGCGTCGCTCCGCGAGGCGGCTACGCCCAGAGTTGCACCGAGGCCTATGTGAACCAGGGCCGGCTCTACGCCGACTGCCGCGATACGCGCGGCCAGATGCGCGGCACGTCGATCGAGCTGGCGCGCTGCGGCAACGAGGATATCAACAACGACAACGGCCTTCTGATCTGCGGTCGTTTCCGTGGCGATTACGAAGGCAATCAGCCCGGCCGTCCCGGTGGGCCCGGTAACGGCGGACCTGGCGGCGGTTGGGGTCCTGGCAATGGCGGCCCTGGCAACGGTGGTCCGGGTTGGGGCGGCGGCAATGGCGGCGGCTGGGGCCGTTCGTCCATCACCGTCTATGAGAACTCTAACTTCCGCGGCTCATCGCGCACGTTCACCAGCGAGGATCGCAATCTCGGCCGCACGCCCTTCAACGACCGGATCAGCTCGGTCCGCGTCCAGGGCCGTTGGGAAGTCTGCACCGACGCCGAATTCCGGGGTCGTTGCCGCGTTGTCGAAGGTGACGTCCGCAATCTGAGCGGCGGTTTCAACGACAGCATCTCGTCCATGCGCCCTGTGCGCGGCGGCGCGCGCTACTAGGCCTCAGACGGTCAGGACGATCTTGCCGATGTGCCCGCCGGCCTCCAGCTCGGCGTGCGCATCGGCAGCCTTTTCGAGTGGAAAAACCGCCTCAACCGGCGGCCTGACCGCGCCGGACGCCACCCAAGGCCAGACCGTCGTCTCGACAGCAGCCGTTAGTCGGGCCTTTTCGTCGGCGGGACGGCTACGTAGCGTCGATCCCGTCAGCGTCAGCCGCTTCAGCATGATCCGCTGCAGGTCCATCTCGACCTTGGCGCCGGTCAGGGAGGCGATGACGACCCACCGCCCGCCGACGTTCAGGCTGTGCAGGTTCAGGACGGCGTAATCTCGCCCCACCATGTCCAGAACCACGTCCGCTCCGCCCGCCGCCTTGATCTGCGCTTCCAGATCGTCGGTCGAGGCATCCAGGCTGATGTCGGCGCCCAGCGCCTTCGCCGCCCTGGCCTTGTCCGCCCCGCGCGATGTCGCGATCACCTTCGCGCCCGCCGCCTTGGCCATCTGGATCGCCGTGACGCCGATGCCGCTGGTCGCGCCGTGGATCAGCAGGGTCTCGCCGGCCTTCAGCCCGCCGCCCTCGAACACATTGGCGAAGACGGTGAAAACGGTTTCGGGCAACACGGCCGCCTGAACGAAGTCGAGGCTCTCGGGGATCGCCAGGACGTGTCGCGCATCCACCACCGCCTGTTCCGCATAGCCGCCGCCGCCCAGCAGGGCGCCGACCCGGTCGCCGACCCGCCAGCGCGTCACGCCTTCGCCGATAGCCGCGATCTCGCCAGCGACCTCAAGGCCCAGCACATCCGACGCGCCGGGAGGCGGTGGGTATCCGCCGTTTCGCTGCAGCAGGTCGGGCCGGTTGACACCCGCTGCCCGCACCCGGATCAGCACCTGCCCCGGCCCGACGACGGGGTCGGGGCGTTCGGCGATCTTCAGCGCCTCGGCCGGGCCAGAACCGCCTTCGATCTCGACCACGCGCATCGCACTTCCCTTGCATTCGTTCGTATCCGGGCGTTCAGATAAGGGTCCTGGGCCGCCTTGGCCATGACAGCGCGGAAAGGAAGGCGACGATGTTCGAGGATATTGAACCCCGCCCGCAACGTGGCGAACCCCTTCGCGCCCTGTCGCGCGAGGATCTGGATGTCTATTCCATCGAGGATCTGGAAGAGCGGATCGCGGCCCTGGACGACGAGATCGGACGCGCCCGTCGCGCCATCGAGGCCAAACGCTCCAAGAAAAACGCCGCCGACGCCCTTTTCAACTTCGGTTCCTGATCGCGAATGGCACGCTGGCATGGCATGAGCGTTGCATCTTTCGTGCGAACGGTTCCGTCAGGGGCCGATTGTAGGACGGAACTGCATTCCCCTAATGATCAAAGCTCAAATGACCTCCGCTCCGTCCTTCGCTGACCGCAGCCGCACCGTGCGCGATTTCGCCCGTTCGGAGCTGTTCGACCGCACCTTCCGCGAAGGCATGGAGCTTGTCGAAGAGACCGCCGCCTATCTGGACGGCGAGGGCCGTCGCGATTCCAAGATGCTGTCGCGCGCCGCCGCCCTGGCCTATGCGGCCGAAAGCATGAAGCTGACGACGCGCTTGATGCAGATCGCCTCTTGGCTGCTGGTCCAGCGGGCAGTGCGCGAGGACGACATGACCCCGGAGACGGCCTGCGAGCCGCGCTATCGCCTGAACGAGCGCCGCATCGAGGCCGAGCCCAGCCACGCCGAGCTGCCCATCGCCCTGATCGAATATCTGGTGCGGTCGGAAAAGCTGTTCGACCGCACCCTTTACCTGGATCGCCGCATGTATGCGGACGCCCAGGAGACGGCGCCCGAAAACGCAGTCCTCAGCCAGATGGGCCTGCTGGAAGCCGCCTTCCGGGGTTGACGCCCTTACGGCCCGACGTCGTTGGCGTCGGCGCGGCCGTCATCGACCGGCTTGGGCAGGTTGACCCCGATGCCCAGCGCCTGGGCCAGCTTGTCGTCGCGGCCATAGACATCCTCGCGGAAGGCCACGCGTCCCTGACCATCCACGAAGGCGGTCCAGTACAGCAGTCGCACTGAGATTTCGCGTCCGGTCGTCACACGTGTCGTCTCGCGTGTGTCCTGGGCCGTGTCGAACTGCGCCAGCTTGGTCGGGTCGGGCGCCAGCAGCAGGCGCGCGAACTCGACCGCATTCTGCACCCGCACGCAGCCATGGCTGCGCTGACGCGTGGACAGGTTGAAGGCGGCCTTCGACGGCGTGTCGTGCAGGAAGATGGCGTAGCTGTCGCGCAGCTCGAACTTCACATAGCCCAAGGCCGAACGCGGGCCGGCGCGCTGGATGACCGTGCCGTCCTTCACATACATGTCGTTGGCGGCCAGATAGCCCGGACCCTTGGGCAGGATCTCGCGACGCGCGATGCCGGCCGGCACATACCAGGGCGGATTGGCCACGACTGAGGCGAACGGTTTCTCCAGGCTGGGCGTCTGGTTCTCGGCCGAACCGACCACGACGCGGTTGGAGTGGACCGGCTTGCCGTCCTTCCAATAGACCATGATGGCGGCGGCGGTGTTGACCTCGATCCGCTCGGGCGCGACGTCGCGCTTCAGCCAGCGGCGGCGTTCCAGGTTCAGGGCGATCTGGCGGGCTCGATCCTCGGCCGATGCGCCCAGCGAGCGTTGGGTGCCCGTGCCTATGCGGCCGTCGGCGCCCAGGCCGTGCCGGTTCTGGAAGCCCTGCACCGCGCGCTGAAGTTCGGCGTTGTAGGTCAGGCCCTGGGCCTTCAGCCGCGCGCCGTCTGCGGCCGACAGGTCGCCCTCGGCCGTCAGCCGGTCGATCAGGGCGGGGATGCGGCGGTCGCTATTGCCCGGCTCGATCGTGGCGCCCGGCGCGAATGCGGGCCAGCCGCCCTGCGCCGCCAGACGGCGATAGCGCACATAGCCAGCCGACAGGTTCTGATAGCCGATGTCGGTGGGCGCGAGGCCGTCGTACCAGTTGGGCAGCACGTTGCGGCTGAGCGCATCGCTGAGACCGCGCGGCAGGTCCACGCGGTTCTTCTGCATCTCCCACAGGTCTTCGACCGTCTCGGGTCGCACCTTGCCCTCGGCCAGGACGCGGGCATAGGCGATGGCGGCTGTGGTGGTGCGCAGGTCGGCGCTGGCCGGATCGGCCGCCAGTCCCACGAAATCGAAATAGTCGGCGCCCGACAGGCCGTGGCGATCGGCGCGTGCGGCGGCGGCGTTCAGGGCGCGCATCCGTTCGGCGTTCCAGACCGGCCGCCAGCCGTTCAGTTCGTAGAAGGCGCGCACGTCCGCCTGCTGCGTCGCGGGCAGTCGAGAAATCTGGTCGTTGAAGCTGTTGTAGAAGGCGGTCGCCTCCGGCCCACGCTGCACGAAGACCTGCTGCGCGCGCGCCGCCGAGCCGAGGGTCATGGCCGCCGTGGCGACGCCCAGACCCAGTTGCCGTCTATTCATATCCTGTCCGCTTCTTCGATCGCTTCGGCCAGCGTGGCCGACGCCCCTGGTACCCGAACGCCGCCACATTATCGGTGTTCCGGCCAAACAAAAAGCGCCGGCCTTGCGACCGACGCTCTTCGTGACCTGTTTGCTGCAGTATGCCGCAGCTTTGGCCTTACTTCTTGATGAAGCCGGCGAACTTGTTGTTGAATCGCGAGACGCGGCCGCCGCGGTCCAGCAGGTGGGCGTTGCCGCCGGTCCAGGCCGGGTGGGTCGACGGATCGATGTCCAGGTTCAGCGTGTCGCCTTCCTTACCGTAGGTCGAACGGGTCTGGTAGGAAGTGCCGTCGGTCATCACAACATTGATGAAGTGATAGTCGGGGTGCGTGTCCGCTTTCATGGTCGTCGTCCGGTCTCTGCGCGATGACGATGCCGACCGTCTGTGCGCGTGAAATGAGAAACCCGCCAGAAATCCGGCGGGAATGAGGGGCGGCGTTTACACCGGGGGGCGTTCCGGGGCAAGAGGCGGGCGCAATGACCGACCAATCCAACGCCACCGCCCCTTCCGCAAACCGCGCTTCAGGCGTGGCCTCGATGGAGGGCCGGCCCAGCGCCGGGGCCCTACTGGCCGATCAGATGTCCGAGGCGGGCGCCAAGCGCGCCAAGCGCCGCGACATCCGCCCGCTGGCGCGGCTGATTCCGTTTGCGTTGCGACACAAGGGTCATGCCCTGATGGCGGTCTTCTGGCTGCTGCTGTCCACCGCCGCCTCTCTGGGACTGACCGCCCTGGCGCGCGGGGCCATCGACCATGGGTTCGAGGCTGGCGGGGCCAATCTGAACATCTGGTTCCTGCTGCTGGGCGCCAACGCCCTGTTTCTCGGACTGGCGACGGCGGCACGCTATTATTTCGTGACCCGCACGGGCGAACGCGTCATCGCCGATGTGCGAAAGGGACTGTTCGGCCGCATCTTGACGCTGGACCCGTCCTTCTACGCCCATATGCGCACCGGCGAGGTGCTGTCGCGCCTGACCACGGACATCGCCCTGGTCGAGACGCTGATGACGACCTCCATCTCCTATGCGTTGCGCAACTTCCTGACCCTGATCGGCGGCGTGGCCCTGCTGTTCTTCGTCAGCCCCAAGCTGACCGGTTTCGTCCTGTTGATCGTGCCCTTCCTGCTGGGTCCGATCTTCGTCTTCGGCCGCAAGGTCAGGAAGCTGACCGTGACGTCCCAGGATCGGTTCGCCAACGCCGTCGGCTTCGCCGGAGAGAGCGTGGACGCCATCGAGACGGTCCAGGCCTTTGGTCGCGAACAGAGCGCCATCGCCCGCTTCGGCGCGGCGGTCGAGGACGCCTTCTCCGCCTCCCTGACCCGGATGAAGGCGCGGGCCTGGATGACCGCCCTGATCATCGTCGTCATGTTCGGCGGCGTGACCCTGGTGCTGTGGCTGGGCGCCCAGGACGTGGTCGCCGGCGTCATGTCGCCGGGCGCCCTGCTGCAGTTCGTGCTGCTGTCGGTTTTCGCCGCCGGGGCCGTGGGCGCCCTGGGCGAAAGCTGGGGCGACGTGCAAAAGGCCGCCGGCGCCATGGAGCGGATCGAGGAGCTGATGCGGGCCGTGCCCGACATCGCGCCCCCGGCCCACGCCACGGCCCTGCCGTCGCCGCCGCGCGGCGAGGTGTCGATGTCGGCCGTCGGCTTCTCCTATCCCGGCCGTCCCGACCTGCCGGCGCTGAAGGGGTTCAGCCTGACCGTGCGGCCGGGCGAGACCGTCGCCCTTGTCGGTCCGTCCGGCGCGGGCAAGTCCACCGTCTTCCGCCTGCTGCTGCGTTTCTACGACCCCCAGACCGGCATGGTCTCGGTCGATGGCGTCGATGTGCGCCAGGCCGATCCCGTCGCCGTGCGCGACCGTTTCGCCTGGGTGTCGCAGGAAACGCCGCTGTTCTCGGGTTCGGCCCTGGAGAACATCCGCTTCGGCCGCGAAGACACGACGATGGACGAGGCCCGCACCGTCGCGGACAAGGCCCAGGCTCTCGGCTTCATCGACGCCCTGCCCGAAGGGTTCGACACCCCGTTGGGCGAGCGCGGCAAGAGCCTGTCCGGCGGCCAGCGCCAGCGTCTGGCCATCGCCCGCGCCCTGGTCCGCGACGCTCCCATCCTGCTGCTGGACGAGGCCACCAGCGCCTTGGACGCGGAAAGCGAACGCTTGGTTCAGGTCGCCCTCGATCAGGCCATGGAGGAGCGCACCACCATCGTCATCGCCCACCGCCTGGCCACCGTGCTGCGTGCCGACCGCATCGTCGTCATGGACGACGGCCGAGTGGTGGAAGAAGGCACGCACGACCAACTGGTAGCCAAGGGCGGGCTCTATGCGCGTCTGGCCGAACTGCAGTTTCGGGCGGGCTAAGCCTGCGCTTGAGCTAGAAGCCTGCGCGCGCCAGCGCCGGGAAGTCGCTGAAGATGGCGTCCACCCCCGCCTCTGCGAAGGCGGCGGCATAGCCTGCCATGTCGCCGTGCTCCGCAAAGCCTTCGCCCCGCCGCCGCTCGGCCGGCAGGAAGGCGTTCTCGGCTCGCAGGGTCCAGATCACGACCTTCAACCCCGCCGCGTGGGCGTCGCCGACCAGGGCGCTGGGCGCAGTCGTTCTGCCCTCCGCGTCGCGCGGCAGGACCAGGGTCATCTCCGGCGCGACCCAGGCGGCATAGGCGGCCATGGCCTTCAGCCCCTCGGGCGTGATCATCTGGGCATAGGTCATGTCCGGTCGGTCCGCCGGTCCGCCAGCGTCAGCGACCAACTGGGCCAAGGGCGCGTCGATGCGCTGGGCCAGCCGCTCCAGCGGCCCGATCTCGAAACACTGGATGATGACTGGGGCGTCGGCGCCCGTCAGGCCCAGCCTCTCCAGTTCGGCGACGAAGGCGTCCTCCATCGGCAGGCCGATCCCGGAGAAATAGGTCGGATGCTTCAGCTCCGGCGCCACGGCGATGGCGCGTCCCGTGCGGGCCGAGGCCGCGCGGGCGATGGCGACCACCTCGTCGAAGGTCAGGATCGGTTCTTGCCCGTCGAAGGCTGCGCTGCCGGGTCGAAACGCCGGCAACCGCTCCTTGGCGCGCAGCGTCTTCAGTTCGGCCAAGGTGAAGTCTTCGGTGAACCAGCCGGTGGTCTCGACCCCGTCGATGGTCTTGGTCGTCTTGCGGTCTGCAAACTCGGGCCGTTCGGCGACGTCGGTCGTGCCGCCGATCTCGTTCTCGTGCCGATCCACGAAGACGCCGTCCCTGGTCAGCACCAGATCCGGCTCGATCACGTTGGCGCCTTGCTCGACCGCCAGCTCATAGGCCGCGCGCGTATGCTCCGGCCGTTCGCCGGACGCGCCGCGGTGGGCGATGATCAGGGGCTGGGCCAAGGCGGGGTTCCGACGAGGAGGGCGAGGGCGGTGACGATGGCGCGGATCATGCCCGATGGGTAGGGCAGGGCGACGACAGGGATGTGAATGTCTCCTCCCCACGCAGTGGGGAGGGGGGCCGCGAAGCGGTGGAGGGGCTCTTGAAGCCCCACAGGTGCTGGGATACCGCGCCAACCCCTCCGTCACGGCGCCAAGATGCGCCGCGCCACCTCCCCGCAAAGCGGGGAGGAGACAGAGCCGCTTTAGCCCTGCAGCACCTTGCGCAGCTGTGGATGCAGTTCGCTGTTGCTCGCCAGAATGGACACGCCCGTCTTGGGATCGCCGTCGTTCTCGATGGTCGTGACCTTGCCGCCGGCCTCGGTGACGAACAGGATGCCCGCCGCCACGTCCCAAGGCCTCAGGTTACGCTCGTAGAAGGCGTCATAGCGACCGGCCGCGACCCAGGCGAAGTCCAGGGCGGCCGAGCCCAGACGGCGCATGCCGGCGACGCGCTGGCCCACGGCGTGGATGTCCTTGATGGCCTGGGCGTGGCCCGACTTGCCGATGAAGGGCAGGCCGGTGGCGACCAGGCTTTCCGACAGGTCGCGACGACCGGCGACGCGGATGCGGTGATCGTTCAGATAGCAGCCCTTGCCCTTCTCGGCCCAGAACAGCTCGTTCATGACGGGGTTGTAGGTCACGCCGGCGACGATCTCGGACGAGCCGTCCGGCGCGCGGCGCTCCAGCCCGACCGTGATGGCGAAATGGGGCATGGCGTGCATGAAGTTGGTGGTGCCGTCGATCGGGTCGACGATCCAGGTGTGGGACTTGTCGGTCCCCTCCATCATGCCGCGTTCCTCGCCCAGGAAGCCGTAGCCCGGACGGGCCTTCATCAGCAGTTCGTAGAGGGTGTCCTCGGCCTTCAGGTCGGCGGCCGTGACGAAGTCGCCGGGTCCCTTGCGCGACACCTGAAGCTGGGAGACTTCGCCGAAGTCGCGCAGCATGGGGCGGGCGGTCTTGCGCACCGCGTCGAGCATGACTTGGAGCAGGGCGGAAGCGAGGGCCATCGGCGGATCTCCTGGTCCGCATATCCTGAAAAGGCGCTGGTTGGCCCGGAGATGCGGAGAAGTTCAAGAAAGGGACGGCCCCGAATGAGGCCGGTCGTCGTTATCAGTCCGCGCGGCGGACGTATTCGCCGGTCTCGGTATCGACGACGATACGCTCGCCGGCCGACATATAGGGCGGGATCATAATGCGGACGCCGTTTGACGCCAGCGCCGGCTTGTAGGACGACGAGGCCGTCTGGCCCTTGACCGTCGGCTCGGTCTCGGCGACTTCCAGCACCACCTGGTCCGGCAGCGACAGGCCGATCGGACGCTCTTCGTGCATCTCGATGACGACCTTCATGCCTTCTTGCAGATAGGGGATGCGGTCGTCGCCGACCCAAGTCTTCTGCAGTTCGATCTGCTCGTAGGTGCCGTCGTCCATGAAGACCAGGCTGTCGCCGTTGTCGAATAGATAGGAGAAGTCCTTCTGTTCCAGCGTCACGCGCTCGACCTTGTCTTCCGACCGGAAGCGTTCGTTCAGCTTGTTGCCGGTTTCGAGGTTCTTGGCCTCGACGTTGGCGAAGGCGCCGCCCTTGCCGGGCTTGACGTGGCTGGCTTTCGTGACGACCCACAGGCCGTTGTTCACTTGCAGAACCATGCCGGGCTTGATGGTGTTGCCGTTGATCTTCATGGGGTCACATCGGGAATAGGGTTGCGCTCTCGCGCCGTTCGGGGCGAGGCGAATAGGGCGCGATCCCTAGAGTAAGCCCCGAGAAAGGGCAAGGCGGCCTAATGCAGCGTGCGCTCGCGCGACGCGTCGTCCGCCTTGCGATGCAGGAAGTTGCCGAACCGCACGCCGGAACCTGTAGGCGACGCCATCTTGCCGGCGCCCTCGTTCAGCTTGCGTGCCTCGTGCGCGAAGGCGGCGGCCAGACCGGCGGACGACATGGCGGCGATCACCTGACGCGCCATCGAAGCCGGGCGCAGGCCCAGCCAGACCGCGTTCACGGTCTGCGCCGCGACCCACAGGCCCATGGCGGTGGTGCGCTCGCGTTGCGGCGGGGCGTTCCACACTCGTACTGCCGACAGGGTGGTGGCCGAAAAGACGGCTGGCAGGATCAGGCTGAACGCGCCCTTGGGCTTTTCGGTGATCGGCAGATCCTTGTTGCGAACCTGTTTCAGATTGCGCCTGGGCTTCATGGCCCCCGAGGCGATCCCGTGCGCCAATAGAGCGAAGCCCACGGTCAGGGCGATCCCGGCGACGACATGCCCTGCGCTACGGCCCTCGCTGTTCAGCAGATCCTTGGCGGCGTCGCGCACGTCGTCGATGGCGTCGTCGATATCGGTCATGGTCCGCTCCAGCTTGGCCCTGAAAGGCTAATGACCGGAGCGGACCAGAGTTCCGTCAGAGGTCTGAGCTTAGTTGCCGGTCGCGGCGCTGTCGGTGACGATCTCTTTCATGGCCGATTGCAGATAGTTCTGCGCGCCCATCAGTTCGATCAGCTTGTGCTGGTTCTCGAGGAAGTCGATGTGCTCCTCGGTGTCGGCCAGGATTTTCATCAGCAGGTCGCGGCTGACGTAGTCGCGGGTTTCCTCGCACTGGGTCACGGCGGCGGCGGTCGTGGCGCGGCTGTCCAGCTCCAGCTGCAGATCGGCGCCCAGGCATTCGATCGGATCCTCGCCGACCTTCAGCTTGTGCAGGTCCTGCAGGTTCGGCAGGCCGTCAAGGAAGAGGATCCGTTTGATCAGCATGTCGGCGTGCTTCATCTCGCCGATCGATTCTTCGTAGATCACGTTGCCAAGGTGCGACAGGCCCCAGCTTTCGAACATGCGCGCATGCAGGAAATACTGGTTCACTGCGGTCAGTTCGTTGGTGAGCACTGCGTTCAGCGTGCGCAGGATTGCGGGGTCGCCCTTCATGGCCATGGTCCTTGGTCTCGCCACGGCGCGTTCGCCGTCTGTCGAGCGAGGCAATACCACAGTAAAACCCGCATTGTTTATTTGCGAGTTTTTATCACTACATTGATAGTGCGAGTGATTTTCGAGCGCGTTACGCGCCGAGGACTATTCGGCTGCGAGTGCGAACGCTTCGCGGCTGTCCTGGATCATCTGGCGCATCTCGCAGACGCATTTGGCGCACTGGGCCTGGCACTGGTTGCGCGCGAAGATATCGCGCGGACGGCAGGCCCCGGCCTCGATGGCTTGGGCGACATCACGCTGGCGAAGACCGTTACAGTTACAGACGTACACGGGGCGCTACACGTTCCATCGACTGAGAATGGTTCGCTATAGCACGGGTTAAGGCGATTGCAAGTCGTTCGCATAGGGTGATGCCGGTTTGGGCCGTTGACGGATCGTCGCGGGGGAGGGAAGGACGGGAATGGCCAGAACACCGAACGTCCCCGTCCGCCCGCCTTGCCGGCTGTATCTGATCACGCCGCCTGCGATCGCGGACCTGAACGCCTTCGCCGACACGCTGGATCAGGCCTTGGCCGCCGGCGATGTCGCGGCCCTGCAGATCCGGCTGAAGCCTGCGGACGACGCCACGATCCGCGCGGCGGTCGAGCTGCTGGCCCCCATCGCTCGTCGCTACGATGTGGCCATTCTGCTGAACGACCGACCGGACCTCGCGTGCGAAACAGGGTGTGACGGCGTTCATATCGGCCAGGAGGACGGCTCCTTGGCCGAAGCGCGCCGAATTCTGGGGCCGGACGCCATGATCGGCGTTACCTGCCATGACGATCGCGACCTGGCCTGGGAGGCGGCCGAGGGCGGCGCCGACTATGTCGCCTTCGGCGCCTTCTATCCGACCGACACAAAGCAAACCGTCCACCGTCCGCCGCTGGACATCCTGACGGTCTGGCAGGAGACGGTCGAGACGCCCTGTGTCGCCATTGGCGGCGTCACTGTCGACAACGCTGCCGAGTTGGCCCGTGTGGGTGCGGACTTCGTCGCCGTCAGCAACGGCGTCTGGGGTTACAGCGATGGTGCAGCCGAAGCGGTCAAGTTGTTCAATCAACGGTTGAATTTTTGACTTCAGGGGATATTAGGAACCCCGTGATCTTATAGCGGTCTGTATTCGGTCGGAACGTTTCCATGATCCTGAGCCGCGCGCTCAACATCGACCCGCCCGCTTCGTCTGCGGAGGCGGTCGAGCTTGGCCATCGCTCCGGCGAGGTCGGCGACAGCGTGGGGATTTCGCACCCGCTGACGCCTGTTCTGACTGGCGTGGCTGTTGCAGTCCTCGTCGCGCTGGCGATCGCTTACGGACGGTCTGCCGGACTGGTCGCCGGTCTCTGGGGCGCAAGCGGGGTTGCAGTCGCCGTATGGCTGCGCACCAGCCGTGGCTTCAACAGCGACGCGACGTTCGCAGGCGTTCTGGCCATCAGCATCCTGATCGGCGAGATCATCGCCGGCAACAAGCCACCGCTGGCGCTGGCCTTCACCATCGTCAACATGATTGAGATCGTGGCTGCTGTTCTGCTGGCGCGGCGATTTTCGCCGACGCTGAACCTGTCCAGCCTGAACGGCGCTGCAAGCTTCCTGTTCTTCGCCGCCGTATTAGCGCCCGTCCCAGCGGCTCTGGCCAGCACCCTGATCCTGTCGCAGATGGGGCAACTCGACATCTGGCAAGGATTTCAGACCTGGTGGCTGGGTCATGCGCTTGGCATCGCGCTGTTGGGAACCCTAGGACTGTCGCTTACCCGCACCATGTTCACGCGACTGCTTCGACCCAGAAAGATGATCGAGACGGGCGTCTTGCTGGCGCTTGTCCCGGTCTTCTATTACGTCGCCTTCGCTGGAAATATCCCAATGGGATTTGTCCTGCTGCCCTTGGTGCTCGGCATCGCGGTGCGGTTGGGCGTGGCCGGAATAGCCCTCACGCTCGTCATCATCACCTTCCTCCTGGTGGGCGGAGCGATGATTGGCCACGGTCCCTACACCCAAGGCTCCTTGGCCAATCAAGTGTTGATGGCCCAGTTGCTGGTGCTGATCGGCTATATGCCGATCCTGCTGGTGGCGTCCCTTCTCGAAGAGCGGGACTTGTTGGCGGAGCGGGCGCGTATCGGGCGCGAGCGGGCGGAAAAGGCGTCTGAGGCGAAATCCAGACTGCTGGCCAACGTCGCCCATGAGATCAAAAGTCCCGTCGCCGGCATCATCGGCATCGGCGACTTGTGGCGACAGGGCCAACTCGGGCCGATCACGCCTCAGCAGGCCGAAATGTCTGAAATGCTGGTCATGACCGCGCGTCAGGTCGAAACCCTGGCGCACGATCTGCTGGACGTCGCCCGCGCCGAATCCGGCTCAGTCAAAGTCGATCTGCGCCCGACGGATGTCGTTGGGCTGCTGGAGGATGTGCGCCGCACCTGTCTGTTGCGGCCGGATGCCGACAAGGTCGAAATAGAGGTAACGCGCGAAGGCGATGGGCTGATCGCCATCGCCGACTCCCAGCGCCTGGCGCAGGTGGTGACCAATCTGACGATCAACGCTCTTAAATACGGCAGTTCGGGTGGTCGGATCAGTCTGCGAGCCATGCGCGAAGATGACAGCGTGCGCGTCGAGGTCAGTGACTTCGGCCCCGGTCTGTCGGTCCAGAAGCAGGCGCAGCTTTTCGAACCCTTCAATCGTCTGGGCTTGGAACGGTCGACGGTGGAGGGCCATGGCGTGGGTTTGGCCATAGCCAAGCGGTTGGTGGAACTGCAAGGCGGCTCCATCGGCGTGATTTCCGCACCGGGCGAGGGCGCCACCTTCTGGGTCTTGTTGCCCAAGGCGTGAAGCCGCGCTTGCGGTCGGGGCGTGGCCGCGCGATTGTCCGACCATGTCCATGATCGCTCTCGCCGCCGTCTTTCTGATCTCAGGACAGGCGACCACGCCATCTCAGCGACCGACGTCCGACCTGACGCGGGACCTGAACAGCGCCCCGCCGTCGGCCGTGCCGCCTGCCTCATCGACCGCGCATTCGACGTCAACTCAAGCTCCGGCTGGCACGGCCCCGCAAACCTTGCCTCCCATTGGTCAAACCCCAGCTGCGGCGCCTCGCCCCGCGCCGACGTCGACTCCAACGCCTAGCCGCGCGACGACGCAGACCCTGCCTCCCATTGGTCAAACCCCGGCTGCGACCCCTCGCCCGGCGCCGCTGACTTCCACGACGACCAGACCGACACAAACTCCCAGCCGAGGGGCCGCGCCTCCCGGTGCCTCGCAAGGTCCCGCGGCCTCGACAACGAATCCGCGTTCAGCGCAAACCACGACGCCGCCGACTGCTGCGCCTCAAGCTGTGACGGCTGCGCCCGCCGACACGCAAACACCGCCCCCCGTATCGCCTACGCAGAGCGCGCTCGACGCCGCCGCCATCGCCGCCCTGCCGTTCAGGATTGAGTTGCCCACCGGCCTGGCCATCACGCCTGCGCGAGCAGGCGCCGACGCCAACATCTATCGGGTCCAGCGCGGCGACCAGACCCTGCTGATGATCTACGCCGGCCCCTCGTCGCAGTTTCCGATCTATGACGGCGAGATGGTGCGCGCCGGCGGCCGCGCCTCGGTGGTGGTGACGGAGGGCGCGCGACGCCTGGCCATGGAACATCTGTTCCAGCGCGCGACCGCCCCCAAGGAAATCCACGTGTGGATCGCCAGCGTCACCGGCGCCGACCGGGATCTGGCCGAACGGATCGGCCAGGCCATCGACGCTCGCTAGGCCTCAGCCCTCGGACCAGACCGCCATTTCGGTCCCGGCTGGATCGGCGAAGTGGAACCGACGACCGCCGGGGAAGGCGTAGATCGGCTTCAGGATACGCCCGCCGGCCGCCTCGACCTTGGCCAGCATGGCTTCCAGGTCATTGGCGTACAGGACGGGCAGGGGCGTCCTGGTCCGCTCGGCCTGGTCGGCGTCGAACCCGCCGTCTAGCCCCTGATCGAAGGCCGCATAGGTCGGGCCGTAATCCACGAAGGTCCAGCCGAACGCCTGGCTGTAGAATTCCTTGGTCGCCGGCAGGTCTGCGGCAGGCAGTTCGAGATAGTCCAGTTTTCCGTCTTCACGCACGGTTGATCTCCTGAGTTCGACGCCACCGACCGATCCCTCTTGCACGACGCCCGAACATGCGCAAACCTGCAAACGGTTCGCAGTTGCAGGAGTCGAGCGATGATCGTGATGACGACGGGATTGTCGGGCCTCGTCGCCCTGATGCGGCAGGAAGATCGGGCGGTCGAGGCTCGGCTACGGCCTGAATCCGGCCGGACGCCCAGTCCTCAATCCATCGCCCCCATCGCGCGCCGAAACACGCGATAGGTCTCAACCGACCTGGGCGCGGTGCCTCAGAAAGGCGTCGGCCAGGACGCAGGCGGCCATGGCTTCCACGACCGGCACGGCGCGCAGGGCGACGCAGGGGTCATGGCGCCCCTTGGTGCGCAGGTCCGTCTCCTCGCCGTCGCGCGTAACGGTCTGGCGTAAGGTCAGGATCGAGGAGGTCGGCTTGAACGCCACCCGCGCCGTCACCGGCTGACCCGTCGAAATCCCGCCCAGCACGCCGCCCGCCTTGTTCGACAGGAAGACCGGCTGCTTGTTCAGGTCCAGCCGCATTTCGTCGGCGTTCTCTTCGCCCGTCAGTTCGGCCGCGTCGAAGCCGGCGCCGATCTCGACCCCCTTGGCGGCGTTGATCGACATCAGGGCCGCCGCCAGTTCGGAATCCAGCTTGCCATAGATCGGCGCGCCCCAGCCGGCCGGAACGCCTGTGACCTCCAGAGCGACCACGGCGCCCACCGACGACCCGGCCTTGCGAACGCCGTCCAGATAGGCCTCCCACGCAGGCACGACCTCGGCCGAGGCGGCGAACAGCGGATTGCCGGATACGGCGTCGAAATCGACCTGATCGGGTGCGATCCGGTGGGGCCCGATCTGCACCACGCCTGCACGAATCCTGACGCCTTCGCCCAGCACCTTGCGCGCCACGGCGCCAGCCGCGACGCGGCTGGCGGTCTCGCGCGCCGAGGACCGTCCGCCGCCCCGGTGGTCGCGCACCCCGTATTTGGCCTGATAGGCATAGTCGGCATGGCCCGGTCGATAGGCGCGGGCGATCTCGCCATAGTCCTTGGACCGCTGGTCCTCGTTTTCGATCATGATCGAGATCGGCGTGCCGGTAGTGACCGGGCCCTCGCCGTCGTCGAAGACGCCCGACAGGATGCGCGCCGTGTCGCTTTCCTTGCGTTGGGTCACGAAGCGGCTGCCGCCCGGTTTGCGCTGATCCAGCCACGGCTGGATGTCCGCCTCGGTCAGCGGGATCATCGGCGGGCATCCGTCCACGACACAGCCGATGGCCGGCCCGTGGCTCTCGCCCCAGGTGGTCACGCGAAACAGATGGCCGAAGGTATTGTGCGACATGCGGTGACTTATGCCGCCAGACGCTCTTGCGTCCAGACCCGCGTGAACCGCAGCAGCAGGTCTTCCGCCGCCGAGGGCACGTCCGACGACGGCGTCAGCGTCACGAACAGATGCCCGGCCTCGCGCGATCCGCGCGCCGGCAGGCCCAGGCCTTTCAAACGAACGCGCACAGGCGCGGCCATGTCCGCCGTGATCCAGGCCGAGCGCGCGCCCGCGTGGGTCTCGATCTCGACCCGGCCGCCATCGGCCATCAGGCGCTGTTCCGTGGGCCAGGTCATGAAGATGTCGTCGCCGACGACCGACAAGCCGTCCTCGGGCCGGATCAGGACCGACAGATAAAGGTCGCCGCCATCTACCGCGCCGCGCCGCAGCCGCAAATGATCGCCGCTTCGCAGGCCCGCCGGCGCCGTGACCCGCACCACTCGCGCGCCCAGCCGCAGTTCGACGCGCGCGCCGGCGATGGCCTGCATCGGGCTAAGCACCAGAACCGGCGCAGGCGCGGGGCGCTGTTTGGGAGCGGACAGAGCCGGACGGGCGGGTTGATGCGCCTGGATCAGGCGATAGGCGGCGATCACGCGGCGGAACCGCTCGGCGTCGCCTCCGGTCTGGTCGGGGCGCGCCGCCTTCACCGCCGCGCGGAAGGCGGTCTTCAGCGCAGCGGCGTCGACATCGCCGCTGAGACCCAGCGTCGAAAGGGCCTCGCGGACGCCGGAAACATCGGAGGGGTGACGATACGCGCTCATGCCGTCACCGTTCGCCCATCAGGGTCAATGGGCGGTTAACCGTGATGCGGAACGGGTCGGTTTTGACCTCGATCATTTCCAGAACGCCTCACAGGGATTAGATCACCCACATGACCGCATCCGTGATCCCCCCCAGCCCGTCGCGTGAGGAATACGCCCGCGACTATGCCGCCGCCCTGGCCGCCAATGGCGACGAAACCATCTTCGCGCGCGCCGAACCCATCGGACTTTTCGTCGAATGGCTGGCCGACGCGCGGGCGCATGAGCCGAACGACGCCAACGCCATGACCCTGTCCACCGTCGATGCGGACGGTCTGCCGGATGCGCGGATCGTGCTGTTGAAAGACGTCGATGCGCGCGGCTTCACCTTCTATTCCAACAGCGAGAGCGCCAAGGGCGTTGAACTGGCGGCCTGCGCCGCCGCCGCCCTGACCTTCCACTGGAAGTCGCTGCGGCGTCAGGTGCGGGTGCGCGGCGCGGTCGAGCCGGTGTCGGCGGCAGAGGCCGACGCCTATTTCGCCAGCCGCGCCCGCGAAAGCCGGATCGGCGCCTGGGCCTCGGACCAGTCTCGGTCCCTTTCGGATCGCACGGTGCTGGAAGAGGCCGTGGGCCGCGAAACCGCGCGGTTCGACGGCCAGGACGTGCCGCGTCCCGCGCATTGGACCGGCTGGCGGGTGGCGCCGCAGTCGGTCGAATTCTGGCGCGACCGGCCGTTCCGCCTGCACGACCGGCTGCGGTTCGAGCGTGACGGCGAGGCCTGGCGATCCGGCCGCCTGTGGCCCTGACCCGCGATCAGTCGCGGAACAGCAGCGACCCGTCGCCGTAAGAATAGAAGCGATAGCCGTCGGCGATGGCGTGGGCGTAGGCTGCCTTCATCGTCGCGCTGCCCGCAAAGGCGCTGACCAGCATGAACAGCGTCGACTTCGGCAGGTGGAAGTTGGTCATCAGCACATCGACTGCCCGGAACCGATAGCCCGGCGTGATGAAGATGGCCGTGTCGCCGTGGAAGGGCTTGATCTCGCCGTCCTCGGCCGTCGCGCTTTCCAGCAGACGCAAGCTGGTGGTGCCCACGCAGACGATGCGGCCGCCGTTCGCATGAACCGCGTTCAACGCGGCGGCGGTCTCAGGTGAAACCTCGCCCCATTCGCTGTGCATCTTGTGATCGGCCAGGTCGTCGGCCTTGACCGGCAGGAAGGTGCCGGCGCCGACGTGAAGGGTCACGGCGTGGGTCGATACGCCCTTGGCCCGGATGGCGTCGAGCAGGGCCGGGGTGAAATGCAGGCCGGCGGTGGGGGCCGCGACCGACCCGTCATGCTCGGCGAAGACCGTCTGATAGTCCGCACGGTCGCGGTCGTCCTCGGGCCTTTTGGCGGCGATATAGGGCGGCAGGGGCATGACCCCCACGTCGCGAATGGCGTCGTCCAGCGCCGGGCCGGACAGGTCGAACGTCAGGGTGATCAGACCGTCGTCGCCCTTCGCCGTGACGGTGGCGTCCAGACGGCCCAGGTCGCAGGCGGCGTCGCTCTCGTTTCCGAAGCGAACCCGGTCGCCCGGTTTGATGCGCTTGCCCGGCTTCATGAGGGCTGACCAGACATCGGGAGCGTCGCGGTGATGCAGCGTCGCCTCGACCTCCACCGTCAGGGTTTCACCCTCGGCGCCTATGCGCTGGCGTACTCCCGACAGACGAGCGGGGATGACGCGCGTGTCGTTGAACACCAGGGCGTCGCCGGGGCGCAGAAAGTCGGGCAGGTCGCGGATGACCCGATCCTCCAGCGCGCCGCCTTTCACCACCAGCAGCCGTGCGGAATCGCGCGGATCGGCCGGGCGCAACGCAATCCGGTCTTCGGGCAGGTCGAAATCGAAATCGGCGGTCTTCATCGCGCGCTCTATAGGGCGCTCCGACGCGCCGCGCCACGCCAGGACGCGTCGCCAGCGCATTTCCGTCGCACCGGTCCTTGATTTCCAAAGGGATTTGTCGCCCGAACGGCTTTTACCCTAGCGCGCCCTATCCGCGTGTTAGGATGGCTGCCGGTCTTTGACAGCGTAAGTTCAGGCAACACACACCGCGACTGCCCGCCTGCGTCTCACGGCGACCACACCGGGAGATTAGACGAATTAGACACTCTAGACGGTGAATTCTCGTCAGCGCCTCAGGGCGCCGACGCCGAGAGAACAGACGGATTAGACACTTTAGACCGTAAAAATTGCCAGCCAGCGTCTGATGTTCAGTTGTATCCCGGTGCAAACGCCCCGGCCCAGGCGCCGTAGCGGTTCAGGGACAGGTCGTGGGCGTCGATCTCGGGCGACCGGCCGTCGATCATGTCGGCCAGCACGCGGGCCGAGCCGCACGACATAGTCCAACCCAAGGTGCCGTGGCCGGTGTTCAAGTAGAGGCCTGGGATTTTCGTCGCGCCGATGACGGGCGTACCGTCGGGCGTCATCGGACGCAGGCCGGACCAGTAGCTGGCGCCTGCCAGGTCGCCGCCGCCGGGGAACAGGCTGCCGACAGAATGGGCCAATGTCTCGCGGCGCAGGGCGGGCAGGGTGTTGTTGTAGCCGGACAGCTCCGCCATGCCGCCGACGCGGATGCGGTCGCCCAGGCGGGTGATCGCCACCTTGTAGCTTTCGTCCATCACGGTGGAGACCGGCGCGCGACCTTCGTCCAGGATCCGGGCCGTGATCGAATAGCCCTTCACCGGATAGACCGGCACATCCAGGCCCAGGGGCTTGGCCATCATCGGCGAATAGGAACCCAGCGCCAGGACGACCAGATCGGCGGTCATCGCGCCCTTGCTGGTCAGGGTGCCGGTCGCGCGTCCGTCCGTGGTCGTTATGGCGTGGATTTCGGTCTCGTGATGGAAGACCACGCCTCGGTCCGCCGCCAGCTTCGCCAGGGCGTTGGTGAACAGGAAGCAGTCGCCGGTCTCGTCATGCGGCAGGCGCAGCCCCCCGACGAAATCGACATCGGAGGCGGCGAGACCCGGCTCGGCGGCGATGCAGCCAGCGCGGTCCAGAACCTCGCACGGGACACCGGCGGCCTTCAGCACGTCCACGTCCTTGTGCACGTCGGCCAGCTGTTTTTGGGTGCGGAACAGCTGAAGCGTGCCCTGTTGGCGGCCCTCATAGGCGATGCCGGTCTCGCGGCGCAGCAGGTCGATCTGGTCGCGGCTGTATTCGGCCAGACGCACCATGCGGCTTTTGTTCAGCGCATAGCGGTCGTGAGTGCAGTTGCGCAGCATGGCGAGCGTCCAGCGCACCATGGCCATGTCCAGACGAGGGCGAACGATCAGCGGGGCATGGCGCATCAGAAGCCATTTCATCGCCTTGACCGGGATCGACGGCGCGGCCCAAGGCGCGGAATAACCGGGGGAAATCTGAGCGGCGTTGGCGAAGCTGGTTTCCAGCGCCGGACCCGCCTGGCGATCCACCACCGTCACCTCATGGCCTGCCTGATTGAGATACCAGGCGGTGGTGACGCCGATGACGCCGGCTCCGAGCACCAGAACGCGCATATGAAGACCCCGAGCAAATCGCTTGTTCGCGCGTAAGTTACCCTCGCGTCGTTCGATGATCCTGTCTGTTTGCGCAATAGTCTGCGGCTGGTAAGGTCGAGACGCAATTATCTGCGGTCGAAAGGCGTAAACTTGTGACCCTGCTGGATCCCATCGATCAGCGCATTCTTCAGCGACTTCGCGCCGATGGTCGTGTGAGCAATGCAGACTTGGCCGCAGAGATCGGTCTGTCGCCGTCGGCCTGCCTGCGTCGGGTCCGGCGGCTTGAAGAACGCGGCGTGATCCGGGGCTATGCCGCCGTTCTCGCCAACGACGCCGACGACGGGGTAGTGGCCTATGTCGAGATCACGCTGGAGAAACAGACCGACGACCATATGCGCCGGTTCGAGGCGGCGGTGCGCAACCATCCCGAAATCCGCGATTGCTATCTGATGGCGGGCGAGGCGGATTATATCGTGCGGGCCGTGGCGCCCGATATCGCGGCCTATGAGGTGATCCACAAGGACGTGCTGTCGCGCCTGCCGGGGGTGTCGCGCATCCACTCCAGCCTGGCGATCCGAAACGTTCTGGCGGCGCGTGGCTGAACCCTCGTCGTCTTGCGGTGTTCAGACGGCATGAAGATCACCGAACTGCTGCCCTCCGCACTCATCGGCGCCGTCGCCAGCGCCCGTTCCATGACCCCGATGGCGGCGATCGCCGCGGCCGAGTTGGCGCACAAGCCGACGCCGGGGCGTGTCTTCCTGTTGAACCAGCCGCTGTTCAAGTTCGGGGCGTTGTTCATGGGCCTGGGCGAACTCTTCGGCGACAAGATGAAGTCCGCGCCGGATCGCACGGTCTTCCTGGGCCTGTTGGCGCGGGTGATGAGCGCAGGCATCGCAGGATCAGCCCTGGCCCCGCGCGGCAAGGAGAAACTGGGCGCCGGCGTCGCCGTCGCGACGGCCGTTCCACTGGCCTATCTGACGCTGGCCGGCCGCAAGCAGGCGATGGCGCGCATCGGCCAAACCAAGAGCGGACTGATCGAAGATGCCCTGATCGTTGCCGCCGGCGCCTTGGTCGTAGGGCTGACCGTCGCACGGTTCAGCCGCCGCTAACCGCTCGACAGGCGAGGGGCGGGCGGCGATAGGTGAGGGGTGTTTCCAGAAGGACCCTCGTCATGACCACCCGCATCCAGCCCGGCGCCCGCATGAGCGAAGCCGTCATCCACGGCGACACCATCTATCTGGCCGGCCAGGTCGGAGAGCCCGGCGACGACGTCATCGCCCAGACCAAGACCGCGCTTGCCGAGGTCGAGGCGTTGCTGGCCGAGGCGGGCAGCGACAAGTCAAAGATCCTGATGGCTCAGATCTGGCTGGCCGACATCGGCGATTTCGATGCGATGAACAGCGTCTGGGACGCCTGGGTGGACACCGTCAATCCCCCCGCCCGCGCCACGGGCGAGAGCCGACTGGCGTCGCCGGACTATCTGGTCGAAGTGATCGTGATCGCCGCCAAGGGCTGAAGTTCTAAAACCCGTCACCCTCGGGCTTGTCCCGAGGGCCCACAGCTGACACGGACCCGAACGCGGCCGGACCAACGACCTGCCAACCGTCATCGCTCGAAATTCGCGGACAAGTGGGCCCTCGGGACAAGCCCGAGGGTGACGGAACGCGGGAAGGATAAGGCGTTGACCCCGCGAGTTGCAGACTGCAAACCGCCGCCATGTTGCAGAACCTCGAAACCCTCACCCGCGAGGCCAAGTCCTGGCCGTTCGAACAAGCCCGCAATCTGCTGGCCCATGTGCTGAAGAAGCGTCTGACCGACGCCGAGCGGGACGCGGCGAAGCTGCTGATCGACGCGGGCAAGGCGGACGAGGCGCTGGCAACCTTCCCGGCGCTGCAACGGCCGGTGATCCTTGAGACCGGCTATGGGCCGTCAGGCTTGCCGCACATGGGCACCTTCGGCGAGGTGGCGCGCACGACCATGGTGCGCAACGCCTTCCGCGCCCTGACGGGTGATCATTGGCCGACGCGGCTGATCGCTTTCAGCGACGACATGGACGGGCTGCGCAAGGTGCCCGAGGGCATTCCGAACCCGGAGATGCTGCGCGAAGACCTGCATCTGTCCCTGACCCGTGTGCGCGACCCGTTCGGCACGCACGACAGTTTCGGGGCGCACAACAATGCGCGGCTACAGGCTTTTCTGGATTCGTTCGGCTTCGACTACGAGTTCATGAGCTCGACCGAGACCTACAAGTCCGGCCGGTTCGACGCGACACTGCTGACGCTGCTGGAGCGGTTCGACGCCGTCATGGCCATCATGCTGCCGACCCTGGGCGAGGAGCGGCGCGCCACCTATTCGCCCTTCCTGCCGGTCAGCCCGATCACCGGCCATGTGCTGCAGGTGCCGACGCTGGCGCGCGACGTCGAGAAGGGAACCATCACCTTCGAGGACCCGGCCGGCGAACCCGGCAACCGCACCGAAGTTCCGGTCACCGGCGGCCATGTGAAGCTGCAGTGGAAGCCCGACTGGGCCATGCGCTGGGTCGCGCTGGACGTCGATTACGAAATGTCGGGCAAGGACCTGATCGAGAGCGTGCGCGAGAGCTCCAAGCTGTGCCGCGCCCTGGGCGGCACGCCGCCGGAAGGCTTCAACTACGAGCTCTTCCTCGACATCGAGGGTAAGAAGATCTCCAAGTCCAAGGGCAATGGCCTGACGATGGACGAGTGGCTGCGCTACGGCACGCCAGAGTCGCTGTCGTGGTACATGTTCCAGTCGCCGAAGTCGGCCAAGAGCCTGCACTTCAACGTCATCCCGCGCGCGATCGACGACTATCTCGCCTTCATCGAAAGCTACAAGACGCAGGAGCCGGCCAAACGGATCGACAACGCCGTCTGGTCGATCCATGCGGGCGATCCGCCGACGCACACCTCGCCGGTGTCCTTCGCCCTGTTGCTGAACCTGGTCGGCGTGGCCAACGCCTCGACCAAGGACCAACTGTGGGCCTATTTCGCCAAATACCTGCCCGAGGCGACGCCGCAGAACGAGCCGCTGCTGGACCGGCTGATGGGATCGGCGCTGAACTATTACGAGGACTTCGTGAAGCCCTCGAAGTCGTACCGCCTGCCGGACGACAAGGAAAAGGCGGCGCTGCTGGACCTGGCAGCGCGGTTGAAGGCTTTGCCGGCGGACACGACCGATGGCGAGCTAATCCAAAACGAGGTCTATGCGGTCGGCAAGGCGCATGAGTTCGAGCCGCTGCGAGCCTGGTTCGGTGCGCTGTACGAGGTGCTGCTGGGCGCCAGCCAGGGGCCGCGCTTCGGCTCGTTCGCGGCCATCTATGGCCTGCCGCAGACCATTGAACTGATCGAGGCGGGTGCGAACGGGGAGCTTGTCGCCTGACATCCTGGCGGTGCAAGTAGGCCGAAGGCCGGTAGCCGCAACAAAGATGAACCGAAAATAACGGCGAAGCTCCGGGAGCCTTCAGGTTCGTCCAAGCATTCTCTGCTCATCGGCAAACGCGCTGACAGGAGAAGAGTTATGTCGAACAAGATTTTCAAGATCGGTCTGGCCACGGCCGCTGCTCTGGCCGCCATGGTGACGGCCGCCCCGATGGCCGCCCAGGCTCAAGCCAATGGCGTGACCAACTGCGACGCCCCCGGCGGTCGCCAGCGTGCAGGCGCCCTGATCGGCGCCGTCGTGGGCGGCGTCGTGGGTTCCAATCTGGCGCGTAACGAACGCACGGCCGGCACCATCGTCGGCGCAGGCGCTGGCGCCGCGGCGGGTTCGTACATTGGCTGCAACCAGCAGCGGACACGTGCAGCGGCCACGTCGAACGGCTCGCAATATCGCGCCTCTTCCAACCTGCGTATCCGCAGCGGCCCCGGCACCAACTATCGCCAAGCCGGCACCCTGTCGGCCGGTCAGCCCTTCACCGCTGTGGGTTCGCAAGGCGAGTGGGTTCAAATCGCCGGCGGCGGCTGGGTGAACGCCCACTACGTCACGGCCAACTGATCTGCTGAAGACAATGAAAGCCCCGCTCGGTCATCCGAGCGGGGCTTTTTGCTGGGCCGGCTACTGACTGACCCAGAGAATGCGCGCCATCCATTCGATCTCGCGGCGGGGGACGATGCGGGGCGGATAGTCCGGATTGATGGAGGAGAGGATGACCGCGCGATTGGTCAAGCTGGTCACCTCCTTGGCCACGGTCTCGCCGGTGGTCAGACGAGCCACCACCCGGTCCCCCCGCCGCACGCGCGTCGCCTCCTGATCGACGATGACCCGGTCGCCCTCGCGATAGAGGGGGGACATGGAATCGCCGGTGATCTTCAGGCTAAACAAGGTGTCCTTGGCGCGGGGTAGTTCGGTCTGATCCCAGCCTTCCCCCATCGGCAGGCCGGCATCGTCGAAAAAGCCGTCCTGTCCCGCCTTCGCCAGTCCGAGAAGCGGTACGTTGGTGGGACTATTCGGTGCATCATCGGCCAGGACCGCGAAGTCGGACAGCGACACGCCAGTCGCCTGAAGCACCAGGGTCATGCTCTCGGTCGATGGCCAGCGCGGGCGCGGCGGATCGCCCGGACCAAAGCGTTTGGAGGGGTTGAAACTGGTGGCGTCCAGACCGGCGCGGCGGGCTAAGCCGGACGGCGTGAGGCCTTCCCGTCGGGCAAGGCTGTCGACGGCCTTCCAAAGTTTGGCGTGCGATAGCGGCATGGCGTCCCAGCGACCGATTCGGCCACAGGGTACTATGCAAGTTTAGGAATTTCTACCTATCATCTCAGCGGCTCGGCGTTCCTGCCAAGCGTAGAATGTGCCGATGATGATGCAGATGATGATCAGATAACCGTTCAAATTCATCACGGTGATCAGGGAGCCTAAAAGAACGGGCTGTTTGGTAAGCATCATGATGTGGGACATGACGGTGATCAACTGAATGCCGCTGGCCCAAACAGGCCAAGATTGGCGGTAACGCCAGGCGATCCCGATGAAAACGACGAGCACAGCGAGATCGATGAGGAACAGACCTGCAGGTAGGCCACGAAAGCCGCTGTTCTCCTGCAATACGATCGAAGCAAACCAGGCAAACAGATAGGCCCCGGCTCCAAGCCTCTCAGCGTGGCTGCCTTTCAGAAAGGCGAACAGCGCCATACCCACCATGAAGACGGCGCCAATGATCGCGTAGACGATGTTGACCATAACAAAATCGCCCCCGCGCTGAATGCGCAGGGGCGATAATGACCGAATTCAGCTCAGACTGAAATCTCGGTAAGCCAAGCTTACCAAGAATTCACGCGACGCGGTGGAGATGCGTCGGCGTGAGGGCGGACTTGGGGTCCAGCCAATCGTCGGGTTTCGCGATCGGGCCTGCGGCATAGGTGCCGTAGCCGAGGCGGCGGTGATCTTTTTGCAGTTCGGCGTGGCAGGCCACGATCGACTCGCGCGCGGCCGACAGAGCGGCGATCGTTTCCATTGCCTTGGCTTGGGCGACCGTGCCGCTGACGGGCGACAGCGAAAGCGCGGCGCGGGCGCCGATGAAGGCTTGAACCAGCGTCGTCGCCTGGGTGATCGCGGCGTCGATCGCGAGTTCGGTAGCATGCAGATCGCCAGCAACGCTGGTGACGACTTCGGTGCGGTCCATGAAAGCCCCTCAGATAAGGTTACGAGAGGCTTATGGTTAGCACGTCTTAACCATGCTTGGTAGAGATATCTTCATAAGTACGGCAATCGCGCGTTGAAGCGCAGCCATAAGGATGGCCGTGAAGTTCAGCTTCAGTGGGAATCCCGGCCGAATCGGCGCTAGGGCCGGCGGTGACTAGCTCTGGTTGTCCAGCAGAAAGTGCGCGGTAAGTGACGCAATTGGCTGTGCATGTTCTTCTTGCCAGGCCTCGGCTTGGACGTGGGCGACGCGGCGGCCCGCGCGGCTGATGCGGGCTCGGGCGAAGACGTCGATGGGCCGGCCGGTCCGCAGATAGGCAACCGTCACATTGATGGGGCGCGGCAGGCGAGAACTCGGGAAGATGATCGCGACCTGGGCCATGGCGGTCATTTCCAGCAGGGCGGCCGTCGATCCCCCGTGCAGGGCGGGCAGCATGGGATTACCGATCAGCTTCTCGGCAAACGGCATGATCACCGTGATCTCGTCGCCGCTGACCAGGGTCTGAAGCCCCAGGAAACGGGCATAGGGCATGCGATCCAGAATGTCGGTCATGCGGCGGCTCCAACCAAACGATCACGGCTCTGGTTGAGGATGTAGGCGGACTGGGCCGCTGCGACGGGATCGGACGGATCGTCCTCGAACGCCCATGCGCGCACGAAGGCAATGGTCGGTGTCAGGCGGTAGCAGAGCCCCTGGGCCAGAAGATCCTGACGCGGTCGCGCCGCACGCATGTAATCCACACGCAAATCCAGGGTGGCGATGGGCTGGAAGGTGTCGAGCGCCGTCCACACCGCCAGGCCGCCGATGTGGTCGAGCAGGGTGGTGACCAGACCGCCAGCGAAGACGCCGCTGTTGGGGTCGCCCACCAGATCCTCGCGCCAAGGGACGCGAATGCGCGGTTCGCCGTCATGCAATCCATCGAAGGCGAAGCCCAGCGCGCCGGTATGGGCGGAGCCGGCGGCCAGTTGCGGCAGGATGGTGGTCAGGAAGCTCTCTTGCATCGTGCGGGCTGGACCTTCTGGCGCCGATTGTCGGGTCATCTTGTATGAGGCGGCGACCTGACGGCGTCGAGAGCGTTACCGCAACATGATCCGCCCCGAAGACCTGCTTCATCCGACGCCTGCCGGCCTCTATTGCCCGCCGGGAGACTTCTACATCGATCCAGTTCGACCGGTGGATCGCGTCGTCATCACCCATGGCCATGCCGACCACGCACGCGCCGGACATGGCGCTGTGCTAGCGACGCGCCAGACCCTGGCGATCATGGCCGAGCGTTACGGCGCCGATTTCACAGGTCAGCCGCAGTCGGTGGACTATGGCGCGGCGACCGCGATCAACGGCGTGGATTTGCGGCTTGTCCCGGCCGGCCATGTTCTGGGGTCTGCCCAGGTCGAGGTGCGGTGGAAGGGACTGACCATGGTGGTCTCGGGCGATTACAAGCGTCGCCGCGATCCGACCTGTGCGCCGTTCGAGCCGGTGCCGTGTCATGTCTTCATCTCCGAGGCGACATTCGGCCTGCCCGTCTTCAGCCATCCTCCGGCTGAGGAGGAGGTCGGGCGGCTGGTGCGATCGTTGGGCCAGTTTCCCGAGCGGGCGCATTTGGTCGGAGCCTATGCGTTGGGCAAGGCTCAGAGGATCATCCGGTTGCTGCGCGACGCGGGCTGGGATCGCACCATCTATGTCCACGGCGCTATGGAGCGGCTGAACGCCCTTTACGAGCGCGAGGGCATCGATCTGGGGCCGTTGGCGCCGACGCGCGACCTACCCAAGAATGCGCTGGGTGGAGAGGTCGCCATCGCCCCGCCGTCCGCCATTCAGGATCGCTGGGCGCGGCGGTTCGCCGATCCGGTCACGGCCTTCGCCTCGGGCTGGATGGGGGTGAAGGCGCGGGCGCGCCAGAGGGGCGTGGAACTGCCGCTGGTCGTGTCGGACCATGCCGACTGGAACGAGCTGACGGCGACCTTCTCCGAGCTGAAGCCTGAGGAAATCTGGATCACCCACGGTCGGGAGGAGGGCCTGCTTCGCTGGGCTGAGATCAATGGCCAGAAGGCGCGGGCGCTGCGTCTCGTCGGTTATGACGAAGAGGACGAGGAGGCGCTGGACGTCCGCCCGGACTGAGGATCAGGCGGCTGACCGGTCGCCTTCGTCTGCAGAGAGCCGGTCGGCGTCGCCGGCCTCTTCCTGCGCCGCCGAAAGGGCGGCGTTCATCGCCATGCGCAGACGCTCGGGCTTGATCGGTTTTTCCACCACGGCGGCCATGCCGATGGAGAGATAGTGTTTGGCGTCCTCGGGATCGGCATTCGCGGTCAGGGCCACGATGGGCACGCGACCGATGGCGCCGGGCAGGGCGCGGATCGCCTGCGTCGCCTGAACGCCGTCCATGCGCGGCATCTTGATATCCATCAGCACCAAGTCGTAGCGGCTTTCCTGAACGGCCTGGAGCGCCTCGAGGCCGTCCTCGGCCAGTTCGGAGCTGCAACCGAACATCTCGCACAGGGCCTGGGCAACGACGCGGTTGGTGGCGTTGTCGTCGACGATCAGAATGTGCGGGGCCGACTTCAGGTCTAGCCCGGACAGGTCGGACACGTTCGATTGAACTTCGACCTCCACGGCCGCACGCGGTGCAGTCAGATCGAAGGCGAAGGTGGCGCCGCGGCCCTTGTTGTTCTCGGCCCAGATCCGACCGCCCATGCGGTCGATCACCTGGCGGCAGATCGACAGGCCCAGGCCTGCCCCGTCAGGACCGGATCCATGGACGAAGGGTTCGAAGATCGAGTCGACGCGGTCGGTGTCGATGCCGGGCCCGTCGTCGCGGATGCGGGCTTCCATGTGGATGCTCTCGCCTTCCACCCAGGCCTTCAGGCCCGCTTCGACGACGCCGTTGCGGGCGAACTTGAGGGCGTTGCCGACCAGATTGTTGAACACCTGTTTCAGGCGCGTGCCGTCGATGACGGCGGCCAGCTCGGTGTCGCCTTCGTAACCGACCAATAGCGTGACGCCGTCCTGAGAGGCGCGCGGCTCCCACATCGACTGGATGTCGTCCATTACGGCGCGCAGCGCAGTGGGCGCGTTGTTCAGTTCCAGTTCGCCGGCTTCGGCCTTGGACAGGTCGACCGCGTCCTGAAGAATGCGCAACAGGGTTTCGGACGAGTCCATGATCGTCTGGACATGCGCCTGGGCCGCCGCGTTCAGCGGCTGACGACGCAGCAGTTCTGCGACCGCAAGCACGCCGTTCATCGGCGTGCGCAGCTCGTGGCTCATGATGGCCAGGAACTGGCTCTTGGCGCGAGCGGCGGCGATGGCCTGGGCGCGAGTGTCGCTGAGGATCGCGGCCTGTTCGGCCAGCTCCTCGTTCTGTTCGCGCTGGCGCGTATTGACGGCCTGCAGCAGGGTCGCGGCGGTGCCGACGCCGAGATAGGCGCCGTTGTGCGTTACGATGAAGCCGCGCAGCAGAGCGGCCGGGCCGCCCTTCAGCATGATGTCGCAGAAGGCGTCGATGCGGACGCCGGCCTCGACCACCGCAGGCTCTGGGTCCATGGCGAAGGTGATGGGGCGCAGGTCGTAGAGGGCGTGGCCGAAACGGGCGGCGATCTTCTGGAGGAAGGCGGTGCGTTCGACCAATCCGACCGGACGATTTCCATCGACCACGGGGATGACGAGCGTGTCTGGCTCGCGTTCGAAACGCGCCAGCACCTCGCACCCGAGCGTCGTCGGAGCCACCGGCTTGGGACGCTCGGAAAGGGTCTCGATGGTCGGCATACTGCCTGGAACTCCTACTCGTTGGGACTAGAGCCCAAAATCGCTTGCGGATTGGTTAAGCTGGCGCGGCTTGATGCAAATCGATGCAAACGGTGATTTTGCGCCGCATCCGGGTCTGGTGTATGAGGGCCGCCTGACCCATCTGGGTCTCCATCCCTTTGTGCATGCGCGCGGCCGAACGGCCGACCGCAGATTTGTCATGAGCGTCATCCTGGAAAAGCTGCCCACATCGGCTCTGGTTCTGTTCTCCGGCGGGCAGGACAGTGCGACCTGTCTGGCCTGGGCGCTGGAGCGGTTCGAGCGGGTGGAGACGGTCGGCTTCGACTATGGCCAGCGCCATCTGGTCGAGATGGAGGCGCGTCAGGCGGTGCGCGCCGGTATGGGCGCAGCCCTGCCGCAATACGCCGACCGGCTGGGCGACGACCATGTTGTGGACCTGACCGGCTACGGCCGGATCGCCGAGAGCGCCCTGACCGCCGATCGCAAGATCGAGATGGACGCGCGCGGTCTGCCGACGACCTTCGTGCCGGGACGCAACCTGATCTTCCTGGTCGCGGCGGCGGCCCTGGCGGATCGGCGTGGGCTTGAGGTGCTGGTCGGCGGCATGTGCGAGACGGATTTCTCGGGCTACCCGGATTGCCGCCACGAGACGATGGAGGCGATGGCGCGGGCGCTGTCGTTGGGGCTGGACAAGCCGGTGGTGATCGACACGCCGCTGATGTGGCTGACCAAGGCCCAGACTTGGGAACTGGCCGATACGCTGGGTGGGGCCAAACTGGTCGAGCTGATTATCGAGGATAGCCATACCTGTTATCGGGGCGACCGGACGCATCGGCATGCCTGGGGTTATGGCTGCGGCGATTGTCCGGCGTGCGAGTTGCGGGCGGCGGGCCATGCGGAATGGGTCGCGAGCCGGTGACATATTCGGCCAAGGAAGTCTTTCTGACGGTGCAAGGGGAGGGCGGACAGGCGGGGCGGCCTGCGGTCTTCCTGCGGTTTGCCGGCTGCAATCTGTGGAGCGGGCGCGAGCAGGATCGCGCGACGGCCGTCTGCAGCTTCTGCGACACGGACTTCGTCGGCACGGACGGTGGCGGGGGCGGCAAGTTCAAAACGCCGGACCTGCTGGCCGATCATGTCGCGGCGATGTGGCGGGGGCGCGAGGGCGATCCGAAACTAGTGGTCTGCACCGGCGGCGAACCCTTGTTGCAGCTGGATTCACCACTGATCGCGGCCCTGCATGCGCGCGGGTTCGAGATCGCCATCGAATCGAACGGCACCCTGGCGGCGCCCGACGGCATCGACTGGGTCTGCATCAGCCCCAAGGCCGACGCCGCGGTGATTCAGGTGAAGGGCCAGGAGCTGAAGCTGGTCTATCCGCAGGCCAAGGCCCTGCCGGATCGGTTCGAACACCTCGATTTCGAACGGTTCTGGCTCCAGCCCATGGACGGTCCCGACCAGGCGGCCAACACCGCCGCCGCCATCGAATACTGCCTGACCCATCCCCAATGGCGCCTGAGCGTCCAGACCCACAAATACATCGGCGTCCGCTAATGCCCGTCTTCGAGATCACCAAACAGGCGACCTTCGACGCCGCCCACCATTTCCCCAACGAGCCCGAGGGCAGCATCTATCGCCGCGTCCACGGCCATTCCTTCACGGTCGAGGCGACGGTGCGGTCCGAGGTGCTGGACGCCGAGCACGGCTGGGTCGCCGACCTTGGCGCGCTGGATCGGGCGCTGAAGGCGGCGGCGGAGACGCTGGATCACGGCATGCTGAACGAACACGAAGGGCTGGAATTGCCCAGCCTGGAGAACCTGTGCCTGTGGTTCGTCAAGACGCTGCAGCCCGACTGGCCGGGCCTGTGCCGGGTTCAGGTGGCGCGGCCGACGATCAACGAGCGGTGCGTGCTGAGCCTCTAGATCAGCAGCGCTTGCCCTGGCGTTGGCGCTCTTCGCAGCGGCGTTGCTCGCGTTCCCAATCGCGCTGCTCGCGCTCGCGGCGCAGTTTGGTTTCCTCGTCCGAAGTGGTGACGGCGTCGAAGCCGGCGCCCACGACGGCTCCAGTGGCTTTTGCCGTGCCGCCGACGACCGCCGCAGTGCCTCCGACGACGGCGCCGACCAGGCAGCCCTGAAGCATCAGACAGCCCCCCAGAACGACGACGACTTGGGATACGAAAACGAGGCGATTTCGACGACGCATGAGGACGACTCCAGAGATTTGGAATAGTCGCTGATAATCATGAATGAGGGCTGACTTCAGGCCGTGCGTTGCGGCAGCAGTTTTCGGCGCTGGCGCGACAGGGCCAGCGGGGTTCCGTCGACGCCCCAGGCGGCGGCCTCGTCCACCGTCCAGCCCAAGCCCAGGTCCAGCATCCTGAACTCGAAAAAGGCCCAGCCGTCGGGCGCCGTCTGCGGCGTCGGATCGGTCAGGATGTCGATGCGCAAGTCGACCGTGGTCATCGCCGCCGGCGTCTTCGACAGGGTCCAGGCCGGCGGATATAGGGCGTCCAGCAGGTAGCACAGCCCGACCTCGTCCAGCGGACGACCATCCGCCATCCGCATCCAGGTGCGCTCGACCGCGGGCCGACCTTCGTTGCCGCCCAGGATGTTGGGACCGCCGTCGAATCGATATTCGACATGCTGCGAGAAGTGCGGGGCCATCGGGCCGTGGATGGAGGCTTTGGGGTTCAGGCTGTCCAACGGCGGGGGCGGCAGGTGCAGGGGCGTGACCGGCGGCGTGGCGCCGTCCAGCCCATAGGTGCCCGTGGCATGGTGGGTCAGGCGGCCGTCCTGTTCGGCCTCGACCGCCGCGTAGACGACGTTTCGGCCGCCGCGCAGCAGGCGCGGGCGAAAGGCCACCTGCTCGCCGAACTTCGCCGCCGAGAGGTATTGCACCGACAAGGTGCGCAAAGGCGCGGTCAGGGCCAGACCCTGTCGCATCGACTGGGCGCACAGGGCCGCCAGCAGGCCGCCGAACGGAAAGCCCTTTTCCGGCGCTATGCCCGACGGGCCATTGGAGAAATGACCCGGCACCGGGGCGGACAGGCCGCCGTCGTCCAGGGTCTGAAAGGCCAGGGCGGCGTCGAGGGAGATCGGCAGCATCATTGCGCAATCCTGCGTCAGGCGAAGAGGCGGCGGAAGACCTGATGAAGATCTCCCGCCGCAGTCGAAGGAACAAGGCGGCGAACCGCAGGGGTCGCACGTCCGTTGCCAAACAAGACTGACCTGGACCGTTCGGATTTGCAACCCTTGCCAAACGCCTGACGCGGGGTCACTTTCGTCGCATGGGACGCACCGCCGACTACAGCCGCCAAAGCTGCTCCATCGCCGCCACGCTTGAGGTGATCGGCGACCCCTGGACCCTGTTGGTCATCCGCGACGCCTTCAACGGCGTTAGCCGGTTCGAACAGTGGCAAGACAATCTGGGCGTGGCGCGCAACGTCCTGGCCGCCCGTCTGAAAAGCCTGGTCCAGCACGGGGTGCTGGAGCCGCAGCTCTATTCCGAACGCCCGCCGCGCAACGAATATGTCCTGACCGCAAAGGGCAAGGATTTGTACGGGGTGCTGGTGACCCTTCATGGCTGGGGCGCCAAACACGTCTATGGCGACGCCGACAGCGGCATCGACATGATCCACAAGACCTGCGGCTCGACCCTGACGCCGCGCATCGCCTGCGGCTGCTGCAACGAGATCGTCAAACCCAGGGACATCCTGCTGACCCGCGCCGAGAACCGGCCGACGGTCGGCGATGTGATGCCAAAGGAAGCGGCCTAGGTTCGGCCTGCTGCCGTTTTCTGGCAGGAGTTCTGCTAGGGTCGTCGCGTGTCACGGTCCGAACGCCTTCTTGATCTGCTGAACGTCCTGCGACGGCATCGTCGGCCGGTGAGTGGGCACGTGTTGGCGGATGAGATGGGCGTCAGCCTGCGCACCCTGTATCGCGACATCGCCAGCCTGCAGGCGCAAGGCGCGACGATCGAGGGGGAGGCGGGGGTCGGCTATGTGCTGAAGCCGGGCTTCATGCTGCCGCCGCTGATGTTCACGCCGGAAGAGGTCGAGGCCCTGGTGCTGGGCTCGCGCTGGGTGGCAGACCGGGCCGACCCTCGCATGCGGGATGCGGCGTTGGCGGCCCTCGGCCGAATTTCGGCGGTGCTGCCGCCCGATCTGCGCGACGAGATGGAGACCTCGGCCCTGCTGGTCGTGCCGGGGGCGCCGTTCCCGGCGGACCAGGTCGATCCGGGGCTGTTGAGGAAGGCGATCCGCACCGAGCGGCGGCTGAGGCTGTGCTATCGCGACGAGGCGGGCGCGGCGTCCGAACGGGTGGTGTGGCCTTTCGCCCTGGCGTTCTTCGACCGGGTGCGACTGCTGATCGCCTGGTGCGAATTGCGAGGCGATTTCCGTAGCTTCCGAACGGATCGCATTGTCGAGGCCGAGGTGACGGAGGCGCGCTATCCCGCGCGTCGGCAGGCCTTGATGAAGACCTGGCGCGAGGCGCACGAAAGGTCGAGAGCGTCTGACGACTGCTGACGGAAACTGGCAGCATCGGCGACTAGGGTCAGTCCTGTTGGAAACGAGGGCAGGGCCGATGACCGAGATCGAGGACATTCTTCTGGCCGTCGCGGATCCTGAGACCAGCGCGCGGTTTTACGCCGGCCTGTTCGGCTGTGGGCCGGTGATGGCGGGGCCGGATCGGGCCTTGTTCGTGCTGAGTTCGGGGCGGGCGCTGGGGCTGTTGCGGCGGATAGGCGGCGGGGAAATTTGCGAGGTCGATTTTCCTCTGGAGGGGGCCGAGGCGGTTGATCAGGCGCACATCGACTGGTGGGACCGGGGCGCGCGCATCCTGACGCCGCCGATGGATACGCAGCCTGGCCGCAGCTTCGTGGCCGGCGATCCGGACGGGCATCGCCTAAGGGTCTACGCTGTCGCGGCGTAAGCGCAGTCGGCTTCGAGCCGATAGTCGATCCATTGCGTCTCCACAGTCGAAAAAAAGGGGCGCAGCATCGACGCGCCCCTCCTCCGGCCAGGCCTATTTCCGCACGTATTTGTTCAGGAAGGTCAGATAGGCGTCCTGGGCGGTGATGCGGTTGTCGCGGCGGGTGAAGCCGTGACCCTCGTTGGGGAAGAGGACGTATTCGACCGGCACGTCGTTGGCGCGGACGGCGGCGACCAGTTCGTCGCTCTCGACCTTGAGCACCCGCGGGTCGTTCTCACCCTGGACGACCAGCAGCGGCTTGTTGATGCCTTGCGTGTGGAACAGCGGCGAGATGCGGCGGTGGCGCTCGGCGTCGGTGGCCGGATCGCCCATCTCGTCATACAGGGCGATGCGCTGGGCGCCCCACCAGGGCGGGATCGACTCCAGCGTCCGCACCCAGTTGGTGACGCCGAAGATGTCCACACCGGCGGCGAAGGCCTCGGGGTGGAAGGCCAGTGCGGCGGCGGTGATGTATCCGCCATAGGATCCGCCCATCACCGCCACCTGATCGTCGGCGACCCAATCCTGCTGTCTCAGCCATTCGCCCCCGGCGACGATGTCGCGCAGATCAGCCTCGCCGTGTTTCTTGTCATCCAGGTGGAAGAAGGTCTTGCCGTAGCCGGACGAGCCCCGGTTGTTGGCGCCCAGGACCGCATAGCCGTGGTTCACCAGATGCTGGACCATGGCCGAATAACCGCGACGGGTCTGGCCGCCGGGGCCGCCGTGGACCAGGACGATGGCCGGCGCAGGGTGGGCGGCAGACGCGCCCTTGGGCTTGTAGAGGACCGCCGGGATCATGACGTCGCCTTCGCCGGGGTATCGGACGATGGTCGCCTCGACCAGGGCGTTCTCGTCGATGGCGGGGTTCAGGGCGTGGGTCAGGCGAGTGGCCCGGCCGGTGGTCAGATCGGCGACGAAGACATCGGCGGGCGAGGTGTCGGACGAGACGGTGAAGGCGATGGTCTTCTCGTCATCACTGAAACGCACATTGCCGATGTCGCCGTCCGGCAGGCCGGTCAAGGCGACGGACTGGTTGCTCGTGGCGTCCAGCAGGGTCAGTTCGGTCTTGGCGTCGGCGTTCAGGCCTGAGACGCGATAGCGGCCGGTCGGCGAATAGAAGACGAAACTGACATCCCAATCCGCCTGGATCAGAGGTGTGTTGGTGCTGGCCGCCAGATCGTGGCGAATGGCCTGCTGGAACTCGCCGTTCTGGTCCGTGCCGATCAGGACGGCCCTGGAATCCGGCGTGAAGTCGAAGGCGGTATAAGCCACATTGCCTTCGTGCGGGGTCAGCAGCTTGGGCTCGCCCGGCGCCGTCAGATCCACCAGATAAAGATCGTTGTTCGCGCTGGTCAGCGCCTTGTCGAGCACCAGCCACCGGCCATCCGGTGAGAGGGCGGCCGGTGAGAAACCGCCGGTGTTCTCGAACACCATCCGGTGCGCATAGGTGGTCGCGTCATAGGCGATGACGTCGAAAGCCGAGGCGTCGCGTGCGTTCGAGGTGACGAAGAAGGTCTTGCCGTCCTGGCTCCAGCTCAGGAAGTCCGCCTTGACCTTGTCGCCCGGCGTCAGGTCGGTGATTGCGCCGTCCGGTGTTCGCACGAACAGATGGCTCAGTTCGTCGCCGCCCCCGTCCTGGGTGAACAGGATGCGCGCATCGGCGGGGAAGTAGGTGACCGGATTGACCGCGCTGGTGATCGAGTTGGTCAACTGCACGGGGTCGCCGCCGGCGACGGGCAGGGCGTAGGCGTTGAACACCCCTGTCTTGTCTGACCGGATGAGCACCGACCTGCCATCGGGCGAGAAGGCCTTGGCCCCGCCGTAGCCCAGGCCATAGGTGGTCGTGTCGAAGAACTGGGCCGCCGTATAAGACGGCGCGGCTGTGCTGGCGGCGGGCGGCGGTGCGGCTTGCGCCATCGCTGCGGTGGGAAGGGCGGCCATCAAGGCCAGTACGGAAACCAGGCAGGCGGTGGTGCGCATCGGAACCTCTCGTCGGTGTGATGACCGTAGGGAGGCGACAGAACATCACGTCGGATGCGGCCTGTCTCCGATTTAATGAACCGCCGCTATGCGACGACCGCCGTCGTATCCCGAATGAAGCCGCCGCCCAGGACGCGTTCGGTGTCCACGGGATCGTAAAGGGCGCAGGCCTGGCCGGGGGCCACGCCTTCTTCGCCGTCATCGAAGACAACGCGAACGTTGCCGTCGATCAGGGTCAGGCGGGCAGGGGAGGGCTGACGGGTCGAGCGGACACGGGCCAGCACGGGCAGTTTCGCCCCGGCGGCCTCGACGATGGTGGCTTCGTCGCCCAGCCAGTTGGTTTCTTCCAAGGTCAGGGACGCGGTCAGCAGGGCTTCGCGCGGGCCGACGATGACTCGGCGGGTATCCGGCTCTAGCTTCGTCACGAACAAGGGTTCGCCCACAGCGACGTTCAGCCCCCGGCGCTGGCCGATGGTGTAGTCGGTGATGCCTGCGTGGCTTCCCAGCACCCGGCCGTCCATGTGAACGATCTCGCCCGCCTCGCGCCCCTGTGGACGCAGGCGGTCGATCAGGGTGCGGTAGTCGCCCGAGGGCACGAAACAGATGTCCTGACTGTCCGGCTTGGACGCGATCTTCAGGCCCAGTTCGGCGGCGACGCCGCGCACTTGGGGCTTTTCCAGATCGGCTAAGGGGAAGCGCAGATAGTCGAGCTGGTCCTGGGTGGTGGCGAACAGGAAATAGGACTGGTCGCGCGAATGGTCGATCGCCTTGCGCATCTGCGAGCGGTTGCCGGCGACGGCGCGGCGCACATAGTGGCCCGTGGCCATGGCCTCGGCCCCAAGGTCGCGGGCGACGTCCAGCAGGTCTCGGAACTTCACCGTTTGATTGCAGCGAATGCAGGGGACCGGCGTCTGGCCCTTCAGATAACTATCGGCGAACTGGTCGATGACCGCGTCCTTGAACCGGCTTTCGTAGTCCAGAACATAATGGGGGATGCCGATCATGTCGGCGGCCAGTCGCGCGTCGTGAATGTCCTGGCCCGCGCAGCAGGCGCCCTTCTTCTTCAGCGCCGCGCCATGGTCGTAGAGTTGCAGGGTGACGCCGACGACATCGTAACCGGCCTTGTGCAGCAGTGCCGCGACGACGGTGGAATCCACCCCGCCCGACATGGCCGCGACGACACGCGCCCCGACCGGCAGGCCGACCGCCGCCCGCGCGCTCTCGACCGCCGCATCCATGTCGGTGCGGACGATGTTCGGAACGGCGCAGATGTCTTCGACCAGGGTCATTGCGGCCATTTAGTGCGGAACCGGCGCGATTTCGAGGCCCACATACGAAAAGGGCCGCACCCGTCGCCGGATGCGGCCCTTCTTCGTCTTCGGGGAAACCCTTAGGAGCGGTAGCTCTGGATCCGCGTCGTGCGCAGACCCTGCATGCCCCATTTGTCGATGGCCTTCTGCCATGCGAGGAATTCTTCCGCCGTCAGGCGATACTTCGCCAGGGCGTCGTCAAGGCTCAGCAGACCGCCGCGCACAGCGGCGACGACCTCGGCCTTGCGCCGGATCACCCACCGGTCCGTGTTGGACGGCGGCAGATCGTTCAGGGTCAGGGGCGTGCCAGTCGGTCCGACCACGTATTGTTCGCCTTTGCTATTCAGGCGTCGCTCTTGCAACATGGGCTTATGCCTCTTTCACCAACACCGTAGTGTCATGAAGGTAGGTCGGCCCGACTAAGGTCCGTTTAAGCGTCGTGGTGAAGGAACGAATAAAATCCGTCCCTCCGCGAACGACTCTGTCAACCTTGATTGCGCGACAATTCATCGAGACTAACGCTTACTTACTCGCCGATCAGCGTTTGATGTTGATCAGCTCGGCCAGCATTTCATCGGCCGTGGTGATGATTTTGGATGAGGCGGAATAGGCCCTTTGGGTGGTGATCAGGCCGGTGAATTCAGCCGACAGATCGACCGTCGAGGACTCCAGCTGCTGAGCGGCAATGGTGCCTGCACCTCCGGTTCCTGCCGCCTTGAGGTTAAAGGTGCCGGACTGCAGGCTGACGCTGTAAGCGTTGCCGGAAACCTCTTTCAGGCTGTCGGGGCTGGGGAAGGTGGCGATCGCGACCTGGGCGATGCGGCGCATCACGCCATTGTCGAAGACGGCGGTGACGAAGCCGCCCTCGTCGATCGTGATGTCGCTCAGATTGCCGAAGGCCGTGCCGTTGGTGACAGTCGATTGCACCACCGAGGCAGTGTTCAACTGGCTGAGACCCCCCGCCGAAGTGTTAAGATCCAACGTGACGGTCTGGGCAGCGATGCCCAAGCCGTCGGCCCACTTGACCTGATAGTTATCGGCCGCGACCAGAGGATCGATGACTTGGGTGGGATCGGACTCACCGAAATTCAGCGTCGCCTGGGTCGGATCGTCGAACAGGCCCGTGCCGGCGGGCCAGTTTTGCATTGTCTCGACGTCGAGGCGACCAGAAGGCGTAAAGGCGATCTTCCCGGTCTTGATCTGGCCGTTGGCGTACGCGCCCCCCGTCACGACGTCGTCGGCGGGCACCGCGACGACTTCGGCGTACCAGATGTTCGGCTCGTCGCTCTTCAGGAAGCGGATTTCCAGGTTGCGCTGGCCGCCCTTGGAGTCCGAAACCGGAATGTTCATCTTGAAGTCCGGCTTCACGCCGGTGGGCGCGTCGTCGTCCGCATTGTATTCGGCCATCGAGTTCGACTTCGGGTCGTACTTCTGGGTGGCGGCGACATTCGTGGCGAGCCCGATGTCCGACAGGTTCATCGTGAACGGCGCGCCGGTCGCGGGGGTGAACGTGAGTGCTGTCGTCCCTACTGGCGTCATCGTGCCGTTGTTGGGGGCGTTCATCGTCAACGCCGTGATGTTTCCGGTGGCGGGATCGAACGTCGCCAGGCCCGTCGCGGTCTGCGTGCCGGATTTGATCTTCACGGTATATTGGTTGGGCACATAACCACCGGCGACGAGCGGATCGCGAACCGGTTCGTATTTGACGTCCACAGTGTGATCGGTAGCGGTGGGGGGCGTCGAGGGTTCTGTATAGGAGCTGGCGCTGCCGGCGGCGGTGGCGACCTGGGTCGAGCGCAGGTTGGCGTTGATCTGGACGCGAGTGGTCGGCTCTGCGGTGCCGCCCACCGAACCGATGTTGATCGAGCGCAGTCGCGACAGGTCGGACGGGTCGGTTGCGATCTCGCCGTTGGAGTCCACCGGCCAGCCCTGCAGATACAGGCCGGCGCTGTTTTTCAGATAGCCCTGCTTGTCGACGCGGAACGCGCCGGCGCGGGTGAACAGGCGGCTGTCGGTGGCGCCGACGCCCTCGGCTTGGGTCGTCGTGACGAAGAAGCCCTGGCCGCTGACGGCGAGATCGGTGCTCTCGCTCGTGCGCTGCAGTTGGCCTTCCTGGCCGATGAAGGACCGAGTGTTGGTGGTGACGCCGCCGGCCGAATAGCTGCCGCCCGAGGCCGATTGACTGTTGACCAGGGTCTGGAACTCGCTGGCCGTGCGCTTGTAGCCAACGGTGTTGACGTTGGCGATGTTCTGGGAAATGGCCGCCAGGGCGGCGGAGTTGGCGGCGAGACCGGACACGCCGGCCAGCATTGCGCTGTTGAGGCTCATGGAAGAACGCTCCTTAAATGAAGATCATCGGGAAGGCGGCGGATCGCATCATGCGGCCGCCTCCTCGGTGGGGACGTTCGGATTCTCCGTATCGTCGGTGTCGTTGTCTGCCTGCGCCTTGATCTCGTTCAGCGAGATCACGGTCGAAAGCGGAAGGATGGAGTCGCCGATCACCAGGTATGGCGCGCCGTTATACATTTCGACGCCGGTCACCCGGCCCTGGATCAGGGCCTGGGCGTCGACCTTAGCGCCGGTGGCGTTTGTCGCGGCGACCTTCAGGGTATAGACGCCGCCGTCCTCGGCCTTGCCCCCGTCCTTCAACGTGCCATCCCAGTTGAAAGTGTGCAGGCCGGACGTCTTGTCAGGCGCGGCGCCTTCCCAGACGACGGCGCCCTTGCTGTCGACGACTTGCAATGTGGCCTTGTCGGCGTCGGCGCCCAGTTCGTAGGCCCATGCAGCCTTGCCGTCGTTGAACTCGGTCGCTGTCCAGGCGGCGGTCACGCTCTTGCCGATGTAGTTGGACGCGTTGTCGAGCCCGCCTGCGGATTGAGCCGACAGCAGACTGGTCAGCAGATCGTTGGTGAGCAGTTGTTGCTCGACGCCGGCCATCTGGGTCAGCTGTCCGGTGAACTCGTTGGAATCCAGCGGCGACAGCGGGTCCTGATTTTTCATCTGCGTCGTGAGCAGTGTCAGGAAGGTCTCGAAGTTCGAGGCCAGCATGGTGTTGCTGCTGTTCAGACGACCAGAGGCGTCGGCAGTGGAGATGGCGTCGACCATGGGGTCAGACCTTCAGATCGACGCGGTCAGGCGTCTGGGAATGGTTGATCCAGGCGCCGGGCGCTGGAGTTATGGGGGTGTCGGCCTGGGCGGCCAGGCGAGAGCCGCCGGCGAACAGGGCGTTGCGTTGCTGTTGGCGCTCGAAGGCGCCGCCGCCTGCGGACGGATCACGTTGCGAGAAGTCGAGCGCATCGCCCGCGACCTGGAAGCCGGCGTCCTGAAGTTGGCGACGCAGTTCGTCTGCGCGGCCTTTCAGATCGGCGGCTGCGGCAGGATTGTCGAAGGCGAGACGGGCGGACAGCTGGCCGTCCTTTCCAATCTCCAACTGCACATCCACGCGGCCCAAATCCTCAGGCGTCAGCACCATGTCGAACCGGGTCGAACGGCCGTCCAGCTTGCGTGCGATCTGCGCAGCGAGCTGGGCGGTGGTTTCGGCTGTCGCGCGCGACAGGGTCGAGAGGCCCAGGTCGCGGTCCGGCGCAGCGGCCTGCTGGATCGCCTGGGTGTCGGCGGGAGCAGCGTTGGTCGTCTGTGCGGCGGTAGGAGCGACCGCGAGAAGCGCTGGGGCGGCCGCCGTGTCGGTCGTCACCGTCGGCTTGGCTGGCTGCACGGCGCCGGCGTCCGCCAGAGATGTCGTCTCTACGTCTGTCGTCTTCGCATCGGTCGTTTCGGCCGTGACAGGCGTCGTGGCGGTGTTGCTGGTTTGCTGAGCCAGTTCGTGGCGCGAAGGCTTAAGAGGCAGCGCGGCTTGAGTGGGCGCGGGTAGCGTCTGCGGTGGCGTGTCGCCAGATGCGGCCTGGGCGGGTTGGTCGGATACGGAGGCCGTTTCGGACTTGGCGGAACGCTCGGTCACGACCGCCGCTGCGGCGATATCGGCCGGTATGGTCTGAGCTGGTTTAAACGACGCCGCCGCGACCGAGACCTGCACCTGGGCCGCCGGAATCTGGGCGGCCGTCATGGCGTGGGCGATCGGCGAGGAGGCGGACGGCTTGGCGGCGTCCGCTGGTGTCGGCTGAACGGCGGCCTTGGCGGTGTTCGGCGCGGCAATGGTCAGCGCCGCAGCTTCAGCCGGCCGCGTAGCGGCATCCGCCCTAGGCTGAACCGCAGGCGTGGGGGCGGCTGAGGGCTTCTGGGCGCTCGCCATTGATGCCGATTGAGCAGCTTCGCTCTGGTCGTTATCGGCCGTGGCCTTGTCCGAAGTCATCGCTGCGGTCGGCGACGGCGTCGCCTTTGCAACCGCGAGGAGATCGCCCAGTTCGGCTGCAACCGCTTTGGCGGCTTCGGGTAGAACGACGGCAGCAGCAGTTTTGGCGTTGGCCTCGGTCGATGATGAAGCCGTCGCAGCGGCGACATCCGATGCAATGCCGTCTGTTGTGGCGGGGGGCAGCGTCGCCGACGATCCTGTCGTCGAAGAGAGGAGCGTGACCGTCGCGAGGCCTTGCGGCGCCTTCATCTCGACAGTTGGCGTCGTCGGGGGTGTGGTCTCAGCGGCTTGCTCAGCGGACACGTCTACGGCGAGCGGCTGCGGCGTCGCCGCCGACAGAGGTGAAACCGGCGGTGTTTGTTGCGGCGTGGGGAACGGTGACGAGATGATGACGCTCGCATCATCGTCATCGTTCGCCGAGTCCTGGACGCCTGTCGCCGTCTCGTCCGAGGTCCCGGAGAGGATTTTGGAGTCTGCAGTCTCGAGTGTGGCCGGCGCGGGAGCCTCGACCATCAGGTCAGGCGCGACGGCGCTCGTTTCGTCACCGACGGCTTGGGTCAGTATGACGCCGAGGGTTTGAGCGGTCGTCAAACGACCGGGCGCGACCCGCTCGACCGGCGCAGTGTCGAGGCTTGCGTCGAGGACAGCGGTGATCTTGCTGGAGAACAGGCCGGCGTCGGCCATGTCTGCGCCCGAGGCGGCAGCCGGCGTTCCGGTCGAAACCGGAGCGGCAGGCGCAAACAGGGCGGAGGCGATCGACATGGAAGCGCGGCGGCTTTCGTGAGGGGTAAGGTCGGCGCCTGCTGCGCCCAAGGGTTCGCCGTCATCGACGCAAGGGTCGGGCCAAGACCTTAGTCGAACAAAAACAGTGGGTAATACAGTCCGTCCGGTGAGCGGTCGTCATGGCGGCGGTCGTTTATTGCCGCGCTATCGCCATTTTTTGCCCGGCTGTGGACGAATACGCTTCAAAGCGGCGCCCAGTCCAAAACCGCATCTGTCGCTGTTGGCCCGACCTTTGCGCGTCTTGCCGATCATGACGGCTGCCCGATCTGTGATCCTGTTGAAAAACAACGCTCTGTGCGAGCGAGGGCGGCGCGTGGCTGGGCAAGAACTGCGCGCGACAATGCAGCGGTTGCCGGGTAGGGCGGGGGAGACGCGTCAATGTCGCTGAACTCGATCATGAACATCGCCACGTCGGGCCTGAAGACCGCCCAGGCCCAGTTGCGCGTCACCGCCGACAATATCGCCAACGTCGATACGCCCGGCTACGTCCGCAAGATCGCCGATCAATCCGCCGCCGTCACCAACGGCTATGGCTCCGGCGTCGATGTCACGCGGGTTCGCCTGGCTACAGACCGTTTCCTCCAGGCGGCGAGTTTGAGCGCGGGGTCGGACGCGGCGCGCCAGACCGTGCGTTACGAACTGTACGACCAGATCCAGAACCAGTTCGGCGATCCCAGCAGCGACAGCAATTTTTTCGCCCAGGTCGATAAGCTGTTCGCCAGCTACGCCACCCTGGCCGAAAGCCCGACCTCGTCCGCAGGCCGTCAGGACACCATCTACAAGACCCAGGCGATCTTCAATCAGGCCTCGGGCATCGCGGCCCAGATCCAGTCGGCGCGCCAGGAAGCGGACGGCCGTCTGCAAAGCGCGATCGAGACCGTCAATCCGCTGCTGGAACAGATCGCCAAGCTGAACAAGACCATCGCTTCCGGCACGGTCACCAATGAGGACGTGACCGGCGCACAGAACGCACAACTCGGCCTGATCAACGAGTTGTCGAAATATATGGATGTGAAGGTCGAGGCTCGCTCGAACGGCGGCGTGACCCTGCGCACAAACGCCGGCACGACCCTGGTGGGCGAAGGCGCCGCGACCCTGTCCTATCAGGCGGCCGGCACGGTCGGCGCCATGACGGCCTTCTCCGACATCATGATCACCGAGCCGAGCGGCACGCGCTGGCCCCTGCTGGACGGGGTATCGTCGGGGCAGATCAAGGGTCTGGTCGAGATCCGCGATGTCGATGCGCCGGCGGCTGCGGCACGTCTGGGCGAGCTGACCGCCAAGCTGGCGGACGAACTGAACCGCGCCCACAACGCCAACAGCAGCGTGCCGGCGCCGACCACTCTGGCCGGACGCAACACGGGTCAGTCGCTGGAGAACGCCCTGACCGGCTTTACCGGAACGACGACGATCACGGCGGTCAATGCGGCGGGCGTGGTGCAGGCCTCGGCCCAGATCGTCTTCTCCGGCGCCACGATGACCGTCAATGGCGTCGCCGCCGATCCCTCGACCTTCCTCAGCGTGCTGAACGCCCAGATGGGGGGCGCCGCGACGGCCAGCTTCTCGGAAGGGCGGCTGCAACTGGACGGCGCGGGCGGCAACGGGGTCGCCATCGCCGACGATGCGACATCGCCCAGCGCCAAGGGCGGTCGTGGCTTCTCGCACTGGTTCGGGCTGAACGATCTGGTCTCGACCAACACGCCGAGCTTCTACGAGACCGGCCTGAGCCTGACGTCGCAACACGGCTTCGATCCGGGCGAGAGCCTGACGCTGCGTTTCGCCGGCGAGTCGGGATCGCGGCAACGCGACATCACCGTCTCGGTCCCGGCCGGGACGGGCACGATGGGCGAGATGCTGGGTGCGCTGAACGATCCGATCACGGGCGTCGGGCGCTACGGCGCCTTCAGCCTGGATGCGGCGGGCAAGCTGTCGTTCAAGGCTTACGATCCCTCCGTCACCACCATGAGCGTGGTCAAGGACGGCACGACCCAGGATCCGTCCGGCGTATCGATGTCGCAACTGTTCGGCCTGGGCGCGACCGGATCGACGCGCGCCGAAGCCTATACGGTCCGCAGCGACATCCAGCAGGATCCGGGCAAGCTGGCCCTGGCGCAACTGAACCTGTCCGCGGCGGCGGGAACGCCGGCGTTGAGCAAGAGCGACGGGCGCGGCGGGCTCGTGCTGGGCGACGTGGGCAAGAAGAACGTCGCCTTCAGCGCGGCCGGTGGCAACTCGGGCGGGAACAAGACCCTGTCGTCCTATGCGGCGGACTTCGCCGGCGAGATCGGCGGCAAGGCCTCGGCGGCCAAGACCCGCAGCGAAACCGCGTCCGCCCTGGCCAAGGAGGCGGACAGCCGTCGCACCTCGGCCGAAGGGGTCAATATGGACGAGGAACTGGTCAACATGACCACCTTCCAGCAAGCCTATAACGCCTCTGCGCGCCTGATCCAGGCGAGCAAGGACATGTACGATGTTCTGATCGGAATCCTGCAATGACGCGCGTCGCGACCCACGGGAACTACCAGTCGGCCCTGCTCAGCCTGATGAATGCGCAAAGCCGTGCGCAACAGGCCCAGGAGCGGATCGACAGCGAGAAGATCGCCACCGACATGTCCGGCTATGGCCGAGGCGCAGAACAACTGACCAGCCTAACCTCGACCCAGGCGCGTCTGGAGGGCTTCATCTCCACCGGAGAGGCCGTGGCGGCGCGGTTAAGCGCGCAGGATCTGGCCATGAGCCGCATCTACGAAGGCGGAACCGGCGCACGCGAGGCCATCGCCACCAGCATGGCGGCGGGCAACATCACCAACCTGATGACCGAGCTGAGCCTGAACTATCAGACGGTCCAGGGCGGACTGAACGCCGAGCACCAGGGATCGTATCTATTTGCTGGCGGTCAGGGCGACATCGCCCCGGCGACGGCGGGATCCATGGCCGATCTCGCGACGGCGCCCTCGGTCGCCTCGACCTTCGCCAACGACACGTTGAAGCAGAAGTCGCGCATCGACGAGAAGACGACGGTCGAGACCGGTTTCCTGGCCAGCGAGATCGGCGGGCCGCTGACGGAGGTCTTCCGCAACATCCAGGCCTTCCAGAACGGCACGCCCGTGACGGTGGGTGGGGTGACCTATACGCCGGCCGGGGCCGGAACCCTGACCGGGCAACCGAACGCCGACGTCACCGCCTTCCTGAAGGCGCAGCTGGGCGAGCTGGACAAGGCGAACGTCGGCCTGACCAACCAGACGGCCAAGAACGGCCTGATGCAGAACCATGTCGACGCGGCGCTGGACTCGCAGGAGGGCCAGAAGACGGCCCTGCAGAAGATGATGCAGGACAAGTCCGGCTATGACCCCGCGCGCGCGATCACCGACCTTCAGATGGCCCAGGTCGCCATCGAGGCCTCGGCTCAGATCATCAACTCGCTGAAGAATACGTCGCTGTTGAATCTGCTGCGCTAAGCGGCCTTTTCGAAAAAATAACGGTGACGCTGGACCGTTTATGATCCGAGAACGTATCATGAACAATGGCTCGTCTCGATCTGCGTCGAAAACTGTCTGTCCTCGCTGATGCGGCGAAATACGATGCGTCTTGCTCGTCATCTGGAACGTCGAAACGGAACTCGGTCGGCGGCAAGGGGATTGGTTCGACCGAGGGCATGGGCATTTGTCACGCCTATACGCCGGATGGTCGCTGTATCAGCCTGTTGAAGATACTGCTGACCAATTTCTGCATCTACGACTGCGTCTATTGCATCAATCGCGTGTCGTCGAACGTGGAGCGGGCGCGGTTCGATGTGGACGAAGTCGTGGACCTGACGCTGAACTTCTACAAGCGCAACTATATCGAGGGGTTGTTCCTGTCGTCGGGCATCATCCGGTCCGGCGACTATACGATGGAGCAGCTGGTTCTGGTGGCCAAGACCCTGCGCGAGGTTCACGACTTTCGCGGCTATATCCACCTGAAGCTGATCCCCGAGGCCGATCCCAAGCTGGTGGAGATGGCGGGCCTGTATGCCGATCGCCTGTCGGCCAATATCGAACTTCCCCGCGACGAAGCCCTGGCCCGACTGGCTCCGCAGAAGGACGTCGGGGTCATCAAGAAGGCGATGAGCCAGGTGCGGCTGGGCGTCGAGGCGGCCAAGCCGGGCAAACGCGATAAGATCAAGCCGCCGAAGTTCGCGCCGGGCGGTCAGAGCACCCAGCTGATCATCGGCGCCGACGGTGCGCCGGACACGGAAATCCTGGACCGCAGTGCGTCGCTATATGGCGGCTATGGCTTGAGGCGGGTCTATTATTCGGCGTTCAGCCCGATCCCGGATTCCAGCGCGATCCTGCCCCTGTCCAAGCCGCCGCTGATGCGCGAGCATCGCCTGTATCAGGCCGATTGGCTGATGCGGTTCTACGGCTTCTCCGCACCCGAGATCGGGGAGGGGGCGGCGGACGGGATGCTGGACCTAGCGGTCGATCCCAAGCTGGCCTGGGCGCTGAACAAGCGCGAGCAGTTTCCAGTCGATGTGAACCGGGCGCCGCGCGAGATGCTGCTGCGGGTGCCGGGGTTGGGCGTAAAGGCGGTGGACCGGATCGTGTCGGTTCGACGCTATCGGACCTTGCGGTTGGAGGATGTCGGCCGGCTGACGCGGTCGGTGGCCAAGATCCGCCCGTTCATCACAGCGCTGGACTGGACGCCGGGAGGGCTGACGGATGCAGCGGATCTGAGGGCGCGCGTGACCAGCCGAACGCCTGAGCAGTTGAGCCTGTTCTGATGGCGACGGCGGTGCTGGACGGTGAGACGGACTTCGACGGCTGGCGCAAAGCGGCGCGGGCGTTGCGACTGGCTGGAGTGGAGCCAGCGGCGGCGCGTTTTGTAGTGCGCGGCGGATCGGAGGCTGCTCAAGGCGGATTGTTTGATATCCCCTCTTCCGCTCATCCCCGCGAAAGCGGGGATCCAGTGCTGTCGTGTGGCGCGATGTCGGGGATTGGCAGCGGGACATCCGTAGAAGGTGGAACGCCCAAAGAACTAGGTCCCCGCTTTCGCGGGGATGAGCGGAGAGAAAAGGAGTTCTCCGTCCCCGCCGCCTTCGTCGATCTGGCCAATAACGTGATCTTGCACCGATCTGCAGACCGGTTCGACCTGATGTATCGGCTGCTGTGGCGGCTGAGAGACGAACCCGATCTGATAAAGGTGATTTCTGACCGAGACGTGGCCGACGCCCTTGAGCGAGCCAAGAACGTCAGCCGGGCGTCGCACAAGATGAAGGCCTTCGTGCGCTTTCGTCAGGTTCACGACGACTGCGGCGAGGCTTGGGTGGCGTGGTTCGAGCCGCCGCACCGGGTCTTGGAAAAGACGGCGCCCTTCTTCCAGCGGCGGTTCACGACCATGCGTTGGTCGATCCTGACACCGGACGGATCGGCCTTCTGGGACGGCGCGACTCTGCGGTTCGGTCCGCCCGCCACGCGCGACATGGCGCCGGACGAGGACGAGATCGAGGAGTTCTGGAAGACCTACTATGCCTCGACTTTCAACCCCGCCCGCCTGAAAGTGAAGATGATGCAGGGCGAGATGGCCAAGTCCTATTGGAAAAATCTGCCCGAGGCTGTCCTGATTCCGGAACTGGTTGCGGCATCGGCGGTTCGCACTGACGCCATGGTCGCGACGCCTGCACCCGAACCTAATCCACGTTTCGCGCGCGTGACGGCGCCGGATATTCACTCCGCGCGACCGGGCGCCGAGGCCGTGCCTGACAGCCTGTCCGAGGTGGCGAGCGGTGTTCAGGCCTGCCGGCGCTGCCCGCTTTATCGAGACGCCACACAAGGCGTTTGCGGCGAAGGCCCAAAGGCGGCGCGTTTGATGATCGTTGGTGAACAGCCCGGTGACCAGGAAGATCTGGCCGGCCGCGCCTTCATCGGACCCGCCGGTCAGGTGCTGAATGCGGCTCTGGCCGAGGCCGGCATCGACCGATCCGACGTCTATGTCACCAACGCCGTCAAACACTTCAAGCACGAGCCGCGCGGCAAGCGCCGTCTGCACAAGACCCCGAACGCGGGCGAGGTCCAGGCCTGCCGCTGGTGGCTGGATGCGGAGCGGCGGTTGATCAAGCCCAGGGTGGTGCTGGCCCTGGGTGCGACGGCTGGTCTGGCGCTGTTGGGTCGCAAGCCCGCCGTGATGCAGGAACGCGGCGCGCCGATCCCGCTGGAGGATGGATCGAGCGCCGTCCTGACCGTCCACCCGTCCTACCTGCTGCGCCTGCCCGATGCGGAGGCCAAGGCTCAGGCGCGGCGGCTGTTCATCGACGATCTAGTCGCGGTTCGGGGTCGTATGGATTGATCCGAGAACGAATCCCGTTCGGCCGCGTTTGGCATCAGCGTCAGCGTGACGGTTGGGGAAATCGAATGGGGGAGGCGGTCTCGACACGGTTGAACGGCAAACATCCGCGTGAATGTCATCGCGCGTTGACATCGTACTCCGGCTTGACCATTAGCGCGGTAGGGATTTTGGCTGTCTTGAGGGGCGGTCTGGGGAAGATCGCGATGTCCGACTGGTCGTTCGAGGCCCGATGAACCAGCCGCAGTATGAAATCGTGGATGCGGACGGCGCAGCCAAACTGCGCCTGTCCGGCGACTGGACGACGACGGCGCTCGGCCGCCTGCCGACGGAGCTGAGCCGCGACCTGGAAGGGCGCGAGATCGCCAGCATCGACACCGCCGATCTAGGCCGGTTCGACACGGCCGGCGCTCTGGCCTTGGTGCAGGCGTCCAGCGGTCGTCTGTCGAAAAGTCAGTGGAAAGACCGCCCCGAGGCAGGCCGCATCTACCACATGATCGAAGTGCTGGAGCGCGAGAGCGCCCCGGCCCCCAAGCGCCCCAGCGCTTTCATCCGCACCTTCGCCAAGATCGGCCGGGGCGTCTATGATTTCGGCGGCGAGGCCATGCTGTCTCTGGCCTTTCTCGGGCGGCTGATGGCGGCCGTGGTCGAGGCCGCCAAACACCCCGGCGGCATCCGCTGGCCCGCCTGGGTCAGCCAAGCCGAGCGGGCGGGGCTGGACGCCATCCCGATCGTCATGATCACCAACTTCTTCATCGGAGCGGTGGTCGCCTTCATCGGCGTGGATCTGCTGACCGACTTCGGCGCCCAGGTCTTTGCGGTGCAACTGATCGGCGTGGCCATGTTCCGCGAGTTCGCGGTGGTGATCGCCTCTGTGCTGTTGGCCGGGCGTTCCGCGTCCGCATTCGCGGCCGAGATCGGCTCGATGCGGATGAACCAGGAAGTCGACGCCATGCAGGTCATGGGCGTCAATCCGTTCCAGGCCCTGGTGATCCCGCGCGTGGCGTCTCTGGTGCTGATGCTGCCGCTGCTGACCTTTATGGGCATGATCGGCGGTCTGATGGGCGGTCTGGTGGTGTGCTGGACCTCGCTGAACCTTGGCCCCGCCTTCTTCTTCCAACGCCTGGTTGAGGACGGGACCATGGCACAGCACATGATGGTGGGCCTGGTGAAGGCGCCGGTCTTCGCCTTGGTCATCGCCGCCATCGGCTGCCGTCAGGGCATGTCGGTCGCCGGCGACGTCGAGAGCCTTGGTCGCCGTGTGACGGCCGCCGTGGTGCAGGCGATCTTCGCCATCATCCTGCTAGACGCTGTGTTCGCTCTGGTCTTCCTGGAGCTGAACATATGACCGACGCCCTCAAGGCTGAGACGGAAAACCTGATCGAGGTGCGCGGCCTGCTGAGCCAGTTCGGCGAGCGCACCATCCACGAGAACCTGGACCTCGATCTGGTGCGGGGCGAGGTCATGGGCGTGGTCGGCGGGTCGGGCGCGGGGAAGACCGTGCTGCTGAACACCATCATCGGCCTGAAGGAGCCCGAAGGCGGTTCGGTCAAAGTGCTGGGCTACGACCGTGCGACCCTGACCGACGATCAGTCGGCGGACATCGAGCGGCGCACCGGCATCCTGTTCCAGCAGGGGGCGCTGTTCTCGTCGCTGAGCGTGCTGGAGAATGTCGCCTCGCCCCTGGTGGAGCACACCAAACTGCCCAAGGCCGTCATCTATGAGCTGGCCGAACTGAAGATCGCCATGGTGGGGCTCAAGCCCGAGCACCATCACCTCAAACCGGCCGAGCTGTCGGGCGGGATGAAGAAGCGCGCCGGCCTGGCGCGAGCGCTGGCGCTGGACCCGGAACTGGTGTTCCTGGACGAACCGACGGCGGGTCTGGACCCTATCGGCGCGGCGGCGTTCGACGACCTTATCCGGCAGCTGGCGGACGACTTGGGTCTGTCCGTCTTCATGATCACCCACGACCTCGATACGCTGTACGCCATCTGTGACAAGGTGGCGGTGCTGGCGGACAAGCGGGTCGTTGAAAAGGCCACGGTGCAGGAGCTGGAACGCTCCGACCATCCGTGGATCAAGGAATACTTCCTGGGGCCGCGCGGTCGCGCAGCCACCAAGACGGCGGCCTGAGGAGAGCCGACTATGGAAAGAGACGCACATTACGCCGCAGTCGGGATCGCCACCGTCTGCCTTCTGGCGGCGCTGGCCGTGTTCACTATCTGGCTGGCCCGGCTTCAGTTCAACAGCGATTACGACATGTACGACATCGTCTTCTACGGGCCGGTGAACGGCTTGTCGGAAGGCGGCGAGGTGCATTTCAACGGCATCCGCGTCGGCGAGGTCACGGACCTGAACATCGACACCAAGCGCGGCGACCAAGTCATTGCTCGCGTCCGCGTGGACGGCACCACGCCGGTGCGTGTCACCTCGCGCGCCCAGCTGGAGCCGCAGGGGATCACCGGCCTGAACTACATCCAGATCACCGCCGGTTCGCCCAACAGCGCCCTGCTGAAGGAGCAGTATCCCGACAACGTCGTGCCGGTGCTGCAAAGCCAGCCGTCGCCCATCGCCGAGCTGCTGAGCGGTTCGGGCACGGTGCTGGCCCAGACGGTGGATGCGCTGAATCGGATCAACCGCGTCATGTCCGACGACAATATCCGCAGCTTCTCGACCAGCGTGAAGAATGTGGAATCCCTGACCACCGAGCTTGAGGCCCGCAAGGCCATCTTCCAGCAGTTGGAAGAGGCCGTGACCAACGCCAACGCTGCGGTGAAGGAATACCAGGCCCTGGCCGTCGATACGCGCCAGATCATCAATACGGATGGCCGCGAAGCCATCGCCAACATCAACTCGGCGACCGGCGAAGCCCGTGCGGCCATCGCTTCGGCCAACCGTTCGATCACAGGGCTTGAGCGTCCGCTGGGCGATTTCACCACCAACAGTCTGCCGCAACTGAGCGGCACGATCGAAGAACTGCAGGACGCCACCCGTTCGTTGCAGTCCCTGATCGACGATGTCCGCGCCAGCCCGCGCGACTTCATCGGTCGTCCCCAATCCAAAGAGCTGGAGGTGCAGCCGTGATCCTTCGTCCTGTCCTTCGAATGGCGGCAGCCGCCGCAGTCCTGACGGCATTGAGCGGGTGCGCCCTGCTGTCGAGCCCCGACCCGGTGCAGAACTATCGGTTCGGCCTGCCGGTCGAGGCCCCGTCGGCCGAGGGTGACACGCCGGCGCCATTGACGGTCTCGATCCGCCGCATCGAGTTTCCCCAGGCGACTGGCGATGACCGCATCCTGGGCGTCACGGGGCTGGAGACGGCCTATATCGGCGGAGCGCGGTGGGTGTCGCCGGCCTCGACGCTGTTTGACGATAGTCTGAAGGCGGCGTTCGCCAATCGGGCTGACCGTATCCGCGTCCTGGGTCGTCGCGAACCGGGCACGCCGCCGCTAGTGCTGCAGGTCACGGTGACCACCTTCGAGGCGCGTTATGCCGCGCCGGGCGCGGTGCCGGACGTGGTTGTGACCGCGCGCGCGCAACTGCGCTCCACGCCCGAACGAAGAGCCGCAGCGAGCGGGACCATTCGCCCGGAGGAAGGGCGTTCGGTCGAACGCGTCTTCACGGTGGCCCAGCCGGCGGGTGACAATCGGGTGTCGGCCATCGTGGCGGCGTTCGATACGGCCACGCGGGACATCAACACCCAGATCGCCGACTGGACCATCAGTTCCGCCAACTGACGGCCGGCGGCCTTCACCCAGGGCCGCAGGACGCAGGCGCGCGGATGCGCTAAGCTGGCTCCGAATCTGACCCGGAGTTGTCATGAGTTTTTCCGCTACCGACGCCGCCTTCGAAGGCTTTCGGGTCGTTCGCCGTCATCCGGTTGTCGCCCTGGCCTGGGGGCTGGTCTACTTGCTGATGTATGTGGTCATGTTCGGCCTGGGTGCCGACAAATGGGCGGCCCTGATGGCGGCAGGCGAGGCGTTGGAACAGTCGGCCAATCCGTCGATGGCGGACTTCCAGGCCCTGGGTCAGGTCTATGCGGGCGCGCTGGCCTGGGCGGCACCGGCAGGGCTGTTGATCGGGACGGTGCTGAGCGCCGCCGTCGCCCGCTCTGTTCTGCGTCCCGAAGAGTCGCGCTGGGGCTATGTCCGCGTGGGCATGGACGAGGTGCGTGTGTTGGTCGTCAGCCTGCTGGTCAGCATCATCGTGGGTCTGGCGTCCGGCGTCGGCATGGCGATGGTGGGCGCCGCCATCGGCTTCGGCTCCGCATCCGGCCAGCCGTTGCTGATCCTGGCGGGCGTGCTGCTGGTCTTCGCCGTCTTCGCCCTGATCGTCTGGCTGGCGATCAAGTTCAGCCTGGCCGTGCCGATGACCGTCGATCGCCGCAAGATCACGCTGTTTGAGTCCTTCGGTGCCACCAAGGGGCATTTCTGGGCGCTGCTGGGCATGGCTGTGATCGCGGTCATCATGTCCCTGATCGTCAGCATCCTGGGCATGATCATCGGGGCGGCGACCGACCTGATGACTGGCGGGATTCAGACCCTAGCCCGCTTCGACGGCGTGGGAACGATGCAAATCCTGGCCCAAGCCTGGCCGGCCCTTCTGGTGTCCTCGGTCGTCAACGCCTTCCTGTCGGCGCTGCAACTGGCCGTGCTTTATGCGCCCTTCTCGGCAGCCTGGGCGGCGCTGAAGCCGCGCTGAGCTTTCCCGCTCCACCGCCGCCCATGTGCGGCGGCGATGGAGGGTCAGTCGGCTAGGCGGAAGCCTTCGCCCGCTTCTTCTTGGCCGGCTCGCCGACCGATCCGCCCAAGGCCGCGACCCGCGCCTTGCGACGGGTCTCATGCCGATCCAGCACCTCCTTGAGGTATTTGCCGGTCCAGCTGGCCTTGTTGTCGGACACCTGTTCGGGCGTGCCGACCGCGACGATCTCGCCGCCGCCGTCGCCGCCCTCGGGGCCGAAGTCGAGCAGATAGTCGGCGACCTTGATGACGTCGAGATTGTGCTCGATCACCACGATGGTGTTGCCGGCCTCGACCAGTTCCTGAAGCACCTCCAGCAGCTTGCGCGTATCCTCGAAATGGAGGCCCGTCGTCGGCTCGTCGAGGATATACAGGGTCCGTCCGGTGGCCCGTTTCGACAGTTCCTTGGACAGCTTGACCCGCTGGGCCTCGCCGCCCGACAGGGTGGTGGCTGGCTGGCCCACCTTGACGTAGCCCAGGCCGACCCGCTCCAGCGTCAGCATCTTGTCGCGGATCGGCGGCACGGCCTTGAAGAAGGTCGCGGCCTCCTCGACCGTCATGTCCAGCACGTCAGAGATGGACTTGCCCTTGAAGACGATCTCAAGCGTTTCTCGGTTGTAGCGTTTGCCCTTGCAGACGTCGCAGGTGACATAGACATCGGGCAGGAAGTGCATCTCGATCTTGATGACGCCGTCGCCCTGACAGGCCTCGCAGCGGCCGCCCTTGACGTTGAAGCTGAATTGGCCGGGGCCGTACCCGCGCGCCTTTGATTCCGGCAGGCCGGCGTACCAGTCGCGGATCGGCCCGAACGCGCCGGTGTAGGTGGCCGGGTTCGAACGCGGGGTGCGGCCGATGGGCGACTGGTCGATGTCGATGACCTTGTCGAAATGCTCCAGCCCTTCGATCCGGTCGAAGGGGGCGGGGGCTTCGGACGCATTGTTCAGGCGACGCGCGGCGGCCTTGTACAGGGTCTCGATGGTGAAGGTCGACTTGCCGCCGCCGGAGACGCCGGTGATGCAGGTGAAGACCCCGACGGGGATTTCGCCAGTCACGCTCTTCAGATTGTTGCCGCTGGCGCCGCTGATCTTCAGCATCCGCTTGCGGTCGATGGGGCGGCGGCCGTCGGCGGGGATTTCGATCTCGCGCTCACCGGTCAGATATTTGCCGGTCAGGGATTTGGGATTGGCCATGACCTGTGCGGGCGTGCCTTCGGCGCAGACTTCGCCGCCGTGGATGCCGGCGGCGGGTCCCATGTCGATGACATAGTCGGCGGTCAGGATGGCTTCCTCGTCATGCTCGACGACGAGCACCGAGTTGCCGAGGTCGCGCAGCCCCTTCAGGCTTTCCAGCAGGCGGGTGTTGTCGCGCTGGTGCAGGCCGATGGACGGTTCGTCCAGCACATAAAGGACGCCGGTCAGGCCGGAGCCGATCTGCGACGCCAGGCGAATGCGCTGGCTCTCGCCGCCCGACAGGGTGCCCGAGGCGCGCGATAGCGACAGATAATCGAGGCCGACGTTGTTGAGGAACCGCAGCCGGTCGCCGATCTCCTTCAGGATGCGCCGACCGATCTCCATCTGCTTGTCGCTGAGCGCCTCTGGCAGGGCCTGGACCCAGTCATAGGCCTTCTTGATCGACAGGGTGGAGATGTCGGCGATGTCCTGCGCGCCCACCTTGACCGCCAGGGCCTCGGGCTTCAGCCGCTTGCCGTGGCAGGCGTCGCACGGGGTCTCGGACTGGTAGCGGGCCAGTTCCTCGCGGACCCAGGCGCTGTCCGTCTCGCGCCAGCGGCGTTCTAGGTTCGGCAGCACGCCCTCGAACGGCTTGGAAACCTCGTATTTGCGGGCGTTGTCGTCGTAGGTGAATTTGATCTTCTCGGCGCCGGTTCCGTACAGGATCGCCTTGTGCGCCTGGGCCGGAAGCTCGCGCCACGCCACGTCCATTGAGAAGCCGTAGTGGCGGCTGAGCGACTGCAGCGTCTGGGTGTAGAGGGGAGACGGGCCACGCGCCCAAGGGGCGACGGCGCCCTTGTGCAGGGTCTTGTCGCGATCCGGGATCACCAGATCGGCGTCGAAGGCCAGCTTGACCCCCAGGCCGTCGCAGACTGGACAGGCGCCAAACGGATTGTTGAACGAGAACAGCCGCGGCTCGATCTCGCTGATTGTGAAGCCGGACACCGGACAGGCGAACCGTTCGGAGAACAGCAGGCTGCGGGGCGCCGTCTCCCCCTCGGCCGTGCTCGCCCATTCGGCGTTGGCGATGCCGTCGGCCAGACCCAGCGCGGTCTGCAGGCTGTCGGCGTAGCGGCCTTCCTGGTCAGGCTTGGTGACGATCCGGTCGACGACGATGTCGATGTCGTGCTTGAACTTCTTGTCCAGGGTCGGGGCTTCATCGATGGGGTAGAACTGGCCGTCGATCTTCAGGCGTTGGAAGCCCTGCCGCTGCCACTCGGCGATTTCCTTCTTGTACTCGCCCTTGCGGCCGCGCACGACGGGGGCCAACAGCAGGATGCGCTCGCCATCGGGCAGGGCGATCAGCTTGTCGACCATCTGGCTGACGGTCTGGCTCTCGATCGGCAGGCCGGTGGCGGGCGAATAGGGCACGCCGACCCGCGCCCACAGCAGGCGCATATAGTCGTGGATCTCCGTCACCGTGCCGACGGTCGAGCGTGGGTTCTTGGACGTCGTCTTCTGTTCGATGGAGATGGCGGGGGACAGACCCTCGATCAAATCCACGTCCGGCTTGCCCATCAGCTCCAGGAACTGGCGCGCATAGGCCGACAGGCTCTCGACATAGCGACGTTGGCCCTCGGCATAGATGGTGTCGAACGCCAGGGACGACTTGCCCGAGCCCGACAGCCCGGTCATCACCACCAACTGCTCGCGCGGAATATCGAGGTCCACGCCCTTGAGATTATGCTCGCGGGCGCCGCGAACGCGGATGAAGTTATGCTTTTCGGTCATGCTGTCCGGAGAACGCGGATGAGGGCCGGTCGGGTCCGGCGCGACATCGCTATATGGGGATGAATCGCAGGATTGAAGCAAGAACAATGTGTGAACATTGCGGCTTCAGTCGGGCGTCCACGCCTGTGTCGGCCGCACGAACCGTTCGCCCTTGGCCAGGATCACGCCGTTGGCGGTGGCGATCCCCAGTTCCAGGCTTTCGGCGATGCGGCGGGCGCGTTCGATGAAATGGGCGGCCGCGAGGGGCGGGCACAGGGCGCGGGCCGTCTCGGTGAACAGTTCCAGCCAACGGTCGAAGTGGCGGGCGTCTATGGGCAGGGGCAGGTGTTTTGGCATGGGCCGGCCCTGATAGACGCCGGTGGACAGGGCGACCGACGACCAGAACAGCTTCATCTGCGCCAGGTGCGGCGCCCAGTCGGTGATGCGGGCCGCGAAGACCGGGCCGATGAGGGCGTCGTCGCGGACGCGGGCGTAGAAGCCTTCGACCAATGCGTCGATCATGGCTTCGTCTATGCCGGTCTCGTCGCGAAGGCGTTGGACGCCGGCCTCACGTCGAGCGGCGGCGCCGGAAGGGTCTTCGATGCGGAAACGGCTTTCCATGCCGACTCAGATAGCCGCGCGGCGGGCGTCGCGCCACTGGGCGATCCGTGTGGCTTCACGCGGCCGTGTTCGATGCCAGACTTGCGCCTTGCAGGATTACGACCCATTCTCCTCGTTCTGACGCGTTTGTTGCAGAAGGTTTGACGATCATGATCATCGCATTGGCCACCGGTTCCGCCCTGTCCGCCATGCTGCTCGTGATCCTCAATGCCAACCAGCCCAAGCCGAAACGCGTCCCCGTCCGCACGCGCGACACTCGACAAGGTCGCCGCTAGGACGCCTGACGGCGTAACCCTATTCGATAATCTGAGCCTGACGTTCGGCGACGAGCGCACGGGCGTCGTCGGCCGCAATGGCGCGGGCAAGAGCACGTTGCTGCGTCTTATCTCGGGCGCTGCGGAGCCGGCCGAGGGCGTAGTGGCGCGCGCCGGCTCGGTCGGTGTGCTGGATCAGCGGTACGAACCCGCGCCGAATGAGACGGCGGCGCAGACCCTGGGCGTCGCAGAAGAGCTGGCCATCATCGCGCGGCTGTTGGCGGGCGAGGGGACAGCCAATGACCTGGCCGCTGCCGACTGGACGCTGGAGGCGCGGCTGGGTGAGGCGCTGGCCGCCGTGGGGTTGTCGGGGGTGGCGCTGGATCGGCTGACCGTCAGCCTGAGCGGAGGCGAGCAGACGCGGCTGAGGCTGGCGGGCCTGATGCTGGCGGGACCGGATCTGATCCTGCTGGACGAGCCGACCAATCATCTGGACGTGGCGGCGCGGGCGCTGGTCGCCGAGGTGATCGGGCGCTGGGACGGCGGGGCCGTGGTGGTCAGCCATGACCGCAACCTGCTGCGTCGGATGAACCGGATCGTGGAGGTGTCGGGCCTGGGCGTGACGATCTACGGCGGCGGCTATGACCTGTATGTCGCGCGCAAGGCGGCCGAGCGGGAGGCGGCGGAGCGCGAGCTGGTCGAGGCCGAGCGCGATGTCGCGCGGGCGGGCGCCGAGGCGCAAAGACGAACGGAAACCAAGGCCAAGCGCGACGCGGCGGGGCGTCGCAAGGCGGCCAAGGGCGACCTGCCGAAAATCCTGCTGGGCGCACGGGCCGAGCGGGCCGAGAACAGCGGCGGGCGCGAGCGACTGCTGGCCACGCGACAGGCCGAGGCGGCGCAGGGCGCACTGGCGGCGGCGCAGGAGCGGGTGGAGCGGACGCGTGCGCTGGCCATCCCGATGCCGACGACAGGATTGGCGGCCGGGCGAACGGTGCTGACGCTGGATCAGGCGTCGTGGGCGACGCCCGAGGGGCGGACCATCGTCGGGCCGATCGACCTCCGGCTGGTCGGGCCCGAGCGGATCGCGGTGACCGGAGCGAATGGGGCGGGCAAGACGACTTTGTTGCGGCTGATCACGGGCGATCTGGAACCCACCGCCGGGTCCGTCGAGCGGCCGGTGCGGGCGGTCCTGCTGGATCAGGAGGCGGCTATTCTCAGGCCGGAAGAGACGCTGGTCGAGGCATGGCGGCGGCTGAACCCGCAAGGGAGCGTCAACGACGCCCAGGCGGCGCTGGCGCGGTTCCTGTTTCGCAATACGGCGGCGCAACGACGTGTCGGCGACCTATCAGGCGGTGAGCGGCTGCGGGCGGCCCTGGCGTGCGTCATGACCGGCGCGCCGCCGCCGCAACTGCTGGTGCTGGACGAACCGACGAACCATCTGGATCTGGACGCCATCGCGGCCGTGGAGGCGGCGCTGACCGCCTATGATGGGGCGCTGGTCGTCGTCAGCCACGATGCGGACTTTCTGGCCGCGCTGGAGGTCACGCGCACGTTGGTCCTGTGATCGGACTTGGACTCCAAGTCAGAAAAAACAGTCCAACGAGTTTAACGAGTCCAACTTACGGATGGGTTTGAGTTTTCAAAGACCGAACGGATCATCATCGCACGGCTTGACCCCATGACAGGTTGATTGTCGATGATTGAAGTCAAGTCTCTGATCCGTCTAGGCTTTGCGGCCGGGAACAGGATGGCTAGGCCACGGATGTCGCCTCCAGCCGTCAGCCCCAGGCTTCGACGGCGCCTTTGCGACGGACCATCGAGGGGCTGGTGAGCTGTGTGCGCGGCTCGGCTTCGGCGCGACCGAACAGCCAACCCTGGCCGTATTCGACGCCGGCGGCCTTGAGTTCGGCGGCCACGCCGTCGGTCTCGATCATCTCGGCGATGGTTTCCAGCTTCATCGAGCGGCACAGTTCGACGATGCTGCGCAGCATGGCCTTGGACCGTTCGTCGGTCTGGATGTCGCGCACGATGGCGCCGTCGATCTTGACCGCATCGACCGACAGTTTGCGTAGATAGTCGAAGGCGGCGGCGCCTGCACCGAAGTCGTCGATGCAGACCTTGATGCCGGCTTCGCGCAGGGCGGCCAGGCGGCGATTAGCGGCCTCAATATCGGCGAGGGCGGAGGTCTCGGTGACTTCGACCATCAGGCGCCGACGTTCCTCTGGCGCGCCGGCCGTCATGCGCAGAAGTTGTTCAACATAGGAGTTGTCGCCCAACGAGGCGCCCGAGACGTTGATCGCCATCTTCAGCAAGCCGGCGCCCGACTGGCGCATCCGCTTCAGCACCTTTTCCGCAACGGCCAGATCGAAGGATTCGATCAGGTCCAACTCCTCGGCCATGCGGATGGCGTCGGCGGGGCCGCTGTTGGCGTTGAAGCGGGTCAGAGCCTCGAAGTGGTGAACCGCGCGGGAGTCGAGGTGGACGATGGGCTGATAGTGGACCTGGAACTCGCGCGACTTGACCAGGTTGCGGAAGGTCTCGGCATCCCGGAAGGTGCGTTTCAGCGAGTCCGCAAAGGCGATCTGGGGGTTGGCGAGACCGTCGCCCTTTAGGCAGCCCTCGATGGCGAACCGCATGGCGCGCAGCACGCACAGCGAATCCGATCCGGGCGGCACCGGCGAGCTGAACGCTTCGGCGCCGAGCGACAGGCCTTCTGCGCGGCCGGCCTCGACGATTTCGGCGGCGATGTCGCGACGGTCGTTGGCGGGACGCAGCAGGGCGAACCGGACGCCGGTCAGCTGGGCCGCGCCCGAACCATCGACGGCCGCCGATTGCAGGGTCGCCTCAATGCGGCGGTTCAGGCGGTCGGCGGCGTCGCCGCTGACGTTCTCTAAACCGCGAATGTCCAGGAAGGACAGGGCGAGATCCGTGTTGGCCTCAAGCACGCGTCCGGCGTCGGCCAAGAAGTCTTCGGCCTCCAGCAGAGGGCGGGTTTCGAGATCTTCGAGGGCGAAGGCCGGGCCTTCATAGGAGATCGCGCAGGACACGGCCGGCGCCATCTGCGGCAGGACGAAGGCTCGGAACGTGGCGCGACGCACACGGTCGGGTCCTGCCGCCACGAGGATGGAGGTCGAAGGAATACGCACGCCGGACGCCATGTTGCGCAGGGCCATCAGGGTGGATGCGCCATCGTGCAACAGATCGAGAAGTGGTCGACCGGTCCAGGTCGCGCCGGCGTCCTCGCCCGCCGAGGCCCCGGCGCCGATCGCGAAGGAGACAACGCCCTTCGGGTCTACCTCCACCAGTGTGTCGGCGGATGCGAAGGCCAGGCCTAGCAGGCGGGTGGTCAGCGTCATGAAGGCATGCTGACACGCAGTGACTTAAAAAATAGGCAATAATCCATAGGGCGCGAACCGTGATTTGCGGCGTCGATGCCGTCGCCCCTCAGGCCATCCGGTTGATGGCGACAGCGCGCCCGTCGCCCAAAGCTGCACGTCCGTCCGCGGCATAGGCGGAGGCCGGCGTGCGGGCGGCGGTGACCTCGGCGGCGATGGCGCGGACCAGGCCCTCGGAAATCTGACGCGCGGCGTCGACGGCGCGTCCGTGGCGGGTCAGAACGGCGTCGAATTCGCGGGTGGCGTCGATCAGAGTCTTGCGATCTTCGAGCGGCGCCCCGCTCAGCAGGGTTGGGTTCGCCTTTACGTGAGCGGAATCGCGACGATAGAGATTGGCCATCTCCTGGGTCTCGGCCAAGCCTGAGGCCACGTCCTGGGGACGACCGTCGGCGAAGGCGAGGGTCTCGGCTTCGAGGCGCTCGGTCAGGCGCAGCGTTAGCGCGGTCAGTTGCCGCACACGCGCCTGAGCCAGTTCGGTGTCGCTCATTGTCGCCCCTCCTGCATCTTCAGCATTTCGGCCATGACGGTGTTGCTCAGGCCGATGCCGCCGGCCTTGACCGTGCTCTTGGCCATTTCATCCAGCATGAAGCTGCGCCAGGTCGCCTCGCCTTGGCCACCACCGAACAGGCCGTCGGTCGACAGGCCTTCGAACATCGGCTTCAGCATCTGCGAGATGAAGGTGGCCTCGAAGGCCTTGGCGGTTTCCTCGATCTTGTCGCGGTTCGGCGCTGTGGGCGCGGCCGCAGCGGGACGCAGCAGATCGGGGGAGACGGTCAGGTCGCTCATGTTCACATCACCTCGATGTCGGCCTGAAGGGCGCCGGCGGCCTTGATGGCCTGAAGAATGCTGATCATGTCACGCGGGCTGACGCCCAGGGCGTTCAGGCCGTTGACCAGGGTGGACAGGCTGGCCCCGCCCCCAACCATGCGCATCTGGGTGCCCAGGTCCTCTTCGACGCTGACCTGGGTGGAGGGGACGACGGTGGTCTGGCCTCGGCTGAAGGGCGCGGGCTGGCTGACGATCGGCTGTTCGTCCACCGAGATGGTCAGGTTGCCCTGAGCAATGGCGACCCGAGAGACGCGCACCGCGTCACCCATGACGATGACGCCGTTGACCTCGTCGATGATGACCTTGGCGGGGGTGTCGACGCTGACCGCCAGGTTCTCGATCCGGCTGATGAAGCCCGCCATCCCGAGCTCGCCGGGCGCGCGCAGGGCGACGACCGTGCCATTCTCGGCCAGGGCCGAACCGGGGTAGGCGGCGTTGACGACGGCGGCGACACGCTGGGCCGTGGTGAAGTCCGGGTTGCGCAGGTTCAGGCGAACTTCGTTCATATTGGCCATCTGGAAGCCGGTCTCGCGTTCGACCAGGGCGCCCGAGGCGATGCGGCCGGCGGTCGGCACGCCGCGCGTCACCGAAGACCCCGAACCGCCTGAGGCCGAGACGGCGCCGGTCTGGACCGAGCCTTGGGCCACCGCATAGACCTGACCGTCCGCGCCCTGAAGGCTGGTGACGACCAGTGAGCCGCCCAACAGGCTTTTCGCGTCGCACATGGAGGCGACAGACACATCGATGCGCGAGCCGGGCGTGGCGAAGGCCGGCAGATCGGCCGTGACCATGACGGCTGCCATGTTCTTGGTGTTGGCGTTGGCGCCACGGATATTGACGCCCAGTCGCTCCGTCATGCCTTCCAGCGACTGACGGGTGAAGGGGCAGTTGCGTAAGCTGTCGCCCGTGCCGTTCAGCCCCATGACCATGCCGTAGCCGACCAGTTGGTTGCCGCGCACGCCCTCGACGGCGGCGATGTCCTTGATACGGGATTGCGACTGAGCCAGCGCCGGGCTCGATCCGGCTGCGACGACGATCGTCGCGGCGACGGAGGCGATGAGGCGGGCAAGCAGATTTTGCATCGGTCAGGCGTCCACGCAAGGTTACGCCTGCATCCCTGCGAGGATCATGCCGGATAATAAACGACGTGAATTCAACGCCGGCTAGCTTTTCTGCGGCATGGAAGCGGCAGGATTTGCCGGGGCGTTAACCAAACAGTCACCGCCGCCCGTCATGCATGGGGCATGACGCGGAGCACCTACGCATGAAGGTTGTCGGCCCCAACGGCGTCAGCACGCCCGCAAGCACACGTTCGACGCGATCCGCCAGCGGCTTTTCGCTGGGTCAGGCGCCGGCTGCGGCCTCTACCTCGGCGGCGACGGCCAGCGCTGCGACCGGCGGCGTTTCCGACGTGTCCGCCCTTATGGCCTTGCAAGGGATCGACGGGCCGCTGGAGAAGCGTCGCCGGGCAATCCGACGGGGCGGGGGGCTGCTTGACCGCTTGGAAGACCTCAAGCTGGCGCTTCTGACGGGCGACGCCGACGAGGCCTCGCTGGATCAACTGGCGCGCACCTTGCGAGAAGAGCGCACCGACGACGGCGACGAAGGGCTGAGCGCCCTGCTGGACCAGATCGACCTCAGGGCCTCGGTGGAACTGGCCAAGGCCGAAATGCGCAATAAACGCGGCTGAGGCGGAAAAATCGCCTAATCTCAGAACGCTAAGCTTGGTCAGTGAGTGACATTTGTCACTGTAAGCCCTCGGATCGCCATAATCGGATCACGGATTCGAGAACCACATTGCCGCGACTCGACAGGCTGATTATACGGCCATCTACGCCACAGGGGGGCGTGTTAGAGAGCGTGAGATCGATGAACGCTTTGGCGTCCGTTGTGTCCGACGAAACCGGCCCGTATCGGCCGTCTGACAGCGAGCCGTTCATGAACGAACGGCAACAAGCCTATTTCAAGAAGAAGTTGCTGGCCTGGAAGGAAGACATCCTTCGAGAGTCCAAAGGCACGGTGGTCAATCTGAAGGCCGAGACCGAAAACCACCCCGATCTGGTGGATCGCGCGTCATCGGAATCCGACCGGGCCCTGGAGCTGCGCACTCGCGATCGCCAGCGCAAGTTGATCTCCAAGATCGATGACGCCCTGCGCCGTATCGAGGACGGCTCCTACGGCTATTGCGAGGATACGGGCGAGCCGATCAGCCTGGGTCGTCTGGAAGCCCGCCCGACGGCGACCCTGTCGGTCGAAGCCCAGGAACGCCACGAACGCCGCGAACGCGTCCACCGCGACGATTGAGGATTAAGGCCTCCGCGCCTTGACTTCGCCGGGTTGCGGGGCGACCTAGCCGCCTCGCTTTCAAGGTCGTCTACCCATGTCCGTCAAGGTTCGTTTCGCCCCGTCGCCGACGGGTAAGCTGCACGTCGGCAATGTCCGCACCGCCCTGGTGAACTGGATGTTCGCCAAGGGGCAGGGCGGGTCGTTCGTGCTGCGGATCGACGACACCGACCTGGCGCGCTCGACGCCCGAGTTCGAACAGGGGATCGAGGACGATCTGACCTGGCTGGGGATGCTGTGGGACGAGCGTGACAACCAGTCCAAGCGGTTCGACCGCTACGAGGAGGCGGCCGTCAAGCTGAAGGCTTCTGGTCGGCTTTATCCCGCCTACGAGACGGCCGACGAATTGGATCGCCGCCGCAAGGTGCAACTGTCGCGCGGCCTGCCGCCGATCTATGACCGCGCCGCCCTGGAATTGACGGACGAACAGAAGGCCGCTTACGAGGCGGAGGGGCGGCGCCCGCACTGGCGCTTCAAGCTGGATGGCAAGCGGGTCGCTTGGGAAGACCTGGCGCGCGGTCATGCCGAGGTGGACACCGCCTCGATGTCGGACCCGGTGCTGATCCGCGAGGACGGCCTGTTCCTGTACACCCTGCCGTCGGTCGTTGACGACATCGACATGGCGATCACCCACATCATCCGGGGCGAGGATCACGTTACCAACACCGGCGCGCAGATCGAGATTTTCGAGGCGCTTGGGGCGACGGTTCCGGGCTTCGCGCACATGCCGCTGCTGGTCGGCGCCGACGGCGCAGCCCTGTCCAAGCGTCTGGGCTCGCTGTCGATCAGCGACATGCGCGACCAGGGCTATGAACCCATCGCCATCACCAGCCACCTGGGCCGGATCGGCACGTCGGATCCGCTGGAAGTCGGCACCTCGGTCGAGGCCCTGGGCCAGAGCTTCGCCTTCTCCAAGATGGGCCGGTCGCCGGCGCGGTACGACACGGCCGATCTGGACCGTCTGAACGCCCAGGCCCTGCATGTCATGGATTATGCGACGGCTCAGCCGCGTCTTCACGCGCTGGGCGCCGATCTGGGCGAGACATTCTGGTCGGTGGTGCGCGGCAACCTGACCAAGTTCGCCGATGTCGTTGAAATGGCGAAGATCGTCCAGGGTCCGGTTCAGCCGGTCATCGAGGACGTCGCCTTCATCGAGACGGCGCTGCGTCTATTGCCGGACGTGATCGACGAAAACGCCTGGTCGGCTTGGACCTCGGCCGTGAAGGCCGAGACGGGCGCCAAGGGCAAGGCGCTGTTCATGCCGCTGCGGCTGGCGTTGACGGGTCAGCAGCATGGTCCCGACATGGCCGCCATGGCGCCGCTGATCGGTCGCGAGACCATCCAGCGGCGTCTGAAAGGTGAGGCGGCATAAGCCGCCTCACGCTTCATTAGGCGTTGCAGACGGCCAGTTCGTCGGCGCTGAGTTCGACGCCCTTATAGGAGAAGGCGGTCACCGGGCCGAACTTCTGAACCACACGACGGCAGGCGCGCGTGGCGGGCTGTTCCGTGCCACCGGCGGCCGTGCAGGTCGCGCCTTCGCAGGACCAGCGTGCGCCGTCGATGATGGTGGCGCGGGCAGGGGCTTTGGCGGCGTCCGCGAGGGTCAGGCTGGTGGCGGCCGGCGACTGGGCGACGGCCGGAGCGGCGGCGAACAGGGCTGCGGCGATGAGCAGGGCGCGCATGAAAAACTCTCCGAAATGAAGAACGGCGGCATGCCGCTGCGCCCCAATGTCAGTTTTCCATAAAAACTGTCAATACGTAGTCGCGCGAATATTAGCGACGATCACTTACCGCTGATCATGTTTCAACTGCGGCACGTCGCCACCGGCTTGAACCTGGGCCATCGCCTCTTCGACCGTGTCGGCGACCGTCCAGGCGTCGAGGAACGAAGGCGGGGTCATGCCTTCCTCGACGCTGTGCTTCATCAGGGCGAAGAAGCCGTTCCAGAAGCCGTTAAGGTTTAAAAAGACAACCGGCTTGTGGTGCAAGTCCAGCCGCTTCCACGACAGCAGTTCGACGACCTCTTCCAGGGTGCCGATGCCGCCGGGGGCGACCACGAAGGCGTCGGACTGATCGTACATCAACTGTTTGCGTTCGTGCATCGAGGTGACAACGACGGTCTCGACCTCGTCGAACAGGCGTTCGCGGCTGCGCAGGAAGGCCGGCATGATGCCGACGACCCGGCCGCCCGCTTCATGCGCGCCGCGCGCCGATGCGCCCATCAGGCCCACGCCGCCGCCGCCATAGACCAGCCGCCAGCCCGCCTCGGCCGTCGCCTTGCCGAAAGCATAGGCCGCCTCGGTGTAGGAAGGATCGGCGGTCTCGGAGGCGCCGCAGAACAGGCAGACGGAAGAGCCGTCGAACGGCAGGAACGAAACGGGGGGCAGGGACATGGGGCCTCGAAGAAAACGAATACTCGGCCTGGCCATGGCCAAACCGACGGCGCTCAAGCTAACACAGGCTCAAGCCGCTGGGTCGCCAGTCCTATATCGTAGAGGCGAAGGATGAAACGTCGGATGATCGTCGCGTGTGTCGCGGTCCTGGCTGCGGCCGCCTGTTCCGATCCGCAGGGCGGCGTGGCGGGGCCGACAGGGGCGGACGAAGCGTCGCCTTGGGTCCGGCCGCCGCTGATCGACGGTGTGACACGTGACGGCGGGGTGCTGGTCGTGCGCGGGGCGGCAGGTCCGAATGCGCGTGTCGTGCTGCGTGCGCCGGGTGCGGCTGCTGTGGCCGCCAGCGCGGACGGGGCGGGCCGATTCGAGCTTCGGCTGCCGCCCCTGCACGGCGATGTGCGGTTCACGCCCGAGGTGCAGGTGGGCGAGGACGCCGCCGTCTCGCCCGAGACATTGGTGGTGATCCAGGGCGGAGCGGGGCCTGTCGTGCTGATCGCCGCGGGCCAGCCGACCGTCCGTCTGGACGGCGCGGGCGGTTTGGACGCGATGGATTCGGACGGCGCAACGCTTATGGCGTCGGGTCAGGCGGAAAACACGGCGCCTGTCGTGACCATCAATGGCGTCGGCGTGACGGCGACGGCGATCGGGCGCGGGCGGTGGCGCGCCGTCACAGGGCAGTCAGGCGCTGCGACGATCACGGTGAACGGCAAGAGCGTCGACTATCCCGGCGCGGGCGGGGCGACGGGGTTTGTCATCGAGCGAGCGGGGCAGGGCTGGCGGATCACCTGGCCTGTGGCGCCGAATGACCGCCAATCAACATGGCTGCCGGATCGTGGCGTTAACGCCCTGGAAACCAATTCGGTTAACTAAGAGGATCGTCCTCAGGGACACCATCACCGAACCTTGTTTCAGCCCGGCGCCCCCGCCGGGCTTCTTTTTTGATCAAAGCTCAGCCCTTGTCGGGCGTGTCTTTCGTCTTTTCCGTGCGGTCGCGGAACAGGGCGGCGCGGGCCAGAAGGATCAGGGTGACCGGCGTGGTGACGGTCAGGAACAGGCCGATCAGGATTTCTCGCGGCATGAAGCGCCGCTCGACTGTCGTGAACCACACCACCGACGCCGCCAGCACCAGCGCCATGCCCAGGGTCGCCCCCAGGGTCGGGGCGTGGACACGCTCGTAGAAGGTTTTCAGCCGCGTCAGGCCGACCGCGCCCAGCAGCGACAGGGCCGAGCCGGCGACCGCCAGTCCCACGACGACGAAGGCGGCCCATGCAGGAACTTCAGCCTGGGTCATTCGATCACCTCGCCGCGCATCAGGAACTTGGCCAGGGCCACGGTGGCGGCGAAGCCCAGCATGCCGATCACCAGGGCGGCCTCGAAATAGAGCTGGCTGTTGGTGCGGATGCCGAACACCACGACCAGCAGCATGCCGTTCAGATAGAGCGTGTCCATGCCGAGCACGCGATCCTGGGCGCGCGGGCCGTGGATGATCCGCCACGCCGCCAGGCCTATGGCGCAGATCAGCATCAACTGGGCCAGACCCAGGCCCCAGGTCAGCACCGCCGCCGTCATTCGAAGATCTCCATCAGCCGGCGCTCGTAGCGGTCCTTGATCAGCCGCACCCAGGTCTCTTCGTCCACCAGATCGAGCACATGCAGCAGCAGCCGGCCGGTCGCGGACTCATACTCGACCCACAGGGTGCCGGGCGTCGAGGTGACGATGATGGCCAGGACCGCCAGGCCGTATCGGTCGCGCAGGTCAAGCGGGATATGGATGAAGCCGGATGTCCGCTCGTGACGACGACGACCCAGGATGATCTGCGACACCGCCCAGTTTGAACGCACCACGTCGCCGATGACGTCGATGGCCAGGCGCGCCATGGCCTTGGGCGCCTTCAGCCGCACGCGATCCACCCCCAGGGTCAGCATTATGATCGGCGCCAGCAAGGCCAGCAGCAGGGCCAGCAGCAGCGAAGGCGGGGCGACCGAGGCGCTGAGCAGGATCGAGGCGACGAACAGGCCCAGCGACAGGACGGGGTGGGGCAGGATGCGTCTCATCGGCCGCCTCCGCCCAGGACGGCGTGGATGTAGCCCTGCGGCTCGGCCAGCCAGGCGGCCGTATGGTCTGTGTAGATCAGCGCGGACCCAGCGAAGATGGCCAGAAACACACAGGCGCCGAGCAGGGCGGCGACCGCCGTCAGCTCGGCCGCGCCCACGACGAACGCCGGCGCATCCTCGTCGCGGGTCCAGATGGCGCCGACGCCCAGGCGGGTCAGGCCGATCAGGGCGCCGAGACTGGACACCGACAGCACCGCTGCCAGCGTCCACTGCGCCGGGCCGCCGACGCTGACCAGAGCGTCGATCATCGACAACTTGCCGATGAAGCCCGCCAGGGGCGGCATCCCCGCTACCATCAGGGTGCAGATCAGGAAGGCCCCGCCCAGGGCCGCCACCGCCGCCGGAATGACCAGGCCGGGCTCGTTGCGTTCCTCGTCATCGAAGGGATCGCGATATTCGTCGTCGAAGACGGCGCGCGCCTCGCCCACATCGGCCTCACGTCCGCGCTGAAGGATTTCGGCCAGCAGGAACAGGGTGGCGCAGGCCAGGGTCGAGCCGATCAGATAGAAGAGCGCGCCGCTGAGGGCCGCCGTGTCGCCGACGCCCAGGATCGCCAGCACGGTGCCCGACGAGATCATCACCCCGAACCCTGCGGCGCGGGACAGATCGCGCGAGGCGATCAGGCCGAAGGTGCCGAATGCGATGGTCGCCAGGCCGCCGAACATCAGCCAGGTCAGGCCGAACCCGGCGGATGCGCCTGCGCCGGCGCCGAACAGCAGCAGGCTGAGGCGGATGATCACATAGACCCCGACCTTGGACAGGATGGCGAAGACCGCCGCCGCCGGGGCGCTGGCGGCCGAATAGGTCGAGGTCAGCCAGAAACCCACGGGCCACATGGCGCATTTGATCAGGAAGGCCGTGCCCAACACTGCCGCCCCGATGTGAAACAGGCCCAGGTCCTCCGCCGCAATGGTCGGAACCCGCGTCGCCAGATCGGCCATGTTGAGCGTGCCCGTCACCCCATAGATCAGGCTGACCCCGATCAGGAACAGCAGGGAGGCGGTCAGGTTGACGGCGATATAGATCACGCCCGCCCGCACCCTGGCCTCGCCCGAGCCGTGCAGGGCCAGGCCGTAGGAGGCGGCCAGCATCACCTCGAAGAAGACAAACAGGTTGAACAGGTCGCCGGTTAGAAGCGCGCCGTTCACCCCCATTATCAACAGCAAAAACAGGGCGTGGAAACGCGGCCCGGCCCGGTCCCACCGCGCCAGGGCGAAGATCAGGGCGCAGCCGCCCAGGACGCTGGTCAGGGCCACCATCATCGTCGACAGGCGGTCGGCGACCAGGACGACGCCATAGGGCGCGGCCCATGATCCCAGACGATAGACCCGCGCGGTGTCGCCGCCGCCCACCGCGCCATTGGCGCTTTCGTGCAGCAGGATCAGGGCCATGACCAGAATGGCCGCCATGGCGGCCAGGCTGAGCGAGGCCTTCAGGATGCGGCGGCGCTCGTCCACCAGCAGCATGGCCGAGGCGATGGTCATCGGCAGGACGATGGGGCCGATGATCAGATGGCTTTGCCAATCGGTCATGCGTCAGGCTCCTTGCCGTCGACATGGTCACTGCCGGTGATGCCGCGCGCGGCCAGAATGACCACCAAAAACAGGGCCGTCAGGGCGAAGCTGATGACGATTGCGGTCAGGACAAGGGCTTGGGGCGTCGGGTCGGCATAGCGCGCAGGATCGGAGACCTCGCCCGCCAGCACCGGCGGGGCGCCCGACTTCAGCCGTCCCATGGCGAAGATGAAGATGTTGACCGCATAGGACAGCAGCGACAGGCCCATGATCACCTGGAAGGTGCGGGGCCGCAGCATCAGCCAGACCCCCGATGCGGCCAGCACCCCGATGGCGAGGGCGAGAACCAGTTCCATCATGACGGCTCTCCTTCCTCCGCATTTCTTTGTTTGGGCTTGCGCAGCGACTGGTGCGCCAGGGCGACCAAGGTCAGGACGGTGGCGCCGACGACCAGGACCACCACGCCCAGGTCAAACAGCACCGCGCTGGCCAAGGGCACGCGACCCAGGATCGGCAGGTCGGCATACTGGAACCAGGAGGTCAGGAACGGGTAGCCGAACAGCCACGACCCGATCCCGCTGAGTGCGGCGATCACCAGGCCGGCGCCGATCCAGAAGATGGGCCGGATGGCCAGCCGTTCCTCCACCCACCGCGCGCCCGAGGCCATGTATTGCAGGATGAAGGCGATCGACAGGGCCACGCCAGCCGCGAATCCGCCGCCCGGCAGGTCATGTCCGCGCAGGAACAGGTGGACCGCCAACAGGATGATGAAGGGGAAGATCCAGCGCATAACCACGCGGGGGATCAGCATGGTCTCCTTCAGCGTGTCGCCCTCAGACCGCGTCTCGTGATCCCGATCCGAGGCGTTCTGGACGCGCTGCTGGCTGGGCCCCGACAAAGTGTCGTCGGCCGGGCGGAAGCGGCGCAGCAGGGCGAAGACGGTCAGGCCGACGATGCCCAGGACCGTGATCTCGCCGAAGGTGTCGAAGGCGCGGAAGTCGACCAGGATGACGTTGACGATGTTGCGCCCGCCCGCGTCCTTGTAGGCGTGCTCGACGAAGAAGCGCGAAATCCCCTCGACCGAAGGCCGGGTCATGATGGCATAGGATATGGCGGCCAAGGCGGCGCCGACGGCGGCGGCGATGATCAGGTCGATGCGACGGCGGCGACGCGAACGCCGCTCCATCGCCTGAGGCAGGCGGATAGTTTCCAGCCGTTTGGGCAGCCAGCGCAGGCCCAGCAGCAGCAGGACGGTGGTGACGACTTCGACCAGCAACTGGGTCACGGCAAGGTCCGGCGCCGAGAGCCAGACGAAGGACAGGCAACTGGCTAGGCCTGCCCCGCCCATCAGGACGACGGCCGCCAGCCGGTGATACTTCGCCTGCCAGGCCGCCGCGACGGCGCAACTGGCGCCGACCAGCCACAAACCCGCGAAGGCCCAGCTCGCCAGATCAGGCGTCGGAATGACCGGCTTGATGATCAGGCCCGCGCCGAGGGCGGCTAAGCCTCCTGCCAGCAAGGCGACCAGGACGATGGCGCGCAACTGCGGCTGTTGTCGCGTCGCCCCGAACAGCCGGATCAGGGTTTCCGACCCCTTGAACAGGCCGGTCATGGCGCGCTCGAACAGCCAACCGCCGTTCAGACGTTTCCAGCCCCACGGGCCGCCGCGTGGATTGGCGTTGATCCGTTTGCCGAAGACGACATACAGGCCCACGCCCCCCGCCAGGGCGATGAGGCTCAGCACCAGCGGGAGGTTGAACCCGTGCCACAGGGCCAAGCTGTAATAGGGCAGGTCGAAGCCCAGCACCGAGACGGCCGCGCTCTTCAGGAAGGGGCCCACCGTTACGGCCGGGAAGATGCCCACGACCAGGCACAGGGCCACCAGCACCTCGACCGGACGCCGCATCCAGGCGACCGGCTCATGCGGGACGCGGTCCAGCTTGGTCGGCGGCGGGCCGAAGAAGGTCGTGTGGATGAAGCGCAGCGAATACAGGACGCTGAACGCGCTGGCCAAGGTCGCCAAGGCGGGCAGGAGCAGGTTCAGTCCGTGGGTGTTCACGCTGGCCACCGCCTCGGCCAGGAACATCTCCTTGGACAGGAAACCGTTCAGCAGCGGCACGCCCGCCATGGCCGCCGCCGCCACCATGGCCAGGGTCGCCGTGAAGGGCATGAAGCGGAACAGGCCGCTGAGCTTCCTCATATCTCGGGTGCCCGCTTCGTGGTCGATGATGCCGGCGGCCATGAACAGGGACGCCTTGAAGGTGGCGTGGTTCACGGTGTGGAAGATGGCGGCGATACAGCCCAGCGGGCTTCCCAGCCCCAGCAACAGTACGATCAGCCCCAGGTGGCTGATGGTCGAATAGGCAAGCAGGCCCTTCAGATCATGCTGAAAGATGGCGCACCAGGCGCCCAGCAACAGGGTCGCCAGACCCATGCCGCCGACGATCAGATACCAGCTCTCGGTTCCAGAAAAGACGGGCCAGAACCGGATCAGCAGGAAGATGCCCGCCTTCACCATGGTTGCGGAATGCAGATAGGCGCTAACCGGCGTCGGCGCGGCCATGGCGCGCGGCAGCCAGAAGTGGAAGGGGAACTGGGCGCTCTTCGTCATGGCGCCGAGCAGCAGCAGGATCAGGGCGGGCAGATACAGCGGACTGGCCTGGATCACTTCGCGCGACGCCAGCACGACATCCAGATCATAGCTGCCGACGATTCGCCCGATCAGGATCATGCCGACCAGCAGCGCGATCCCACCCGTCGCCGTGACCGTCAGGGCCATGCGCGAACCCTCGCGCGCGGCCGAATTCTGGTGCCAATAGCCGATCAGCAGGAAGGAGAAGAGGCTGGTCAGCTCCCAGAAGACCACCAGCTGGATCAGGTTGCCCGACAGCACCACACCCTGCATCGCGCCCATGAAGGCCAGCAGGAAGGAGAAGAAGCGCGGCACCGGGTCCTTCGGCGACATGTAGTAACGGGCGTACAGCACCACCAAGGCCCCGATCCCCAGGATCAGGGCGCTGAACAGCCACGACAGCCCGTCCAGCCGCAGCACCAGATTGACCCCCAGCGACGGCAGCCAGGGGATCTCGTAGCGCAGCGTCTCCCCGTCCTGGAACATCGGCCACAACGCCGCCAGACATCCCAGGCTGACCAGGGCCACGACCCACGACAGGATGGCGGCGGACGTGCGCGCGTGACGCGGCAGGCCGGACGCGACGATGGCGCCGAGGAAGGGCAGGACGAGAATGACGACGAGGAGGAAGCTGATGGACATTGAGGCGGGGCGTCTCTCCGAAGTCTCGCGAGCGGCATGGCCGAACGCTCAAGGTTGAGCATGGTTCGACGCCTGCGACACCTACGAACTGGCAAGAGAGGCGTCAAAGCGACACCACGGCGCGGCGCTTGATGGCGGACGGGGGAGCGCACGATCACAAGCAGCCCGACGGGCAATGCCTGGCGAATATTGCTTGTCTGAAAGGGGTTTTAGATCAGAGGCCTGTAGGAACGGCGGCCTTTACTCCCGAGTGGCTCCGCGGGTAGGATTCGAACCTACGACCAGCCGATTAACAGTCGGCTGCTCTACCACTGAGCTACCGCGGAACATGCTCGGGAGGCGGGCCTATAGCAGCGCGTGTTCTGATCTTGCAATGGGAAATTGAGCAAATCGACCCGATAATTATCGACGATCCCGAAGACCCGCGTGTCGCGGCCTATCGAGACATCCGCGAACGCGATCTGACGGGCCGCCAGGGCCTGTTCGTCGCCGAAGGGGAGGTGGTGGTGCGTGGGCTGGCGTCGGCGGCGTCGCGCTGTCGGCCGCTGTCTCTGCTGCTGGCCGAGAAGAGAGTGGCGGCTCTGACACATGTGATTCAGGCCCTGCCGCCTGCGACGCCCGTCTATGTGGCGCGCCAGCCGGTGCTGGACCGGATCGCAGGGTTCGAACTGCACCGGGGTATATTGGCCTTGGGCGAAAAGCCCGCGCCGCCGTCGCTGGCCGAGCTGCTGGCGGATGTGAGGCCTCATGATGTGTTCGTCGTCGCCAGCGGCATCGGCAATCACGACAATATGGGCGGGCTGTTCAGAAACGCCGCCGCCTTCGGGGCCAGGGCTGTGCTGCTGGATGCGACCTGCTGCGATCCCTTCTATCGCAAAGCCATTCGCGTCTCGGTCGGGGCGGCGTTGCGCACGCCGTTCGCCATCGCCGAGGCGGCGGTCATCGTGGATGCCTTGCAACAGGCGGGCGTCGAGGTGCTGGCCCTGACGCCGTCGGCGACAGAGCGCCTTTCGGACTATCGGCGCTTGGGGCCGGTCGCGCTTGTGCTGGGGTCGGAGGGGCCGGGGCTCCCGAAAGAGCTGATCGACCGCTGCCGACCCATCGGCATCGCCATGGCGGGGGGATTCAATTCGCTGAACGTCGCCGCCACCAGCGCGGTGGCCCTGCATCATCTTACGACGACGGCTCATTCTGATTGAGACCGGAAACGCGAAGGCCGCCCCGAGGGGCGGCCTTCGTCCGTATCGTCGCGATGGAGGCCTGACCGGGAATCGAACCCGGGTGCAAGGATTTGCAGTCCTCTGCGTCACCACTCCGCCATCAGGCCGCTTTTTGTCCCCGAAATCTCGGGGGCGGTCATCGCGAGGGGCGTTCGCTATCAGATCGGATTGTCCGCTGCAACGCACGGACCTATAAGCGCGCGAGTTTTCCTCCCGGATTATCGTTGAAGGCTGCCCTACAGATGGATTTCACCGCAGAGCGCAAGGCTATGGTCGACTCGCAGGTGCGGGTGAACGACGTGACGGATCGCGCGATTCACCTGGCCATGATGGCCGTGCCGCGTGAATCGTACTGCGCGCCCGACCGCGCCTTCGCCGCCTATTCCGAAGAATCGGTCGTCATCGCCGGCGCGCGTCGCCTGATGCCCGCCCGCGATGTCGCCAAACTGCTGCAAGCCGCCGATGCGCGGACAGGCGAAAAGGCCCTGGCCATCGCCGCTCCTTACGCCGCCGCCCTGCTGTCGCGCATGGGCGTGACGGTTACCGCCCAGGAATCGGACGACGCCGTCTTCGCCGTGGTCGGCGAGGCCCTGGCGGCCGAGGGCGTGACGACGGTCGTCGCGCCTTTGGCCCAGCCCGCGGGCGAGGGCTGGGACCTGATCATTTCCGAGGGCGGCGTGCAGAGCCTGCCCGAATCGTGGGGCGACGCCCTGCGGCCCGGCGGTCGTATCGTCGTGGTGGAACGACGCGGCGCCATCGGCAAGGCGGCCCTGTATGTGCAGACGCGCGAAGGGCTGTCGCGACGCGAACTGTTCGATTCGTCGCCGTCGGTCCTTGCCGAGCTGACGCCGGCCCCCACTTTCGCGCTGTAAGACCAAGAGACACGCGGTTGCGACGGAAATCCCGTTCGCAACCGTGAAGAAAACTTAACTGGCGTGTGGTTCGGTCAGGCCGCAGTTACGCTTGAGATAACATTCGGGCGTTCCTCGGGGGGCGTCAGGCAAGGACGGACAATGTTGAAACGCTCGCGTGTGCTGGCTTCGGCCGCAGTGGTCGCCGTGATGACCGGACTGGGCGCGCCTGCCTGGGCCGAGACGCTTCAGGACGCGATAGCCCTGGCGTACCGGACCAATCCCAACCTGCTGGCCCAGCGTGCCAACCAGCGCGCGCTGGATGAGACTGTGGTCCAGGCCCGCTCGGGCCTGCGTCCGACGCTCAGCGCCTCGGCGGGCGTGGATTACACCCGCAGCGACTTCCCCACCGTGACCCAGTTCGTCGATACGAACAACGATGGGGTGCCGGACACCCAGGTCTCGTCGTCCTCGTCCGAGACCGACGGCGCCAATGTCGGGGTCAGCCTGAGCCAGAACATCTGGACCGCAGGCCGCACCTCGCGCGCCATCGACCAGGCCCGCGCCAGCGTCCTGGCCGGCCGCGAGAACCTGCGCGAGATCGAACAATCGGTGATGCTGTCGGTCATCCAGGCCTATGTGAACGTCACCCGCGACATGGAAATCCTGCGCATCCGCCAGGAAAACCTGACCGTGCTGCAGCGTCAGCTGGAAGAGACCAGCGCCCGCTTCGAGGTCGGCGAGATCACCCGCACCGACGTGGCCCAGGCCGAGGCCTCGCAGGCGCAGTCGGAGGCCGACCTGGCCAACGCTCAGGCCCAGCTGTCCACCTCGCGCGCCGCCTATGCCGCCGTCGTGGGCCAGTCGCCTGCCGATCTGGAAGCCGCGCCGGCCCTGCCGGCCGTGCCGACCGATTTCGACGTCGCCATCGAGACCGCGCTGCAACGGAACCCGGCCGTGCTGTCGGCGACCTACACGCTGCAAGGCGCAGAGGCCGCCGTCGCCGCCGCTCGCTCCGAATATCTGCCGTCGGTTCGCGCCACAGCGTCTTATGGCGGATCGACCAATGATTTGGGTGATCTGGGCGAACTGGCCGACCGTCGCAGCTTCACCGCCGGGGCCACCCTGTCGGTGCCGCTGTTCACAGGCGGCCTGAACCGCTCGCGCGTCGCCCAGGCGCTGGAGCGCGCCAACGCCGCCCAGATCGCCATCGAGGGCGAGCGCCGCACAGTGTTGCAGAATGTCAGCTCGGCCTACGCCCAGGTTCTGTCGACCCGCGCCACCGTCTCGGCCGGAACCGAAGCTGTCCGCGCCGCCTCGGTCGCCGCCGAGGGCGTTCGTCAGGAGGCCCAGGTCGGCCTGCGCACCACGCTGGACGTGCTGAACCAGGAACTGACGCTGCGCAGCTCGCAAACCGCCGTGGCCAACGCCCGCGCCGCCGAATATGTCGCCCGCGCCTCGCTGCTGGCCGCCATGGGCCAGTTGGAAGGCCCCGCGCTGAATCCCACCCTCGACGCTTATGATCCCGCGACCAACTACGACCGGGTCAAGGGGCGTGGCGGCCTGCCTTGGGACGGTGTGATCGAGACGCTGGACCGCGTGGCCTCGCCGCCGATCGTCGCGGCCGCCGACGCCGCCGATGCGCCGATCGACGCCCAGCTGAAAGGCGAGGTCGTTCGCACCGCGCCGCAGAACTGACGAACGGCGAATACGGACTGAAACCGCCCGTTGATTCCGACGGGCGAAGATGCGACGACAAGGCTCAAGGTCCCGGACGATCCGTCGTTCGGAACCCGCCTTTCGCGGCGTGCGGAGCGTTCCGTAAGCCAACTTCTTCCCAGGCCTCGCCCAAGGTTGCGCCATGACCGATCAGTCCGCCCAGGAACCGACCATGGAAGAGATCCTGGCGTCGATTCGCCGGATCATCTCCGAAGACGACGCTCCGGCCGAGACGCCCGCTGCGGCTGCGCCTGAAGCCACGCCTGAACCGGTGCCCGAGCCGTTGGCGGCCGAGACCATCTTCGCCGCACCGGTCGAGCCGACGCCGGAACCCGCCGCCGTCGAGGACGACGTGCTGGAGCTGACAGACCGTTATGAGGCGCCGGCCGAAACCATCGGCGACCTGGACGTGGTCGAACACACGCCCGAGCCCTATCAGCCCGAGCCCGAACCCGCGCCCGTCTATGCCGAATCGGCGGCCGAGCCCGCGCCCTCTTATGACACCCTGGTCGGCGACAGCGCGGCCGCCAGCGCCGCCTCGGCCTTCGCCGGCCTGGCCGCGTCCTTCAAGAAGCCGGAGCCGGCCCAGGCCGCGTCGGGCGACCTGCCTTTCCTCAGCGGCAACACCGTCGAGGCCATGGTCGGCGAGATGCTCCGGCCCCTACTAAAGGACTGGCTGGATGCCAATTTGCCCGGCATCGTTCAGGCGGCGGTACAAAAGGAAGTCGAACGCATCGCGCGCAGCGCCTAGCCCTTCGCTTCACCGCAGACTAATCGAAGGGCGGCTCCTGCTGGGGCCGCCCTTTGTCATTCGAGGCCCCGTGCGGCCGCGCCGCTTGCGCCGCACGACAACGATCAAAGAAGTCCCATGCTTGAAAAGACATTCGAACCCAAGGCCGCCGAGCCCCGTCTGTACGCCCAGTGGGAAGACAGCGGCCTGTTCGCGCCGCGCGCCGCCGCCGCGACCGATGGCGCCGCCGACGCCTATTCGATCGTCATTCCGCCGCCGAACGTGACCGGCAGCCTGCACGTCGGCCACGCGCTGAACAACACCCTGCAGGACATCCTGGCCCGTTATCACCGGATGAAGGGCAAGGCGGTGCTGTGGCTGCCCGGCACCGACCACGCCGGTATCGCCACCCAGATGGTGGTCGAACGCCAGATGGCCGCAGCCGGCAATATCAGCCGGCGCGACATGGGCCGTGACGCCTTTATCGAAAAGGTCTGGGAATGGAAGGCCGAGAGCGGCGGCGCCATCGTCCAGCAACTGCGTCGCCTGGGCGCGTCTTGCGACTGGTCGCGCGAGCGGTTCACCCTGGACGAGGGGCTGAACGCCGCCGTGCGCAAGGTCTTCGTGCAACTGCACAAGGAAGGCTTGATCTATCGCGACAAGCGGCTGGTGAACTGGGACCCGCATTTCCAGACCGCGATCTCGGATCTGGAGGTCGAACAGCGCGAGGTAGACGGCGCATACTGGCATTTCGCCTATCCGCTGGCCCCCGATGAAGACGGAAAGCCCGTCACCTACGAACACCCCATCGCTTTCGACGAGGACGGCAAGGCCACGGAATGGGAGACGCGCGACTTCATCGTCGTCGCCACGACCCGGCCGGAGACCATGCTGGGCGACACCGGCGTGGCGGTCCACCCCGAGGATGAACGCTACGCCGGGCTGGTCGGCAAGTTCGTGACCCTGCCCATCGTCGGTCGCCGCATCTCCATCGTCGCCGACGACTATGCCGACCCGACCAAGGGCTCGGGCGCGGTGAAAATCACGCCCGCGCATGACTTCAACGACTTCGGGGTTGGCAAGCGGGCGGGTCTGCCGTCGCTGAACATCCTCGACGCCTTCGGCCGCATAACCGGAGACGACACGCCCGACGTCCCTGCTGAATACGTCGGCCTCGACCGCTTCGCCGCGCGCAAGGCCATCGTCGCCCGGGCCGAAGAAGAGGGCTGGCTGCGCGAGATCGAGAAGACCAAGCACGTCGTCCCGCACGGCGACCGCTCCGGCGTCGTCATCGAGCCATGGCTGACGGACCAGTGGTACGTCGACGCCAAGGTCTTGGCCCAGCCCGCGCTGAAGGCGGTGGAGCAGGGCGACACGGTGTTCGAGCCGAAGTCCTACGAGAAAATCTATTTCGAATGGCTGCGCAACATCGAGCCGTGGTGCATTTCGCGCCAGCTGTGGTGGGGTCACCGGATCCCGGCCTGGTACGGCCCGAACGGCGAGATCTATGTCGCCGAGACGGAAGAGGACGCCCGCGAACAGGCGATGTCGGACTATGATTCCGAGGTCGCCCTGACCCAGGACGAGGACGTCCTGGACACATGGTTCAGCTCGGCCCTGTGGCCGTTCTCCACCATGGGATGGCCCGAGAAGACCGAGGATCTGGAGCGGTTCTATCCGACCAGCGATCTGGTCACGGCGGCCGACATCATCTTCTTCTGGGTCGCCCGGATGATGATGATGGGCCAGCATTTCATGGGCGAGGTCCCGTTCAAGCGGGTCATCATCAATGGGCTGGTCCGCGACGAGAAGGGCCAGAAGATGAGCAAATCCAAGGGGAACGTCATCGACCCCCTGAGCATCATCGACGAACTGGGTGCCGATCCGCTGCGCTTCACCATGGCCATCCTGTCGGGCACGCGCGACATCAAGCTGTCGAAGCAGCGGATCGAGGGATACCGCAACTTCGGCACCAAGCTGTGGAACGCCGCCCGCTTCAGCCAGATGAACGAGGTGCAACGCGTCGAGGGCTTCGATCCGGCGGCGGTCGAACAGACGATCAACCGCTGGATCCGTGGCGAACTGACCAAGGCCGAGCGGGCGGTGTCCGAGGCCATCGAGGGTGGGCGGTTCGACGATGCGGCGGGGGCGTTGTACCGGTTCGTCTGGAACGTCTTCTGCGACTGGTATCTGGAACTGGCCAAGCCGGTGTTCAACGGCGCGGACGAAGCGGCCAAGGCCGAGACGCGGGCCATGACCGCCTGGACGCTGGATCAGACCTTGAAGCTGCTCCATCCGGTCATGCCCTTCATCACGGAGGAACTGTGGGCCGAACTGGGCAGGGAAGGCCCCGCGCGTGAAAGCCTGCTGATCGGCGCCGAATGGCCGATCCTGCCGGACGCCTTCATCGACGCCTCGGCCGAGGCCGAGATCGGCTGGCTGGTCGATCTGGTCGGCGAGATCCGGGGACTGCGCGCCGAGATGAACGTGCCGCCGTCGGCCAAGCCGCCGCTGGCCTTCGTCGCGCCGGACCCCGTCACGGCTGAACGGCTCGCACGCCACCGCGACCTGATCCTGACCCTGGGCCGCGTGTCCGAGGTCGGATCGGCGGACGCCGCACCCACCGGGGCAGTGACCTTCGTCTCGGGCGGATCGACGGTCGCGCTTTCGCTGGCCGGCATCATCGACCTGACCGCCGAACGCGCACGGCTGGAAAGGGAAATCGCCGCCTTCGACAGCGACATCGGCCATGTGAACAAGAAGCTGGGCAACCCCAACTTCGTGTCGCGCGCCGCGCCGGAAGTCGTGGACGAACAGCGCGCCAAACTGGCCGAGGCCGAGGCCGGCAAGGTCAAGCTGCAGGCGGCGTTGGCGCGTCTGGCGTCGCTGTGAATCCTTCTTCTCTCGATCCAAGGACATGAAGGCGCGGATCGATCAGTTACTGGTGACGCGCGGCCTGTTCGAAAGCCGGTCCCAGGCGCGGGCGGCGATCGAGGCGGGGCTGGTGCTCGCCAACGGCCTGGTGGTGAAGAAGCCGTCCGAGCAGTTTGCAGACGACGCGGCGATTGACGCCCAACCCGCCCACCGCTGGGTCGGGCGAGGAGCGCTGAAGCTGGACCACGCCCTGACCCTGTGGCCCGTGGCGGTCGAGGGGCGGGTGGCGCTGGATGTCGGAGCGTCCACCGGCGGCTTCACCGAGGTGCTGCTGGATCGTGGTGCGGCGAAGGTGTTCGCCGTCGATGTCGGTTTCGGCCAGATGCACGAGCGGGTATCGGCGGATCCGCGCGTGGTGTCGCTGGAGCGGACGGATGCACGCGACCTGACGACCGATCTGATCCCTCAATCGCCGTCGCTGATCGTTTGCGACGCCAGTTTCATCAGCCTGGTCAAGGTTCTGACCGCAGCGCTCGATCTCGCGGCGCCGGATGCGGACCTGGTCACCCTGGTCAAGCCGCAGTTCGAGGCCGACGGACCCGGCGGCGGCAAGAAGGGCGTGATCAAGGACGCGGCGGCTCATACTGCGGCTGTGTCGCGGGTGCGCGACTGGCTGGAGGCGCTGGGCTGGGCGGTGCAGGCGACGACCGAAAGCCCGATCACGGGCGGCGACGGCAATGTCGAGTTTCTGCTGTGGGCGAAGAATTCCCACTGACCCGGCTCAAGTCGCGCGACGCGCGATAGCCCCAACACGGGGCTCAAGTAGGCCGAAGGCCGATAGCCCCTTAGAAAAAAGAGAAACCGCCGGAGGATTGCTCCTCCGGCGGCTCCGTCACGTCGTCGATCGACAGGGGGGCTGAAAATTAATCGACGACGCGATAGCGGCCGTACTGGTCGGGGCAGGTGCGAACGTAGCGGGTGTCCGTGCGACCATCGGGCAGACGGACCTGGCTTTCGGCCAGACGGCATCCGTCTGAATTCTGATAGGATTCGACCGGGCGCGAGCGGTCGTCGTAGGCGCCACGGTCATAGGCATAGTCGTCGCGACGGCTGTAATCGTCGTAGCGATAGCCCTGATCGCCGGTGTAGCGATCATCGTAGTAGCTGGGCTGGCTATAGCCTTGGGCATAGTAGCCGTTTTGGCCATAGCTGCTCTGATAGCTGCGGCAGGCGTCGGAGTTGGAACGACCGACCTGCGAACCGACCACGGCGCCGAGCACGCCGCCCAGGATGCTGCCTTCGGTGCGGCGACCGCGTGCGGCCAGTTGCGAGCCGATGACGGCGCCCGCGCCGCCACCGATCACAGCGCCGGCGCCGGTGCGGCCTTGGCGTTCACGCGAGCAGGGATCATAGGACTGGCCGCGCCCGTAGTTGTAGGACGGAGCATAAGAGCCGGTGCCGTAGTTCTGGCTATAGCCGTTGCCGTAATAGACTTGCGCCGACGCCGTGAGCGGGGCGGCCGTGACGCCGAGCGCCAGGGCGGCGACGGCGGCGAGCGATGTTTTGGTGAGACGCATTTTTCCAACCCTCTGAGGACCGAACGGTTTCCGTCAATCGTTAACGGCAAAGCCTCGTGTCTCGTTGCAATGAGATTTACGACCGCGAAGCTGAACGGCAATTGATCGGCGCGTTCATCTTCGTTCATCTTTGCGGGCCCGCCATCACATCCGCGAGACGGCGTGTGGGTTGAGCGACGCGGGGCGCGCGGCTAGAAGCCCGCCGATGGACATCTTCACCATCGACCGCGTCGGCGGCCAGGGCGACGGCATCGCCCAGACGCCGTCAGGGCCGGTCTTCGCCGGCCTGACTCTGCCGGGCGAGACGGTGCGCGGCGCGATCGTGGACGGCCGGCTTGAACAGGTCGAGATCGTCACCCCAAGCCCTGACCGCATCGCGCCGGTTTCGCCGCAATACGGCGACTGCGGCGGGTGTTCGCTGCAACACTGGTCCGAAGGACCGTATCTGGACTGGAAGCGCGAGCAGGTGCGGTTGGCGCTGGCGCGCGAGGGGGTCGAGACCGAGATTGAGGCGACGGTGGCCACGCCGCCGGGAACGCGCCGCCGCGTGGCGCTGCATGCCCGCCGGACCCAGGACGGGCGGATGGTGCTGGGGTTCAAGGCGCGGCGGTCGTGGCGGCTGGTCGAGGTTCTGGCCTGTCCGGTCGCCGATCCCCGGATCGTGGCGGCCATTCCGGCTCTGGTCGAGGTGGCCGCAGCCTTCTTCGAACATCCCAAGTCCGCGCCCACGCTGCATGTCACCTGGACGCTGTCGGGACTGGACGTCGATGTGACGGGGGTCGAGCGGCGCTCGGGCGGGGGCCTGTCCGCCGACGCCCAGATGAAGGCGATCCAGGCCGCGCACCGGGCCGATCTGGCGCGACTCAGCCTGGCGGGCGACACCCTGGTCATGGCGCGCCAGCCCATGGTGGCGTTCGGCCCCGCGACCGTGTCCCTGCCGGCCGGCGGTTTCCTGCAAGCCGTGCCTCAGGCCGAAGAGGCCATGGTCGCGCGCGCCATGGCGGCGGTGAAGGGATCCAGGAAGATCGCCGACCTGTTCTGCGGCGCGGGGACTTTCACCTTCCCCCTGGCGACCGTGGCGCCGGTGATCGCGGCGGATGCGTCCAAGGCGGGTATCGCGGCGCTGAAGGCCGCCGTTGGTTCGGCCAAGGGGATGAAGGCGATCACGGCCGAGGCGCGCGATCTGTTTCGGCGTCCGCTGAACCCCTATGATCTGAAGGGTTGCGACGCCATCGTGTTCGACCCGCCGCGCGCCGGCGCCATCGACCAGACGGCTCAGATCGCTGCGACCAAGGCCTCGGTCGTGGTCGGGGTGTCGTGCAATCCCCAGACCTTTGCGCGCGACGCCCGCGTTCTGATCGACGCCGGATTTGGGTTGGAGACGGTGACGCCGATCGACCAGTTCCTGTGGTCGTCGCATGTCGAACTGGTGGGAGTTTTCAAACGATGACCATGGACGATCAGACCGACCAGGACGGCGGCGGTTTCGACGCCGAGGACTGGACGCGGCTGAAGCCGTTCGTCGGCGCGGTCGCCACGCTGGACGACGTTCAGGCGCGCCGCGCGGTCTTCGCCCTGGGGGAGACGGACGATCCCCGGCCCATCGTCATGGACCTGCCCCAACCTGTGATCTGGTGGGAGGAGGATGGCGAGCAGGCAGCTGTGGCGGTGCAAGCCGAAAGCCACCTCGGCCCAGACGGCGAAGAGATGGAGATCCTTGGCCTGATCCTGCCGGACGGGGAGGGGGCGGTGGCCCTGATGGAGGATGTCGATCTGGTGGACGATACCGATCCGACCTGGCGCGACCTGGTTACCCGCGCCATCGATCCGTCGGCGGCGGACGACTGATCAACCAAACAGCTCAAGCTGCGGCCGGGCGTCGGCCGGCACGCGGAACTGTGTCTCATCCAGCAGGCGGTGCGGCGTATCGAGACCATAGCGTTTGACGGCGGCCTTGAACCGCGCGCCAATCAGTTCGGCCACAGGGCCGGTTCCCTTCATGCGCTGGGACCAGTCGGCGTCGTAATCCTTGCCGCCGCGCGTCTGGCGAATCAGGGACATGACGCGAGCGGCGCGGTCCGGCCGGGCGTCAGCCAGCCATTCGCGAAACAGATCCTTGATCTCCAGCGGCAGGCGCAGGGTGACGTACATGGCCCGTGTCGCCCCAGCCTTGGCCGCCGCCTCCAAAATCGATTCCAGTTCGTGGTCGTTCAGGCCGGGGATGACGGGCGCGAACCCGACACCGACGGGACAGCCCGCATCCGCCAAGCGGCTGATGGCCTCTAGCCGTTTCGCCGGGGTCGAGGCGCGGGGCTCCATCGCGCGGGCCAGACCGCGATCCAGCGTAGTGATGGAGACGAAGGCCGAGGCCAGACCCGCCTTGCCCATGGGACCCAGGATGTCGGCATCGCGCCCGATCAACACTGACTTGGTGATGATGCTGAAGGGGTGGTTGAACCGCTGCATGACCTCCAGGATCGAGCGCGTCGACTTCAGATCGCGCTCCACCGGCTGATAGGGGTCGGTGTTGCCGCCTATGTGGATGCGTTTGCACCGGTATCGGGGTGCGAGGAACGCCTGTTCCAGCAGACTTGCGGCCTGGGGCTTGAAGAAGATCCGGCTCTCGAAATCCAGGCCCGGGGATAGGCCCATCCAGGCATGGGACGGACGGGCGTAACAGTAGATGCAGCCATGTTCGCAACCTTTGTAAGGGTTGATGGAGCGGTCGAATCCGATGTCCGGGCTGTCGTTCCGGGCGATGATGGTGCGGGCATGCTCCGGGGTGAGGGTGGTGCGCAGCGGCGCGGCCTCGGCGTCGTCGCGTGTCCAGCCGTCGTCGAACGACTGATGCTGTTCAGGCTCGTAGCGGCCGGTGGCATTCGAACGCGCGCCTCTTCCCTTGGCGGTTTCCATGGGAAGGACGATGCGACATCATTCAGAACAAAGCAAGAACATTCGTTCTCACTCCTGAGCGCCTCAGTCGGGGCCGATGACCATGCAGGTGACACGGCGTTCAGCCAGGGCCTCGCAGGCGGTCTTGGCCCCCGCTTCAGTCAGGCCGACGAAGCGCGAGCGATACCAGTCGCCGGCCGTCTGAACGTTGCGCTCGGCGGTGGCGAACTGGGTGCGGAAACGACGGTTGACCTCGGCCAGCCAGTCGTTGGCGACCTTCTCCTCGCGGAAGGCGCCGACCTGAACGGCCCAGCGTCCGGCGGGCGTGCGGGCGGCGGCGCGGGCCGGCTCTCGCGCCGGGGGCGGGGTCGCCCGACGCGGCGTGGTCGAGGGCGCGACGGCTGCGCTGGATGGCGCGCCATTCAGCGAGGCGGTGACGTTGTGGGGGGCGCGGTTATTGGATGACGAGGCTGCGGCCTGGCCGATGGCCTGGGCGGTCGCGGCGGCGCGCTGGTTGGCGGCGCGTTCCGACGGGGCGGGGGCGACGCGGGCCGGCAGGGCTGCGGGTGGAGGGGCCGCCGTATAGGCGACGGCGGTGGTGGATTCGGCGCCGATGCCGTCTTCGTCGTCATTGACCGAGGCGTAGGCGATCGGGGCGTCGGCCGATACACCGCCCACGCCGAAGCCGCGCTGTTCGAAGAAGGTCTGGGCCACCTGGATCCGCTCGCCTTGGGAGCGACGGCGTTCGACCTCGAAACCGGTGTCCATCAGTTCGGCGACATGGGCGTTGCGGCTGGCGGTCGAGCGGCCGCCCAGCACGACGGTGATCAGCCGACGCCCGTCACGCACCGCCGAGGCGGCGAGGTTGTAGCCCGACGCGTTGGTGTATCCGGTCTTCATGCCGTCATAGCCGCGCCCGGTGGGCAGCAGGCCGTTGGTGTTGCGATAGTTGCGCCCGTTATAGGCCCAGTCGTGCAGACCGAAGTAGCTGTAATATTGTGGAAAATCTCGCATGATGGCGCGCGCCAGGATGGCCTGGTCCCGCGCCGAGGTCAGCTGGCGCGCGTCGGGCAGGCCGTTGGCGGTGTAATAGCGGGTCTGGCTCATGCCCAGCTGTTCCGCCTTCAACGTCATCATGTTGGTGAAGCGGGCTTCCGAACCGCCGATATGCTCGCCAATGGCCAGGGCCATGTCGTTGGCGGATCGGACGGCCGTGGCGCGCATGGCGTCGTCCAGAGTGATGGTCTGGCCCGCGGCGAGGCCCAGTTTCGACGGCGGCTGCGAGGCGGCGCGCGGCGAGATCGTCAGCACGTCGTTCACGTTCGCCTTGCCCTGAGAAAGGGCCTCAAACGTCAGATACAGGGTCATCATCTTGGTCAGGGACGCCGGATAGCGGCGGCTGTCGGCATTGCGCGCGAACAGAACCTCGCCGGTCGCGGCGTCTATGACGATGGCGGCATAGCGACTGTTCTCCTGGGATTGGGCCTCAATCGGTCTGACGTTCGCGCCCAGGACCAGCGAAAGCGCGAGAACGGCGAACAGGCCACGGCGGAGAAAAGCAATCATGGGTGTACAACCCTCAGTGAGCAGGGCGCGACAGGCCCCCCGGCCGACGCGATGGAAGGGTTAGCATAGGAAGCACGGGTTTCGTGGTGGTTAACCGCTCGTCAACGGGAATTTGAACCGCCAACCAAGGTTATCACCGATAATATGCTGCATTGCACAATAAGCTTGAAAAACCTTCGCACTTGCAGCATATAGGGGGCCTGCGAGGATCATCCTCGCCTGAACATTTTCGCCCAGCGCCCGTCCCCGCGGGCAACATTTATCGGAGAGACGACCATGGCCGACGCTACCGAAACCGTGAAGAAGACCGCCGATCAAGTCACCGGCGCTGCCGCTTCGGCCGGCGCCAAGGTCAAGGCTCAGGCCGAGACCATGCAGGCCGCCGGCACGCAGGCTTTCCGCGAAGGCATCGAGAAGTCGACCGCCTCGCTGGCCGAGCTGAACGCTCACAGCAAGAAGAACCTGGACGCCATGGTCGAGTCGGCCACTGTCGCCCAGAAGGGCGCCGAAGCCCTGTCGCAACAGGCGCTCGGCTTCGCCAAGTCGTCCTGGGAAGAAGGCGTCGCCGCCTCCAAGGAACTGTCGACCGCTCGTTCGGTGCAGGAGTTCTTCGAGCTGCAAACCGCCTGGGCCAAGAAGTCCATGGAGCGCTACGTCGCCGAACTGACCAAGACGAACGAGATCGTCACCGCCACGGTCAAGGACAGCATCAAGCCGATCAACGAGCGCGTCACCGCCTCGGTCGAAAACTTCCAGGCCGCTCGCTAAACAGCGAGCCGTCTTGAGGATCGATAAGGCCCCGGAGTTCGCTCCGGGGCTTTTTTCGTTTTGGATCCGTCGTTTGCACTTCACGCAATCCGTGACTGGACGCGGCTTCAATTCACGCCATCATTCCCTATCTGTTGGAGACAAGACGACTCCCCGATTACGGAATACGAATGCCCATACAAAGGCCCGGTGATAGCGGTGGCGGTCAAGATACCGCCACCGTCACCGAAACAAAGCCGAAGCTTCAGAAGCCCTCGCTGTATCGGGTGCTGATCCTGAACGACGATTATTCGCCGATGGAATTCGTCGTCTATGTGCTGGAGCGGTTCTTCCAGAAGAGCCGCGAAGAGGCCACCCGCATCATGTTGCATGTGCATCAGCATGGCGTGGGCGTCTGCGGCGTCTTCACCTACGAGGTCGCCGAGACAAAGGTCGCGCAGGTCATCGAGACCGCGCGTCGCCACCAGCACCCTCTGCAATGCACGATGGAAAAGGACTGAGAGGAACCTCCCGATGCCTTCATTTTCCCGTCCTCTCGAAGAAACTCTGCACCGCGCGGTGGGATACGCCAATGCGCGTAGGCACGAATATGCGACGCTGGAGCACCTGCTGCTCGCGCTGATCGACGACCCCGATGCGACCGGCGTCATGCAGGCCTGCAACGTCGATCTGACGGCCTTGAAGGCGGCGCTGACGCTTTATGTCGACAACGATCTCGCCGCCCTGGCCACGGCCGATGGCGAGGACGCCAAGCCGACCGCCGGCTTCCAGCGCGTGATCCAGCGCGCGGTGATCCACGTTCAATCTTCCGGCCGCGAGGAAGTGTCCGGCGCAAACGTGCTGGTCGCAATCTTCTCCGAGCGCGAGAGCCACGCCGCCTATTTCCTGCAAGAGCAGGACATGACGCGGTATGACGCGGTCAACTTCATCGCTCATGGCATCGCCAAAAAGGCGGGCGCCACGGAGGCCCGTCCCGCCAAGGGCTCTTCGCCCGAAGAGACCGAGGACGCCTCGGCCGTCAAGTCGGGCGGCGAGGCGCTGGAAGCCTATTGCGTCGACCTCAACGAGAAGTCGCGCCAAGGCAAGGTCGATCCGCTGATCGGTCGCCAGGCCGAGGTGGATCGCTCGATCCAGATCCTGTGCCGCCGGACCAAGAACAACCCGCTGCTGGTTGGTGATCCCGGCGTCGGCAAGACCGCCATCGCCGAAGGTCTGGCCCGCAAGATCGTCAATGGCGAGGTGCCCGACGTCCTCAAGGACGCCACCATCTATTCGCTCGACATGGGCGCGCTGCTGGCCGGCACCCGCTATCGCGGCGACTTCGAGGAACGCCTGAAACAGGTGGTCAAGGAGCTGGAGAACCACGAGAACGCCGTGCTCTTCATCGACGAAATCCACACGGTGATCGGCGCCGGCGCGACCTCGGGCGGAGCCATGGACGCCTCCAACCTGCTGAAGCCGGCCCTCGCGTCGGGTTCGCTGCGCTGCATGGGATCGACGACCTACAAGGAATATCGCCAGCACTTCGAGAAGGACCGCGCGCTGGTGCGTCGCTTCCAGAAGATCGACGTCAACGAGCCGACGGTCGAGGACACGGTGAAGATCCTGAAGGGTCTGAAGACCTACTATGAGCAGCACCACAAGGTCCGCTACACCGACAGCGCCATCCGCACGGCGGTCGAGCTGTCGGCTCGCTACATGACCGACCGCAAACTGCCGGACAAGGCAATCGACGTGATCGACGAGGCGGGCGCCGGCCAGATGCTGTTGGTCGAGTCCAAGCGCAAGAAGGTCATCGGCCAGAAGGAGGTCGAGGCCGTCATCGCCAAGATGGCCCGCATCCCGGCCAAGTCGGTGTCCAAGTCCGACACCGAGAGCCTGCGCGAACTTGAGATCGATCTGAAACGCGCTGTCTTCGGCCAGGAGCAGGCCATCGAACAGGTCTCGGCCGCGATGAAGCTGGCGCGGGCGGGTCTTCGCGATCCGAACAAGCCCATTGGCAGCTTCCTGTTCAGCGGTCCGACTGGTGTTGGCAAGACCGAGGTGGCCAAGCAACTCGCTGCCACCCTGGGCATCGAGATGCAGCGGTTCGACATGTCGGAATACATGGAGCGCCACACCGTCAGCCGCCTGATTGGGGCGCCTCCCGGCTACGTTGGCCATGACCAGGGCGGGCTTCTGACCGACGCCGTGGATCAGCATCCGCACTCGGTGGTGCTGCTGGACGAGATCGAGAAGGCGCATCCGGACGTCTACAACATCCTGTTGCAGGTGATGGACAACGGCATGCTGACCGACGCGGTTGGCAAGAAGGTGGACTTCAGGAACGTCATCCTGATCATGACCACCAACGCCGGGGCCGCCGACAACGCCCGCGCCTCCATCGGCTTCGGCCGGGGCAAGGTCGAGGGGGAAGACGACAAGGCCATCCAGCGCCTGTTCGCGCCGGAGTTCCGTAACCGCCTAGACGCCATCGTGGCCTTCAAGCCCCTGCAGGCCGACACGATCCGCTCGGTGGTGACCAAGTTCATCCTTCAGCTGGAAGCCCAGCTGGCGGATCGCAACATCACCATCGAACTGACCGACGAAGCCGCCGACTGGCTGGCCAAGAACGGCTTCGACGAACTGTACGGCGCGCGTCCGCTGGCGCGGGTCATCCAGGACTCGATCAAGAAGCCGCTGGCCGACGACATCCTGTTCGGGCGTCTGACGCGCGGCGGACACGTCAAGGTCCAGCTAAAGGACGGCAAGATCGACTTCGACATCGCCAGCGCCAACGCGCCCGCGAAGGCCGAGGAAGAAGAGACGGCCTGATCCTCGAAAGGTTGAAGGCGGAAGGCCCGGCTGGAAACAGCCGGGCCTTTTTCTATGTCACCTTGTAGGGCGACAGTTCCTCGGTCATCGCCGCCATCTCGGCCTGCATCGCCGGGCGTTCGCCGTCCAGATAGCGGGCGACGGGATCGCGCAGGGCGGAGTCGGCGATGAAGTGGGCGGAATAGACGGGGGAGGGCAGGTAGCCGCGCGCGATCTTATGGTCGCCTTGGGCGCCGGCCTCGACGCGGGACAAGCCCCGCGAGATCGCGAACTCGATGGCCTGATAGTAGCAGAGCTCGAAATGCAGGAAGGGCACGTCTTCCAGCGTGCCCCACTGGCGGCCGTACAGGGCGTCGCGGCCGATGAAGTTCAGCGCGCCGGCGATGGGCGTCTGGTCTCGAAACGCCATGACCAGGGCGATCCGGTCGGCCATGGTGGCGCCGACGCGGCTGAAGAAGTCGCGCGTCAGATAGGGCTGGCCCCATTTGCGCGAGCCGGTGTCCATATAGAAGGCGAAGAAGGCGTCCCAGTGGGCCTCTGTGATGTCGGCGCCGGTCAGGACGCGGATATCGAGATCGGCCTGGGCGTCGCGGCGTTCGCGCTTGATGGTCTTGCGGCGGTTGGCCGACAGGGCGGCGAGGAAGTCGTCGAAGGTCCGATAGCCGTTGTTGCGCCAGATGAACTGAATGTCCTGGCGCGGCAGCAGGCCCGCCTCGGCCATGGCCCACCATTCCGGCTCGGTCGGGAAGTTGACGTGCAGGGACGAGACGCCCAGCCGCTCGACCAATGTCACCGCCCCCTGGATCAGGGCCCGACGCACGGTAGCGGCGTCGGTTTCGGGATGGTTCAGGAAGCGCGGCCCGGTCGCCGGCGTGAAGGGCACGGCGCCCAGCAGCTTGGGATAATAGCGTCCGCCCGCCCGCTCATAGGCGTCGGCCCAGCTGTGGTCGAAGACGTATTCGCCCTGGCTGTTGCCCTTCAGATAGAGGGGCATGACGCCGAGCACGGCGTTGTCTTCACCCCTCAGGGCCAGATGACGCGGGGCCCAGCCCTGCCTCGGCGCGGCGCTGCCTGAGGCCTCGCAGGCGTGCAGGAAGTCATAGGAGACAAAGGGATCGCCGGTGGAAAGCGCGCACGCATCCCAGGCCTCGCGGCCGATGTCGGCGATCCCTTCGTGAACCGAGATCTGAAAGATCAGCGGATCTCCACGATCGCATCGATCTCGACGGCGAAGCCGAGTGGCAGCTTGTAGACGCCTACGGCCGAACGGGCGTGCTTGCCCGCGTCGCCGAAGACCTCGACCATCATGTCCGAACAGCCGTTGATCACGGCGGGAATGGCGACGAAGTCAGGACCGGCCTGAACGAAACCGCCCAGTTTGACGATGCGGACCACCCGGTCCAGATCGCCGTCGCAGGCGGCCTTGATCTGGGCGATCAGGTTGAGGCCGCACAGGCGGGCCGCCTCCGTGGCCTGTTCCGGCGTCACGTCCACGCCGACCGTGCCCTTGATCCCGCCCGAGGCGTCGTTCGACAGCTGGCCCGAGATGGTGACCTGATTGCCCGAGCGGACATAGGAGACATAGCTGGCCACCGGCTTGGCGGGTTCCGGCAGGGTGAGGCCGAGTTCGGCGATGCGGGCTTCGATGCTCATGGGGGCTCCTGTTTATCTGGGCGCGGTTTAGCGCGCGGCAAGAGCGGCGTCACGTCCGTCGCGCGGCTTTAAAGGTTCGCCAACCGCGCCGTGTCATTGTGCCGAGCATGGATATGCACCTGACCCCCGACGTCGCCGCCTTCCATGCCGTGCTGGCGCGACTGTCCCCCGACGACCGGGCGCGCGTCGACGCCGCCGCCGGACCGGCCGCGCAAAAGGCCGCCGAGGCCGCGCCGCACTGGGATTTCGAAATGTCGGCCAAGGCGGTGGACGCCCTGTTGGGCGCGGACGCATCGGACGATGTGCGGCGGGGTCTGGTCGCGGCCTGGGCGCTGCAACTGCCCGATCGTGCGGCGGCGATGCGCTTGCCGGCCGAGGTCAGGGCCCTCTATCCCTACTGGATCGAACAGCTGGCGGCGTTTCTGGGCAAGGCCGAGGGCGACTATGTCTTCGACCACTGGTCCAAGGACGTGCGCTTCACGCTGGCGCTCAGCGTGCCGGGCGCCAAGAGCCAGGTGATCGATCTGAGTTCGCCGGTCGGACCGGGCCAGATCGTCAAGCACGTCCGCGACGGCTGGGGCATCAAACCCTTGTTTCGCTATCTGGCGGCGGGCGCCAAGCGCGAGCCGTGGCTGGAGGTGCACACCGAAAGCCGCTGGCTGCGCGGCTTCAACGAGGACGGCTGGAACGAGGCCTGGGCGACGGCGGCGGAGCTGTGCCGCGCCCGGCCGGAACTGGCGGGCATGATCGGCTCCAGCTGGTTCTATGACCCGCCCCTGACCGAGATCAGCCCGCGCCTGGCGCACCTGCGGCTCAACCCGCTGAACGGCGGCGCCTTCATGGTCCACCAGGGCCCGGCGCCCATCCATACCGAACGGGCGGCGACGGCCTCGGCGTCCAGGAAGGCGCTGATCGACAGCGGGGAATACACCGCCCGGTCGTGGCTGATGATCTGGCCTCGCAAGGAACTGATCGCCTGGGCGGATCGGCGCAAGGCGGCAACCCCACTCCCTGATTCGTCATCCTAGGCCTTGTGCCTAGGATCCATAGACTCAGGCTTCACCGTTTACTGAGGGTGTTAGACGTCGGTCATTGAGCGGCTGACACCGAGCGTATGGATCCTAGGCACAAGGCCTAGGATGACGATCGTTAACGAGTTCAGGCCGTCGCCACCCGCCACGCCGCCGCGACCGGCTGGATGTCCAGATCGGCCGCCTTCGCCAAGCGGATCAACCGGTCGATGTCCTCGGGACGGCAGCCATACGGCGTCGGGGTGTCGCTGACGTCGTGGCCATAGGCGATCAGCCAACCCCTGGACGCCGCCGTCTCCGCCACCAGCGCCTCCAGATCATAGCCGGGCAAGCGACGGCTCTCCAGGCCGATGGCTTGCAGCAGGTTGCGGTCGGTGCGACCGGCGTTGATCCCGTCGCGCACGCCACGCCCGCACAGGAAACGTTTGTCGATGATCGCCTTGGACCCCAGGGCGCAGTCGCCGAATGGATAGGCGAAGGTTTGCATTTGATAGCCGTCCAACCGCTCGGCCACCCAGGCGGCGTTGCGGGCCAGACTGGCGTCCAGCTCTGCGGGCGACAGGGTCAGGGTCGAGACATGCTCATAGGTGTGGCATCCGACTTCGTGCCCGGTCTCATGCAGCGCCTGCAGATGCTCCACCTCGAACTGCGGCAGGTCCAGATTGCGGCCGCCCGCCAGGCCGCCGCAGACATAGTATGTCGCCTTGACGCCGTGTTGGGCCAGGATCGGTCCGGCCTCGGTCCACGCCGATGCCGGGATGTCGTCGAACGACAGGCTGAGGACACCGCGCGCGTGCTGGACCGTGGCGGGACGGACATCGAGATAGCGGCCGGCGCGACGGCGCATCTTGTCGAGAAAGGCGTTCATCCCACCCTTATGACCGAACGGGCTTAAGGTCGCGTTTCAAACCGTGACGGGCTGGGCGGTCAGGCCGCGCACGCCGAACACCCGGCGATAGCGTTCGATCTCGGCCGGGTCGCCGACGGCCTTTTCCGGATTGTCCGACAGCTTGATCGCGGGCCGCCCCCCGGCCTCGACCACCTTGCAGACCAGGGAGATCGGCTCCAGCTCGGGCGCGAAGGCGGGCGAGCAGTCGCGGAAATCGTTGGTCAGGTTTGTGCCCCAGCCGAAGCTGAGCCGCGCCCGGCCGTGGAAATGGGCGTGGGTCGCCTCGATCCCGTCGATGTCCATGCCATCCGAGAAGATCAGAAGCTTCTCGTTCGGATCGCGCCCATGCGCCCGCCACCAGTCGATCAAGCGGTCTCCGGCCGGAATGGGCGGGGCCGAGTCGGGCCGGAATCCGGTCCAGTCCGCCACCCAATCAGGCGCCTGTTCCAGAAACGCCTCGGTGCCGAAGGCGTCGGGCAGGACGATCAGCAGATTGCCCGCATAATGCCTGCGCCACTCGTCCAGAACGTCATAGGGAACCTGGGCCAGCACCACGTCGTCGGGCGCCAGGGCCGCCATCACCATCGGCAGTTCGTGCCCGTTGGTGCCGATGGCCTCCAGGTCGTTCTCCATGGCGTGCAGGACATTGGACGTGCCGATGAAGGACGATCCCAGCCCTTCCTTCAGCGCCTGGATGCACCAGCGCTGCCACAGGAAGCCATGCCGTCGCCGCGTGCCGAAATCCGACAGCGCCAGATCAGGCAAGGCGCGCAACCGCTCGACCTTGGACCACAGCCGAGTCTTGGCGCGCGAATACAGGATGTCCAGCTCGAACCGGCCCAGCCGGCGCATGCCGACACGGCAGCGCAGCTCGTTCAGGATGGCCAGCGCCGGGATTTCCCACAGCGTCACCTCGGCCCAGCCGCCCGAGAAGGTCAGCACATATTGTCCGTCCTGACCCGACAGATCGTAGTCCGGCAGGCGGTAGTCGGTCAGCCAAGCGATGAAGTCGGGCGAGAAGATCTGCTTCACGCCATAGAAGCTGTTGCCCGACAGCCAGACCAGTTCCTTGTTGGTGAAGCGCAGGGTGCGGGCGTGATCCAGCTGTTCGCGCAGGGCGTCGATGTCGATCTCGTCTGCCAGGCGGACGGATTTCGTGCGGTTGATGACCTGAAAGACGACGGGCACGTCGCGATGTTCGCGCCAGATCATCTGCAGCATCAGCAGCTTGTAGAAATCCGTATCCAGCAGGCTGCGGACGATCGGGTCCAGGCGAAAGCCGTGGTCATAGGCGCGTTTGGCGAGGTCCATGGCGGCATTTGAGCGGATGGCGAGAGGATGTGCACGTTCTTTCCGTCACTCCCTCCGTCATCCTCGGGCTTGACCCGAGGATCTGGCGTTAGTCGGACTGTGCGTCACTTATTGCGCAACGCGGGGGAAAATCCGGTCCTCGGGTCAAGCCCGAGGATGACGGGTGGGGATCACATCACCCCTTCAGTGCACGCCCCGCCACCACGGCGTCCTTGCCGAACTTTTCGCGCAGCTTGTCGATGGCGCGTTCCGTCTTCAGGGTGCGGGTCTCGGGGGTCTGGAACAGGCCGACGGGCGCGTCCTCGGCGTCTTGGACGTCGGCCATTCCGATGCCGATCAGGCGATAGGACTGGCCCAATTCCGGCTTCAGCAGATCCCGCCCGGCGGCGAACAGGGCGCGCGCCGTCTGGACCGGGTCGGGCAGGGTGATGCGGCGGGTGATGATCTTGAAGTCGGTGCGGCGCAGTTTCAGCACCAGCACACGGCTGGCGACGCCGTCGCGCCGGGCCTTGGACGCGAGCTTCTCGCACAGAGGCCACAGCTCGGCCTCCAGCGCCTCGGCCGAAGTCAGGTCTTCGTTGAAGGTGGTTTCGGCGCTCATTCCCTTGCGGTCGCGTTCGGGGTTCACGGCGCGGGCGTCGCGGGCGTGGGCCAGGTCGTACAGGCGCAGGCCCGACTCGCCATAGCGTTTGACCAGATCGCGCACGTCCGCGCGGGCCAGATCGCCGATGGTCGAATAGCCATCGCTGCGCAGCGCCTTGCCGAACACCGGGCCGACGCCGGGCAGGGTAGTGACGAGACGCGGCGCCAGCAGGGCCTGGGCGTTGGCGGCGCCGACAACGGAGAAGCCGCGCGGCTTGTCCATCTCCGACGCCATCTTGGCCAGGAAACGGTTGGGCGCCAGGCCGATGGAGACCGTCAGGCCGGTCTCCTCCTCGATCTGCTTTTGAAAACGGATCAACTGAAACGCCGGGGGACCGCCGTTCAGTCGTTCGGTGCCCGACAGATCGACCCAGGCCTCGTCCAGCGACAGGGGCTGGATCAAGGGCGTCAGCCGACCCAGCGCGCCCAGGATGCGCTGCGATTCGAAGACGTATTTGGTGAAGTCGGGCTTGATGACCACCGCCTCGGGACAGGCCTTCAGCGCCTTGAACATCGGCATGGCGGACCCGACGCCGTACTGGCGCGCGACATAGCAGGCGGTGGAGACGACCCCGCGCTTGCCGCCGCCGACGATGACCGGCTTGTCGCGCAGCTCCGGCCGGTCGCGCTTCTCCACCGAGGCGTAGAAGGCGTCGCAGTCCATGTGGGCGATGGACAGCTGGTCCAGTTCGGCATCTGCGACCACGCGACGCGATCCGCACGCCGGACAGCGGTTCTCGTGCGGCCCGGCGGGATCTTCGCCGGTCCACAGGCAGTCGCGACAGATGGCCTTGATGGCCACGCTTAAGGTCTCCGTAAGGTTGGCTTCACCCCAACTTAAGACTGCTCGCCTACGAATGCGACCAACGAGGCGTCCCGCGTTCGAGGGGCGCGCAGGTCAGGTGATGATGTCCAAGAAAGTCCTCATCGTCGAGGATAACGAGCTGAACATGAAGCTTTTTCATGATCTGCTCGATTCCCAGGGCTACGAGACGCTGCAGACCCGCGAGGGCCTGCAGGCGTTGGCCCTGGCGCGCGCCCATCTTCCCGATCTGATCCTGATGGATATTCAGCTGCCGGAAATTTCGGGTCTTGAAGTCACGAAGTGGCTGAAGGACGACGAGGAGCTGAGCCATATCCCCGTCATCGCCGTGACCGCCTTCGCCATGAAGGGCGACGAGGAGCGGATCCGTCAGGGCGGGTGCGAGGCCTATATCTCCAAGCCCATCTCGGTGATGCATTTCCTCGAAACCATCCGGCAGCACCTCGGATGAGCGCCCGAATCCTCGTCGTCGACGATGTGGACGTGAACGTCCGCCTGCTCGAAGCCAAGCTGACCATCGAATATTACGACGTCCTGAGCTGCAACGACGGCGCGTCGGCCCTGACCATCGCCGCCGAGCATCAGCCGGACCTGATCCTGCTGGACGTCATGATGCCCGGCATGGACGGGTTCGAGACCTGTCGCCGGCTGAAGGCTCAGGCCGAGACGCGCCATATCCCCGTCGTGCTGGTCACCGCGCTGGACGGTCGCCAGGATCGCATCCGGGGGCTGGAAGCCGGCGCCGACGACTTCCTGACCAAGCCCATCGACGACGTGATCCTGTTCGCGCGGGTCAAGTCGCTGACCCGGCTGAAGCACGTCATGGACGAACTGCGCGAGCGCGAGGAAAGCGGTCGCCGTCTGGGCGTCGATTCGGACGGCGCCGCGCGGCTGCGTAGCGAAGGCGGGCGGGTGCTGATCGTCGATGACGACCTGCGCCAGGCCGAGAAGATAGCGGCCGAGCTGAGCGGCGAGCACCGCGTCACCATCGAATCCGATCCCGAGGCGGCGCTGGTCGCGGCCAAGGGCGCGCTAGACCTGATCATCGTCAATGTCGCCGCCGCCAGCTTCGACGGCCTGCGGATCGTAGCCCAGGCCAAGTCGGGCGATGCGCGCCGTGCGCCGATCCTGGCGGTGGTGGAGCCGGTCGAGCGGCCGCGCATGGTCAAGGCGCTGGAACTGGGCGCCGCCGACATCCTGCCGCGTCCTATCGACACCGAGGAGCTGTCGGCGCGGGTCCGCACCCAGATCCGACGCAAACGCTACACCGACTTCCTGCGCCAGAAGCTGGACAGCAGCATGGAGATGGCTGTCACCGATGCTCTGACCGGCCTGCACAATCGTCGCTACATGACCGGTCAGCTACAGGCCTTGGTCGGGCGCGCCGCCCAGGGCGGGTCCCAGGTCGCGGCGCTGGTGCTGGACATCGACCACTTCAAGTCCGTCAACGACAGCTTTGGCCACGACGCCGGGGACGAGGTTCTGGTCGAGTTCGCCGTGCGCTTGGCCACCAATGTCCGCGCCGTGGACCTGCCGTGCCGGATGGGCGGGGAAGAGTTTGTGGTCGTCATGCCGGGCGCCAGCCTGGAAGACGCCGGCCGCGTCGCCGAACGGATACGCCGCGATGTCGCCTCCGCCCCGTTCCGGGTCATGGGCGGCAAGGAACAGATCACCATCACCATCTCGATCGGCGTGGCCGCCACGACCGGTGACGGCGACACGCCCGAGGGCTTGCTGAAACGCGCCGACGAGGGCGTCTATGAGGCCAAGGCCGCCGGCCGCAACAAGGTCATCGCCAAGGCGGCTTAAGTTTAGGCCCCGTCATCCTCGGGCTTGACCCGAGGACCGGGCGCTGATCGGGCTGTGCGTCGCCTCAAGCGCAATGCGGCAGAACCTCCGGTCCTCGGGTCAAGCCCGAGGATGACGATGACGGACAGAACGAAAAACGCCCGGCTGGAGACCAGCCGGGCGTTTTCAATTTCTCAGCCGATCAAGTGCTTACTTGATCTTGCCTTCCTTGAACTCGACGTGCTTGCGCACGACGGGGTCGTACTTCTTGACGACCATTTTCTCGGTCATGGTGCGGGCGTTCTTCTTGGTGACATAGAAGAAGCCGGTGTCGGCCGTGGAGTTCAGGCGGATCTTGATGGAAGCCGGTTTGGCCATCGGAATTACCTCTGCGACGGCGAAAGCCGCTTAAAATAAGAGGCGCGGAACATACTCAGGATCGCCCCAAAGTCAACGGGCGCGATGCCACGTTGATGCGGTCGGATGCACATATAGTGTGACCGTATGAAAATCGCATCCTTGCTGGCCGCTGCGGCCCTGGTTTCCCTGTCGTCCGTCAGCGTCGCGGAGGCTTCTCCCGCTCCGGGGCAGGACGCATTCCTGGCGCGTCTGAACGCCTTGTGCGGCCAGCGATTCGAAGGCCGGGTCGTCACGACCGACGCCGCCGACGCCACGTTCGCCAGCGAGCGGCTGATCATGCACGTCCGCGGCTGTTCGGCGGACGAGGTGCACATTCCCTTCGCCGTGGGCGAGGACCGTTCGCGCACCTGGGTCGTGACCAAGACCGAAACGGGCCTGCGGCTGAAACACGACCACCGGCATGAGGACGGCACGACCGACGTCCTGCACTGGTACGGCGGCGATACGGCCAGCGCGGGCACGGCCGAGCGGCAGGAATTCCCCGTCGACGCCGAATCGATAGCCCTGTTCAACGCCAACGATGCGGCGGTCTCGACCACCAATGTCTGGGCGATGGAGGTCCATCCCGACCGGATGTTCGCCTATGAACTGCGCCGTTCCAATCGGCACTTCCGCGTCGAGTTCGACCTGACCAAGCCGATCACCGACTAGAGTTGATCAAGGCGGAAGGCATCCCCACAGCGGACGCCCGCTCGACAAAGGCGGCGCCCTTGCATCGATTGTCCTGGGACGGCGTTTAGCCGGCGAGATCGAGGGGCTGCGACGCGTGACATTGCAACAGGGACTGGCGTTCGCATTGATCGCCCTGACCATCGGGGCCTTCATCTGGGGGCGGTTCAGATTCGATCTGGTGGCGGTGGTCGCCCTGGTCGTCGGCTTGGCGTTGGGGATCATCCCGGCCGAGGCCGCCTTTGACGGCTTCAAGAACGACGTCACCGTCATCATCGCTTGCGCCCTGATCGTTTCGGCCGCCTTCGCGCGGTCGGGGATCGTGGAACTGGCGATGCGGCGCATCCTGCCTCTGCTGAAGACCGAGCGTAGCCAGGTCCCGGTTCTGACCGCCGCCGTGACCGTCCTGTCCATGGCGACCAAGAACGTCGGCGCGCTGGCGATCATGATGCCGGTGGCGTTGCAGGTCGCGCGTCGCACGGGCTCTGCGCCGTCGCGCCTGCTGATGCCCATGGCGTTCGGGGCGATGGCTGGGGGCATGGTCACCCTGGTCGGGACGGCGCCCAACATCATCGTCGCCGAGGTTCGTCAGGAGATCGTGGGCCAGCCGTTCGGGATGTATGACTTTGCGCCGGTCGGTCTGGCGATCACCGCCATGGCCCTGGCCTTCCTGGCTATCGGCTATCGGATATTGCCGAAGGACCGACAGGGCGCGACACAGATGAACGCCGCCTTGGCCGCCAACGCCTATGCCACCGAGGTCAGCGCGCCGGACGATTGGGCCGCGGGGTCCATGACCGTGTCCGCGCTGGGGGACTGCGGCCAGGGGGACGTTCGGATCATGGCCCTGATCCGCGGTGGCAAGCGCAGGGCCAACCCGCGCGGCAATGTCGTGGTCAAGCCGGGTGACGTGCTGCTGGTGGAAGGCGAACAGCAGGCCCTGGAATCCTTTATCGGCCGCTCACGCCTCAAGCTGATCCGCGAGGATCGGCCCATCGCCATGGACAGCCCGTCCGAGGAGATCGCCGTGATTGAGGCGGTCATCGGTCGGAACTCGGCGCTGCAGGGTCAGTCGGTCAAACAGTCCGATCTTTACGGCAAACACGGCATCAATCTGCTGGGGGTGTCTCGCAGCGGCTACGAACTGACCCAACATTTGCGCACCGCGAAACTGGCGCCCGGCGACATCGTCCTGCTGCAAGGCGCCGAACAGAGCCTGCCCACGGCGCTGAAGGCGCTGGATTTGTTGCCGCTGGCTGAGCGGGAAGTGCGGCTGGGCAGCAGCAAGAAACGATTCCTGCCCGCCGCCGTTCTGGCCGCCGCCATGATCCTGGTCGGCCTGGGCGTCGCGCCGGTCGCGGTCGCTTTCTTTGGCGCGGCGGTGGTGATCGTGGCGCTGGGGGGCTTGAAGATGCGCGAGGCCTATGCCGCGTTGGACGGGCCGCTGTTAGTCCTGATCGCCGCCCTGATCCCGGTGTCGGACGCCATTCAGCAGACGGGCGGATCGGACCTGATCGCCGGCCTGCTGCGCAATGTATTCAACGGTTTGCCGGGCGTGGTGGCGGTCGCAGGCGTCCTGCTGGCTTCGATGGCGGTGACGCCCTTCCTGAACAACGCCGCGACCGTTCTGATCGTGGCGCCCATCGGCGCGACCCTGGCCAAGCAGTTGGGATTCAACGCCGATCCGTTTTTGATGGCGGTGGCGGTCGGGGCGGCCTGCGATTTCCTGACCCCCATTGGACACCAGTGCAATACGCTGGTGATGGGGCCGGGCGGATACCGGTTTTCCGACTACCCTCGGCTGGGAGCGCCGCTCAGTTTGATGGTGCTGATCGCCGCTCCGCCGCTGATCCTGACGTTTTGGCCGCTTTGAGGGTGCGGCCTGATCGTGGTCTAAGGCTCTGATGACACGCATCGTTCTTTTGATATTGGCCGCCGCCAGCCTGGCTGGCTGCAATGCCAGTCGGTCCGCCGTTGGCGGCGCCGAACAGGTGGGGTCGGGGTTCGCGGCGGCGGCGACTGCGCCGCTGGAAGACTTCAACCTGCGCCGCCAGACTATCCCGACGGTGCTGTTGCAGGCGGAAGCCAATCCCTACGATCTGCGCAATCTGAACCATTGCACCACAATCGGCGCAGAAGTGGCGCGGCTGGACGAGGCGCTGGGGCCGGACACGGACGAGCCGCCGCGTGAGGACGGCTCCTACATGAGCGAGCGCGCGGCGGATGCAGCCGCGAAGGCGACGCTGGACGCCATTCGCGGCACAGCGACCGACTTCATTCCGGGGCGAAGCTGGATTCGCCGCCTGAGCGGGGCCGAACAGCACTCAAAACATGTCCAGTCCGCCATCCAGTCAGGCCGGATGCGCCGCGCCTTCCTGAAAGGCATGGGGATGCAGCGGAACTGCGCTCCGCCCGCGGCCCCCAGCTGGTTCCGGCCTGCGGCGCGGTCGCAGCGTTGACAGCCTAATCCATCGCGGCGAACGTGTTGCGTCCTGGAGTTAAGCCATGTCGCGCACCAAGCCGTCCCGTTTCCAGCAGATCGCCGTCATCCTGTTTGTGGCTTACGCGATACAGATTCTTTTGGGCGACGCGATCGGCGGCTTCATGGACGGCATGATCATCGGCTTCACCGACGGGATTTAACGCTGGAGGTCCGTCGCCTGTCGCGACGGTCGCCCCTGATCTGGACCGTGCCGTCCTTGGCGAAGGCTTCGAATGACGACTTTTCGATGTTCCTGAACTCGCCGGTTCCGTCCCAGTCCCAGTCGAACGAGATGCGCTCGCCCTTGTGCGCGAACTTGCCCGACCAGTGGGCGAAGAACGCATATTTGTCGCCGCCGATGATGATGACGTGGCGATGCAGCGCGGTTTCGTTGCCCTCGTCGCGCGGCTGCTCTTCCAGATATGTGTTGTAGGCGTGGAAACCTGACTTCTCGATTCGCATGGTCAGTTCGACGTATGGCGGGCGTGGAAGTCGCGGCGGAAGGCTTCGAAGCGGCCCTCCGAGATCGCGGCGCGCATGGCCGCCGTCAGCGCCTGGTAGAAGGCGATGTTGTGCCAGCTCAGCAGCACCTTGCCGAGGATTTCGTCGGCCCGGATCAGGTGGTGCAGATAGGCCCTCGAATACTGCGAAGACGGCCCCTCGATGCTCGGGTCCAGCGGGTCCTGATCCTCGGCGAAGCGGGCGTTTTTCAGGTTTAGCGGACCGTCCCAGGTCCAAGCCTGACCGTGGCGACCGGCCCGCGTCGGCAGGACGCAGTCGAACATGTCCACGCCGCGAAAGACCGCCTCGACCAGGTCGATCGGCTTGCCGACGCCCATCAGGTAGCGGGGGCGATCCTTAGGCAGAAACTCGGGCGCATAGTCCAGCACCTCGCACATGGCCTGATGGCCTTCGCCCACGGCCAGGCCGCCGATGGCGTAACCGTCGAAGCCGATCTCCTGAAGCTGTTCCGATGACTGGCGACGCAAATCCTCGAACGTCGAACCCTGCTGGATGCCGAACAGGGCCTGGGTCTCACGCTCGCCGAACCTTGCCTTGGACCGGGCGCCCCAACGGATCGAAAGCTCCATCGCCTTCTTGGCCGCATCCTTCTCGGCGGGATAGGCGACGCACTGGTCCAGCTGCATCGAGATGTCGGCGCCGATCCGGTCGGCCTGGATCTCGATCGAGCGTTCGGGCGTCAGGACGTGTTTCGAACCATCGATATGGCTGGAGAAGGTCACCGCCTCTTCCTTCACCTTCGAAATCCCGGCCAGGGACATGACCTGGAAGCCGCCGCTGTCTGTCAGGATCGGCTTGTCCCATCCCATGAATTTGTGGAGCCCGCCCAGCCGCTCCATCCGCTCGGGACCGGGGCGCAGCATCAGGTGGTAGGTGTTGCCCAACAGGATGTCGGCGCCCGTCGCCTTGACCTGATCCACCGTCATCGCCTTGACCGTCGCGGCGGTGCCGACGGGCATGAAGGCGGGGGTGCGGATGTCGCCGCGCGGGGTCTTCAGCACGCCGGTGCGGGCGCGGCCCTCGGTGGCGGAGATTTCGAAGGGGAAGGGCATTCAGGCGATCAGTCGTTCAAGCTGCTCGACGCGCACCAGATCCTTGGGGCGGCCGAACAAGCGGTACAGGGCGATATGGTCCCGGATGTCGGGCACGAACAGCGGGACGTCGTCGATGAAGACCCGACGCCGCGAAGTAAAGCCGACGGCCTGCCATTCTGCGCCATCGCGGGTCTCCAGATCGGCCATGACCTCGACCAGGATCGGCTGGTCCGGCGCACGACCGAAGACGGCCGAGCGGAACAGGCCTTCACCTGGATCGGCCACCACCTCACCGTCCAGCGCGGCCAGCAAGGCGCGAGCGTCGCGGGGCGAACACAGGACGTCGATGTCCGGCACGTGCAGGTCGGTCAGGCCATACAGCGCCATGGCCGCTCCGCCGAAAATCCACCACGGGTCGCGCAGATCGCGCGCAGCCTCGCCGACGGCGATCAGGCCGTCCTGAAGCTCATGCGGGAGATCGTCGGTTGACACGGGTCGCGCTCGTTTTCGTCAGGAGGCGGCATTTAGGCGTTTCGGCGGCGATTGACCACCCGAGCGCCGTGCCGGATCACCAGTCCAGCGCCGCCTCGCCGCGCAATATGGCCTCGGCCTGATCCGTATGTTTGGCGCCATCGCGGTCGTGCAGCACCAGCGGCGGCAGCAGTCGCAGCGGCGCCCGCCCGGTCTTTATGGCGTGGACCAGCACGCGCTTTGCCGGCTCTTCGGCGAAAGAGTGGACGGGCCGTATGGCGAAGGAACCGGCCTTCTCGCCCAGCAGCGCCAGCAGGTCCGCCAGCCGATCCGCCCGGTGAACCACCACGATCCGCCCGCCTTCCTTCACCGCCTTCAGCAGGAACTCGGTCCAGGCCTTCAGCCCGTCGTCGGCCATCCACGCCCCGCGTTTGCCCTCGGCCGGCGCACGCAAAGCCCCCGCATCGTCAAAGAAGGGCGGATTGGACACGGCCCAGTCTGCCGGTTCGACGCCCAGCACCCTGAACCCCGCCGCCACGTCGCCCTGCCGAATCGTGGTGGTCGCGGCCACGCCGTTCAGCGCCGCGTTCTCCACCGCCAGCGCCGCCATGGTCGGATCGCGCTCCACCCCCGTCAGGACGACGCCCGGCCGGCGTGCCGCGATCTGCATCAGGACAGCGCCCGCGCCGCATCCTGCCTCGACCATGCGCTGACCCGCCTCGGCCGGAACCGCCGCCGCCAGCAGGGCCGCATCCATGCCGGCGCGATAGCCGCGCGCGGGTTGACGCAGGCGCACCCGGCCGTTCAGCACACCGTTCTCGACGATGTCGGGCGGTGTCGTTTCGACCGCGTCCAAGCCTCAATCTCCTTGACCCTCAAGGGGGCGAACATCATTGTGCGCCGCAACTCGCGGGGGCAAGACGGCCCGTCTGCAAAATCCTTCGACGCGGTCCGCCGCGCCAGTGAAAGAGTATCCGTTTGGACGTCGCCATCGCCGCCTCTCCCCGCCCGAAGGGGGATGTCAACGCCCTTGTCCGGCTGGCCGAGGTCGATATGGCGGCCGTCGACGCCCTGATCCTGGACCGGATGCAGTCGGACGTGCCGATCATCCCCAAGCTGGCCGAGCATCTGGTTTCGGCCGGCGGAAAGCGCCTGCGTCCCCTGATGACCGTCGCCGCCGCCCGCGCCACGGGCGCGACCGGAGACATCGCCGCGCCGTTGAAGCTGGCCGCTGCGGTCGAGTTCATCCACACCGCCACCCTGCTGCACGACGACATCGTCGATGCGTCCGAGCTGCGTCGCGGCAAGGTCGCCGCCCACCTGATCTGGGGCGCGCCCACCAGCGTCCTGGTCGGCGACTTCCTGTTCGCACGCGCCTTCGAACTGATGGTCGAGACCGATTCGATGCGCGCCCTGGGCATTCTGGCCGAGGCTTCGCGCGTGATCTCCGAGGGGGAGGTGCTGCAACTCACTCGCGCCCACGACCTGAACCTGGACCAGGCCACCTATCTGCAGATCATCTCGGCTAAAACGGCCGAACTGTTCGCCGCCGCCGCCGAGGCGGGCGCGGTGGGCGCGGGAGCCGATCCGGTCGCGATCAAGGCCCTGCGCGATTATGGCATGGCGTTGGGCATCGCCTTCCAATTGGCTGACGACGCTTTGGACTATGGCGCGACGACCGAGGCCTTGGGCAAGAACGCCGGCGACGACTTCAACGAGGGCAAGGCGACCCTGCCGCTGTTGCTCGCCGTCGCGCGCACCAAGGGCCGCGAAGAAGCCTTCTGGGAACGCACCGTGACCAAGGGCGAGCGTACGCCCGAGGACTTCACCCGCGCCCGCGAACTGATCATCGGCTCGGGCGCCATCGGCGCGACGCTGGACCTGGCCGGCGACTATGCCGATCAGGCCAAGGCCGCATTGTCAGTGCTGCCGCCCAGCGACTGGCGCATCGCGCTGGAAGACCTGGCCGATTTCGCGGTGTCGCGCGCAGCTTGACCGAGGCTGCGGATACGCTCGCCCAACAGGTCCGCACCGCCGACCTCGACCGCTGGCTGTCCAGCCGCTTGGTCGCGGATGCGCGCGCGCGCGCCGACCTGATCGCGCTCTACGCCTTCGAGGCCGAGCTGATGACCATCCCCACGCGCGTGACCCAGCCGCTGCTGGCCGAGATGCGTTACACTTGGTGGGCGGAACAGATGGACGGCGTCTTCGCCGGCATCCCCCGCAAGGGCCATCCGGTGCTGGAGGCCCTGACCGACCTCGTCGTCCGCCACAGCCTGGACCGCGCCCCCTTCAACGCCCTGATAGAGGCCCATATCGGTCGTGTGCGCGAAGAACCGCACGACCTGGACGCCTTCTATGTCGGCCCGATGCAGGTCGCGGTGCGGATCCTGGCCGGCGAGGGCCATGATGCGGCCGTCGCCGACGCGGGCCGTGTCTGGGCACTGGCGCAGACCGGCAGGGTGCAAGAGGCTGCGGACCTACGCCCCACAGCCAATGCGACACTGAAGCGCCTGCCGCCCGTTGGCTTTCCCGCCGTCGCCCACGCCGCCCTGGCTGATCCGGATAAGCCCGAACCGCTGAAGCGATTGCGCCTGCTCTGGGCCGTGCTGCGCGGCCGGATCTGACCTAGCCGGTCAGGCCGCCGATCAGGCGCGCCAGCAGAGCGTTCAACGTCTTCTGTTCCTCAAGCGACAACCCCGCCAGCGCCTCTCGCGCCGTGTCCTGATGGCTGGGCATGATCGAATCGATCAGGTCGAAACCCTTGTCGGTCAGGCGGACCAGGGTGGCGCGGCGGTCGCTCGGGTGCGGGCGGCGCTCGACCAGACCCGCCTTTTCCAACCGGTCGATGCGGGCGGTCATGCCGCCGGACGACATCATCGCCGCCTCGAATAGCGCCGTCGGCGTCAGCCCGTCTCGCTCGCTTGAGCGACGCAGCGTCGCCAGCACGTCGAACTCGCCATGCTGCAGGCCATAACCCGCAAACAGCGGCGTCTGGCGTTCGCGGATCACCAGCTGCGACGCCTCATTCAGGCGGCCCAACACCTCCATCGGCAGCATGTCCAGATCGGGGCGTTGGATGGCCCATTGGGCGGCGGCGCGAGAGGCTCTGTCGGGCATGGTTACCTTGACATCAAGATACTTGAGGTGGAGAGACTAGCGCGATTTTCAGTGGGAGTCTCATCATGACCGCACGACCAGACGCCGCGCCGACGCGTGGTGCTTCGCTGCTGGTGCTGGCGGCCATCGTCGCCCTGGCGCTGAACCTGCGTCCGGCGATGGCGGCGGTCGGGCCGCTGCTGGACCTGATCGAAGGCGCGACGGGCATGGGCTCGACCGCCGCCAGCCTGCTGACCACCTTGCCCGTGCTGATGATCGGTCTCGGCGCCCTGTCGATCCGGCCGTTGCGTCGTCGGCTGGGCGAGCGGCGCGGGGTCTTGCTGGGCGCTCTGCTGATCGGCGGGGCATGCCTGGTTCGCGCGGTGCTGAGCGATACGGCGGGCCTGATCGCCAGCGCGGCGGTCGTCGGGGTGGGCGTGGCGCTGATTCAGGCCTTAGCGCCGGTCGTCATCAAGCGGGCCTTTCCGGCTCAGTTCGGCACGGTCATGGCGCTCTACACCACCGGCATCATGGGCGGTGCGGCTATTGCGGCGGCGACGGCTGCGGGCCTGGCCGATGCGGTCGGTTGGGCAGGGACGCTGGCGCTGTGGAGCGTGCCTGCCTTTGCGGCCGCGATCATCTGGCTGGCGGCTTCACGCGATCCGGCGGCCGAGGAGCCGAACCGCGCCGCCGTGGTCGAGGCGACGGACCCGGAGCTTCCCTTCTGGCGCCAGGGACGGGCCTGGCGTCTGATCCTGATCATGGGGTTGGGCACGTCGGCCTATACGCTGGTGCTGGCCTGGCTGCCGCCCTTTTACATCGATCTGGGGCAGCCGAGGGCGACGGCGGGCTATCTGCTCAGCGGGATGACCGGCGCCGAGGTCATGGCGGGGCTGTTGGTGTCGATGACCATCGGCCGCTTCCCGGATCGGCGCGGCCCGATCCTGGCGGCGCTGGTTCTGGCCCTGATTGGTCTGGCGGGACTGGTGGTCGCGCCGGTCAGTCTGGCGGTTCCGGTGGTGCTGGTCCTCGGGCTGGGGATCGGCGCCATCTTCCCCCTGAGCCTGATCCTGGCGATGGATCAGATCAACGATCCTGCCCGGTCCGGCGACCTGCTCGCCTTCGTTCAGGGCGGCGGCTACATCATCGCCAGCCTGTCGCCGCTGGGCGCCGGCCTGTTGCGCGACCACCTGGCCGACCTGACCCAGGCCTGGGTGCTGATGGGCGTCGGCGTGATCCTGCTGGGCGTGATGACGCTGGGGTTCCGGCCGGGCCTGCCCAAGCTGCGCTGAGCGACCCGGCCTTGAGGATCAGCGCGCGTCGCGCCAGGCCTTGAGGCTTTCCATCGCTCGGATGCTCATCAGGCGCTTCTTGGCGCGGCCGCGTTCCTTGAGGGGGATCTTGACGCCGGCCTCGTCGACCTTGGGCGCCTCCAGCGGGGGCAGCAGGCCGTAGTTGATGTTCATCGGCTGGAACTTCGAACCTGCTAGGTGCCCGCCGGTGATGTGCTCTACCAAGGCGCCCATGGCGGTCTCGGGCGGCGGCGGCGACAGGTCGCGACCAAGGGCCTGGGCGGCGGCGAGGCGGCCGGTCAGAAGGCCCATGGCGGCGCTTTCGACATAGCCTTCGACCCCCGTCACCTGACCGGCGAAACGCAGGCGCGGCATGGCCTTGAGGCGCAGCTGGCGGTCCAACAGGTGCGGGCTGTTCAGATAGGTGTTGCGGTGCAGGCCGCCCAGACGCGCGAACTGGGCGTTCTGCAGTCCGGGGATCATGCGGAAGGTCTCGGCCTGCGCGCCATGCTTCAGCTTGGTCTGGAAGCCGACCATGTTGAACAGGGTGCCCAAGGCGTTGTCCTGGCGCAGTTGGACGATGGCGTAGGCCTTGACCAGCGGATCGCGCGGATTGGTCAGGCCGACGGGCTTCATCGGGCCGTGGCGCAGGGTCTCGCGGCCACGCTCGGCCATGACCTCGATGGGCAGGCAGCCGTCGAAATAGGGCACATTCTCCCATTCCTTGAACTCGGCCTTGGGGCCGTCGATCAGGGCGTCGATGAAGGCGCTGTATTGCGCCTTGTCCATCGGGCAGTTGACGTAGGCGGCGGCGTCGCCGCCGGGGCCTTCCTTGTCATAGCGTGACTGACGCCAGGCGATGTCGAAGTCGATCGAGTCAGCGTGGACGATGGGGGCGATGGCGTCGAAGAAGCTGAGGCTTTCCTCGCCCGTCGCCTTCAGGATGGCCTCGGCCAGGGCGGGCGAGGTCAGGGGGCCGGTGGCGACGATGACATTGTCCCAGTCCTCGGGCGGCAGGCCGGCGACCTCCTCGCGCACGATGGTGATCAGGGGGTGGGCCGACAGCTTTGCGGTTACGGCCTGGGAGAAGGCGTCGCGGTCCACGGCCAGGGCGCCGCCGGCCGGCACCTGATTGATGTCGCCGCAGGCCATGATGATCGAATCCAGCGCGCGCATCTCGGCATGCAGCAGGCCCACGGCGTTGTGCTCCCAGTCGTCCGAGCGGAAGGAGTTTGAGCAGACCAACTCGGCCAGGCCGTCGGTATGGTGGGCGTCGGTCTTGACGCCGGGAACGCCGCGCATCTCGTGCAGGATAACGGGCACGCCGGCGTTGGCGATCTGCCAGGCGGCCTCGGAGCCGGCCAGGCCCCCGCCGATGACGTGGATGGGGGAGGGAGAGGAAGCGATCATCGCGGCCTTCTAGCGGGCGGGTGGCGCGGTGTCATGGTCCCCTGCTATATCCGCCGCCGGTAATCGGGGGCGAGATTTGAACGGGCATCGGGTTCTGCGACTGGGCGAGACGCTGTCGGCGACGGTCAATGCCCTGCCTCGCCTGTGGCGCGCGGCCTGGGGCGCAATCCTGGCGGCAGCCGTGGTCTGGGGCATCCAGCCGTCGGCTGTGGGCGCTGCGAGCCTGATCTGGGCGCCGTTCGGCTTGGTAGCGACGCTGGTGCTGGCCGGCGCGCTTGGCCGGATAGCCATCACGGAGGACTTGCCGCAGGCGCGGCGGCTGGGCCTGGGGCCAGCGGGGCTTCAGTTCGGCCGGCCCGAGTTGCGCCTGCTCGGCGCCGGCCTGCTGTGCGCGGTCTTCCTGGCCATGATCCTGTCGGTCGTCGCCCTGGTGCTGCTGGCCCTGTTCGGCATGGCCGAGCTGAACGCCCAAGCCATCGAACTGCGCCAGTGGAGCGCGGTCGGTCCGGTCTGGAAGCTGGTGCTTCTGGCGCTGGTGACGGTCTTCGCCCTGTTCGCCGTCGTCGCCTTCACGGTTCGGCTGTCCCTGTTTGCGCCGGCGACCATCGGGCGCGGCCATATGGTGTCCCTGCAAAGCATGAGCATCGCGCGCGGCGCCTTCTGGCCATTGCTGGCCGGCCTGATCGTGACGGCGGCGCCCAAGATCGGCTTGGTGTTGCTATGGGGCGCGGGGTTGCTGTCGGGGTTGGCGGGCTGGGTCGTCTTCGCCGTCGTGCTGACGGGCGTTCAGGCGCCGCTGACCCTGGCCTTCGTCGGCGCCGCCTATCGCAGGCTGGAGCCTGCGCCGCCCCGGTAGATCCCGAGGCGGCGGCAGGTGCGTCAGGCGGCCTGCAAGGCCGCCGCAACGGTATAGGCGGCCTCGGTCTTGGCGGCGACCTCATCCAGGGTGACGCCGTCGGCGAGTTCGACCAGCTCAAGGCCCGCGCCGTCCGGCTTGACGTCGAAGGTCGCCAGGTCGGTGATGATGCGGCTGACGATGCCGGTTCCCGTCAGGGGCAGGGTGCAGGCTTTCAGCACCTTGGACTGGCCGTGCTTGTTGGCGTGTTCCATGACCACGACCACGCGCTTCACGCCCGCGACCAGGTCCATTGCGCCGCCCATGCCCTTCACCAGCTTGCCGGGGATCATCCAGTTGGCGATGTCGCCGTTCTGGGCCACTTCCATCGCGCCCAGGATGGACAGGTTGATATGGCCGCCGCGGATCATGGCGAAGCTGTCGGCGCTGCTGAAGTAGGACGACTCCGGGATCTCGGTGATCGTTTGTTTCCCGGCGTTGATCAGGTCGGGGTCCTCGTCGCCCTCATAGGGAAAGGGGCCCATGCCCAGCATGCCGTTCTCGGATTGCAGGGTCACGGTCATGCCTGCGGGGATGTAGTTGGCGACCAAGGTCGGGATGCCGATGCCCAGGTTCACGTAGAAGCCGTCCTGCAGTTCCTGGGCGGCGCGTTCGGCGAGTTGTTCGCGGGTGCGGGGCATTATGCTTGCTCCTTGCGGGCTACCGCTTCGCTACTTGAGCCCGCCGTCGCGCGGGGACGCACGGTCCGCTGTTCGATGCGCTTCTCGGACACGGTCTGCACCAGGCGGTCGACGTAGATGCCCGGCGTGTGGATGTGGTCGGGATCGAGCGAGCCGACGGGGACGATCTCCTCGACCTCGACGACCGTAACCTTGCCGGCCGTGGCCATCATCGGGTTGAAGTTGCGGGCGGTCTTGCGGAAGACGAGGTTGCCGCGTTCGTCGGCCTTCCAGGCCTTGACGATGGACAGGTCGGCGATCAGGCCGGTCTCCATGACGTAGTCGCGGCCGTCGAAGTTGCGGACTTCCTTGCCCTCGGCGACCAGGGTGCCGACGCCGGTGGCGGTGAAGAAGGCGGGGATGCCCGCGCCGCCGGCGCGGATGCGCTCGGCCAAAGTGCCCTGGGGATTGAACTCCAGCTCCAGCTCGCCGGCCAGATACTGGCGCTCGAACTCCTTGTTCTCGCCGACGTAGGACGAGATCATCTTGGCGATCTGGCGGGTGCCGAGCAGCTGGCCCAGGCCGAAACCGTCGACGCCGGCGTTGTTGGAGATGACCGTCAGGCCCTTGACGCCGCTGTCGCGGAGGGCGGCGATGAGGTTCTCGGGGATGCCGCACAGGCCGAAGCCCCCGGACATGACCGTCATGCCGTCGAAGGTCAGCCCCTCCAGCGCGGACGTGACGTCAGCGTAGATCTTTCCCATCGCTCTCCCTTTTTTCATTGCCTGATGAATATCGGCGCTTTGGATCACGCCTAACGCGGGGGAAGGCGAGGGGCAAGTCGTGGCGTCGATCCGACGCGGCGATTTCAGACGGTCGACGCAAAAAACAGAGTCTAATTCGTCTGATTGGTCTGAAACGACGCCGACCCGGCTTCGAAAAAACAGGGTGCAAAGTGTGCACTTCGTCTGAAATCATGCAGGCTCGGACCTGATGTCGGCATCGTCGGCGCCGTGTTCAAGGGCGGATGCATCCGCCCGTGGCGGAACGGCGTATTCCATGAAACCTGCAAGCTCTGCCTGATCGCCAAGGACGCCCTGATGAACCTGACCAATGTCGCCATTCGCCAGCTTCAGGACGCGCCGTTTCCGGATTTCGTGACACGGCCGGCGATCGACAGCCTGGTGAGCGAGGCGCGCAAGCGGCTGGATCGCGACGGCCCGCACGACGAGGCGGCGTTCGCGCACGAGATGGCCCAGCGCGCCATCGCCGAACACACCGATGCGGCCAACGAACAGCATTACGAACTGCCGCCCGAGTTCTTCCAGCTGTGCCTGGGCAAGCGGCTGAAATACTCGTGCTGCCTTTATCCGACGGGGCGCGAGACGCTGGATCAGGCGGAGGAGGCGGCGCTGGCCGAGACCTGCGCCCATGCCGAGCTGAGCGACGGGCAGACGATCCTGGAGATGGGCTGCGGCTGGGGTTCGCTGTCGCTGTGGATGGCCGAGAAATATCCCAATTCAAAGATCACGGCGGTTTCGAACAGCCATGGCCAGCGCGGCCATATCGAGGCCCAGGCGGCGCAGCGGGGCCTGACCAACCTGACGGTCATCACGCGGGACATGAACGCGTTTCAGACCGATCAGCGGTTCGACCGTATCGTCTCGGTCGAGATGTTCGAGCATATGGCAAACTGGCGCGCCCTGCTGACCAAGGCGCGGGGCTGGCTGAAGGACGACGGGCGGATGTTCATCCACGTCTTCACGCACCGCGACGCCCCCTATCGGTTCGATCACACCGACAGCGGCGACTTCATCGCCCAGCACTTCTTCACCGGCGGCGTCATGCCCAGTCACGGCCTGATCCGGCAATTCCCCGACCTGTTCGCAGTCGAGCAGGAATGGACCTGGAACGGCGGACATTACGCCAGGACGGCGAACGACTGGCTGGCGAACATGGACCGGAACGCCGAGCGGGTCGCGGTGTTGATGCGCGAGACCTATGGCGACGACGCCAAACTGTGGACCCGGCGCTGGCGGCGGTTCTACCTGGCGACCGCCGGCCTGTTCGGCAACGACGAGGGCCGCACCTGGGCGGTCAGCCACTATCGCCTGAAACCCGTCTGAGGATACGAGCATGATCAAATATGTCGCGGCATACCTTGGGGCGGGCCTGACATTCGCAGCCATCGATTTCGTCTGGCTGACGACCATGACCGACCGGCTGTACAAGCCGGTGCTCGGGCCGATCATGCTGGACAAGCCGGACATGAAGGCGGCGGTGGCCTTCTATCTGATCTCCATCGCGGGAACGGTCTTCCTGGCCATCGTCCCGGCCCTGAAGGAGGGGAACTGGACGCGGGCGGCGATCAACGGGGCGGTCCTGGGCTTCGTCGCCTACGCCACCTACGACCTGACCAATCAGGCGACGCTGGCGGTCTGGCAGACCAAGCTGACGGTGATCGATCTGATCTGGGGCACGGTGTTGACCATGGCGGCGGCGACGGGCGGCTATTTCGCCGCGCGCTGGGCCGAGGGCCGTTTCGGCTGACCAAGGCGAGCTGACGACGGGCTTGCGAACATGGTTGTGCGTGTCTAAATCTCACCCCTGAGTTGATCGCGGGGGCGGCAATTGGGAGAAGACGGTCACCGATTGCTGTCTGTGCGCGGCTTGGCCGACGCCGGCTGGCTGTATGGGGCCCATGTCGCCCGGTATGTCTCGCCCCTGTTGCTCTATCCGGTCCTGACCCGACGCCTGGGGTTGGACGGGTTCGGGGTCTATGCGGCGGGGATCGCGCTGGCGCTGATCGTGGCGGTGGTCGTCGATTATGGGCTTTCGCTGTCCGGGCCGCGCGACATCGCCGGGACGGTCGAGGGGCGGGCCGCCATCGTGGGGCAGGCGCTGGCGATGCGTGGCGTGTTGGTGGCGCCGGCCGTCGTCGTCGGCGTCGGTCTGGCGGTGATCAATCCTGTGCTGGACGGCGCGGGGGTCGTTGTGGCGATGGCGCTTCTGCTGGGCGTGGGGCAGGGCGCCAGTCTGTTGTGGTTCTTTCAGGGGATCCGCGATCCGGCGCCGGCGGCGATGCTGGAGGTCGGATTTGCGTTGGCGGCGACGGTCGCAGTCCTGGCGTGGCCCAGCCTGACGGTCGGCGGGGTGATGGCGGTTCAGGCGTCGGGCGTTTGGGCCGGGTTGATCGCGAGCGGAGTGCTGCTGTTGCGGCGTCAGGCGGTGACGGCGCCCGGACGAGGATTCGTGCGGCGGGCGCTGGTCGAGGGGGCGCCTCTGTTCGCCAGCCGGGCGGCAGTCGTGGCCTATACGGGAGCGGGGGTTCTGATGGTCGCGGCCCTGGCCGGGCCTGTGCAGGCGGCGCTGTATGGCGTGGCGGACCGGCTGGTCTCGGCGTCGGGGTCGTTGATGCGGCCGCTGGCCGGACTGATCGCGCCCCGGATCGCGGGGCTGCTGGTCGAGGATGCGGAGGCGGCCTTTCACACCGCGCGCTGGGTGTTGGCGCTTTCCGTGGCGGTCTTCCTCGTGCTGGCGGCGGGTCTGACGCTGGGGGCGCCGATCATTGTCCGGCTGTTGTTTGGGGAGGGGTTCGCGCCGGCGGTGGAGGTGTTGAGGCCGCTGGCCTGGGTTCTGCCGCTAGTGGCGATCAGCCAGGTGCTGGGGCTGCACCTGATGACGCCGCTTCGCATGGATCGGCGGTTCGCCCTGATCGTGGGGGTGGGGTGCGTCGCGACGCTGGGACCGGCGGTTCTGCTGGCGCCGACGTTCGGGGCCGCCGGCATGGCGTGGGCGCGGATCGTCGGTGAGACGGCGGTGGTCCTCGCCTGTCTGGTCTGCCTGAAGGCGCACTGGGCGTCGCTGTTCCAGGGCGGCGGGAGGCGTGATGTCCAGGCGGTATGACTGGCTGATCGTCGGGGCGGGCTTCACCGGCGCGGTGGTCGCCGAGCGGCTGGCGCGCGGGCTGGATCAGACCGTGCTAGTGATCGACCGGCGCGATCATGTCGGCGGCAATGCGTACGACCGGCGCGACGAGGGCGGGCGGTTGATACACCCCTATGGCCCCCACGTGTTTCACACCAACAGTGGGCGCATCTTCGATTATCTGAGCCAATTCACGGCGTGGAGGCCCTATTTCCATCGGGTCCGGGGGCATGTGGACGGGCGGCTGGTTCCCGTGCCGTTCAATCTGGATTCGATGCGGCTGCTGTTTCCCGAGCGGATGGCGGAACGGCTGTCGGACACCTTGGTCCAGAGGTTCGGGTTCGGCGCGCGCCCCAGCATTCATGACCTGAGGCAGGCGGCGGATGACGCGGACCTGAAGGTCCTGTCGGACTATGTGTTCGACAAGCTGTTCGCGAACTACACCGCCAAACAGTGGGGCATGGCCGCCGATGCGCTGGACGCGTCGGTCCTGGCGCGCGTGCCGGTCGCGATCAGCCGTGACGACCGCTATTTCACCGACCGATACCAGGCCATGCCGCGCGACGGCTATGGGGCCTTGTTCGACCGGTTGCTCGACCACCCCAACATCCATGTGTCGCTGAACACCGGCATGGATCAGATCGAGGCGCAGACGTGGGACCGCATGGTCTATTGCGGGCCGTTAGACGACTATTTCGGGCGGTCGGCGGGTGCCTTGCCCTATCGCAGCGTGCGGTTCGACCATCAGGTGGTGGATGTCGAGGACGGCCTGCCCGTCGGGACCGTCAACTATCCCAATGAGTTCGACTTCACCCGCATCACCGACTTTCGCCATCTGACCGGCGAGCGGGGCGCGACGACGGCGACCGTGACCGAATATCCGGTCGCGCATGAGGTCGGGGTGAACGCGCCCTATTATCCGGTCCTGTCCGAGGCTTCTCGCGGTTTGGCGGCCCAGTATCGGGCGATGGCGGCGACGTTGGCGGGCAAGGTCTGGTTCGCCGGGCGGTTGGCGGATTTTCAGTATTACAACATGGATCAGGCGGTGGGGCGGGCGCTGAGTTTGGTCGAGAAATCGCTGGCGCGGGCCGTGGCCAGGATGGCGGCGTGAAACGCTCGGTCTGGGCCGTCGTGGTGACGTGGAACCGGCGCGCGCTGCTGGAGCGCTGTCTGGCGCATCTGATCGCCCAGACGCGGCACTGCGATGGGGTGGTGGTGGTCGACAACGCCAGCGACGACGGCACGGCCGATATGCTGGCTGACGCCTGGGCGGGCAAGGCGATGGTGGTGCGGATGCCGGTCAATACCGGCGGGGCGGGCGGGTTCAACGCGGGGATTCGTGCGGCGGTCGAGGCCGGAGCTGATCGGCTGTGGCTGATGGACGACGATGTGCTTGCCGCGCCCGATGCGCTGGAGGCGCTGTTGCAGGCGGAGGCGGCTTTGGCGGCCGATGGCGTAGCGCCTGCCTTTCTGTGCTCCAGTGTGCGCTCGCCACAAGGGCATCTGACCAATACGCCGGAGATCGACCGGCGCGAGAACGCGCTGGGCTATCCGGCCTGGGGAGAGCGGCTGGAGCAGGGATTGGTCCCGGTGCGGCAGGCGACGTTCGTCTCGGTGCTGGTCAGCCGGGCGGCGGTGATGCGGCACGGCCTGCCGCTGGCGCCCATGTTCATCTGGGGCGACGATACGGAATATACGCTGCGCCTGTCGCGCGACGGGGCGGGGTATCTGGTCGCCGCCAGCCGGGTGGTCCATGTGCGCGCGGCCCCGGGACGGCTGAGCATAGAGACCGAGGTCGATCCGGGGCGGGAGCGGCTGCACCGTTATCTGACGCGCAACGTCATCCTGGCCAAGCGACGGCATGAGGGGCGGGCGTCGGCTTTGCGCTATGTCGCGTCGCGTTTGCGGATCGCCGGCCGGCTGGCATTGCGGGGGCGATGGCGAAAGGCTGGGGTTCTGGTCGCGGGCGTCGCCGATGGCGCGCAGTTCGATCCGAAGGTCGAGCATTGCACGCCGTCCTAGGGCCGAGGCGGCGAGCCGGCCTGAGGCGGTCCCAGGTTGGCGCGGTCTACCAGCGGGTGGTGCTGGTCCTGCTGGGGCTGGGTGTGACGGCGCCGATCTTTCTGACGCCGGGTCATGTCGGCGGGCCGCGTTTGGGGGATTTGGCGCTGCTGTTCGCCCTGCCGCTGATCGGCGTGGAATGGCGACGGATGAGGCGGGTGCTGAAGGCGGCAGGAGTGGTCGCGGTCTTCTTTCTGATGGTCACGCTGTTGCTTCAGGCGTCGCGGGTCGGCGAGCGGTTGAATGCGTCGGACGCGGCCTTCTGGTTTCGCTGGATCGCATCGGCGGGGGTCGCGCCGGCGGTGGCGAGCCTGATCCTGAGGGATGCGGCGCGGCGGCGGTTGTTGTTTGCGGCGATCCTGATCGGGGCGGTGGGCCATCTGGCGACCTATGGGCTGACGCTGCTGTTTGGGTTGGAGGCGCTGCAGGGCGTCGGGCTGGCGTCTCCGCGGGCGGTCGTCACCACGGCGTCCGCTCAGGTTCGGATCACGACCCTGACTGAACATCCGAACGCGGCGATGGCCATGATCGGCCTTGCCGTTCCGGCCGGGGTGATCCTGGCGGGGCGGCGTTGGATGGCAGGAACGACGACGTGGGGCGGGGGCGCCCTGGCGATCATGGGCTTCGTCAGCACCTTGTCACGGGGCGGGATTGCGGCCGGCGTTCTCGCGGTTCTGGCTCGCATTGTTGTGGGATGGCGGCGGCGCGAGCGGGTCAGGCCGCTGGGGATGGTGTTGGCGATCTGCGTGCTGGCGGCCGGATTGTTGGCGCTACAGACCGGGCGTTTCGATATCGATGGCGGCCGGTTTGCGGGTCGGTTCGACCGAGCGACTCTTGAGGAAAATCTTGCGGGGCGGATGGCCACGTGGGGACGAACCGTCGATCTGGTGTTTCAACGGCCGCTGGGCGCGGGCTGGGTGTCGGCGGAGGAGATGGGGACATTTCGGGCGCTGTCGGTCAGCCACAACGGTTATCTGTTCATGGCGCGGACCGTGGGTGTGATCGCGGCCCTGATCATGCTGGGGCTGCATCTGTGGTCGGCGGCGCGGTTGGACGCGTTGACGCCGCTGTCCGTCTATCTGCTGATGACCTTGTTCAGCGAGGACCTGACGCAGGGGGCGGGGTTCGTCTTCCTGTCGTGTCTGGTCGCGGCGCTGGCGTTGCGAAGGCCGGTGGCGCCGTGAGGGTGCTGATCGTCAACGCCCTGTATCCGCCGGCCCAGGTCGGGGGCGCGGAACGCAGCGTGGCGCAGTTGGCGCAGGGGCTGGTGCGTGCGGGGACGGAGGTGTCGGTGCTGACGCTTCAGCCCGGACGCGAGACGGTCGAGGCGGCGGTCGAGGGCGTTTCGGTGCATCGCCTGCCGCTGAACAATCTCTATTGGCCCTATGACGGCGAGCGTCGGTCGGCGGTCCGGCGCGCCGGGTGGCATGGGGTGGAGGCCGCCAATCCGTGGATGGATGGGGCGGTCGATCGGGTGGTGGAGTGTGTTCGGCCCGACCTGATCCATCTGCATCTGACGACGGGATTTTCGCTGTCGGTCTATCGGGCGGCGGCGCGGCGGGACCTGCCGCTGGTGCAGACGCTGCGGGACTGGTCGATGATGTGCGCGCGGGCGTCGATGTTCCGGCGCGGGCGGCGCTGCGAGCGGCGTTGCGGATCGTGCGTGGTGCTGACGGCGGCGAAGCGCGCGCAGGCGGTGGATCATGTGATCGCACTGAGCCGGCCGGTGTTGGAGGCGCATAGGGCCGCCGGGTATTTTCGGGGTGCGGCGGCGTCCGTGGTCGGCAATGCGGCGGCGGAGGCGATGGTTTCGGGTCGGCCGTCGCTGGCGGACGATCCGGTCGTGACCTTCGGCTTCATGGGGCGGGTCGAGCCGGAGAAGGGGATCGAAGTCCTGTTGCGCGCGGCGACGATATTGGAGGGCGACTGGCGGCTGCGGATCGCAGGGCGGGGCGAGGCCGCCTATGTGCAGCGGCTGAGGCGGGTCTATGCCGATCCGCGCATCGTCTGGCTGGGGCAGGTGGAGGCGGCTGACTTCTGGCCCACTGTGGATGTTCTGATCGCACCGTCCGTCTGGGCCGAGCCGTTCGGGCGGGTCGTGGTCGAGGCGGTGCAGCAGAGGCGGGGCGTGATTGCGTCACGCATCGGTGGACTGCCGGATGCGGTGAGCGGCGCCGGTGCGGCGACCCTGGTGGAGCCGGGTGACGAAGGCGCGCTGGCGCGGGCCATGGGCGAGGTGCTGGCGAGGCCGGAGCGTTGGCGGTTCGCCGGGGGCGGCGCGCCGATGTGGACCGAAGCCTCCATCATCGACGCCCACAGGGCGATCTATCGGCAGGTGCTGGTCAGAAGATCGTCCAGGATTTCGGCAGAGCGGGACCAGGAATAGAGCGCGGTGCGGTGCAGACCGGCGTCGCGGCGGGCGGGGTCTGTTTCGGTCAGCAGGCGGGTCATGTGGTCGGCCAGGGTCGCGTCGTCGTGGGGATAGAAATAGAGGGCGGCGTCGGCGCAGACCTCTCGCGTCGCGGCGATGTCCGAGGCGATGACCGGGCAGCCGTGTACGAAGGCTTCCAGCGGAGGAATGCCGAAACCTTCATAGAGGCTTGGGAATATGAGGCCGTGCGCGCCGTCGAGCAGGGCTGCGACTTCGGCGTCGGAAAGCCGGCCGGCGAAGATCAGGCGCGGGTCGGTCTGGATGGCGGGTTGATCGAAGATCGCGGACGGGCGCGCGCCGATCAGAACCAGGCGAATGGTCGGGTCGTCCAGGCGGGCGAGAGCGCGGATTGCGACGGCCAGATTCTTGTTCGGCGTCAGATTGCCGAGAGCCACGAAATAGGGACGGCCCGTCAGGTCTAGGCTGTCGATGACGGCGGGGTCTGGCGTGATGTTGCGAAGATGGTCGGCGCTGTTCGGGGCCACGGTGATGTCGGAGGGCGACAGATTGAGCACGGCCGCTAATTCTTGCCGAGAAAACTCGGACACGGTCGCCAGTCGCGCGCGGCGTGCCAGCAGTCGGCCGAGGGTCCGGTGGAAGGCGGCGTAGCCTCGACGGAAATGGTCGGGATGGCGAAAGACGGCGGCGTCATGGACCACGACGACCTGTCGGGGATGCAGAACGGGGCCTGAGCCGCCCAGCGACAAGAGGCGGCCGTGGCGCGACGCCCAGGCCAGGGCGGTCTGCTCCCAAAGGTGGCCGCGTCCGCCCGGCACGGTCTGGACGGGGATCTTTGTAAGCTTGAGATCGTCGGCGCCGACGGGCGTCAGCAGGACGTAGCGGTCGGCGGCGCCGGGCCGGTGGTCCAGGGCGCGGACGATCTCTCGGGCATAGCGTTGCACCCCGCTCATAGGCTGGGTCAGGAAGCGGCCGTTGATGAAGAGGGGCTCAGCCACCCAGGCGCCTCAGGGCGAAGGCGTCGCGGTAGATCTGGACCGTTTGGTCGGCCATCCGCGACGCGCACAGGGCGGTCCTCGCGACGGGGAGGGGAACAACTCGGCTTTGGAGCGCGGCGAGCATCGCCTGGGCCAGATCGTCCGGCGCGGCGTCCTGGGGCAGGCGGTTGATGCGGGCGCCGGCCTGGATCAGGTGAGCGACGCCGCCGACGTCGGTGGTCACGATCGGCAGGCCCAAGGCGGCGGCCTCGATCATGGCGTAGGAACCGGCCTCGTATCGGCTCGTCATGGCGAACAGGTCGAAGCCCGCCATCAGGGAGCGAGCGTCGCGGCCGCCCATCAGCCGCACGGCCTTGCCGTCCGCAGCCTGGACCGCCGGGGCCAGGTCGCCGTCGCCGATCAGGACGCCGATGACGCGCGGGTCTGCGGCGTTCGCCAGACGCACGGCTTGGGCGAAGCGGACGGGGTCCTTCTGCGCGCAAAGGCGGCCGACGAAACCGACCGCGAGGGCGTCGTCGGGGAGGTCCAGTGCCCGTCGGGCCGCCTGACGATCCGTGGACGGCAGGGCGGCCAAGGCGTTGGGGACGACGTGGAGGCGACGTGGAGGCAGGCCCCAGCGGCGTGCGACGGCGGCTTCCTCTTCGGACACCGCGATGATGGCGTCACCGCCTACTTGGGCCAGCAGGAACTCCGCTATGCCGGCGACGGTCTTCGACGGGCCGGGCGGACCCATCATCGGCAAGGCGTGGGGGGTGTAGATGCGGGCGGCGCCGGGGGCGCGGGCCAGACGAATTAGGGCGCCGGCCTTGGCGCTGTGGCCGTGCACGATCTCGAACGGACCCAGGCGGGCGATAAGGCGATTAAGGGCGCGGAGTGAGGCGATGTCCCAAGGACCGACGCCGCGCCGCATGGGCAGGCGTTCGAGCGCGTTGAGAGTGAGGGCGGCGACCTCGGTCTGAAACCAGCCGTCGGCGCGTTGCGGCGAATAGATCAGCGAAACCTGATGGCCGCTCTGGATTAGGGCGCGGGCCAGATCGACCACGTGACGTCCCGAGCCGCCGCCGGACGGCTCGATGACCAGAAGAATACGCACGGTGATCGTCCCCCGACGATGGATCAGTCTCGCAACTGAAAGCCATCGTCGAGAAACGTCAAGATTGTAGCCTTAGTTGACCGTCGCCTTGACGATCTTGCCGGGGGCGCGCGGCGGCTCGCCCTTGGGCAGGGCGTCGACGTGTTCCATGCCGGATTCGACTTCGCCCCAGACGGTGTACTGGCGGTCCAGGAAGGTTGCGTCGTCCAGGCAGATGAAGAACTGCGAGTTGGCGCTGTTGGGATCGGACGTCCGGGCCATCGAGCAGACGCCGCGCTTGTGCGGCTCGGCCGAGAACTCTGCCTTCAGGTTCGGCTTCTTGGAACCCGAGGTGCCGGTGCCGGTCGGATCGCCGCCCTGGGCCATGAAACCCGGGATCACGCGGTGGAAGACGACGCCGTCATAAAAGCCTTCCGAGGCCAGTTCGGTAATGCGTTCGACGTGGCCGGGGGCCAGGTCCGAGCGCAGTTTGATGACCACCTCGCGGGCTTCGCCGTCGCCGGTGTCCAGGGTGAAGGTCAGGGTTTCGGCCATTTCGGTCGTCCTCTTGGGGGTTGATTTGAGGCGGGACATAGCCCGCAACGCCGGTCGGGGCTATGTGGGAACGATGAGTGAAGACGAAAAGCCCCAAGAGCGCCGCCGAATGGTCAAACCGCCCACCGGCGGAACCGCCGCCGGACGCGGCATGGGCACGAAAATGAAGACGGCCGACACCAAGTCGATGTCGAGCCAGCAGTGGATCAAACGGCAACTTGCCGACAAATGGTCGGAGAAGGCGCGGGCCGAGGGCTGGCGCTCGCGCGCGGCCTTCAAGCTGATCGAGATCGACGACAAATTTCACCTGATCAAGCGCGGCTGCAAGGTCATCGACCTGGGCGCGGCGCCGGGCGGCTGGATCCAGGTGGCGGTCAATCGCGGCGCGGGCGCGGTGGCGGGCGTGGACCTGCTGATGATCGAGCCGATTCCCGGTTCGACCCTGTTGCAGGCCGACTTCACCCATCCGGGCGTGGACCAGCAACTGATCGACGCCATCGGCGGGGCGCCGGACCTGGTGCTGTCGGATATGGCGCACAATACGGTCGGCCACCGTCAGACGGACCACCTGAAGATCATCGCCCTTATCGAGATCGCCGCCGACTTCGCCATTCGGACGCTGAGGCCAGGCGGAAACTTCGTCTCCAAGAACTTCCAGGGCGGCGACGCCGGCGGGGTTCTGGCGCGGCTGCGTGAGGAGTTCGAGACGGTGAAATACGTCAAGCCGGAATCAAGCCGAAAGAACAGCGCCGAGGTCTTCCTGGTGGCGCTGAACAAGCGATGAGCCAAGCGCTGGTCCGGCAGGCGTTTCTGGATCAGGCGGTAATCTGCACCGCGGCGGGGGCGCCCTTCACCGGGCGGGTTTGTCGGCTGGTCGGGGAGCGGTTGACGGCCGATGGCGAGATCGGGCGGCGGGTGCTGAGGTGGGCCGGCGTGCCGTCGCACCAGGGCGACGCCTTGCCGCTGAGGCTGATGGGCGGGCTGCACGCCCTGGCGCGTTCGGGACGGGATAAGGCGCTGTCGGCTCTCTATCCGCCGGCGGCCGCTGATGATGACGAGGGGCTTTGGGCGGTCGTAGAGCGGGTTCTGGTCGAACAGGCCGAGTTCCTGTCGCCCTGGCTGGACGGGCCGCCGCAGACCAACGAGGTCGGGCGGTCGGCGGCCTTGATGGCGGGTCTGCTGGTGCTGGCCGAACGATTCGGCCTGCCCTTCGCCCTGTATGAGCTGGGCGCCAGCGCCGGGCTGAACACCGTGCTGGATCGCTATGGCTATCGGCTGGGTGAGACCGAAGCGGGTGCGTCGGGATCGCCGGTGCGGTTGGAGCCTGTGTGGACGGGCGCCTCGCCTCCGTCGGTGCAGGTGATCGTGGCGCGCCGGGCTGGCGTCGATCAGAACCCGCTGGATGTGCGCGATCCGGCGACGCGCGAACGGTTGAGCGCCTATGTCTGGGCGGATCAGCGGGCGCGTCTGGCGCGGCTGGAGGCGGCGCTGGATCTGGCTGGGGGCGATCCGGCCGTGATCGACAAGGCGGATGCGGCGGACTGGCTGGAGGCGAAGCTGGGGCCGCCGCCAGAGCCGGGCGTCTGTCGCGTCGTCATGCACACCGTCGCCTATCAGTATTTCCCGCCCGACAGCCAGGCGCGTATCCGGGCGCATATCGAAGCGGTCGGGGCGAAGGCGACCGAGGCCGCGCCCCTGGCCTGGCTACGTTTCGAAGCGGCTTCGGGCAGCGTGGATCGAAGACCGGCGCTGGACCTGACGATCTGGCCCGGCAGCGAGACGCGCCGCCTGACGATCTGCCAGCCGCATGGCGCCGAGATCGACTGGCTTTAGGCTGTGACGGCGGCGGCGCGTGCCCGGCGGTCTTCGATCCTGGCCCAGATGCGGTCGTGCAGGGTGAAGAAGACCGTCTGAACCAAAGGCTCGATCATGCCGATGGCGAGGGCCGTGCGGATGTCGTTGGTCAGGGCATAGGCGACCGCGACGGCCACGGCGAAATGCATGACGCCGTAGGTCATCGTCTTCAACGCGATCTGTTTGAAGGATCGGGGCAGGGCGTGGCTGTGGCCGTGATGGGCGTCGTGCGAACGGCGCTGTTCCTGCGGTGACATGATATCGAGGCGGGCGGTGAAGGCCTCGGTCGCTTCTTCGATGTTGGAGGCCGTGCGGCGCCGCTCGACCTTGTGCCAGACGCGGTCGTGGACAGAATAGGCGATGGTCTGGAAGATCGGCTCGACCATGCCGACGGCCAGGGCGATGCGCCAATCGCGCGTGATGGCGAAGGCCACCAGGATCGCCACGATCAGGTGCATGACGCCATAGCTGGCGATCTTCAGAGCCAGTTTGCGCGCGGTGCTGAGGATGACGCCGACCATGTGAAAAGAATGGTGGTCGGCCCGGCGGGTTGCAAAGCAATAAAATCTATTGTGCCCATAAGCCGCAAGACCCTTGCCGTTGACCCCTCCTGACCGTTATACGCGGCCCGCAAAACGGAGACTCCCTATGGAGATACGCGAAGGACTGACCTTCGACGATGTTTTGCTGGAACCCGGCCCGTCCGAGTTCATGCCGGCGATGGTCGATGTCTCGACTCAGCTGACACGCGACATCAGACTGAACATCCCGCTGCTGTCGTCCGCCATGGACACGGTGACGGAAAGCCGCCTGGCCATCGCCATGGCCCAGTCCGGCGGCCTGGGTGTTCTGCACCGCAACATGACCATCGAGGAGCAGGCCGACGAGGTCCGCGCCGTCAAACGCTATGAGAGCGGGATGGTGGTCAATCCGGTGACGGTCGGCCCGCAGACGACGCTGGGCGAAGTACGCGAGATCGTGGCGCGCAAGAAGATCACCGGCTTCCCGGTCGTCGATCCTGCCACCGGCAAGCTGGTCGGGATGCTGACCCACCGCGACATGCGGTTCGAGAGCGACCTGAACGTCACGGCGGCCTCGCTGATGACCACGGGCGATCTGATCACGGTGCGCGAGGGCGCCAGCCGCGAAGAGGCGCGCGAGCTGCTGAAGACCCGCAAGATCGAACGGGTCATCGTGGTGGACGAGGATTATCGGGCCGTCGGCCTGATCACCATGAAGGACATCGAGAAGGCCCAGGCCTTCCCCCATGCGGCCAAGGACGACCAGGGTCGTCTGCTGGTGGGCGCGGCCTCGACGGTCGGCGACGCCGGTTACGAGCGGGCGATGGCGCTGGCCGAGGCGGGTTGCGACGTGGTGGTGATCGACACCGCCCACGGCCACTCGGCCTCGGTCGCCCAGGTGGTCGAGCGCATCAAGCGCGAGAACAACCGGCTGCAGATCATCGCCGGAAACGTCGCCACCTATGATGCTACGCGGGCCCTGATCGACGCGGGCGCCGACGCGGTCAAGGTCGGCATCGGGCCGGGCAGCATCTGCACCACCCGGATCGTTGCGGGCGTGGGCGTGCCGCAACTGACCGCCGTGATGGACTCGGCGCGGGCTGCACGCGGTACGGGCGCCTCGGTCATCGCCGACGGCGGCATCAAATATTCGGGCGACCTGGCCAAGGCCATCGCGGCCGGGGCCAATGTCGCCATGATGGGCTCGATGTTCGCGGGCACCGACGAAAGCCCCGGCGAGGTCTTCCTGTACCAGGGGCGCAGCTACAAGTCGTATCGCGGCATGGGATCGGTCGGCGCGATGGCGCGCGGCTCTGCGGACCGGTATTTCCAAAAGGAAGTCTCGTCCGAGAAGCTGGTGCCGGAGGGTATCGAGGGTCAGACGCCCTACAAGGGGCCGATCAGCCCGGTCCTTCACCAGATGGTCGGGGGGCTTCGCGCTTCCATGGGCTATGTCGGCGCCGGCACCATCGCGGACTTCCAGGAGCGCGCGCGCTTCGTGCGCATCACCGGCGCGGGCCTGCGGGAGAGCCACGTCCACGACGTGATGATCACGCGTGAGGCGCCGAACTACAGACAGGGATAAGGCCATGACGACCGAACTGACCTATCTGGCCCTGACGTTGATCCTGGCGCTGGTGCAGGTCTTCCTGCCGGCCGGGGCGCGGACGGTCGAGTTCGGCTCGAAGTGGAATGCGGGTGCGCGCGACGAGACGCCGGCGGCGAAGAAGCCGCTGACCGGCCGTCTCGAACGCGCCCAGGCGAACCTGTATGAGACCCTGCCGCTGTTCATCGGCGCCGTGCTGATCGCCCATGTGATCGGCGCGGCCGGTCCGCTGACCGTGTGGGGGACGGCGCTCTATTTCTGGGCGCGCGTCGTCTATGTGCCGCTCTACGCCTTTGGCGTTCCCTATGTCCGATCGCTGGTCTGGGTGGTCTCGCTTGCGGGACTGGTCATGGTCCTGGCGTCCCTATTTTTCCTGAAAGCCTGACTTGACCCCAGCCGCCCGCCTCGCCGCCGCCGCCTCCGTCCTGGACTCCATCGCTCAGGGCCGCCAACCGGCCGAGGCCGTGATGAAGGCCTGGGGGACCGCCAACCGCTACGCCGGGTCCAAGGACCGACGCGCCATCGCCGACCGGGTTTACAAAGTGCTGCGCGCGCGCGGCCGCCTGTCGTGGATCATGGGCGGGCGCGAGGACGGCCGCGCCCTGGTGATCGGATCGCTGCACGCCATCGACGGTCTGTCCGTCGAAGAGATCGAGGCCCTGCACGCCGGCGACGGCTATGGCCCGCGTCCGTTGTCGAAACAGGAACGCAGCCGGATCACCGGCGGGCAGGGCGAACTGCCCGGCTGGGTCGCGGCCGGCCTGCCCGAGTTCGTGGTCGAGGATTTCAAGGCGACCTTCGGCGAGCGTTGGACCGAAGAAGCCCACGCCCTGATGGCGCCGCGCGCGCCCATCGACCTGCGCGTCAATGGCGCCGCCGCGACGGTGGACGAGGTCGAGGCCGAACTGCGGGCCGCCGGGCTTGAGGTCTCGCGCACGCCCTGGTCCACGCTGGGCCTGCGCGTGCCGTCGGAGCCGCCGCCCAACATCCAGGCGCTGGACGGCTTCAAGGCCGGCAAGTTCGAGATCCAGGACGAAGGCAGCCAGGTCGTCTGCTGGCTGGCCGGGGCGCAACCCGGCACGACGGTGGTGGACTATTGCGCCGGCGGCGGCGGCAAGACCCTGGGTCTGGCCCAGGCCATGACGGGGCAGGGCAAGCTGATCGCCGCCGACGTCGTCAACAAGCGGCTGGAGAACATCCGTCCGCGCCTGAAACGCGCGGGCGTCGAGGCGGACCTGGTCCTGATCGGTCAGAACGGCGGCGGGCTGGAAGCCGTCAACGGCCAGGCCGACCTGGTCTTCGTGGACGCGCCCTGTTCGGGGTCTGGCACCTGGCGTCGTCGCCCCGAGGACGCCTGGCGTCTGACGGCTGAAGAGGTCGACAAGGTGCATGCGCTGCAGGTCCGCATCCTGGGCCAGGCCGGCAAGCTGGTGAAGCCGGGCGGCCGCCTGGTCTATGTCACCTGTTCGATGCTGGCGCGCGAGAACGAGGCCAGCGCGGACGCGTTCGAGGCCGCCAACCCCGACTTCCGCCCGGTCGCCGTCGCCGACGTCCTGTCGGCGCCGCAACTGACCGACGCCGCCCGCGCCAAGTTCGCCGAACTGGCGTCCGGCGCGCGTCTGCGCCTGTCGCCGGCCTCGGCCGACACCGACGGCTTCTTCGCCGCCGTTTACGAGCGCACGGCATGATCGCGTCGCTGGTTCTCGCCCTGACCGCCGGTTCTATGGCGGTTCAGGATCGCTCGGATACCTATTTGATCTGCCAGTCGCAGTCCAAGGGCGCGGGTTTTCAGACCTGTCTCGACAACGCATTGGCGGACGAGGACCGCGCGCTGAACGCCGCCTATCGCGCGGCGCGTCAGGGCCTGGACCGTGCCGAAGCGCTGCAACTACGCGACCGCCAACGCGCCTGGATCCGGGCGCGCGACGCGGCCTGCGACAGCCGCGCAGCGGATCAATCCGATCCGGCTTCGGGGACCGCCACACGCACCGACTGCCTGCTGACCTGGACGGCGGAGCGCAGTCTGTGGCTTGAGAACACCTATCTGACGGGGTCGCGCAAGTGAGCCACGGCCTGCACCGGTTCGGACCTGTGTCCGTCCTGTGCGTCATGGCCGCGCCCGCCGAATATGGCGCCCACCTTCAGGCCCGCGTCCAGCCGCTGATGACCGGCGTGGGCCCGGTCGAGGCCGCCATCGCCCTGACGGCCGCCCTGGCGCGGCGGGAGGCGGCGGGAGATCTGCCGGACCTGATCGTGTCGCTGGGGTCGTGCGGGTCGAGGGGGCTGGAACACGCCTGCGTCTATCAAGCCGCGTCGGTCGCCTATCGTGACATGGACGCCAGCGCCCTGGGGTTCGCCAAGGGGGTGACGCCGCTGCTGGACCAGCCCGCGATCCTGCCTCTGCCATGCCCCATCCCTGGCGTGCCGGCGGCGACCTTGTCTACGGGTGCGAACGTCGTCTCCGGCGCCGCCTATGACGCCATCGACGCCGAGATGGTGGACATGGAGACCTGGGCTTTGGTCCGGTCAGCCCAGACCTTCGGCGTGCCGATCGTCGCCCTGCGCGGCGTGTCGGACGGCCGCGCCGAACTGAAGGCGCTGGAGGACTGGACCTCGACCCTGCACCACGTGGACGAAAACCTGGCTGCGGTTCTGGATCGCCTGATCGCCGTGCTGGAGGCCGAGGGCCTCGCCGCGCTTGAAATTCTGGCCTCACAAGGCCAAGACCCCGCGCAACTCTCCCCGGATTCGATCACGCCATGACCACGCCGCACCAGAAGGTTCTCATCGTCGATTTCGGCAGCCAGGTGACGCAGCTGATCGCGCGCCGCCTGCGCGAGGCCAGCGTCTATTGCGAAATCCATCCGTTCCAGAAAGCGGAAAGCGCCCTGGTGGCGATGAACCCGGCGGCCATCATCCTGTCGGGCGGTCCCGAGAGCGTGCACGAGGAGGGCAGCCCTCGCGCGCCCCAGGCCGTGTTCGAGGCCGGCGTGCCGGTGCTGGGTATCTGCTACGGCGAGATGACCATGTGCGAACAACTGGGCGGCAAGGTCGAGGGTGGGCACACCCGCGAGTTCGGCCGCGCCGAGATCACCGTCGAGAAGACCTCGCCCCTCCTCGCCGACCTGGCTCCGGTCGGTGAGGAAGAAACCGTCTGGATGAGCCACGGCGACAAGATCGTCGCCATCCCCGAAGGGTTCGACGTCGTCGCGTCCTCGGCCGGCTCGCCCTATGCCGTGATCGCCGACGAGGCCCGCCGCTTCTATGGCGTGCAGTTCCACCCGGAGGTGATGCACACCCCGCGCGGCCATCAGATGCTCAAGAACTTCACCCACGGCATCGCCGGGCTGAAGGGCGACTGGACCATGGCAGCCTATCGCGACGAGAAGATCGCCCAGATCCGCGAACAGGTCGGCGACGCCAAGGTGATCTGCGGCCTGTCGGGCGGCGTCGATTCATCGGTTGCGGCCGTGCTGATCCACGAGGCCATCGGCGATCAACTGACCTGCGTCTTCGTCGACACCGGCCTGTTGCGCAAGGACGAGGCGACCCAAGTCACGACCCTGTTCCGAGAGCACTACAACATCCCGCTCGTTCATGTTGATGCGTCGAAAGAATTTCTGGGTGAGCTGGCCGGCCAGTCGGACCCCGAGACCAAGCGCAAGATCATCGGCCGCGTCTTCATCGAGATCTTCGACCGCGAAGCCAGTAAGATCGAGGGCGCCGAATTCCTGGCCCAGGGCACCCTCTATCCCGACGTCATCGAGAGCGTGTCCTCGTCCAGCGGCAAGGCCCACGTGATCAAGAGCCACCATAACGTCGGCGGCCTGCCCGACTATATGAAACTGAAACTGGTCGAGCCCCTGCGCGAACTGTTCAAGGACGAGGTCCGCGCCCTGGGTCGCGAACTGGGCCTGACCGACGCTTTCGTGGGACGCCACCCGTTCCCCGGACCGGGCCTGGCCATCCGCATCCCCGGCGAGATCACGCCCGAGGCCGTCGAGACCCTGCAACAGGCCGACGCCATCTATCTGGACGAGATCCGCAAGGCCGGCCTCTACGACCAGATCTGGCAGGCCTTCGCCGTCCTGCTGCCGGTCAAGACCGTCGGTGTCATGGGCGACGCCCGCACTTACGAGAAGGTTCTGGCCCTGCGCGCCGTCTCCTCCACGGATGGCATGACCGCTGACTTCTACCAATTTCCTTGGGATGTCCTGGGCAAGACCGCGACGCGGATCATTAACGAGGTGCGAGGCGTGAACCGCGTTGTTTATGACGTGACCTCCAAGCCGCCCGGGACGATCGAGTGGGAATAGTCCGGGCCTCTCGGCATCTTTCGGCATCACTTGAGAATGTTGCGATAAGATGCTGATTACATCGTAAATTCTGACGAAGCCCTCCGATACCTATCGGAGGGTCTTTTTCATTTTGCCATCAACTGCGACGGTATGGCGCGCCGTTGCAGCGCGGGACTCGGCTCGTACCGTCATTTTGGTTGAGGGGGCGCGACGGTATTTTTTCAGACCAGCCTACTGATCTGAAGAGGAAATATTCAGGCGATCCTCTGCGTTTTCGCAATGGTGCGGACTGCGGTGTTTTACCGTGCTCACACATGTCGCGCTGAAGAATTTACGCTCAAAATCAAAGGCCTAGAAGAGATCGACAGGGACGGCTTGTATGTGTACGTCTCGCCGGAACGACAGGGTTGGGCGGCCGCGTTCGGTCAATTTCAGCGTGCGGAAGATGGCCTGCTGATTGAGCGGGCGCCTTCTCATGATCCGTTGCACAACACCGCCTATGCCCTATCGGCGATGCAGTTGCTGGATCTGAAGCCGACGCGGGAAGTGAGACTGTCGAGCGATGCCGACCCCGCCGCCTTCCTGGAGATCCTCGACTGGCGCGCCGACGTCTATCTCGGCGGCCACAAGGGCGCCGGCGCGGGCTCGATCCATTATCTCCTGCACGGTCCCGACCCCGACTGGTTCGCCGCCTCTTTCGCCAAATGCGACAGCCTCTTCGACCCGCGCTTTGGAATGATGGGACGCGACAAGCCGGCTGGCGGGGACTTCGATGCTCTGGGCGGCGCCTTCCACTACGGCTTTTTGTACTAGACCTTCCATCGGCCCATGCCGTTCGCTGAGGCGCGTATCGACGCCGTCATCGGGTTTGCGACAGGCGGATGGATACTGGCACCCCCAGAATCGTCTCTGGCTGACGCTCGACGCTCTGTATCTGCTGACGCGAACGCTTCGGCTCACCACGCACCGGTTCGCGGAGGTGCGTCGCATCGTGGCGGAGACCCTGCGGACGCTGGCCCGGGACATCTACAGCCCGGAAGGCCGGGTGCGCACGTTCAACGGCGCCCTACCGACCCATTCCGTGATGGCAGCCATCAGTATCGCAGCGGAGGCTCAGCGCTTTCTGGGCAGTGATGTGATCCTGACCGAACGACCTTTGCGGCTGGTCCTGGACCGCCGCCCCTTCATCTGAAAAATCCTTCACGCCTCTCGGAGCCTGCGCAATGTCGCTCAAACCTTCCGTATTCGCCCGCCTCGCGGCCGCCCTGGCCCTGTTGGTGATGACGTCCGCGTCAGCGACGGTCGCGACCCAAGTCGAAACCACTGGTCTGGATGGCCATGATTTTCTGTACTGCGGTGAGTACGAGCACGACGCCGATCAACAGACGATCCACCTCATCCGGGACGGCCGCGAAGTCTGGAACTATCAGATCCGTTTTCGGGTCATGCGAAACGGGAAGCCGGACATCCAGGAACTGGGCGACTGCACGCTGCTGCCAAACGGGAACATCATCTTCACGACCCGGTTCGGCGCCGCCGAGGTGACTGAGGACAAGACGATCGTCTGGCAATATTTCGCCCCGGACAACACCGAAATCCACTCGCTTCAGGCGCTGGGGCTCGACCGCGTTCTGCTGACCCAGAATGGCGATCCCGCCAGGGCCATGGTGATCGACAAGCCCACCAACACGGTCGTCAGCGCCTTCGTCGTCCCGGTCCGCAACCCGGAAGGCGTCCACGGACAGTTGCGCCGCACGACCCTCACCGCGACCGGCGCCTACCTTGTTCCCCAGATGGATCTAGGCAAGGTGATCGAGTATGATCCGGACGGGAGGGTCCTCTGGTCGGTCGATGTCGAGTCGCCTTGGGACGCCGTTCGTCTGGCCAACGGTAATACCCTTGTGTCCTCCAACATGGGCTTCGTTCGGGAGTTTAGCCCTGACGGCTCCATCGTCTGGTCCTTCACTCGCGCAGAGGCGGCGGAGCGTGGCATCGACCTCCACAATGTTCAGGACGTCTCTCGCCTGGCCAATGGCAATACCCTGATCACGAACTGGGTCGCGGGCGCGCTCCAGCCATCCCAGTGGGACGGCACCGTGCAGGCTTTCGAGGTCACGCCGATCAAGGACGTGGTGTGGCGTCTGTCGTCCTGGACTTCGCCCCGGCTCGGACCGGCGACGTCAATCCAGCTTCTCGACCAGGCGACGGAGCGATGAGGCCTTCTCGAAGCCTTAGCTCTTCCGCCGGCGCCCGCATGATCTCACAGGGCAAGCCAATCATATGTTTGGTGTCGAGATGCCATCAGGGTTTATGGTGACAAATCGCTGACCGGTTATCCCGGGCGTTGGCGACAGAGAGTCCTTCATGCTCCCGCCCCGTGCCGGAGCAGATTGATGTCCTTTTCCAGCGAGAATTCGCTCAATAGCCTCGTGGCTAATCTCGAACTGCATTCTGTCCTGACGGAAGAGGACCGGCAGGCCATCCTCGATCTTCCCTACCGACTGCGGACTTTCGAATCCGCCAGCTATCTGGTTCGCGAGGGGGAGCGACCCCTTCATTGCGCCGTGATGATCTCCGGCTTCTCCTACCGCCAGAAACAGACCAGCGGGGGCCAGCGGCAGATCGTTTCGCTGCACATCCCGGGCGAGGCCCTGGACTTGCAGCATCTGTTCCTGGAGATCGCGGATCACAGCGTCCAGATGCTAACCCGCGGTGAGGTCGCCCTGATCGCCATGCGGGATCTACAGCATCTCGTCGATACCAATCCCTCGGTGAACCGGGCGATTTCCCGGCGGACTTTGGTCGAGGCGTCGATCTTCCGCGAATGGGTGCTCAACGTCGGTAGGCGAGACGCCAAGAGCCGGATGGCCCATCTTTTGTGCGAGTTCGCCCTTCGCATGCGAATTGCCGGTCTCGCTGGAGATCACAGCTACGAACTGCCGATCACCCAAGAACAGTTCGCGGACGCGGTCGGGCTGACCACCGTCCACGTCAACCGGACCCTTCGCGAGCTTGAACACGGCGGGTTTGTCCAGCGTAACAAACGCAACATCTTCATCCCATCGTGGAAGCGTCTCGCGGAGATCGCGGACTTCAACGAGCGCTATCTGCATCTGAAGACGGAACCGATAAACCGCCAATCCGTCGCCGAGTGACGGGATCAGGCTCGCTTTGTCGGCGCAAGCTTCGGCGGGTGGCCGGGTGGCTGGGTGTATCAGCGCCGCCTCATCCCATGGTCCACCATCAAGTCCTGATTAGTTGCCCGTGGGCCATCGGCCAAGCCTTCACGCCGCTGACCGATGGTTACAATTGCCATCAAGTCGGGTCTGCGGCGGCCGCGCCGGGCGTCACCGGCGCGAGTTCGTCCGCCTGGGATTTGGGCGGCGGCGCATCGACGACGACGGAGCCGTCGTCTTCGATCTCATTGATCGACAGGATCGCTTCGTCCGACGCCATCAACGGCGCGGCGGCGTCGCCGGCCTGAACGTCGGTTTCTGACATCACATGGACGGTTCGGGGGGAGGCGTCGCCTCGGCCCAGCGCGACACGGTATAGACGCAAGCTCATGTGCCGCTCCGGAAATCGGGGTGTTGCACGCCAGCGCCCGCGCGGCGGCGAGGGGTGTTTGAATGGGTCATGATCAAGCTCCTTTGCTTCAGAAAGGAAGCGGACGGAGCTGGCGGTGGTTCCCACATCGGCACCTAACCAACGGGTCCGGGCGTCAGCCTGCGCCTAGCTTTCCAACTGCTCCATGCGGCATTGGGCGGGCGTTTTGTCTGGGCGAAAACGCAGCAGCTTCGTACCGTGCCGGAAGCGCGCGTCAGAGACTTGGTCGAAACCCACTTCAACCACCCGTTCGGGCCGCAACGGTTCCCAGGCCGCCGACCTGTCGGTGGACCATCGGCTGGGTCCACCGGGCGCGCGACCGCTGAAGCCATCACCGCCGCGCAGCGCTTTCAGGTCGCGGGTCAGAGCGATCTTGTCGATCCCGGCGAAGCCGGACGTATGTCCGACATGGTTGAGCTTGTCGTTCTCGTCATAGAGACCGAGCAGGAGCGAGCCGACGACCGGCGCGTCCGACGCATAGCGGAAGCCGCCGATGACGCAGTCCGCCGTACGGGCGCGTTTGACCTTGATCATGGCTGCTCGCCATCGAGGTAGGGACCGGATTCAGCCTTGGCGACGACGCCTTCCAGTTTGCCGCCGTCGAGCCAGGCTTGGGCCTGGACCCTGTCGGTCGTGCCGGGCGTCAGGCTCAGGTCTGGGGATTGGCGGCGTTTGAGGAAGGCCTCGAGGCGACGGTGGCGATCAGTCCAGGGCTGAGGACGAAGGTCGGCGCCATCGCTGTCGATGAGCATGTCGAAGACGGCGTAGATCGCCGGCGTCTCTTGCGACAGTCGCTTGATCCGACTTTCGGCGGGATGGAGACGAGCCTGCAGCACCTCGAACGAGAAGGCGTCGCCGTCGCGGGCCAGCAACTCGCCGTCGAGACCGAAGCGCGCTTCTGGCAGGGCGGCCAAACGATCGACCACTTCGGGGAAGAAGCGGTTCAGCGATTTTCCGGATTTGGCGATCAGGTGAACCTCGCCGTCCCGCTTGAAGGCGAGACAGCGGAAGCCGTCCCATTTGGGCTCGTAGACCCAGCCCGGTCCCTCGGGAAGAGCGGGTCGGGAGCGGGCCTCCATCGGGCGTGCGTTCAGGTCGTTGGTCATCGGGCGCGCGCTCAGCCCGGCTTGAGAACGACCTTTGTCCACTCGTTCTGGTTTTCCTTGAAGTTCTTGTAGCCCTCTGCGGCCTGTTCCAACGGCAGGCGGTGCGAGATCAGATCGGTGGTGTCGATCTTGCCCTCAAGGATCAGTTCGAGCAGTTGCGGCAGGTAGTTCTGCACATGGGTCTGACCGGTCTTCAGGGTCAGTCCCTTTTCCATGAAGGCGCCGATCGGCCATTTGTCGGCGAACCCGCCGTAGACACCGGGGACCGAGACCGTGCCGCCCTTGCGCACGGCCATGATGGTCTCGCGCAGGACATGGGGACGGTCGGTGCCGAGGATCTTGGTCTCCTGCTTGATCGCATCGACGATGTTGTCGGGTGAGAAGCCGTGGGCCTCCATGCCGACCGCGTCGATGCAGCTGTCGGGGCCGATCCCGGCGGTCATCTCCATCAGGGCCTCGCGCACCTTGACCTCGTGATAGTTCAGAACCTCGGCGCCGTTCTGCTTGGCCAGCTCGAGACGGCGCGGATGGTGGTCGATGGCGATGACCCGGCCGGCCCCCTGCAGGATGGCGCTCTTGATCGCGAACAGGCCGACCGGGCCGCAGCCCCAGATCGCCACCGTGTCGCCCGGCTGGATCTGGGCGTTCTCCGCCGCCATCCAGCCGGTCGGGAAGATGTCGGAGAGAAACAGGACCCGCTCGTCCTCGAGGCCGTCGGGGATCTTGATCGGCCCGTAGTCGGAGTAGGGGACGCGGGCGTACTCGGCCTGACCTCCGGCATATCCACCGGTTAGATGCGAATAGCCGAACAGTCCGGCGACCGAATAGCCATAGGCGATTTCGGTCGCATCCGCCTTGTCAGCCGGATTGGAGTTGTCGCAGGCGGCCGGCATCTTGTGGTCGCAGAAGAAGCATTTGCCGCAGGCGATGACGAAGGGGACGACGACGCGGTCGCCGCGCTTCAGCGTCGTATTGGCCGGGCCGACTTCCTCGACCACCCCCATGAATTCGTGCCCCAGGATGTCGCCGTTCGACATGCCCGGGATCATGTTGTCGTAGAGGTGTAGGTCCGAGCCGCAGATGGCGGTCGCTGTGATCTTGATGATGGCGTCGCGGGGATTGACGATCTTGGGATCGGGAACGGTGTCGACCTGGACGTTGTGTTTGCCGTGCCATGTGAGTGCGCGCATGGAAATCTCGCTGTTTGAAAGGTGTGTCGGCGGGGCCGATCAGAAATGGCGGCTGGCGCGGGGCGCGGCGTCGGGCGCCTTTGACGTCGAGACCTCGCCGGTCTCCATCAGCTGTTTGAAGCGCCGCAGTTCACGCCGAGCCTGGATGCGCGGCTCGCGCTGCATCACCTTGGCGACGATCTTGCCAATCGCGCCGGCGGGCGGATCGTAGCTGATGAAGATGCGGACCTCGGATCCGCGCCCGAAGGCGTTGTCCTTGAATTCGATCCAGCCTTCATGATCCACATCCGAGCCTTCGGTCGAGCGCCAGGCGATCCGCTCGCCGGGGATGTCCTCAGTGACTTCGGTGACCAGGTCGATGTCCATTCCCCCAGGCCCGGCGACCGTCCACTGCGAGCGCTTGGTGTCCAGAATTTCCACCTCTGTGACGTTCTCGGTAAAGGACGGCAGGTTCGTGAAGTCGCGCCAGAACGCATAAAGCTCCGGGCGAGGTCGGTTGATCATGGCCGCGCGGACGCTGGCTGCGGCGTGATCGCCCTCGACATTGTCCTTGTCGATGAAGGCGGGGGAGGCGACCTGGGCGTCGGTCGAAATCGGATCGGATGAGGGCATGGGAAACTCCGTCTGGTCGGCTAACCAATCCGTCTGAGGCGGCCGCGTTCCAGCGTGGCGATACGGAACCGCATCAGCGGGCTTTGCTTCTGAGATCAGAGCTTTGTCTGGAGAACCCTATGTCCAGTGATGAACATTCAGCGGAAGACGCGATCCGTCCCCTTGCCGTCGTAACCGGCGCTTCGAGCGGAATAGGCTATGAGTTGGCCAAGTTGTTCGCCGAGGATGGCTATGACCTGATCGCCGCCGCCGACACCTCGTTGGCGCAAGCCGTTCAGGGACTTCAAGCCGTGGGTGCGACCGTCGAGGCCGTCCAGGTCGATCTGGCGACAGAGCAGGGCGTCCAGGCCCTCTACGCCAAGATCGCGGGCCGGCCGGTCGATGCGCTCGCCGCCAACGCAGGCCATGGTCTGGGCAAGGGTTTTCTCGACGAGAGCTTCGAGGACATCCTGCATGTGATCAATACAAACATCACCGGCACGGTGCGTCTCGTCCATCTCCTGGGACGCGACATGCGCGACCGGGGTCGGGGCCGGATCCTCTTCACCGGATCGATCGCCGGCTTGATGCCCGGCAGCTTCCAGGCCGTGTACAACGCCTCCAAGGCTTTCGTGGACAGCTTCTCCTTCGCCCTGCGCAACGAGCTGAAGGACACGGGCGTGACCGTGACGGTGCTGATGCCGGGCCCGACGGACACCGAGTTCTTCGAACGCGCCGGCTTAATGGACACCAAGGTCGGCCAGGACGACAAGAAGATGGATCCGGCCGACGTCGCCATATACGGCTACGACGCGATGAATCGGGGCGACGGCGATGTCGTCGCTGGTCTGGGCAACAAGCTTCAGGCCGCGATTGCGGCGGTCACGCCTCAAAACATGTTGGCGGAACAGCATCGCAAGATGGCGGAGCCCGGCTCCGGCCAGGCATAGAACAGTAGGCGCCCTCATGTTTCGAACCTACCCCAAGCCGCCCTTCGACACCCCGCAACAACCGGTTCCGGGCTTCGACGACCGGATGAACCCCCGACCGGACTATGGCGAAGACACCTACCGCGGATCCGAACGTCTCAAGGACAAGATTGCGCTCATAACCGGTGCCGATTCCGGTATCGGACGGGCCGTTGCGCTCGCTTACGCCCGGGAGGGCGCGGATGTCTTCGTCGGCTATCTCAGCGAGGAAGAAGACGCTCAGGAAACGCGCCGCCTGGTGGAATCCGCCGGCCGCAGGTGCGAGCTGTTCGCCGGCGATCTCGCCGACCCTGCGGTCTGCAGGGCTCTCGTGGCGAAGGCCGTCGAGGCGTTCGGCCGCGTCGACATCCTGGTCAACAACGCCGCCCACCAGATGAGTTTCGAGGCGATCGAAGACATCCCGGACGCAGAATGGGAGCGGACGTTCGCGGTCAATATCTCGGCCATGTTCTACATCACCAAGGCGGCCGTGCCCCACATGGCGGCCGGCTCGGCGATCATCAACACCGCCTCGATCAACGCCGATGCGCCCAGCCCGCAGCTGCTGGCCTATGCGACGACCAAGGGGGCGATCCAGAACTTCACGGCCGGTCTAGCCCAACTGCTCGCCGAAAAGAATATCCGGGCGAACGTCGTCGCCCCTGGCCCGGTCTGGACGCCGCTGATCCCATCGACCATGCCGGCAGAGAAGGTGAGGAATTTCGGCGAACAGGTCCCGATGAAACGGCCGGCTCAGCCCTGCGAACTCGCGGCGGCCTATGTCATGCTGGCCAGCGACGATGCGAGTTACGTTTCCGGGGCGACCATCGCCGTCACGGGTGGCAAGCCTATCCTCTAGGGCTTCATCGCAAGGCGTTCGGCAAGTCCGAAGACGGTGTCTTACGTTGGCCTCGGCCACCACCGGTCACGCCCAGGTCGATCGCCTCAGCGCTCGACGCGGTTCGGCGGCCGTAGTGGTTCCGTCTAGATTTCTGTAATCAGGACAGCGTCCTTAGGTTCGATCCAAGCCTCGGCAGAACGCGCCCAGCATCTGCGGATAGAGCCCATGCTCCGCCGTCTTCACCCGTTCGGCCAAGGCTTCCGGCGTGTCGCCCTGGATGATCGGCACGCGGGCCTGACCCAGGATCGGGCCTTCGTCCACGCCCTCGGTAACCAGATGGACGGTACAGCCGGCCTCGGCGTCGCCGGCGGCGATGGCGCGGGCGTGGGTGTCGAGGCCGGGATAGAGGGGCAGCAGGCTGGGGTGGATGTTCAGCACCCGCTCACGCCAGCCGCCGACCAGCCAAGGGGTAAGCACGCGCATATATCCGGCCAGGGCCACGACCTCGACCCCGGCTGCGCGCAGGGCCTCGTCCACCACCCGCTCGTGCGCCTCGCGATCCTTGCCGAACGGCTTGTGCGGGATGGCGAGGGTCGCAACCCCCTTGGCCGCCGCGATGGCCAGACCGCCCGCGCCCTCGACGTTGGACAGGACCAGCACGACCTCATAGCCGCTGTCTTGCGCCCGGGCCGCGTCGATCAGGGCGGCCATGTTCGAGCCGGCCCCGGAGATCAGGACGGCGACGCGGACGGGTGAGGTGACTTCGGACGACATGGCGCTCCGCATGACGGCGCGCGCGGGCCTTGGCAAGGTTCAAACGCGATCGCCGCTTGTTGTCGGCCGCGTTCGGACGGTAGCGTGCGCCGCCGGTCGTCCGAAGAGGGGCGTTGTGATCGGCGCGTACAGGGGACTATCGCATGAAGAGACTGATCTGCCTCGCGGCCATCGCCGCGATGCTGGGCGCGCCTGTGGCGGCGCTGGCTCAGGAAAGCGGCGCCAACAGCAGCAGCAATAACGGCGGCGGCTCGGCCATGCGCTCGGCGACCGACCAATTCCGCAACGCCAACGCCGAGGCGATCGAGAAGGACTGGGCGCGCGCGCCGGTCGAGGAGGCCGAGGTCACGACGGCCCATTCGGTCAATGCTCACGGCAAGACGTTGCGCTACAAGGCGACGGCGGGCACCCTTACGATCCGCGACGATGCCGGCATGCCGACCGCCAGCCTGTTCTACACCGCCTATACGCTGGACGGTCAGCCGGTCGGGACGCGGCCGGTGACCTATCTGTACAACGGCGGGCCGGGCTCGCCGACGGTATGGCTGCACATGGGGTCTTTCGGGCCTATGCGGGTCCAGACGGATGAGCCGACCGTGGTGCGGCCTGCGCCCTTCGCCTTCGGTCCCAATGACATGACCCTGCTGGACCAGACGGACCTGGTCTTCATCGACATGGTGGGCGCCGGCTTCTCGCGGCCGCTGGGCGAGACGGCGGGTTCGACCTTCTGGGGCGTGGACGGGGACGCGGACGCCTTCGCTCGCGCCATCATGCGCTACACGACCAAGTTCAGCCGTTGGTCCAGCCCGAAATACATCATCGGCGAATCCTACGGCACGTTGCGCACCGGCGCCGTGGCCTTCCAGTTGGAAGACAGGGGCATGTCGCTGAACGGCGTGGTGCTGTTGTCGTCGATCATGAACTATGGCGTGCGCCAGCCGGGCTATCCCCAGAACTTCGTCACCCTGCTGCCCACCTATGCGGCGACGGCCTGGTATCATCGCAAGCTGGCCAATCCGGCGGCGACCGTCGAGGAACAGGTTCAGCGCGCGCGCGACTTTGCGCTCGGCCCCTATGCCTCGGCCCTGGCCAAGGGGCATATGATCTCGGACGCCGAGCGCGCCGACATCGTGCGGCAGATGAGCGAACTGACCGGCCTATCGACCACCTTCATCGACAACGCCAATATGCGGGTGGACCTGAGCGCGTTCCGCAAGGAACTGCTGCGCGATCGGCGTCAGACCATCGGACGGCTGGACACCCGTTATATGGGGCTGGACGAGGACGCGTCGGGAGGCGAGCCGGAAGAGGATCCGTCCAGCTCGGCCGTGACGGGGGCCTATTTCGGCATCTTCCGCGACTATGTGGCCAACGAGCTGAACTATAAGACCGACGTGGAATACCGGATGTCGGCGCGGGGCCTGCCGGGCTTCAACTGGAACTGGAGCCACCGTCCGCCGGTGGGTGGACCGCAGACGACGCCGAACACGGCGGTCGATTTGGCTACGGCGATGCGGCGCAATCCGTATCTGAAGGTGATGGCGCTGAACGGCTATTACGACGCCGCCACGCCCTTCTTCTCGACCGAGTTCGACCTAGCGCAGATGATGCTGGAACCCAGCCTGCGCCCGAACCTGGAGTTCACCTACTACGAGGGCGGGCACATGATGTACCTGAGCCACGACGCTCTGGTGAAGCTGCACACGGATCTGTCGCGCTTCTACCGCGAGACGGCCAACGGCGGGGTTCGTTAGGCATTAAACATATCCGTCACCCTCGGGCTGGTCCCGAGGGCCTACGGTTGATGCAGAAGAGAGCCTTCGGCGTGTCAGATAGCTGGTCGTCACCGTTGCGGGCGGAACGGTGGGCCCTCGGGACGAGCCCGAGGGTGATGGGGTGATCTTTATGCCGCTTCCAGCTGTCCGCAGACGAAGGCGACTTCGCCGGCGTTGAGCAGGGCGGCGAGGACCGGCTCGGCGTTTTCGGGCGAGACGATCAGGATGAAGCCGACGCCGCAGTTGAAGGTGCGGCGCATCTCGTGGTCGCTGATGCCGCCGGTCTCGGCCAGCCACTGGAAGACGGCGGGCATGGGCCAGGCGTTCCAGTCGAAGGCGGCCTGAAGGCCTTCGGCGATGCAGCGGGGCGGGTTTTCGATCAGGCCGCCGCCGGTGATGTGGGCCGCGCCCTTGATCAGGCCCGCCTTCATCAGCGGCAGGACCGGCTTCACATAGATGCGGGTCGGCTCCATCAGGGCCTGGGCCAGCGAGCGGTCCTTGGCGAAGGGGGCGTCGTCGCCCCAGGCCAGGCCGGACTTCTCGACCACCTTGCGCACCAGCGAATAGCCGTTCGAGTGCGGGCCGGTGGAGGCCAGGCCGATGATGATGTCGCCGGCCGCCTGGCGATCCAGATAGGGCAGGGCGTGGCCGCGCTCGACCGCGCCCAGGCTGAAGCCGGCCAGATCATAGTCGCCATCGGTGTACATGCCCGGCATTTCTGCGGTCTCGCCACCGACCAGGGCGCAGCCGGCCTGGCGACAGCCCTCGGCGATGCCGGCGACGACGCGGCGGGCGGCGTCGATCTCCAGACGGCCGGTGGCGTAGTAGTCGAGGAACAACAGGGGCTCTGCGCCCTGAGCCAACAGGTCGTTGACGCACATGGCGACCAGGTCGACGCCGACGCCGTCATGACGGCCGGTTTCGATGGCGATCTTCAGCTTGGTGCCCACGCCGTCGGTGGTGGTGACGATCAGCGGATCTTCGAAGCCGGCGGCCTTGAGGTCGAACAGGGCGCCGAATCCGCCCAGCGAGGGCTCCGATCCGGGGCGCGCCGTCGATTTCGCCAGGGGCTTGATATGTTCGACCAGCAGTTCGCCGGCGTCGATGTCCACGCCCGCATCCGCGTAGGTCAGGCCGTTTTCGAGAGGCTTTTGGGTGTCGCTCATGGGATCTCGGGCCTGAATCGGGGCGGAAATGCAGCGCGGCTCTTGCCACAGGTAGGATGCGGGGGGCTATAGCATCGGAATGACGCCGATCACCACCACCGAGGCGCTGGCCGAATTCTGCGCCCGCGTAGCCAAAGCACCCTTCATCACGGTCGATACCGAATTCATGCGGGAAACGACCTACTGGCCCAGGCTGTGCCTGATCCAGGCGGCCTCGGCCGACCATGCCGCGATCATCGATCCGATGGCCGAGGGCTTGGACCTGGAGCCGTTCCTGGCCCTGTTGCGCGACGAAAAGATCATCAAGGTCTTCCACGCCTGTCGCCAGGACGTCGAAATCTTCGTGCGCCTGGGGGCCATGCCCAAGCCGATGTTCGACACCCAGGTCGCCGCCATGGCCGCCGGATTCGGCGAACAGGTGGCCTATGATTCGCTGGTGCGGCAGATGCTGCGCATCGAAGTGGACAAGGGCAGCCGGTTTACCGACTGGGCGCGACGCCCGCTGTCGGACAGCCAACTGGTGTATGCCCTGGGCGACGTGACCCACCTGGCGGCGCTATATCCCAAGCTGCGCGATCGGCTCAGCAAGGAGGGGCGGCTGGATTGGGTGATGTCGGAGATGGAGAGTCTGGTCGATCCTGCGATCTATGACACCAACCCTGAAAACGCCTGGAAGCGGCTGAAGCCCAAGAAATTCTCGGCCAAATATATGGCGGCCTTCAAGGCCGTCGCTGTCTGGCGCGAGCGGGCGGCGCAGGAGCGCGACCAGCCGCGCGGCCGCATCCTGAAGGACGAGGGCATCGACGAAATCGCCCAACAGACGCCGACGGACGTGGAGGCGTTCAACCGTCTGCGCTCGGTGCCCAAGGGCTTCGGCGGTTCGCGCCTGGGCCTGGAACTGGCGGACGAGCTGAAGCGGGTTCTGGCCGATCCCGAAGCCTTTGCGCCCGAAATGGAACGCCCGGCGCACCGCCAGCCGGCCCCGCCGTCGGTGGTGGAACTGCTGAAAGTGCTTCTGAAGGCCAAGAGCGACAACGCCGGCGTGGCCTCCAAGCTGATCGCCACCGTGTCCGACCTGGAAAAGATCGCCATCAGCGACGACGCCGATATCGACGCGCTGAAAGGCTGGCGCCGCGAGATTTTCGGCGAGGATGCGCTGAAGCTGAAACGCGGCGAGATCGCCCTGGTGCTGAACGGCGCGCGCGTCGAGGTCGTCGAGATCGAGTAGGGACAGCGTCTCCTCCCCATGAAATGGGGAGGGGGACCGCGCGAAGCGGTGGAGGGGCTCTTGAAGCCCCCCCCCAGGCGTTGGTGATGCGGTGCAGAACCCCTCCGTCACGGCGCGAAGGCGCGCCGCGCCACCTCCCCATTTCATGGGGAGGAGACGGTAGTCGTTAGATTTTCAATCCCAGGTCCATCGCTTCGGCCAGGGCCTTGGCGCGCTTCCTGGTCTGTTCGCCCAGCAGGACGTCGGCATAGCCTTCGGTCGCCGTCAGGCGCAGGTCGCCGCCCTTCACCTTGGCGGTCGCATTGGCCAGCAGTTGCGGCGAGCGGCCCGACAGGTCGCAGGCCAGGCGGATGGCCAGGCCGATGGCGCGGGCGCGTTTGGCGGCGTCGCCGTTCAGCAGCCGGTCGATGATCTCGGGCTGGGGCGTGGCGGGACCGCCGCCGTAGCGGGCGTTCATGGCGCTGGCCAGAAAGGCGCGCTCCATGTGGCTGATGCCGGCGACCGGCGCGCGTAGCACCTGGTCGAACACCAGTTCCAGCCGGTGATCGGGATGCAGCCGCGCGCCCAGATCCGCCAGGCGACAGGCAGCGCCGACCAGAACCGCGTCGCGTTCCTCGCCAAAGACCTCTGGCAGAGCGGCGACGATCTCGGAAATCCAGCCGTTCAGCGCGCCGGGCAGGGCTGGGGCCACGCCCTGTCGGCCGCCCAGCGCCGTGCAGCCCGCCAGCAGCGGATCGGCCGTGCGCGTCGCCTCGTCCAGCGTCTCGAACAACAGGCCCTCGCGCACGCCCCAGGCCGACATCTCGATCTGTTTCAAGCCCAGGTGCTTGATCAGCCCCTCCAGCACCAGTCCGGCGTAGGGCAGGGTCTCGGCCCGCTTCTTGGAAACGCCGGGCAGTTTGGCCAGGCCCGCCGCCGACTGCTGGGCCACCAGACGCGCGGTCTCCAGAGCGTCCTCGGCCGACATCTGATACTGATGCACCACCTTCAGCGGATAGGATTTCAGCGCCATCTGCACCTGAGCCAGGGTGCGCCAGGCGCCGCCGACGGCATAGAGGCGATCGCTCTGGAACTGGGCAGCGACGGGTTTCAGCGTCTGGTCGATGCGGGTCTTGATGCGTTCGGCGTCGAACCCCTTGCCCTCGGCCAAGGCGAACGGCCCCAGCGGCAGGGTCAGGCCGTGTTCGACCCCATTTCCATTCAACCGCGTCAGCTCCAGGCTGGCGCCGCCCATGTCAGCCGAGACGCCGTGCGCCATCGGCGCGCCGGCCAGCACGCCCATGGCGGCGTATTTCGCCTCTTCTTCGCCAGTCAGGACGCGGATATTCAACCCCGTCTCGGCCGCCACACGCTCGCAGAACTCCGGCCCGTCAATGGCCTCGCGCACGGCGGCGGTGGCGGCGATCAGGGTCGTGTCGGGGCGAACCCCTTCCAGCACGGCGGCGAAGCGGCGCAGCGCCGTCATCGCCATGACGACGCCGTCGGGCGACAGCTTGCGGGTCGTCGGCAGGTCGCGGCCCAGGCCGGCCAGCACCTTCTCGTTATAGACGGTCCAGATCGCCCGGCCTTCCAGCCGGTACAGCACCAGGCGCACCGAGTTGGAACCGATGTCGATCGCGGCGATGTCGCGGTCGGTAAGCGTGTCGGTGGGCATCAGCGGCCCGGACGCTCGTAACGCAGGACGGCAGGCAGGCTCTTGGCCTTGCGGCCGCGTCCCGACAGGCTGGGATTAGTCATGAAGTATTTGTGGGCCGAGAACGGCCGCTCCGGGTCCGCAGGGGTGACGCGTGTATAGCGCCCCTCGGCGTCAAGCACCCAGCTTTGCGCGTCGTCCTTCAGGTTCGCGACCATGATCTGGTCCAGCACCTGATCGTGGACGGTGGCGTTGCGGATCGGCGTCATCAGCTCCACCCGGCGGTCCAGGTTGCGCGTCATCCAGTCGGCCGAGGAGATGAAGACCTTGGCCTTGTCGTGCGGCAGGTCCTTGCCGTTGGCGAAACAGACAATGCGGCTGTGTTCCAGGAAACGGCCGACGATGGATTTGACCCGGATATTCTCCGACAGGCCCGTCACGCCGGGCCGCAGGCAGCAGATGCCGCGCACCACCAGGTCGATACGCACGCCCCACTGGCTGGCGCGATAAAGCGCGTCGATGATCTCGACATCCACCAGCGAGTTCAGCTTGACCCAGATGGCCGCCGGCTTGCCCATGGCGGCGGCCGACATCTCCTTGCCGATCAGCTCGATCAGCGTGGACTTCATGTTCAGCGGCGAGACGACCACCGCCTCCAGATGGTCCGGCGTGGCGTAGCCGGTGATGTAGTTGAACACCTTGGTCGCGTCGCGTCCCAGCACCGGGTCGCAGCTGAACAGCGACAGGTCGGTGTAAACCTTGGCCGTGACCGGGTGATAGTTGCCGGTGCCGAAGTGGCAATAGGTCTTCAGGGCCTCACCCTCGCGCCGCACGACGACGCTCAGCTTGGCGTGCGTCTTGTATTCGACGAAGCCGAAGACGACGTGGACGCCGGCCCGCTCCATCGCCCGCGCCCACCGCAGGTTGGCTTCTTCGTCGAACCGAGCCTTCAACTCGACCAGGGCGGTGACGTTCTTGCCGTTCTCTGCCGCCTCGATCAGGGCCGCGACGATGGGGCTGTCCTTGGAGGTCCGGTACAGCGTCTGTTTGATGGCGATCACGTTGGGGTCGCGCGCCGCCTGACGCAGGAACTGAACCACCACGTCGAAGCTCTCGAACGGGTGGTGGATCAGCAGGTCCTTCTCGCGGATGGCCGCGAAGACGTCGCCGCCGTTATCGCGCACGCGTTCGGGATAGCGGGGCTCATAGCCCTTGAACTTCAGGTCCGGGTGGCCGCCGCCGATCAGGTCCGACAGCTGGGCCAGGCCCAGCATGCCGTCGACCAGAACCACGTCCTGGGGCGCGGCCTCCAGTTCGCCGACGATGAAGTCGCGCAGGTCGGACGGCATGGACGCCTCGATCTTGACCCGCACGACCGAGCCCAGGCGACGCTGCTTCAGCGCCTCCTCGAACTCCAGCACCAGGTCCTCGGCCTCTTCCTCGATCTCGATGTCCGAATCGCGGATCAGGCGCAGCACGCCCTTCTCCATGACGTCACAGCCGGGGAACAGATGGTCGATGAACAGCAGCAGCACGTTTTCCAGCGTGATGAACCGTTTGTGCCCGGGCGTGGACCGGCCGTCGGTGGGCAGTTGCCAGAACCGCTGCACCTGGGTCGGCACCGGCACCAGTGCGTAGAAGGTCTTGGTCTCGCCCTTGCGCTTCAGCTTCAGCGCCAGCGAGAAACCCAGGTTGGGCAGGAAGGGGAAGGGGTGCGCCGGGTCGATGGCCAGCGGAGTCAGGACCGCGAACAGCTGGTTGAGGAATTCGGGCTCCAGCCGATCCTTCTCGGTTTTGGTGATCTTCTGGCGATCGACGACCTCGATCCCGGCCGTGGTGAGTTCCTTCTTCAGCTGACGCCAGCGCAGCTGCTGCTCGGCCATCAGCTCGCCGGCGGCGATGTTGATCTGCTCCAGTTGCTCGCCTGGCGTCAGGCCGTCGGCGGACAGGACGCGCACCCGTTCGCGCAACTGGCCCTTCAGGCCGGCGACGCGGGTCATGAAGAACTCGTCCAGGTTATTGGCCGAGATGGACAGGAAGCGCAGACGCTCCAGCAGTGGGTGATTGGCGTTCGCCGCCTCTTCCAGCACGCGCTCGTTGAACGCCAGCCACGAGATCTCCCGATTGAAGAACCGGGTCGGCGAGGCCATCAGCTCTTCGCTGAGCGCCAGTTGAGGGGCGCGAGAGGCGGGAACCTCCTCGCCTCGGGTGTCGTCATGGATGGCGGCGTCGGTCATGATCCGGTTCTCGCCCGCGTCTGTGACGGCCGCAAGCGGGCGCGGCGAAAATCGTGAGATGATCGGGGCGACGCGGTGTCACCCCGATCCCCTTCGATTACTGAACCACGGCGTTCGGCGCGACCCCGGCGGGGCAGTCGCCCAGGCGTTTGGCGTCCACGCTCATCTTCATTTCGGCCATCGTGGGCGGGACGTTGGCGCCGCTGGTCTTGGTGGTGATATCCACCTTGTAGGCGGTGCGCATGTCGCCCGTGACCTTGCCGTCCGAGGTGACGGTCATGCCCTGGGCGTTACAGACCGAATGGAATTCGGCCCCGCCGGGCGCGGATTTGACCGTGTTCTCGCTACAGGTCACGCCGGCTTGCGGGGCGTTGAAGGGGTTGGAACCCGGCGCCGTTTCGCCGACACAGATCTTCACCGTCATCGGTTGCGGCATCTGGGCGCCGGACACGGTCTGTTGCCACAGGCCCGGTTCGGGCGCGGCGAGGGCGGCGGGCGTGGCCGCAGCAGGCTCGCCATTGGCGGCGGTCTTGGTTTCTTCTGAGTTGGAACAGGCCGCGAGCAGGGCGACGGCGGAAATCAGGACAAGCTGAACACGCATTTGGACGTTTCCTGTTTGTGGAGCGCTTTGCCGCTCCGCAGGCTCAACGACAGGGCCAAGCTGTGCGTTCAAAATCCACGCGCGATTTCACGGCAAAGCTGTGCATATCCCGATATGTGGGCTTTGTCGGCTTCAGGCCTCGATGTCGAGCGGGCCATCCATCGCGTCCAGCACCTGGCGAGCCAAGACGCGGGTGACCGGGCGATGCAGGGCGTCCAGCCGCTCCACCACGACGGCGGCGGTGTCGGCCGACCGGTCCAGACGACGCACCAGATAGTCGATCACGTCGTCGGCTGGGGTGATGCTGCGCGCGGCGAACCGGGCGCGCAGGATGGCCGACAGGACGGCGTCGTCGGGCGCGGCGATGCAGACGGTGCGCACAGCGTCCAGGCGCGAGCGCAGGTCGGGCAGATCCACCGACCACTGACGCGGCGCTGAGCGCGACACCAGCAGCAGGGCGCCGCCTCCCGAGTTGGCCAGGTTGATCAGGTGAAACAGGCTCTCGTCATCCGCATCGGCCGCCCGGTCCAGCAGCACGGGCCGGCCCTCCAGCTCCAGCGGATCGATCAGGGCGGCCTCGGCGCCGTTCAGCGGCACGGCCCCGACCCGTTCGGCCCATTCGGCGGCGAGGCGGCTCTTGCCCGATCCCGCCGGGCCATGCAGGGCCAGCACCGCCCCCGCGCCATCGGGCCAGCGCGCCAGCACGCGCACGGCCTCGGCGTTGCTGTCCGAGGTCACGAAGGCCTCGCCCACGACGTGACGCTCCAGCGGCAGACGCAGCTGTTCGGCGGTCGGACGGGGCAGGGCGCTCAGCGCGGTCATGCCCCCGTCTTAGCAGAGGCCAGGGTTAACCGCGTCAGCCCGCCTCTGTTGGTTCCGGGGAGCGAACCTCGCCCCTGTGGATGGAATCAGGCGAATTCGACCAAGGCGGGGTTCAACTTGCCCGCCTTGAACTCGGTGACCGTGTAGTCGGCCAAGCCGTGGACCTGGAACGGGTCGGCCTTCAGCAGGACCTCCAGTTCTTCCTTCGTCCCCCCGCTGCGCACCACCAGAATGCCGCCGGTGCGCGGAACCATCGGTCCGGCGGCGATGACCAGACCGCTAGCGACATGGGTGTCCAGCCATTCGCGGTGCTCGACCGTCTTGGCCTCGATGGCTTCGATCGGCTGGGTGTAGGTGATGGTGACGATGAACATGGCGGCCTCGGGTGGGACAGGAGCGCCAGCTATCATGCTTGGCGACAGGCTTTGCAACGGCTGAAACCTTGACTTTCCGGGGCGATGATGCGCCCTACGCCGCTTCGATTTCGGGCGCCGACGGCGTCGGATTCCACCGCCAGATACTCCAGACGGTTCGTTTCATGCACGCCTATCGCTCTCACACCTGCGGCGCCCTGCGCGCCTCCGACGCCGGTTCCGCCGTTCGCCTGTCCGGCTGGGTGCACAGGAAGCGCGACCACGGCGGCCTGCTGTTCATCGACTTGCGCGACCACTACGGCCTGACGCAGCTGGTGCTGCACCCCGAGACGCCCGGCTTCGCCGCCGTGGAGCGCCTGCGCGCCGAGAGCGTGATCAAGATCGACGGCGAGGTCGTGGCTCGCGAGGCCGGGGTGGTGAACCCCAACCTGCCGACCGGCGAGATCGAAGTCCGCGTCCAGGGCGTTGAGGTCCTGTCGGAAGCCGCCGAACTGCCGATGCCGGTCTTCGGCGATCAGGAGTATCCCGAGGACATCCGCCTGGCCAACCGCTTCCTGGATCTGCGTCGCGAGCGCCTGCACAAGAACATCGTGCTGCGCTCCAGGGTCATCTCCTCAATCCGCCAGCGCATGGTCGCCCAGGGCTTCCTGGAGTACCAGACCCCGATCCTGACGGCCTCGTCACCGGAAGGCGCACGCGACTTCCTGGTGCCGTCGCGTCTGCATCCGGGCAAGTTCTATGCGCTGCCGCAGGCGCCGCAGCAGTTCAAGCAGCTGCTGATGGTCTCGGGCTTCGACCGCTATTTCCAGATCGCCCCCTGCTTCCGCGACGAAGACCTGCGCGCCGACCGTTCGCTGGAATTCTACCAGCTCGACGTCGAGATGAGCTTCGTGACCCAGGAAGACGTCTTCGCCGCCATCGAGCCGCTGATGCACGGCGTGTTCGAGGAGTTTGGCGACGGCAAGCCGGTGTCGCCCATCGACGGCGCCCATGTCTTCACCAACGATTTCGGCGAGACGTTCGAGCACAAGGGTTTCGAGCGCCTGACCTACGCCCAGTCGATGGCCTGGTATGGTTCGGACAAGCCGGACCTGCGGAACCCGATCAAGATGCAGGTGGTGTCCGACCACTTCCGCGACGGTGGTTTCGGCCTGTTCGCCAAGATCCTGGGCGCGGACGACAAGAACGCCGTCTGGGCCATCCCGGCGCCGACCGGCGGTTCGCGCGCCTTCTGCGACCGTATGAACTCCTGGGCGCAGGGCGAGGGCCAGCCGGGCCTGGGCTATATCTTCTGGTCGGAAGACCAGGGCGCCTGGGGCGGTCCCATCGCCAAGAACCTGGGACAGGAGCCGACCGAGACCCTGATGGCCTCGCTGGGCCTGGGCCAGGGCGACGCCGCCTTCTTCACCGCCGGTCTGCCGTCGGTCTTCGCCAAGTTCGCCGGCCTTGCCCGCACTCGCGTGGGCACGGAGCTGAAGCTGATCGACGAGAACCAGTTCAAGTTCTGCTGGATCGTCGACTTCCCCATGTTCGAATGGTCGGAAGAAGAGAAGAAGGTCGACTTCAGCCACAACCCCTTCTCGATGCCGCAAGGGGGGCTGGAAGCCCTGGAAGGTCAGGATCCGTTGACCATCCGCGCCTATCAGTACGACATCGTCTGCAACGGCTATGAGCTGTGCTCGGGGGCGATCCGGAACCACAAGGCCGAGATCATGCTCAAGGCCTTCGAGATCGCCGGCTATGACGCCTCGGTGGTCGAGGAACAGTTCGGCGGCATGCTGAACGCCTTCCGCTACGGCGCGCCCCCGCACGGCGGTCTGGCCCCCGGCATCGACCGCATCGTCATGCTGCTGGCCGGCGAAACGGCCATCCGCGAGGTCATCGCCTTCCCGCTGAACCAGCAGGGCGAGGACCTGCTGATGAACGCCCCGACCGAGGCGGAAGAACGCCAGCTCAAGGACGTTCACATCCGCACGGCCCTGCCGATCAAGGTCTGATCGGAGCAGCACCAAATACGACAAAGGGGACGCCGCGAGGCGTCCCCTTTTTGCTGCACGCGTCATTCGCGTTCAGGGCGAGCGTTGTTGCCTGCAACCGGAAACCGGGGTTTACGTTCGGATCGGACGTTAATCTTTCGGTAACCAAATGCGACGCGCCATCCGCCTGGGTCTTTTCATCGGCACCGTCCTGGGCATGAGCGCCTGTGCGACCCAGTATGATGCGGACGGGCGGCCGGTTTCGGGGGCTTACGGCTCGGTCGATGCGGGGCGGGCGGGCTGAGGCGCAAAGGAAAACGTGGCGCTGGTCGCGATCCTGCCCTATTGTAGCGCTGCGGACGCCGAATGTTGCGCCGCGTCGGTCCCCACACCCCCCTAGATGTTACTCATCGCTATTGTCGTCGTTCTGCTCCTGGTGGTGCTCAACGGCTTGTTCGCCATGACTGAATTGGCGGTCGTCTCCTCGCGGAAATCCAAACTCCAGGCGAGGGCGGAACGGGGAGACCGGGGGGCCAAGGCGGCGTTGAAGCTGTCAGAAGAACCGACTCAGTTCCTGTCCGCCGTCCAGGTGGGCATCACCCTGATCGGCATTCTGGCGGGCGCCTACGGCCAGGCGACCATCGCCGGCGAGCTGGACCGCATTCTGGAAGTCGCCTTTCCGGCGCTGACCGCCTACACCGAATTCTTCGCCACGGCCCTGGTGGTCGTGTGCATCACCTATGTGTCGCTGATCATCGGCGAACTGGTGCCGAAACGTATCGCCTTGATCTTCCCCGAGGCGGTGGCGTCCAAGATGGCGGGGCCGATCTCCAAGCTGGCGATCGTGCTGAAGCCCTTCGTCCTGCTGCTGACGGCCTCGACCTCGGGCATCCTCAAGCTCTTGGGCGTCAAGGACCGCGACGGTTCGGACGTGACCCAGGAAGAGGTGGCGACCATCCTGGCGGAAGGCACCTCGGCCGGCCTGATCGAGCCCGAAGAACAGGTGATGATCGAGGAGATCCTGCGCCTGGGCGACCGCCCGGTGCGGGTGGCCATGACGCCGCGCCACGACGTGTTCTGGATCGCGCTGGACGACCCCGAAGAGATGCTGCGCGAAGAGATTCGCACCTGCCCCTATTCGCGGATCGTGGTGGCGCGCGAGAGCGACGTCGATAATCCGCTCGGCGTGGTCCACAAGAAGGACCTGCTGGACAGCCTGCTGACGCACGGCAAGTTCGACATCGAGCCGCTGGTCGCCGAACCGGCCTTCATTCCCCAGTCGACCTCGGTGCTGAAGGCGCTGGAGATCCTGAAGGGCTCCAAGGTCCATATGGCCTTCATCGTCGATGAATACGGCGCCTTCGAAGGCGTGGTGACGGCGACCGACATCCTGGAAATGATCGCCGGCGACTTCAACGAGGGTCACGACGAGGAACAGGCCTGGATCCATCAGCGCGCCGACGGCAGCTGGCTGGTCGACGGCCAGACCGATCTGGACGAACTGGCCGACAAGCTGGGCGAGAACTTCGGCGAGCACGAAGGCTATCACACTGTCGCCGGCCTGATTCTGCATCAGATCTCGCGCGTGCCGGACGAGGGCGAAGTGCTGCAGGTCGGACGATTCGAGGTCGAGGTCGTGGACATGGACGACCGCCGCATCGACAAGCTGATCTTCAAGGAACTGGTCAAAGCCCAGGACGAGCGGGCCGCCATCGCCGCGCATCTGGAAGACTAGTCGCAAGTGTCACATCGCCCTTGAAATGCAGGGCGGTGTCGGGCATACGCCCCCCTCTGGCGAACGCACGGACCTCTGGGTTCGAGCGGTTGTCTAGGAGTTTAGCTCAGCTGGTAGAGCACCGGTCTCCAAAACCGGGGGTCGTGGGTTCGAGTCCCCCAACTCCTGCCAATCCCCCCTGTCGCTTCCGGATGGGACTTCCCATCTGGGGCGACAGGAACAATTGTGTGAAGAGCAACTGATGGCCAAGGCCAAAACTCCCGGCAAGCGGCCTCAGGGCAATGCAAAGCCGCAGATCGGCGCCAAGCCGCAAGCCGCGGGCGCCGCCGCCATCACGGTCGATTCGCCCGAGCCCAAGAAGCCTCGCACCAGCCCTGGCCAGTTCCTGAGCCAGGTTCGCGCCGAGGGCCGCAAGATCGTCTGGCCCAGCCGCAAGGAGACCTGGATCACCTCGGTGATGGTCTTCATCATGGTTATCATCGCCGCGATCTTCTTCTGGATCGTGGACACCGGCCTGGGCTTCGCCTTCCGCTACATCATCGCTCTCGGATCCTGAGAAAGACGCGCCCATGACCGATGCAGCGCCCGCAAAGCCAGCCAATCCGCGCCACAAGTGGTACATCGTCAACGCCTACTCGAACTTCGAGAAGAAGGTCGCCGAGCAGATCCGCGACCAGGCCAAGCAGCAGGGCCTGGAAGACGCCTTCTCCGAAATCCTGGTTCCGACCGAGGACGTCGTCGAGATTCGTCGCGGCCGCAAGGTGAACTCGGAACGCAAGTTCTTCCCCGGCTACGTGCTGGTGAAGATGGAAATGACCGACCAAGCCTATCACCTGGTCAAGAACACCCCGAAGGTCACCGGCTTCCTGGGCGCCGCGGGCGGCACCAAGCCCCTGCCGGTCTCGGAACGTGAAGTTCAGAACATCATCGGCCAGGTGGAAGAGGGCGTCGAACGTCCCAAGCCCACCATCCGCTTCGACATCGGCGAGAAGGTCAAGGTCATAGACGGCCCGTTCGCCAGCTTCGACGGTTCGGTCGAGAGCGTGGACGAAGAACACGCCCGCCTGCGCGTCGCCGTCTCCATCTTCGGCCGCGCCACGCCGGTCGAGCTGGAATACGCTCAGGTGGAGAAGGTCGCGGGCTGAGGCTCACGCATCCGTCGAGATTTTGAAGCCGCGTCCGAAAGGGCGCGGCTTTTCCGTTGTGGCGCTGAGAGGAGGGCGGCGCGTTGCCTTTGCGCCCCCTCTCTGTTACACGCGCGCCTTCGCTCGGCGGGCCTCGGTTCGTGGAGCGTCAAATCCGTGGGAGGCAGCCATGCCGGACCACGGCTCACCGGCCCTGCGTTTATCCGCCGGGTCATTCATAGGAGAGACCAATGGCCAAGAAGATTCTCGGCTATATCAAACTGCAAGTGCCGGCCGGTTCGGCCACGCCTTCGCCCCCGATCGGCCCGGCTCTGGGTCAACGCGGCGTGAACATCATGGGCTTCTGCAAGGAGTTCAACGCGCGCACCGAGAAGGAAGCCAAGGGCACCCCGCTTCCGACCGTGATCACCGTCTATCAGGACAAGTCGTTCACCTTCCTGACCAAGACGCCGCCGGCGACCTGGTACCTGAAGCAGGCCACGGGCCTGAAGTCGGGCTCCAAGCTGGTCGGTCGTGAGACGGCCGGTACGGTCAAGGTTTCGCAACTGCGCGAGATCGCTGAAAAGAAGATGAAAGATCTGAACGCGAACGACCTCGACGCCGCGACCAAGATCATCGAAGGCTCCGCCCGCGCGATGGGCCTCGAAGTGGTGGAGGGCTAAACCATGGCCAAGCAAACCAAGGCTCAAAAAGCCCGCACCGGCGTCAGCCAAGACCTGCTGCCGTTCTCCGACGCCATCAAGCTGGCCAAGGAAAACGCCAAGTCGAAGTTCGACGAATCCCTTGAGATCGCCGTCAACCTGGGCGTCGATCCCCGTCACGCCGACCAACAGGTCCGTGGCGTGGTGAACCTGCCGTCGGGTACGGGCCGTGACGTTCGCGTCGCCGTCTTCGCCAAGGACGCCAAGGCCGCCGAAGCCACCGCAGCCGGCGCCGAACACGTCGGCGCCGAAGATCTGTACGAGAAGATCGCCGGCGGCTTCATGGAGTTCGACCGCGTGATCGCGTCGCCGGACATGATGGCCCTGGTCGGCCGTCTGGGTAAGGTGCTGGGCCCGCGCGGCCTGATGCCGAACCCCAAGGTCGGCACCGTGACCCCGAACGTGGCCCAGGCCGTCAAGGACGCCAAGGGCGGCGCCGTCGAGTTCCGCGTCGAGAAGGCGGGCATCGTCCACGCCGGCATCGGCAAGGTCTCGTTCACCCAGGACGCCCTGGAAGCCAACGTGAAGGCCATCGTGGACGCCCTGGTGCGTTCCAAGCCGTCGGGCGCCAAGGGCACCTATGTGAAGCGTATCAGCCTGTCTTCGACGATGGGCCCGGGCTTCAAGGTCGACCCGTCCTCGCTGGGCGCTTGATCCGCACGACGCGTCGTTTGAGCCGACCCTGATCGGCCTCATGCAGCGCGAAGCGCGATAGGCCACGAAGAATGACGGCCCCGGAGAGCGATCTCCGGGGCCGTTTCTGTTGGGTGACGAGAGGCGGCGGTCAGTCCGCCTTGTCGCCCTGGAACATGGTGTTGCCGTTGGCGGTCGTGGTCGGGACATCCTGGATCACGTCGAAATGCTCGACGATCTTGCCGTTCTCGAGCCGGAAGATATCGACGATGGCGCGGCCGGGATCCTGCGGCGTCTCCTGCGAGTGCAGATGCAGGGCCACTAGGTCGCCGTCAGCCATGACGCGGTGGATGGTGACGTGCGACTGTGGATGCTCGCGGAAGAAGCCTTCGAAATAGCCGTAGAAGGCCGCCGCGCCGTTCGGGACTTGCGGATTGTGCTGGATATAGCGCTCGCCGATGTAGAGGCGGGCGGCCTCGGTCGGGCGATGCTGGTTGAAGGACAGGTCGTAGAAGGCGGTGACGACCTGGGCATTGGCCGCCTCGGTGGGCGTGCGGCCCTCGGTCGGCGTCTCGGCGGCGGCGGGCATCGACCCCGCCGCCAGACCCACAGCCATCAGACCTGCGATGAGCAGCGACTTCATATGACGATCCTCAATAGGCCGCGGTGAAGCGGGCGCGGCTGTGCTGGGGGTTTTCCAGCTCGTCCACCATGGCGATGGCATAGTCGGAAAAGCCGATCCTGCTCTCACCCTTGTCGTCCACGACCAGTTGGTCGCCGCCGGTGCGGTAACGGCCCAGGCGAGGCGTTTCCTCGATCACGGCGGCGGGCGAGAAGAAGGTCCAGTCGATGTCCGTCTCGTGGCGCAGGGCGTCCAGAAAGACGATGCCGCCCTGGGCAAAGGCCTTCCATTCCTCGGGGAACTCGGGCGTGTCGATCAGGCGGACGCCGGGCGCAACCTCCAGGCTGGCGGCGCCGCCGGTGACCAGCAGCCGCGGCACGCCTGCGGTCTTGAGCGCGCTCAGCACGGTCTCGGCGGGCACGTCGAAATGCAGGGCGCTGATGACGGCATCCGAACCCTTGATCAGGTCGGCCAGCACGGCGGCGTCCGAGGCGTCGCCCGCGACTGGCGTGACGCCGTCGGCGGCGGGGATGGCTTCGGGCTTTCGCGCGATGGCGGTGACGGTGTGACCGCGCGCGGCCAGCTCTTTGGTGATTTCCGAGCCGGCGCGACCGCTGGCGCCGAGGACTGCGACTTTCATGGAAGGCTCCTTTGGGTATCCAATGGATACCAGGTGCGCTATGGGATGCGACCATGCAAGACGGCACCTTTTCCACACCTGGTCACCCGCAGGAAACCTGGACGCGCGGCGACGTGTTCGCGGCGAACTGTCCGACGCGGCAGTTGCTCGACCGCATCGCTGACAAATGGAGCACCCTTGTCCTGATCGTGCTGGGCGAAGGACCGATCCGGTTCAATGCGCTGAAGCACCGGGTCGACGGCGTGTCGCAGAAGATGCTGAGCCAGACGCTGAAGTCGCTGGAGCGCGACGGTCTGGTGTCGCGATCCGTCGTGGCGACCGTGCCGGTTTCCGTGACCTATGCGGTGACGCCGCTGGGCTGCACCCTGATGGCCGCCATGCAGTCGATGATCGACTGGGCCGAGACCCAGATGCCTCAGGTCGCGGCGGCCCAGACGGCCTATGACGCGCGGTCGCCCGACCCCCAGTGACTTTATTATCGGGTGCGGCGAACGGCCACGCTCGACCTGCGTTCCTGTCGCGACCTTGAAGGGGGCGACATGTTCGGACTGGGAAGATTCATGGGCGACAAGCCCGGCGTAGGCGTGGGCGCCGGTGGGGGCGATCCGTGGAAGGGGCGGCTGGCGTTCGGCGCCATCGTCTTGGTCTCGGCCTATTTCGCGGTCCAACTGATCGTGACGCTGCAGACGCTGTGGCTGCTGATCTTCGGAGCCATCGTGGTCGCGGTGATCCTGCGGGCGTTGGCCGATCCTATCGTGCGCTGGCTGAAGGCACCGGACCCCCTGGCAGTGTTTCTGTCCCTGCTGATCGTGGTCGCCGTGCTGGCCGGCGTGCTGACGCTATTCGGGACGCAGATCGCCGAGCAGGTCGTGGCCCTGTCCGCCGTCGTGCCCCAGGGCTGGGCTCAGGTTCAGTCGTGGATACAGGCCCAACCCTACGCCGCCCAGATTCTGGACCAGCTGCAAGGCCTGGGCGGGCGCGCCGGTCAGGCGCTGCAGGTCGCGCAGAAGTTCGCACTGGGTTTCGCCTCGGGCATAACGACGATGGTGTTAGTGATCGTCGCCGGGGTGTTCCTGGCCATCGAGCCGGCCAAGTCGCGCGAGGGCCTGTTGTCCATGGTTCCGATGGATCGGCGGCCGCGTCTGCGCGAAGTGCTGAACAGTTGCGGCAAGGCGCTGAAGGGCTGGTTGAAGGCGCAGCTGTTCTCGATGGTGCTGGTGGGCACGCTGACGGGCGTAGGGCTGGCCATCATCGGCGTGCCCTCGGCGCTGGGTCTGGGGCTGCTGACGGGCCTTGCGCAGTTCGTGCCCATCGTCGGGCCGATCGTTTCGACCATTCCTGCGGTGCTGGTAGGAGCGACGCAGGGCTGGGAAACCGCCCTGATGACGCTGGCCCTCTATGTCGTGGTGTCCCAGCTCGAGAGCAACTTCATCACCCCGATGGTTCAGAAGAACGTGGCCAACCTCCCGGTCGTGCTGGGCATCTTCGCGGTCGTTGGGATCGGGACGCTGTTCGGACCGTTGGGGGTGTTGTTCGCCACGCCGCTGGCGCTGGTGCTGCATACTCTGGTCACCATGCTCTATCGACAGGATGTCCTGGGGGACCCCGATGCGAAGGCGCCCGGCGAAAAATAGGACGCATGCGTCAGTTCGCTTGACGCAGGCGGCGCCATCGCCTTTGGAACGGGCTGATCCTTTCGCTGGTGCAAAACGTCGCATGGCCTGTCCCAAGACCCGATCCTCGCGGAACCGCGCCTGATGCCGTCGGGCACCAAACGCACCGTGCGATCCGAGACCCGTCAGGTCGCCGCCCTGCCGTGGCGCCAGACGGAAGACGGTCGTCAGATCCTGATGATCACCTCCCGCGAGACGCGTCGCTGGGTCATCCCCAAGGGCGGACGGATGGTCGGCAAGACCGATCCCGAGGCGGCGGCGCAGGAGGCGATGGAAGAAGCTGGAGTGCGCGGCGAGATGGACCAGACCTCCATCGGCGTCTTCCGCTACGCCAAGGGCCTGAAGGACGGCGGCGCGCGCCAGTGCGTGGTCTCGGTCTATCCGCTTGAAGTGCTGGTCCAGCTAGGCGCTTGGCCCGAGGCGCACCAGCGCGAGCGGCGCTGGATGAGTCTGAGCGAGGCGGCGGACCTGGTGCACGAACCGGACCTGGCTGCCCTGATCCGCGACTTCGACGCAACGCCCCTGGAAGATTGAACAACCGACGGTCGATTTGGACTGGTCACATGGGATGAGCCTTGCCGATAAGGCGCGGGGGAGGCCATCATGACCATTATACGTAATCTGGCGCTGGGACTGACGCTCGGCCTGGCCGCGACGACGGCGCAGGCGCAGGACGACGAGGCGGGCGTCGTCAGGGAAGACCGGATCGAAGTTGTCGTGCGCCAGGACGACGGTCTCACGCGGCGCGAAACGTTGGCCCGCGAACTGATCGATTTGTCGGCAGGGCCGAACTTCGCCAAGGAATTCGAGCGTGCGATGACCGATATGCTGGGCAATGCCGACGGGAAAGGCGGCGACGAAGCTGCCTGGGTCAGGACCAACATGCCGCCGATGCTGACGCGTATGGTCAGTCGGCTGCTGGACGAGATGGCTCCGACCTATGCCGCGATCTTCACCGAGGAAGAGCTGCGTGGACAAATCGATTTTTATCGCAGTCCGGTAGGGCGCTCGGTCGCCACCAAAACCATATCGCTGAGTGTCGCTTTGCAGGAGGCTCAGACTGAAGCCGTGAGCAGCCTGTATGCGGAATTCTACGCCAAATACTGCGCCCGTTTCCAGTGCGGTGATGCGGGTCAGACGACAGCCAAGTCCACGCGCTAGCCGTCAAGTTCGGGGTAGCGGCGGAAGATGCCGTCCTCGTTGAAGGGGATGCGGCGCGGGCTGGCCAGGTAGCGGGCGATGCGGGGCAGGGCGGCGACGCGCTCGCGTACGGCGAACACGAGCGGCGTCGTCTTCAGGACCCGCGCCGACGCCTTGGGAAAGGCGTAGGTCAGGCCTTCGACGACCTGGAACAGCGACAGGTCGGCATAGGTCAGGTGGTCGCCCACCATCCAGTCCGAGCCGTGCGGGTTTCGGTTCAGCACATGTTCGGCCCAGCCCAGGAACTTGCCGATCCGCTCCTTGCGAAAGCTCTCGGCGCGGCGTGCCGCCTCAGGCTTCTGGTCGTCGTAATAGGCCATCAGATCCACCGGGTGATGGGTGTCGTGGGCCTCCGCGACCAGGTCGGCCAGGGTCAGCTGGATCTGGTTAAGCCAGGCGCGGTCGCTGTCGCCGTTCGGGCTGAGGCCCAGTTGCGGTCCCAGCCAAGCCAGGATGGCGGCGACCTGTCCGATGGTGCGGTCGCCCAGGCGCAGGAAGGGTGGGGCGAAGGACGGCGTGGCGGCCTGTTTCATCAGGGCTGTCATCGCCTTGCCATCGTCCTGGCGCGAGACATCGACATAGTCGGCGCCGGCCGCCTCCAGCGCCAGACGGACGAACTCACCCCGACCCTGGATGGTCGGCCAGTAGTAGAGTTCATAGGCCATGCGTTCGGCTCCTTGATTTCCTGTCGGGGTCCCTGTAAGAGCGCCGCTTCCCGTCACTGGTTCATTCCTTTGACGGTCCTGTCCGAGAACTTCGGGGCGTGGGGGTCACCCAAGCCATAACTGTCAGAGAGCCCTCTGACGCCGTGGGGAGATGGGGACGCGACCCTGCGCTGTCAGCCCGCATTCCGGGACGGACGCCGTCAGACGCATCCTTCGGACAATACGACCGGCCCGAACGTTTCGCAGCGATGCGCGGCGCTTTGGCCAATCCGTCGTCGGGAATAAGCCCGGCGGCGAATACCAAGACTGGAGACCGCAATGGACCGCGCTCAAAAAGCCGAGTCGATCGAAACGCTCAAGGGCGTATTCGCCGACGCCGGCTCCGTGGTCGTGACCCAAAACCTGGGTCTGACCGTTGCGGAAATGGAAGATCTGCGTGGTCGCCTTCGTAAAGAAGGCGGCGCGTTCAAGGTGGTCAAGAACCGCCTGGCGCTGAAGGCGCTCGAAGCCGAAGAAGGCAGCGAATTCCACGGCCTGTTCAAGGGTCCCGTGGGCATCGCCTATTCCGAGAACCCTGGTACGGCCGCCAAGGTCGCCACCGAGTTCGCCAAGGCCAATGATCGCTTCAAGATCATCGGCGGCTTCATGGGCGACACCGTCGTCGATCAAAAGGGCGTGGAAGTTCTTTCCAAGCTCCCGACGCTCGACGAAGTCCGCAGCCAACTCATCGGCCTGCTCAACGCGCCTGCGACTCGTATCGCTGGCGTGCTGCAAGCACCCGCCGGTCAGCTGGCTCGCGTGTTCAACGCCTACGCCACCAAGGAAGCCGCGTAAGCGGCCCAGCCTTTCATCTCTGCATCACTCTCTAAAACCAATCCTCCGAAGGAAAACTGACAATGGCTGATCTCGCCAAAATCGTCGAAGACCTGTCCGCTCTGACCGTTCTCGAAGCTGCTGAACTGTCGAAGCTGCTTGAAGAAAAGTGGGGCGTCAGCGCCGCTGCTCCCGTCGCCATGGCTGCTCCGGCTGCCGGTGGCGGCGCTCCGGCTGAAGCTGCCGAAGAGCAAACCGAATTCACCGTCGTCCTGCTGGACGGTGGCGACAAGAAGATCAACGTGATCAAGGAAGTCCGTGGCGTGCGTTCGGACCTGGGTCTGAAGGAAGCCAAGGACCTGGTCGAAGGCGCTCCGCAGAACGTCGTCGAGAACGTCTCCAAGCAGAACGCCGACGAAGTCGCCAAGAAGCTGACGGAAGCCGGCGCCAAGGTCCAGATCAAGTAAGATCTGACTTTCGGCATTTGCTGAATATCGGAAAGGCCCGGCGGGAAACCGCCGGGTCTTTTCTTTTGGCCTATCGCGCGTAGCGCTACTTGAGGCCGTCTGTGGACCTCTTGACTATCTGACTGTGCGGACGGCCAGGTAAGCTTCCTGTTCTGCGTGTTGGGCGTCGCTGAAGATCTGGTCGGTCAATCCGGGAACGGACTGATAGGGGCGCCAGCCATTGCGCTTGTTGCGGTAGGCCATCGCTTCCTCTTGTGTCGATGCGTGGAAGGCTTCGACAAAGCGAGCGTCGGGATCCCGGAGACGATCCCAGGTCTCACTGACGGCGGCGCAGTCCTGTGAGTTCGCAGTTTCCCAAATCTCAAATCTCAGCAGAGCCATTGGCCGGTTCCTAGCGGAGCGAACGGGCGGCGAAGAAGGCCCAGAGGGCGTCGTTGTCGGCGACCCAGCTGTGGCCGCCGCCGGCGGTAATGCGGCCCACCACGTCCGCGCCGTCGCGGCAGGCGGCGTAGCCTTCCTCATAGACCGTGTCGGCGACCCAGCGGGTGTCGCGCACCTGGGTGCAGCCGTTCGACTGGGCCCAGCGCTGTTCGGCGGCGTGCATGGTGTAATGCCAGTAGCCTGCGCCGCCGCCCTGGATCGGATTGGTCGTGTCGGCGTCGCCAGCGAAGGCGATGACCGGCATGGGGCGCGATGGGCGGCAGGTGGCGGGATCGGGCTCTTCCGGTCGGTCCTTGCTCGGATTGCCGGCGCGCAGGCCGACCACAGGGGCGATGGCGGCGAACCGGTCGGCGGCGACGCATCCCAGCCAGGAGGTCATTCGACCGCCGCCCGACAGGCCGGTGGCGTAGACGCGGCTGTCGTCGACGCAGCCCTGGTCCGCCAGATAGCGGATGGCGGTCGTCAGATAGGCGACGTCGTCGGCGTCGCGGGGGCCGGGAACGGCGCCGGTGATGGTCGGGACGCCGGGAATGTTCCAGACGAAGCCCCGCTCGACCGGGATGCCGGCGTCGGGCGCGGCGACGATGAAACCGTGCCTGTCCGCCGTTTCCGCCAGCCGAGACGAGGCCAGCATCTTCTCGCCCGTGCCGCCGCTGCCGTGCAGCAGGAAGACCAGGGGCGCGGGCTTGCTGGGGTCGAAACCGGCGGGCAGGTGGAGCAGCATCGTGCGGCCGGTGCGGCCGATGGCGACGGCTTGGGTCGCGCCCGCCTGGCCGATGGCGCAGGGCGCGGACGCCTGTGCGGTCTGACTGAAGGTCATCAGGCCCAGCAGGGCGGCGAACAGGCCGATCCAGCGCTTCATACGATTTCGCCTCTTGTGAAGAAAGCCGGCAGGGTGGGGGGATTTCGCCGTGGAGGCCAGCCTTGAGGGGCGGCGTGGGGCTTCCCATCTGTGGACACCCCAAGAGACGGAGCCTTCCCCTATGAACATCCTGCTGGTGCTCACGTCGCACGATCAACTCGGCGACACAGGCAAGAAGACCGGCTTCTGGCTGGAAGAGTTGGCGGCCCCCTATTACGCGCTGAAGGATGCGGGCGCGCAGGTCGTGCTGGCCTCGCCCAAGGGCGGGCGGCCGCCGCTGGACCCCAAGAGCGACGACGCCGACGCCCAGACCGACGACACGCGCCGCTTCAAGGCCGATGCCGAGGCGCAAGGCCAGCTGGCCTCGACCGTCGTGCTCTCGTCGGTGAAGGCCGATGAATTCGACGCGGTCTTCTATCCCGGCGGCCACGGGCCGTTGTGGGACCTGGCCAACGATGCGGACTCCATCGCCCTGATCGAGGCCTTCGCCAAGGCGGACAAGCCGACCGGCTTCGTCTGCCATGCGCCGGGCGTGCTGAAATCGGTGACCGGGCCGGACGGCAAGCCGCTGGTGCAGGGGCGCAAGGTGACGGGCTTCACCAATTCCGAAGAGGATGCGGTGGGCCTGACGGACGTGGTGCCGTTCCTGGTCGAGAACGTGCTGATCGCCAATGGCGCAGACTATTCCAAGGGGCCGGACTGGGGTTCGTATGTGCAGACCGACGGCAAGCTGGTGACGGGTCAGAACCCAGGCTCGTCGCGTGAAGCGGCCGAGGCGCTGCTGGGGCTGTTGAAGGGCTAGAACGACGACCGTCTCCTCCCCGTCGCGAAGCGATGGGGAGGTGGCGCGGCGCGTCTTCGCGCCGTGACGGAGGGGTTCTTTTAAGCGCCACGGCCGTCTGTGGGACTTCAAAGAGCCCCTCCACCGCTACGCGGTCCCCCTCCTCACGCGTGGGGAGGAGACGTGTTTAGCGCCGTCTGGGCGCGAGGATGTCCGACAGTCGGTCGGGGGTTCCCTCGATCCGTTCAAGGCGCGGATAGCGCAGGCCGTCGTGATAGGCGAAGGCCACGGTGCGGAAGCGGTCGCCGGATTTCAGCAGCAGTTCGATGGGGGCGTCGGTCCCTTTCGCGGCGGTGACGGCGTCGCGCAGCACTTCGGCCGAACCGGCGCGGCCGTTGACGGCGACCAGGCTCCAGCCGGCGCCGATGCCCTGTTCGAATGCGGGGCCGCCCCAGCGGATGTTGGTCAGCCTGTCCGCCGTCAGGGTGAAGCCCAGCGAATACTGGAAGTCGTTGGCCCAGCCGGTCTGGACCGACTTTTCCGCCGCCGACGGCGTGTCGGTGTAGGTCAGGCGCCAGCCGCCACGCTCGATCCCGGCCAGGGGCGCCTTGGCGTCGGGGCCGACGGCGTCGAGGCGGCTGCGCAGGAACCCGGTCCAGTCGTGCGGATAGACGGCGTTAAGGGCCGCGACCACATCCTCGAACCGGTAGCCCTGGGGCGCCCATTCGCCGTCGTCGTGGCCGAAGAAGCCATTGGCGAAGTCGTCGAGCGACTTGCGCCCGTTCGTGCCCTCTCGGATCAGGGTGTCGGCGTCCAGCCAGACCAGCAGGCTTTCGCGGTAATAGTCGCCGGTGCCGCGCATCCACGAGGTGAACTGACCTGGCACCCGGTAGCCCAGCAGATTGTGGTTGTTGGTGTCCTGCAGCGCGCGCCACTGGCGGCCCGGCTGCTCGTCATAGAAGGCCGCGACATTGGCCAGGGTGGCCAGCGCCACGTCTTTGGAATGCAGGCCCGAACGGGCGGCCAGCACGTCGCCCCAGTATTCGGTCTGACCCTCATAGACCCACAGCAGGGTGTTCTGGGTCGGGACATTGTGGTTGGCGGTCAGCTCGTCCGCCGGGCGCATGAACTTGCCGTTCCAGGAGTGGGTGTATTCGTGGGGCAAGAGGCCCCGGTCGCCGGCGCTCTTGGCCCAGTTGGTGAAGAAGTCGGGGGCGCCGGTGTTCTCGGAGGAGCGGTGATGCTCCAGCCCGATGCCGCCCATCTGATCGGTCAGGGCGAACAGGAACTCATAGTCATCGAAGTGGCGGGCGCCGAACAGGCGATCGGCCTGCTGGACCATGTTCTCGTAGAGCTTGAGCTGGTCTTCGGTGGCGGCCAGGCCCTTGGCCTCGTCGGCCAGGATGTTCAGATGGACGCGGTCGCCCGCTGGGTCGATGTCCACGCGGCGATAGTGGGCGCCGGCGAAGATGGGGCTGTCGATCAGGGTGTAGAGGTCGGTCGGGGCGAAGGTCGCCACGTCGCCGTCCTGGGATGCTGTGCTCAGGGCGGTGCCGTATTTCCAGCCGGCTGGCAGGACGACGCTGGGGGCGACCTGAATCTGGCGGCTGAAATAGCCGGCCGGATAGAGGATGGCCTTCTCCCACTGCAGATTGACCATGGCCGGGGTCATCAGCACGCGCCAGTTGGAACTGTCGGGCTGGGTCAGTTGCTGGAAGGCGACCTCGATGCTCGTCGCGCCCGCCGGGATGTCGAGGTGGAAGGCGTAGGGGTCGAGGGTGTCGCGCAGCCACTCGATCCGCTGGCCATCATCGGTGACGGTCAGGCCGGAGATCAGCTGGATCGGGCCGGTGGCGGCGTGGTTGCCGGGCAGGAACTTGGGATACAGCAGGGTCAGCGGGCCGGGGCCGGCGACGGGGATGGTCTGGCGCACGCTGATGACGCGGCGGTCCAGATCGGTGATGTCGGCGCGGTACTGGATGACGCCGGGATAGGGCTTGTCCTGGGGCGCGGGGATGACCGGCTGGGCGCGGGGCAGGGCCAGCGGCGCCTGGGTCGCATCGGTGACGACGGGGGTGGACTGGAAGGTCTGGGCCATCGCTGGCGCGGCGGCGGTCGTCATCAGAACGGCGAGGCAGGCGGCGGTCAGGCGGGTACGCGGCATTCGGTCATCCACATCGGCAGGGCAAGCCGCACCGTCGGGGGCGGGGCGCGATGCGTCAAGGGACAGATGGCCGCGACCCATAACCCTCTCCCGTTGGGAGAGGGCTTGAGCGCACGACGGCGGAGCCGGCGTTCTGGCGCGAAAGGGTGAGGGACGGGTAATGCGACTTGGCCCACCATCCGACCCTCATCCGACCCCTTCGGGGCCACCTTCTCCCACCGGGAGAAGGACGTTTTTTAGCGCCGGCGGGGCGTCAGGATGTCGCCGAGGCGGTCGGGGGTTCCCTCGATCCGTTCCAAGCGGGGGTAGCGCAGGCCGTCGTGGTAGTCGAAGACGACGGTGCGGTATTGGTCGTCGTCCTTGACGATCAGGGTGATGGGGGTGGCGGGGTCTTTGGCGGCGGTGACGGCCTCGGTGAGGCGGTCGGGGGTGGCGGCCGAGCCGTTGACGGCGACGATCTCCATGCCCGCGGCGAGACCGGACTTGAAAGCCAGGCTGTTCCACTGGACGCTGCGGATCTTGTTGGCCTCGCCGGTCTGGAAGCCCAGCGAATAGGTGAAGTCGTTGCGCTTCAGCTCGGCGTAGAGGGTCTTCATGTAGTCGGTGGGCTTGTCCGTGAAGGCCAGGCGCCAGCCGCCGCGCGTTAGGCCGTCCAGCGGGGCGCGTGCGTTGGGGCCGTCGGCGTCCAGCCGAGCGCGCAGGAAGGTCGCCCAGTCGTTGGCGACGACGCCGTTCAGGGCCGCGACCACGTCCTCGAAGGTGTAGGGAGCGGGGGTGTAATCGCCGTCGCGGACGCCGTAGAAGGCGCGGGCGAAGTCGTCGAGCGATTTGCGACCATCGGTCTTCTCGCGGATCGTGGTGTCCACGTCGAGCCAGATCAGCTGGCCCTCGGAATAGTAGTCCTCGTCCCGCTGCCACGACAGCCAGCCTTTGGGCTGGCGCTGGCTGATGATTGGGTCGTTGGTGGTGTCCTGCATCGCGCGCCATTCACGGCCGACGCGGGTGTCATAGGTGGCGGCGGTCATGGCCAGGGAGTCCATCGCCTGCTGTTTGGTCAGCAGGCCCGAGCGGGCGGCGATGACCTGACCATAATACTGGGTCTGGCCCTCATAGACCCACAGCAGGCTGTTCTGCAGGGGCGAGTTGAAGTTGGGCACATACTGGTCGGCGGGGCGACGCCATTTGCCGTCCCACGAGTGGTTCATCTCGTGGCTGAGCAGGTCGCGGTCGCCGAGATGCGTGTCCCAGCCGGTGAAGAAGGCGGGATCGACCGAGTTCTCCGAACTGCGGTGATGTTCCAGTCCGATGCCGCCCAGCTTCTCGGTCATGGCGATCAGGAAGTCGTAGTGGTCGAAGTGGCGCGCGCCATACAGGCGGTCCATCTGGTCGACCAGATTGCGCAGGATCTGGATCTGCTCGTCGGTGGCGTTCAGGCTGTCGGCCTTGTCCGCCACGAAGTTGGCGCGGACGGGCGAGCGGCCGCCGGGATCGAGGTCGATCTGGCGATAGTGGACGCCGGCGAAGACCGGGCTGTCGATCAGGACTTCCAGATTGACGGGCTTGAAGGTCTGGACGTCGCCGGTCTTGGTGTCGGGTTCCAGCGCCGTGCCGAACTGCCAGCCGGTCGGGAACTTGACCGTGGGCTGGACCGTGATGTTCCGCGACCAGTGGCCGGCGGGATAGAGCAGCATCTTCTCCCACTGGATGTTCAGCATCTCGGGCGTCATCGTGATGCGGCCCTGGGCGCCCGTCGTCGGCGACAGGTGCTGCATGGTGATGTTCAGCGCGGTCGCGCCGGCCGGGACGACGACGTGGTAGGCGAAGGGGTGAAGGGTGTCGCGCACCCACTCGATGCGCTGGCCGTTGGCGGTGATCTCGATGCCCGCCAACTGGGCGACGGGGCCGACAGGGCCGTGATTGCCGGGCAGCCATTCGGGGAAGAATAGCGTCATGGGGCCGGCCTGGGCGACGGGGATGGTCTCGGTCACGGCGAAGATGTGCTGGGCCAGGTTGGTGGCGTCGATGTCGAGCGTGATGACGCCGGGATAGGCCACGTCCTGGGCGTCGGGGATCGAAGGCAGGGCTGCGGGCAGGGCGGGCGGATAGGTCGAGGCCTGTTGCGCCAGGGCGGCGGGGGCGGTCGAGGCGAGCAGGAAGGCGAGGCCAAGACCGAGAGGGGCGGCGCGCAGGGAGGGACGGATCATCGCGGACTCTTGAAGGCTACATGGGGCAGCCGCGACAGTCCGCCGCAGGGGGCGGGGCGTCAACCCGGCCCGGAAGTTGGACTCCCGAAAAAACAGTCCAACGAGTCCAAGAGTCCAACTTCAGCCGATGGGGTCACAAATCCTTTGGGGCCGTGCGCATGGCGCCGATCGAGGCCTTGAGGTCCGCCAGGTCGCGGCCGATCCTGTCGTTGAGGCGCCGCATCCGGTCGGCGTCGCGATCATGGGCGATTGCGGCCAACTCCTTGTGCAGACGGGTCCAGCCGCGCGCCTCGATCATACGTCCGTGACGGATGGCGCGGGCGGCGTTGTACCAGGCCTGTTCGCACAGGTCGGCGGCGGCGGGCAGGGCGTCTTCATATGCGTCCTCGTGGGCGAATGAGGCGGGAGCAGCATCGTCGGCCGCAGCCGCGGTCGTGTCCGCCGGCGCGCCGGTGTCGGCGTCGTCGTCCATCGGCGTGGGCGCTGGCATCCAGTTGCGATAGTCGCCGGGATCGTCGGTGACGTGGAAAGGGGCGGAGAGCGGTTGATCCATTTTTCGCCAGCCCTCCTGTTGAGCGCGCCACCGGAAGGTGGAGAGGGAGAGGCTGTGGCGCTCGCAGACCTCGGCGGCGGAACCGCCGGCCAGATAATCGGCGCGGGCGGCGGCCCAGGTCTCGGCGGAACGTCGCGTCTGGGGCGGCGGGGAGTCGGGGAGGTATTGGCTTTCATCGGTCATGCCGACCATGATGCGGGCGGCGCTACCTAAGGCCGGAAGAAAGCCGGTTCAAAGTTCCAACCCACTGAAAGGCGTGAGAGTTGTGTTCGGTGTTAGGATGGAAGGCCCTCACCAGCCTGCATAGTTCGTCAGTTCAGGGCCTTCAGCAGGGCGGCGTGGAAGCGGTCCGGGTCCTGGGTCTGGGGCGCATGACCCAGGTCTGAAAACTCGATCAGGGTCGCGTCGGGAATGGCCTCGGCGGTGCGGCGGCCAAGGGCGGGATACTGGCCGAGGCGCGCCTGGATCTCGGGCGAGGCGCGGTTGGCGCCGGGGGCGGTGCGGTCCGTGCCGCCGATGATCAGGGTGGTGGGGGCGGCGATGCGGGCGAACTCGTGCGCGATCGGCTGGGTGAAGATCATGTCCGAGGTCTGGGCCTGGTTCCAGGCGACGGCGTCGCCGCCCGGCCCGGCGTACATGCCGGCCAGCATGGCGACGGGTTCGTCGTATTCGGGTCGCCACTGACCGTCGTAATAGACCTTCTGCTGATAGGCCTTGATGCTGTCGAAACTGGTGCGACGCTCGTTGGCGTAGGCGGCGTCCAGCGGGGCGTAGGGGACGCCCTCGGCCTGCCAGTCCTCAAGACCGATGGGATTGACCAGGACAAGATGCTCGACGGCGTCGGGATGCTGGATGGCGAAGCGGGCCGCCAGCATGCCGCCCATCGAGTGGCCGACGATGACGGCGCGGTCGATATTCAGGCTGTCGAGCAGGCCCTTGGTGTTGGTCGCCAGCTGCGGGAGGCTGAACTGATAGGCGGCGGGCTTGGAGGCCTTGCAGAAGCCGATCTGGTCGATGGCGACGACGCGGAAACCGGCCTGGGCCAGGACGCGGATGGTCGGCGCCCAGGTGGCGGCGCAGAAGTTCTTGCCGTGCAGCAGCACCGCCGTGCGGCCGTTGGCGGGGCCGGTCGGGGCCACGTCCATATAGGTCATCTCCAGCGGCTGGCGCTGGGAGGTGAAGCCGTAGGTGCGGACCGGGAAGGGGTAGTCGTACCCCTCCAGTCGGGGGCCATAGGTGGGGCGGTCAGGCTGGCTTTCCTGGGCCGACGCCGGGGCGGAGACGGCGAGGAGGGCGGCAAGCGAGGCGGAGAGGAGGGTGCGGATCATGACAGGGCGAACCCTACAAGTCCCGTCGTCGTTCCGCCCCGCGACCTGTTGTCCGGCTCAGCCCGGCTTGACGTCCAGCAGTTCGACCGAGAAGCGCAGGGTCGAGTTGGGCGGCAGTTCGTCGTCGCCGACCCAGCGCGAGCCGTAGCCCAGCGAGGCGGGGATGACGAACTCGTAGATCTCGCCCACGCGCATCAGGGCGACGCCCTCGGTCCAGCCCTTGATGACGCGGTTCAGCGGGAACTCGGCGGGCTCGTTGCGGGCATAGGAGCTGTCGAACTCGCGCCCATCGATGAAGGTCCCGCGATAGTGGACCTTGACCGTGTCGGAGCCGGAGGGCTGGGCGCCCTCGGGATGAGCCTTGCCGACGCGGCGATACTGCAGGCCGCTCTCGGTGGTGGTCCAGCCGCGACGGGCGCCGTTCCAGGCGAGGTAGGCGGTGTTGCCGGCGTCCCACGCTTGCTGCGTGGTCTGACCGCCTTGGCCAGCGACGGCGGCGGCCGCATGGGCGGCGGCCGATGCGGTCTCGGCATAGGTGACCGGCTCGCCGCGCGTGGCGCAGGCGGACAGGGCGAGAAGGGCGAGCAGGGGCAGGGCGATGCGTGTCATATGGCGACGCTAGATGACGCCATTTGCCTCTGCAATGGCGGTCATGCGGATACAGCCCCTCCACCACCGGCTGCGCCGGCGGTCCTCCTCCCCATCGCGAGCGATGGGGAGGAAAAGGTTCCGCGGGGGCCTTTATTTCGTCGCGAATGCGCGTATATGTGCGCGTTCCCGCAACACTCCATATGAGTCTGCGCGCAAGCGCCGAGGCCCGGTCCGTCGCCCTCCGACCGTGCGAAGGCGCGGCTCCTTCCCCAGGGAGCCGGTACATTTCAGGCGTCCTGGCCCGGCAGCGGGCCGAGGGTGGATGCCGAAACCCTGGCTGCGGACGCGGAAACGCGCGCCGTGGCTGCTGCATTTCACGCGCGACTTTCCCGGGTCGTGCGTCATGGGAAACACTGAATGACTGACGTCGCCCACGATCTCGCCATCAACGGTCAGATCGCTTCCGCCACCTCGTTCACCGGCAAGAAGCGCATCCGCAAATCCTTCGGGCGTATCCCCGAAGCGGTGGCGATGCCCAACCTGATCGAGGTCCAGCGCGCCTCCTACGAACAGTTCCTGCAGCGTGAGGTCCGTCCGGGCGTCCGCAAGGAACAGGGCATCGAGGCGGTCTTCAAGTCGGTGTTCCCGATCAAGGACTTCAACGAACGCGCCATCCTGGAATACGTCTCGTACGAGTTCGAAGAGCCGAAGTACGACGTCGAGGAGTGCATCCAGCGCGACATGACCTATGCCGCGCCGCTGAAGGTCAAGCTGCGCCTGATCGTGTTCGAGACCGACGAGGAAACGGGAGCCCGTTCGGTCAAGGACATCAAGGAGCAGGACGTCTATATGGGCGACATCCCGCTCATGACGGACAAGGGCACCTTCATCGTCAACGGCACCGAGCGCGTGATCGTCTCGCAGATGCACCGTTCGCCGGGCGTCTTCTTCGACCACGACAAGGGCAAGACGCACAGCTCGGGCAAGCTGCTGTTCGCCGCCCGCGTGATCCCGTACCGCGGTTCGTGGCTCGACTTCGAGTTCGACGCCAAGGACGTGGTCTATGTCCGCATCGACCGCCGCCGCAAGCTGCCGGCCACGACCTTCCTGATGGGTCTGGGCATGGACGGCGAAGAAATCCTGAAGACCTTCTACGAGACCGTGCCTTACGAGAAGCGCGGCGAGGGCTGGGTCACGCCGTACAAGGCCGAGCGCTGGCGCGGTGTGAAGCCGGAGTTCGACCTGGTCGACGCCGACACCGGCGAAGTGATCGCCCAGGCCGGACAGAAGATCAGCGCGCGCGCCGCCAAGAAGCTGGGCGACACCACGACGTCGCTGTCGCTGGCCGCCGACGCCCTGGTCACCAAATATCTGGCCAATGACGCCGTCAACTTCGAGACCGGCGAGATCTTCGCCGAGGCCGGCGACGAGCTGGACGCCCCGACCATCGAAGTGCTGGAGCAAAACGGCTTCACCACCATCGACGTGCTGGACATCGACCACGTCACGGTCGGCGCCTACATGCGCAACACCCTGCGGGTGGACAAGAACGACAACCGCGAGGACGCGCTGTTCGACGTCTATCGCGTGATGCGTCCGGGCGAGCCGCCCACCCCCGAAGCCGCAGAGAACATGTTCAACTCGCTGTTCTTCGACAGCGAACGCTACGACCTGTCGGCCGTCGGCCGGGTCAAGATGAACATGCGCCTGGAGACCCCCGAGGTCTCCGACGAGATCCGCGTCCTGCGCAAGGACGACGTGCTGAAGGTGCTGCAGATCCTGGTCGGCCTGAAGGACGGCCGCGGCGAGATCGACGACATCGACAACCTGGGCAACCGCCGGGTCCGTTCGGTCGGCGAACTGCTGGAAAACCAGTATCGCGTCGGCCTGCTGCGGATGGAGCGCGCCATCAAGGAGCGCATGTCCTCGGTCGATATCGACACGGTGATGCCGCACGACCTGATCAACGCCAAGCCGGCCGCCGCTGCGGTTCGCGAGTTCTTCGGTTCGTCGCAGCTGTCGCAGTTCATGGACCAGACGAACCCGCTGTCGGAAATCACCCACAAGCGTCGCCTTTCGGCGCTTGGCCCGGGCGGTCTGACGCGTGAGCGCGCAGGCTTCGAAGTCCGCGACGTGCACCCGACCCACTATGGCCGCATCTGCCCGATCGAAACGCCGGAAGGCCCGAACATCGGCCTGATCAACTCGCTGGCCACCCACGCGCGCGTCAACAAATACGGCTTCATCGAGAGCCCGTACCGTCGCGTGAAGGACGGCGTGGCCCAGGGCGAGGTGGTCTACATCTCGGCCATGGAAGAGTTGAAATACACGATCGCCCAGGCCAACATCGAACTGAAGAACGGCAGCATCGTCGAGGACCTGGTCCCCGGCCGGATCAACGGCGAATCCCAGCTGCTGAACCGCGACGCCGTGGACATGATGGATGTGTCGCCGAAACAGGTCGTTTCGGTCGCCGCCGCCCTGATCCCGTTCCTGGAAAACGATGACGCCAACCGCGCACTGATGGGCGCGAACATGCAACGTCAGGCCGTGCCTCTGGTGCAGTCGGACGCACCGCTGGTCGGCACCGGCATGGAAGCGGTCGTGGCTGTGGACTCCGGCGCTGTCGTGGTCGCTCGTCGTGAAGGCGTCGTCGAACAGATCGACGGCACCCGGATCGTCGTGCGCGCCACCGGCGACGTGGACGCCGCCCGTTCGGGCGTCGATATCTATCGCCTGTCGAAGTTCCAACGTTCCAACCAGTCGACCTGCATCAACCAGCGCCCGATCGTGCGCGTGGGCGACCAGGTCAAGGCCGGCGACGTCATCGCCGACGGCCCGTCGACGGACCTGGGCGAACTGGCCCTGGGCCGCAACGCCCTCGTCGCCTTCATGCCCTGGAACGGCTACAACTTCGAAGACTCCATCCTGATCTCGGAGCGCATCGTGCGCGACGACGTCTTCACCTCCATCCACCTCGAAGAGTTCGAAGTGATGGCGCGTGACACGAAGTTGGGCCCGGAAGAAATCACCCGCGACATCCCCAACGTCGGCGAGGAAGCCCTGCGCAACCTCGACGAAGCGGGCATCGTGGCCATCGGCGCCGAAGTCCAGCCGGGCGACATCCTGGTCGGCAAGGTCACGCCGAAGGGCGAAAGCCCGATGACGCCGGAAGAGAAGCTGCTGCGCGCCATCTTCGGCGAGAAGGCTTCGGACGTGCGCGACACCTCCCTGCGCCTGCCGCCCGGCGTCGCCGGCACGATCGTGGACGTTCGCGTCTTCAACCGTCACGGCGTCGACAAGGACGAGCGCGCCATGGCGATCGAACGCGCCGAGATCGAACGCCTGGGCAAGGACCGCGACGACGAGCTCAAGATCCTTGAGCGCAACGTCTATGGCCGCCTGAAGCCGCTGATCGTCGGCAAGAACGCCGTGTCCGGGCCCAAGGGTATCGGCCGTGGCGAACTGACCGACGAGAAGCTGGCCGAGGTCAGCCGTGGTCTGTGGTGGCAGATCGCCCTGGACGACGAAAAGGCCATGGGCGAGCTGGAAGCGATGAAGCGCCAGTTCGAAGACGCTCGCAAGCAACTGGATCGTCGTTTCGAAGACAAGGTCGAGAAGCTGCAACGCGGCGACGAACTGCCCCCCGGCGTGATGAAGATGGTCAAGGTCTTCGTGGCCGTGAAGCGCAAGCTTCAGCCCGGCGACAAGATGGCCGGCCGTCACGGAAACAAGGGCGTCATCTCCAAGATCCTGCCGATCGAGGACATGCCGCACCTGGAAGACGGCACGCACGTGGACGTCGTTCTGAACCCGCTGGGCGTGCCTTCGCGCATGAACATCGGCCAGATCTTCGAAACCCACCTGGGTTGGGCCGCAGCCGGTCTGGGCAAGCAGATCTCCGGTCTGCTGGAAGCCTGGCAGGGTGGTGGTCAGAAGCAGGCCCTGATCGATCGTCTGACGCATATCTACGGTCCGGAAACCCCGTTGCCGCAGGATGAGGAAGAGCTCATCGAACTGGCGAAAAACCTGTCCAAGGGGGTGCCCTTCGCGACCCCGGTCTTCGACGGCGCGCACATCGGCGACATCGAGCGTCTGCTGGAAGAAGCCGGGCTGAGCAAGTCTGCCCAGTCGATCCTGTACGACGGTCAAACGGGTGAGCAGTTCAAGCGTCCGGTCACGGTCGGCTACATCTACATGCTGAAGCTGCACCACCTGGTCGACGACAAGATCCACGCCCGCTCCATCGGTCCGTACTCGCTCGTCACCCAGCAACCGCTGGGCGGCAAGGCGCAGTTCGGCGGTCAGCGCTTCGGGGAGATGGAGGTCTGGGCTCTGGAAGCCTACGGCGCCGCCTACACCCTGCAGGAGATGCTGACGGTGAAGTCCGACGACGTGGCCGGCCGGACCAAGGTCTACGAGGCCATCGTCCGCGGGGACGACAGCTTCGAGGCCGGCATTCCCGAGAGCTTCAACGTGCTCATCAAGGAAATGCGTTCGCTGGGTCTGAACGTGGAGCTGGGGAACAGCTGAGCCTGACGTCTCCTCCCTGTCCCGAAGGGATGGGGAGGGGGACCATCCGAAGGATGGTGGAGGGGTTGTTGCCGCCCGTGCGGCGTGAAAAGCCCCTCCACCGCTTCGCGGTCCCCCTCCCCATCGCCAAGAGGCGACAGGGAGGAGACGGGTTCGCCGTCCTCCTCTTTGAATTTTCGCGGCAAGTCCGCAGAAGGAAAACAAGATGAACCAGGAAGTCCTGAACATCTTCAACCCGGTCCCGGTCACCCCGACCTTCGACCAGATCAAGATCGCCCTGGCCTCGCCGGAGAAGATCCGTTCGTGGTCGTTCGGCGAGATCAAGAAGCCGGAAACCATCAACTACCGCACGTTCAAGCCCGAGCGTGACGGCCTGTTCTGCGCGCGTATCTTTGGCCCGACCAAGGATTACGAATGCCTGTGCGGCAAGTACAAGCGCATGAAATACAAGGGCATCATCTGCGAGAAGTGCGGCGTCGAAGTCACGCTGGCTCGCGTTCGCCGCGAGCGCATGGGTCACATCGACCTGGCCGCCCCGGTCGCCCACATCTGGTTCCTGAAGTCGCTGCCGTCGCGCATCTCGCTGATGCTGGACATGGCGCTGAAGGACGTGGAACGCGTCCTGTACTTCGAGAACTACATCGTCACCGAGCCGGGCCTGACCCCGCTGAAGCAGAACCAACTGCTGACGGAAGACGAGTTCTATCGCTATCAGGAAGAGTTCGGCGACGATGGCTTCACCGCCGAGATCGGCGCCGAGGCGGTCCGCAACCTGCTGATGGGCATCGACCTGCACGCCGAGGCTGAAAAGCACCGCGGCGAGCTGGCGGACAGCCCGTCGGAAATGAAGGCCAAGAAGGCGTCCAAGCGCCTGAAGCTGATCGAGGCCTTCCTGGAATCGGGCAACAAGCCCGAGTGGATGATCCTGACCATCGTGCCGGTCATCCCGCCGGAACTGCGTCCTCTGGTGCCGCTGGACGGCGGTCGTTTTGCGACCTCCGACCTGAACGACCTGTATCGCCGCGTCATCAACCGCAACAACCGCCTGAAGCGCCTGATGGAGCTCCGCGCGCCGGACATCATCATCCGCAACGAAAAGCGGATGCTGCAGGAATCCGTTGACGCCCTGTTCGACAACGGCCGTCGCGGTCGCGTCATCACGGGCGCCAACAAGCGTCCGCTGAAGTCGCTGGCCGACATGCTGAAGGGCAAGCAAGGCCGCTTCCGTCAGAACCTTCTGGGCAAGCGCGTCGACTATTCGGGCCGTTCGGTCATCACCGTGGGACCGGAACTGAAGCTGCACGAGTGCGGCCTGCCCAAGAAGATGGCGCTGGAGCTGTTCAAACCGTTCATCTATGCGCGTCTTGACGCCAAGGGCCTGTCGGGCACCGTCAAGCAATCCAAGCGCATGGTCGAGCGCGAGCAGCCCGCCGTCTGGGACATCCTGGACGAGGTCATCCGCGAGCACCCGGTCCTGCTGAACCGTGCGCCGACGCTTCACCGTCTGGGCATCCAGGCGTTCGAACCCAAGCTGATCGAGGGCAAGGCCATCCGCCTGCACCCGCTGGTCTGCACCGCGTTCAACGCCGACTTCGACGGCGACCAGATGGCCGTTCACGTCCCGCTGAGCCTTGAGGCCCAGCTGGAAGCGCGCGTCCTGATGATGTCGACCAACAACATCCTGTCGCCTGCCAACGGCAAGCCGATCATCGTGCCGTCGCAGGACATCGTCCTGGGCCTGTACTATCTGTCGCTGGTCAAGGACGGCGAGCCGGGTGAAGGCAAGCTGTTCGCCAACATCGGCGAGATCGACGCTGCGCTGGACGCCAAGGTCGTCACCCTGCACACGCGCATCAAGGCGCGCTGGACGGAACAGGACGCCGAAGGCAAGGAGGTGACCAAGGTCATCGACACGACGCCGGGCCGGATGAAGCTGGCGGCCCTGCTGCCGCGCAACCCGAACGTCGGCTATCGCCTGCTCGAAAAGAACCTGACCAAGAAGGAAATCGGCAATCTGATCGACGTGGTCTATCGCCACTGCGGTCAGAAGGCGACGGTGATCTTCGCCGACCAGATGATGGGCCTGGGCTTCCGCGAAGCCGCCAAGGCCGGCATCTCGTTCGGCAAGGACGACATCGTGATCCCGGCCAAGAAGGTCGAGCTGGTCGCCGAAACCCGCACCCAGGTCGAGGAGTACGAACAACAGTACGCCGACGGCCTGATCACGCGCGGCGAGAAGTACAACAAGGTGGTCGACGCCTGGTCCAAGGCTACGGACCGGATCGCCGACGCCATGATGGCCGAGATCGCGCAACCGCGCGTGCTGATCGAGGGTGAAAATCCCGACATCAACTCGGTGTTCATGATGGCCAACTCCGGCGCCCGGGGTTCGCAGGCGCAGATGAAGCAGCTGGGCGGCATGCGCGGCCTGATGGCCAAGCCTTCCGGCGAGATCATCGAGACGCCGATCACCTCGAACTTCAAGGAAGGCCTGACCGTTCTTGAATACTTCAACTCCACCCACGGCGCCCGTAAGGGTCTGGCCGACACCGCGCTGAAGACCGCCAACTCGGGTTATCTGACCCGTCGTCTGGTGGACGTGGCGCAGGACAGCATCGTCACCGAGATCGACTGTGGCTCGACGCGCGGCATCACGCTGCGGGCGGTCATGGAAGGCGGCGACGTGCTGGTCTCGCTGGGCGCGCGCATCCTGGGTCGCTATGCGGCCGAGGACATCAAGGAGCCGGGCACCGATAACGTCCTGTTCCCCGCCGACACCTATCTGGTGGAAGAAGTCGCCGAAGTCGTCGAAGCGGCCGGCGTCCAGTCGGTCAAGGTCCGCTCGGGCCTGACCTGCGAGGCGGAAGCCGGCATCTGCGCCCACTGCTACGGGCGTGACCTGGCGCGGGGCACCAACGTCAACATCGGCGAAGCGGTCGGCGTCATCGCCGCCCAGTCGATCGGCGAGCCGGGCACCCAGCTGACGATGCGGACCTTCCACATCGGCGGTACGGCGCAGGTTGCGGAAACCTCCTTCATGGAGGCGACCAACGCCGGCGTGGCCAAGATCACCGGCCCGACCGTCATCGCCGCCCACGGCGACCTGGTCTCCATGAGCCGCAACGTCATCGTGACCGTGGTCGTGGACGGCAAGGATCGCGAGACGCACAAGGCCCCTTACGGCGCCCGCATCCGCGTCAAGGAAGGCAGCGAGGTCAAGAAGAACCAACGTCTGGCGGAGTGGGACCCCTACACCACCCCCATCCTGACGGAAGTCGGCGGCGTCGTGCGCTTCGAGGATCTGGTCGAAGGCCTGTCAGTCAAGGAAGAAACCGACGAAGCGACGGGCATCGCCCAGCGCGTCGTCAGCGACTGGCGCGCCAGCCCGCGTGGTTCGGACCTGCGTCCGGCCATGGGCGTCACCCTGGGTGACGCCTACGCCAAGCTGGCCTCGGGCTCAGACGCCCGTTACCTGCTGCCCGTGGGCGCGGTTCTGTCCGTGTCGAACGGCGACGAGGTCAAGCCGGGCGAGATCATCGCCCGCGTCCCGACCGAAGGCGCCAAGACCCGCGACATCACCGGCGGTCTGCCGCGCGTCGCCGAACTGTTCGAAGCTCGCCGTCCCAAGGACTGCGCGGTCATCGCCGAGATGGATGGTCGCGTCGAATTCGGTCGCGACTACAAGAACAAGCGCCGCATCAAGATCACGCCGGAAGTCAACGCCGACGGCGTGCAGGGCGAACCGGTCGAGTTCCTGATCCCGAAGGGCAAGTATATCTCCGTTCAGGACGGCGATCTGATCCAGAAGGGCGACTACATCATCGACGGCAACCCGGATCCGCACGACCTGCTGCGCATCCAGGGCGTCGAGGCGCTGGCCGAGTATCTGGTGAACGAAGTGCAGGAGGTCTATCGACTGCAAGGCGTGCCGATCAACGACAAGCACATCGAAGTCATCGTGCGTCAGATGCTGCAGAAGGTCGAAGTCCTGGATTCGGGTGAAACCACCCTGATCCGCGGCGACACCGTCGAAGTCGCCGAAGCCGTTCTGGAAAACCAGAAGGTCGAGAAGCGTGGCGGCCGTCTGGCCACCACCCAGCCCGTCCTGCTGGGCATCACCAAGGCGTCGCTGCAGACCCGCAGCTTCATCTCGGCGGCGTCCTTCCAGGAGACCACCCGCGTCCTCACCGACGCCTCGGTCCACGGCAAGAAGGACATGCTGGAAGGCCTGAAGGAAAACGTCATCGTCGGCCGCCTGATCCCGGCCGGTACGGGAGCCTACCTGCGCAGCCTGCAGAAGATCGCCAACGATCGCGACGCAGAGCTGACCTCGGCCCGCGAAGATGCGATCGAGCCGTTGCCGGCCGATCTGCAACTGGAACTGGAGAACAGCGAAAGCTGATCTTCCGTTTCGGAGAGAAGACATGAAGAGGGCGGCGCCGGCGACGGCGCCGCCCTTTTTCTATTGCTGACGGCGACGTTCGCCTCGGTTGATTGTCGTTTCTGCGCCTTGGCGCATGTCCACGCCGGGGACGCTGGGTAGCTGAGCGCCCGCGCAGCCTGTGCCGAAGTTCGAGCCGACACAGTCCGCCGGGCCGACCACGCCCACGCCGCCGGACAGGGGACGACGCTGCGCCTCCCATTGGGCCAGACGACGCGCACCCGCGCGAGCGAAGGCGGCGTCGCGTTCGGGATTGCCCGTGCCGGTGATGGGCGCCGCGTTTCGGCCGCGCCGCTCTGCGTCTTGGCGGCAATTGTCGCGCTCGGCGGTGCTGAGTTGCTGGGGTGTGGTGCAGCCGATCAGGCCCTGACGCAGGGAGCGGGCCATGGCGTTGGTTCGGTCGTTCGGATTGACGGTCCAGGCATCGGGCGGGGCGGGGACGCCCTGAGGCGAGGGGGCGGCGATGCGGGGGCGAAGGGGCGCGGGGCGAACGTCCTGGGATGTCTCTGAGCGCGCAGAGGGGGCGGCGACGACCTCGCGGGCGTTGCGAGGCGTCGTCGTGTCGTCGCTGGCGGGGGGCGTTTGAACCGGGATGCGCGGCTGCTCGTCGGGCAGGAGGGGGCGCGGGGTGATCTCGACGTAGATCGGCGGCGGCTCCGGGACGACGGCGGCTCTCTTGATGCCGGGGGCCGTGAAGGACAGGAAGGCGATCAGGGCTGTGTTGATGGCGACCGAGGCCGTCGCCAGCCCCGCCTTGCGCCAGTCGGGCCGCGTCACCTGTGCGAACGCCAATGCGCCTCTCCCCTTGAACCGATGCAAGCTGTGCTAGAAGCATGGCCGCTTTCGGGCGGACACAGAGGGAGGGACAAGATATGCGGCTGGGAAGATTCGCCATTCCGCTCGTCTTCGTCCTGAGCGCGGTGGCGGGCTGTACGGCCCCGACGACGGCCGTCTTACCGGACGGGACGCCTGTCGTCAGCCACGACCCTCTGGCTAAGCTGTCGGGCGTCGTCGTTCTGGAATGCAGGGTCGCAGCGGGCAGAGGTCTGGCGGCGTGCGTTGTGGTGTCTGAAGAGCCTTTCGGGCAAGGATTCGGTCAGGCGGCCATCGAAATTGGACAAAGGGGTTCTGCACCGAACGGCTCATCGAAACCCGGCGACAAGGTGAGGCTCAGGATACCTTTCCGCTTGGCTAATTAGGGTCTTGTTGACCTGAGCCCCCGTCTGGCGTAGAAGCCGCCCACTTTCGAGGCGTGGCCGGTTCGCCGGTCGCTGAGATCGTGACAATCTAACGGACGGGCTGTGCCCGCCGGAACGCCCAAAGCGCGCGTTCCGGCCCTTTGTGTTTTCCGGTTCGCCGGGGCGAACCGGGGGCTGTTTGAGCGTCACACCCTCAGTCTCGTTGACACCCGGGCGAGGGGATGGTCCCCCGTTCACAAGAAGGCGAGAGGCGCTTCGGTCGAAAGACACACGCCTCCATCAGAAGTCGAGATAAGTTTCGAATGCCTACGATCAACCAACTGATCCGCAAGCCGCGCAAGCCCAAGCCCACCCGCAACAAGGTGCCGGCTCTGGAGGGTTCGCCCCAGCGTCGCGGCGTCTGCACCCGCGTTTATACGACGACCCCGAAGAAGCCCAACTCGGCTCTGCGTAAGGTCGCCAAGGTCCGTCTGGCCAAGAACGGCTATGAAGCCGTTTGCTACATCCCCGGTGAAGGCCACAACCTTCAGGAACACTCGGTTGTTCTGATCCGCGGCGGCCGCGTGAAGGACCTTCCCGGCGTTCGCTACCACATCCTGCGCGGCGTGCTCGACACGCAAGGCGTCAAGGACCGCAAGCAGCGTCGTTCGCACTACGGCGCCAAGCGTCCGAAGTAAGCCATTCCTCTCCGGGCCGTCGCGCCCGGAGGCCTTTTCGAGATTTTCCCGGCGTGCGCCGGGCACTGCAAGGAATAACCTATGTCGCGTCGTCACCGCGCCCAGAAGCGTGAAGTTCTGCCGGATCCCAAGTTCGGGGACCTGATCGTCACCAAGTTCATGAACTACGTCATGTACGAAGGTAAGAAGGCCGTCGCCGAAAACATCGTCTATGGCGCCTTCGATATCCTGGCCGACAAGAAGAAAGACCAAGAGCCGGTCGCGACCTTCCACGCCGCTCTGGACAACGTCGCACCGTCGGTCGAAGTCCGTTCGCGTCGCGTCGGCGGCGCCACCTATCAGGTGCCCGTCGAAGTCCGCCCCGAGCGCCGTCGCGCCCTGGCGATCCGCTGGCTGGTCAATGCTGCGCGCAAGCGTGGCGAGAACACCATGACGGAAAAGCTGGCCGCAGAGCTGCTGGACGCCTCGAACAACCGCGGCACTGCGGTCAAGAAGCGCGAAGACACCCACAAGATGGCCGAAGCCAACCGCGCCTTCAGCCACTATCGCTGGTAAGCGTCTTAAAAGCGCCAACTGCGGTCACTATCTAAGACTATCCGGCGCGGGCGGTTTGAGCTAAATCGCCCGCGCTCGCTTATCCGCACAGACAGACTTCCTGAGGGCGCCGTCCGCGTCCTGAAAACATTCCCAAAGGGCGCCGGCGGCGCCCGAAATTCTTGGCAAGGCACGCTTTCATGGCACGTACGCACGCGCTCAAGGACTACCGCAACTTCGGCATCATGGCCCACATCGACGCGGGCAAGACGACGACGACCGAGCGGATCCTGTATTACACCGGCAAGAACCATAAGATCGGCGAAGTCCACGACGGCGCCGCGACCATGGACTGGATGGACCAGGAGCAGGAGCGCGGCATCACGATCACGTCCGCCGCGACGACCGCTTTCTGGAAAGAAAAGCGCCTCAACATCATCGACACCCCGGGCCACGTGGACTTCACCATTGAAGTCGAGCGTTCGCTGCGCGTGCTCGACGGCGCCGTGACGGTGCTGGACGGCAACGCCGGCGTCGAGCCGCAGACCGAAACCGTCTGGCGTCAGGCCGACAAATATTCGGTGCCGCGCATCGTCTTCGTCAACAAGATGGACAAGATCGGCGCCGACTTCGACGCCTCGGTCCAGTCGATCCGCGACCGCCTGGGCGCCAAGGCCGTGCCGATCCAGTTCCCGATCGGCGCTGAGTCCTCGCTGACCGGCCTGGTCGACATCGTCGAAATGCGTTCGGTCGTCTGGGACAACGACGCCCTGGGCGCCAACTTCACCGTCGGCGAGATCCCGGCTGATCTGGTCGACAAGGCCAACGAAGCCCGCCAGTACCTGATCGACAACGCCGTCGAGCTGGACGACGAGGCGATGGAAGCTTACCTCGAAGGCACCGAGCCTTCGGTTGAAGTGCTTAAGAAGTGCATCCGCAAGGCCGTGCTGACCGGCGCCTTCTATCCGATCCTGTGCGGCTCGGCCTTCAAGAACAAGGGCGTGCAGACGCTGCTGGACGCCGTCGTCGACTACCTGCCGTCGCCGCTGGACATCCCGCCGACGCCGGGCATCGACTTCAAGACGGAAGAGCCCGTCGTCCGCAAGGCGTCGGACGACGAGCCCCTGTCGGTCCTGGCCTTCAAGATCATGGACGACCCCTTCGTCGGTTCGCTGACCTTCTGCCGCCTGTATTCGGGCAAGATGGAAACGGGCATGAGCCTGCTGAATTCCAGCCGCGACAAGAAAGAGCGCGTCGGCCGGATGCTGCAGATGCACTCCAACAACCGTGAAGACGTCAAGGAAGCCTACGCCGGCGACATCGTCGCTCTGGCCGGCCTGAAGGACACCCGCACCGGCGACACCCTGTGCGATCCGCTGAAGTCGCCCGTCATCCTCGAGAAGATGGAATTCCCGGCCCCGGTCATCGAGATCTCGGTCGAGCCCAAGACCAAGGCCGACCAGGAGAAGCTGGGCGTCGCCCTGGCCAAGCTGGCTTCGGAAGATCCGTCCTTCACCGTCTCGACCGACCACGAGTCGGGCCAGACGATCCTGAAGGGCATGGGCGAGCTTCACCTGGACATCAAGATCGACATCCTGAAGCGCACCTACAAGGTCGAGGCCACCATCGGCGCGCCGCAGGTCGCCTATCGTGAATCGCTGGGCCGCAAGGTCGACATCGACTACACTCACAAGAAGCAGACCGGCGGTACGGGCCAGTTCGCCCGCGTCATGCTGACCTTCGAACCCGGCGAGCCGGGCTCGGGCTTCGTGTTCGAGAACTCGATCGTCGGCGGCGCCGTGCCCAAGGAATACATCCCCGGCGTCGAAAAGGGCCTGAACTCCATCAAGGATTCGGGTCTGCTGGCGGGCTTCCCGCTGATCGACTTCAAGGCGACCCTGACGGACGGCAAGTACCACGACGTCGACTCCAGCGTGCTGGCGTTCGAAATCGCATCGCGCGCCGCCTTCCGCGAACTGAAGGAAAAGGGCGCTCCGAAGCTGCTCGAGCCGATCATGGCGGTCGAGGTCGTGACCCCCGAGGAATACCTCGGCTCGGTCATCGGCGACCTGAACGGTCGTCGCGGCATGATCCAGGGTCAGGACATGCGCGGCAACGCCACCGTCGTGAACGCCTTCGTGCCGCTGGCCAACATGTTCGGCTATGTGAACACGCTGCGCGGCATGTCGCAGGGCCGCGCCCAGTTCACGATGCAATACGATCACTACGAGCCGGTGCCGCAACACGTCGCCGACGAAGTGATCAAGAAGTACGCCTAAGCTTTCACTTTTCGGAAAGCGGACCTATATGCGCCCGGACCGTAAGGACCGGGCGTCCTTAACCCCCAAACTGCAGGAACCCCGGTTCGGGGACCTTAGGAGCTAGAAAATGGCCAAGGAAAAGTTCGAACGGAACAAGCCGCACTGCAACATCGGCACGATTGGTCACGTTGACCATGGCAAGACGACGTTGACGGCTGCGATCACGATGACGCTGGCGAAGGCCGGCGGCGCGAAGGCCATGGCCTATGCGGACATCGACGCTGCGCCGGAAGAGAAGGCTCGCGGCATCACGATCAACACGGCGCACGTGGAATATGAGACGGCCAACCGTCACTATGCGCACGTCGACTGCCCCGGCCACGCCGACTATGTGAAGAACATGATCACCGGCGCCGCTCAGATGGACGGCGCGATCCTGGTGGTTTCGGCCGCCGACGGCCCGATGCCGCAGACCCGCGAGCACATCCTGCTGGCCCGTCAGGTCGGCGTGCCGGCCCTGGTGGTCTTCATGAACAAGGTCGACCTGGTCGACGACGAAGAACTGCTCGAGCTGGTCGAGATGGAAGTGCGCGAGCTGCTTTCGTCGTACCAGTTCCCCGGCGACGACATTCCGATCACCAAGGGCTCGGCCAAGGCCGCGACCGACGGCGTGAACCCGGAAATCGGCGAAGAGCGCGTTCTGGCCCTGATGGAAACCGTCGACGCCTACATCCCGCAGCCGGAACGTCCGGTCGACCTGCCCTTCCTGATGCCGGTCGAAGACGTGTTCTCGATCTCGGGCCGCGGCACCGTGGTCACGGGTCGCGTCGAGAAGGGTATCGTCAAGGTCGGTGAGGAAGTCGAGATCGTCGGCATCCGTCCGGTCCAGAAGACGACCTGCACGGGCGTTGAAATGTTCCGCAAGCTGCTGGACCAGGGTCAAGCCGGCGACAACGTCGGCGTCCTGCTGCGCGGCACCAAGCGTGAAGACGTCGAGCGCGGCCAAGTGCTGTGCAAGCCGGGCTCCATCACCCCGCACACCAAGTTCCTGGCCGAAGCCTACATCCTGACCAAGGAAGAAGGCGGTCGTCACACGCCGTTCTTCACGAACTATCGCCCGCAGTTCTACTTCCGCACGACGGACGTGACCGGCATCGTTCACCTGAAGGAAGGCGTCGAAATGATCATGCCCGGCGACAACGCCGAGCTGAACGTCGAACTGATCACCCCGATCGCCATGGACCAGGGCCTGCGCTTCGCCATCCGTGAAGGCGGCCGCACCGTCGGCGCCGGCGTCGTCGCCAAGATCGTCGAGTAGTCGACACACGATCCGGCCTTAGGGCCGAACAGTAAGCGTAACAGAGCGGCCCTCGGAGTGATCCGGGGGCCGTTTTGCTGTGGGACATGCGTCACTTCCCTTTTCCCATGGGGAGAAGGTGGCTCGCAGAGCCGGATGAGAGGTTACGGTGTGAACGGCGTCGCATAGCGTAACCCCTCACCCTTTCGCGCCAGGACGACGGCTGCGCCGCCGTGCGCTCAAGCCCTCTCCCTATGTGAGAGGGAAGGGGAGGTGGGGAGTTTGGGAAACGTCGCCCGCGTTAGCCTTGGCGGCGCGCCGTTCAGTTCCCGGCGTTGACGAAGTTGCGCACGCGCGGCGGCGCCGGAGGGGCGGGCGGCGAGCGGATGATGCGGATCGAGCTGCTGCGGCAGGCCTGAGCAGTCAGGCGACCGGGCAGGCGGGTCGAGCCGTCGCCGCAGGCCTCACTGATCTGGTCCTGGGTCAGGCCGCGCGCGTTTGACATGTCGGCCCCCCGGATGTCGGTGCGGCGCAGGGAGGCGTTGCTGAAATTGGCCCGGGAGAAGGTTCCGCCGCTCAGTCGCGCTCCGTCCAGGCTGGCGTTCGAGAAGTCTGCGTTCGAGAAGTCGCCGCCCGACAGGTTGGAGGCGTTGACCTCGGCGTTGGAGAAGTTGGCGCCGGCCGCGCGGACATTGGTGATCGTCGCCCCGAACAGTTCGCTGTTGGAGAAGTTGGTCCCCGCCAGGGTCGCGCCGTTGAAGTTCACCCCGTGCATCTCGCCGCCTGACAGGTCGGCGCGGCTCAGGTTGGCGCGAACGAAGGACGACCCCTGCGCCTCGGCCCCGACCAGAACGGCGCTGGTGAAGTTGGCCGAGGTGAAGTTGGCGCCGACGATCTCGACGCCCGACAGATTGGCGCGGCTGAAGTCGCTGCCGGTGAAGTTGGAGCCCATCATCTCGGCGCCGCGCAGATTGGCCCCGACCAGAGTGGCGTTCATGAAGCTGGCGCCGGTGAAGGTGGCGCCCGAAAGGTTGCGGCCCGACAGTTCGCAGCGGTTGCACGATCCGCCCAGCGACACCGAACGGGCCACGTCGCGGTCCTGCATCGACATCTCGACCCCGGCGAAGGCGGGAGAGGCGACGAGCGCCGCGCCTAGGGCCAGCAGGGCCAGGGAAGGTCGGAACCGGATATGTTCAGCGATCTGTTTCACGAGACCTGAATGCCTCGAAACCCCTGCTGCACCTACTTAAATCGAGGTAACATCATGAACTCTGCGCAAGGTCGGCGCCATTCAGCAGGCGGGAATGCGAAGCCCGCGCGGCAGGATCGTGGAGCCGTCGCCGCATGCCTGGTTCAGCTGGCTTTGCGTAAGGCCGGTCGCCCGGGTCAGTTGGGCGCCCGACAGGTTCACGCCCGTCAGGGTCGCGCCGGCGAAGCTTGCGCCCTCCAGATAGGCGCCCACGAAACTGGCGTTGGTCAGGTTGGCGCGCGAGAAGTTCGAGCCGGAGAAGACGCCGCCATAGCCCTCGACGTCGCGCATGTCGGTGTTGGAAAACCGCGTGCGGTTCATGACGCTCAGGCTCAGGTCCGCCTGACGCAGCCGCGCACCCGACAGGTTCAGGCCTCGCGCCTCCAGGCCGGAAAAGTCGCCCTGGAACAGGTTGCAGCCGGGGCAGGCGGCGCCGCGCTTCACGCTGGCGATCTGGCTCGCGTTCTGGGCCAGGGCGGGTGCGGCAACGGCCAGCAGGGCGGCGATCAGGCCGAGGGAGAGTGTGCGTTTCATGGACTGGGCTCCGACGTTTGATCGTCTTGCAGCAAACCCTAGGCCATAACCCTTAACCTACCCCTGATCGCCGCCCTTGAGCGCCGGCGCCGCCCCGCACGTGTCGCAGACCCAGGCGGCGCCGCGTTGCTGCAGGCTGAAGTCGCCGCATGCGGGGCAGGCGACCGCCTCGCTGTCGGCGATGTGACGCGGCTCGGGCTCTGTCTTCTTGCCGAAGGGCAGGACGACCAGATTGTCGGGCGCCGATCCGCGCGCGAACCCCTTGGAGATGAACCGGGCGGCGGGCACGGCCGCGTTGGCGTCGGGCTTTCCATCGCCCAAACCATCGGCATTGAGGTCGTCCGTCCCGGCGTTGGCCAGTTCGTCGCGGTCCAGATAGGAAACGCCCAGTTCGCGGAAGATATAGTCCAGGATCGAGGTCGCCGACTTGATGGAGTTGTTGCCGGTGACGCGCCCGGCCGGCTCGAACCGGGTGAAGACGAAGGCGTCCACGAACTCGTCCAGCGGCACGCCGTATTGCAGGCCGATGGAGATGGCGATGGCGAAGTTGTTCATCAGGCTGCGGAAGGCGGCGCCTTCCTTGTGCATGTCGATGAAGATCTCGCCCAGCTCGCCGTCTTCATATTCGCCGGTGTGGATATAGACCTTGTGGCCCCCGACGGCGGCCTTCTGGATATAGCCCTTGCGCCGGTCGGGCAGTTTGCGGCGCGCCCGTTCGCGCTCGATCACGCGTTCGACAACCCGTTCCGTCGGCGCGGGGCGGGGGGCGTCGCGCACAGGCTCGGCACGCGTCGCATCGATGTTCGGCAATGACAGCAGCGGACCGGCCGGCGGCGCGGCGCGGGCCAGCCGGATGGCGCGACGGCCGTCCAATGCGCCCTGGCTCAGCAGTCTCGCGGCTTGGGCTGGCGTGGCGCGCCAGTCCATCGGTTCGACAGCGATGTCCGGGGTGTCGCTGAACGGCTCGGTGGCGCGCCGCAGGTCCGCCACGGCGCCCGTCGGATCGGCCAGCAGGGCGGCGACGGACGCGGGCGCCTCGGGCCAATCGCTCAGGTCGCCATGACCGAAAACCCAGCGCGCCGCCGCCGTTTCGGCTTCTTCGGACACGCCCAGCAGGGTCAGCAGCAGACCGTCGCCGTCCTCGACGCCCAGCACGTCGCGGATGAAGCCGGGGTCCAGGACGGGGGCGGCGAACACGGTGTCGAAATCCTCGGCCCAGGCCAGGGCGTTCTCGATGGCGGCCAGTTCGATGTCGGTGAAGCCCAGCGCGCGCAGCGACGCATGGTCGATGCCCGGCGCCTCGACCAGGGTGCGGCGCCCGAACGTCCACCGCTCCGCCGCCTCGACATCGCCGCCCGCCGCCGTCAGCGCCGCCGCCAGGGCAGGGTGCAGCCGGCGACCGATCTCGTCGTCCGCCGTCTGGAATACATTGACCGCCCCGATCCGCCCCAAGCCCAGCCGCAGCCGCGCCTCTGCATCGTCGACGAACAGGCCGATGGCCGAGTGCCGCCGCGCCTTGGGCGCGACCGCCAGAGCTTGCGACGCCACGGCGGCGAGCGGTTCTGTCAGCCCTTTCAGCACGTCGCGCCGCGCGCTTATGGTCTCGGCGGCGGCGCCCTTCAGGTCGTCCCAGTCGGGGCAAGGACCGCGCACGCTCGCCAATTCGGCCGAAGTCTGCGCCGCCGTCGCCGCGATCAGTCCCGCGAACGCCTGCGCCCGAGCCGTGCGGTCATTGTCCGCCGCCAGGGCCTCCAGCAACCCGTCCAGCCCAAGGGCCATCACGTCCAGCGTCGCCGCCTGAAGGTCTAGCGCCACCGTCAGCAACCGTGCCAGGGCCGTCAAATCGGCCGCCGCGTCGCCGCCCAGCGCCAGCACGGCGCCCAGGTCGATGACGGCCCGGCTCGCAGACGCCGTCGCGGTCTCAGCATCGCGCGGATCGAAGGCGACGATCAGCCCGCCGTCCAGCGCCGCTTCCGCCGCGAGCAGGGCCTCCGGCGCGCCCGCCGCGATCTGCGTCCGGTCCGCCAGGGCGACCAGCGGCGCGCCCTCGACCATTGGCTCCAGCGCCATGGCGGGCCGTTCGCCGTCGATGGCTCTGAGAATGTCTGCGTCGCTGGCCCCGCAGCGTCGCGCCAGCGCCGCCGCACGGCCGAGCGCCGGATTGCGCGAGGGATCGCCGCAGTCGCCGCGCGGTCCTTCGCAACGGTCCACCGCATCAGCCACCCCCGCCAGAGCCTCGGCCAGGGCCTGCGCCGCCTGGGCGCCCAGGCGCGCCGCAGCCCGCTTGCCGCTGTGTGTCCTCAGATTGGCGCCCGCGCCGGGATCGTTCAGATCGACGATACCGGCCGCGACCGGCCCCGATCCCGCCGGCGCCGCCAGGCCCAGCTTGAACGCGCCCGACAGCTCGCCCGCGAACGCGGCGGCCTCGATGCGGTCGGCGAATACCCCTTCGGCCACGCCCGTCGCCGCCAGCCGCTCGGCCCAGGCGTCGACGCCGCCGTTCAGCCAGTCGCCGGACATCGGTGTTGCGAACCCCGCCGCATCCACCCAGTCCAGCCAGGCCTCGATCTGGGCGTCGGACCAGCCCGCAGGCGCCAGCACCTGTTGCACGCTGGCGGGGCGTTCGACGGCGCGGGTCTCCATCGCGACTCGTTCAGCGCGAATGGCGAAGCCGGATTGAAAGCGCATGGCGGCGTCTCTCCGAAAGGTTCTGCCCAGCCTAGGCGGTCGCGCGCCCCTTCGCCAATACATCTGGTGTGCTCAGGCCATGTTGCCCACAAGATATCGATTCGACCTGACCCTTCTGAACGCTGGACGAAGGGGGCGCGGGTTTCTATGATCCGCGCCAGACGCCGCCTCCCTTTTCGGCGACCCCTTACGGTTGGATTCCACGACGTGTTGAGCAAGATTTTCGGCTGGTGGGAGGGCGCCACGATCGGCACCCGCTTCACCATCGCCAAGCGCGGTCGCTTCGTCGGCCAGGACGAGAACGGCAATCGCTATTTCGAGAGCCGCGACAATGTCAGCTACGACGGCCGCAAGCGTCGCTGGGTCATCTATGACGGCTATGCCGAGGCCTCCAAGGTGACGCCCGACTGGCACGGTTGGCTGCACTACACCTTCGACCTGCCCCCGACTGAGCAGCCTCTGCCGCGTCGCGTCTGGGAAAAGGATCATATGCCCAATATGACCGGCACGCCCCTGGCATGGCGTCCGCCCGGCTCGCTGGCCAACGAGGCCAAGCGTCCGGCCGCGACCGGCGACTATCAGGCCTGGACGCCCGAGTGAAAACGCGCCGCATCCTGTTGGGCGCAGCTGCCGTCGCGGGCGTGCTGAGCGCAGGCGCGGTCACTGCCAGCGTGCTTCAGGACGCGCCGCGCGACGCCCGCCCGGTCCAGGATCCGATCGGCGACATCCTGCGCACCACGCCGAGCCAGCCTCCCGTGCCGGCCGAGACCCCGCCTGCCGGCGCGCCGGCGCCCCGCTCGCCCGTCGCCGTGACGCCGCCCCCGACCATCATCATCGCCGAAGACGCCGCGGTCGAGGAAAAGGCCGAGCAGGAGGTCGCTGCAGAGAAACCCGTCGCGACCAAGGCCATCGACCAGCCCGACACCCCGGCTCGTCGCCAGCGCCGCAAGTTCGCGGTCATCCAGGCCATCGACAAGGTCACGGCCGAGTCCATGAAGTTCGAGGTCGAGGTCGGCGGTCGGCCCGTCCGCTTCAACCGCAACCTGATCTTCGCCGCCCGCGCCTGCGAGGTGACGACCCCGGACGAGCTGACCGAGGACGCCATCGCCTATATCGACGTGTCGCTTCAGCCGCGCGGCCAGCAGGCCTCGCCCCGCCAGATCTTCCGCGGCTGGATGTTCGCCTCGTCGCCCTCCGTCAGCGGCATCCAGAACCCCTATTACGACGCCTGGATTGTGGGCTGTAAGAACTGACCTTTCACGCCGCGAGGAGGCTGAGGATGGATCGCGACAAGCCGCTCAAGAAAAGCGAAACGGTCGAGATCCGACTGCCGCATGCGACCAAGGCCGCCTTCATGGCCCGCTGCCGCGCCGAGGGCCGCACCGCCAGCGACGCCATCCGCCGCTTCATCGACGCCGAACTGAGCCAGACGTCTTCGACGCGACGTTCGCCCCGCCTAAGCTGGCGTCCGCTGCTGGCCGCCGCCGTCGCCGGCCTGGCCCTGGGCGCCGTGGCCGCGCCGTCGTTGGCGCAATCTTCGCCGCCCAGCCGCGCCGCCTTCGACCGGATGGACCGCAATCACGACGGCGTCGTCAGCTTCGACGAATATCGCGCGCGTTAGGTCCCACCTCATTATCCGTCGCCCTCGGGTTCGTCCCGAGGGCCTACGGCAGATGCAGATGCGGTGGATCGGCATTCAGGCAGCGCGTTCCAACATCTAGCGCCCGAGTGAGGTCAACGGTGGGCCCTCGGGACGAGCCCGAGGGTGACGGAACTTGTTGGGACGGCTGTATTCCGACCTACCTAATCCGAACCAAAAACCGGTCCCACTGAAGGTTCAGCCAGGTCCAGGGCTTGAACAGGCCCGCACCCGGCTTCCATGACGCCATGACGATCTCGGCCCGACCGACGATGTTCTCGGCGGGCAGCAGGCCGACCCCGACCTCGACCGGCCAGCGGCTGTCCAGAGAGTTGTCGCGGTTGTCGCCCATCATCAGATACTGGCCCGGCGGCACGCGGCGCAGGGGCGTGTCGTCGCCCGGCAGGTCCGGCCCGCCGTCATAGGTGACATAGGTCCGCCCGTCGGCCAGGGTCTCGCGCACCTGCTGCACCCGGCGCTGGCGCGCGTCATGGTCGGCGACGACATCCAGCCGGGTCTGGCGCACCGCGTCGCTATTGACGAAAACCACGCCGCCGCGCACCTGAACCGTGTCGCCGGGCAGGCCCACGACCCGCTTGATCCACGTCTGTTTCGGATCGCGCGGCAGGCGGAACACCACCACGTCCCCGAGCCGGGGCTCGCGCGCCATCACCCGCCCCCGCGAGATCGGCGGCGAAAACGGCAGCGACGCCGTGCTCCATCCGTAGGCGTATTTGGACACGACGATATAGTCGCCGGTCACCAGTCCCGGCTCCATCGACGACGAGGGAATGGTGAAGGGTTGGAACAGCAGGATGCGGAGCGCTGTCGCCACGATCAGGGCGATGGCGAGCGTGAGTGCGATCTCTCGCACTTCGCGCAGGACGGTCGAGCGGGGCGGCGCTTGGGGTGCGGTCTGGGTCATGCCGCCATTGACCGCCAGACCCGCCGCCGACGCCAATCCGAACCTGTCGGGACAGGCCGGAAATCGTGTCCGGACAGATCAGACGGTCGCCGTCATGCCGTGGCCAGGGCCACCGCCTCGGCGCCGGTCAGGGGCGCACGCAACGCCGCCTGATCCGGCCTGACGGACAGGGCAGGGGCCAGCCGGTCCAGATATTCCGCCTGTGGCGTCTCCACCGCGCCGAACTGGCTCAGATGGTCGGTCAGGAACTGTGCGTCCAACAGGGTCCAGCCGCCCTTCCTCAACCGTGCGACCAGATGCACCAGCGCGACCTTGGACGCATCCCGCTCGCGGCTGAACATGCTCTCGCCGAAGAAGGCCCCGCCCAGCGAAACGCCATACAGACCGCCGACCAGCCGTTCGTTTCGCCAGCATTCGATGGAGTGGACGAACCCCATGGCGAACAAGGCCGCATACAGCCGCCGGATCGGCCCGTTGATCCAGGTGTCCTCGCGATCCGGCCCCTGCGCCGCCGCACAGCCGTCCAGAACCGCCTCGAAGGCGGTATCGACCCGCACCTCGAACGGCTCGCCCCTCACGGTGCGACGCAGGCGCGACGGGATGTGAAAGGCGTCCAGCGGCACGACGCCGCGCTGCTCCGGCTCGATGATGAAGACGCGCGGATCGTCACGCGCCTCGGCCATCGGAAACACCCCGCGCGCGTAACAGGCCAGCAGGTCCTCGGGGCCAAAACCGCCGAACGGGCCGCTGGCGCTGAAATCGGGTTCGGTCATGCGGCGGGGCGAATCTGGTCTGGGGTCACGCGATTTTCGGGGACGCGCCCGGCCTCGATCTCGCTCAGGCCCGACAGGGTCGTGACGGCGATGGCCGTCAAAGCTTCCTCGGTCAGGAAGGCCTGGTGTCCGGTGATCAGGACGTTTGGGAAGGTCAGCAAGCGCTGGAACACGTCGTCCTGAACGATCTCGTTCGACAGGTCCTCGAAGAACAGATCGCCTTCCTGTTCATAGACGTCCAGGGCGACGCCGCCGACGCGTCGGCTTTTCAGCGCGTCGATCAGGGCCTGGGTGTCGATCAGGGCGCCCCGACTGGTGTTGACGATCATCACGCGCGGCCGGGCCATGGCCAGGGCCGCTGCGTCGATCAGATGACGCGTCTCCGGCGTCAGCGGGCAGTGCAGGGTGATGATGTCGGACTGACGCAGCAAGGTCTCGCGATCCACATAGCGCACGCCGATCTTCGCCAGTTCGGCGTCCTCGACAACGTCATGCGCCAGGACGTCACAGCCGAAACCCAGCCTCAGCGCCCGCGCGACCAAGGCGCCGATCCGGCCCGTGCCGACGACCCCGGCGGTGCGTCCCGACAGGTTGCGGCCGATCAGGCCGTCCAGCGCGAAGTTGTTCTCGCGCACGCGGGCGGAGGCGCGGGGAATGTTGCGATCCATCGCCAGCAGCAGGCCCAGGGTGAACTCGGACACCGCCTCGGGCGAATAGGCCGGCACGCGGATGACCGTCAGGCCCAGCGCCTCGGCCGCGCGCAGATCGACATTGTTGTAGCCGGCGCACCGCAACGCCACGACCCGCACCCCGCCCTGCGCCAGCAGCGTCAGTGTGGCGGCGTCCAGCCTGTCGTTGACAAAGACGCAGACCGCATCGAATCCCGCGGCCAACGGCGCCGTCGCTGCGTCCAGGCGCGGTTCGAACCAGGTCAACTCATGGCCGAAGTCGGCGTTGGCGAGATCGAGGAACCGGCGATCATAGGCCTTGGTCGCAAAGACCGCGATGCGCATGGGCCGGTTCCTCTTGTTTCAGCCAGGCGTCAGGCGCTGTCGCCCTTTTGGCGCGCAGCCCACTTCTCCAGCCAGTGGATGTCATAATCGCCGGACAGGATGTCGGGCTCCTGCAACAGCTTCTGGAACAGGGGGATGGTGGTGTCGACGCCGCCGATGACGATCTCGTTCAACGACCGCTTCAGGCGGGCGATGGCCTCTTCACGGTCGCGACCGTGGACGATCAGCTTGCCGATCAGGCTGTCGTAATAGGGCGGGATCGAATAGCCGGCGTAGATGGCGCTATCCAGACGGACGCCCAGGCCGCCGGGGGCGTGGAAGTCGGTGATCTTGCCCGGCGACGGGGTGAAGGTCTCCGGGTTCTCGGCGTTGATCCGTACCTCGATGGCGTGGCCTTTGAACTCGATGTCCTCTTGCGTGAAGGACAGCGGCAGGCCGGCGGCAATCCGCACCTGTTCGCGCACCAGGTCGACGCCGGTGATCATTTCGGTGACCGGGTGTTCGACCTGCAGGCGGGTGTTCATCTCGATGAAGAAGAACTCGCCGTCCTCCCACAGAAACTCAATGGTGCCGACGCCCAGATAGCCGATGGCGGCGATGGCCTTGTTGACCGTCTCGCCGATCTGCTTGCGACCCTCGGCCGACAGGGCGGGCGAGGGGGCCTCTTCCAGCACCTTCTGGTGACGACGTTGCAGCGAGCAGTCGCGTTCGCCCAGGTGGACGACATTGCCGTGGCTGTCGGCGATGACCTGGATCTCGATGTGGCGCGGCTTCTGGAGATAGCGCTCCATATAGACGGCGCCGTTGCCGAAGGCGGCCTTGGCCTCGGACTGGGCGGTCTGAACCGCCTCGACCAGGTCGTCAGGCGTCAGGGCGACCTTCATGCCGCGTCCGCCGCCGCCCGCCGCCGCCTTGACGATCAGGGGAAAGCCGATGGCCTTGGACGCCTCGATGGCGGCCTCGACGGTCTCGACCTCGCCCTTGGAGCCCGGAACGACCGGGATGCCGGCGTCCATGACCGTCTGTTTGGCGCTGATCTTGTCGCCCATGACCCGGATATGTTCGGGCTTGGGACCGATGAAGGTCATGCCGTGGGCTTCGACGATCTCGGCGAAACGGGCGTTTTCCGACAGGAAGCCATAGCCGGGGTGGATCGCCTGGGCGCCGGTGATCTCGGCGGCCGCGATGATCGACGGGATGTTCAGATACGATTTGGCGGCGGAGGCCGGGCCGATGCAGACGCTCTCGTCCGCCAGCCGCACCCACATGGCGCCCCGGTCGGCTTCGGAGTGAACGGCGACGGTGGAGATGCCCATCTCCTTGCACGCCCGGTGAATGCGCAGCGCGATCTCGCCGCGGTTGGCGATCAGAACCTTGGTGAACATCAGGGCGCCTTAGGCTTCCAGCAGGACGAGCGGCTCGCCGAATTCGACCGGCTGTGCGTCGCCGACCAGAATGTCCGCCACGACGCCGTCGCGCGGGGACTGGATCGGGTTCATGGTCTTCATCGCCTCGACGATCAGCAGGGTCTGGCCCTTCTTGACCTTGTCTCCCGGCTGGCAGAAGGCCGGGGCTTCCGGCGAGGCCTGCAGATAGACGGTGCCCACCATCGGCGACTTCACCTCTTCGCCCGCACGGGCGACGATGGTCGCCGGGTCCGACGGCATGGAGGCCGGGGCGCCAGCAGCGGGCGCAGCGACCGGCGCCGGGGCGGCGGCGTATTGCACCGGGGCGGCGTTGACGGTGATCTCGCGAGCGACCCGGATGCGCAGGTCGCCGCGCTCGACTTCGACTTCCGTCAGGTCGGTCTCGTTCAGGATGTCGGCCAGCTGGCGAACCAGGGCGGCGTCGATTTCGGCGTGTTTCTTGTCATCGGCCATTGGAGTGCGCCTTGTCTTTCGTGGTCTTGAGTAAACGGGACGGGCCTCAGCCGCGTTCCCGAACCTTGGTGAGAGCCGCCTGGACGGCCAGTTCATAGCCTGCTGCGCCGAAGCCGGCGATGACGCCGGTCGCCGCGGACGACACATAGGAGTGATGGCGAAACGCCTCACGCGCCGCCGGATTGGACAGATGCAGTTCGATCACCGGGATCGACAGCATCTTCAGCGCATCGTGCAGCGCCACCGACGTATGCCCATAGGCCGCCGGATTGATGATCAGGGCGTCCACGCCTTCGCGGGCTTCCTGGATCCAGTCCACTAGAACGCCCTCGTGGTTGGTCTGGCGGAACACGACCGTCGCGCCGTTCGCCGCCTTGACGCAGCGCTGTTCGATGTCCGCCAGGGTGTCGCGGCCATAGATGTCCGGCTCCCGAACCCCCAGCAGGTTCAGATTGGGGCCGTTCAGCACATGAATGACGGGCGTGTCGGACATGGGGCGAAGAAAATCGTTTCCGGGAATCGCGCTGGCGAGATTCAGCACAAGAGGGGCCTTTTAGCCGACGCGGAGCCTGGGTCAAACGGTCGCCGCATCGAACCTTACGCAAGGTCAGTCACCGTGGATGGCGCAAATTTCGCATTCCTCGTCTCATTCGTCCCTGATCGGGACAGGGCTGAAGGAGCGCGGAGGATGCGCCAGGACGCCAAGATCGTGATCAGATCCGTCGTTGCGGCCTTCGTCGCCGTGGCCGTGGCGATCGGCGCCTTTCTGTTCGAGGCCGGCTGAGTCCGTACGCCGTCTGGCGTCGCGTGGCGCCAGCCTCTATCTGAGATCCGCCTCTTAGCGCCCGGAGACCAGACGCGTGCACCAGATCCATCTCAACGGCGAACCCCGCCAGGTCCAGGCCGCCACCATTCTGGCTCTGGTCGAGGAACTGTCGCTGGACCCCCGCAAGGTCGCCGTCGAACGCAATCTGGAGATCGTGCCCAAGTCCCTGCACGCCGCCACCCCCGTCGCCCAAGGCGACCGCATCGAACTGGTCCAGTTCGTCGGCGGTGGCTGATCAGACCTTGATGATCGGGCCAGGATAGAAGGCGATCTGACTGTCTGCGGTGACAAGACGAGCGCCTTCGGCGATGGCCTGAGCGATGAGCAGGCGATCAAAAGGGTCGCGATGGATCAAGGGCAGTCCGCTCAGTTCCAGAGTATGCAGGCTGGTCACTGGAATCTCTTCGTAACTTGCCGCCAGCAACCGGCGGCGGAAGGCGAGGGGATCAACACCGAAGTCGGCACGATTCAGTCCACGCTTGACGACGATCTCCCATATATTGACGGCGCTGAAGATCAGATCGTTATCCGGATCGGCCATCAGACTGGCGGCTTCAACGGGAAGGCGCGCCCGGTTCTCCGACGCCCACAGCAGCAGATGCGTATCGATCAGCAACCTCATCGGCTGGGGCCGTCCTCATGCACTCCATCGCCGTAGAACATCGCCTCGATCTCGGCTTTGCCCATCGTGTCGAAGTCATCAGGCACCTGAATTTCGCCCCGCATGAATCCAAACCGGCGCGAGGTGTCCACTGGCGCAGCCTCCTCAATCGCCGTCACCTTAACCATCGGCTTGCCGGCCTTGGCGATGATGAAGGACTCACCCTTGGCCGCCCTCTCTATCAGGCGGGACAGATGCGTCTTGGCCTGGTGGATGTTGACCGTCTCCATGACGTCGCTCCTATGAACTTAGTCCACTTAGTTTAGTCCACCCGGCGCATTCTCGCAACGCGGCGTGATCGATCCAGCCTTTGACATCGGCGGCCAGAGGCTTAGGTCACCACCCATGACCGATACAGCCTCCGAAACCTGGTCCGTCGCCGGCCGCACCTTCACCTCGCGACTGATCGTCGGCACCGGCAAATACGCCGACTACGCCCAGAACGCCGCCGCCGCCGAGGCTGCGGGCGCCGAGATCGTGACCGTGGCCGTGCGCCGCGTGAACCTGACCGATCCGAACCAGCCGATGCTGGTCGATTATGTGAAGCCGGATCGCTTCACCTTCCTGCCCAACACCGCCGGCTGTTTCACCGGCGAGGACGCGGTCCGCACCCTGCGCCTGGCGCGCGAGGCCGGCGGCTGGAGCCTGGTGAAGCTGGAGGTGCTGTCCAACACCGCCCACCTGTATCCCGACATGATCGAGACGCTGCGGGCGCTGGACCTGCTGATCAAGGACGGGTTCGACGTCATGGTCTATTGCACCGACGACGTCGTCATGGCCAAGCGGCTGGAAGACGCCGGCGCCGCCGCCATCATGCCCGCCGCCGCCCCCATCGGCTCGGGCCTGGGCATCCAGAACCCCATCAATGTCCGCCTGATCGTCGAACAGGCCAAGGTGCCGGTCCTGGTCGACGCCGGCGTGGGCACGGCCTCCGACGCGACCCTTGCCATGGAACTGGGCTGCGACGCCGTCCTGATGAACACCGCCATCGCCGGCGCCAAGGACCCCATCCGCATGGCCCGCGCCATGAAACACGCCGTCATCGCCGGCCGCGACGCCTATCTGGCCGGCCGGATGCCGAAGCGGATGTACGCGGACCCCTCGTCGCCGTTGGCGGGGCTGATTTAAGACGTCGGCGCACATCGTCTCCTCCCCACGTGTGGGGAGGGGGACCGCGAAGCGGTGGAGGGGCTCTCGAAGTCCCACAGGCGCTTGCGATGTGTCGCAGAGCCCCTCCGTCACGGCGCTGAAGACGCGCCGCGCCACCTCCCCATGAAATGGGGAGGAGACGATGATCAGCCATCACGATGACGCTGGTTCATCTCTAAAGATTTCAGCTGCTTGCCGATTTATGTCCCCGTTCTCCTGCCCACTGGGTCAAACCGCCCCATAATACACCCGTCCCGTCGCATCGGAGGGCTCGCTTGGCCTGCGACCTTGCGGCGGCGGGAGCGGATGGAACGGGAGCGGGGGTGAAATCCCTCCGCGCCGGTGGCGACACGCCGTCGGAGGGTCGAGGGGGATACTCGATCGCACTCGGGACAGTCCTCGCAGGGACTGCCGACCCGTCGCAGGCTTATGGGGTTAGGCGATAAGACCGCCACCGCTCGACGCCCCGAGCTTGCAGGCCAACCACCCGCGCGGAGCGTCGCACCCTTCGTCGAAACGGTAATCTCTAATCACACTCCGGGCGAAGGCCCGGCGCTCCGCCCAGCCCTCCAATAACTTCGCTGCGAAAGCGCGAGGACGATCAATTTTGTCTGGAGACCCGCATGGCCCGCCCAAAACCTCGCCGTCCCAAACCCGGTCGCGGCCTGCCGCCGCCTTATAGACAGACGCCCGAGGAGGAGGCCGAGGACGAACGGCTCCGTGCTCAACTGGAAATCGAATACATCCGACTGGACGCCATCTTGGTCGAGAAACGGGCCGAGGCCGCCGAACGCGCGCGCATCAGGGCTCTCAATGGCCATCCGCCAGTAGAGCGTGCCGCGCTTCGACCCGGAGAATTCCGGGTCGGGGATCTCTTTCGTTAGTCGTCCAACAATGCCTGCAGCAGCGGATGGGCCAGGACCGGCGCGGCGAGACGCACCACGGCCTGTGGGTCTTCCAGGCGCACGGCCGCCGTGGCGTCGGCGACGATGAAGTCGGCGTGGGTGCGCGACGGTTCGGTCAGGCGCTCGTGGCCCGGCCGCACGGTGGCCAGATATTGCGCCACGACCGAATCCGCCGACCGGCCCCGCTCGGTCTGGTCGCGCAGCAGGCGGCGGATGAAGCGGATGTCGGACGGGGTGTCCACGAACACCCGGATGTCGAACAGGGCGGTCAGGTCGGGGGTGCAGAGAACGTGGGTGCCCTCGACGATCACCACCTCGGCCGCCGCGATGGGCTCGCCGCCCGGCTCGCGTCCGTGGTGGATGAAGGAATAGACCGGCGCCGTCACCGCGCGCCCGGCCTTCAATTCCTTCAGGTCCGCGATCATCAGGTCGTGATCGCGCGCCGTCACATCGTCGAAGTCGAAGGTCGCGGCGTCGAAGCCGGGCAGGGAGGCGGCATCGCGGTAATAGCTGTCCTCGCGAACCAGCACCGCCGATCCCTGGGGCAGGGCCGAAACCAGCGCCTCCGCCAAGGTGCTCTTGCCGGAGCCGGAGCCCCCCGTGATCGCGATCAATATGGTCATGGGCGGTCTTCTAGTGCGGTCGTGCAGTCGGCGCCACGGGGGACGATCTGTCGCGCCCTGGCCGACCCCCGACTTGACGTTAGGTCACGTTGCTTATCGTCGATCACCGATGTTAGCGTCCGTTCAAGCGTCGGATCAATCAGACGCAACCAAGGAACAGGAAACGACATGCTGGGCTTGATGCAGGACTGGCCGCTGACGGTCGACAAGATCATCGACCACGCCAAACACTGGCACGGCGACCGCGAGGTGGTGACCCGCTCTGTCGAGGGCCCCATCGTCCGCACGACCTATGGCCAGATCCACGAGCGCGCCAAACGCGTGTCCAGCGCCCTGAAGGCCTGGGGCGTCAAGCCGGGCGACCGCGTCGCCACCCTGGCCTGGAACACCGCCAACCATATCGAGGCCTGGTACGGCATCATGGGCATCGGCGGGGTGTGCCACACCCTGAACCCGCGCCTGTTCCCGGAACAACTGATCTACATCATCAACCACGCCGAAGACCGGATCATCTTCGTCGACCTGACCTTCGTGCCGCTGCTGGAAGCCATCCTGCCGCACATCCCCAAGGTCGAGCGCGTCGTCATCATGACCGACGCGGCCCACATGCCGCAGACCAAACTGCCCAAGGCCGAGGCCTATGAAGACGCCATCGCGGGCCAGTCAGCGGACGTCGTCTGGGGCGACTTCGAGGAAAACACGGCGGGGGGCCTCTGCTACACCTCAGGCACGACGGGTAATCCGAAAGGGGTGTTGTATTCGCACCGCTCCAACTTCCTGCACACCTTCATGGCTATGCAATCCACCGTCGTCGGCGCCAAGACGACCGAGGTCATCCTGCCGGTCGTGCCGATGTTCCACGCCAACGCCTGGGGCATCGCCTTCGTCGGGCCGGCCTCGGGCGCGAAACTGGTGATGCCGGGCGCCAAGATGGACGGCGCCTCGATCTACGAGCTGCTGGAAAGCGAAAAGGTTACCTTCTCGGCCGCCGTGCCGACGGTCTGGCAAGGCCTGCTGGCCCATATGCGCGAGCATGATCTGAAGCTGTCAACCGTGACCCGGGTGCTGATCGGCGGATCGGCCGTGCCGGAAAGCCTGATCCGCGCCTTCCACGACGACTTCGGCATCGAGGTGCTGCAGGGCTGGGGCATGACCGAGACGTCGCCGATCGGCACCCTGTCCAACATGACGCCGGAACTGGCCCAACTGCCGTTCGAGGAACAGCTGGCCTATCGCACCAAACAGGGCACGCCCCCGTTGGGCGTTGAGCTGAAACTGAAGGACGACGCCGGCCAGACCCTGGCGCACGACGGCGCCGCCGTCGGTCACCTTATGGTCAAGGGCCCCACCGTCGCGGCCGCCTATTTCCGGGAAGAGCGCTCCATCGTCGATGGCGAAGGCTTCTTCGATACCGGGGACGTGGCCACGGTCGACGACCGGGGCTTCATGCAGATCACCGACAGGTCCAAGGACGTGATCAAGTCGGGCGGCGAGTGGATCAGCTCCATCGAGATCGAGAACATCGCCGTCGGCCATCCCAAGGTCGAACTGGCCGCCGTCATCGGCGCCGCCCACCCCAAATGGGACGAGCGGCCGGTGCTGCTGCTCAAGCTGAGAGACGGCGAGGCCCTAAACAAGCAGGAGCATCTCGACTTCCTGCAGGGCAAGATCGCCAAATGGTGGATGCCCGACGACGTGGTCGCCGTGGACGACATCCCGCTGGGCGCCACGGGCAAGATCGACAAGAAGCTTCTGCGCGAGCGGATGAAGGACTACCGTCTGCCCCCCGCAGCCTGAGCCGAACCGGAGCCTGAATGCCGACCAGAAAGCCTGTCCCCGCCGTCCTGCCGTGGCTGACCGCGCTCGCGGCGGCGCCGGCGGTGCTGATCGTGGCGGCGATCGCGGCGACGCGATTCGGCGGTGTCGATCTGTCGGTCAGCTATGATCTGCTGACCTGGACGGTGGCGCGCGTCCTGGCCTGGGTCGGTCTGGCGGGCGCGCTGGCGGCGGCTGTGCTGGCGCTGCGCGATCTGAAGGGCAGGGGGCTGTATGCGCTGGCGGCCCTGGTCCTGGCCGGCGCGACGGTGGCCGGCTTCGTCTGGCGTCAGGGGCAGGACGCTGCGCCTAACCCACGTGATGTGACCACCAATGTCGGTGAGCCGCCGGCCTTCTCCCGCGTCGCCGCCCTGCATGCCGGATCGGCGGCCCAGACCTGTCCCGACCTGAACGCCGTCCCGACCCAGGTCCTGGCCCAGCAGGCGACATCGGCCTTGGTGGACGCCGGCTTCGTCGTCACCCGCGCCACCACCTTCCAGGTCGAGGCCGTGCATGAGGGGGCCTGGTTCGGCTTCGTCAGCGACGCCGTCGTCCGCATCCGCCCCGGCCGCACCGACATCCGCGTCGCCGCCCGCGACGCCCGCCCCGACGGCGGCGCCACCTGCCGCCTCGCCGCCAAGATCGCCCGGAACCTGGAGGCTGAACGCTAGGCCAGACGAAAACGAGCGGTCAGGCCTGGCTCGACATCGCTGAACGCCGTCCCGTCCTCCACCAGCTTGATCAGATGGGCCAGCACCGACAGCGACGCCGCTGGCCACAGCCGTTGATCGACGGCGGCGTACAGAACCGGCACCATCTCGGCGACCGTCCGGTCCCCCGCCGCCAGCCTCTGTAGGATCTGCGCTTCCCGCTCCAGCCGGTGAGCGCGATACGCCGCCAGAAACGGCCGCACCTGCGTCACCGGCGCCCCGTGCGTCGGCCACAGCACGTCGAACTCCCGCGCAATGACCGCGTCCAGACTGGCCAGATACTGGCGCATGTTCCCGTCTGGCGGCGCCACGACCGTCGTCGACCAGCCCATGACATGATCGCCGCAGAACAGGGCGTTCTCCTCGCGCAGGGCAAAGGCCATATGATTTGACGCATGACCCGGCGTGAACATCGCCTCGATCGTCCAGCCGTCGCTTCCGATCACTTCGCCGCCCGTCAGCACGACATCGGGCGCAAACTCCGCATCGTCATCCTCGTCCAAGGCACCAGACGCATGCGTCTCCCGCACCGGAGGCCGGGCCGCCAAAATCCGCGCCCCGGTCGCCTCAGCAAACGGTCTCGCCAGAGGGGCATGGTCCCGATGCGTATGCGTCACCAGGACATGGCTGACCTGCCGCCCCTCGACGGCCTTCATCAGCGCCGCCAGATGGGCTTGATCCAGCGGCCCCGGATCGATCACCGCCACCTCAGCCCCCGCCTCGGGCCGCCCGACGATATAGGTCCCCGTCCCGGTGAAGGTGAACGGCCCCGGATTGTCGGCGATCACCCGTTGGATCAGCGGCGAGACCTGATCGCGCCGCCCATAGGCGAAGTCGAAGGCCCGGACGAAAGGGATCATCGCCACGGCTCCATCTGGCGCAGAGCTTGCGTTAACGCGTCGGTCATCATGCTTGGAGCGCCCGCCATGGCCCGTTCGATCGCCTTCGCTGTATCAAATCGGCTCCCGCTCGTCGCGATCGCCTTCCTCTGTCTCGCCGCGGTGCAACTGATCGCCGCCTCCTGCACTCCCGAACCCGCGCCCTATGCAGCGCGGGTGATGATCGAGCGATAGACGTCTATTCGCGCTTGACGCGGAACGGCGGGTCGTTCGCCACCTTCATCATATAGCTCCCCAGCGCCGCTCGTCGCACGGTGACAGGATACTGACGGTTCGCCGAAAACAGCGTTTCCACGCCGTCCGTCTTTCGCCACGTCGACCCGTCATCCAGCGTGATCAACCACTCGCCCCGACCAAGGCTTCTCGCGGACGTCATGGTGGCCGATATGGACTGCAGGCTTTCCGACCGGCCCGAACTGTCGAACGGATTGAGCGCCGAGACATTGAACCCGAACAGCCGACGCTGATTCTGCTCCACATCCTGCCGGCTGACGACAGCGACCTCTCCGGCTGCGGCCAAGCTGGCCGATGCGGCGTCAAAGCACGCTAATCTTGCAACATCCGCCTGGATATCGCGGCAGCGCGTCACCGAGCCGATCAGGTCGCTTCCTGCCGCGGCCGTATTCTGTCTCGCAATGGCGGGGGTGGCGACCAAAAATGCCGCTATAATTGGAAAAACTGCGATCCTTGATCTGATGCTATCGGTTTCCTGGGTCATTATAATCTCGGCCAATTGATGTTTCCACGAAGTATATCATTAGAATTCAAGCCGCGCGCCATGTCTCAGAGGCGACTGTGGTGTGTCGTCTTTGCGACAGGCGTGTCTTCAATGTGTCCAAACGCTGCGTTCTCGCTGGACTTAGCATGAGGGTTGGTATGCTCTTGCGTTCAACCGATCGCACGGTCGGTAAATGGCTATTGATTGAGCGGCTCGTTTCTTAACGATTTTTGGCTCTTCCCGGGAGAATAAGCCTTGAACACCAACAGATATCGCCGCGGCCTGCTGGCGACCACGATCATCGGCGGCGCCGCATTGGCGATGGCCGCCACGCCTTCCTTCGCTCAGTCCACGGACGATCAGGCGACCGAAGTCGGCGAGATCGTCGTCACCGGTTCGCGCATCGCGCGTCAAGACTATCGTTCCAGCAGCCCGATCGTGACCGTCGATACACAGGATTTCCAGGCGACTGGCGCCGTCACCATCGACAGCCTGATCAACGACCTGCCGCAGTTCACGCCGTCGATCTCGTCTACGTCGAACAACCCGTCGAACGGCGGTCAAGCGAACATCGACCTGCGCAGCCTTGGTTCGGCTCGCACCCTGGTGCTGATGAACGGTCGCCGCATCGTTCCGTCGAACTCCGACGGATCGGTCGACGTCAACCTGATCCCGACCGCCCTGATCAAGAACATTGAAGTCATCTCGGGCGGCGCCTCGGCGGCCTATGGTTCGGATGCGCTCGCAGGCGTGGCCAACTTCATCCTCGACGAGAACTTCTCGGGCGTTCAGTTCGACGCTCAATATGGTGAAACAGACCGCAGCGACGGCAAGACCGAAAGCTATTCGCTCACTGTCGGCGGAAACTTCGACGACGACCGTGGCAACATGGTGCTGTCGCTGGGCCGTTCTACTCGCGAGCAAATCTTCAACGCGGCACGTGATTTCTCGTCGGTATCCGGCGGTTCTGGCACTTCGCCCCTTGGCTCGACTGTCTTTGACGGCGCCAACCTTCCAGATATCGCTCTCGTCCGAGCCTACTTCAACGATCCCACGCTGAACAACACGGCGGCATTTGGCTTCAACAACAGCGGTACGCTGTTCAGCTACAGCCGAACCCGCGGTTTCGAGAGCCCGGGCGGCATCGCTTATGACGGTTTCAACAACCCCCCCGCCAACTATTCGTTCAACACCGGCCCGCTGAACTATCTGCAGCTGCCGCTGGATCGCTGGAACGTTTATACGGGCGGCCGTTACAAGATCAACGACTCGGCCGAGGTCTACGCCAACGCCCTGTTCACCAACTACACCGCCGACACCGAACTGGCCGCCAGCCCGGCTGCTGGGCCGACCGGTTTCCGCGTCCCGGTGACCAACCCGTTCATTCCGGACGATCTGGCGGTCTTCCTTGCCTCTCGTCCCACCCCGGGCTCCACGTTCCGCTTGGACAAGCGCTTCACGGACCTGGGCGGCCGGCATGAGCAAAGCGAGTACAATGTCTATCAGTTGACCACGGGCATCCGGGGCAACGTTCCGCAAAGCTCGTGGACCTACGATGTCTATGCCACGTTCGGTCGCGTTTCGAACACGTCGATCCAATCCGGCAACGTCTCGCGTTCTTCTGTGCAAGCCTTGCTGAATGCAGCGGACGGCGGCGTCAGCCTCTGCGAAGGCGGCTTTAACCCCTTCGGCGCCAACGCCCTGTCGGCCGACTGCATCAACTACATCGGTCGTGCTGCGAAGAACATCACCGAGTCGGAACAGCGGGTGGTCGAGGGCACCTTGCAAGGCAAGGCGTTCGACCTGCCGGCCGGCGAGGTTCGGGTCGCCGTTGGCGCTCAATACCGCCAGAACGACTTCTCGTTCGATCCCGATACGTCTCTGGCTCAGATCAATCCGGTCGTGACCCTGCCGGACGGCAGCACCACGGGTGGTAATGAAATCGCCGGCTTCAACCCGAGCCAGCCTCTCTCGGGCGGCACTAGCTCCAAGGAACTGTTCGCAGAAGCCTTGATCCCGGTGCTGTCGAACCTGCCGTTCATTCAACAGCTCGATTTGACCCTCGGCTATCGCTACGCCGACTACGAAACCATCGGCGGCACCAATGCCTATCGTGTGGATGTCGACTGGACGATCGTGGACGGCCTCCGCGCTCGCGGCGGATACAACCGAGCCGTTCGGGCGCCTTCCGTGGGTGAGCTGTTCGCGCCGCAGAACGTTGGCTTCCCGGCGATCGGCGATCCGTCGGACGACGGTCTGGAAGGCGATCCCTGCGATATCAACAGCAGCTATCGCCAAGGGCCTGATGCGGCTGCTGTCCGGGCGCTCTGCCTGGCGCAAGGCGTCTCCGCCGCCGCGATCGACAACTATGAGTTTGGCAACGATCAGGTTCCGGGCGTCAGCGGCGGCAACCCCGACCTGACGGAAGAAACCTCGGACAGCTGGTCGGTGGGCCTGGTGTACCAATCCCAGTTCCAATCGCCTTGGCTGTCGGGCCTGTCGGCCTCGATCGACTATTGGAACATCGAGATCGTTGATGCGATCGGTGCGATCACGGTGGACCAGCAACTGCAAGGTTGCTTCAACGCGACCGGCGAAAACCCTGACTTCGATCCGAACAACAGCTACTGCCAGCTGTTCCAACGGGATCCGCTGTCGGGCAACGTTTTCAACACGATCGAGAACAACGCCAACCTGGGCGCTCTGCGGACTTCGGGCGTCGACCTTCAGGTCGACTGGCGCTTCAACCTCGCCGACATGGGCGCCCCCAGCTGGGGCACGATCGATCTGAACACGGTCGTCAGCTGGTTGGAAAACCGCGAAGACAACGTCGTCGAAGGCGGCGTGTTCACCGACCGGACCGGCACGATCGCCAGCTCCTTCGGCAACACCTTCCCGGAATGGAAGACGCTGAGTTCGATCAACTGGGCGAACGGCCCGTTCTCGGTCGGTGCTCGCTGGCGCCGCGTGGGTGAAATGACGGTCTTCGGCGGCGGTGACACACTGCCGGCGATCGATTACTTCGACCTCAACGGGTCGTGGTCGGTCAACGACACCGTCTCCGTGCGCGCTGGGGTGAACAACCTCACCGACGAAGAGCCGAACGTGTTCTCGCCGGGCGTTCAAGCCAACACCGATCCGTCGACCTATGACGTGCTGGGTCGCCGTTACTATGTCGGCATGACCGCCAAGTTCTAAGGCTGGTCAACGACACGAGACTGAGGCGGCGGAGCAACGATCCGCCGCCTTTTTCGTTTAAGCGCCGCCGTAGAAAAACCATCGGGGCGGGCGAGCGTTGATGATCGCCGCCTGTTCGCGGCGCCCCTTAAGGAAGACTATGTTCAAACGCCTCGTACCCGCTGTTTCCGCCCTGTCGCTGTTGGCTGCCGGCTCTGTCGTCGCTCAAACTCAAGATGGCCCGATCGTCACGGGCAACCGGAGTTCCGAGACTGCCGACGCGTTGAAGATGCGTGAGGCGATCGCCTATGCACGGCCGTTGCCGCGCGGGGCGCCCAGCGCGGACTATCCGCTGGTGGCGTGGTGCGATGCGCTGGTGACGGGTCATGCGGATCTGGGCGACACCCTGACGGCCCATGCGCCCGAGGATGTCGAACTGGTTCGCCTGGGACGGCTTGAGGCGCAGGATTTCCGCAGCGCCCTGGCGGTCGCTGCGCCGCGTCAGTCGGCGGCGTCGAAGGCTGAGGCCGAGCAGGCCGTCGCCGCCGTCAAGGCGCAGTGGGCCCCGTTGATGGCCAATACGGATGCGGAGGCGCGCAGCCAGTCGTTCGGTTTGTTCTTTGGCCTGCCGGGTCGTTGCGAGCACGCCGCGCGCCGTATCCGCGACAACATCACCACGCCGCCGGCCACGCCGGAAAGCGTCGGTCTGGAATAGTTACCCGGCGACGCCTTGGCGCCAGTCATGAAGCGGCGGCTTGAGCCTCGGCTCAGGCCGCCGTTTCGCGTTTGGCGGCGTAGGGATCGTAGTTGAGGATCGGCGCCAGCCAGCGTTCGGCCGTCGCCAAGTCCCAGCCCTTGCGGCGCGCATAGTCCTCGACCTGGTCGAGATCGATCTTGCCGACGCCGAAATAGTGGCTGCCCGGATGGCCGAAATAGAGGCCCGAGACCGAGGCCGGGGGCGTCATGGCATAGCTCTCTGTCAGGGCCATGCCGGCATTGTCCTCGGCCTTCAGTAGGCGGAACAGGGTCGCCTTTTCCGTGTGGTCGGGTTGGGCCGGATAGCCGGGGGCGGGGCGGATGCCCTGGTATTTCTCTTCGATCAGATCCTGAATGCCGACCGCTTCGTCGGGCGCATAGCCCCACAACTGGGTGCGGACTTCCTTGTGCAGGCGTTCGGCGAAAGCCTCGGCCAGCCGGTCGGCTAAGGCGGTTGCCAGGATCGACGAATAGTCGTCGCCGGCGTCCTTGAACCGTTTGGCGATTTCCAATTCGCCGTGACCGGCGGTGACCGCAAACGCGCCGATGTAGTCCTGGCCTTGCTCGGCGATGAAGTCGGACAGGGCCAGGTTCGGCTTGCCGTTCGTCTTCTTGATCTGCTGGCGCAGGGTGTGGAAGCGGGCGATCTCTTCGGAACGGCTTTCGTCGGCGAAGACCACGACATCATCGCCGTCGGCGCGGGCAGGCCAAAAGCCGACGACGCCTTTGGCGGTGAACCATTTCTCGTCGATGATCTGCTTCAGCATCACCTTTGCGTCGTCGAACAGGTCGCGCGCGGCCTCGCCCACGATCTCGTCCTCCAGGATCAGCGGATAGCGACCGATCAACTCCCAGCTGGCGAAGAAGGGCGTCCAGTCGATATGGTCGGCCAGGTCCTGCAGATCCCAGGCGTCGAACGCCTTCACGCCGATGAAGGACGGCTTGCCGGGCATGGGCTGGGCGGGATCGATTCGGAATCGGTTCTCGCGGGCCTGGGTCAGTGTGGCGCGGGCCTTCACCTCCTGGCCGCGGGCATATTGCTCGCGGATGCGGATGTATTCGTCGCGGGTGGCGGCCTCGTTCTTGGCCCGTTCGGTCTTGGACAGCAGGCCCGAGACCACGCCGACAGCGCGGCTGGCGTCGATGACATAGGTGGTGGAGCCGCGGCGATAGGCCGGTTCGATCTTGACCGCCGTGTGGGTGCGGCTGGTGGTGGCGCCCCCGATCAGCAGGGGGATGTCGAAACCGCGTCGCTCCATCTCGGCGCCGACGAAGACCATCTCGTCCAGCGAGGGGGTGATCAGGCCGGACAGGCCGATGATGTCGACGTTGTGGGCCTTGGCCTCTTCCAGAATCCGGTCGGCCGGAACCATGACGCCCAGGTCGATGACCTCGTAATTATTGCACTGGAGCACGACGCCAACGATGTTCTTGCCGATGTCGTGGACGTCGCCCTTGACCGTAGCCATCAGAATCTTGCCGGCCTGTTCGCGGGGTTTGCCTTCCTTCTCGGCCTCCATGAACGGGTTCAACCAGGCCACGGCCTGTTTCATCACCCGGGCGGATTTCACCACCTGCGGCAGGAACATCTTGCCCGAGCCGAACAGGTCGCCGACCACATTCATCCCGTCCATCAGCGGACCTTCGATGACATGCAGGGGACGTTCGACCGACTGGCGGGCTTCCTCGGTATCGGCCTCAATATATTCGGTGATGCCGTTGACCAGAGCGTGGGCGATGCGGGCGGCGACAGGCTGTTCGCGCCATTTCAGATCGACGACCCGCGCCGCGCCCTTCTCGCCCTTGTAGTTGGGCGCCATGTCCACCAGCCGCTCGGTGTTGGACACGTTTGTCCGCTGCGGCCGGTTCAGGATCACATCTTCGACGGCCTCGCGCAGCGTGGCGTCGATGTCGTCATAGACGGGCAGGTCGCCGGCGTTGACGATGCCCATGTCCATGCCCGCCGCGATGGCGTGGTACAGGAAGACGCTGTGGATCGCCCGACGCACCGGCTCGTTGCCGCGGAAGCTGAACGAGACGTTCGACACCCCGCCCGAGATGCGGGCGTAGGGCAGGGTGGTCTTGATGACCTTCACCGCCTCGATGAAGTCGACGGCGTAGTTGTCGTGCTCCTCGATCCCCGTCGCCACGGCGAAGATATTGGGGTCGAAGATGATGTCCTCTGGCGGGAAGCCGACCTCGTTGACCAGGATGTCGTAGGCGCGGGTGCATATCTCGATCTTGCGGGCGGCGGTGTCCGCCTGGCCCACCTCGTCGAAGGCCATGACCACGACGGCGGCACCATAGCGCAGGCATTTGATCGCATGGTCGCGGAAGGCCTGCTCGCCCTCTTTCATGCTGATCGAGTTGACGATGGGCTTGCCCTGGACGCACTTCAGACCCGCCTCGATCACCTCCCATTTGGAGCTGTCGATCATCACCGGCACGCGGGCGATGTCGGGCTCGGCCGCGATCAGGTTCAGGAAGGTCCGCATGGCGACGACGCCGTCCAGCAGCCCCTCGTCCATGTTGATGTCGATGACCTGGGCGCCCGCCTCGACCTGTTGGCGCGCGACGTCCAGCGCAGCCGAATAGTCGCCCTCGACCACCAGTTTGCGGAATTTGGCGGAGCCGGTGACGTTGGTCCGTTCGCCCACGTTGATGAAGATCGGGCGCATCAGGCGTAGGCCACCCAGCCGTGCCACGAGAGGCCTTGAAACACCGGCTCGATCGCGCCAAAGCCGGCTTCGCGCAGCAGTTGTTCGTCGCGCGCGGGGCCGACGCAGTTCAGTTGGGTACGCACGCGTTCGTGGGCCTTTTCGATAACTTCGGGGTCGAGGCCGCTGTCGCTGGAGAAGCGGATATAGCGGTCGAACTGGCGGTCGGACGCGGGGGCGTTCTTGTCGACGCTGACATGCGCCATGACGAAGGGCGCGCCCGGCTTCAGGCGGTTGTGGATGGCCTTGAGCGTCTCCAGTTTTGCGCCGTCGTCGGGCACGAAATGCAGCGTCAGCATACAGGTGGCGGCGTCGAACCGCACTTCCGGCGCATCGAAGACATAGCCTTCGACCCAGTCCACCGATGCTGGGTCGCCAAGGTAGGCCTTGCCTTGGGTAACCATTTCGGCAGACGGATCGACGGCGCAGAAGCGGGTCTCGGGCAGGGCGTCGATCAGGGTCTTCAGCTCAAGCCCGCCGCCGCCGCCGACAACGAGAATGTTCGCGGGCGACGCTTCGGAGATCAGTTGCGCCATGATGCGATGCAGGCCGTCGAAGCCCGGAATGATTTTCTTCGGGCGCTCGGCGTAGGTTCTGGCGTGTTCAGGGTCCTTGAACAACTCGGCCATCTTTTCGATCATAGTCTCTTCCTCACGCCACCATCTCGAACGGTTCCAGCCCGGACAGCCGCAAGGCCACCGGCCGTTCCGGGATCGCGCGCGGCTTCAGCGGCGCGACCTCTTCGGCGACGTGCTTGATGTGATCCGGGGTCGTGCCGCAGCAGCCGCCGACGATGTTGACCAGGCCGGACGCCGCCCATTCTTCGATGAAGTGGGCGGTTTCGTGCGGTTCCTCGTCGTACTGGCCCATGGCGTTGGGCAGGCCGGCGTTGGGATAGGCGGCGACCAGGGTGTCGGCGACGCGGCTCAGTTCGGCGATGAAGGGCCGCATCAGGTCGGCGCCCAGGGCGCAGTTGAAGCCGACCGCGAACGGCTTGGCGTGGCGCACGCTGTTCCAGAAGGCCTCGGCCGTCTGGCCCGACAGGGTGCGGCCCGAACGGTCGGTGATAGTCCCCGAAATCCAGATGGGCAGGGCGTCCATGCCTTCATCTTCAAGGTCCTTGATCGCCTTGATCGCCGCCTTGCAGTTCAGCGTGTCGGTGATGGTCTCGATCAGATAGAGGTCGACCCCGCCCTCGTTCAGCGCCTTCACCTGATGGCGATAGGCCTCATAGACCTGGTCGAAGGTCACGCTGCGGGCGCCTGGGTCGTTCACGTCAGACGACATCGATAGCATCTTGTTCAATGGGCCGATGGAACCGGCGGCGAACCGGGGCTTGTGCGGCTCCTTTTCCGTCCAACGGTCGGCTGAGGCGCGGGCCAATTTCGGCGCCTTCCAGATTGATGTCCCACACCGCCTGGGCGTCCAAGGCATAGTCTTCCTGGGCGATGGTGGTGCCGGAGAAGGTGTTGGTCTCGGAGATGTCGGCGCCGGCGCCGAAATACTGGTCGTGCAGGTCCGAGATGACGTCAGGACGCGTGATGCAGAGGATGTCGTTGTTCCCCTTCATCTGGTGCTTTTCGTCATAGCCGTTGGCGGCGACGAAGCGGTCAGCGCGGAAGTCGGCCTCGTCCAGGCCGCGACGCTGGATCATCACGCCCCAGCTGCCGTCGAGGACCAGGATGCGTTCCTTGGCCGCCTGATGCAGGGCGGCGATACGTTCGGCGCGGGTCATATTTGATCCTCCACAGCGAGCGAAGCGAAGGGGACCGCCCGAAGGGTGGTGGAGGGGGCGACTTCACACGCCGGTGTCTGGGGTCGCCCCCTCCACCACTTCGTGGTCCCCCTCCCCCGCGAAGGGGCGGGGGAGGATTTGGTCGTCGGCGTCATTGCGAGGCCTCACGCACGCCTAGCACTCGACAAATCGCATAGACCAGGTCGGCGCGGTTCAGGGTGTAGAAGTGGAAGTCGGAGAAGCCCTCTTCCTGCAGACGCGCGCAGGTCTCGGCGGCGACGGAGGCGGCCAGCAGCTTGCGGGTCTCGGGATCCTCGTCCAATCCGTCGAAATGGGCCTTCAGCCAGTCGGGGATGCTGGTCCCGCAGGCGCCGCACATGCGCGTCAGGCCGGCGAAGTTGGACACGGGCATGACGCCGGGGATCAGGGGGATGATCACGCCCGCCGCTCGCACCCTGTCGCGAAAGCGCAGGAAGGCGTCGATGTCGAAGAAGAATTGGCTGACCGCACGGGTCGCGCCGGCGTCCACCTTGGCCTTCAGCACATCGATGTCGTGGTCGATGGAGGGGCTTTCGGGGTGGCGTTCGGGATATGCGCCGACCGTGACGTCGAAACCGCCGACGCGGCTGATGGCCTGGGTCAGTTCGGTGGCGTTGGCGTAGCCGTCGGCGCGGGGCTGATAGACGCCGCCGATGCCGGAACCGCCGGGCGGGTCCCCGCGCAGGGCGACGATGTGATCGACGCCGATGGTCTTATAGCCCGCGATGACCTCATCGACCTCGTCGCGGCTGGCCTCGACGCAGGTCAGGTGGGCGGCAGGGCGAAGCGACGTCTCGGCGATGATGCGCTGGACCGTCCGATGGGTCCGCTCGCGCGTCGAGCCACCGGCGCCATAGGTCACCGAGACAAAGGCCGGGTTCAGCGGCTCAAGCCGGCGGATCGCCTTCCAAAGATTGGCCTCGGCCTCGTCCGTCTTGGGCGGGAAGAATTCGAACGAGACGCGCACGTCATCGCGGTTGGACCCCGCGCGAGCGACAGGGCCGAGGGGCGACAGCAGCAGGGCGCGAGCGTCAGCCAGATTCAACGAGGCGGGGAAGGCCATCAAGCGGTCTTTCTGTCCTGGACGCGGCGTTCCGCCGTCCAGATGGTCACGGTCAGGCCCTCGGCGTCGTGCGGCAGGGCGATGGGAGCGGACGGCGTCAGGCCTCCGTCGAGCAGCCAGCCGTTGATCTCGCTATCGGCGAAACCCAGGCGTCGATGCTGGTGCGCCTCGCGCATATGCTCGAAGTCGTGGGGGGCGAAGTCGATGATGACCAGGCGGCCGTTCGGGCTGACTAGGCGGGCGGCCTCGGCGACCGCGGCGGATGGGTCGGACAGGTAGTGCAGCACCTGATGCACGATCACCAGATCGGCGCTGGCGGCGGGTAGGCGGGTGGCGAAGATGTCGCCGTGGCGCAGCTCGACCTTGTCCAGCCCGGCCTTGGTGACATTGGTGCGGGCGATGTTCAGCATGTTCTGGCTGAGGTCCAGCCCAACCGACATCTTGGCCTTCTTGCCGAACAGGGTCAGCATCCGGCCCGAGCCGGTGCCCAGATCGACGACGCGTTCGAACGGGCCGGGGCCGACGGCCTTTTCCAGCGCCGCCTCGACGGCGCTCTCGCTGACGTAGAGCGAGCGTAGGCGGTCCCATTGTGGCGCGACCTGTTCGAAATAGCTGACGGCGGCTTCTTCTCGGTCCTTGCGAACCTCGTCGAGGCGGCGGTGATCGGCCTCGCCGGCGTCGTCGGCCAGAATGTCCAGCACAGTGTCGATCAGGCGGCGCGCCTGGGCGTCGTGCGACAGGCGATAGTAGACGCGAGCGCCGTCTGGAAAGCGTTCGATCAGCCCGGCGTCTGTCATCAACTTCAAATGACGCGACACCCGCGGCTGGCTCTGGTCGAGAATTCGCGACATCTCCATGACCGAAAGCTCTTCGCCGGCGAGCAGCGAAAGGACGCGCAGACGGGTGGGTTCTCCGGCGGCGCGAAGGGCTTCGACAGTCTGATCGGCGGACAGGCTCATATGTTCATATAAGGATATCCTTATATGATTTGGCAAGCGAAATCGCTTTCCTGACGGGGCGGCGACGGGAATAGTTCGTGCGTACGTTCAAGGGTTCGCAGCCCTTTTGGAGTGGTCCCATGCGTATTCTGCTGATCGCCGCCTTCGCTCTTGCCGCCGCCGGTCCGGCTCTGGCTCAGAGCGACTTTCCCGAGCCGCCGATGCCGCAGATGTCGGGGCCTCCCATGGAGGGGATGCGTCCGCCGGAGCGAGAGAGCCTGGCGCAGATGCAGGCGCGGATGACCCAGATGTTCGATCGGCTGGACGTCAATCACGACGACGTGGTGGATGCGACCGAACTGGCCAATGCGCGCGGCGGTCGGATGCTGACGCGCATGGATGCGGACGGCGACGGGCGGGTGACGCGCGAGGAGTTCACCGTGGGTCTGGACGCCCAGTTCAAAGCTCTGGACAAGAACGGCGACGGGGTGGTGACGCCGGACGAACGGCCGCAGCGGCCGCGCTGAGGTCAGGCCACGGGCGTCTTCAGCGGTTCACCCGCGAAATGCGCCTGAAGGTTCTGCATCAGCAGCATCAGCATGCCCTGCACGCCAGCGGTCGTGGCGCCGGCGGTGTGGGGCGTCAGGACGACGTTGGGCACGCCGGCCCAGCGGTTCGGGTCGGTCGGCTCCTCGATGAAGACATCCAGCGCAGCCTGGCCCAGGGCGCCTGATTTCAGGGCGGCGATCAGGGCGTCCTCGTCCACGACCTGGCCGCGTGAGACGTTGACCAGCAGGCCGTCGGGACCGAGCGCGTCGAGGATGTCGCGCGAGATCAGGCCGCGATTGGTCTCGTCCGCCTTGCAGGCGACGACCAGGATGTCGCTGGCCTTGGCCAGGGCTCCCAGGCTTTCGGCGCGGGGCCATTCGGCGTCGTGGGGACGTGGCCCCCACCAGCTGACCGCCATGCGGAAGGCCTCGGCCCGGTCAGCGACGGCCTTGCCGATATGGCCCAGGCCGACGATGCCCAGTTTCTGGCCGCCGAGGGAGCCGGTGATGGTGCGGGTCTCGGCGGTCCAGCCGCCGGAACGGACCTGACGGTCGCCGGAGGCGATCTGGCGACGAGCGGCCAGGATCAGACCCAAGGCATGATCGGCGACATCCTCGTGATTGACGCCGGGGGCGTGGGTGACGGGCAGGCCACGCGCGCGGCACCAGTCGATGTCGATGCCGTCATAGCCCGAGGTGAAGCAGGCCAGCAGGTCGAGGTTGGGCAGACGTTCGATCAGCGCCTTGTCCAGCGTCGCCTCGCCGGCGACGACCATGACGCGGATGTCGTGAGCGGCCTCGATCGGCGGACCTTCCCAGAAGCGATAGACGTCGTAGGCGCTCTCAAGAAAGCCCGAGAGCGGGGCGAGATGCCGCTGCATGATGAGAACGGCGGGGCGTTGGGTCATGCAGCGGCTCCTCTTTTCAGGTCAGGTGATCAGCGCCCGAACTTCTGGTGCTGGATGCGTTTGGGGATGATACTGTCGGCGCCCAGGCGGCGCATCTTGTCCTGTTCGTAGGCTTCGAAGTTACCCTCGAACCATTCCACGTGACCGTCGCCTTCGAAGGCGAGGATATGGGTGGCCAGACGGTCGAGGAACCAGCGGTCGTGGGAGATGACCACGGCGCAGCCCGCGAAACCCTCAAGGGCCTCTTCGAGGTTCTGCAGCGTTTCGATGTCCAGGTCGTTGGTCGGTTCATCGAGCAGGATCAGGTTGCCGCCCGAGGCCAGGGTCTTGGCCAGGTGGACGCGGTTACGCTCACCGCCGGACAGTTGGCCGACCTTCTTCTGCTGGTCTCCGCCCTTGAAGTTGAAGCTGCCGACATAGGCGCGCGTGTTGATCTCGCGCTTGCCGACCATCATCACTTCGGTGCCGCCCGAAATGGCCTGCCAGATGGTCTCGTCAGGCTTCAGGTCGTCGCGCGACTGGTCGACATAGGCCAGCTTGACCGTTTCGCCGACCTTGACGGTGCCGCCGTCAGGGGTTTCCTGGCCGGTGATCAGCTTGAACATGGTCGACTTGCCGGCGCCGTTGGGGCCGATGACGCCGACGATGCCGTTGGGCGGCAGCTTGAAGGTCAGGTTGTCGAACAGGGTCTTGTCGCCATAGGATTTTTGCAGACCCTCGACTTCCAGGACGACATTGCCCAGGCGCGGGCCAGGCGGGATCTGGATGTGGGCGTGGGTCTGGGCGCCGCGCATCGATTCCTGTTCGTCCACCATCCGCTCATAGGCGGCCAGACGGGCCTTGGACTTGGCCTGACGGGCCTTGGCGCCCGAACGGACCCAATCCAGTTCGCGGCTGAGGGCGCGCTGGCGGGCTTCGGATTCCGAGTTTTCCTGAATGACGCGCTTGGTCTTGGCTTCCAGCCACGAGGAATAGTTGCCCTCGTGCGGGTGGCCCTTGCCGCGGTCCAGCTCCAGCGTCCACTTGGTGACGAGGTCCAGGAAGTAACGGTCGTGGGTCACCAGGATGACGCAGCCGGGGAAGTTCTCCAGATGGTGCTGCAGCCAGGCGACGGATTCGGCGTCCAGATGGTTGGTCGGTTCGTCGAGCAGCAGCATGTCGGGCTTGGACAGCAGCAAGCGGGCCAGGGCCACGCGGCGTTTTTCACCGCCGGACAGGTTGGTGACTTCCCAGTCGTCGTCGGGGCAGCGCAGGGCGCCCATGGCCATTTCTATGCGGCTGTCGATGTCCCAGACGTCGCCGGCGTCGATCTTCTCCTGGAGGGTGGTCATCTCCTCCATCAGTTCGTCGGTGTAGTTCTCGCCCAGTTCAGCGGCGACTTCGTTGAAGCGGTTGACCCACTGCTTCTCTTCGCACCAGGATTCGACGTTCTGGCGAACGTTGAGGGCGGGATCGAGCTGAGGCTCCTGCTCGAGATAGCCGCGCTTGATGCCGTCGGCGGCGCGGGCCTCGCCCGTGAACTCGGTGTCCAGGCCGGCCATGATCTTCAGCAGGGTGGACTTACCCGAGCCGTTGACGCCGACGACGCCGATCTTGGCGTCGTTGTAGAAGCTGAGCCAGATGTTCTCGAAGATCTTGCGGCCGCCGGGGAAGGTCTTGGTCAGACCCTGCATCTGGAAAATATATTGCTGCGCCATGAGGTGCGGTGCGCCCTTCGGGTTCGTCTGATTGGGGAGTTGGGGCGGATGTAGCGATCCTGAGGCCCGAGAGCAAATAAGGCGGCGCGCAGGTGTGTTCGCCTTCGCGCTTTCGCTGCGAAGTTGGTGGAGGGCTGGGCGGAGCGCCGGGCCTTCGCCCGGAGTGTGAGTTTGTAAGTACCGTTTCGACGAAGGGTATGACGCTCCGCGCGGAAGGTTGGCCTGCAGGCTCGGGGCGTCGAGCGGTGGCGGTCTTATCGCCTAACCCCATAAGCCTGCGACGGGTCGGCAGCCCCTGCGAGGGCTGTCCCGAGTGCGATCGAGTATCCCCCTCGACCCTCCGACACCGCTCCATGAGTCGATGTCAGCGCGGAGGGATTTCACCCCCGCTCCCGTTCCATCCGCTCCCGCCGCCGCAAGGTCGCAGGCCAAGCGAGCCCTCCATGCGACGGGACGGGTATATTATGCGGCGGTTTGACCCCTTGGGCAGGCGAAGGGGGACATAAATCGGCAAGCGATTGGAATCGCAGCGAATGGACCAGCGGCATTGTGATGGCTGACCATCGTCTCCTCCCCATTTCATGGGGAGGAGGCGCGGCGCTTCTTCAGCGCCGTGACGGAGGGGCCCTGCGACACATCACAGGCGCCTGTGGGACTTCAAGAGCCCCTCCACCGCTTCGCGGTCCCCATCCCCACAAGTGGGGAGGAGACGATGGTGCGGAACGGCGCGAAAGCTTGTCCGTTGATGAGGTTCCCACGCCTTGATCCGGCCCGAAACCGGGTGCGGTATGGCGTCGCTTGAAGCCTGACTTTCTCGGATGACCATGAAGACCCGATCGATCGTGCTCGCCGCCGCCTTCGCCCTGTCGGCGTGCGGCAATCCCAACAGCTCCAAGGCGCAGGAGGGCGAGTTCGCCCAGCCGACGCGCACGGCGCCGTCCGATGCGGCGGGGATGAAGTCCAGCTTTGCGCCGGTCGTGCGGTCCGCCGCGCCCGCCGTGGTCAATATCTCGGCGCGCAGCGTGCAGCGGGTCCAGGCCGATCCTTTCTTCCAGTTCTTCGGCGGCGGCATTCCCCAGGCGAGGGTGGCGGAATCGGTCGGGTCGGGCGTCATCGTCCGCTCGGACGGGATCGTGGTGACCAACAATCACGTCATCCAGGGCGCCCAACAGATCAAGGTCGTGCTGAACGACCGGCGCGAGTTTCCCGCCACCGTCATCCTGGCCGACGAGCGAAGCGATATCGCGGTGCTGAGGCTGGAGAACGTCAGCGACCGACTGCCGGTCCTGGCCATTGACGATCAGGAAGAGCAGCAGGTCGGCGACCTGGTCCTGGCCATCGGCAATCCGTTCGGCGTGGGCCAGACGGTGACCAACGGCATCATCTCGGCTCTGAATCGGACAGAGACGGGCATTTCCGACAGCGGCTCCTTCATCCAGACGGACGCAGCCATCAACCCCGGCAACTCTGGCGGGGCCTTGGTGGACATGGACGGCGACCTGATCGGCATCAACACCGCGATCTTTTCGCGCTCGGGCTCCTCGGCCGGGGTCGGCTTCGCCGTGCCCGCCGCCATGGTGAAGCGCGTGGTGGATTCGGCGCTGGGCGGGGCGACGACGGTCGTTCGGCCGTGGCTGGGGGTGAAGGGCGACACCGTCACCGGCGACATCGCCGGCAGCCTGGGCCTGACCCGGCCGCAGGGGTTGGTGGTCACCGACGTCTATGCGAACAGCCCAGCCGCCCGCGCGGGCGTGCGGCAGGGCGACGTGATCACCGCCGTCGATGGCCAGGAGATCAACGACCAGGGCGGGCTGAACTACCGCGTCGGCTCACGCAATCCGAACGATCAGGTCCAGGTGGCCATTCTTCGCGACGGGCGGGCCCAGACCTTGACGGCGCGAGTGCAGCCCCTGCCGGGCGACGCCGATCCGAAACAGGGCGTCACCATCGCCGCCGGTCCCTTCGCGGGGGCCGAAGTCGTGGCCCTGAACCCGGCCCTGGCCGACCGTCTGGGCGGTGATCCCTTCGCCACGGGCGTCATCGTCACCAGCGTGTCGGGCCGTGGCTATGCGGCGCGCGCGGGCTTCCGCCAGAACGACCTGATCGTCAGCATCAACGGCCGCGCCATCGCCAGCGCCCGCGACGTCGAGGCCGCCAGTTCCGGTCGCGGCCCGTGGGAAGTTGTCGTCAACCGCGGCGGCCGCCAGATCCGGGGCGTGCTGAGATAGTTGTCCACGACCGAGTCACAACACAGTCCTTCACAAGCTTGACCGTGTTGGCCGCCGTGTGCGGGATGAGGCCATGAAATACCTATCTTGTGTCATCGCCGCCGCCGCGTTTTTCTGTGCAGCTTGGAGCGCGGGTCATGACGATCCCTTGACGGCTGCGTTGCCCGCAAATCCCGACTGGTTGAAGCCGCAGACGCCGCTGAAGCTGTTTGGGAATACCTATTTTGTGGGGACAGGCGGGATCAGCATCGTCCTGATCGATACGGGCGACGGCCTGATCTTGATCGACGGCGCCTTGCCGCAGACGGTGGCGGCGACCGAGGCGAACATTCGGCAGCTGGGCTTTCGCGTAGAAGACATCCGCTACATCCTGAACACCGAGGCGCATTTCGATCACTCAGGCGGTCTGGCGGCGCTGGCGCGCGATAGCGGCGCCGAAGTGATCACCAGCCCGATCGGGGCCGCCGCGCTTCGGGCCGGCGAGGTCGACGCCCATGATCCTCAAGCCAGCAATATCTCCAAATCGCCGCCCTTTTCCAACACCCGCGGGATCGACGACGGTGGCGTGTTGAGGCTGGGGAACACGGCGGTGACGGCCGTCTTCACGCCCGGCCACACGCCCGGAAGCGTCAGCTGGACCTTGCGGTCTTGCGAAGGCGACGCGTGCATGAATGTGGTCTTCGCGTCCAGCCTGAACGCCGTGGCGAATGGGACTTTCACCTATACCGGACATCCCGAGGTGACGGCGCAGTTGCGCGCGTCCATCGACCGGGTCGAAGATCTGGATTGCGACCTGTTGGTCTCGGCCCATCCGGACAACTCGGGCGGCGATGTGAAGATTGCGGCGCTGGAAGCGGGCGCGGTCGTCAATCCCTTCCTCGATCCATCGGCGTGCCGCGCCTATGCCGAGCGGGCGAGGGGACGGTTGCAGGCGCGGCTGGAGCGCGAGGCGGCCGACTAGCCGCCCTTCGTCGGGCCGCCGATGGACCAGGTGTGGCCGAAGGGGTCGCGGAGGACGCCGTAGCGGTCGCCCCAAAACTGGTCGGCCATGTCCATGACCGGTTCGGCGCCGCCGACGGTCATGGCGCGGGTCCACCAGGCGTCGGGATCGACGACCTGGAGGTGCAGGGTGACCCCGGCGGGACGCACGTCCTGAACGCCGGTGTATTCCGGGAATTCGTCGTTCAGCATGACGCTGGCGCCATTGATCTTCAGATGGGCGTGGATCAGCCGCTCGCCGTCGTCGGCCAGCCTGCGGTCCAGAACCTCGGCCCCGAAGGCGATGATGTAGAAGTCCACCGCCGCCGATGCGCCGCGCGATGGAACGGTCAGGTGGGGCGTCACGCCGGAGGTCGGACCCTGGTTGGAATTGGCGTCTGTCATCGGGGCGGTCTCCATGGCGGTTCGCCATACTAACGCGTGAAAAGCGCAAGGCGAATGACTACATAGGTCGCACGCATGACCGATCTGTTCGAAGCCTCCGGCATTCTGCCGCCCGACGCGCCCTTGGCTGACCGCCTGCGTCCGCGCACGCTGGACGATGTCGTGGGGCAGGATCACCTGCTGGGAACGGGCGGACCGATCCGGCGGATGATCGAGGCCGGGCGGCTGGGGTCGATGATCCTGTGGGGACCGCCTGGAACGGGGAAGACCACCATCGCCCGGCTGCTGGCCCAGGCGGCGGGCTATGAATACCAGGCGATCAGCGCGGTGTTCTCGGGCGTCGCGGATCTGAAAAAAGCGTTCGAGGCGGCGCGGATGCGGCGGGCGGCCGGGCAGTCGACCCTGTTGTTCGTGGACGAGATCCACCGCTTCAATCGCGCCCAGCAGGACGGCTTCCTGCCCTTCGTCGAGGCGGGCGTCGTCACCCTCGTCGGGGCCACGACCGAGAATCCCAGTTTCGAGCTGAATGGCGCTCTGTTGTCCCGCAGCCAGGTCTATGTGCTGAAGCGGCTGGACGATGCGGCGCTGGATCGGCTGCTGGTGCGAGCCGAGGCGCATATGGACCAGACGCTGCCGCTGTCGCCCGAGGCGCGGCAGGCGATGCTGGCCCTAGCCGACGGTGACGGGCGCTATCTGTTGACCATGTCGGAGGTGCTGTTCGACTTGCCGGAAGGCGAAATACTGGACGTGCAGGGGCTGGCCGGGGTGCTGCAAAGGCGGGCGCCGGCTTATGATAAGTCGAGAGAAGAGCACTACAACCTCATATCCGCCTTGCATAAATCGGTGCGCGGATCGGATCCCGATGCGGCGCTGTATTGGCTGGCGCGGATGCTGAACGGGGGCGAGGATCCGCTTTATCTGGCGCGGCGGATCGTGCGGATGGCGGTCGAGGACATCGGCGAGGCGGACCCGCTGTCGATCCTGGTCGCCAATGCGGCCAAGGATACCTACGACTTCCTGGGCAGCCCCGAGGGCGAACTGGCGCTGGCCCAGGCCGTGGTCCACCTGGCGACCGCGCCCAAGTCTGTGGGGGTGTACGAGGCGTTCAAGGCGGCCAAGAAGGCGGCCTATGAGACCGGCTCGCTGATGCCGCCTGCCCATATCCGCAACGCCCCGACCAAGCTGATGAAATCGCTCGGCTACGGCAAAGGCTATCAATACGACCCGGATACGCCCGAGGGCTTCTCCGGCGCGAACTTCTTCCCCGACGAGATGGAGCGCCGCACCTTCTACAAGCCCAAGGGCGAGGGCCATGAGGAGAAGGTCAAGGCGCGGCTGGACCGCTGGGCCAAGATGCGGGCGCAGATGCATGTCGAAGGGTCTGACTGAACGCCGTTCATTGTCGCGCATCGGCATCGGGTCTAGCCTCCCTGTCTGAAATTCTTGGGAGGGGACGATGATCAAGATGGTGAAGACGCCCTGGCATTTGTGGGTCGTGGGCGTGCTGTCGTTGTTGTGGAACGGGTTCGGGGCGTTTGACTTCGTTCAGACCACGACGCGGGGCGAGGCCTATATGCACGAGATGGGCTTCGGCGACGACATGATCGCCTATTACGACGCCATGCCCGCGTGGATGTATGTACCGTGGACATTGGGCGTGTGGGGCGCGTTGATTGGGTCGGTCCTGCTGTTGTTGCGTCGGCGCTGGGCGGTCGAGGCGTTCGGCCTGTCGCTGCTGGGGGCGCTGGTCAGCCTGATCTACGGCAAGGTGATCGATCCGCCGCCACCGGCGCCGCCTGAAATGGCGGCCATGAGTTGGATGCCGTTCGTCATCCTGCTGATCGCGGTTCTGCTGTTTGGTTATGCCTTCAACATGCGCAAACGCGGCGTTCTGCGCTGATGGGCTGACGACGGTCGCGTCGTCGCGTATGGACGCGCGGTGACCCGTGCCCCCGTAGACCTATCGCCCGCAGACATCGACGCCGTCCGTTCGTGGGTGATCCACGAGGATGCGCATGTCATCGCCTTTTCCAAGCCGTCGGGCCTGTCCAGCCAAGGCGGGCGGATCAAGGCGCATACGCTGGACGATCTGCTGTGGGCGTTCGCGCGGTCCAACGGCAAGCGGCCGGACCTGGTGCATCGGCTGGATCGCGACACCTCGGGCGTTATCCTTGCAGCCAAGACCAAGCCGGCGGCGAGTTTCCTGGGCAAGGCGCTGCAGATGCGGCGGTTCAGGAAACACTATCTGGCCCTGCTGTCGGCCGCGCCCGAACCGGCATCCGCGACCATCGACGCGCCGCTGCGGCGCGAGGAGATCGGCCGTGAGAGCTATATGCGCGTCGTCGCCTTTGATGCGCCGGGCGCGCAGGGTTCGCAGAGCAAATACCGGACCCTGGCCTCCGGGCCGGAGGGGGCGGTGGTCGAGCTGGAGCCGCTGACCGGGCGGATGCACCAGTTGCGGGTGCATATGGCCCATATCGGTCGGCCCTTGATCGGGGATGTGCGTTACGGCGGCGCCCTGACCACGCCGGTCGGGCCGGCGCCGCGCCTGATGTTGCACGCCGCCAGGCTGAGCTTCCCCCATCCTGAGGGCGGTACGACCACGGTCGAGGCGCCGCCGCCAGAGGATTTCGCCAAACTGCGCGCCGCGCTGGGGCTGTAGGTCGCCCGTCTCTTTAGGGAACGCCGTGCCGGTTTTGGCGCTATGTCGTTGAAAGGATACCTATGATGAAGCGTCTCGCCATCGCCCTGACCGGCCTGTCCGCCCTCGCGCTGAGCGCCTGCGCCAGCCTGGCCCCCTACGGCGCCCAGCAGGGACCGAACGGGCAGGGGTTCTCTGAACAGAGGATCGAGTCCAACCGCTATCGCGTGAGCTATAACGGCGTAGGGGCGGCTGGACGCGTCGCCGACTGGGCCTTATTGCGCGCCGCTGACCTGACGACCGAACAGGGCTATGACTGGTTCGAGGTGACCCAGAGCTGGACCGACGGTCGGCCAGGCGGGGCGGGCGGGGTTCGCCCCAGCGTTTCGATCGGCGGCGGAAGCAGCCGGTATGGCGGCTATTCGGCCTCGGGCGTCGGGGTGGGCGTGGGTCTGAACTTCAGCGGTCCGCAACCGACGTCGACCACGCTGGAAGTCGTGCTGGGCCGGGGCCAGAAGCCGGATCGCCCCAACGCCTACGATGCACGCTCGGTCCAGGGTTCCATCCCGCGCTGACCATCGCTTTCGGCGCGTGCGGCGTATAGAAGGCCGCACGATGACACGTTTTCTTCTCGTCGCGGCAGGCGGGGCCATCGGCTCCGTCGCACGCTATGGCCTGGGGCTGGCCGCAGGGCGCTTGGCGCCTAACGTCGGCTGGCCGCTGGGCACGTTCGCGGCCAACGTTCTGGGCGGCCTGTTGATGGGCCTGCTGGTAGGTTGGCTGGCGTTCCGGGGCGGGGCGCAGCAGGAGGCGGTGAGGCTGTTCGCCGCCGTCGGCGTGCTGGGCGGGTTCACGACCTTTTCGTCCTATTCGCTGGAGGCGGTGCAGATGATCGAGCGCCGCCAGATCGGTTTGGCCTGCGCCTATGTGGTCGGCTCGGTCGTCTTGGCTATCCTGGCCCTTTTCGTCGGCCTGATGATCGCCCGCCGCGCCCTTGGAGCTCCGCTTTGACCGATTATTCTCCCGCCGACGAGCCGCATGAGGCTGAAAAAGATACCGCCAAGGACGCCCCGAAGCGCGAAGTCCTGACCATCTATGTCGCCGAGGACGAGGACGGCATTCGTCTGGATCGCTGGTTCCGCCGACGCTGGCCGCACCTGTCCAATATCCAGGTGCAGAAGATGGCGCGCAGCGGCCAGATCCGCGTGGACGGCGCCCGCATCAAGCCCGAGGGTCGCCTGACCGCCGGGGCCGCCGTGCGCGTGCCGCCGATCCCCGACGATACCTCGCGCCAGGCCGGGGACATGCACACCCTGTCCGAACAGGACATCCGGTTCGTAAAGTCGCTGGTCCTGTATGAAGACGACATGGTCATTGCGATCAACAAGCCGCACGGCCTGGCGGTGCAGGGCGGCACCAAGACAAGCCGCCACGTCGATCGCCTGCTGTCGGCCTGGGGCGAGGGGATCAACCGTCCGCGCCTGGTGCACCGTCTGGACCGCGACACCTCGGGCGTCCTGCTGCTGGGCAAGGGGCCAGAGGCGGCCAAGCGGCTGGCGGGCGCCTTCGCGCGGCGTCAGGCCAAGAAGACCTATTGGGCCATCGTGATCGGTAATCCGAAACCCTATTCGGGCCAGATCGACATGCCGCTGAAAAAGACCGGCATCAACGATTTCGAGATGATGCGTCCGGCCGAGCGCAAGGATCCCAAGGCCGAACCGGCCGAGACGGCGTTCAGCACCGTCAGCCGCGCCTCGCACCGGGCGTCGTGGATGGCGCTGCGGCCCTTCACCGGACGGACACACCAGTTGCGCGCGCATATGGCGGGGATCGGCCATCCAATCCTGGGCGATCCGAAATATGGCGACGAGAAATCCAGGGAGTTGTCCGGCCCATTGAAGCTGCAACTGCACGCGCGCAGCATCGAGCTGGACCATCCGCGCGGCGGCGTGCTGAAGGTCACGGCGCCGCTGAGCCCCGAGATGAAGGCCGGCTTCGCCCACTTCGGCTTCTCCGAGGACGAGGCGGAAGACGATCCCTTCCTGGGCGTGAAGCGAATCCGGTGACGGCGGTCGGGCAGGCACAGGTTGAACGGGCCAAAGCGCTAGCTGCCGCCGGGCGGCTTAACGAGGCCTTGCAGGTTCTGGCGGCGGTGGTCGCGAAGGCCGATGCGCCGTGGCAGGCGCTGTCGGTGCAGGCCGATCTGCTGAAGCGGGCGGGGCGTCTGGCGGACAGCGCGGATCTGTCCCAGCGACTGGTCGCGGTTCGACCGCACAGCGTGCCGGCGCGGCACAATTTGGCCTCCACCCTGGGCGATCTCGGTCGGGCGGCCGAGGCGGAGACCGCCTGTCGCGGAGCCATGGCCATCGGCGGGGATGCGCCGGAGACCTGGCTGGTGCTGGCGCGTGCGCTTCAGGCGCAGAGCCAGTTCGACGAGGCCGAGGACGCCTATCGTCAGGCGCTGGCCCGGCGGCCCGACTATGGCGATGCTCTGAGGGATCTGTGCCAGTTGATCTGGATGCGCGACGCCGATCTTGAGGCCGCCTGCGCGCCGCTGGACGTCGCCATCGCCGCATCGCCCGCCGCGCCCATGCCGCGTCAGATCAAGGCGCGGCTGCTGGAATACGCAGGGGAGGCGGAGCGGGCGTATCGTACCTTGGTGGCCGGCCCGCTGGATGGACCGGGGGAACTGGCGGCCGCGCAGGCGTGCCTGATGCTGGACCCGCGCCGGGCGCTGGGTCATGTGAACCAGGCGGCGGCGCTGGCGGGCGGCGAGGTCGCGGCGATCATGGTCACCCAGGCGGAGTGTTTACTGGCCCTGGGCGAGGCCGAGGCGGCGCTGGTTCCAATCGAGGCGTTGCGGGCGCGTGAGCCGCTGAACCAGCATGTACTGGCCTTTCAGGCGACGGCCTGGCGGATGCTGGGCGATGATCGTTATGGGCGGATGTACGACTATGACGCCTTCGTGCGTCCCTATCGGCTGGAAGCGCCGCAGGGGTGGGCGTCGCTGGAGGCCTATTTGGGCGATCTGGCGCGGGCGCTGCATGAGCTGCACACGCTGAAGACCCACCCCGTGGGCCAGTCGCTGCGCGGGGGATCGCAGACCGCTGCTGCGCTGTCCGAAAGCGACGATCCGGCCATCCGGGCCTTCTTCCAGGTCATCGACAGGCCGATCCGCGACTATATGGCGGCGGTGGGTCAGGGCGACGGTCCGTTGAGGGCGCGCAACACCGGCGACTATCGCATCCAGGGCAGTTGGTCTGTGCGGTTGCGGCCGAACGGGTTTCACGCCGACCATATCCACTCGAACGGCTGGCTGTCGTCGGCCTGCCATATCGAACTGCCGCCTGCGGTTGCAGGCGAGGGGCGCGAGGGCTGGTTGCGGTTCGGCGCGCCGCCCGGCCTGCCGAGCCTGGCGGCCGAGCATTATGTGCAGCCCCAGCCGGGAACGCTGGTGCTGTTTCCTTCCTATATGTGGCACGGCACCCAGCCATTCGGCGGCGAGGCGTCGCGCCTGACGCTGGCGTTCGACGTCGTGCCGGCCTGATTTCAACGGAACCCTGATGACAGACAAGCCCGCCTCGCACCGCCCGCGTTTCGTCGAACAGTCGCCGGATCGGATCTCGCGCTTCTGGAAAGAGGCGGTCGTGGGTCCGCATGTTGATGGCGGCTGGGCCGTGTTGCTGGACGGACGCACGCCCAAGACGCCGGACAAGGCGGCGCTGGTCCTGCCGACGCAGGCCGCAGCCCAGCTAGTCGCCGACGAATGGGCGGCGCAGGGCAAGTTCCTCGATCCCTCGACCATGCCGGCGACCCGCCTGGCCTCGACCGCCATCGACCGGATCGGTCAGGCGCGCGAGCCGGTGGCGGACGAGATCGCCGCCTACGCCGGATCGGACGTGGTCTGCTATTTGGCCGAACATCCGACGCCGCTGGTCGAGCGCCAGGCGCGGGAGTGGGCGCCGTGGCGTGACTGGGCCGCGCACGAGATGGGGGTGGTGCTGGAGCCTGTCGCCGGCATCGTGCATCGGCCGCAGTCGCCGGACGCCATCGCGCGGGTCAAGACGCATGCCCTGTCGCTGGACGATTTCCGCCTGACGGGGCTGGCGACGGCGGTGCCGCTGCTGGGATCAGCGGTGCTGGCCCTGGCGGTGGAGCAGGGTGCGCTGGACGGCGAAGCGGCTTTCGACCTGTCGCGGATCGACGAACTGTTTCAGGAAGAACAGTGGGGCGTGGACGCCGAGGCGGCCGAACGCACCGAGGCGCGGCGCGCCGAGGCGCAGCTGCTGGATCAGTGGTTCAGAACCCTCGATTAGGGGGCTGAACTCAGGATGCTGAGTGGGCGATAAGCATCGCGCGCTCTTCGTTCGTCAGGTGACGCCAGCGGCCCTCGGGCAGGTCACCGAGTTCCAGCGGGCCGATGCGGGTGCGGTACAGGTCCACGACCTCCAGCCCGACCAGTTCGCACATGCGGCGGATCTGGCGATACTTGCCCTCGTCCAAGATGAACCGCAGGCGTTGCGGCCCGATCTGGGTGACGCGGGCGGGCTTCAGCGGCTTGTCGTTCAGTTCCAGGCCGTGGCGCAGGCGGCTGAGCTTGCCCTCGGTGATCAGGCCTTCGACGACGACCAGATATTCCTTGTCCAGCTCTGACGCCGGGCCGATCACCGCCTTGGCGACGACGCCGTCCGACGACAGAAGCAGCAGACCGCGCGAATCCTCGTCCAGCCGACCGATGGGGGGCAGGGAGGCGTCGCGGGCGGGGATCTCACCCTCGCCGATGCGGTTGGATTTGTTCAGCAGGCGCACGGCGGGAATTTTGCCGGGATCGGGCTGGCCCGAGACGTAACCGACCGGCTTGTGCAGCACCAGGGTCATGCCCGACGCCAGGGCCGCCTGGGCGGTGTCGTTCAGGGTCAGGGTCTCGCCGGGCTGAATCTTGCGGCCCGCATCGCTGATGGTCTCGCCGTCGATGGAGACCAGGCCGTTGGCGATCAGGGTGTCGGCCTCGCGCCGGGAACAGACGCCGGTCTGGCCCAGCCACTTGTTCACGCGAACGGGTTCGTTGCCATCATAGGTGCGGGTGAAGGCCATGCGATTCCGTCGTCCAGTCGATGCGGCTGTCTAGAGCCGGGCGGGCGCGCGAGCAAGCCGGACGCGGTTTTCAGGATCAGGAAGGCCAGTCTGTTGGAATTGGCAGGTTGATCCTGACGCGATCGCCACTATATCTGACGGCATTCCACAAATGATCCAGAGTGCGGGACGACAGTCGTCGGGCCCGTCGATTTTCTTTTTTCTGATCATTGGCGTGGGCGGTTCGACAGCGGCGCTTGTCGGATCTGGATCAGTATTGAAACATCTCAAGGAGACGTCTTGTTCGCTCAAAACAAATCTTCCGCAGGCCCCCGTCGCACCGGTTACAACCGTCCTGTTCCCACCCGTCTGCGTATGGGGCTGGTGATGCGGCGTGACATGGCGTTCGGCGAGCTGGGCGACGTGGAGGGTGCGTTGCGGGCCGAAGGCGTGGGCCTGGCGCCGATCTCGACGGGCGACGCCAGCCTGATCACCAGCGGCGTGACTGTGTTGGCCACCGCGACGGCCAAGGACATCGTCGAGGGTCGGTTGAAGGGTCTGGTCGTTCCGGGCGGCTCGACGGACGAGGCGTCGTTGGCGGCCGTGCGTTCGCTGCTCGACCTGGCGCGCGCGAACGCCCTGACGGTCATCGCCTTCGCCGACGGCGTCGCATTGGCGGCCGAAATCTTCGGCGTTCCGGCTGAGGCGGATGGTGCGGTGTTCAAGGACGGCGCTGTCACCCTGCTGGGCGACAACGGCGCACTGTCCAAGATCGTCGGCGCGATCGCCTGATCAGATGGCGCGGAACAGCAGGATGAGGTTGTTCGCCGGCATCTGAACCCGCAGCGTGGCCGCAAGGCCATGCGAGCGGGCCAGGGCCTCGACTGTTTCACGGTCGCGTAGACCCCATTCAGCGTTTCGCGTCTTCAGACTGTCGTCGAAGGCGGCGTTCGACGCCGCCAGCGCAACTCCGGCCTCGCGATAGGGGCCATAGAGCGCCAGTAGACCGCCGGGGCGTCGCAAGACGCGACCGGCCAAATCCATCAGCCCCTCGGTCGCCGACCAGGGGCTGATGTGCGTCATGTTCGCACAATAGACGGCGTCGAACGGCCCCTTGGGCCAGGTCGCCGGATCGGCGGCGTCTAGGGACAAAGGCGGGTTCAAGTTCGTCAGAGCGAGTTGGCGCGTCCAGGCGGCGATGCTGTCTCGCGCCTGTTCGCTGGGGTCGCTGGGCGTCCAGTTCAGACCGGGCAGGGCGGCGGCGAAGGCGGTTGCGTGTTCGCCCGATCCCGAGGCGATCTCCATCACCGATCCTCGCGCCGGCAGGTGAGCGCAGAGCACGCTAAGAATCGCCTCCGCATTGCGCCGCGCAGCGGGCGAACTGAGAGCCCCGTCGGGCAAGGCGGAGATGGAATCCAGCGTTTGCACACGCCCTTCTAGCGTCCACGCGCGCCCCTGACACCTGCGATCTTTTGCCGACGACACCGGTGGACAGCGGCGCTTTCTTGCACGGTTTGACGTGGCGAAAAGACCGGAGCATCTCGCCTGTAACAGTGCGTGATAGTCGCGTGCTGAAGGTCACGACGGCGTCAGATCGTCGGGCCTGTTCGCTCAGGAGACGCCCTTGTCTATTTACACCACGCTCGGACTCCATCCCGCGCCGACCGTCCATTCCGGCCTCGTCGCCTGGGTCGAACAGATCGCCGCCCTGACCAAGCCCGCGCGGGTCCACTGGTGCGACGGATCAGAAGAGGAGAAGGCGGCCATCACCGCTGACCTGCTGGTCAAGGGCACGCTGAAGGCGCTGGATCAGGACAAGCGGCCGGGCTGCTATTACGCCGCGTCCGATCCTCGCGACGTGGCGCGGGTCGAGAGCCGGACCTTCATCTGCTCGGACGACGAAGCCGATGCCGGTCCCACAAACAACTGGGCCGATCCGATCGAGATGCGCGCGCGTCTGGACGGGCTGTTCGACGGCTGCATGGCGGGGCGGACGATGTATGTCGTGCCCTTCTGCATGGGGCCGCTGGGATCGGCCATCAGCGCCCTGGGCGTCGAGATTACCGACAGCGGCTATGTCGCCCTGTCGATGGGGGTGATGACCCGCATGGGCAAGCCGGCGCTGGACCAGTTGGGCGACACGGGCGTGTTCGTGCCGGCCGTTCATACGCTGGGCGCGCCGTTGGTCGAAGGGCAGGTCGACGTGCCCTGGCCCTGCAACGACGACAAGTGGATCGTGCATTTCCCGGAGACGCGGGAGATCTGGTCCTATGGCTCGGGTTATGGCGGCAACGCCCTGTTGGGCAAGAAATGCTACGCCCTGCGCATCGCCTCGATCATGGCCCGCGACGAGGGGTGGCTGGCCGAACATATGCTGATCCTGAAGCTGACGGATCCGGAGGGCCGGGCGAAATATGTCGCCGCCGCCTTCCCGAGCGCCTGCGGCAAGACGAACCTGGCCATGCTCCAGCCTACTCTGCCGGGCTGGAAGGCCGAGACCATCGGCGACGACATCGCCTGGATGCGGTTCGGCGACGACGGGCGGCTGTATGCGGTGAACCCCGAGGCCGGCTTCTTCGGCGTTGCGCCCGGCACCAGCCGCAACACCAACCACAATGCGCTGGAGACCTTGGCCACCAACACCATCTTCACCAACACCGCCCTGACGGCGGACGGCGATGTATGGTGGGAAGGCCTGACGAAACAGGCGCCGGAAGGTCTGACGAACTGGAAGGGCCAGCCGCACGATCCCGCGTCCGGTGACCCGGCGGCGCATCCCAACGCCCGCTTCGCAGCCCCGGCCAGCCAGTGCCCGGCCATCGCGCCGGAATGGGAAGACCCCAGGGGCGTGCCGATCGACGCCATCCTGTTCGGCGGTCGGCGGGCCAGCGCCGTGCCTCTGGTCACCGAGGCGTTCGATTGGGAACACGGCGTCTTCATGGGCTCGACCGTGGCGTCCGAAGGCACGGCGGCGGCCGAGAACAAGGTCGGGGAACTGCGCCGCGACCCCTTCGCCATGCTGCCCTTCTGCGGCTACAACATGGGGGATTATTTCGCCCACTGGCTGAAGATGGGCCAGGGGCGCGACGCGTCGAAACTGCCGCGCATCTTCTTCGTCAACTGGTTCAGGAAGGATCAGGACGGGCGGTTCGTCTGGCCCGGATTTGGCGACAATGCGCGCGTGCTGAAATGGATCAGCGAACGGATCGATGGCGAGGCCGAGGCGGTGGAGACGGCGGTCGGTCGTGTGCCGTCCGTGGCGGCGCTGGACCTGTCGGGTCTGGAGCTAACGCCGGCGCAATTGGCGATTCTGCTGGATGTGGATGCCGGCGTCTGGGCCGAGGAGGCGGCCTTGATCCCCGACTTCTATCGCCAGTTCGGCGACCGGCTGCCGACCGCCCTGTGGGACCAGCACGCGGCCCTGGTCGCGCGCCTTGACGATGCGGGCGCGGCCTCGATGGCGGCGGAATAGGCGCAGACATCTTGCAATAGAGGCGTCGCGGGTCGATCAGACGGCCCGTGATGTCTTCCCCTCCCATCGTGATCGTCGGCGCCGGCGTGCTTGGCCTTTGCACCGCGTTCGAACTGCATCGGCGCGGCCGGGCGGTGGTGGTGGTCGATCCCGGGGAGGTGAACGCCTCCCAGGTCGCGGCGGGGATGATCGCGCCGGCGATGGAATCGGCCATCGACGACGTGTCGCCCGATCATGCCCGGCTGTTTCGGGCAGGGCGCGACCTGTGGCCTGTATTCGCGGCGGCGGCGAGGGTCGTTCTGGCGCATCGACCGGCCGAATGGCGGGGCGGCGACGTGGACGGGATGGAAGCGAGGCTGCGCGCGCTGGGCTTCGACGCCCGGCGCGAGGGCGACTCCGTCACGACCGACGAGGATTATCAGGTCGATCCTGCACAGGCCCTAGCGGCGCTGAAACAGGCGTTGGGCGAGGCCGTTGTCGTAGGACGGGTGACGGGTATCGCCCGCACTGATCACGGCTGGCGGGTCTCTGTCGGCGACCTGACTTTGGACGCCGAGGCGGTGGTGCTGGCGACGGGCGCGGGCGAGGCCGTCGCGGGGCTGCCTGAGGCCGCGCGAGTTTTGATCGACGCCATCCAGCCGATCCGGGGACAGATCGGCGTCGCGGCCCGAGAACTGGTGGATCATGTCGTGCGCGGGCCGGGGGCCTATGTCGCGCCGATGGCGTCGGGCGTGGTGATCGGAGCGACGATGGAACCGGGGCGGCGGGACACGGGGCCGGATGCCAAGACATCCGACCGCCTGACCCAAGCGGCGTGGCGCGTGCTGGATCGATCGTCAGAACCGCTGGACATCGCATGGCGAGCCGGCGTGCGCGGGGCGACGGCGGACGGCCTGCCGCTGGCGGGCGCCGCGCCGGGCGGGCAGAGTCTGTTCATGGCCTTGGCGCCGCGTCGCAACGGCTGGCTGCTGGGGCCGCTGGTGGGCGCGGTCGTCGCCGATGCGATCGAGGGGCGGACGGCCTCGACAGATGCCCGCGCCCTCAATCCTGGTCGGTTCTAGCCCGCCATCGCGAAGCGGACGGTGAAGTTGACCGTGGCGCCGTCGACCGGTCGGCCGTCGACCGTGCGCGGGTTCATGCGGAAGTCGCGCGTTAGGCTCTGAGCCGCGCGGCCGAAGCCCTGTCCGCTCGGCGTCTCGCCCATGACACGGCAGCCGGTCAGGCCGCCATCCACGCGAACCATGCAGCTGAGGCTGGCCGAGCCCGGCGTGCCGTTCTCGGCCGCGCGGGTGGGGTAGGCGCGCGCCATCTGCGCCGGCGACGGGCGGCTGGCCCAGGTGGGGTTGTTGATTACCGACGGTGCGCGCGGCGGGGTCTCGACCGTGGCTGTGCCGCCTTCGACGCCGGTGGGGGCTGTGCTGACGATCACCTGTCCGGGCGGAGCCGTGTTGGTCGGGTTCTCGGGCGGGGTCAGGGCGAGCGTCGGCACATCGGCGGGCACCGTCAGCGCCGGCTTGTGGATCGGCGTGGGCGGAGCGGCTGTGACCGTGGGCGGAAGCGGCTTGGGCTTGGGTGGCGTCTGGAAGAAGACATCGATGGGCTTGTCGGGCTCGGCGGGTTGCGTCATCCCGCTCAACTCGAACCGCTGATTATACAGCACCACCCCTGCCGCGACGTGGAGGACGACCGAGACGCCGATGGCGCCCAGCATCCAGCGCGGGATGGGTTTCTTGCGTTCCCCGAAGTCGATGGGGCTGATCAAGCCGGGTCCACCGGCGGCACGGATCATCATAACTTCACTCCCTCGTTCACCGCCCCCGCAGCGCCCGTAACTGCAAGTTGAGCGCGCAGGTTGTGGCGGCTTTACGGCAGAGGTTTCGGGGTTCGACCAATGTCGATCCGTTAACGGCGGCGTTAAGAATTAAGGGTTGGTTAACTACGTTCGCCGACCATCCGCACATGGGCATCGGAGCGATTCCATCGGCAGGCGGCGTAGAGGCGGCCATTCGGCGCGCGTCGAACGCCGTGGGCGTGGACTATGACTTCCTGATCAAGACGGCGCGTCGCGAAAGCGCGATGAACCCGTCCGCCAAGGCGCCGACCTCGTCGGCGGCCGGCCTGTTTCAGTTCATCGAACAGACCTGGCTCGGCACCGTCAAGCAGCACGGGGCCCAGCACGGCTATGGCCAGTATGCCGACCTGATCCAAAGGGGCAGCGACGGTCGTTGGCGAGTGGACGGTTCGGCGCGCAATGTCGTGCTGGATCTGAGGTTCGACCCCCAAGCCGCATCGACCATGGCGGCCGAACTGACGGCGTCCAACGCGGCCTATCTGCGTGGGCGTACCGGCAAGGAGCCGGGGGCAGGCGATCTGTATGCCGCCCACTTCCTGGGGCCGGCAGGGGCGGCGGGCCTGATGCAGGCCATGGATCGCAATCCGGGCGCCAGCGCCGTAGCCATGTTCCCCGACGCCGCGCGGGCCAACCGCAGCATCTTCTATCGCAGCGGACGCGCCGCCACCGTCGCCGAGGTTCACGCCAATCTGCAACGCACCGCGGGCGAGGGCGCGCCGGCGGCCGGCACGGGCGAAACCAAGTATGCGGTGCCGAATCTGAGCGACAAGGACCAGATGCTGGCGGCGCGGATGGACCGGTTGAAGCAGGACCAGGGGCTGCTGGCCCTGTTGCTGGGTCAGGACGGATCGTCCAGCAACGGCTTCGGCGGCGCTTTCTCGCCAAATGGCAAACAATCGACCTGAGTCGTTGCATTGCAACCGATGGTAAACCAGCCGTTAAGCATGGCAGTCTCATTCTGGGATCAACGCCCGATTCCATGACGAGCCGTCCATGACCGCCTTCCGCGCACGCCTGACAGAAGTGGACATTCGACGCCTCATCAAGGCGACGGACGACGACGAGCGGGCCGAGGCGGCGCACAAGCTGTGCCGCAACATGGAACGCGCCGATCTGAACGAGGACGACCGGGCTGCGGCGCAGAAGATCCTGCGCCTGCTGGCCAATGACGCGGCCGAACTGGTGCGGCGCGCCATGGCCGTCACGCTGAAGGCGTCGGACCTGATCCCCAATGATGTGGCGCGCAAACTGGCCGGCGATCTGGACAGCGTCGCTCTGCCGATCATCGCCTCTTCTCCGGCCTTCAGCGACGAGGATCTGATCGAGATCGTGCGCGCCGGGTCGGTGGTGCGCCAGGTCGCGGTGGCGGGACGGTCGCGGGTCTCGCGCGATGTCGCGACCGTGCTGGCTGAGGAAGGCTGCGAACAGGCGGTTCGCACCGTGGCGGCGAACGACAACGCCGACCTATCGGAAGCCGCGCTGGCGGCCGTTGTCGATCGCTTCGCCGAGGCGCCAGAGGTGCTGACGGCTCTGGCCTATCGCCAGGTTCTGCCGCTGAGCGTGACCGAGCGCCTGATCCAACTGGCCAGCGACGCGGTGCGCGAGCATCTGATCAGCCGCCACGCCGTCGCACCGGAGACGGCCATCCGTCTGGCCCAGTATGCGCGCGAGCGCACGACCGTCGATCTGGTCGATCAGGCCGCCGTCAGTTCGGATCTGGCCACCTTCATGACCCATCTGAATGCGCGTCGCGTCCTGAACGCTTCGCTGCTGCTGCGTGGATTGGCTCGCGGTCAGATGGCGATGTTCGAACATGGCTTGGCCGAGCTGGCCAATACGCCCCATCACCGGGCCTGGCTGATGGTGCATGATGCGGGGCCGCTGGGGCTGAAGGCCATCTATGATCGGGCTGGCCTGCCGCCGCGCCTGTTCCAGGCCTTCCGCGCCGGGGTCGACACCTGGCGGGCGCTGGCGTCCGAGGGGATCGATACGTCCAGCGCCTATTTCCGCGAGCAGATGCTGGAGCGGTTCCTGACCCAAAGGCCGAACGTTCTGCGCGACGACCTGGCCTATCTGATGGAGCGGCTGGACCAGTCGCCGTCGCTGAGCCTCAACGCCGCCAACGCCGCATAAAGAAAAAGGCCCGCTGGAGGGCGGGCCTTTGCAAACGGCTGGACGGATGATCAGCCTGCGAGATGGTCTGCGACGCGCGCTTCCAGGGTTTCGGCCAGGGCGCGGCCGGTCGGGTGTTCGTCGGTCTTTATCTGGTCGCGGACCACGGCGCGGATGGCGTCGATATGGGCGTCCACCACGGCGAGCGGCGCAGCCATGCGGCGATCCTTATCGTCCAGCATCTTGCACAACGACCCGGCGATGCGCGTCACCAGCGGATACTCATAGGTCGTGCCCAGACCCTTCAGGTCATGGGCGCGGAAATACAGGGCCTCGGCGGTGGTCGGGTTATAGCCCTGTTCGCGGATGTCGGCCTGGGCCTTGTCCAGCTTGACGATTTCGTCATTCAGCCACTGTCCGAACTGGGCCGACATGGCCTTCAGCGCCTCTTCGGCGCGGGCGATGGCGTCGGCGTTGATGCCGAAACCGCCGCCGACCTTCATGCGCAGGGCGTTGGTCGGGGGGGTGATCTGCGCCGGATTGCTCATGGCGGGCTCCATAGGACTTTGACGGCAAAGTACGCGATCGGGCTTAAGAAGCCGTGACCGGATCAGTTGGCGAACTGTTCGGCCATCACGCGTTCGTCGAACGAGCGTCCGGCGTCGAACAGCATGGTCAGGGTGAGATCGCGACGTTCGCGCACCTCGACGCGGGCGACGCGTCGAACCTCGAAGTTGTCGGCGGTGGCGGAGACAGGGCGTTTGTCGGCCTCCAGCACCTCGAACCGCACCTTTGCGCCGTGCGACAACAGGGCGCCGCGCCAGCGCCGCGGCCGAAACGCGCTGATCGGCGTCAGGGCCAGGATGCGGGCGTCCAGGGGAATGATCGGGCCGTGCGCCGACAGGTTATAGGCGGTCGATCCCGCCGGCGTCGCCACCAGACAGCCGTCGCACGACAGTTCCTCAAGCCGCACGCGCTCATCGACCGTGATCCGCAGCTTCGCGGTCTGGCGCGTCTGGCGCAGCAGCGAGACCTCGTTGATGGCCAGGCCGGTATGGACCTCGCCGCTCTCGGTCCAGGCATCCATCTGCAGGGGGTGGATGACGGTGCGTTCGGCGGCGGCGATCCGCTCCAGCAGACCCTCTTCCTCGTAGTCGTTCATCAGGAAGCCGACCGAGCCGCGGTTCATCCCATAGACGGGCGTGCGTTGGCGCAGGTTGCCGTGCAGCGTCTCCAACATCTGGCCGTCGCCGCCCAGGGCCACGATGACGTCGGCCTCGGCTTCCGATACCGCGCCATAGCGGGCGATCAGCGCCTTGCGCGCCGCCTGGGCTTCCGGCCGGTCGCTGGCGATGAAGGCCAGCGTAGGGGTAGGGGAGGGACTGGTCTGGGTCACGGCGCGACGTGAACCGAGCTTGACGGCGAAGTCAAACGATCGTGGGCTTTTCCATCATCTGACGGAAGGCGCGCGAGGCGGAATGGGCGTTCATCGGCGTCGCCGTCCAGCCGCCGTCGCCAGGCATGCCGCCCGACAACTTTCGCACCTCGACCAACAGAGAGGCGAAGACGGCCTTGTCCACACCCACGGCGATACAGGCCAGATAGAGGGGTTCGGCGGTCGGCGCGCGCACGGCGTGATGCACCTGGGCGTCGCTGAACCCGCCCAAAGCCGCGAGCGCCTGTTCGAACAGTTCGAATCGCTGTTCCCGCAGGGCGCGGATAAGCAGACCGGGCCGCAACTGACCGGCGGCCCTCAGCTTGTCCACCAGGCGGCGTTCCATATCGGAGCGTTCACGATCTTCGGCCAGCTTGGTGGTCGGCGCCGTTCGCCACTCCGGGCTGCCCACGGCCTTTGCGGCGGCCTGCTGCACGGCGGCGTTCAACTGGGCGTCGTCGATGCGGAACCGTTCGCCGATCGACTGACGCAAGGCCTGACCGACCCATTGATAAAGCTGTTGGGCCAGTTGTTCGTTCAGCCGGGGATGACGCGTCAGCGGGGCGCGCAGACCGGCGATGCGGCGGGAATGCTCCACCAGCTTGCGCATGGCCTCTTCGCTGATGTCCGCCGAACGGTTCGACGCCAGGGCCGTCATGGTCACGGCCTCGCCCCGGTCGATGATGGTGTCCGCCACTGGCCGAGGCAGTTGGGGCCGTCGAGCCACCGCGATCTGATGCTCCAGCGTCGCCTCGATCAGCAGGCGGATCAGGTCGGCGTCCTTCAACAGCGGGCTGGAGGTGATGACCGGCCGGGCGATCTCGATCTCGTCCAGCGCCAGCATGTTGATCAGGGCGGGCGGCGCCCAGTCGACGCCGGCGATACGCTCGGACAGGGCCAGTCGGATATCCCGCTCGGCCTGGGCCGCCAGGGTCAGGAAGATGTCGCTGAGCAGCGGACCGACCTCGGCGGGCGGCCGCGTCGCCTCACAAAGGGAGGTCACTTTCAACAGCAGACGCTGGCGGTCTTCCGCCGAGCGGCTTTGCGCGAGGGTCAGAAGTTGGGAAACGGTCCGGTCGTCCCAAGCGTCGCGGGGCGGCTCCAATTGAACGACAGACACAGCGGCTTCCCGAACCGACGACGATGCTTAACCATAAGGTGGGGTCGTGAAGAGGGCGTTAAGCAAACCTGACGGACGCTTGTGACGTGGCGTCAACCTTGGTCAAGGCGGGTTGACGGCGCGCCCACTCAGGGGGACGGTTTCCCAAAGCCCATTCAGAGGCAGGAGGAAACTATGGCGGACGGAACAAGCCCTTCGATCAAATCGCGCGTGTCCGAGGCCGAATGGCAGGTCCGCGTAGAACTGGCGGCCCTGTATCGGCTGGTGGCGCTGCACGGCTGGGACGACATGATCTTCACCCATATCTCGGCGCGCGTGCCGGGGCCGGAGCATCATTTCCTGATCAACCCGTACGGCTTCTATTTCGACGAGATCACGGCCTCGTCGCTGGTGAAGGTCGATCTGGAGGGGAATATCGTCCAGGACACGACCAACTTCATCAATCCGGCGGGCTTCACCATCCATTCGGCCGTCCACGCCGCGCGCGACGACGCCAAATTCGTCATCCACCTGCACACGGTGAACGGCGTCGGCGTGGCGGCCCAGGCGGAAGGTTTGCTGCCGATCAGCCAGAACGCGTGTTTACTACAGTATCAGGTTGCGTATCATGGGTACGAGGGGTTGGCCCTGAACCATGACGAACGCGAACGTCTGGTGGCCGACCTGGGGGACAAACCGCTGATGCTGCTGCGAAACCACGGCACGCTGGCGGTCGGGGAAACGGCGGCTCAGGCATGGATTGGCATCTTCTTTCTGGAGAGGGCCTGCGCACAGCAGGTGGCGGCCCTGTCGGGCGGGCGTCAGCACATCCTGCTGGCCCCCGACGAGGCGCAGGCGGAAACCAGGGAACAGGGGCGGGGCATCGGCTTCATCTCGGCCCTGGCCTGGCCGGGCGCCCTGCGTCAGCTGGATCGCAAGTCGCCGGGTTACGACGCCTAGGTCTCGCCGGGGCTGGGGCGGTGCTGGCGCTAAGTGCGCTGGCGCCCGCCCAGGCCTTCGCCGGCGCCTGGACCCAGCCCAAGGGCAAGGGACAGGCGATCGTCAAATATGAGCGACTGAGCGCCGATGCCGGTTTCGACGCCTCTGGCGAAGAGCGCGACCTGCCGGGCGAACGGCGCGACGCGGCGCTGGGCCTGTTCGCCGAATATGGCGCGTCGGATCGTCTGACCCTGCAGTTGAAGGCCGACTGGCAGGACGGCGAGGACGCCTTCGTCGATTATGAAGGGCGCGGTCCCATCGAGGTCGGCGCGACCTGGCAGGTATGGCGCGACGACCGCAACGCCGTCAGCCTGTATGGCGGCTACACCTGGGCCGGGGAGGGGCGAAACGCCGGCTATGCCCCGCCGGGCGTCGGCGAACACGACTGGGAGGCGCGGGTTTCGGTCGGCCGATCCCTGGGCGATATGGGCGCGCGCTGGGGCATGGAGGGTTCGTTCGTCGAGCTTCAGGCCGCGCGGCGCCTGCGTGATGGCCTGCCGGACGAGACCCGCATCGACGCCACGGCGGGCGCCCGCATCGGTCGCGACTGGATGGTGTTGGGCCAGGCGTTCGGCGGGGCGGCGGACGGCGGGTCGCGCTGGTTGTCGCTGGAGGCCTCGGTCGTGCGCGACTTTGGCGAGTGGAGCGTGCAGGCCGGATGGAGGCAAACCGTCGCAGGGCGCGAGGCGGCCATCGCCCGTGGACCGGTTTTGGCCATCTGGCGTCGTTTTTGACGCAGATTCTCGCGACGGAAAGTGTGATCTGCCGCGTTACTGATCCGTAACGTTGCGCGCACTTCATTACTCGCTAATGCATGCGGCGTCCCCCTGACCGAGAGACTCCTGCGTGATCAAACGTCACTTCTTCATCATCGCCGCAGCCGTTCTGCTGGGGCTGATGGTCATCGCCGCCATCGTGAAAATCTCCATGGGAGACGACAAGGCGGCGCCGGCGCCCGGCGGCGGGCGACGTGGCGGCCAGCAGGTGTCGGAAGCCGTGGTCGCCCAGCGTCAGTTTTCGGATCAGATCCGGGTGCTGGGCGTGGCGAGAGGCCAGCGGTCGGTCAACATCACCTCCTCGACCACCGAACTGATCACGCGCGTCCTGTTCACCGACGGCCAGTTGGTGTCCGCCGGCGCGCCGCTGGTCGAGCTTCAGGCGCGTGAGGAAGACGCCGCCATCATCGAGGCTCGCGCCAACGTCAATCAGGCCCAGCGCGAATATGATCGTTACAAAGTGCTGGCCGATCGTGGCATTGCGCCTCAGGTGTTGCTGGAACAGGCCGAGACGGGCCTCGAAACAGCCCAGGCTTCGCTGCAGGCGGCGCAGGCGCGTCGTGGCGACCGTCTGATCCGCGCACCGTTCGCCGGCCGCGTGGGGCTGACGACGGTGACGGCCGGAACGCTTATCAATCCGGGCGCCGTGATCACAACGCTGGATGACACCGCGACCATCCGCGTCGATTTCCCGCTGCCCGAGCGGTATCTGAACCTGCTGCAGCCCGGCGCCCAGTTGACGGCGACGGCGGACGCCTATGGCGATGAACCCTTCCAGGGCCGGATCGCCCTGATCGACACCCGCGTCGACGAAGCGACCCGCGCCGCCACGGCCCGCGCCGAGTTCCCCAATCCCGGCGGTCGCATCCGGCCCGGAATGCTGCTGCGGGTCGTGGTCCAGCAGGGTCAGCGTCAGGCGGCGGCAGCCCCGGAATCGGCCGTGCAATATGAGGGCGCTGGCGCCTTCGTCTATCGTATCGCGCCCGGCCAGAACGGCTCGACCGCCCAGCGGGTCGAGGTCGAGACCGGCGTGGTCGAGAACGGCTTCGTGGAAATCCTGTCGGGCATCGAGGCGGGCGACCGCATCGTCGGCTCGGGCCTGAACCGCATCCAGCCGGGCGCGCCGGTCAGCGTCGCGGGTGCAGATCGCAAGTCGGCTGCCGACCGCAAGTCGGGCGCCGCCCAATGATGCTGTCCGACGTTTCTGTCCGGCGGCCCGTCTTCGCGGCCGTCGCCGCCATCGTGCTGTGCGTGATCGGCGCGGCGGCCTTCTTCTTCCTGCCCGTTCGCGAACTGCCGGACGTCGATCCACCCATCGTCTCGGTCAACACCACCTATGCCGGGGCCTCGGCTGAGGTGATCGAAAGCCGGATCACCGAGCCGGTCGAACAGCAGATCGCCGGCATCCAGGGCGTCGAGCGCATCAACTCGACCAGCCGCGACGGCCGTTCCAACGTGAACATCGAGTTCTCGCTGGACCGCAACATCGACGACGCCGCCAACGACGTGCGCGACCGCGTCAGCCGCGTGGTCGGCCGCCTGCCGGACCAGGCCGATCCGCCCGAAGTGGCCAAGGCCGATTCCGACAGCCAGCCGATCATCATCGTCTTCCTGCGCTCGACCAGCATGAACCGTCTGCAACTGACGGACTATGCCGACCGCTATCTGATCGACCGGATGGCGACGGTTCCGGGCGTGGCCCAGGTCAACATCTATGGCGAGCAGCGCTATTCTATGCGGGTCTGGCTGGATTCCGCCGCCATGGCCGCGCGCGGGCTGACGGTCAACGACGTCGAGACGGCCCTGACCAACCAGAACGTCGAACTGCCCGCCGGTTCGCTGGAATCGACGGACAAGGACTATACCGTCCGCGTGGCCCGCACCTACGCCCGGCCCGACGACTTCCGCCAACTGCCCATCGGCACGCGCGGTTCGGCCTCGGCCTCGGCGTCGGTCGCCACCGGGACGGGCAGTGGCTCGTCAGCCATCATCCAGGGCCAGCCGACCTATGTGACTCGTCTGGGCGACATCGCCCGTGTGGAGGAGGCGCCGGAGGAAGATCGTCGCCTGTTCCGCGGCAACGGCATGGATCAAATCGGTCTGGCCGTGACCCGTCAGGCCCAATCGAACGACCTGGCGATCTCCGACGGCGTCCACGAGATGATCGAACAGATCCGGCCGACCCTGCCGCCGGGCGTGACCATCGAGATAGGTTCGGACAACTCGGTCTTCACCTCGCACGCCATCGACGAGGTCTGGATCACCATCGGCATCTCCATGGCCCTGGTGGCCCTGGTCAACTTCATCTTCCTGGGCAGTCTGCGAGCGGCGCTGATCCCGTCCATCGTGGCGCCCATCTGCCTGTTGGCGACCTTCATCGTCCTGGCGCCGTTGGGCTTTTCGCTGAACCTTCTGACCTTGCTGGCTCTCGTGCTGGCCATCGGCCTGGTGGTGGATGACGCCATCGTCGTGGTCGAGAACATCCAGCGCCGTCTGGACTTGGGCGAGCCACCCCTGGTCGCGGCGGAACGCGGTGCGCGTCAGGTCTTCTTCGCCGTCGTGGCGACGACCATCGTCCTGCTGTCGGTGTTCGCGCCGCTGCTGTTCCTGCCGGGCTATGTCGGGCGTCTGTTCGTCGAACTGGCGGCGGCGATCGCAGCGGCCGTGGCCTTCTCGGCCTTCCTGGCGCTGAGCCTGTCGCCGATGCTGGCGTCGAAAATCCTGAAGCCCGCGCACACCGGCGGCTGGGTCGCGCGCCGGGTGGACTGGGGCATGGATCGGCTGAAACGCTCCTATGCGCGGTCGCTGGACATGATGCTGGGCCGCCGCATCGCCGTGATCGGCGTCGGCGCCCTGATCCTGCTGGTCGCCGCCGGCGCAGGGGGCATCTTCCTGACCCTGCCCAACGAACTGGTGCCGGACGAGGATCGCGGCCGGGTGACGGTGCGCGTCGCCGGACCCGAGGGCGCGGGCTTCGACTACACGCGCAAGATCATGCTGGGGCTGGAGCCCCTGCTGGCCGAATACAAGGCCAGCGGCGAGACGGATTCCTACCTCATCTCGGCGCCCGGTTTCGGCGGAGGCAGCTTCAACTCAGGCAATGCGGTCCTGACCTTGGCCGACTGGTCCAAGCGCGACCGCACGGCCGCCGAGATCGCGCAGGAGTTGAACGGCAAGCTGCGCGGGCAGACGGACGCCCAGGTCAACGCCTCGACCCCCGGCGCCTTCCAGCGCGGGGGCGGCAACTCCAACTCCATCGAACTGATCGCAACGGGCAGCGACTACCAACAGATCTACGCCTGGCTTCAGCCCATGCTGACGGCGGCCCAGGCCAATCCCGGTTTCTCGCGGCCGCGCCTGAACTATGAGCCGAACTCGCCGCGCCTGCTGGTCGATGTCGATCCGCAGAAGGCGGCGGCGCTGGGCGTGTCGTCCCAGTCCATCGGCCGCACGCTGGAGACCATGTTCGGATCCCGCCGCGCCACGACCTACATCAAGGGCGGCCAGGAATATGACGTCATCCTGCAGACCGAGCGCGACAACCGGCGCGAGGTCTCGGACCTGGAGGCCCTGTACGTCGCGACCGGCGGCGGGCAGCTGGTGCCGCTTTCGGCGGTGGTCACGACCAAGACCACCGGCGACACGCCGGACCGTCGCCGGCTGGATCGCCAGCGGTCGATCTCGCTGCAAGCCGACCTGAACCCCGGCACGACCATCGACGACGCGATCCAGTTCCTCAGCGCCGAGGCGGCCAAACAGCCGCAAGGGACTGTCGTGACCCAGTGGGGCGGGGCGGCGCGCGATCAGCAGGAAGCCGGCGGGGCGGTTCTGGCGGCCTTCGGCCTCGCTTTGCTGCTGGTCTTCCTGGTGCTGGCGGCCCAGTTCGAAAGCTGGATCACGCCGGCGGTCATCATGCTGACGGTGCCGCTGGCGGCGGCGGGCGGCCTTTTCGGCCTGTTAATGGCGGGGTCCAGCCTGAACATCTACAGCCAGATCGGCCTGATCATCCTGATCGGGGTGGCGGCCAAGAACGGCATTCTGATCGTCGAGTTCGCCAACCAACTGCGCGACCAGGGCCGGTCGATTCGGGAGGCGATTATCGAGTTGTCGTCCCTGCGTCTGCGGCCGATCATCATGACCTCGATCGCGACGGCCTTCGGCGCCCTGCCGCTGGTGCTGTGGCAAGGCGCAGGCGCCGGCAGCCGTCAGACGATCGGGGTGGTAATCTTCACCGGCGCCATCTTCGCCACCGTCCTGACCCTGTTCGTGGTGCCGGTGATCTATGGCGTCCTGGCGCGCTTCACCAAGTCGCCGGAATGGACCGCCCGCAAGATCGAGGAATGGGAAGCTCAGGAAATGCGCGAAGGCGGACCCAAGGAACTGCCGGAAGGCTGATGGATCAGGAGGCGGGCGCCGGCTCCGGCTTGTAGCCCGTCTCCACCTTCAGGAAGGCGATGACGTCGCGACGGTCCGTGGCGTCGGGCAGGCCGGGGAAGGTCATCTTGTTGCCGGGCAGGAAGCCGCGCGGGTTCTGCAGCCAGTGATCCAGCTTTTCGGCGTCCCAGACGAAGTTCGCATTCCGCAGGGCGTTGGAATAGCTGTAGCGCGGCCTCGCGCCGGCCTCGCGCCCAAACACGCCATGCAGGTTCGGCCCTGTCATGTCCGCGCCGCCCTCGCCGATGGTGTGACACGAGCGGCAGCGCGCGAAGGCGCGACGGCCATTTTCCAGATCGCCGGCGTTGTAGGGGGCGGGCAGGGAGGCCAGCAGGGTCGCCTTCTCCGTCTCCGTCAGGACGTGAACAGGCTTGGCCGGTGTCGTCGAGGACGGCTCGCCCTGGCCGCAGGCGGCGAGGACCAGAAGAAGCGGGGCGGCGAGGGCGAAACGGGTCATGACGGCTCCTGTTCAGCCTGTGATAGCGCAATGCGTCGGCGCGGCAATTGGTCAAGCTGTCCTGCTGGACGCGGGGGGCTCGCACCTGATAATCAGTGTCAAAGAAACGCGGAGCCGCCGGGGAGCGGCCTCGCCCGTGCGAGCGTAGAATTGACCGATACCATCAAGCTGAGCCAGGCCCGACGCGGCGATCGCGGCGTCATCGTCCAGGTGGGCGCCCATTGTCATCACCAGGGAGAGGCGGTCGAGCTGGAACGCCGCCTGCTCGAACTGGGCTTCGTTGAAGGCGCGCAGATCGAGCTGCTGCACGAAGGCCTGTTCGGCCAGGACCCCATCGCCATGAAGGTGGACGACATGCGCGTGGCCCTGCGTCGGCATGAGGCCGAGAGCCTGACGATTAAGCTGGACGCCGCCTGATGGACATCGCCCTGAAGACCGCCCGCGTCGCGCTTGTCGGCAATCCCAACAGCGGCAAGACGGCCCTGTTCAACGCCCTGACAGGCGCCCATCAGAAGGTCGCCAACTACGCCGGCGTCACGGTGGAGCGCAAGGAAGGCCTGATCCGCGCCGCCTCGGGCCGCACGATGTCGGTGCTGGACCTGCCCGGCACCTATTCCCTGCGCGCCCGCAGCCCGGACGAGGAAGTCACGCGCGACGCCGTCCTGGGGCGTCTGGCCGGAGAGACGCCGCCCGACGTGGTGGTCTGCGTCGCCGACGCCACCAACCTGCGCCTGGTCCTGCGCCTGATCCTGGAGCTGAAGGCCGTCGGCCGGCCCATGGTTCTGGCGCTGAACATGTACGACATCGCCCAGCGTCAGGGCCTGCGGATCGACCTTGAGAAGCTGGGCGCCGAACTGGGCGTGCCGATCATCACAACGGTCGCCACGCGCAAGCGCGGCATCGACGATCTGATCGTCGCCATCGAGGATCAGGCCGCCGTCGCCGCCGTGACTGAAAGCCAATGGCATAGCCCGGACGCCGCCGAACTGCGCACCGCCGCACGCGAGGCCGAGCGGATCATGAAGGCCTGTGTCCGCCCGCCCGAGCGGCCCGACACCCTGACCGGCAAGATCGACGCCGTCCTGCTGCATCCGGTGGGCGGGCTGCTGATCCTGATGGCCCTGCTGTTCGTCATGTTCCAGGCCGTGTTCAGCTGGGCCGCGCCCCTGATGGACGGCATCGAGGCCGGCATCGGCTGGCTGGGCGGTTTGGTCGCGACGGTTTTGCCTGATGGTCTGTTGCAAAGCCTGATCGTGGACGGGATCATTTCCGGCGTCGGCAGCGTGCTGGTCTTCCTGCCGCAGATTCTGATCCTGTTCCTGTTCATCATTGCGCTCGAAGACTTCGGCTATATGGCCCGCGCGGCCTTCCTGATGGACAAGATCATGGGCGGGGCGGGGCTGCACGGCCGCGCCTTCATCCCGCTGCTCTCCAGCTTCGCCTGCGCCATTCCCGGCGTGATGGCGGCGCGGGTGATCGATTCCAAGCGTGACCGCCTGACCACCATTCTGGTCGCGCCCTTGATGACCTGCTCGGCGCGGATCCCGGTCTATACGCTGATCATCGCCGCCTTCATTCCCAACGAAACGGTCTGGGGCTTCGCCAATCTGCAGGGGCTGGTGATGTTCGGCCTCTACGCCGCCGGCATCGTCAGCGCGCTTCTCGTGTCACTCGTAATCCGCAAGGTGTTCTGGCGCGGCGCGGTCGAGCCCTTCATGATGGAGCTGCCGACCTACAAGACGCCGGACCTGAAGAGCGTGGGCTTCAATCTGTGGCTCCGGGCCAAGATCTTCCTGAATCGCGCCGGCCGGATCATCCTGCCGGCGGTGATCATCCTTTGGGTGCTGGCGACCTTCCCATATCCGCCCGAGAACGCGACCCTGCCTGCCATCGACTATTCGTTCGCGGGCATGTTGGGCCGGGCGCTGGAGCCGATCTTCGCTCCCATCGGCTTCAACTGGCAGATGGTCATCGCCCTGATCCCCGGCATGGCGGCGCGCGAGGTCGCGGTGGCGGCGCTGGGCACCACCTACGCCATCGCGGACGCCGAGAATGCGACCGGACTTCTGGCTACGACCCTGGCCTCGCACTGGTCGCTGGCGACGGCGCTGTCCTTCCTGGCCTGGTACATCTTCGCGCCCCAGTGCGTGGCCACTCTGGGCGTGGTGCGGCGCGAGACCAACTCGCTGAAATGGACCTGGATCATGATCGGCTACATGTTCGGTCTGGCCTATCTGGCGTCGCTGGTGACCTATCATGTGGCGGTGGCTCTCGGGGGCGGCGGAGCCTGATCGGTTGAAGAGAAATCGCGTCGCGATTTCGCCGATGCCGTGAATCAGGCTCCTGCTTAATGCGAGAGCATGATTCACGCTTCTGTCGGAGCCGCGAAGCGGTTCCTCAAGAAACGATCATGCTCTAAGCCAAGGCGGTTCGCTCCTATCTGGACGTCTTGATGCACCTTGTGATCGCCGCCGCCGTCATGGGCGGGCTGGGCCTGATTTTCGGCAGTTTCATCGCCGCCGTCAGCGTGCGCCTGCCGCGTGACGAGGACATCGTCGTCGCCCGCTCGCGATGCCGGGGCTGTGACCAGCCTTTACGCTCATGGGAGCTGGTTCCGCTGTTCAGCTGGCTGGCCCTGCGCGGCCGTTGCGCACGGTGCCAGACCCGCATTTCCCAACGCTATCCGCTGATCGAGCTGGCCGCGGCGGCCATCGGCGTCTGGGCGGGTCTCAGCGGCGCCTCGTGGCTGATGGCGGGGGTGACCGCAGTCCTGGGCTGGCAGTTGCTGCTGATCGCCATCATCGACGGCGAGAACTTCTGGCTGCCCGACATCCTGACCTGGCCTCTGGTCGCGACGGGATTGGCGGCGGCGGCGATCATCGGCTGGGACCTGGCCCTGTCGCATCTGATCGGGGCGGTGGTCGGGTTCGGCGGCCTGTGGCTGGTGGGCTGGCTTTATCAGGCGGTCCGCAAGCGGCAGGGGCTAGGTGGGGGCGACCCGTTCCTGTTCGCCGGGGCAGGGGCCTGGGTCGGGTGGATGGGTCTGCCCAGCGTGTTGCTGTGGGCCTGCGCCGTGGGGCTCAGCCTGGTGTTCGGGATGCTGGTGGTGCGGCGCACGGTCAGCCCGACGGAGAAGTTGCCGTTCGGCGTCTTCCTGGCCGTGGGGACCTGGCTGACCTGGCTCTACGGCCCGCTGGGGCTCTAACGCCCTGTCGTCAGCTTGACGATGATGATGGCCGCCGTGTCCAGAATGGCTTCCGGCGTGTCGGCGCGGCGCAGCAGGTCGAAACTGGCCGCCGTCGATTCCGCGATTGAGGCGATCTGGTAGGAGGCCAGGCGCGGATTGTAATCCTTGGGGTGCAGGCCGCTGGCGTGGGCCTGGGCCACGCGGCGTTCGATGGCCAGGTGCAGGCGGCGCAGGCGGCGCACCCGGCTCTCGACGAAGGCCACGTCGCCATTGTCCGCCAGCATATGCTCGACCCGTAGCACCTGGCCGTGGCTTCGCCAGATCGCCATTACGTCCAGGATGAAGGCGCGGGCGATGGCGAAAGCCTTGTCGCCCGGCCAGTCGGCCTGGAAATGCGCCGCCAGGCCCTGGAAATCGGTGGCTGCAACTTCGCACAGCGCCAGAACAGGCTCTTCGACCGTCTTGAAATAGGTGTAGAAATTCGACGGTGACACACCGGCGGCCGAGGCCAGGTCGGCGACGCGAATTTCGCCATAATGCCGCTCGTTCAACAGGCGTTGGGTCGCGTCGAGGATCGCCTGGCGGGTTCTCCCACCGCGCGCACCGATCTTGTGGCCCAGCTTGTTGGTTGTGTCGGCCATGTCCCCGATGGTCGCATAGAGATGGTGCCGGCTGCAGGAATCGAACCCGCGACATCCAGTTTACAAAACTGGCGCTCTACCAACTGAGCTAAGCCGGCCCGCGTGTGCGGTGTTCGGCCCTTATGTCCAGCCTCGCGCCGGGACGCAAGACGGGCTTGCGTCCCGGGCGGACAAATCGGCCTTCAGCGCCAGGGAACCGGCGGCGTATAGGCGGCGACGAAGCTTTCCCAGGCCTCGCGGGTCTTGAAGTCCAGGCCGCCGTCCCAGGCCGATCCCATATAGTAGGTGAAGGGCTGGCCCGGCGTGACGCGCAGCAGGATCAGATAGTTGTCGGCGTCCTGCGTAAAGCCTTCGACCATGGCCGGATCGACCAGAATGGCGACGCCGATACTGCCGTGCTCGGGGTTTTCCGGCTCCCAGAACATCAGGCGGCCGTTGGCGGCGTCGCGGGTGACGAAGCTGGAGCCGTGGTCATTGGTGCGCCGGGTGATGCCGATACCGACGATCAGGGGCTCGGTGCTGTCCGAGTTCAGTGTCGAGGTCATGCGAGTGAAGTTGGACCCCATCGGCAGGGAGAAGTCGCGCGTCTCCCACACCCGGCGGTTCACATCGACGGGCCAGGGGGCGTAATCGACGCTGAAGCGCGCCTCGTCTCCGCCTGTCTCTTCAATGCGATAGGTCTTGAAGTTGCGGCTGGTCCACAGCTTGTTGTCCTGCCAGACGCCCAGGCCGCCTGCGCCGCGACCGCGACCGACATCGTAGTAGTCCAGGCCCTCGCCCCGGTCGGTATGATAGTTGGGGAACTTGAGCTGTCGGTCCATGAAGGGGTAGCGGACGCGCTTGGCCCAGACGTCGATACCCGATCCCGACGGCGGCTCGCGACCTTCCAGCGCCGGGCCATAGATGCGGTGGGCGACGCGGTCGTTCTCCCAGAGCAGGTCGTCGAACCGATCCGGCGCGAAACGGGCGACGGCGCGCGGGCGTTGTTCTTCGGCCGTCGGCGGCGTCAGGCGCTCGATGGTCGAGGGTCGGTTCAATCCGGCTGGATCATAGGACAGGGCGGCGGTGGCGCGCATCTCGTCGGCGCGGCGACGCAGTTCCTCTTCGCCGACGACGGTGACGGGCGCCGGAGGCGTCGGCGTCGTGGCGGCGATGACCTCGGGCGTGTCGCGCTCAGGCTCGGCCTGGGGCAGGGCCTGGGCCGGGCCGTTCAGGTCCGCGACTTCCAGCCCTGCCAGCACATAGGCGCCGGTGGCGTAGAGGCCGGTTTCCTCAGGCTTGGTCGAGACGGGTTGGTCGCCGGTCTTCTGCGCCGCGCCGATCAGGCCGCTGGGCAGGACATGGCGGTTCAGCGCCGCCCAGCCCTTGGTCACCGCCGGAAGATAGGTCTCGCGATCCAGCAGGCCGTGGTTGATGCCCCACGCCAGGCCATAGACATAGAAGCCCGACCCCGAGGTCTCGGCCTCGGGATAGACCTCAGGCGCCAACAGGCTGGCGCGCCACAGGCCGTCGTCCTGCTGCAGTTCCAGTATCCGGCTCGACAGCTTCTGAAACAGATCGACGTAATAGGCCCGGTTCGCATGATCGGCGGGCAGGCTCTCCAGCCACCGCGCCAGACCCGCCATGGTCCAGGCGTTGGCTCGCGACCAGTAGATGGCGGCGCCGTTCGCCTCCTTGCGTTCCTTGAACCGTTCGTCGCGCAAGAACAGCCGCTCTTCGGGGACCCACAGATGCTCGGCCGTGCGTCGCCATTCCCGGTCGGCCGCCGTCAGATATTTGGGATCGCCGGTCAGGGCCGACATCCGCGCCAGCACCGGTGGGGCCATGAACAGGGCGTCGGCCCACCACCAGACCAGGGCCGGGGTCTCGACCGAGCGGTTCAGGTGCGGAACCTGCCAGTCCAGCCGCTGGCGCAGGGGCATCAGCAGGCCTTCCTGACGACGTCGGGCGTAGAGTTCCTCGTACAGGTCGCCGATGGCGATATCGTCGGCGTTCAGCATGGTCGGCCCCGACCGGGCGCCGCGCACGCTGTAATTATAGTGTTCGGCCACGGCGGTCAGGAACCGCAGGGTCTCGGGATCATCCGACACACGCGCCAGACGCGCCGCCCCGACATAGAAGGTGGCGGCCACCCAGTTGGACGACATCTGCGTCAGATTGCTGCCGGTCGACAGAGCGAGTGGCTCGCTCGCCATGGCCGCGATCTGCGACGTCGTGACATATTCGGCGGCGGCCAGGGCCTCGGCGCGCGAGGGCAGGCGGGTCGGATCGGCATTCAGCGCCGGCCTCGGGGTCGGCTCCAGCCAGGCGGTTTCGACGCCGGGGGGCAGGGCGGTCTGCGCCGCCGTCGGGCTGACCAGCAAGGTTGTCGCCATCAAAACGGCCGTCAGGCCTGCGAACGAACGGTACGCCATACATCCTCCGAAGCGCCGACAGGCGACGCCTTCCATTATTTGCTTTCTAGTACCATAAGATGGACATCGCTTCTCGCCAAGGTAACCGGTGTCTTTTCCGATGCGACATTGTATCTGGTGAGATCAGACTCGTGAGGCGATCCAACGTCTCCGCATCGAGGAACAGTGAAGGACGTCATGGCTCATCCGCTCAAGCTCAATCCCGACCGCCTGTTTCCGGCCGACGCCGACACCCGCACGGTCGCGCGTCGCCTGTATGCCGAGATCAAGGGCCTGCCGATCATCAGCCCGCACGGCCATACAGACCCCAGCTGGTTCGCGCTGAACCAGCCCTTCCCCAATCCGGCCGAACTGCTGATCACGCCCGACCACTATGTCTTCCGCATGCTGCATTCGCAGGGGATGGCGATGGAGGATCTGGGGGTTCCGCGCGCCGACGGCGGTCCGGTCGAGACCGATCCGCGCAAGATCTGGCGTCGGTTCGCCGAAAACTATCACCTGTTCCGCGGCACGCCGTCGCGCCTGTGGCATGACTGGGTCTATGCCGAGGCCTTCGGCATAGACGTGCGCCTGTCGGCCGAGACGGCGGATCACTACTACGACATCATCGACGCGGCGCTGCAGACCGACGCCTTCAGGCCCCGCGCCCTGTTCGACCGCTACAATATCGAGGTCCTGACCACGACCGAGAGCCCGCTCGACACGCTGGAACACCACAAGGCCATTGCGGCCTCGGGCTGGAAGGGGCGGGTGCTGACCGCCTATCGCCCCGACCCGGTGCTGGACCCCGACTATGAGGGCTTCCGCGACAATCTGAAGATCCTGGCTGAGCAGACCGGCCGCGATACCCTGTCGTGGGGCGGCTATCTGCAGGCGCTGCGCGACCGCCGTGCGGTCTTCATCGAGATGGGCGCCACCTCGACCGATCACGGTCACCCGACCGCCTTCACCGCCGACCTGTCCAAGGCCGACGCCGAGGCCCTGTTCCGCCGCGTCTCGACGGCGCCCGCCAGCGCCGCCGACGCCGAACTGTTCCGGGGGCAGATGCTGACTGAAATGGCCGCCATGTCAGTGGAAGACGGCTTGGTGATGCAATTGCACCCCGGCAGTTTCCGCAACCACTCGGCCACCGTTTTCAACCGCTTTGGCCGCGACAAGGGTTGCGACATCCCGACCCAGACCGATTACGTCCGGGCGCTGAAGCCGCTGCTGGACCGGTTCGGGTCAGACACGCGCCTGACCCTGATCCTCTTCACCCTGGACGAGACCAGCTACAGCCGCGAACTGGCGCCCCTGGCCGGCCACTATCCGGCGCTGAAGCTGGGCCCCAGCTGGTGGTTCCACGACAGTCCCGAGGGCATGCGTCGCTTCCGCGAACAGGTCACCGAGACGGCCGGCTTCTACAACACCGTCGGCTTCAACGACGACACCCGCGCTTTCCTGTCGATCCCGGCGCGCCATGACGTGGCACGTCGCATGGACTGCGGCTTCCTGGCCAAGCTGGTGGTCGAACACCGGATGGAAGAGGACGAGGCCCACGAACTGGCCCACGCCCTGACGTATGGTCTGGTGAAGGCGGCCTACAAGCTGTGAGCAGGCTGAACCAAGCGGCCCTGAACGGCCTGCCCGACGAGGTCGCCGTTCCCGGTTACGACCGCGCACAGGTGAAGACCGGCGTGGTCCATCTGGGCATCGGCGCTTTCCACCGCGCCCACCAGGCGGTCGTGTTCGACGATGCGCTGGCGAGCGGCGATCTGCGCTGGGGGGTGGTGGGCGCCTCTCTCCGGTCGCCCGGCGTGCGGGACCAGTTGAACTTGCAGGACGGGCTCTACACCCTGGTCGTCCGCGACGGATCGGACGAGCATCTGCGCGTCATCGGCGCCGCTCGCGGCGTTCTGGTCGGGCCAGAAGATCCCGCCGCCCTGGTCGCGGCCATGGCCGACGCGGATGTCCACATCGTCACCCTAACCGTGACCGAGAAGGGCTATCGCCTCGACTCGGCGACGGGCGACCTGCTGCTGGACGACGCGGATGTCGCCGCCGATCTTGCGGACATCACCGCGCCTCGCACGGCGCCCGGCTTCATCGTCGCGGCGCTGCGGGCGAGGAAGGCGGCGGGGTTGAAGCCCTTCACCGTCATCAGTTGCGACAACATCCCCCACAACGGCAAGCGCATCCGCGCCGGCGTCATCGCCATGGCGCGTCACATCGACCCCAACTCTGAGGGATCTGGCCTAGCCGACTGGATCGAGGCCGAGGGCGCCTTCCCCCAGACCATGATCGACCGGATCGTTCCGGCGACCATCCCCGACGACATCGCCCGCCTGACCGCCCGTCTCGGCGTCGAGGACCAGGGCATGGTCAAGGCCGAACCCTTCACCCAGTGGGTGATCGAGGATCGGTTCGCCGGCGAACGTCCGGACTTCGCCGCGCTCGGTGTGCAACTGACCGACGCGGTCGAACCGTGGGAGGACGCCAAGCTGCGTCTGCTGAACGGCGCCCATTCGGCCATCGCCTATCTGGGCGCCCTGTCGGGGCATGAGCATGTCCACGAGGCCGTCGCGGTTCCCGCCTTCCGCGCCTATGTCGAGGCCCTGTGGGACGAGGCCCAGACGACGCTGAACCCGCCGCCGGGTCTGGATATTCCCGCCTATCGCGACGAGTTGATGGCCCGGTTCTCCAACTCCGCCCTGATGCACCGCACGCGTCAGATCGCCATGGACGGTTCGCAGAAACTGCCCCAACGCCTGCTGACCGGCGCCGCGGAGCGTCTGGCGGCGGGGCTGGACATCGCGGCCATGGCGCTGGGCGTCGCAGCCTGGATGAAATGGCAGTCGGGTGTGACCGAAGGCGGCGAGATCGTCGTCGTCGACGATCCGCTGGCGTCGAAAACCGCCGAACTGCTGGCCGGCGCCGCTGACGACCAGGCGCGGGTTTCGGCCTTGCTGAGCCTGTCCGCCGTCTTCCCGCCCGCGCTCGCCGCCGACGACCGGTTCGCGGTCGCGGTCACGGGCGCCTATCTGTCGCTCAGCCAGAACGGCGCGGTCGAGGCCGCGCGTCTGGTCGCGGAGTAGTCCATGTCTCGCGTCCTGATCCTTAACCCCGCCGACGATGTCGCCATCGCCCTGGACGACATCGTGACAGGCGACACGCCCGACGGTCTGGACGCGCCGGCGCGCGCCGACATCGCCACCGGGCACAAGATCGCTCGCCATGCGGTGGAGGAGGGCGGTCTGGTCCGCCGCTACGGTCAGGTCATCGGCCGCGCCAGGACCGCCATCGCGGCCGGGGATCACGTCCACGTCCACAACCTGGCCATGGCCGAGGACGGGCGTGAGGCTGAGGTCGGCGCCGACGTGCGTCCGCCCGCGCCGTTATCGGGCGCGACCTTCAACGGCATCGTTCGCCCGGACGGCCGGGTCGGCACCCGCAACTATATCGGCGTCCTGACCAGCGTGAACTGTTCGGCCACCGTTGCGCGCCGTATCGCCGACGCCTTCCCGGATTCCAGTCTGCCCGCAGGCGTCGATGGGGTGGTCGCCTTCACCCATCAGGGCGGATGCGGCGGGTCGTCGCTGTCCAGCGACGTGACCCTGCTGCAGCGGACTCTTGCGGGCTACGCGAGACATCCGAACTTCCATTCGATCCTGATCGTGGGCCTGGGATGCGAGGCCAACCAGATCCCCGCCTGGCTGGCCAACGAAGGCCTTCAATCCGGCCCGCATCTGCGCGCCCTGACCATCCAGGAGGCCGGCGGCACCGCCCGCGCTATCGAGGCCGGGACCGAGGTCGTGCGCGAACTGCTGGAAGAGGCCGCGCAGGTCCAGCGCCAACCCGTGTCGGCCTCGCATCTGACCGTCGGCCTGCAATGCGGCGGCTCGGACGGTTGGTCTGGCGTCACCGCCAACCCGGCCCTGGGCGCGGCGGTGGACCTGCTGGTCGCACACGGCGGCTCTGCCATGTTGTCGGAAACGCCCGAGATCTGGGGCGCCGAACACCTGCTGCTGCGGCGTGCGGCGTCGCAGGACGTGGCGGACAAGCTGAACGCGCGTCTGGCGTGGTGGCGCGACTATGCCGACCGCCATCAGATGGAGCTGAACAACAATCCGTCGCCCGGCAATCTGAAGGGCGGCCTGACCACCATCCTGGAGAAGTCTTTGGGGGCGGTGGCCAAGTCCGGTTCGACCCCCCTGAACGACGTGATCGGCTATGCCGAACCGCTGCAGGCCAAGGGGCTCAGCTTCATGGACAGCCCCGGTTACGACCCGTGCTCGGCCACGGGCCAGATCGCCTCGGGCGCCAATCTGATCGTCTTCACCACGGGCCGGGGTTCGGTCTTCGGCGCCAAGCCCGCCCCGTCGATCAAGGTCGCCTCCAACGCCAAACTGGCGAACTGGATGGACGGGGACATGGACATCGACGCCTCGCCCGTCCTGACCGGGACCCCGATGGCCGAGGTGGGCGCCGTCATCTTCCAGAAGATGCTGGACGTCGCCTCGGGCGAACCGTCCAAGTCCGAGGCCCTGGGCGTCGGGGACAACGAGTTCGTGCCCTGGCAGGTGGGGGCCTATCTCTGACGACTGCGACACGCGGGCGCTTGCGTCTCACGGCTTGCCCACTATCGTGGGATGGATAAGCATAATGTGAGACGCCGCGCAGGCGGCGAAGGAAAACGCTCATGCATCGTCGCTCCCTGCTTCAACTCGGCCTGACCGGGGCACTGGCTTCAGCCGCGCCCGCCTTCGCCCAGTCGGTCGGTCGCACCTTCGACGCCGCCGACTATGGCGCGGTCGGCGATGGCGTGACGATCAACACCCGCCCGATCCAGGCCGCCATCGACGCGGCGGCGGGGCAGGGTGGGGGCGTGGTGGTGCTGAAACCTGGCCTCTATCTGTCCGGGTCGCTGTTTGTGAAGTCGGGCGTGACCCTGTCGATCGGCCGTGGCGCGACCGTCCGGGGTCTTCAGGACATCGCCGCCTATCCGATGGTCCGCACCCGCGTCGCCGGGGTGGAGATGGATTGGCCCGCCGCCCTGCTGAACATCTATCAGCAGCAGAACGCCAAGATCACCGGCGAGGGCCTGGTCGATGGCGACGGCAAGGTCTTCTGGGACTCCTATTGGGCCATGCGTCGTGACTACGACCCGCGCGATCTGCGCTGGGCGGCCGACTACGATTGTCGTCGTCCCCGCCTGATCCACGTCTATGATTCGCAACAGGTCGAGGTTTCAGGCCTGAACCTGGCGCGATCGGGCTTCTGGACCGTCCACATCTGCTATTCGCGCGATGTGAAGGTCGCCGATCTGATCATCCGCAACAACCTGGGCGGCCGAGGCCCCTCGACGGACGGGATAGACATCGACTCGTCCGAGCGGGTGCTGGTCGAGCGTTGCGACCTGTCGGTCAACGACGACGCCATCTGCATCAAGGCCGGCCGCGACTGGGATGGGCTGCGCGTCGCCCGTCCGTGTCGTCAGGTGAAGATCCGCGACTGCATCGTCCGCGACGCTCTGGCCGGCATGACGTTCGGCTCGGAGACCTCGGGCGGTTTCGACGACATCGAGGTGTCGGGCCTGAGGATCGAGTATCCGGTGCCGCTCGGCATCTTCTTCAAGTCGGGCCATACGCGCGGCGGCGTGATTTCCAACATCCGCCTGCGCGACATCCATCTGCAGGACGTGCGGACGCTGATGCAGGTCAATCTGAACTGGTATCCGAACTACAGCTACGCCCAGATCCCGGCGGGCGTCGCCGATATCCCCGACTATTGGCGCGCCCTGGCCACGCCGGTTCCGCGCGAACAGGGCATCCCCCGCATCCACGACGTTCGCCTGTCGAACATCAAGGCCGTCGGCGGCAAGGTCGGCTTTGCGGCCGCCGCCTATCCCGAGGCGCCGCTGAAGGACTTCACATTCGAACGGCTGGACTGGGACGTGCAGGACGCAGGCGCCATCGCCAACGCCGAAAACTGGCGCTTCCGCGACTGCAACATCGACACCCTGGACGGCAAGGGCCCCAAGGTGACGGACTCGACGGGCGTCACCGGCCTGCGCCCACGGGTCGCCTGACCCCCGCCCGCAAACCTTCAGCACCGAACAAAAAGAAGGCCCGGAGCGGTTCGCTCCGGGCCTTTAGTCTATCGCGCTAGAAGCGTCAGGGAGGGAAGATCAGTACTTCCAGCGCAATCCCACGGCGATCTCTCGGCCGGTATGGCGGTAGTTCGAGACGCGGTCCGTCACATCGACGTAGCGGTCGTTGAACTCGTCGGACAGGTTCAGAGCTTCCAGAGAGAAGGTCAGGCTGTCGGTGATGTCATAGGACATGGAGGCGTCGAAGTTGACGGTGTCGTTGACGCCTTCTTCCGTGTTGCCGTTGCCGCCCGGGAAGGACAACAGGTAGCCGCTGCGATAGGCCGCCGAGACCCGCGCCTGGAAGCCATCGACCTCGTAGTACAGGGTCGTGTTGAAGGCGTTCTTCGACTGGTTCGTCAGCGGCCCCTTGCGGCCGTCGCCATAGGTCACCTCGGAGGTGACATAGGTGTAGTTGCCGATGAAGCCGAAGTTCGACCAGAAGCCGGGCAGGAAGGTGAAGGGCTGCTGGTACTGGATTTCCAGTCCGTGCAGCGAGCCGCCGTCGCCGTTGACCTTGCGAGTGACCTCGAAGTCTTCGTCCGGCGAGGCGGGCGTGCCGGCCAGCAGGCTGTCGTCGAGACCCAGGCTGCGCCACGGCACCACGTCGGTGATCGTGGTGATGAAGCTGTCGATCTCCTTGTAGAAGACCGCAGCCGCTAGCAGGCCCTCGTTCTGGAAATACCACTCGGCTGCCACGTCGAAGTTGGTGGCGCGGAAGGGTTCCAGCAGCGGGTTGCCATAGGACACGCGACGCGTTGGGGTGGACAGGCTGCCACCAGGGGTCAGGTCGCCCAGCGCGGGGCGCGACATCACCTTGGCGGCGCCGATGCGGATGACGACGTCGTCGCGCGGTTCGATGGCCAGGTTGAACGAGGGCAGGGTGTCCGCATACTCGTTTTCCACCGTGACGTAGTCGGTGTTCAGGAAGCCCTTGGACGTCGTCTCGGTGATCGCGCGACGAATGCCGGCGTTGCCGCGAACTGTCATCCCCAGGATTTGGGTGTTGAAGTCGGCCTGGACGAACAGACCCTTGTCCGTCTCCTCGACTTCGCGAATGCCGTTGTAGGTCGGCACCAGCGCATCGTCGAAGACGCTGAGGAACTCGTTGATCTTCCAGATGTCGGGAACGATGTAGTTCAGGTTCGATCCCGACGGGATGTCCAGCTTGCCGTCGATGCTGACGATCTTGCCCAGGGCGTCGACGCCCACGACCCGGTCCGCGCCCGACAGGACGGATACGGCCTGCTGCATGCCGAAGGTGTCGAAGCCGTAGGTACGATATTCGCCGCCGGCCTTGATCGTGAAGTCCGGCGTGTAGTCGTATTCGAGATTGCCCGCGAAGACGGCGTTCTCGAAGTTGGCCCCGCCCGTGCTCTTGCGGCGCTCGGTCAGGGTGAAGCGCGAACCCGACGTGACGTCGAAGCCGTAGTTGATCATCGGCAGGCGATCATCGCCCCGGAAGTCGTAAGTGAAGCCGTTCTGATCGTTGGCGTCGAACATGTAGGCGAACGACTGAGGCGTACGCGCTTCCGACTTGTTCGCGCCGATCTTCGCCGTGCCGCGCAGGCGGTCGGTGAACTCGTGACGCAGGTTCAGCGACGCCTGATAGAAGTTGCTTTCGTCGCGGGTGAAGCCGTTCTCGGAACGGATGTCGACACCGTCGAACACGCCGTAGGAGATAACGTTCTTATCGGCATCGATCTCATAGTCGCGAACGACAGTGTCGCGCACGCCGCCTGCAGCGCGGCTGAAGCTGATAGCCTCGATATTGGGGCTTTCGGCCTCGATGTTGAAGCGCGACCACAGCAGGTCCAGCACGACCTCAGTCCGGTCGGTGGGGCGCCATTGCAGAGACGTCGTGATACCCAGACGGTCTTCGTTGAATGTGCCGAAGGTGTAGCGGGGGATGCGCGGGTAGAAGGCATTCAGCAACTCGGTGCGCTGCCCGGTCGTGGTGCAGGGAATGCAGCCGGCGAAGTTGTTGCCGGCGCCATAGGCCAGCGACGGATCACCTGCCTGCCAACGTGTCGTGTTGAAGCTCTCGCTGATCGGCGCGCGTTCGGAGTAAGCGACCGAGACCAGCGCCCCGAAGGTGCGGCTGTCGTTCGACCAGCTCAGCAGGCCAGCCACGCGGGGGACAGTCTTTTCGGACAGGTCGTTGTAGGAGCCCTGGACCGACAGCGCGGAGTTGAAGCCGCTGCCGCTGAAGTCCAGGGGACGACCGGTCTGTAGGTCGACGGTGGCGCCCAGTGAGCCTTCTTCGATCTCGGCCGACTGGGTCTTGCGGACCTTGATGCTGTTGAACAGTTCGGACGCGAACATGGAGAAGTCGAAGCCGCGGTCGCGGCTGCCGCCATAGGCCGCCTGAGCCTCCAAACCATTGATCCGGACACGGGTGAAGTCGGCCCCGAGACCGCGCACCGAAATCCTGCGGCCTTGGCCGTTCTCGCGGTCGATGGTCACGCCGGGCAGGCGCTGGATGGCCTCGGCCAAATTCTGGTCGGGGAAGTCGGCGATGTCTTCAGCGAAGATGGCGTCGACGGCGCCGGCTTCCTGGCGCTTGATGTTCAGGGCCTGCTGAAGGCTGGAGCGGAAACCGGTGACGACGATTTCGTCGACGACGGTCGCGTCCTGAGCTGCATCTTCAACCGTCGGCTCGGCGACTGGGGCGGTCTGCGCCAGCGCCGACGAGGCGCCCATCAGGGCCGCCAGGGATACGCCAACGGCGCACAGAGTCCGGGTGTTGGTCCGTCGCATTCGTTCTCTCCCCATCCCGGCGTCAATCTGGCACCGGTGTCATTTTTTGGTATGCTGTCGCGCATAGTTGGATTGGCGACGTGCCGTTTATTGCAACAGCTTCCCGCATTTTGCAACCGGCCTGAATCGGAACCAAGACAATTGAGATAAAAGTCTCGACAAAACCTCGATAATTCAGGCCGGGGGCCTCGACAGATTGTCGATGTTTCTAGGCGCGGCGTTCGACTTCGACGGCATAGACGTGATTGGCGCCGTGCATGTTCGAAACGAAGACGATCCATTTGGCGTCCGGCGTGAAGGTCAGATTCGGCTCCAGCCGGTAGTCGTGGTTCGACAGGTCCACCAGCCGCTCCGAGCGCAGATACTCGACGAAGATCTGGTCGTCCTTGTCGCTGGACGGATCGGCATCGACGATCGGTTCGGGACGCAGCAGGACGATCCATTTGCCGTCCGGCGCATGGGCGACCATGTCGCCATCGCCGCCGTCGCCGGCGAACAGGCTGCCATCCGGCGAGACGTTGTAGTGGACGGACCAATCGTTTTGCTCAACCCGACGATAGACCCGACGGCCCGTTTCCAGATCGACCGAGGCGACCCAGAAGACCTGTCCGCGCGGGGTCTGCAGGTCATAGAGGACTTGTTTGCCGTCGGGGCTGAACCATTCATGTCCGAAGATCTCGAAGTTCATCGTCCGCTGGTGGGTCTTTCTCAGACCCGTGCCGTCAGCGCGGATGGCCCACATCCGGTCCACGCGGTGCCAGGGGCCTTCGTGGCAGAAGATGATCTGCTGCGGGTCGGTGGGCGAGAACTGGGTGTGTCCGATCCATTCGTTGGTCTTGTGGATCACGCGCCGCTCGCCCGTCGCCAGGTCGATGACGAAGATTTCCATCGGGTAGCGGGCGGCCCATCGCTGAAGCATCCGCACGCCCTTGGCGCGGGCGAAGTTCAGCGGCTTTCCGTCCGGCCCGTTGGCTTCGTATTCGGCCTGGTCGAAGCGGCGGTTGCGGGGGTCAGGCACGGTCGGCTGAAGCGGCTGGCTGTCATAGGCGACGAAGCCCAGCAGCAGGGTCTCGTCGGCGTTGACCGAGTTGATCTGGCCGTTGGGGATCCGGCCGATCTCGCGCCGTTGTTTGGTGTCGGCGTCGATAACGAACAGGGTTTTGGCGCGGTCCATCAGCTGGCCGTCGCCGGGCGCGGTGACCGAATAATAGACGTTGCGGCCCTTGCGGCCGGTGAACATCAGGTCGGCGTCGTGCTCGGGGACCAGAACGCTGACGGTCCAGGTCGCCAGATCGACGGTCGAGATGCCCTGGGGCGTCGAGATGACCATCAGGTCGGGCGCGCCGGCCTTGGGCGGCAGGAACATGTTCTTGTAGAAATAGGGCTTTCCGCCGCCGTCATCGGGCGAGACGCGGCGGATACGGTGGCCGGTCTTCGGATCGACCCACTCGGTCGGGACCGGGCCGTCCCAGCGCGGCCGCTCGACCGGCGTCTCCTGGGTCGAGGGCGGGGCGGTGTTGGGCGCGGGCCAGACCGGGATCTGGCCCGGCGCAGGCGGGGCTGCGGGCGCGGCCTGCCGGGCCTGAACGGTCGTCGTGGCGAAGGCGCCGACGGCGGGCGCCGCAAACAGGGTCTTCAGGGCGGTGCGTCTGGAGGTCGTCATTGGGGGCGTTCCTCTCGGTTCTGTCTTGATTACGGCGCGGGCGTCAGGCCTTCGACCCGGACGGTCCAGCCGTCCTTGGGAAAGCCGGGCGCGTGGCCGCTGGACCCGTCCCAGCCCGCCGCCATCAGGCCGACGGCCATCAGCAGCGACCCGTTGGACGGGAAATAGGTCTCGGCGGCGCGGCGATAGCCGGGACCGTCGGGATTGACCGCCATCTTGACGCCGCCTGCCCCGGCCGAGACAGGGACGAGTTCGTCCGCGTGCTCGTCCAGGTGGACGCGCGGGGTCATGCCTGTGACGCCCCACTGGTTGTTCTTCAGGTCAGCGAACAGCCAGTCGACGGCCTTGTCCGGCTCGCCGATGCGGGCGGCGGTCATGGCCATCATTGGGAAGTCCCAGCCCCAGGTCTGGCGCACGTCCCAGTTCTGCTCCACCGCCTCGAAGGTGCGGCGCATGGCGGCGGGGTCGATCCGCGCGCCAGGAATGAAGCCATAGGCCATCAGGAAGGAGGGGTGGTCGCGGTTCTTGCACTGGGCCGCCGCCGCGTGCTTGCGGCAGGCGTCCGACATGGCCGTCTCCCAGAAGTCCGGCAGGTTCTCGATCGGCAGATACAGGCCGTCCTTCATCGGCGGCGGCGCGATCCTGGCCAGGGCCTGATCCCAGTCGGCGCGGCGGGCCTGGCCCTTGCGTTCGCGCCACTGTTGCGCGGTTTCCAGGGCCCAGCGGAAATACTCGACCTCGAAGGTCGGGTTCACCGTGGTCAGGGGATCGTAGTTCTCCTGCGCCGGGATCATCGGCGCGCCCAGGTTCAGGCGGCCGTCGTGTTCGATGGGCCAGGAGGCCAGCAGGTCGGCGGTCGCCTCGACCACCTCGCCGTATCGATCCAGCACGGCCGGATCCTTCTCGGCGCGCCAGACCAGTTCGGCCAGGAGGATCGGGTGCGGCTGCTGCCACATGATGAAGGGCGAGACTAGGCTGGGACTGTTGCGGCCCTCGGGCCCGACCATCTTGGGCCACCAGGCGCCCTTCACATGGTGGCGGGCGGCCTCGGCGCGGGCGTGATCCAGATTGCCGACATACCAGGGCAGGCTGCGCTCCAGCATGTCGGGATGGCCCCACATGGCCTGCCAGCCGGAATGCCAGGGGTGCATTTCCAGGTGGAACTTGCCGTACCAGCTGTTGGAGAACAGGCCCTCTTCCTGCGGGGGCAGTTCGCCGCCGCCGTTAACGGCCGACAGGTATTGCGACAGGATCACGCGGCGCTCCAGCTCGGCCGCGCGAGGGTCGGTGGAGCCGGTGAAATCGACGGCGCCGCCCTGGGTCCAGAAGCCGTTCCAGTGTGCGGTGGTCGCCTGGGCGACAGCGCTGTAGGCGGGCGTCGCTGGCGTTTGGGCCTGCTGATCGAAACGGACCATGACGGTCAATCGGTCGCGACCAGCGGCGGCCACGCGGAAGGCGTCGGCGCCGCTCTGCTCGATCTTACCGGAAGCGGTGATGCCTGAATAATAGGTGCTGTCGTCCAGGGTGCGGCGGATGTGGACGTCGCCCGTGTCGTAGGCGACGATGTTCAGGCTTTGCGCGCCAGAGGCCTCGAACGTCGTCGGGTCAGGGTTGATGGCCGGGTTCACGCCGGGATAGCGGACCTGGACGCCCAAGCCCTGGGCGGCCACCAAAGGTGAGGCGATCTCGACCATGACCATGTCCAGCGTCGGGTGGACGCGGGTCACGACCTCGACGGGCTGGCCGTCATAGGTGAAGCGGCTGGTCAGGGCGCCGGACCACAGGTCCAGCGTCTGGCGCGTGTCGGCGACCTTGGCGAAGTCCAGCGGCTTGCCGTCGGCGAAGATCAGGCCGATGCGACTGAGCGAGAACCGATGTGGATTGGCCCGCAGCCAGGTGTAGGCGGGCTGGGTCTCGGCCACGGCCCAGGACTTCATCCAGGCATAGGGCTGCTCGCCCCGACCCGGCACGGGCACGTCGATCAGGCCGTCCTGCTCGGTATAGCCGTTCGGATTGGGAAAGCTGTGCCAGGCCCACTGGGCCATGGTCAGCAGGGGCGCGAGCTCCGAATACTGTTCCGGAAAGGTCTGAAGCCCGGTGATGTCGGCGGTGAAGCCCAGGTCGCCGTTGCCCAGCATGATCGGCGCGTGTCGATCGATGGCGGTCAGGGTCACATTGTGACGCGAGACCAGGGCGTGGCGGTCAATCGGCGCGGCGGGCGCCACGGCCGCGGTGGGCGCGGTGGTCTGGGCACAGGCGGCCGTGGGACCGGCGAGCAGGGTGAAAACGAGGAGGGCGGTGCGCAGGCGCATCAGGCGGCGTCCTTCTTCAGTCCCAGGCCGGCGCCCTTCCAGCCGTACCAGGCGACGACGGCGAAGCAGACGGCGGGCATCAGGAAGGCGACGTTGGCGCCGTAGAGGTCGGCGACCTTGCCCATGGGCCAGGGCAGCAGCACGCCGCCGCCGATGGCCATGACCATCAGGGACGAGGCCTTCTTGGTTCCGGCGCCCAGGCCGGTGGTGCCCAGGGCGAAGATGGTGGCGAACATGGTGGACATGAAGAAGAAGACGGCCAGCAGGGCGATGGGCGAGACCTTGTCGATGCCGGCGGCGACGACCAGCGTCAGGACCACGTTGATCACGCCATAGGTGGTCAGCAGGACGCGGGGCTTGACCTTCAGCAACAGGGCGGTGGCGAAGAAGCGCCCGACAAGATAGCCGATGGCCGCCAGAGACAGCATGAAGGCGCCCTGCTGCGAGGTCAGGCCCTGCCAGTTGTGGGTCACCAGATTGATGAAATAGGCGCCGATGCCGACCTGGGCGCCGATGTAGAGGGCCTGGGTGATGACGCCGGCGATGAAGTGCGGCTGTTTGGACAGGGGCAGGGCGGGGGCGTCGCCCGCTACCGCGCCGCCGTGGTCCGACAGGCCGGTTTCGGGCAGGCGAGCGCGCCAGACGGCGATGGCGAACAGGACCACCCCGACGGCGATCAGCCCATAGACGATCTGGATCGAGCGCGTCGCGCCGCCCAGGGCTTCGGTCGTCGTCGGGCTGAAGAAGACCGCACCGCCGATCAGCGGGCCGAAGAAAACGCCCAGGGCGTTGAACGACTGGGCCAGGTTCAGACGCTGCGACGCCTTGGCCGGATCGCCCAGCACGTTGACGTAGGTGTCGGCGCTGGTCTCCAGGATGCACAGGCCCGCGGCGAGGACGAACATCGAGCCGACGAAGGGCAGGAAGGCGCCCGCGCCCGCCGCTGGGATGAACAACAGTGCGCCGATAGCGGTGACCGCCAGGCCCGACACGATGCCGAACTTGTAGCCCCGCGCATGCAGCAGCATGCCCGCCGGGATCGACAGCAGCAGATAGGCCCCGAAATAGGCGATCTGCAGCCAGGCGCTGTCGGCCTGGCTGATGCTCAGCGTCTCCTGGAAATGCTTGTTCAGCACGTCCAGCAGGCCATAGGCCAGGCCCCAGATCAGGAAGCAGGCGATGGCGAAGGCCAGCGGGCCCTTGAGCGAACCGGCGGGCTTATCGAGGCCTCCGGGGGTGTGTGCGGCGTCGGTCTCGATGACCATGGGATACTCTCCTGGATGTCCTCGGGGCCTAGCCGTCTTTGCGCGGCTTCGGCGGAAGGGGGCTAGATGCGGTAGATCGCCTCGGCGTTGGCGGCGAACAGGCGGTCGCGCTCATCGGCCGAGAAGTCGGCCGTGATTGCGTCGAAGGCGGAGTAGAAGGCGTCGAAGGTTCCGTGCACGCTTTCGACGGGGAAGTCGGAGGCGAACATGGCGCGCTCGATCCCGAAGGCGTCGATGCATTCCAGAACGGTCGGGCGAATGCTGTCGGGCGTCCAGGCGCGGTCTGTGATGCCCAGGCCCGAGATCTTGATCGAGACCTGGGGCTGGGCGGCCAAGAGGCGTAGGCCGATCCGCCAGCGTTCCATGCCGAGGTCGTTGCGGTCGGTCGGCAGGCCGGCGTGATTGACGATCATGGGGATGTCGGGATTGCGCGCCGCGACGATGGCGGCGGTCGCCATCTGCGACGAATAGAGCTGCAGGTCGAAGGACAGGCCATGGCGGGCCAGCTTGGCGAACCCCTCGACCCACTGCGGATCGCGCAGCAGGTCGCGGTCGGTATAGGTCTTCAGCGGATCCTCGTGCCAGCAGAGGATCTGGCGCACGCCGCGCACGTTCGGTCGGGCCGCGTGGGCCTCCAGCAGGGCGTCGAGGTCGGGATCCAGCAGGTCGGCGCCGGCGACGATGGCGTGCGGGTAGCCGCGGTCATCGGCCAGGGACTGAAGCCAGTCGGTCTCGGCCAACTGCTGGCCCACCGGCTGGCCGGCCTCGACGTGGACGATCTTGTCCACGCGCCAGCCGGCCGTGTCGGCCAGATAGTCGTCCAGCAGATAGTTCGCGTTGGCGATGGGGCTCATGTCCCCTGCCGGATTGTTCGGCAGGGGATCGTCCTGAAGCCAGCCATAACGCGCACGCGACAGGTCCCACAGGTGGACGTGGCCGTCGACGATGCGAAGATCCGAAGCCACCCGCACGCGCCCTAGTACGTCGTGCGTCCGCCGGACGTGTCGAACGTCGAGGCGGTGGTGAAGCTGCATTCTTCCGAGGCCATAAAGCAGACCATGGCGGCGCTCTCGTCGACCTCGCCCAGGCGGCCCATCGGAATCTTGGAGCGCATGTAGTCGACCTGGCTTTGCGGCATCTGGGCCAGGATCGGGCTTTCGAAGGTGGCGGGGGTCAGGCTGTTGGCGATGACGCCCTTGCCGGCCAGTTCCTTGCCCAGCGACTTGGTGAAGCCGATGACGCCGGCCTTGGACGCCGAATAGGCGCTGGCGTTGGGATTGCCTTCCTTGCCCGCGACCGAGGCCACATTGACGATGCGGCCATAGCCGTTGGCCAGCATAAAGGGCACGATGGCGCGCGAGCAGTAGAAGACGCCGTTCAGGTTGATGTCGACGACCCGCTTCCAGCTGTCGATCGGGAACTCTTGGACCGGCACGGTGGCGCCTGTGATCCCGGCTGAGGCGACCAGAATGTCGATCCGGCCCAGGGCCTTGTTCGATTCCTCGGCCGCTGCAGCGACGGCGTCCGCGTCGGACACGTCCAGGGCCACGACGTGGGTCGCGCCGACCTCTTCGGCCGCCGCCTTCAGCGCGTCGGCGTTCAGGTCCCACAGCACGACCTTACCGCCCTCTGCGACGATGCGGGCGGCCGAGGCCTTGCCCAGGCCCGAGGCGCCGCCAGTGACGACGGCGGTGCGGCCCGCGAAGCGGCCTTGATAAGCGCTCATCGCGTCCACTCCACGAAGGTCTGGCCCTGTTCGCCGAGCTTCTGGATGCCCAAACGAACCGTGTCGCCGGCCTTCAGATAGAGCGGCGGCTTCTGACCCAGGCCCACACCCGGAGGAGTGCCGGTAGTGATCAGGTCGCCGGGTTCCAGCGTCATGAACTCCGACAGATAGGAGACGATCTCGGCGACGCCGAAGATCATGGTCTTGGTGTTGCCGGTCTGCATGCGCTTGCCGTTCAGGTCTAGCCACATGTCCAGATTCTGGACGTCGCCCACCTCGTCGGTCGTGACGATCCACGGGCCGACGGGGCCGAAGGTGTCGCAGCCCTTGCCCTTGTCCCAGGTGCCGCCGCGCTCGGTCTGGAAGGCGCGCTCGGACACGTCGTTGATCAGCACATAGCCGGCGACGTGATCCAGCGCCCCGTCCTGGGTGACATAGGTGGCGGGCTTGCCGATCACGATGCCCAGTTCGACTTCCCAGTCTGTCTTTTCCGAACCGCGCGGAATGATGACGTCGTCGTTCGGGCCGTTCAGGCAGGTGATGGCCTTGGTGAAGACGACGGGTTCGCCCGGGATGGGCAGGTTGGATTCGGCGGCATGGTCAGCGAAGTTCAGGCCGATGGCGATGAACTTGCGGCTGCCGTTCACCGGCACGCCGTAGCGGGGTTCGCCCGCGACGAGGGGCAGGGTGGTCGGGTCGATGGCCTTCAGCGCTTCGAGCGCCGCGCCATGCAGTTGGTCCGGCGTGATGTCGGCGACGACGCCCGACAGGTCGCGGATGCGCCCGTCGGCGTCCAGCGTGCCCGGCTTTTCCTGGCCCCTGGGGCCATAACGCAACAGTTTCATTCTTGAGTGTCTTTCGTCTTAGCGCGCGTAGGGGCGATGCAGGGCGATGTCGCGGTTCAGCTCGACGCCGAAGCCGGGCGCATCCGGCACCTTGAGCTTGCCGTTCATCGGAACCGGTTCGCCGATCAGCTGGGGGTGGAACATGGGCACGACCTCGTCGGCGCCGGGGGCCATCATCAGGAACTCCGCGAACGGGCTGTTATGGCGCGTCACGACGAAGTGGTAGGAATAGACGCTGGATCCGTGTGGGATCATCAGCACGCCCTTGGCGTCGGCCATGGCGGAGATCTTGATCAGTTCGGTCACGCCACCGCACCAGCCCACGTCCGGCTGGATGATGTCGCAGCACTCCATTTCCAGCAGCATGCGGAAGCCCCAGCGGGTGGCCTCATGCTCGCCGGTGGTGACCAGCATCCCCTTGGGCGCGGCCTTCTTGAGCGCCTGATAGCCCCAGTAGTCGTCGGGGCTCAACGCCTCCTCGATCCACTTCAGACCCAGCTTGTGGGCTTCGTGGGCGAGGCGGGTGGCGTAGTTGAGATCGAGCGCCATCCAGCAGTCGAACATCAGCCAGAAGTCGTCACCGCAGGCGTTCCGCATGGCTTCAAGTTCGGCGAGGTTCTTGCGCAGCCCCTCCTCACCCTCTGCGGGTGCGTGGTGCAGCGGCATCTTGCCGCCGATAAAGCCGAGCTCCTTGGCTTTGTCGGGCCGGGCGCCGGTGGCGTAGAAGGTCAGTTCGTCGCGCACCGCTCCGCCCAGCATGGCGAACACCGGCTCCTGACGCAGACGACCCAGCAAATCCCACAGCGCCAGATCGACGCCGGAGATGGCGTTCACCACCAGGCCCTTGCGGCCATAGTACTGGGTCGAGAAATACATCTGGTCCCAGATCTTCTCGACCTCGGACGGATCGCGCCCTTCCAGGAAGCGGGCCAGGTGTTTTTCGACGATATAGGCGGCAGGTTCGCCGCCGGTCGTGACCGCGAACCCGACCACGCCGTTCTCGGCCTCGATCTCGACGACCAGGGTGCCCAGCACATTGATGCCGAAGCTGCGACGGCTTTGGCGATACTCGGGATATTTGGCCATCGGCGTGGCGATATGGTCGTCGATCCAGTGGCCGTCGCCCTGGTCATGATAGTCGGCGCCGCCCCCGGTTCCGTCGTTCTTCACGACGAAGGCGCGAACGTGCTTGATCTTCGGCAGGCGGCTCATTGAGAAATCACCGGCATTTGGTGATTTGCTCCCATCATGCGGGATTTCACTGGCTTTCCTCCGTGCGCCGCGTCAAACTCGATCCCGTTCCCCGGACAAGCTTGCGTGTTTTGCTACATTCTGAGAATGAGGATTACGAAATGGGACGAGTGGCGTCAATCAAGACCGCACAGGTCGATGGGGAAGAAGAGGTCGGCGCCAAGGCGTCCGGCAGTCAGACCCTGCTGCGCGGCCTGGACGTGATCGACGCCCTGATGGAAGGCTCCCTGCCTCTGGCCGAGTTGTCCGAAAAGCTGGACCTGACCCGCAGCACGACGCACCGCCTGGCCTCGGCCCTGGTGGATCGTCGCCTGCTGTCGTTCCGTCCGCGCGAGGGCTACAGCCTGGGCCCGAAACTGCTGGAGCTGGGCCATGCCGCTAGCCAGCAGATGCACTTGCCGCGCGTCGCCCGGCCCTGGCTGGAGCAACTGTCGGCCCAGACCGACGATACGGTTCACCTGGGCGTGCTGGACGGCCGCCACGCCCTTTATCTGGACAAGGTCGCCGGTCGCCGCCGCATCAACATCGGCTCGCGCCTGGGCGAACGGCATCCGATCGCCTCGACCGGCCTGGGCAAGGCCCTGATTCTCGACAAGTCCGAGCCGGACTGGATCGACTTCTATGCGCCGGAGGGCGCGCCCTATGATTCGTCGGCCCGCGCCGTCTGGCTGGAGCGGATGCACGGGTACGCCCAAAAGGGCTACGCTTTCGACCTGGAAGAGAACGAGGACCAGATCCGCTGCGTCGCCGCCCCGATCCGCTCGGTGGACGGCCATATCGTCGCCGCGCTCAGTGTCTCCTCGGCCGCCCAATACATGTCCGACACCCGGATGACGGAACTGACCAAGACCGTCACCGACGCCGCCAACGCCATCAGCGCCGACCTCGGTTGGTTGCCGAAACCCTGAACACAGTGAAACGCCGGAGCCCGCATGCTGCTTGAGAACAAGGTCGTCCTGATCACGGGCGCATCGCGGGGTATCGGACGGGCTACGGCGATCGAGGCCGCACGCCAGGGCGCCAACGTCGCCATCAACACCTACAAGGACGACGCCGTGGCCGCCGAGGTGGTCGCCGAGATCGAATCGCTGGGCCGCAAGGCCATCGTGATCGACGCCGACGTGGCCCAGCCGGACAGCGCGACGACCTTCGTGGACGCGGCGGTCGAGGCCTTCGGGCGCGTGGACGTCTTCGTGTCCAACGCGGGCATCTGTCCGTTTCATGCCTTCCTCGACATGCCGGTCGAGACCCTGCGCCGCACGATGGAGGTCAATCTCCATGGCGCCTATTTCATGACCCAGGCGGCGGCCAACCAGATGGTCAAGCAAGGGGAGGGGGGATCGATCGTCGCCATCAGCTCGATCTCGGCCCTGGTCGGCGGCGAGATGCAGACCCACTACACCCCGACCAAGGCGGGGGTGCACAGCCTGATGCAGTCCTGCGCCGTCGCCCTTGGGCGTCACGGCATCCGCTGCAACTCGGTCCTGCCCGGCACCATCGCCACCGACATCAACAAGGACGATCTCGCGGACCCGGCCAAGCGCGAATATATGGAAGGCCGCATCCCGCTGGGCCGTCTGGGCAGGCCTGAGGATATCGCCTCGGTCGTCGCCTTCCTGGCCTCGGACATGGCGAGCTATATGTCCGGCGCGGCCCTGCTGGTCGACGGCGGCGCCTTCGCCAACTTCCAGTAGGACGGGCGCGTGATCATCTCGTCGCCGGGCGATTACCGAGAGGCGGCGCGGCGCAAGCTGCCGCCCTTCCTGTTCCACTATATCGACGGCGGCGCCTACGCCGAGCAGACCCTGCGCCGCAACGTCGAGGACTGGCAGGCCATCGCCCTTCGCCAGCGCGTGCTGCAGGACATGACCAGCCTCAGCCTAGAAACCCGGCTGTTCGACGAGACCCTGCGCCTGCCGATCATTCTGGCGCCCGTCGGCCTGACCGGCATGTACGCCCGGCGCGGCGAGGTCCAGGCGGCCAAGGCGGCGGCGTCGCGCGGCGTGCCCTTCACCCTGTCCACCGTCTCGGTCTGTCCGATCGAGGAGGTGGCGCCCGCTATTGATCGGCCTATGTGGTTCCAGCTCTATGTGCTGCGCGACCGGGGCTTCATGCGGAATGCGCTGGAGCGGGCAAAGGCGGCGGGGGTGAAGACTTTGGTCTTCACCGTCGATATGCCGACGCCCGGCGCCCGCTACCGCGACGCCCATTCGGGCATGAGCGGCGCCAACGCCGAGATCCGCCGCATGGTCCAGGCCATGACGCACCCAGCCTGGGCCTGGGATGTGGGGCTGAACGGACGGCCGCACGATCTGGGCAATGTGTCGGCCTATCTGGGCAAGCCGACGGGCCTGGCCGACTACATCGGGTGGTTGGCCAACAACTTCGATCCGTCGATCTCGTGGAAAGACCTGCAATGGATCCGAGATTTCTGGGACGGGCCGATGGTCATCAAGGGCATTCTGGATGCCCAGGACGCCCGTGACGCGGTCAGCTTCGGCGCCGACGGCATCGTGGTGTCGAACCATGGCGGGCGTCAGCTGGATGGGGTGCTGTCGTCCGCCCGCGCCCTGCCAGCCATCGCCGAGGCGGTGAAGGGCGACCTGAAGATCCTGGTCGATTCCGGCATTCGCAACGGCCTGGACGTGGTGCGCGCCATCGCCCTGGGCGCCGACGCCGTCCTGCTGGGGCGGGCCTTTGTCTATGCGTTGGCGGCGGGGGGCGAGGCCGGCGTCGGCAATCTGCTCGACCTGTTCGAGAAAGAGATGCGGGTGGCGATGACGTTGACCGGGGCGAAGTCGGTTGGCGGGATCACGCGGGACATGCTGGCGCTCTGACCAAGCGGTCGCATTCCTGAACTCGTCATCCTCGCCCTCGTGGCGAGGATCCAAACTCCCGGTGCATCCGTCCTGAGACCGGGAGTCTGGATCCTTGGGACAAGCCCAAGGATGACGAAAGAGTGGAGAGGGCGCTTACGCCCCCAACGCCTCGATCAGATCGCCCATGTTGCGGATGAAGACCGAGGTCGAGACGCCCTCGACCGGGAAGTCGGTCTGATAGGGCGAGGTGTCCCACAGGTCGCCGACGCGGGTCATCTGGTACTCGCCGCCGGTCACCGCCGTGGGCGATGGCCCCTTGTACGGGTTGGACGTCGTGGTCAGAGGCGTGGACCAGTAGCCGCGCGTGTTCAGCCCGGCCATCACCTCTGCCACGCGATTGGCGTGCGGTAGGGTCGGGCGGCGCGCGTCGCTGGACATGTCCCAGACGTCCACGTCCTGAAGCGTGAAATATTTCGGCAGGTTCAGCGAGCCGGGGCGCGCCTTCAAGGGCGAGCCTTGTGTAGCTTCATCGACCGGCAGGGCCGACAGGCGCGCATATTCGGCGCGCAGGGCAGGGGTGTCCACGTTGCGGAACGAGCCGTAGTGGACAATCAGATTGGTGGGGTTGTCGTCGGCGTAATACTGGCCGTTGGCGATGTTGGACCCGCGCCGGTGGATGTAGATCGGCGTATTGGCGCCTTCCAGAACGAAGGTCGGGTGCGTGCGGCCCGGCGTGTTCAGCGGCGGCTTGGTCGCCACCTGGTCCAGCCAGTCCATCGCCTCGGGCAGGCGCGCCAGATATTTCCGGTCACCGGTCAGGCGATAGAAGCCCAGCATCGAGCGGATGTTGGTCCCCGTCGCATGGGTGACGAAGGCTTGCGGCTCGATGGTGCGTGCGCCGGCGGGCTTCAGCGTGTCGGGGAAGTGCTGCAGGCCCCAGGCCGGTTGAGGCTGCGGCTGCTGGGTCTTCACGAAGATGTCCATTCCGCGGTTGATGGCGTCCAGCACCTTGGCGTCGCCCCGGCCGTTCCGCGCCAGGCCATGATAGGCGTAGATCAGGAACTCCAGGTTCTCGCCCGCCACATCGTCGTTGAAGGTGATGTAGGGCGTATAGTCCTCATGTCCGTGCAGGCCGCCGTTCTCGACGAACGGATAGCGCTGGGGCCAGCCGCCGTTCGGATATTGGCTCTCAAGCACGAAGCTGATCGCCTTGTTCAGGGGCGCCAGATATTTGCGGTCCTTCTTCTCCAGATAGACCCGCAGCAGCAGTTGCGACGCCTCGGCCGTGCCGGCGTCGTCGAAGGTGGCGTTGCCGTAATAGTGGTGGAATTCCTCCAGCCGCCAGGCGTTGGCGCCAACTGTTCCGTACCACTGCTTCAGCGATTCCTCGCCGGCGGTGTCGATGACATAGTTCCAGCCGCCCAACGGGTGCTGGCCCTTAATCAAGGCGTCGGCGGCCTTCTTGGCGGCCTCGTAGTAATATTCGTCGGCGGTGGCGTGATAGGCGTCCAGGAACAGGTGGCCCACGGTGGCCGTGCCGGGCGGCTGGACCCAGATCATGGTCGGGCTGGCTTCCAGTTCGCCCCAGCGGCGCGAGAAGTCGGGCAGATACTGCCAGACATAGCCGCCCTCGACGGCGGCCTCCTCGCTCATGAACCGGGCGGCCCGCTTCATGGCGTCCAGTACGGCCGTGCGCTCGGGCGACGCCTGGGCGAAGGCAGGGCCGGATGCGGCGACAAAGGTGGCGGCGGCGCCGGCGGCCAGCAGGGCGCGGCGGTTCATGGACGTGACGGACATGGAAACTCCTGGTGTGACCTCTCTCGGACGGTTCTTGGCGACCGTTTCGAAGCATCACTCAAGCATGTCTGACACCGGTTTCCTAGTCTTTCCGTCTCCTCCCAATCGTGCAGCGATTGGGAGGTGGCGCGGCGCTTTTTTAGCGTCATGACGGAAGGGTTTTTTTAGGTCATCGTAAGTTTCTGTGGGACTTCAAGAGCCCCTCCACCGCTTCGCGGTCCCCCTCCCCACAAGTGGGGAGGAGACGGTATTCAACGGCGGATATCGAACCCGCCGTCGCCCATGGCCGCGCGAACCTCGTCGGCCGTGAACAGGTTGAAGTCCCCCGGCACGGAATGTTTCAGGCCGGCGGCGGCCAAGCCGAAGTCCAGCGCCTCCTGATCCGACCATCCGTTCCACAGACCGAACAGCACGCCTGAGGCGAAGGCGTCGCCGCCGCCGACGCGGTCCACGACGCCGGTCATGTGAATGGCCTCGGCGTTGGTCTCGATCACGCCGTCGCCGTCACGGGTCAGCATGACGGCGGACAGGGCCTGGTCGGCGACGCTTTCCTGGACGCGCAGGGTGCAGGCGATGCGTTGCAGGCGGGGGAAGGCGGCGAAGGCGACCTTGGCGGCCTCGCGACGGCGCACGGCCGGATCGGCGCTGTCGAACTTCGTCTTCAGCACCAGGGCGAAGTCCCGGTCGTCGGCGAAGGCGACCGTGGCGCCGGCCAGCATCTTGCCCAGGGTGGCGGGCGGATCGCCGTCCCACTGTTCCCACAGCTTGCCGCGGAAGTTGCCGTCATAGCTGACCTTGACGCCCTTCGTGACGGCGGCCTCGATGATGGCGAGGGCGGCGGCCGAACCGTTCGGCCCTGTCGCCGGCGTCACGCCCGAGGCGTGCAGCCATTCGACCCCGTCGAGCAGAGCGTCCCAGTCGAAGGCGGTGTGCACATGTTCGACGAAGGCCGAACCGGCGCGGTCGTACAGCACTTCCGACGGACGACGCACTGCGCCGGGCGTCAGGAAATACAGACCCATGCGCCCCGGCTTGAACACGACCTGCGAGGTGTCGACGCCGTGCTTGCGCACCTCGTCGCGCACGCCCCGGCCCAAGGCGTTGTCGGCCAGGACCGTCGCCATCCCGGTCGGCACGCCGAAGCGGGCCAGGGACACGGCGACGTTCGCCTCGGCCCCCGCCGGACGGATCGTCAGGGCGGGGGACTGCATCAGCATTTCGTTGTCGTTGGGCGAGAACCGCAGCAGCATCTCGCCGAAGCAGAGGATGCGGCCGCCCGAGGCAATGTCAGTCATGGTCGAAAGGCTAGCCTTAGATCAGCGTGCTTGCCAGCCGCCGTCGACCGGCAGGATGGCGCCTTGGACATAGTCCGAGGCCCGGCTGGCCAGGAAGACGGCTGCGCCGCCCAGGTCCGAAGGCTCGCCCCAGCGGCCGGCCGGGATGCGGCCCAGGATCTCGGCCGAACGCACCGGATCCTCGCGCAGGGCCTGGGTGTTGGCCGTGGCGAAATAGCCGGGGGCGATGGCGTTGGCGGTGATGCGGTGCGGCGCCCACTCGTTGGCCATCAGCTTGGTCAGGCCGGCGACGCCCGACTTGGACGCCGTGTAGGAGGGCACGCGGATGCCTCCCTGGAAGGACAGCATGGAGGCGATGTTGATGATCTTGCCGCCGTCGCCCTGCTTGATGAACAGGCGGGCGACCGCCTGGCTCATGAAGAAGACGGTCTTCAGGTTGATGTTCAGCACCAGGTCCCAGTCGGCCTCGGTGAAGTCCACCGCGTCGGCGCGACGGATCAGGCCGGCGTTGTTCACCAGGATGTCGATCCGCCCCATCGCGGCCAGGGCTTCCTGAACCACGCGCTCGACCGGCTCGATCGAGGTCAGGTCGGCGCTGATGGCGTGGGCGCGACGGCCCAGGGCCTGGACCTTTGCGACCGTGTCGTCGGAATCCGACAGGGCGACCGAGACGATGTCGGCGCCGGCCTCGGCCAGGGCCAGGGCGATGCCTTGACCCAGACCCACGTTACCGCCGGTGACCAGGGCGACCTTGCCGGTCAGGTCGAACGGATTGCTCATGTTTTTCTTCCTCTTGTCCTGATTACTTCAACTGGCAGATGTCGAGCTTGTACATGTCGGTGTAGTCGAGATTTTCGCCGCCCATGCCCCAGATGAAGGTGTAGTTCGATGTGCCTGCGCCCGTGTGGATCGACCACGGCGGGCAGATCACGGCCTCGCCGTCGGCGATGACGATGTGGCGCGACTTGTCCGGCTCGCCCATGAAGTGGAAGACGCGGTCGTCCTCGCCCAGGCCGAAATAGAGGTAGGCCTCCGAGCGGCGGTCGTGAATGTGCGGCGGCATGGTGTTCCACACCGAGCCAGGCTTGAGCACCGTCACGCCCAGCAGCAGCTGGCAGGACTTGACCTTGGCGGGCACGACATACTGGTAGATGGTCCGTTCGTTCGATGTCTCCAGCGCGCCCATTTCCAGCGGCACGGCCTCGTCGATCGAGATCTTTGTCAGGTCGTAGCGGGCGTGGGCCGGGGTGGCGACCAGATAGAATTTCGCGGGCTCGGCGGCGTCGTTCGAGGCGAAGCTGACGTCGCTCGATCCCATCGGCACATAAAGGCCGTCGCGGAAGCCCAGTTCGATCGTCTCGCCATCCACAGTGATCGAACCGGCGCCGCCGATATTGACCACGCCCAGTTCGCGGGCCTGCAGGAACGGCGCGCCGGCCAGCGACGGCGGCTCGGAATGGGTGGGCAGATTCAGGGCGGTCTCGGCCGGGGTCGCACCGCCGATGATCATCCGCTCGTGGTGAGAATAGTTCAGGCTGATCTTGCCCGGAACGAACAGGCCCTCGATCAGATAGCGATCCCGCAGCTGCTGGTTCGAGGCGCCGTCCATCATGTCGGGATGGGTGGCCTGATAGACTTTGTCGTACATGGGGTCGTACATGCGGGTCTCCCTAGGAACTCGCACCGCGAGCCACAGTGACGGATCTTGCGTCCGTCCTTCTGTGGACTAGGTAACCGGTGTCATATTATGATGCAATCGATTAGACCATAATCGCCGACATCCGTTCGGCATCGCTTCGCCACCGTCTTGAGGATTCCCCCATGAAGATCGCTCTCATCATCGAAAACAGCCAGGCCGCCAAAAGCGAGACGGTGCATGCCGCGCTGACCGCCGTCGCGGAGCCCCTGGGCCATGAAGTCTTCCACTATGGAATGTATGCGGCTGAGGACAAGGCGTCGCTGACCTATGTGATGAACGGCGTCCTGACCGGCATCCTGCTGAACTCGGGCGCGGCCGATTTCGTCGTCACCGGTTGCGGCACAGGCACGGGCTCGATGCTGGCCGCGAACGCCATGCCGGGTGTCTTCTGCGGGCTGATCATCGACCCCACCGACGCCTTCCTGTTCGGCCAGATCAATGACGGCAACGCCATCGCCATGCCGTACGCCAAGGGCTTTGGCTGGGCGGCGGAACTGAACCTGCAGGATGTCTATCGTAAGCTGTTCGAAGGCGAGCGAGGTCTGGGCTATCCCAAGGAGCGGGCCGAGATCATGCGCAAGAATCGCGGCGTTCTCAGCGACCTGAAGGCCGTGACCTGCCACGACATGCTGACGGTGCTGAAGACGATGGACCAAGACCTGCTGAAGGCGGCCATCGCCGGCGAGCGGTTCCAGGACTACTTCTTCGCCAACGCCACCGACGAAGGCATCCGCGACTATCTGAAGGGTGTTCTCGCCGCCAAGCCCGTTCTCGAAACGGCTTAAGGCTAGGGGTCGGCGCGCGATCCCGCGCGCCGACCGGCCTTTTCAGGCCGCCGGGATCGCCGACTTGCGCACCACCAGGGCCGGTCGGACTTCCGGCTGCTGCATCTTGGCCGGATCGACGCCGCGCATCGGCGCCAGCAGTTTCTCGGCCGCCATCCGCCCCATGTCGCGGATCGGCAGGCGCACCGACGTCAGATTGGGCCAGACCCGCGCCGCCATCGGCAAATCATCGAAGCCGACGACCGACAAATCGCGCGGCAGTTCCAGCCCTCGATCCCGCGCCGCCTGCATCACGCCGATGGCCATGTCGTCGTTCAGGGTGAAGATGGCGGTCGGCGGCGTCTCTAGGGCCAACAGGGCGTGCCCGGCCTCGACGCCCGATTCGAACGTATAGGCGCCCTTGAAATCATAGGCAGGGTCCAGCGGTATGCCCCGTTCGGCTAGGGCGTCCAGGAAGCCCTTGCCCCGCACGGCCGACGACCGGAACAGGTCCGGGCCGCGCACCAGGCCGATTCGCCGGTGCCCCAGGTCGGCGAGATGCGCCGCCGCCTCGGCCGCGCCGATCCAGTCGTTGGTGACCACCATGGCCTGCGGCTCGTCCAGCGCCACCGAGGCGATGCGGACATAGGGGCAGTCCAGGTCGCGCAGCAGGTCAATGACCTGTTCGTCCTCCGACACCGACGGCGGCATGATGACGCCATACAGACGCTGGCGCTCGACGAAGCCTCGGATGTCTTCCAGCAGGGTAGGGGAGTTGCGGTTGCAGGGGTGGACGACCAGTTCCAGACCCGAACCCTTCAGCGCATCCAGCACGCCCTGCTGCATGTTCACGACATAGGTCGGGCTGGGGTTGTCGTAGATCAGGCCGACCAGGAACGAGCGCCGGAACGCCAGGCCACGCGCCTGGGGATCGGGGGTGAAGCCCAGGGTCTTGATGACGGCGTTGACCCGCTCGCGCGTGTCTTCCTTGACGAACGGCGATTGGTTGATGACGCGCGAGACGGTCTTCTTGGAGACCTGCGCTTCTCTGGCGACATCGTTGATCGTGGCCCGCTTGCCCGGTTTGCCGGATCGCGGATCGTCCTGAGCCAAGGTTCGGCTCCTTCCCTATGTGCAATGCAAAGGCATAGCCGCGACTCGCCGTCAGCGCCATGGGGCGTTGCTAAAGCGCATTGACACCGGTTTCCTTCGTCGCTCTTATCGAAGCTTATTCACGAGGCGACCCTTTTGACTTCGACCCCTTCTCACGCGAGCCAGGCCGATGCGCGGCCCGCGGATCCCGCCGCGATCGCACAGCAGTTCGTCGCAGCACGCCTGGCTGCGCGCAACACACCCGATTATCCAGGCGTGATTCCTCAGAGCATGGCCGAGTCCTACGCCATTCAGGACATCGCCATCGGCCTGTTTCCCGATGAGGTCGTGGGTTGGAAGGTGGGCGGCGTGCCGCCGGCGCAGCAGCCGAAACTGGGCATCCATCGCCTGGCCGGCGCGATCTTCGCCCGCAACGTCTGGCCCGCGCCCGGCGACACCGTCGTGCCGCTGCCCGAGATCGAGGGCGGGTTCGCCGCCGTAGAATCGGAGTTCATCGCCCGGATCGGCGCCGACGCCGATCCCGCCAAGACGGACTGGACCATCGAGGAGGCCACGGCCGCCGTGGACAAGGTCTTCATCGGCGTCGAACTGGCCGGCAGCCCGCTGTCGGCGATCAACGACTTGGGTTCGGCCGTCGTCGCCTCCGACTTCGGCAACAACGGCGGGCTGATGATCGGCCCCGAGGTCGAGAATTGGCGCGAGCGTCTGGACGGCATCGAGGTCGAGACCGTCATCAACGGCGCCAGCGTCGGCACGGGCGGTTCGCTTTCGCTGGCCGGCGGGGCCATGGAATCGGTGCGCTTCCTGCTGGAGCATTGCGCGCGCTGGGGCCGTCCGCTGAAGGCGGGCACGCTGGTCTCGACCGGCGCCGTCACCGGCGTCCACCGTGTCCACGCGGGCGACGAGGCCGTGTGCATCTTCAAGGGTATCGCAGAACTTCATTGTTCGGTCGTCAGGGCCGAGGCCAAGTAAACATCATCGGACGTCAACCCCGCCGCCGTTCAGGGACGGAAAGAGCAAGGGACGCGTCGAGGAAATTTAGGAACGGGTTTTCATAACCATGTCAGACGCTTCCGTCGCGCCGCCGATTCAGATCAAGGCGCCGTCACCGGGCAAATACCGGTGGCTGATCATGTGGCTGCTGTTTGCGGCCATGGTCATCAACTACGTCGACCGGCAGATGATCGGCTTCCTAAAGCCGACCCTGTCCGTCGAAATGGGCTGGTCGGAGACCGACTACGCCGACATCGTCTTCTACTTCCAGGCCACCTACGCACTGTTTTATGCGATCTGGGGCCGGCTTATGGACAAGATCGGGGCCCGGTGGGGCCTGGGGATCGCCTTCGCCATCTGGCAGGTCGGCCATATCCTGCATGCCGGAGCGCGCGATCTGTCCCACTTCATCATGGCCCGGATGGTGCTGGGCGCCGGTGAGGCCGGGGGCTTCCCCGGCGGTATCAAGGCCGTAACCGAGTGGTTCCCCAAGAAGGAACGCGCGCTGGCGACCGGCCTGTTCAATGCCGGCACCAACATTGGGGCCATCGTCACGCCCCTGATCGTGCCGATCCTGGTGCTGTCCTTCGGCTGGCAAATGGCCTTCGTTATCACCGGCGCCCTGGGTCTGATCTGGCTGCCGATCTGGCTGCTGGTCTATCGCAAGCCACGTGATCAAAAGCGCCTGTCCGCGACTGAACTGGCCTATATCGAACAGGATCCGGCCGACACGGACGAGAAGGTGGGCTGGCTCAAGCTGCTCACCGTCAAGGAAACCTGGGCCTATGCGGCGGGCAAGTTCCTGATTGATCCGATCTGGTGGATGTTCCTGTTCTGGTTGCCGGACTTCCTGGGCAAGCGTTACGGCCTGGACCTGAAGACCTTCGGTCCGCCTATCGTCGCCATCTATCTGTTGTCGGACGTGGGTTCCGTGGGCGGCGGCTGGCTGTCGTCGCGGATGATGCACATGGGCATCAGCCTGAACAAGGCGCGCAAGCTGACCATGCTGTTGTGCGCCGTGCTGGCCGTGCCGGTCATGTTTGCCGCAGAGGCGTCGAACCTGTGGGTCGCTGTCCTGATCATCGGCCTGGCCACAGCGGCGCACCAAGGCTTCTCGGCCAACCTCTATGCCCTGCCGGGCGACGTCTTCCCGCGCAAGGCCGTAGGATCGGTGGTCGGCATCGGCGGGATGCTGGGCGGTATCGGGGGGATGGTTTTCTCCAAATACGTCGGCCAGATCCTGGAGAAGATCGGCACCTATACGCCCATCTTCATCGTGGCCGGTTCGGTATATCTGATCGCGCTTCTGGTCATTCACCTGGTCATGCCGAAGTACGAGCCGGCCAAGGTCTGACGAACGGCGCTGGGGGCCTAGGTCCCGACGCATCGAGGATTACGGCCGGGCGAGCGATCGTCCGGCCGTCGTCTTTTCAGCATGGAGGCATGACGATGGATATGGAACGCAGGACGCTTCTGGGTCTGGCCGCGGGGGCCGGGATGGCCTTGAGCGTCAATGGCGCACGGGCGCAGACGATCGCCGACGGCGGACGCGCCGGCCCTGGCGACCCGACTGAGATCATCCGCCTGTGGCCCGACGGCGCGCCGGGCGGGCAGGGGGTGACGGTCACGCCGATCGTGCCCGAGCGTTCGACCGATCCCGCGTTTCATGATCGCTATGCCCAATATACGACCGATCCAATCCTGACGGTCTTCCGGCCCGAGCGGCCCAATGGATCGGCCATGCTGCTGATCCCCGGTGGGGGCTATCGCTGGGCGGTGCTGGACAAGGAGGGCTACGACGTCGCCCGCGTCTTCGCGGCCAGCGGCACGACCTGCTTCGTGCTGCGCTATCGCTTGCCGGCCGACGGATGGGCAGCCGGGTCCGACGCGCCGCTTCAGGATGCGCAGCGCGCCATCCGGCTGATTCGCAGTCGGGCCGCCGACTATGGCGTCGATTCGAAGAAAATTGGCGTGCTGGGCGCCTCAGCTGGCGGACATTTGGCAGGCTTGGCGAGTGCTCGGACGGATGCAGCCTATGAGGTCGTGGACGCCGCCGACGCCGTGTCCCTGCGTCCAAACCTGACGGTGCTGATGTATCCGGTGGCGACCATGGCGGACCCCCACGTCCACGCAGGATCGCGCAGCTATCTCCTGGGCGAAATGCCGTCTCCGGAGCGGATCGCGGCCTATTCCCTGGAGCAGATAGAATGGAGAGGCTCTGCGCCGGTCTTCCTGCTGCACGCCATCGACGACACATCCGTGCCGGTGGAGAACAGCCTGCAACTGCTGACCACGCTCAAGGCCGCCGCCGTTCCCACAGAGGCGCATCTGTTCCAGGAAGGCGGGCATGGGTTCGGCGTTCGCCTGATCCAGGGCAAACCAGCCCAGGTCTGGCCGGATCTGGTCCGCGCCTGGGCCGCCCGGCTCGATTTCGCGCTTTAGGTCCCCGGTTGGATGTAGGGGATTGCCGAGAAGAAGGCCCGTTCGTCGCCGCGCGGGTCGTCGGCCATACGCGGCTGCACGTCCATCAGCATGGTCTGGCGGCGCGGCAACTCATAGCGGTCCCAGCGCGGCAGGCCGGCATGATTGGGATCGCCGTCACGGGCCAGGGCGATGAAGGCGTCGCTCATCCGGTCTGACAGGCCTTGCGCGCCCGGTCCACGTGTTCGCGATCCGACGGCCTCCACGTTGTCGAACACCAGGGGGATGTCGGCTGTGTGGAAGGCCCCTTTGCGGCCCGATGCCAACTCGCCGGGGAAGTTGAGTTGATAGACCCAGGCGGGCGTCCCAGCCTTGGCCCGCTCCTCAGCCTCGATCACCGCGCCGCGCCAGGATCGGCCCGCCGTCGTGGCGGCGATCAGCACCTGATCGGGCGACCAGTCGGGATGCATGGCGCGATAGCCTGCGATCACCGCCTCCGGCGTGATGTCGATCCGCATGACGCCGGGCGATAGTCGTGCGGGCAGAGTGTCCCACGTCAGGCCGACATTCTTTGGATCGTTGCCCATGAAGCCCAGCGTCTCTTCGCGCGTGTTGCCGATGATCATCGGGATCGACCGGCCCAGGGGTGCGGCGTCGGGATAGAAGGGGTGGCGGGGCAGGGTGCGGAAATCCAGCACCGGCCCGAAATACAAGCCTCCGAAGCCCAGGATCGGATCCTCGGCGCCTTGCGCCTCCAGCAGCCGTTCTGCCGGCATCGTCGCCGCCTCGGCCGCCCGGTCCGGCGTCAGGCCCAGCGCCTTCAGCCAGGCCGTCGCCCGCGTCGTGGCGTTGATTGGCCCGGATGCCGTCACCTGCTGTCCGCTCATGGTCGCGGCGCGGTGGAACAGGCCCTGGGCTGCGGGCGCCGCCATCAGGGTGGCGATCTTTGCGCCGCCGCCCGACTGGCCGAACAGCATGACCCGCGACGGGTCACCGCCGAAGGCCGCGATATTGTCTCGCACCCATTGCAGCGCCAGGATCAGATCCAGTTGACCCGCATTGCCCGAATCCTCGAACCCCGGCGCCAACCGCGCCAGATAGGCGTAGCCGAAGACGTTCAGCCGATGGTTAAGCGTGACCACAACCACGTCGCCCCGCGCCGCCAGCCGCGCGCCGTCATACAGCGGGTCCGATCCCGATCCGCTCGAATAGGCGCCGCCGTGGATATAGACCATCACCGGCCGTCGGGCGGCGTCGGTCGCCGGCGTCCAGACGTTCAGGAACAGGCAGTCCTCGCCTTGATTCGCCTCGTCGCCCCGCTGTGGACTGGAGGCCCCGTACTCAGTGGCGCGCACCGGTTCGCGCCAAGGCATCGGCCGTTCCGGCGGCTGGAACCGACGGGTCGGCGCACCGTACCGAACGCCTTTGAAAGTGCTGATTCCCTCGCGACGCATTCCGACCACGGGACCTGCCGTGGTCAGCGCCTTGGGATCGCGAGAATCAGCGCTCGCCGCAAAGGGCAGGGCGGTGGTGGCGAGGGCGGCGGCGATGGCTGTGCGTCGGGTGATCATCTCGCCGCCCCAAACTTACGCGAGGAGGCCGTGTTCCTCACAGCCAGCGCAAGATGCAGTAAAGCGTAGGTGGTATGTGGCATTCTTTCCTCCCGTTGCCAGCGTCTTGCGCGCTTGGTCTTGGTTCAGGCGCCTGTGAGTCAGTGCGGTGGGGCTAGATTACAAATTCGAGATCATGGCGGTCACGTTCTTGCCACACGCCGACAACTGTGGCTAAAGATTTATGACACCGGTAGCAGGAGTTCGGACAACGAGCGCTGACACCGGTGTCGCCCGCCAGCAGCGGGCGGCCTGAACGGGGACATTTCGATCCCCGAGACGCCACACCTGGGAGGAGACATGACAATGACCCAACGCCATAAATTTGCGCGGCCCGCGCTGGTCGCCACCGCTTCGCTGGGCGCGCTCGCCCTCGCCATGATGGCGCACGACGCAGCAGCACAAACGGCCGAGGCCGCTGCGCCACAACAGGATGACGCCGCGACCGAAGTCAGCGAGATCGTCGTCACCGGTTTCCGTGCGAGCCTGGCGAATGCTCTCAACATAAAGCGCAACGAGGCCGGCGTCGTGGACGCGATCTCGGCCGAGGATATCGCCGATTTCCCCGACACCAACCTTGCCGAATTTATCCAGCGCATTCCCGGCGTCTCCATCGACCGCGATGCGGGCGAAGGACGTTCGATCACCGTGCGCGGCCTGAGCTCGGAATTCACCCGCACCCGCATCAACGGCATCGAGGCGCAAGCGACGACCAGCGCCACTGATTCCTCTGGCGGCGTGAACCGCGGCCGTGGCTTTGATTTCAATGTCTTTGCGTCAGAACTCTTCAACAACATCACGGTTCGCAAGACCGCTTCGGCCGAGGTTGAGGAAGGGTCGCTGGGCGCCACCGTCGATTTGAAGACCAGCCGACCATTCGACAAGCCCGGCTTCCAGGGCGCGATCTCCGGCCAGTATGGCTATAACGACCTGTCAGAAAATTGGGATCCGCGCTTTGCGGCCCTGATCTCCAACACTTGGGCCGACGGGCAGTTGGGCGCGCTGTTCTCGATTGCCTACAGCGAGAAGGAGAGCCTGGAAGAAGGCTTTAGTTCCGTTCGTTGGGGGCCGGCCAGCGGGGATAACGGGTTCCTGAACACAAGCGTCCTGCCAAATCCGGGTGGAACCTACCACCCCCGCATTCCACGTTATGGTCGCCTTGAGCACGGGCAAAAGCGTCTCGGCGCCACTCTGTCGTTCCAGGCCCGTCCGGATAACGGACCGACCCTGTTCACCTTCGACGCCCTTTATTCGAAGCTGGACTCGACCCGGAGCGAGAACTTCCTGCAGGCTTGGTCCCTCAGCCGCAACGCCAGCCAAGGCGGCAAGCCCCAAGTGGAAATCGTCGATTACGAAATCGATCCCAACACGGGCGAAATGATCTATGCCGAGCTCGACAACATGGATGTCCGCAGCGAGCAGCGCTTCGACGTGTTGGAAACCGAATTCACCCAGCTGACATTCGGCGTCGAACACGAGTTTTCGGACAAGTTCCGTTTCAAAGGCCTGGTCGGCCGCGCCGACTCGCAGTTCGGCAATCCGACACAGGTCAGCGCGATCATCGACCGTCAGAACGTCGATGGCTACACGATCGATTTCCGAGATGATCGGAATCTGCCCTTGATCGGCTACGGATTCGACGTCACCGATCCGGCGCAATGGTCCATTGTCGGACCGACCGGCGCTCAGCCTCGTTCCGAACTGCGCTCCAGTTCGAATTTCCAGGACAACGTCTATTCGACCGCCGAGGCGAACTTCGTCTACGACCTGAATGATTGGCTGACGTTGAAGGCGGGCGCCAGCTGGAAGAAGTTCGAATCAACCAGCCAAAGCTTCGCGCGCCTCAACAACGGCGCGCCTAACCTGCCCGCCGGCGTAAGCCTGGCGGACGTCACCAACATGCTGGAGGATTTCGGCAATAATCTTGGCCTGCCAGCGGGCTCTGCGACATCCTGGGTTCGTCCCGATCTCGGCGCCCTAGACAATGTCTGGAACTATAGCTGCAACTGCGACACCGGGGTTTCCGGCGGTGATTTCCGGCTGCTGGGCCTCAACGAAAACACCTCGACGTTCGGCGGCTGGCGCGAAGTGTCGGAAGAAGACACGGGCGCCTATGTGCAGGCCGACTGGAACACGACGATCGCTTCCATGCCCTTCCGCGGCAACGTCGGCGTCCGTCAGGTCAAGACCGAGGTCAATGCTCTCGGCTATTCCAACGTCGGCGGCGTGGCGACGCCCACGACGGGCGAAAATGAGTATGAAGACACCTTGCCGTCATTGAATGTGTCGCTGGAGCCTTTCGAAAACCTGATCGTCCGTTTCGGCGCGGCCAAGGTCATGTCGCGGCCGCCGGTTGGCAGTCTTATCCCAGTGTTCGGCCTCAGCGCCTTTGATGCGGCAAACCGTACAGCGTCGCTCGGCAACGTGGATCTGGATCCTTATCGCGCGAAAACATACGATCTTTCGGTTGAATACTATTTCGCACCAGAAGCTCTGCTGTCCTTCGCTTACTTCTACAAGGATATCTCGACCTATGTTCAGACGACTCAGCAAACGCTGACCTATGCCCAACTTACGGCCCTGAACCCCGTCGCCTTCCCCGCTGCGCCGAACCGACCGGTCGACGAGGAGTATCTGTTCAGCACCCCCACCAACACGCCAGGCGGCCCCCTGAAGGGCTTCGAGATCAGCTATCAGCAGACCTTCACCTTCCTGCCGGGTCTATTCGCCAATCTGGGGACCCAGCTGAACTACACCCACGTCGAATCGGAAATCGACTACTGCACGGACTCGTCCTGCCGCGTATTCGTGACCGAGGATCTGGTAAACCTGTCGCCAAACGCCTGGAACGCCACGCTTTATTATGACGACGGCAAGTTCAATGCGCGTGTGTCGGCGGCCTATCGCGACGCCTACTACCAGTCCGTGCCGGGTTCGAACGGCGGATCCAACGGCATTCCGTACCAGGGCAAGACAGAGACGACGACGATCGACGCCTCCGCCTCGTACAATCTCACCGAAAACCTCAGTGTGACGCTGGAGGGGCTGAACCTCACGGACGAGGAAAATCGCCAGAACCACGGCGACCTCGACGGACCGCGCGATAGCACCTACGTCTATCATCACACAGGCCGTCAGGTGTTTATGGGCGCGCGCTACCGTTTCTGATGCCAAATGGTCGGCCGCGTCAGCGGCTTACCGATCGATAGATCAAGAAGAACGGACGGGCGGTCGAAAGGACCGCTCGTTTCCATTTGTGGCGGCAGCGATCTAAATGGCACATAGCGAGTGGAACTGCGCCAGACGTATCGTCACAAGTTTACAGAAGTTCGGCGGTCGTCAGCGACAGGCTGACGGGTGGCGGAGAGGTTGTCTGCCTTATCCATGTCCGTCGGGGTGCTTTGGTTGTTTAAAGCCAAAGAAAACCAATAGGTTAATTTGTTGAGACGTCCACACGCAGCCACGCCCATCGTTTGAAATCCACAACCCAATGTGGGGCAAGATGTGGGCTGAATTGGTGCTATCCCACCTAGTCTCGACGTCCGCGCATAGGCGGTAAGTTAAAGACGCCTCTGGAGCGTTGCGGAAGCAGCGGGGAGTGGGGAGGGCCGGCCCTTCGCGCCTAAGCGGCATTTTAGGAAGCTTAACCGAATAGATGTCTCGCTTGGTCTTTTGATTCATTTCACATGCACTGAATGTCCGCATGCAGTGCCTAGACTAAGCCTCGCAAATACTGTCAGAACGGGAAGAAGATCGGGATCGCGATCATGGCGGCGATCCAGGTCACCAGGTTCAGCGGCAGGCCTACCCGGACGAAGTCCATGTAGCTGTAGCCGGCCATGTTGAAGACCAGCACATTGGTCTGATAGCCGAAGGGCGTGGCGAAGGCGGCCGAGGCGGCCATCATGACGCAAACCAGGAAGGGCCGGGGATCGACACCCAGGCTCTCGGCCAGAGCCACGGCGATCGGCGTGATAAGCACGGCGACCGTGGCGTTGGACAGCAGTTCGGTCGCGAACAGGGTCACGCCGTACAGCACGATCAACGCCCCTAACGGCCCCATCGGTCGGATTACGCCGATGAGGCGTTCTGCGCCGGCGGAGGCCAGTCCGGTCACCTCGATGGCCGTGCCCACCACCACCATGCCGGCGATCAGCAGCAGGATCTCGGGGCGCAGCCCGGCATAGGCCTCCTCGGGCGTGATGACCTTGAGCAGGATCAGAGCGACGGCGCCCGCGAAGGCCGAGGCGGCGATAGGCGCCCATCCCAGGGCGGCCGAGGCGATCACCAGGGCGAAGATCGCCAACGAGATCATCGCCGGCCGCAAGCGGAACGGCCGGTCCGCCGCCCCATACAGATCGACATCGCCCAGATGCGCGTCGCCCGATCCATCGGCCAGATTGCTGGATTCGCCGAGGCGAGGCAGGCCGAACGGCAACAGGCGTTTGCGACGCGCGAGGGTTTCTGTCTCGGTGCGCCGTCGGGCGTCTTCCATCTCGGCCAGACGCGCGGCTTCGGCCTCGTCCATCGCCACCGAGCGGCCCAACTGTCGCGCTCCAATGAAATAGAGCCAGAGGCCGCCAACGAGGGCGATCACCAGGCCGACGGGCGTGATCTCGAACAGGCTGAAGACCGGTTGACCGGCGTTGCGAGCCATGTCGTTGACCAGCAGATTGGTCGAGGTGCCGATCAGGGTCAGCAGGCCGCCCATGACCGTGACGTGGCTCAGCGGCATCAGGAACCGTTTGGGCGACAGGCGAAGGGACTGGGCCACATCCCGAATTACCGGCGCGGCCAGCACCACCACCGGCGTATTGTTCAGGAAGCCGCCGACCGCTCCGCACAGGCCGATGACGATCCAGATTCCCCGGGCGCCGATCCGCGCGGCCAACTGGGTCGCCTGGCGGATCAGCCAGCCCAGCAGGCCGGAAAGCTCGATGGCGTAGGCGATGACGAACAGGCCGGCTAAGGCGATGACGGCGGGGCTGGCGAAGGCGCCCTGCACCTCGACGGGTCGAACGACGCCCAGCATCAGCAGAACGGCGGCGCCAGTCAGGGCCACGACATCGGCGCGCAATTTGCCGTGGATCAGCACGCCGACCACGCCGACGAGCACGGCAAGCGCTGCGATCTGATCGAATGTCATGAAGCCGTGCAGACCGTCCCCCATCGCTCGCGTCAACCTTTTTCGGTCGATCCCTCCCCATCAGCGGCGCGCGTGCTAGTGTGGTTCCATGCTCGTACCGACCGTGTCGTCTCGCCCGTCGATCGTCGCGCTTGCGGCGTCCCTCTTTCTCCTCGGCGCCTGCCAGCGTGAGCAGGCTGCGCCAGAACCGGCCCCGGCCCCTGTCGCCGCGCCGGCACCCGTCGTCACCGTCTTGCCGGCCGCCACCCTTGACCGCGCCGGCCTGCTGCAGGCCATGGATATCGCCGCCTCGGCCTACGCGGCGGGGGGTGAAGTCGGCGGGGCGTCTCTGGCCGGTCGACGGTTCGTCGTGCGTCAGACCTTCGGCTGTGGCAATGCGGCGCCGTCGCCTGCCGAAGCGAACGCAAGGGAGGGTCTGGCGGCCCTGTCCTGGGGCGAGCGCCGTCAAAACCTGAAACTCAGCCTGGTGCCCGGCGATTGGTCGAAATCGGCCCTGATCGCGGACGACGCCGAAACTTGGGAGGCGGCCGAGGGCTTCTGGCTAGCGCGCCCTTGGCAGCGCACCGAGAGCTGTCCATCTGCGCAGCGCGATCCTCTGACCCAAGGGCAGCCCTCGCCGCAGACAATGGGTCTGGCTGCTGTCTTCGACGAGGGAGGCTCGCGGACCGGGCGTCGTAACGGCCGCGCCTATGAGTTCACCGTGCGCGGTGAGGGCGATGCGCCGCCCGTCGCTCCTGCCCAAGGTTATCGCCTGGTGCTGGAGGGCCGCATGGCCGCCTTCGCCGATGGTCGCGCCGTCCGCTGCCGCGCCGCCAGTCCCGACCAGCGGCCGGTCTGCATCGGCGCGGTCCAACTGGATCGCGTCGCCTTCGAAGACGCCGATGGCAAGATGCTCAGCGAATGGCGCGGCGGTTGACGGAGTGATCTTCTGACCAGAACGATCCCGCAGCCTCATCACTTGTCGCCCAGGGGGTGCGGATGAACCGCTGGCTGTTTGTGTGGAGAAAGATCACCGCCGAGATCTGGGTGCGGGCCAGCCTGTACGCCTTGTTCGGCTGCGTCGCGGCGCTGGCGGCCGTCTTCCTGACGCCATGGGTGCCCTCGGCCATGGCCGACAGGCTGGGCGGGGAATCCGTTGAAGCGATCCTGAGCATACTGGCGTCCAGTCTGCTGGCGGTCGCGACCTTTTCGCTGGGGGTGATGGTCAGCGCCTATACCGGCGTCTCGCAGGCGGCGTCGCCGCGTGTCGCCGCGCTGGTCACGTCCGACGAGACGACCCAGAAGTCATTGGCGACCTTCGTGGGCGCCTTCCTTTATGCGGTCGTGGCGACGACGGCTGTCAACGCCCGCTACTATGGGCCGGAGGGGCGCGCGGTGCTGTTCCTGACCAGTCTGGCGGTGGTCGTCCTGGTGGCGTTCAGACTGCTGGCGTGGATCAATCGCCTCTCCAGTCTGGCGCGGCTCGGCCACATGATCGAACGGGTGGAGGCCGAAACCGCCAAGGCCCTGTGCGGCCGTCCTGTGAGCGCCAGACCGACGAACCCCGCGCCTCTGACAGGCGCCGGAGTATCGTCGCTGGTCACCGGCTATGTTCAGAACATCGACAGGCGCGCGCTTTGTGACATCGCGAAAGACCTGGATGCGCTTCTCGAGATCGTCGCCACGACCGGCGCCTTCGTGCGGCGGGGCGAAACCCTGTGCCGCGTCGGGGCGGTCGATCTGTCGTCCAAGCGAGCGGCGGACATTCAGGCGGCATTCTCGATGGATCGTGCGCGCACCTTCGCCCAGGATCCTCGTCACGGTCTGATCGTCCTGGGCGAGATCAGCGGTAAGGCCCTGTCGCCCGCCGTCAATGATCCAGGCACCGCCATCGAGGTGATCGGGGCCGGTGTGCGTCTGCTGGACGACTGGTCCGCCAGAGGGGATGACACTGCGCCGCCGCCCGCCGACATCGACCGCTTCCTGCGCGAGGCCGATCTGGCGTTCGAAGACCTGCTGGACGATGTGTTCGGTCCGAGCATTCGCTTCGGCCTCGGCGATCTTCAGGTCGCCATTCGTCTGCACAAGGCGCTGCGATCCCTGGGCGAGAACGGCTCGCCCCTGGCTCCTGCGGCACTTGCCCTGGCGCAAGAGGTCGCCGCTCGCGCGGAGGAGGATCTGCCCCCCAGGGACGCCGCCCGCTTCAAGGCGGAGTTCGCCTGAGCCAGGTCAGCCTGTCTCCACATCCTCCAAAACAGTCGGATTGCGCAACTGCATCATCGTCGCCAGTCGATCGACGGCCATCGCCATTTCGGCCTGATCGTCCAAGGAAAGCCGCACGAAGCCTGTGATGAAGCCGTCGCCCAACAAGCCGGGCGAGGTGGTCAGCGCCTGTCGCCCTGCATCCGTCAGCCGCACATGGACCACGCGGCGGTCGATGGTGGAGCGATAGCGGACGGCCATCCCCTTGGTTTCCAGCTTGTCCAGCACGGCGACCACCGTCGGGGGCGACATGGAGGCGTCGCGGGATATGGCGCTGGTGCTGACTTCGCCCAGGGCGCGGATGGATTGCAGAACCAGCAGTTGCGGCAGGGTCAGACCCGTCAGGCGCGCGATCTCTCGTGACCGAACGTCGATGGCCTGGGCGATGCGCCGCACCGATCGAACCAGGGACGCCGTGGGATCAGCCGCTGCGTCGGAAATTGGCTGAAGGGAAATATCGCTCATCGGGTTGAACTCTTTCGTGTCCTAACCATTTGTACCCGCTGCTTCCACAATTCAAGGAGGGCCCATGTGCGGTCTTAGCGGCGAGATCAATTTCGACGGACGACCGGCCGACGCCGGCGCCGTTCAACGCATGACCGATGCGCTCTCGCCCCGTGGACCGGACGGGTCCGGCATCGTGATGCGCGGCCCGGTGGGGCTGGGTCACCGCCGCCTGAAGATCATCGACCTGTCGGAAAAGGCGCAGCAGCCGATGGTGGACGCCGACCTGGGCGTGACCCTGGCCTTCAACGGCTGCATCTACAACTATCCCGAACTGCGCGAAGAGCTGCAGGGGATGGGCTTCCGCTTCTTTTCGCACGGCGACACCGAGGTCATCATCAAGGCCTGGAAGGCCTGGGGCGAGGCCTGCGTCGAGCGGTTCAAGGGCATGTTCGCCTTCGTCCTGCATGAACGCGACACCGGCCGCACCGTGATCGCCCGCGACCGGTTTGGCATCAAGCCGCTGTATCTGGCCGAACAGGGCAGGCGTCTGCGTTTCGCCTCGACCCTGCCGGCCCTGCTGGCGGCGGGCGATGTGGACAAGACCATCGATCCGGTCGGCCTGCACCACTACATGACCTTCCACGCCGTGGTGCCGCCGCCGCACACCATCCTGAAGGGCGTGAAGAAGTTTCCGCCGGCGACCATCCGCGTGATCGAGGCGGACGGCGCGGCCAAGGATCGTCTCTACTGGCAGCCTGACATGACCCGTCACGCCGAGGACGCCGCCCTGACGGCCGAGGACTGGCGCGACCGGGTGCTGGACAGCCTGCGCGAGGCGGTGAAGCGCCGCATGGTCGCGGACGTGCCGGTCGGCGTCCTGCTGTCGGGCGGGGTGGATTCCAGCCTGATCGTCGGCCTGCTGGCGGAACTGGGCCAGAAGGATCTGATGACCTTCTCGGTCGGTTTCGAGGAAGCCAATGGCGAGAAGGGCGACGAGTTCGTCTATTCCGACCTGATCGCCAAACATTACGGCACCAAGCACCACCAAATCTTCGTGCCGCACCAGCGGCTGATGGAGGCCCTGCCGGGCACCATCAGCGCAATGTCCGAGCCAATGGTCTCTTACGACAACGTCGGCTTCTATCTGCTGAGCCAGGAAGTCTCGAAACACATCAAGGTGGTGCAGTCGGGCCAGGGCGCGGACGAGGTGTTCGCCGGCTATCACTGGTATCCGCCGATGCTGGGCGCGGCCGATCCGGTCGAGACCTACGCCAAGGCCTTCTTCGACCGCAGCCACGCCACGCTGAAGACCCAGCTGAACGGCGCATACATGGCCGACACCGACGTCAGCCGCGCCCTGGTCGAGGCCCATTTCGCGCAAGGCCGCGCGGCGACGCCGGTCGATCAGGCCCTGCGTCTGGACAGCCAGGTGATGCTGGTCGACGACCCGGTGAAGCGGGTCGACAACATGACCATGGCTTGGGGTCTGGAGGCGCGCGTGCCGTTCCTGGACCACGAACTGGTCGAACTGGCCGGCCGAATCCCGCCCGAGCACAAGCTGGCCCAAGGCGGCAAGGGGGTGCTGAAGGAGGCCGCGCGTTTAGTCATCCCGTCCGAGGTGATCGACCGGAAGAAGGGCTATTTCCCTGTCCCTGCGCTGAAATACATTCAGGGCCCATATCTGGAGATGGTTCGCGAGGCCCTGACCAATCAGGCGGCGCGCGACCGCGGGCTGTTCGACAAGACCTATCTCGACACCTTGTTCGCCAATCCCACTGAGCACATCACGCCCCTGCGCGGCTCGGAGCTGTGGCAGGTCGCGGTCCTCGAAATGTGGATGCAGCAGCATGGCGTCTGACATCCGTCCCGAACGTTCAAAGGCGCACCGGCTCAAACGCCTGCGTCACGAGGGCCTGAAGCCGCCGGTGCAGTCCGGCGATGGGCCTGCGCCCGACGCCGTGCTGGACTGCGGCTGGGGGCGGTTGCTGTTCGCCCAGACGTTCGAGACGGCCGAGCCTTTGGTCGAGGCCTTGCGCGCCGAGGGGCCGGACCGGCGCGACATCGCCTTCTATGTCCGCAATCCGCACGTCCTGCTGGCCTCGGCGCCGCAGGAGCTGTTCCTGGATCCGTCGCACACCTATCGGCTGGAACTGGCCACCTATCGCGCCAGCCGCCGTCAGCCGCGGGGCTTCACCGTGCGTCGCCTGACGTCGGAGATGGACGCCCAGGCGGTCAACGACATCTACGCCAAGCGCAAGATGGTGCCGGTTCCGCCCGGCTTCTTCTGGTCCCATCGCGACGACCGGACCCTTACCTATTTCGTCGCCGAGGATACGGCGACCGGCGTGGTCATCGGCACGGTGACCGGCGTCAACCACGCCCGCGCGTTCCAAGATCCCGAGTGCGGCTCGTCCCTCTGGTGTCTGGCGGTCGATCCCCAGGCGACCCAGCCGGGCGTCGGCGAGGCCCTGGTCAGGCGTCTGGCCGAGCATTTCAAGACCCAAGGGTTGGCGCACATGGACCTGTCGGTCATGCACGACAACGACCAGGCCATCGCCCTGTATGAAAAGCTGGGCTTTCGCCGCGTTTCCTTCTTCGGGGTCAAGCGCAAGAACCCGATCAACGAGGCCCTGTTCGTCGGCCCCACCGACGACCACGACCTGAACCCCTATGCCCGGATCATCGTCGATGAGGCGCGTCGGCGCGGCATTCACACCGAGATCATCGACGCCGAGGGCGGGCTGTTCCGCCTGAACTGGGGCGGCCGGTCGGTGCGGTGTCGCGAAAGCCTGTCGGAACTGACGTCGGCCGTCGCGCTCAGCATCTGCGACGACAAGCGGATGACGCGCCGCATCGTTGAGGCGGCCGGGGTGCGCGTGCCCGAACGGATCGACCCCGACGATCTGTCCGCGATCGATGCCGCGCTGGAGAAACACGGCAGCCTGGTCGTCAAGCCGGCGAGGGGCGAGCAAGGGCAGGGCGTCGCCGTCGGCCTGAAGACCATGAGAGACGTGCAGGGAGCACTGACCCGCGCGCGCCGCATCTGTTCCGAGGTGCTGATCGAGGAACAGGTCCAGGGCGAGGATCTGCGTCTGGTGGTGATCGACTACAAGGTCGTCGCCTGCGCCCTGCGTCGCCCGCCACGCGTCATCGGCGACGGACGCTCCACCCTGAGGGCCCTGATCGAACACCAGAGCCGCCGCCGCGCCGCCGCGACCGGCGGGGAATCCACTATCCCCATCGACGGCGAGACCGAACGCACCCTGGCCGAGGCGGGCTATGGCCTCGACGACGTGGCGCCGGAGGGGGCCGAGGTGCTGGTGCGCAAGGCCGCCAACCTGCACCTGGGCGGCACCATCCACGACGTGACGGAAGAGGTGCATCCCGCCCTGATCCGCGCCGCCATCGCCGCCGCCCGCGCGATCGACATTCCGGTCACCGGCATCGACCTGATGGTGAAGTCGCCGCGCGAGCCCGACTACGCCTTCATCGAGGCGAACGAACGCCCCGGCCTGGCCAACCACGAACCCCAACCGACCGCCGAGCGTTTCGTCGATCTGCTCTTTCCTCTGTCCGCGCCGGCCGCCGCGCGGACATTCCCGAGATCCGAAGCCTGAAGGAGGCCCCTTGGCCCGCCCCGCGATAGACCTCGACTACCTGAAGGCCCGCCTGGCCGACCTGCTGAACACGCCCAGCCCGACCGGCTATACGGACGAGGCGGTCTGGCTCTTGTGTCGCGAGCTGGATCGGCTGGGCCTCGACTATGAAATGACTCGACGCGGCGCCATCCGCGCGCGGCTGCCGGGCCGTGCGCCAAAGCCGGCGCGGGCCATTGTCGCCCACGTCGATACGCTGGGCGCCCAGGTCAAACAGGTGAAGGACAACGGTCGGTTGGAACTGGTCGCCATCGGTCACTGGTCCTCGCGCTTCGCCGAGGGCGCGCGGGCGACGATCTTTTCCGAAGGCGGCGCCTATCGCGGGACCATCCTGCCGCTGAAGGCGTCGGGCCACACCTTCAACGAGGAGGTGGACACCCAGCCGGTCAACTGGCCCCAAGTCGAACTGCGCATCGACGCCGTGACTCATGGTCGTGAGGACACCCTGGCGCTTGGCGTGGACGTCGGCGACATCGTCGCCATCGACCCCCAGCCCGAGTTCATGGACAGCGGCTTCATCGTCTCGCGCCACCTGGACGACAAGGCGGGCGTGGCCACCTTGCTGGCCGCGCTGGAATGCATGATCCGCGAGGAACGCACGCCCACCGTCGACACCTGGTGGCTGTTCACCATCGCCGAGGAGGTCGGGCTGGGCGCCTCGTCCGTCCTGATCCCGGACGTGGCCGCCATGGTCACGGTGGACAACGGCACCACAGCGCCGGGCCAGAACTCGTCCGAGTTCGGCGTCACCATCGCCATGGCCGACCAGACGGGACCGTTCGACTGGCACCTGTCGCGCAAACTGGTCCAACTGGCCCGCGACCACGACATCCTGCACCAGAAGGACGTGTTCCGCTATTACCGCTCCGACTCGGCCTCGGCGCTGGAGGCGGGCGCCGACATACGCACGGCCCTAGTCACCTTCGGCATCGACGCCAGCCACGGCTATGAGCGTATCCACGAAAGCGCGCTCGAAGACCTCTCGCGCCTGCTGATCGCCTATGCCGAAAGCGACGTCGAAATCGGCCGCGACGCCAAGCCCATCAGCGGCGTGAAAGGCTTCACGCACCAGCCGCTGGATGAAGAACCAAATTAGCGCTTGAGACCGTCGCCCCCCACTCGAAGGCGGCCCTGCATCTCACGCGACTAATGTCGCATTTAGGCGGCCTGACCAGCACTCAGAACGTCTTGCGAAGGCGCAGCGAGTAAAAGGTTCGCGGGTCGATGGTGCGGGTCTCGATATAGCCGACCGGCCCCGTCTGGCCATCGGCGGGGGAGATGCAAGTCTGCTGATAATCGTCCCAGACGTTGATCTGGGCGCGGATCGCCAGGTTCGGGGGGCGGCTTGTACGACTCGACCCATTCCCCCCAGGACGTCGCGGCCCCTCCATGAGAACTGGAGTCGGGTCATAGCTGGTGCGACCCAACAGCGGGACCCAGGCGGCGCTCCATTGCAGGTTCCACCTCTTGATGTTTGAGCGACGATGATGACCGCGTGGGATTTGGTCGTCGAAGACTTGTGTTCTGGCGTTATTCCTGGACCATCGTCGTCGGTCGACACCTCTACCTGCGCGCCATTTTGGCGCCCGCCGTCATTTATAGTGTCAGACGCCGTTCCAGGTGTCGTGAGAACGAAAGGCTCATCAACACCCAGGCCACGATCAGAGGCCAGCCCGCTGCGTAGCAGCAGCCGCCGTCGCAGCGATTGCGGGTCACGGCCGGCTGTCGATCAGACATCCGAAACCTCGGCAAGTGGTGACGATGTCTGGGCAGAATTTGCGGCGAAGGCGGGCGACGATCACCTCGATAGCGTTGATGTCGGAGTTTTCGGTCGCGCCGCCATAAAGTCGATCCGCCAACTCCGTGGTCGAAACGGCCCGCCCCGTCTGATGAGCTAGATGATCCAGGAGGCGAAACGTCCGGCGGATGTCAGGGAGGCTGTCTTACAAGGATGACGAGGCTTTGAAGCGCTCTCGTACGATCACGGGATTGCCTTTCGTCATGTGTAATAGAAATGAATTTAGCAATATAGCGATCATACCAAGTAAATCAACGCCACGTTGTCCTCACTTGTTTAACAATAATTTCACACGATAAATAATTATGGCCTGATATGCCCCCGGCCCGGAGCTTAGGTTCCATGCATCGGCTAAATCATCGAAGTTCCGGGGGTCACGATGACGAAACGTTCCGTAAAAAGACAAATTGTCTTGTTAACTTCAACTGCGCTAATCTCTCTAGTGTCGGGTTATGCTCAGGCCCAGGTCGCCAGGACGGGAGTAACGGCGAACGCGGAATCCGGGCAAGGTTCCGTCATCGGACGTGTCTATGACGCCGTCACCGGCGCCTCCCTGAGGGGGGCTGTGGTCCGGGTCGTCGGCAGCAGCGCTCAGGACTACACAAGCCAGGACGGCCGCTACCAGTTGGTCGCCGCCGCCGGCCGAGTGGATTTGCGGATCGAGTACGTCGGGCTGGATCCAGCCGTGGTTTCGGTGACCGTGCCGCAGGGCGGCAGCGCTGTCGCCGATGTCGGCCTGTCGACCGGCGCGTTCCACGTGGAAGACGTCGTCGTTCGTGCGGCCGCGAGCGGTCAGGCCCTGGCCATCAACCAGCAGAAGACGGCGAGCGGCATCGTCAACATCGTGTCCGAAGAGGTCTTCGGTCAGATGCCGGACGGCAATATCGGCAATGCGCTCCAGCGTCTGCCGGGCATCAGCGTCGATACGGACCAGGACGGTTCTGCGGCGGGCATCAATATCCGCGGCGTCGAGGGCGACTACAATTCGTTCCAGATCGACGGCAACCGCGTGCCCACCTCCGGAAGCGGACGCGGCTTCGATACGCGGCAACTGGCGGCCAGCGGCGTCACCCGGATCGAGGTGGTGAAGGCGCCGACGCCTGACCGTGACGGCGACGCCATCGGCGGCATCATCAACGTCATCAGCCGCAGCGCATTCCAGCGTTCGGGACGACAGTTCGAATTCGAGGCCGGCGGCGTCTACAGCGATCTCCCCGAAAAATGGGGCCACGAACTCGACCTGAAGTATTCGGACATTTTCAGCATCGGCGGCGGCGAGCGAAACCTCGGCGTCAGTGTTTCGCTCGGAAGCTACAAGACCAACCGCTACTCCCAGAACCGCGACATGGACTGGGTCCAGGTCACGCCGGAGAACAATCCATCGCTGGGTCTGGACCAGTACGATGACCCCGTCTGGTTCATGGAGGCGTCGCACTGGGAGTACAACACGCGTGTCACCGACACGAACACGATCAGCGCCAACTTCGATTTCCGGACCGACGAGTTCAACTCCTTCTACCTGCGCACCACATACAGCGACGCCGAACGTCACGGCATCGCCTATGAGACCGACATCGACATCGACACGCGGTTCCAGAACGCGGTTGGAGGGCGCAAGACCTATGCGGAGCTGACCCCGACCAGCGGGCGCGGAACGGGCGGCGCCAACGGCTCGCGGGGATCGCGTGGCTGGATCGGCACTGAGGACGAACGCAAGAATAACCTTTACTCGATCAACTTCGGCGGCCGTCACGAGGCTCCGAACAGTCTTCTGACCTACGACGCCTTCTATTCCCGCAACCGGGAGAACGTCGTCAGAGACAATGAGCTCAACTTCCTGATGGAGCCGACCGATCCCTGGCTGGTGTTCGAATACGATCTGATCGACGTTTCGCGCGGAGAGGTGAATATCACACAGCTCGGCGGCGATCCCACCGATCTGTCCCTCGTCACCGAAGGCGAACTGATCCTGAACAGTTCGGTGAAGACCGAGGAGTTGTTCGGCGCCAAGGTCGACTGGGAACGCACTTTCAACCTCGGTTCGAACGTCTTCACCCTCAAGACAGGCGCCAAGTTCAATCGCAGTGCGCCGCGTTTCGACCGGGTGGCCAATGTCTATTCGATGGACGAGGCCTTCCCCTACGCCGATGTCGTCGTACGCAATGACGAGGTGCTGCTGGGCGGGCAAAAATACTATGATGTCATCCCCGCCAACGGCATCGCCCTGCTACGCAGCAACCCCGACCTGTTCGAGTTCGAGGCCGAGGATTCGCTCAACGACAGTAACCGCGCCGACTACGACGCGACCGAGGACACCTCGGCGGCCTATGTGATGGGAACGCTGCGCGCGGGACCGCACACCCTGCTGGCCGGGGTGCGCTACGAGCAGGTCGACTGGGAGAACACCAACTATCGCGTCAGCTACCTCGATGAGGTGGCCAGCATTGTCGAGGTGAACTCGAGCGACTCCTACAGCTTTTGGCTGCCGGGCATCCACCTTCGGCACGAGCTCATACCGAACCTGATCCTGCGCGAAAGCTACAACCGCAGCTATGGCCGTCCGCGGCTGAGCGAACTGACCGGAGGTCGTTTCGTGAATGCCGATGGCGACATCGAGGACGGCAACTCGAACCTGAAGCCGGCGGTCTCGGATAACTATGACGCCCAAGTCGAATATTACACCGACAGCGGCGGCCTGTACTCGATCGGCGTATTCTACAAGGACATCAGCGACTTCTCGTACACCCAGACCTACAACTTCAACGATCTGGATGCGAACGGCATTCCGATCTTCGATCCGGAAGGCGACCTCGAATACGAAGTCCCGATGAACGGTTCGACCGCCAAGAACTACGGCGTCGAACTGATCGCCCGCCAGCGCTTCGGCTTCCTGCCTGGCCCACTGCGTGGCCTGAGCGCCGGGATAAGCGCCACCTTCGCGGACAGCGAGGCGACCTATCCCAATCGTGACGACGATCGCGACCTGCCGGTTCCGGGCTTCTCCAAGTTCATGTTCACCGGAACCCTGGAGTGGGCCTGGAGAGGCTTCAACGTTCGCGGAGACTATCGTTACCGCGACGCCTACATCGAAGGTCTGGGCGACAGCATCGAGAGCGACGAGTTCTACGATGCCGAACAGCGCGTCGATGTCGAGGCCAGCTACACGTTTGCGAACGGCCTTCAGACCTTCGCCACCGTCACCAACCTGACCGACGAAGCCCAGGTTTCCTACTCTGGCTACAGCCAGTTCGTTGAAGACGCGAGCCTGACGGGTCGCAAGTTCACCTTCGGCCTCGGCTACAAATTCTAATACGGGAACAGACATCATGAACGCCCTTCGAGCTCTCATCTCCCCAATACTGACCGTGTCTTTGACGCTGTCGGCTGTCCCCACGCTGGCGCAGGAGGTCGTCGCTCCGGGGACCGCCTGGACCAGCCCGGCGCCCGTGGCCGCCCCCAAGCAGGCAAAGAACGTCATAATCTTCTTGGCTGACGCAGGAGGTGTGCCGGCCGTGCATGCCGCTAGCATCCTTGGCTATGGCGAACCGCTGCGGCTGAACATCCAGCAATGGCCGCATTTGGGCCTGAGCGATACGTCTCCAGTCGACAGCTTCGTCTCAGACTCGGCCAACGGCATGTCGTCCATCGTAACAGGCGTGAAGACCCACAACGGCGTCATCAGCCAGGGGCCTGACGCGGTGCGTGGTCGGACCGACGGGACGCCAACCAAGACCCTGTTGGAGTATGCGGAAGAGCACGGTCTGCTTACCGGCGTGATCAGCACGCAGAATATCGCCGATGCGACGCCGGCGGCCAACTACGCCCACGTCAACAATCGCTCGGACTGGGGACGGATCTTCACCCAGGCCTTTACGCCCCGGTTCGGCGACGGGGTCGATGTGCTGATCGGCGCCGGCCGTGACAAGATCGGCGAGAAGCTGACGGTTCTGGGCACGAGCTATGACGCCCTAAGCCAGGCCCATGACCGTCCGATCTACTCGTCTCTGGCCGATGTGCCTGCGTCGAATGCTCGGCCGGTGGTGGTGGCCGACAGTATGGACGTCCACGCGGCCACGCTGCAGGCGCTCGACATCCTGCAACGCTCGCCCAACGGCTATTTCCTGATGGTTGAATGGGACGCGCACACCAGCGATCCGAGCCGAGGCCTTCAGAATATCGTGGATTTCGACAAGCTCATCACCGAGGTGCAGAGCCGCGTCGATCTCAGCGACACCCTGCTGATCTTCACGGCCGATCACTCCTTCGGCCTGCAGGTCGACGGCGGCCGTCGCGGCGAGCCTCTGCTGGAAGGCTATGACGAATGGAAAGCTTCCCGTCGCGAGGGCGGAGAGGACGCCGAAGGCGATATCGTTCGTCTCAAGAACGTGCTGGTCAACAGGACCCACACAGCCGAGGAGGTGCCGGCCTTGGCCATCGGCGCCGGCGCCGAGCGTGTTCGCGGCTACTTCCCCAACACCTACCTATTCCAGGTGATGATGGACGCTTGGGGTTGGACCGCAGATCAGGCTGCACCCAACTGAAACTCGGGGCGAGTCGCACGTGTGGTGCGTGTGGCTCGTCCCTGCCCAAGGTCTCTCTGCCCGATGCTAAGGCGAGAAAGCGAACGGGTTGCTGACGAGGATCCACTTCTAGCAGCCGTCTTTTCAGGTCCGCTGGCGTAGGTTTGTGATCGACAGCGGAGGCAAGCGTCGACGGATTTTTGTGAGCGTGACGTAAAACTTTAGGCGTGCACGAAAAGGTTGACCTATGCCCGTTCAAACCGACGACCGCCTTCACGCCGCCATTGCGCTGACCCGGTTTGGTCTCGGCTCCAAGTCTGACGAGATCGACGTCGTCATTCGTGATCCGAGCGGATGGCTAGAAGGTCAGATCAGTGCCAGCGGCGCAGCCAATCCGACGGGTGAGTTCGAGAGCACCCGCGCGCGGGTTCAAGACTATCTTGACTATCAAGGCGACAGCCGGGCGGCGCGGCGGATACGACGGGTCGATGCGCCGGCTGCGAGCGCGACGGACGAGCCGCCGCCGCAGGCTGCGGGGCAAGCGGCGGGAATGGAGATCGGCCCTCAGGCGCAGGCTCTAGAGGCACGGCGAGCGAGCCGAAGGAATCTGGTGCAAGACACGACGCGCGAGTTCCTGGCGCGGGCGCAGCTGGGAGCGACAACAGATGCGGGATTTGCCGAGCGTTGGGCTCTGTTTTGGGCTAATGCTTTCAGCGTCTCGGCGACCAAGTTCCAAGCAGGTATCTTTATCGGTCAATACGAACGTGAGGCCATCCGGCCGCATGTGTTCGGTCGGTTTGAGGATCTGGCTGTGGCGGCCGAGACGCATCCGGCTATGCTGCTTTATCTCGACCAGGCCCAGTCGATAGGGCCAAACAGTCGGGTGGGAACGCGGCGCCAAGCAGGCCTGAACGAGAATCTCGCTCGTGAAATTCTAGAGCTGCACACCGTTGGGACTAACGGCAACTATTCACAGGCTGACGTCACTGAGTTCGCGCGAGCGCTTACCGGTTGGTCGGTTCCAACAGACTACGATGGCGCGAAGCAGCAGCTGTCATCAACGGACAGCAAGCCGCGCGAAAGTGGGTCTATCTTCCGCGCTGAGGTGCATGAGCCGGGCGAGCGTACCGTGCTTGGGCGAAACTACCCGGAAGCCGCCACAGACCAAGGCGAGGCGATCCTTCGCGATCTTTCCAACCGCCCGGAGACGGCGCGGCGTCTCGCTCTAAAGTTGGCGCGGCATTTCGTAGCGGACAATCCGCCTGCTGCGTTGGTCAGGCGGCTAGAGGCGGCCTGGATCGGCTCGGGTGGGGACTTGGCGCAAGTGGCGAAGGCGCTGATCATGGCGCCTGAGGCCTGGGATCCGCAGCCGGCGAAGATCAAAACGCCTTATGAGTTCGTAATCTCGTCCCATCGAGCACTGGGGACGCAGCCGGAGCGGCCGCAACCGCTACAGCAGGCGATGGTGCAGATGGGCCAGCCGGCGTTTAGCGCACCGTCTCCCGAAGGCTGGCCTGATATGGCAGCCGACTGGGCTGGGCCAGATGCCCTGGTCAAGCGGCTGAACTGGGCCATGTCCTTCGTAAACACCGCGCACAACACCGACCCGAACGCAGTAGCCGCTAGAGCATTGGGGGCGCGACTATCCGAACGCAGCCGTCAAGCCGTGGCTCGCGCCGAAAGCCGACCAGAAGCCCTGACCCTATTTTTGATGTCGCCGGAGTTCCAGCGCCGATGACCCATCTCAATCAACTGAACCGCCGCCGGCTGCTGGGGGGGCTGTCCGCTGGGATAGGACTGGCATTTGCCGGACGCGTCGGAGCTCAAACCGCGACCCAGCGCAACAAATTCGTGGTCATCATTGCGCGAGGAGCCATGGACGGGCTGTCGGTGACGGTTCCGTATGGCGACCCTAACTACCGGGTGCTGCGCGGGGCGCTAGCTATCCCGGAGCCTGGACAAGCGGGCGGGGCGCTGGTGTTGAATGAAGGCTTCGGCCTGCACCCAGCTTTGACCAGCCTGCATGGATTTTACAGCGCGGGTCAGATGCGGTTCGCGCCGGCGGTGGCCATTCCGGTCCGAGTACGATCGCACTTCGACGCTCAGGACGTGCTGGAGAACGGCGGTGAGAGTTTGCGCGCCCAATCGGATGGCTGGCTGAACCGGGCTCTCGTTGCGGCGGGTGGCGAGGGCGGGCTGAAGGGCTTATCGATAGGGGCCCAGACGCCGCTGATAATGCGCGGCGCGGCCGAGACTTCGAGTTGGGCCCCTGGCGGTCAGGTCAAAGGCGAGGATCGAATCGCATCTCTGCTGCAGGAGCTTTACGTCGACGATCCGATGCTGGGCACCAACTTGGCCCGGGGGCTGGAGACCGAGGCCTTGGCCCTAACGATGGGCGACGCTGCGGCAATGCGGCGGAGAGATGTGTCGGGGTTGGGTCAGGTCGTCGCGCGGCTCATGATGGGCGAGCACGGCGCGGATGTCGTGGCCTTGACCGTCGATGGCTGGGACACCCACGCTCGCCAGCTCGCCCAGTTGCAGACGCGGCTCGGGGGACTGGATGCCTTGATCGGCGGCCTAAAAACTGGTCTGGGCGCGCAGTGGAACCGTACGATCCTGGTCGTCGCGACGGAGTTCGGCCGCACAGCGCGGGCAAATGGAACGCAGGGTACAGACCATGGGACAGCGTCGTCCCTGCTCTTGGCAGGCGGAGCAGTGAAGTCAGGCGGGCCGATCGGAGACTGGCCTACCTTGACCGATGACCACCTTTTCGAAGATCGCGACCTGGCCCCGACGCTTGATGTGCGCTCGGTGTTCAAGGGCGTGCTGCGTGACCATTTGGGTGTGGACCGGGCGGCGCTAGACACGCGCGTCTTCCCAGGCAGCGCTGCTGAAGCACCGACACTGGACGGGATGACGTGAGTTAGTCGTTGGCATCTGAACTGGCGGCGTCTCTCGAGATGGCGGTAGCGCTCAGCACGGTGTGATCGCACCGCAAGGCCCTTCCGGGGTGCGGACGCGCTCACGGCTTTGCGCGAAGACGATGAAATCTTCCGGAGCTGGCTCGGGCAGTCGTGGGAGGCCTCGCAGAGCAACTTGAACTATTCGGTGCGGAGATCGGGTGACTGGAGCGTCGGATATTCGATTGGCGTCGCCAGGAGGAGACGAGCCGGCGACTGGCGACCATACCAGGCATCGGGCCGATCACCGCCAGCGACATGGCTGCTAGCGCGCCGGATCCGAAGCTCTTCCGTTCGGGCCGACAGTTCGCAGCCTGGCTAAGGTTCACACCCCGAGCAAACAGCGGTGGCGGGAAGGAACGCCAGGGCGGCATCAGCAAAATGGGCGATAGCCTATCCCGACATCTCCTGGTCGTCGGCGCAACCGCCGTCCTGCGGATGCGCGTTAGCGTGGCCGAGAGGGCTTGATCGGCAATCTACTTGAACGGAAAAAGCCCAAGGTCGCCGCCGTGGCCTTGGCCAACAAGACGGTTACCATCGCCTAAACACTCATGGCTCTACAGGAGGACTATCGGCGCCGAACCGACTTCGCGGTGGTACGCGACGGAATCCATCTCGATGTGGGACGGGATAAGGAACAGTATCCCGGGCGGGTAAAATATACAAACATTACAACAAAGAATGGCGGAGAGGGTGGGATTCGAACCCACGGTACCCTTCCAGGCACGCCGCATTTCGAGTGCGGTACATTCGACCACTCTGCCACCTCTCCGCGGCGCCGATATCGCTTGGTCGAGCGAGGGGCTTCTCTAGTCGGAGCCGCAGCGCTTCGCAACCCGTCTGTGAAAGAAATCCGAAGCTATCTTTGGGCGGGTAGGGACAGCCCCGGTGCGGCGCCGGTTTGGGCGTCCACGCCCTTGAATCGAAACAGTTCGGCGGGACGGCCGCCAGTGGTCGAGGAGAGTTGTCCGGTGGGTTCGACCAGGCCTGTCCGCTCCACCCCGCGACGGAAGTTCTGCTTGTGCAGACTGAGTCCCGAGACGGCCTCGGCGCCGGCCTGAAGCTGGGACAGAGTGAAGACGCCGGGGGTCAGGTCGAACAGGACCGGGCGGTATTTCAGCTTGCTGCGCAGACGGCCCAGGGCGGTCGCCAGGATGCGCCGGTGATCCGAGGTCATGATGCGGCCAGGCATGGGGTGGGGCGGAGTCTGATCGACGTCGCGCCAAGCCTCGGCGACCAAGCGGGCTTCGTAGAGCAGCTCGTAGCGTTCCAGCACTCGCTCCTCGTTCCAGCGGTGCTCGGGCGTCAGGGCGAACAGGGCGCAGGCGCGGGCCAGGCGGTGTTCATCGCCGGCGGCCCAGGCGATCAGACCGTCGGTCAGGGCGGCGTCGTGGTCGCTGCGGCGGTCTTCCCAGGGAAAGAAATCGAAAACGGCGTCCCAGCGGGCGTCATGTGTCTGGCCCTCTGCGGCGTCGGGCGTCAGTGCCAGATAGCCGACGGAGACCTCCCGATGACGGCCGGGGCCGGGCGTGGCGCGGGGCGAGGCGCGGCCGGCGTCGCCGAAGGTGTAGAGCTGTTCGACGAAGCCCAGGCGAAAACCGGTCTGGGCCGTCACGAAGTCGCGAAGGGCGCGTTCGAAGGTGCGGTCGCGCAATGGGTCGAAGGGACCAAAGGGCAGGGCGCGCGCGCCGTCTTCGGCCGGGGTGGTCAGGACGACGGCCTGTCGGGCCTTCAGGGTCATCACGACCGCCGACAGACCGATGCGAACGCCGCCCTCCGCCCCTTGCGTCATGGTTCTATTCCGTGTGCCAGGCGTCGTCGGCGGGGATCAGGCCGACGGCGCCGGCCAGGACGCGATAACGCTCCAGATAGCGGGCCTGGGCGACCGGGGCTGGCTGAGGCTCGATGGTCAGGCTGTAACCCTCGGGCGGGCTGCCGAAGAAGCCGAGCGATTCTTTTTCGGTGAAGCCGGCCAACTGCGTCGCCTCGAAGAAGGCGCAGGCCTTGTCGGCCTTCTTGATCAGGGTCTTGATCGTTTGCGGCGTCTTGGGCGGCAGGCCGTATCGCAGGTGGATGGCGGCCTCCAACCGGGCCTCGAAATCCTTGTAGCCCGATCCCAGCGCCGCCTTGAACGGCGAGATCATGTCGCCAATGACGTATTCGGAGGCGTCGTGCAGCAGGGCGGCGAGACGCCATTTGGGATCGAGGCCGGGCTTGATGTGGGCGGCGATCTCTTCGACGACGCACGAGTGCTGGGCGACGGAAAAAGCGTGCTCGCCGATGGTCTGGCCGTTCCAGCGCGCCACGCGCGCCAGGCCGTGGGCGATGTCCTCGATCTCGATGTCGAACGGCGAGGGGTCGAGCAGGTCCAGGCGACGGCCTGACAGCATGCGCTGCCATGCGCGGGGGGCGTTCTTCTTGGGTGTGCGCTCGGCCAAAGGGCGTGTCCTGATCGCTTGTCGGGGGGTCAGGTGACGCAAAGACGCGCCGGGATCAAGCCGCACGGCCCTATCCGCGCCGATGGGCGGGGAAAACCAGACCTTCGGACGGGTGTCAGCGGCCGACGTTCAGGGCGACCAGATCCTTGGCGTCGTCGAAAATCTGATCGTTCTGGCGATCCTTGGACCGGACCACCGCGACCACGATGGGGCCGCCGCCGGGGCCTCTGGCCTCGAACCCGACCTGACGCCAGCCGGCGTCGCCGGGCTGATCGTCGGCCAGAATGTAGGTCATGCGGGTCGCTTCGCCCGGCGCGCGGGTCCGTACGCGTGTGGAGTTGTCGTTGGTGTCGATGCTGACGCTGGAGCTTTCCGTCCGAGTGTTCTGGCCATCCTTGGACTGGATGTTGATGCCGCCGATGCGGACACTGGCGTTGTCGCCCTTGGTCTCAATGCGCAGGCCCGGCAGGCGCACCGAGGCGTCTTCGCCACTCGCCTTGATGTCGACACCAGGCGCCTGGACCGAGGCGGTCTCGGTCGGCTCGGTCGTGTCGGAAGGCTCGGTCTTGGGTGCGTCAGGGCGGGTCGCCAGTTTGGCGGTCGTCTGGGGCAGGTCCGCGCTGACCCGCGTCTCGAAGTCGCGCAGCACGTCATCGACGGAGCGTCCGTCCAGCTTGACCAGATGCAGCACCACATCGGCGCCCTTGGGGCCGCCGTAGACGCAACTCGTGCCGCCGGCCGCCGCCAGGCCCTTGCGCGTCAGCACGCCGAGGCTGTCGGGGCATTGCAGGGCGTCGATCACCTTCAGCACGCCCGCGCCCTGATCATCCTTGGACGATGTGGTCGTGATGCGGACCGAGTTGTCGCCGTCGCAGGCGGCCAGGCTGGCGCTCAGGGCTAGGTAAAGCAGGACATGACGCATGGTCGAACCTCTCTTGAGCCCCATTCTGCGCGACGCGGCCGTGCGATCCAGTGAAATCGCGGTAATCACGGATCAGCCGCCGGGGCGCGAGCCTTCACGGCGGTTCAGGAAGGCCAGGCGTTCGAAAAGATGCACGTCCTGCTCGTTTTTCAGCAGGGCGCCGTGCAGGGGCGGAATCAGCTTGTTCGGCGTCTTCTCGCGCAGGGTCTCGGCGTCGATATCCTCGACCAGCAACAGCTTCAGCCAGTCCAGCAGTTCCGACGTTGACGGCTTCTTCTTCAGGCCTGGCGTGTCGCGGATCTCGTAGAAGGTTTTCAGCGCCTCGGAGACCAGGCGCGGCTTGATGCCGGGGAAGTGGACATCGACGATGGCTGACAGCGTCTCCGCGTCCGGGAAGCGGATGAAGTGGAAGAAGCAGCGACGCAGGAAGGCGTCGGGCAGTTCCTTCTCGTTGTTGGATGTGATGATGACGATGGGACGAACTTCGGCGCGGATCGTCTCGTCCGTTTCCTGGACGTAGAACTCCATTCGATCGAGTTCCTGCAGCAGGTCGTTGGGAAACTCGATGTCGGCCTTGTCGATCTCGTCGATCAAAAGAACGGGGCGGGCAGGGGCGGTGAAGGCCTCCCACAGCTTGCCCTTCTTCAGATAGTTGCGAACATCGTGGACGCGTTCCTCGCCCAACTGGCTGTCGCGCAGGCGGCTGACGGCGTCATATTCATAGAGGCCGCTGTGGGCCTTGGTGGTCGATTTGACGTGCCAGGTGATCAGGGGCGCGTCGAAAGCCTTGGCGATCTCATAGGCCAGGACTGTCTTGCCTGTGCCGGGTTCGCCCTTGATCAGCAGAGGACGTTCCAAGGCGACGGCGGCGTTGACCGCCACCTTCAGGTCGCCAGTGGCGATGTATCGATCAGTGCCTTCGAACCGGCTCATGAAAAACCCACTCCGTGTCTCCACGGAGTGGGTAGCGGATCGCAATCCGTGTGAACAGCGATCAGGTGATGCGTTTGGCCGAGACCGGGTCGCTGGCGGGGAAGGTTTCTTCCAGCCCCTCATCGACCAGGGCCTCCTGACGGCTTTCGTTCTTGTCGATCTTGTCCAGTTGATCGGGCACGCCCTCTTCGGACTGGGTGCGCTTGGCGTGAGGGGTATCGGACGAGGCGTCGTTGCGCGCTTTGTGATCGGTCATGTCGATGGCTCCCTTATCTAGCCGGAGTGTCTTGATCGCCGTCCGGGCCGTAGCCCAAGTCGGAGATATCGTCGTCGGAGAGGCGTTTGGCCTCCCAGTGGGCGGCGCTGGCTTGCGCGCCGCGTTCATTTTCCATCAGGCCGGAATAGACCAGTTCGATTTCGTCGGGACCTGACTGGGGTTCGCCGTCCGCGTCAGATTGATTGCGGATCTCGCCATCAACGCCAAGCAGTGCGTCCGCCTCGCGCTCAATGCCGTCCAGCGCCAGTTGGTCATCGAGATCGACCTCGGCATCCTCGTCAAAATCCTCTTCGTCGGCGTCGCCGTCGGCCTGGGTGACGTCCAGAACCTGGTCGGCCTCGTCCAGCAGGAATTCGCCGTCGCCCTCGTCGTCCAGATGGGTTTCGTCGAAGGTTTCCGACTGTTCCTGGTCGTCCTGATAATCGTTGTCCGGCATGGCGATCTCCTCTTCGAGACACCAACGCAACGGCGACGATACGCGTTCCAGCGGAGGCGGCGGACAAGGGATGGTTAACTGATGGCGGGCTAAGGTTCGACTCAACTGAGCCGGTCCACGCGTGACCGGCTCGACCCCTGTCTGGAGTTCGGTGCTCAATGGCCCTGAAGCTGTCGCTGAAACCCGGCGAGAAGTTCGTCCTGAATGGCGCCGTGGTCCAGAACGGCGACCGTCGCGGCGTGCTGATCCTGCAGAACCGCGCCAGTGTTCTGCGCGAGAAGGACATCATGCAGGCCGAGGACGTCACCACGCCCGGCCGGCGAATCTATTTCCCGATCATGATGATGTATCTGGACGAGAGTGCAGCGGCGAAATTCTATGATGAGCTGGCGCTGCGGATCACCGAATTCATGGGTGCGACGCAGAACCCGGACATCCTGGCGGAATGCGTCTCGGCCTCGCGTCACGTGCTGGCCCGCGAATATTACAAGGCCCTGATGTCGGCCCGTAAGATTGTTGAATACGAAGAGGGAGTGCTGAATGTCGCTTCAGGCGTACACAGCGGCGACAGCGAGAGCTGAGAGCCCGCGCGACCTGGAGTACCGGCTGTTCGGTCAGGTCACACGCGCCCTTGTCCACGCCTCGACCGTCGATGCGTCAGATATCGCCACCCGCATCGACGCGCTGGACTGGAACCGGCGGCTATGGTCGACCCTGGCCAGCGATTGCAGCGATCCCGCCAACGCGCTTGCCAACCCGATGCGCGCGCAGATCATTTCCTTGAGCCTGTTCATCAACCGCCATTCGTCAGCGGTGATGCGGGGCGAGGAGACATTCCAGGACCTGATCGACATCAATCGGATGATCATGCAGGGCCTGTCGGGCGGCGCTCAGGCGGCCTGACACGCCATAGTTCACGAAAACGCGAAGCCACTTGGCGCAAGGCGTTGAGGCGTCTTATGTTTCATCTCCCTGTTGAACAGTCGAAAGGAGGTGATCCAGTGTCTCATTGTCATCAATCGCGAGCGGCGGCCGCGACCCTGGTCCTCGGAGAGGTCCTGGTCTGATCCTTTCAGACTGAGTTGCGGCCCGGCCGTCAGCGGTCAGGCAATGAAGGGTCGTCGGGGAAACTCGACGGCCCTTTTTGTTTGGGCCTAGTGGAAAAGGCGGCCGAACCAGCCGGCGACATGCTCGCCCACCTCGACCACGGTCGCCCAGATCAGGAACAGATAAAGCGCGCTGGCGGCCGTGGCGAGAATGCCCAACAGGATCGCAACGCCGTCACGCTGCATCATGCCCAGGGCGAACAGGACCAGGGCGATGCCGGGCAGAGCGTCCCCGAACGGGATGGGCAGGGCCATGATTAGCGCCAACACGACGCAGACAAGTCCGGTGAAGGTGTCGGCGATGTCGCCGGTCAGCAGGGGCAGACGGGGGCGGGTAAGCCGCTCGATGGCGCGGACCAGTTTGAGGACGCTGGCGCCCCTGGGGCGTCGTCTTACGGCGCGTCGAACGCGATCTGAGAAGATGTAGCGGCGCTGCGCTGTACGCACTTCGGATGTCAGCACCCAGCGACGCAGCCAGGCCGGGGCGGCGAATGGCGTGACGATGAGGCCGTGGTAGGCGGCGCGCGACACCGACGCCCGCAGCATCCAGCGTGGCAGCCAGACGCTGCGCCGTTGAAAGGCCAGTTCCAGCGACATCAGGATTATGGGCACAGCGAACACAGCCTTGCCGCCGGGCGGCCAAGGCAGGAGCGCCAGCAGCGACAGGATCAGAATCATGGCCCCGAAACCGCGCTCGCCGAATGACGCGACCAGTTCGGCCATGGTCAATTTGGGCTCGGGGGCGTGGCCGAGATCTTCGAGAACGTCGGAAAACCGCCGCAAGTCGTCGTTCGGAGGCGGTTGGGCGGGCATCAGGCAGGGCGCTCGGCTGGAGATTGCGCCCATCTAGGCTGTCGGTGCGAGGATCGCCACTTACAGAACGGAAAGGCGATCAGATAATTCGCCTATGTCTCAGTCCTGCACATGGTCCGGCTTGCCCTTGCGCTTGGTGTGGGCGAATTCCTCGAGTTGCTTCTCACTCATGGACTCGACCATGGATTTAGACGCGCCTTTCAGCTTCGATTTGGGCGTGTCGCCGCGTTTAGCCGACAGGGCGGCGCCGGCGGCCTTTTGCTGAGCTGCGGATTTGGCGGGCATTGGATGTCTCCTTCTGCGGAGACAAGTCGTCAGCCGCCCAGCAGTTCCCGCCCGATCAGGAAGCGACGGATCTCGTTGGTGCCGGCGCCGATGTCGTAAAGCTTGGCGTCGCGGACCAGACGTTCCACCGGCCATTCCTTGGTGTAGCCGGCGCCGCCCAGGGCCTGGACGGCTTCCAGCGTGACCTTCACCGCGTTTTCCGAGGCCAGCAGAATGGCCCCCGCCGCGTCATAGCGGGTGGTCTTGCCCTGATCGCAGGCGCGCGCGACGGCGTAGACGTAAGCGCGGGCGCTATTCAGGGAGACATACATGTCGGCCACCTTGCCCTGCATCAGCTGGAACGAGCCGATGGGTTTGCCGAATTGTTTGCGGTCACGGACGTAGGGCAGGACCACGTCCAGCGCAGCCTGCATGATGCCCAGGGGACCAGCCGACAGGACGGCCCGCTCATAGTCTAGGCCGCTCATCAGCACGCCGGCGCCGCCGCCCACCGGGCCCATGATGTTTTCCTCGGGCACTTCGCAGTCCTCAAACACCAGTTCGGCGGTGTCCGAGCCGCGCATGCCCATCTTGTCCAGCTTCTTGGAGACCGAAAACCCCTTCATGCCCTTTTCGATCAGGAAGGCGGTGCAACCCTTCGAGCCGGCCTCGGGATCGGTCTTGGCGTAGACGACCAGGGTGTCGGCGTGCGGCGCGTTGGTGATCCAGAACTTGGCGCCGTTCAGGACGTAGCGGTCGCCCTTCTTGTCGGCGCGAGTGCGCATCGACATGACGTCGGACCCCGAGCCGGCCTCGGACATGGCCAGCGAGCCGACGTGTTCGCCGCTGATCAGCTTTGGCAGATATTTCTGCTTCTGCTCGGGCGTGCCCCAGCGACGGATCTGATTCACGCACAGGTTGGAGTGGGCGCCGTAGCTCAGGCCGATCGAGGCCGAGGCGCGCGAGACTTCTTCCATCGCCACGACGTGTTCGAGATAGCCCAAACCGAGGCCGCCGTATTCTTCCTCGACGGTGATGCCGTGCAGGCCAAGTTCGCCCATCTCGGGCCACAGCTCGCGCTTGAACTCGTTCTTCTCGTCGATCTCGGCGGCCAGCGGGGCCAGACGGTCGGCGGCCCAGCGGGCGGTCGTGTCGCGGATGGCGTCGGCGTTTTCGCCAAGACCGAATTCCATGGATTGGGGCGCGAAGGGAATGCTCATGCGCTAGGGCGTAGCATCGCGCACGGCTGTTCGCCAAGCGTTGTCAGACGCGGTCGGCCCGTCCCCAGCGACGATACAGATTATAGCCGGACACGCCGACGCAGGCGACGGCGATCAGGGCCAGCACCCAGGCGACGGTGGCGGTGTCGCTGCTGTCCGATACCGACGCCCGGCGAAACGCCGCCATGGCGACGCCCAGCGACAGCATGCCCAGCCCGCCCATGACCAGGAAGGTGGCCGTCTCGCCCCAGCCAGGGCGTTTGGCGGCCCTGGCACGGGCGACGACTTCGCGGGTGCTCAGCGTCTGTTCGACGGGCGTCGTATCGGGTTCGGAGGTCGGTGAGGCCTCGGCATCGACGGCCGCAACGGCGTCGGGATCCGAAAGGCCGGGCGCGGTCAGTACGACGCTGGCTTTCTCGGCGCCTGTAGGGGCCGGCTCGGCTTCGAGCGGCGCCTGCAGGTCATTGGCGGCGACGATCGGCGCCTTGGTCGACACCGCTTCCGATTGGCCCATCAGCGGGGCGATATCGGCGACAGCGTCGTGCGCGGGGAAGGGGGCGACGGTCTCGTCCAGCGCACCCTCGACGGCGGCCAAGGTCGGCTGGGGCGTCTCGAATGGAGACGGCAGGGGGGCGGCCAGCAGGTCCGCCAGGGTCACGGGCGCGCCCGGCGCGGCGTTGAACAACGCATGTTCGGCCGAGCGTCTGCGTGTCGGCTTTTCGGCGGCGGCGTCGTCCGCCCATTCGGACAGGGCCAAGGCGGCCTGGCGAGCGGCGCCAGCGTTCAACTGCTCAACCACGTCGGAGGAAGCGAACCGATCGGCGCCGATGGAGAAGGCGAAACTGGCCAGGGCGTCGAACTGGTGTTGATTGAGGGGGACGCGGACATGGTCGGTCACGGCTTTCACGACCGGGATCAGGTCATATTGCATAAGCAGTTCTGCGTCCGCCTCGGACACCGTGGCGCCCTCGCGGGCCGAATGGGTGTGGCCGTAACCGATGACCCAGCGGCCGTCACTGCGCTGCATGGCGCGAGGACGGAAGCCTTCGAAGCTCTTGATCAGCAGGACGCCCTCGCGGGACACCTTGCTCGGTTTAGGCAGGACGTCAGACACAGTTGACCCAATTGGAAACAGGCGCGCGGCGCTCGCACGATCATCAGCAAGGCCCGCGCCGGATCGGCGTGGATGATGTCTAGAGCAGCACCAGTGTGGCCAGACCAAGGAAGATCAGGAAGCCGAAGAAGTCGGTGGTCGCCGTGACGAAAACGGCGGACGAGACGGCGGGGTCGAACTTCAGCTTGGACAGGGTCAGGGGCGTCAGGACGCCGATGGAGGCGGCGACCAGCAGGTTGAGGATCATGGCCGCGCCGATGACCAGACCGATCTTCCAGTCTTCGTCTCGGAACCAGAAACCGGCGGCGATGCCGATCAGGGGCGCCAGGATCAGGCCGTTGGCCAGGCCGACCATCATCTCGCGCCAGAAGGTGCGCGGGGCGTTAGAGCTGTTCAGCTCACGCGTGGCCAAGGCGCGCACGGTCACGGTCAGGGCCTGGGTTCCGGCGTTGCCGCCGATGGCCGAGACGATGGGCATCAGCACCGCCAGGGCGACGATCTGCTGGATGGTGGCCTCGAACAGGCCGATGACGCTGGCGCCAAGCGCCGCCGTCGCCAGATTGATCGCCAGCCAAGGCACGCGACCACGCACGATTTCGGACACCGACGAACCGCGGTCCTCGTCGGCGACACCGGCCAGGCGCAGGATGTCCTCGCGGTTCTCTTCCTGAATGATGTTGACGATGTCATCGACGGTGATCTGACCGACCAGGCGACCGGCCGCGTCAACGACGGGTGCCGAGATCAGGTGGTATTTCTCGAAGATGTAGGCGACCTCTTCCTGGTCCTGGCCGACGTCGATCACATTGATCGGCTCCATCAGCTCGGTCAGGGCGGTGCTGCGTGCGGCGCGCAACAGGCCGCTGATCGGCACGCCGCCGACGGGGCGGTTGACCGGATCGACCACATAGATGTCGAAGAACAGCTCGGGCAGGTCGTCGCCCTGTTTCCGAATGTGATCGATGGTGTCGCCCACGCTCCAAAACTGGGGCGCGGCCATCACCTCGCGCTGCATCAGGCGGCCGGCGGACTCCTCATCATAGCCCAGGCTGCTTTCGATCGCGGCGCGGTCGATCTCGGGCATGGCGGCCAGAACGCGTTCGCGCTGGTCGTCCTCCAGATCCTCGACCACGGCGGCGGCGTCGTCGGAATCCAACTCCTGAAGCGCCACGGCCAGGGTGCCGTGCGGGACCCGCTCCAGCACCTCTTCGCGGATGTTGTCATCCAGCTCGGGCAGGGTTTCGGCCAGCAGTTCCGGCGGCAGCCACAGCACCACGACGGCGCGGTGTTCGGCCGTTAAAAAGCCCATCAGGTCGGCGACGTCGGCGGGGTGAAGATCTTCCAGCAGCGACCGCAGTCGCACCCCATCGCCGTCGTCGGCGGCGTCCACGACTTTCTCGACGAATTGAGGGGTGAGGACATAGTCCTCGTCCAGGGCGGCGTGGTCTTCGTTATCAGGCGCTTCGGCTGGAGCGAAGGCGGAGTCCGTGGTGTTCACGTGGTCGCCTCCCTTGGTATGTCCAGCCGTAGTTAGCCGATGAATCGCCCTGTTTAGCCAGATGGTGCGGTCGAGAAGACTCGAACTTCCACGGGTTGCCCCACAGCGACCTCAACGCTGCGCGTCTACCAATTCCGCCACGACCGCTCGCATCGGAGCGGCGGCGAATAGACGAAGCCGCTGGAAAAGGAAAGGGCGAATTGAATGGTTCGTGGCGAGCGACGGATGCAAGCCTCAGGCGGACCCGGCCATGAAGTCATAGACGTCGGCCTGGCGGGTGACGGTGATGGCGATTCGGTCGTCGCGGATCTCGATCTCGCCCCGGGCCACAGGGTAGTTGTTGGCCAGAATCCAGACCTCGTCGCCCTCTGCGGCGTCCAGGGGAATCACCGCCCCGCGGCCCATGCGCAGGAGTTGCGACATCGGCAGCACCGACCGACCTAGAACCACGGAGATTTCGACATCGACGGCGTTGATCTGGGTCACGGAAAGCTCTCGTTCACTGAAAGGCCGTCTCTTGCGCAAACGCCTCGACGACCACATTGAAGCGTCATGCTTGCTGAGCCGTTAAGCCCGTCCCTTCAGAAACTGCGTCTCGACGATGGGCGGCCCGTCGAATGGGCAGTGTCGAAGGGCTATGTCGACTATGCCGCCGCCGAGGCCTTCATGGAGGCGCGCGTCGCCGCCATCGCGACCGGCGAGGCGCAGGAGATGGTGTGGCTGCTGGAGCATCCGCCGCTCTACACCGCCGGGGTTTCGGCCAAGGACGAGGATTTGCTGGATGCGAGCCGGTTCCCGGTGCATCGCACGGGACGGGGCGGGCAGTTCACCTATCACGGACCGGGCCAGCGCGTGGCCTATGTGATGCTGGACCTGAACCGACGCGGCAAGGATGTGCGCTGTTTCGTGCGCGGGCTGGAGCTGTGGCTGATCGGGGCGCTGGATCAGTTCGGCGTCACGGCCGACATCCGGCCGGGTCGCGTGGGTGTTTGGGTCGAGCGCAAGGGGCCGGGCTGGTCGCGCGAGGACAAGATCGCCGCCATCGGCGTCAAGGTCCGCAAATGGGTCAGCTTCCACGGCATCAGCCTGAACGTAGAGCCGGACCTGGATCATTTCGGCGGCATCGTGCCGTGCGGCATTCAGGAACATGGCGTCACCAGCCTGGTCGATCTGGGCGTGCTGGCGACCCTGGACGAAGCGGACGAAGCCTTGAGACGCAGCTTCGACCGAATCTTCGGTGCGGCGGCTGAGGCTGCGGCGCCGTTCTGAGCGCGCCGCATCGCCGCAGGTCGTGTGACAATCGGGCGAAATCCTGTTCGTCGGGGTTGGCAAGCGCGTGACGCATGGGCTTTAACCTTCGCCACGAGCTTGAAATAGAAGGCCGCAGGAAACCCCATGAACCGCATGATCGCCGCCGCATCGGCCGCCGTTCTGTCGCTGACCGTCGCCGCCGGCGCCGCAGTCGCACAGGATTTTCGCGCTCTGGCGCAACAGGACCTTCAGACGGCGCACGACGCCCTGGCGGCCAACCACCCCGCCGCCGTGATCCCCGGCGCGCCCAGCGAGGCGTTCCGCACCTGGATCGACGCCGGTCTGGCCGATGCGCAAGGCAAGGTCGGTCGCGTCAACAGCGGCGACAGCCACGCCTATCTGATGCGCTACTACGCTAACGGCTTCCGCGATTCGAACATCTCGATCCGCCCGACCTACGAAGGCCTCGGCCCGTTCTTCGCGACCAGCTGGCCGGGCGTGACCACCGCGTGGCGGAACGGCGAATATGTCGTCTCCTATGTGAAGCCGGGCGTGCGCAATGTGCCGCCGATCGGCGCGACCTTGGTCAAGTGCGGCGACAAGACCGCCGCTCAGTTGGCAGAAGAGCGGCTGGACCGTTGGGAAGGCGATCTGACGACCGAGGCCGGTCGCGTTCGTACCGCTCCCTACCTGCTGTGGAACCGCAACAACCCCTTCACCGGCGGCGTGCCTTCACTGTGCACCTTCAAGGTCGGTCGTCGCGACCGTGACTTCCAGATGCAGCCCCAGCCGGCCGACGCCGCCAGCCTGGAGGCCGCCTATCGCGCCACTGTCTATACGCCCGGCGCCAATCCGCTGTCGGTGGAGACGGTCGACGGCCGTCCCTGGATCAACGTCCACACCTTGGCGGACGACGCCGGATGGGACGCCTTCTTCGCCGCTGTCGAGGGACAGTCGCCCGCCATTCGCGGCGCGCAAGGCCTAGTCATCGATCTACGCGGGGCCAACGGCGCTTCGCTGAACGCGACGGGTAAGGGCTATGGCTTGGCCAATCGCATCTGGACGCCGGAGTTCACCGTCAGCCGCCAGCCTGAAGCCGGCTCGATCACCTATCGCGCCACGACGGCGAATCGCCAGTGGTTCGCCGACACCCTGGCCCGGATGCAGGCCGATCCGCGCTTCGTCGCCGAATCCGGCCCGGTGATCGAACAGACCCAGGCCATCGTCGCCGCCTTCGATTCGGCGCTGGCGGCCAACCAGCCGACCTTCACCCTGCCGGGCCGCGCGTCGGTGCCGGACACCGGCGCCGCCAACCCCGTCGCGGGTCAGGTGGTGGTGCTGGTTGATAGCGGCTGCACCAGCGGCTGCCTGGATACGCTGGACCTGCTGACGCGCCTGCCGAACGTGCGCCTTGCCGGGTCGGTCACGGCCGAAGACTCGATCTTCGTCGAGCCGACCGTGCTTCGCCTGCCGTCCAACTACGCCGAGCTGAGCTATGGTCATAAGGCCTGGACGACGCGTCAGCGCGGCAACGACGCGCCTTTCACCCCGGCGCAAGGTTTGGCCTACACGGGTTCGGCGACCGACGAGGCCGCCGTCCGCGCCTGGGTCGGCACGCTGTTCCAGTAAGGAATCGCTGCGCCTGACGGATCGAGGGGCGGGCAGGGGCTGGAACCTCGGCCCGCCCCTTCCCATTTGCAGACCATGACCGATCTCGCCCAACCCCACGAAAGCCTGCGTTCGCCATCAGGCTTTGACCTGACCCCGCCCGATGAGGCGGAACGCGCGCGCCTGGAAGCCGACCTGAACCCCGAGGAAAAACGTGTCCTGCTGTCGCACGGCACTGAGGCGCCTTTCTGCGGCACACTGCTGGGCGAGAAGCGGGCAGGGGTGTTCTGCTGCCGCGAATGTGGCCTCCCGCTGTTCAAGAGCGGGACCAAGTTCGAGAGCGGCACCGGCTGGCCCAGCTTCACAAAGCCGGTGGACGAGAGCCACGTCCACGAAATCCGCGACACCAGCTACGGCATGATCCGCATCGAAACCCAGTGCGCGCGCTGCGGCAGCCACCAGGGCCACGTCTTCCCGGACGGCCCGCCGCCGACCGGAAATCGCTATTGCATCAACTCGGTCGCGCTCAGTTTCGTCGCCGAAGGTGAGGCTCTGCCCGACCCGCTGGAGCGGGGCGACGGCGTCGCCTGACCTTGGCCTCAATCGCTGTGCTAGAATAATTTCGAACGGAGGCGGCCCATGCTGATTGCAGGTTTCTTGGCGAGTGCGGTCATAGTCGCTGCTGGCGGTGATCCAGACGGCGTCGTCGCGACCGCGCCGTCCAACGCTCCAACCCTTGCCCAGGCCATGGCGGCCGCGCCTCAGGCGTCCGTGACCGCTCCGACAGCCCAGGACGCCGCTCCCCACGGTCTGACGACGGAACAGCAGATCCAGAATTGGATCAGCTCACGCACGCCGGGCGCCAGCTTCGACGAAGGCGCCGAGGCCGGTCCTCCGGCCGAGCGCAAAATGCACGGCATGGTCGAGGCCGGAATCGGCACCGGCGGCTACCGCAGCTATGGTGCGGCCGTTTCTCTGCCTGTCGGCGAGAGCGGCCGTCTGGACTTGGCCTATCGTGAAGGACGCAACGAGCCTTGGGGCTATGGCTACGGCGGCTATGGCCTGCGTGGACCTGGCTTCTATTCGCCCTATGGCGGCGGATGGCGCGGTCGGGGCTATGGTGCGGACACCACCACAAAGTCGTTGTCCATGGGCTTCAGTTGGAACAAGGACGGCGACGCGGACGAGCGTGATCCATATCGCCGAGGGCTGTACGGCTACGACTGACAGCCTCAAGGCTTTTCCCGAAAACTCAAAAAGGCCCGGCGTTCGCCGGGCCTTTTCAGTTCTCAGATGGTGCCGCCGGGGGGAATCGAACCCACGACCTCAGCCTTACCAAGGATGCGCTCTACCACTGAGCTACGGCGGCCCCGACTGAGGAAGCGGCCGTATAGCCAAACCCTTCCGGGGAGGGAAGCGCCTTTTTGATCCTCCGAAAGAAAGTTTGGACATGGCCCGTTATCACGGCATCATCCGGCCATGACTCATCCTCCGCATGACGCCGATACGCCTGCCGCCGCTGCTGCGGCGACGCCGCCTGTCGAATCAGGGCCGGAGTTCGAGGTCGCCCAATCTGAAAGGGAACGGGCCAAGGCCGAGAAGGCGATCCGTCTGGCCTCTGCCTTGCGCGCCAACCTGCGTCGTCGCAAGGCCCCGGCGCGGACGCCGGCTGCGCCACGCGACAGCAACTGACGCATCGCAACTGAAAGTCATCGGCTCGCGACCCCGCAGCCCTTTGGCAAGCGTCCAACGGCTTGCTAGAGAACCATCCCCCCGAGGCGTTTCCTTCGGGCGCGCTTAAGGACGTCATGGACAGCATCGCCATTCAGGGCGGCGCCCAGCTTTTCGGGAACATTCCCGTCAGCGGCGCCAAGAACTCCGCCATCAAGCTGATGGCCGCCTCGATCCTGACGGATCAGCCGTTGCTGCTAACCAATATGCCGCGCCTGGCGGACACCCGGTTCCTGGGCCAACTGCTGCGCCAGTTCGGCATAGAAGTGACCGAGCGCGACGGCGCGGATGGGCAGGAGAGCCTGTTCCACGCCAAGGACCTGACCTCGACCTTCGCGCCCTATGATCTCGTTCGCCAGATGCGGGCCTCGTTCAATGTGCTGGGTCCGCTGCTGGCGCGCACGGGCGAGGCCAAGGTGTCTCTGCCCGGCGGCTGCACCATCGGCGCGCGTCCGGTGGACCTTCACCTCCAGGCGCTGACGGCGCTGGGGGCCGAGATCGAGCTGGACGAGGGTTATGTCACCGCTCGCGCGCCCAAGGGGCTGCGAGGGGCCGAGATCGAGTTTCCGTTCGTTTCGGTCGGGGCCACCGAACACGCCCTTCTGGCCGCCGTGCTGGCGCAGGGGACGACCGTGCTGCGCCGCGCCGCGCGCGAACCTGAGATCGGCGATCTGGCCCACTGTCTGACGGCGATGGGCGCCAGGATCGAGGGCGTCGACACCGACGTCCTGACCATCACCGGCGTTTCATCGCTGAACGGCGCAACCTGGTCGGTGATTCCCGACCGGATCGAGATGGGCTCCTATGCCGTCGCCGCCGCCATGGCGGGGGGCGAGGTGCGCCTGACCAAGGCTCGGGCCGAACTGATCGGTTCGCTGACCGACAAGATGATCGAGGCCGGCGTCGAGGTGTCCCCCACCGCCGATGGGGTGCTCATCAAGCGCGACCCGAAACAGCGGCTGAAGGCTGTGGATGTCGAGACGGCCATCTATCCCGGCTTCGCCACCGACCTGCAGGCCCAGTTCATGGCCCTGATGACCACGGCCGAGGGCGTCAGCACGGTGCGCGAGACCATCTTCGAGAACCGCTTCATGCACGTGCCGGAACTGGCGCGGCTGGGGGCGGACATCTCGGTCCATGCCGGCGAAGCGCACGTCAATGGCGTTGAGGTGCTGCATGGGGCGCAGGTGATGGCTACCGATCTGCGCGCCTCGATGTGCCTGGTCATCGCGGGTCTGGTCGCCGAGGGTGAGACGACGGTCGGACGCGTCTATCATCTGGATCGCGGTTTCGAGCGTTTGGAAGAAAAGCTCGGCGCCTGCGGCGCGGACATTCGACGCATAAAAGGAACAGGTGATGAGCACTGAGATCGACGGCGTCATTGCGGAAGCCAAGGCGCCGGTCGAGCCCCTGCGCCTGCTGGCCGAGGATGCCGACGATCTTCAGATTATTTCTGCAGCGCTGCAGGACGCCATTCTGCGGCCGGTCGATATCGTGTGGGAGAAGAGTGCGCGCACGCTGACCATCGCCTTCAGCCGCTTCTGCTGGGAATGCGGTGGGACGCGGGTGATGTGCGCCATGCAGTTCGGCGACGTGCTGGCGGTCCAGAGCCGTCGCCTGTCGCGCAGCCCCGACGCCTCGCTGGAGCTTCTCGCGCTCGATTTCATCCCGACGGAGACGCCCGGCGGCAAGGTCATCCTGATGTTCGCCGGCGGCGGGGATCTGCGGGTCGATGTCGAATGCCTGGATGCGGTGGTCACCGATATTTCCGAGCGGTGGCCCGCGCGGGTGGCACCGACCCACCTCGACGGCCCGGATCTGGACGCCCCCAAACGCGATGAAGGGAATGCGGCATGAGCGGTCCCCACAAGCTGGCCTCGGTCGAGCTGGACGCGGTGACCTTACCTGCCGCGACGGCCGAGATCGAGCACGAGCGCCGGGTCGCCATTTTCGATCTGGTCGAGAAGAACAGTTTCGAGCCCGTGGGCGCAGAGGGCGGAGCCTATAAGCTCAAGCTGTCGCTGCAGGACAACCGGCTGGTGTTCGACATCGACGGCGAAAATTTTAACCGCACCTACGCCATCAGCCTGACGCCGCTGAAGGGCGTGATCAAAGACTATCTTCTGATCTGCGACAGCTATTACGAGGCCCTGCGCGGGTCGTCGCCCAGCCAGATCGAATCGGTCGACATGGGCCGGCGTGGCCTGCACAACGAGGGGGCCGATCAGCTGAAGACGCGGCTGGATGGCAAGATCGTCGTCGATCACGAGACGGCGCGCCGGCTGTTTACGCTGCTGTGTGCCCTCTACCGTCGCGGCTGACCTCGACTATCTCTGCGTTTTCGGGCATTAGGCCCCTCCATTCCGCCCCTCGCGCCCGCCCGGCGTGGGGTCGAACGCATATTCAACGGGCGTGAGAGGCCGCATGGCTAAGGAAGAACTGCTCGAGTTTCCCGGCACCGTCAGCGAACTGCTGCCGAACGCCACCTTCCGCGTGACGCTCGAGAACGACCACGAGATCATCGCCCACACGGCGGGCAAGATGCGCAAGAACCGCATCCGCGTGCTGGCCGGCGACAAGGTTCTGGTCGAAATGACCCCCTACGACCTGACCAAGGGTCGCATCACCTATCGCTTCAAGTAAGTGACGACGGCGCGTCCTGAATTGGTGCTGGCCTCGGCCAGCCCGCGCCGCATCGAACTGCTGGCGCAGGTCGGGATCACGCCCGACCATATCGATCCCGCCGACATCGACGAGACGCCCCTGAAGGGCGAGACGCCGCCGCGTCTCGCCGAACGTCTCGCGACCTCGAAGGCTAAGGTGGTCGCCGCACGGCGCCCTGAGGCCGTGGTCATCGCCGCCGATACAGTCGTTTCGGTCGGCCGCCGCTTCCTGGAGAAGGCGGCGGACGAGGCCGAGGCGGCCCGTTTCCTGAAACTGCTGTCCGGCCGCAATCACCGTGTCTTCACCGGCGTGGCTGTTGTGCGTGACGGCAAGCTGTCGTCGCGGGTCAACGAGACGCGCGTGACCTTCAAGCCGCTGTCGGACCACGAGATCGCGACTTATGTCGCCACGGGCGACTGGCGCGGCAAGGCCGGCGGCTATGGCATCCAGGGACCGGCCGGGGCCTTCGTCCAGCGAATCGTCGGCAGCCATCCGTCGGTGATGGGCCTGCCGGTCTATGAAGCCGTCCAGCTGTTGAACGGCGTCGGCTGGCGCGCATGAGCGGCGCGGTCGAGGTCTTCCTCGACGAGACGCCGGGCGAGACGCGCGGCGCGGTCATGCGCGACGGGCGCTACACCCATCTTCTGATCCATCGCGAAAACGACCCGGCCCAGACGCGGCTCGGCGCCCGGTCGATCGGCCGCGTGACCGAAGTGAATCAGGGTTTGCGCGGCGCCTTCGTCGACATCGGTGCGGACGCTGCAGCCTTCCTGCCCTTTCCTCGCAACGACAAATCGACTCAGGGCGAACGGTTGGAAGTGGTTGTCACCGCCGAACCACGCATTGGGAAGGGCGCTGTCGTCCGCCGTTTAGGGCCGGGAGAGGGCGCGCCTCGCTTGCTTCAGGCCGCACCCAGCATCGCCGAACAGTTGCGCGACCTCGCGCCAGGCGAGGAATCAGTCGTCGGCGTCGCCGCCATCGACGCCGTGATCGAGGCCGAGGAGGAGGCGCTGGCCCGGTCGTGCGTCTTCGCGTCGCACGGAATCGACCTGGCCATCGAACGCACCCGCGCCCTGGTGGCTGTGGACATCGATTTCGCCTCCATGCCGGGACGCGATCCGAAACAGGCGAGGGCGGTCGCGAATCGCGAGGGGTTGAGACAGGCGGCGCGCCTGATTGGTCTGCGAAACTGGGCCGGTCTGGTCGTCATCGACCTGGTCGGCGACGGTCAGGACGCCGAGGCGCAGTCCAAGGGCGCCAGGGCCGCCTTCGCCCACGAACCTCAGGCCGTCTTCGGACCCGTCAGTCGATTCGGCCTGTTGCAGTTGTCGCTGCCTTGGCGGCGCACGCCCATCGAGGAGCTGTTGCGCGATGTCGATGGACGCGCCTCGGTTCAAACGCGCGCCTTGTCGCTGGTGCGTGGGCTGCGGCGCGAGCTCCTGTCCAACACCCGATCTGCGCGCATCACCGCACGCTGCGCGCTGGAGGAGGCCGCCATCGCCGGCCCGCTGGCGGCTCGGCTCGGGCCGCGGGCGCATGTTCAGGCCGACGCCGCCGTCCCCGTCGGACGCGGCCATATAGAAGAGAGTTGAGCCATGGCGACCTGTCCCATCTGCCGCAAGGCCGACGCGGATCCCAAGTACAAGCCCTTCTGCTCGCGCCGTTGCTCCGAGGTCGATCTGCAGCGCTGGTTCACAGGCGGCTACGCCATTCCGGCCGCTCTGGACGAAGGCGCCGAAGATGATGGTGAAAAGGACTGATTGGGCGCTGGACAGGCGGAAAAGCCTCCCCTATAGAGCCGCCTCTCGCGACGCCGCGTCGGCGCCTGGATAGCTCAGCTGGTAGAGCAGCGGATTGAAAATCCGCGTGTCGGTGGTTCGAACCCGCCTCCAGGCACCATCATTTCCCCTCCATCAAATCGTTATGCGTTTGAGGCATCATATGATGTCTGGAAAGCTGTGCTTTGCACATTCGATATGTATGCGTGCGGAGGGATTGGTCGTTGTTTCGCTCATTTGAGGACGTTTCCCTCGCGACGCCACCATTTCCGACAAACTTGCTCCAAATGACGCCGGATCATCATGAAAACGTCGCGTCGCCGCGTTTTAATGCCGAGGTTAGGTGGAACTTTTCCTCCCTATCGCGCGACAGGTTAAAAGCCACTGTTGTCCCTTGACGCTCCGGTAAGGGTTCGTCAAAGGGTTGAGACGCCATCCCACGAAGGCGTTAATACGGATTACAGGAGACGTGTTCTCCGACGGTTCGATTATCAGAGGCCGACCGGGCGACCGGGGAGCTTCTACCGAAGATTTCAGCGGGTTCTGATCCTCGAAAGGACGGGACGCGTTGAAGGAAACATTTCAGGTTGGGGGGCGGTCGCTGACTATGGCCGCACCTTTGGTTCCACGAGTCAGACCAAGCAGGAACTGGCGAATTATGCTGAACAGCAAAAAGACGAACATCCTTCTCGCCATGGCCGGCGCCGCCGCGCTGATGGCGAGCTCGCCGGTTCTGGCCCAGGCCCCGGCCGAGCCGACCCCGGCTGCCTCGACTGCGGCCCCCGCCGCAGCCCCGGTGACCCCGGAAGCCGACCCGGCGACCGTTGCCGAAACCGCCGGCGGCGCGCACGGCGGCGGCATCACCCCGATCTCCATGTTCATGGAAGCGACCGTGGTCGTTAAGGTCGTCATGGCCGGCCTGCTGCTGGCCTCGATCCTGTCGTGGACCCTGCTGCTCATCAAGCTGTTCGAGTTCGGCGCTCTGAACCGCAAGACGGACACCTTCCTCGAAAACTTCCGCGGCGCCCGCACCATCGCTGACATGCGCGCCGTCTCGACCCAGGAAGAGTTCGACGGCAACCCGCTGGCCGACATGGCCGCCGCCGCCACCGAGGAAATCGAACTGTCGCGTCAGTCGGGCCTGTCGGTCACCGGCGATCATCTGGACTCGGCCCTGGGCCGCGCCCAAGCCGCCGTCGCCGCCGTTCAATCCGGTCTGGCCAAGCGCCTGTCGGGCGGCCAGCAGTTCCTGGCGTCGGTCGGTTCGATCGGTCCGTTCGTCGGTCTGTTCGGCACCGTTTACGGCATCATGAACTCCTTCATCGGCATCGCGGAATCCAACACGACCAACTTGGCCGTCGTTGCTCCGGGTATCGCCGAGGCCCTGCTGGCTACCGGTATCGGCCTGTTCGCCGCTATCCCGGCCGTTGTGTTCTACAACTACTTCAACACCCGCATCGCCGGTTACGGCACGCGCGCCGATGGTTTCGCTGCTGAGCTGCTGAACGGCATCTCGCGTCAGCTCGACAAGGGAGCGTAAGACGGATGGCCGCCAAGATTAAATCGGGCGGCGGCGGCAACCAGGTCGAGGCCAACAGCGATATCAACGTCACGCCTTTCGTTGATATCATGCTGGTCTTGCTCATCATCTTCATGGTGGCGGCTCCGCTTGCTTCCGTGTCGGTGCCGGTAGAGTTGCCAATCGCCGTCGCCAAGGCGGCCCCGAACCCGCCCAAGCCGGTCTATATTTCGATCCAGAATGACGGCGACGTCTATGTGGGCGATTTCAGGACCGACGTCGGATCCCTGGGCGAAGATCTGAAGCAACAGATCGGCGCACGGAACCCGGCAGATGAGCGGATTTTCATTCGGGGCGACCAGAACACCCGTTACGGCGACTTCATGCAGGTCATGAACGCGCTTCAGGATAACGGCTTCTATAGCGTTGCGCTGGTCGGCGAAGACCAGGCGACGAGTTAGGGTGCGGAGATAGTATGACAGACGTCGAATATCATCGCAGTCGTTACGACGTTCCCAAGGCGAAGGGTTTCATGGGGGTTTCGTACCCTGTGCTCATCGTTTGCCTGCTGATCGTCTCCATCCTTTTCGCTTTGCTGATCTTCTTCTTGCAACAGTCGAAGTTCAAGCTGAAGGAATTCAACTACGTCGACGAGTCCGTCGAGGTCGAGTTGGTCGAGCCGGTTCCGCCGCCTCCGCCGCCTCCGCCGCCGCCGCCTCCGCCGACGGATCAGCCTCCGCCGCCGAAGCTTCAGGTGCGGGTGCCGGCCCCGGTCCCCAACGTCATGCCGCCTCCGCCGGTGAATATCACGCCGACGAAGAAGGAAGACCGCGTCGAATACACGGGCCCGCCCGTCAATATTCCTGGACCGCCGCCTCCGCCCGCGCCTCCGGCTCCGCCGCGCCCGTCGACGATCACCAACGTTCAGTGGTCGCGTCAGCCGCGTCCTACTGCTGACGACTTCCCGGCGCGTGCGCTGGAACGGGAAATCAGCGGTTCGGCTACGGTCGAATGCACTGCGCGCTCTAACGGCGCACCGGCGAACTGCCGCGTGATCACCGAAGAGCCCGCCGGCATGGGCTTCGGCCGCGCCGCCATTCGGGTGGTTCAGCGTGGACAACTGTCCCCGCGGACCGTCGATGGCGCGGCTCAGGACGCGACCTTCCGTGTCCGGGTGCCCTTCACCCTCGGGTGATCGCCACGGCAATAGACAAGACGCCCCGGAGAGCAATCTCCGGGGCGTTTTCGTTTGTCGGACGTGCGTCTGAAATCTCTTACGAAATGTCACGAAGTCGCTTGATCGCTTCTCGCAGGCCCGGTAGAGAACGCGCCTCGCGATGAGCGGGCCGCCTTAGCTCAGTTGGTTAGAGCGCCGGTTTGTGGAACCGGAGGTCCTCAGTTCAAGCCTGAGAGGCGGTACCATCGCAAAGCGCGGCCGGGCTTGTAGCCCGCCGTCGCAGCGACCATCTCCTGGTCATCGGCCGGTTGGTCGATCCCCCCATCGACAGGAGAAGGCCTCATGAAGACGCGCAAGCTGGGTCCGAATGGCCCCGAAGTTTCTGCCATAGGCCTCGGCTGCATGGGCATGAGCGCCTTCTACGGCGGCTCGGATGAGGCCCAGTCCATCTCCGTCATCCACCGTGCGCTCGACCTGGGGATCACCCTGTTCGACACCGCCGAAATGTACGGTCCCCACACCAACGAGGTCCTGGTGGGCAAGGCGCTGAAGGACCGGCGCGACCAGGCTTTCATCGCCACCAAGTTCGGCATCAACTACAACGCCGACCGCTCCAAACTGATGACCGACGGCAGCCCCGCCAATGTGCGTCGCGCCATTGAGGGCAGCCTGCAACGCCTCGACGTCGATCACGTCGATCTCTACTATCTGCACCGCGTCGATCCGGACACGCCGATCGAGGACACGGTCGGGGCGATGGCCGAACTGGTCAAGGAAGGCAAGGTCCGCTTTCTGGGCCTGTCCGAGGCCGCGCCTGATACCTTGCGCAAGGCCCATGCGACGCATCCGATCACGGCGCTCCAGACGGAGTATTCGTTGTGGTCGCGTGATCCTGAGAACGAGCTGTTCTCGGTCGTGCGCGAACTGGGCATCGGCTTCGTACCCTACAGTCCACTGGGGCGGGGCTTCCTGTCGGGGGACATCGCCTCCATCGATGATCTGGACGCCGACGACTTCCGCCGCACCAATCCGCGTTTCATGGGCGAAAACTTCCAAAAGAACCTGGATCTGGTCGAGGCGGTGAAGACCATCGCCGCCGACAAGGGAGTCTCCGCCGCCCAACTGGCGCTCGCCTGGGTTCTGGCGCAAGGCGAGGATCTGGTTCCGATCCCCGGCACGCGCCGCATCGCCACCCTGGAGCAAAATGCGGCGGCTGCGGACGTCGTCCTGACGCCCGAGGACTTGGCGCGGATCGAGGCGGTCTTCCCCAAGGGCGCCGCGACAGGGCATCGCTATGCCGAGGCGGCGCGGGCAGCCCTGAACCGCTAAGGCCGATGGGCGGATGTGAAAAAAGGCCCGGTCGGATCGCTCCGGCCGGGCCTTTCGTCTGTCTAGCGCCTCGATCCTACTGGATGCGGGTCCAGGTCTGGGTCTTGCACAGAGGGGCGACGACGCAACCGCGCAGGCGCAGGCTGTTGTCATTTGTCAGGGTGATGGTGCCGCGATAGGTGCGGCCATCCGCTGGATTATAGACCGAGCCGTTGCGCCATTCCGTCGGACCGCCGGTGAATCCGGTCAGCATGGGCAGATTACGCAGGGTGCGGCTGCGCTGGGCGGCGTCGCGATTGTGCTCGTCGCGGGCATTGGCGTCCGTGCGAATATGATCCGAGGTCACCAGCGTGCCGCACAAGGCCTGACCGCAGCGCGCAATACGCACCTGGCCGCCGTTTGTCGGCGTCTGCCAAAGGCCGGTCGGATCGCCAGCCAGGGCGGGAGAGGCGAGAGCGCCCGCCAGCGTCGCCGCAGCCAGCATGATCTTGATCTTCATAGTCGTTTCCTTTCGTCGGGTCGGTCGCGCCGCCCCTGTTGAAGGAGAGGTTGATCCCGGTTTCGGTTTAAAACAAGGCTGAAAGATCGCGTATCGCCAACGAAAACCGGACCTTAGGTCAAGTTCTGTCGCCGATCAGCGTCAGCCATTCGTCCTCGGTCAAGACCTGAACGCCGTGCTTCTCGGCGTCCTTGAGCTTTGATCCCGCGCCGGGGCCGGCGACCAGATAGTCTGTCTTTTTCGAGACGGAGCCCGAGACCTTGGCGCCCAGGCTTTCGGCGCGGGCCTTGGCCTCATCGCGGGTGAAGCGTTCCAGAGCGCCGGTGAAGACGACGGTCTTGCCGGCCACCGGGGTGTCGGACTTGGGGCGTTCGGCGTCGATGATCTCGGTCATCTCGGCCTCAAGGGCAGTGACGACTTCCAGATTGTGCGGCTCGTGGAAGAAGTGGGCCAGCGCCAGGGCGGCGACGGGGCCGACACCGGTGACGCCAGCGATCTGGTTCAGCATTTCGGACGGGCCTTCCTCGCGCGCCACGCGGGCCAGTTCGACCAGGCCGGACCAATCGTCGGTCATCGTCGCCAGCGAGCGGCGGGCGGGGGCGGCCATGCCGGGGAAGGCTTGGCTGATCTTCATGTCCATTGTCGCCTCGGGCCAGGGATCGGCGGCGGGGGGCCTCGCCTCGGCCATCAGGGTCAGGACGCGGGTCGATATGGCGTGGGCGGCGGCGAGGGCGGTCCAGGCGTCGGACGGCACGCCGGAAGCGGCCTGGAGGCAGGCGGTCTTCAGCGCGGGCCAGTTCTCGAAGGCGCGGGCCAGGACGATGGAGGTCTGTTCGCCGATGTCGCGTATGCCCAGGCCGAACAGGAATCGGTCCAGTGAGATGACGCGGCGGGCGTCGATGCCGGCGACCAGGTTTCGGATGCTGGTCTCGCCATAGCCGTCTTCGCGCTCCAGTTCCTTCAGCCGCGCTTCGTCGCGGGCCAGGCGGAAGATGTCGGCGGGCTCCTTGATCCAGCCGCGCGCATTGAAGGCGACCAGCTGTTTCTCGCCCAGGCCCTCGATGTCGAAGGCGCGGCGGCCGACGAAATGTTTCAGCCGTTCGACGATCTGGGCGTCGCAGATCAGGCCGCCGGTGCAGCGGCGCTTGACCTCGTCGCCCTCGCGCACCGCCTCCGAGCCGCAGACCGGGCATTTGTCGGGGAAGACATAGGGGACGACGTCTGCGGGCCGCAGCTCTGGGACGACGCCCAGGATCTGGGGGATGACGTCGCCGGCGCGTTGCAGTCGGACGGTGTCGCCGATGCGGACGTCCAGACGTTCGATCTCGTCTTCATTGTGCAGGGTCGCGTTGCGGACGACGACGCCGCCGACGGTGACGGGGTGGAGCCGGGCGACGGGGGTCAGGGAGCCGGTGCGACCCACCTGGATGTCGATGCCTTCCAGCACCGTGGTCGCTTGTTGCGCCGGGAATTTGTGGGCGATGGCCCAGCGGGGGCTGCGGGCGACGAAGCCCAGGCGGCGTTGCCAGTCCAGGCGGTCCACCTTGTAGACCACGCCGTCGATGTCATAGCCCAGGGCGGCGCGGTCGCGTTCCAGTTCGCGATAGACGGCGATCAGGCCTTCGGCGCCCTCGACCTGGCGCGAGCGGACGTTGACCGGGAAGCCCCAGGCCTTGAGCTTTTCCAGGGCCTCCCACTGGGTCTCGGCGAATTCGCTGGAGTGTTCGCCCCAGGCGTAGGCGAAGAAGTTCAGCGGCCGTTTGCCGGTGATCCGGGCGTCCTTCTGGCGCAGGGAGCCGGCGGCGAAGTTGCGGGGGTTGGCGTAGGTGCGGCGGCCCTCGGCTACCGCTGCGGCGTTGAAGGCGGCGAAGGCGTCGTTGGGGGCGTAGACCTCGCCCCGGATCTCGATCCGGTCGGGCCATTCGTCGCCGGCTAAAGTCTGTTTCACATCGGCGATGGTGTTGAGATTGGCGGTGACGTCCTCGCCCGCGCGGCCGTCGCCGCGCGTGGCGCCGATGGTCAGCAGGCCGTCCACATAGAGGAGATTGGCGGACAGGCCGTCGATCTTGGGCTCGGCGACGAAGGCGATGGGTTCGTCGGCGGGCAGCTTCAGGAAGCGGGCGATGCGGGCGACGAAGTCGCGCACCTCGCCCTCGTCAAAGGCGTTGTCTAGCGAGAGCATGGGCACGCCGTGGCGGACCTCGGCGAACTGGCTGGAGGCGACGGCGCCGACCTTGTTCGACGGTGAGTCGGGGCGGACCAGATCGGGGAAGACGGCCTCGATCGCCAGATTGCGGGCGCGCAGGGCGTCGTAGTCGGCGTCGGAGATTTCGGGCGTCGCTTCGTTGTAGAGGGCGTCATGACGAGCCATTTCCGCCGCCAGCCAGGCCAGGGCCTCGGCGGCCGTCTCGGCGGTTAGATCGTCAACGGGGATTTCGAGAGGAATCGCGGGGGCCATGTCCGCCGTCATATCATCTGTCGCGGCGGCCGTGCATCGCGCAAAGCCGATGATGACAGAACCGTAGGCTGACGACCCGATCGGTCGGCGCTAGGGTCCGGGTTCTGTGTTGGAGCCTGTATGAATCGTTCGACCCTTTGCCTCGTCCTGACCGGCGCCGCCTTGGTCATAGGCGGCTGCACTACCGTTCCCGTCGGCCCGACTTCTGTCGCGCCAGCGCCCGTCGCGGCGGGACCGAGCCAACTGCTGGAGGATGTTCGCATCCTCTCGGCGGACGACATGCAGGGGCGTGACACCGGCTCTGAGGGCGGCGAGCGGGCGCGTGCCTATATCGTGTCTCGGCTAGAGGCTCTTGGTGTGCAGGCGCCGCCGTTCGGGCGCTTGCAGCCGTTCGAGGCGCCGGGCCGCACGCGCGAAGGCGTCAAGACGTTCAGCGGCGTCAATATCGTCGGCTTGATCCCCGGACGGCGCGTCGCCGACCGCTACATCGTCGTGACAGCCCACTACGACCATGTCGGGGTCAACGACGGTCAGGTTTTCCATGGCGCGGACGACAACGCCTCGGGCGTGGCGACCATGCTGGAACTGGCCGCCCGGCTGAAAGCCCAGCCGCCGGAGCACAGCGTGCTGATCGTGGCGCTGGACGGGGAGGAGCGGGGCCTGTTGGGCGCGCGCGAGTTCGTCAAGGCGCCGCCCGTGCCGCTGTCGTCCATCAGCCTGAACCTGAACTTTGACATGACGGCGCGGGCCGAGACCGATGGCCATCTGTGGGTTACCGGCACCTATCAGCATCCCAACCTGCGGCCGGTGCTGGAAGCCGTGCAGCCGAACGGGGCCGTGTCCTTCGCCTTCGGCAAGGATACGCCGCAGGATACCGGCGAGAACAACTGGATCGATGCGTCCGACCACGGCGCCTTCCACGCGGCGGGCGTGCCGTTTCTCTATATGGGCGTGGACTATCACCCCGATTATCACCGCCCCAGCGACACGTTCGAGCGGATCACGCCGTCGGTCTTCACCAGCGCGACCGAGATCGCCATCGCCGGCTTCCGCGCCCTGGATCAGGCGCTGGATCGATGAGACGCCGCCTTGGTGCGATCGTCGTCATGGGCTTGCTTGCCCTCAGCGCCTGCGAGCGTCGGGAGGCGGCGCCGACGCCCGAAGCCGCACGGTTCAGTCATCGACTGAGCGCCGACATCTCGGGCGACTATCGCCCTGTCGGCCAGGTGAGCAGCAAGGTGGCGTCGCTGTTTGTGGGTCAGGCGGCGGCGTTCACGGCCTGGGAGGCGGGACAGGGCGGCCCGTCGCCGCTGATCCTGTCGTTGACCGGGCCGCAGGGGCCGATGCGGGTGACGCCCGACGCCTATGCGATCACCGACGACGCGGTGCAGATGACGGGTTCGGCGCCGGGCGGAGGCGTCGTTCGTCTGCAGGGGCGGATCGACCAGGGGGCGCTGGCGACGGCGCGGCGCAATCTCGGCGACCAGACTCCCGTCATCACAGGTACGGTTTCGGTGGACGGGCAGCGCACGGCCTTCACCCTGAGCTGGTGGGGCGGTGATTGATCAGAGGATGGCGCGCACGGCGAGATAAACCCCGGTCGCGATTATAATCCAGAGAAGGACGCTTAGTCCGACGATGAAGCCGACAGACCCGAGGCCGGACCAGCGCGGTTCGGCATTGCCGCCGTGAGGTTCGCTGGATTGGGGAGATTTCTCAGTCACGATCAACTTATGGTAGCAGGCTGGTTGAAGGTCAATCTTCATGCGAACGCGGCTGCGTTGAGGTTGATAATTTCGCAACCCTGAGGAATGATGATTCTGAGGGGGCGGATGAATGTCGATAGTTGAGGCTGCCGAGCGCCAGGTCGAACCTGCGCGTCGCATCACGAGATCGCGTGGCAACGACGATGCCCGGCTGATCCGCCTGCTAGATATAGTTCTGTCGTTCTCTGTTTTGGCGCTCCTGCTCCCGCTGCTGGCGCTGACCACCTTGGCGGTGAGGGCGCAAGACGGGGGACCGGCCATTTTTCGCCAGCAAAGGATCGGGCGAGGCGGACAGGTGTTCGACTGCCTGAAGTTCCGGTCCATGAGCATCGACGCCGAGGCCAACTTGCCGGCCCTCGTGGACGCGGAATGGCACACGGCGCGCAAGTTTCGACGCGATGCGCGGGTGACGCGCCTGGGCCGCGTCCTGCGCGTTTCCAGCCTGGATGAACTGCCACAGCTGTTGAACGTGCTGAGGGGCGAGATGTCCTTGGTGGGACCGCGCCCGATTGTGATGGACGAGGCGGCGCTGTATGGGCGGCGGCTGTCCGAATACTGCGCCGTTCGGCCTGGCCTGACGGGGCTATGGCAGGTGTCGGGCCGCAACGACGTGCCCTATCCGCGCCGGGTGGCGATGGACGTCTGGCTGGTCAGGAACCGGACGGTGCGCGTCTATCTGACGATCCTGGCGCGGACGATCCCAGCAGTGTTGAGCCGCAAGGGCGTCTATTAGGGCAGACGTTCCTCGAAGCCGTCGTCCGTGCCGATGATGGCGAGGTCGGCGAGGTCCAGGAACAGGCCGTGCTCGACCACGCCGGTGATCAGCTTCAGATCGTCGGCCAGGCGGACCGGATCGTGAATGGCCTTGCAGCCTGCGTCATAGATCAGGTTGCCGCCGTCGGTGCGGACCAGACCGCGATCCGCCTGGCGCACGCGGGCCGGCTGGTTGATGTCATGATCGATCAGGACGTCGGCGATCCGGTTGGCCGTGGTCTTGTGACCAAAGGCGACCACCTCGATCGGGAGGGGGAAAATTCCCAGCACGGGCACCACCTTGGCGGCGTCGGCGATGACGATGCAGCGCGCCGAAGCCTCCCAAACCAGCTTTTCGCGCAGCAGGGCCGCGCCGCCGCCCTTGATCAGAGCGAGACCGGGACCGACTTCGTCCGCGCCGTCCACAGTCAGGTCAATGCGGGGCGTGTCCTCCAGCGTGGATAGGGTCAGGCCCAGTTCGCGCGCCAGATCGGCGGTCTTTTCCGAGGTCGGGACACAGCGCAGACCGGCCAAACCCCGTGCCGCCAGCGCCTTGACGAACCAGGCGGCTGTGGACCCGGTTCCCAGGCCGACGACCATGCCGGCCTCGACGTGGGCGGCGGCGGCTTCGCCGGCGTTCTTCTTCTGGATGTCGCTCATTTGGACTTTGCGGCTTTCTGAGCTTTCGCCTTCTCGCGGAAGGCGGCGCCGGCATCCGGCTTGAGGGTTTGTCGGGCGCGGCCGAAGGCGAGGGCGTCGGCCGGCACGTCCTCGGTGATCACGGAACCCGAAGCGACGATGGCGCCGTCGCCGATGACGACCGGGGCGACCAGGCTGGAGTTGGAGCCGACGAAGGCGCCGGCGCCCACGTCGGTGCGGGCCTTGTTGAAGCCGTCATAGTTGCAGAAGATGGTTCCGGCGCCGATGTTGGCGCCCGCGCCGACCGATCCGTCGCCCAGATAAGCCAGATGATTGGCCTTGGCGCCCTCGGCCATCTTGACGTTCTTGACCTCGACGAAGTTGCCGACCTTGACCCCCTTCGCCAAATCCGCGCCGGCACGCAGGCGGGCATAGGGACCGACCTCGGCGCCGGAGGCGACGCGGGCGCCCTCGATGTGGCTGAAGCTGCGGATGCGGGCTCCGCCCTCGATCACCGCGCCCGGGCCGAAGACGACGAAGGGTTCGATGAGGGTTCCGCCACCGACCTGTGTGTCCCAGGCGAAGTGGACGGTGTCAGGCGCGGCCATGGTGACGCCGGCGGCCAGAAAGGTGTCCCGCTGGACGCTCTGGAACAGGGCCTCGGCCTGGGCCAGTTCGGCTTGGGAGTTGACGCCCATGACGGCGTCTTCTGCGGCGAAGACGGCGCGGGTCGAATGGCCGCCCTTGCGCGCCAGTTCGACCACGTCGGTCAGATAGTATTCGCCCTTGGCGTTCGTGTTGGTCACGTGGGCCAGCAGCGAGAACAGTAAGGCGGCGGGGGCAGCCATGACGCCCGAGTTGCAGGCGGTGATCGCTAAGGCCTCGGCCGAAGCCTCCTTGGCCTCTGTAATGGCGGTCAGCGTGTCGCCGTCTAGGATGAGACGGCCGTAGGCGCCGGGATCGCGGGCCTCGAAGCCGATCACGGTGACGCCGTACGCATGGAAGACGGGTTCGATGTCGGCGGCCTTCAGCAGGGGCACGTCGCCATAGGTGACGACCACCTCGCCGTCGAAGCCGGCCAGCGCCTGTTCGGCGGCGCGAACGGCGTGGCCTGTGCCCAGCGGCGGGTCCTGGACGGCGATGGCCGCCTCGCCCAACCGCTTGACCACATGAGCGCGGACCTCGGGCGAGTGGGTTCCAACCACCACGATAATCCGTTCGCAGCCCAGGCCTTCGGCCGCGTCGATGGCGTGGTCCAACATGGCGCGATGGGCCACCGGATGCAGCACTTTGGGCAGGGGCGACTTCATCCGCGTGCCTTGGCCGGCGGCGAGGATGATGGCGGCGCGTGGGCGCATCTGGCTGGTCATGAATCGTCTCGCGGTCTACTCGTCCTGCGATCTAGCCCATCATTTGGGCCAGCGGGAGATGTGGATGACCGATCGCGATCTGGAAGGCTGGACGATCGTCTTCGATCTTGATGGGACGCTGGTCGATTCCGCGCCGGACCTGATTGGAACGCTGAACCGGTTGCTGGTCGACGAGGGCCTGCCACCCGTGCCGATAGAAGCGGCATCGACCCTGATTGGCTCTGGTGCGCGAGCGCTGCTGGTTCACGGGTTCGAGGCCGCCGGGGCCTCGGTCGAACGGGCGCAATCGGACGAACTGTTCGAGCGGTTCCTAGTCGATTACGCCGCCCACATCGCTGACGGCTCGCAGCCGTTCGAGGGCGTGGTCGAGACTTTGGAGCGGTTGAGCGAACGCGGGGCGGTCCTGGTCGTGGCGACCAACAAGCGCTCGGATTTGTCAGAGTTGCTGCTGGAAAAGCTGGACCTGACCCGTCATTTCGCCGCCATCGTCGGGCCGGACCGGGTCAGCGCCCGCAAACCCTCGGGCGCGCATCTGAAGGAGGCGGTCGTCAAGGCCGGCGGCGATCCCGAACGGGCCATCATGGTCGGGGACGCGGCGCCGGACGCGGATGCGGCCAAGGATGCGGGCATGCCGTGCATCCTGGTCACTTTCGGCTTCACGCCCGTGCCGGTCGAGGAACTGGGCGCCGACGTCCTGATCGACGATTTCGAGGACGTCGAAGAGGCCATCGACGGCGTCCTGTCCGACTTCTACGTCATGAAGGCGTTGAAATTCTGAGGAACGCAGACAGGAAATCTGTCGGCTGAATGATCGCCGGTGCGGTTGCGGATCGACGCGGCGATGGACAGATTGGCGCACCCCTGTTGAAAGTGCCTCTATGTTCGCTCGCTTCTTCAAGATTCCGCTCTGGCAGCGCACTGCCGCCGGCTTCATCCTCGGCATCATCGCCGGGCTGATCTTGCGGGAGCGGGCCGAGGCCTGGCTTCAGCCGATCGGCGACGTCTATCTGAACCTGATCCGCATGGTGGTTGCGCCCCTGGTGCTGTTCACCATCGCAAGCTCCATCGCAAAGCTGGGAGAGGGGGCGGGGGCCGTCAGGCTGGGCGTGCGGACGATCGTCTGGTTCGCCGTGACCTCGCTGCTGGCCGTGCTGGTCGGTTTCGCCTTCGGCCATATCATCAATCCGGGCGTGGGCCTGTCCAACCTGCCGCTGGGCGAGGTCAAGGAGCGGGTGATCCCGACGCCGCTGGAGGTGCTGATCGGCGTCGTGCCGACCAATCCGTTCGCGGCCCTGGCTGAGGGCAAGGTGCTGCAGATCATCTTCTTCTCTGCTCTGGTCGGTATGGCGCTGGTGGCGCTGGGCGACAGGGCGCAGGGGGTGCGGAGGCTGGTCGACGAGGGCGCGGCCGTCATCTTCCGCATCACCCGCTGGGTGATCCAGCTGACGCCCATCGGCGTGTTCGGCCTGATCGGCTCGGTCGTCGGCGGTTATGGCTGGGAGGCGCTGCTGCCGCTCCTGAAGTTCATCCTCGCCATCTATGCCGCCTGCCTGTTCCACATCCTGATCGTCTATTCGGGCCTGCTGAAGGTGCACGGCCTGAAGGTCACTAGCTTCTTCCGCGGCGCCTTCGCGGCGCAGCAGACGGCGTTCGCGACATCATCGTCGCTGGGGACGCTGCCGATCACTTTGCGCCAGACAGTCGAGCGGCTGGGCGTGCCTCAGGCCTATGCCGCCTTCGCCGTGCCCCTAGGCGCCAATGTGAAGATGGACGGTTGCGGCGCCATCTATCCGGCCATCGCTTCGATCTTCATCGCCCAGTATTTCAAGATAGACCTGACGCTGACGCAGTACATCCTGATCGGCCTGACGGCGGTGCTGGGGTCGCTGGGGACGGCGGGCGTGCCGGGGACCAGCATCGTCATGCTGACCCTGACCCTGTCCACTGCCGGCCTTCCGCTGGAAGGCATCGGCTATATCGTCGCCATCGACCGGATCATCGACATGATGCGCACGGCGACCAACGTCACCGGCCAGATGTTGGTGCCTGTGCTGGTCGCCAAGGAAGAGGGCATACTGAACGAGGACATCTACAACGGTCACGTCGCCTGGCTGCCGGGCGATCCGGAAGCCGACACGCCCGAAGGGGTTCGAGCCGCCGGAATCTGAAACAGACGCTTGCGCGGGGCCGGCGACCGGGCTATGTCGCCGCCTCCGCAAGGCAAGGACGCGTAGCTCAGCGGGAGAGCACCTCGTTCACACCGAGGGGGTCACAGGTTCAATCCCTGTCGCGTCCACCATCTTCACCCATTTCCGATCTAGCCTTGCGTCGCCCAGTCTTGCGGCCATTGGCCTGTGATCGAGCGATAGGCGAGGGCGAAGGCGCCGATCAGGCCGGCCGAGGCGCCGGCGGTCGGAGCGGCGATATAGGCCTCCATATCGAGATCGCGGATGCCGGCGTCATAGTCGCCTAACTGCCGCGTCAGCGTCTGCCGGACCAGGCCGTACATATGCGGCTGCATCACGCCGCCGCCGATGATGATTCGCTCCGGACGTAGCGTGTAGGTCAGGTTGGTGCAGAGGCCGGCGATATATTCGGCCGCCATCGCCCAAGCGGGATGATCGGGGGCGAAGGTCTCGGCCGGCGCGCCCCATCGGGCGTGGAGGGCAGGGCCGCTGGTCAGACCTTCCAGGCAATCGACGTGGAAGGGACAGATGCCCTTGAACGTATCGTCGCCCTTTGCGCGGGGCAGGCGGATATGACCGGCTTCGGGATGGTTCGCCCCGCCATGAGGCGCGCCGTTGATCATCACTCCGACGCCCACGCCGGTGCCGACGGTGACGTAGCAGAAGCTCTCCAGCCCCTTTCCGCTGCCGAACAGCCGTTCGGCGATGGCCGAGCCGTTCACGTCGGTGTCCAGCATCATCGGCACATCCAGCGTGCGCCGTAGATGGCCCAACAGGTTGACGTTGCTCCAGCCGGGCTTGGGCGTTGTCGTGATCGCGCCGTAATCCGCCGCGTCGGGTCGTAGGGAGAGGGGGCCAAAGCTGCCGATCGCCAGCGCCGCCAGCTTACCGTGGCGCGACTGGGCCTCAATGAAGAAGGCGGCGACGGCATCCAGCGTTTCGTCAGGCGTGGTGGTGGCGATTCGGATCTGGTCGATGATCCTGCCATTGGCGTCGGCGACGCCGCAAATGAATTTGGTGCCGCCGGCCTCGACGCCGCCAAGCAGGATAGAATGGGTCATTGTTGCTCGCTTATGGGTGCGACGAAGGTTCGCGGGACTGAACGCGGAGTGCTTCAAGGCGTTTATCGCGCATGACACTTCTTGCTCGCATATTGATCACGCTGGACGCCACGACGAAGATTCTGACCCGCAAGGAGCGGCTGCTCTGACGAGCAATCCGTGCGCGGCAGGATTTGGCGATTGCGTTGAACGCGATGCATCGCCACCTTCGCCGTCAGACTAGGACATGAGACGAGGACGCCAATGGCCCGCAAACCCAACTACAGCTTCGAGCGTCAGGAACGCGACCGCGCGGCGGCCATAAAGGCGGCGGAGAAGGCGGCGGCCAAGGCCGAACGCAAGGCCGAAACCGCGACCGAAAAGGCGCCGCCCGCCGAAGACTGACGCTTTACGGCAAAATCCATCTGTCTTTTCGTTGTTTGGATGGGCGCAAAGCCCTATTCATGCACGATGACACGCTGGACCCCCGAAAGCTGGAGAACCAAGACCGCCCTGCACATGCCGGCGGACTATCCGGATCCCAACGCCCTCGCGCTCGTCGAGGACGAGTTGCGCGCCCTGCCGCCGCTCGTCTTCGCCGGGGAGGCGCGACGCCTGACATCGAAGCTCGCCCAGGTCGAGCGGGGCGAGGCCTTTCTGCTTCAGGGCGGCGACTGCGCCGAGAGCTTCAAAGAGTTCTCGACCGACAACATCCGCGACACCTTCCGCCTGATCCTGCAGATGGCGGTGGTGCTCACCTTCGCCGGGCGCAAGCCAGTGGTTAAGGTGGGTCGTATCGCAGGCCAGTTCGCCAAGCCGCGCTCGTCGCCGTTGGAAGAGATCGATGGCGTCGAACTGCCCAGCTATCGCGGCGACATCATCAACGGCATGGGCTTCACGCCGGAAGAGCGCGTGCCCGATCCCCAGCGTCTGATCCGGGCCTATAACCAGTCGGCCTCGACGCTGAACCTGCTGCGCGCCTTCGCCGGCGGCGGCTATGCCGACCTGTACAACATCCATCGCTGGACCCTGGGCTTCGCGGGCGATAACGCCGCCGGCGCCCAGTACCGCGAACTGGCCGACAAGATCACCGAGGCCCTGGCCTTCATGGAGGCGGTCGGCGTCACGCCTGAAACGCATCCAGATCTGAGCCGTGTCGAGGTCTTCACCAGCCATGAGGCTCTGCTGCTGAATGTCGAGAGCGCCCTGACGCGTCTGGATGGCGGTTCGGGCGAATGGTTCGACACCTCGGCGCACATGCTCTGGATCGGTGAGCGCACGCGTCAGCTTGATGGATCGCACGTCGAGTTCATGAAGGGGATCAAGAACCCCATCGGTGTGAAGTGCGGGCCGACCATGAAGTCCGACGACCTGCTGCCGCTGATCGACGCGCTGAACCCCGACAATATCTCTGGCCGCCTGACCCTGATCGGCCGCTTCGGTCACGAGAAGGTCGGCGAACGCCTGCCCAAGCTGATGCGCGAAGTGAAGGCGTCAGGCCGCAAGGTGATCTGGTCGATCGACCCGATGCACGGCAATACGCTGAAGGCCGGAAACGGCTACAAGACCCGGCCGTTTGACCGGATCCTGGGCGAGGTGCGGACCTTCATCGACGTGGCCGAGGCGGAAGGGGTTCACCCCGGCGGCGTCCACCTGGAAATGACAGGCCAGAACGTCACAGAATGCATCGGCGGCGCCCAGGCGGTGACCGAAGATGACCTGTCCAACCGCTATCACACCCATTGCGATCCGCGCCTGAATGCCGACCAGGCGCTGGAGTTGGCTTTCCTGGTGGCTGAGCGCCTCAAGGCGGGACGGGTCGCGCAGTCGGTGGCGGCCTAGCCGCCGTCAGCGCCCCAAATGTGGGCCGATCCGGTCATGGTGACGCCATCTCCGCAGCGCCAGATCGGGACGATTCCGAGGTAGTGATCGATGGAAGTTGCGGCTCAGATTGACGACAAGCCCGGTCGGGTCGCCTATCAGGGCGCGCCCGGCTCGTTCAGCCACGAGGCCTGTCTGGCCTTGCGGCCATGGGACGAGGCGGTGGCGTTCGAGACCTTCGCCCAGGCTCTGGATGCGCTTCGGGCAGGCGATTGCGGCTGCGCCCTCATCCCGGTCGAGAACTCGACCATCGGCGTTGTTGAGCCGGCGGCGACGTTGGTGGGCGGGCTTGGCGTGCAGCCGGTCGCCGAGGTTTGGCGGCCGATCCGCCATGCGCTGATGGCGACGCCGGGTGCGCGGCTGTCGGACATTAAGACGGTCGAGAGCCACCCCATCGCCCTGGCTCAGTGCAAAGGCACGCTGGCCGGGCTGAACGTTGAGGTGATCGAGCATTTCGACACCGCCGGCGCGGCGCGCGATGTCGCCGAAGCGGGCGATCCGACGCGAGCCGCCATCGCCCCGGTCGGCGCGGCCGAGGTCTATGGCCTGTCGATCCTGCGCAACGACTTGCAGGATTCCAGCGATAATCAGACGCGTTTTGTCCTGTTGAGCTTCCCTGAGGGTTGACGGCGCACGGTCTTTGCGTCCTTAACATCTGCGCGGATCGCAAAACGATCCGCATAACCGGAACCGGACCATGTCCCGCCAGCGCGCTCTTTCTGTTTCTTCCGACCGTTCGCGCGCGGTTTCCGGCCTCTATTTTGGCTACGGCTTTTACGGCTTTCGATACGCCGGCTGAGGCGTCGGGCGCACTCCGTCCCTGACAGTCTCACCGGCGACCGCTCTGAACCAGAGCGGCTGTTCGCCCCTGCACATATCGAAATTCAGAATGCCGAAAGCCCAATTCCATGCCCAATTCCAAAGTCCAGCAAGTGTGGCCTGACATGGCCGACCTGACGCCTGAGCAGCAGGCGCTCGCCGCCCTGCGCGCCGAAATCGACAGCATCGACGACCAGATCCTTGCCCTGTTCGAACAACGTCTCGCCGTCGCCGCCACCGTCGGTCGCGCCAAAGACGCCCCCACCGGCCCGCATACCAAGTTGCGTCCCGACCGCGAGCAGACCGTGCTGTCGCGGATGCTGAAACAGGCCCAGCCGGAGAACGCCGAAGCCGTCGAGCATCTGTGGCGCGAGATCGTCGGCTGGGGCCTGGCGCGCCAGGGCCGGCTGCAGGTCCAGGTCTGGGCGCCGATCGAACCGACCCGCGCCTATGACGGCGCCCGCCTGCGCTTCGGCGCCGCCGCCGACATCAGGATGGTGCGCGATCCGCAGAAGGCCCTGGCCTTCGCCGCCGAAGGGCACGGGATCGCGGTGCTGGCGATCAATACCGAGGACGCCTGGTGGATGGGCCTGCGTCGCGAATGGTCGATGCTCAGCGTGTTCGACGGTTACGGCGGCGAGACGCCGACGTCTCTTGCCGTGGGCAAGATCGATCCGCCGGCCTTGCCCAAGGGCCGTCGCGTCGTCGTGACGGCCGGCGGCGACGCCGGCGACGGCGGCGGCGCGCGACGCTGGGGCCTGAATACGCATCACGGCTGGACTATCGCTCTGACCGACGCCGACCTGGCGCCGGGCGATGCAGAAGGCTGCGTCGGCGCCATCGGCTGATCTAGAAGGGGCTGCATCCGGCGAACGGATGCGGCCCATATCGTTTCAGACCGCCATATTGTCGACTAGCCGCGTCTTGCCCAGCCAGGCGGCGGTCAAGATGCGGGCGGGGGCGTCGACGATGTCGTTGCGGAACGGCGTCAGATCGTCGGCGTGGCGGATGACGACGTAGTCGACGCGTTCGAACCCGGCTTTCAAAATGGCGGCATAGGCTTCGCGCTCGACACCGGGCAGGGGCCGGCCGCTGGCGGCCTGGACCGCAGCTTCGGCCAGGATGCCGTTCAGACGCCGTGCGGTCTCAAGCTCCGTCTCGGTCAGGTAGCCATTGCGCGAGGAGAGAGCCAGGCCCCAGCCGTCGCGCTCGGTCGGCGCGCCCACGATCTCGACCGGCAGATCCAGATCCCGCACGAAGCGGCGGATGACCATCAGTTGCTGGTAGTCCTTTTCTCCGAAGACGGCGACATCGGGCTGGACCTGGTTGAAAAGTTTGGTGACGATCAAAGCGACGCCGCCGAACATCTGCGGCCGGAAATCTCCCTCCAGGCCAAGGGCAGGGCCGCTCATGGCGATGCTGGTGGCGAAGCCCTCAGGATACATCTCCTCGGCCGAGGGAGCGAACATCAGGTGGCAACCTGCGCCGGCCAGCAAGCGGGCGTCCTCTTCCTGCTGACGAGGATATTTGCCCAAATCCTCATGCGCGGCGAACTGGGTCGGATTGACGAAGTTGGAGGCGACGACGCGGTCGGCGTGGCGCGCGGCCTCGCGCACCAGCGTCAGGTGGCCTTCATGCAGGGCGCCCATGGTCGGAACCATGCCGACGCTCAGGCCTTGTCGTTTCCAGTCCCGGACGATCGCACGCAGTTCGGCGACGGTGCGGACGACGGGGAGGGGGGCGGCGTCTATCATTATGAAGCGATTAACCTTTCCGCTTAAGCCTGTTGATGCACCAGACTGCAAAGTCTGGGCTCTAGGGTCGTGCTTATGACGCCCGCAGAAGCGACCCGTCCAGTTCTGATCGCCCTGGCCTGCGCCGGCGGCCTGGCCTTGGCCGGCTGCGGCGCGGTGGACAGCGATCCTCACCGTTTCCGTTCGATGGCCGACAATGTAGCGGCGATCGATGTCCCACTGACGCCCGACGGGCATCGTTCCGCCGGACAGACCGGTCTGCGCCCCGCCCGCTTTACGCCCGTCAAGGTGGCCGTGATGGACCCGCATGCGATGTGGGATGCCCGCGACGCCCAGGCCGGCATTCGTCACGAGGTCGAAGATGCGGGTTTGCGTGACGCCGTGATTCGCGTCACCGAACCTGTGGTTCAAGCTGCGGCGCCAGCCGTCGCGAAGGCGGTGGCGGATGAGGCGGTCGCGCGGATCCAGGCCCCGATGTTGCGTTCCGCCAGCCTGAATGTTCCGACGCAGGGGCGCACGATCCAGCTGGGGGCCTATTCCAGTCCCGCCGGCGCGCAACAGGCGTGGGCGCGGCTGAGGGCCAAGTCCGATCTGGCGGGCCTGTCGCCGGTGTTCGAAGAGGTTCAGGTCAACGGCCGCAGCCTGACGCGGCTAAAGGTCGGGCCGGTCTCGACCGAGACCGCAGCCGCTGTATGCCGATCCGCCGATGTTGCGGACGCATGGTGCGCCCGCAACAGCTGAGGACCGCCTTCTCGCCGTCCACAGGTCTGCGTTAAGGTTCCGTTGACGTTTGCGGCGCGGAGGCCGAATCTCTTCGGACCTAGGATCGCGCAGTTTGAGTCGCGCGGTCGGCACAGAGGATTCCCTCGAATGACGCAGCCGCATGTGATCGTCCTCGGCAACGAAAAGGGCGGGGCGGGCAAATCCACCCTGGCCATCCACATCGTGACCGGCATGCTGCACGCCGGGCGGACGGTGGCGATCATCGACCTGGACCTGCGCCAGCGGTCGATGCAGCGCTTCTTCCACAATCGCCTGGCCTGGCTGGCCGCGAACGAGCAGACGCTGCCTCAGCCCTTCATCCCCGATATGGGCGACGGCAAGGCCCTGGCTAAGGCGGATGTCGCCGAACAGATCGCCGTGTTCGAGCGCGCTTTCGACGAGGCGGCGGCGCAGGGCGTCGATTGCATTCTGATCGACACCCCCGGCGGCGACACGGCGGTTTCGAACGCGGCGCACGCCCGCGCCGACCAGATCGTCACGCCGATGAACGACAGTTTCGTCGATTTCGACCTGCTGGGCGACGTCGATCCGGTGACGCTGGATCTGCTGAAGCCCTCGATCTATTCCGAGAGCGTTTGGGAGGCGCGCAAGCAGCGGGCCATCGCCCAGGGGCGTCACGCCACCATCGACTGGCTGGTGGTCACCAATCGCCTCGCCGTCGCAGAGGCGCGTAACCGCAAGCGCCTGGAAGAGCGGATGAACAAGCTGGCCAAACGCGTCGGCTTCCGCGTCGGGCCGGGTCTGCGCGACCGGGTCATCTATCGCGAGCTTTTCCCCTTCGGCCTGACGGTGGCGGACCTGTCGAACGACATCCGGCCTGTGGCGGTGTCGCTGGCCCACGTCGCCGCACGCCAGGAAATGCGCAACCTGATGAAGGCCATGGGGCTGGAACAGGCGCTCAGCCCTTTGGACGTGGCGGCCTGATTTCTCCATGGGCCTGATCTGGCTGGCCTTGGCGGCGATCGCCGTCTGGGCGCTGGTGCGACTGGGCCGGCAGACCGAGCGACGCGGTCGGGCGCATTGGCGCGTGACGGCGACCCTGCTGGGGGCGGTCATGCTGTCCGGGGCGCCCTGGCCACGTTCCGCGGGTCGTGGCTGACGGCTGCCGCCTTGGCGGGAGCGGGCCTTTATCTGGCCTGGTCGTCGCGTATCCGGCCCGTGATCCGATCTGAACCGATCAGCGAAGCAGATGCGCGCGCCGTGCTGGGCGTCAGGCCAGGCGCGAGCGAGGCCGAAGTTCGCGCGGCGTGGAAGCGGGCCATGGCGCGCGCCCACCCGGACCAAGGCGGCACCGAAGGCCTGGCCATTCGCGTCAATGCGGCGCGGGATCGACTATTGAGAAAAACGGGACGCATTTGAGCGCAGCCCTCGGTGTGGGCCGGGACGCCAGCGCCGCTTGCCCTGACGGAAGTCTGGCCTTACGGGTCCGCGCCTTGATCAATGATTCAGGGAGCGGTCGATGACCCTCGCACTTCTGTTTCCGGGCCAGGGCAGCCAGGCCGTCGGCATGGGCGCTCAACTGGCCGACGCCTTTCAGTCCGCACGCGACGTCTTCGCCGAGGTCGACGACGCTTTGGGCCAGAAGCTGTCGGTGCTGATGCGCGAAGGCCCCGAGGATCAGCTGACCCTGACCGAGAACGCCCAGCCGGCCCTGATGGCGGTGTCGATGGCGGCGATCCGGGCGCTGAAGGTCGAGTTCGGGTTCGATGTGGCGACCGCAGCCTATGTCGCCGGTCACTCGCTGGGCGAATATTCGGCTCTGGCGGCGGCGGGCGCGATCTCGCTGTCGGATACGGCACGGCTGCTGAAGCTGCGCGGTCAGGCCATGCAGCGCGCCGTGCCGGTGGGGCAGGGGGCGATGGCTTCGCTGATCGGACCCAAGACTGATTTGGCGCTGGCGGAAGCGGCGGCGGCGGCCGGTTCGGAAGTGGGCGTCTGCGTGGTCGCCAACGACAACAACAACGGCAATATCGTGATCTCGGGCGAGAAGGCGGCTGTGGACCGCGCCATCGACAAGGCCAAGGAACTGGGCGCGCGGGCGATCCCGCTGAACGTCTCGGCGCCTTTCCATTGTCCTTTGATGCAGCCCGCCGCCGACGAGATGGCGACGGCCCTGGCTTCGGCGACCATCGTGGCGCCGGTCGTGTCGGTAGTGGCGAACGTGCTTGCTCGGCCGGAGAGCGACCCCGAGGTCATCCGCCGCCTGCTGGTCGAACAGGTCACCGGTCGTGTGCGCTGGCGCGAGAGCATGGAGTGGATGGCGACCGAAGGCGGCGTGACCCGTTTCGTCGAGATCGGCTCGGGCAAGGTGCTGACGGGCATGGCCAAGCGGATCGCGCCTGATGCGGAGAGCTTGCCGCTGAACACGCCGGAAGAGCTGGAAGCGTTCGCCAAGTCGCTTTGATACGCGCAGACCGTCATCCTCGGGCTTGACCCGAGGATCGGACCGTCCGCACTTCGGCGTCTGAGCGCCATTATTGACATCGGCGCCGCACAGCGCCTGATCCTCGGGTCAAGCCCGAGGATGACGGAAGGAATAGAGGGAACTGATGTTCAACCTTGCAGGCAAAACCGCGCTGGTGACCGGCGCGACGGGCGGGATCGGCGGAGCCGTTGCGCGGGCGCTGCATGCGCAGGGCGCGACCGTGGTGCTGTCGGGCACGCGCGAGGCGGTCTTGGCGGATCTAGCCAACGAGTTGGGCGAGCGGGCGCATTTCGCCACGGCGAATCTGTCGGACCCGGAATCGGTCGATAATCTGGTCGCTGCGGCCGAGGCGGCGGCGGGTTCGCCCCTGGACATCCTGGTGGCCAACGCCGGCATCACCAAGGACGGTCTGCTGATGCGGATGAAGGACGAGGATTTCCAGTCCGTCCTGACTGTCAACCTGGAGAGCTATTTCCGCCTGACCCGCGCGGCGGTGAAGGGGATGATGAAACGGCGTTCGGGCCGAATCATCGGGGTGACCTCGGTGGTCGGCGTGACCGGCAATCCGGGTCAGACCAACTATTCGGCGTCCAAGGCCGGCATGATCGGCTTTTCCAAGTCGCTGGCGCAGGAGGTCGGTTCGCGCGGCATCACCGTCAACTGCATCGCGCCGGGCTTCATCGCCTCGCCGATGACGGACGTGCTGAACGACCAGCAGCGTGAGACCATCCTGGGCCGTATTCCGGCCGGCCGGCTGGGTTCGGGCGACGAGATCGCCGCCGCCGCCGTCTATCTGTCGTCCGATGAAGCCGCATATGTAACGGGTCAGACCCTGCACGTGAACGGCGGCATGGCGATGATTTAAGGTCGGTTGCCGTCATCACGACGCGCAACAGACTATTTCCAGCCCGAAAGCCTGTGCTAAAGGGCTTGATGCAACGGCGGTTCGGGCTTTCGGGCTTGCGTCGCCTTCGCTGCCGTGAGACGGCGATTTCTGAGCTACCCCCGCCTCTACGGCGATTTTAAACAGGCAGAGAGACACTCATGTCCGACACCCTCGAGCGCGTTCGCAAGATCGTCATCGACCATCTGGACGCCGATCCGGACAAGGTCACCGAAAAGGCCAGCTTCATCGACGACCTGGGCGCCGACTCGCTCGACAACGTCGAGCTGGTGATGGCCTTCGAAGAAGAATTCGACATCGAGATCCCGGATGACGCCGCCGAGCACATCCAGACGGTCGGCGATGCGGTCAAGTTCATCGACGAAAAGTCGGCCGGCTGATCTCAGTCGCCGATATCGGCCGAACAGGCTGACGGTTCACAGGGCCGCCCGGCGCTCCTAGCGGAGACGCCCGGCGGCCTTTACTGTTTCTGACCCTTGCGAATCCCCATGTGATTCCGAAGGTCGGATAAAGTTGAAGGAGCACGCACCATGCGCCGCGTCGTCGTTACGGGCATCGGTCTGCTGACCCCCCTGGGTTGGGGCGTCGAGAAGAGCTGGAAGGGTATCGTCGAGGGACGCTCGGGCATCGGTCCGATCACGTCGTTCGACACCACGGGCTATGGCTGCACCATCGCCGGCGAAATCCCGAGCGTGGATGGGCGCGGCGGCGGCGGCGAGGGTGACTTCGATCCCGAAAAGATCATGTCCGTAAAGGACCGGAAGCGCGTCGACGACTTCATCCTGTACGCCATCGCGGCGGCGGACGAAGCCCTGGCGGATGCGAACTGGAAGCCCGAGACGGACGAAGATCAGGAACGCACCGGCGTCATGGTCGGCTCCGGCATCGGCGGCCTGGGCCCCATCGCCGAAACGGCCATCGTCCTGAAGGAACAGGGCGTGCGGAGGGTCAGCCCCTTCTTCATCCCCAGCGCCCTGATCAATCTGGCAGGCGGTCAGATTTCGATACGCCACGGCCTGAAGGGGCCGAACCACGCGGCCGTCACCGCCTGCGCCACCGGCGCCCACGCCATAGGCGATGCGGCGCGGATGATTGCGCTGGACGACGCCGACGTGATGGTTGCGGGCGGGGCGGAAAGCTCGGTCGTGCCGATCGGCATCGCGGGCTTCCTGGCCTGCAAGGCGCTGTGCACCGCCTATAACGACACGCCGGAGAAGGCGTCGCGTCCCTATGATCGGGGCCATGCGGGCTTCATCATGGGCGAGGGCGCCGGCATCCTGGTGCTGGAGGAATATGAACACGCCAAGGCGCGCGGGGCCAAGATCTACGCCGAGGTCGTCGGTTACGGCATGAGCGGCGACGCCTATCACATCACCGCCCCGTCCGAGGACGGCGAAGGCGGTGTGCGGGCCATGAAGATGGCGCTGAAGCGGGCAGGGATGCAGCCGTCCGACCTGGACTATGTCAACGCCCATGGCACCTCGACCATGGCCGACTGGATCGAGCTGAAGGGGATCGAGGGCTTGGCCGGCGATCACGCCAAGAACCTGACCGTCAGCTCGACCAAGTCGATGACGGGGCATTTGCTGGGCGCCGCCGGGGCCATCGAGGCGGCGTTCTGTGTGCTGGCGATCCGCGATCAAGTCGCGCCGCCGACCATCAATCTGGATGACCCGGAGATGGAGACGCCCATCGACCTGGTTCCGAACAAGGCCAAGCCGATGAAGATCGATGTGGCCATGTCCAACAGCTTCGGCTTCGGAGGCACCAACGCCTCGGTGATCTTCAAGAAGGTCGACTGAGATGTTCGGGCGGGGACGGGTCGAAAAGTCCAGCGGGCGGTCGGGGTTCACGGTCTCGCTGTTGACGGCGTCCGCCACCTTCGGCCTGTTCCTGCTCGCCGCCTTGATCGCGGTTTGGGCCATCTATTATGCGCCGGGACCATCAGCGCGGCAGGGCGACAAGACGGTCGTGACGCTGTCCAGCGGATCGGGCGTCTCGGCCATCGCGGCGCGGATGAAGGCGGCGGGTGTGATCCGTTCGACCGACCTGTTCCGCGCGGCGGCGACCCTGACCGGCGCGGATCGCAAGCTGAGAGCCGGTGAATATGAGGTGCCGTCCGGCACGTCCCTGGCGGGGGTGCTGAAGCTGCTGGTCGAGGGGCGGGTGGTGCGCCATTTCGTGACCCTGCCCGAGGGCTGGTCATCGCTGCAGGCGGTGGACATCCTGAACAAGGCGCCGGTGCTGACCGGCGCCGTCGCCGAGACGCCTGAAGAGGGTAGCCTGTGGCCGGATACCTATGAGGTTTCGCGCGGCGACACGCGCCAGTCGGTGATCGACCGGATGCAGCGCGCGGCGAACGAGAACTTGCGCCTGTTGTGGAGCCAGCGGTCGGCGGCCACGGTCGCACGCAGCCTGGAAGAGGCGGTGGTCCTGGCTTCCATCGTGGAGAAGGAGACGGCGCTGGCCGCTGAGCGTCCACGCGTGGCGGCCGTCTTCTCGAACCGGCTGCGGGCCGGAATGCGGCTGGAGAGCGATCCGACCATCGTCTATGGCGTGACCAAGGGACGACCGCTGGGTCGTGGCATCCGCCGTTCCGAACTGTTGGCGCCGACGCCGTGGAATACCTATCAGATCAACGGCCTGCCGCCGACGCCCATCGCCAATCCGGGCAAGGAGGCGATGAAGGCAGTGCTGAACCCGCCGGCCGATCCGGCGCTATTTTTCGTCGCGGACGGATCGGGGGGACACGCCTTCGCCCTGACCTATGACGAGCATCTGCAGAACGTGGCGCGCTGGCGCCAGATCGAGCGTCAGAAGGCGGGCCTGCCGCCGGAAGCGGCCGCACCCGTGGCGCCGGGGACCAGCGCGGCGCCGATGACGACGGAACCGGCTGCCGCACCCACAGGCGGCCAGGCGACAATCACGCTTCCGGCCGGCGCGACGCAGGGATCACGATGAGCAGCCTATCGGGCATGACCGGCTTTGGCCGGGCGGACGGGGCCGGAGAGGGCTGGACCTGGTCGGTCGAGGCGCGCTCGGTCAACGGGCGCAATCTGGAAATCCGGTTCCGGGGACCGAACGGCTTCGACGAGCTGGAGCGGTCGGCCAAGGCGGCGGGCCAGGCGCGGTTCGCGCGGGGCCAAGTCACCCTCGGCGTCCAGGCCAAGCGGGCCGAGGCGGGCGAAGCGGCGGTCACGATCAACGCCGCTGTCCTGGCGCGCTATCTGACCCTCGCTAATGAACTGGCCGAGGACGGCGCGACGCCGCCATCGGCCGATGGATTGCTGGCCCTGCGCGGGGTGATCGAGGCGCCGGAAGAGGTGGACGATCCCGAGGCGCGCGCGGTGCTGGAAGCCGCGATGACGCGCACCGTCGAGCAGGCGCTGGATGCCCTCAAGGCCTCGCGCCAGAACGAAGGCGCGCAGCTTACACCGGTGCTGGAGGACTTCATCACCAGGATCGAGACGCTGACGGCCCAGGCTGAAGGCGAGGCGACGGCCCAAGTCGAGGCCATCCGCGACCGGTTCACGCGTCGCATCTCCGAACTGGCGCCCGATGCGCCGGGCTTGGAAGATAGGATTTTCCTTGAGGCCGCCGCGCTCGCGACCAAGGCGGACGTGCGCGAGGAGCTGGATCGACTGACGGCCCACGTCGCCTCGGCGCGCCAGCTTGTGGCCTCGGCGCCCGCCGGGCGGAAACTCGACTTTTTGATGCAAGAATTCATGCGTGAGGCCAACACGCTGTGCTCGAAATCCGCTACGACCGCGCTCACCGGAATCGGCCTGGAGCTCAAGGCCGTCATCGAACAGTTGCGTGAGCAGGTCCAGAATGTCGAATGAACGCACGCCCCGCCGGGGCGTCCTCCTGATCGTCGCCAGCCCCTCGGGCGCCGGAAAGACGTCGCTGTGTCGCCGGTTGATGGCGGATCATGGCGGGTTGGAGCTGTCCGTCTCCATGACGACGCGCGGCATCCGGCCGGGCGAGGTGCATGGGCGCGACTATAATTTCGTCGAGCACGAGGAGTTTCAGCGGCTGATCGACCAGGACGCCTTCCTGGAATGGGCGGACGTTCATGGCAATCGCTACGGCAGCCCGCGCGCGCCGGTGGACCGGGCCTTGGCCGAGGGGCGCGATGTGCTGTTCGACATCGATTGGCAGGGCGCGCGCGATGTTGCCGAGAAATGTCCTGAGGACGCCGTGCGCGTCTTCATCCTGCCGCCTAGCCTCGAAGAGCTGCGTCGTCGCCTGGTGACGCGGTCGCAGGACGCCGAGGACGTGATCGAGCGCCGCGTCGCCAACGCCAAGGGCGAGATCGAACACTGCGACGCCTTCGACTATGTGCTGGTGAACGAGGACTTCGACCGGTCCTACGCCGAACTGGCCCACATCTATCATGCCGAGCGATCGCGCCGGTTCCGCAACCTTTGGGTCGAGGATTATCGCACGGCGTTGCTGCGCGAAGTGGTCTGACAAAAAAACAGCGCCGCAGACCCTGAGGGTCGGCGGCGCTGCGTGGGGTACTCTACGCTACGCTACTGACGTCCTTGTGCCGTGCAGAAGGTTTCAGAGCGTAAATGTGGAGCTAGGGGACATTCCCTAGTCCTACGGATCTGCGATTTACCTCCTGTTCGCCCTCTTGACCTAACGGTAGCTGGCGAACGGGGCTGTCATGCATTTTCTGGACTCAATCGAACCGATCCTGGCGAGCAGCGCCAAGGAGCGCCTCAAGCAAGTCCCGGTTCGATTGCTGCTCGCGGCGCTCGTCGCCTGGGCGATGAACGAGGCCGGCATGGGCCGGTGGATCCCCCTGTGGCTGGCCGCTGCACTCCTGGTTCAGGGGTTGGAGCTGTTGGCCATGGCGCCTTTCAGACGCGCAAAATCCTCAAACAGCCGGATGGTGGTGGCGGTCGCCCTGGCGTCCACGACCCTCATGGCGACAACCTATGCCGCGATCGCATTGGTCATATGGTCGACCAACCATCCGGCGCTGGTGACCCTGGCCGCCTTGACGATGGCGGGCGGCCTTCTGACCAATGTCGCGTCGGGAATCGCCTCGCGAGAGGTCTTCTTCATCGGGGGCGGCCCCTACCTGGCGGGCTTGGCCCTGATGCCGGTGATCAAGGTGGCGCAAGGCGACACGCGCGGCGTGGTGGTCATGACCCTGTCGGCCGCCCTGTTTGTGGGCATGGTTTTGAACATCTATTGGCGCGTGCATGGATCGCGTGAGGCCGAGGTCCAGTCGCGCGCTGAGGCCGAGCAGCGGCTGGAACAGGCGCAGGCGGCCATGGCCGACCGCGCGGCGATGGCCGCCATCGTCAGCCATGAGCTGCGAACGCCCGTCAGCGCAATCCTGGCCGGCGCCCACGTCATTCGCGGCGGCAAAATGCCGGAGAAGCGGGAGGAGACCGCCGACCTGATCATCGACGCCGGGCGACTGATGACCGGGATGCTGAACGACCTGCTGGATCATTCCAAGATGGAAGCCGGGGCGATGTCGATGGAGTGCCGCGACTTCGATCTGGGCGACCTGATGCGTGACACTGTGCGGTTCTGGGCGGCGCCGGCGGCGGAGAAGGGGCTGACGTTGGAGATGTCGGGCGTCGGGAGTGAGGCTCTGTGGCTGCGCGGGGATTCCTACCGTTTGCGCCAGATCATCAACAATCTGGTGTCCAACGCGATCAAGTTCACGCCTGCCGGCACGATCCGATTGGAGGCCGTCGCGCCGCGAGCCGACGATCTGCATTGTCTGACCCTGACTGTCACCGATCAAGGGGCGGGCATTACTCCCGAAGCCATGAGCCGGCTGTTCACGCCATTCGCGCAAGGCTCCGCCGAGGTGGCCCGCACCTATGGCGGGACGGGTCTGGGTCTGACGGTCAGCCGGGAGCTGGCGCGGTTGATGGGAGGCGACCTGACAGTCAAGAGCGTGGCGGGGCAGGGGGCAGCCTTTACTCTGTGCGTCGATCTGCCTGCGGGAGAACCGACGGAGGCCGAGGATGGGCTGGACGCTGCAGCGCCGATGCTGGCGCGCCGTATCCGAGTGCTGGCCGTTGACGATCACGAGATCAACCGTCGCACCATCGCCCTAGTGCTCCAGCCGTTGGACGTGGATCTGGCGACCGCCTCGGATGGGCATCTGGCGCTGTCACTGCTGGCGGAACGGCCGTTCGACGTCGTGCTGATGGACGTGAATATGCCCGGCATCGACGGCAACGAGACGACGCGACGGCTGCGGGCGTCAGGCGGGCTCAACGCCGCCGTGCCGGTGATCGGGTTCAGCGCGGGGACGGAGGCCGAACAGGTCAAGGCCTGCTACGCCGCCGGGATGACCGACTGGCTGGCCAAGCCGCTGGAGCCTCGCAAACTGTACGACGCCTTGCACAAGGCGACGTCGGCTGCGGCGAAGGTGGCGGCCTAGGCTCGGGCGGCGAACCAGGGGCGCATCCGGTTCAGGGCGTCCTCGATCTCGGGCGTCGAGACGGCGAAGCTGAAGCGGATGAAGCGGTGGCCATCGACAGGGTCGAAATCGACGCCGGGCGCGGTTGCGACGCCGGTGTCACGCAGCAACTGTTCGCAGAAGGCGACGCTGTCGTCGGTCAGGTGGCCGATGTCGGCCCAGATGTAGAAGGCGCCGTCCGGTGGCGCGATCTTGCGTAGGCCCAGCGCCGGTAGAGCGTCCAGCATCAGTTGGCGGTTGCGGGCGTAGTTGTGGATCTGGCCTTCCAGCTCATCGACCGCGTCCATGGCGACCAGTCCGGCGTGCTGGCTCAGGCTGGGCGGGGTCAGGAACATGTTGCCGATATAGGCGCGAGCGGCGTCGATCCGGGTTTCCGGGACCAGCAGCCAGCCCAGGCGCCAGCCGGCCATGCTCCAGTATTTGGAGAAACTGTTGATCACCACGGCGTCGGGCGCGAACTGCAGCATGGATGGGGTCGGGCCGACGTAGCTGAGGCCGTGGTAAATCTCGTCAGAAACGATGGCGATTTTGCGCGCGCGGCAGACCTCGGCGATGGCGGCCAGTTCGACGTCTGGAATGATGGTGCCGGTCGGATTGGCCGGGCTGGCGATGATGACCCCGGCGGGAGCGGGGTCCAGGGCTTGGAGCTGGGCGGCGGTCAGCTGGAAGCGGGTGCCGGGACCGCAGGCGATCTCGACCGGCTCAAGATGCAGGGCGCGCAGGGTGTTGCGATAGGCGACATAGCCGGGTCGGGCCAGGGCGATCCGGTCGCCGGGCTTGAACAGGGTGCTCAGCGCCAGCACCAGGGCGGGCGAGGCGCCGCAGGTCAGCAGGATACGGTTCGGATCGACTGCGACGCCGTAACGATCATCATACAGCCGCGCGATGCGCGCGCGTAGATCGGGGCTTTCCCAATAACCCATGGCGTCGGCGTCCAGCACCTCGTGCGCGCGGGCGATGGCTACGGCAGGGGCGCCGGTCGAGGGCTGGCCGAACTCCATATGGATGATCGAACGGCCTTCGGCCTTCAGCTGGTGCGCCAGGCGGCTGACGGAGATGGCGCGGAAGGGTTCGACGGTCATTGGAGCGCGTCCGCCAGACGCAGGAAGCCCGCCACGTCGATGGTCTCGGCGCGGGCGTCGGGTTCGATGCCGGCGGCCTCGCACAGGGCGGCGCCGCCGAGTTGTTTCAGGCTGGAGCGGAGCATCTTGCGGCGCTGGCCGAAGGCGGCGGCGGTGACGCGTTCCAGCTTCTTCAGGCGTTCGGGCGAGGGGCGTTCGTCCAGCGGGACCAGATGGACCACGGCCGAGGCCACCTTGGGCGGCGGGGTGAAGGCGGCGGCAGGCAGGTGCATGACGATACGGGCGGTGCAGACGGCCTGGGAAATGACCGCCAGACGGCCGTAGGCGTCCTCGCCGGGACCGGCGGCCACACGCTCGGCGACCTCCTTCTGGAACATCAGGGTCAGGCTGTGCGGCAACCACGGGCCGGTCAGCCATTTGATCAGCAGGGGCGTGCCGACGTTGTAGGGCAGGTTGGAGACCATATGGGTCGGGCCGGTGACCAGATCGGCTTCCTTCACCTTCAGCGCATCGGCCTCGACGATGGTCAGGCGGCCGGAGCCGTCGTCCAGTTCGGACAGCAGGGGGATGAAGCGCGGATCCTTTTCCACCAGGATCACGGGGCCGGCGTCGGACTCCAGCAGGGCGCGGGTCAGGCCGCCGGGGCCGGGGCCGACCTCGATCACGGCACGGCCGTCGAACGGACCGGCCATCCGGACGATCTTGCGCGTCACATTGAGGTCCAGCAGGAAATGCTGGCCGAAGCTCTTCTTGGCCGAAAGGCCGTGGGCGTCGAGGGTTTCGCGGAGGGAGGGAAGGTCGGTCACACGCCCTGTTAGCGCGCGGCGCGGGCCGCCGCCATCTCCGATGCCAGACGAATGGCGGCGATCAGGCTGTCGGGACGTGCGATGCCCTTGCCCGCGATGTCGAAACCGGTCCCGTGGTCGGGCGAGGTGCGGATGACGGGCAGGCCCAGGGTGACGTTCACGCCGCCCCAGAAGTCCAGCGTCTTGACCGGAATCAGGGCCTGGTCGTGATACATGCAGATGGCGGCGTCATAGGTCGCGCGCGCTTCGTTGTGGAACATCGTGTCGGCGGGCCTGGGGTCGGTGATGTCGATCCCCTCGGCGCGGAGCTGCTGGGCGACCGGGATCAGGATGTCGATCTCCTGAAGCCCCAGGGCGCCGCCTTCTCCGGCGTGCGGGTTCAGGGCGGCCATGGTCAGGCGCGGACGGGCGATGGCGAAGTCGCGCTTCAGGCTTTCGTGGACGACGCGGGCGGTGCGGGTGACGCGCTCGGCCGTCACCAGTTCCGGGACCTGATCCAGCGCCACATGGATGGTGACTAGACAGGCGCGCAGGTCTTGCGCCGTCAGCATCATCACCGGGCCGCGCGTGCCGGCGTAGGGCGCATCGGCGGTCAGTTCGGCGATGAACTCGGTATGGCCGGGAAAGCGGAATCCCGAGGCGTACATCGGCGCCTTGGCGATGGGGGCGGTGACGACGCCGGACGCCTCGCCAGACAGGACGAAGCTGACAGCTTCCTCGATCCCGTCCGCGACGGCGGAGGCGTTGGCTGGGTCGGGCTTTCCAACTTCGACCGGTACGGGCAGGGGGCGGTGGATGACCGGCAGGGACGAGGCGAACCGGCCGTGGGCGTCACCGGGCAGATCGACCTCGGTCACCGGCACGCCCTGGGCCCGCAAGAGATCAGCGTCGCCAATGACGGCGAAAGCGAGTGTTTGGGCGTTCAGGGTCTTCCAGGCGGCGGCCACGATCTCTGGCCCAACGCCTGCGGGTTCGCCGAGCGTCAGGACCAGAGGGGCGACCGCTGGGGTCATTTGAACTCGATCAGGGCGTCGCTGCGCAGATCACGCAGGTAGCGACGCTCCAGCACGGCCAGATTTTGAGAGCGCAGGCGGTTCTCGACCTGCTGACGGTTCGGCGCTTCCGGGCCGCCCACGCGACGACCGCAGACGGCGACCAGATGCAGGCCCAGCGGTGTGCGGATCGGCGTGGAAACCGTGCCGATTTCGCCAGTGCGGGCGAACTGCTGGAACTGCGGCGCCAGGTTGGCGACGTCGGATTCGCCCAGGTCGGCGCCGAGGACGCCCTCGGTCGCACGCGCCTGTGAGATGATGTTGTCGCAGGTCAGGCCGGTCCGCATCGATTCCAGCTTGGCGCTGGCGGCCGCGACATCGGCTTCTGAGGCGGTTTCAGGCAGTTCAACCATGACCTGACGCAGCGAGACCAGGCTGGTCGAGGCGCCGTCACGCTTGTCGCGGAGGTAAAGGATATAGACGCCGCCATCGACAACGATGGGGTTGGACAACTGTCCCGGCTGAAGCTGTTCGAGCACAGATTGAACGGCGGGTTGGAGCGAATCCTTCACCACCCAGCCGGCGTCGCCGGGAACGCGCGCATTGGCGGAGGGGGCCGACGAGAACTGTTGTGCGACGGCCTGGAACGGCGCGCCGCCGATGATTTGCTGCACCAGTTGGCGAGCGCCGTTCAGGGCCGCCTGGGCGCCGCCGACACGGGCGGCGTCGATGTAGATTTCACCAATCAGGAACTGCGGCTTGGACGCAGCCTCGTTCAGGCGACGAACCTCCTGATCGACTTGCAGGGTACTGGGGCGAGCGCGGCTGTTGAAACGGCCGGGAATCAGCTGGCCCCAGCCGATCTGGGTGCGCAGGTTCTCGCGGAAGGCGGCGGGCTGGATGCCGCCCTGTTGCATGAACTGCAGATAGGCGGCGGGCGCCGTACCGGCGGCCCGCGCCATTTCGGCGATTTCGCCATCGACCTCTTCGTCCGAGACCTTCAGCGTCTCGAACTTGGCCATCTCCTGGTTCTTCAGGCGATCTTCGATCAGGGCGTTGAGCGCGGCCTGCTGAATGGCGGGCAGGTTCTGCTCGGTCGGCTGGACCTGGGACGAGGCGATCAGCATCAGCATCCGCTGGCGCAGATCATAGCCCGTGATGATGGTGTCGTTGACGGTGGCGACGATGCCGTCGGCCATCTCGAACTGGGGCTCGGCGCGAGCGGCGGCGGGCGCCTCTTCACCTGCCGGATTAGGCGCGCCGGCGGCAGGACCTTGCGCAGGCGCTTGCACGGGTGCGGGCGCCGTCTGACCATGGGCAGAACCGGCGAGCAGGAACGCCGCGAGCGCAGCCCCCGTCGAATAACGCATCAAACCCATTGGTCGTCCTGATTCCTCACAGCGGTCCGCCAGCCAGGCCGGCAGGCGGTCGCGCCCCGTACAGCGTCATGCTCAACGCATATCGCCCTGTCCATAACCTGAACCTCCGAAAGTGGCGAGGTTTAGGCGCACATAGATGCCTTCCGACGGGCCGCCCGGCCGCGCGCGGGTGTTGTCGCGACGATAGCCCAGCTCGAAGCGCAGGCAATCGTCATCGAAGAGCACGCCGACTTCGGATCGGGTGATCTCGTTCTCGTCCAGATCGGCGATGCCGGCGACGGCGACGCCCCAGTTGCCATAGACGAACTGCTGGCCCGCCAACTGGATAAACTCATAGTTGCGGTTCAGCGACCCATCGACAGGGTTCGATCGATCCAGAATGTAGCTGACGGCCGCCAGGTTGCGACGGCCCCAGCGGCCATCGACAGCCGCTTCGGCGCGCCGAACTTCGCCCGAAGCATCGACGGTGGCGTGAACCCAGCTGCGTATGCGGTCCGACGGCGAGAAGTCGCCCTGAACGACCCAGTCGGAGGTCTGCGCCGCCAGACCCGTCGGATCGTACAGGCGCGTGGGATCGTCGGGGATGGAGGTGCGGAAGTCGTCCTGCTGGTCGAAGCGATAGCTGCGGCCGATGAACAGGCTGGCCTTGCGACCCTCGGCCCAGCGCACCGTGGCGCGACCGCCGGCGGTCAGGCGAACGCCGCCTTCAAGCAGGTCGTAGCCCGAGAAGCGGTCCATGCGGAACAGGGACGATTCGTCGAGTTCGAGGACCTGGGAGTCCTCGATGGGGATGCGACGATCCAGGCTGACCTTGTTGGAGACGGACAGTTGGCCGACCGGCTCAAGGATGATGTCGGCGTCGCTGACACGTTTGATCAATGGGTAGCTGACATCCACGCCGGCGCTGAGGCGCGAACGGCTGACGGTCGCGTCGCTGTCGATCCCCAGCATCGGGGGCAGGTCGGACATGGAATAGAGATCGACGCGGGTGTCGATGAAGGGCTCGACACGGATTCCGACCGGCAGGATGACGGTGCGACGCCATTCCATCTGTCCCGTGATGCGGCGGCTATCGACGCCGCTGAGGCCGGTGGTGATGGGGGGCACGATTTCAGGGTTGAGGATCGGAGCCCCGACGAAGGCGTCGCGGTAAAGCGAAACGGCCGAGCCCTTGAGGCGCAGACGTCCGCCAAGGACGAGTTCGTGCGGTTCCCAGCGGGCGTCGATCAGCGGCGCGACCAGGGGCAGGGTGTCGTCGTTCTCGAACACCTTGAAACCGTTGGCGTCGCGGAAGTCGTTCGCAGAGAAAGCCGGGTCGAGGCGCAGGCTCTGGATCGAGAAGGCCGCGACCGAGACATAGGAGCGGTCGGTCTGATGCTCGGCGTAGATCTGGCTGATAAGCCGACGGCGGTCGCCGTAGTAGAGGCCGTTGTCCTGATAGGGCGAACGGACATCGTAGCGGTCGAACAGGGTCTTGTCCGAGGTCCGCTCGGCCGTGAAGCCGAAGCGCCAGGGGCCGTCGGGGTCGAACTCGCCCTGCGACAGCAGATAACTACGGCTCTTGCGGTCGCCGAAATCGACGTTGCTTTCGAAGTCGCCGTCGCCGTCCAGATCGAAATCGCCGAACTCGCGGGCGTAGGTATAGCCGCCGCGCGCCACGATCATGCCGTTGGCGAACCGGCGGCGCCATTGCAGGTTCAGCAGCGGCGCGACCGAGGTGTTGATCTGGGGACTGATCAGCCAGTCTTCAGACGGCGATACGACGTGCAGGTAGGGAACCTCGACCGAGACGCCGCGGCCTTCGTCGTAATTGACGATGGGCACCAGGAAACCCGAGGCCCGCTCGACCGACGGGTCGGGGTGGGCGAAGAAGGGCGTGTAGAAGACCGGCACCGGGCCGATGTAGAAGACGGCGTTGCGATACAGGATGGCGCGAAGCTGCTCGTCCTGAACGACCTTTTCCGCCTGGATCGAGATGGTGGGACGGCGCGGTCCGTCAGCGTCGCAGATCGGGCAGGGGGTAAAGCGTGCGTAGTTCAGTTCGCTAACGGTCTCGGTGCGGCGGACGGCCGTGGCGGCCATCAGGCTGGCGCCGTTCGACAGCCGAGTGGAGAAATCGACGGCGACGCCGGTGGTCAGATCTTTGTCGAGCTCCAGCCGGCTAGCGTAGACGACGGTGCCGTCGGGCGCGATGGCCTCGACATCGCCCTCGCCAGTGGCCGACCCGGCGTTCAAGTCATACGACAGGTTCTCGCCGCGCAGCACATGACCGCGCGTGCGAACATAAGCGCGATCCTCGGGAGTGCCGCTGACGATGATGTTGTCGCCCTCGCGACGGGCGTTGTCGGAATCAACGTAAACCGCTTCGGGCGGTAAGCCGTCTGAGGGCGCGGTCGCAGCCGGAGTCGTCGTCTGGGCCAGGACGGGCGTGGCGAAGGGCGCGCAGGCGACCACGGCCGCGCCGGCGAGAAGCCTTGCTCTGAAAGCGTTGAAGCGCCGATCGCGGCGATCACCCTGCATAGGCCATCCGTATTCTGAGAAGCGAGCGCCCGATTAGCCGTCTTCGGTATAGAACAGCAAGGTAAAGGCTGCGAGCGCCGTCAGAACGGGTGGCAGCCAAGCGGCGACAAAGGGCGCCACGACCTCGGCAGATCCCATCGCCGACGAAAACTGATTCAGGAAGAAGAAGGCGAAGCCGAGCACCACAGCCGCCACGCTCATCCGCGCCAGGTCGCCCAGACGCATCAGCCGAAGCGAGAAGGCGGCGGCCAGAATCGACATGGCGGCGAACACCAGGGGCGTGGCCAACAGTTGCTGGAAGCGCAGTCGATAGGCCGTGGAGGTGAAGCCGGCATTCTCGATGCGGCTGATCTGGTTCGGTAAAGACCAGAAGGGCGTGGATTGCGGGCGCGCGAAGCGGTCGAAGGCTTCTTCGTCGGCCAGGCTGGAGACCAGGGTCAGGCTGGAATAGGTCACGGCGCGCTGGCCGATCTGGGCGCCGACCGCGTCGGTCAGCCGCCAGGCTCCCGCATTCAACGAGGCCGATTTGGCGTCGATCCGTTCCGAGAAGGTGCGGCCGCCGCCGGGTGCGGTGGTGTAGATGAAGAAACTGACGTTCAGCAGGCGGGCGTTGGCGCGGTCCTGCTGTCCGGCGCGGATGATCATCTGACGCTGGTCGTCGCCTTCGCGCAGCCAGATCGCCTCTTTGGGATCGCCGCCGGGCGCCGTGCCGGAAATGCGGGCGCGCTCGCGCTGCCACAGGCCGTCGCCTGCCGAGGCCATCGGGCCTAGGACGGTGACGGTCAGAATGCCCAAAACAAAGGCCATGCCGGCCGCGGGCAGGACGAAGCGCCATGCGGACACGCCGGCGGCGCGCATGGCGATCAGTTCGCTGCGTCGGTTCAGGCTGATGAAGGCCGACAGGGTGCCGAACAGGAAGACGAAAGGCATCAGTTGCACGATCACCGACGGCGACTTCAGCAGCACCAGGCCGAAGATTCGCACCGCCGACAGGTCCTGAGCCGAGCCGACCCCGCGCGAGACCTCGACGAAATCGATCAGCATGACCAGGGCCGAGATCACGGCCAGGGCCACGCCCAGTGACTTGAGCTGCTGGACCAGCACATAGCGTTCGATCCCACCGAGACGCGGGATGTGCGGCGAGCGGCGGGCGGAAGCGAAGGCGGCGGTCATGCGAACTTCGCTTTCAGACCGCGCAGGGCGGCCGAGGTGCGGCTGCGTCGGGGCTTGAGCGCACGGAACAGCACGCGCAAGGCGATGGCGATGGCGATGAGGGGCACGACATACTGGAGGATGTTCATCCAGCCATTCCACGCGCTGGCGGCGACGAGGCCGTAGCCGATGACTCGCAGCAGCAGGAACAGACCCGCCGCCTTGGCGATTCGCAGCGTATAGCCGGTCCTGCTGAAGGCGCCGCCCAGAATGGCGGACAGGGCCAGGGCCATGGCGACCAGGGCGTAGAGCGGCGAAGACAGGCGCGAATGGGCCTCGGCCAGCAATTCGCCGCGCGATCCGGCGACTTCGATCACCTTGGCCGTCGGGTTCAGCAGTTGGCGCAGATAAAGGTCCGTCGGCTTATAACGGATCGTGTCTGTGACGCCGACGAAGGGGGCGAGCGAGAAGTCGTATCGGCCGAACGACAGGGTCTCCAGCACGCCGCCCGACGAGTAGCGCTGGGCCGAGCCGTCGAGCATGGTCAGGACCGGCGTCCCGCCTGCGTCACGGCTGAACCGGGCCTCCGACGCATTCCAGGTCGTGACCTTCTCCTTGTCGTCCAGATAGACGAACAGGTTCTTCAGCAAGCCGTTCTGTTCGATCTGCTGCACATAGACGGTCAGGCCGTCAGGCCCCTGGACGAACTGGCCTTCCTCGACCAGCAGGGCGGCGAGGTCGGTGCGGATGTCGAAGGCCTGACGCCGGGCCTCCTGCTGCGCCCAGGGCAGAATGAAGACGTTGACCAGCAGGGTGACCAGGGCGACCAGCACGGCGATGCGGGCGGCGGGTGAAATCACCTGCCAGCGTGTCATGCCGCCGGCGAAGGCCGCCGTCAGCTCCTGCTCGCGCTGCAGCCGCGTCAGGGCGATCAGGGCGCCGACGAACAGGCCGATCGGCAGAATCACCGCGAGCAGTTGCGGCAGGGCCAGCAGGGTCAATCTGATCATGACCCACACGCTCTGGCCACGCTCCACGATGACCTGGAGTTGGTCGAGGCTCTGGCTCAGAATTCCGATTCCCGCCAGCGCTGTGCAGGCGGCGACCACGGGGAAAAGGATCTGGCGAAAAAGGTATCTTTGAATCAGGTTCATGGGCGGTTGGACTTCGCCCGGTTGCAGGCGGCGATATTGAGGCGCATCTAGTAGCACATGAGGGCGCGTCCGCGACAAGCAGACGCGCCGTTGTCTTTTTGCCTTTGCAGACGCCGGGTGGGGCCTGGCTGGAGTTGTTTGAATGAAGATCGAGTTCGTCGCCGCCGTGGACGCCGCCGAGATTCTGGCGGTTCCGGTTTTTGAAGACCGTGCGTTTACGCCGGCAGGAACCGCCCTGGACGCCAAGACTAGCGGCGCCCTGACCAAGGCCGCCGGCAAGGGCCGTTTCACCGGCAAGTCCGGTCAGAGCCTCAGCGTCGCCGCGCCCGCCGGCGTCAACGCCGATACGGTTTTGTTGGTCGGCGCGGGCGCCAAGGACAAGCTGGACGACCTGGCGGTCGAGGCCTTTGGCGGCAATGCCTATGCGGCCGTGAAACTGTCGGGCGCCGAGGTTCTGACCATCGACGCCTCGGACCTGGCGCCGGAACAGGCCGCCCGCGTCGGTTTCGCCGCGCGTCTGGCCGCCTATCGCTTCGACAAATATCGCACGACGCAGAAGCCGGATAAGATTCCTTCAATCACCGCGATCCGCGTCGTGACCTCGGACCTGCGCGCCGCAGAGGCCGCGCTTGAGCCGCTGTCGGCCGTCGCCGACGGCGTGATCTTCGCGCGCGACCTGGTGTCCGAGCCCGCCAACGTCCTGTATCCGGCCGAGTTCGCCAAGCGCGTCAAGGCGCTGGAGAGCCTGGGCCTGGAAGTCGAGATCCTCGGCGAGGCCGAGATGGAGAAGCTGGGCATGCGCACACTTCTGGGTGTCGGCCAAGGCAGCCGTCGCGAAAGCCAACTGGCGATCATGAAGTGGAATGGCGGCGAGGCAGGCGGTCAGCCGCTGGCCTTCGTCGGCAAGGGCGTCTGCTTCGACACCGGCGGCATCTCGATCAAGCCGGCCGACGGCATGGAAGACATGAAGTGGGACATGGGCGGCGCGGCCGCCGTGACCGGGACCATGATCGCCCTGGCCAGCCGCAAGGCCAAGGCGAACGTCGTTGGCGTGCTGGGCCTGGTCGAGAACATGCCTGACGGCAACGCCCAGCGTCCCGGCGACGTGGTGGTGTCGATGTCGGGTCAGACGGTCGAGGTGATCAACACCGACGCCGAGGGTCGCCTCGTCTTGGCCGACGCCCTCTGGTACACGCAGGAGCGTTTCAAGCCAAAGTTCATGATCGACCTGGCGACCCTGACGGGCGCCATGATCGTGGCCTTGGGCCTGGATTACGCAGGCGTCTTCTCGAACTCCGACGATGTGGCCGATCCGATCCTGGCGGCGGCGACGAAGGTCGGCGAGAACTTCTGGCGCATGCCGATCCCGGCCATCTACGAGCAGCACATCGATTCCAAGATCGCCGATGTGAAGAACACCGGCAACGGCCGCGCCGGCGGCTCGATCACCGCTGCCCTGTTCCTGCAGCGCTTCACCAACGGGGTTCCTTGGGCGCACCTGGACATCGCTCCTACCGCCTGGGCCAACAAGAGCCCCAGCCCCACCGTGCCGGAAGGCGGCGTCGGCTTCGCCGTGCGCACGCTGGATCGCATGGTGACCGACACCTACGAAGCCTGATCGCCGGAGATAGAGCCGGGTGAGCGATAAGCCCGAAATCTGGTTCTACCACCTGGAGCGGTCGACGCTTGACCAGGTGCTGCCGACCCTGCTCGACAAGACGATCGAGCGGGGTTGGCGGGCGCTGATCAAGTCGTCGCATTCGCATCGGCTGGACGAGGTCGACGAGACGCTGTGGACCTTTCGCGACGACAGTTTCCTGCCGCACGGCCGGGCGGATCAGCCCAATGCCGACCGTCAGCCTGTGCTGTTGAGCGAATCGGGAGAGAACCTGAACGGCGCTCAGGCGCTGTTCATCGTTGACGACGCAGAACTGGGCGCGACGGAAGGGTTCGAACGATGCTTCATTATTTTCGACGGTCGGGACGAGCCGGCCCTGCAGCACGCGCGCGGACGCTGGAAGACGTTGAAGGACCAGGGCGCAAACCTGGCCTATTGGCGTCAGACCGACGAAGGGCGCTGGGAAAAGGCGGGCTGATCGGACTGGTCCTGCTAGCGGGCTGTTCGACGCCTGTCGCCGATGCGCCTGCGCCGCGCGCTGTGGAACAGGCGCAGATGAACCCGCCCGTCGGCAGCCGCATGCCGACCGGGCAAACCGATGACGTCTGCAAGGCTGGCGAGATGCAGTATCTTGTCGGCAAGTCGCGCACCGAAATCCCGGTTCCGGTGGACGTCGTCAACCGGCGTGTGACCTGCACCACCTGCCCGGTGACGCAGGATTTTTCAGCCTTTCGGCTGAACATCTTCTACAACGAACAGACCGGCGTCATCGAACAGGTTCGCTGCGGCTAGTCGGCCGCGCCCATAGGGAGACGATCATGAAGACCCTTCTCAGCACACTGGCGGCTGTCGCCGCCTTGGCGTTGTCGGCCTGTGCGCCGATGCAGACTGTCGATCCCACGCCCGGGTCGGACACTGCCTACAAGGCCTGCAAGGTCGAGGAGTATCAGAGCTACGTCGGGCGCAACCGTTCGACCATCCCTGCCGCGCCTGAGGGCCAGACCTTCCGCGTCCTTTGCACCACCTGCGCGGCGACGATGGACTATCGCGAGAACCGGGTGAACTTCGTCTATGACGAGGCGACCAGCATCGTGCGCGAAGTGAAGTGCGGCTGACGCTCAGCGTCCAACGGTGTCTCCGGGCCACAGCGGCCCGCTGAACTTCGCGGCCAGATAATCCATGAAGGCCGTGACCCGTGCGGGTCGCGGTCCGCCGCTGGGCGCCACCAGATGCAGCGCGATGGGCGGCAGACGCCAGTCGGTCATGACCGTCTCCAGATATCCGTCAGCGACATCCTTCCAGTAGATGAAATCGGGCTGGGGAAAGAGGCCCAGACCCGCGCACAGCGACGCGGTCAGGGCGTCGGAGTTGTTGGCCCTCAGCGGCCCGCGCGGATGCACCACCACCTCTTCGCCCGCGTCATTGCTGAACCGCCAGGTGTCGCGACTGGGCATATAGGCATAGCCGAGGCAGGCATGGCGGGCGAGGTCGTCGGGGTGGGTCGGGCGACCACGTTGTTCCAGATAGGACGGGGAGGCGACCAAGGCGCGCGCCACCGGCCGCAGTTTGCGCGCCGTCAGCGACGAATCCGCCAGGGCTGCGATCCGCAGTGCGCAGTCGAACCCGCCGCCGACCAAATCGATCACCTCGTCCGACAGGTGCAGGTCGATGGACACATCGGGATGGGTGGCCAGGAACTCGGGCAGCGCCGGGGCGACATAGGCCATGCCGAACGACATGGGCGCGGCCAGACGCACCAGGCCGCGCGGTGTGACGGACATGTCCAGCGCCTCGGACACCGCGCCCTCGGCCTCGGCCAGCATATGGGCAGCGCGTGCGGCCAAGGTTCGACCCGCGTCGGTCAGGGCGAACCGGCGCGAGGTGCGGTGCAACAGGGTCGTGCGAAGCTGCTGCTCCAGCCGCGTCACCGCCTTGGACACAGTGGCCTTGGACAGGCCCAGGGTCTCGGCGGCGCCGGAGAAGGATTGGCTGTCGGCGACCTTGGCGAAGATGGCCAAGGCTTCCAGGTCGGGCAGGCGGGACATGGGCGGCTCCGCGTTGGGAAACGATGAGTTTCGATTGTTTCTATTTCTGTTCGTTCGCCGATCTCTATCTTGGCGTCAAGCAAAGGCGTCGGACGGTTCCGACGCGAAAGGACGAGTTCGATGATCGAGCGCAGACCGTTTGAATCCCTTGGCGGCGCCAACCACGGCTGGCTGAACGCCAAACACCATTTCTCCTTCGCTGATTATTATGATCCCAAGCGGATGAGCTGGGGCAATCTGCGGGTCTGGAACGATGACGAGATCGCCGCTGGAACGGGCTTCCCGCCCCATCCGCACGCCGACATGGAGATCGTCACCTATGTCCGAGAAGGCGCTATCACCCATGAGGACAGCCTGGGCAACAAGGGCCGCACGGAGGCCGGCGACGTTCAGGTCATGAGCGCGGGCACCGGCATCCGCCACGCGGAATACAATGCTGAGCCGGACCTGACCCGGATATTCCAGATCTGGATCGAGCCGACCAAACGCGGCGAGGCCCCTAGCTGGGGCTCCAAGCCCTTCCCCAAGGGCGAGCGTTCGGGCCAGTTCGTGGTCCTGGCCTCGGGCTTCGAGGGTGATGAAGACGCCCTGCCGATCCGCACCGACGCCCGTATCGTGGCGGCGACGCTGAAGGCCGGCGACACCGCCGACTATCCGCTGGGTGCGACCCGTCGGGCCTATCTGGTTCCGGCCAAGGGCGAGGTGGAGGTCAATGGCGTCAAGCTGAACGCCCGCGACGGCGCAGCCATCGCCCAGGAGGATGTCGTCACGGTCAAGGCGTTGTCGGACGCGGAAATCGTTCTGGTGGACGCCGCCTGATTTTAGGATCAAGCTTCACGGTCGGACCTGATCCGACCGTGAAGTCCGCACCGACAACCGAGGAATGAGAATGTTCAATCAAGTGAATGGCTGGTCTTCTCGCGCGCTGGCGGCGCTGAGAATTGTCGCCGGCCTGCTGTTTCTGGCGCATGGCGTCGTCAAGGTGTTCGGCTTTCCGGTCGGGGCCGAGCCGGGTCAGCAGGAGCTGCTGTCCCTGTTCGGCATCGGCGGCCTGATTGAGGTGATTACCGGCCTGCTGCTGATCCTGGGCCTGTTCACGCGTCCAGCGGCCTTCATCGCTGCGGGACAGATGGCGGTGGCATACTGGATGTTCCACTTCCCGCGCGACCCTTATCCGGCCGTGAATGGCGGGGACGCGGCCATCCTGTTCTGCTTCGTCTTCCTCTACATTTTCACGGCCGGTCCCGGTGCGTGGAGCATCGACGACCGCGCAACAAAGCGGTTCTGAAGTCGGAATGAAAAGGCCGCCGCGCTGTCCGGCGCGGCGGCCTTTTCGTGTCTAGAGCATTGCGGCCCAGTCGGCGGCGCGGACCAGGCTGTCGACGATGCCCGGCTCGGACGAGGCGTGGCCGGCGTCACAGACGATGTCCAGATGCGCCTCTGGCCAGGCGCGGTGCAGAGCCCAGGCGCCCGAGATCGGCGTGACCACGTCGAACCGGCCCTGAGCGATCCAGCATGGGATGTGACGAATCCGATCCACATTCTTGAGCAGCCAGCCGTCTTCCTCGAAGAATCCGGCGTTGGTGAAGAACCAGTTCTCGATCCGGGCGAAGGCGACGGCGAAGTCGGGCTCGGCGAACTTGTCGGGGCGGGCATTGGGGCCCTCGACGCTGACGGTTTCGCCCTCCCAGCTCGACCAGGCGACCGCGCAGCGTTCGCGTTCGGCTGCGTCGTCGCCGATCAGACGCTTGTAATAGGCGGCCATCAGGTCACCCCGCTCGGCCTCGGGGATGGGGGCGACGAAACGTTCCCAGGCGTCGGGGAAGATCATCGAAGCGCCATCCTGGTAGAACCAGTGCAACTCCTTCTTCGTCAGCAGGAAGATGCCGCGCAGCAGCAAGGCGATGACACGCTCGGGGTGGGTGATGGCGTAGGCCATCGACAGGGTCGAACCCCAGGACCCGCCGAACACCACCCATTTGTCGATGCCGCACAGCACCCGCAGCCGCTCGATATCGTCGATCAGGGTCCAGGTGGTGTTGTCCTCCAGCGAGGCGTGGGGCCGCGACAGGCCGCAGCCGCGCTGATCGAACATGATGATGCGATAGATGGCGGGGTCGAAGAAGCGCCGCATGCCGGGGTTCACCGCGCCGCCCGGTCCGCCGTGCAGCACCAGGACGGGCAGGCCCTGGGGATTGCCGGATTCCTCGTAATAGATTTCGTGCACGCCCTTGGTCGTCATCCAGCCCGAGGCGTAGGATTCGATCTCGGGGTGGAGCACACGACGCGGCTCGGCGGGCGTAGGGAAGGCCATGAAGGGACGGTCTTTCTGCGAGAACGAAGTGGTTAGGAACGAAGCGCGGCGATGGCCAGGCAGACCCAGCCGGCGATCATCAGCAGGCCGCCGATCGGGGCGACTGCACCGAAGGCGGGGACACTGAGGAAGGCGATCAGGGCCAGGGAGAGGCAGAAGACCAGCCCCCCGACCGCGCCCAGCCAGCCGGCCAGGCACGCCATCCGACCGCCGGCGACCCATTGGGCGCAGCCGAAGGCGAAGACGGCGTGGACCAACTGGTATTGGGCGCCGGTGGTCAGAAGGGACTTCACCTGTGGCCCCGCGCCATGAGCGGCGAAGGCGCCCAAGGCTATGGCCAGGACGCCGTTCAGGGCGGCGAAGAGGATCAGGTTGCGACTCACGATCATTCGAGAACCCTAGACCGGCGAATCCCGAATGTCTGCGATCCGAAAAGGTTAACCGGCGCGAGGGAGAGGCGTCAGATGGCTGGCCATCGCGGAAGCGGCGGCCTTGATGCCCTTGCGCAAGGCGGCCTCATTAGCCGGGGCAGGCGCGCGCAGCAGGCCGACGGAGGGGGTCAGCGGGCCATCCGGCATATCGGACAGGACGCGATAGAGGAGGTAGGAGCCGACATCTTCCTCGGCCTCGGATGAGGCGTCGGCCGTGAGGCCGGCAGCCGTCAGGGCGCGCACCATGTCGGCGACGGGAGCAGTGGTGCGGGCGATGCCGGGGCCTGTGCGTGACAGGCGGCCCTTGTAGTCGAGTGTTCGGTTTTCGGCTCGCATCTGGACGCGGAAGCTGTCGCCCTTGTGCGTGCGCCCGACAAGCAAGACGGCGCGACATTCGCCGCTGCCCAGGCGCGCAGCCAGCATCGATGCCAGCACATCGGGATCGGCGGCGGCGATGGGAACGGCGCGTGCGCCGACGGGGCTCCAAATCTCGCCGGACAGATCTTCCACTAGGTCCCAACCCGCGTCCTCGCCGTCATAGGCGCAGATAATAATGCCGGGGCGGCGGTCAACGCTCGCAGGGCCGTCGATTTCGTTCATCGTGCCGGCCATAGCCCCATCCATGACAGTTCGGTGAAGCGCAGGAGGCTGTAACTTCCGAACGCGGTCAAGCCCTGATGATCCTTAACCCAGGTCGCCCACGGCCGCATCAAGCAACATGAAGGCGCGCCCGCTGTCGGAGGCTAGACTGCTTTGGACGGCCGCACTGTCGCCGGCGCGGGCCGAGGCCGAAAGCATCACGGCGAAGTTGCGAACATAGCGTTCGGCGTCGGCCCTCAGTTCGGCGTCGCTGAGCACGCGGCGAGAGACGCTGCGCACGGCGGCGGGGGCGACGCGGCGCACGATCTGGCGCGCGGCGTCGGGATCGCCCTTGCTGATTGCCCGGGCCGCTTCTTCGACGCGCGAGCGGGGCAGCAGGGCGTTGGGATCCACGCCCATACGTCGGATGGCGGCGGCGACGCGGTCGGACAGGGCCTCTGCCTCGGCGGGCGAAGGGGAGAGGGTGTCCAGTTCCAGCGGGGCCTCGTCTTCGTCGGCGCCGGACACCAGATCGCTCCAGTCCAGGCGGTCGTCCGAGGCCGGGCGCGGCGTGTCGGCGGGCTCAAGGCGAAGGCGGCTGCGCAGGCCGAACTTGCGTTCTTCGACGGGCGGCGGGCCTGAGCGCGAGGCGCGCGGTTCGGGACGAGGCTCGGGTTCCGGCGTCGGCTCGCGACGGCGGGCAGGAGAGGCGTCGCCCGACACCACGCCCATCAGCCGCACGGCCTCGGTCAGCATGTCGTAGTTGCGGCGCACCCGTTCCTGGAAGCCGACATCCAGCGCCTCGGTGTCCTCGGCGGCCTTGCGAGAGGCGGCGGACAAGGAGGCCAGGCCGTCCTCGACCGTGGCGCGCACGGCGTCGGCGCGGGCGCGAGCTTCCTGCGGCAGGCGCGAGGCCCGTTCGTCGATGTCCGCGACGGCGGTGTCGATCTCGGACAGGGCCGAGTTGAGGCGTCCGACCAGGGTCTCCAGACGATTGACCATCCGCTCGCCGGCCTCGTCCACCAGGCCGGAGGTTTCGCCCACGATGCGCCGGGCGTCCGCGATGCGGGCGTCTGCGGCCTGATCGGCCTTCTGGGCGGCGTCGAACAGGGATTCGCCCAGTCGGTCCGTGCGCAGCCGGGCCTGTTCGGCGGCGTCGGCGGCGGCGGCGCGAGAATCCTCGGCCGTGGCGCGCATCTGTTCTAACGCACGGCGGGTTTCTTCCATCAGGGCGTCGCGCGCCTCGGCGGCGAGGGCTTCGAAGCGATCCAGGGCGACCTTGGTGGCGGAATCGAAACCGTCGGCCTCGCGTTGAGACATGTCCACGAGGGCGCGGAACTGGTCGGCGGCGGCCTCGACCAGATCGCGCATCGACTCGAGCGAGGTCTGGGACGTGCGATCCAGGTCGCCTGCGGCGCTGCGGGTGGCCGACAGGTGCTCGACCAGTTGGGCGCGCTGGCTTTCGACCTGGGCGGAGAAGTCCTCCTGATCGGTGCGCAGGGCGTAGGCGGCGGTGACCAGGGCGGCGCGTTGCTGGCCCAGGCCTTCTTCGACCGATTGGATCTGTTCGGCGACGCCGGAGCCTGCATTTTCCAGGCGAATGGTCTGGCGCGCCAGATCGTCTGAGGCGACGCGGGCGGCGTCCTGAGCCTCGCCTGCGGCGGCGGCGAGATCGGCGGCGCGGGCCGCAAGCGCGGCCTCGGCCTCCCGCAGTTGCGCCTGGGCCAAGTCGGAGGCGTCGGCGACCATGCGCGACTGGCGCTCGACCGCGTCGATGACGCCGGACGCCTGGGTGTCCAGATGGAGGCCCAGCGTCTGCATCTGGTCGCGCTCGCGGCCCAGGTTCTCGGTCAGGCGGCGGGCGGTGCGGCCGGCGTTCTCGGCCGCCTCGTTCAGGCGGGTCGTCTCTTGCGACAGCGCTTCGCGAAGCAGGGCCATGTCGTTGCGGGCGCGCTCGGCCGCCAGGGCGGCATGGTCGATGTCGGATCGTAGCGACTGCAGGACTTCGCCGGTCTGTTGCGCGGCCAAGGCGGTCGGGGCGACCAGGGCTTCGGCCAGTTGCCGGGCGCGACGGGTCTCGGCGGCCAGACTCGCGCCTTGACGCACCGCATGAGCCAGCATGATGGCCAGGCCAGCGGGCGCCAGGGCGATCAAGACGTAGATGGCGATCCGCAGCGGATCCAGCTCCGCACCGCCGGCGCCGAACTCATAGGCGGCCCAGGAGGCGACGCCGCCGATCCACAGCGCCGAAGCGATGCCGGAAATCAGATAGGCGTGACGGCCGGACGGTTCGGCCTGGCTCTTGGCGGCGACGGTCTTCACCGCAGGCGGTGTGGACAGTTCGAAAGTCGTAGGCGGCTTCCCGGCGGCCACGGCCATTTCGACGGCGGCGGTCGATTCCGGCATCGGCTCTGCGGTCAATTCGGGCGGAGCCATCGGTTCCGGGTCGGCGGGTCCGCGTTCGGCGGCCAAGGCGCGTTCCTCGGCGAGACGTTGCTCCTCCAGCAGGCGACGACGACGGCGCTCCGACATGGGCGGTTCGAATGGAGGCGCCTCCGACGCAGCCGCCTCGAACGTCGGCTGAATGACTTCGAAATCGGGCTCGGGGATGGGCTCGATCTCTGACGTCGCGTCGTCGGACGGCGCCGCGTCCGGGGTCGACAGTTCGACGGGCGCAACGACCTCGTCGTCGGTCAGCTTCAGCGGCGGCCGTTTGGGAGACTTCATCAGCTCTAAAACTCGATCTCTACGCGGGCGTCCGACAGCGCCGAGTAAACCCTAGAGCATGATCGGTGCGGACGAAACCGACTCAAGTCCGCAACCTGTCGATGAACGCCGTCGTCGAAGCGCGTGAGGTGGCTGCGATCAGCAGTCGCGCGAAGTTTCCGGCAGCAGCGTGGCGTGCGATCCGGCGTCATGACATTCAGCGACGCGGCGCACTTCGCGGTCGGCATGATTCGGCGTGTGGGTGTCGACGCCGAATTGGGACAGGACGACGGCGGCAAGCACGGCGATGAAGCCAGCGATCAGTTCGACAAGCGCCTGCATTCTACCCTCCCTCGCAGCCCGTATGGCTACGCTCCTTATGCGCTCAATGGGCGGACGTCACAATCCCGCCCTGAAAGATTGACCCGACGCGACGTGCATGGAACGGAGGATGCAGGCGCTCCGACACCGTGTCACGCGAATCAGGCAGATGGGTCGCATGACGCAAGGCGGCGACAGTTACGACGGCAGTTTGCTGGAGCCCGGCCCGGGCCTGTGGACATCTGCGGTCGCGCATCGCTTTTCCGTGCTGATGGAGAACGAGGCCTATTTCGACGCCCTGTCGTCGGCGTTGCACAAGGCCGAGCGGTCCATCGTCCTGCTGGGCTGGCAGTTCGATCCTCGCACGCATCTGGACCCTGAGACGCGGCCCGGCGACAAGTCGGCCGAGATCGGTCGCCAACTGCGGATGATGGTGAAGAAGAAGCCGGATCTGGACGTGCGGCTGCTGATCTGGAAGTCGCCTCTGCTGATCGCGGCGTCGCAGGGCTTTTATCCGCACAAGGCGCAACGCTGGTTCCGCAAACGGATGGTGGAGTTTCGGCTGGATTCGCCCGGTCCCATCGGCGCCTGCCATCACCAGAAGGTGGTGGTCATCGACGACAAGGTGGCCTTCTGTGGCGGTGGCGACATCTCGACTGACCGCTGGGATACCGAGGAACATCTGGACGGCGACCCGCGCCGCGCCCTGCCCAGCGGCGTGATCTGCAAGGCGCGGCATGAGGTGATGAGTGTGATGGATGGCCCGGCGGCGCGCGCGCTGGGCGATCTGGCGCGCGAACGCTGGTTCAAGGCGACGTGGGAACGGACGATCCCGGACGAGGTCGAGGGCGATCCCTGGCCAGACGGCGTGCCGGTGCAGATGACCGACGTGCCTGTCGGCATCGCCCGTACCGAGCCGAAATGGTCCGGGCGGCACGAGGTGCGTGAAAGCGAGGCCCTGCATCTGGAGTCCATTCGCCGCGCCAAACGGCTGATCTATTTCGAGAACCAGTATTTCACCTCGCCGGTCATCGCCGCAGCCCTCGCCGAACGGCTGGCAGAAGTGGATGGGCCGCAGATCATTGTGATTTCCACAGCCAAGAGCCCCAGCTGGTTCGACAGCATGACCATGGACACGGCCCGGGCCGAGGTGCTGCATCGGCTGGAGCAGGCCGATAAATACAACCGCTTCTTCGCCTTCGCCCCGCTGACGGAGGATGGCGACAGGATCATCGTCCACGCCAAGGTGTCGATCATCGACGACCGGCTGCTCAGGATCGGGTCGACCAATCTGAACAATCGTTCCATGGGGCTGGATACCGAATGCGACATCGCCGCCGAGCCGATTGATGAGGCCGGACGGGCGGTCATCACCGCCCATCGCCATCGCACCATCGCCCACTGGCTCGGCGTCGCGACCGAGGACTATGCGGCGGTGGAAGGGGTGTATGGTTCGGTGGGGGCCGCGATCTGCAGCTTCGAGACGGACCGGCTCAAGCCTTTGGGCTCGGACCCGCCGACGCGAATCCAGCGAATGTTCGCGGAATGGCAATTGGGCGATCCGACCTCTTCGACGGACGCCTGGCGACCATGGAAGCGCCTGAACCGATCGCACCGCACCCGACCGGCATCCGAGGGCGGTCAGGCGCCGGGCTGAATCACCTCGAAGTCGATGATCAGCGGCAGATGGTCAGAAGCCACACGCGCCAAGGGTGAGAAAGCCGACCGCACCGCACGGATGCGAATCTCGGGGCTGACGAAACAGTGGTCGATGCGGATGGCGGGGAAGGCCGAGGGGAAGGTCTTGACGCTGGGCTTCAAGCCGAGCTGGCGTTGGCAGTCCTGCAGGCTGCGGCACAGGGTCTGATAGGGGCGGGTGATTGAGGTGGCGTTAAAGTCGCCCGCCAGCAGGGTCGGACCTGTGCAGCCCCCCACCCAGCCGGAGCCCGCCAGGGCCGCCGCCTGAAGTCGCTGCTCACGCGGGACCAGGCCCAGGTGCGTGTTCAGTACGTTGATGGCGGTCCCGTCGATCTCGATCTCGGACCAGATGGCGCCGCGCGGCTCCAGGCCCGGAATGCCGGAAACCGTCGGCAGGGCGGCGGCGCGGATCAGGCGTTCGGGATGGGGCGTCAGAATGGCGTCGCCATACAACTCCGCCTCGACTTGCATCGCGGGATGAAAACGAGAACTCATCGACAGGCCGGCAGCGATGGCCTCGGCCTGGTCCACGCCGCCGGTGCGCAGGCGACCGACGTCCAGTTCCTGGAGACAGACGATGTCCGGCTCATATTCGCCGATAACTGCGACGATCCGGTCGACATCCAGCCGACGATCGGTGCCGACGCAGCGATGGACATTATAGGTGAGAAGGCGAGGCATGGACGTGTCGGTTCTTGGACGTTGACCGTGGGCTAGGCCTTCTGGCGCGCGATTGCGACCCCGATACGACGATCAGAGCAGGATCAGGTGATCAGGCAGTTCGTTGGGGTTGTCGGGGCGCGGCGGGAAGTGTCGGGCCAGCACCTGTCCGCACAGGCCGACGGCGGCTGCAAACCCTTCGACCGGACGATCGGCGCGCAGTTCTCGGGTCAGCACGGCGACGGCCTGTGCCCAGGCGTCTTCGTCCACCTTGGCGTAGATGCCTTCGTCCGCGATCAGTTCGACCTGCTGTTCGTCCAGGGCCGCGAAGATCAGGACGCCGGTGCGTTTCTCGGTGACATGGACGCCGTGGGCCAGGAACTGCTGCAAGGCGGCCTCACGCACTCGCGCTCGTCGAATGGCTGGAGGCGTCGCCAAACGGCGAACGGCGGGTATGCGGGTCAACAGGAAGACGCCCACGAACACCACCGCCTGGGACAGGGCGTAGAGGGCCAGGGCCTGGCCGGTGGTGGCGTCTTGCGCGACCTGATGCGCGGCCTCCCAGCCGTCGCCGGGCCAACGGAAATCCAGCACGAAGGGAATGAAGACGATGGGCGCCAGAAGCGCCATCGCCGCCGCCCACGCCAGGCTGACATCGACGTAGGCGGACACGCGTCGCGAAACGACGCAGAAGATTTCGCCGGAGGTCTGCTGCTCGGCCGCAGAGATGGCCTCGGCGATCCGGGCGCGGTCGCTGTCTGTGATCTGCATCACCATCCCCCTGAGGCGCCGCCGCCGCCGAAACTGCCGCCCCCGCCGCCGAATCCACCGCCACCGCCGCCAAAACCACCGCCGCCGCCACGCCCCGAGCTTCGCAGCGCTTCGGAAGCGGCCCAAAGCAGCACGGATCCGACGTTGCTGCGCCGCCCGCGCCCGGACCGCATGGCGATCAGGAACATGAACAGAAAGATGGCCGCGATGATGACGATCGGGATGATGGATTCGCCCGTGGTGTCTTGTTGCTGAGCCGCAGCCGCCTGCGCGCGGGCCTGCGCCTCTGCGGGATCGAGCGACAGCTGGGCGATCAGGGCGTCCACGCCCTTGACCACGCCCGCCTGGTAATCGCCGTCGCGGAACGACGGCAGGATGTCGTCGCGAATAATCTGGGACGAGAAGGCGTCGGTCAGGATCGGCTCCAGCCCATAGCCGACCTCGACGCGGACCTTGCGTTCGTTGGGGGCGAGGATCAGCAGGGCGCCGTTGTCGTTTTCCTTCTGACCAATGCCCCAGGCGCGACCCAGCTGATAGCCGTAGTCCTCGATCTCCTGGTCCTGGAGGCTGTTGACGGTGACGACGACCAACTGGTCCGTGGAGCTGGCCTCCAGCGCCGCCAGCTTTTCGGTCAGGGCCTGTTCCGTCGCGGGATCGAGAAGATTGGCCTGATCGACCACGCGGCCGGTCAGTGGCGGGAAGTCGAATTTAGTCTGAGCTGCCGCCGGAAAGACGAACAGCAACGCTGCGACCAGCCCCAAGAGGAGAGCGGCGAGGCCCGTCGGACGCCGCACCGCCGCTTGAAGGTTTGTCACTGGGCGGGTGGGGTCGCGCCCGGCGCCACGGTGGGTGCGCCGCCGCCGGGCGCCGAGGCGTTGGCGGGCGGGGCGTTCAGGTTGAAGTTGACCTGAGGCGCGGACTGGGCGGCGGCGGTGGCGGTGAACAGCTGCATCGGCTGCGACCCGCCATGCAGGGTCTTGGCCCAGATCACCTGCGGGAAGGTGCGAAGGGTGGTGTTGTAGTCGCGGACGGCCTCGTTGTAGTCGCGGCGCGAGATGGCGATGCGGTTCTCGGTGCCTTCCAGCTGCGACTGCAAGGTCAGGAAGTTCTGGTTGGCCTGAAGCTGGGGATAGGCTTCGACCGTGACCAGCAGACGCGAGAGGGCGCCGGACAGTTGGCCCTGGGCCTCCTGATACTGCTGGAAGGCCTGGGGGTTATCCAGATCGTCGGCCGAAACGTTGACAGATGTGGCGCGGGCGCGGGCGTTGATCACGTCCGTTAGGGTGGTGCGTTCCTGGATCGCGGCACCCTGGACAGTGGCGACCAGATTGGGCACCAGGTCGGCGCGGCGCTGATACTGGCTTTGCACGTCCGCCCAAGCCGCCTCGGCGCGCTCCTGCTTGGTCGGAATGGTGTTGTAACCACAGCCCGCGACGGCGGGGACGATCATCAGAGCGCCGGTCAGAGCGACGGCGCGAGCGTTGAAGCGGACCATGACATCTCCCAGTCGGCGATAGCGCCGTCTGGCGGGACTATTCACCGGCCCTTTGAATGCATCAAGCGTCCAATGGCTCCGGTTCGATATTGTTGATGCGGCAGGCGGCCGAATAGGTGTTGGCCAGCAGACAGGCGATGGTCATGGGGCCGACGCCGCCCGGCACAGGGGTGATGCGACCGGCGACCTCGACCGCCTCCTTGAAGGCCACGTCGCCGACGACGCGCGTCTTGCCCTCGGCGGCCTTGACGGGATCGGCCGAGGGGACGCGGTTAATGCCCACGTCGATGACGGTGGCTCCCGGCTTGATCCAGTCGCCCTTGATCATCTCGGGACGACCGACGGCGGCGACCAGGATATCTGCGCGACGGCACACGTCGGGCAGGTCGCGCGTGCGCGAATGGGCGACGGTGACGGTGCAGCTCTCGCCGAGCAGAAGCTGGGCCATCGGCTTGCCGACGATGTTGGAGCGGCCGACGATCACGGCGTTCAGACCCGACAGGTCGCCCAACTGATCCTTGAGCAGCATCAGACAGCCTAGCGGGGTGCAGGGGACCAGGCCCGGCAGGCCGACGGCTAAACGCCCCGCATTGACGACATGGAAGCCGTCAACGTCCTTGTCCGGAGAAATGGCGTCCAGCACCACCGAGGCGTCGATGTGGTTGGGTAGGGGCAGCTGCACCAGTATGCCGTGGATGCCCGGGTCTGCATTCAACTGGGCGATCAGGGCCAGCAGCTCGTCCTGGCTGGTCGTGTCAGCCAGACGGTGGGTGTCGGACCGCATCCCGGCGCGCAGGGTCGTCTCGCCCTTGTTGCGCACATAGATCTGGCTGGCGGGATCTTCACCGACGATGACGACGGCCAGGCCGGGTTTGACGCCGTGTGCGCTCTCAAGTCGGGCTACGGCCGCGCCGACGCGCTCCACCAGGGCGACCGAAAAGGCCTTGCCGTCGATCAGGGTCGCAGGCGTGGATTGGGCCGACATGGCAGCTCCGTCTGGCGGTAAATCAGGATGGCGGCGATTTACAGCCGTCACGGTTCGGCGTCTATGATCCGCGTCCAATGCTGGAGGAATTCATAAATCGTCCGTCTCTTGCCGCCGCTGTCAGCACCGTCGCCCTTCTGTGGGCCGCCACGCCGGCTTTGGCCCAGGACGCCCAGCCCTTGCGAATTGGCGCGACGGTAAACGGCGCCCTAACGGGCAACGACGGCAAGGCGGCGGACGACGAATATCGCTATGATGACTATCGGTTCGACGCACGCGCAGGCCAGCGGCTGGAGGCCATTCTGAGGTCCGACGCCTTCGACGCTTTTCTGGCGATCTATGCGGAAGGCGCCGAGGGTGAGCCGCTGGCGACCGACGACGACGGGCTGGAAGAAGGCACGGATGCCCGGCTGCGCTTCACGCCCGAGCGGGCCGGCGCCTATGTCCTGCGGGCCAGGACGCTGAGCGGGCTGGACGGCGGCGACTATCGCCTGTCGTTGCAGGAACGGCCGGCCGCGCCGCGTGCGCCGCGGGCCGGCGGAATCCGCCTTGGCGCGACCCAGAGCGGCGAACTGACCGCCCGTGATCCTGAGCAGGAGGATGGCGGCCGCTATGACGCCTACGCCTTCCGGGCCAACGCCGGGGACCGGTTCGTCGTGACCCTGGATTCCAGCGCCTTCGATCCCCTGGTGCGGGTCGGGCGGATGAACGGTCCCGATTTCGTCGAGATCAGCTCCAACGACGATGCGCCTGGCGGCGGGCTGAACTCGCGCCTGACTTTCACGGCGCCGACGGCCGGCGAATACATCATCCGCGCAACCTCGCTGGAAGACGGCCTGGGTCGGTATGAGGTGGGTCTGGCCGAGGCGCCGCCCGCCCCGCCGTCCAAGCCGATCGCCGTGGGCGACGAGATCAAGGGCGAGCTGGGTTCGGACAGCGCCACCAACGACAATGGCCAGCGCGCCGAGACCTATCGCTTCACCGGCACGAACGGCCAGCGCGTCGCCATCGAGATGAAGTCCAGCGACTTCGACGCCTATCTGACCCTGCGTCGCGCGTCGGACGATTCCGTGCTGGCCGAGGATGACGACGGCGCCGGATCGGGCACCGATTCCCGCATCGCCCGCACCCTGGACGCCGACGGCGACTATATCATCGAGGCGCGCGGCTTCAGCGACGAGGCCGAAGGCGACTATACGTTGAAGCTGACCGAAACCGCGCCGCCGCCTCCGCCCACGCCGGCGACATTCGGGCAGAAGGTCGAAGGCGAGATCACGGACGAGGACCCCCAGGGCGACGACGGCAAACGCTATGACGCCTATGTCTTCAGCGGGACGGAGGGGCAGCGCGTCCAGGCGATCCTGCGCTCGGGCGATTTCGACGCCTATCTGGAGATCGGCGAGGCTGGCGATACGTTTGAGGCTCTGGCCAGCGACGACGACGGCCTGGCGGAAGGCACGGATTCGCGCCTGAACTTCACCCTGCCGTCGGCTGGCGACTATGTGGTGCGGGCCTCGCCGCTGAGCGCGGACGGCAAGGGGCTGTATTCGCTCGAACTGCTGGATCGCGGGCCGGAGCCCAAGCCAGGCAGCCTGCTGGTTGGTGGAACTGTGCGCGGAACCCTGTCCAACAGCGCGGCCCTCAGCGACGAAGGAGCCTATTTCGACGCTTACCGGTTCCAGGCCAAGAAGGATGAGAAGCTGCGGATCACCATGGTTTCGAACGCCTTCGATTCCTTCATCGATCTGGGCCGGGTCGATGACGATGGCGACTTCTCCAGCCTGGCGACCGATGACGACAGCCTGTCGGACGCCCACGCCAAGCTGGATTGGACCGCGCCGGACGACGGCTGGTATCTGGTCCGCGCCCGCGCCTATGGCCCCAACCAGACGGGCGCTTACGCCCTGACGGTCGAGCGCCAGCCCGCCGGCGCATCGACTGTCGCGCACGATGAGGCGCCGGTCGTCGTGACGCCGAAATAGGGCGATGACCGACGCCGCCCCGCCGAACCGCAAGGACCAGCACCTGGACGTGGTGCTGGCCGGGCGCGGCAGGCACGCTCGCGATGCAGGCTTCGACCGCGTGCATTTCGTCCATGAGGCGTTGCCCGACCTCGATCACGACAAGATCGACCTGGGCGCCGACTTCCTGGGCCGGCGGTTGAAGTCGCCATTGCTGATCAGCGCCATGACTGGCGGACCGACGCGGGCCGAGGCGATCAATGCGCGCCTGGCCGAGGCGGCCCAGCATTTGGGCATCGCCTTGGCGGTCGGCTCCCAGCGCGCGGCGGTCGAGGGTGGAGCGGCAGGCGGCCTGGACCGGACGCTGCGTCGTCGGGCCCCGGACACCTTCATCCTGTCCAACATCGGGGCCGCCCAGCTGACGCGGGGCTTCGGTTTGGACGAGGCCCGGCGAGCGGTCGAGATGATCGACGCCGACGCCCTGGTCGTTCACCTCAACCCGCTGCAGGAGGCCTGTCAGCCCGAGGGAGATCGCGACTGGTGGGGCGTCGGGGCGGCGCTGGAGGCCCTGGTCCTCAAGCTGGAGGTTCCGGTCGTCGTCAAGGAGACCGGCGCGGGCCTGTCTGGACGCACGGCGCGGCGGCTGGTGGACATGGGCGTGGCCGCTGTGGACGTCGCCGGAGCCGGTGGTTCGAACTGGGGGCTGGTCGAGGGCGAACGCGCTGCGGATCCGGCGGAAAAGGCCCACGCCGCCATCTTTGCCGACTGGGGCACGCCCACGGCTCATGCTCTAGTGGATGTCAGGCGCGCCTGCCCGGAGGCCGTCATCATCGGATCGGGCGGAGTACGCAACGGGCTGGACGTCGCCAAGGCGATTCGTCTCGGCGCGGACGTGGCGGGACAGGCCGCGGGGGTGTTGGCGGCGGCGACGCTCTCGACCGAGGCCGTCTTGGATCATTTTCAGCTGGTCATTCGACAGCTGAGAACCGTCTGTTTCTGCACCAACTCCGCCAATCTGGCGGCCCTGAGACGGGCGCCGCTGCAACCCTTTGACTGACCTGCGCGGTTGCCAACGCGTCGGCTCGGCGTGTAGAGGACCGCCTCCTGTTGGGGAGTAGCTTCCGACGTTCGTCGTCGGGATCGCGTCAACATACTCGCGTTTCGACGCGTGGCGCGATCAGCGGACAAGCACCGCCTAGCGAGACCAGCGCGTTCCACCGCCGCGACCGGCCGGGGTGGGGCCGCTGTCACGCGTTCGGTCGAGTGCTGTGTCATGACCCCAGGCGCCATCGCCATCCTGTCACTCAGCATGTCCACGGACGCCTTTGCGGCCGCCGTCGGACGCGGGGCGTCGCATAGACCGGCCGTCAAGGACGCCATCAAGGCCGGGCTGGTGTTCGGCGTCATCGAGGCGATCACGCCTCTGATCGGTTGGGGGCTAGGGCTTGTTGCGGCGGGTTTGGTCGCACAGATCGACCACTGGATCGCCTTCACGCTTCTGCTGATCGTCGGCGGCAAGATGATCTGGGAAGGCGCCAAGCCGCGAGATGCGCAAGACGCCGCCGCGCCGCGCCGGACCGGCCGCTGGGCTCTGATCGCCACCGCCGTCGGCACCAGCATCGACGCGGCGGCCGTCGGCGTGGGCCTGGCCTTTATCGGGGTGAACATCTGGGTGATCGCCGCCTCGATCGGCTTCACCACCTTCGTCCTGACGACCATCGGCATGCTGATCGGCAAGGCCGTTGGAACCCGGTTCGGCAAGACCGCCGAGATTATCGGCGGCGTCGCCCTGATCGGCCTGGGCACGGTGATTCTGCTGGAGCACCTGGGTATTCTGGGCGGTTGATTCCCGTCAGGCGGAGGGCAGCAGGTCGCCGGCGAAGGCCCGATAGCGACCGGCGCGCACGCCATCGGTCGCACGGGCGATATCCGGCGCGAAATAATGGTCGCTGGCGTAGGGGGCGGCGGCCTCGCGTACGATGGCGAACACCTGCTCCAGAACCGGCGAGCTGGTCAGGGGGCGGTGGAACTCCAGCCCCTGCGCCGCCGCTAGCAGTTCGATGCCCACCACCGTCGCCGCGTTCTCGGCCATGTCGAGCAGGCGCCGCGCGCCGTGGGTGGCCATGGAGACGTGGTCCTCCTGATTTGCGCTGGTGGGGACGGTGTCCACGCTGCATGGGTGGGCGACCATCCGGTTTTCGGCGATCAGCGCGGCGGCGGTCACCTGGGCGATCATGAAGCCGGAGTTCAGGCCGCTTTCCTTGACCAGGAAGGCAGGTAGCTCGCTCATCTTTGGATCAACCAGGATCGATGTGCGGCGTTCAGAGATATTGCCGATCTCGCACAGGGCCATGGCGATCTGATCGGCAGCGAAAGCAACGGGTTCGGCGTGGAAGTTCCCGCCCGAGATCACATCACCGTCCTTGATGAAGACCAGCGGATTGTCGGTTACAGCGTTGGCCTCACGTTCCAACGTGGCGGCGGCGGTGTTCAGCACATCCAGAATCGCGCCCATGACCTGAGGCTGGCAGCGCAGGGAATAGGGATCCTGCACCTTGGCGCAGTCGTCGCGGTGGCTGTCGCGGATGGCCGAGTTGGTCATCAACTCGCGAAGGCGGTCGGCGACGGCGATCTGGCCCGGCTGACCGCGCAGAGCATGGATGCGTGGATCGAACGGGGCGTCCGAGCCTTTCAGCGCATCGACCGACAGGGCGCCGGCCGCGATGCCGGCGGCGAACACCGCCTCGGTCGCGAACAAGCCCGCCAGTGCCAGAGCCGTCGAACACTGGGTGCCGTTCAATAGGGCCAGGCCTTCCTTGGGGCCCAGCGTCAGGGGTGAAAGGCCGACCTTGGCCAGGGCCGCCTCGGCCTCCAGCGTCTCGCCGTTCAACCGTGCCTCGCCCACGCCGATCAGGACGCAGGACATATGGGCCAAGGGCGCCAGGTCGCCCGAGGCGCCGACCGATCCCTTCGACGGGATGCAGGGCAAGACGTTGGCGTTGACCAAGGCGACCAGGGCCTCCAGCGTCTCGCGTCGGATGCCCGAGGCGCCCCGCGACAGGCTGGCGATCTTCAGCACCATCAAAAGACGCGTCACCGCATCGGGCAGCAGCGGCCCGACACCGCAGGCGTGGCTCAGCACCAGATTGCGCTGCAGCGTCTCCAGGTCACCCGGCGCGATGGAGGTATTGGCCAGCAGGCCGAAGCCGGTGTTGACGCCATAGACGGTGCGACCCTCGGCTACGATGGCGGCGATGACCGCTGCGCCCTTTTCCACATCGGCCCATGCGGTGGGGGTCAATCCAACCGTAACGGGGCCGTCGAGCACGGCACGCAGTTGGGCCAGGGAGAGAGGGGATTGGCCTAGGATAAGTGTCATGTCTGCTTCTGTCTGTCCCTGAGGGGAACGATAAATCTGGATCAGCCGGGGCGTCGTGTGATCCACAGTCCGAACAGCGCCGCGATCGGGAACATCAGCACGCCATAGACGGCGGCGGGCAGCGACATCTCGGGCCGCCCCAGCACGCCCTGGGAAATCACGATGGCGAGGGTGGCGTTGTGGATGCCGACTTCGAAGGCGCTGGCTACCGCCTGGGTTTTCTCGATCTTCAGCAGGCGCGGAACGACATAGCCGACCGTCAGGCTGAGGCCGCAGAAGACGGTCGCAATCCCTCCCAGCAGCAGGACGTTGGAGGCCAGCAGATCGAAGCTGCTGGCCGCCGCTCCTGCGATCACAAGGACAAGGATGGCCACAGAGGCGATGCGGACAGGCTTGTCCATGGCGCTGGCGAAGCCCGGCTTCAGCGCCCGCACGGTCATGCCCAGCGCGACCGGCGCGAGAACAATCAGGAACACCTCCAGCGTCTTGCGGAACTGTAGCCCGACGCTGAGGTCGCCTGGCTGGAACCAGGCGATGGCCAGGTTGGTGATGACCGGCAGGGTGACGACGGCGATGACCGAGTTGATCGCCGTCAGAGAAATGTTCAGCGCCACATCGCCCCGAAACAGGTGGCTATAGAGGTTGGCGGTCGTGCCGCCGGGCGAGGCCGCCAGCAGCAGCATCCCTACCGCCAGGATGGGCGGCAGTCGGAACAGAAGCACCAGGGCGAAACAGAGCGCCGGCAGTAGCAGCAACTGGCAACCCAGGGCGACGGCGGCCGCCTTGGGCTGCTTGGCCACGCGCACGAAGTCAGCGGGCGTCAGATCTAGCCCGAGGCCGAACATGATGACCCCGAGAGCCAAGGGCAGGGCGACGGCGGCGAATTCCATGCGGCTTTCCTCGAAGGCGTGGCGGGCCGTGGATCAGCCCTGAAACATGGGGTCAGGCGAGACTGGGAAGGTTCAGACCATGCTCGCGCGCGGCCTCTTTGGCGATCTCGTAGCCCGCGTCGGCGTGTCGCATGACGCCGGTGGCCGGGTCGTTCCACAGCACCCGCTCCAGCCGTCTGGCGGCTTCTGACGTGCCGTCTGCCACGATGACGACGCCCGAGTGCTGGGAATAGCCCATGCCGACCCCGCCGCCATGGTGCAGCGACACCCAGCTGGCGCCAGACGCCGTGTTCAGCAGAGCGTTCAGCAGCGGCCAGTCGGACACGGCGTCGGAACCGTCCACCATGGCCTCGGTCTCGCGGTTCGGGCTGGCGACGGATCCGCTGTCCAGATGATCGCGACCGATGACGATGGGGCCGGACAGTTCGCCGGACGCCACCATGTCGTTGAACATCAGGCCGGCGCGGTGGCGATCACCCAATCCGATCCAGCAGATACGGGCTGGAAGGCCTTGAAATGCAATGCGCTCGCCCGCCATGTCCAGCCAGCGGTGCAGGCCGGCGTTGTCGGGGAACAGCCGCTTCATGGCGGCGTCGGTCTTTCGGATATCGTCTGGATCGCCGGTGAGGGCGGCCCAGCGGAACGGTCCGATCCCACGGCAGAACAGCGGGCGGATATAGGCCGGGACGAAGCCGGGGAAGTCGAAGGCGTTGGTGACGCCCGCGTCGAAGGCGACCTGGCGGATGTTGTTGCCATAGTCGGTCGTCGGCACGCCCATCGCCTGGAAGGCCAGCATCGCATTGACGTGTTTGATGATGGACGTGCGCGCGGCGGCTGCGACGCTGTCGGGATCGCTGACGCGCTTGTCTTCCCACTCGGCGACCGTCCAGCCGGAGGGCAGATAGCCGTTGATCAGGTCGTGGGCGCTGGTCTGGTCGGTGACCAGATCGGGACGGACGCCGCGCCTGGCCATCTCAGGCAGGACGTCCGCTGCATTGCCCAACAGGCCGACAGATATCGGGTTTCCCGTTCGGCGGGCGTCTTCGATCAAGACCAAAGCGTCGTCCAGCGTCTCGGCCATGACGTCGAGGTAACGGGTCTTCAGCCGCATCTCGATCCGGCTGCGCTGGCATTCGATGGCCAGGCAGGAGGCGCCGGCCATGGTCGCCGCCAGGGTCTGGGCGCCGCCCATGCCGCCAAGGCCCGCCGTCAGGATCCATTTGCCTGACCAGTCGCCGCCGTGATGCTGACGACCGGCCTCCATGAAGGTCTCGTAGGTGCCTTGGACGATGCCCTGGGTGCCGATGTAGATCCACGACCCGGCCGTCATCTGGCCGTACATCATCAGGCCCTTGCGATCGAGTTCGTTGAAATGCTCCCAGGTCGCCCATTTGGGCACCAGGTTGGAGTTGGCGATCAGGACGCGCGGAGCGTCGGCGTGGGTGCGGAAGACGCCGACCGGCTTGCCCGACTGAACCAGCAGGGTCTCGTCGGCTCCCAGCGTCTGCAGGGTCTCGACGATCTTGTCGAACGCCACCCAGTCACGCGCCGCCTTGCCGATGCCGCCATAGACGACCAGGTCCTGGGGCCGCTCGGCCACCTCGGGGTCGAGATTGTTCATCAGCATCCGCATGGCCGCCTCGGCGGCCCAGGTCTTGGCCGTCTTTTCGGGTCCGCGCGGGCTGCGGACGATCCGGGCGTTGGGCGTGTTCATCTTTGGCTCTTCGCAAAATCGATGCAGGCGGTCAGGACGCGGCGCAGATGGCCGCGCATCGGTTCGGCGCGTTCCGGCTCGTAGGCGCTGGGCCAGTTGTCGGGCGACACCGGCCCGGCGGGATCGAGGATGTAGCCCCGGTCCGCCAGTTCCATCTGGATGGCGTGGATGCCCGTTTCGGGCCGGCCATAGTGGCGCGTTGTCCATCCGCCCTTGAACCGGCCATTGACGACCAGACTGGCGCCGCTGACGGCGCAGGCGGCTTCGACGGCCTGGCTCAGTTCCCTTGCGCAGGTCGTGCCGTCGTTGTCGCCGATATTGAACTGGGGCAGTTCGCCCTCGAACAGGCGCGGCACCACCGAACGGATCGAATGGGCGTCGTAGAGGACGACTGGCCCTTGGCTGCTCAGCCGGTCCAACTGGCTCTGCAGGGCGGCATGATAGGGGGCGAACCAAGTCGCGCGTCGCTGGGCGATCTCGGCCGCGTCGGGTTCCTGACCCGCCCGATACAGCGGCTCGCCGTCGAAGGTTTCGGTGGGGCAGAGGCCGGTCGTGGTCATGCCGGGATAGAGGGAGACGCCCGACGGGTCGCGGTTTACGTCGATGACGCTGCGGGACACGCCGGTGCGCACCAGCGTCGCGCCCATATCGACGGCGAAATCGTACAGCCGGTCCACCCACCAGTCGGCGTCCTTGCGCGCGAGCCAGGGAGAGGTCATCCGCGCCTCGATGGCGGCCGGGATATCCGTCCCTGTGTGCGGCAGGCCAATCACCAACGGCGCCGGACCCTCATGCACGGTCAGCCAGTCCTGCATCCGTTCAACCCTCCCTCGCCAAATCGATCCATCGTGGTATGTCTAGACATATTGATCGTAATCAAACGGACCTGTCCAGTGACCCTTCAGCCGCCGCCTGTGGATCGCACCCTCTGGTTCGAGGCGGCCCTGCTGCCGGACGGCTGGGCGCGCGATGTCCGCATCGGCGTGGCGGACGGGCGGATCGTCAGTCTCGAAGCGGGCGTGGCCCGCATCGGTAGTGATGAGGGCGGCGGCGTCGCCTTGCCTGGCGTCGCCAATGTCCACAGCCATGCCTTCCAGAGAGCCATGGCAGGTCTGACTGAGGCGCGCGGGCCTTCCGACGACGACTTCTGGACCTGGCGCGAACTGATGTACCGCTTCCTCGACCGGGGCGGGCCAGAAGAGATCGAGGCCATCACCGCCCTGGCCTTCATGGAGATGCTGGAGGGCGGCTTCACCCGCGTCGCCGAGTTCCACTATCTGCATAACGCCCCGTCAGGCGCCGCCTACGCGGATCGGGCCGAGATCGCCGCGCGCATCGTGGCGGCGGCGCGGGCGACGGGGATCGCCCTGACCATGCTGCCGGTCTTCTACGCCCATGCCGGGTTCGGCGGGCAGCCGCCGTCGCATGGACAGCGGCGCTTCATCAACGATCTGGACGGGTTCGCAGATCTGGTCGCGCGGTGCCGGACTCTGACCGCCGATCTGCCTGACGCCGTGGTCGGCGTGGCCCCGCACAGCCTGCGGGCTGTCAGCCCGGACGAGCTGGCGGCCATGCCGGCGCTGGCGGGCGACCGACCGATCCATATCCATGTCGCGGAACAGACCAAGGAGGTGGCGGACTGCCTAGCCTGGTCGGGGGCGAGGCCGGTCGAATGGCTGCTGGCCAATGCGCCGGTCGATCCACGCTGGTGCCTGATCCACTCGACCCATGTGACCGAGACCGAATGGCGCGGCGTGGTTGAACGCGGCGCAGTCGTCGGCCTGTGCCCCATAACCGAGGCCAATCTGGGCGACGGGGTCTTTCCGGCGGCCGAGTTCACGCGGGCTGGCGGCCGGTTCGGCATCGGCACAGATTCCAACGTCCAGATCGGCGTAGCTGAAGAGTTGCGGATGCTGGAATACAGCCAGCGGCTGGCGCTGCGCGGGCGCGCCGTCATGGCGGATGCGAAGCGCTCGACGGGCCGCGCCCTGTTCGACCATGCGTTGGCGGGCGGCGCTCAGGCGACAGGTGCGTCATCGGGTCTGTACGTCGGCGCATCGGCGGATCTGGTGTCGCTCGATACCAGCGGCATGGCCTTCGCCGGACGTTCGGGCGATGCGTTGCTCGATAGCTGGATCTTCGGTGCGCCGACGGGCTCGATTTCGTCGGTCTGGCGTGCTGGGCGCGAGGTCGTGAAGAACGGCCGCCACATCGCGCGGGACGCCGTCGAGGCGCGATATCGCAAGGCGCTGGCGACGGTGCTGGGATGAGCCTGCATCGTCGCATCTACGCCGATATTGAGGGGCGCATCCTGTCCGGCGATCTGTCGCCCGGCGACCGGATTCCGTTCGAACATGAACTGACCGAACGCTACGGCTGCTCGCGTATGACCGTGTCCAAGGCCATTTCCGAATTGGCGGGCCGGGGGCTGGTCACGCGTCGGCGTCGAGCCGGCACTTTCGTCGCCCAGCCCAAGGCGCATGCCGCCGTCTTGGCCATTCCCGACCTGCGGGCCGAGGTGATCGAGCGGGGGCAGGCTTACGGCTATGTTCTTCTGGAGCGAACCGAACGCCAACCGGAGGGCGCGGAAGAAATCGAACTGGCGTCGGACGGTCGTCTGCTGGACCTGACCTGTCTGCACAGCGCCGACGGCGCACCGCTGGCGCTGGAGCATCGGCTGATCGCCCTGGGCGCAGCGCCTCAAGCCATAGACGTTGATTTCCAAACGGTTCCGCCGGGAAGCTGGCTGCTGGACTCGGCACCCTGGACCGAGGCCGAGAACCGCATCTCTGCCATCGCGGCTGACACCCGCGCCGCACGCCTGCTGGAACTCAAACCGGGCGCGGCCTGCCTGTGCGTCGAGCGGCGGACATGGCGCGACGGGCAGGGGGTGACGCGGGTCTGGCAGACCTTCCCCGGCGACCGCTACGATCTGGTGGCGCGTTTCTCGTCAGCCCACTCAAAGGAGCCCCGCCGATGAAGGCCGACCGTCTGCTGCTCGACTGTCACGTCGCCACCATGGTCGACGGACCGGTCCCCTACGGCGCCATCCAGGATGCCGCTGTGGTGATCGCCGACGGCCGGATCGCCTGGGTGGGGCCGCACGCCGATCTGCCCGCCGTGGATGCGGCCGAAACCGAGCGGCTGGACGGGCGCTGGATCACGCCGGGCTTGATCGACTGCCATACGCACCTGGTGTTCGGCGGCGACCGCTCAGCCGAGTTCGAGCAGCGGCTGGGCGGCGCGACATACGAAGAGATCGCGCGTGCGGGTGGCGGCATCGTCTCCTCGGTCAAGGCAACGCGTGCGGCATCGGAAGACGACCTGTTCGCGTCTGCCATGACGCGATTGGCGGGGCTGAAGGCCACTGGCGTGACGACCGTCGAGATTAAGTCGGGCTATGGCCTGGATCGCGAGACGGAACTGAAGATGTTGCGCGTCGCGCGCCGCATAGGGCGCGGGGGCGGGCTGCGCGTCCGCACCAGCTATCTCGGCCTGCATGCCGTGCCGCCCGAGTATCGCGAAGATCGCGCCGCCTATGTCGATTTGGCCATCGACGACGTCCTGCCCGCCGCCCATGCCGAAGGCCTGGTCGACGCGGTAGACGCCTATTGTGAACCCATCGCCTTCTCCACCGAAGAGGTGTCGCGCCTGTTCGACAAGGCGCGCGCTCTGGGCCTGCCGGTGAAGCTGCATGCCGACCAGTTGTCGAACGGCGGCGGCGCGGCGCTGGCGGCGCGCTATCAAGCGCTGTCTGCGGACCACATCGAACATGCGACCGAGCAAGGCGTCGCCGCCATGGCCGCCGCCGGCGTCGTCGCGGTTCTCTTGCCCGGCGCCTATCTGATGCTGCGCGAGACCCAGGCGCCGCCCATCGATCTGCTGCGTCGCCACGGCGTGCGTATGGCGATCGCCACCGACTGCAACCCCGGCACCTCGCCCGTGGCCTCCATGACCGCCGCACTGAACCTCGCCTGCGTCCAGTTCCGTCTGACCCCCGAAGAAGCTCTGGCCGGCGCGACGCGAGAAGCGGCGCGTGCGCTTGGGATGCTGGACGAGATCGGCACCGTCGAACTGGGCAAGGCGGCGGACCTTGCGGTCTGGGACGTCTCTCGTCCGGCGGAGCTTTGCTACTGGCTAGGCAAGCCAATGTGCTCCACCCGCTACAGAAATGGAACGCCCGTATAGATTGCATTTCTACGAGAAATAATCCTAGATTGTTTCTATGGCGGGAGAACAATCAGACCAGGTCGAGGCCTTTATCGCTCATTGGTCCGCTGTACCGATCAGCGAGCGAGCCCATTATCAGACCTTCATCATCCAGCTGTGCAGGCTGATCGGCGCGCCCGCGCCGGACGATGAGAAGACGGGGGATCTGGACTACTGCTTCGAGCGGCCGGTCAAATTCCGGCATGATAATGGGTCGATCACCACAGGATCGATCGACTGCGCCAAGCGAGGCTGTTTCGTGCTCGAGGCCAAGCAGTCGCCCAAGCGAGGCGATGGCGGACCGCTGGATCCCGCAGCGCAACTGGCGCTATTTGCGAAACCTACCGCCAAGTGTCGTGCGCCGTCGCGAGAGGCGCTTGATCGCGTCATGCGCATCGCGAAACGCCAGGCGGAAAACTACGCCAAAGCCTTGGACGAATGGCCGCCGTTCCTGATCACTGTGGACGTCGGCAGGTCCATAGAACTGTGGTCCGACTTCGCGCGGCAAGGCAAAATCTACGCGCCGTTCCCCGACCGGGCGCGGTATCGCAACACTCTGGATCAGTTGCGTTCGTCCGAGGTCCGTGAGCGGCTGCGCCGGGTGTGGACTGATCCAATGTCGCTCGATCCGGCGGTGCGGTCGGCGGCGGTGACGACGGAGATTGCGACGTCTCTGGCATGGTTGGTGAGGTCGATCAACGGTCGGCGTCATGTTGGACTCGGGCGGGTCGACCGCGCCGCCCAGGCCAGCAAGACTGCGCGTTTTGTCATGCAATGCATCTTCGCCATGTTCGCGGATAGCGTCGGGCTGATCAGACGACGCAGCTTTTTGGAATTGCTCGAAACCTATGAGGGTACAGCGGAGCAACTCCATAATGGTGCGCGGTCACTGTTCGTGGCGATGGACCAAGGCGGTTATTGCGTCGCCACCCACCAATCCGTTCGTCGGTTCAACGGCGGCCTGTACAAAAACGTCGAGGCGTTGCCGATCACCGAAGATGAGTTGTCAGCACTGATTGCGGCAGCGAAATGCGACTGGACCGATGTGGAGCCGGCCATTTTCGGAACCCTGCTGGAGCAGGCGCTTGATCCATCCGAGCGGGCCGAACTGGGCGCGCACTATACCCCTCGCGCCTATGTCGAGCGACTGATCGAACCGACGATCATGGAGCCGTTGCGCGCGGACTGGGAAGCTGTCGAAGGCGAGGCCGTGAATGACTTTGTACAGGGCGACGTCATCAACGCGCGCCGTCGTCTTCACGCCTTTCATAAGCAGCTGTGCAAGACGCGTGTACTGGATCCCGCCTGCGGCACCGGCAACTTTCTCTATGTCGCCATGAGAATGATGAAGGAGCTGGAGGAGGAGGTCTTCAGCGCGCTTGGGGAAATGGGCGACCATCAGGGCGTTCTGGCGTTCCAGGGTCAAGTCGTCAGTCCCGAGCAATTCTATGGGCTCGAAAAGAACGCTAACGCCGCCTGGATTGCGGAGATGGTCATGTGGATCGGCCATCTGCAATGGCACTTTCGGGTGTCCGGCGCCCCCATGCCGTCGGAGCCCATACTCAAGAACTTTCGGACCATTCGACAGGCTGACGCCCTGATTGAGTACTCGCGTGTCGAAATGGCGTCTTGGCGGGAGAGCGCCGAGCGAGAGGCCGTGCGCTACATCGATCCACGCCCGACTCCATGGCCTGAGGTGGATTTCATCATTGGCAATCCGCCCTTCATCGGCGGCAAGGATCTCCGACGCGAACTGGGCGATGGTTATGTCGACGCCTTGAGCGCCATTCGAGGCGGACGCTTCCTCTCGGCGGATTTCGTCACCGCCTGGTGGGATCGCGCGGCTGATATTCTGACCCAACCCGATACGATCCTGCGACGGTTCGGATTCATCACCACCAACTCAATCACTCAGACATTTTCACGCCGTGTGCTGGAGCATCACCTCGGCAAACGGCCGCCGATCAGGCTCGTTTTCGCGATTGCGGACCATCCCTGGGCGAAGGGCGTGGGCTGCGCCGACGTCAGGATCGCCATGTCCGTCGCCGAGCGTGGCGGGCCGGACGGGCAGGGGCGCTGGTTAAAGATCAGGGATGCCGACGCCACGATGTTCGAAGAGCGGCATGGCGACATTGGTGCGGACCTTATGCTGGACAGCCGGTTGACGCGGGTACGACAGCTCAAGGCCAACGCCGGTTTGGCCTATCGTGGTGTTCAACTTATGGGGGCGGGCTTTCAGGTTACTCCCGAGAGAGCGAACGCTCTCCTGACCGGTTCTGACTCTCAAGCGCCGTCGCCGATTCGAGATTATCGCAACGGTCGCGATCTAGCGGACCGATCGCGTGGGCTGCAGGTGATCGACTTCTTCGGCTGGGCCGAGGGCGAGGTGCGTCGCCGACATCCACTAATTTTCCAGCATCTTTTGGAGACGGTGAAGCCGGATCGGGATCGCAACAACAGGGCGACCTATCGCGATAACTGGTGGATTTTCGGCGAGCCGCGCCGAGATCTTCGCGACGCCTTGGACGGGCTGAACCGCTACATCGTCACGGTCGAAACCGCCAAACATCGCTGGTTCCGCTTCATGGATGCTTCAACGCTATCGGACAACAAGCTCGTGGTGATCGCCATTGATGATCCGGTTGTGCTTGGGGTCCTGTCGTCGCGCCAGCATCGCGCCTGGTTCGCCGCGAACGCGGGCCGTATTGGCGAGTACGCCCACGAGGCGGTCTATGTGAAAGGCGTCTGCTTCGATGCCTTTCCGTTTCCTGATCTAAATGGCGCGTTGGCGGCGGAAATCGGCGTTCTGGCCGAAGAACTGGATGCAGTGAGGGCCGACGTGCTTCGCAACAGCGACGCCCTGACCATGACCGGACTTTACAACGCCAGAGCGCGGATGGGTCAGGCAGATGGATTGTCCACTGCCGAACGCATGGTTCATGACAAGGGGCGTATCGGTATCATCGACCATCTGCACCAGCGCCTCGATCGCCTGGTGTCCCGCGCCTATGGCTGGCCCGACGACTTAGCCGACGATCAGATCGTCTCGCGTCTGATCGAACTGAACCAGGCCAGGGCCGATCAAGAGGCGCAGGGTGATATTCGCTTTTTGCGGCCAGCCTATCGGACCGGCAAGGTTCGACAGGGTTCAGCGACACCGACGCAGCCGGTTCTGCCGCCATCGCGGGAAAAGGCGATCCTGCCGGAGGAACCAGGCGTTCTGGCGTCCAGACTCCTCGCCATCCTTCGCAGACAGGGAATTCCCATGTCGCCCATCGACCTGATTGATGAGTTCGCCGGAAGTCGGCCGCGCGCCAAACGTCTGATTACCCACACCCTTAAGGTGCTGGCGGTCGCAGGCTCGGTGCAACTGACCGAATCCGGCTGGTTCGCGCCCCGGCGAATGCCGAGCTAGGGCTCAGGCTTGTGCGACGCCAATGGCCTTCATCAGGGCGTCGCGGATGGCGGCTTCGGTGAAGGGCTTCTGGATGGTGGCTTGGCCGCGCCATTCTTCGGGCAGGCCGCCTTCGCCGTAGCCGGTCGAAAACACGAAGGGTACGCCGCGCGCCTTCAGCACCTCGGCGACGGGGAAGACCTGTCGGCCGGCGACGTTGACATCCAGCAAGGCGGCGTCGAGGTCGGCCGTATCGCGGGCCAGGGTCTCGCCGTCGTCAATATTGGACGCCGGGCCGACGGGAATGCATTCCATGTCTTCCAGGATCGTCTCGAGGAGCATCGCGACGAGGGATTCATCCTCGACGATCAGGACGCGGCGGCCGGTCAGGGGTTGGGTCATCGTGCGGCCGTCCTGTCGAGTGGAACCGTCAGTTCCGCAATCAATCCATCAGGGGCGTAGACCAGATCGATCTCGCCCGCCAGATCATGGCGAATGTTTCGTTCAATCAAACGGCTACCGAAACCTCTTCTGTCCGGAACCGTAACTTTCGGACCACCCATTTCGCGCCAGACGAGTTCAATTTCAGCGCCCGCTGATCGGCGAGCGCCCAATCGATCATGACGCGACCGTCGGCGTTGTGAAGCGCCCCGTATTTGGCGGCGTTCGTCGCCAGTTCGTGGAAGATCATCCCGAGCGACAGGACCACGGCGGGTTCCAGCGCCACAGGGGGGCCGTTCAGGCTGATGCGGGTCGGACCGTAGGCTTCGGTTTCATGTTCGAGAATGGCCCGCAAATCCGCGCCTTCCCAATGACTTTGCGTCAGCAGGTTGTGGGTATGAGAAAGCGCCATGATCCGCGATTGGAACGTTTCCGCAAAGCTGGCGGGATCGATGTTGGATCGAGCGGTTTGGATCGCGATCGATTGGACCGTGGCCAGGGTGTTCTTCACCCGGTGGTTCAATTCGTCGATCATCAATTTCTGGCGCTGGGCTGCCTGGACGTTTTCGGTGATGTCATGGCCCTGCACGAAGATGCCAACCATGGCTCCAGCTTCGTCGCGAATCGGCTGGTAGATAAAGTTGAGATGAACCGTTTCCAACAGCCCCTCGGGCGTCCGCCGAAGCTGCACCATGCTGTCGCGGCCTTCATAGGGCTCGCCAGTGGCGAAGACAGTGTCCAGCAAGTCGTAGAAGCCTTGCCCTTCCAGTTCGGGCAGGGCGTCGCGCACGGATTTGCCAGCGATTTCACGGTGGCCGATCAACTGTCCATAGGCGGCGTTGTGCATCTGGAACCGGTGCTCAGGCCCAGACAGGATGGCGACGAAGCCGGGCGCCTGCATGAACATTTCGACGAGGCGGTTGCGTTCGGTCTCCAGGCGACGATTGTCTTCCTGCACCGACTGGGCGCGACGCAGGACCGAGCCGCCGATGATCGCATCGAGCGCGGTGGTCGGCTCGTCCGGCCGGGTCGGAGGCGACAGGTCGGTCACGTCCATGGTGTGTTGGAGCAGCATCACCACATCGCCGTCGTTGTTCAGGATCGGCGTGTGAGTGGCGCTCCAGATCCGTTCTTCGAAAACATTCACTCCGCCGGTCGATGGACGGGGCATCGAAAAGCGAACGAGGGCGAGATCATCTCGCTGCCGGGTGTCGCGGGCTTTTTCCAATGAGGCGCGGACCTGACGCACGTTTTCGGGCGCCTCGGACCCTGGCCCCGAATCAAAGGCGGCGAACAGCGGCTGGCCAACGACTTCGCCGCGCTTTGCGCCGGTCACGTCCATATAGGCTTGGTTGACGTCCACGATCCGTAGGTCCGGCGTGAGCAGGACATAGGAGTTCGGCGAGGCCGCAAAGGCCGCGCCGAAATCGACGGCCGTGTCGCCTGTTTTGACCTGATCCTGCAACGCTTGCCCCGTACCCACTTCGCCGTAACGCATAATGTTGGAAAGGGTTCGACGCCGTACAGTTGTCAACTGTGATCGCAATGTCATTGGCCTGAACGCAGGATTTGCTAATCAGCGCTGATGACAATCGCCGGCGTCTTCGCCACCCTCTCGCTCATGATGGCGCCTGCAGCCGACCAGCCCACCGTCCGCATTCAGCAGGGCGTCCTGATCGGACGCGCCGATGCCGACGTGGCCACGTTCAAGAACATTCCCTACGCCGCGCCGCCGACGGCCGAGCGACGTTGGCGTCCGCCGGGCGCCGCGCCGACCTGGCAGGGACAGCGCGACGCTAGCGCCTATGGGCCGCTGTGCATGCAGGCGCCGCCCAGCGGCGATCCGGGCGTCGGTCCTCTGCCGATGAGCGAGGACTGCCTGAACCTGAACGTCTGGCGGCCGGTGGGCACGCGCCAGCCGGCGCCGGTCATGGTGTGGATCCATGGCGGCGGGCTGGTCAACGGGTCGGGGACGGCTCAGTTGTATGACGGCACGACCCTGGCCAAGCGCGGCGTCGTCGTGGTGACGCTGAACTATCGGCTGGGGCGGCTGGGATTCTTCGACCACCCGGCGCTGGCGGCCGAGCGGCCGGCGGGCGAGGCGGCGGGCAACTATGGCCTGATGGATGTGACGGCGGCGCTGAAATGGGTGCGTGCCAATATCGCGGACTTCGGCGGCGATCCCGAGAACGTCACGATCTTTGGCGAGTCGGCGGGCGGGGCCATCGTGACGCGGCTTATGATCTCGCCGCCGGCGCGGGGCCTGTTCGACCGGGCCGTGGTGCAGTCGGGCCTGGGGCGCGAGTTGCAGACGCCGCTGGACAAGAAGGGACCGCACGGCTCCCCGTCAGCGCGCGAGCGGGGTGAGGTCTGGGCCTTTGGCGCCGGTCTGAGGACCGCCGCCGATCTGCGCGCCGCGCCCGCCGACATGTTCCTGACCCCGCCGCCGGTCTTCGCCAACGGCGACCTGACGCTGATCGACGGGCGCATTGTGCCGTCTACGGTCGAGGCGGCCTTCAAGGCGGGACGGCAAGCGCCGGTTCCGCTGATCATCGGGACGAACAGCGCCGAGTTCTGGTGGATGCGACCCACGGACCGCAATGGTTATGGCCAGATCGACGACGACATGACCTGGCTGGAGCGGGCCGACGCGGTCCAGGCCTACGGCGGGCTGGAGGCGTTCGACAAGCTGGCCATCACGGACATGGTCTTCTCCGAGCCGGCGCGGATGCTGGCGCGGCTGCATAACAGGGCCGGTCATCCGGCCTGGATCTATCGGTTCGACATCTCGTCGCCGCAGAACCCCGAGCCGCATGGCGGCGCGACCCACGCGATCGAGCGACCCTATGTGTTCGGCACACTGAACACCCTGCCGTATCCGGTCGAGGATCGCGATCGCAAGGCGTCGGAGGCCATGATCGGATACTGGACCGCCTTCGCGCGTTCAGGCGACCCCAATGGCGTCGGCCGGGTCGAGTGGCCGCGCGCCAGGGCAGGGGACACCCGACTGATGAACTTCGGCAATGCCGGGCCGACGGTGACGCCGGTTCCGTTTAGCGCGCGGCTGGACCTGCTGGAACGGTTCCGCGACCGGCCCCGGCCGTAAGGGCGTCAGCCGGCCGAGGTGGCGTTCGACTGCTTCTCCTTCAGGGTGACCAGTTCCTCGGCCATGGTCGGGTGGACAGCGCAGGTGGCGTCCCATTGGGCCTTGGTCAGGCCGGCCTTCACGGCGATGGCGGCCAACTGGATCATCTCCGGGCTGTCGGGGCCGACGATGTGGACGCCGACGACGCGCTGGCTGTCGGCGTCGACCACCAACTTCATCAGCACCCGCTCGTCCGAGCCGGTGAAGGCGTATTTCATCGGACGGAAGCGGGTGACGTAGACGTCCACCCCCTTGGAGCATGACCGGCGCGCCTCGGCCTCGCTGAGGCCCACGACGCCGACCGGCGGCTGGCTGAAAACGGCGGTGGCCACGGCTTCATAGTCGAAGTGCTGGGGATTGTCGCGATAGACGGTCTGGTGGAAGGCGACGGCTTCGCGGATGGCGACGGGCGTCAGGTTCATCCGGTCAGTGACATCACCGATAGCCCAGATGTTGTCGGCCGTGGTCTTCGAATACGGATCGACCTTGATCGCGCCCTCGTCGTTCAACTCGACGCCGGCGGCTTCCAGGCCCAGGTCCTTGACGTGGGGGATGCGGCCGGTGGCGAACATCACCACGTCGGCTTCCAGCTTCATGCCATTCTCCAGATGATTGACCAGTCCGGTGGCGGTCTTCTCAATCTTCTCATGCTGGCAGCCCAGCACGACCTTGATGCCACGCTTCTCGATCTCGCCAGCCAGGTGCGCGCGCACGTCGTCGTCGAAGCCGCGCAGGATGTTGGGGCCGCGATAGATCAGGGTGGTCTCGACGCCGAGGCCGGCGAAGATGCCCGCGAATTCCACCGCAATATAGCCGCCGCCCGCGATCAGGATGCGCTTGGGCAGTTCCGGCAGATGGAAGGCTTCTTCCGAGGTGATCGCGTGTCCGATGCCCGGCATATCCTCCGGCTTCCACGGGCGGCCGCCCGTGGCGATCAGGATTTTCTCAGCCGTGATGGTGCGGTTCTTGCCGACAATCTCGACCGTATGGGCGTCCTTGAGGACGGCGCGGCCGTGGACCAGTTCGACCCCGGCTTTGCCCAGGTTGGCGGCGTAGATGCCCGACAGGCGGGCGATCTCGACGTCCTTGGCCTCCAGGAAGGTGGGCCAGTCGAACCTGGCATTGTCGAAGGACCAGCCGTAGCCCTCGGCGATCTCCAGCGCGTGGCTGACTTCCGACGCCATGACCATGAACTTCTTGGGCACGCAGCCACGAATGACGCAGGTGCCGCCGACCCGGTACTCCTCGGCGACCGCGACCTTCTTGCCATCCAGCGCCGTCAGCCGCGCCGCCCGCACCCCGCCCGAACCGGCGCCGATGACGAAGAGGTCGTAGTCGTAGTCGGCCATGTTGCGGATTCCGTTCAGCAAGGCTTGGCATTTAAGCCTCGCCGCGCGAAATCCAAGAGGCCCGGCCTGCGCAGGCGTCTACAAGTCCTTCAGCGCGGATCGAAGCCGTGCGCGTATCCGACCTCCGCCAAGCTGCGCCCGATAGGCGCTGATGCGATCAGAGCGTCGAACGCGTGATCCAGGCGTCGGACTGGGGTGAAATAGCGGTCGCGACAGAGGCGGTAGTTCCGCTATATCCACGCCGATGGCCGAGCGACTCTTCTTATTGAACCCCGACTGGCATGACGATCAGGGCGGTCCCTTGTTCTGTCCGGCCGGCGCCTATGTCGAGGGCGTGCTGGCCTTCTATCCGCAACTGCGTGACGCGCTGGATTTGGTCTATCTGGATCACGCCCGCCCGCGCCCGCCCGTGATCTATCAGGTGGGTGAGGCGCATCAAGGCTGTCCCATCCTGATCCTGGACGGCGAACTGGATTGGCCCGACGCGCAGGTCAGCGAGACGACCGGCCGGCGCTTCCTTCAGGATCACGCCATCGCTCCCTATCTGGCGGCCCGCTACGGCGTCGGCCGGCCGCATCCCTAGAGGTCCGTCATGCCCATCGGCGTCTTCACCATGGTCGGCATCTACATCATCGCCTGGTGGACGGTGCTGTTCGCCGTGCTGCCGCTGGGCACATCGCGCGAGACGCACGAGCCGCCGACGGACGGGACCCAGTGGGGCGCGCCCACGACGCCAAATCTGAAGAAGAAGTTCCTGACGACCACCTGGGTCTCGGCCCTGCTCTGGATATTCATCATGGTGCTGATCTTCACCGGCTGGCTGCCCTTGCCGAACTTCGCCAACGGACCGGCCGTCTAAACCGCAACCCGGCCTAGCTTTCGCCCCGGTCGAGCGGCTAAAGCCTTGTTCCGTCTCTACGCCTAGGATTTCCGATCATGCGCCTGTCGCGCTTTTTCCTGCCCACGCTGAAGGAAGCCCCTTCGGACGCCCAGATCGTCTCGCACCAGCTGATGCTGCGCGCCGGCATGATCAAGCAGGAGGCCGCCGGCATCTATGCTTGGCTGCCGCTTGGCCTGAAGGTGCTGCGCAAGGTCGAGCAGATCGTGCGCGAGGAGCAGATGCGCGCAGGCGCTGTCGAACTGCTGATGCCGACCCTGCAACTGGCCGACCTGTGGCGCGAGAGCGGCCGCTATGACGCTTACGGTCCCGAGATGCTGCGCATCACCGACCGGCACGAGCGCGAACTGCTTTACGGGCCGACCAACGAGGAGATGATCACCGACATCTTCCGGGCCTATGTGAAGTCCTACAAGTCGCTGCCGCTGAACCTGTTTCACATCCAGTGGAAGTTCCGCGACGAGCGTCGGCCCCGGTTCGGCGTGATGCGCGGCCGCGAGTTCCTGATGAAGGACGCCTATTCCTTCGACGTGGATGAGGCGTCTGCGCGCGTCGCTTACAACCGCATGTTCACGGCCTATCTGAACACCTTCGCCCGCATGGGCCTCAAGGCTGTGCCCATGCGCGCCGACACCGGCCCGATCGGCGGCGACCTGAGCCATGAGTTCATCGTCCTGGCCGAAACCGGCGAGAGCGAGGTCTTCTGCGACCGCAAGCTGGTCGAGATGGCCCCTCCCGGTCACGACCTCGACGCCGAGGCGCTGCAGGCCGTGTTCGACGAGCGCACGGCCCTGTACGCCGCGACCGAGGAAATGCACGACGCGGCCCAGTTCGAGGCCCAGACCGCCGAGGGCGACCGTCTGTCGGCGCGCGGCATCGAGGTCGGCCACATCTTCTATTTCGGCACCAAATACTCGGTCCCGATGAAGGCCAAGGTCGCCGGGCCGGACGGTCAGGACACCGAGGTCCACATGGGCAGCTATGGCGTCGGCGTATCGCGCCTGCTGGGCGCCATCATCGAGGCCAGCCACGACGCGGGCGGCATCATCTGGCCTGACGCCGTGGCCCCGTTCGACGTGGTCGTGATCAACCTGCGCGCCAATGACGAAGCCGTCTCCGCCGCCTGCGAGGACGCGGTGGCCCAGCTGGAGAAGCTCGGCAAGGACGTGCTGTACGACGACACCGACGAGCGTCCGGGCGGCAAGTTCGCCACCGCCGACCTTATCGGCGTGCCATGGCAGCTGACCATCGGTCCCAAGGGGCTGGCGGACGGCGTGGTCGAACTGAAGCGCCGCGCCACCGGCGAGAAGGTCTCTGTGCCCCTGGCCGAAGCCATCGAAAGGCTGACCGCTTGAGCCTGCCGTCCCGTCCGTCCGGCGCCTTCTCCTCGTGGGAGATCGGCCTGGCCCTCCGCTACTTGCGCGCCAAGCGCAAGGAGGGCGGCGTCGCCACCATCGCGGTGATCAGCTTCATCGGCATCATGCTGGCTGTCGCTGTCCTGATCAGCGTCATGAGCATCATGTCCGGCTTCCGCAGCGAATTGCTGGGCCGGATGCTGGCCTTCAACGGGCATATGTATGTGCAGGGCGCTGTCCTGACTTCGCCGGATCGCGAAGCTGCGCTGAAACGGATCCAGGCCGTTCCGGGCGTCGCCAGCGCCAGCCCGTTGAACGAGGCGCAAAGCCTGATCCGCGTCGGCAGCTATACGACGGGCGCCATCGCCAAGGGCATCCGTCCCGAAGACCTGGCCAAGACCCAATATGTGTTCGACAGCCTGACGCCGCAGGAGCGCGCCGGGTTCGGCAAGGGCCCCTACGGCGGCGATCGCATCCTGGTCGGCGCGGCCTTGGCCACCTCCATGGGGTTGCGGGTCGGTGATCCGGTGACCCTGTATTCGCCCACCGGCGCCGACAGCGCCTTCGGCAATCTGGGCGGTCTGGAGAAGACCTATTTCGTCGGCGGCCTGTTCCGCTCGGGCGCCGCCGATTACGACCGCGCCTTCATCTTCATGCCGCTGGAACAGCAGCAGCTCTTCTTCGGCAAGGAAGGCGTCTGGGACGCCATCGAGATCAAGGTCGACGATCCCGACCAGGTCGGCGCCCTGACCGCCGCCATTCGTGACGCGGCTGGGCCAGGCGCGGTCGTCAGCGACTGGCGCGAACGCCTCGCCGCCTTCTACGGGGCGCTGAAGGTCGAGCGGGTGGCGATGAGCATCATCCTGGGCCTGGTCGTCGCCATCGCCGCCATGAACATCATCTCCGGCATCGTCATGTTGGTGAAGAATAAGGGCCGCGATATCGCCATCCTGCGCACCATCGGCGCCAGTCCGTCGTCCATCCTGCGCGTCTTCTTCATGGCCGGCGCCATGATCGGCGTGGCAGGCACCATCGCCGGTCTGGTGCTGGGCCTGCTGTTCTGCTGGAACATCGGTCCCATCCAGCATTTCCTGGAGTTCGTGCTGCAGACCAAGCTGTTCGATTCCGACGTCTATATGCTGGACGCCATCCCCGCGCTGGTCGACCCGACGGATGTGGCCTGGGTGACCTTCTGGTCGCTGCTGATGAGCTGTATCGCCAGCCTGCCGCCGTCCTGGACCGCATCTCGCATCGATCCCGTGGAGGCGCTCCGCTATGAGTAAGGCTCCCATCCTGTCGGTGCGCGGCCTGACCCGCACCTATGACACCGCCCAGGGCGGCCTGACCGTTCTGAAGGGCGTCGATCTGGACGTGTTTCCTGGCGAGCTGGTCGGGCTGATCGGCCCGTCGGGCTCGGGCAAGTCGTCCCTGCTGCACGCCGCAGGCCTGTTGGAAAAACCGACCAGCGGCACGGTCGCCATCGACGGCGAACAGGTCGGAAATCTGGACGAGCGCGCGCGCACGCGCCTGCGTCTGGGCCGGATCGGCTTCGTCTATCAGTTCCACCATCTGCTGCCCGAGTTCGATGCACGCGACAACGTCGCCCTGCCGATGCGGATTGCGGGGGTGCCTCAGGACGAAGCCCGCAAACGCGCCGAGGTCACGCTGACGGCGCTTGGCCTGGGCGAACGGCTAACGCATCAGCCGGCGCAGTTGTCAGGCGGCGAGCAGCAGCGGGTCGCCATCGGCCGTGCGCTCGCCAACGGGCCGCGCCTGCTGCTGGCCGACGAGCCGACCGGCAACCTGGATCCGACCACCAGCCAGTCGGTGTTCGAAGCCCTGCGCGACCTGGCCAAGAACACCGGCGTCGCGGCCTTGATCGCCACCCACAACATGGAGCTGGCCGGCCATATGGACCGTGTCTTCGCCCTGAAGGACGGTCATCTGGAAGAGCGCGCGGCCCAGAGCCACGCCTACTGATCAACTGACGGCGGCGTCGCCCCAGATCGCCCGCAGGCGTTCGGGGCGGCGGCATCCGATCCGATAGGCCTGATAGCTAGCGGCGTGACGCTTGGCGTAGTTTTGATGCTCTTCGCCCGCTGGCCAGAAGCGCTGGGCGCCAACGACAGGCGTCGTGAAGCTCTTCTTCAGAACACGCATGGCGGCGTCCCGCGAGGTGACGGCGTCGGTGCGTTGGCCATCCGTGGCGAACACGGCTGAGCGGTAGGACGGCCCCTGGTCGCAGAATTGGCCGTTCGGGTCGGTTGGGTCGATTGTGCGCCAGTAACGATCGACCAGGGTGCGATAGGAAACCACGCGCGGATCGAAGGTGACCTGGACCGCTTCCATATGGCCGGTGCCGCCGCGCACGACCTGTTCATAGGTCGGATTGACGGTGTGTCCGCCGACGAAGCCCGACACGGCAGACCGGACGCCCGGAACGTCGTCGAACGCCTTTTCTTCCGACCAGAAACACCCACCGGCGAAGATGGCTGTTTGAAGCGTCGCCGCCGTCTGGGCCTCGGCGGGGCGGGGCAGAGGCGCGCCGAGCGCAAACGCTCCGATGGTCAGGGATGCGAGCGCGACAAGCGTGGTGCGAGTAGACATCGTGCGATCTCCGTTTCCACTCACTACGACGGCGTTGATCGAATGGTTTCACACAGCGTGGTTGACGAGAACAAAAAGCCAACATAGAACATTAGCGGAACATATCGGATTGGTGGGAGACAATGTCATGCCGCGTTTGATGAGAGATATGCTGTCGCTGGCGTCGTGCGGCGGCTTCGTGCTGATGGTCTGGACCGTAGCGATCAACGTCACCGGCGCTTGAGATCAGACGAATTAGACGGATTAGACGGCGTTTTTGCCGATAACCGTCTGAAGTCAGTGATCCACAGCCTATCCGCCCGAGAGCAGGTTTGCGATGGTTGATCGCCGCCCGATATGGGAGTCAGGGCGGACTAGGCCGCAAATGAGTGGGCAGGCGGTCGGAGAAGGTGTGAGCGAGCCGGTGAACATTCAGGGTTTCGTCCATCTGCGGGTTCGCTCGGCCTATTCGCTGCTCGAAGGCGCGATCAAGGCCGCCAAGGTCGGCAAGCTGGCCGCCGATGCGGGCATGCCGGCGGTCGGGGTCGCGGATAGGGCCAATCTGTTCGGCGCGCTGGAGTTTAGCCAGACGGCCAAGGAGGCGGGCGTCCAGCCTCTCGTCGCCTGCGCCCTGCCGGTCTTCGGGATCGGCGGCCAGATCAAGGCCCGCTGGGCCAAGGTCCCGACCGTGGTGTTGCTGGCTCAGAATACCGCCGGATGGCTGAACCTGTGCGCTCTGTCGTCTTCGGCCTATCTGGATGCGGGTGAGATGGCTGAGCCGGGCGTATCCTGGGAACAGGTCGTCGCGCGTTCCGAAGGGCTGATCCTGCTGTCCGGCGGCCCGGACGGCCCGGTCGACCCGCTCTTCGCCCAAGGCAACAAGGCCGAAGGCGCCGCGACCCTGGCGACCATGAAGGCCGCCTTCGGCGACCGATTCTATGTCGAGCTTCAACGTCACGGCCTGGATGACGAGAAGCGCGCAGAGCCGGGCCTGGTCGAATGGGCCTACGCCAACGATACGCCCTTGGTCGCCACCAACGACGTCTATTACGCCAAGGCCGCCCAGACGAAGTCGCATGACGCCCTGCTGTGCATCGCCGACGGCGCCTTCACCGGCCAGGAGGATCGCCGCCGCATCACGGGCCAGCACTGGTTCAAGCCCGCCGCCGTCATGCGCGAACTGTTCGCCGACCTGCCCGAGGCCTGCGACAACACCATCGACATCGCGCGCCGCTGCGCCTTCCTGGTCGAGACGCACGCGCCGATCCTGCCGCGTTTCGACGCCGGGGCGGGGCGGTCCGAACCGGACGAACTGGCCCACCAGGCGCGCGAAGGCCTTAAGGTCCGCCTGACCGAGATCACGCCCGCCGTCCCGGAAGCGGAATACTGGACCCGTCTGGAATGGGAGGTCGGGATCATCCAGCAGATGGGGTTCCCCGGCTACTTCCTGATCGTGTCGGACTTCATCAAATGGGCCAAGACCCACGGCATTCCCGTGGGCCCGGGGCGGGGGTCCGGGGCGGGTTCGCTGGTGGCGTGGTCGCTGACCATAACCGACCTGGATCCCTTGCGGTTCGGCCTGCTGTTCGAACGCTTCCTGAATCCCGAGCGGGTCTCCATGCCCGACTTCGACATCGACTTCTGCCAGGAGCGACGCGAAGAGGTGATCGACTACGTCCAGGACCGCTACGGCAAGGACCGGGTGGCCCAGATCATCACATTCGGCACCCTGCAGGCGCGGGCCGTGCTGCGCGATGTCGGTCGTGTGCTTCAGATGCCGTTGGGTCAGGTGGACCGGCTCTGCAAGATGGTGCCGAACAACCCGGCTGCGCCCGTAACCCTGGCCCAGGCCATCGAACTGGAACCGCGCCTGAAAGAGGCGAGGGACGCCGAGCCGGCGGTTCGCACCCTGCTGGAAACGGCGTTGGAGCTGGAGGGGCTGTATCGCAACGCCTCGACCCACGCCGCAGGCATCGTCATCGGCGACCGGCCGCTGACCGAGCTGGTGCCGCTGTATCAGGATCCGCGCTCCACCATCCCGGCGTCCCAGTTCAACATGAAATGGGTCGAGCCGGCGGGTCTGGTGAAGTTCGACTTCCTCGGTCTGAAGACCCTGACCGTCCTGGATCGGGCGCGCGCCTATCTTGAGCGGCGCGGCGCGGCGCAGGACTGGAACCTGCTGCCGCTGGATGACGCCCGCACCTATGAGCTGATGGCCTCGGGCCAGACGGTCGGCGTGTTCCAGCTGGAATCCCAAGGTATGCGCGACACGCTGCGCAAGATGCGTTGCGGCTCCATTGAGGAGATCACCGCCCTTATCTCCCTCTATCGGCCGGGCCCGATGGAGATGATCGACACCTATATCGACCGCAAGTTCGGTCGGGCCGAGGTCGATTATCTGCACCCCAGTCTGAAGGAGGTGCTGACCGAGACCTACGGCGTCATCATCTACCAGGAACAGGTGATGAAGATCGCCCAGATCCTGGCGGGCTACAGCCTGGGCGAGGCCGACCTGCTGCGTCGGGCCATGGGCAAGAAGAAGAAGGAGGAGATGGATTTCCAGCGCCTTCGCTTCGTCAAGGGCGCGCTGGAAAAGACCGTCCCCGAGACCCAGTCCGGCTTCATCTTCGACCTGGTCGCCAAGTTCGCCGGCTATGGCTTCAACAAGTCGCACGCCGCCGCCTATGCGCTGATCTCGTTCCAGACGGGGTGGTTGAAGGCCAACCAGCCGGTCGAGTTCTTCGCCGCGTCCATGAGCCTGGACCTCTCGAACACCGACAAGCTGGCGGTCTTCTATCAGGACGCGCGACGGTTCGAGGTCCCGGTGCTTTCGCCCGACATCAACCGGTCGTCGGCCGACTTCGACGTGGCCTGGGACGACGACAAGGGTGCGGTGCTCTACGCTCTGGGCGCGATCCGCAATGTGGGCCTGGAGGCGATGAAACACGTCATCGAGGTGCGCGAGACGGGCGGGCGTTTCGCCGACATCTTCGACTTCCTGGAGCGCGTGGATCCGCGCAGCGTCAACAAGCGTGCGCTGGAAGGTCTCGCCAAGGCCGGCGCATTCGACAGCATCCACCCCAATCGGCGTCAGTTGCTGGAACAGGCCGATGTTCTGATGGCCTATTGCCAGAGCGTCGCGGCCGAACGCGCCTCGTCCCAGGTCAGCCTGTTCGGCGGTGACCAGGCCCACGTCGGCCGGCCGCGGCTGAAGACGGTCGAACCTTGGGTCGGACCGGAACGACTTGATCACGAACTGTCGGCCGTCGGCTTCTATCTGTCCGGCCACCCTCTGGACGACATGACCTCGGCCCTGAGGCGCAAGCGCGTCACCTTCGTCGCCGAGGCCATTCCTCTGGCGGAATCCGGGCATGAGGCTTTCCAGATGGCGGGCGTCGTGCGCCGCAAGCAGGAGCGGGCCAGCGCGCGGACGGGCGAGAAGTTCGCCTTCGTCACCTTCTCGGACCCGACGGGCGAGTTCGAATGCCTGTTCCCGCCCGAACAACTGCGCAAATGTCGTGAGGTGCTGGAGCCCGGCGCCTCGGTCATGGTGCGGGTGCGCGCCAAGTCGTCGGAAGGGGAAGTGCGCTTCTTCGGCGACGATGCGTCACGCATGGACAACCTGCTGGACGACGCCAACATCGGCCTGCGCATCCATGTCTCGGCTCGCAGCGCCGATGCCGAAGCCCTGAAGGCACGACTGGAAAGGGCCCGGTCAGGCGCGATCGGCAAGGGCGGTGAAATCTCCCTGATCGCCTCGCTGGACGGCCGACAGGAGGTCGAGCTGAAGCTTCCGGGTCGCTATCGCCTGGACGGGGCCTTGCGCGGTGCGCTGAAGTCGGCGCCGGGCGTGGTGATGCTGGAAGACGCCTAGGCTGCGACTGTCCAATTATGGTCAAGCTATTGATATGTCGGAACCTCACGGCGGCGTGATGAGTTTTGGGAGTCCATAAGGGAGACTGTTCCAATGAAATACCTCGCCATCGCCAGCGTCGCTTCACTCGCTCTCCTCGCCGCCTGCAACCAGGGTGGAGACAGCGCCGGCCAGAACACCAATGAGGCCGTCAATGCCACGCAAGACGCCACTTCCGGCGTCGTCGGCCAGACCTCCGCCATGACCATGGGCGCCAATACCGTGGATGGTTTCGTAACGGGCCTGGGAACCGGCAACATGTATGAGCTGGAAGCCGCCAAGGTGGCCGAAGCCAAATCGGCCAATGCCGACGTCAAGGCGCTGGCCGCCATGATCACCAAGGATCACACAGCCGCCGGCGAGAAGCTTGCCGCCGCACAAGCGACCGCAGCGCCCAACGTCGCCGTTCCGACGACCTTGGATGAGCGTCGCAAGGGCATGATCGACAATCTGAACGCCGCAACGCCGGGTGACTTCGACAAGGTCTATCTGACCCAGCAGGTGGCCGCCCATAACGAGACGCTTACTCTATTGAACGGCTTCTCGGACAACACCGAGGCGCCCGCCTTGGCTACGCTGGCTCGTGAATTGGTCGCGCCCGTGACCATGCACCGCGACCGGGCCCAGGCTTTGCTGGACGCGATGAACTAAGGTGAAGGTCGCCGAGGTCGAAGGCGGTCCCGGAAGGGGCCGCCTTCTTGCGTTCAGAGGGGTGGCGCTTGCTATTGCGGCCCATTCGGCCTAAACGGCCCCCGCATTTCGCAACGCGGGTGAGGCGCGAGTCGGGGAGAAATCCCGATACGCACCATTCCGAGGGTCGTTCGACCTTTAATCCCCCGCGCCACGTTTGATCGGAAAAAGGACTGAACGATCATGGCTCTGCCTGAATTCTCGATGCGCACCCTGCTTGAAGCAGGCGCTCACTTCGGCCACCAGACGCACCGCTGGAACCCGAAGATGGACCGCTATATCTTCGGCTCGCGCTCGAACATCCACATCATCGACCTGTCGCAGACGATGCCCCTGTTCCACCAGGCTCTGGTGGCCGTGCGTGACGTCGCCGCCAAGGGCGGTCGCGTCCTGTTCGTCGGCACCAAGCGTCAGGCCGCCGAGCCGGTCGCCGAAGCGGCCAAGCGCTGCGCCCAGTACTACATGAACAACCGTTGGCTCGGCGGCACGCTGACCAACTGGCGCACCGTCTCGGGCTCGATCGCTCGCCTGCGTGAGCTGGAAGTCATCCTCGAGAACGGTGGCGACGGTCGCGTCAAGAAGGAGCTGCTGAACCTGCAGCGCGAGAAGGACAAGCTGGAACTGTCGTTGGGCGGCATCAAGGACATGGGTTCGATCCCGGACATCATGTTCGTGATCGACACCAACAAGGAAGCGATCGCGATCCAGGAAGCCCGCAAGCTGAACATCCCGATCATCGCCATCTTGGACACCAACTCGGACCCGGACGGCATCACCTATCCGGTCCCCGGCAACGACGACGCCGCCCGCGCCATCCAGACCTATTGCGACCTGATCGCCGACGCCGTCCTGGACGGTCTGGCCGCCGGCGCTTCGGCCTCGGGCGTGGACCTGGGCGCTGCGATCAATCCGGAAGAGCCGATGCTGCGTGAAGCTTCGACCCCGGTCGAAGCCGACGCCGCGCCGGCCGGTACGGAATCGGTCGCCGCCGAACTGGAAGCCGCTGCTGAACCGGCTCCCGCTGAACCGGCTGTCGCCGACGAAGCCGCGCAAGCCGCCACTTCTGAAGCGAACGACGCCGTTGAAACCGAGAAGGCCACGGGCTGATCGCCTGCAGGGCGGTGTTCGCGCTTGTGAGCGCCGCCTGACGAACTGACACACGGCCGGGCTAAGTCAGTCCGGCCGTTCCCACATACGAAATCCCCCAAGGAGAAGAACATGGCCGAGATCACTGCCGCCCTCGTGAAGGAACTTCGCGAGCGTTCGGGCGTCGGCATGATGGACTGCAAGAAGGCGCTGGTCGAAAACGACGGCAACATCGAAGCAGCGATCGACTGGCTGCGCGCCAAGGGCCTGTCCAAGGCCGCCAAGAAGGCCGACCGCGTCGCCGCTGAAGGCCTGGTCGCCGTGGCGTCGAAGGAAGACGGCAAGGGCGAAGTCGCCGCCGCCATCGAATTCAACGCCGAAACCGACTTCGTCGCTCGCAACGAACTGTTCCAGAACGCCGCCAAGTCGTTCGCCCAACTGGGTCTTGACCACCACACGGTCGACGCCCTGCACGGCGCCGAACTGGAAGCCGGCAAGACGGTCCAGGACGAAGTGACCAACATGATCGCCACCATCGGCGAGAACATGCAACTGCGCCGCGCCGCCCGCCTGTCGGTGTCGGAAGGCGTCGTCTCGACCTACGTCCACAACGCGGTTTCGCCGGGCGTGGGCCGTATCGGCGTGCTGGTCGCCCTGGAAGGCGAGGGCGACAAGACCGCCCTGCGCGAACTAGGCCGCAAGATCGCCATGCACGTCGCAGCAACCGCTCCGCTGTCGCTGAACACCGACGACCTGGACCCCGCCGCCATCGAGAAGGAACGCACCGTCCTGACCGAAAAAGCCAAGGAAGAAGGTCGCCCGGAAGCCATGATCGCCAAGATCGTGGAAGGTCAGATCAACAAGTTCCAGAAGGACGTGGTGCTGTCTAAGCAGCCGTTCGTCATGGACCCGGACGTGACCATCGAACAGCTGGTCGCCAACTCGGCCAAGGAACTGGGCTCCTCCAACCTGCACCTGGCTGGCTTCGTCCGCCTGGCGCTGGGTGAAGGCGTCGAGAAGGTCGAAGGCCCCGACTTCGCGTCGGAAGTCGCCTCCATGATGGGCGGCAACTAATAAGTCTTCCCCTCATTCGTGAGGGTTTTGTATCAGAGGGGCGCGTTCGGCTTTGATGGCCGGCGCGCCCTTCGTCTATAAGAAGTCGCCTGATTCAATGGCGCCGCAGTCAAACGGACCTTCCCGCATGCCCGACGCCACCTCGACCTTCCGCTACAAACGCGTCCTGCTGAAGGTTTCCGGCGAGGTGCTGATGGGGGATCAATCGTTCGGCGTGGACATGAACACCGTCGATGCGGTGGCCAAGTCAGTCGCGGACGTGGCGGCCGAGGGCGTCGAGATCTGCCTGGTCATCGGCGGCGGCAACATCTTCCGCGGCCTGTCCAAGGCGGCGGCGGGCATGGAACGCGCCCAGGCCGACTATATGGGCATGCTGGCCACCATCATGAACGCCTTGGCGATGCAGTCGGCTCTGGAGAAGATCGGCGTCTCGACCCGCGTCCAGAGCGCCATTCCGATGGCGGCCATCGCCGAACCCTACATCCGCCGCCGCGCCCTGCGTCATCTGGAAAAGGGACGGGTGGTTATCTTCGCCGCCGGCGTCGGAGCGCCGTTCTTCACGACAGACTCGGGCGCCGCCCTGCGCGCCGCCGAAATGGGCTGTGACGCCTTGCTGAAGGGCACCAGCGTCGACGGCGTCTATACCGCCGACCCCAAGAAGGATCCGACCGCCACCCGCTACGAGACCCTGACCTACCAGGATGTTCTGGCCAAGGATCTGCGGGTCATGGATGCGTCGGCCATCGCCATGATGCGCGACACGGGCATACCGATCGTGGTCTTCTCCATTCGGGAAGACAACTCGCTGCGCCGGACCCTGACCGGCCAAGGTACGTTCACGGTCATTCAGGACGTCGCTTGAACGTCTGCGTGACCAGGAAAGACAAGAGAGACCAAGACCATGGCAAAGCCTGAACTGAAGACCTATCGCGACCGCATGGAGCGGTCGGTCACCGCCCTGAAGGAAGAGTTCAGCGGCCTGCGGACCGGACGCGCCAACGCCGGCCTGCTGGAGCCCGTGCGGGTCGAGGCCTATGGCTCGGCCTCGCCGCTGAGCGCCGTCGCCGCCATCAGCGTGCCCGAGCCGCGCATGATCAGCGTCAACGTCTGGGACAAGGGCATGGTCGTCGCGGTCGAAAAGGCGATCCGCAACGCCAACCTGGGCCTGAACCCCATCGTCGATGGCCAGACGCTGCGTATCCCCGTGCCGCCGCTGACCGAGGAACGCCGCAAGGATCTGGTCAAGCTGGCCGGCAAATACACCGAGCAACAGAAGATCTCGGTCCGAAACGTCCGTCGCGACGCCAATGATGATCTGAAGAAGGCCGAGAAGGCCGGCGAGATCAGCCAGGACGAGCAGAAGAAGATGGAGACCGAGGTCCAGAAGGAAACCGACGCGGCCATCAAGCGCATCGACGAGGCCTTGAAGACCAAGGAACAAGAGATCATGCAGGTCTGAGGCGAAACGGCTTGGCCCTGAAGGGATCGCACGACAGATGACGGCAGACAGCGCCGCGCCTTCTGGCCAACGCCCACAAGGACGGGGTCCCGATGGGCCGCGTCATGTCGCCATCATCATGGACGGCAACGGCCGCTGGGCGAAGGCGCGGGGCCTGCCGCGCGCCCTAGGCCATCGCGAAGGCGTGCAGGCGCTGAAACGCACGATCCAGGCGGCGCCCGATCTGGGCATCGAATGCCTGACCGTGTTCGGCTTCTCGACCGAGAATTGGAGCCGGCCCGAGGACGAGGTGTCGGACCTGATGGGGCTGGTTCGGACCTATGTCGCCAGCGACCTGGCGCGCCTGGCCAAGGCCGGCGTTCGGCTGAAGATATTAGGGCGTCGCGAAGGTCTGCCTGCCGACATCGCCGCCATCATCGAAAAGGCCGAGGCCCAGACGGCGCATAACGACCGCTTCCTGCTGCAGGTCGCCTTCAACTATGGCGGCCGGGCCGATCTGGTGGACGCCGCCCGTCGGCATATGGAGCGGATGCTGGCGGGTGAAACCGTCGAGCCGATCAGCGAGGATACCCTGACTGCGGGGCTGGCGACGGCCGGGGCGCCGCCGCTGGACTTGATCGTCCGCACGTCCGGCGAGCAAAGGCTGTCCAACTTCCTGCTCTGGGAGGCCGCCTACGCCGAACTGGTGTTCCAGGACATCCTGTGGCCGGACTATGGCCCCAAGGCGCTGACCGAGGCGATCTCGACCTTCGTTCAACGCGACCGTCGCTATGGCGGCCGCGTGGTCGCGACTGAGCGCGCGACGGCCTGATGGCGGTCAAGGGTCGCGACATCGCTCTCAGGGCCGCCTCCGCCGTCGTGCTGGCGCCCGCCGCCGTGGCTGCAACATGGGCCGGCGACGTCTGGTTCCTGGCGTTGATGATCGTCGCCAGCGTCGTTCTGGCCTTCGAGTGGGCGGGCATGAGTGCGCCGCACGCCCGCCGGGTGATGGGCGGGGCAGTCAGCTTCGGCGTCGTGGCGGCGGTGATCAGCGCGCATTTCGGCGCCATGTCCGTGGCCTTCATCATGCTGGTGTTCGGCGCGGTCGCTGCCGGCGTCTATGCGCGCAGTCGCGGGCAGGAGGCATTGGATGCGGCTTACGGCGTCCTCTACCTCGGCTGGCCGTCTGTCCTGCTGATCTGGTTGCGCGACGTGGACAGCGTCGTCGGCCTTCACTGGACGGTGCTGGTCTTCGCCGTGGCCTGGTCAGCGGACATCCTGGCGTATCTGGCCGGATCGACCTTCGGCGGACCAAAGCTGTGGCCGCGTTTTTCGCCCAACAAGACATGGTCCGGCTTCATCGGCGGGATCGTCGCAGGCGCTATCGCGGGCGCGATCATGACCGCCTGGCTGGAGATGGGCGCCCTGACCGTCGTGTGGGGCGCTGTGCTGGGTCTGGCGGCGGCGCTGGCGACGATGGCCGGCGACCTGTGGGAATCGGCGTTGAAGCGGCGGTTCGGGGTCAAGGATGCAGGCAACACCATCCCCGGTCATGGCGGATTGCTGGACCGGGTCGACGGCTTGATGTTCGCCGTCGTCGTCGTGGCGGCGGGGCGGCTGATCGTCGTGCTGCTGGAGCGGGGGGCGTGATCCGGCGGCGTGTCACGGTGCTGGGATCGACGGGGTCCGTGGGCGTCTCGACGCTGGACCTGATGGATCAGGCCGAAGCCACGGGCACTGGCGCATTCGAGGTCGAGGCGCTGACCGGCGGGGCGAACATCGCCAAGCTGGCGGAACAGGCGCGACGCTGGCGACCGAAACTCGCTGTCACGGCCGACCCGGCGCGTTTGAGCGAACTGCGCGACGCCTTGTCCGGCACAGACATCGACGTCGCTTCGGGCGATGCCGCCATCGTCGAGGCGGCGACACGGCCAGCCGATTGGATCATGGCCGCCATCGTCGGTGCGGCGGGGCTGAAGTCGGCTTGGGCGGCGGCCGGGACAGGCGCGACCCTGGCGCTGGCCAACAAGGAAAGCCTGGTCTGCTGCGGGCCGGCGCTGATCGAACGGGTCAAGCGGGCAGGGGGGCGGCTGATCCCGGTCGATTCCGAGCACTCCGCCATCTTCCAGGTCTTTCCGGCCGATGCGCCTGAGCGGGTGGCCAGGCTGATCCTGACGGCATCGGGCGGACCTTTTCGGCAAACGCTGCGCGAGCAGATGATCGGAATCACGCCCGAACAGGCGGTCGCGCATCCGAACTGGAGCATGGGGGCCAAGATTTCGGTCGATAGCGCCACCATGGCCAACAAGGGCCTGGAGATGATCGAGGCGGCCTATCTGTTCGATATGCCGCAGGAGCGAATCGACGTGGTGGTGCACCCCGAATTGATCATCCACAGCCTTGTGGAATATGTGGATGGTTCGACGCTGGCTCAGATGGGGCCGCCGGACATGCGCACGCCCATCGCATGCGCCCTGGCCTGGCCTGACCGGATCGCTTGGCCCGCGCCCAAGCTGGACCTTGCGGCCCTGGGCCGGTTGACGTTCGAAGCGCCCGATCTGGAGCGGTTTCCAGCGCTTGATCTGGCCCGCCAGGCCTTGAAGGCAGGGGGCGCGACGCCCGCCGTGTTCAACGCCGCCAACGAGGTCGCGGCCTTTGCATTTCTTGACCGCAAGCTGGCCTTTCTCAATATTGCCGCAGTCGTCGCCGAAACGCTTGAGCGTGCGACGAAAGCGGGGATGGCTTTCGGCTCTGGAGACGCCTGCGGCGCGGCCCTTTCGGTCGATGCCGAGACGCGTCGAATGGCCGGGTCCGTCATCGCCTGTCTTGCGAACGCGGCCTGATATCAGGCCAGGGGAGACGATTTTCGAATGCTGGGCGTCCTGGGTCAGGTCCTGATCTCAATCGCTTCGTTCCTGCTGGTGCTGACGTTCATCGTCACCATCCATGAACTGGGTCACTTCTTCGTCGCGCGCGCCTTTGGCGTGAAGGTGGATCGTTTCGCGGTCGGCTTCGGCAAGGCCGTGTTCAGCCGCACCGACCGCCACGGCATCGAATGGCGGCTGGGTTGGCTGCCGCTGGGGGGTTATGTGAAGTTCTCGGGCGATCTCGACGCCTCCAGCGTGCCGGATAGGGCAGGGTTGGATGAACTGCGCCAGCGTGTGGTCGCCGAGCGCGGGCCGGGCGCCGAGCGCGACTATTTCCATTTCAAGCCGGTGTGGCAGCGCGCGCTGATCGTCGCGGCCGGGCCGATCGCCAACTTCATCCTGGCCATCACCATCTTTGCGGTCGTCTTCATGGCGATCGGCGTTTCGTTGCGCCCCGCTCGGGTCGCTCAGGTTCAGGCGGGATCACCCGCCGCCGCCGCCGGCTTCCAGATCAACGACTTGATCACCGACGTGAACGGCAAGGCCATCAAGGACGGCAGCGCGGTGACGCGTACCGTCATGCTGTCCACCGGCGATCCCGTCCGCTTCACCGTCGAGCGCGCCGGGCGGCCCGTCGAACTGGTCGCGACGCCCGAACGCCGCGAAGAGAACGACCCCATCGCCGGACGGGTCAAGGTCGGCCGCATCGGTCTGAGCCTTGGGTCGTCGGCGGGCGATGTGCGCCATGTCCGCTATGGCCCGGTCGGCGCCGTGGTCGAGGGCGTGCGCCAGACCGGCGACGTGATCGGCTCGACCCTGACCTATCTCGGGCGGTTGGTGACCGGTCGCGAGTCCGGCGATCAGTTCAGCGGACCGCTGGGGATCGCCAAGGCGACAGGGTCGTTGACGACGGCCGCGGTCGAGGCCAATCCGGCCCCCGGCGCCATTGCAATCAACCTGATCCTGACCCTGACAACCTTGGCCGCCATACTTTCGATCGGAATCGGCTTTCTAAATCTGCTTCCCATCCCGATCCTCGACGGAGGGCACTTGCTTTTCTACGGCTACGAAGCTGTGGCAAGGCAGCCTGTGTCGGCGCGGTTCCAGGAGATGGGCTATCGTGCAGGCCTTGCGCTTTTGGCGGGATTTATGTTGTTCGCGACGTGGAACGACCTACAGAAGCTCAACCTCTTCCAATTCCTCGGCGGGCTCGTCTCGTGAGCCGACGCCAGCCCCCGATGGTTTACCGAATGAACGACATGACCTCTCGCGCCGCTGTTAGACTGAGCGCCCGTTCAAGCCTGCTGGCTCTGGCGGTCGCCGCCGGGCTGAGCGCGCCTGCCCTGGCCCAGACTGCGCCCGCGCCCGCTCTACCGGCTCCTGATCCTGCTCAGACCGCGACGCCGCAAGCGCCCGCCGCCGTCGCCGGCGCCGAGCCGCGCATCGTTATCGCGGCGCCTCAGACCATCACGATCAACCGCATCATCGTGCAGGGCGCGCAGCGGATCGATCAGACCACGGTGCTGTCCTATCTGCCGATCCGGCCCGGCGACGCGGTGGACGCCTCCGTGCTGGACGTCGCCGTTCGCACCCTGTCGCGCACCGGCCTGTTCGCCGATGTACAACTGGGCATCCAGAACGGCGACCTGATCGTCCAGATCGTCGAGAACCCCATCATCAATCAGGTGGTGTTCGAGGGAAACAAGGCGCTTTCGCAGGACAAGCTGACCAAGGAAGTCACCCTGTCGCCGCGCGGCATCTATACCCGCGCCAAGGTTCAGGAAGATGTCGGCGCCATCATCGAACTGTATCGCCTGCAGGGCCGCATATCCGCGACGGTAACGCCCAAGCTGGTCCAACTGGAACAAAACCGCGTCGATGTGATCTTCGAGATCAACGAAGGCCCGCAAACCGGCATCAGCGCGATCAACGTCCTGGGCAACGAGGCCTTCTCGGATCGCGACGTGCGCGGCGTGATGGTCACCGAGAAATCCACCTGGTGGAAGTTCTTCTCCAACAACGACAACTATGACCCCAACCGGCTGGAATACGATCAGGAGCAACTGCGGAAGTTCTACACCAATCGCGGCTTCTATGATTTCCGCGTCGTCTCGTCGGTGGCCGAGCTTCAGCCCGACGATCAGGCGTTCCAATTGACGCTGACGCTGAACGAGGGCGACAAATACAACTTCGGAGAGGTGAAGGTCGTCACTCAGAACGACCGCCTGAACGCGGACTTCCTGCAGCGCCTCATCCCGATCCGTTCGGGAGCCCTGTATGAAAGTGACAAGATCGAGCAGGCGGTCGACGCTCTGACTTTCGCCGCCGGTTCGGCCGGCTACGCCTTCGTCGAGATCAATCCGACCTACAAGGCCAATCCCGAAACGGACACGGTCGACGTGACCTTCAACGTGTCCGAAGGTCAGCGCGTCTATATCGATCGCATCAATGTGGTGGGCAATACCCGCACCATCGACCCGGTCATCCGTCGCGAACTGCTGTTGACCGAAGGCGACGCCTTCAATCGCGCCCTGATGGAGCGGTCGCGCAACAATCTGCGCGCGCTGGGCTTCTTCAAGGACGTGACGGTCGAGGAAACACGCGGCAGCGCGCCCGATCGGTCGGTCATCAACGTCAACGTCCAAGAACAGCCGACTGGCGAGCTGTCCGTCGGCGCAGGCTTCAGCTCGGTCGACTCCTTCACCGTCAACCTGGGCATTTCGGAACGGAACTTCCGCGGGCGCGGCCAGAACGTAGTTGCGCGTTTGGAATGGGGTTCGCTGCGCCAGCAGGTGGACTTCCGCTTCACCGAGCCCAAGTTCCTGGGCCGTGACCTTCGGGCGGGCTTCGACGTGTTCCACTCGCGTTACGATCTCAGCGAATATTCGTCGTACGACTATCGCTCGACCGGCGCGGGCCTGCGCCTGTCCTATCCGCTGAACGGCAACATGCTGCTCAGCACCCGCTACTTCCTCAAGTCGGACGAGATCATCGTGCCATCCGGCTACTGCGCGGGGGCAGGGCAAGGGTCTTCGGCGCTCTGCGACCAGGTCGGCAGCTATATCAACTCGTCGGCCGGCTACACCCTGCAAGTGAACTACACCAATGACCCGGTTCGACCGACGCGGGGTTGGTCTGGTTCACTGCGACAGGATCTTGCTGGTCTGGGCGGCGATGTGAACTATGTGAAGACCGAGGCTGACGCCAGCTGGTACTATGGCTTCACACCTGCCTGGATCGTCAGTGTCCAAGGTTCGACGGGCTACGTCAGCGGCTGGAACGGCGATCCGATCCGCATCAACGACCGCTTTTTCAAGGGCGGCAACAGCTTCCGTGGTTTCGAGACGGCCGGTATGGGCCCTCGCGACCTGAACACAACTGACGCACTGGGCGGCAACTTCTACGCCATCGGCACGGTCGAATTGACTCTGCCGAACTATCTGCCTGAGCAGTACGGCATCAAGACTTCGCTGTTTGCAGACGTGGGCACGCTGGGCGTGCTGGACGATCGATACAAGCTGACGTCCACAGGCACCGAGAACACCAATATCGCCGATGAGCTGTCGCTGCGGGCGTCGGCGGGCATCAGCATTCACTGGAAGTCGCCGATGGGACCGATCCGCTTCGACATCTCTAAGGTCCTGTCCAAGGAAGACTACGACAAGACGGAATCCTTCCGCTTCTCGACCTCCACCCAGTTCTAATCGCGGCTTTTTCGACCGCACGAGGAAACCCTATGAAAGCTCTGATCATCGCGGCGACCGCCGCCGCTTCGCTCATCGCCACCGCCGCTTCGGCGCAGCAGGCCGCAGCGCCGGCCAACCCCGGCCCGGTCATCCCTGGCGTCTGCGTCTATTACAACGCGCGTCTGCTGGCTCAATCGGCAGCCGGTCAGGCGGTCGAAGCCCGCATGCAGCAGCTGGCTCAGGAAGTTCAGGGCGAACTGCAACCCTATGCCACGCAGATTCAGACCGAAGCCCAGCAGCTTCAAACGTCGGGCGCCAGCCTGCCGGCCGATCAACTGCAACAGCGCCGTCAGGCTCTGCAACAGCGCGCTCAGGAAGCTCAGCAGCTGGAATCCACCCGTGAAAACGAACTGCGCTACACCCTGGGTATGCAGCGCCAGGCCATCACCGAAGCCGTCTCGCCGATCCTGACCGCCCTGTATCAAGAGAAGGGCTGCGGCCTGCTGTTGGACCGTGAGAGCGTCTTCATGATGAACCCGGCCATGGACGTCACCGACATGGCTATCCAGCGTCTGAACACCGCCCTGCCGACCCTGAGCTTCAACCGCCTTCCGGTGCCGGCTCAGACGCAAGCTCAACCGGCGGCCGCCAACTAAGCCGCCGCCGATGCCGGATCCTCGCTTCTTCGAAACCCTGTCGCCCCTCAGCGTCGCCGAACTGGCGGCACAGATCGGCGGCGAGGTCGCGCGGGGCGGGGATCGCATGATCGCCTCCGTCGCGCCCTTGTCCTCTGCGGACGGGGGCGCGATCGCGTTTCTGGGCGACCGCAAGTTCGCCTCGGCCCTGACGGCGACAAAGGCCGGTTGCGTCATAGTGCCGGCCGAGGCTATCGAAGCGGCACCTGAAGGGGCCGCCGTAATCGTCTCGCGAACGCCTCAGGCCGCCTGGGCCAAGGCGTCGCTTCTGCTGCATCGACCCATCACGCTCGACGCGGCGATCACGCGCGACGAAGCGGCCGAGGACGACAGCGTCGTGGTCGAACCGGGCGCGATCCTGGGCAAGGGCGTCCGTATTGGGCGTGGGTCACGCATCGGCGCCAGCAGTGTCATCGCGCCGGGTGTGCAGATCGGCCGGGACTGCGTCGTCGGGTCGAACGTCACGGTCGGCTTCGCCCTGATCGGCGATCGGGTGAAGCTGTATGCCGGCGCCCGCATTGGCGAGGCCGGTTTCGGCGCGACGGGCACGGCCGCCGGCGCCATGGACATTCCGCAGTTGGGTCGCGTGATCCTGCAGGACGGGGTGACGGTCGGGGCCAACTCCTGCATCGACCGCGGCGCCTATGACGACACGGTCATCGGTGAGAACACCAAGATCGATAATCTGGTCATGGTCGGCCACAACTGCGTCATCGGGCGCAACAATCTGATGGCTGCGAATACCGGTATTTCGGGTTCAGTCACCAGCGGCGACAACGTCATCTTCGGCGGCAAGGCGGGCATCGGCGACCACATCACCATCGGCGAGGGCGCTCGGGTCGCGGCCGGCGCGGGCGTGCTGGCCGACATTCCGGCGGGCGAAACCTGGTCCGGATATCCGGCGCGTCCGATCCGACAGTTCTTGCGCGAGACGATCTGGCTCGCCAAACAGGCCTCTTCAAAGAAGGCACCAAAGGAATCATAGGGATGAGCGAAGACGGCAAGATCGATTACGCCGAGGTGATGCGGCGGCTGCCGCACCGCTATCCCTTCCTGCTGGTGGACAAGGCCGAAGCCTTCGTGCCGCGCACCTCGATCGTCGGCATCAAGAACGTCACCCACAACGAGCCCTTCTTCCAGGGCCATTTCCCGATCGATCCCGTCATGCCGGGCGTCCTGATCGTCGAGGCCATGGCCCAGACCGGTGCGTTGCTGATGTCCAAGACGCTGGACGTGGCCGTAGCCGACAAGGTCATCATGTTCATGTCGATCGACGGCGTGCGTTTCCGCAAGCCGGCGCGGCCGGGCGACCAGTTGCGCATGGAGGTCAAGGTGATCAAGGCGCGCGGCGACGCCTACAAATTCCGGGGCGAGACCTTCATCGACGGGAAACTGGCGGCTGAGGCCGAATTCATGGCCATGGTCGTGACCGTGCCCGTTCCAGCGCCGGAGCCTGCGGCCTGATGACCATCCACCCGACCGCCCTGATCGACGCCACGGCGACCCTGGCTGACGGGGTTCAGGTCGGGCCCTGGTGCACGGTCGGACCGAACGTGGTGCTGGGCGACAACGTGCGTCTGGTCAGCCATGTGGTGGTTCAGCAGGACACGACGGTCGGCGCCGGGACGGTGATCCACCCGTTCACGGTCATCGGCGGCGATCCGCAGCACAACGGCTACAAGGGCGAGCCGGTGCGGTTGGAGATCGGCGAGAACAACCTGATTCGCGAGCACTGCACCTTCAACCGGGGCACGCCACAGGGCGCGGGCGTGACCGTAGTGGGCGCCAACAACCTGTTCATGACCGGCGCCCACGTCGGCCACGACTGCGTGGTCGGAAACAATGTGGTCATGGCCAACAACGCCACCCTGGGCGGTCATGCTCAGGTTGGGGACAAAGTCTTCCTGGGCGGTCTGTGCGCCGTGCATCAAAATGGGCGTGTAGGGCAGGGGGCGATCATCGGCGGCCTGGCGGCCGTGACCCGCGACGTCATCCCCTATGGCTCGGCCTGGGGCAATCATGCGCGTTTGCGCGGGCTGAACCTGATCGGGCTGAAGCGCAAGGGCTATGACAAGGACCAGGTGCGGCGTCTTCTGGCGGCGTATCGCGACCTGTTCGAGGGGCAGGGCGAGTTCGCGGGTCGGATCGACGGCGTGGCTCAAACCTATGCCGATCTGCCCGAGATCATGGAGATCATCGCCTTCATCCGCGACGGCGGGCGGCGTCCGCTGTGCCTGCCGAACGCGGAATGACCGGTTCCGGCAAGCTGGGCCTGATCGCCGGCGGCGGCGACCTGCCGGCGGCGGTGGCGGCGCGGTGCGACGTCGAGGGGCGGCCGGTCTTCCTGATCCGACTGGCCGGGTTCGCCGATCCCCACCTGATCCGCTGGCCGGGCGCCGAGTTCGGCATGGCCCAGATCGGCGCCATCCTGAAGGCGCTGAAGACCGAGAGCTGCACGACCGTCTGTCTGGCGGGCATCGTCAATCGGCCCGATTTCAAGACGCTGAAGCCAGATTTCAAGGGCGCGACCCTGTTGCCCGGCATCGTGGCGGCGGCGACCAAAGGCGACGACGCCCTGCTGCGCAAGATCCTGTCGGTGTTCGAGGCCGAGGGCTTCGCCGTCGAGGGCGCCGACGATATCTTGGGTGGAGAGACGCTGGCCGCCGGTTCGTTGGGGGGCGTGTCGCCGACGCAGAAACAGTTGGCTGACCTGAAGAAAGCGCTGCACGTTGCTGAAAAATCGGGTGAACTGGACATCGGTCAGGGCGCGGTCGTGTGTGATGGCCTGGTGCTGGCGGTCGAGGCTCAGGAAGGGACCGACGCCATGCTGAGCCGGGTCGCGGGGTTACCTGCCGATCTGCGCGGCTCTGCGAATGACCGCAAGGGCGCGCTGGGCAAGGCGCCCAAGCCGATCCAGGACCTGCGGGTGGACATGCCGGTGATCGGTCCACGCACGGTCGAGATGGCTGCGGCGGCGGGCCTGGCGGGCATCGGGGGGGTGGCGGGACGCCTGATCCTGATCGACCGCGCAGCCATCATCGCGGCGGCGGACCGCTTGGGCCTGTTTGTCTGGGGCGAAGCGCGATGAGCCGTTCGCTGAAGATCATGCTGGTGGCGGCCGAGGCCTCGGGCGATGCGCTCGGCGCCGGTCTCGCCAAGGCCCTGAAGACGCGGCTAGGCGCGGACGTGACCTTCGTCGGCGTCGGCGGTCCACGGATGGCGGCCGAGGGTGTCGTCAGCCCGTTCGACATCGCCGAACTGTCGATCCTAGGCTGGATCGAGGGCTTGCGCGCTTATGGCAAGGTCAAACGTCGCGTCGCCGAGACGGCGGCCCTGGCCGAACGAGAAAGACCTGACGCCGTGGTCCTGATCGACAGTTGGGGCTTTACGATCCGTGTCGCCAAGGCCATCCGCGCCGCGCGACCGGACGTGCCTCTGATCAAATACGTCGGGCCGCAGGTGTGGGCGTCACGGCCGGGCCGGGCCAGGACGCTGGCGGGTGCGGTGGATCATCTGCTGGCCCTCTACAGCTTCGACGCGCCATGGTTCGAGCGGGAAGGGCTGTCGACGACCGTGGTCGGCTCTTCCGCCCTGCACGTCGATGTAGAGGATGCCGACGGTGCGGCCTTCCGTGCGCGACGCGGCATCGCCGCCGACACCAAACTGCTGCTGGTGCTTCCGGGCAGCCGCCCCAGCGAGATCACGCGGATGACGCCTGTCTATGAGGCGGCGATCGGCAAGTTGAAGGCCATCGATCCAACGCTGGAACTCGCCGTTGTCGCCGCCGGGACGGTGGCCAAGGATGTGGCTGGAAGGGTCGCCGCCTGGCCGTTTCGGGTGCATCTGGTGGACGAGGCCGAAAAGTACGATGCCATGCGCGCCGCGACGGCCGCCCTGGCCACCAGCGGCACGGTCTCCACCGAACTGGCCCTGGCCGGCGCCCCCATGGTCATCGCCTACAAGATCGACGGGTTGAGCTATCAGTTGATGAAGCGGTTGGTGACGGCGAAACACATCACCCTGTTCAACGTCGCCGCCGACGACCGGATCGCGCCTGAGTTCATCCAGCATGAAGCCACCCCGGCCATCCTGGCTGCGGCGGTCGGTCGGTTGCTGACTGATCCGGCTATGGCGACCGAACAGGCGCGACGCCAGACGGCGGCCCTGGATTTAATGGGGCGCGGCGGGCTGGACCCGTCGGAACTGGCGGCCGATGCCGTGCTGCGCGTGATCGCTGCGAAGGCGACGGTCGGGACGGCGGGCTGAACCATGGAGCGGCCCTGTCTGGTTCTGATCCCGGGGCTGCTGAACGACGCAGACCTGTGGCGCGATCAGGTGGCGGCCCTGTCTCCGACCTATGACATCCGGGTCGCCGACATCACGCAGGGCGAGACCATGGCGGCCCTGGCGGCGGCGGTGTTCTCCATTGCACCCGACCGATTCTCCGTCGCGGGCTTCTCGTTGGGCGGCTATGTCGCTCAGGAAATGCTGAGGCAGGCCCCCGAGCAGATCGAACGGCTTGCCCTGATGGACACATCCATTCGGGTCGATTCGCCCGAGAAGGCGACGGAGCGGCAGACGCTCAGCCGGCTGGCCTCGGCATCGGGACGATTCCTTGGCATGGGCGACCGGATGATGCGGGCCTATCTGAGTCCCGCACATGCTGCCGACCCCGAGATGACCGAACGTGTGCGCGCCATGACCCAACGGCTGGGGTTGGAGGTCTTCCTGCGACAGAATGCCTTGACGCGGAAAGACGGCGACGCGGTGTTGCGCGCCTTCACTCGGCCGATCCTGGTCCTGTGCGGGGAGGTGGACGCGATCACGCCCCTGGCGGTGCATCGCCAGATGGCGGAATTGGCCTGGGATGCCGAACTGGTCGTCGCGCCGGGATGTGGTCACCTGACGCCGATCGAGGCGCCGGACCTGGTCAGCGCCGCATTGGACCGCTGGATGCGGCGGATCTGACGGTGGCTAGAGCGCTCAGTCCCCGACGGGCCGCAGAAGTCCGGGCCGCGCTTCAGATGGCGTTCGGCGCCATGGCAGCGCTCTATCTCGCCACCTGGCTGGATCTGCCGCACCCCTATTGGAGCGTGATCTCCGCCATTGTGGTGATTCAGGCCAGCGTCAGGGGCGGGGTCCTGAACATCGCGCGCGACCGGGCAATCGGGACGGTGACCGGCGCTTTGGCCGGTGCGATCTTCGCTTTCCTACGGCCGCCGGGGATGGAGAGCATGGCGCTCAGCATCGCCGCGTCCACGGCGGTTCTGGCCTTCCTGGGCGCCGGGCGGCCCTGGCTGAAGATCGCACCTGTGACGGCGACCATCGTCATCGCCGGAGGGGCCGGAGCGGAAGGGCCCGCCTCGCTGGCGCTGGACCGCGTGATGGAAATCCTGGTCGGCAGCGGCGTCGGCGTGATGGCCATCTTGGCGCTGTTTCCACGCCACGCCCGTCAGTCGTTCAAGTTGCAGGCCCGCGAGGCGGCGGGGGAAGCGGCGGCGCTGCTGGGCCTGATATCCAAAGGCGATCCTGCGGACGCGTCCGAAATCACCCGCCGCCATGCCGATCTGAAACGACGGCTGGATGCGCTGGGTCAGGCGGCCAAGAACGTGATCGATCTGCCTGGACCCCAGCGTGAGACCGCCGACCGGGCCGCCTTGGCGCGCGCCTTCTGGCGGGTGCGCAGCGACATCGTCATCCTGGGGCGTGGTTTTCAGGCCGAGGGGGCAGGCGCGCGGCTGGATCCCTGGTCTCAGGATGCGGGGCGTGCGGTGGAGCAGCTGGAGGCCCTGTCGCGAGGCAAGGCCGCACAGCCAATGGGGCCGATCGACCAGGGCCTGGCCCTGTCCATGGCCGTGGAGGGCGACGACATGGCTCTGGGCGCCGCCGCTATCGGCGTGGCCCACATGCACCGCGACCTGGATGACCTGGCCGCGCGGTTCGCCGATCTGAAGCTGGTCTGACGGCCAAGAAAAACGCCGGGGATGGCTCCCCGGCGTTCTTCATTTCAGTTTCGTGGATCAGCCGCGCTGTTCGATCGGCACGTAGTCGCGCTCGGTCGGACCCGTATAGAGCTGACGCGGGCGACCAATCTTCTGCGAGGGATCGGCCATCATTTCCTGCCACTGCGAAATCCAGCCCACGGTGCGGGCCAGGGCGAACAGGACGGTGAACATGGTGGTGGGGAAGCCCATCGCCGACAGGGTGATGCCCGAATAGAAGTCGACGTTCGGGAACAGTTTGCGCGAGGTGAAGTATTCGTCCGACAGGGCGACCTTTTCCAGTTCCTTGGCGACCAGGAACAGCGGGTCGTTCTCGCGGCCCGTCGCGGCCAGGACTTCATAGGCCGACTGCTGCATGACCTTGGCGCGCGGATCGTAGTTCTTGTACACCCGGTGACCGAAGCCCATCAGCTTGTATTTGCGGTCCTTCACGCCCTGGATGAACTCTGGGATGTTTTCCGGGGTGCCAATTTGTTTCAGCATGGTCAGCGCCTCTTCGTTGGCGCCGCCGTGCGACGGGCCCCACAGGCAAGCGATGCCGGCGGCGATACAGGCGAACGGATTGGCGCCCGACGAACCGGCGAGGCGCACGGTCGAGGTCGAGGCGTTCTGCTCGTGGTCGGCGTGCAGGGTGAAGATGCGGTCCATGGCGCGCACCAGGGCCGGATCGACGTGATAATCCTCGGCCGGCACGGCGAAGCACATGCGCAGGAAATTCTCGGCATAGGACAGGTCGTTGCGCGGCGACACGAACGGCTGACCGATGTGGTATTTGTAGGCGCGGGCCGCGATCGTCGGCATCTTGGCGATCAGGCGGATGGCCGAGATGTCGCGTTGCACCGGGTCATGGATGTCCAGGCTGTCGTGATAGAAGGCCGAGAGCGCGCCGACGGTGCCGACCATGATCGCCATCGGGTGGGCGTCGCGGCGGAAGCCTTCGAAGAAGCGATCGAACTGGCTGTGCAGCATCGTGTGGGTGGTGATGCTGTTCTCGAACTTCTCGTACTGCGCGGCGGTCGGCAGTTCGCCGTGCAGCAGCAGGTGGCAGACCTCGACGAAGTTCGATTTCGACGCCAGCTGGTCGATGGGATAGCCACGGTGCAGCAGCACGCCGGCGTCGCCGTCGATATAGGTCAGGGCCGATTCGCAAGCGGCCGTGGAGGTGAAGCCGGGATCGAAGGTGAAGGCGCCCGTTCCCGCATAGAGCTTGCGGATGTCGATGACGTCCGGGCCGGTGGAGCCCGAAAGGACCGGCAACTCGATGGTCTTGTCCTCGAAGGACAGGGTCGCCGAGCCGGCGGTTTTGGCTTGTTCAGTCATGAATGCCCCTTTGCATCATACGTCCAGGCGCGGGGAGGCGTCGGCCGCTTTTTGGTTTGTGGGTGATCACTTAGTCTGTTGCAGCGCATCATCCAAGCGCCCGAGACTTTCGTCGCGCCCAAGAGCCGACAAAGTTCGCGCAATATCAGGTGATGTTGACCCAGCGGTAAGGGCCGCACGCATCGGCGGGCCGATTTTTCCGAAGCCGACGCCCTCGGATTCGGCGAAGGCCTTGAGTTCCGCCTCCAGCGCGAAAACGTCCCAGGACTGGAACAGCGCCAGCCGGTCGCGCAGGCGGCCCAAGCGCTCCAGCGTGTCGCCCGACAACAGGGTCTGGGCCTTTTCGTCGAGGATCAGCGGCCGGGTCTTCAGCACGAAAGCCGTCTGCTCAGCCAAGTCTAGCACCGTCTTGGCGCGATCCTTGACGAAGGGCATGGCGCGTTGAAGCCGGGTCTCGTCCGCCTCGGCGAGAATGTGTCCGCGCTGAAGGTGTGCGTCCAGCGTCAGCTTGGACAGACGTTCGTCGTCCGCAAGGCGCAGCCAGTGGGCGTTGACGTGGGCCAGCTTGTCGAAGTCCAGCCGGGCCGGGGCCTTGCCGATGCCGGCGAGGTCGAACCATTCTACGGCCTGGGCGTCGCTGAACAGTTCGTCGTCGCCATGCGCCCAGCCCAGGCGGGCCAGATAGTTGCGCATCGCCTCGGGCAAATAGCCCATCTCGGCGTATTCATGCACCGCCTGGGCGCCATGGCGCTTTGACAGCTTGGCTCCGTCGGGACCATGGATGAGCGGGATGTGCGCGAAGATCGGACGCGTCCAGCCCAGAGCGTCATAGACCAGGCTCTGGCGGGCGGCGTTGTTCAGGTGGTCGTCGCCTCGGATGACATGGGTCACCCCCATGTCGTGATCGTCCACGACGACGGCGAGATTATAGGTCGGCGCGCCGTCCGAGCGCAGCAGGACCAGGTCGTCCAGATCGTCGGTCGACCAGATGACCGATCCCTGGACCTCGTCGGCCACGGTGACGGTCGTCGCCTTGGGTCGGCGGAAGCGCACGACGTGGGGCAGGGCAAGGTCGTCGACCGTGGGTGTGCGGTCGCGCCACAAGGATTCGAAGGTGCGCTTCTCGGCCTTGGCCTCGTCGCGCAGACGGCCGGTGTCCTCGGCAGAGGTGAAGTCGCGATAGGCGTGGCCGGTTTCGAGCAGTTGATCCACCACCTCCCGATGGCGGTCGGCGCGGCTGAACTGGAAGACTGGTTCTTCGTCGGCGAACAGTTCCAGCCAGCTGAGGCCGTCGAAGATGGCCTTGACAGCCTCGTCGGTCGAACGTTCGCGGTCGGTATCTTCGACGCGGATCAGGAAACGCCCAGCGTGTCGCTTGGCGTATAGCCAGTTGAACAAAGCGGTTCTCGCTCCGCCGATATGCAGATAGCCTGTCGGCGAGGGGGCGAAGCGGGTGACGACAGTCGAGGAAGGTGAGGTCATAGGGGAGGGGTCCGTAAGCGAGGCCCTTATACGCTCCGACGCGGCAAAGCCTACCCCTGGTGCGCGATTGCGCGCCTGGTTGGACGACCAGGTCGCGGCGCAGACGTTGCGATGGCGGTTGTGGGCGCCGGTCGCATTCGGCGCCGGCGCCGCAGTCTATTTTTCGCTGCGCTCCGAGCCGGCGTTGTGGCCGCTGTTGCTGGGCGCCGTCGTCGCCTTTGCAGCCTGGATTGCGGCGAGGCGGCGGGGATGGGCGCGGCGTCTGACCTCGCCGCTGCTGATGCTGGCCTGTGTCGCTGGCGGTTTGGCGGCCGCCAAGGTCCGCACCGAAATGATCGCAGCACCGATCGCGCCGGCATTGAGCGAACCCACCGTGATCGAGGCCTGGGTCGTGGACGTCGACAGTCCTGGCCAGAGGGGCGCGCGGATCGTGATCGCGCCCGTCTGGATACGCGGGCTGACACCCGAGCAGACCCCGGTGCGGTTGCGGGCGACGGTGCGGGGCGAGCCGCCAAGACCCGGCGATGCGATCTGCCTGTTCGGCATCCTCAATCCGCCACCGGCGCCGGCCAGCCCCGGCGCCTATGATTTCGGCCGCAACGCCTTCTTCCAGGGCATGGGCGGCGTGGCCTTCGCATTGGGAGAGACGCGCGCGGCCGATCTGGCGCCGGCACCCTGGCGATTGAGGCTGGCGATGGCGGTGAATGGCGCTCGTTATGCCTTGGCGGAACGGATCGTGGCGCGCCTGGGCGAAAGAACGGGCGGGATCGCCGCCGCCATGACCACCAGCCACGAGACCTGGATCAGCCAGGAAGACATGGACGTGATGCGGGATTCCGGCTTGGCGCACATCCTGTCGGTGTCGGGTCTGCACATGGCTATCGTCGGCGGTTTCGTCTTCTTCGCCGTGCGGCTGGGCGTGGCGGCTTGGCCTTGGCTGGCGCTGCGCGTTCCCGGCAAGAAGGTCGCGGCGGTGGCCGGGCTGACGGCGGTCGGCGTCTATCTGGTGGTGTCGGGCGCGCCGCCGCCGGCCGAGCGGGCGGCCATCACCGCCTCAATCGCCTTTCTGGCCATCCTGCTGGATCGGCAGGCGGTGACGATGCACGGGCTGGCGGTCGCAGCCTTCATCGTTCTGGCCATCCAGCCCGAAGCCATCGTCACGCCGGGCTTTCAGATGTCCTTCGCGGCGACTGCAGCCTTGGTCGCTCTGGTCGAAGCCTGGCCCAAGCGGACGCGAGAGATTTCCGCCCCGTGGCCGATCCTGGCGATCCAGCGGTTCGGCGGCTGGCTGACGGCGGCCGTGGCGGCCAGCGTCGTGGCGGGCCTGGCGACAGGGCCGTTCGCCATGCAGCATTTCAATCGCACGGCAATGTACGGGCTGTTGGCGAACCTGGGCACGTCGCCAGTCGCGGACTTCATCCTGATGCCGGCCCTGGCCATCGGCGCGGCGTTGGAGCCGCTGGGGCTAGGCGGGCCTTTCCTGGCGGTTGCGGGATGGGGCGTCGATCTGATGCTGGCGATCGGAACCTGGACGGCGGGGCTTCCGGGGGCGGTGCGGACGGTGGCCAGCGCGCCGGACTATGTCCTGCCGATCGCTTTCCTGGGGGTGCTGTTCGTCTGTCTGTGGCAGGGACGACTGAGGTGGCTGGGCCTGCCGCTGGCGGCCGCCGTGCTGTTCTGGCCGCGCGTACCGACGCCGGATCTGTGGATCGGCGACGGGGGAACAAACGCCGCATTTCATCGCGAAAAGGAGGCGGTTGTCGTGAGGCCCGGCGTACGAGAATTCGCCGTCGATCTGTGGTCGCGGCGGCGCGGCCTGACCATGACGGATCGGCCTGAGACGGGCTGGGCTTGCGAGCGCTTTTCTTGTCGTCCAGAGGCTAACCAAGGGCCTGTAGCGATCTGGTGGGGACGCAAGGCTCCCAGTCAGGACCAGATGGAGGCCTTATGCGGCGCCGCCACCGTCATCAGCGTGCGTGCGGTCGTCACGTCGATCCCGAGCGTCTGCAAGGATCGCCTGCTACTCGACGGCGTTGATTTCGCTAGAGGCGGTGCGGTGGAGTTATGGCGTGACAGTGCGGTCGAACCACACCGTTGGCGCGCCGTCTGGACGGCCGACGTGCGGGGCGACCGCCCCTGGACACGCCAGCCGAACCCGGACGTCAGTGATAGCGGCGCATGAGGCCGACCAGTTTGCCTTGAACGGCGACCTGATCCGAGCCGTAGATCTTTGTTTCGTAGTTGCGGTTGGCGGGCTCGAGCGCGATGGACGCGCCCTTCTTGCGCAGCCGCTTCAGCGTCGCATGTTCGCCTTCGACCAGCGCCACCACGATTTCGCCTGAGGAAGCGTTGTCGGTCGATTTGATGACCACCATGTCGCCGTTCAGAATGCCCGCCTCGATCATCGAATCGCCTTCGATCTCAAGCAGATAATGTTCGCCCGAGCCCAGCATGGATTCGGGAACAGGATAGCGCGCCGTCTCGTGCTCTATGGCGTCGATCGGCGTGCCGGCGGCGATCTTGCCCATCAGCGGCAGCTCTCGGGTGTCATTGGCCGCAAGCGGCGCCAGGGCGCGGCCGCCGCCGCCTTCGATCACGTCGGGCTTGAACCCGGCCCGGCCACGTGGTGCGCCGGCGGTGGCCTGCTCGGGCAGTTTGGTCACTTCCAAGGCGCGGGCGCGGTGGGCGAGGCGGCGAATGAAGCCGCGCTCCTCCAGCGCCGTGATCAGCCGGTGAATGCCCGACTTGGACGCCAGGTCCAGCGCCTCCTTCATCTCGTCGAACGAGGGGGAGACGCCCGTCTCCTGAATCCGTTCGTGGATGAACATCAACAGTTCGTGCTGCTTGCGCGTGAGCATCGCCAGGCCCTCATGCGCCCGCCGACGAATCGGAACGGGCCGTGAACATTTGTCGATGTTCTGTAAGTGTTCCTTCCTAATGTCAACTTAACAGCGCCCTTGGGACGCCGCGTGACGCGAGGAAGGCGATCAGGCCGCCAGCAGTTGCCGCGTCGCCGCCTCGACATCCGCCTGACGCATCAGGCTCTCGCCGACCAGAATGGCCTGGGCATGGGCGGCCGAGACGCGTTCGACGTCCTCACAGGTGAAGATGCCGCTTTCGGCGACCAGCAGGGCGCGAACGGGACTGAGCATCGACAGGCGCTCGGTCACCTCCAGATCGACCTCGAAGGTGCGCAGCGACCGATTGTTGACCCCGACCAGATCGCCGCCAAGCGCACAGGCGCGCGCCATCTCTTCCTCGTCGTGCGTTTCGATCAGGGCGTCCATGCCGAAGCGCTCCGCCTCGGCCAGCAGTTCTGCAGCCAGCCGATCATCGACCATGGCCAGGATGATCAGGATGCAGTCGGCGCCCAGGGCGCGGCTCTCGGCGACCTGCCAAGGATCGACCAGGAAATCCTTGCGCAGGCAGGGCAGAGCGACTGCATCACGAGCCTGGCCCAGATAGGCGTCATCGCCCTGGAAACTGGGGCCGTCGGTCAAGACCGAAAGGCACGCAGCGCCGCCGGCTTCATAAGCGCGGGCCAAGGCCGGCGGGTCGAAGTCGGGACGGATCAGGCCCTTGGACGGACTGGCCTTCTTGATCTCGGCGATCAGGGCGGGACGGCCGGTCTCTTCTACCACACGCTCAAGTGCGGCGCGGAAACCACGCGGAGCCGAAGCGGTGCGGGCCAGCGCCTCGATCGCATCCTGCGAGGTCGCGGCCTTGCGAGCGGCGACATCTTCGCGCTTGTAGGCGGCGATGCGGTCCAGAACGTCGGTCATGCGGGGTCTTCGCTTTCCAGCGGCGTGGAGGTGATGTGGGCCAAACGCTCCAGGGCCTCGGCGGCCCGGCCGTTATCTATGGCGGCGGCGGCGAGGACGGCGCCTTCGGCAAGGTCAGTCGCCCGGTCCGATACCACGAGGGCGGCGGCGGCGTTCAGCAGCACGATGTCGCGGTAGGGTCCGGCCGCGCCCGCCAGCAGGGCGCGCAGGGCGACGGCGTTCTCCTCGGCGTCGCCGCCACGGATGTCTGCGATGGAGGCGCGGGGCAGGCCGGCGTCCTCGGGCGTGACTTGAAAGCGACGGACGGCGCCGTCCTTCCATTCCGCGACTTCTGTCGATCCAGAGGTCGCCAGTTCGTCCAGACCCTGTCCGTGAACGGTCCAGGCCCGTATCGCGCCCAGCCGACCCAAAACTTCGGCCAGAGGTTCTAGCAGGCGGGGATCGTAGACACCCATGACCTGACGCTTCGCTTGCGCTGGATTTGAAAGCGGTCCCAACAGATTGAAAACGGTGCGGAAACCGATCTCGGCCCGAACCGGCCCGACATGACGCATGGCCCCGTGATAGGCAGGGGCGAACAGGAAGCAGATTCCGGCCTCGTCCAGCGCCTTCCTCTGTTGGGCCTGATCCGCCATCAGGTTCACGCCCAGGATCGATAAAACGTCCGAAGAGCCTGATTTCGAAGACATCGCCCGGTTGCCGTGTTTGGCGACCTTCAGGCCCGCACCAGCCAAAACGAGAGCGGCGGCGGTGGAGATGTTGTAGGTGTGCTGACCGTCGCCACCGGTGCCGCAGGTGTCGATGACCTCGTACGGATGATCCAGCGTCAGCGCCGCCTCACGCATGGCGCCGGCGAAGGCGGCGATTTCGTCCACCGTCTCGCCGCGCATCCGCATGGCGGTGACGGCGGCGGCGACTTGCGACGGGGTCGGCTCGCCGCGCAGGCAGGCGGCGAAGAAGTCGTGCGCCTGTTGCGACGTCAGCGGCTGGCCCTCGACCAGTCGGGCGAGGATCGGCTTGAATCCTTCCCCCACCGTCAGGCGGCCGCGAGGCGCTTCACGCCGGCGATCTCTAGGAAGTTGGCCAGCATGTCGTGGCCGTGTTCGGTGGCGATGGATTCCGGGTGGAATTGCACGCCGTGGATCGGGCGGGTGCGGTGCTGAAGACCCATGATCTCGCCGTCGGCGGTCCAGGATGTGACCTCCAGACAGTCGGGCAGGGTCTCGCGCTTCACGGCGAGGGAATGATAGCGGGTGGCGGTGAACGGCGAGGGCAGGCCGGCGAAGACGCTCTGGCCTTCGTGCAGGATCGGCGAGGTCTTGCCGTGCATCAGGGTCTTGGCGCGGATCACGTCGCCGCCAAAGGCCTGACCGATCGCCTGGTGGCCCAGGCAGACGCCCAGGATCGGCATCGAAGCCGGCGCGGTCGTGATCAGCGGCAGGCATATCCCGGCCTGATCCGGCGCGCAGGGGCCGGGCGACAACAGCACGGCGGCGGGGTTCAGCGCCCACGCCTCGTTCACCGTCAGGTCGTCGTTGCGCACCACATGCGTCGGCGCGCCCAACTCCGCGAGGTAGTGGACGAGGTTGTAGGTGAAGCTGTCGTAGTTATCGACGACGAGGATCATGGCTTGGCTTCTAGGCTTGACGGGCGTCCGCGCCAAGCGGGCGCGGCGGTAAAGCGCATTTTAACCCGACCCGGGGATAAATGCGGCTGTGAAACTCGCCGCTGAAAAAGACATTGCCGCCAAGATCGCCGCCGCCAAGGCGAAGCTGATTGTGGTCGAGACCAGGCCCAGCCCCGTCGCCGCCTTGGGCGCCGCTGCATTCGCCGCGACGGCGGCCGTGCTGATGGCGGGCGTCGTCATCGTCGGCCCTGGTGTGCACTTCGACGACCCGACGATGACCGTTACGCGCTAGCGATTGCCGGTGCGGAAGCGCCAGGCGTCGTCGGCGGCCCGCATCGGTGCACGCGCCTTGTGCTGGGTCTCGGCGTATTCGGCCGCTGGATCGCTGTCGGCGACCACGCCGGCGCCGGCCTGGACGAAAATCCGGTCGTCGGCGAACAGGGCGGTGCGCAGAGTGATGCAGATGTCCGCCTCGCCGCCGGCCGAGATATAGCCGACGCCGCCGCCGTAACCGACGCCGCGCTTCTCGCTCTCCAGTTCGTCGATGACCTCCATCGCCCGCACCTTGGGAGCGCCCGACAGGGTGCCGGCGGGCAGGGCGGCCAGCAGCGTATCCACCGCGTCCAGCTTGGGGTCGGCCTTGCCGCGCACGTTCGAGACGATGTGCATGACCTGGCTATAGCGTTCGACGACGAAGCTCTCGGTCACCTCGACCGTGCCGGGTGCAGCGACCCGACCGACATCGTTGCGGCCCAGGTCCAGCAGCATCAGGTGTTCGGCGCGTTCCTTGGGATCGGCCAACAGTTCGACTTCCAGCGCCTTATCCGCCTCGGGCGTCGCGCCGCGCATGCGGGTGCCGGCCAGAGGGCGGATGGTGACCTCGCCGTCCTTCAGCCGAACCAGGATTTCGGGGCTGGAGCCGGCCAGTTGGAAGCCCTCGAAGTTCAGATAGAACAGATAGGGCGAGGGGTTCTGGCGACGAAGGGACCGATAGAAGGCGAACGGATCCTCGGTCCAGGGCGCTGAAAACCGGTGGCTGAGCACGACCTGGAAGATGTCGCCGGCGCCGATATAGTCCTTGGCCTTGGCGACCATCTCGCCGAACCCTGCCTCATCGACGGGAGAGGTGAAGGCCGGCGTCGGGGTTTCCTGCGGCGCGGCGCGGACGGGCAGAGGTTCACGCAGAGCCGTCTCGAAGGCGTCTAGTCGGGCTACGGCGGCGTCGAAGGCCTCGCGGGCGTCAATTCCGGCATCGGGATAGGCCGCCGACACCAGTACGATCTCGTGGCGAACGGAATCGAAGATCGAGACCAGTGACGGCCGGGTCAGTACGGCGTCCGGTAGATCGAGCGGATCGGGATTGGGCGCACCCAACGGCTCAAGCAGCCGCACCATGTCGTAGCCGAACACGCCGAACAGACCGGCGGCCATTGGCGGCAGACCTTCGGGCAGGTCGAACTTCGAAGCGGCGATTAAGGCGCGCAGCGACTGCAGCGTCGGCAGCGGTTCGGGGATGAACCGACCTTCGGCGATGGCCGGGCCGCGCGACAGTTCCGCCGCGTTCGACCGGCAGCGCCAGACCACGTCGGGATCCAGCGTCAGGATCGAGTAACGCCCCTTGACCGCTCCGCCCTCGACCGATTCCAGCAAACAGGCGTAAGGCCGGTCGCGACCAAGCTTCAGATAGGCCGAGACCGGCGTTTCCAGATCGTCGATGACCCGGCGCACCACCACCTGCGGCCGACCGGCCGAAAGGCGGGCGGCGAAGGCGTCGAAGTCCGCTTCGCCCGATAAAGCCTCTGTCATTGCGCCGGGGCTGCGGGCGTCGCGTCGGCCGACAGGCCCAGAGCCGAACGGGCCTGGACCGGGTCGTTCTTGGCCTTGGAGCGTTGGGCGCCTGCGGCGAAGGAGGTCTCGACCATGGCCTGAACCAGTTCCTGCGTCAGGCGCGGACGAACCTGTTCGGCCAGCGGACCTGCGACGGCGGGATTGGCGGCATGGACGTTGTCCACGCGACCGACGACATAGGCCGTCTCCGATGCCGGTTGCGAGAAGGCCTGGCCCTTGGATTGGCCGAACAGACCCTGAAGCACGCCCTGGCCCAGCGAGTCCTGCGTGGCCTGGTTGCGGACGACGCCCGTGCGGACCGTCAGGGGCGCATTGACCGAACGAGCGACGGCGGCGATGTCCTCGCCATTGCGCACGCGGCTGGTCAGTTCCTCGGCCTTGGCGGACAGGCGACGCATGGTCTCGCGCTGGATCCATTGGGCGGCGAGGGGCTCGCGGACTTCGGCCAGGGTCGGCAGCGAGGCCGGACGGATGTCGTTGACGCGCACGGCGAAATACTGGCCTTGGCCCGCGTCGATCACGTCGCTTTCGCCGCCCTTGGTCAGGCCCCAGGCCGTCTCGAAGATCTGCGGCGGGGCGTTCAGCGCTTGGCCGTTCGGCAGCTTGCCGTCGCGAGTGAAGGGCGGCAGATCGACCACGCGACCGCCGGCTTCGCGAGCGGCGTCGGCCAGGTTCTTGCCGCCGGTGCGGGCGGCTTCGTACTTCTCGACCTTGGCGTAGGTCTGGGTCTTCACGTCCTCGGCGCGCAGTTCCTGGATCAGCTCTTCGCGGGCGCTCTCCAGCGTTGCAGGCGCAGCAGGTTGGATGGCGGTGACCTTGGCAACGGCGAAGCCGACGCCGGCCTGGACCGGATCGGAAACCTGGTTGGCTTGCAGGCCGAACACAGCGCCGGCGGTCGCGGCGTCGCCGATGGCCGAGCGGGGCGTGGCGTCGAAGGTCGCGGGGGTGACGTTGTTAGCGCGGCCGGCGTCAGCAGGCGACTGGCCGGCGCGCAGGGCGGCGGCGATCTTCTGGGCCGTTTCGCGGTTCGGCGCCGTCAGGGTGACGAAGGTGCGGGTCTCGGGCTTGCCCAAGGTGTCCTTCTTGAACTCAAAACGCTCGCGGATGCGCTCGTCCGTGATCGGCGTCGCGGCCGAGGCTTCAGGCGTGAACAGGACGACGGAGACCATGCGGAACTCCGGCGCGCGCAGGCGCTCGGCGTTTTCCTGGATGAAGGCGTTCAGTTGGGCGTCGGTCGGGGCAGGGATCTGGCCCGCCATTGCAGACGTCACCTCGAACCAGCGGCCATCGCGGCTTTCGAAGGCCGAGCCGGCCAGAAGCGCGCCATAGATGCGCGGCACGCGGGCGCCGGCGAAGACGGCGGCGCCGAAATGTTCGGTCGCGTATTGGTCACGCAGGTCCTGTTCCAGCATGGCTGGAGTCAGGTTTTGCTGGGCCAGGGCGGCTTCATAGGCCTGCTGGTCGAACTGGCCGGTGACCGAGTTGAAGAAGGCGGGGATCTGGCGGATTTGCTTGACGATCAGCTCCTTGCCGGGGCGGATGCCCGCCTTCCAGGCCCAGTTCAGGAAGCCCAGTTGCTGGGTCTGCTCGGTCAGAAACCGGGTGTGAATATTCTCCGCGACCAATTCCTGGTTGGTCAGAGGACGGCCGACCTGCTGCTGCAGACGTTCGCGCACCTGATCGAAGGCCGTTCGGAACTCCAAGTCGTTCATCGAACGATCGCCCGCGTCGATGACGTGCTTGGGACCCAGGTTGGAGAACACGTCCATCCGCGCGCCAACGATCACGAAGCTGATCGCGATCAGGATAAGGAGGGCGGCCGCCCATTTGGATCGAGAGAAGGCGCGGAAGGCGGTGAGCATTCGAAAACCCGAGACTGGCCGAGATTGGGGCCGATGTTGGTGTCAATCGACGCGTATAGTCGGGCCGGGCACGCTGCTGCAAGGACGGCATGATGTCCGGATTGCGGCGCGGCCCCTTGGCTTCGCGGTTTTCGCCTTCTAGACAGGCGCCCATGAAACAATCCGTGAAGTTGATCGTCGGCAATTGGAAGATGAATGGCCTGTCGGCCGCCTTGGCGCAGGCTGAATCGATAAGGGACGCCGTCGGCGCAGCGGGGCAGGGGCCTAGGGTCGTCCTGTGCCCTCCGGCCCCGCTGATCGACCGGATGCGTGCGGCGCTGGCGGGCAGCGGCGTCGCCGTGGGCGGTCAGGACTGCCATGAGAAGCCGGTCGGCGCCTTCACCGGCTCGGTATCGGCGGAAATGCTGGCCGATGCAGGCGCGACCGTAGTGATCCTTGGGCATTCGGAACGCCGCGACGCCTTTGGCGAGACCGATGCGGATGTTGCAGCCAAGGTCGAGGCGGCCATCTCTGCGGGGTTGGAGCCCATCGTCTGCGTCGGCGAAACGCTGGAGCAACGCGAGGCGGGCGACGCCATCGCCGTAGTGTCCGCACAGGTGGAGGGTTCCTTGCCGACCGGCTTGTCCGGACGTGACTTCGCTGTGGCCTATGAGCCGGTTTGGGCCATCGGGACCGGTCTGACGCCGACACTGGAACAGATCGCCGAGGTCCACGCCGCCATCCGTGCGGCCATGATCAAGCGGTTGGGCGAGAGCGCGCGAACTGCGCCCATCCTGTACGGCGGTTCGGTGAAGTCCGAGAACGCGCGGGAAATCCTGGCCACGCCGGAAGTCGGCGGCGCCCTGGTCGGCGGGGCGTCGCTGAAGGCCGAAGATTTCATGCCCATCGTCAAAGCGGCCGCCTGACGTTTGCTCCGGGCCGGCTTCGATGATAGAGGCCGCCGCTTGATCGGCGCAGATCCGCGCCCACATGAATGACGCCATGCTCCAGACCATCCTGCTCGTCGCCATCATCATTATCGCCGTGTCCCTGACGGGCGTGGTGCTGCTTCAACGTTCCGAGGGCGGCGCCCTAGGTATGGGCGGCGGACCGTCGGGCTTCATGACGGCGCGCGGCGCCGGCAACCTGCTCACGAAGGTGACCTGGATCCTGGCCTTCCTGCTGTTCGGTCTGACGATCGTCCTGACCGTCGTCGGCAACATGGACCGCGCTTCGGTTTCGGTGATCGACGCCAACGCCGTCGGCTCGCTGGCCACCACGCCGCAGACCCAGCAGCAGGCGCCCACCCAGCAACAGCCGGCCGCTCCGGCTCAGCCGACGGCCCCTTCGCTGGACGACCTGGAAGCCAGCCTGCCGTCGGCGACGACGGCGCCGGCCCAGCGGCCCGCCCGGTAACGGTCAGGCGAACGACCCGACTTCCCGAAAGCGCGCCGCAGGGCGCGCTTTCTTCTTTTGATCAACAGTTCGATTCGCAGCGGGCGATGCGCCGTTCGCGAATCATGGAGTAAGGTGTCCGCCCATGGCTCGCTATGTGTTCATCACCGGCGGCGTGGTTTCCTCGCTAGGAAAAGGCCTCGCCTCCGCCGCTCTCGGCGCTCTTCTGCAGGCGCGCGGCTATAAGGTCCGCCTGCGCAAGCTCGACCCCTATCTGAACGTCGATCCGGGCACGATGAGCCCGTACCAGCACGGCGAGGTCTTCGTGACCGACGACGGGGCCGAGACCGACCTGGACCTTGGTCACTATGAGCGGTTCACCGGCGTATCGGCTGCGAAGTCGGACAACATCACGACCGGCCGGATCTATTCGACCATCCTGGAGAAGGAACGTCGCGGCGACTATCTGGGCGCGACGGTCCAGGTCATTCCCCACGTCACCGACCAGATCAAATCCTTCTGCCTGACCAAGGCCCTGACCGATGACGGCGAGGAGGTCGATTTCGTCCTGGTCGAGATCGGCGGCACGGTCGGCGACATCGAGGGGCTGCCTTTCTTCGAAGCCATCCGTCAACTGGGCCAGGACCTGCCGCGCGGTCAGTCCTGCTTCGTCCACCTGACGCTGCTGCCCTTCATCAAGACTGCCGGCGAGATGAAGACCAAGCCGACGCAGCACTCGGTTAAGGAGTTGCGCTCGATCGGCATTCAGCCGGACATCCTGCTGTGCCGCTGCGAGTTCCCGATCCCGCCCGAGGAGAAGCGCAAGATCGGCCTGTTCTGCAACGTGCGCGAAAGCGGCGTGATCCAGGCGATGGACTCGGCCGATATCTACGCCGTGCCGCTGGACTATCACCGCGAAGGGCTGGACCGCGAAGTCTTGGCCCATTTCGGTATCGCCGATGCGCCCGATCCCGATCTGTCGCTATGGCAGGAGATCGCTCGCCGACGTCTGCATCCCGATGGCGAAGTCACCATCGCGGTTGTCGGTAAATATACGGTCCTGAAGGACGCCTATAAGTCCCTGATCGAGGCCCTTCACCACGGCGGTGTGGCCAACAATGTCAAGGTCAACATCGACTGGGTCGAGGCCGACACCTTCGAGGGCGATCCCGAAGCCTGCGAGGAGCGGCTGCAGGGCGCCCACGCCGTTCTGGTGCCTGGCGGCTTCGGCGAGCGCGGCTCGGAAGGCAAGATCGAGGCGGCGCGTTTCGCCCGCGAGCGCAACATCCCCTATTTCGGCATCTGCTTCGGCATGCAGATGGCGGTGATCGAGGCGGCGCGGAACCTGGCCGGCTATCCCAAGGCCTCGTCCACCGAGTTCGGGCCGACTGCCGAGCCGGTCGTCGGCCTGATGACCGAATGGACTCAGGGCAACCAGCGGGTCCTGCGCCAGCAAGGCGGGGATCTGGGCGGGACCATGCGTCTGGGCGCCTATGATTCGACCCTGACGGCCGGGTCCAAGATCGCGGAAATCTATGGATTCACCGCGATCAGCGAGCGTCATCGCCACCGCTACGAGGTCAACATCAACTATCGCGAGGCGATCGAGCAGAAGGCCGGCCTGGTCTTCGCCGGCCTGTCGCCTGACGGCATCCTGCCCGAGACGGTCGAACGCCCGGACCACCCCTGGTTCATCGGTGTTCAGTATCACCCTGAGCTGAAGAGCCGTCCGTTCGCGCCGCACCCGCTATTTGCCAGCTTCATCGGCGCGGCCGTGGTGCAAAGCCGCCTCGTCTGACGGAACGCCGTTCGCGGACTCCATCAGGCTCGCGTTTTGCAGTATGATGTCCTGAACGGATCGATCTGGCACGGTCCGAGATATGACAGGACCGTCGATGATCGGCGAGTTGCTTTATCACCTGCACCGGCATGTTCGCCTGGTGCTGATCGCCGGCGGGCTGATGCTCGTCCTGGGTGTGGCTCTGCTCGGCTATGAGGCCGTGCGGCATATGGGCGAGCAGCCGGCCCGCCCGGTCGAAGCCGGACGGGCCTAAACCGTCAGTCGATCTTTAGCCGCATGAAGATCATCGCCCCGTCAGGATCGCCGCCGTAAAGCGGCTCCAACGCTGTCGGCACGCGGTTCATCGCATAGAGACCGCCGAGACCGAACCGGACGTGTTCGGTGATCCGCCAGTCACGCACCACCCCGACCGACGCCTTGCCGACCGTGTAGAGCGGACCGTGGCCGCCGCCGACGCCGGGAACCAGTTCATCCGTCTCGATCCGTTCGGCACGGGCGAAGACCGTCCAGCGATCGTTAGGGTGGACGGCGGATTCCAGCAGCCAGCCGTCTTTCAACTCGCCGTGATCGTTGGTCTTGCGGCCCCAGGCCAAGGTGGATGACCACCAGCCGTCGTCTCCCAGCCGCCGGGTGTGGATGGCGCTGGCCGACCATTTGGTCTCATCCTCCTCCGGCTCCAACTGTTCCGGCGCGGAGACATCGGCGTAGGAGGCCTGCAGCGACCATTCGTCGGTCGGGTTCCAGGCGGCCCGCACGGACCAACTGTCCAGCCGCGGCGAATCGATGCCCCAGCGTTCCTCGTCCGGTTCGCGTCCCTTGAAGGCCGACGTCTCGATCTTGAACCGATCATGCGCCCAGCCCAGGGTGGTCACGCCAAAGACGATATGGGTCGAGTCCAGCCAGTGGTGAGTAATCGGCGCCTCGGGACTGTCCATGGCGCTCATGCGGTGCATGAAGGCGGGCGGCCCGAAGGCGGGCTCGCCCGGCAAACCGATATAGCCATAGACGCTGTCCTTGTCGGACAGACGCTTCGAATAGCTGGCCGACAGCTCCATGAAGAGGTCGTGCGGGTGCTGGCGATCGACCAGGGGATCGATCCCGTCGGCCGTTTCACCAGCCGCCAGCAGCAGCGGATAGCCGGACTTGCCCATCAGGGGGTCGGGGCTGAGCATGGCGCGCAGGTTCAACGTCGAACCGTCGTCGAAGTCGCGCCGCGCCGAGGTCATCAGCATTCCAGCAACGAAGGTCTTGTCGCCGCCGCGCGGACCGGACTGGGTGTCGTAGACCAGGTTGAGCATGGCATGGGTCATCACCATCCAGTCGCCCCGGACGGTGTGGATGCCGCCATGTTCGCCGGCGTCGGGTTGCCAACCGGTGCCCGAGGCGTCGCGGCTCATCGGCCAGGGGCCGTAGGGGCTGGTCATGACATGAGCCATGCCCACATGGCCCATGTCAGGTTCAGCCGTCGGCATGGGCATGTCGTGGCCGGCGTGCGGGTCCGCTGTCGGTGCGGTTGTTGTCGGTGGAGCGTGCTGGGAATGATCCTGCGCCGCCGCGGCTTGAGCCAGGGCGAGCAGGGAGACGCCGGCGCAGGCGCTGGCGAGAATACGGATAGCCATTCAAGGCCTCCTCTAATGATCGTGACGGATTGCGCCTGCGAGAGGCGCGAGCGGGGTCAGACGATCAGGAGGCGGGGAGGGCCGGGTTCGGGCGACAGCAGCCGACCAGCGGGCATGTCGATCAGCACGGCGGCAAGACGCGCGGACGAGACCTTCAAGCCTGACAGGGGCGCGGGATCTAGTGTCGGGGTCGCCACGCAGGCGACGCAGCATATCATCGCCTTCATGGCTTTGGGGGCGTGACTGGGGGCCTCGCCCGGCATGGGCTGGCCTGTTTCATGACAGGGCGCAGCGGCGGCAGGCGACGCGGACGCGCCGACCGTGCCGAGCGCCAGCACCGCCAGGGCGCCGATCAGCAGCAACAGGGATTGAAGGATCTTCACCGCGTCAGGATAGGCGTCGGGGCGATGCGTCGCAATGCGTCAACGGGTCGGCTTCTTGTCCACCAGCGGCAGGCCGGGGGCGTCGGGGGCCGCCGAACCCCCTTGGCCCAGCGCCCGCTGCATGAAGACGACATCGCGCCAGTCGTCATGCTTCCATCCTGCGGCCTTGAACACGCCGGCGTCGGCGAAACCATGCGCGCGATGCAGGGCGATGGACCCTGTGTTCTCGGAATCGCCGATCACCGCCACCATCTGACGAAGCCCCATCCCCTCGCAGCGCGCAATCAGCGCACCCAGCAGAGCGCCGGCGACGCCGCGTCCCCTGGCCCAGGGCGCGACATAGATCGAGTCCTCGACCATGTAGCGATAGGCCTGACGGGTTCGAAACGGTCCGGCATAGGCGTAGCCTGCGACCGCGCCCTCGATCTCGACCACAAGTCGCGGCAGGCCCAGAGCCTCCACCCCGGCAAGCCGGGACGCCATCTCGACCTCGTCGGGCGCTTCCAGTTCGAAGGTGCCGCGACCATTGGCGACGCTCTCGGCATAGATGGCCGTGATCGCGGCGATATCCTCGGGACGGGCGTCGCGAACCGTCAGTCCGCTCACGCGGTCTCCCATCCCTTGTCGATGGCCCAGACGGCGAAGGCGTAGTCGTGGGCGACCTCCTTCAGATAGTCGAACCGGCCGGCCGCGCCGCCGTGCCCCGCCTCCATATTGATCTTCAGCAGCACAGGCTTGCCCGAGGTCGTGGCGGGCCGCAGCTTGGCGACCCATTTTTCCGGCTCCCAATAGGTGACGCGCGGATCGGACAGGCCGCCGGTGGCCAGCACCGCCGGATAGGCTTTGGGCTCGACCTGATCATAGGGGCTGTAGCTGAGCATATAGTCGTAGGCGGCCGGGTCCTCGATCGGATTGCCCCATTCGGGCCATTCCGGCGGCGTCAGGGGCAGGGAGGTGTCGCTCATGGTGTTGATCACATCGACGAACGGCACCTGGCCGATGACGCCGGCCCACAGGTCGGGCCGCATATTGTTGACCGCGCCCATCAGCAGGCCGCCGGCCGATCCGCCTTGGGCCACGATGTTTCCGGTCGCGGCGTATTTGCGATCGATCAGATGTTCGGCGGCGGCGATGAAGTCTGTGAAGGTGTTCTTCTTCGTCATCTTCCTCGCATCGAGGAACCAGCCCCACCCCTTGTCGGAGCCGCCCCGGATATGGGCGATGGCGTAGATCCAGCCGCGATCCACCAGCGAAAGCCGGTTGGTCGAGAAGCTGGCAGGCATCGGAATGCCGTAGGAGCCATAGCCATAGAGCAGCAGTGGCGCGGAACCATCGACGGGCGTCGATTTGCGGCGCAGCACTGTCACCGGCACCAGCTGTCCGTCGGACGCCGGGGCGTTCAGACGCTCGACGACATAGTCTTCGACATTGTGGCCGGACGGAATCTGCTGGGTCTTGCGCAGGGTCCGCTCGCGTGTCGCCATGTCGTAGTCGAAGGTCTGGGTCGGGGTTGACGGCGAGTTATAGGCGTAGCGGGTGGTCGTCGTCTCGAACTCGGATGCGCCGGCCAGCGACAGGGCGAAGGCGGGTTCGTCGACAGCGATCTCGTGCTCCTCGCCGGCGCGGTCGCGGATGATGATGCGGGTGTTGGCGTCGGCGCGTTCCTGGCGCGCCAGGTGGTCGTTCGTCAGGTTCAGGCCTTCGATGAAACGACCGGGCGTGTGCGGGACAAGGTCGGTCCAGTTGGCTTTTGACGGAGTCGCGGTCGGGGCCTGGACGATCTTGAAATCAATGGCGTCGTCCGCATTGGTGCGGATCACCCAGCGGTCACCCCAATGATCGGCGTCATAGCGAATGGCGACCACGCGTGGCTCCAGCACGATGGGTTCGGCCGTCGGCGTGGCGGCGGGGATATAGCGCGCCTCGGACGTTTCCTGGTTCTGGATGCCGATGACGATGAACTGGTCGTCGGCCGTGCGTCCGACGCCGATGAACATGCCGTCGTCGGCCTCTTCATAGACCAGGGTGGTCTCGCCGCCGCGCGCCGGACGCCGGAAGATCTTGTCGGGGCGGCCGTTGTCGTCGCGATTGGTCCAGAAGATCCACTGGCTGTCGGGCGAGAAGACGAAGTCGCCGGTGGCGCTGTCGATCACGTCGGGCAGGACTTCGCCGGTCACCAGATCCTTGACGTAGATCTTGTGGACCTCTGAACCCTGCGCATCCTCGGCATAGGCGAACAAGGTATGGTCGGCGCTGTGGCTTGCGGCCGAGACTTCCGAATAGGCCTTGCCCTTGGCCAGTTCGTTGGCGTCCAGCAGCAGCTGGGGCGTGGGGGCCATGACGAAGTTCTTCGTCACCGGCTGACCGTCCACCATCCATGTGCCTTGGCGCTCGACCCGCATGTAACGCGGATGCTGATCGCCCGTCTGGTATTCGACGTAGTAGTTCCAGCCGCCGTCCGGCGCGGGGACGGAGCTGTCGTCTTCCTTGATGCGACCGCGCATCTCCGCAAACATCGTCTGCTGCAGAGGCAGGGTGGAGGCCATCATGGCCTCGCGATAGGCGTTCTCGGCCGTCAGATGCTCCTTGACCTCGGCCTTGATCAGGGTCGGGTCGCGCAGAACGGCCTGCCAGTTGTCGTCCTTCATCCATTGATAGTCGTCGGTGCGGGTGCGGCCCAGTTGCTCGATGACGACGGGGATTTTCTTGGCGACGGGCGGTTGAGGCATGGGAGATCCGGTGGACTGGCGAGCGAGCGCGGGGGAGGCCGAGGCGGCGAGCGCCGTCGCAGCGGTGGACATGATCAGTTGCCGACAATTCATCGGTCGCTCCCCTTGATAGCCGAAGGCGAAGTTTGGGCGCGGCGGGCGTCGAACGTCAAATGAAGAAACGCCTCAACGCCTAGCCCGCCAAGGCGTCGACCGTCATCCGTTGCAGCAGTTCGCCCCCTTGGCCGATGGCCGCCAGTCGGCTGGAGACATGGCCCAGCACATTGGCGGCATAGACTTCGTAGAGGTCCAGCTTGCCTTGCAGCCAGGCCGGGTCGCCGTCCTGCGCCTCCAGCTTCGTCTTCGCCGCCAGGGCGCCCTTGGCCAGCATCCAGCCGCCGACGACATCGCCCAGCAGTTTCAGATAGGCGTCTGCGGCCGCCAGGACATCGGCCGCCGCATTCGGATCGGCCTTCTGATCCAGCAGCCACAAGGTCGCGTCCTCGACGGCCTCGATCGCTGTTGCGAACCGTTCGACCGGCTTTCCGCTGTAGAGACCGCCGAGATCGACCAGGGTCACCTTCATGTCGGCGATCAACGCCTTGGCCAATTCGCCGCCGTCTATCGACAGCTTGCGCCCGACCAGATCCATCGCCTGGATGCCGTTGGTGCCTTCATAGATCGGGGCGATGCGGGCGTCGCGATAGTATTGGGCCGCGCCGGTCTCCTCGATGAAGCCCATGCCGCCGTGAACCTGGATCCCCATCGAGGCGACCTCGCAGCCGACATCGGTGGACCAGGCCTTGGCGATGGGGGTGAACAGGTCTTCGCGGCCCTTCCAGCGACGACGCTCCTCTTCGGTCCCGGCGTGTTTCGCCAGATCGGCGGCGACGCCAGTGGACAGGCAGATGGCGCGCGCGGCCGAAATCTTGGCCTTCATAACGCTCAGCATCCGGCGCACGTCGGGATGGTCGAAGATCGGTGCGTTGGCCTCGCCGGTCCAGACCGAACGACCCTGACGGCGGTCCAGCGCATAGGCGAGGGCGTGCTGATAGGCGCGTTCGGCGATGCCGACGCCCTCGACGCCGACCGCCAGACGCGCGGCGTTCATCATCACGAACATATGGGCCAGGCCCTGGTTCGGCTGACCGACCAGTTCGGCGGTGGCGCCCTCGTAGCTCATGACGCAGGTGGGTGAGGCGTGGATGCCCAGCTTGTGCTCGACCCCGACAGGGCGGAAGGCGTTGCGGTCGCCCAGGGTCCCGTCGTCCTTCACCGCAAACTTGGGCGTCAGGAACAGGCTGATGCCTTTCGGCCCCTTGGGTGCATCAGGCAGGCGGGCCAGCACCAGATGGACGATGTTGTCGGTGGCGTCGTGATCGCCCCAGGTGATGAAGATTTTCTCGCCGTTCAGGGCATAGGTGCCGTCGCCATTCGGCGTGGCGGTGGCGGTCAGGGAGCCCAGGTCCGAGCCTGCGCCCGGCTCGGTCAGGACCATGGCGCCCGTCCATTCGCCGCTGACCAACTTGGTCAGATATTTGGCCTTCTGCTCGTCAGTCCCGACCTGCTCCAACGCTTCGATGGAGGCCAGCGACAGCATGGGGCACAGGCCGAACGCCATATTGGCGGCATGGACGGTTTCATAGGCCGCGAGTTCCAGCGCCTTGGGCAGGGCCTGACCGCCTGCCTCGATCGAGGCGGACAGGCCGGTCCAGCCGCCCGCCGCAAACTGGCGGTAGGCGTCAGCGAAGCCGGGCGCGGCGGTGACCGAACCGTTGACATAGGTCGAGCCCTTCTGGTCGCCGATCCGGTTTAGCGGCGCCAGCACCTCTTGGGAGAACTGGCCCGCCGCCTCCAACACCGCCGAGGCGACATCGGCGTCATAGTCGGGAAAGGCGCCGGTCGCCGCCACATCGGCCATGCCGGCCACCGCCTCCAAGGTGAAGGCCAAGTCTCGAACGGGGGCGCGGTAGGTCATGGGTTTCCTCAATCGTCTTTGCGGCCTAAGTGCCGCGTCGGGGCCTGTCGCTGCAAGCGTCTTGGCGACGCGCCCTATCTCAGTGCAAGGTGGCTCAGTGCAAAGTGTCTGAGCGCAAGGTGACGCAGTGCCGTCACGGAAGGGAAGACATGGGCGAACCCCGAAATCGATATTCGAGCGTTTCCCTGTTTCTGCACTGGGGCATCGCCCTGGCGGTCCTGATCCAGGTGCTGCTGATAACCGCGCATGAGAATACGGAAGGGCCGATCTCCGGGCAGTTCGTCATGCTGCACAAATCGGTGGGGCTGACGATCCTGATGCTGACCTTGGCCCGGATCGGTTGGCGATTGGCCAATCCCGCCATCCCACTGCCGTCCGATCTGCCACGCTGGCAGAGGCTGGCGGCGCGCGCGACCCATGTGCTGTTCTATCTGGCGCTGATCGTCATCCCAATGACCGGCTGGCTGGCGTCGTCCGCCGGTGGGCGCGCCATCGAATGGTTCGGCCTGTTCTCCTGGCCGCTGATGCCGATCGGCGGCGGGCGCGATGCGGCGCGCAGCCTGATGGGGCTGCATGGGATTGCGGTGAAGGGACTGTATGTCCTGATCGCGCTGCATGTCCTCGCCGCGCTCAAGCATCAGTTCGTCGACCGGGACAATGTGCTGCACCGGATGGTCCCGATCATCCCCCGCCGACCGTGAGCGAGACCCCAGAGCAGGCGGCGCAGGCGCTGGCGAACGGCGACCTGATCCTGCTGCCGACCGAGACTGTCTATGGGCTGGGCGCCGATGCAGGCAATGCGCAGGCTGTCGCCGCCATCTTCACCGCCAAGGGAAGGCCTAGGTTCAACCCGCTGATTTCCCACGTCGTCGATGGGGATGCGGCGGCGGCCATCGGAGAATTCGGTCCGGCGGCTCGCGCCCTGGCCGAGGCCTTCTGGCCCGGTCCGTTGACGCTGGTAACGCCGGTTCGGGACGCCATGGGGGTCTGCGATCTGGCCCGCGCCGGGTTGGACAGTGTGGCGATCCGCGTGCCTGCCCATCCAATGGCGAGGGCGGTGTTGGCGGCGTTCGGCGGTCCTGTGGTGGCCCCGTCGGCCAATCGATCGGGACGGCCCAGCCCGACGACGTTCGCCGATGCGGTGGACGAGACAGGCTTCGCGGTCGCCGCCGCGGTCGATGGCGGTTCTTGCCAGGTCGGGCTGGAGAGCACGGTCGTGTCGGTGCTGGACGGACGTATCGCCCTGCTGCGGCCGGGCGCTGTCACCCGGTTCGAGATCGAGGCGCTCGTCGGTCCGCTGGCGGACAGCGGGGAGGGGCATCGCTCGCCGGGGCGGTTGGCTCTGCACTACGCGCCGGACGCCCCGGTCAGGATCGAGGCGTATGAGACGAAGAGCGGCGAAATCCTGCTGGGGTTCGGCGCCGGCGTCGGCGATCCGCGCTGGAGTCTGAGCGCGTCAGGCGACCTGAGGGAAGCGGCGGCCAATCTGTTTCGGCTTCTGCGCGAGGCGGATCGGACGCATCCTGTCGGGATCGCGGTCTCACCGATCCCCATGACGGGATTAGGCGAGGCCATCAATGATCGGCTGAGGCGGGCGGCCGGCTTCGTCGGCTAGCCGAACCGGGCTTGAAGATCGACACTGGACTGGCGGCCGACGCTTGGCAGACAGGTCTCCAGCCAGTCGTCGGCCGCCGCTCGACCGCGCGCCTTCAGGTCGTTGAGGAAGCCCCATTCCGTATTGAACTTGGATCGCAGAGACAGGTCTGAAAGCCAGCCGTCCGCCTCAATGGCGTGCAGGCGGACGTGGCGATAGGGGCCTGAGCCCCCGCCCTTGAGCTGACCGTGCGCGATCATCTCGCCGGCCAGGGCGATGGCGCGCAGTTCGGCGACCAGGGGCGCGTTGAAGACGATCTCGTTCAGCCGATCCAGGATATCCCCGGCGCTGCGGGGCGTCTCGTCGCGCGCCAAGGGGTTCAGCGTCACCAGCAGGACATCGTCCGGCGTGTCGTCGCCTGTCAGCGGCCAGAGTGGCGGATTGGTCAGATAACCACCGTCCCAATAGGGCTCGCCATCGATCTCGACCGCCTGGAAAAGGTGGGGCAGGCAGGCGGACGCCATCAGGACATCGGCGTTGATCTCGCGCGTCTCGAAGAGCCGGGTCTTGCCTTGGCGCACGGCGGTGGCGGCGACGAACAGCCTGATGTCCGAGGCCTGGACCGCGCCGAAATCGACCGCCGCCTTCAGCACCCTTTTCAGAGGATTGTGATTCAGTGGATTGAATTCATAGGGGCTCATGGACATCGCCAGCGTCTCGCCGGCGCGCCAGAAGGGGTTGTCCTTGATCCAGTCCGGTGGTTGGGCGGCGTTCCACATGGCGCTGTCGCCAAAGACGTTGCGACCGCCGGACTGGTTGACCTCGCGCCACAGCTTGTCCAGCGCCGAACGGGCGTCGCCGGTCGCGAAACCGGACACCAGCGCCGCGCCGTTCATGGCCCCGGCCGAAACGCCGGACACCGCACGAACATCCAGCCGGTCGTCTTCCAGCAGCCGGTCGAGCACGCCCCATTGAAATGCGCCGTGCGCACCCCCGCCCTGAAGCGCGAGACAGACGGGACGACGGCCCGCGGGAGCGGGGAGACCTTCCGCCGGTTGGGCGGCCTTGCGTTTGAAGATCGCCATGCCCGCCCGTGACTTTCGCTATTGAGCGGTCCAGCCGCCGTCGATGGAGAAACTGGCCCCGTTCGCCGAGGCGCCGAGATCGCTGACTAGGTAGAGGAAGAGGCCGGTCAGTTCGTCCGTGGTGACGAACCGTTTGGTCGGCTGGGCCGCCAAAATGACGTCGGTCAGCACCTGCTCCTCGGTCATGTTGCGGGTGCGGGCCTGGTCCGCGATCTGTTTCGTCACGATCGGCGTCTCGACGAAGCCGGGGCAGATGGCGTTGCAGGTGATGTTGTCCCGCGCCAGTTCCAGCGCCACCGTTTTGGTGAAGCCGATGACGCCATGCTTGGCTGCGACATAAGCGGACTTGAACGGGCTAGCGACCAGGCCGTGAGCCGAGGCCATGTTTATGATTCGGCCACGTCCCTGGGCCTTCATGATCGGGATGGCGGCCTGGGTGGCGTAGAAGGCCGAGGACAGGTTGATGGCGATAATCTTCTCCCACTGGTCGGCGGGAAATTTCTCGACCGATTCGACATGCTGGATGCCGGCGTTGTTGACTAGAATATCCAGACGGCCGAGTTCGTTCTGAGCGAAAGCGACCATGTCCGCGATCTGATCGCCACGCGTCATATCGCCCGGATGATAGAGAACGCGAACCCCGGACGAGGCTTCAAGGTCGGCGCGCGTGCGCTCGATCTCCGCCGGATCGCCCAGGCCGTTCAGGACCACGTCGCCGCCGCCCGCCGCCACGGCCCGCGCCAGGGCCAGGCCGATGCCTGAGGTCGATCCCGTCACGACCGCAACCTGCCCCTTCAGATCGCCGATGCCGGCGAGGGCGGGCGTGGGTGCACTAGGCTGTTGCGACATGGATCCGCCTTTCGGTTCGTTGGCGAGAGATTAGCGGCACGACAGGCCAGTGATCAAGAATTTCCCGACCTGATGAATATCCACTCGTTATCCGTAGAGGCGGCCTTGTCGAAAGCGTAGCCGTCCCGGTTGAAAGCCTTCAGGTCCGCGACCCGTTCCACCCGCTCGTCGATGGCGAAGCGCGCCATGGCGCCGCGCGCCTTCTTGGCGAAGAAGGACACGATCCGGCTCTCGCCGTTCTTCTCTTCACGAAACTGCGGCGTCACGACGGGCAGTTTCAGCGCCTTGGCGTCGACTGCGCCGAAATATTCCTGGCTGGCGAGGTTCACCAGGGTGGGGTCGGTCTGCCCCTCGGCGTCGGCGTTCAACTGTTTGGAAATCCGGTCGCCCCAGAAATCATACAGGCTAGCGCCGCGCCGGGTCTTCAGCCGCGTGCCCATTTCCAGACGATACGGCTGAATTCGATCCAGCGGCCTCAGCAAGCCATAGAAGCCCGACAGGATGCGCAGATGGTCCTGTGCGAAAGCCAAGCCTTTGGCGTCCAGCTCGCGCGCTTTCAGCCCTTCGTAGACATCACCGGCGAACGCGAAGGCGGCTTGGACGCCGTCTGTGGATTCGGCATCGAAGGCCTTGAAACGCGCAACATTCAGGGTCGCCAGATCATCCGATATTCCCATCAGGCGGCGCAAGTCGGCCTTGGTTTGACGCCTGGCGGTCGTCGCCAGGCTGGCTGTGTCCTCGACGAAGCGACGCCCAGTGCCGGGAACAGCCGGATCAGCTTCGGCGAAGTCGAGCCGTTTGGCGGGAGAAAGAACGATCAGCAATTGGCGGCTCCGTTGCAGCGCCGCTCACATAGGCCGCTTCGGCGACGATTTGAACCGGGTGTGGCGAAGGCTTGCCCATGCGTCCACAAGGACGGCGGCGCTATTCGTCCAGTCGAACCCAGCCCAGCTTGCCAAGCGTTTCCATCGGGCGAAAGTCGGCCTTGTAGTCCATCTTGGCCGAGCCCTGGACCCAATAGCCCAGATAGACGAAAGGCAGACCGACCAGGGCCGCCTGCCGCACGTGATCCAGGATCGCGAACCGGCCCAGGCTGCGGCGCTCCATCGTCGGGTCGTAGAAGCTGTAGACCATCGACAGCCCGTCCTTGAGCAGGTCGGTCAGGGTTACGGCGACCAGGTCGCCAGGGCCGCCGTCGGTCGAGGGCAGGCGATATTCGATCAGATGGGTTCGCACGGCTGTGTCCTCGACCATGGCGACATAGTCGAGCCAGCCCATGTCGCTCATGCCGCCGGTCGGATGTCGGGTGGTCAGATAGCGGCGCAGAAGCTGGAACTGTTCGGTCGTGGCCTCGGCCTCGACCAGACTGCGCGACAGGTCGTCGTTGCGGGCCAGCACCTTGCGCTGCGAGCGGCTGAAGGCGAACTCCGGCACGGGCAGACGCACGGAAACGCAGGCGTCGCAGGCCTCGCAGGCCGGGCGATAGGCGATGTTCTGGCTGCGGCGGAAGCCGGCGATCGTCAGCTCGTCGTTGACGTGGGCGCCGTCGGAGAAGGGCAGGTTGGCGAACACCTTCCGCTCGGTCTTGCCCGGCAGGTAGGGGCAGGGCGCGACCGAGGTCATGAAGAAGCGCAGCTGTCGTGTCGGTACGTGCTGGGTCACGGCCTCAGGTCCGCATCCGATCTTGCCAATATTGCGACAGTTGAACGCTCATGTCGCGATTTGGCGTCAATCGTGGCCCGGCTGCAAGCGTGTTCGCGTCGCAGCCGAGCGGAGTCACAGCGAAGTATCCATCGGCAGGACGGGCGCCTCGCGCAGAAGGACGATGGCGATGCGGCGGTTACCGGCGAGCGTCGGATCGTCGGGGTAAAGCGGATCGGACCCCGCCTTGCCCGCGACCGAATAGACCCGGTCGGGATCGACGCCGGCGCCCTGAAGCACCAGGCGCGAGCCGTTGGCGCGTTCGGAAGACAGGGCCCAATCGGCCGGGGCGCTGGCGCGGTTGGAGCCGGGCGTGGCGCTGGTGTGGCCGGTGATGGAGATCCGGTTCGGCAGCTGGTTGATGACCTTGGAGATGGCGCGCAGCAGGACCTGGGCCCGCGCGTTCGGTCGTGACGAGTTGTTGTCGAACATCGACCGGCCTTCCTGATCGACCAGCTGGATGCGCAGGCCCTCAGGCGTCTGATCGACGATCAGCTGTTTCGACAGCTCGGCCAGTTCCGGCATCGACTGCATCGCCTGACGCAGGGATTCGGCGGCGCTGGCGAACTCGGCGGCTTCGCGTTTCTGGATTTCGGCCTGAAGGGCGGCGTCGCTCGCGGACGACAGGTTCGAGCTGGGGCCGGTCTGGTCGGTCGCCGGCGCCTCGGGCGCCAGTTCCTGCAGCACGGATTGAGAGCCCGAACTCTTGGGGCCGTCGTCGCCCAGAGACGTGCCGCCCAGGATACCGCCTGAACCGGACGTGGTCTCGGACACGCTGGCGGGTGCGAAATATTCGGCGATGCCGCGCTTCTGCTCAGGGTCCGTGGTGTTGATCAGCCACATGAGCAGGAAGAAGGCCATCATGGCGGTCACGAAGTCCGCATAGGCCACCTTCCACGCGCCGCCGTGGTGGCCTCCGCCGGAGACCTTCTTGACCTTCTTGATGAGGATCGGACGATCGCTCACGGACATGGACACGTATCCCGAGGAGTGGTGTCCCATAATGCCCTTGCCAAGGTTAACCGGGCGTTGACCTTGAACCCCGGCGCGACCCGGCCTAGTCCGACGCAAATATCGAAGGAGCCTGTCATGAAGATCGCATTCGCCGGCCTGGGCGTCATGGGCGCCCCGATGGCGCGTCATCTGGTCGAGGCGGGCCACGACGTGACCGGCTTCAATCGCACGGCGGCGAAAGCCCAGGCCTGGGCGGCATCTACAGGCGGCAAGTCGGCCGCGACGGTGGCGGAGGCGGCGCAGGGCGTCGAACTGTTCATCCTGTGCGTCGGCAATGACGACGACGTGCGGGCCGTCGTGACGGAGGCCTTGCCGAATGTGGCGGACGGCGCAGTCATCGTCGATCACACCACGACCTCGGCCAAGGTGGCGCGCGAGATGGCGGAACTGGCGCAGGCGCAGGGGCGTCATTTCGTCGATGCGCCGGTGTCGGGCGGTCAGGCCGGGGCGGAGAACGGGCAGCTCAGCGTCATGGCTGGCGGGGATGCAGCCGCCTTGGCGACGGCGGAGCCGGCGCTGAAGGCCTATTCAAAGGCGATCAAACACATGGGGCCGGCGGGGTCGGGCCAACTGACCAAGATGGTCAACCAGATCGCCATCGCCGGCGTGGTGCAGGGTTTAGCCGAGGCCGTGCATTTCGCTCAGGTCGCAGGCCTGGACACCGACGCCGCCTATGAGGCCGTGTCGAAAGGCGCGGCGCAAAGCTGGCAGATGGACAATCGCTGGAAGACGGCGGCCAAGGGCGCGTTCGAGTTCGGCTTCGCCGTCGACTGGATGCGCAAGGACTTGGGCCTGGTGCTGGACGAGGCGCGGTCGAACGGCGCGCGCCTTAGCCTGACGGCGCTGGTCGATCAGTTCTACGCCGAGGTTCAGGCCATGGGCGGAAACCGCTGGGATACGTCCAGCCTGGCGGCGCGGCTGCAATCGCGCGACTGACGCCTAAAGTTTGCGGTGCATGATGTGCAGGCCGACCAGGCCGTGCGCCGGGTGATCGAAGGCCTCGGGAACCGTGCCGACGATCTTGAAGCCCAGCTTCTTCCATAGGCCGACGGCGACGGTGTTGGTCTCCACGACCGCATTAAACTGCATCGATTTGAAGCCGGCGTCGCGGGCGAAGGTCAGCGCGGTCTCTCCTAGGCTGCGGGCCACGCCTCGACCGCGTGCGGCGGGGCCCACCATGAAGCTGCCGTTGGCGACGTGGGCGCCGTTTCCTTGCTGGTTCGGAATGATCTTGGCGGCGCCCAGCACCTGGCCGTCCTCGACCGCGACCAGGGTTCCGCCGGGCGCGGGCGGCGTCCACATGGTGCGGGCCTGCGCCTCGGTCATGTCCAGCGGATAGGTATAGGTCTCGCCCGCGCGGGTGACGGTCTCGATGATCGGCCACAGGCCGGACCAATCGGCATCCGTGATCGGCCGGATTTCGACCGTCATCGGCCCAGCAGCCGCGCGGCCTGAGGCGCGAAATAGGTCAGGACGCCTGCGCAGCCCGCGCGCTTGAACCCGTGCAGGGTCTCAAGGATCGCGCGGTCCTGATCCAGCCAGCCGTTGGCGATGGAGGCCTGCATCATCGCGTACTCGCCCGACACCTGATAGGCGAAGGTCGGAACGCGGAAGGTCTCGGACACGCGGCGAACGATGTCGAGATAGGGCATGCCCGGCTTGACCATGACCGCGTCGGCGCCTTCCGAAAGGTCCATCGCGACCTCCTTCAGGGCCTCGTCGGAGTTGGCGTAGTCCATCTGATAGGTCTTCTTGTCACCCTTCAGCATGGCTGAGGAGCCGACGGCGTCGCGATATGGGCCATAGAAGGCCGAGGCGAACTTGGCCGCATAGGACAGGATCAGGGTGTCGGAAAAGCCGTTGGCCTCCAGCGCCTCGCGCACCGCCTGGATGCGGCCGTCCATCATGTCGGACGGCGCCACGACGTCGGCGCCGGCGTGGGCGTGGATGAAGGCCTGTTCGGCCAGCCGGTCCAGCGAGGCGTCGTTGACGATCCGGTCGCCCTCCATGACGCCGTCATGGCCGTGGTCGGTGTAGCAGTCCAGCGCCACGTCGGTCATGACGCCGATCTCGGGCGCGGCGTCCTTGATCGCCTTGATGCAGTCGGGGATCAGGCCGTCGGGATCGGTCGCGCCGGTGCCGACCGCGTCCTTGATCGCGCCATCGACGTTCGGAAACAGGGCGATCATCGGAATTCCCAGATCGCGGGCCTCGACAGCCGCGTTGGCGGCTGCCTTGGGCGACAGGCGAAAGACGCCGGGCATGGAGGCGACGGGCACGCGATCCTCGGCGCCGTCGTGGACGATCAGCGGCAAGATCAGATCGGCCGGCGTCAGGGTCGTTTCCGCCACCAGCCGCCGCACCCACGGGCTGGAACGCAGGCGACGCGGACGGGCGAGCGGGAAGGGGGCGGGCTGATAGGGAAGCATGACGAAACTTTCGAAACTTGGCGTCGCACTAGCGCCGCAGTGGCCGTGGCGCAAATCACGCGCGCAAGACTGCTTGCGCGGATCGGCGAAATGCGAGCCTATCGCCGTCGAATAAGGGAGATGACGATGATCAAGCGATTGGCGGCCGGCGCGGCGGTTCTGGCTCTGGCGACGGGCCTTTCGGCCTGTATCATCGTGTCGTCCGACGGCGGGTCGCGGACCGTGGTCGCGGGCGACAACGCCGCCATGGCGTCCCCGTCGTATGTCTCGCTCTATACAGATGCGGTCGCCGACACGAAGCGTCCGGCCGAAGAAGTGGCCCGCGATCCCCTGCGTCATCCGACCGAGATCCTGGCTTTCGCCCAACTCGCACCGGGCGACAAGGTCGCCGATATCCGCCCCGGCGCCGGCTATTTCACCCGCCTGTTCTCGGACGTGGTCGGCCCGACCGGCCGAGTCTACGCCTTTGTGCCCGAGCGGACGATGGCGCGGGAGAACGCCGGGGCGGACGCCCTTGCCGCTGCCTATTCCAACGTGACGCGGGTCAACGGCCTGCTGGACTCGATGACCTACGCCGAGCCGCTGGACATGATCTTCATGAGCCAGGAATACCACGACTTCCACATCCCCGGCTTCAACACCGACGTGGCCAAGATGAATGCGGCCGTGTTCGCGGCGCTGAAGCCCGGCGGTCGCTACATCCTGATCGACCATGAGGCGGCGGCCGGCACGGGCATCTCGGCGGTCCAGACCCTGCACCGTATCGAAGGCGACTATTTGAAGCGCGAAGTCGAGGCGGCGGGCTTCGTCTATGAGGGCGAAAGCACGGCCGTCGCCAATCCGGCCGACGACCACAGCCTGAATGTCTTCGACGAGAAGATCCGCGGCAAGACCGACCAGTTCGTCTATCGCTTCCGCAAGCCGGGCTGATGCGGGCGACGGCCGCGCTGGCGACGGCGCTGGTTCTGATCTGCGGGCCCGCAGCGGCGGGCGACGGCGATCCGCCCTATACGGTGGCGCCGAATCTGTTTCGGCCGGATGCGCCCGATCTAGGCCTGACGCCTGCGCCGGGGACCGAGACCTTCACCGTCTTCACGCCGACGCAGGACACGGATCGGTTCAGCAACGGTGTGGTGCTGATCCCCTTCAAGGGCCGCCTCTACGCCCATTGGCAAAGCTCGGCGCGGGACGAGGACGCGGCCGACACCTGGGTCGCCTACAGCGTCAGCGACGACGGCGAGGCCTGGTCGGGGCCTCAAACCCTTGTTTCAGCGGGGCATGGCGGGCGGATGCATTCCAGCGGCGGCTGGTGGACTGATGGCCAAACCCTGGTCGCCTATGTCAATGTCTGGCCCGAGGGTTTTCAGTCCGGCGCAGGCGGCTTCGCCGAATACAGGACCAGCACGGACGGCGTGACCTGGAGCGACGCGCGTCGCGTGACCGGCGCGGACGGCCGTCCGGTCGAAGGCGTGATCGAACAGGATCCCCACCGGATCGACGGGCGGGTGATGACGGGCTTTCACCTGCGGCCTGGCATGATCGCGACACCCTTCTTCACCGACGATCCGCTGGGCGTAACGGGATGGACCGCAGGGCGGATGGCGAACCTGACGCGCGACGCCAGCAGCGCCCAGGCCGCGCACGAGCGTCGTCTCAGCCGCGAGATCGAACCCAGCCTGTTCCGGCGCGCCGACGGCTGTGTGGTCATGGTGTTCAGGGACGAGGAGCTCAGCTTTCGCCAACTGGCGTCCGAAAGTTGCGACCGGGGCGTGACTTGGACGACGCCGGTGCTGACCGACATGCCGGACGCCCGCGCCAAGCAGAGCGCCGGCAATCTGCCCGACGGAACGGCCTATCTGGTCAATGCGCCCAACAGCGACCGACCGCGCCTGCCGCTGGCGGTGACGCTCAGCCGCGACGGTCGCCTGTTCGATCGCAGCCATCTGTTGCGGGGGCAGGGCGACCTTCAACCGCTACGGTTCGAGGGGCAGTACAAGCGGCCGGGCTATCACTATCCAAAGAGCGTCGTGTGGGGCGACTACCTCTACGTCGCCTATGCCGCGAACAAGGAGGATGTGCAGGTCACGCGCGTCCCGCTGCGATCCCTGCAATACTGAGAACCGTTATCAATTAAGGGTTTGGGTCGTTTTGTCCATGTGGCGGACATGGACAAGCCCGCGCCGGGGGAGCAAATAACGCAAAGACATCGCCATAAGCGAAAGAACGCGTAGTTTGTTCGACTATAAGGCCGCCTTTAAAAGCTCCGTGGAGCAGGTTCGCAGCGAAGGGCGCTATCGCGTCTTCGCCGATCTGAAACGCGTGCGTGGACAGTTTCCGCTGGCGGTGCGTCGTCGCGAAGACGGATCCCAGCAGGACGTCGTGATCTGGTGCTCCAACGACTACCTGGGCATGGGCCAGCACCCGGTCGTGCTGGACGCCATGCATGAGGAGATCGATGCGGTCGGCGCCGGCGCCGGCGGCACGCGCAACATCTCGGGCACCACACGGTCCGCCGTCGATCTCGAGGCCGAACTGGCCGACTGGCACCAGAAGGAAGCGGCGCTGCTGTTCACCTCGGGCTATGTCGGCAACGAGGCGACCCTGTCGACGCTGCAGAAGATCCTGCCCGGCCTGATCACCTTCTCCGATTCGCTGAACCACGCCTCGATGATCGCCGGCATTCGCCACGGCGGGGGCGAGCGTCACGTGTTCATGCACAACGACCTGGCGCATCTGGAGGCCCTGCTGGCGGCGGCCCCGGCGGAGGCGCCCAAGCTGATCGCCTTTGAGAGCGTCTATTCGATGGACGGCGACATCGCCGACCTGGCTGGCACCATCGCCCTGGCGAAGAAATACGGCGCCCTGACTTATCTGGACGAGGTCCATGCGGTCGGCCTGTATGGAGAAACCGGCGCGGGCGTGGCCGAGCGTGACGGCGTGCTGGACCAGATCGACATCATCGAATGTACTCTGGGCAAGGCCATCGGCGTGATGGGCGGCTATATCGCCGCCGAAGCCATGATCATCGACGCTGTGCGCAGCTGGGCCTCGGGCTTCATCTTCACCACCTCTCTGCCGCCGGCATTGACTGCGGGGGCGCTGGCCTCCGTGCGGCATTTGAAGACCCACCCCGAACTGCGTGTCCAGCATCAGGAACGGGCGGCGACGCTGAAGTCGCGTTTCGCGGCGGCCGGCATCCCGGTGATGGAAAGCGAGAGCCACATCGTGCCGGTGCATGTCGGCGATCCGATCCACTGCAAGATGATCTCGGACATGCTGCTGGACGAATACGGCGTCTATGTTCAGCCGATCAATTATCCGACCGTGCCCAAGGGGACAGAGCGCCTGCGCTTCACCCCCTCGCCGAACCACACCGACGCCATGATGGATCACCTGGTCCAGGCGATGGACAAGCTGTTCGCCCACTGCAACGTGGCGCGCCGGCCCGTCGCAGCCTGAGGCTCGGTGATGGCGGACGAAGATCTCGGCGAGGTGATCGTCGAGTTCACCCGTAACGGCTCCTACCTGAAATGTTCGGCCATCCACGTCGCCACCGGCCGCGAGGTCAGCGCCATGGGGCCGGTCAATGAGCCGAAGTCCGTCGAACGGGTGGCGATCGCCAAGCTGCGGCGGGCTTTGTCCAGCGGGCTTTAAGACGACGCGATAGAATCGACTCCGACGGTGATCGATGGTTCCCTTCGCGCATGGGAGGAGGCCATGTTGCAACCGGGTAGCCCGGCCATTCTGGGGTTAGGCGCGTTTTCGATCTCCGCTGTGCTGGCCGGTCTGGTTCTGTTGACGGGTGCTGACCATGCGTCGCCGGGCTGTACCGGGCCCGAAGTGCAGCGGTGTGACTATGTCGAGACAGCGAAGGCGGCGCTGACCGACAGATACCGAAGCCAGTTTCAGCCCGATCTCGGGTTCGAAGTTGTTGACACAGGATCGTCCGTTCGTGTGCAGCAGTTCCTGCCTCAGGGCTCTTCCGCATTGTTCGAAGGGCCTGCCGTTTTGATCGACAAGAAAAGTTGTCGCGCTTGCAGCGTCTCGGTTCGCGAATCGACCGAAGGGGTGGCTGAATCACGTGTTCGCCGTATTCCCGCAGGTGGCGTGTGAACGGTTGCCGCCACAAGATGTTGTGGTCACGCGCTCTGGGGACTAGATAAGCGGCCTTCTGATTTTCGGGGATTCCAGCGTGACGGCCTTCACCCACGACGCCTATTTCACCAAGACGCTCGCTGACGCCGATCCGGACGTCTTCAAGGGTATTCAGGGCGAGTTGGGTCGCCAGAAGGAGCAGATCGAGCTGATCGCTTCCGAGAACATTGTCTCGCAGGCGGTGCTGGACGCGCAAGGCTCGGTGCTGACGAACAAATACGCGGAAGGCTATCCCGGTCGTCGCTATTACGGCGGCTGCGAGTTCGTCGATATCACCGAGGATCTGGCGCGCGAGCGGGCCAAGGAACTGTTCGGCGCGGCCTTCGCCAACGTCCAGCCGCACTCGGGCGCCCAGGCCAACCAGGCGGTCTTCTTCACCCTGCTTCAGCCCGGCGACACCTTCCTGGGCATGGACTTGGCCTGCGGCGGTCACCTGACGCACGGCTCGCCGGCGAACCAGTCGGGCAAGTGGTTCCGCCCGGTGACCTACAAGGTGCGGGAAGACAATCACCTGATCGACTACGACCACGTCGCCGAGATGGCTGAGCGCGAGAAGCCCAAGCTGATCCTGGCCGGCGCCTCCGCCTACAGCCGCCATATCGACTTCAAGCGTTTCCGCGAGATCGCCGACAGCGTCGGCGCCTATCTGATGGTGGACATGGCCCACTATGCGGGTCTGATCGCCGGCGGTGCCTATCCCGACCCGGTGCCGCATGCCCACGTCGTCACCACCACGACGCACAAGACCCTGCGCGGCCCGCGCGGCGGCATGATCCTGACCAACGACGGCGACATCGCCAAGAAGATCAACTCCGCCGTCTTCCCCGGTCTGCAGGGCGGGCCGCTGGAACACGTCATCGCCGCCAAGGCCGTGGCCTTCGGCGAGGCGCTGAAGCCCGAGTTCAAACTGTATGCGCAGCAGGTGGTCAAGAACGCCCAGGCCCTTTCCGGCGTGCTGATCGAACGCGGTCTGGCCATCGTCTCGGGCGGCACCGACAGCCACCTGGCCCTGGTCGATCTGCGGCCCAAGGGCGTGACCGGCAAGGCGACCGAGCACGAGCTCGAAAAGGCGCTCATGACCTGCAACAAGAACGGCGTGCCGTTCGACACCGCGCCCTTCACCGTCACCTCGGGCGTCCGCCTGGGCACGCCGGCCGGCACCACGCGCGGCTTCGGCGAGGAAGAGTTCAAGAAGATCGGTCACTGGATCGCCGATGTCGTCTCGTCGATGAATGGCGGCGATGAAGCCGATCCGGCCGTTGTCGCAGGCGTGGCGGCCCAGGTGCGGGAGCTGACGCACCGCTTCCCGATCTACGGATAACCCCCTGATGAAGTGCCCTTTTTGCGGTCATCAGGACACCCAGGTGAAGGACAGCCGGCCGTCGGACGACGGCTCGGCCATCCGACGCCGTCGGTCCTGCCCTAACTGCAATGGGCGCTTTACGACGTTCGAGCGGGTGCAGTTGCGCGAACTGGTGATCCTGAAACGCAACGGGCGGCGCACGCCGTTCGAGCGTGACAAGCTGGAACGGTCGCTGGGCGTGGCCCTGCGCAAACGCCCGGTCCAGGCCGATCAGGTCGAGCAGATGGTCAACCGGATCGTCCGTCAGCTGGAAAGCCTTGGCGAGACCGAAATCCCGTCCAGCACCGTCGGGGATTTCATCATGAAGGCGCTGAAGGGCGTGGATGAGGTCGCCTATGTCCGTTACGCCTCGGTCTACAAGGATTTCCGCCACACCGGCGACTTCGCCAAATTCCTGGGCGACGAAGGGTTCGACGAACCGTCCGGCAAGGCCTGATGCGGGTCACCCTGAAACTGGCGACCTCGCTGGATGGGCGCATCGCCACGGCGTCGGGCGAAAGCCAGTGGATCACCGGCGAGGCGGCGCGGCTGGAAGGCCACCGTTTGCGCGCGGCGCATGACGCCATCCTGGTCGGCGTCGAGACGGTTTTGCACGACGACCCTGAACTGACGGCGCGCCTGCCGGGGCGCAGCGTGGATCAGCCGCTTCGGGTCGTGCTGGACAGCCGTCTGCGGACGCCGCAGAAGGCGAAGCTGGCGGGCGAGAACACCCTGATCCTGACCGTCGTCGCCCCACGCCCGATCGGTGCGGCCAAGGTCGTGCAGGTCGAAGCCCAAGACGGTCGCCCGACGATCCCGGCAGTCTTGAAGGCACTGAAAGACGCCGGCGCAACGTCGCTTCTGATCGAGGGCGGCGGCCAGGTCGCCGCATCGTTTTTGCGCGCCAACGCCGTCGATGCCCTGGAGTGGTTTCGTGCGCCGATGCTGCTGGGCAGTGAGGGCAGGCCCTGCATCGCCGCCCTGGCTCTTGCAAAGCTGGCCGACGCACCCAAGTTCCGTCGCCTGGGCGCCGAGCCTGTCGGGGACGACCTGTGGGAACGCTACGCGCGCCTTTGAGATCGTCGAGATTAGACGATTAGACGAATTAGACGGTATTTTTCGGTCCGAAGGGGTCCAGAGTTCAAATGTTCACCGGCATCGTCACCGACATCGGCCGCGTCCGCGAGGTCCGCGCGACAGATCGCGACCGCCGCTACGAGATCGAAACTGTGTGGGACACCGACGGCATCAACCTGGGCGCATCGATCAGCCACGCGGGTTGCTGCCTGACGGTGACGGAAAAGGGCGCAGGCTGGTTCGCCGTTGAGGTGTCGAACGAGACCCTGTCCAAGACCACTTTGGGTGACTGGAAGGCCGGCGACGGCGTCAATCTGGAGCGCGCCGCAAAGCTGGGCGACGAGATGGGCGGCCATGTTGTCTCGGGTCACGTCGACGGCCTGGGCCGGGTCGTGTCGATCAGGCCGGAGGGCGGATCGCACCGGGTCGAGGTCGAGGCGCCCGCGCCGCTGCACCGCTACATCGCCGCCAAGGGTTCGATCACCGTGGACGGCGTCTCCCTGACGGTGAACAGCGTCGCGGGGCAGGTGTTTTCGCTGAATATCATTCCGCATACGTGGGACGTGACGACCCTGGGACGCCTGAAGGAGGGCGATCCGGTCAATCTCGAGATCGACATGCTGGCGCGATACCTCGCGCGGTGGCAGGAGACGGCGTGATGCAATTGGCCGCGAACATGAACGACAGCCCGATCAGTCCCATCGAGGACATCCTGGAAGACGCCCGTAACGGCCGTCCCTATATCCTGGTGGACGCCGAGGATCGCGAGAACGAAGGGGACATCATTATCCCCGCCCAGTTCGCGACCCCCGACCAGATCAACTTCATGATCCGCCAGGCGCGCGGCCTGGTCTGTCTGGCCATCACGGCCGAGCGTGCGAACCAGCTTCGTCTGCCACCGATGGCCGCCGACAATCGCGAGAGCATGAAGACCGCCTTCACCGTCTCGATCGAGGCCAAGGACGGCGTGACGACCGGCATCTCCGCGGCCGACCGGTCGCGCACCATCCATGTGGCGACCGATGCGTCGAAGGGCATGGACGACATCGTTTCGCCCGGTCACATCTTCCCGCTGGTCGCCCGAGATGGCGGCGTCCTGGTTCGCGCCGGCCATACCGAGGCGGCGGTGGACATCAGCCGCATGGCGGGCCTGACTCCGGCCGGGGTGATCTGCGAGATCATCAAGGACGACGGCGAGATGGCGCGGATGCCCGATCTGGTCGCCTTCGCTCAGCTGCACGGGTTGAAGATCGGCACCATCGCCGACCTGATCGCCTATCGCCGCCGCACCGAGCGGTTCGTCGAGCGGATCATGGACACGCCGTTCGACAGCGTTCACGGCGGCCCGTTCCGGCTGATGCTTTACAAGAACACTATCGAGGGCGCCGAGCACGTCGCTCTGGTCAAGGGCCGCATAGATCCGACCAAACCGACGCTGGTGCGGATGCACCAGGTGGACTTCGCCTGCGACCTGCTGGGCCATGTCGAGGCGCGCCAAGACTATGTGCCCACCGCCCTGAAGCAGATCACCGATCACGACGGCCCCGGCGTCGTAGTCTTCCTGCGCGACCCATCGCTGACGTCGCTGGCCGAACGGTTGGCCGGCGCCGACAAGCCGGCGGCGATGGATCGATCGTTCCGAGCCTACGGCGTCGGGGCTCAGATCCTGCTGGACCTGGGCGTCGAGGACATGATCGTGATGAGTTCGACGCGACCCGAACCGACGGCGCTTGAGGGCTATGGCCTGCGCATCGTCGGCTGGCGCGACATGGATGGAGAAGACAAGGCGTGACTGATGCCCCCCGTATTCTGATCGTCGAGGCGCGTTTCTACGACGACCTGGCCGACGCCCTGCTGGACGGCGCCAAGGAGACGCTGAAGGCGCGCGGCGTCGACTTCGACGTCATCACGGTGCCCGGCGCGCTGGAAGTGCCGCCTGCCATCGCCCTGGCCGAAGAAGCCGGACGTTTTCCGACCGCGCCCCGCTATGACGGCTATGTGGCCCTGGGCACGATCATCCGCGGCGAGACCTATCATTTCGAAATCGTCTCGGACCAGTCGGCGGCCGGCATCATGGCCCTGGGCGTCAAGGGCGTGATCATCGGCAACGGCATCCTGACGACTGAAGACGAGGACCAGGCCTGGTATCGGGCGCGTCTTTCGGAAGGGGATAAGGGAGGCGGCGCGGCGAAAGCCTGTCTGGACCTCATTGCCTTGAAGAAGCGATTGCGTCATGGCGTCGGCGCATGACTGAACCGAACAGTGTCAAAGCCGTCCTCGAACAACTCGCCGAAGCCGAAAAGCAGCGCGCCGAGCCCAATCTCAGCTCCAAGCAACGTCGCGCCCGCACCGTGTCGCGTCTCGCAGCCGTCCAGGCCCTGTATCAAATGGAGCTAGCGGGCGAGGGCGTGGAGACGGTGATTACCGAATTCTCGAACTTCCGCTTCGACACCGATATCGAGGGCGAGGCCCTGGCCGAGGCGGACGAGGCCTATTTCGCCGACATCGTGCGCGGCGTGATCGAAAGCCAGCGCGACATTGACGCGGCCATCAAGGCCCGCCTGGCCTCCAACTGGAAGCTGGAGCGCATCGACGCCACCCTGCGGGCCTTGCTGCGCTCGGGCGCCTGGGAGCTGATCAAGCATCCCGAGACGCCGCGCGAGGTCGTGATCGACGAATATGTCGAACTGGCCAAGGCCTTCTTCGACGATTCCGAGGCGCGCTTCGTCAATGCGGCCCTGGACGGCGTGTCCAGAGACACGCGCAAATAATGCCGGCGCTCGACGTCGCGGGCGAGTTCGAGACGATCGAGAGGCTGCTGAAGCCGCTGGCCCATCCCGAATGGGGTAGGGGACTGGCTGACGATGTGGCGGTCCTGCCCTCGCGGCCCGGCTACGACCTCGTCCTGACCAAGGACGCCATCGTCGAGGGCGTGCATTTTCTGCCCGACGATCCGTTGGATACGGTGGCCAGGAAGCTGCTGCGGGTGAACCTGTCGGACCTGGCGGCCAAGGGCGCCGAGCCGTTCGGCTATCTGCTGGCCTGCTTCTGGTCCGAACGGTGCGGCTGGCCCGAGCGCGAGGCCTTTGCTGCGGGTCTCGCCGAGGATCAGGCCAGGTTCGGCGTCTTCCTGCTGGGCGGCGACACCGTGAGAACCCCCGGCCCGGCGACGTTCTCGCTGACGGCCCTGGGCTGGGTTCCGACGGGCGCGGCCGTGTCGCGTGCGGGCGCACAGCTCGGGGATCTGGTGTTCGTGACCGGCGCGATCGGCGACGGCCTGCTGGGTCTGAAGGCCGCGCGGAGCGAGCTTTCGCTTGAGCCAGAACGCATCGAGGCCCTGGCGGCGCATTATCGTACGCCGACGCCTCGCGTGGACTTCGCCGATGTCTTGCGGGATTTTGCGACGGCCTCGGTCGATGTCTCTGACGGACTGGCGGCCGATCTGGCCCATATCGCTGAAGCGAGTGGAGTGGGCGTTTCGTTGAACTTGAACGTCCTGCCTCTGTCGGCGGCGGCTCAGGCCTGGTTTGCAGATCGGGTCGATCCGCAGCTGTCGCTGGAAGACCTGGCCAGCGGCGGCGACGACTATGAGATCGCCTTCACCGCTCATCCGCGCCACGAGGAAACCCTGCGTCGCGAGGCCGAACGCCGCCTGCTGCGCCTGACCCGGATAGGCCAGGTGACCGCCGGATCGGGGCTGACCGTCACCTATGACGGCCTGCCCGTCGCAATGGTGCGCGGCGGCTGGACCCACGGCTGAGGCGGCAAGGGAATCCTAACGGCCTTGCGTCATAAGCGAAGAATGAACCGTCGCTCTCTGATCGCCGCCGGAACCGCCGCTCTCGCCGGGGCGGCCGCCACATCCGCAACCGCGTCGAGCAGCAGCGACGCGCCCGCCGCACCCGCTGCCCTGTGTATCGCCGGCCTCGGCCTACCGGTGATTGAGGGCGGTCGATTGCGGAACTACGTCTTCGTGGCTCTGCGCCTTCAGCTGGGGCGAGGCAAGACGGTCGAGCAGATGCGGCCCAAGGAAGCCTTTTTCCGCGACGCCCTGGTCAAGGCTGCGCATCGGACCCCGTTCACCGTTGCGGGGAATTGGACCCGGCTGAACGAACAGGCGCTGTCCGCCGCAGTTGTGGCGGCCGCGAACGCGATCTCTGGGCGTGGCTCGATAACTGGGGTCGAAGTCGTGTCTCAAAGCCCGCGCCGCCGCACGGGAATGCCGACGACGCGTTAACCGCCAGCGGCTTTGGCGTCGTTCTGGATGTTGCCGCGCGCCTGCAGTTCCTCTGCTTCTTTTCGTTTGGCCTCAACCATGGCGGCGTACTGTTCCGGCGTATAGCAGACGCGTTGCTCCAACCGACGGCCGGTGGGCGCGCGAGATTCACAGATGCGCCGCGGACGCTGAGGGGCAGCTTGCGTGGAAGGTGCGGCTTGCGGCGATGTGGGTGCTGGCAGCGCTGGAGCCTGCTGCATCGCCAGCATGCCAATAAGAATTATCATGCCGAACGTCATTGAACCCTCCATTGGAACGACCGAGGGTCTCATAATCAAGGCCGATCCACAATGGCGAGCTATGCTTATGGGGGTTGTGCCACGTCATGCTTGCCGTTCGGGCGCCCGAAAACCAGCGGCGTTGCATCGACGCTTCCGCCGTGACACCGTCGGCATGCAAATCCCAAAGAACGCACTGACGCGTTCGCCGCGTGCGGGGGGACCGGAAGGCGGACAGAGGCGATAACGCCCGACCGCGCCAAGGCCTGCGCGCCTGTTTGCAAGGGGCATGGAAACGCCAATGACGAACTCACTTACGCTGGTCTTCGCGGCCGGTGTGCTGGCGGTGCTTTATGGCGCCGCTCAGACCGCCGTGCTGATGAAGGCGAGCACCGGCAACGACAAGATGCGAGAGATCGCCGCCGCAATTCAGGAAGGCGCCTCCGCCTATCTGAAGCGGCAATATCTGACCATCGGCATGGTCGGGATCGTGATCCTGATCGCCGCCTATTTCCTGATCGGCGTTTACGCCGCCATCGGCTTCCTGATCGGCGCTGTCCTGTCGGGCGCGGCCGGTTATGCGGGTATGCTGATCTCGGTGCGGGCCAATGTGCGCACGGCTCAGGCGGCGTCCGAAAGCCTGTCCAAGGGGCTGAACTTGGCGTTCCGCTCGGGCGCGATCACCGGCATGTTCGTGGCGGGCGGGGCCCTGATCGGTGTATCCGGCTACTATATCGTGCTGACCCATCATCTGGGGCTGGCCTCGACCAGCCGAGAGGTGATCGACGGGCTGGTGGCGCTGGGCTTCGGCGCTTCGCTGATCTCGATCTTCGCGCGGTTGGGCGGCGGCATCTTCACCAAGGGCGCTGACGTGGGCGGCGACATGGTGGGCAAGGTCGAGGCGGGCATTCCCGAGGACGATCCTCGCAACGCCGCGACCATCGCTGACAATGTCGGCGACAATGTCGGCGACTGCGCCGGCATGGCGGCCGACCTGTTCGAGACCTATGCGGTGACGACCGTCGCGACCATGGTGCTGGCCGCGATCTTCTTCCGGGGACAGCCCTATGTCGACGTGATGATGGTCCTGCCGCTGGCGATCTGTGCGGTGTGCATCATCACCTCTATCGTCGGCAGCTTCTTCGTGCGCCTCGGCAAGAGCCAGAACATCATGGGGGCGCTGTATCAGGGCCTGATCGTGACCGGCGTCCTGTCGATCGGCGCGGTGTGGTGGGTGATCGACCAGATGGTGACGGGGCCGATCGTGACGGCCAGCGGTCTGGAGATCCAGCCGATGGCGCTGTTTTGGTCCGGCATGGTCGGGCTGGCGGTGACGGCGGCGATCGTGGTGGTGACCGAATACTACACCGGCTCGAACTTCAGGCCCGTGCAGTCGGTGGCCAACGCCTCGGTGTCTGGACACGGCACCAATGTGATCCAGGGGCTGGCGGTGTCGTTGGAATCCACCGCGCTTCCGGCCTTGACGATCATCGTCGGCATCGTCGCCAGCTTCCAACTGGCGGGCCTGTTCGGCATCGCCATCGCCACCACCACAATGCTGGGCGTGGCGGGGATGATCGTGGCGCTGGACGCGTTCGGGCCGGTCACGGACAACGCTGGCGGCATCGCCGAAATGGCGGGCCTGCCCAGCGACGTGCGTCATTCGACAGATGCCTTGGACGCCGTGGGCAACACCACCAAGGCGGTGACCAAGGGATACGCCATCGGTTCGGCCGGTCTGGGCGCGCTGGTGCTGTTCGCGGCCTATACGTCGGACCTGCAGTATTTCTCGGCCAACCCTGCGGACTATCCGTTCTTCGCTGATATGGGGCCGATCGCATTCGATCTGACCAATCCCTACGTCGTCGTCGGTCTGCTGTTCGGGGGGCTGCTGCCCTTCCTGTTCGGCGGGATGTCGATGATGGCGGTCGGGCGGGCGGCCGAGGCCGTGGTGGCCGAGGTGCGGCGTCAGTTCCGCGAGAACCCCGGGATCATGACCTATGAGGTGAAGCCGGAATACGGCCGGGCGGTCGACATCCTTACCAAGGCGGCGATCCGCGAGATGATCGTGCCGTCGCTGTTGCCGGTGCTGTCGCCCATTGTGCTGTTCGTGGCCGTGATGGCGATCTCCGACAAGGCCAACGCCTTCGCATCCCTCGGCGCCATGCTGATGGGCGTGATCGTCACCGGCCTGTTCGTCGCCATCTCCATGACCTCGGGCGGCGGCGCCTGGGACAACGCCAAGAAGGTGATAGAGGAAGGCTTCACCGACAAGAACGGCGTCGTCCACGGCAAGGGTTCGGAAGCGCACAAGGCGGCCGTGACCGGCGATACCGTGGGCGATCCCTACAAGGACACATCAGGTCCGGCGGTGAACCCGATGATCAAGATCACCAACATCGTCGCACTGCTTCTGCTGGCGGTGCTGGCGAGCGGCAATATCGGCTAGACTGTAAGACTACCGATACGAAAACGCCCCGGAGAGCGATCTCCGGGGCGTCTTTGTCTGAGCGGGAAGGGCCGCCTTAGTCGGGGCGGCGCTGGCCGGGCGTGTCGTCTTCGGTGCGGGGCAGTTGGCCGCGACCGACGTTGCCCAGCAGCTGTTCCAGCACCGTCAGCTCGCGGCCGCGGGTCGGGGTCTCGTTGCGGTTCATGGCGATCTGCTCGCCGTCCGTCAGGCCAAGGGTGCGAACCGACGCGACCTGGTCGCCCTGCGGCACGAAGGTGATCTCCGTCACCGTGCGGGTGGAAACCTTGGGCAGGTTGTAGGTGTATTTCTCGGTCGTCTGGCTGATGTAGTACCAGACCTGATCAGGCTCGAAGGTCGAGGTCGTCGAGGGCGAGCCCAACTTGGCCAAGACAGTTTCCTTGGTGTCGGTGCCGGCGACCACGTCCTGCGGCTTGGCGTCGATGGCCTGGAAGCCGTTGGAGCCGATGGTCGGAGCACAGGCGGCAGACAGGCCGGCCAGCGAAACGGCGACGAAAAGCGGGACGAAACGGGACATGGTCGGGCGCCTGCGAGAGAACAAGGTCTTTGACCTAGACGGACCTGCGTCCTAGTTCAACGGCACGGCGGAAAAGGGGCCGTTGAAACCCATGCTCAAAAACCTGTTCAAACCCCGGGCCGGCGTCCGTATTGGCGACGATCTGTACGGCAAGGCTGTCAGCCAGGCGCGCAATCCGGCCTTCTACACGCGGCTGGGGATCGCCGACCGCATCGACGCCCGATTCGAGCTCTATACGCTGCATGTGCTGCTGCTGGTGCTGCGGCTGCGTGACGAGAATACGGCCCAGGGCCAGGATGCGGGCCAGGCGGTGTTCGACGTCTATGTCTCAGCGCTGGACCATGCCCTGCGCGAGGAAGGCGTGGGCGATGTCGCCGTCGGCAAGAAGATGCGCAAGCTGGGCGAGGCCCTGTATGGCCGGATGAACGCCTATGAGCAGCCTTTGCGCGCCGACGATGCGGACGCCCTGGCCGAGGCAGTGGCGAAGAACGTCTATGCGGAACCGCAGGCGCCTCATGCGGACACATTGGCGCGCTATGCGCTGATGACACGCGCGGCCCTGGCGGCGCAGGATTTCAACAAGGTGCTGGCGTCGCCGGCATGGGCGGAAGTTTGAGAGATATGAGCGTAATGCTCCCCTACAGCGAGACGGTGCGGGTCAATCAGATCGGGGCCGGATTGAACCGGAAGCTCGAACCGGACGCAGACACGTGCAAGCGAATCGCCCGTGCATTGGACCTTCAGGGTCTCGACGATTTCGTGGTGGATTTCGACGTGAAGCCGACCCCCTCCACCAGCGAGTGGACCCTGAAGGGTCGTATCACGGCCCATGCCATTCAGTCCTGCGGCCTGACGCTGGAGCCTTTGCCCGTCGATGTGGATCGCCGCTTTTCGATCCAGCTGGTCCAGGCCAAGCCTCAGGAGACCGAAGAGATCGAGGTCACGCTGGACGAGGAAGACGCCGACGTGATCGAGGACGGCAAGATCGACCTGGGTCAGTACGCCGTCGAACAACTGCTGCTGTCGTTGGATCCTTTTCCACGCAAGCCGGGCGCGGAATTCGTGCAACCGGAGGAGCCGGGCGAGATTTCACCCTTCGCCGCCTTGAAGGCGCTTAAATCTCAGGACGATAAAGGCTGAGGTTGACGCAGGGGCCGGGTGGTTGCATCCCCCGGCTTCGGCGCTATCGTTCAGCGCATACTGCCAAGCGTCGCGCGACAAGACGACGCGGCCAAACGAGGTCCATTTGCCAGCCCCAGTTACGATCTCGCTTGACGCCATGGGCGGCGATCACGGGCCATCCGTCGTCGTTCCCGGCATCCGCAGCTACATCCGCGCCCATGACGGCGATGGCGTTCGTTTCCTGCTGCATGGCGACGAGGCCAAGATCGCGCCCGAACTGGCGCGCTGCGGCCTGACGGCGGACATCTGCGAAATCCGTCACACCGACAAGGTCGTGGCCATGGACGAAAAGCCGGCCCAGGCCATGCGGCGCGGCAAGGGCTCCAGCCTGTGGAATGCCATCGATGCGGTGAAGACGGGCCAAGCGGGCGGCGTCGTCTCGGCCGGCAACACCGGCGCCCTGATGGCGATATCGAAACTGATTCTGCGCATGTCCGCGCCGGGCCTTGAGCGGCCGGCCATCGTCGCCAGCTGGCCCACCTTCAAGGGGCATACTGCGGTTCTGGACGTGGGCGCCAATATCGGCAGCGACGCCGAGCAACTGGTCGAATTCGCCATCATGGGCGAGGCCTTTCAGTCCGCGGTGCGCGGCATCGCCCGCCCGACCATCGGCCTGCTGAACGTGGGTTCGGAAGACATGAAGGGCAACGAACAGGTCAAGGAGGCGCACGCCATCTTGCGCGACGGTCCGTTTGACCTGAACTACCACGGCTTCGTCGAGGGCGACGACATCGCCAAGGGCACGGTCGACGTGGTCGTCACCGACGGCTTCACCGGCAATATCGCGCTGAAAACCGCCGAGGGCACGGCGCGCTATATCTCGGCCCTTTTAAAAGAGGCCCTGACCTCGAACCTGCAATCCAAGCTGGGCGCCGTCATCGCCATGCCGGCGTTGAAGAAGATGCGCCAGAAGATCGACCCCAGCACCATCAACGGCGGGCCTCTTCTGGGCCTGAACGGCATCGTCGTGAAGAGCCACGGCGGCGCCGACGCCAAGGGGTTCGGCAATGCGATCCGCATCGCTGTCGATCTGGCCCGCAGTGACTATATGAGCAAGGTGGGGGACAACCTGGGCAAGCTGGACGCGGTGTTCGATCATACCGCCAAGCCTGCCGTATCCGTGGGAGAACCCCTTCAGTGAGCGTCACCCGCAGCGCTGTGACCGGCGTAGGCTCCTATCTGCCGGAGCAGATCGTCACCAACGCCGATCTGGCCAAATTCGTCGACACGTCGGACGAATGGATCCAGGAGCGCACAGGCATCAAGCAACGCCACAAGGCGCGCGACGACCAGCCAACCAGTGATCTGGCGGTCGAGGCCGCCAAGAAGGCGCTGGCCGACGCGGGCAAGGCGGCGACGGATGTCGATCTGATCATCGTGGCCACCACCACGCCGGACATGACCTTCCCGGCTGTCGCGGCGATCGTTCAGGCCAAGTTGGGCGCCGGCGTCGGTATCGCCTTCGACGTTCAGGCTGTCTGTTCGGGCTTCGTCTATGCCTTGAGCGTCGCCGACGGTTTCGTGGCCCGTGGCCTATCGAAATGCGCCCTGGTGATCGGGGCCGAGGAAATGACGAAGCTGATGGACTGGACCGACCGGACCACCTGCGTCCTGTTCGGCGACGGCGCCGGCGCCGTGGTGCTGGAACAGCGCGAAGGGCAGGGGACGTCCGACGATCAGGGCATGCTGGGCTTCGCGTTGCGCGCCGACGGCTCCAAAACTGATCTACTCTACGTCGACGGCGGGCCGGCGACGACCGGAACCGTCGGCCATCTGCGGATGGCGGGCAACCAGGTGTTCCGCCATGCCGTGGTGAACATCGCCGAGGGCATCACCGCCGCCTGCGCCGCCGCGAACATCGAGATCGCGGACGTGGACTGGTTCGTGCCCCACCAAGCCAATCAGCGCATCATCAAGGGCGTAGGCGACCGGCTGGGTCTGGACGAGAACAAGGTGATCTCGACCGTGGCGACCCATGCGAACACTTCGGCCGCCTCCATTCCGCTGGCGTTGGACGCTGCGATCCAGGACGGTCGAATCAAGAAGGGCGACATGGTCCTGCTGGAAGCCATGGGCGGCGGCCTGACTTGGGGCGCCTGCGCGCTGCGACTTTAATCGCCCCATAGGCATTGATTTTTCGGGGCCTTTGCGGCCCTATTCCGTCATTGGACGCAGCTAGCGGGGATACGATGGCAGGCCAGCAGACCGTAACCCGTGCCGACCTGTGCGAAGCCGTACACAATGAGGTGGGGCTGTCGCGCCAGGAGTGCTCCAGCCTTGTGGAGCGCACCCTGGAATTGATCGTCGAATCCCTTGAGCGCGGCGAGACGGTGAAACTCTCCGGATTCGGCGTCTTTCAGGTCCGCGAGAAACGCGCCCGCATGGGCCGCAATCCCAAGACGGGCGAACCGGCGGCGATCAATCCGCGCCGAGTCATCAGCTTCCGCGCCTCGCAGATCATGAAAAGCCGGGTTCACGACGCCGTCGTCGAGGACTGACGCGCGTGGCCAAGAGCGCCGACGCCTTTCGCACCATTTCCGAAGCGGCCGAAGAGGTCGGCGCGCCCCAGCATGTGCTGCGCTTCTGGGAGACCAAGTTCGTCTTCGTGACGCCGGTCAAACGGGCGGGCGGTCGGCGATTCTATCGCCCTCAGGACATCGCCATGCTCAAGGCGGTGAAGCGATTGCTGCACGATGACGGCCTGACGATTCGCGGCGTTCAGCGGCTGCACAAGGAACAGGGGCTGAAAAAGCTGATCGGCGCCGAGGCTGCCGCTCTGATCGAGGACGGCGATGTCGCGATCAGCACTGCGACATCCGACGCCGTTCGCCTCGAAACCTCGAATTTGCATCAGGTTCTGGCCGATCTGGAGCAGGCGAAGGCCCGTCTGGACGCCGTTCTTTCACGGTAGGTGGAAAAGTCGTTTTAGCGTTTGCAGGGCGCGAAACCCCCGTCTATAGGGAGCGCCTTCGGAGCGTGGCGCAGCCTGGTAGCGCACTTGACTGGGGGTCAAGGGGTCGCAGGTTCGAATCCTGTCGCTCCGACCATTCTTGCAAAAGAATGATGATGGTGGGGTCGTCCTTGCGGGCGGCCCCATCGCCGTTTCTGGACCTAACCTCTCTCGGCCCACTTCAGCAGCGGAATGAGCGGAAGGCCCCAGGCGGTGCCGCCGATGCCGAAAAACAGGAAGTCGATCCACTGCGACGAGGGCAGCAGCCCGCGCAGGGCAATAAGGCCCCAGATCCAGAAGACCAGGAAGGCCAGCACCCCGATTGCGGCGACGAACCGACGCAGGCGAGGGGGCATCAGCGCTTGTTCCGAAACAGGAAGAAGGCGACCAGGCAGAAGGCCGAGCCGACCAGGGCCCAGGGAACCCAGACCCAGCTGTCCATCGTACTGACCGCGAACACGCGGACAGCCAGAAACCAGCCACAGGCCAGGCCAACGCCGGACACCAGGCTGGTGCCGCCGAAGCCGCGACGCCCCGTCATAAGGTCAGCGATCCAGGCCAGCAGCAGGCCGCCTGCAATGGCGGCGGCGATATCGGCGTATTGCAACCCTGATCTCCTGCGGCGTCAGCGCCGTTAACTCAATCCGACTCGCGCTCGTCGCGAAGGGCAGGCATACCGCCCCGGTCGCGTTTTGGTCACGGTCGAGCGCGACAGCATATCCGGGTCAGTGTCAGGCGTCGAATGAACCGTTTCGGAAATCCAGATCGCAATCGCGCCGTCGCCGTGTGGCTGTTCGCCACGGCGGCGATCGTCTTTCTGATGGTGGTGATCGGCGGCATCACCCGCCTGACCGGCTCGGGCCTGTCCATAACCGAGTGGAAGCCCATCATGGGCGCGATTCCACCGCTGAACAACGCCCAGTGGGCGGAGGCGTTCGAGAAATACAAACAGATTCCCCAGTACGCCCAGATCAACGCCGGGATGAGCCTCGGCGAGTTTCAGGGCATCTTCTGGTGGGAATGGCTGCACCGGCTTATCGGCCGCCTGGTCGGAACGGTATTCGCCCTGCCGCTGGTCTTCTTCCTGTTGTGCCGCATCGCGCCGCCGCGTTCGCTGTTCCGTCAGTGGGCAATGCCGGATCGGCTGATCTGGCGCTGCGTCGTGCTGCTGGCCTTGGGCGGTCTGCAGGGGCTGATCGGTTGGTGGATGGTGTCCAGCGGCCTGTCCGAGCGGGTCAGCGTCGCGCCAGAGCGGCTGGCGACCCACCTGGGCCTGGCCTTCGTCCTGTTCGCCGCCCTGATCTGGACCGGGCTTGAGGCGTGGAACGGCGAGGACCACGGACGTCCGCCTGCAGGTTGGGCGCGCGGCGCGGGTTTCCTGCTGGGCGCGGTCTTTGTCCAGTGCCTGCTAGGGGCCTTGGTCGCGGGCGGTCACGCGGGGCTGGTCTATACCGACTGGCCGCTGATGAACGGGGCGGTGTTGCCCCCTGCGGACTGGAGCCTGGGTGCGAGCGCATTTCTGCACGACCAGGCCCTGACCCAGTTTAATCACCGGCTGGTGGCCTATGGGCTGCTGATCGCCGTCAGCATCTACGCCTTCCAGGCCTGGCGCTGGCGCGTGGCAGAAGGGATGGGCCTGGCCGCCTTCACCTTGGCGGGCGTGGTCTGGTTCCAGGCCCTGCTGGGCATCGTCACCCTGATGCATGCCGTGCCGGTGTGGCTGGGCGTACTGCATCAGGGTGGGGCGGCCGTCGTGCTGGCGGTGGCGACGGCTAACCTTTGGCTTGTGCTGCGCGCTCAGCCCCGCATCTTCATGTCCGGACCGAGGACCATGGGCCTCTGATCGCCAGGGTCATGCCGGGGTACATGATGTTGACGAACAGCACCTCGCCGTCCGGCGAGAAGCACGCGCCGGCGAATTCCGAGTTGCCGGTGAAGACGTTGCGGCCGATCGTATAGACCTTGCCGTCTGGCGTGACGCCTTTCAGGTGGTTGCGGACATCTGATGAATAGTTGTCCTCGCACAGGATCAGGTGGCCCCACGGTGCGATGGTGATGTTGTCCGCCATGTTCACCGTCTTCAGATCCGTGCTTTCGACGAACAACTGCAGACGGTCGGCCGCGCCGTTCAGGCCGGGGACCAGTCGCATGACCTGGCCGCGCCGGATCGGCCCGCCCGAGGTGGCGGTGAAATACATCTCGTCGTCGCCCCACCAGACGCCTTCGCCGCGCGCGACCAGGGCCGCGCCCGCCGCATGGCCGCGCTTGGCCAGGTCGCCATTGGGGGATTCAACGTCGTCCATGTCGATCCATTCGACCTCGCGCCAGTCGCCGACCGCCCAGGCGCGGACGTCCTGATTACGGGTGTCGGCGGCGGGAACGCCTTTCCAGGCCATGGCCTGAAGCCGGCCGCCCTCGGCCAGCTTGCTCGGGACATTGGGGATGAAGCGGTAGAAAAGGCCGGCGTTGTCGTCTTCCGTCAGATAGATCGTGCCGGTGCGGGGATCGACGCAGACGGCCTCATGGTCGAAACGGCCCATGGCCTTCAACGGAACAGGATCGACGGGGCCGGTCGCTGTCGCCGGCACCTCGAACACCCAGCCGTGGTTCTTGGTCACGTCGGCGTCTGCCGGCGTCTCCAGCGTTTCCTCGCAGGTCAGCCAGCTGCCCCAGGGGGTCGGGCCGCCGCAGCAGTTGGTCGAGGTCCCGGCCAGGGTCAGATGCTGGCTGACCATCTTGCGGGTCGCCAGATCGTAGATGATGGTGGAGCACCCCCCTGGCAGGGGGCGGCCATTCTTGTAGGTATCATAGGCCTTGCTTGCGTCCAGCAGGCCCAGCCGTTCTTCGTGCAGGCCGCCCGGACCCAGGTTGCGGTGCAGGCCGCTGGATCCCTTGAGCTCGTGATTGAGGACCAGGGCGACGCGCGAGCCCTCCAACGCGAAACAGGCCATGCCATCGGGCTGTCCCGGTGCGAACAGGCCGTCGTCCATGGTGTCGCCGCTTTGGGCCACGACCTGATACGAAAAGCCTTCGGGCAGGTCGAGCAGGCGGTTCGGATCACGCATCAGCGGGCCGTATCCGTGAACCTCATTGACGTAGGTTTCTTCTCCGGCGACCTGGGCGGAGGCGTGGTGCGCCAGACCGGCGAACGCGGAGGCGGCGCTGGAGGCGATCAGGCCGCGACGGTGAAGGATCATAGGAGGGCTCCGAAGGAAGATCGGCCCTCGGATGGCCGGGAAAGGTCATGGTTTGATGACGAAAGGCGTTATTTCGTAACGCTGAAAGTTCCGATGCGTCGGGTATTTTAATACCGTATTTGTAATCATCAATAATAACAGCACCTTGTAGTAATTGCGGCGCATTCGAACGCGTTGACGCGACCAATCGTCTCCTGTATCAGCGCGCCTTCATTCGGTTCCCTCGGGGGCCGGACCCGATTTTCGTCTCCAGGAACCCCCTCATGCTGAAGAGCACTACGGCTTCGTTGAAGCCGGCCGAGGTCGAGAAGAAATGGATCCATATCGACGCCGAAGGCGTCGTTGTGGGCCGTCTCGCGACCTTCATCGCCAACCGTCTGCGCGGCAAGCACCGCGGCGACTACACCCCGCACGTCGATTGCGGCGACTATGTCGTCGTCACCAACGTCGACAAGGTGGTGTTCACCGGCAAGAAGTCGACCGACAAGGTCTATTATCGCCACACCGGCCACCCGGGCGGCGTCAAGTCGACGACCCCCGAGAAGGTCCTTGGCGGCCGCTTCCCCGAGCGCGTGCTGGAGAAGGCCGTCGAGCGCATGCTGCCCAAGGAAAGCCCTCTGGCCCGCAAGCAGATGACGCACCTGCGTCTGTTCGCCGGCGGCGCACACGAACATGAAGCCCAGCAACCGGAAACGATCGACTTCGCGTCGGCGTCGCCCAAGAACACCCGGAGCGCCTGAGCATGACTGACGCGACGCAAGACACCGCCGCCACCGGCTTCGACGCCCTGAAGGGCCTGAGCTCTTCGGTCGAGAACGACGCCCCCGTCTATGTCCAGAAGCTGGACGCCCAGGGCCGCGCCTATTCGACCGGCAAACGCAAGAACGCCATCGCGCGCGTTTGGGTCAAGCCGGGCACCGGCAAGATCACCGTCAACGGCAAGGACCAGGAGCAGTATTTCGCTCGTCCCGTGCTGCGCATGATGATCGCCCAGCCGCTGACCGTTTCGGACCGCGCCACCCAGTATGACGTGATCTGCACCGTCGAAGGTTCGGGTCTGTCGGGTCAAGCCGGCGCCATCCGCCACGGCCTGTCGCACGCCCTGACGCACTTCGAACCGGAACTGCGCAAGGTCCTGAAGCCGCACGGCTTCCTGACCCGCGACAGCCGCGTCGTCGAGCGCAAGAAGTACGGCCGCGCCAAGGCTCGCCGCAGCTTCCAGTTCTCGAAGCGCTAATCGCGTTCACGCGGTTTGGATTTGGGGCGCTTCGGGGAGACCCGGAGCGCCCTTTTTCTTTTGGCTGGAGACACCATTGACGCCCTTCCCTCCGAGCGAGAATCTCGCCTTCCTTCTGGAGGGCGACTGTTCGATCAGCCAAGTCGTGATCAACGCGACGAGCGTATCGTTCATGTTCGCGAATGGCTGTCGTATCGATGCGGGTGTCACGTTGGAGTATGTCTCTGAGGACGGCGTCAGGACCATCCATGATCGGGAGTGGTTCGATGAAGGGCCAATCAACTTCCATCGCTTGCTGGAAACGCCGCTCCACAAGGTCGAGACAGACCAGCTAACCATGACTTTGACTTTCGAGGGCGGTCGGCAAGTGATCGTCCATTCCGATCTCCAGCCGTATGAGGCAGGAGCCGTTCTTGGACCGCAAGATTCCCAAGTCGGCTTCTATTTTTGAACTGACATGACCCACACCATCTTCATCGACGGCGAGGCCGGCACCACGGGGCTGGAGATTCGCGAACGGCTGGAGGCGCGCCCGGATCTGGAACTGGTCCTGCTGGGCGATCGTCGTCGCGACGTGGATGCGCGGCGCGAGGCCCTGAACGGCGCCGACGCCGTGATCCTGTGCCTGCCCGACGATGCGGCGCGCGAAGCTGTGGCCATGATCGAGAACCCGTCGGTCAAGGTGATCGACGCCTCGACCGCCTATCGGGTCGCGCCAGGCTGGGCCTATGGCTTCCCCGAGATGGACGCAGGTCAGCGTGATCTGATCGCGCGGTCGTCGTTCGTTTCGAACCCCGGCTGCTATCCCACCGGCTTCATCGGGCTGATGCGGCCGCTGGTGAAGGCGGGGTTGGTTCCGGCGACCTATCCGGTCACGGTCAATGCGGTGTCGGGTTATTCCGGAGGCGGCAAGGCGATGATCGCCGAGTTCGAGGCGCCTGAGGCGGCGACCGCCTATCGCGCCTATGGCCTATCGTTGAAGCACAAACATGTGCCGGAGATGACGAAACACACGGGGCTGACACGCGACGTCCTGTTCGCCCCGGCGGTCGGAAACTATCGTCAGGGCATGTTGGTCGAGGTTCCGTTGCATCTGGCCGCCTTGCCGGAAACGCCATCCGTCGAACGACTGCATGGCGCACTAGTCGAGGCCTATGAAGGACAACGCTTCGTCGAGGTCGCGGATCTGGAAGAAACCGAGGCCATGTCGGGACTGGAGCCCGAGAGTTCTGAACGGCACCAACCGCCTGCGTCTGCACGTTTTCGGCGACCGCAATGGCGAGCAGGCGCGCTTGGTGGCTCTGCTCGACAACCTGGGCAAGGGCGCGTCAGGCGCGGCGGTGCAGAACCTGAACATCATGCTGGGACTGGACGAGACGACCGGCCTGATCTGAACGGCTGAAACCATTTCGCCATGCCCTTCGTATGAAGGGCATGACCCAGTCCCTGATCGTGCATCGCCGGGGCCTTCTGATGAGCGCCGGCGCGCTCGCCCTGTCCGCCTGTTCTCCCGAAACCTCCGAGGCGGGGGACGGGCAATATGCAACCTCGCCCTATCGCCGCGTGTCGGATGCCGACTGGCGACGGCGGCTCGGTGACGCCTCGTGGCGCGTCATGCGGCACGAGGGGACGGAGCTGCCCTATTCGAGCCCGTTGAACGACCAGCACGGGCGCGGAGGCTTCATCTGCAAGGGCTGCGACCTGCCGCTGTTCCGGTCGCAGTGGAAGTTCGATTCCCACACAGGTTGGCCCAGCTTCTATGACGTGATCGCCGCCAACATCGGCCGCAAGGGTGATCTGGCCATCGGCATCCCACGCACGGAATATCACTGCGCCCGCTGCCTGGCGCACCAGGGCCATGTGTTCGACGACGGCCCGCGTCCGACCGGCCTGCGCTACTGCAACAACGGCGTAGCGCTGAAGTTCGTCGCAGCCTAGCCGCGCCGCGCCCGAATAGCGGAATCGACGGTCAGACCGAAGATGACCGAGGCGATGATGACCAGCAGCCCATAGTCGTGGCCGGAAAAGAACACCGGCGCGCACGCCATTCCTATGACCATCAACGGAAACAGTCCGGCCCAGACCGCTGTGCCTGGTGCGCTGGCATGGATCAGCGGCTGGGCGTCGGGCCGTTTCATTATCCGCGCCAGCCGACCGTTCAGCAGGACGAAAGCGACCGAGCAGATGATGGCCGAGATCACATATTTGACCGTATTGCCCGGCTCTCCGAATAGGCTGGCCGTCATGAGCAGCAAGATCAGCGCCACCGCAGTACTGACGGCGAGCAGGACGTTCGGTTCGAGACGGTTCAAGACTTCACTTTCACATAGCTGCCGGGCGCCGGCTCGATGGGCTTGAGCGGCCCTTGTTCAGGATCGCGGGCGGGGATCTGAGGCCCGGCGCGCTCGCCGAGCCAGGCCGCCCAATGCTCCCACCAGCTGCCGGGATGCTCTACCGCGTCGGCCTGCCATTCGGCCAGGGTCGCGGGCAGGGCGGCGTTCGTCCAGTGCTGATATTTCCTGGCGGCGGGGGCGTTGATGACGCCGGCGATATGGCCCGACCCGGCCAGGGTGAAGGTGACGTCCTTGCCGCCAAACAGTTTGGCGGAACGATAGACCGAGTTCATCGGCGCGATGTGATCCTCGCGGCTGGCCTGGAAATAGAGCGGGATTGATACCTTCGAAAGGTTCGCCGTCAGACCGCCAATCTGGAAGCTGCCCTGGGCCAGGGCGTTGGCGCCGTACATCTGACGCAGATACTCCAAGTGCAGCGTCTTGGGCATCCGCGTCTGGTCGGCGTTCCAGAACAGGAGGTCGAAGGCCGGCGGATCCTTGCCCAGCAGATAGTTGCTGATGAAGAAGGACCAGATCAGGTCGTTTGAGCGCAAGGCGTTGAACGTCTCGGCCATGGCTGCGCCAGGCAAGACGCCGCCGGCCGCATCCATCTGACGCTCGATTTCCGCGATCCAGTGTTCGTCAGTGAAGAGCAAAAGGTCGCCAGCCTCGGCGAAGTCGTGCTGGGCGGCGAAGAAGGTGGCGGCGGCGACCCGCTTGTCTCCCTTGGCCGCCATGTGCGCGAGGCCGGCGCCCAGCAGGGTGCCCCCGATGCAGTAGCCGACGGCGTTCAACTGTTTCGTACCCGACTGTTCCAGCGTCTTCTCGACCGCGCGATAGATGCCTTTTTCCAGGTACTGGTCGAAGCCGAAACCGGCCTTGTCCTTGTCCGGATTGACCCAGGAACAGACGAACACCGTAAAGCCCTGGGCCGAGAGCCAGCGGATCAGCGAGTTCGCCGGCTGCAGGTCCATGATGTAGAATTTGTTGATCCACGGAGGGAAAATCAGCAGCGGGATTTCGTGCTGGGTCTCGGTCGTCGGCGCATACTGGATCAGTTCGAACAACTCATCGCGCCAGACGACCTGACCCGGCGCGGTGGCGACGTTCTCGCCGACGACGAACTTGCCGTAGTCGGCCTGGCTGATGCGCAGCGAGCCTCCACCGCGTTCCAGATCGGCGGCGAAGTTCTGCATCCCCTTCACCAGTGATTCGCCGCTGGTTTCCGCCAAGGCTTTCAGAGCCACGGGGTTGGAGGCCAGGAAGTTCGACGGCGAGAAGGCATCGGTCAGCAGACGCGTGAAGAACTGGGCTCGGCGTTTCAGCGTCGGATCGACATCCTCCACCCCCGCGATCAGGCCGTTCATCCAGTCCGCCGTCAGCAGATAGGACCGCCGCATCATGTCGAACATCGGGTTTTCGGACCAGGCCGGATCCTTGAACCGCTTATCGACGGGTGCCGGATCGGGAGCTTCGCCCGCCGCCTGACGCGCCGTGGACGACCAGAGCTGCATATATCGACCGAACAGGTCGGCCTGCGCCTGCATCATCTTGTCGGGTTGGGCCGCCAAGCTGGTCATCACCGAGGTCATGGCGGGCGCGACGTTGAACGGGTCAGCCGACAGGGCGGCGGGTCGGTCAGCCTGGGTCAGGGCGGCTTCTGCAATCGCGCTTTGGGCCATCATGGCCGCCTTGGCCAGATTTATCGACAGGGTTTCGATCAGTTCGGCCTGCGCTGCGCCAGGGAAAGCTGCTTCAGGCACGGCTTCGGCGACGGTTTCCGGCGGCGCGTCCTGCGGTTCGGCCGGCTTCGGCTCGGGCTGGCGCGGCGGGCGGGGCTTGGCGGACGTGGGGCGTCCGGCCTTGCGCGCCGGGCGTTCGGCGGCGTCTGTCGGCGTCTTCGGGAGCTTGGCCATGATCGTCCTTCGCGCTTCCTGCAGCAGAGGCCGGTTCATCCGCTCTTCCGCGCGTGGCGATGATGGCATAAGACCAGCCAGGAAATGAACGCGCTGATGTCGAAAAAGATGACCCTGATCGCCGCAGTCGCGATCGCAGCGCCCTTGGCCGGCTGCATCGGCGCCTCTGCGTCCAAGACCGAGCCCGTTTCGCCTCTGGCGCCGCGCGTTCAGGAACTGGTCGATGCCAATCGCCACTATCCCCGCTGGGAGGATTTCCCGGCCTCGCCCACCGACCTGCCGCCCGTTGCCCAGGTCGCCGCCAATGCTCAGCGTCTGCAAAATGACAGTGCGACGCTGAACAACGAGATCGCGCGGATAGACTGGACGCTGACAGACCCTGAGGCCCTCGCCGCCGAGACGGCTGCGGCGGTTCAATCCGTACCGGTCTCGCCCGACGCCGCCCGCACCCAGGCGGACATCGAGGCCTTCGCCCAAAGCTTGCGCGACCGCGCCAAGGCGCCGCCGACGCTCGACCGTCGCCCGACGCAATGACCGGTCGCCGGGGATGCAGAATCCCGCGATGATGCGCTGATGGCGGATGACGGCGGCGCAAAGACACTGAACGCATTCCTGGGCGTGACCCGGTCCCTCTCAGGCCGCGCCTGGCGTCAGCGGCCGGCGGATGCGGCGACGACTCGCGCCCACATGCAGGGCCTTGGGCTGGACGAGCTTCTGGCCCGCGCCCTGGCGTCACGTGGCGTATCGGCCGATCAGGGGGCTGACTTCCTGACGCCGACCCTGCGCGCCCTGTTCCCCGACCCGTCCAGCTTTATGGACATGGATGTAGCGGCCGATGCGATCCTGAACGCTCTCCAAGCCAAGGCCAACATCCACATCTTCGCCGACTATGACGTGGATGGGGCGTCCAGCGCAGCTCTGCTGGTGCGCTGGTTCCGGGCGATGGACCATGAACTGTCGATCTACGTGCCCGACCGCCTGACCGAAGGCTATGGCCCCAGCGCAAAGGCCTTCGACACGCTGAAGGGCTCGGGCGCCGACCTGGTCATCACGGTGGACTGCGGGGCGGCGGCGAACGAGGCGCTGGCTCATGCCGCAGCCATCGCCCTGAACGTCGTCGTCATCGACCACCACCTGATGCGCAGTGAGCCGCCGACGGCGCTGGCGGTCGTCAATCCGAATCGGCCGGGTTGCAACTCCGGTCAGGGCAATCTGGCGGCGGCAGGCGTGGTGTTCGTGCTGCTGGCCGCCCTGAACCGCGAGGGACGGCGACGGGGCCTGTTCACCGACCGGCCGGAGCCGGACATTCGCCAGTGGCTGGATCTGGCGGCGCTGGGGGCCATTTGCGACGTCACCGGACTGACCGGCTTCAACCGCGCCCTGACGGGGCTGGGGCTGAAGGTCATGAGCGACTGGCGCAATCCGGGTCTGCGCGCCCTGCTGGCGGCGGCAGGGGCGGAGCCGGGGCCAGCCAAGAGCAATCACGCTGGATTCATCCTGGGCCCCCGTATCAACGCCGGCGGCCGGATCGGGCGTTCGGACCTGGGCGCGCGGCTGCTGTCCACGGACGACCCGACCGAGGCCGAGGCGTTGGCGATCGAGCTGGACGCGCTGAACCTGTCTCGCCGCGACGTCGAGCGGGCCGTCACTGACGCCGCCGTGCGACGAGTTGAGGCGACCGGCGGCCATGCCGACGACACTGCAGTCGTCGTGGTCGCAGGCGAGGATTGGCACCCCGGCGTCGTCGGCATCGTCGCCGGTCGCCTGCGCGAACGATGGCGCAAGCCGGTCATCGTTATCGGCGTCGATCCGGTGACGAGTCTGGGCAAGGGCTCGGGACGATCCCAGCACGGCATGAACCTGGGCCGCGCGATCCAGGCGGCGTGGGAGAGCGGCATCCTGATGGCGGGGGGTGGTCACGCCATGGCCGCCGGCTTGACGATGGACAGTGCGCGCGTCGCGGAACTGACTGCCTTCCTGAACGAACGGCTGGCCTCTGAACGTGTCGAGGCGGTCGCCCAGGACGTGCTGGAAATCGACGCTCTGATCGATCCTGGGGCAGCGACCCGCGCGCTGTTCGATTCGTTCGAGCAGTTGGCCCCCTTCGGTCCCGCCAACCCCGAACCGAGCTTTGCCTTGACCGGCGTTCAAGCGCGCGAACCTGTGGCGATGAACGGCGGTCATGTCCGTTGTCGCCTGGTCGGCGCGGACGGCGCTTCGGTGAAGGCCATCGCCTGGCGTTGCGCCGATCTCCAGTCGGGCCAGGCCTTGCTGTCGGGGCAGGGCGGCCTGAGCATTGTGGGGCGGCTGAAGGCCGACGACTGGAACGGCCGCAAGGGCGTGCAGTTCGAGATCGAGGATGTCGCCGATCCCCGGATGATCTGACGACGTCCAAAAAACTCGAAATCCACGCTTGCACCGTCCCGAGGGCGCGGCTATATCGCCGGCTCTCCCGCGCAGCGGTCCCTTCGTCTATCGGTTAGGACGTCAGGTTTTCAACCTGAAAAGAGGGGTTCGACTCCCCTAGGGACTGCCACGCGGGCAGTTCGCCGGTTGAGCCACAAGGCTCCTTGGCCACGGAAACAACTTACATTTCAGACGATGCACAGCGGCCTTAATCCATTGTGGCGCGCCTGCATCGTCATTCCCCCGAGACGCAACCTTCGCCCCGAGCGTGCATTTTCCGCTTTTCAAACTTTCGCGGAACAGTGTTAAACATAAGTGGAGTCCGCTGGAGGCGCGGGCGGGGGTGCTTATAAGTGTCTGAATATAGCGAGACGGAGACGGCGCAGACCGTTCGCGTCACTGGGCGCGTCAAGTGGTTCGATGCGGTGAAGGGCTATGGCTTCATCGTGCCGGACGATCCCGCCCTGACGGAAATGCGAGACGTTCTGCTGCACATCAGCAGCCTGCGCGACCTTGGCCGCGACGCCGCAGATGAGGGCGCGCCCATCACCTGCGACTGTGTCAAACGCTCGAAGGGCTGGCAGACGGTCGAAATCCACGATCTGGGGGAGGGCGAAGCGGTCCAGGTTGCGCGTCGCCCCGCCGTTGCGACCGCGCCTCGTTCGCCCGTCGACACCGACGAAGAGCTGGAGACGGCTCTGGTCAAATGGTTCAATCGCACCAAGGGCTACGGATTCGTCGTGCGCGATCGCGAACCTGGCGATATCTTCGTCCATATCGAGACCCTGCGTCGCTGCGGCCTGGAAGATCTGATTCCCGGCGATTCGGTGCGGGTGCGATTCGCTGACGGCCCGAAAGGCCTGGTGGTCGCGGACATCAGAACGGGCGACTGATCCGGCGCCCAGGAGAGGCGAATGATCGAGGCGACGAGACGTTTTCTGATGGCGGGCCTGCTGATTCTGGCCGTCGCCGGTTGCGCCGCCAAGGCGCCGCTTGGCCCCAATGGCGAGCCACTGCAGAAACTGGCCATAGTCACCACCTCTGGCGAACATCCGTTCTGGGTCGAGATCGCCGACGAAGAGCCTGAGCGGCAACGCGGGCTGATGTTCCGTCCTCCGTTGGAAGGCGACCGTGGCATGCTGTTCCAATGGCCAGGCGAAGCGCCGCGCGAACAGAGCTTCTGGATGCGCAACACGCCCAGTTCCCTGGACATTCTCTACATCGACCCTCAAGGGCGAATCGTCTCGATCGCGTCGCACGCCACCCCCTTCTCGGAGGCGCCCATTGCGTCGAACGGCGCCGCCAACGGCGTGCTCGAATTGCGCGCAGGGCGGGCTGCCGAGATAAACGCCAAACCCGGTGACAAAGTTTTACATCCTTATTTCAAGCCTTGATTGCGGATCGCCGCGCGAAGTGCCAATAGAGCGCTCCGTTCGGTCCGGGGTGTAGCGCAGCCTGGTAGCGCATCTGGTTTGGGACCAGAGGGTCGGAGGTTCGAATCCTCTCGCCCCGACCAACGGAAGGCCGCTGGAATTCATTTCCAGCGCGCGTTATGGCAGGGCCAGAGGGTCCGCCGTCACTGAGGATTTCGCCATGCTGGCTCGCATCTACCGCCCGGCCAAAACCGCGATGCAGTCGGGCAAGGCCAAGAGCCGCGACTGGCGTCTGGAATTCGAACCGGCCTCGGCGCGCACTATCGACCCGCTGATGGGCTGGACCAGCTCCAGCGACATGAACGGTCAGGTCCGCCTGACCTTTGAGTTGAAGGAAGAAGCGGTCGAATACGCCGAACGTCACGGGATCGCCTTCCGCCTGTCCGAGCCGAACGATCCGCCGATGATCATCAAGGCCTATGCCGACAACTTCGCCACCAACCGCAAGCAGTCCTGGACGCACTGACGCCTGACGTCTTGCAAGAGCGCCCATAGCTCAACCGGATAGAGCACCCGCCTTCTAAGCGGGATGTTGCAGGTTCGAGTCCTGCTGGGCGCGCCATCCCCGGCGCCTTCGAGGGGCCTGATCCATGACCGACATTCAAACGCCGCCCGATCAAGCCGTCCGCGTCGCGGCTCTTTATCGTTTCGCACCCGTCGGCGATACTTCCGCTGTTCGCGAGGCGCTTCAGGCCGTTTGCGACGCAGGGGAGGTGAGGGGGACGCTGCTGGTCGCGCCCGAGGGACTGAACGGCACCATTGCCGGGTCGGAGGCGGCCATAGAGGCTGTGCTGTCGGCGATCCACGCCATGCCGGGGTTCGAGACGCTTGAGCTCAAATACGCCTGGACGGACGCCCTGCCGTTTCACCGGATGAAGGTGCGCGTCAAACGCGAGATCGTCACCATGGGCCAGCTGGATCTGGATCCTGCGCAACAGGCGGGCGTCTATGTGTCGCCGACGGACTGGAACGCGCTGATCGCCGATGCCGAGACCTTGGTCATAGACACGCGCAACGACTACGAGGGCGAAATCGGCGCTTTCGAAGGCGCGGTCCAGCCCAACACCCGCAGCTTCCGCGATTTCCCCGACTGGTTCCGTACCGAGGGTCGCGCCCTGCTGGAGCAGACCGGCGCGAAGCGGGTGGCCATGTATTGCACCGGTGGCATTCGCTGCGAAAAATCGACAGCCTTCCTGAAGGCAGAGGGTGTCGAAGACGTTCACCATCTGGAAGGCGGCATCCTGCGCTACCTTGAGACGGTGGATGAACACAAGAGTTTATGGCGCGGTGAATGCTTCGTCTTCGACGAGCGGGTTTCGGTCGGCCACGGATTGAGCCAGGGCCCCCATACACTTTGCAGAGGATGCCGCTTGCCCGTGGATGACGCCGGTCGGGCCTCGACCCACTACGTCGAGGGCGTCTGCTGCGACCGCTGTCACGCGACGCGAGACGAAGGTCAGCGCGAACGCTATGCCGAACGCCACAGGCAGATGGAAATCGCCCGCAAGCGCGGCGACGTTCACCTCGGGACCGCGCGCAAGGACTGAGGTCGGTTCAACGACGCGGCGGGCGAGGGAAGAAGGCGCTGGTGTGGGCGGCATAGGCCTCGAACGCCTTCGGGCGCGAGCGCCGCATATGCTCTTCCAGCAAGGGCACGCCAGACACCTGGGTCAGCAGCCAATACATGTATGCCGGCCCCGTCAGCGCCAGCCAACCCCACGGCCATTCGCCGCTCAGATTGATGGCGAACAGGGGCCAGGCGCACCAGCCCAGCCACTCAAAGAAATAGTTCGGATGGCGCGACCAGGCCCACAGGCCGACATCGCAGACCCCGCCCTTATTGGCAGGATTGCGCTTGAAAGCCGCCAGCTGCCGATCCGAGATGGCCTCGCCCACAAGCGCGCCGACGAAGATCAGTGTCGCGAGACCGTCCTGAAGGGTCAGTCCGGGGGTCGGATTGCGGGCGGCGGCCATGACGCTGAGCGCCAGGAAGGCTGCAGCCCCTGCTTGCAGCATCAGGAAGCCGAACATCTTGACCTGAAACCCACCGCCCCAATCCTGGCGCAGCCGGGCGTAGCGGGCGTCCTCGCCCTCTTGTGCGGCCCGGGCGGCGATGTGCGAGCCCAAACGAAGCCCCCACAGGCCGATCAGCAGGGCCGCAAGATACTGCCGCAACGACGGCGCCGCGCCGTCGATCGGAAACAGCGCGACGCCTACTCCTGCCGCGCCTAGGCCCAGCGACCAGAAGGCGTCAGCCCAGCCGCCTTGCCCCGTGCGTTTCTGCACCAGCCAGGCCGCCGACATCACTATGACAAGAAACAGGGCTGCAACGCCCCACAAGGTCGCCAGGCTGGTCACAGGCGAACGAACGGCTGGATCAGCTTGCCCATCCAGCCATCCAACTGGATCTGGCCATCCAAGGCGACGACGCAAAGGCAGGCCTCGTCCGACACGACGCGGGGCTGGTGCAGCACGTTCGGATCGGCTTCTTCGAAGTCGCCCACGTCGAACCGCTCGGTCTCCGTCGCATAGGCGCCGGAGATGACGCAGGTGAGTTCGATACCGCCATGCGTGTGTTTGGGCGTCTCCTGGCCGGATTCGATCTTCAGCAGGATCACGCGACAGTCGCCATCACGCGGCGCATGCACATCGCGCACCCGCATGCCGGGGCCGACCCAGCGCCAGGGGCTGAGCGCATAGCGGCGCAGCGGCTCAGGCAGTTCGGGCATGTCGTTCAACGGGGCGAGGGCCTTCACCTCGCCCGCGTCCGTCTCGATCCGCGCCATCGCCAGGGCGAGCGCATCCTGCGACAGGGCGGACGGCACGGCCTCGTCGAGGAATTCGCCGCCTACGGCCTGAAGATCACGCACCCAGGCGTCGTTCGCCGGCCGCATCGCCAGATGCGCAGCCATCACCACGGCCTCAGGCGGGCTGAGCGTTCCGGCGGCATAGGCGAGCAGGCGTTCTTCCGAAGGATTGCGTTGCGGGTTCATCGCGCGGCCTCCTCGGACGGCGCTAGGATCAGGCGGAGTTTGGTCATGGCGTTACGAATACGGGATTTGACGGTGCCGAGCGGCAGGTCGAGGTGTTTGGCGATTTCGGAATGGGAGCTATCCATGAAAAAGGCGAGGCGCAGCACCTCCACATGATCCGGGGTGAGGCGAGAGAGGGCGTCTCGAACGCGGTCGGCGTCCTGAGACATTGACAACAGTTCGTCGGGGCGGCGCACGTCCTCGCCCGCCAATTCGATCTCCGGCGTCGGTAAGGGGCGCGCGTCGCGACGCAACATGTCCAGGCGACGATTGCGGGCGATGGTGAAGATCCAGGTCGCTGCGCGGGCCTTGGAAGAGTCGAACAAGTCGGCTTTTCGCCATACGGTCAACATGGCGTCCTGGGCGAAGTCCTCGGCCGCGCCCGGCGTGGCCCCTGACTTGATCAGCCAGGCTTTCAGGCGCGGCGCGAAATAGGCGAACAGGGCGGCGAAGGCGTCTCGGTCGCGCCGTAACGCAATCGCCTCGATCAGCCGATCATGAAAGAAAGGGTCGGAAGAATTTTCGAGTGTCTTCATGCGCGGGGACCGGCACGGCTTCGACGTAAAGGGCAGTGACTCGACATGCATGGACCCTAATACGCCTGGCGGAAATGTCTGGATCAATCGCGATCCGATCATGAGGCCGGCCCGTAATCCGTTCATGCCTGGGCTTGCGCCAGCGGGCGTGTATTCGGAGTTTCCATGTCCCTGTCGCCCGCGAATCCTTCTGCCGATCGCCTGAAGATCGCCGTCATCGGCTCCGGCGTGGCCGCCCTGTCGTCGGCCTGGCTTCTGTCCCAGCGGCATCAGGTGACGATCTATGAGAAGGCCGATCGGTTGGGCGGCCACTCCAACACCGTGACAGCGGGCGTGTCGTCAGGCGACATCGCCGTCGATACCGGCTTCATCTGCTTTAACGATGCGACCTATCCCAATCTGATCGCCCTGTTCGAACATCTGGGCATCGCGACCCGCGCCACCGACATGTCGTTCGCGGTTTCGCTGGACGACGGTCGGTTCGAATATGCGGCGCCGGGTCTGTTCGCCCAGCGTCGCAATGCGCTGCGGCCCCGGTTCTGGTCGATGTTGAGCGAGATCCTACGCTTCTATCGCGATGCGCCGAAGGATTTGGCCGGCATGTCCGATCCGTCGCTGACCCTTGGCGCATACCTCAAGCGGGAAGGATTCAGCGAGGCATTCCGCGACGACCATCTGTTGCCGATGGCCGCCGCCATCTGGTCGTCGCCGGCCCATACGCTGATGGACTATCCGGCTGAGTCCTTCCTCCGCTTCTGCGGCAATCACGGTCTGCTCAAGCTGGTGGGCCGTCCCATGTGGCGCACCGTCGAGGGCGGCAGCCGGGTCTATGTCGAACATCTGGCGCGCGCCATCGACGACGTTCGCCTGGATCACGGCGTCACATCGGTGCGGCGCACGCAGGAGGGCGTCTTCGTCCATGACAGCCAAGGGGGCGTAGAACGCTTCGACCAAGTGGTGATCGGCGCCCACGCCGACCAGGCTCTGGCCATGCTGACGGAACCCACGGCCAAGGAAAAAGCCCTGCTGGGGGCCTTCCGCTACAGCCGCAACCTGACCGTCCTGCATACGGACATCACCCTGATGCCCCGACGCCGTCGCGCCTGGGCCAGCTGGAACTACATCGGCGCCGACGACGGACTTTGCGTCACCTACTGGATGAACAAGCTACAGGGTTTGCCTGGCGACGACCTATTCGTGACGCTGAACCCGCCGCGCCCGCCGCGCGCAGACACCCTGTTGCGCAGCGAACTGTATGAACACCCCATCTTCGATCCCGCCGCCATCGACGCTCAGAAGCAGCTCTGGAGCCTGCAAGGGCAGGGGGGTGTCTGGTATTGCGGGGCGCATTTCGGCGCCGGCTTCCACGAGGATGGGCTGCAATCCGGCTTGGCGGTCGCCGAACAACTCGGCGGCGTCGGTCGCCCGTGGTCGGTCCAGAACGAGAGCGGCCGCATCCATCTGTCTCCGCTGCCGACCCCGGTATTCGAGCGGGCCGCGTGACCCAGGCCTCGGCCCTCTATCGTGGCCGGGTCATGCACCGACGCCTGCGCCCAAAGACGCACCAGCTGAACTACCGCGTCTTCTGGCTGCTGCTGGATCTGGCCGAGATCGATGAGCTGGATCGAAGGCTGAGGCTGTTCTCGCGCAATCACTTCAACCTGCTGTCGTTCCACGACGGCGATTACGGCGACGGTTCCGGCGCTTTGCGGCCTCAGGTCGAGGCCTGGATGGAGCGCGCAGGCATTGACCTCGACGGCGGCACCATCCGCCTGCTGACCATGCCGCGCGTGCTGGGTTACGTCTTCAACCCGATCAGCCTCTACTATTGCCACCACGCCGACGGTCGATTGGCTGCTATGGTATACGAGGTGACCAGCACCTTTGGCGTCCGCCACGCCTACGTCATTCCCGTCCCGGCCGAGGATCAAACGTCCGGCCTAATCCGACAAGGCGCCGCCAAGGCCCTGTATGTCTCGCCCTTCATGGGCATGGAGATGGATTACAGGTTCCGCGGCCATGCACCGGCTGAACGGCTCAACATGACGATCGACGGCCTGGATAACGATGGCGTGCTGATCACGGCGGCCATGTCCGCTAAACGCCAGATCCTCGACGACCGTCAAATCGCAGGGGCCACAGCGGCGATCCCGCTCATGACGTTCAAAGTGGTCGCCGCCATCCATTACGAGGCGCTTAAACTCTGGCTGAAAGGCGTCAGACTGACGCGCCAACCGCCACGCGCGAAAACGCCGGTGACGATCCAGAAGCAGGCGCAAGAAAGCCGGCTGGGGCAATAAGCTACACCGAACAGGTTATCGCCTAAGATATATACCGAACAGGTTATCGCCTAAGATATATTATGCGAAACATGAATGTGAGCAGTGGAACGGCCCTGCATCCTTTTGGCTCAGCCTTTCCATAAAGACGACAGAACCTTGGGCAGAACATCGCTCAGATCGTCAGAGGTCAATCCCGGTCCAAAACGCTCCGCCGCATCGGAATGAATCCAGACCGCCGCGCATGCCGCATCGAAACTGTCCATGCGCTGGGCCGCCAGTCCGCCGATCATTCCGGCTAAGACATCGCCGGTTCCAGCAGTGGCCAGCCAGGCCGAGCCGTTCTCGTTGCGACGGACGCGTCCGTCGGGCGACGCGATGATCGTCTTGGCGCCTTTCAAGACGATGGTGGCCTGGGTCAGACGCGCGGCTTCGATGGCGGCGGCTTCGCGGCCTTGAGCCAGCAGACCTGGGAACAGCCGCTCGAACTCGCCCTCGTGCGGTGTCAGGATGTCGTCGCGATCCAAGACGGCGAACAGTTCCGCGGTTCGGCCCTTGAACACCGACAGGCCGTCGGCGTCGATCACCAGGACAGCGCCGCTCAACGCCAAGGCCTGGATGTTGGCGATCGTCGCGTCTTCCATTCCGGCAGCCGGCCCGATCACGACGGCGTCGCTTCCGGCGACTTCACGACCCAAGATTTCAGGTGAAGAGAACGGCGTCAGCATGATCGCCTGGACGGCCGGCGCGACGACGGCGACGGCGTCTGGCGGGCACAGGATTTGCACAACGCCGGCGCCCATTCGCAGCCCTGCGTGCGCGGCAAGCCGTGCAGCGCCCGTCTGATGCGCCTTTCCCGACACGACCACCAATCGGCCCCGCGTATGCTTGTGCGTTTCCGCGCTCGGCCAAGGCAGAAAATTGCGCCAGATCGCCGGGTCGTTGGTTTCTATCATCCGCGTTCCGATTATCCGTGGCTTTTCTGCGAAAACCGCTTGCTTTGAACGCCCTTGCTGTGTCCCATTCGGGCCCGAGCGCCGCTGCATTCCGTGCGCCGCTCCGGGGTCGCCATGAAGAAAATCGAAGCCATCATCAAGCCTTTCAAGCTGGATGACGTCAAAGAAGCGCTCCAGGACGTGGGCGTGCAAGGCATGACTGTGCTGGAGGCCAAGGGATATGGTCGCCAGAAGGGTCATTCCGAACTGTACCGCGGCGCCGAATACGTCATCGACTTCCTGCCCAAGATCAAGATCGAGGTGGTCGTCGCCGACGATCTCGCACCCGCCGTCGTCGAGGCCATTCAGACCTCGGCCCGCACGGGCAAGATCGGCGACGGCAAGATCTTCGTGTCCGACGTCGCCGAGGTGATTCGTATCCGCACCGGCGAGACCGGAGCCCAGGCCGTCTGAGTTCGACCACCCTCCCCGGCCCTCGGCCCTTCGGGTCGCTGACCGGTTTCCTCCCCAAAACGACAAGAAACAGGACTTCCGAGAATGAGCGCCAGCAAGATCCTCAAACAGATCAAGGATGAGGAGGTCCAGTATGTGGACGTCCGCTTCACCGACACGCGCGGCCGTCTGCAGCACGTCACCTTCGATATCGACCTGGTCGACGAGGACTTCCTGAACGAAGGCACGATGTTCGACGGCTCCTCCATCGCAGGCTGGAAGGCCATCAACGAGTCCGACATGCTGCTGAAGCCGGACTTGACCACGGCCTATATCGACCCGTTCTACCAGCAGAAGACGATGTTCCTGTTCTGCGACGTACTGAACCCCGACACCAACGAGCCGTACAACCGCGACAGCCGCTCGATGGCCAAGAAGGCGCTGTCCTACGTGCAATCGTCGGGCGTCGGCGACGTGGTCTATTTCGGCCCGGAAGCCGAGTTCTTCATCTTCGACGACGTGCGCTGGTCGACCCAGCCGCACAACACGTCCTACTCGTATGACTCGACCGAACTGCCGGCCAACACCAACGCCGAATACACCGAAGGCAACATGGGCCACCGCCCTGGCGCCAAGGGCGGCTATTTCCCCGTCAACCCGGTCGATTCGGGCCAGGATCTGCGCGGCGAAATGCTGGGCGTCATGCGCGACCTGGGCCTTCAGCCCGAGAAGCATCACCACGAGGTGGCGCCGGCCCAGCACGAACTGGGTCTCAAGTTCTCGGACCTGCTGACCATGGCTGACCGCCTGCAGCTCTATAAGTACGTGATCCACAACGTCGCAGCCGCCTATGGCAAGTCGGCGACCTTCATGGCCAAGCCCATGTTCGCGGACAACGGCTCGGGCATGCACGTCCACATGTCGATCTGGAAGGACGGCAAGCCCCAGTTCGCCGGCGACCAGTACGCCGGCCTGTCGCAGGAATGTCTGTGGTACATTGGCGGCATCATCAAGCACGCCAAGGCCATCAACGCCTTCGCCAACTCGACCACCAACAGCTACAAGCGTCTGGTCCCAGGCTATGAAGCCCCGGTCAAGCTGGCCTATTCGGCCCGCAACCGCTCGGCCTCGATCCGTATCCCGCACGTCTCCTCGCCCAAGGCCAAGCGTCTGGAAGCCCGCTTCCCTGACCCGATGGGCAACCCCTATCTGACCTTCGTTGCTCTGCTGATGGCGGGTCTGGACGGGATCGAGAACCGCATCGATCCGGGCGCACCCGCCGACAAGAACCTCTACGACCTGCCGCCCGAAGAGCGCGGCTCGATCCCCGAGGTCTCTGGCTCGCTGAAAGAAGCGCTTGAGAACCTCGACAAGGATCGCGCCTTCCTCAAGAAGGGCGGCGTCATGGATGACGACTTCATCGACAGCTACATCGAGCTGAAAATGGAAGAGGTGATGCGTCTGCAACTGCACCCGCACCCGGTAGAATTCGACATGTACTATAGCTGCTGATCTTCAGATCGCTGCAACGACAAAGGGCCGGGGGCAATCCCCGGCCCTTTTTCAATTCAGCCCGCATCGAAGCTGAGTCGACGACAAACCGTCGCATTCGACAGTTCAGGCGACTTCGGCTTCCAGATCGTCGGCCTTTTTGCGGCGCAGTTCGATCAGACGCACGCACCAGATCGATACCTCGTAGAGGATGACCAGAGGCACGGCCAACATCAGTTGGCTGATCGGATCCGGCGGCGTGACCACGGCGGCGACCACCACTACGGCGACGATGGCGTAGCGACGGCCAGAGGCCATAACCTTGGAGTTGATCAGCCCGGCCAGGCCCAGCAGGGTCGTCACGACCGGCAACTGGAAGCACAGACCAAAGGCCAGCAGCAGCGAGGTCACCAAGCTGAGATAATCGGAGATCTTCGTCGTCTGGGCGACCGAAATGCCGTCGCTGGCCACCTGCTGACTCAACGAGAAAAGCATCACGAACGGCAGCATGACATAATAGACCAGCGCCCCGCCCAGGCAGAACATGACCGGCGCGGCGATCAGGAACGGCAAAAAGGCGCCGCGCTCGTTGCGATACAGGCCCGGTGCGACGAAGCGGTACATCTGCCAGGCCATGACCGGGAAGGTCAGGACGGCGGCGCCGAAGGCCGCGATCTTCATCTTGGTGAACAGCTGCTCCAGCGGCGCCGTCGCAATCAGCTGCACAACGGCGGCGCTGCCGGGGGGATAGGGCTTCAGCCCCGTCATCACGGCGATCAACTCGAGGGGGTTGGCGTGACCGCCGCTCGCCATGGCCGCAGCATGGACTGCGACCGCCGCCTGATAGGGTTTGATCAGGGCGATCTGAATCTGATTCGCAAAGGCGAAGCACAGGATGAACGCCAGGAAGAAGGCCACGACGCAGATCAGCAGCCGCCCGCGCAGCTCGATCAGGTGATCCATCAAGGGCGCGCGCGACGCCTCGATCTCGGCCTCGTCACGATCGGGAGACGTCACTGATCAGCGGCCTTCTTGCGCGGGGTCTTGGGTTTGGCTGCCGCAGGCGTGGTCTTGGCGGCAGGTGCTGCCGCCTTGGGCTTGACCGGTGCGCGCGGCTTGGTCGTCGAGGCTTTGGCGGTCGTCGCCGGCTTCGCCTTCGAGGCCGCCCGTTTGGGTTTCGTTTTCGCGACGGGCTCAGCCGGCGTATCCGGCCATTCGTCGGCGGCCGGCGTCATGACCGGCGCATCCGGCTCAGGCGCAGGCGCAGGCGCAGGCGCAGGCAGGGCGTTCGTGGATGTCGGCGCCTTCAGCCCGGCATTGATGTCCTTGAAGGCGGCGTCCGCCTCGGCGCCCAGGGGATACATGGCCCCCTGCCCGGTCCGCAGCGCCTCGACCTCCTTGCGCAGGTCGTCCAGCTCGGACTGACGCGCCATTTCGTCGAAGCTCGAGCGGAACTCGTTGGCCATGGCGCGCGCCTTGGCGACCATCTGGCCGACGCGACGCATCAGAACAGGCAGATCCTTTGGCCCCACCACAAGCAGGGCCACCAGACCGATCACCACTAATTCGAAACCCCCGATACCGGGGCCGAGCCCGCCCATGCGTCAGCCCTTACAGACGACGACTAGCGCTTCAGCTCTTCCTTCTCCGCCTCGGTGCGCGGCAGCGAGCTGACGCCCTCGTGCGGGCCATCCTTCTTGTCTTCGTCCTTGAGGCCATCCTTGAAGGCGCGGATGCCCTTGGCGGCGTCGCCCATGATGCCCGACAGCTTGCCCCGGCCGCCGAACAGCAGCGCGATGACGACAATGACGATGGCCCAATGCCAGATGCTCATGGAGCCCATGGCTAATCTCCTCGCGGGGACCGGTCATCCGATCCCATCCACTATTCTTCGATCCGCATATAGGCGCAGTGATGGCCCCACGCCAAGGGACGCTGTAGGTCTGCGCGACCATGAGTCTCTCCGATCACGTCATCATCCACACCGACGGCGCCTGCAAGGGCAATCCGGGCCCGGGCGGCTGGGGCGCATTGCTCCAAACCGGTGGCGGTCACGAGAAGGAGCTGTGGGGTGGAGAACCCAACACCACCAACAACCGTATGGAGCTGATGGCCGCCATCATGGCGCTGGAAGCCCTGAAACGGCCCTGCAAGATCGAACTGCATACCGACAGCAAATACGTCATGCAGGGAATCACGGAATGGATTCGGGGCTGGAAGGCGCGCGGCTGGCTGACGGCGGACAAGAAGCCGGTCAAGAACGCCGACCTTTGGCAGCGTCTGGACGCCGCCCGCATGCGCCATGACGTAAAATGGCGCTGGGTAAAGGGTCACGCGGGACACGAATTGAACGAGCGCGCGGACCAGCTGGCGAATCGCGGCGTGGCCGATCTCAGGGTGCGTTAGACCGCCTCGACTTCCTTTTCCGGCTCGGCCGGACGCCGCCGAACGCGCGATCCGCTCATCACCGCGCCGAACAATGCCGTGACCGCTGCGATCTGATAGGCGTGCGCGACGCCGGAAACGGGCGCCGCCGACAACAGGAAGGCGACCACGACCGCACCGAGCGACTGTCCCACCACGCGCGCCATACCCAGGGTTCCGCCAGCCGCCCCTGCCCGTTCTCTTGGCGCCTCGGACAGCATGGCGCGGTTGTTGGGTGACTGAAAGAAGCCGAAGCCCGTGCCACAAACGGCCATTCTCCACGCGATGTCGAAATGCGTCGAATCGGCGTTCAGGAAGCTCAACGCCATCAGGCCGCAGGCGAAGACGACCAGCCCGATCGCGCCCAGCACGCCCGCCGAATAGCGATCCGACAGATAACCGGCCAGCGGCGCCGCGAACATGGTCGCCAGCGGCCAGGGGGTCATCAGCAGGCCCGTCTCGACGGCCGTCAGCTTCAGCGATCCCTGAAGGAAGAACGGCAAGGCGACGAAGGCCATCATCTGTGCGGTGAACGAGATCACCGACGTCGCCACCGACAGGCTGAACATCGGCCGCGCCAGCAGGTCCAGCGGGATCAGGGGCGACGCCCGCGACCGCTCGTGGCGAATCAGCAGGACGCCCGCCGCCAGCCCTGCACCCGTCAGGCCAAATCCCAACACGGCCGCCTCGCCATGCGCCAAGGATTGCAAGCCAGTGATGACCAAGCCGAACGCCGCCGCGTTCAACGCAGCCCCGGTCCAGTTCAGCTTGCGCTTTTGCAGCGGATTGTGCGGCAGGGTGAACCCCGCCAGGGACACGGCCAGCAGCCCGATGGGTATGTTCAGCGCGAACAGCCAGCGCCAATGTCCGACCGCCAGGATGGCGCTGGCGATGGTCGGCCCAGCCGCCGCCGCCAGCGACACGATCACGGCGTTGATCCCGACCGCCCGACCCAGCGAGCTTTGTGGATAGGTGAACCGGACCAGGGCGCCGTTGACGCTCATGATGCCTGCGGCGCCGAAACCCTGGATCACGCGCGCCAGGCTCAAGGCCTCGATGGAATTGGCGAAGACGCAAGCAATGGACGCCAGGGTGAAGACGGCCAGGCCCGCCTGCGACACCCTGTGATAGCCGACGATCTCGCCCAGCGACGCGAGCGGCAGTAGGGCGACGACGATGGCGATCTGATAGGCGTTGACGATCCAGATCGAGGCTGCCGACGACGCCTGCAGATCCTGCGCGATGGAAGGCAGGGCGACGTTGGCGATGGCCCCGTCCAGAACGGCCAGGGTGATCCCCAGGCCGATGGACGCAATGGCCCAATACCGCCTTGGCGTGGGCAGACCGTCCAAGGCGGCGTTCTGGTTGGCTGTCATTTCTGACGAACGCCTCTCGGGCCGCGTCGTTTCAGACTGGGGACTGCACCGTCAGCAAAGACCCACTGACGCGCGTCACCACAACGTCCTGCCCCTCTACCGGTGCTTCGCCCTCGACCTCGGCCGGCCATTCGGCTCCCGAGATGAAGACGCGGCCGCGCCCCGAGACGAAGGCCTCCACGACCCGCGCTCGCTGGCCGATCAGACGGCTGTCGCGATCGTTGATGTCGGGACCGTCGGGGGTGGCCTTGGCGATCAACCGTCGGGACAGCAGGGTCGCGATCACCGTCAGCACGGCGAAGACCGCGACCTCGCCTGGCAGACCCAGCCGCACGCCCGCCGCCGTCATGACCGCGACGACGCCGGCGGAAACGGCGGGCCACAGCAACCATTCGGTCGAGAACATCGCCTCGACCGCCAGCAGCAGAACCCCGACGGCCAGCCAGATCCAGAACGGCTGGGCGGCATAGAGATCAGCGAGCGACATCATCGGTCAGCTTCCTTCGATCAGGCCGAGGGTGGGACTGCGCCGCCGGCAGGGCGACGCGGCGGCGCGGGACGGACAGGCGGCGCGGTGGAAGTGTTCTGATCCTTGGCCAGCCCGACCATCTCGCCGATGCCGGCGATGGTGCCGACCAGGGCGCCCATTTCGGCGGGAACGATGACCGTGCGCTGCTGCGGGCTGCGGGCCAGTTCGGCAAAGGCTTCGACGTATTTCTGGGCGATGAAGTAGTTGATCGCGTTCACGTCGCCGCGTGCGATGGCTTCCGACACCATGGCAGTCGCTTTTGCCTCGGCTTGAGCTTCGCGTTCGCGAGCCTCGGCGTCGCGGAATGCGGCTTCCTTGCGGCCTTCCGCCTGAAGAATGGCGGCCTGTTTGGCGCCTTCAGCGCGCGCGATGGCGGCGGACTTCTCGCCGTCGGCTTCGGTGATGACGGCGCGGCGTTCGCGCTCGGCCTTCATCTGACGGGCCATGGCGTTGGTGATGTCGGTGGGCGGCGTCAGGTCCTTGATCTCGATGCGGTTGACCTTGATGCCCCACGGCTCGGTCGCGGCGTCGATGACATGCAGCAGGCGTGTGTTGATGCTGTCGCGCTGGCTAAGCACCTCGTCCAGTTCCATCGACCCGACGACGGTCCGCAGATTGGTCATGCAGAGCTGAGAGATGGCGTAGGGCAGATTGTCCACCCGATAGGCCGCGCGGGCCGAATCCATCACCTGAATGAAGACGATGCCGTCGACCTTCACCATGGCGTTGTCCTTGGTGATGACCTCCTGGGTCGGGACGTCCAGCACCTGCTCCATCATGTTCATGCGGCGGCCGACCCGCTCCACGAACGGGGTCAGGAAGCCAATGCCGGGGCTCAGCGTCTTGGTGTATTTGCCGAAGCGTTCGACTGTGAATTCACGGCCTTGCGGCACGATCTTGATCACGCTGATCAAGAGTACGATGGCGAGAAGCAACACTACGCCGGCGAATATGGTGGTGACGTCCATTCAGATCCTCCCTGAGGCGGTCAGCCTACGCGTTGGACGCGAGCGGCGCCACAGAAACCGAACGACCTGATGGAGGCTAAAGGCCGCGCTTGGCCCGCCATGCCGCCAAGCGAACGCTGACGTCGCGCTCGATGTCGCCGTAGAACAGGTTGTAAGGCACGATCTTGCGCCGATCCGCCCAGCTTCCGCCGGCGGTCAGGAAGTCCGCGTCGGGTGCGCTGTGCCACAGAAGGCCGCCTCGGCATTCGGTCGAAATAAGTCGCCCGGTTAGTGCCGGACGCGCCCCCCATTCCAACCCCGTCGCATTGGTCGCCCCGCTGTGCTGCCGGGCCTCGGCGCGCGGCTGTTGTGTCGAGCCTGTCACCGGATTGACGCAGATCGGCGCGGTCGTCAGCCCAACAAGCTCGCCCCGATCGTTCCAGTCCAGCGCTCGCCGCAGCTTGCGCCGCGCCGCCGGTTCGTCGCCGTTCTCGACCGAGGACCAGGCGATGATACACCCCGTCTCGTCGGAGGCGTCGCAGGGCGCGACCCTCTGCTGGAACATCTCGCGACTGACCAGGGTCTCGATCAGATAGGCCGCAACCAGCCGATCCTTGAGCTTCGGATCGGAGCGAAGCGCGTCGCGCACCAGCAGCGCGGACAGTTCGCCGCCCTGCTCCACCCCGGCGATCACGATCGGTCCGGTCGGATGATTGCGAAGCCAGAGCGCGAAGGCCGCCTTTACATCCTCATAGGCGAAGGCCCGCGCCTCACGCGCATCGTCGCGCAGGGTCAGCCGCGTATAGAGGCTGGCCTGGCGATAGAGCGGCGCGCTGACCTTGCCTTCCCTGGCGAAGGGCGAGGCGTAGTTCGGCAGGACGACGCGGCGCAGATAGGCGTTCGCCCGTGCATCGTCGATCGGCCCATTCCATTCCGCACCGCCGTCAAAGGTCGTCGGCATGACGAAGAAAACCGCCGCCTGGTCCGGGGCGCCCTCATCCATCAGCGCCCAGGATGACGCCTGGCGATAATCCGGAGCCGGCGGGGGCTTGTAGGTCTGGAACGGCACCTGCGGATCCAACCCCGCACGCAGGATATCCCCGCTCCAGACCGCTACGGCGGCGGTCAGGGCGAAGACGGCGGCGAAGCCCGCATAGCCGACCCATTGCCTGAAGGTCAGCCGGCGCATCAGCGGTAGGGATCAGAAGTGGAGAGGAAGTCCTGCACGTATCGCCGCACGCCCTCTTCCAGCGGCGTGGACTGTCCCTCGAACCCCGCGGCGCGGATACGGTCCATCCGGGCTTCGGTGAAATACTGGTACCGGTCGCGGATCACTTCGGGCATGTCGATGTACTGGATCGACGGTTCCTTGCCGGCGGCGGCGAAGGTCGCGCGCGCCAGATCGGCGAACGACCGCGCCTGGCCCGACCCGGCGTTGAAGATGCCGGACACCTCGGGCGATTGCAGCAGAAACTCGATGATATCAACCACATCGTCGACATAGACGAAGTCGCGCAGCTGGCCGCCATCTGGATAGTTCGGATTGTGCGACCGGAATAGGCTGACCGCCTCGCCGGCCTCGAGCTTGGGCCATATCTGGGCCACGACCGACTTCATCCCGCCCTTGTGGCCCTCGTTCGGCCCATAGACGTTGAAGAACTTCAGTCCGGCCCACTGACGCGGCGCCTGGCCACGATCCGCTTGGCGCACGGCATGCTGGTCGAACAGCATTTTCGAATAACCATAGGCGTTTAGCGGCCTAAGCTTCGACAATGACTCCGCATCATCGTCGTCGTCAAACCCCGCCTCGCCGTCGCCATAGGTGGCGGCCGACGAAGCGTAGATCATCCTGGCGTCCCGGATCGTGCACCAGTCCCATAGGTCACGCGACAAGGTGAAGTTGGTGCGCAGGATCAGGTCCCCGTCCGACTCGGTCGTCGAAGAGATGGCGCCCATGTGCACGACAGCCTCGATCCGCTCGGCGTAACGCTCCAGCTGTTCGAACAGTTCTTCGGGCGACCAGAAGTCGGCGATGGCGTGTTTGGCGACGTTCTTCCACTTGGCCAGGTCCGCCGTCTCCAGCCGGTCGCAGACCACGACGTCATAGGCCGTCTCGGCCGTCAGGCGCGCCACGATGTTCGAACCGATGAAGCCGGCGCCGCCGGTGACGACGATCATGCGAGGCGTCATTGCTGGGGTCCTGTGGTCATCTTCTCGATCGTCCGAGTAGTCGAATATCCATCCTTGAAATCAGCCAGCTTGACCTCGCCGCCCCAGCTCTCGACCAGATCGCCGCCCACCACGCCCTCGCGGGTATAGTCCGAGCCCTTGATCAGCACATCGGGTCTCAGCCGTTCGATCAAGGCGACCGGCGTCGAATCATCGAAACTGGTCACGCGGTCCACACTGGCCAGACCGCCGATAACGACCGCCCGGCTGTCCAGATCGTTGACCGGCCGGCCCTCGCCCTTCAATCTTTTGACCGAGGCATCGGTGTTCAGCGCCACCACCAGCCGGTCGCACCAACTGCGCGCCTGGGCCAGATAGGCGACATGGCCACGGTGCAGAATGTCGAAACAGCCGTTGGTGAAACCGACCTTCAGCCCCTGACGCCTCCAGGCCTCCACCTCGGCCGCCAGCTCATCCAGCGGCGTCACCTTGGCGACGGCGGCGGTGGCGTGTTGGCTCAGTTCGGCTTCGATCAGTTCAGCGGGCGTCACCACGGCCGTCCCGGCCTTTCCGACCACCACGCCCGAGGCCAGGATGGCGAACTCGACCGCCGTCTCCAGCGAGGCTCCTGCGCCCAGGGCCAGGCCGATGGCGGCCAGGCAGGTGTCACCGGCGCCCGAGACATCGAACACTTCGCGCGCCCGTCCGGGGAAATGCTTCACCACCTCACCGCGCCGCGCCAGGCTCATCCCCTTGCCCGCCCGCGTCACGATCACGGCCTTTGCGGTCGTTCCGGCCAGCAAGGCCTCCAGCGCCGCCTCAACCTCGGCGTCCGTCCCGACCGGGAGGCCGGTCGCGCCGGCCAGTTCCGAAGCATTGGGCTTGATTACATCGACCGCCCCATAGCGGGCGAAGTCGCGGCCTTTGGGATCGACCACGACCGGCGCGCCCGACGCCTGAGCCGCCGTCAAAGCCGATGCGATCAGAGCGTCGCCTACGATACCCTTGGCATAGTCGGACAGAAGATAGACGGAAGCACCGGTAAACGCATCGGAATTCTTGATGGACACCGGGGCGCCTTCATCATCGAGCCGCAACAACTGCTGCCCCGCCGAGACGAACCGCGTTTTGACGATGGTCGCGGCCTCTGCGGGACGGGCCACGGCGTCCTCGATGCGCGGCTCGGCGGTGATGAGAGCAGTGAGTTCCGCGCCCGCCGCATCGTCCCCTACGACGGCGCCCAGGCGGGCCACACCGCCCAGGGCGGCAATATTGCGCGCCACATTGCCGACGCCGCCGGGCATAGCGACGGTGCGGGTCGCGCGCAGCACCGGTATCGGCGCCTCGGGCGAGATGCGGCTGACCTCGCCATAGACGTAGCGGTCCAGCATCAGGTCGCCGACGCAGGCGATCTTCAGGCCGCGCACGCGCTCTAGCAGGCTTTGCAGGGCGCCCAGGTCCAGGGTGTCAGACATAGGTCCGACCTAGAGGATTCAGGCGGCCTGCGCCACCGGCGCCTTGGCCCCGATCTTGATGGCCAGGTCGTCGAAGGCGATTAGCTGGGCGGCCAGGGCCTCGAACTGGTCCAGCGGCACCATGTTGGGGCCGTCCGACGGGGCGTTGTCCGGGTCCGGATGCGTCTCTACGAAGACCGCGTCCACGCCGACCGAGACGGCGGCGCGGGCCAGAACCGGCACGAACTCGCGCTGTCCGCCCGAGGACGTGCCCTGCCCGCCCGGCTGCTGGACGCTGTGGGTCGCGTCGAACACGACGGGGCAGCCAATCTCGCGCAGCACCGGAAGCGCCCGCATGTCGCTGACCAGGGTGTTGTAGCCGAAGCTGGCGCCCCGCTCGCAGGCCATGACGTTGGGATTGCCGGCGCCGACGACCTTGGCGATGACGTTTTTCATGTCCCAGGGGGCCAGGAACTGACCCTTCTTGATGTTGATCGCCTTGCCTGTCGCAGCGGCGGCCAGCAGCAGGTCGGTCTGGCGGCTGAGGAAGGCCGGAATCTGCAGCACGTCGACGACCTCGCCCACCGGACCGCACTGGGCCTCAGAGTGGACGTCGGTCAGGGTAGGCAGGCCTGTCACCTCGCGAATCTCGGCGAAGATCGGCATGGCTTCCTTCAGGCCGATGCCGCGCGCCGCGCTGGCGCTGGTGCGGTTCGCCTTGTCGAAACTGGTCTTGTAGATGATGCCGACGTTGAGACGCTCGCCGATTTCCTTCAGCGCATGGGCCGTTTCCAGCGCGTGCTGACGGCTTTCCATCTGGCAAGGACCGGCGATGAAGGCAATTCTGGCGCCGCCGCCGATGGCGACAGGCGTCCGAAGACCTTCGGACAACGTAATGACAGCGTTGGGTCGGCTCACGGGGCTGTTCTTTCGAAGTTCGGGTGTTGTGGAGGCGGTGTTTGCCGCAGCTATTGGGCCATCAGGTGGCGCTCTGAACGGTTGAGCGCAAGTTATCACGGAGTTCGCCCGCGTGGCCACCAAGCCTGTCATCCTCTGGTTCCGTCGCGACCTGCGCCTGCACGACAACCCCGCCCTGAACCATGCCGCAGAGACGGGGCGGCCCATCCTGCCCGTCTTCATCCTGGATCGCACCCCGGATCGCCCGACCGGCGCCGCCGCCCTGTGGTGGCTCGACAAGTCGTTGCGGGCGTTGGACGCGGCGCTACAGGCGCGAGGTTCGCGGCTGATCCTGCGCAGCGGCGATTCGCTGCTCCAGCTTCAGAGTCTGATCGACGAGACCGACGCCGACGCGGTCTTCCTGAACCGGTTGTTCGAGCCGCACGCGTTTGAGCGGGATGCCGAGATCGCCCATGCATTGAAAGCCGACGCCATCGACTGCGGCGGATTCAACGGATCGCTGCTGTGCCGCCCCGGCGCGGTGCTGAACGGCACGGGCGGCCCCTACAAGGTCTTCACCCCCTTCCTGAAGGCGCTTCTGACCAAGGCCGAGCCGCCTGCTCACACGACTGGTCCGCGCGTGATCGACACGCCATCCGCCGTCGAGAGCGAATTGATCGACGACTGGAAACTTCATCCGACCGGACCGGACTGGTCCAAGGGTTTCGACTGGACGCCTGGTGAAGACGGCGCCTCCGCCGCCCTGTCCGACTTCATCGCCACCGGGCTGAAGACCTACGCTGTTGGCCGCGACCATCCTGACCGTCCAGCGACCAGCCGCCTCTCGCCACACCTGCATTGGGGCGAGATCAGTCCTTGGCGCGCCGTCGAACGCACGCGCGAGGCGGCGGATACGGGCAAGGTTCCCGCCGCCGAGGCCGAGAAATTCGTCGCCGAGATCGGCTGGCGCGATTTTTCCGCCCACCTGCTGCACCATTTCCCGACCATGCCCGAGCGCGCCTTTCGGCCCGAGTACGACGCCATGCCCTGGCGCGACGATCCCGAGGGGCTGGAGGCTTGGGAACGCGGCTGCACCGGCTATCCCCTGGTCGATGCGGGGATGCGCCAACTCTGGGCGACCGGCTGGATGCACAATCGCGTGCGGATGGTCGTCGCCTCCTTCCTGGTCAAACACCTGCTGATCGACTGGCGCGAGGGCGAGGCCTGGTTCTGGGACACGCTGGTCGATGCCGATCTGGCGAGCAATGTGCAGAACTGGCAGTGGGTCGCCGGGTCCGGCGCAGACGCCTCGCCCTATTTCCGTATCTTCAATCCCATCGCCCAGGGCGAGAAGTTCGACGGCAAGGGCGGCTATGTCCGCCGCTGGGTTCCCGAACTGCGCGCCCTGCCCGACCGCTGGCTCCACGCTCCCTGGACCGCCCCGGCCGAGGTGTTGCGCGACGCCGGCGTCAGGCTTGGCAAAGACTATCCCCACCCCATCTTGGATCATGGCCAAGCTCGCGCCCGCGCCCTCGACGCCCTCAAGACGGTGTCGGGACGCGGCGACGACACGACCGACCGTGATTGACGCGCAGAAAGGTTCATCATGAGTCTCGCCACGACCGACCTGGAGGCCGCCGCCGCCCGGACGCCCCGCGTCTTTGCGATGCTGCTACGCCTGCTCGCCTCCAACTGGACGTTCGGGCGGCTGACCGTTCATCTGCCCAACGGCGAAACTCATGTGCTGGAAGGCAAACAGGCCGGCCCCAGCGGCGTGATGCACGTCAGGAACTATGACTTCGCTCGCCGTGTTCTTGCCGCAGGCGACATCGGGTTCGCCGAGGGCTACATGGCCGGAGAGTGGGACAGCCCGCATCTGGCCGCCCTGCTGGAGACCCTGGTCGATAACTACGACCACATCCGACGCCTGTTCGACGGCAACTGGCTGATGATGGCGGTCAACTGGCTGTCGCATCGCAGCAACCGGAACAGCCGCACGGGCTCGAAGAAGAACATCCACGCCCACTACGACCTGGGGAACGCCTTTTATCTGAACTGGCTGGACGCCTCGATGACCTATTCATCGGCGCGATTCAGTCGCGAGGACGAGACGCTGGAAGCCGGTCAGCGCGAGAAATACGCCAGCCTGGCCCGGATGATGGACCTGAAACCCGGCATGTCGGTCTTGGAAATCGGCTGCGGCTGGGGCGGTTTCGCCGAGTTCGCGTCGCGCGAGATCGGCGCGAACGTCACCGGCATCACCATCTCCAAGGAGCAGCACGACTTCGCGCAACAACGGCTGTTCAACGCGGGTCTGACGGACAAGGCGAGGATCGAGCTGGTCGATTACCGAGACGTCCAGGGCCAATTCGATCGCGTGGCCTCAATCGAAATGTTCGAGGCGGTCGGCAAGGAATACTGGCCCGTCTATTTCGACAAGGTCCACGATGTCCTCAAGCCGGGCGGCATCGCGGGGCTGCAGATCATCACCATCCAGGACGCCCTGTTCGAGGAATACAACGCCCGGACCGACTTCATCCAGAAGTACGTCTTCCCCGGCGGGATGCTGCCGTCTGAGGAGCGACTGGCGCCCGTCACCGCCGCGGCCGGCCTATCATGGCTGGCGGTCGAGCGGTTCGGCCTCGACTACGCCTCCACCCTGAAACGCTGGGACGAACGCTTCCAGGCGAGTTGGTCCGAGATCAGCAGAATTCCCGGTTTCGACGCGCGTTTCCGGCGGCTATGGCGCTTCTATCTCGCCTATTGCGAGGCCGGCTTCCGCTCCGGCCGCACCAATGTCATCCAACTGGCCCTGTCCCGACCATGAGCTTTCTGATCTCCACCGAAGATCTCGCCGCCCGCCTTGGCGAACCCGCCCTGTGCATCGTGGATGGCAGTTGGCATCTGGACGGAAGGGACGCCTGCGCTGACTTCGAGCAAGCCCACATTCCCGGCGCCGTCTTCTTCGATCTGGACGCCGTGTCCGACCGCGATAGCCCCCTGTCCCACATGATGCCGTCGCCGCAATCGTTCGCGGCGTCGGTTGGCGCCCTCGGCATCGGGAGCGACGACCGGCTCGTCGTCTACGACACGGCCGGCCTGTTCTCGGCAGCCCGCGTCTGGTGGATGTTGAGGACGATGGGCGCCAAACACGTCCAAGTGCTGGACGGCGGCCTCCCGCGTTGGCTGGCGCGGGGCCACCCCGTGCAGACTGGCGAATCGGAAGTCGTCGCGACCAGTTTCGAGGCCGCAGATCCCGGTGAGGCCATCGCTTCGCTCGATGACGTCCGCGACGCCTTGACCCAAGGCGTCCAGATCGTCGATGCGCGCGGCGCTGCGCGCTTCAGCGGTCAGGCCGCCGAACCCCGCCCCGGTGTTCGCGGCGGACATATGCCGGGCGCGCTCAACCTGCCCTACGGCCGTCTGCTGAACGAGGACGGCACGATGAAGCGCGGTTCGGCGCTGGAGCAGGCCTTCGTCGAGGCAGGCGTGGACATAGACCGGCCCATCGTCACCACCTGCGGCTCCGGCGTCACCGCCGCCATTCTGACCCTGGGTATGGCCGAGCTTGATCGCTCGTCACGCCTCTATGACGGGTCCTGGTCCGAATGGGGCGCCCGCGATGACACCCCGGTCGAGACGGGCTGAACCTCAGGCCGGCGGCGCCACCGGGACAACATCGTCGGCTTCGACGGCATCGTCTTCTTCGCCACGTGACACCACGGTCGCCAGCACGAGGTCGCCGGTGACGTTCAGCGTCGTGCGGCACATGTCCAGGAAGCGATCCACCCCCAGGATCAGGCCGATCCCCTCCGGCGGCACCTTAACCATCACCAGGATCATCGCCACGACAGGCAGCGAACCCGCAGGCACGCCTGCCGTGCCAATCCCGCCCAGTATGCAAACCAGCATGACGATGACCTGCTGGGTGATCGTCAGATCGACGCCGAAGAACTGGGCCAGGAACAACACCGTCACCCCCTCGAACAGGGCCGTGCCGTTCTGATTGGCGGTGGCGCCGACCGTCAAAACGAACCGGGCGATCTTGCGCGGCAGCTTCAACTCTTCCTCGGCCGCCTTCAGCGATACCGGAAGCGACGCGTTGGATGAGGCGGTCGAGAAGGCCACCACCATCGGCTCGCGCACGCCCTTGAAGAAGGCGATGGGCGACCGACCGCCCAGGATCCAGATCACCAGCGGATAGACCACGAACATATGGATCGCCATGGCGCCAACGGCGACGCCGACATAGGCCGCCAGCCGCACTAGCAGGTCCCATCCAAACAGGGCCGCCAGGTTGAACATCAGGCAGGCGATGGCGATGGGCGCCAGTTTGATGAACAGGTTGATCAGCTTCATCGTGACTTCGAACAGGCCCTCGATGACCTGCTGCAGCCGATCCGTCGCCGGCGACTTGGCCATCACCAGTCCGATGCCGAAGAACAGGGCGAACACCATGACCGGCAGGATCTGGTTCTCGGCCGCCGCCGTGAAGACGTTGGACGGGATCAGCTCAAGGAAGAAATCGCCCAGCTGGATGGTCTCGGGCGCTCCGCGCACGATGCCGGCCGCGCCGTCCCGCCCTTGGTCCAGCAATTGCTGCGCCAGCGCCGGATCGACGCCGCGCCCCGGCTGGAACACATTGACCATCACCAGGCCGATCACCACGGCGATGCTGGACACCAGGATCGTCAGCAGCAGGGTCTTGATCCCCGCGCGTCCCAGCGAACTGAGGTCGCCCATCTCCGCCACGCCGACCACTAGGGCCGAGAACAGCAGCGGGATCACCATCATGAACAGCAGGCGCAGGAAGATCTGCCCCAGCGGCCCGGTGACATTGTCCGTCAGCCACACGACCCAGCCCGTGTCCGCGCCCAGCGTCAGGTTGACGATCAGACCGCCGCCCAGGCCGACTGCGAAACCGATCAGCATCAGCCAGTGCAGCGCAAGGCCGCCGCGTTTGGTCTCGGTCATCTGTCCCCCAGGAAGCGATACAAGCGTCGGCGCTTATCGGATCGGCAGACCATAGATCAAGCCGCCCGGACGCGCGTTCCATTGTGCGTTCAAACCGCGCGCCAGGTCGAGCGCCGATTGCTGGCCCAGATTTCGCTCGAAGATTTCGCCGTAGTTTCCGACTGCGCCTACGGCGTCCTTGGCCCAGGTCTTCGAAAGTCCCAGCATCGGTCCGAACTCGCCCTCGACGCCCAGCAAACGGCGCACACGCGGGTCGGTCGCGGTCTTTGACTGCGCCTCTACACTGGCCTTGTTCACCCCCAGCTCCTCGGCCAGCATCAGGGCGTTCAAGGTCCAGCGCACGGTCGAAGCCCAGCCTTCGTCGCCCGCCTTGACGACTGGTCCTAACGGCTCCTTGGACGCCACGTCCGACAGGATCACATGTTCGTTGGGGTTGGTCAGAACGGTCCGCGCGGCGGCCAGGGCGGAGATGTCGGCGCTGAAGGCGTCGCAGTCCTCGCGGCCATAGGCGTCGCGCGCCGCCTCCTCGGTTTCAAAGACGACAGGCCGATATTCCACACCGCGCGACCGGAAATAATCGGCGGCGTTGGCCTGCGAGGTCGAGCCGGACTGGACGCACACCCGCGCCCCGTTCAGCTCCGTCGCGCTGTTCAGGTTCAGCGAACGCCGCACCAGGAAGCCCTGGCCGTCGTAATAGTTGATCCCGGCGAAGACGAATCCCTCGCCGGCGTCACGGCTCATGGTCCACGACGAGTTGCGCCACAGCACGTCGATCCGGCCGTCGTTCAACGCCGCGAACCGATCCGACGCCGAAAGAGGTACGAACCGCACGGCGTTCGCATCCCCCAATACGGCCGCCGCCGTCGCACGGCAGAAGTCCACATCGAACCCACGCCATTGCCCGCGATTGTCGGTATAGGCGAACCCGACCAGTCCCTGATGCACGCCGCAGTTCAGGCGGCCGCGCCGCTTGATCGCCGCCAGGGTCGGGCTTTCGGGAACGGCGCTGGGCGTAGTCGCGGTCGGTGCGACATCGGTCGCATCCGGCGTTGGGTCGGCGTCCTCGCGCCCGCACGCGGCCGTCAGCAGCACCGCCGCCATCGCTCCGATCATCCAGCACCGCATCGCGTTCCAATCCCTCGCCGCTTGCGCCCCGCTGGCTTTAGAGGCCTTTAGGCCCTGATCCGCAACCCTTCCGCAACCCATCGGAAACGCCATGTCGCCGCATTCGGACCGCACCCGCCTGATCACCGCCGCCACACGCCGGGGGCAAGGGCGGCGGGGCGTCAATCCCCCCATCGAACGCGCTTCGACCATGCTCAGCGACACGGCCGGCGTTATGCGCGACGAAACGGACGGCCCGACCTATGGCCTCAGCGGAACCAGCGCCGCCCGTGACCTTCGACGCGCCCTGGCTGATCTGGAGCGCGCCCAGGACGCCTTCCTGGTTCCCTCTGGCCTGGCGGCCGTCACCGTTCCGCTGCTGGCCCTGCTGCGACCGGGCGAAGAGGTGATCACCACGGACGCCGTCTATGGCCCGACGCGCCGCTTCCTCAGCCGCTATCAGGCCGCGCGCGGCGTCACGACCCGATTCCTGCCCGCCGGCGCCAATGCAGCCGACATCATCGCGGCCTTGAGCGACCGGACACGACTGGTGCTGATGGAGTCGCCGTCGTCCCTGACGTTCGAAATGGTCGATGTCGCCGCCGTGGCCCAAGCCTGCCGCACGCGCGGTATACTGACGGTGGTCGACAATACCTGGGCCGCCGGCCTGGCCTATCGACCGCTGACCCAGGGCGTGGACATCAGCGTCCAGGCCGTCACCAAATACGTCGGCGGTCATTCCGATGTGCTGATGGGCAGTATCGCCGCCAGTGATCCCGCCTGCCTGCGCGCCATCGGCGACACCATCGAGGATCTCGGCTGGCACGTCTCGCCCGACGACGCCTGGCTGGCGCTGCGCGGCCTGCGAACCCTGCCGCTACGCTATGCAGAACAGGCCAGGTCGGGCCTGATCGTCGCGGAATGGCTTCAAGCGCGGCCCGAGGTTTCCCGCGTCCTCTACCCGCCCCTGCCCGACTCGACGGGCCATAATCTGTGGCGGCGGGATTTCACCGGCGCGGCGTCCCTGATGGGCGTAGTCATGAAGGGCCGCGACAAGGCGGCGGGCGAGGCCTTCCTGAACGCTCTCACCCTGTTCGGCTTAGGCTATTCCTGGGGCGGGTTCGAAAGTCTGATCACCCACGAGACGCACCAGATGGCCTATCGCGACCACCCGCCCGTGCTAGAGGGCGAACTGATCCGCCTCCATGTCGGGCTGGAAGACCCCGCCGACCTGATCGCTGATTTGGAACAGGGCCTCACCGCCTTCACCGCCGCGCTCACGGTTCCTTAAGCGCCGCAAAGGACTGTGCGCCCGTGCGCGAACCGCCCGTTCAGATTCAGGATGATTCGACGCCGCTGTGGGAACAGTGGGCGGCCGGTTTCGTCGTCTTCATGCTGACCGGCGCCCTGATCGCGCCCGTCATCGCGCCGACCCAGGTCGAGACGCCGATCCTGCGCTTCATCTGGCTGCCGGTCTACGCCGTCATCGCGGGCCTGATCGTCTTTCGCTTCGACAAGGTCATCCGCGCCTGGCCCGCCTGGCTGATGATGTTTGGCCTAGTCGCCCTGTGTTTCGTCTCGAAATACTGGTCCATCGATCCCGGCGTGACCGAGCGCCGCGTGATCGCCATGGCCATCAACAGCGCCTTCGCCATCTACCTCGGCGCCCGCTTCCGCGACGACGCCCTGCCCCGCGTCCTGATGTACACCTGCTTGGTGATGGCCGTCGGCAGCCTGATCATGGTGTTCGGCTATCCAAAGGTCGGGGTGCACCAGTTCGACAACGCCGGCCTTTGGCGCGGGCTCTGGTACGAGAAAAACCAGATGGGTCTGGTCATGGTGATCGGCGCCGTCTCGGCCGCCGCGACCCTGGCCGCCGATCATATCGCCGGACGCAGCAACCGTTTCTGGGTGTGCCTGCTGACGCTGGGCCTGACCACGCTTCTGGTGCTCGCCACCCAATCCAAGACATCCCTCCTTTGCTGGGGCCTGGGCCTGGGCATGGTGGGCGGCTGGTGGACGCTGAAACAGGGCGGCGCAGTCATCACGGTCGCCGGGATCTGGCTAGGCGTCGTGACGGCGGGGGCCGCAACCTGGCTATGGAACTCGGATTCGGCGGCGATCCTGGAAGCCCTCGGCAAGGATCCGTCCCTGACCGGCCGCACACTGATTTGGGAAGCTCTGATGCGAAAGGTCGCCGAGCGTCCCTGGACCGGCTACGGCTTCAGCGCCTTCTGGGGCGTGGACTCCATTCCCGCTCGCGAAATCCGCATTGAGACCCAGTGGCCCGTGCCGTCCGCGCACAACGGCTGGATCGACCTGCTGGTCCAGCTGGGCTGGCCCGGCGCGGTGGCTGTCGGCGCCGTCATGGCGATCTCCGCGATCCTGATCATTGCGCGGCTGAACGGCCAGGGCGCGCGCGAAGGCTATTGGAGCATCGCCTATCTGACCGTGTTCACAGCCTTGAGCCTGTCGGAGAGCGTCCTGCTGACCCACGCCAACCTGCCGTGGATCCTGATGCTAGCGATCATGGCCCGCGCCGTGACCTTCGATCCGGCCCCTGTTCGCGCGCCGCTTGCTCGACCGGCCTCACGGGCCTACCAGACCCGGTCCCGAATCGCCTCAGACTATGTAAATGGCCGCCGACCTCTTCGCTTTTGACGACGAACCCGAAGCTCGCAAACCCGAGCCGCCCAAACCTGTCGCGGTGAAACCGCCCGAGGCGCCGCCCGCGCCTGCGCCATCCCCTGCCCCGACCGCAGCCGCCGCGCCGACGGCCGGCAGCGCCAACGCCTATTCGGCCTCCTCGATCGAAGTGCTGGAGGGGTTGGAACCCGTCCGTAAACGCCCCGGCATGTACATCGGCGGCACCGACGAGCGCGCGCTGCATCACCTGTTCGCCGAAGTCCTGGACAACGCCATGGACGAGGCGGTGGCCAAACACGCCAAGCTGATCACCGTGGACCTGGACGCCGAGGGCTATCTGTCGGTCCGCGACGACGGGCGCGGCATTCCCGTCGATCCTCACCCCAAACACCCCGGCAAGTCCGCGCTGGAAGTGGTCATGACCGTCCTTCACTCGGGCGGCAAGTTCTCCGGCAAAGCCTATGAAACCTCAGGCGGTCTGCACGGCGTTGGCGTCTCGGTCGTCAATGCGCTCAGCGAAAGCGTCGAGGTCACCGTCTGGCGCGACGGTTTCGAGTGGAAACAGGCGTTCAGCCGCGGCGCCGTGCTGGCCCCCATCCAGCAGATCGGCCCGTCCAAGAAGCGCGGCACCCTGATCCGCTTCAAGCCCGACGACGAAATCTTCGGCATGGGCGCGGCGTTCAAACCCGCCCGCCTGTTCCGCATGGCACGCTCCAAGGCCTATCTGTTTCGCGGCGTGGAAATCCGATGGACCTGCGCGCCAGAGCGCATCACCGACGCCACCCCGACCCAGGCCAGCCTGCACTTCCCCGGCGGCCTGGCCGACGCCCTTGTCGACCGTATCGGCGAACTGGACACCGTCACCCCCACCTTCGCCGGCCGCGCCGAGCGCCAGGGCGAGGCGGGCGCCTTCGAATGGGCCGTCACCTGGTCGCCCATCGGTTTCGGCGAATCCGACGGCTTCATTCAGTCCTATTGCAACACCGTCTCGACGCCCGACGGCGGCACGCACGAGGCCGGCTTCCGCGCCGCCTTGGTCAAGGGTCTGAAATCCTACGGCGAACTGACCAACGAGAAACGCGCCGCCATCATCACGGCCGAGGACGTCATCGCCAACGCCGGCGCCCTGATCAGCGTCTTCATCCGCAATCCCGAGTTCCAGGGCCAGACCAAGGATCGTCTATCCTCGCCCGAGGGCACGCGCATCGTGGAGCAGTTGCTCCGCGATCCGCTGGACCACTGGCTGACCGAAAGCCCCAAACAGGCCAACGCCCTGCTCGGCTTCGTCGTCGACCGCGCGGAAGACCGCCTGCGTCGCCGCAAGGACAAGGAGGTCCAGCGCGCCGCCGCCACTCGCAAACTGCGCCTGCCGGGCAAGCTGTCCGACTGCAGCCGCCAGTCGGCCCAGGGCACCGAACTCTTCATCGTCGAAGGCGATTCGGCAGGCGGCTCGGCCAAACAGGCGCGCGACCGCACGACCCAGGCCATCCTGCCCCTGCGCGGCAAGATCCTGAACGTCGCCTCGGCCACGGCAGACAAACTGCGCCAGAACGTGGAACTGTCTGACCTGGCCCTGGCTATGGGTGTTCAGCCAGGCAATCGGTTCAACATCGACGACCTGCGTTACGAGCGGATCGTGATCATGACCGACGCCGACGTGGACGGCGCCCACATCGCGGCCCTGCTGATCACCTTCTTCTACCGCGTCATGCCCGAGACGATCCGCCAGGGCCGGGTCTTCATGGCCCTGCCGCCGCTGTACCGTATCAGCGCTGGCCCCTTGAGCGAATACGCCCGTGACGACGCCCACCGCGACGAGTTGATGGCCACCGTCTTCAAGGGCAAGAAGACCGAGATCGGCCGGTTCAAGGGCCTTGGCGAAATGATGGCCTCGCAGCTCAAGGAGACCACCATGGACCCCAAGAAACGCACCCTGGCCCGCATCACCGTGCCTGACGCCGAGGCCGACATCGAGGACCTTGTCGAACGCCTTATGGGCAAGCGCGCCGACGCCCGCTTCCAGTTCATTCAGGAAAATGCACAGTTCGTGAAAGAAGAACTCGACGTCTGAGGCCCTCGCGGCCCTTCCAACGCAAGGCGACGCCTGACAAAAGGGGGCATGCAGACGCCCGCCCCCTCCTCCGCCGTGCTCGACGAACTGAAGGCCGCGCTGGGTCCGGGCGGCTGGACCCAGGATCCGGACGTCATCGCCCCGTCGCTAACCGAATGGCGCAACCGCTGGACGGGCCACACGCCGATCCTGCTGACCCCGCGCTCCACTGAGGAAACGGCGAAGGCCGTGACCATCTGCGCTCGCGAAGGCGTCGCCATCACACCTCATGGCGGAGGCACAGGCCTGGTCGGCGGCCAGATCCCGTTCGGCGAAGTCCTGCTGTCCACACGCAAGATGCGAGCCGTCCGCGACGTGACCCCCCTGGACGACGCCATGACGGTCGAGGCGGGCCTGACCCTTCTGGAGGCCCAGCAAGCAGCGACGGCGGCGGGCCGCTACTTTCCTCTCAGCCTGGCCGCCGAGGGTTCGGCCACCATCGGCGGCGTCATTTCAACCAACGCCGGCGGCACCCAGGTGCTCCGCTACGGCATGATGCGCGATCTGGTTTTGGGCATCGAGGCTGTCCTGCCAAACGGCGAGATTTTCCGCGGCCTGAAGCGGCTGCGCAAGGACAACACCGGTTATGACCTAAAGCAGCTGCTGATCGGCGCCGAGGGCACGCTCGGCGTCGTCACGGCCGCCACCCTGAAACTGTTCCCGATCATGCGTTCGCGCGCCGTCGCCGTCGTCGGTCTGGAGACGGCCGCCGCCTCGGTCGAGCTTTTGGCCCGCGCCAAGGCCGAGACCGGCGGCGGGGTCGAGGCTTTCGAGCTGATGAAGCGCCTGGGCATGGAACTGGTGCTCAAAAACATCCCCGACACCCGCGAGCCGCTGGACTCGACGCCCGACTGGTATGTTCTCATCGAGATCGCCTCGGGCACGCCCGGCGGCGCCGAGGCCCAGATGGAGACCCTGCTGGAAGTCGCCTTCGAGCAAGGCCTGATCACCGACGCCGCCATCGCACAGAACGACGCCCAGCGCGCCGCCTTCTGGCGCCTGCGCGAGGAGCACTCGGCGGCCTTGAAGCCCGAGGGCGGCGGCTGGAAACACGACGTCTCCGTCCCCATCAGCCGCATCGCCGAGTTCATCGACGAAGCCTCGGCCGCCGTCGAACGCTTCCATCCCGGGGCCCGCATCTCGGTCTTCGGCCACGTCGGCGACGGCAATCTGCACTACGACATTCTGCCGGGCGTGGGCCAGGACATCCCCGCCTTCATCGGCCGCTGGAAGGAAGGCTCTCAAGTCGTTCACGACGTCGTCGGAACCTACGACGGCTCGATCTCGGCCGAGCACGGCCTAGGCCGGCTCAAGACCGAAGAGGTCAAGCGCTACAAGTCGCCCCTGGAGATCGAGACCATGGCCGCCATCCGCCGCGCCATCGATCCCAACAGGATCATGAACCCGTCGGTGCTGTTCTAGACCGACGGATCGCGACCAAGAGACAACTCAACTTTACCTGAACTTCCTCAACCCTCGCGGTCCCTGGCGGCCTGCGCCGGCGCGTTTACCCAGCCAGTCTTTCCAGTCGGGCCAGTTGCGGCGACGTCCGCCGCCGTCGGCCCATTCCGGCCCCTGTTCGGCGTTGAACACGGTCACGTCGGCCAAACCGCCCTGTTTGAAGTTCTGCAGGCGCACGCCCTTGCCGCGCCCCATCTCGGGCAGTTCGGCCAGCGGGAAGATCAGCGCCTTGATGTTCTCGCCAATGGTCGCAACATGGTCTCCGGTCACGCGCAGCACGGCCAGCAGCTCGCCGTTCAGCACCTGTTTGCCGCCCCGCTTCTGGGCCAAGGTTTCGTCTTCCGGCGCGATGAAGCCATAGCCGGCCTTGGACGCGATCAGCAGTTTGCCGCCCGGCTGGTGCGCCAAGACGTTGATGATCTCGGCCTTCTCATCCAGGTCGATCATCAGGCGCAGCGGCTCGCCATGCCCGCGACCCGACGCCAGCTTGTCGGCCCCGATGGTGAAGATGCGCCCGTCGGACGCCGCGACCAGCAGCTTGTCGGTCGTATAGGCCGGCACGAGATAGGCCAGCTGGTCGCCTTCCTTGAACTTCAGCTCCGACGGATCCTCGACCTTGCCCTTGGCGGCGCGGATCCACCCGCGTTCCGACAGGATGACCGTGATCGCCTCGCGCGGGATGAATGCTTCGGGGGCGACGAAGGCCGAGCTATCGACCGCCTCGGCGATGGTGGTCCGGCGTGGCGAGATCAGCGCCTTTCGCACCACCTCCAGCTCCTTGGACACGGCCTTCCATTGCTTGCCTTCCGACGACGTCAGCGCTTGCAGATGCGCAAGCTCTTCCGACAGGGCATTGAACTCCTTCTCGATCGCCATTTCCTCGATTCGCGCCAACTGACGCAGACGGGTGTCGAGAATATAGTCGGACTGGGCTTCGGTCAGGCCGAAGCGGGCGATCAGCACCGCCTTGGGCTGCTCCTCCTCGCGGACGATGCGGATCACTTCGTCCAGGTTGAGGAAGACGATGCGCAGGCCTTCCAGCAGGTGCAGCCGCTTCTCGACCCGCTCGATCCGCCATTGCGAGCGCCGGTTCAGCACCACGCGACGGTGATCCAGGAAGGCGCGCAGGCAGTCTTTCAGCCCCATGACGCGCGGCGTGCCGCTGGCGTCCAGCACGTTCATGTTGATCGGGAAGCGGACCTCCAGATCAGACAGTTTGAACAGGCTTTCCATCAGCATTTCAGGCTCGATGGTGCGGTTCTTGGGCTCCAGGATCAGGCGGATGTCTTCGGCTGACTCGTCGCGCACGTCGCCCAGCAGCGGCGCCTTCTTGTGCTCGATCAGGTCGGCCAGCGCCTCTATCAGACGTGACTTCTGCACCTGGTACGGCATCTCGGTGACGATGATCCGCCACACGCCACGGCCCAGGTCCTCGGTCTCCCAGCGCGCCCTCAGACGCACCCCGCCCCGGCCCGTCTCATAGGCGTCCAGGATCGAGGCATGGCCTTCAACGGCCACGCCGCCGGTCGGGAAGTCCGGACCCGGCACCAGTTGCACCAGTTCGGCGGTCGACGTCTCGGGCCGGTCGAGCAGCGTCTGGCAGGCGTCGATCAGTTCGCCAACATTGTGCGGCGGGATCGAGGTCGCCATGCCCACGGCGATGCCGGACGAGCCGTTGGCCAGCAGATTGGGGAAGCCTGCCGGCAGGACGATCGGTTCCTCGTCCTGATCGTCGTATGTGGCGCGGAAATCGACCGAATCCTGATCGATCCCGTCCAGCAGCAGCACAGCGGCCGGTGTCAGCTTGCACTCGGTGTAGCGCATGGCGGCGGCGCTATCGCCGTCGATATTGCCAAAATTGCCCTGACCGTCGACCAGCGGATAGCGCTGGGCGAAATCCTGGGCCAGGCGCACTAGGGCCTCATAGATCGAGGCGTCGCCGTGCGGGTGGTATCCGCCCATGACCTCGCCGACGACCTTAGCGCATTTGCGCGCCGCCGCCTGCGGGTTCAACCGCATCTGATGCATGGCGTACAGGATGCGCCGGTGCACGGGCTTGAACCCGTCGCGCACGTCCGGCAGCGCCCGGTTGGTGATGGTCGACAGGGCGTAGGCCAGATAGCGGCGGCTGAGCGCCGTCTCCATCGGCTCGTCGATGATACGGCCGCCTTCCGGCGGCGGGGCATGGATCGTCATGGGCCAGCGAATCGGGGATGGGAAGCCGGAAGTCTAGCCCGAAGCCGCGCCTAAGTCGGGGATAGTTGGCGCGACCAACGCATGGACGCTCTTTTGGATCGTGTCGCAGGCGCCTAAGTGGACATCAGCAAGGAGCGCACCGTGAACACTGGCCTGACGCAAGCCTTCCGCCTCCGACATCCGATCATCCAGGCGCCGATGGCGGGCACATCGACGCCTGCCCTCGCCGCCGCCGTTTCCAACGCCGGCGCACTCGGCTCCATCGCGATCGGCGCCGTAACGGCAGAGGACGCCAGACGCCAGATTCAGGCGACCCGCGCCCTGACCGAGAGGCCGTTCAACGTCAACGTCTTCTGCCATGCCACCGCCGCGCCCGACCCCGACGGCGACCAGAGCTGGATCGACAGTTTGCGGCCCTTGTTCAACCGGTTCGATGCCAGACCGCCTGAGCACCTGCGCGATATCTACGCCAGTTTTCTGACGGACGAAGCCAAGCTGCAGGTGCTGCTGGACGAACGCCCGGCCGCCGTCAGCTTTCATTTCGGCCTGCCGCTGCCGAGCCAGATCGCCGCGCTGAAGGCTGCGGGAATCGTCCTGCTGGCCACCGCGACATCGCTTGCCGAAGGTCAGGCGATCCAGGCGGCGGGGATCGACATGGTCGTCGCCCAGGGCTGGGAGGCCGGCGGCCATCGGGGCGTGTTCGATCCCGCCGACGACCAGCGGCTCTCAACCCTGCCTTTGACGCGAATGCTGGCCCGCCAGTTGACCATCCCGGTGATCGCCGCCGGCGGCATCATGGACGGGCAAGGCGTGGCGGCGGCCATCATGTTGGGGGCGGCCGGCGCGCAACTGGGCACCGCCTTCGTGCCCTGCCCGGAATCGGCGGCCGACGAGGCCTATCGACAAGCCATGGCGGGGTCGGACGCCCACCGGACGCGGGTCTCGGCGGTCATATCAGGACGACCAGCGCGCGGGCTGGAGAACGATTTCATGCAGTCCGCCGATCCCGACCGGGTCGCCGCCTATCCGCGCGCCTATGACATCGGCAAGGCGCTGAACGCGGCCGCGAAGGGGGCAGGCGACGACGGCTATGCCGCACAGTGGGCCGGACAGGGCGCGCCGCTGTCCCGTATCATGCCTGCGGATCAACTCGTGCGGACCCTGGCTGATGAAATCGACCGCGCCACAAATATTTTCCGCAGCGATGAAACCAACCGCGCCGTCGGTTCGAACGTAGGGGAGAACCACCCTCCTCGTCAGGCCGCGCCATGATCCTGTTCCTGCTCTCCTATCTCGCCGGCGTCCTGACCATCGTCAGCCCGTGCATTTTGCCGGTTCTACCCTTCGTCTTCGCCCGCGCAGATCGACCGTTCATCCGTAACGGCCTGCCTTTGCTCGTCGGCATGGCGGTCACTTTCGCGGGCGTAGCGACCCTGGCGGCGCTGGGCGGTGGCTGGGCTGTGCGCGCCAATGAGGTCGGGCGCTGGGTCGCACTGGCGGTTATGGCCGTCCTGGGCCTGAGCCTGCTGTTCCCGGCTGTGGGCGACCGTCTGATGCGGCCTTTCGTCGCCGCCGGGTCCTGGCTGACCGACCGGGCCGAACGTCAGGGCGGCGACGAAGGCGAGGTGCGGTCTTCGCTGTTGCTGGGCGTGGCCACGGGTCTGCTGTGGGCGCCTTGCGCGGGGCCCATCCTGGGCGTGATCCTGACGGGCGCGGCGCTTCAGGGCGCGGGGGTCGGCACGACGGTATTGTTACTGGCCTATGCGGCGGGCGCAGCGACGTCCCTGGGCCTGGCCCTGCTGGTCGGAGGTCGGGTGTTCAAGGCCATGAAGGGCGCGCTGGGCGTCGGCGAATGGGTGCGGCGCGGCCTGGGCGTGCTGGTCCTGATCGGCGTCGTCATCATCGGCTTGGGCGCCGACACCGGCTTGCTGACGCGGATTTCAGCCGCCAGCACAGGCCGGATCGAACAGGCGCTGCTGGGCGGGATTGGACGCGGCATGCCGACGAACGAAGCGCCGACCGATTTGGCCAATCTGCCGGTCGAGGGCGTGATGCCGCCGCTGACCGGGGCGACGACCTGGATCAACACCCCGCCCCTGACGACGGAGCAACTGAAGGGCAAGGTGGTGGTGGTCGATTTCTGGACCTACTCCTGCATCAACTGCATCCGCTCCATCCCCTACGTCCGCGCCTGGGCCGAGAAGTACAAGGATCAGGGTCTGGTGGTGATCGGCGTCCACACGCCAGAGTTCGCCTTTGAAAAATCCGAGACCAACGTGCGCCAGAACATCCAGCGGCTGGGCATCACCTATCCCGTCGCCATGGACAACGAATTCGGCATCTGGCGTGCATTCAAGAACCAGTACTGGCCCGCCCACTACTTCATCGACGCCAAGGGCCAGATTCGTCACCACCACTTCGGCGAGGGCGACTACGCCGGCTCCGAACGGGTGATCCAGCAACTGCTCAAGGAAGCCGGGGCCGCCAATGTCGCCAGCAATGTCGTCAGCGTTCAGGCCCAGGGCGCAGAGGCAGCCGCCGACATGGCCCAGGTCGAATCGCCGGAAACCTATGTCGGCTATGGCCGCGCCGAGAACTTCCGTTCGCCCGGCGGCCTGGCCAATGACGTGATCAAGGATTACGTCGCCGCGCCGCTGCAATTGAACGGCTGGAACCTGTCCGGCCGCTGGACGGTCACCCGCGAGCACGCCGACCTTCAGGCTGCCGGCGGGCGTGTCGCCTTCCGCTTCAAGGCGCGCGACCTGCACCTGGTGATGGGTCCGAGCAAGAGCGGCGAACAGCCGCGTTTCCGTGTCCTTGTCGATGGCGCTGCGCCCGGCCCGAACGCAGGCAGCGACATCGACGCCCAAGGTATGGGCCGCATCGACGGCGAACGGCTTTATCAACTGGTCCGCCAAACGGGCGCGGTGCGCGAACGGACGTTCGAGATCGAGTTCCTGGATCCCGGGGTTCAGGTCTTCGCCTTCACCTTCGGCTAGAGCCGTCCGGCGTCACCCAGCTTGTCCAACATCCAGACGCGCGCGGCCGGCAGGGGCTTGTTCTGCGGGTGAAACACGAACTGTTCGAGGAAATGGCCGGTCAGGTCGAACCCGGCCTTCACGTCGCCCTCGATCAACCCCGCCTGGGCGCCCAGCATGAAGGGCGGCAGGATCAGCATCTTGTCGGCATAGGGCGCGCCGGCGTCACGGCTGACCGCCCGGCCGGTGCGTGGACTGACGTAGATCAGATCGTCGGCCGTGCCCGTCGCGGCGCACTTCGAAAGGTCGAGCCCAAAGCCCAGGTCTTCCAGCAGCCCCGCCTCGAACCGCACGAAAATCGCCGGCCAAACGTCTGGCAAGGCGAATGCCGCCATCAGCGCCTCGAAGGCTAAGAAGACGCCGGGATGCGGCTCGCGTTCCGGCAGCGCCCCTTGCGCTATCCCCGCCGCCGCCGCCAGCCCGGTCAGCGCCAGGGCGTCGTCGAACAGGGCGCTGGGGCCCTCGCCTACCGGCTCCAGCCGCGCGGCGCCCAGATGGTCCGATGTGCGCGCGCGATAGTCTGCCACCACCCGCGCTCCAGCTTGCAGGAACGGCTTCATCTTGCGCGACGCCCCGCCCGCGACATAGGCCGACCGCCGACCCTGGGTTTCCGTCAACAGATCCACCACGGACCCGGTGTCGCCATGGCTGCGCGCCGACAGGACGAACGCCTCTTCGTGGAAGTCCATCAGTCCGCCGTACCTTCGACGATCAGCCTGACTACATCCTTGGCCTTGTCGTTCGGCACGGTGAAACTGAGCACATATTGCTCGATCTTCCAGCCCTCGTCGGTCAGGCGCAGGACGCCCGATCCCCGCGTCAGCCCATAGGCGTCGTTGTCTAGCAGTTCGTCGAACCAGACGATGCAGCGGCAGTCGCCCGGCGCCAGGGTCGCCACCCGGTCATGCGGGCGATAGGTCCAGCCCTTGCCGCGCGAGAAAAACGGCGTCGCATAGGCGCGAAACTCAGCCAGCGACCAACGCTCGGTCGCATCCGTGCCGATGAACCGGGCGTCGGGGGTGAACAGGTCGAAATAGGCGTCGCCATCCGCGCGCGACGCGGCCTCATGCATCCGGTCCAGAACGACACCTGCGGCGACAGCGGGGTCATCCGAAGCCGGCATCGGCGAAGTGGACAGAACAAGAGCAGCGAAAAGAGCTATCATGCGTCTGTTCTAGTCCTGTTCTCCCCATTGGGAAACCAGGCGGATGCCTCAGCGCGCCAGCGTGGTCGGGAACTCGCGGCCCAGGGCCTCGGCCATCGCCTGTTGGCTGATCAGGAAGACTTGGTCGCGCAGATGATAGTTGTTGGACAGGACGATCACCGTCGCGTCGGCGTCGGGTTGATACAGCATCAGGTTGCGGAACCCGCCCCAGCTGCCAGTGTGATAGATTTGGCGGTCCTGGAAGCTGGGCTGCACCTGATCGCCCAGGCGATTGGCGAAGATGCCGAAACCCCAGTCCCGACGCGGATGGCTGCGCTCGTTCGGTTTCATGTCCGCTGGCGCATGGTCGGCCAGCATCTGCTGGTAACTGCCCGGCGTCAGCAGCGCGCCGCGGTGCAGCGCCCTTTGCCAGACCAGCAGGTCGTCCAGGGTCGAATAGACCGCGCCCGCCCCCGCAACGATGGAGGTATTGGCGTTCGGCTGGGCCGCCAGACCGCCTGGGAAGTTGGCGTAGCCCATGATGACGCCGTGATCGCCGCCGTCCAGATCCAGCCCGCTGTCCTTCATGCCCAGAGGCTTGAAGAAGGTCTCGCGCATATAAGTCTGATACGGCTTGCCGCTGGCCTTTTCGACGATAGCAGCGGCCAGGTTGAAGGCGGCGTTGTCGTATCGGACCTCGGTCCCCGGTTCGAACTGCAGGCCGAACCGCTTCGAATCCTCGGTCAGTTCGTCCAGCGTCGCCGGGGTCGTGCGTCGCATGCCCCAACCCGGCCGCGCCATCAGGTCGGGAATGCCGGAGGTGTGCGACAGCAGGTGGCTGATGCGGATCGGCGCCCAGGCCTGGGGACAGGGCTGGATCCATTTGCAGACAGGATCGGAGACGTTCAGCTTGCCTTCGTCCTGAAGCTTCAGGATCGCCGTCGCCGTGAACTGTTTGGAGATCGAGGCCAGGCGGAAGCGCGAGTCCAGCGCCAGCGGCTCGTCCCGCTCGTAGTTCGCCTTGCCATAGACCTGGCGGAACAAGACCCGGTCGCCCTTGGCCACCAGAACCGCCCCCATGAACCGACCTGCCGCCGCCTCGCGATCCAGGCGCGCCGCCAGTTGCGGCAAGTCCTGAACCACGACCACGGGCGGGCGCGGCGGCGCATCGGCCCGCTCGGTCGCCAGGTCCGCATCGGTCTTGGGCGCGACCGCCGTGGCGATGCCGCCCCAGACCGCGCCGCCTAGGATCAGCGCCCCGAGGACGCCCAGAACGAGCCGGGGATGGCCCCCGGCGGTACGCGGTACTTCAAACACAGGAACTCAGACGTCGAAATCCAGACCGAACTGGGCGTAAAGCGCCCGCGAATCCTGCCACTTCGGATCGACCTTGACGGTCAGGAACAGGTGGACCTGGCGACCGAGCAGCTCATTCAGCTCCTCGCGCGACTTCTGGCCGATCCACTTCAGCGTCTGGCCGCCCTTGCCCAGTACAATGGGCCGCTGGCTCTCGCGCTCGACATAGATGGTCTGTTCGATCCGGGCCGAGCCGTCGGCGCGCTCCTCGAAACTGGTCGTCTCGACCGCCGCCGAATAGGGCAGCTCTTCGTGGACGCGCAGATAGACCTTCTCGCGGGTGATCTCGGCGGCCAGCACCCGCACCGGCACATCGGCCGCCTGATCCTCGGGATAGAGCCACGGCCCCTTGGGCATGGACAGGGCCAGACGCTGCTTCAGGTCCTCGACGCCATCGCCGTTGGCGGCCGAGATCATATAGACCTCGGAATAGACGCCGCTCTCGAACATCTTCTGCGACAGGGCCAGCAGGGTGTCGCGGCGCATGCCGTCGATCTTGTTCAGCGCCAGCACCACCTTTGTGCCGGTGGACTGCAGGTTGGCGATGATGGTCTCGGTGTCCTCGGCCGAGCGGCGATCCGCCGCCGTGCCTTCACGGCCTTCCGAGTTGATGTGCGACTGGGCGTCGATCAGGTGGACGACGATGTCCGCGTCCTGCGCGCCGCCCCAGGCCGAGGCGACCATGGCCCGGTCCAGACGACGGCGCGGGGTGAAGATGCCGGGCGTGTCCACCAGCACGATCTGGGCGTCGCCTTCCATGGCGATGCCTCGCACGGGAAAGCGCGTGGTCTGCACCTTCTGGGTGACGATCGAGACCTTGGACCCGGTCAGCCGGTTCACCAGCGTGGACTTGCCGGCGTTCGGCGCGCCAATGATGGCGGCGAAGCCCGCGCGCTGGTTTTCGAAATCGGTCAAATGACGCCTTCACGTTTGAGGAGAGCCGTTGCGGCCGCCTTCTCCGCCTCCTGACGCGAACGCCCTTGCGCGGTCAAGGGCTGCACGTCCTGGACGGAAACTTCGACGGTGAATGTGGGCGCATGATCCGAACCCGCCCTATCCGACACGCGATAGGTTGGCAGCGGCCTGCCCTTGCCTTGCGCCCATTCCTGAAGCGCCGACTTGGGATTGGTCACGGTGCGCGACGGCGGCGCCGACAGTTCGTCAGCCCAGGCGACTTCGAAGAAGCTCCGCGCCGCATCAAGGCCGCCGTCCAGATAGACCGCCGCCAGGATGGCCTCGACCGCATCTGCGATGACGCCCGCCTTGCGGCGCCCGCCCGTCTTTGTCTCGCCGGGCGACAGACGAAGGGCCGGGCCGACGCCCAAAGCCTCGCCGACACGGGCGCAGGCGGTCTTGTCGACCAGGGCATGTAGGCTCGAGGACAGCTGACCCTCGTCGGCCGTTGGGAATTCGGCCGACAGCCGCTCGGCCACCAGCAGGCCCAGCACCCGGTCGCCCAGAAACTCCAGCCGCTCGTTGTCGCGCGGGCCATGGATCCCGACCGGCGCCCCCTCGCCCACGCTGGCGTGGGTCAGGGCGCGTTCCAGCAGGGCCTTGTCCTTGAACGTGTGTGCCAGGCGCGTTTCCAGCGTCGCGACGGCTTCGGCTCGCGTATTCGCCATTACTTCAGGACGTTGAAGAACCGGTCGAGCCGCACGTTGAACCAGCTGACGGGGTTCCACAGCGATGAGCCGGGCTTCCAGGAGAACAGGATGATCTGCGCCTTGCCGACCAGGTTTTCGGCAGGGACCATGCCCACGCCGCTGGACTGTTCGACGCGGCTGTCGATCGAGTTGTCGCGATTGTCGCCCATCATGAAGTAATGGCCGGCCGGAACCTCATAGACCGGGGTGTCGTCCAGGTCGTTTCCGGGGCCGAAGTCCTGGGTCATGAAGCTCTTGCCTTCCGGCAGCGTCTCGCGAACCTCGGTCACCGGGCGCGGGCCGAAGATGTCGTTGATCTCCTGCTCACTGACCACGACGTCCTGAACCGGCTTGTCGTTGATATACAGCTTGTTGGCGATCATCTGGATACGATCGCCCGGCAGACCGATCACGCGCTTGATGAAGTCGGTCTTGTTGTCGCGCGGCAGCTTGAACACGACGATATCGCCGCGCTTGGGCGCCGAGCCCATGATCCGACCGTCGAACAGCGGCGGGCTGAACGGGATCGAGTGTTTCGAGAAGCCGTAAGACCACTTCGACACGACGATATAGTCGCCTTCGTAGAGGTTGGGCTCCATCGAGGCCGACGGAATGGTGAAGGGCTGGAACAGGAAAATCCGCAGCACCATCGCAATCAACAGGGCGAAGACGATGGTCTTGAAGATCTCGCCGGTCTCGCTGGCGGCCGACGGCGTCTTGTCGCGACCGCCAGCCTTCTGCGCATAGACCTTCTGGTTCAACGTGGTCGGCGCCTTGACCGCCTCGACCGGCGCATCGGCCTCCGAGGCCGCGAAGACTTCCTCAGGGGTGGCGTCGCGCTTGCTGTCGGGCCGGGCGTCGTCGGGCTTTTGGTCTTCGCTCATGCGATCAGGCATCCCTTGCCGCGTGTTCGCGGTCGTCGCGCACGCCTATAACCTGATTACGACTGCGGCAAGGCTTCGATCACCACGAAGGCGAGTGCATAGGGATGTTCGTCGCTCAGGGTCAGGTGGATTTTCGCCTCGTGCCCCGCCGGCGTCAGGCGCGCCAGATGCTCCGCTGCATGGCCGGTCAAAGCCATCGTCGGCTGACCCGAACGCAGGTTCACCACCCCCATGTCGCGCCAATAGACATCGGCCCGCATTCCGGTGCCCAGCGCCTTGGCGCAGGCCTCCTTGGCCGCGAACCGCTTGGCGTAGCTCCAGGACGGATCAGGCTTGCGATCCGAGCGGGTGCGTTCCAGTTCGGTGAAGCAGCGAATCTTGAAGCGATCTCCGAACCGATCCAGCGACGCCTGGATGCGGCGGATGTCCGACAGGTCCGCGCCGACGCCGATGATCATTTCGCCGCATCCATGGCAGCCCGCATGCGGCGGATCGCGCCGTCCAGGCCGATGAAGATCGAATCGCCGATCAGGAAATGGCCGATGTTCAACTCCCGAACTTCGGGGATCGCCAGCATGCGCGGCGCCGTGTCGTAATCCAGCCCGTGCCCGGCGTGGACCTCCAGGCCCAGGATGTCGGCCTGGTCGGCGGCGGCGGCCAGACGTTCGAACTCGACCTCACGCTCGCCGGGATCGGTCAGGTGACAATAGCGGCCGGTGTGAAACTCGACCACTTGGGCGCCCACGGCGGCGGCGGCCTCGACCTGCTCTTCGGATGGTTCGATGAACAGCGACACCCGGATGCCGGCGTCCGTCAGCGTCTTCACCACGGGCGCGATCCGCGCTTCGTGACCGGCGACCGCCAGACCGCCCTCGGTCGTCACCTCCTCGCGCCGCTCGGGCACCAGGCAGGCCGCATGCGGTTTGTGTCGCAGGGCGATGGCCAGCATCTCCTCTGTCACCGCCATCTCGAAGTTCAACGGCTTGCCCGCCCGCGCACACAGGGCGCTCAGCACGTCGATGTCGGCGTCGGTGATGTGGCGACGGTCTTCGCGCAGGTGGGCGGTGATGCCGTCGGCCCCGGCCGCCAGGGCCGCCTCGGCTGCACGGGCCGGATCGGGATGCGTCCCGCCGCGCGCATTTCGCACCGTGGCGACGTGGTCGATGTTGACGCCCAGCCTGACCCGTTCGCGCATGGCTCTACTTCGACAATCTGCGGCTGCCGGGATCTTCCACCGCAAGCGCGGCCAGTTCCGGCGGCAGGGCGTCGGCCGCATAGGCCGGCACCTCAAGCGAGGCAAGGGCGATCAGCGGCACGCCCACGTCCACCTTGCCGCCCGAACGGTCGACGATACAGGCGGCGGCGATCACCTCGCCCCCGGCGGCATGGATGGCGGCGATGCATTCACGCGATGACAGGCCGGTCGTGACGATGTCCTCGACCATCACGACCTTCTCGCCAGGCTCGACCGAGAAGCCGCGACGGAGCTTGAACTGACCGCCCTCACGCTCGACGTACATCGAACGGACCTTCAGGTGTTTGGCCGTCTCATAGCCGGGAATGATGCCGCCCACGGCCGGCGAGATGGCGACATCGACCGGGCCGACCGTGGCGACGATCTTGTCGGCCAACGCCTTGCACAGCCGCTCGCAGCGCGCCCCGTCCATGAAGACCAGGTTTTTCTGCAGGAAGACCGGGCTGTGCAGGCCCGACGACAGGACAAAATGGCCTTCGCGCAGGGCGCCGGCGTCGCGAAACTCGTTGAGGACATCTTGGGTGTTCATGAAGGGGTTCTAGACCCGGATGGCGCTCGGATGAACCCTCCGGCGACGCTTCATTCGATGTTTTCGTTCGGCCGCAGCCCGCGCGCCAGCAGTTCGGCCCAGACGCCCTCGGCGTCCTCGGCGAAACCGATCAGGTCCAGGTCCGAGCGCGCGATCATCCCATGTTCGACCAGGGCGTCGAAACCGATCACCGAGGTCCAGTAGGCCTTGTCCACCAGGACTACCGGCACGGGCGGCGCCTTCTTCGTCTGCCGCAAGGTCAGCATCTCGAACATCTCGTCGAAGGTGCCGAACCCGCCCGGGAACACCACCAGCGCATTGGCCCGCATCGCCAGATGCATCTTCCGCATCGCGAAATAGTGGAACAGAAAGGTCAATTCCGGCGTCGAATAGGCGTTCGGCTCCTGCTCGTGCGGCAGGACGATGTTGAACCCCGCAGAAGGCGCGCCGGCCTCCACCGCGCCGCGATTGGCCGCCTCCATGATGCCTGGCCCGCCGCCGGTGGCGATGACGTTGTCGCGCGGCTCGCCAACCGAACCGCGAAACGCCCCGCCCCGCTCCGACGCTAGCCGACCGAAGGCGCGCGCCTCCTCGTACCAGCGATGGCCTTCACGGATGCGGGCGCTGCCGAAGACGACGATGGTGGACCGCACGCCCCAGGCCCTCAGCGCCTCTTCCGGCTTGGCGTATTCCATCAGGAAGCGGACGCCGCGCATGGAATCGCCCAGCAGGAAGTCCTGATCCACCGCCGCCATGCGATAGGAGGGCGACGCCATCTGGGCCGCGTTCGGCTTCAACGGATCGCTCATATGCCTCGGGCGCGCTCGACGGAATCGACGGAAGGATTGGCTCGCAGCGCCGCCATGATCATGGTGGCGTGTTTCGCGTCCTCGACCTCGACATCCACGTCCACGTCGAAAAAGTCCTGCTGACGGTGCGCCATCGACAGGTTGATGATGTTGCCGCCCGCCTCACCGATCAGGGTCGTGACCTGGCCCAGTACGCCAGGCGCATTGCGGATCGTGGCGCGAATGCGGGCGGCGGCGACGGCGTCGGTCTCGGCCTGAGGCGTCCATTGCAGGTCGTGCCAGACCGAATCGTCGTCCGCGAAATTGGCCAAGGTCTGACAGTCGATGGTGTGCACCGTCAGGCCGGATTCAGGCTCCAGAATGCCCACGATCCGGTCGCCAGGCACCGGCGTGCAACACTGACCGAAATGCACCGTCACACCGGGCGTCAGTCCGCCGCCGCGCACGAACAGCCGTGCCTTGTCGCCCTCGATCCGCTGCTTCTCCGGCCCGGCCTTCAGCCGTCCCTTCAGCGCGGGAAACAGGATCTCGGCGGCGGTCGTGGGCGACAGCCGCCCTCGGCCCAACCCCTCGAACAGATCCTCGTCGTCAGCGACCGCCAGCGTCTCCAGCACCGGCTTTAGCGACACATCGGTCAGGGACTTTTCCACCCGCCCCAGCGTCTGATCCAGCGCAACGCGGCCCAGCTTGATGAACTCTTCGCGTTCGGAGGTACGGATATGCCGACGGATGGCCGAGCGGGCGCGGCCGGTGACCGTCAGACTGCGCCAGTCTGCGGGCACCTCGCGCTTCGATCCGCGAATGATCTCGATCACGTCGCCGTTCTGAAGCGGCGTCCGCATCGGCTTCAGCTCGCCATTGACCTTGACCCCGACCGCCGTGTCCCCGACCTCGGTGTGGACGGCATAGGCGAAGTCCAGCGGCATCCCACCGCGCGGCAGGGTCACCAGCTGACCCTTGGGCGTGAAGACGAACACCTGATCCAGGTACATTTCGAGCTTGGCGTGCTCGACCCAGTCCTCGCCCCCCTCGCCGTGCTCGATCACCTGAACCAGATGGCGAAGGTTCTGCAGCGGGTCTCGCCCACCGCCCTGTTCCATCGCCTCGCGGTCGAAGCCATACGACTGGTTCTTGTAGCGCCAATGGGCGGCGACGCCGTCCTCGGCGATCCGGTCCATGTCCTCGGTTCGGATCTGCATCTCGATGCGCAGGCCACGCGGCCCGACGACGGTCGTGTGCAGAGAGCGATAGTTGTTCGACTTGGGCGTCGAGATGAAGTCCTTGAACCGCTCAGGCACCATCGGCCATTCGCGGTGAATCACCCCCAGCGCGCGATAACAGTCGTCTTCCGCCTCGACGATAACGCGGAAGCCATAGATGTCTGACAGTGATGAGAACCCGACCGACTTGCGCTGCAACTTGCGCCAGATCGAATAGGGCGTCTTCTGCCGGCCATAGACATTGGCCTTCAGGCCCGCCTCGGACAGCACCCGCTCGACCTCGTCCGCAACGCCTTCGATGGCGCGGCCGTGCTCCAGCTTCAACGCCTCCAACCGCCGCTCGATAGCGGTCTTGGCGGTCGGGTTCAGGTGAGTGAAGGCCAGCTCTTCCAGCTCGGAGGCGATGGAGTGGATGCCGATCGACCGGCCCAGCGGCGCATAGACTTCCAATGTCTCGCGGCTGATCCGCTCGCGCTTCTCCGGCTTCACATACTGAAGCGTGCGCATGTTGTGCAGACGGTCGGCCAGCTTGACCAGCAGCACCCGCACGTCCCGACTGATGGCCAAGATAAACTTGCGCAAGTTCTCGGCCTGGCGCGTGTGCTCGGCCTGAAGTTCCAGCCGGCTCAGCTTGGTCACGCCCTCGACCAGGACCGCAACCTCCTCGCCGAACATGCCGGCGATGTCATCGCGCGTCGCCGAGGTGTCCTCGACCACGTCGTGCAGCAGAGCAGTGACGATGGTGGCGGTGTCGAGCTTGTAGTCGGTCAGGATCCCCGCGACCTGGATCGGGTGCGCGAAATAGGGATCGCCCGAGGCCCGCAGCTGCGAGCCGTGCATCTTCATCGCATAGACATAGGCGCGGTTCAGAAGCGCTTCGTCGGCGGTCGGATCATAGGCCTTTACGGCCTCGATCAGCTCGAACTGGCGCAGAATCGGCGCGCGCTTGACCGGCGCCAAAGAATCTGAGGCCGACGATTTCGGGTCGTTTTTGTTTGCAGCTTGGGGCGCCGGCGGAACCGTTTCGGTCCGCGCCGGCAGGATAGTGACGCCAGGGGCTCCCTCGGGCGTCAGTACCGCTCCTCCTGACCGCCGTCGCGGTCGCTTTGCAGGGCGCGAATCAGTTCCGCCTCGGCCATGTTCATGTGCTGCGGCGCGGCCAGCAGGGCGACCGTTTCCGCCTCGTCCTCGGCTTCCGTACGCTCATCGACACGTTGCAGTGTTGTGATGATGGTTTCGATCAACTCATCTGGCACGACGGTGTCGTCGGCGATCTCACGCAAGGCGACGACGGGGTTCTTGTCGTTGTCGCGGTCGATCGTCAGGGGGGAGCCATTGGCGATGCTGCGGGCGCGGTGGCCGGCAACCAGCACCAGACCAAAGCGGTTCGGAACCTTCTCGATGCAGTCTTCGACGGTGACGCGGGCCATGAATTTCCTCGAACGCGGGGGAGAACCGCGTCAAATACAGATGGGGACTGACTTTTGCAACGCCACAGGGGCGAAAGTGCGGCGTCAGTCAGTCCGACGCGCCAGAGGATAGGCGATGATCAGCACCAGATCGTCCTCGCCCACCTGCTGGATGCCGACATCGCCGCCGTCGTACAGATAGGCCGTATCGCCGGCCTTCATCCGGGTGGTGACGCCGTCCGTGGTCACGTCCCCCTGCCCGCTGACGACATGATAGACCTCGTCGTGGGCGATGACGTGCAGGCCGATGGACGAGCCCGGATGCATGACGCGCTTCCTGAACTCCATCGACCGGTTCGGCGCGACGCCGGAGATTCGGTAGGCGGTGCTCATTCCCGTGCCGTTGTGTGGCGGCGGCTGGCGCACCATCGTATCCGCCTCATGGATCACCAGGCCGACGCCGGCCGGCGGCGAGGCGGGCGCAGGATGCGATTCCTGCATCGCCCCGGCAGTGAGCAGGACGGTCAGCGAAAGGATGAGCATTAAATGTCTCCCGGTGTCAGGATCGAGATCAGCTCACGAACGATCGCCTACTTCAAGGGATGCGCGTCGCGACCGACCGACGCGGTATCGACCAGTTCGCTCGCCGTGCCGCCCTGCATCGGATGCTGCCAGAGCGGCGCGATCTCGACGATAGGCCCCATGACGAACCGTCGCTCGGCCGCGCGAGGATGGGGCAGGATCAGCCCGTCCAGATCGCCGCTCAGCCGCCCGTATGCGACCAGGTCCAGATCCAACGTGCGTGGCGCATTGCGAACCGAGCGTTCGCGACCGAAAGCGTCCTCGATCCTTCCCAGTGCCGCCATCAGTTCGTGCGGATCATGGGCGGTGCGCACCATCACGACGCCATTCAGGAAGGGCGGGTCGTGTGGATCGGGCCACGCCAGGGACGACCACCACGACGACCGCGCCACGACATCGATGCCCTCGCTACGAAATCTCGCCAACGCCGCCTCCAGCGCTTCCCGGCACGAGGACCATGCCCCCTTGTCATTGCAGCCCAGCGCCACGATGACTGCATCATTCAGGTCGAACCCGTCGTCGATTCCGACATCGACGCCTTGCGCGGCCGCACAGCCCAATTTTTCATCTCTTTCGACGGCATAGACCATGTTTCATTCCACCGACCGGCTGGCGATCTTCATCGACGGGTCAAATCTCTATTCCGCCGCGCGCGCCTTGCAGCACGATATGGACTTCCGGCGGATGCTGGACTGGTTCCGCGAGAAATCCATCCTGACGCGCGCCTATTACTATACGGCCGTGGTCGAAGGCGAAGAATTCTCGCCGGTGAAGCCCTTGGTCGACTGGCTGGACTACAACGGCTTCTCGGTCGTGACCAAGCCGGTGAAGCGCTTCACCGACGGCCAGGGTCACAGCCGGATCAAGGGCAATATGGACATCGAGATTGCGGTGGACATGCTGGAGATGGCCCCGCACATCGACCACGCTGTCCTCTTCTCCGGCGACGGGGATTTCCGACGCGTGGTGCAGGCGGTCCAGGCAAAGGGCGTGCGCGTCACCGTCGTCTCGACCCAGAAGACCCAGCCGCCGCATATCGCCGACGAACTGCGTCGCCAGGCCGACGCCTTCATCGATCTGAACGACATGATGGCCGAGTTCGGCCGTCCCAAGGGCGCCCAATGATGCTGACGCCCGAGCCGCCCCGCGACTGTCCGCTATGCCCGCGCCTGGTCGCCTACCGCCAGGAGAATGCGCGCCAGAACCCAGACTGGTGGAACGGTCCCGCCGCCTCGTTCGGCGATCCGAACGCGCGCCTGCTGATTGCCGGTCTGGCCCCCGGCCGCACCGGCGCGAACCGCACGGGCCGGCCCTTCACCGGCGATCATGCCGGTTGGCTGCTGTACGATACCCTGAAGAAGACGGGCTTCGCGCACGGTCATTACGACCCGAACGGCGACGACGACCTGACGCTGACGGACTGCATGATCACCAATGCGGTTCGCTGCGCCCCGCCCGGTAACAAGCCTCTGCCGATCGAGGAAACCACCTGCCGACCCTTCCTGATCGACCGGCTGGCCCTGCTGCCCAATCTGAAGGTGATCGTGACCCTGGGCGACGTGTCGCGCCGCAATATCCTGAAGGCGTTCGGCCGTCCCGCATCCGCCATGCCCGCCGGCCACGGCGCCCAGGGCGAAGCCGGCGGTTATGTCATCCTGAACAGCTATCACTGCTCGCGGTTGAACACGAATACCGGTCGTCTGACGCCTCAGATGTTCGAGGACATCTTCGCGCGGGTTCGCACCCTGATCGACGCCTGAGGCTCAGCCCTTGTCGCGCATCAGCCGGGCCTTGTCCCGCTGCCAGTCGCGTTCAGCCGAGGCCTCGCGCTTGTCGTGCAGCTTTTTGCCCTTGGCGAGGGCGATCTCAAGCTTCGCCTTGCCCGCGTCGTTCAGGTAAAGTTTCAGCGGAATGATCGTCTGGCCGTCGCGCTGAACCGCCCCGATCAGGCGGTCGATCTGCTTCCTATGCAGCAGCAGCTTACGGGGCCGGCGCGGCTCGTGGTTGAAGCGATTGGCCTGTTTGTATGGCGGGATGTCGGCGTTGATCAGCACGATCTCGCGCCCCTCAACCGCCGCATAGCTTTCGGCGATATTGGCCCGCCCGTCCCGCAGCGCCTTGATCTCGGTGCCCAGCAACTGGATTCCGGCCTCGATATTCTCTTCCAAAAAATAGTCGAATCGCGCGCGGCGGTTCTCGGCGATGACCTTGGATTTGGACTGGGCTTGCGGCGCCATCAGCCGACGCCCGCATCCGCCATGGCGCGGTCGATGAGCGGCTTGACCGCATCCGACGTCGGCGACAGCGGCAGACGCGCTTCTTCGCCGCACAGGCCCAGCCGGGCCAAGGCGTATTTCGTCGGCGCCGGCGAGTTGTCGAGGAACAGTGCCTTGCAAAGGCCGATCAACCGGTCCTGCCAATCGCGGGCCGTGGCGTAGTCGCCCGCCGCCGCCGCATTATGCAGCGCGACCATGGCTTCGGGCGCGACATTGGACGCCACGGAGATCAGCCCGACCCCGCCCGTGGCGTGATAACCCAGATAGCTCGGATCATCGCCCGAGATCAGGTCGAACTGGCCGCCGATATTGGTCCGCATCCAGCTGACCCGGCTCATGTCGCCGGTGGCGTCCTTGATGCCGACGATGTTCGGATGGGCCGCCAGCCGGGCCACCGTCTCATTGGCCAGATCGGCCCCGGTTCGCCCCGGCACATTGTAGAGCACGATCGGCAACTGAACAGCGTCGGCCACAGCCTCGAAATGCGCCGCCATGCCCGCCTGCGACGGCCGAATATAATAGGGTGTGACGATCAACGCCCCGTCCGCACCCACCGTCTTGGCGTGCCGCGTCAGGTCGATAGCCTCTTTCGTATAGGGCGATCCCGTACCGGCGATGACCGCGACGCGCCCGGCCGTCAGCCGCACGCACAGTTCGATCACGTGCTTTTGCTCGTCCAGATCCATGCTGGCGCCCTCGCCCGTCGTGCCCATCGGCACGACGCCGTGGACCCCTGCGGCGATCTGGCGCTCCAGCAATTTGGCGAATGCGGCTTCGTCCACGTTTCCGTCACGAAGTGGTGTGATCAGGGCGGTGATCACGCCCTTGAACAAGGGGGCGGTCATGAGACTAAACTTGGCCTGCGTGGGGAGGGACGATGGACGGATGTTCATCGCCTTTGCAATGAGCGCGGGACGTTAGGTCGCCAGCGGCTTCGCCGCAACCGGATTGAATGAGAACAGGACAGATCATGATAGCGACCAGTCTGGCGGCGGCCCTCGCCGTTCTTGCGCCGAACCCGCAGGACGTCCTGCCGAGCCAGCCTGTTCCCGACGCCTCGGCGTCGTCGTCCGTGCCCGGCTATTCCGCCACCTATCAGGGCCGCGTGCTGAACGATCAGGACACCGCGCTGTTTCGCCAAGGCCTGGCGGCGGCGCGCGCCCGCGACGTCTTCGGCGCCCAGTCCGCCATGTCGCAGATCAGGGACGCCTCGGCGCGCAAGCTGGTCGAATGGGCGCTGATCGACACTTCCGGTGAGCAATTATCCTACGCCGACTTGGCGCGCGGTCAGAGCGACCTGGCCAACTGGCCGCGCGGCGAATCACGTCGTGCCGCCGCCGAGAAGGTTCTGGATCGTTCCGGCATGGGCGCCGATGCGGCCCTGGCCCTGATGTCCGACGGCAAGCCCACGACGGTTGAAGGAGCCATCGCCTACGCCTCGGCGCTTGAGCAACGCGGCCGTCAGGACGAAGCCCGCGCCCTGGTTCGCGATTGGTGGCGCACCCGCTCGTTCGACGACGCGCCGCAGTCGCGCATCCTCGGCCAGTGGGGCTCCTGGCTTACGCCTGCTGATCACGAGGCGCGGCTGAACATGCTGCTGCTCGGTCCGCACGGGCCGGCGACGCGCAGCATGGTCAATCTGGTCTCGCCTGATCGCGCCGCCATCGCCAACACCGTCATGACTCTGCGCTCGGCCTACAGCCCCGACGCCGTCATCGCCAATCTGACGCCTGCTCAGGCGGCCGATCCCGCCGTCGTTCTTGAACGCGTCCGTCTCCTGCGGTCACAGAACCGCCAGTCCGAGGGTTTCGCCCTGCTGGCCAATCTGCCGCCTGCACCGGCCCACACGGCCGGCGACAACACACTGTGGAGCGAGCGTCGCAACTATTTCCTCGACGCCCTGCAGCAAGGCAACTGGCGCGCCGCCTATGACGCCATGAACGGTCACGGCTTCACCTCGGGCGACCGGATGGTGGATGCCGAGTTCTTCGCCGGCTGGGTCGCCCTGACCAAGCTGAACCAGCCCGAGGTCGCCGCCCGCCACTTCGAGGCCCTGCGCACCGCCTCATCGACGCCGATCACGCAAGGTCGCGCTTTCTACTGGCTGGGTCGGGCGGCCGAGGCGCGCGGCGAACGCGACGCCGCCCTCGCCTATTATCGCAACGGCGCCCAGCACTGGCAGACCTTCTATGGTCAGCTGGCCGCCGAGAAGGCGGGCATGACCACGCTTCAGCTGCCGGGCGAACCCGTCCCGTCTCAGGCGGACATCGCCCGCTTCGAAGGCAATGAGATCGTTCGCGCCACCCGTATCTTGGGCGAAACCGGCGAAACAAGCCTGCTGCGCGTCTTCGCCTATCAACTCGACAACGACCTGCCGACGATCAACGACCTGGCCCTGCTGATGGACCTGTCGCGGGGCTATGGCGAAGGCTTCACCGCCATGATGGTGGGTCGCGCCGCCAGCCAGCGCGGCTTCGTCATGCCCGAGCGCATGTATCCCATCCGCATCCCACCCCAGGTCGGCGGCGCCGCGCCGCTGGAGTTCACCCAGGCCATCACCCGCCAGGAATCCAGCTTCGACCCCCGCGCCCGTTCCGGTGCCGACGCGCGCGGCATGATGCAGTTCCTGCCGTCCACCGCCTCGGGCGTCGCGCGCCGCCTGGGCATGAGCTATTCGGCCGATCAGCTCTGGGATCCCGACTACAACATGACGCTGGGCAGCTATCACCTGGGCGAGCTGATGGCGTCGAACAACGGCTCCATGCTGCTGGCGACGGTCGGCTACAATGCCGGCCCTGCGCGGCCCAGCCAGTGGATCGCCCGCTGTGGCGACCCGCGCGGCGATGCGGTCAAGACCATCGACTTCATCGAATGCGCGCCCTTCACCGAGACGCGCAACTACATGATGCGGGTGATGGAGAACATGGCCGTGTACAAGGCGCGCCTGAATGGCGGAGTGGCTCCGCTGACGCCCTCGGCCGACATCGCACGCGGGTCGGCGGCCGGCGCGCGTCCCTACGTCGCCTACTGAACCCTACGGGCCGCCAGCAGCGGCCCGTTCGGTCCCTCGATCCAACCGCCGTCCAGCCCGAACACGTCGCGCAGGACGGCGGGGGCCAACGCCTCCATCGGCTGGGCGTCGGCGACCGCCCGACCGTGATCCAGCACTACGACGCGATCCGCCACCGTGGCGGCCAAAGTCAGATCGTGAAGGCTGACCAGCACCCCGGCGCCCCGGTCCGCCCGCGCCCGTAGCCTTTCCAGCACCAACCTCTGCGCATCCGGGTCCAGTCCTGCAATCGGCTCGTCGGCCAGCAGCAAAGGCGCGTCGACCACCAGGGCCCGCGCAAGCAGCACACGCGCCCGCTCTCCCCCCGACATCTCCGCCACGCCGCGATCCGCCAGATGAGGGGCGCCTACCTCGTCCAGCGCCGCTCTGGCCCGCGCCAAGGCCTCGGCGCCCGACAGGAACGGCGCGCCCAGGGCCGCTACCTCGACCGCCGGCAAGTTCCATGCGATCCGCCGCTCCTGCGGCAGATAGGCCGCCCGTTCCGCCCTCTGACGATGGGAGAGGTCTGCGATGGGCGTCCCGCCCAGCCTGACCTGACCGCCGGTGATCGCCAGCAAGCCCACAGCGGCGCGGATGGCGCTGCTCTTGCCCGCCCCGTTCGGCCCGCACAGGGCGACGACCTCGCCTGCCGCAACAGACAGATCGACCCCATCCAGAACCACGGCCTTGCCCAGCCGCGCCTGAATCTTCTCCAGCGACAACAAACTCACAGCCGCCAGTCCCGCGCCGCGCGCCAGGCGATCAGGGCGAACAGCGGCGCCCCAATCAGGGCCGTGAACACGCCCAGCTTCAACTCCTGATCCGTCGGCGTCAGCCGCGCCAACAGGTCCGCGACGATCAGCATCAACCCGCCCGCCAGCGCCGAGGGCGCCAATATCCGCTTCGCATCGCCCCGCACCGCCGCCCGCACCAGATGCGGCGCGGCCAGACCCACGAAGCCGATGACGCCCGCCACCGCTACCGCCGCCCCCGTCGCCACCGCGGCAGTGATCAGGGCGAAAACCCTCAGCCGTCCCATGCTCAGGCCCGACGCCGCCGCCCCCTCGTCGCCCAGGGTCAACATCCGCAGACCCGACCCCGACAGGCCGGCGAACACGCCCGCGACGATCACCGCCGGCGTGACCCAAGCCACATCGACCCAGCTGCGGTTCTGCACCGACCCCAACAGCCACGACATCACCTCCGCCGAAGCGATCGGCGACGGCGACAGGTTGAAGATCAATGCCGTCGCCGCGCCCGCGAAACTGGACAGGGCCACCCCGAACAGGATCAGCGCCTCGGGCGCCCGCATGGCCCTGGACGCCGCGATCAACAGTCCCCCTGCCAACGCCGCGCCCGCCAGCGCCGAAACCTCGACCAATCCCGGCACGGCCGCCGCGCCCAGCACGATGGCCAGCGCCGCGCCCAGGGCCGCAGTCGCCGACACCCCAAGCACGCCCGGATCGGCCAGTGGATTGCGCAACAGCCCCTGCATGATAGCGCCCGCGAGCCCCAGGGCCGCGCCGACGACCAGGGCGCAGACCGCACGCGGCGCCCGCACCTGCCACAACACTTCGGCCGGTCCTGACGTCGGATCGCCGAACGCGGCGGCATACTGCGCCCCGCTGAACGCCGTCTCGCCCGCCAGGATCGCCAGCGCCAAGGCCGCCACGATCAACAGTCCCAGGATCAAACACAGTCGCACCGTCGCGATCACGGCCGGCCCTCAGCCATCATCGCAACCGCATCGGCCGCGAACCAAGCGGGACAGGTCAGGCTGGCCGCCGGCAATCGCGCCGCCGTCCGTCCCTCGGCCGCCCGGCGAACGACCGGATGCCGTCCAGGCCCGCGCAGGTCGGCCCGCAACTGATCGAAAAAGCCCAGAATGAACCGCGCCGGCGGGTTCAGGGCGATCTGCTCCACGCTGACGGCGCCGAAGCCGGGGGCGGTGGTCAGGTTGCGAAATCCCGCCGCGCGCATCATCGCATCCATCAGCGTGCCCGGCCCGGAGGTGAACCCCCCCGAGGTCAGATAGACCGCGCCCGGCGCCTTCGCCGTCCCGCCAGCCGGCGCCGCCCGCGCTAGCTGGGCGTCCATCCGCCGCTCCAGCCGGCGTCCCCGCTCGACCTGGCCCAGATCGCGCGCCGACGCGCGGATGTTCTGGCGAACACCCTCCAGATCGACGGCGTCATTGATCGTGATCACCTTGACCCCGCGCTGCTCCAGCGCCGCCAGCAGTCGGGGTTCGCCGCCCCAATAGCGGACCGCCACGTCCGGTCGGAAACCCGCCGCCGCCTCCAGCGTCGGCCGCAACCGCCTGTGCCCTGCCGCCTCGCGCCGCAGCCAGGCGTCGGGATCGTCCGCGCGCGGCGACAGCGCCAGTTCCGCGTCGGACGCAAGCGCCAGAACATATTGATCCGCACACTGATCGAGCGCCATGACCCGTAAAGGCCTCGCCTGGGCCACGCCTGCGGTGGCGATCAAGATCATGGCCGCGAACGCCATCAGGCTTCGCTTCATGGCCGGGGCAGACCTGCGAACAGCGCGTCCAACATCGTGTCGACCAGCGTCTGACGATCCGCCCACGGAAAATACGGCTTGGTGATCATCAACGACACGACCCCGTGCGCCGTCGCCCAGATGGCCTGGGCCAGGACGCTGGGATCGCCTTTCAGGTCGCAGGCCGCCACTGCGTCCGCCACCGTCGCCTCCAGCGTCGTGAACAAGCCGCCGCCCAGTTCGCGCGCCATGTCCTGGGCGCCCTCGCGCGCCTCGACCGGCCGCGTCAGATAGATCAGGCGATAGGCGTTGGGATGGGCGAAACCGAAATCTACATAGCCGTCGATCATCCGCCGCAACCGGCGTATCGGCGGCGCATCCTCGTCCGCTACAGCCGCATTGGCGGCGATCAGGCGCGAAAAGGCGTCGCGACAGATCTCCTGCAGGATCGCACCCTTGTCGGGGAAATGCATATAGAGCGCCGTGGACGATAGGCCGACCTCGTCCGCGATCTTGCGAATCGTCGCGCCCTCATAGCCATGCTCGACGAAGATGCGCTCGGCCGCCGTCAGAATTTCGCCGCGCCGCGAATGGCCTTCGCCCTTGGGCTTTCGGGTCGTGCGCGAAGAGTTCGAAACGTCAGACAAGCGGCTGCTCCGGGTGAGGCGCCCTGAATAGCGACAATCCGTCCCAGACGCCAACCAGCTTGCCGAACGAGGTTGTTTCAAATAGCGATTAACGGTTGTGGAGATGCGGGGGCGACGACATGGAGGTCTGGACACATCCGGGGATCACGCCTCGCAGGAACGGCGCCGCGCGGCGCATGCCCAGCGGTTTCCAGATCACGGCGATGATCTTGCTGGCCCTGGGCTCTGCCGCCGCCCTGGTCCGCTGGCCTCATGCCGCTTTTCTGACGCTGCTTGTTTTGTTCCAGGCCGCCTTCGTCGTCTCGGCGATCTGGAAGACCGTCATCGCCATCGCCAGTCTGCGCCGCCCCAAAGCCTGCGCGCGTCCCATCGTATGGCCGCGCTACACCATACTGGCGGCGTTGCATGACGAGGCGGCGGTCACCCCGCAACTGATCGCAAACCTGGCCCGCATCGACTATCCGCCCGATCGGATTGAAGCCTTCATCGTCCTGGAAACGCACGATCACGCCACTCTCGCCGCCGCCCAGGCCACGCCGCGCCCGTCCTGGATCAAGATCGTGGTGGTCCCGCCCGGCTTGCCCCTGACCAAGCCACGCGCGCTGAACCACGCCCTGAGGCAGGCCACAGGCGATCTAGTCACCATCTACGACGCCGAAGATCGACCCCATCCGCAACAACTGCGTCAGGCGGCGGCGCGTTTCGTGGCTCAGCCTCGGCTGGGTTGCCTCCAGGCGCCGCTACGCATCCGCCCCTCGGGTCGCGCCGGTTCAGCTTTCCTGGATCGGCAGTTCGCCTTCGAGTACGCCGCCCTGTTCGAAGTGACGCTGCCAGGCATGGCGCGGCTGGGCCTGCCGTTCCCGCTGGGCGGCACCAGCAACCATATCCGCATGACCGCCCTGCGCTCCGCCGGCGGATGGGATGCGCACAATGTGACCGAGGACGCCGACCTGGGCTTTAGGCTGTGGTCGCTCGGCTGGAAGCTGGACGTCGTCGACTGCCCGACGTGGGAGACCCCGCCCGGGGCGCTGGACCGTTGGCTGCCTCAGCGGACCCGGTGGCTGAAGGGCTATATGCAGACCTGGGGCGTCCACACCCGACGCCCGCTGGGTCTGGGGCGACGGGGACTGCTGTCCCTGGTCATGACCCTGGGCGCGGGCATCTTGTCGGCGGCTGCCCATGCCCCCACCCTGGCCTGGCTGGCTTCAGCGCTGATGGTCGGGCTTCATGCGGGGATCGCGCCAGCGACGCCTGTGGGTTCGCTGGGCGTGCTGGCGTTGGGCGTCATCGCGGCCTGGATGGGCTGCGCCGTCGGCGCCAAGCGTGCGGGCCTGGACTATCGGCTGGGCGACATGCTGGCCGCGCCCGCCTACTGGTCCCTGCTCAGTCTGGCCTTCGTCCACGCCGCCTGGCGCCTGGTCGTCGAACCTCACGTCTGGGACAAGACCCCGCACGACGGCGACGCCCAGGCGCAGGAAATGACCGTCGTGGCGCAGGAGTCTGGACGCGAGGCCGCCTGAGCGCCTATCAGCCCGACGATGGCGCCCGTCCTTTCAAAAACTCCCGAAACGCTCGTGACCTCCGGCTGGTCCGACTACGCCCTGCTGGACAGCGGCGACGGCAAGAAGTTGGAACGCTATGGCCGCTACACTGTGGTTCGGCCTGAGCCGCAATGTTTCTGGTCGCCCCGCGATCCGGCCGCGTTCGAGAACGCCACCGCCCTGTTCGATCCGCAGCAGGAAGAGGAAGACAGCGGCCGCTGGAAGTTCGACCATCACGGCCACATCGACGCCTTTCCCCTGAAATGGCGCGACGTGAAGTTCACCGGCCGTTTCACCCCTTTCCGCCACCTGGCCTTCTTCCCCGAACAGGCCGCCAACTGGGAATGGCTGGACAGTCGAGTGCGAGAGTTCACGCGTTCGGCCGGCCGCGCACCCAAGATCCTGAACCTGTTCGGTTACACCGGCGTCGCCAGCCTGGCCCTCGCCGCAGCCGGCGCCGAGGTCACCCACGTCGACGCCTCCAAGAAGTCGGTCGCCTACGCCCGCGAGAACGCCGAACAGTCGGGCCTGGCTCAACATCCGATCCGCTGGATCGTCGAAGACGCCCGCAAATATGTAGCCCGCGAGGTCCGTCGCGGATCGAAATACGACGGCATCATTCTGGACCCGCCTAAATACGGACGCGGCCCGACCGGCGAGGTCTGGCGCCTGTTCGAGGACATGCCGAGCCTGCTCAAGGATTGCGCCGCCCTGCTGGCCGACGACGCCGACTTCCTGCTGCTGAACGCCTATGCGGCGCGCGTGTCGGGCCTTTCGCTGGCGCACCTGATGGTCGAGGCGACCCATGATCGCGGCGGACGAATCGACTGGGGCGAACTGGCCCTGTCGGAAGACGGCCCGGACGCTCGCGCCATCGGCCTGTCCTTCTTCGCCCGGTGGAGCAAATGACCGAACGCGTCATCACCTCCCTGACCAATGACACGGTCAAGGGCGTCCGCGCCCTGCATATGCGCAAGGAACGCGACCTGGCCGGGACCTTCCTGGCCGAGGGTCTGAAGTTCATCGGCGAGGCGCTGGACCAGGGCCGCGCGCCCAGGATGCTGCTGGTCGGCGAGGACGCTCGTCCTCACCCCCTGCTTGACCGCGCCAAGGCCGCGACGATCAATGCCGGCGGCGACATCGTCGTCGTCACCCACGCCATCCTGGAAAAGATCAGCCGCCGCGACAATCCGCAGACCGTGCTGGGCGTGTTCGAACAGGCCTATGCTCCGCTGGACAGCCTGAACCCCGCCTCGGCCCCCTGCTGGGTCGCGCTGGAGCAGGTGCGCGATCCGGGCAATCTTGGCACCATCATCCGCACGGCGGACGCGGCCGGTTGCGGCGGCGTGATCCTGATCGGCGACTGCGTCGATCCCTATTCGGTCGAGGCGGTTCGGGCCACCATGGGGTCGGTCTTCGCCGTCTCGATCACCAAGACCACGCCCGAGGCTTTCCTGACCTGGTGCAAGACCTGGCCCGGCAGCGTCGTCGGCACCCGCCTGGACGCCAAGGTCAGCCACCGCTCGGCGGTGATGCAGAAGCCGTCGCTGATCCTGATGGGCAATGAGCAGGCCGGGCTGACCGATGATCTGGCCGCAGCCTGCGACGTCAACGTCAAGATCCCGATGCGCGGCCGGGCCGACAGCCTGAACCTGGCCATCGCCACCGGCATCATGGTCTACGCCGCGACCGACGAGGCCTAACGCTTCTCTTCGGGCGCCACACGGCTCATTCCCCAAAGGGCGACGATGGTGACCAGGGCCGAAATCACCAGATAGCCGCCGACGGCCCCCGGCCCGAAGCGCTCCGCCAGCTTCAGCGCGATATAGGGCGCCAGCGACGCCCCCAGGATGCCGGCCAGGTTGAACGCCATCGACGCGCCTGTGTAGCGCACCGCCGTCGGGAAGGGCCGCGCCATGGCCGCCCCGATGGGGCCATAGGTGCAGCCCATCAGGGCGAACCCCAGCGCAAAGAAGATCAGCAGCCCGGTCAGACCGCCCCCGAACAACGGCGCGAACAGGAAGCCGAACAGGCCGATCCCCGCCGAGGACCAGATCAGCACCTTCACCTGCCCGTATCGGTCCGCCAGCAGCGCCGTCACTGGAATACAGGCGGCGAAGAACAGCACGCCGATCAACTGGATCGGCAGCACATCGGCCCGCGCCAACCCCATCCCCGTCGTCGCCCACCCCAGCGCAAACAACGTCATCAGATAGAACAGCGTGAAGGTCGTCACCCCGCTGAATGTCCCCAGCACCAGCGCCGCCTTGTGATGGGCGAACAGGGTCACGGCCGGCGCCTTGACCCGCTCGTCGCGATCCACGGCCTTCTGGAACTCGGGCGTCTCGGTGATCTTCAACCGCACCCACAGGCCGACGAACACCAGGATGGCGCTGGCCAGGAACGGAATCCGCCAGCCCCAACCCTCGAACGCGCTCTCGCTCATGGTCGAGGTCAGGACGATGAAGGAGGTCGTCGACAGGATGAAGCCGATGGGCGCGCCCAGTTGCGGGAACATGCCGAACCAGGCCTTCTTTCCCGGCGGCGCATTCTCGGTCGCCAGCAGCACCGCCCCGCCCCATTCGCCGCCCAGACCTAACCCCTGGCCGAACCGACAAAGCGCCAGCAGCGTCGGCGCCAGCAGGCCCACCTGCTGGTGCGTCGGCAACAGGCCGATGGCCACTGTCGACAACCCCATGGTCATAAGCGCTGCGACCAGTGTCGCCTTGCGCCCCACCCGGTCCCCAAAATGCCCGAACGCCAAGGCGCCGATCGGTCGCGCGAAGAAGGCGATGGAGAAGGTGGCGAACGACGACAGTAGCGCCGTACCCGGATCCTCGCCGGGGAAGAACAACGCCGGAAACACCAGCACGGCGGCCGTGGCGTAGATGTAGAAGTCGAAGAACTCGATCGTCGTGCCGATCAGGCTGGCGAACAGCACGCGACCGGTGGAGTTCTTCGGCAGGACGGCGTCGGACATCATCGGCTCCCAGTTGCCCTCAGCGATGCCCGTTTCCCTGCCTTGGCGTCAAGGCGATCAGGTTCCGCGAGGCTTCACCCGGTTCGTCGGTTGCGCCTCGGCCGGGTTCTCCGGCCAGGGGTGGCGGGGATACCGCCCGCGCATCTCGGCCCGAACCGCAGCCCAGGAACCGCCCCAGAAGCGCGGCAAGTCCTTCGTCACCTGCACCGGCCGTCGCGCCGGCGACAACAGGGCTAGGGTCAACGGCACGCCGCCGACGGTCGGATGAGTCTTCACGCCGAACAGCTCCTGCACGCGAATGTCGACGCGCGGGCCGCCCTCGGCGCCGTAATCGATGGCCGCTGATCCCAGCGGGGTGACCAACCGCGTGGGCGCAAGGTCGTCCAGCCGTCGCTGCAAATCCCAGGGGATCAAACCGCGTAGGGCCTCGACCAGACGGTCGTCGCCGATCCCCTCCAGCGACTTGGCCCCTTCCAGCAAGGGCCACAGCCAGTCTTCTCGCGCCGCCAGCAGCGCGGCGTCCGACACGTCTGGCCAAGCCGGGTCGCCGTCATGCAGGAAAGCCAGTCGAGCCCGTAGCCCTGACGCCTGCTCGCCCCATTTCAGCGCGCGCAACCCGTCCGCCTCGACCTCGGCTCTAAGGGCGGCCGCCAGCGTCTTCGCGTCCGGCGCGCCGACGATTTTTTCATCCAGCACGATGGCGCCGATCCGCCGCGACCGACGGATCACCGAACGTCCCGACGGTTCGCGCACCAGCCGGTCCTCGACCGAGATCAGCCGCGCCAGTTCGCTCTCGATCCGGTCCGCATCCAGCGCCGCCGCCAGCCGCACCCGGTCGCGCGCGTCGCCCCCGCCCAGTTCCGCCACCGCCAGCCAAGGTTCGCGCGCCAGATGATCCGTCGCCTCAAGCACCGCCCCGCGCCCGCTGGCCAGCAACAGTTCGCCCGCCTTGCCCCGCGCCTTGGCGATCCGCTCGGGAAAGGCCTCGGCCAGCAGCAGGCCCGCATCAATCGTGCGACCCGAACCGCCGCCCGCCGCCCGCGCCCAGCGATCCGCCAGCTTCATCGCATCGCGCGCCCTGGGCGACCGATCCCGCTCCAGCCCGATCAGCCGATCCGCCAGATCGACGCCCGATCCGCCCAGCCCCGGCTCGCTCAGCACCGCCGCGATCCGCGCGCCCTTCATCGCATCGCCCCCGTCCGACGCCACGGCCACCATATGGGCCAGCCTCGGCGACAGCGGGATCCGCGTCAGCCGCAGCCCATGTTTCGACAGACCCCCGTCCGCATCCAGCGCCCCCAGCCGCGTCAGCACCTTGCGGGCCTCGGCCATGGCGCCGGCCGGCGGCGGGTCCAGCAGGGCCAGCCCCTCGACCGACCGCGCGCCCCATCGCGCCAGGTCCAGCGCCAGTCCGGTCAGGTCCGCTTCCTGGATTTCCGGCCGCTGATGCGGGACCAGACCGCGCGTCTGTTCCTCGTCCCACAGGCGATAGCAGACGCCCGACTCGGTGCGCCCGGCCCGGCCGCGCCGCTGTTCGGCCGAGGACCGACTGACCCTGACCGTCGCCAGCCGGGTCAGGCCGCTGGACGGCTCGAAGCGCGGAACCCGCGACAGGCCGCCGTCGATCACCACCCGCACGCCCTCGATGGTCAGGCTGGTCTCCGCGACCGATGTCGCCAGCACTAGCTTGCGTCGTCCCGGCGCCGCTGGCTCGATGGCGCGATCCTGCTCGCTGCGGTCCAACCCGCCATACAATGGCACGACATCGACGTTCGGCAGTCGCAGCCGGTCGCTCACCAGCCGTGCAACCCGGTGGATCTCGCCCTGACCCGGCAGGAAGACCAGCACCGACCCCGTCTCTTCGCCTAGAGCGTTCAGACAGGCCCGCGCCACGGCCTCCTCAAACCGCTCAGACGGATTGCGGCCCAGATACCGGGTCTCGACCGGCCAGGCCCGCCCATCGGCCTCGATGACAGGCGCGCCGTCAAGCAGTCGCGACACCCCCACCACATCCAGCGTCGCCGACATGACCAGCAAACGCAGATCTTCGCGCAGCAGACCTTGCGTCTCGCGCGCCAGCGCCAGCCCCAGGTCAGCGTCCAGGCTGCGTTCGTGAAACTCGTCGAACAGAACCGCGCCCACGCCCTCCAGGCCCGGATCGTCTAGAATCATCCGCGTGAACACCCCCTCGGTGATCACCTCGATCCGCGTCTTCGGCCCGATGCGGCTCTGCAACCGGGTGCGATACCCGACGGTCCCGCCGGCCTGTTCGCCCAGTGTCTTCGCCATCCGGTCGGCCGCCGCCCGTGCGGCCAGGCGTCGCGGTTCCAGCACCAGAACCTTGCCCTCCAGCCACGGCTGATCCAGCAGTGCCAGGGGCACGACCGTCGTCTTGCCGGCTCCCGGAGGCGCGGCCAACACCGCCGTATTGCCGCTCGCAAGGGCGGCTTTCAGTGGTTCCAGGACGGCGTGGATGGGCAGCATTCCTGGCCTCTAGCCTGCTGCGGGGCGATCACGAAAGCGTCGTCACGCCTTAACCACCCCGTCATGCGCGTTGCGCGCCACGTCATCCGCCGCTAGCGTCCGCCCAAAGCAGCCGAGGGGCTGCCACTAACGTGGGGAAATTCTTTTATGTGGCGCGTCAAATCGTTGGATGCGATTCTCGCATCTGCGGAGAAAAAATCGCTAACCCGATCCCTTGGCCCCATTCAGCTGACCTTGCTGGGTGTGGGCGCGATCATCGGCACCGGAATCTTCGTCCTGACGTCGGAGGCGGCCCAGAAGGCCGGCCCGGGCATGATGTGGAGCTTCGTCATCGCCGCTGCGGTCTGCGCCGTGGCGGCGCTTTGCTATTCAGAGATCGCTTCCATGGTGCCGGTTTCCGGCTCCGCCTACACCTACACCTATGCCGTGATGGGCGAACTTCTGGCCTGGATGGTGGGCTGGGCGCTCATCCTTGAATATGCGGTCGCGGCTTCGGCGGTTTCGGTGGGGTGGTCCGGCTATTTCATCGGGCTGCTACAGAGTTGGGGCGTGACATTGCCTCAGGCCATAGCCGTCGGCCCCTATGCCGGCGGCATCGTGAACCTGCCCGCCCTGCTGATCGCCCTGCTAATCACCGGCCTGCTGATGCTCGGCACGAGCGAGAGCGCGCGCGTCAACGCCGTGCTGGTGGCCATCAAGGTCACGGCCTTGACCGTCTTCATCGTTCTGACCCTGCCCGTCATCAATGGCGCCAACTTCACGCCGTTTACACCAAACGGCTGGTTCGGCGATGGGCACGGCGCGGGCCTTGGGGTCGTCGGCGCCGCCGCCTCGATCTTCTTCGCTTACGTCGGCTTCGACGCCGTATCCACTGCGGCGGAAGAGACCAAAAATCCACAACGCAACGTGCCCATCGGTCTGATCGCATCGCTGGGAATCTGCACCGTCTTCTATCTGCTTGTCGCAGCGGGCGCGATCGGCGCCGTCGGCGCTCAACCCTTGGTCGGACCTGGCGGCGAAGTTCTGCACGCGGGTTCGTCCGCCTTGGCCGCCCAATGCTCAACCTTCTCGTCGATGCAGGAGCCTCTGGTTTGCTCGCGTGAAGCCCTGGCCCACGTCCTGCGTGTCGTCGGTCACGAGCGGGTTGGCGACCTGATCGGCATCGCAGCCTTCCTGGCCCTGCCTTCGGTCATTTTGATCATGCTGTTCGGTCAGACGCGCATCTTCTTCGTGATGGCCCGCGACGGCCTGCTGCCCAGCTTCCTGGCCTCCATTCATCCCAAGTGGAAGACGCCGCACATCGTCACCATGATCACCGGCGTCGCCGTGGCCATTTTCGCCGCCTTCCTGCCAGTGGGTAAGCTGGCTGACATATCCAACTCCGGCACCCTGTTCGCCTTCTTTATGGTGGCGATCGCGGTCATGATCCTGCGCGTCACGCAGCCGAACCGTCACCGCCCGTTCAAGACGCCCCTGATCTGGGTCGTAGCTCCTCTGGCGGTGCTCGGCACCTTGGGTCTGTTCTTCAACCTGCCGACCGAATCCCAGCTGGTTCTGCCGATTTGGGGCGCTATCGGCTTGGTCGTCTATTTCGCCTATGGCTATCGCAAGAGCCACGTCGCGCTCGGATTGGTCGAGGTCCACGAGACGGACAGCGACGCCCCGCCGCCGCCTGTCCCGCCGATCAGCTAGAACACGGCCTCAATCAGCCTGTAAGGGCGATAGGCCCAAAAAGAAGAAAGGCCCCGGAGCGATCCGGGGCCTTTTTGCTTTGGTGCGGATGAGAGGACTCGAACCTCCACGCCTCTCGGCGCTAGAACCTAAATCTAGTGCGTCTACCAGTTCCGCCACATCCGCATCGAGGTAGGCCGTCGCCTCTAGAGGGTGACGACGGTCAGGGCAAGGGCTCAGCGGCGTCCGGCGACCAGTTCGTTGCGAATGGACCGCCCCAGCGGGTCGCGCGCCTGCCAGGTGTCACCTACATCGGCCTCGACCATTCGGCTGCAGAAGCGCGGCAGTATCTGGCGCGGCCTAAATCCGCTCAGACAGATCTTGCCGTTTTCGGCTGTCCAGCGTGCATTCAGCCGCCGCCCGTCCGAAAATTGCGACGTGTAGAGACCGTCCGGCTCGAAGTAATGCTTCACCCACTGCCCATTCGGATAGTGGGAGATGATCGTATTTCCAAACGCCTTGGACATATCGGCCGACACCGGCGAAGCCGCCAGCACCCCGGCCAAGGCCAGGCCACCGATCAAGAAACCCTGCTTCACACGCATCTCCTGCGCCATCTCTGCATCGACTATCGACGATACATAAGACGACGCAAGCGAAGCGGTTCCTCAATCAGCCGTTTCCGCGGCGTCCTGATTCGAACAGGAACCAGACGCGCGTCTCGCTTTCGTCGATCCAGTTTTCCAGCAGGCTGGCGGTGGCGATGTCATTATGCTCGTCGCAGAGGTCGTGCACCTCGCGCATCCGATTGATCATTTCGTGATTGTCGTCGCGAAGCTCGGCCAGCATGTCCAGCGGATCGACATAGTCGGCGTCATTGTCGACCACGCGTGATTCCTTGGCGATCTGACCGATCGACCTCAGGGTCGGGCCGCCGATCTTGCGCGCCCGCTCCGCCATCGGGTCCGTCATGGCCAGGATTTCGGCCGACTGCTCGTCCAGCATCAGGTGATAGTCGCGGAAATGCGGTCCGGACACGTGCCAATGGAAATTCTTGGTCTTGATGTAGAGGGCGAACGTATCCGCCAGCAGCGTGGTCAGTGCGGCGGAAATGTCTCGCGTCGCCTCTTCCGACAGGCTGGTAGGCGTTCTGAGCGGCGCCAAGCGCTTTTCACGGGCGGTGACCATCATCGTTCTCCTCAGCAGCGGTGTGCAGTCAAGCTAGGCGGCCGAACATCCGAACGGAAGCCCTTGTGCAGATCATAATGCTGAAGCTGTGAAGTGGTTCGGCGGCGCCGACCTTTGTCGGCGGATGGCTGGGGAACTAGGACTCGAACCTAGAATGACGGTACCAAAAACCGTAGTGTTACCATTACACCATTCCCCAGCAGGACCGGCGTTTCCGAAGCACTCTGTGCGGCGGAGGCGGTCAGATACGCCAAGCTGTTTTGGGATGCAACACCCTCGTTCAGGACTATTTTCGCGCGCCAGGAAGATGGGGTGAAAAGGACGCTTGCGGCCTCCCGAACCCATGGCTATAAGCCGCGTCCTCACTTCGGGGCGACGCCGCCAGGCCCGCCCCCACGGTCGGAGTGTGGCTCAGCCTGGTAGAGCACTGCGTTCGGGACGCAGGGGTCGGAGGTTCGAATCCTCTCACTCCGACCATCTTCTCTTTTCAAGACATCGACGACGCGACGGCGGGTTTTCACCCGCCGTGCTGGGCTGCCACATCAGTCATCGTTCGCCGCTGTCTCCATTGCCTGGCGCCCCACGGCGTTCAGATGCGCGCCAACCGATTCGATGGGTCGCACGTCCAACGCCTTGCGCCGCTCCAGCAAATCGGGCGACCCGGCGTCATAATCCGCCATCAACCGGCGCACGAAACCTCCGTCCTGAACCTCGGTCAGCACCTGGTTCATAGCCTCGCGCGACGCGGCGTTGATGATGCGCGGCCCGGTCAGATAGGCGCCGTACTCCGCCGTGTTGGAGATCTTCGCGAAGGCCCCGGCGATGCCGCGTTCGTACATCAGATCGGTCACCAGCTTGGTCTCATAGAAACACTCGAACCACGCCACCTCGGGCGGATAACCGGCGTCCACCAGTTTCATGAAGGCAGAATCGATCAGTTCGGCGATCCCCCCGCACAGCACGACCTGTTCGCCGAACAGGTCGCTCTCGCACTCGTCGCGCATCGTCGTTTCCAGAATGCCCTTGCGCCCGCACCCCAGCGCCGCCGCATAGGACAGGCCCAGCGCATGGGCGCCGCCCGTCGCGTCCTGATGCACCCCGAACAGACAGAAGACCCCCTCCCCCGCCTCGTACAGGTCGCGGATGCGCGGCCCGATGCCCTTGGGCGAGGCCAGAATGACGTCCAGGTCCGCACGCGGCTGGACCAGGCCGAACCGGACCGACAGGCCATGGGCGAACACCAACGCGGCGCCGGTCCGCACGTTCGGCTCCAGCTCGTCACGCCACAGGTCGCGATGCGCCTCGTCCGAGGTCATGACCGCGATCACGTCGGCGCCGGCGGCGGCCTGCCCGGCCGTCATCACCGCGAATCCGTCCGCGCGCGCCAAGTCGCGGGTCCTGGAGGCAGCCTTCAGCCCCACGACGATGTCGGTCACGCCCGAATCGCGTAGGTTCAGCGCGTGGGTGCGTCCCTGGCTGCCGTAACCGATCACGGCCACGCGCTTGCCGCGAATGATCGAAAGGTCGCAGTCACGGTCATGGAAGACGGGCAGCGGATTGGATAAGGTCTGGCTCATGACCGTCTTCATAACCCCTTCGTCCGTCGTCGCCTTCTGGAAAGAGGCCGGTCCCGAAAAGTGGTTCGCCAAGGACGAGGCGTTCGACACCCTGTTCCGTGACCGCGGCCGCGCGGTCCATTGGGCTGCGGCGCGCCGCGAACTGGACGATTGGATGGAAACACCGGACGGCGCTCTCGCCCTGCTGCTCCTGCTGGACCAGTATCCGCGCAACAGTTTTCGCGGCACGGCGCATCAGTTCGCAACCGACCCTCTGGCCCTGATGTTCGCCAATCAGGCCGTGGCGCGCGACCTGCATCTTCAGGTCGAACCCGAGTTGAAGAACTTCCTCCTGCTGCCCTTCGAACACTCCGAACGGATCGAGGATCAGGACCGCTACATGGCCCTGATCGCCGGCGACGAAGAGCTGGAGAAATGGGGCAATCTCCACCGCGACATCATCGTCCGCTTCGGCCGCTTCCCCCACCGTAACGCCGCCCTGGGCCGCGAAACGACGGCCGAAGAGCAGATTTTCCTAGACGAAGGCGGCTTCGGCGGCTGAGCACCTCATCTCCTCCCCACATCGTGGGGAGGGGGACCGCGCGCAGCGTGGTGGAGGGGTTCTTGAAGTCCCACAGGCGTCGGTGATGCATGAAGACCCCCTCCGTCTCTTCGCTACGCTTCGAGCCACCTCCCCATGAAATGGGGAGGAGACGATGGTCAACCATCACAATGACGCTGGTTCATTCGCAATGATTTCAATCGCTTGCCGAATTATGTCCCCCGTCTCCCATCCCCCCTCCGAAACGCGCGTATTCTAGACCCGTCCCGTCGCCCGGAGGGCTCGCTTGGCCTGCGACCTTGCGGCGGCGGGAGCGGATGGAACGGGAGCGGGTCTGAAACGGCTCGCGCTGACACGACTCATGGAGCGGTGTCGGAGGGTCGAGGGGGATACTCGATCGCACTCGGGACGGGGTTCGCAGACCCCGCCGACCCGTCGCAGGCTTATGGGGTTAGGCGATAAGACCGCCACCGCTCGACGCCCCGTCCTCGGGCTTGACCCGAGGATCAGCAGGCCAACCACCCGCGCGGAGCGTCAACCCTTCGTCGAAACGGTAACAACACAAGACAACTCCGGGCGAAGGCCCGGCGCTCCGCCCAGCCCTCCAATAACTTCGCTGCGAAAGCGCGAGGACGATCACCCTTGTCCGAGCGAATCAATTCCTGTGGAAGACGCCGATTTGCCGGGACTGCGAATCGAATTCTGAGGCACCTTGAACCTATGACCGTCCAGATGATCCATGCCACGCTTGGGGCCGACGTCCAGGCCCGCATCGCCGCCGCGCCCGCCGATCATCCCGAGCGGCAGTATCTGAACCTGCTGCGCGACATCCTGGACAATGGCGTGCGTCGCGACGACCGCACCGGCACCGGAACCCTGGGCGTCTTCGGCCGTCAGATGCGGTTCGACCTGTCCAAGGGCTTTCCGGTCCTGACAACCAAGAAGCTGCACCTGCGCTCGATCATCGTCGAACTGCTGTGGTTCCTGCGCGGCGAGACCAATATCGGCTGGCTCAAGGACAATGGCGTCCGGATCTGGGACGAATGGGCCGACGCCGACGGCGAGCTGGGTCCGGTCTATGGCAAGCAGTGGCGCTCATGGACCGCCCCCGACGGCCGCGTCATCGACCAGATCGAGAAACTGGTTCACGGCCTGAAGACCAACCCCAACAGCCGCCGCCACATCGTCACCGCCTGGAACCCGGCCGATGTCGACGACATGGCCCTGCCGCCCTGCCACTGCCTGTTCCAGTTCTTCGTCGCGAATGGAAAGCTGAGCTGCCAGCTGTATCAGCGCAGCGCCGACGTCTTCCTGGGCGTGCCGTTCAACATCGCATCCTACGCCCTGCTGACCATGATGCTGGCCCAGGTCGTAGGCCTGGAGCCTGGCGACTTCGTCCACACCTTTGGCGACGCCCACCTGTATCTGAACCACCTGGAACAGGCCGAGCTCCAGCTGACCCGAGAACCCCTGTCCCTCCCGGTCATGCAGATCGCCCCCAAGACCGACCTGTTCGCCTTCGACCTGTCCGACTTCACACTCGAAGGCTACGAAGCCTGGCCGCACATCAAGGCTCAGGTCGCGGTCTGATCTCGGATTTATCGATGCCGATGCGCCCTGCCCTGGCCAGCCTTGCCGCTCTCTTCGTTCTCGCCGCGCCCGTCACGCCTGCAGCGGCCCTTCAGGCTGTTTCAGTCCAGCAAGCGGCTGCGGTCACCTCAACCCGCCTGTCCGTTCCTGCCCCGGACGGTCGCACCGTATTGCTGGACGTCTGGGCCGCGCCCGACGAACGCGGCGTCGTCGTCTTCAGTCATGGTTTCGGCGGCGCGCCGGAAGCCTACCAGCGTTTGTTGTCGGCGTGGGCGCAACATGGCTTCACCGTTATCGCCCCGCTGCATGTCGATTCTCAAAAACACCCGCATCGCGACGCGACGGGCCAGGTCGCCTTCGTGACGCGCCTGGTCGATCTCGGCGTCGCCCGCGCCGAGGCTGCGCGCTCGCATCCTGACAAGCCCCTGATCGTTGCGGGCCATTCCTTCGGCTCCCTGATGTCCCTGATCGAGGGCGGGGCCGTGACTGTCGCAGGCCCTATCGGCGATCCGGCGGTGAAGGGCGTGATCGCCTTTTCCTCGGCCGGGAACATTCCCAACGTCGTGACGCCCGACACCTATCGCACCCTCGCCGGTCCGCTGTTGATGATCACCGGCGACCGGGATCTGGTTCCGGGTTTCGCCGACGATTGGCGGGATCATCGCACCGCCTTCGACGCCAGTCCCTCCGGAGACAAGACCCTTCTGATCTTCTCCGGGGCGGACCATCAACTGCCGGGAACGGCGGACGGCGAGCGATTCGATCAGATCGTTCGCGCGACCGAGGATTTCCTCGACGCCTACGCCCTGAACGATGCCGCCGCTCGCGCGCGGCTCCCGACCTTCGCCGCCGATGGCGTGACGGTGGAGTGGCGCTGAACACATGGACCTGAAAGACCTGACCGCCTCGGTCCTGCGGATTTCCGACATCTACGCCGCCGAACACGACATCGACCGCGACCGGGATTGGGCGCTACTGAAACTTCAGGAGGAGTTGGGCGAACTGACGGCCGAGCATCTGCGCCTGACCAACCGCGCGCGGGGCACGCCCGACGCCCAGGCATTGGGCGACGAGGCGGCGGACGTGCTGGGCATGCTGCTGATCTACTGCGCGCAGGCCGGGGTCGATCTGGACCAGGCCATGCAGCGCAAATGGCTGAAGTGGCTGGAGCCCCAAGTCGGGGCCTAGGCCGAGACCTAAGCTTCCGGCGCGATCATGATCATCGGCTTTAGGCGCTGGATCAGGGCGTCGTCGCTCTCGATGCGTTCCACCACGATCCGGTTTTTCATCATCCCCATCTGCATCGTGGCGCGGAAGGCGATCACGTCGCCCGGCGCAGCGATGAAGCCCTCAAGCGTGGGCTTGTTCTGCTTGCCCGCCAGGCCGCCGAACGCCATCGACAGCTGGTGGCCGCCCGGCGAGACTGAAATGGCGGTAAAACGCGGGCTCTTCAGCTGGGCCACGAACCGATCGTCCACCGACAGGTCCATGCCAGCTGCCTTGCCCACGAAACCCTCGCGGTAAACGATCAGCAGCGCCTGTCCCGGTTCGGGCCGTGACTCCAGAACCGCCTGCTTCTGCTCCGGCGTCGCAGCCTTGCCCAGCTTGGTCCCGGCCAGATTGGCCATGATATAGGCCGTAAAGACGCCCAGGAACGCGCCGACCATCATCGGCAGATAGCCCGCGTCCGCGCCCGCGGATGAGAAAAAGAACGCCAGACCAAAACTAACCAAGGCCGCGACCAGGAAACCGACGGCGATGGCGGGGATGTACTTGCTCATAACAGGGCTCGCGTCCATTGGATGGGCCACCTCAACGCATCGATACGGTCAAGGTTCTTGCCCCAGCCCATCATTTCTCTGGTCGTCGCTCGCGGAAGCAATGGCGTCATCGGCCGCGACGGCGACCTGCCCTGGCGGCTTAGGTCGGACCTGCAGCGGTTCAAGGCGATCACCGTGGGCAAGCCCTGCCTGATGGGCCGCAAGACCTGGGAGAGCCTGCCGCTCAAGCCCCTACCCGGCCGACTGAACCTGGTGATGACGCGTGACGAATCCTACGAGGCCGACGGGATGTCCAAGGGCGCCCTGGTCTGCGCCACCCTGGATGAAGCCATCGAAATCGGGCGCGAGACGGCCGAAGAGGACGGCGTGGACGAGATCTGCGTCATCGGCGGCACCGCCCTGTTCGAGGCCGCCCTGCTCCGCGCCAAGCGCCTCTATATCACCGAGGTGGACGCAGCCCCCGAAGGCGACGCCGTCTTTCCGGCGTTCGACGAAACGGCCTGGGTCGAGGTATCTTCGGAAGCGCACCCGGCGGGGGAGAAGGACGATCACGCCTTCACCTTCCGCGTGCTGGAACGCCGCTAGGAGAGACAGATGTACGTCACCACCACCAACGACCTGCCCGGCTTTCGCGTCACCCGCCACATCGGGCTGGTGCGCGGCGTGACGGTACGGTCGCGCAACGCCATTTCCGACGCCATCGGCGGGGTTCAGTCGATGTTGGGCGGCCGGGTCGGCGCCTATGTGAAACTGGCCGAGGCCGGGCGTCAGGAAGCCTATGACGAACTGGTCAAACACGCCGAAGCGCACGGCGCCAACGCCATTCTGGCTGTCCGCTACGACGCCACCGAGATCATGCCGGGCGTGACCGAGGTGCTTTGCTACGGCACGGGCGTGATCGTCGAACCGGCCTAAACCGGCTCGACTGATCGGGTCAGGACAGGGTCATCAGGTCCGCGCGCTCGAAGTTACGCAGTTCGTCCGAACGGCCATCGCGAATCTTGTTGACCCATTGAGGATCGGCCAGCAGCGCCCGGCCGACGGCCACCAGATCGAACTCCTCGTTCTCCAGACGACGCAGCAGACCGTCCAGCGATGCAGGCTTGGAGCCTTCGCCGCCGAAGGCCGCGATGAACTCGCCGTCCAAGCCCACGGACCCGACCGTAATGGTCGGCTTGCCCATCAGCTTCTTGGTCCAGCCGGCGAAGTTCAGGCCCGATCCCTCGAACTCCGGCTCCCAGAAGCGACGCTGCGAACAGTGGAAGACATCCACGCCGGCGTCCGACAGCGGCGTCAGCCATTCGAGTATCTGGTCCGGCGTTTCAGCGATGCGGGCGGTGTAGTCCTGTAGCTTCCACTGCGACAGGCGCAGGATGACAGGGATGTCGTCACCCACGCCCTCGCGGACCGCCTTGACGACTTCGGCGCCGAAACGGGCGCGGTCGGCGATGGTCGGACCACCCCAGCGGTCGTCGCGGGCGTTCAGTCCGCCCCAGAAGAACTGATCGATCAGATAGCCGTGGGCGCCGTGGATCTCAACGGCGTCAAAACCCAGGTCACGGGCGGCGCGGGCCGAGCGACCAAAGGCGGCGATGGTGTCGGCGACGTCCTCCTCGGTCATCGGCTCAAGCTTCGTCTTGCCCGGCATGGTCATCCCCGAGGGGCTGTCGACCTTGCCCAACGGCGCCCAATCGTCGCCGCGACCGCGCGCCGAACCGACATGCCAGATCTGCGGCGCGATCAGGCCACCGGCCGCATGGACCTCGTCCACCACAGATTTCCATTCCGGCAGGGCTTTGCCGTGGAAGACCGGGACCGCAGCGTCATTGCGCGCCGCCGGCCGTTCGACGACCGTCCCTTCGGTGACGATCAGGCCCACCCCGCCCTCGGCGCGACGGCGATAGTAGGCTGCGACGTCCGAGGTCGGGATGCCGTTCGGCGAGAAAGACCGCGTCATGGGCGCCATGACGATGCGGTTGGGAAGGGTCAGCCCCTTGATGGTGAATGGGCTGAACAGGGCGTCGACGCTCATCGGATCTCCTTGGGTATCGGTAAGACCCAAGGTGGCGAATAGGGTTGCGTTTGAAAACCCCGCCTCCGCAGATATTTTCTAAAGGTTGAGAGCAGCCACGATCTGACCAGCAATGGCGTTGAATCGTGCGGCGACGTCTCCCGATTGGTGGATGGCGACAGGCGGACGACCAGCGTCCCCCCTTCGCGCAGGGCGACGTCCAGCGGCAGGTCGCCCAGGAACGGGATACCCAGGCGGCCGGCCTCGGCTTTCGCTCCACCCTGCCCAAAGACCGGCCCGCTCATGTTCTCGATCAGGCCCAGCGTCGGCACGTTGACGCGCTGAAACAGCGTATGGGCGCGGCGAGCGTCGGCCAGCGCCACCTCTTGCGGCGTCGAGACGATGACCGCCCCGTCCAGCGGCGTCTTCTGGATCAGGGTCAGTTGCACGTCCCCTGTGCCCGGCGGCAGATCGACCACCAGCACGTCCAGCGGCGCCTCTGCCGTGCCCCAGCGCGTCTGGGTCAGCATCTGGGTGATGGCCTGGGACGCCATAGGACCGCGCCAGATCATGGCGTCGTCCATCTTCGTCAGCAGACCGACCGACATGGCCTTCAGACCATGGGCGACGTGCGGGACGATGGCGCCGTCCTCATAGGCCGGCTGGCCGCTGATCCCCAGCATGGTCGGCAACGACGGGCCATAGACATCGGCGTCGAGGATGCCGACCGAAAGCCCGCGCGCCGCCAGCGCCGCAGCCAGATTGACGGCGACCGTGGACTTGCCCACTCCGCCCTTTCCGCTGGCGACGGCCAGAACACGACGGACATGGGCCGGACGATCGGTCGGGACCGGCGCCTTGGCGCGGCCCTGATCGACCGCCGCTCTGGACAGGCCGGCCGTGCGCGGCGCAGCAGCGGGCTTGGTCTCGGCGGTCAGGATGACGGACACGCGCGCCATGCCGGGAATGGCCTTCAACGCCGCTTCCGCCGCGTCGCGGACGGGCGCATAGGCGGCGGCCCGACTGCGATCGACCTCCAGCGCGAATCCTGCCCGGTCGTCGGCCACCACCAGCCCCTGAACCAGACCGGCGGCGACCAGACCCTGACCGGAAACCGGGTCGATGACGGCGTCGAGGGCGGCGATGACGGCGGAACGTTCGACCAAGGCGGTCTCCAGAAGACTTGCAGGCGATGATGCGCGCGTTCTATCGCCCTCGAACCCGTCCCGCGAGCCACGATTTGTCCCAGCCGCCCTCAATCACCCTGATCGCCGGCCCAACTGCATCGGGCAAATCGGCGCTCGCGCTGAAGATGGCGCGCGAAACCGGTGCGGTGATCATCAACGCGGACAGCCAGCAGCTTTACGCAGACCTGCGCGTCCTGACCGCCCGGCCATCGGCCGATGACGAAGCCTTGGCCGATCATCGATTGTATGGCGTCGCCGACGCCGTGGAAGCCTGGTCCGTCGGACGCTGGAGCCGGGAGGCGCTGTCGCTGCTCGACGATCTTCGCACCGAAGGACGACCGGCGATCCTGGTCGGCGGAACGGGCCTTTATTTCATGAGCCTGACCCGAGGTCTGGCGGACATTCCGGCCGTGCCGAACACGGTACGTGAAATGGTCGAGGCCGACTATGCGACGCAAGGCGAGGCGATTTTCCGATCTCGCCTGGGCCAGATCGACCCCGATGCAGCCAAGACCATCGAACAGGGCGACCGGCAGCGACTTGTCCGCGCCATGAGCGTCTTCGCCGCCAGCGGGCGGTCGTTGAGCGCCTGGAAAGCCGAGACCCTGCCGCTTTTGCCGCCCGGATCATGGACGGGACGGGTCATCGAACCCGATCGTCAACGGATTTACGAGAACTGCGACCTGCGCGTGGACACGATGATGGTTCAGGGTGCTCTAGACGAAGTTCAGGCTCTGCTGGCGCGCGGCTTGAGTCCGGCCCTGCCCGCCATGAAGGCGGTCGGCGTCCGAGAACTGGCCGCCCACCTGTCTGGCGAACTGACCCGCGACGATGCGGTCTCGGCCCTGAAACAGGCGACGCGCAACTACGCCAAACGCCAACTGACGTGGTTTCGAAACCAGACGGCCGACTGGACCCGCGCGTGAACGCAACGCGGCGCTTGGAATGCCTTCGGACAGCGCCTATATTGGTTCTGTCCGGTTTCGGCCGGACTATAGCGATAAACGCGCTTGTAATAAGCGGACCGGACCCGGGTGCGATTCCCGGCGGCTCCACCAACTTTCTCCCCGCGTTATCGGCGGAGGCAGCATGGGGCCGACTAGCATCGACGGACGTGTAAAGAGGATTGCTTTCGCTCGTCCTGGCCCACCGTATCGGGCCATTTTCTAACTGCGAACGATAACTTCGCTGGAGAAGTCGCTCTCGCCGCGTAATGCGGTTCGGGTGATTTCGAATCTTAAGTCCTAGGGGTTCAGATCCTTGGGCGGGGCCTGTCGGGAGCCTGGCAACAGAATCCCGGCGCTTTCCCCCTATCCCAGTTTCGATGGATCGATTACCGCGTGGCTTATGCGCCGGCGGTCATGCGTCCAGGTCGCGTGGACACGGCCGTCCGCCGCCTGGATGATCGCCGGATAGGCATAGCCGGCCGGAACCAGCTCCGCCTCCAGCGTCAAAACATTGCGCCAGGCGACCCCGTCGTCTGAGAGAGCGAGGTTGAGCGGCCAGCGCGGTCCCTTTCCGGGCGTCTCGGGCGCATGGGCGGCGTGATTATAAATCAGCAGATGACGCCCATCCTTCAGCGTGACCGCGTCTGTTCCAGAGTTGGGATTGGGCAAATCAATGGCGCCGAGCAGGCTCCAGGTTCGGCCGCCATCTCGCGACCAGGTCGAAGCCAGCGCGCCTTGTCGCGTGCGCGCCACGGCCTGCAGCCGCCCTCCTTCATGCAACAAGACGCTGGGCTGGATGGCGTCGATGTTCAGCGGCGAATCGACCGGCTCGGTCAGGCTCCAGGTTCGTCCCTGATCACGGCTGATCTCGAAATGAAGCCGCCAGTTCGCCCCGACATGGCTGCCCATACCCTCGCCCGCCTCGGTGCTGGACGGCGAGATCCAGGCGCCGTCGGCCATGACGACCGGCTTGTTCTTGATCGGCCCCAACACGCCGTCGGGCAGCCGTCGCGGCGTGGACCACGTCCGGCCGCCATCTTGCGATTCGACCACCATGCCCCACCAGGAGAACGGATCGGGTCCCACCTTGTAGAACAGGATCAACGGTCCGCCCGGTGATTGGAACAGCACCGGGTTCCAGGTCGGGTGGCGCTTGCCGTCCGCTTGCACGCCATCGGCCACCTGGATCGGCTGATCCCAGTTCCCGCCATCCAGACGCGCGAACCAGATGCAGACGTCGGGATGTTTCTCGTGCGTCCCGCCGAACCAGGCGGCCGCGATGGTGCCGTCGGCAACCTGAACAACGGTCGAGGCGTGGGCCTGAGGATAGGGCGCGTCATCATAGATGAAGGCGGACGACAGGATCGCATCCGACGGGGCGCGAACCGCCGCAGCAGCAACGCCCGGCGACGCCAGAACCGCGCCGGCGCCGATACCCAGGAATCGTCTGGTCACATCCATAAGTTCGCCCCTCTCGCCCCATGAAGCGGAGCATGCCGCCTCGCCGAACGGCACAATGGCGCCGATAGTCGAATAATGGGATGCGGTTTAGCGTCCTCGCATCTTTCGCCGGGACGCTTGGCCCGCTATCAGTCGCGCTCTGTTGCGAGGTGACGATGAGCGACCAGGCCCCTCCGGTCGATGAGATGCAGTATGAGCGGCTGGCGCACGAGGCGCTGCGCGGCGTCCTGCGCGCGGCGCTGGAACGGGTGCTGGCCGAGGGTCTCCCCGGCGCGCATCATTTCTACATCACCTTCAAGACCCGCGCCGTCGGCGTCAGCGTCGCACCCGACATCCTGGCGAAATACCCCGAAGAGATGACGGTCGTGCTGCAGCATCAGTACGACGATCTGCGCGTCGAGCCCGAGCGTTTCTCGGTCAAGCTGCGTTTTGGCGGCATGCCCAAGAGCCTGGTCATCCCCTATTCGGCGGTCACGCGATTCTATGATCCCAGCGTGCAGTTCCTGCTGCAGTTCGAGGATCCGCAGCTTCTGGAAGAGATCGAGGAAGAGCCGACCCCGCCTCAGGATCCGTCGCCGATCTCTGACGGCCCCAAGGTCGTGTCGCTGGACCAGTTCCGCAAGAAATAGGGTCAGTCCCGACGGGGATAGGAGCGGATCGTGATCCGCTCTCTTTCGCCTTCGCGCCGTTCGACCAGCAACCGCGCGACCTGGGCGTCGTCGTGGAACAGATAGCCCTTGATGGAATCGAGCAGGGCCTTGGCCAGGTTGTCGAGATCCATCCACGGCGGCTCGCCCACATGCTCCATACGGATCTCCACGACATGGTCGCCCCAGGACGGCCGTGCGGCGCGCCATTCCTTGCGCATGAACTCATAGACCAGGGGCTTGTAGTATTTCGCCTGGGTGGTCAGACCGTCGATGACGATCTCGACCGCGTCGCCATCTTCGCGCGCCCGGACCTTGCCGGTTCCGATCCAGCCGGCGGTCATGCGACGCCTGCCGGTGTGAGGATGTCCGCGCTCTTCTTGCCCTGCATGACGACCGTGCTACACCGCCGCGCAACCCATCGCCACGCCTGAGAGACGAGATTCCGCGCATGAGCAACGTCCGCACAGAGACCGACACCTTCGGCCCCATCGAAGTCGCCGCCGATCGCTACTGGGGCGCCCAGGCGCAACGGTCGCTTGGCAACTTCAAGATCGGCTGGGAGAAGCAGCCCCTGCCGATGGTGCGCGCCCTGGGCATCGTCAAACGCGCCGCCGCCGAGACCAATCGCGATCTTGGCAAGCTGGACCCGGCCCTGACCGACGCCATCGTCAAGGCCGCCAACGAGGTCATCGAGGGCAAGCTGAACGATCACTTCCCGTTGGTCGTCTGGCAGACGGGCTCGGGCACCCAATCGAACATGAACGCCAACGAGGTAATCTCGAACCGCGCCATCGAGATCCTGGGCGGCGAGATGGGCTCCAAGAAGCCCGTCCACCCCAACGACCACGTCAACATGAGCCAGTCGTCGAACGACACCTATCCCACGGCCATGCACGTGGCCTGCGCGGAACAGGTCGTCAACGACCTGATCCCGGCGCTGAAACACTTGCACGCCGCACTGGACGCCAAGGCCAAGGCCTGGGCCCACATCATCAAGATCGGCCGCACCCACACCCAGGACGCCACGCCCCTGACCCTCGGCCAGGAGTTCGGTGGTTACGCCCAGCAGGTCGCCAACGGAATCGAGCGGATCGAACAGACCCTGCCCAAGCTGATGGAACTGGCCCAGGGCGGCACCGCCGTCGGCACCGGCCTGAACGCTCCCATCGGTTTCGCCGAGAAGGTCGCGGCCCAGATCGCCGAGATCACCGGCCTGCCCTTCACCACGGCGCCGAACAAGTTCGAGGCCCTGGCCGCGCACGACGCCATGGTCTTCAGCCACGGCGCGATCAACACAGTCGCCGCGTCGCTGTTCAAGGTCGCCAACGACATCCGCTTCCTGGGCTCCGGCCCCCGTTCTGGCCTGGGCGAACTGGCCCTGCCAGAGAACGAGCCGGGCTCGTCGATCATGCCGGGCAAGGTCAATCCGACCCAGTGCGAAGCCCTGACCCAGGTCTGCGTCCAAGTGTTCGGTAACAACGCCGCCATCACCTTCGCCGGCTCGCAGGGGCATTTCGAGCTGAACGTCTACAACCCCGTGATGGCCTACAACTTCCTGCAGTCGGTACGCCTGGTCGCCGACGCAGCCATCAGCTTCACCGACAACTGCGTGGTCGGCATCGAAGCCCGCGAGGACAATATCGCGCGCGGCCTGAACAACTCGCTGATGCTGGTCACCGCCCTGAACGGCAAGTTGGGCTATGACCTCTGCGCCAAGATCGCCAAGACCGCGCACAAGAACGGAACCACGCTGCGGGAGGAAGCCGTGGGCGGCGGCTATCTGACCGACGCCGAGTTCGACGAGGCGGTGCGGCCCGAGAAGATGATCTCGCCGGGCTGACATCATGACCGCGCTGGAGCGTCCCTACTGGATCGAAGCCATCTTCGAGCGCCGAGACGGCTGGGACGCCGAGGCCTACCCCTTCAATCTGCCTGCCGTGCGCAGTCTGGATCGGCTGACCTTCCACCCCAACGTCACCTTTCTGGTCGGCGAAAACGGGTCTGGAAAGTCCACGCTGATCGAGGCCCTGGCGGTAGCGTGGGGTTTCAACGCCGAGGGCGGCGGCCGCGAGCATCAGTTCCAGACCCGTACCTCGCATTCGCCACTGCACCGTTTCGTGCGTCCCGTGCGGTCTCCGCAGCGTGTTCAGGACGGCTTTTTCCTGAGGGCCGAGAGCTTCTTTACCACGGCCAGCTATCTCGAAGATCACGGCGCCGACCGTTTCGGCGACAAGCCGCTCCATGAGCAATCGCATGGCGAGAGCTTCTTCGCCCTGTTCGACAATCGTTTCATCGGCGCCGGCCTCTATATCCTAGACGAGCCTGAGGCAGCCCTGTCGCCCAGCCGCCAGCTGTCCTTCCTCAGCCGGTTGCACGAGCCGGTGAACGCCCGGTCGCAGCTAATCATCGCCACCCACTCACCCATCCTGCTCGGGTATCCCAATGCCTGGATCTATCAGGCATCGGACCACGGGCTTGAGCGGGTCGAGTACGAAGACACCGACCATTATCAGGTCACGCGCAACTTCCTGACGCGGCGCAAGATGATGCTGGATATCCTGCTGGACCTCGACTGAACGTCAGGCCTTGTCGCGGATGGTGCGGCCGACCGGCGCAAGCGCCAGCTTGGCCAACTCCAGGTCCTTCAGGGCGAAGGGAACGCCGATGATGGAGACGAACTCCGCCACCGCGATGATCAGATGCGTCAGCGCGATATACCAGCCGGCGACGACGAACCAGACGATGTTCAGCACGACGCCCAGGCAACCTGCCACCGGATGCGAATCCTGCCACACGACCTCGCGGCCGAACGGCCAGAACGAATAGCTGGCGATGCGCCACGCCGCGAACGTCCACGGCAGGCCGACGACGGTCAGCGCCAGGATCGCGCCGCCAAACAGCCACAGCAGGCCGGAAATCCAGCCGCCGAGCACGAACCAGAGAATATTTAGGATCAGGCGGATCAAGGCGAAACTCCAGCGTCGCCTATGCGACGTCTTGTAGATAACGATAAGGCCCCGCTTGTGCAGCGGGGCCTTTCGTGAATTCGCGTTAAGTCGCCGTGATCAGTGCGGCTTTTCCGACCAGCGCGCCTTGGCGTCGTCCTGGGTCAGGTTCAGGTGGACGTGCTTGTCATCGACCTTCTCGACCCAGCTGACCGGGATCAGGTGGTGCTTGAAGCCGCCGGCGAAATCCAGCTTTGCCAGCTCGATCTGGTCGCCCAGGACGTGATCGACACGCCCCACATGGCCGCCGTCCGAGCCTACGACTTCGAGGTGTTCCTTGATGAGCGAAACGTCGACCATGTCTGTCTCCAACAGTTCAGTTTGTACTGTCGGTGAAAACACGCGGCGTCGGGCCGGGGTTTCAAACGGCGACGCTTGTTCTCTGATGTGGTGACAGGCGCCGCCCCGACGCAGTAAAGAGCACTTCTCCAGACAGGGTTGGAAACAAACGCATGCGGCGGATCGGATCGGGCCTGTTCGGCATCGTCATGGCCTTGGCGCTGACCGCGTGCGGCACCCTGGATCGGCCGACCGGGCCGCTCAGGATCACCGACGGCACTCTGGTCAAGGCAGAGGATCCCCGCATCCGCGCCAACGACAGCGCACGACTGCAGGCCTTCACCCGAGAAATCGGCGAACGGTTACGGCCGGACCATCCCACCTCGATCCTGGCCCTGTCCGGCGGCGGGGCCAACGGCGCCTATGGAGCCGGGCTTCTGGTCGGTTGGAGCCAACAGGGCGACCGTCCAGTATTCGACGTCGTCACGGGGGTCAGCACCGGCGCCCTCGCCGCGCCCTTCGCCTTCCTGGGTTCGGAATGGGATGACGAGCTTCAACATGCCTACACCAGCGGCGGGGCGAACAATCTGCTGAGTTGGCGGAGTTTCGCCGCCTTCCTGAACCCCAGCCTGTTCTCGTCGCAGGCGCTGCGAAACCTGGTCGATGAGAACGTCACGCCAGAACTGATGCAGGCCGTCGCGCGCGAGCACGCCAAGGGCCGTCGCCTGCTGGTCGCCACCACGGATCTGGACAGCGAGCAGACCGTCATCTGGGACATGGGCCTGTTGGCGACCCAGGGCGACGAGAACGCCCGCGAACTGTTCAAGGAGGTGCTGGTCGCCTCAGCCAGCATTCCGGGCGTCTTCCCGCCCGTACTGATCGCGGGCCTTCAGGACGACAACAAGGTCGTGCTGGAGATGCACGTCGATGGCGGGGTCAACACGCCCTTCCTGGGGATACCCGAGGATCTGATGCTGTGGACCCGGCCCAAGGACGAGGGTCGCGTCGGCGCCCTCTATGTCATCGTCAACGGTCAGGTCGGTCGCAACGATGGCGTCACACCCGGCCGCCTGTCCGGCATCCTGGCGCGGACCTATGACAGCATGAGCAAGTCGTCGCTGCGCATCCATCTGGCGGTGACGGCGGCTTTCGCACGGCGCAACGGTTTGGACATGGCCCTGTCGGCCATTCCCGACAATGTCGCCGCCTCAAGCCTCAAGTTCGACCAGGAAACCATGACGGCCATGTTCGAACTGGGTCGCCAGCGCGGACTTGGCCCAGACGCCTGGACCCGGCTGGGCGAGCGGCCGGCGGACCAGCCCTTCATCCCTCAGACGACCATCTCGGACTCCCAGGTGCCGGCGGTCCTGGTGCCCGAACCCTCGACAAAGCCGCTTGGCGACACGCATCCCGCCGATACGCCCAAGGAATAGTCGTGGGCGAGATCGTCAATCTGAACAGGGCGCGAAAGACGCGCGCCAAGGCCGAGGACAAGGCCCGGGCGGCCGCCAATCGCGTGGCCCACGGTCGAACCAAGGTCGACAAGTCGCTGTCCGCTCTGGAACGTCATCGCGCGGACAAGCTGCTGGACGGTCAGAAGCTGGATCCCAAATCGGACAACTGACGGCTCAGGTCTTGGGCGCGCGGATCAGCATCACCTGCCCCGCCAGCACCAGCGCCAGCCCGATCAAGGCGCTCCAACCAAAACGCGCGCCCTCGAAGATGACTGACACGAGTATGGCGATGGGCGGCGTCAGCGCCGAGATATAGCTGGCCAGGGCATAGCCACGCTGACGGGCGATGGTGAAATACAGGCCGAACGCGATCACCGACCCAAACAGCGACAGATAGAGCAGCGACAGCACATAGTGCGGCGTCGGCTCGATCCGCCACGTCACGCCGGTGGCCACGCCATATAGCGCCAGCATCGCCGTGCCGTAGGCCATGGCCCAGGAGGTCGCAGCCATCACGGGCGCGCCCGCCTGCTGTCCCTTCCAGGCGAACCAATTGCCGAACGCCGACGCCAGGACGGCGGTCAGGGCGAAGATAACGCCCAGCCCCGGATTGAGGCCTGCGCCGGCCGCCGTGATCTGACCGTACGACAGCACCCCCACGCCCATGACGCCCAGGGCCGCCCCGATCCATGCAGCAGGCGCCGCCGTATGTCCGCCCATCAGCCGGAACAGGATCAGGTTCACGAAGGCCAGAGCAGCGAAGATCACCGCGACCACGGCCGACGCGACCTGCCCCTCCGCCGCATAGACGAAGCCATAGCTGACCGCGAAGACGAAGGCGCCCTGCCCGATCGCAGCCAGGTGCTGGGCGCGGGTCAGGCGCAGCGGCCGTCGCGTCACGGCGCAGAAGGCGAACAGCACCGCCGAGGCCAGGCCGAACCGCCAGACGATGGACACGATCGAATCGACCGGCCCCAGTTGCAGGGTGATCGCATACCAGGTCGTGCCCCAGATCAGGGCGCAGATGGCGATGGCGGCGATCGTGAAAGGGCGGCTCAAGGTCGATCTCCGGCGGCGGACAGCCCGCTTATCATCGCAACGACGCCGGCGCCGCTCACGTCTTGCGCCGGAGTGTGACACACTGTGCCCCACAAAGGAGATCGTCATGCGAAACGCCCCCCTGATCCTGCCCGCCGCCCTGGTTCTTGCCGCCTGTGCGACGGTGCCGGAAATGACGACGGGAACGACCGTCGTGAACGTGACCGCCAGCTATCGCGAGCGCATCATGCTGCCGCCCGGCCATGTCCTGACGGTCAAGGTCGAGGATGTCAGCTTGGCCGACGCCCCGGCCCAGGTGCTGGCCGAGGCCAGCGAGCCGCTGACCGGCGCCCCGCCCTATCGCGTCACCCTGGGCTTCCCGACGTCTCAGATCGATCCGCGCCACACCTATGCCGCGCGGGCCGAAATCCGCGATGCGGCCGGCGCCCTGATCTTCGTCACCGACACCCGCCACGCGATCCTGACCAACGGCGCGCCGGCCTCGGCCGAGATTGTGTTGAAGTCCGCGCGTTGAGCAGCCTGAGCAAACGCTCGGTCGCCCTGGCGGGCCATGCCACTTCGGTCGCGCTGGAACCCGAGTTCTGGGCCGTGCTGGACCGGATCGCCGCTGCGCGTGAGCTCAGCAAGGCTCAGCTTCTGGCCGAAATCGACGCCAATCGCGGTCGCCGCCCCCTCGCTTCCGCCTGTCGCCTGCTCGCCTTGGACTGGGTAGCGGATCATGGACGACAGGGGTGAATACACATTCCAGCGACGAGGCTTGACCTAATCTGCGCTAAAATCGCCAGAGGTTGTCGAGTTAGTTTCGGCGGGTTGCGATCGTCCGATGAACTCCGCTTCGGCGTGCGGGTCTTCGCCCACTTCGACCAGCGTGACCCACACCGCCATGATCACGAACATCCCGGCCATGCCCAGGATGAAGGCCAGCCAACCCGCCTTCTTGCCCTGCGGCATGCGGCCCAAAGCCGCCTTCCTCGTGTGAGTGTTTCGCTGCATCGCACCTAGGAACCTGTCGTCGATCCGCCGGGTTCCGAGGTTTGATTGTGGCGGCGGTCCTGACATTGCCGCTCGGTCCCCTTATGTTCCGGTTTCGAATCTGATTGACGGATGTTTCTGCGCCTGTGACCGATCTCCCCGCCCCCCGTATTTCCGACCTGGCGCGAGCCCGCGCGCCCGAGGGCGAGGCGTCGCGTGACTATCTGAAGGGGCTGAACCCGGAACAACGCGAGGCAGTCGAGACGACCGAGGGGCCCGTGCTGGTTCTGGCCGGCGCTGGCACGGGCAAGACCCGGGTCCTGACCACGCGCCTGGCGCACATCCTGGCCACGGGCCGGGCCAAGCCGTGGGAACTGCTGACCGTCACCTTCACCAACAAGGCCGCGCGCGAGATGCGCGAGCGGATCACCCATCTGATCGGTCCGTCGGCCGAGGGGCTGCGCTGGCTGGGCACCTTCCACTCCATCGCCGCCCAGATCCTGCGTCGCCACGCCGAACTGGTCGGGCTGAAATCCAGCTTCACCATCTTGGACACCGACGACCAGGAGCGGGTGCTGAAACAGCTGCTGGAAGCCGCCAATATCGACACCAAGCGCTGGACGCCCAAGTCGCTGAGCGGCCTGATCGATCACTGGAAGAATCGCGGCTGGACGCCCGAGAAACTGCCGCCCGGCGAAGATTTCGCCAACGGCAAGGGACAGGGCCTGTACGCCGCCTATCAGGCGCGGTTGCGCAGCCTGAACGCCTGCGATTTCGGCGACCTGCTGCTGCACAACATCACCATCCTGTCGCAGCACGCGGACCTGGCCGAGGAATACCGCCGCCGCTTCCGCTACATCCTGGTCGACGAATATCAGGACACCAATGTCGCCCAGTATCTGTGGCTGCGGCTGCTGACGGCCTCGACCGGCAATGTCTGCTGCGTCGGCGACGACGACCAGTCGATCTACGGCTGGCGCGGGGCCGAGGTGGACAACATCCTGCGCTTCGAGCGCGACTTCCCCGGCGCCAAGATCGTCAAGCTGGAGCGCAACTATCGCTCGACCAGCCATATCCTCGGCGCGGCCTCGGGCCTTATCGCCGCCAACCGCGATCGACTGGGCAAGACCCTTTGGACCGAGGACCACAGCGGCGACAAGGTGCGGGTGCGCGGCGTCTGGGACGGCGAGGCCGAGGCCCGGCTGATCGCCGACGAGATCGAGACCGCGCGTCGCCCCCACGCGGGCGAGCCGGGGCTGAAGTACAAGGATATGGCCATCCTGGTCCGCGCCTCGTTCCAGATGCGGGCGTTCGAGGAGCGGCTGGTCATGCTGGCCATCCCCTACGCGGTCATCGGCGGCCCCCGGTTCTTCGAACGGGCCGAAATCCGCGACGCCCACGCCTATATGCGGCTGATCCAGTCCGAGGACGACGACCTGGCCTTCGAACGGATCGTCAATGTACCCAAGCGCGGCATCGGCGACACCAGCGTGCAGAAGGTGCTGCAACTCGCCCGCCAGCACGGCCTGTCCGCCCTGACCGCCGTTCGCGGGCTGATCAACACCGACGAGCTTCAGGCCCGCACCCGCACCGCCCTGTCCAACTTCGTGCGCGATGTGGATCGCTGGCGCGCCCTGTCCGAGACCACGCCCCACTGGCAGGTCATGGAGACGGTGCTGGAGGAAAGCGGCTACACCGACATGCAGAAGGCCGACCGGACCAGCGGCCAGACCCGGTTGGACAACCTGAAAGAACTGACCCAGTCGATGCAGCAGTTCGAGACGCTGCAGGCCTATTTGGAGCACGTCTCGCTGGTCATGGATCTGGAGCGGGCCACCAGCGACGATCCCAACGGCGACGGGGCGGTGCAGATCATGACGCTGCACGGCGCCAAGGGGCTAGAGTTCCCGCTGGTCTTCCTGCCCGGCTGGGAGGAAGGCGTCTTCCCCAGCCAGCGCAGCATCGACGAGAAGGGCGAGAAGGGCTTGGAGGAGGAACGCCGCCTGGCCTATGTCGGCGTCACCCGCGCCAAGCAGGATGCGCGGATCAGCTTCGCCGCCAACCGTCTGGTCTATGGCCGCTGGACCTCGCAACTGCCCAGCCGCTTCGTCGATGAACTGCCGATCGCCCACGTCGATCCGCAATCCGACACCGGCTATTACGGCGCCTCCACCGGCATGAAGGAGGCCAAGAGCCGCTGGGACGACGCGCCGTCGTTTGGCAGCGGCTATTCCTCCCCTGGCTGGAAACGCGCCCAATCCTTCACTGCTGCTCAAACGCCAAACAAGATCCCCGCCCGCAAAGCCGTCATCGAAGGCGACGGCCGCCTGATCGCCACGGCCGATCCCAAGTCGAGCTCAGGATGGAAAAAAGGCGAACGCGTCTTCCACCAGAAGTTCGGCTACGGAAACGTCCGCGTCATCGAGGGCAACAAGCTGCTCGTCGAGTTCGAGAAGGCCGGCGAGAAACGGGTGATCGACAGCTTCGTCGAGAAGGCGTGATCATCCTCTAGTCTTTCGCTTCTTCACGCACTGCCTCGAGCCTCGGCGGGCTGGCGAAACTCCGGGCGCTGGCAGCGACATAGTCCGCAAAGGCTTGGGGAGTCTTCAGGACCTCGCCTTCACTCCAGCCGGCGGCGAGCATGTAGCGATAGGTGCGGTCGGTCCGTGCCGGAACGCGGAAGATGTGATTGCCGCCCCGCGCCTCGACGAAACGATAGTCGGGCCGATCCGCCTCCGGCACGATCAGCGCCGTGCCCGCATAAAGGATCGGCGCCTGCTGCTGCAGCCCCTCGACATCATCGGGGTTGCGCAGGGCCTCGGGCGCCGTGGTGACGACCCAGTTGGCCTCGCGCCGCTCGAAATCCTGCCCCGGTCGCTTGCGGACTCCCACAGCGAAATCAGCGCCCTGCGGCCCCGGCTCCCAAACCGGGAAGCGCACCTGGGCCGTCGAATAGTTCTGGCCGGCATAGGCTGTGTAAATCTGCTCGACCTCGTAGCGGCCCTGCCCTGTGTTCCAGTTCATGGTCCGCACTCGCACCATGCTGCGCAACGGGCCGTTGACCAGAACGTCGAAGCTGTAGCGGGTGTCTGATTGCTGCCCGGCGTTGAACCGGTTCTCCAAGTCGGCCGTCGGGGTGAAGCGCGGCCGGGCCAAGGTCTCGCCCTCGAACACGCCGACGCCTCCGCCGCCGAAGCTGTCGTCCACCGACATGATGTCGGCGCCATAGTCCGGGTTCTCGGCACCGACGCCATAGCCGTCGAGATTGCCCATATAGAGCCGGTTCGACATCAGGACCGGCTTGCGCTTGGCATAGAGGTCGATGTCGGTGGGAAACCACAGCTTCCAGCCCACGGTCTCGCTTTCCCAGAACGGGACGGTGTGGCGCATGTAGCTGCCGATGGCGGCGTGGGTGCGATGGGCGTTCCAGCCGCGCTGCTGAAAGCCGCGATAGAGGTGCAGGGTCTTGCGCTCCCCTGCCTTCAGATCGACGACGAAGAACAGCTCGTCCCAAATGCCGTCGCGGTCCAGATCGTCGAACTGATAATCCAGCGCCCGGCCGTTGGTCTCGCCCCTACGCTCGTGCGGTCCTTGGCGCGCCAGCAATTCGGGCGACGGCTCCGGACGCGCGGCACCCGCCGGATCGACCAGGGTGACGGTCAGCTCCTGGATGTCCGCCAGCATCGGCAACTGATCGCGGCGGATGACCACGGGCGCGCTAGGCCGATCCTCATCCAGATCATTGGCGATCACGAGGGCGACACGTTCGCCGGGCGCGAAATCGCCTTGGACGTACCAGGCCTCCTGCGCTGCAGCCGGGGTCGCAAGACTTGCGGCAAGCCCGACCAGAGCTGCCCCATACATCCATCCAGCCATATTTCCTCCTCGTCGGTCTGACGCCGACATCCTCAGAGGTTCAACCGGAAACTGCGAAATGTCTACCGGTGTCAGGGTCGCGGAACGCACATGTACTATGCCAGACCGGCGAAGGCGCTTACGAAGATCTGAAATCAAACCCTCAAACAGGAGCCGACCATGGCGGGCCTCAAGGACAAGCGCGGCTTCATCGACAAGGATCGGATTGACCTTTCGGAGCGCCAGTCAGTCGAATACTGGATGAAGCGCTGGGGCGTGACGCGGGATCAGATCAGCGCCGCCCACCGCAAGGTCGGCCGCATGACCAAGGACATCGCTGCGGAGCTGGGCAAGAAGCGGTGAGGTCGCGGCTCAGTCTCGACCTCGCCGAGCTTCCCAGGCGACGACCACCAGCAGCACCAACGTCGAAATCAGGCTGAGCCAGAGCGAAGACACAGGCGCCAAGCCCGTCAGCGCCGACGCCATCAGCAACAGCAGAACTCCGCAAGCCGCCAGCCGATCAATCGCCCAGCGCCCCCACACGCAATAGGCCGCCAGCGACGATCCGAATAGAAAGATGGCCGGTCCGCCCAGGATGGCGACGGCCATGTGCGCTTGCGAATGGCCCAGCGGATGAGCCAGCACGAACTCGTCGCCTACGGCCGACACGATGATGCCGGCGATCAGGACGATGGGTGCGTAGGTATAGGCCCGACGTGCGATGGCGCCCGCGTCCTGCGCCTCAGCGATGAATTCCGACGCGGCCTCGTGCTTGCGGCCGAAGTAGAGCTGCCACATCGCGATGGTGGTCAGAAAGCTGGAGGCGAAGGCGGCGATGGTCGCGGCGCCCCAAGGCAGTTCCGCGAAGGTGGCGCCGGTCACAAGCAAGGTCTCGCCCAGGCAGATGATGACGAACAGGCCGACACGCTCGGCCAGATGCGCACCCTCGATCGTCCAGTCCATGGTGTCGGCGCGGCCGAGGCCCGGCGTGCGAAACCCCGACGCCGGGCCGGCGTATTCCACCACGAGTGCGCCCAGCCACCAAAACAGTCGATGCTCGGGATCGGCGAACCCGCCCGCTACCCAGAGGACTCCGGACAGCAGCGCCCAGGTCAGAATTCGTCGGAAGTTTCGCGCCAGAACCCGATCGCTGCGCGCGGCCCACAACATGAACAGGGCTCGACCGACGTGGACTGCGACGAAGGCGCCCGCGAAGATCAGTCCTCTTTCACCGAACGCGTCCGGCAACGCGATGGACATCACCAAACCGACCGCCATGATCGCGAACAGCGCCATCCGCACCGGCGCCCGTTCCACGTCCAGCCAGTTGGTTACCCAGCACGTATAGATCCAGCTCCACCAGACGGCGGCGATCAGCATCAGGGTTTGGAGCGCGCCGAGCGGCGTCGGATGCTGGATCAGCAGATGACTGATCTGGGTAATGGCGAAGACGAAGACCAGGTCGAAGAACAATTCGACGAAGCCGACGTGGGCGTGCTGGCCCTTCACCCGTTCACGCAGCAGTGAAACCATCCGACATTCTCCGTTCGGAAAAAGCCTAGTCTCGCGCGCGCGCGCCGTCATCCTCCGGATCGCGCCGGAGGATGAGCTTCAAGATCGGCCTAGAGGTGGATGGTGCGACCGTACGCGTCCAGCGCGGCTTCATGCATGGCCTCCGACATGGTCGGGTGCGGATAGACGATGCCGTGGATGTCTTCTTCCGTCGCTTCCATGGTGATGGCGGCGACATAGCCCTGGATCATCTCGGTCACTTCGTGGCCGATCATGTGGGCGCCGATCAGAGCGCCGGTCTTGGCGTCGAAGATCACCTTGACGAAACCGTCAACCTCGCCCGCCGCCACGGCCTTGCCGTTCACGCGGAACGGGAAACGGCCGATCTTGACGTCGCGCTTCTCGGCGCGGGCGGCCTGTTCGGTGATGCCGACCGAGGCGACCTGCGGCTGGGCGTAGGTGCAGCCGGCGATGGGCGAATGGACGTTCGGGGTCTTGTAGCCGGCGATGAACTCGGCGGCGTGGATGCCTTCGTGGCTAGCCTTGTGCGCTAGCCACGGCGCACCGGCGCAGTCGCCGATGGCGAACAGGCCCTTGACGTTGGTCTCGCAGTGGCTGTCGGTCTTGATGTGACCGCGGTCCAACTCGACGCCCAAGGCCTCAAGGCCGATGCCGTCGGTGTTGGCGGTGATGCCAACGGCCGAGATGCAGACCTCGGCCTCAAGTGTTTCGGCCTTGCCGCCGATCTCGACGGCGACGGAGACGCCCTTGGCCGACTTGGTGACCTTGGTCACCTTGGCGCCCAGCTTGAACTTGATGCCGCGCTTCTCGAACGATTTCTGAGCGGCTTTGGAGACCTCCTCGTCCTCGACCGGCATGATGCGTTCGACCGCCTCGACGACCGTCACCTCGGCGCCCAGGGCGCGATAGAAGCTGGCGAACTCGATGCCGATGGCGCCCGAGCCGATCACGACGAAGGACTTGGGCAGGCTCTTGGGCGCAAGGGCGTCGCGATAGGCCCAGATCTTGTCGCCGTCGGCTTCCAGGCCGATCTGCGGCAGGGCGCGGGCGCGGGCGCCGACGGCCAACATGACTGACTTGGCCTCGACCGTGCGCGAACCGCCAGCCTTCAGCGCGATGACGACCTTGGGCGCAGTAGCGCCCTTCTCCAGCTTTGCCGCGCCTTCGATGACTTCAATCTTGTTCTTCTTCATCAGGAAGGCGACGCCCTTGTTCATCGTCGCCGCGACGCCGCGCGAGCGTTGGATGATGGCGTCGAAGTCGAACGACGCGCCCGATGCGGACAGACCGTATTCCTTCAGATGGCTCAGGCTTTCGAACTTCTCGCCGGACTTCAGCAGGGCCTTGGTCGGGATACAGCCCCAGTTCAGGCAGATGCCGCCCAGGTTTTCCCGCTCGATGATCGCGACCTTGAGGCCCAGCTGGCTGGCGCGGATGGCCGCGACGTAACCGCCGGGGCCCGAGCCGATGACGACGAGATCGAATTCAGCAGCCATGATCAGATCAACTTCTCGATGTCGGCCTTGATGGCCTCGGGTTCTGTTTGCGGGGCATAGCGGGCGACCACCCTGCCCTCGCGGTCGGTCAGGAACTTGGTGAAGTTCCACTTGATGGCTTTAGAGCCAAGGAAGCCGCGCTTCTGTTCGGTCAGCCAGGCATAGAGGGGGTGCCGGTTCGGCCCGTTGACCTCCACCTTGTCGAAAAGGGGGAAGGTCACGTCGAAGCTGGTGGCGCAGAAGGCGGCGATCTCCGCCGCCCGCCCCGGCTCCTGCTCGCCAAACTGGTTGCAGGGAAAGCCCAGCACCTCGAACGGCCGGTCGGCGAACGTCCGATGCAGCTTCTCCAGACCGTCGTATTGGCCGGTGAAGCCGCACTTTGACGCCGTATTCACGATCAGCAACGCCTGACCGCGAAAACGGTCCAGCGAGACGTCCGTGCCGTCGATGGCGCGGGCGGAGAAGTCATAGACCGAGGTCATGACCTCACCCTCCCCTTACGCCAGCATCGCGACGGGATCTTCGATCAGCGGCTTGAACGCCTGCAGGAAGCGGGCGCCGGTCGCGCCGTCGACCACGCGGTGATCGCAGGTCAACGTCACGGTCATGACCGTAGCCGCAACGACTTGGCCGTCCTTGACGACCGCGCGCTGTTCGCCCGCGCCCACGCTCATGATGCAGCCCTGGGGCTCGTTGATGATCGAGGTGAACTGCTTGATGCCGAACATGCCCAAGTTGGACACCGAGAAGGTGCCGCCTTGGAACTCTTCCGGCTTCAGCTTGCGTTCGCGAGCCCGCTTGGCAAGATCCTTGGACTCGGTCGCGATCTGCGCCAGGCCCTTGGTCTCGGCCTTCTTGATGATCGGGGTGATCAGACCGCCGTCGATGGCCACGGCCATGGAGACGTCGGCGTTGTGGTGCATGGCGATTCCCTCGGGCGTGTAGGAGGCGTTTGCCTCCGGCACGGCCTTCAACGCCAGGGCCGCAGCCTTGATGACGAAGTCGTTGACCGAGACCTTGACGCCCTGCGGCTCAAGCATCTTGTTGACCTTGGCGCGCACGGCCATCAACTGGTCGATCTCGACATCGATGAACAGCGGGAAGTGCGGCACGTTTTGGATGCTGTCGACCATGCGACGCGCAACGGCCTTCTTCATCCCGTCCAGCGGGATCAGGTCGTAGCTGCCGTCCGGGATGCCCATCTGGGCCAGCGACTGAGCCTTCCGCGGTTCGATGCCCGAAGTCGCGGGGGCGGTCGCCGTCGAGGCGGCGGCCGGTTGAGCGGCGCCCTTCGGCGCGCCCTCGACGTCACGCTTGACGATCCGGCCGTGCGGTCCGGTGCCCTTGATCGACTTCAGATCGACACCGTTCTGGGCGGCGATGCGACGCGCCAGGGGGGACGAGAAAATGCGTTCGCCGTTATCTGATTTCGGTGCAGCAGGAGCCGGCGCGGCGGCGGCCTTGGGCGCTTCAGCGGTGGGAGCAGCTTCGGCCTTGGGCGCTTCCTCGGTCTTGGCGGCGGGCTTTTCCGCAGCCTTGGGCGCAGCGGCTCCGCCTTCGTCCTTCAGGCGGGCGATGGGCGTATTGACCTTCACGCCTTCCGAGCCTTCGGCGACCAGGATGTCCGTGATCTCGCCCTCATCGACGGCCTCGACTTCCATCGTGGCCTTGTCCGTCTCGATCTCGGCGATCACGTCGCCGGCAGAGACGACGTCTCCGACCTTGACGTGCCACTTGGCCAAAACGCCCTCTTCCATGGTGGGAGACAGGGCGGGCATCAGGATATCGGTCATGCCATCATTCTCCCGAGATTTTGGCGACGGAAACGCTCGGCATCAGGGGCGTTCCCTTTAGACCTTCGGCGCGTCTGTGCGCGTCCTGCCAACCTTGGACAATCCCTTGGAGCGCCTGCTCCTGGTCTAATCCGTGACTTCCGGCGTAGGCTCTGGAGAAGTTCCAAGCCAGTTCGGCAAGGACGCCGCCCATCAGCACCGGATCGCGCAAGGCGGGACGAATGACCATCGCGGGAACGTCTCCATTCCACCAAACTCTGGCGAGTTCGGTCACGCTCTCGCCGTCGGCAGTGATTTCTTCCGGAATGGGAAGCGCCGCAGCCGTCATGCCATCACCTGCTTCACGGCCGCGATGATCTTGTCCACGCCCGGCAGCGACAGCACTTCCAGATTGGCGGCGTAAGGCAGCGGCACGTCTTCCTGGTGAACCCGCAGCGGCGGAGCGTCCAGATAGTCGAAGGCGTGTTCGATGACACGGGCCACGACCTCGGCGCCGACGCCCATTGGGCCCCAGCCTTCTTCAGCCGAGACCAGACGGCTGGTCTTCTTGACGCTTTCGACGATGGTGTCGGTGTCCAGCGGACGCAGAGTGCGCAGATCGACGACCTCGCACTCGATGCCTTCTTCGGCCAGCTTCTCGGCGGCCTGGAGGGCGAATCCGACCATGCGGCTATGGGCCGTGATGGTCACATCCTTGCCTTCGCGACGCACCTTGGCCTTGCCGATCGGCAGGACGTAGTCCTCGACGTCCGGCACATCGAACTCCAGGCCGTACATCATCTCGTGTTCGAGGAAGACGACGGGGTTCGGGTCGCGGATGGCGGCCTTCAGCAGTCCCTTGGCGTCGGCCGCGTCATAGGGCGCGATCACCTTCAGGCCCGGAACCTGGGCATACCAAGCCGAATAGTCCTGGCTGTGCTGGGCGCCGACGCGCGAGGCGGCGCCGTTCGGACCGCGGAAGACGATGGGCGCGCGGATCTGACCGCCTGACATGTACAGGGTCTTGGCGGCCGAGTTGATGATGTGGTCGATCGCCTGCATGGCGAAGTTGAACGTCATGAACTCGACGATCGGCTTCAGGCCCGACATCGCCGCGCCGACGCCCAGGCCGGCGAAGCCGTGCTCGGTGATCGGGGTGTCGACGACGCGCTGGTCGCCGAACTCCTGCAGCAGGTCGCGGCTGACCTTGTAGGCGCCCTGGTACTGGGCGACTTCCTCGCCGATCAGGAAGACGCGGTCGTCACGACGCATCTCTTCGGCCATGGCGTCACGCAGAGCGTCGCGCACGGTCGTCTTGACCAGTTTGGCGTCGGCCGGAATTTCCGGGTCTCGCAGTTCGACCTTGGGGGTCGAGGTCTGGGCCGGGGCCTTCTCGGGATCGCCAGTCTTGCCTTCAGCCGCCGCCTTGGGCGCCTCAGCTTCGGCCGCCTTGGGCGCGGGCGCTGCTGCGCCGTCTTCGCCCGCCAGACGCGCGATCGGCGTATTGACCTTCACGTTCTCGGCGCCTTCGGCGACCAGGATTTCCAGCACTTCGCCTTCATCCACGGCCTCGACTTCCATCGTCGCCTTGTCGGTTTCGATCTCGGCGATCACCTGGCCGGCCGACACGGTGTCGCCTGCCTTGATGTGCCATTTGGTCAGCGTGCCCTCTTCCATCGTGGGGGACAGCGCCGGCATCAGAATGTCGGTCACGGATCAGGCCTCCACGTAGACGTCGGTATAGAGCTCGGACGGATCGGGTTCCGGGCTCTCTTGGGCGAATTGAACAGCTTCGGCGACGATCGCCTTGATTTCGGTGTCGATGGCCTTGAGCTCATCCTCGGTCGCATTGGCGGCCGACAGCAGCATCTTCAGGTGATCGATCGGATCGCGGGTCTTCTTGACCTCATCGACCTCTTCCTTGGTCCGGTATTTCGCCGGATCGGACATCGAGTGACCGCGATAGCGATAGGTCTTCACTTCCAGGATGAAGGGGCCGCCGCCTTCACGGGCGCGCTTCACCGCCCGGGCCGTGGCGTCGCGCACAGCCAGCACGTCCATGCCGTCGACCTGCTCGCCCGGGATGCCGAAGCTGGCGCCGCGCTGATACAGTTCCGTGGTCGAAGACGAGCGTTCGATGCTCGTGCCCATGGCGTACTGGTTGTTTTCGATGATGTAGATGGCCGGCAGCTTCCATAGCTGCGCCATGTTGAAGCTTTCGTAGACCTGCCCCTGGTTCGAAGCGCCGTCGCCGAAATAGACGAAGGCCACCGAATCGTCGCCGCGATATTTGCCGGCGAAGGCCAGGCCGGTGCCCAGCGCCACCTGGGCGCCGACGATGCCGTGGCCGCCGTAGAAGCCGGTCGGCACGTCGAACATGTGCATCGACCCGCCCTTGCCCTTGGACGAACCGCCGCTGCGGCCGGTCAGCTCGGCCATGACTTCCTTGGGGTCCATGCCGGCGGCCAGCATGTGGCCGTGATCCCGATAGCCGGTGATGATCTTGTCGTGACCCTGTTTGACGCTCTCCTGAACGCCGACGGCCACGGCTTCCTGGCCGATGTACAGATGGCAGAAGCCGCCGATCAGACCCATGCCGTAGAGCTGACCTGCACGCTCCTCGAAGCGGCGTATCAGGACCATCTCGCGATAGAAGCGAAGCAGGTCCTCCTTGGACGCCGTTGGCGTGTTGGGCAGTTTGTCAGGCGAAGTCGTCTGAGCGGATTTGGCTGGGGCTTTCGCCATCCGGTATCTCCCGGCTAGGCGTCGAGAACCGACGCCTTCTTATCGTTACGGAAAGGGGCTTTAGCAGCCTTCCTTCCCGGAACGCAAAGGGGTGCAGGCCGCCCTGTAACAATAGTTCAAGTCGGAGAAGGTCTCAGCCATGTACCGGTTGCGCCGGGACGCGGATCACATAGTCACGGGGGTCGGAAAAGCCCAGCACGGCGCGCGCACGCTCTTCCAGCAGATCACGGGACAGGCTGTCGGTGCGCAGATAGCGGACCCGCGTCTCCAGGTCGCGACGCTGCTCGGTGAGATGCGCCAATTGGACCTCGCGCTGCCCCAACAGGGCATCGCGGGACGAGCCGCTCAACAAGCCGCGCTCGCCCGTCAGCGCTTGCACCCCAAGATAGGCAAGCAGCAACAACAGGGCGAAGGACAGGCGGTAAGGTTTCATCCGTTCAGGCACTTAAAACGCTCCTTCTGAGCGCGAAAACACAGTTCAGGAACCGTGCCCGAAAATGCCTAACGAAATGTAGCTTGACCGTAAGATAGTCGGCGGAGAATGCTGATTCTCCGCCGACAATTCAGTTTCTTATTTCAGCAGCATGCCATCGCCGAAATAGACGCCCTGGTCGCCCAGCATCTCTTCGATGCGCAGCAGCTGGTTGTATTTCGCCACCCGGTCCGAACGGGCCAGCGAACCGGTCTTGATCTGCCCGCAATTGGTGGCGACCGCCAGGTCGGCGATGGTCGAGTCCTCGGTCTCGCCCGAACGGTGGCTCATCACGGCGGTGTAGCCGGCGCGGTGGGCCATATCGACGGCGTCCAGGGTCTCGGACAGGGTGCCGATCTGGTTGACCTTGATCAGGATGGAGTTGGCCAGACCTTCGCCGATGCCTGCGGCCAGACGCGCCGGATTGGTCACGAACAGGTCGTCGCCGACCAGTTGCACGCGGTCGCCCAGGCGTTCGGTCAGCAGGCGCCAGCCGTCGAAATCGTCTTCGGCCATGCCGTCCTCGATCGAGACGATCGGGAAGCGCTCGCACAGATCGACCAGATAGGCGGCCATGCCGTCGGCGTCGACGGTCTTGCCCTCGCCGGTCATGATGTATTTGCCGTCCTTGAAGAACTCGGTCGAGGCGACGTCCAGGCCAAGGTGGAAGTCCTCACCCGCCAGATAGCCGGCCGCCTGCCCGGCCTTGGTGATGAAGCTCAAGGCTTCGTCAGCCGAGGCCAGGTTCGGGGCGAAGCCGCCCTCGTCGCCGACGTTGGTGTTGTGGCCGGCGTCCTTCAGCTGCTTCTTCAGGGCGTGGAAGATTTCGGCGCCCATCCGCACGGCGTCCGAGAAGGTCTCGGCGCCCGTCGGCAGGATCATGAACTCCTGGATGTCGATCGGATTGTCGGCGTGAGCGCCGCCGTTGATGATGTTCATCATCGGGGTCGGCAGGACGCGGGCCGAGACGCCGCCCAGGTAGCGATACAGTTCCTGATTGGACGACAGGGCGCTGGCCTTTGCCACCGCCAAGGAGACCCCCAGAATGGCGTTGGCGCCCAGGCGGGCCTTGTTGGGCGTGCCGTCCAGGTCGATCATCGCCTCGTCGATGCGGCGCTGCTGCTCGGCGTCCATGCCGGACAGGGCGTCGAAGATCTCGCCGTTGACGGCGTCGACCGCCTTCTGCACGCCCTTACCGCCCCACATGTCCTTGTCGCCGTCGCGCAGTTCGACGGCTTCGTGCGCGCCGGTCGAGGCGCCCGACGGAACGGCGGCGCGGCCGAAAGAACCGTCTTCCAGCGTGACATCGACTTCAACCGTCGGATTGCCCCGGCTGTCGAGGATCTGGCGGGCGACGATGTCGGCGATGTCGGTCATGGCTCGGCTCTTTGGCTCAAGGGGCAGGGGAGGTCCGACGGTTTAGCCGCCTCCCCGCCAAACGCCAATGCCGACATCGCAGCCTAGCGTCAGGAACAGCCTTCGACCAGTTGGATCGACGGGTCGCCGGCATGGACCATCATCACCTTGCCGTCGCTGCCGATCTCGTAACGGACGCCGCGCGCCGCCGGGTCGGTGACATAGGTGGTCGAGCCCCCTCGCGACCAGGCGAATAGGTCCTCGGCCGGCGCGTCCTGATACTTGTGCGGTTGGGCGAAGATGGCGCCGCCGTAGGCCTGTTTGATCGCCATGGCGGTGTCGCCGACGCCGAACCCGCGATCGGTCTTGGTCGTCGCCCCGCGCGCCAGAGTGATTCGCGTCAGGACGCCGTTCTGAATCATGACCCGCACGTCCGCCGGCGCATTGGCCGGATGGAATTCGTCGCAGGCCTCTGGATCGGCGCCGCCGACGGCGTTTGGCTGAGAATCATCGCCCCAGACCTTCACCAGATCGGCGCGCGTCATGCCGACTCGCACAGGACCCAACCCTTCGGCGGTCAGCGCGTTGGGGTCCGCAACAGGCGTCGCAGGCGTCTCCACAGCAGGCGCAGCGGCTACTGGAGCCGGAGCCGCGGGCTGTTCCTGACGGTCACAGGCGGCAAGGGTCAGCAGCGCGCAGGCGCTGACGGCGGTGAAACGAATCATCATGCGGCGTCTCCAAAGGAAGCTTCACCGCATTGAACGCACGAAAACGGCGCGCGGGTCACCGCGCGCCGTTAAAATCGTCATCCGGCCGAAGCCGGGCGCCAGTCGAAGACTAGTCTTCTTTCGGCGTGATGACCTGACGACCGCGATAGGTGCCGGTCTTCAGATCAATGTGGTGAGGGCGCTTCAGCTCGCCGGTGTCCTTGTCCTCGACATAGACGTTCGAGCTAAGGGCGTCGTGGGCGCGGCGCATGTTGCGACGCGAGGGGGATACTTTCCGCTTCGGAACGGCCATGTCCGTATCAATCTTCTAAGTCGGGCGCCGCCCAGAGCCGAAGCCTGATCAAGCGCGAAAACAATAGCGGCGGCCCAAACAGAGCCGCCACGCGAGGCGCGGCTTATGCATGAACCTCGCGAGGATTTCAAGGCGGGTCTTCAAACCAATGCCGAACCCGCATCGCCGCCCGGTAGCCTAGGCCGAACGGCTCAGGCACAGTGCGCAAAAGCGATTACGGGAGACGAACGATGAAGACCAGATGGATCGTCGGCGCGGCCATGACCGCCGCCCTTGGACTGGCCCAGCCTGTGACCGCTCAGGAGGGCATTCGGATCATTCCCCTGCCGGAAGCCGCCGCCTATCCGGAAGGCATGGCCGTCGATCCCACGACTGGCGTCCTCTACGCCAACAGCGCCAACACAGGCGTCATCGTACGGCTGAATCCCGCGACTGGCTCGGCCGCCATAGTCGGCGATCCGTTAAACATGGCCGACGTTCGCCCCGCTACGCCCAAATCCGTCGCCCTGGGGCTGAAATCGGACGGCGAGGGCCGGATATGGGTCGCCGGGGCCCGCGACGGTTCCATGCATGTGGTGGACAGCGCTACCGGCCGCCGCGTGGCCCGCTTCACGACGCCCGAAGGCCCGTGGCTGATCAACGATGTCGTCCTGACCCAGGACCACGCCTATTTCACTGATTCCCTGCGGCCGGTGATGTGGCGCGTGCAGCAGGGCGCGGTGGCGGACGCAGTGCTGGAGCCTTGGCTAAACTTCGAAGGGACCGCGCTCGACTTCGGCGAGGCGCCCAATCTGAACGGTATCGCGGCGACGCCGGACGGTCGGTTCCTGATCGTCGTCCACGCCAAGGCCGGCCGCCTGTTCCGAATCGCCACCGACACCGGAGAAATCGCGGCCATCGATGCGGGATCTTCGGAGCTTTCGAGCGGAGACGGGCTGGTCTTGGACGGTCAGCGTCTGTTCGTCGTGCGCCAGTCGGCGGGCGAGGTCGTGGCGCTGAATCTGTCTTCCGACATGCTGACGGCGACCGAGACCAAACGAATCAAGCCCGCCGAACTGGCCTGGCCCGCGACAGCGGCCATCAGCGGCGACCGATTGATCGTCGCCAACAGCCAACTGAACCGGCGCGCCTCTGGCGATCCAGTCCTTCCGTTCAGCCTGGTGTCGATCCCGCTGTCGGCCTTCGACTAGATGTTCGAGGGGGCCAGCCGTTTCACGATCTTCGCCGGATTGCCGACCACGACGACATCGGACGGCACATCCTTGGTCACCACGGCGCCGGCGCCGATCACCGACCGGTCGCCGACGGTGACGCCGGCCAGGACGATGGAGCCGCCGCCGATCCAGACGTCGTCGCCGATGACGATGGGCCGCGCCGTCTCCTCCCCGCGACGCGCCACGGCGTCCAGCGGATGCTCCGGCGTCAGAAGCTGCACCCCAGGTCCGGCCTGGAAGTTGTCGCCGATGCGGATTTCGGCGCAGTCCAGAAACACGCAGTTGGCGTTGGCGAAGGCCCGCGCGCCCAAGTGAATGTTGACGCCATAGTCGCAGAAGAAGCCCGGCATGATCACCGCCTTGCCGTCGGCAGCGTTCACCAGCTCATTGAACAGGGCCCCACGCCGCTCGCGATCCGGTTCGGCGTTGATGGCGACGGTCAGGCCGACCGCGCGGGCGCGACCGTCCCGCAAGTCCTGATCGCCCGGATCATAGGGCAGGCCCGCCAGCATCTTCTCGCGCTCGGTCATGTGGTCTCCGTCAAAGCGGCGGCTACGGCCTCGCCGATGGCCAGGGAGCTGGTCAGACCGGGGCTCTCGATGCCGAACAGGGCCATCAGGCCATCGATGCCGTGATGCTCGCGCCCGTGGAGTTGAAAGTCCGGTTGCGGCTCGCCCGGCCCATGCAGCTTGGGCCTGATGCCGGCATAGTCGGGCGTCAGGGCGCCGTCGGGCAGGCCAGGCCAGAAGCGGCGGATATAGGCGGCGAAATCCTCCGCCTTCGCCGGATCGACCGAGTAATCCTCGGTCTCGACGTAAGCGAGGTCAGGCCCGAACACGGCCTGCCCGCCCAGGTCCTTGCGATAATGGGTGCCAAGGGCGCCAGGAATGGGCGGCGGATAGATCAACCGGTCGAACGGGGCTTTGCCGACCAGTCTGAAATAGACGCCCTTGCCGAAATGGCCCGCAGGAATGTCGCCGGCCGGATAGCCGTCGATGGCCGCCGCCACGGTTTGCGCCGACAGGCCGGGCGCGGTGACCAGCAGGCGGCTGGTGATCTGCATCGCCCCCTCCCCGCCGACACGAACACGAAACCCGCCACCCGGCAGGGGCTGCACGCCCTCAAACGGGGCCGAAACCACAACCGATCCGCCCGCGTCCTCGATCTCGCCCTGCAGGGCCAGCATATAGCCGTGGCTGTCGAACAGGCCGCTCTCGGGCGACAGGATGGCTGCATGAGCATTCAGTTCGGGCTCCAGCGCCCGCGCCTGGGCGCCGGTCAGGTGTTGCAGCCCCTCGACCCCGTTCGCCGTCGCCTGTTCGAAGATGGCCTCGATCCGCTCGACCTCGTCTTCTTGCGTCGCTACGACCAGCTTGCCGCATTTGCGATGATCGATCTTGCGGCTGGCCAGGAAGTCATAGAGGGCGCGCCGTCCCTCGACGCAGAAGCGGGCCTTCAGCGAGCCGGTCGGATAATAGAGGCCGCCGTGAATCACCTCGGAATTGCGCGACGAGACGCCCTGGCCGATGTGGCCTTCCTTCTCCAGCACCAGCACCGTCAGGCCCCGTTTCGACAACGCCCGACCGCAGGCCAGGCCCACAGCCCCGGCGCCCACGACGGTCGCGTCGAAGTCGAAACTCATGGCCTGGAGTATCTCCGCTTCGCCTCGGCCTCGAAACAGCCGATCAGCTTTTCCACCGCCCGGTCGAAGTTGGCCGACAGCATCAGGTCCAGCATCTTCGATTTGAAGGCGAAGTCGATCATGAACTCCAGCCGCGCGCCATCGGGGTGCGGAAAGAACTCCCACCGGTTCTTCAGGTGCTTGAACGGGCCGCGCAGCAGGCCGACCTCGACCTTGGGCGCGTTCCGGTCATGCCGGACCCAGGTCGAGAACCGCTCCTTCAGGAAGGAAAAGCCGACACCAGCCTCGGCGTCCAGAACGGTGACACCCTCGCCTTCGGCCCGCTCGTTCCAGACCCGCATCGACGTGACCCAGGGCACGAAGTCGGGATAGGCGCGCACGTCGGCGACCAGATCGGCAAGCTGTTCGGGCGCATACGAAAGGATGCGTGTGACGCGGTGGACGGCCATTCGGGACTTAGCGGCGCAATTGCGCCTCGCGCGCCGCCTTCAGCCGGGCGAAGTCGTCGCCGGCGTGGTGCGACGAACGCGTCAGCGGCGAAGACGACACCATCAGGAAGCCCTTGGCCCGGGCGATCGCCTCATAGGCCTTGAACTCTTCCGGCGTGACGAAACGGTCGATGGCGGCGTGTTTGCGCGTCGGCTGCAGATACTGGCCGATGGTGATGAAGTCGACGCCGGCTGACCGCATGTCGTCCATCACCTGCATGACCTCTTCCTTGGTCTCGCCCAGACCGACCATGATGCCGGACTTGGTGAACTGCTCGGGGTCGCGCTCCTTGACCATCTGCAGCAGACGCAAGGAGTGGAAGTAGCGGGCGCCTGGCCGGATCTTCAGATACAGGCGCGGCACGGTTTCAAGGTTGTGATTGAAGACGTCTGGCTTGGCGTCGATCATCACGGCCGCCGCCCCGTCCTTGCGCAGGAAGTCGGGCGTCAGAATCTCGATGGTGGTGCCCGGCGCCTGAATGCGGATCTGGCGCACCACCTCGGCGAAGTGGGCCGCGCCGCCGTCCGACACGTCGTCGCGATCGACAGACGTGATGACGACGTGGTTCAGGCCCATCTGCTGGACCGCCAGACCGACCTTGCCGGCCTCTTCGGGGTCCAGCGGCTGGGGCAGGCCCGTCTTGACGTTGCAGAAGGCGCAGGCCCGCGTGCAAGTGTCGCCCATGATCATCAGGGTGGCGTGCTTCTGGCTCCAGCACTCGCCTATGTTCGGGCAGGCCGCTTCCTCGCAGACCGTCACCAGACCCTTGGAGCGGACGATCTCCTTGGTCGCGTTGTACTGACCCGAACCGGGCGCCTTGACCCTCAGCCAGTCGGGCTTCTTCAGAACGACCGACTCTGGCCGGTTCTGCTTTTCGGGGTGACGCAGCTCGGAAGGCTTGCGCTGAAGGGTGTCGATCAGGGTGACCATAGCCGGTATTTCGGACTTTGAGGCCGTTTAGGCAAGGCACACCGGGTAACAGACTTGTCGCAGGCGTGATCGGCCTTCGGAACTCACGCGACGTTACGCATCTTTTCAAGATGACGCGGCGTCATTAATGACAGACGCCCGAACAACAGAGAGGGCCGTCCGCGCCCTCCGTAGGAGACGCGCTTGCGCCAGGCCCTGGATTCCTCGTTTTACGACTCGTCCCTGATCGACGCCCTGATCGATGCGCGGACGCGGTTCGGCGACAAGGAAATCTTGGAGGACCAGGATCGCCATCCGCTCAGCTACACCGGCCTGATCCGCGCCGCCTTCGTGCTGGGTCGCAAGATCGCCCACATGACTGATCTGGGCGAGCGGGTCGCCATCCTGCTGCCGTCGTCGATGGGCGTGGTCGTCACTTTCTTCGGGCTGCACGCCCACGGCCGCGTGCCGGTGATGCTGAACTTCACCGCCGGCGAGGCCAATCTGAAGGCCGCGATCAAGGCCTCGGGCGTCAAGAAGGTGCTGACCGCCCGGCGCTTCATCGAACAGGCCAAGCTGGACGACCTGATCGCGGACCTGAAGACGGTGGCCGAGATCGTGTGGCTGGACGACGTTCGCAAGACCATCGGCCTGGCTGACAAGCTGTACGGCCTCGCCGCCGGCGCCGCGCCCAAGCGGTTTCGCGTCAAGACCGACCCGGACGCGCCGGGCGTGGTCCTGTTCACCTCCGGCAGTTTCGGCACGCCCAAGGGCGTGGTGCTGAGCCAGAAGAATCTTGTCGCCAACGCCCGCCAGGTGGCGGCCCATATCGACCTGCTGCCGGAATGGGTGATGTTCAATCCCCTGCCGACCTTCCACTGTTTCGGCCTGACCGGCGGGGTCATCCTGCCCCTGCTCCAAGGCCTGAAAGCCTTCCAGTATCCGTCCCCTCTGCACGCCAAACAGATCACCGACCTGCTGCCCAAGGTGAACGCCTCGATCCTGTTCGCGACCGACACTTTCCTGAACCAGTATGGCCGCGTGGCCGAGGCGGACGATTTCGCCACCCTGAAGTTCGTGGTCGCGGGCGCTGAACGGGTGCGCGACGAAACCCGCGCCCTGTTCGACGAAAAGTTCGGCGGCGTCGAACTGCTGGAAGGTTATGGCGCGACCGAGGCCTCGCCCGTCATCGCCGTCAACCACCCTGACCGCAACGCGCCCGGCACCGTGGGTCAGGTCCTGCCCGGCATCGACTGGAAGCTTGAGCCGGTCGAGGGCATCGACGCGGGCGGCCGTCTGATGCTGCGCGGGCCTAACGTCATGAGCGGCTATGTCACCTCGGCCGAGCCATTGGCCTGGGATCCCATCGGCGACGACTGGCTGGACACCGGCGACATCGTCGATGTGGATGACGACGGCTATGTCACCATCCGCGGCCGCGCCAAACGCTTCGCCAAGATCGGCGGCGAGATGGTGTCCCTGACCGCTGTGGAAGGCATCGCCGGCGCCGTCTGGCCGGACCAGCGCCACGCCGTCGTGTCGATCCCCGACAGCCGCAAGGGCGAGAAGCTGGTCCTGGTCACCGACCACGCCGAGGCCGAGGTCGCCCCCTTGGCCGAATGGGCCCGCACCAACGGCGCGCCCGAACTGATCGTGCCCAAGAAGATCGTCAAGGTCGCCGAAGTGCCGGTCCTGGGTACTGGCAAGACCGACTACGTCTCGATCCAGAAGATGGTCGAGGCCGAAAAAGCGGCTTGATCAACCGATTCGCACGCCAGTCATCGAGATCGAGCCGCCGTCGATGCGGTCGTTGAAGAAGCTGACCGCCTCGCCCGGCTTCTGCTGGGCGGCGATATAGAGGACCGGCAGATAGTGTTCGTCGGTCGGCACGCTCATCTGGGCGTCCTCCGCCAAGTCCACCCAGTCGATCAGGGCGTCATGGTCGCCCTTTTCGAACGCAGTCTTCACGGCCTCGTTGAACCCGGTCGCCCAGGCGTAGGGTTCGGCGCCGTCCTCGCGCTTCCAGGCCCGCAGATTGTGGACGAAGTCGCCCGAGCCGGCGATGACGATCCCTTCGTCCCGCAGCGGCTTCAGCGCCTTGGCTAGTTCGTAATGCTGGCGCGCCGTCAGCTCGCGGTTCAGCGACAGCTGCACCACCGGCACGTCGGCCTCGGGCCAGACGTGAACCAGCACCGACCAGGTCCCGTGATCCAGCCCCCACTGTTGGGTCTTGACCGCCCCTGTCAGTTCCGCCACCCGCGCCGCCAGTTTGGGCGACCCGGGCGCGGGATATTGCATCTCGTGAAGTTCACGCGGGAAGTTCCCGAAATCATGGATAGTTTCGGGTCTTTCCTGTGCGGTGACGCCCAGCCCGCGCGTCTCCCAGTGGGCGGAGATCATCACCACCCCCTTAGGCTTGCCGATGGCCTCGCCCAGCGCGCGCCAGGCCGCCCCGTAGGGACCGTCAAGCGCGTTCATGGGCGAACCGTGACCAAAGAAGACGGCGGGCTGGCGCATCAGATCACCCGTGCAGCTTTTTCGCCAGTTCGGCGATGTGTTTGCCTTGGAATCTGGCGCCGCCCAGTTCGATCTCGCTGGGCTGACGCGAACCGTCGCCGCCGGTGATGGTCGTCGCGCCATAGGGCGAACCGCCCTCGACCGAGTCCAGCGTCATCATGGCCTGATACGAATAGGGCAGGCCCACGACCGGCATGCCGTGGTGCATGAAGAAGTTGTGCAAGCCCTGGAAGGTGGTTTCCTGGCCGCCGTGCTGGGTCGCGGTGGCGGTGAAGGCGCCGCCGATCTTGCCGATCAGGGTGCCACTGAACCACAGGCCGCCGGCCTGGTCCAGGAAGGCCCGCATCTGCGACGCGGCCGAGCCAAAGCGGGTGCCTGCGCCGATGATGACGGCGTCATAGTCCTTCAGGTCGTCGATCTTGGCGATCGGCGCCTTCTGGTCCAGCTTGTAGTGCGAGGCCTTGGCCAGGTCTTCCGGCACGGTTTCCGGCACGCGCTTGATGTCCACCACCGCGCCCTCGACCTCGCGCGCGCCCTCGGCGACGGCTTCGGCCATGGTTTCGATATGGCCATAGGTCGAGTGATAGAGGACGAGGATCTTGGGCATGGGGAGGCTCCGTTGAATGACCGGCCGCTATTCGCAACAACGACCGTTGCTAACTTGGCGTGCCCAGCCGCCTTCCGCAAGCCTCTGCCTGCACTTCACGCCTCGAACGGACAAACCGCGTCATAGAATGCGTGATCTCCCGGCGTCGGGCCGCCACGCCGGCAATGAAAGCGATGCTCCATCACCATCGCCTGCTGTTCGATGTTCAGCGCCTCCCACCGGCACGTCGGCCCAACGCGATAGGCATAGGAGGCGGCGCTGTCGCCGGCCTTCAGCTTGGCGAACAGCAGATTGACGCCCTGCTGAGCCTGCCAGACGTGCGTCAATTCGTGCACCAGCACGCCCTGTATCCGGGCCGACGCCGCCCCAAAATCCTCGACCAGTTCATGATAGGGCCAAACGATCCAGTCGCGCCCGAACCAGCGCCCGGCCACGAAGGCGCGCCGGAACGGCCAGCCGATCAGCCGCACAGTCTCAAGCTGCAAGGCCGCCCCGAACGCCTCGCGTCCCAGGGCCGTCTCACCCTCGGTCAGGGCGCGAATGAAGGATCCCACGGCCCTACATACTCCCAATGCCAGGGTTCATAGACGTAAGGCGTAAACCCGAACCGCCCGGCGTTCGCCACCAGCCAACGATAGGTCGCTGTCCGCGCCATATGTTCGCGGCTGGCCGGCGAGGTGGAATCGACGCCCTGCCCCGGCGCCTGGCCGACATAAAAGTCGATGGCCGTTCCGGTCCGGTGCGGCGAACAGACGGCGCGGCGCAGACCATCGCAATTTCCCTGCTGGGCGCATCGCGCCGCATCCGCCTCCGGGTCGCGGAAGCCCGAGAATATCTGCAGCAATTCGGGGTCGGCCGCGACCTCTGGGACCTCAGCGCGCGCGGCGGCGACCAGCCGGCGATAGGCGTCCAGAACGTCGCGGCGCAGCAACCGCGTCAGACGGTCGGCGTGCTCCTCCTCGGCGACCAGATAGCCCAGCTGGTTGATCGGCGGCGGCTCGGGACAGGCCCCGCCGACCCGCGCCATCACGAATGGCCGCCGCTCCTGCCACAGCCCTCGAAATACCTGAAATGTCGCGGCGTCAAACAGGCCGCTGGGCGCCAGGCCATAGGTCTGCTGGAACCCCGCCAGTTGCGACGCGAAGATCGGCGTGCCGGGGCCGCACGAGGTATGCAGTTCCTGCTGGATCAGGGGCATATAGGCCTGCCACCCCCACTCCGCCGCGCCGAACGGCGCCCACTCCATCCCATAGGCCGAGGCCGCATTCGCCAGTCCCTGCGCCTGCCAACCGTCGGCATTGGTGTGGCAGGGGCCGGCCGCACGCGCGCCGCCGGCGAAGACCAACGCAAAGCAAAGGGACAGGAACGCTAGAAGGCTTCGCCACATGACGCACAGGAAGCCTCAAGCCGGTCGATCTCACAAGTGCATGCTTCGCCAATCGCTGGCATGGTGACGCGCGGCCGACTCGCGCCGCGCCTTTCGGACCGACGCATGTCCACCGCCGCGCCGACCGCGCCCCGCCGCTCCAATGCGGTGCTCGCCGCCTTTTCCGGCCCGTGCCTGCCGCTGGCTGCCTTCGGCGTCGCCCTGCCCGTCACCCTGCCCGAGTTCTACGCCACCCATGTGGGGCTGGAGCTGGGCGTCGTCGCCGCCGTCTTCATGGCCGTGCGCCTGATCGACATCGTCTTCGACCCCTTCATCGGCTGGGGCATGGACAAGACCAGGACGCGCCTAGGTCGCTATCGCCCGTGGATGGCGCTGTCGACCCCGATCCTGATGCTGTCGGCCTTCATGATGTTCGTGGTGGTGCAGCCGGGCGCCGGTCCCGCCTATCTGTTCGGCTGGCTGCTGGTTCTCTATCTCGGCTTCTCGATCGGCACCCTGGGCCAGCTTGGCTGGGCCGCCGTCCTCGCGCCCCAGTATGATCAACGCAGCCGTGTCTATGGCTGGTGGCAGGTGTTCAACATCATCGGCGTGATCCTGATCCTGGTCCTGCCGACAGTGGTGGTCCAGACGGGCATCGGGACCTATGCCGACGGTGTGCGGATCATGGGCTGGGCCATTCTGATCGCCCTGCCCCTGACCATCGGCCTGGCCATGGTCGCCGTGCCCGAACCGGTCAATGCGGGCGACCAGCCCCACGGCGGCGCCGGCGCCTATCTGGCCCTGTTGAAGATGCCAACGGTCAGGAAGCTGCTGATCGCAGACCTGCTGCTGGGCGTCGCGCCGGGCATTACCGGCTCGCTGCTGTTTTTCTTCTTCGGCCAGATCAAGGGCTACGACCACAGCCAGGCCGGGCTATTCATGCTGTTCTATTTCGTCGCCGGGCTATGCGGCGCGCCCATCTGGGCCTGGCTGGCCACGCGGATCGGCAAGGACAAGGCCCTGGCTGTCGCCAGTTTGATCTTCGCCGGCCTGTATATCGCCGCAACCCTGGTTCCTGGCGGCAACTTCGCCCTGACGGCGGCGGCCATGTTCATCGCCGGCCTGCCCTATGCCGCCGGCCTGTTCCTGCTGCGCGCCATGATGGCGGACGCAGGCGACGAGGTGCGTCTGGAGACCGGCGTGGACCGCACCGGCCTGATGTTCTCCATCCTGTCGGCGACGACCAAGATCGGCCATGTCGTGGCCCTGATCCCCTACCTGATTTTGCAATGGGTGGGCTTCAAGGCGATCCCGGAGGCGGGCGGAAACAGCGACTTCTCCCTGCTGACGCTCCAGATTTTGTTCATCCTGGTCCCCGGCCTGCTGCTGGCCGCCGCCGCCTGGGTGCTGAAAGGCTACCCCCTGACGCCGAAACGCCACGATGAAATCCGTCTCGCCCTCGAAGCCCGCGACGGAGCCCGCATTTGAGACCCATCGACCGTCTGCTCGGCGTCATGGAGCGGCTGCGAGACCCTGACAGCGGCTGCCCTTGGGACGTGGAGCAGACCTTCGCCACCATCGCCCCCTACACGATCGAGGAGGCCTATGAGGTCGCCGACGCCATCGAGCGCAACGACCTGACGGAGCTGAAAGGCGAGCTGGGCGACCTGCTGTTCCAGGTCGTCTTCCACTCCCGCATGGCCGAGGAACGGGGGCTGTTCGCTTTCGACGACGTGGTCACGGCCATTTCCGACAAGCTGGAACGTCGCCACCCCCACGTCTTCGGGGATGAAGCGCAGCGATCGTCCAAGGAACAGACCGTCGCCTGGGAAGCCATCAAGGCCGCCGAGCGCAAGGACCGCAAGAAGCCCGGCGTGCTCGACGATGTCCCCGTCGGCCTGCCCGCCCTGACCCGCGCCGCCAAGCTGACCAAGCGCGCCGGCCGCGTCGGTTTCGACTGGCCCTCGACCGACGAGGTGTTCGACAAGCTGGCGGAGGAGGTCGAGGAGCTGCGCGTCGAGATCGCCGCCGGCGACAGGGCCAAGGCGCGAGAGGAGCTGGGCGACCTGCTGTTCGTCGTCGCCAACCTGGCCCGCAAGCTGGACGTCGAACCCGAGGACGCGCTGCGCGCCACCAACGCCAAGTTCGTGCGCCGCTTCGGCTTCATCGAGGCGAAATTGGCCAGGGACGGCCGCACACCCGACCAGTCCACGCTGGAAGAGATGGACCGCCTCTGGGACGCCGCAAAGGTCGCCGAGAAGGCCGCTCCCGCGAACTGAGCCGCCCATGACCTACGACCTGATCATCTTCGACTACGACGGCGTCGTCGCCGACAGCGAGGTGCTGAACAGCACTGTCATGGCCGAACAACTGACCGCCATCGGTCTGCCCACCAGCCTGGACGACGTCCTGGCCGCCTACACCGGCAAGCGCTGGCGCGACAACCGGCCGGCGGTCGAGGCCGCCCTGGGCCGTGCCTGCCCCGACGACTTTCACACCACCTGGTTCGCGACGTGCCGCGAACGCGCGCCGCTTCAACTTCAACCCGTGCCCGGCGTTATCGACTTCGTCGCCTCGCGGTCTGAGGCCCGCTGCATCGCCTCGTCCAGCGGCCCCGACTGGATCGGCGTCGGCCTGGACCTGTTTGGTCTGACCGATCATTTCGAGAAAGCCGTCTTCACCGGCCTGGTGGTTGAGCGCGGCAAGCCCCATCCCGACATCTTCCTGCACGCCGCCCAGACGATGGGATTCGATCCGGCCCGCGCTCTTGTGATCGAAGACAGCGAGGCGGGCGTCACCGCAGGCGTTTCGGCGGGCATGACCGTCATCGGCCTGACCGCAGGCGGGCACATCCGCGACGGCCACGCCGAGCGCCTGCTCTCCCGCGGTGCCCACCACATCGCCGACAGCTACGCGGCGGTCGCGGCCTTCATGGACCGCTGACGCCTACAGGTACCGCAGCTCCTGCAGATCCACTTCTCGGATCATCTTCTTCGCCGTCACCTCGTCGAGTTGCCTGACGCGCGCCAGACGAACCAGTTCGTCCCGCTCGGCCGCCAGTCCAGCCAGCCACAGCCGCCGCTCGACATGATCCACCTTGCGAGACATGGCCGCATCGTCCTCGTCCGTGCGCGTGTGGGTCTCGATCCGCTGGCGATAGGTCTCCATGATCCGGCTGGCGATATCGGAATAGAGGTCGGGGTTCGGCTTGCCCTCGGCCATGGCGTGCGACACGTCCTCGATGGCGCGCAGGGCGGCCGAGGCGGCGGCCACACGACCGCGATCCTCCTCGCGTTCGTGCGAGGGTTCAGGCGGCAACTCCACACCTTTCAACAGGCGTGGCAGGGCGAAGGTGGCGACCAGCAGCGACACGATGATCACCCCCGCCGCCAGGAAGATCGCCAGGCTGCGCGACGGCATCGGCGATCCATCCGCCAGGACGAACGGCAAGGTCAGAATACCGGCCAGGGTGATCGCCCCACGCACGCCCGCCAACGACATCACCATCGTCAGGCGCAAGCCGACCTTGGCCGGCGGCCCGCGATGGCGACGACGAAACAGCGTCAGCTTCAGCGACGTCCAGACCCAGATGAACCGCAACGCCGCCAGGGCCGCCACGATGCCGAAGACATAGACCGCCAGCCACCACACTTCCGGCCGGCTGGTGCCCGCGACGACCTCGGCCGCGCGTGACATGATCGACGGCATCTGTTCGCCCAGGATCACGAAAATGATGCCGTTGGCGACGAACTGCACCGTGTCCCAGACGACACTGCGCCGGATCCGCGTCATCGCCATCGATTGCCCGCCGATGACGCCGCGTTCGGTGAAACTCATCGTCACGCCCGCAGCGACCGCGGCCAGTATACCCGACGCGTGTAGCTCCTCCGCCACCAGATAGGCTGCGAACGGGATCAGCAGGCTTACCAGGATCTGCGCGCCCACATCCTCGCCCCACCGCCGACTGACGAAGCTCTTGGAATAGCTGATCGCCATGGTGACCAGGACGCCGACCGCCACCCCGACGAGGGCCAACCAGGCGAAAGTGCCGATGGCGCTGCCAATAGAGAAGGCACCGGTCGTCGCCGCAATCACGGCGATCCGCATACAGGTCAGGCCGGTCGCGTCGTTCAGCAGCGACTCGCCTTCCAGGATATGCATCAGCCGCTTGGGTATCGGCGCGCGCGACGCGATGGCCTGAACCGCGATCGGATCCGTCGGCGACAGGATGGCGGCCAGAGCAAAGGCCACCGGCAACGGCATCTCGGGGATCATCCACCAGATCATGAAGCCCAGCCCAATGACGGTGAACAGCACCAGTCCCAAGGCCAGTTCCAGGATCACGGCCCGGTCGCGGAACAGGTCTTCCTTGGGAATGCGCCATCCATCGAGAAACAGTAGCGGCGGCAGGAACAGCAGGAAGAAGATGTCCGGCTCGAGATCGACCGTGGATCCGGTGATCAGCACGATCGCCGCCCCCAGCGCGATCTGCACCAACGGGAGGGCAATACGCGTGATCCGCGCGATCGAACCCGACACCACCACGGCCAAAAGCAGAAGCAGGACGGTTTCGATCAGATGCATGGGAACTCAGTCGGCCAAATCAGGATACAGGCGTTCGAACCGCCCGAGCGCCGCAGGATGCAGCCGGACCGTGACGTGAGTACGGCCAAGGTCGTCCGTCTCACGCAAGGTGATCCGACCATGCTCGTACAGCCAGGCCAGCGCCTCGCCCTGTTCCGGCGCAAGCGTCAGCCGCGTCTCGGGATCATCGTCGATCAGGCCGGCGATGATCTGGCGCAGGGGTTCTATCCCCTCGCCTGTCCAGGCCGAAACAGCGACCGCTTCGCCTTCCTTGGCCAGCCGTTCGGCCTGCCCGAGAATCGCCTCACGCGCCTCGTCATCCAGCAGGTCGATCTTGTTCCAGATCTCTAGCACCCGACGGGTCTTGCCTTCAGGCGTCTCGATCTGTTTCAGCACCGCCTCGACATCCTTGGCCTGGGCGTCGCTGTCGGGCGAGGCGATGTCACGGACGTGCAGGATCAGGTCGGCCTCGCCCACTTCTTCCAGCGTGGCGCGGAAACTCTCGACCAGTTCGTGCGGCAGGTCGGAGATGAAGCCGACGGTGTCCGCAACGATGGCCGGCCGACCCTGCGGCAGGCGAATGGTGCGCTGGGTCGTGTCGAGGGTGGCGAACAGCAGATCCTTGGCGAAGACCTCGGACCCCGTCAGCCGATTAAACAGCGTCGACTTGCCGGCGTTGGTATAGCCGACCAGGGCGATGGTCGGGAACGGGACCTTCTGGCGCTGCTTGCGGTGCAGGCCACGCGTTCGGCGCACGTCCTCCAACTCTGACTTCAGCCGCACGATCCGATCGGCGATCAGACGTCTGTCCAACTCGATCTGGGTTTCGCCAGGACCACCGGTCGAGCCGGTGCCGCCCCGCTGGCGTTCCAGGTGCGTCCAGGTCCGCACCAGGCGCGACCGCTCATAGTCGAGCCGCGCCAGCTCGACCTGCAACCGGCCCTCCTTGGTGCGCGCGCGGCGACCGAAGATTTCCAGGATCAGGCCGGTGCGGTCGATGACCTTCACCTCCCATTCCTTCTCCAGATTGCGTTGTTGCACCGGCGTCAGGGCGTCGTCGATGATGACAGCCTCTGCGTCTGCGGCGCGAACCAGGGCGGCCAGTTCCTCGACCTTGCCGCTTCCGAACAGGGTGGCAGGCGTGGTCCCACGCAGCCGCACGATTTCTTCGGCGCGCACGTCCAGGTCCAGCGCGCGGGCGAGGCCCACGGCTTCCTCAAGGCGCTCGCTCGCAAGCCGAGGGCTGTCCGAGCGTCGGTCGGGATGGATGACGACCGCCCGGATCAGCGGGACGGCGTGGTCGATAAGCTTGCTCAAATGGTCTCTACTTTTGGGACCACCTGCGCCGTCACCCTCGGGCTTGACCCGAGGGTCGGAGGTTCCGCCGTCGGTGCGGTGGTCGTTGTTTCTACGCCCTATATAGGCGCTCGACAGTCTTTCCGCACCACACCCCGCCCTCGGGACAAGCCCGAGGGTTGACGCGATGCGTCAATCTTCTTCGGCGTCGGGCTCGTACAACTGCACGGGCGCGGACGGCATGATGGTGGAGATGGCGTGCTTGTACACCAGCTGGGACTGGCCATCGCGGCGCAGCAACACACAGAAGTTGTCGAACCAGGTCACGATGCCCTGCAACTTGACCCCATTGACCAGGAAGATGGTCAGCGGCGTCTTGGTCTTGCGGACCGAGTTGAGGAAGGTGTCCTGAAGGTTCTGACGTTTGTCTTGCGACATGGCAGGTTTTTCCTGTTCTTCGTTGTTCGTCGCCGGGGAAGCGGCGCGCGGCCGATGCGGCCAGCCGCGACCTTAACCGCCGCCTCCATGCTCGGGCAACGCCCTAAATGGCCTCTCTGCGCGTCTGTTCAAGATAGATCTCGCGCAACCGGATCGCGATTGGCCCGGGCCTGCCATCGCCGATCTTCACCCCATCTAGCGAAACCAGCGGCATGACGAAGGAACTGGCGGCGGTGACGAACACCTCGCGCGCTCTCTTGGCCTCCTCAACCGAGAACGGGCGCTCGTCCAGATCGATGTCCTCGGCCTGGACCAGTTTCAGGATCGCCTCGCGCGTGACGCCCCGCAGGATGTTGGCCTGGGTATCGCGCGTTCGCAGCCTGCCGTCCTCATCTACGATCCAGGCGTTGGTGGACGATCCCTCGGTGATCAGACCCATCTCGTCGTACATCAGGCACTCATAGGCTCCGTGTTCGCGCGCCGCCTGTTTGGCCAGCACGTTCGGCAACAACCCCACCGTCTTGATGTCGCAACGGCCCCAGCGGATGTCGGGTCGGGTCACGCCGGCCGCTCCCTTGGCCGCCATCGCTTCGCCCTTGGCTAGGTCGAGCCTTTTGGCCGTCACGATGACGCTGGGCGCGATGTCCGCCGGAAAGGCGTGATCGCGCGACGCCGTCCCGCGCGTGACCTGCAGATAGACCAGGCCGTCGCGCACCCGGTTGCGCCGGATCGTCTCGCGCAGAACCACGCCCAAAGACGCCGCGCTCATCGGGATTTCGATCTTCAGTTCGTTCAGGCTGCGATGCAGGCGGGTCATATGCCCATCGAAATCGGCCAGCCTGCCGTCGAACACCGACCAGACCTCATAGACGCCGTCCGCGAACTGAAAGCCCCGGTCCTCGATATGGACCGCAGCCTCGCCATGCGCGCTGTAGGCGCCGTTCACATAGGCGACGCGAGACATCAGCCTGGCTCTTCCTCTTCGCCGCCGCGAGCGGGCGAAACGCCCAGCGACTTGAGCTTTCTATGCAAGGCCGACCGCTCCATGCCGATGAAGGCGGCCGTACGCGAAATATTGCCGCCAAACCGCATGATCTGGGCGGCCAGATACTCCCGCTCGAACACCTCGCGCGCCTCTCTCAGAGGAAGCGCAATGGTGCGTTCGCCGCCCAGCGACGACGGCCCGCCGCTGGTGGTGGCCACCTCCTGAGGCAACATGTCGGCGGTGATCGTCTCGCCCGGATCGCCGGTCGCCAGGATCAGCAGCCGTTCGATATTATTACGCAGCTGACGGATATTGCCCGGCCACGGGTGCACTTGCAGCACCGCCACCGCATCGTCGCCGATGATCCGCTTTGGCAGGCCTTGCGAGACGCTGATGGTCTCGACGAAATACTCGACCAGTTCGGTGATGTCCTCGCGCCTTTCCGACAGGGCGGGCACACGGATCGGAACCACGTTCAGACGGTGGAACAGGTCTTCGCGGAAACGGCCCTCCGCAATCTCGGACTTCAGATCACGCGAGGTCGAGGTCACAACGCGGACATCGACCTGCACGTCCTGTTCCCCGCCCACACGCCGGAACCGTTGATCGACCAGGACCCGCAGGATGCGGCTCTGGCTCTCGCGCGGCATGTCGCTGATTTCGTCCAGATACAGGGTGCCGTTGTGGGCGCGTTCGAACACGCCGATCTTGCGCGGACGGCCGTCCTGACCCTCTTCGCCAAACAGTTCGACGTCCAGCCGTTCCGGCGTCATTCCGGCGGCCGAGATGGCGACGAATTCGGCGCGCGCGCGCGGGCTGCCCTCGTGAATCTGGCGCGCGACCAATTCCTTGCCGGACCCAGCCGGACCGGAAATCAGGACCCGGCTGTTGGCCTGGGCCACCTTGGCGATGGTGCTGCGCAGCGCCTGCGCCGCCTGCGACCGGCCGATCAGACCCGACGGCGTCATGGTCTGAACGCGCAGCCTGCGGTTCTCGCGCCTCAGGGTCGCCGCCTCGATGGCCCTCTCGACCACGACCACCAGCCGGTCCGACTTGAACGGCTTTTCGATGAAGTCATAGGCCCCGCGTTTCAGCGCTGTCACCGCCGTCTCGATATTGCCGTGGCCAGAGATCATCACCACCGGCAGGTCGGGATCCAGTTCCTTGACCACTTCCAGCAGTTCCAGCCCGTCCAGACCGCCGCCCTGCATCCAGATGTCCAGAATCGCCAGCGACGGCTTCCTGGCCCGGATCGCGGCCAAGGCCTCGTCGGAGTTGGCGGCGACGCGCACGGCGTGCCCCTCGTCCTCCAGAAGGCCGGACACCAGGTCGCGGATGTCGGCCTCGTCATCGACGACGAGAATGTCGGAACCGGTTGGTCGCATCTTGCCTCGCTATTCGGCGGCTAAGGTCTGGAGCTTGCGCTCCGCGCCGTCGCCGCTTTTGCCGTGGGGTTTCAGGGGGAAGATCATGCATACGCGCGCGCCACGAAGCGTCAGGGCGTCCGCGAGCTTCAGCTCGCCGCCATGGTCCTCGCAAATGCGCTTGACGATGGCCAGGCCCAGGCCCGTGCCCTTCTCGCGCGTGGTGACATAGGGTTCGGTCAGGCGGTCGCGGTCACGCGCCGGCAAGCCGACGCCGTCGTCCTCGACCACAAAGGTGGCGACGCCGTCCTCGACCGTTAGGGAAGCGATCACGCCCGCGTTGTCCGACGCCGCCGCCTCTCCGGCCGTCAGACGACGGGCCGCTACGGATTCTCCGGCGTTCTTCAGGATGTTGATCAGCGCCTGCCCCACCATGCGGCCGTCGGCGTGCAAGGTCGCCTTGGGCAGAGGTTCGGTGATGTCCACAACGATATCCGGCGCCGCCACCCGCTGGGCGAACACCGCCTCGCGCAACATTTCGGCCGGGTCTTCGGGGGCGAAGCGTGGCGCCGGCATCCGCGCGAAGGAAGAGAACTCGTCCACCATCCGGCCGATGTCCCCGACCTGTCGAATGATGGTGTCGGTGCAGCGATCGAAGATCTCGACGTCCTCGCCGATCCGCGATCGATACTTGCGCTTCAGCCGTTCGGCCGACAGCTGGATCGGCGTCAGCGGGTTCTTGATCTCGTGGGCGATACGGCGGGCCACATCGCGCCAGGCCGCATTCCTCTGCGCCGTCACCAGACGGGTAATGTCGTCGAAGGTCAGCACCATCTCGCCGCCCAGCCCGCCCTCGATCCGGACGCGCAGACGGCGCGTATCCCCGCCGCGACTGACGTCGATGTCTTCCTCGATATGAGCCTCGGCGCGGCGCACCAGATCGCTGAGTTCGGGCGAAAGGGCCGCCAGTTCGTGCCCCAGCACCTCGGCGTCTTCGATGTGCAGCAACTGCAGGGCGCTTTCGTTGATGGCGGAAACCCGCCCGCGCTTGTCCAGGCCGATGACACCCGCGCTGACGCCGGACAGGACGGTCTCGATGAACCGGCTCCGGTCGTGGGCCTCGTCGCTGGCCGCCTTCAGCGCCGCCTGCTGCGCCTGAAGATCGCCGGTCATGCGGTTGAAGGCGTCCGACAGGGTGGCGATTTCGGCCGGGGCGCCATCGCTGTCCACCCGCGCGGTAAAGTCGCCGCCGGCGACCTGCCCCGCCGCCTTAACCAGCCGCCCGATAGGGGCCGAAATACTGCTCGCGGCCGACATCCCCAGCCACACTGCACCGACCAGCACCAGAAGCGCCGTCTCCAGATAGCTTAGGATGAAGGCCGACTGGATCCGCGCCCGGCTCTCTTGGGCTTCACGATAACTCTCGATCGACTGCACCGCCGAACGCATCTGAGCCACCAGACCCGGAGCCAGGGGACGCACCACGTAAAGGTAGGCGTCTCCATATCCCGGCAGAGGGTAGAGGGCGCGAACAGTATCAGGGTGTTCAGTGACCTTGACGGGGGCTTCCTGTCCTTCCGCGGCGATCTCCAACGCCGAAAGAGGCGGAGCGATATAGGGCGGAGCGCCGGGTAGTTCGCCGGTCGCCAACACCTCACCCTTGCTATTCAGGATGTAAACCGCCGGATAACCAAAAAATTCAGCGATTTGAGTCAGTGCGCCTGTGAACTGAATACGATTATCGAACACTTGGCGAGCGCCACCCAACTCACTGCTCATAGTGCGAAGATCGCGCGTCATGTCAGAACTGACATCCGCGATATAGGCTTTCCCGATTGACGCGCCGTTATCGACGGAAGCGCTCACATTCGCGCTGAACCACTGGTCCACGCCACGGTTGACCAGCACCCCGAACACCAGCGCAATCAGCACCGACGGGATCAGCGCCACCATCGAGAACAGGGCGACGAACCGCAGGTGCAGGCGCGAGCCCGCCTCCTCCTTGCTGCGCGCGAGGGTCAGGACACGCCGCCCGACGATGAATGCCAGGCCGGAAATCAGGATCAGATTGCCGACCAGAACGAACAGCGCGATCTGGCTGCTTGATCCGCGCGCGGCGCCCGATGTGGCGCCGGGCGCAACCGCCACCAGCCAGATGGCCGCCGCCGTGATCGCCACTGCCAGGAAATACGCCAGGCCGAACCCGGTTCGCGCCCGCTCTGTATCGACCCACCCCCAGAACGACGCGTCGTCCGACGCGAGGTCGGGCGGAGAGGTCGTCGCTGAAGGCGTATCCGTCATGCCACAGCAGTCTCCAACACCTGTGGCGCATTTTCAACAGCGGACTTGCAGTTTTGCGGCAAATCCGGCCGCCATACGTCGTGCATGGCCGCCTCGACGGCCCGCGGCTCGTCCAGTCGGCAAATTCTTGCCTTGGCCTCACGTCGGTGTTGCGGATCGGCCGGCCACGGCGCCTGTTCGATATACCAGCCCAGATGCTTGCGGAACATCTTCAATCCCAGCGGCAGGCCATAGAATTCGACCGACGCCCGCAGGTGCTCGATCACGATGCCCAGCCGCTCGTCCGGCCCCGGTTCGTCCAGCGCTATGCCATCGATCAACGCCCGCTCCAGATGCGCCGCCAACCACGGCCGGCCATAGACGCCGCGCCCCAGCATCAAACCGTCGGCGCCGGATCGCGCCAGCGCCTCGCGCGCCTCGTCGGCCGTGATGATGTCGCCGTTGACGATGACGGGAATGCCCACCGCCGCCTTCACCGCCCCAACCGCCTCCCAATCCGCCCGGCCGGTATAGAACTGCTTGCGCGTGCGGCCATGGACCGTCACCGCCTTGACGCCGATCCCCTCGGCGCGTTGGGCCAGTTCGGCGGCGTTCCGGCTGTCGTCATCCCAGCCCAGCCGCATCTTGACCGTCACGGGCCGATTGGTCGCCTTCACCGCCGCCTCCATGATCCGGCAGGCCAGATCGGGCGTCCGCATCAGGGCCGAACCGGCGGCCGAGCCCGTGACCTCTTTGGCCGGACAGCCGAAGTTCAGATCCACGATGTCCGCCCCGGCCTTTTCGGCCATGCGTGCACCCTCGCCCATCTGTTCGGGATCGCGCCCGACCAGCTGGATCACCGTCAGCGGAAGACCCGCCCCGACGGCCGCACGCCGCACCACGTCGGGCCGCGCCCGCGCCAATTCCTTGGCCGCCACCATCTCGGTCGCGACATAGGCGGCGCCCAGCCGCGAGGCGAGCACGCGGAACGGCAGGTCCGTGATCCCGGTCATCGGCGCCATCAGCACCTGACCGTGCACGGTCACGTCGCCGATCTGTAAGGTCTTGGCCATATGCGCCTTTCGCAGCATCCCAGGCCCCTTCGTCAAGCATGACCGCGGCCGATTGATGGTTTCGTCCCGTCGCGGTGCATTCTAGTAAGGCCGCCATGACATTCTCGGGCATCATCGTCGCGGCCGGTTCCGGTTCGCGCGCCGGCGGCGACAAACAGTGGCGGACCCTGGGCGGCAAGCCCGTCCTGCGCTGGTCGGCCGAGGCCATGCTGAACGCCGGCGCCGACGAACTGATCGTCGTGGTCGCCCCCGACGCCCTGGAGCGCGTGGCGGACCTGCTGTCCGACCTGCCCCGCTGGCGCGCCGTCGCCGGCGGAGACGTCCGCGGTGATTCGGTTCGCGCCGGCCTCGCGGCCCTGACCTGCGCCCCAGATCAGCCTGTGCTGATCCATGACGCCGCCCGCCCCGTGCTGGACCGCGCCGTCATCGACAGCCTGTTGTCCGCTCTCGAAACCGCCGACGGCGCCCTGCCCGTCTTGCCCGTCGCGGACAGCCTGCGCCGAGGCGAAGCCCAGGTGATGACGGATGTGGTCGAACGCGACGGCCTGTGGCGCGCCCAGACGCCCCAGGCCTTCCGCCGTCGCGTGATTGAGGCCGCCTACGCCGCCTGGATAGACCCTAATGCCCCGGCCGACGAAGCCGTCGTCGTCCAACGCAACGGAGGCACGGTCGCCCTGGTCCAGGGCGATCCGCGCCTGATGAAACTGACCTATCCCGAGGATTTCGCCATGGCCGAGGCCCTTCTGCCCCGTCAGACCCGCATCGGCTCCGGCTACGACGTCCATCGCTGGGGACCGGGCGGTTCTGTCTGGCTGTGCGGGATCGAGGTGCCGCACGATCAGACCCTGATCGGCCATTCCGATGCGGACGCGGGTCTCCACGCCCTGACCGACGCCATCCTGGGCGCCATCGCGGCGGGCGACATCGGCGATCACTTCCCCCCGACCGATGCGAAATGGAAGGGCGCGTCGTCGGATCAGTTCCTGATCCACGCCGCCGAACTGGTCGCCGCTCGCGGCGGACGCATCGTCAACGTCGATGTCACCCTGATTTGCGAACGTCCAAAGGTGAAGCCGCATCGCCAGGCCATGCGCGACCGCATCGCCGTCCTGCTGGGCCTTCCGCTCGACGCCGTCAGCGTCAAGGCCACCACGACCGAAGGCCTGGGCTTCACCGGGCGCGGCGAGGGCCTGGCCGCTCAGGCGGTCGCTACCGTCGAACTGCCGGCGACCTAACGCGCCGCCATCTCCATCTGTCGGACCAACGATCCGAACAGATTGACGTAATCATCTGTCCACGGACGAACGGTCGTCGGCGACAGCTTGCTCCACCGCCCATCCTCGCTGAAGCCTTCCAGCGAGGCATGGCTCTTGCCGATCAGCAGGGCCTCGGTCGAGGCCTCGGCCATCTGCCCCAGGCCCGACTGTTCGATATAGACCTGATGCAGGTGCGGAGCCTTCAGCGCCTGGGCCGCCGCCTCGGCCGGCAGGGTGATCTCCAGGTTCCGGTTCGACAGGTGCAGCACCACGACCCCATCCGGCGCCAGCAGCCGCAGATAGCCCCGGATCGCCTCGACCGTCAGCAGGTGCGTCGGCACGGCGTCGGACGAGAAGGCGTCGATGACAAGCAGGTCGTAGGACCCGGCTGGCTCCCGATCCATGGTCAGGCGCGCATCTCCCATCACGGTCCGCACCGGACCGTCCGCGCACCCGTTGATGAAGCTGAACCATTTGGGGTCGCGCGACAGCCGGTCCACCATCGGATCGATCTCGAAGAAGGTCAGTTGGTCCTGCGCCCGCTTGTAGGCCGCCATAGCCCCCGATCCCTGGCCCACCACCCCGACCCGCGCCCCATCCAGACGCCGCGCCTGCATCTGCAGCATCGCCTGCCCCAGCGGTGTCGACGTGGCGTAATAGAGAGTGGGCTGACACAGGTTCTGCGCCGCTTGCGCCTGCGCCCCATGCAGGGTCGTGCCGTGCATCAGCACATGGACCGGCCCGCCCATCAGCGGATCGTCGATCTTGGCCACCCGCATCACGCCAAAGAAGCTGCGCTCCGACAGCGCCCAGTCATAGCCGCGTGCGAGGTGGTAACCGGACCAGACGATGGCGGCCAGAACCACGGTGAACAGCACCGCCCGATCCCGCACCAGAAAGGCGAACAGCGTCGCGATCCCCAACACGCCTTGCGCGATCCGCACCAGCTGCGCATCCGGGATCGCCGCGCGCACGTCGGGCGCATAGCGAACCGCCTCCATCGACACGGGCCCCAGGAAGGCGATGACCACGCCCGCGACGCAGCAGATGATTTCCCACGGGCGGATCTCGCGCCGGCTCCAGGGCCGCAGCAGCCCCGCCGCGACCAGAACCAGCGGATACTCCCACACCATGTTGAACACGGCTGGCGCGATCAGGCCGTTGAAGACCCCGCCGACGACCCCGCCCAGCGACAGCAGCAGATAGAATTCCGTCAGCCGATCCGGCGCCGGCCGCCTCGCCGCCAGCCGTTGGTGACACATCAGGGCCGTGAAGAAGAAGGCCGCCAGATTGACCGTGAACACCAGCAGCCACTCGCCAGTGCGGAACGCGATCAGGGCCGCGCATGCCGCTCCCGCCGCTGCCTGCAGCGCCAGCCCCAGCACCGGCGGAATGGCCGGTCGCGTCTGGAAGGCGATGACGAAGGTCAGCAGATACAGCGCCAGCGGTATGACCCAGAGGAAGGGCGCCGAGGCCACATCAGTGGTCAGATGCGCCGTCACCCCCAGCATCAGGCTGGACGGCGCGGCGGCCAGAAGGACCAGCATCCCCTTCTCGCGCCAGGCGATGGGTGGGCTGATCGTCAGCGGCGCCGGATCAGCTGTTCCGACCTCGCGCCGTCGCCAGACTTGAACGCCCAGCCCCACGACCATCAGCACGAACAGGCCGTAGCCGAGGCTCCAGCCGATCCGCTGGTCCGACAGACTGGCCAGCGGCTCGATCAGCACCGGATAGGCCAGCAGCGCCAGGAAACTGCCCAGGTTGGACGCGGCATAGAGGACATAGGGGTTCTTGCCGTCGGCATGGCCCGCCCGCACTCGCGCATACCAGGCCTGCAACAGCGGCGCGGTCGCGGACAGCACCGCAAACGGCGCCCCGACTGACAGCGCCAGGGTCGCCAACAGCCACAGCGCCGGTCGCGCCGGATCGGGATCGCCCAGCAGGCCGCTGATCTGCAACGGCAGGAACAGGGCCGCCAGGATCAACAGCCCAAGATGCACCCCCACCTGCACCCGCATCGTCGGGATGCGTTGCAAAAGGTGGGCATAGGCGTATCCGGCCAGAAGCGCGGTCTGGAAGAAGACCATCGAGGCATTCCACACCGACGGCGACCCGCCCAGCGTCGGCAACACCAGCTTCGTCACCATAGGCTGCACGACGAAGACCAGACAGGCCGAAGTGAATATGGCGACGGCGAACAGGATCGGCTGGGTGCGATCCCATATCTTGGCGGCGGGGCGCAGCGGGTCGACAGCCTCGGTCATGGCTCTGGTTAGAGCGGGGTTCGCGGCTTATGAAAAGACCATGTTTGCCCAAGACATCCAGCGCCAGGCGCAACAGATCGTCGCAACCGCGACCGAACGCGGCCTGATGCTGGCCACGGCCGAAAGCTGCACTGGCGGCCTGGTCGCGGTGGCGCTGACGGCAGTTCCAGGCTCCTCGTCGGCGCTCGACCGGGGCTTCGTCACCTACAGCAACGACGCCAAGATGCAGATGCTGGACGTGCCCGCGGCGACCTTGGCCGCCCACGGCGCCGTGTCGGAAGCCACCGCCCGCGCCATGGCCCTCGGCGCCGTCTCCCGATCGCGCGCCGCCGTCTCGGTCTCGGTCACCGGCGTCGCCGGCCCCGGCGGCGGGTCGGACGACAAGCCGGTCGGCCTGGTGCATTTCGCGGCCTGTGGTCCCGCCGGCCTGATCCATCGCGAAGAGCGATTCGGCGACATCGGCCGCGACGCCGTCCGCTTGGCCAGCGTCCGCGTCGCTCTGGAAATGCTGGCGGACCGGCTGGCGTGGAACGACCCGGTCGTCATCGACGCCAGGGGCCACCGCTGCCCCACGCCCAGCCTCAAGCTGATGAAGGCGATGGACGGCGCCGTGCCCGGCTCGCGCTTTGTCCTGCTCGCCACCGACCCGATGGCGCGAATCGACGTGCCCTTCCTGATATCTCAAAAGAACGGCAGCATGATCAGCGTCGAAGAGGCTGACGGCCTGCTGCGCCTTACGGTCGAGACCGGCGGCTCGCCCGACGCTCCGACAGATTGACCACGCTGGCCGGCTCCTGCTCGGCCACTGCACGCGCCTTGGCCGCCAGCTCCATCTCGGTCGCGAAGGCCCCACCGTAGAAGATGGCGTTCACGTTCCACGACAGCCAGATCAGCAACACGACCACGGCGCCGACCGACCCATAGGTGGCCCCCAACGGCGCGATCTGCTCGACATAGATGGCGCAGAGCCACGACGACACGACCGACATCAGCGTCGCCACCAGACCACCCGCCGTCGCCGGCAGCCAGGCCACTGGCGTCCGGTGGCTCATGGCGTAGCGATAGAGCAGCGTCAGCCCGATCACGAGGCCGATGGCGGGCAGGAAGGCGTCCAGCGGCGCAATCCCGCTGCGCATCGGCGATCCCGCGGCCGCCGACGCATGAGCCAGGATCCGCACCGTCACGACCGCGCCGGACACCACGGTGAACAGCGCAAAGGCGAAGATGGCGACGAAGAAGGCCAGCAGGTTGAACTTGAAGAACCCATGCGGCTCGGTCTCGTCATGAATCAGGTTCAGTCCCGCCAACAAGGCCTTGAATCCCCTGTGCGCCGCATAGGCGCCGACGAACAAGGCGAATGCGCTCTGAGCCGAGACCGTCCGCGCCGAGGCGTTGCTCAGCCGCGTGATCTCACCCTGAAAGATATTCTGTGCGGCCTTGGGCAGCAGGTCCGACAGCGCCGCCGCCTGGGCGCTGACCTCGCTGATCGACAGACCCAGCTTGTAGAAGCCGATCAGGATGGCGATGGCCGGAAACACCGCCAGCAGGGCGAAGAACGACACCCCGCCCGTATAGAGCATGACGTCGCGTCCCCAACTGCGGGTAAAGGCCCGCACGGCCAGTCCGCCCCAGAACCGGGGCGCCGTCACGACCGATCGTGTCAGCTGTTCACTCAAGCCGGTCCCCACAACCGTTGCAACAAGCGGCGGAACCTAGCGGATTCCGTTCGCCGGGGAAGTCTCATCCGCGTGAGGACGGACTTTCTCGTGGATGCCTTCTTCCAGTTCGCCATGACATTGCATCCTTAATACCCTCGTCGCTATGGTCCGCCCGCCTCCGACCGGCTATGGGCGCGGCGACTTACGGAGACGACGGGTTTTGGCTTTCGACGCGCGTGTATTGATCCTGGCGGCTGACGATGGCCGGATCGGGCCGCTCGCTGCGGGGCTGGATGCGTTGGGCTGGCGCACGGTGACGGCGCGCGACGTGGTCTCGGCCGAACTGACGCTTCAGGATTTCCCGCTGGAAGCCGCCGTCATCGACATCGACACCTTCGGTCTGGATGTTGCGATGCGCCTGCGCGCCGCCGCCGAGCCGCGCCGCCTGCCGATCATGGTCATCGGCGCCAAGCCCGATTCGATCGAGGGCGCGGACCTGACCATGTCGACCCCGCCCCATCCGGCCCAGGCCGCCCTGCGGCTGGAGCAACTGGGTCGCGCCGCCATTGCTGAGGAAGAATTCCACCTGCGGGTGACCACCTTCGCAACGCGAGACGTAAAGCTGGACGCCCGTTCCGATGACGATGGCCCGCTGCGGGTGCTCGCCGCCGGTGTGGCGGATCGGCGTTTCCTGGCTTTGTCCAACGCCCTGACCGCTTCGGGCGTCGAGGTCGTCGCCGCCCCCACGCCCTACACCGCCTTCGACTATCTGCACGAAAGCCCGTTTGACGCGGCCGTGCTGTGGGGCGCCGAGGATCATGCGCCTGCCCTGTCCATCGCGGCGGGCATGAAGCGCAACACTCGCCTCTATCACATCCCGCTGATGCTCTATCTGCGCGGCAAGAACGAGATCAGTCTTAGCGAGCTGTTCAACCGCGGCTTCGCCGACGTGGCCTCGGCCGATACGCCGGAGGACGAGACCGCCGAGCGCATCCTGGCCCTGGCCGGCGCCCACCGCACCCACTTGGGTATCCGCAAGACGCTGGATTCGGTCCGCAGCCTGGAGCTGATGGATCCCGCGACGGGCCTGTTCACCCCCGAACTGTTCGCCAGCCACCTGGGCCGCGTCGCCGAGGCGTCGCGCGCGCGCAAACGTCCGCTGTCCGTCTGTGTGCTGCGCGTTCGCGAAACCGAATCCGTCACCTGGGCGCGTCAGGGCGGCTGGCTGGACCGCGCCATGCCTCAGATCGGGGCCATGGTCTCGCGTCTGGTTCGGGTCGAAGACACGCCTGCCCGCCTGGCCAAGGAAGTCTTCGCCCTGGCCCTTCCGGCGACCCACGCCGAGCCGGCGCGCCTGGCCGCCGAACGGATCGCCGCCGTCATCGGCTGCACCGCCTTCGACGCCGGCCCTGACCGCTCGCCCTTCGTCGCAGAATTCGATGTCGGCGCCGCCGAGATGCAACCGAACGAAAGCGCCGCCGCCCTGCTGGAACGCGCCTCCGCCGACCTGTTCGAAAAGACGCGCTGAGGGCTTACGCCCCCGCCACCCGCGCCAGGTCGGCCGTGATCCGTTCCGCCACCTTCAGCCGCTCTTCCGCCGTGGGCCAGTCGCCCGTCACGACGATCTTCTGATCCGGCCGGATCTTCCAGAACGCCTGGTTCTTCTGGATCAGCCCCACCAGACCCATCGGGTTCGGGAAGCTGTTGTCGCGCAGGGTCAGCACGGCGCCGCGCGGGCCGATGTCGATCTTCTCGATACAGGCCCGGCGGCAGTTGGACTTGATGCCGACGATCTTCAGAAGTTGTTGCGCCTCGTCCGGCAACGGCCCGAACCGATCGATCAGTTCGGCGGCAAGGGCTTCGCGGTCCTCGGCCTGTTCGGCGTCGGACAGGCGGCGATACAGGCTGAGACGGACGTTCAGGTCCGGCACGTATTCCTCTGGAATCAAAACGGAAGCGCCGACGTTGATCGACGGCGACCAGCCGCGATCCACATTGGCTCCCTCGCCCTTTTCGCGCAGCTCGGCGACCGCATCCTCCAGCATCTGCTGGTAGAGTTCGACGCCGACCTCGCGGATATGGCCCGACTGTTCGTCGCCCAGCAGGTTGCCGCCGCCGCGCTGGTCCAGGTCGTGGCTGGCCAACTGGAAGCCGGCGCCCAGATTGTCCAGCGACTGCAACACTTGTAGCCGCCGCTCGGCGGATAGGGTCATGGGCTTGACAGCATCCGTAGTGAGATAGGCGAAGGCCCGCGCCTTGGACCGGCCGACCCGGCCCCGGATCTGATACAGCTGCGCCAGGCCGAACATGTCGGCGCGGTGCACGACCAGGGTGTTGGCGGTCGGGATATCCAGCCCGCTCTCGACGATGGTGGTCGAGACCAGCACGTCGTATTCCCCATCGTAGAAGGCGCTCATCACCTCCTCCAGCTGGGTCGGCGCCATCTGGCCGTGGCCGACAACGAACTTCACCTCAGGCACCTGCTCGCGCAGGAACTTCTCGATGGCCGGCAGGTCCTTCAAGCGCGGCGCGACATAATAGGCCTGACCCCCGCGATACTTCTCACGCAGCAAGGCTTCGCGCACCAGCACCGGATCCCACGGTGTTACATAGGTCCTCACCGCCAGGCGATCGACCGGCGGTGTGGCGATGATCGACATCTCGCGAATGCCCGACAGCGCCATCTGCAAGGTGCGCGGGATCGGCGTGGCGGTCAGGGTCAGCAGATGCACGTCGGCGCGCAGCGACTTCAGCTTCTCCTTGTGCTTGACGCCGAAGTGCTGCTCCTCGTCGACGATGACCAGGCCCAGGTCGCGGAAACCGACCTGTTCGGACAGCACCGCATGGGTGCCGACGACGATCTCGACCGAGCCGTCCTTCAAGCCCTGCCGCGTCTCCGCCGCCTCCTTTGCGCCCACCATCCGCGACAGTTGCCGCACCTTGACCGGCCAGCCGGCGAATTGTTCGGTGAAGGTCTTGTAGTGTTGACGCGCCAACAGGGTCGTCGGCGCCACGATGGCCACCTGCTGCCCCGTCATCGCCACGACGAAGGCGGCCCGCAGCGCCACCTCGGTCTTGCCGAAGCCGACGTCGCCGCAGATCAGGCGATCCATCGGCGTGCCCTTGCCCAAATCCTCCAGCACGTCGCCGATGGCGTTCAACTGGTCGTCCGTCTCCTCGTAGGGGAAGCGGGCGCAGAATTCGGCGAACAGGCCCGACGGCGGAACGACCGCCTGGGTCTCGCGCAGCGCGCGTTTGGCCGCGAGCGCGATCAGCCCCTCGGCCATCGCCCGCAGGCGTTCCTTGGCCTTGGCCTTGCGCGCCTGCCATCCAGCGCCGCCCAGCCGATCCAGTTGCGCCCCTTCCGAATCCGAACCGTATCGGGTCAGAAGGTCAATATTTTCAACCGGCAGATAGAGCTTGCTCTCACCGGCATACAACAGCTCCAGGCAGTCGTGCGGGGCCTGCTGGATGTCCAGCGTCTTCAGCCCCTCATAGCGCCCGATCCCGTGATCCAGGTGGACCACCAGGTCGCCGGTGGTCAGGGCCGAGGCCTCGGCCAGGAAGTTCGACGCCCGGCGCTTTTTCCTGGGCCGCGCCAGTCGGTCGCCCAGAATGTCGGTCTCGGAAATGACCGCGACCTCGTCCGTCGCAAACCCATGCTCGACCGGCAGGACGCCGCGCAGATACAGGTCCTTCGGCGCGGTCTGGACATCGGCCCAGTCGCGCACGGCGACGATATGATCCAGGCCGTGGTCGGCCAGCATGGTCGCCAGGCGTTCCGACGAGCCCTCGGTCCAGGAGGCGAACAGCACCCGCTTGCCGTCGGCCTTCAGCGCCGCAGCATGGGCCGCCACCGCCTCGAACAGGTTGACGCTGTCCTGCGCCCGCTCCGCCGCGAAGGTCCGGCCCAGCCGGCCGCCCGCATCTTCTCCACCGCCGGAAAACGGCGTGAACCGCCGGACGGCGCGACCCGCCAGCGCCTGGTTCCAGTCTCCGGCGTCCAGATAAAGCGACCGGGGCGCCAAGGCGCGGTTCGAACCGGCGGCGCCCTTTGTCTTTGCGGCTTCCACCCGTCCGTCATAGGCGTCGGCGATCAGATCCCACCGCTCGGCCCGCGCGCTCTCGGCCTGATTGTCGAGAAAGATCTGCGCCTGGTCGGGCAGATAGTCGAACAGCGAATCCAGTGTCTCGTAGAACAGCGGCAGCCACTGCTCCATGCCCTGACGCCGCGCGCCCTCGCTGATCGTCGCATACAGGGGATCGTCGCCGGGCGCCCCGAACAGGTTCAAATAGCCGGTGCGGAACCGCGAGATGGCCGCCGCGTCCAGCAAGGCCTCCGACACGGGCGCCAGCGACACCGCCGTCATCTGGCCGGTCGATCTCTGGGTCTCGGGATCGAAGGTGCGGATCGATTCCAGCTCGGCCCCGAACATGTCCAGCCGCACCGGCTCTTCGAAGCCCGGCGGATAGACATCGACTACCCCGCCCCGCACGGCGAACTCGCCCCGCTCCGACACCGTAGAGGCCCGTACATAGCCGTTGGCGGCGAAATACCGCTCCAGCGCCTGGATATCGAGATCGCGCCCGACCTTGGTCTCGAACCCGGCCTGGGTCGTCACCGACCGGGGCGGGGTGCGCTGCATGGCCGCCGAGACGGTCGTAACCACCAGAACCGGGGCGTCGTCGGGCTTGCGCAGGGCCAGACGCGTCAGGGTCGCCATCCGCTGGGCGGCGATGCCCGCCGTGGGGCTCAGCCGGTCATAGGGCAGGCAGTCCCAGGCCGGATATTCAAGAATTTCTATCTCTTGCGAGAAGAAACGGAACGCCTGAACGAAACCGCCCGACCGCTGATAGTCGCGCGCCACGAACACGCCGACGCCGCCATCCTTCGCGATCCGCTCGGCGACAACCAGGGCGTCCAGCCCTTCCGGCGCCCCGCCCAGATCGGCGTCGGTGCGGTGCTGCACAGTGACCTGTTGATCCATCAGCCGATGCCCTTGCCGACCTCGGCCGCCACATGTTCGCGCATGAAGGCGCGAACCTTGGCCATCACCGGGGTCTCGAACTCGGGCGGCGTCGGGTCGCGCTCGATGATCCAGCCGTAGAGCCACTGGTCTTCCTCGTCGATCAGCAGTTCGAACTGGTCCAACTCGGCGTCCGTCAGCGTCGGCGCCACCTGGTCCGAAAACGGACCCAGCACCATGTCGGCCTCGCGAAAGCCCCGCCGCCAGGACCGGAATTGGATACGGCCCAGCCGCTGCTTGCGTTCAGGGGTCATTTCGCTTTCGAGACGCGCGTCAATTTCGGCCACAAGAATCCTTGCCCGGTCCAGGCTTTCAAACAGGTCGGGTCAAATAGCGTTCCTGAACGCACTTCGCCACCCGTCATGGTCACGCTATGTTCACGGCGATGCGTCCGCAGATTCTCTTTCCCCTGTTCGCCGAGGTCTCCACCCTGAAGGGCGTGGGGCCCCGTGTCCTGCCGCTGGTGCAGAAGGTGGCGGGTCCGCTGGTGCGCGACCTCGTCTTCCTCAGCCCCTCCGGCGTCATCGTTCGCCGCGCGGCAGAGGCCGCAACCGCCGTCGATGGTGAGGTCGGCATCTTCGAGGTGACCATCGACCGCCTGTTCCCGCCCAGCCGCCCGGGCGCCCCGCTGAAGGTCCGCGCCAGCGACCCGACCGGCTTCGTCCATCTGGTCTGGTTCGGCGGCTCGCCCCAGCATATCGACCGCCTTCTGCCGCGCGGCGAGACCCGGCTAGTCTCGGGCAAGGTCGAACGCTTCAATGGCGAGGTCCAGATCGTCCACCCGGACATCGTCACCCTGGACAAGGCGGCCGACATCCCCGCCTCCGAACCCGTCTATCCGGCGACCCAAGGCCTGACCTCGCGCCAGCTGCGCAAACTGGTTCAGGCCGCCCTGCCCGCCGCTCCCGATCTGCCGGAATGGCAGGACGCCGCCTGGCTGAAGAAACAGGACTGGCTCTCCTGGCGCGCCGCCCTCGACGCCCTGCACGCCCCCACGGGCGAGTTCGACCTGTCGCCTGACGCCCCCGCCCGCCAGCGTTTGGCCTATGACGAGTTTCTGGCCCACCAGTTGGCCCTGGCCCGTCGCCGTCGCGCCCGCGAGATCAATCCCTCGCCCGTCATCACGGCTGGAGCAGGCTCCGACCATCTGCTCCAGGCCCTGCCCTTCACCCTGACCAACGCCCAGGCTCAGGCCATCGCCGAAATCCGCCGCGACCTGGCATCCGGCACGCAGATGGGCCGACTGCTGCAAGGCGACGTCGGCTCGGGCAAGACCGCCGTCGCCGCCTTGGCCTTGGCCGACGCGGCCTCCAGCGGCTTCCAGTCCGCCCTGATGGCCCCGACTGAGATCCTGGCCCGCCAGCATTTCGAGAAACTCGGCCCCCTGCTGGAAACGGCCGGCGTCGGCTCCGTCCTACTGACCGGACGCGACACCCCCGGCCAGAGGCGCGAGAAGCTGGCGGCCCTCGCCTCGGGTCAGGCCAAGGTCGCCATCGGCACCCACGCCCTGTTCCAGGACGCCGTCCGCTTCGACCGCCTGGCCCTCGCCGTCATCGACGAACAGCACCGTTTCGGCGTCAGCGAGCGCCAGCGGCTCCAGGCCAAGGGCGACCCGCGCATCGGCGCCGTCCATCTGCTGACCATGTCGGCCACCCCGATTCCCCGCACCCTGGAACTGACCCAGTACGGCGAGTTGGAGGTCAGCCGCCTGATGGAGAAGCCGCCGGGCCGCACGCCCGTCACGACCGCCGTCGTCCCGCTGCTGCGCATCGGCGAGGTTGCTGCCCGTCTGAAGACCGCCGTCGAGAGCGGCGCCCAGGCCTATTGGATCTGTCCTCTGGTCGAGGAATCGGAAGCGATCGATCTCGCCGCCGCGGTCGATCGCGCCGACGACCTGCGCCGGATGCTGGGCGTCGAGATTGGCCTGGCCCACGGCCAGATGCCGGGTGCCGAGCGCGAAACCGTCATGAGCGCCTTCGCCGATGGCCGCATCCCGGTTCTGGTCGCCACCACGGTGGTGGAGGTCGGTGTCGATGTGCCCAACGCCTCCATCATGGTCATCGAACACGCCGACCGCTTCGGCCTGGCGCAACTTCACCAGCTACGGGGCCGCGTCGGTCGCGGATCGAAAGCCAGTTCCTGCATCCTGCTCTACGGCGGCCAGGACGGCGCGCTGGGCGAGACGGCGAAAGAGCGTCTCGAAACCCTGCGCCGTACCGAGGATGGCTTTGTCATCGCCGAAGAAGACTTCCGCCTGCGCGGCGGCGGCGATCCCTTGGGCCTGAAGCAAAGCGGGTTCCCCGCCTACCGTTTCGCCGACCCGATCCGCAACCGCACCCTGATGCTGGCCGCCGCAGACGACGCCCGCCTGATCATGAACCGCGACCCCGACCTGACCTCCGAGCGCGGCCAGGCGGTTCAGGTGCTGGAGGAACTGTTCGACTGGAAGGGCCATAAGGCCGGCGCGGATTAGCCGATCGTCGCCGTCCACCCGTCAAACCCAACCTCGACGTTTTCGGGAACAAGCGCGGACAATGCCTTGTAATCCATGTCGATATGCAGGTTCGTCAGCACCGCCCGCTCCACTTCGGCGGCGGCGATCCACTCCAGCGCCCGATCAAGATGCGCATGGGTCGGATGCGGCGCATAGCGCAGGGCATCCACGATCCAGATCTGACACCCCGCCACGGCGGCCAGCGCCGCCTCGTCCAGATCGGATACGTCGCTGGAATAGGCCATGTCGCCCAACCGATAACCCACCGACCGGATCGGCCCGTGCGCCTGGTCGAAGGTCGTGACAGGGATCGCCCCGCCCGCTCCCTCGACCGACCAGGCCACGCCATGCGGCGGAATGATCCGCCCGTCCAGCAGCGGCGGATAGCCGAACTTGCTCTCGAAGATGTAGTCGAACCGATGCGTCAGTGACCCATGCGTCGCCTCATCCATCCAGGCCGGGATGCGCTTCCTCGCCCGCGCGGCGAAGGTTCTCAGGTCGTCGATCCCGTGGGTCTGATCCGCGTGGTCATGGGTATAGAGGACCGCATCGACATGCTTCGTTCCGCTGGCCAGCATCTGTTCGCGCAGGTCCGGCGAGGTGTCGATCAGGACGTTGGTCACCCCCTCCGGCCCCATCTTCCTCGCCAGCATCGAACAGCGCGTCCGCCTGTTCTTCGGCTCGGCGGGGTCGCACGCGCCCCAGTCACCGTCGCCGCGCGGCACCCCGCCCGACGATCCGCTGCCCAGGATGACGACCTCGAAACTCATGCCGGTCTCGGTATCCGGTCAAAGAGGCCGAAGAAGGCCTCGGTCGTGATCCGGTCAGCCTCCTCGGCGCTCCAGCCCCGGATCTCAGCCAGCTTGTCCAACACATGGCCGACATAGGCCGGCTCGTTTCGCCGCCCCCGGTGCGGGATAGGCGCCAGATAGGGGCAGTCTGTCTCGACGATGATACGGTCCGCCGGCATGTCGCGGATAACCGCCCGCACATCCCCGGCAGCCTTGAATGTGGCGATGCCCGACACCGAGAACCACGCCCCCAGTTCCGTAGCAATTCTCGCCAGTTCCGCGCCACTCGTGTAGCAGTGCATCAACATCTTGAACGACCCGGCGGCGTATTCCTCCCGCAGGATTGCCCCCATGACATCATCCGCCTCACGCGTATGGATCACCAGCGGCAGGCCTGTCTCGCGCGCCGCCGCCACATGCTGGCGGAACACCGCCGTCTGGGTCTCGCGCGGGCTGAAGTCGTAGTGGAAGTCCAGCCCGCACTCGCCGATTCCGACCACCTTGGGCCGCTGCGCCAGATCGATCAGGGTCGCCGCCGTCAGGTCCCTCGCATCCTTGGCCTCGTGCGGGTGCACCCCGACCGTGCACCAGATGTCGTCATTGGCCATGGCGATCCCGTGCGTCGCCTCGAAGGTCGCCAGCTTGTCCGAGATCTCGACCATCAGACCGACCCCCGCCTCGCGCGCCCGGGCGATCACGTCGTCCCGGTCCTCGTCGAACTGGGGCGCGTGCAGGTTCACATGACTGTCGATCAGCATCAGCCCATCCGCTCCTGCTGGCCCTGGACCCGCCTCAGGTCCGCCAGCGCCCCGGCAAGCACATCGGCCTTGTCCAGGTTCAGCCCCGCCGCCCGCTCCGGCAGGGGCTGCAGCCGTTCCCACAGCTCGGCCCAGCGGTTCCCCGCGCCAGCCGGGCTGCTCAGGGCCCGCATCCGCACCGCCGCGATCAGCCGGTCCATCAGGGTCTCGAACCGCTCCTGCCCCTCCGCGCCGCGGAACTTGTCGGTGATGGCCAGGGCCTCGGCCCGGTCCACGGCGCCCTCGACCCAACGGCGCGCCAGTTGATCCATCTCGAACGTCGCGCCCGACGCCAGGGCCAGGGCCGCGCCCGGCGAACCGCCCGCCATTATCGCCGCATGTTCCGCGTCGTCCGGCTCGGCCCCCGTCCGATTGCGCACCAAGGTCTCCAGCCGATCCGGCGTCCAGATCGGAAAGCTCAGCCGCCGGCACCGCGATCGGATGGTAGCCAGCAGCCGCCCCGGCGCATGGGTCACGAGAAACAGCACTCCCCGCTCGGGCGGCTCCTCAAGAACCTTCAGCAAGGCATTGGCGGCGTTGAGGTTCAGATCGTCGGCGGCGTCGATAATGGCCACCCGATACTGGGCCTGCGACGGGCTTTTGGAAAAGAACTCGGGCAGTTCGCGCGATTGATCGACCGAGATCGACTTCTTGGTCTTCCCGCCCTCGACCAGCCGTTCCAGCACCAGCAGGTCGGGATGCGATTGGGCCGAGATCAGCCGGCTGACCGGATCGTCGCGCCCGGCGCCCAGCCGCCCGCGCGCCGGATCGGCCGCCGCCCCCAGCAGCCGTCGCGCCGCGCGATAGGCGAAGGTCGCCTTGCCCGTCCCCTCGACCCCGCACAGCAGCCAGGCATGGTGCAGACGCCCCCGCTCCCAGGCGTCCAGAAACGCCGTTTCCGCCGCCGCATCGGGGACTAGATCGAACCGGTCGCGGGGATGGTTTTCGCTCACAGCAGCCGGCCCTGAACCGCCCGCCACACCCGCGCCTCGACCTCGTCCAGCGATCCCACGGCGTCGATCAACACGCACCGCTGGGGATTGGCCTCGACGATGCGCAGGAAGCCCTCGCGCAGTCTCTGGTGAAACTCGACGCCTTTCGATTCGAACCGCGTCTCGAACAGGCCCCGCCCGAACGCCCGCTCCAGCCCCACCTCGACCGGCAGGTCGAACACCAGGGTCAGGTCCGGCTGGTCGTCCCCGACCACGCCCGCGTCGATCTGTTCGATGAAGCTCTGGGCCACGCCGCCGCCCGCGCCCTGATAGGCCCGGCTGCTGTCGGCGAACCGATCGCACACCACCCAGTCGCCGGCCGCCAGCGCTGGGCGGATGGTCCGCTCCAGATGGTCGGAACGCGAGGCGTACATCAGAAGGGTCTCGGTCATGGCCGACCACGGCTCGGCGTCGTTGGCCACGACCAGGTTGCGGATCACCTCCGCCCCCTTTGATCCGCCCGGCTCGCGGGTGCGCACCACCTTGCGCTCGCCCAGCACGGGCTGCAACCGTGCGACCAGTCGCCCGACCTGGGTCGACTTGCCGGCGCCCTCGCCGCCTTCGAAGCTTATGAATTGTCCACGGGTCACGCGCCTTCATGGCGCGCGGGCGCCGTCCGGCGCAAGCCCGTGCGCGCGATCAGTTGCCGGATATCAACAGGGCGCCCGCGTAACCCCGCGCCACGACCGACTGTCGGGCGGCTTCGGCCGCATTGGCGCTGTCCCACGGCCCCACCACCACGTTGAACCGTCCGCCGTTCAGATCGGCCCGCACCCAGCCGCTCAGGCTGTCGGCGATTCGCCGGGCCTCACCCTGATCGGAGAACGTCCCCGCCTGCACCCAATAGGTCGAGACCTCAGCCATTACGGGCGCAGCCGGCGCGACGGCGGCCATCTGCACAGGAGCACTCACCGGCGCCGAGACGCGCGGCGCGGGCGCCGACGCCCTCAACAGCGTGCCCCCGCCCTCCTGCGGCGCTCGGCCCAGATAGCGCACTCGCACCCGTCCCACGCCCTGCGACAGCATCCCCAGTTCCGTCGCCGCCTCGCGCGACAGGTCGATGATCCGGCTGTCCACGAACGGCCCCCGGTCGTTGATCCGCACCACCAGCCGCCGCCCATTGTCCAGGTTCGTCACCTCGACCAGACCGGGCAGAGGAAGCGTCTTGTGCGCCGCCGTCAGGGCATGCATGTCGAACCGCTCGCCGGTCGAGGTCGGCCGCCCGTTGAAGGCGTCGCCGTACCAGGACGCCATCCCGACCTCTTCGTATTCCGGCTGTTCCTTGGGCGTGTACCAGCGCCCGCGCACCTGATACGGCCGCATCGTCCCCGACACGATCGGCGCCGGATCCTTGACCACGGGCAGACGCGCCTCGCCGCGCGTCCCGCTCACACTGGTGCCACCCACGCTGGAACAGGCGGCTAGCAGCGAGAACAGCCCCAGGATCAGAGCGCCGCGCACCCATTGTCCACACGTCATCGATCGCCTCGTCAAAAATACGAAAACAGGATGGCCGAAGACATTTCCGCTTTGGTTAATGACCCGTTCGCCTGCTATGGCGTCCGCCTCCGCTCCGGCGGCAAGGAAGAGTGGCCGAGCGGTTTAAGGCACTGGTCTTGAAAACCAGCGACGGTGAGAGCCGTCCGTGGGTTCGAATCCCACCTCTTCCGCCAAGTGCAAGCTATTACGGTTCGACCGCATAATCGTTCTTATTGTCATCCTTCAATATTCGTGATTGACGGCGAACATGGAGGGCTCCGGCGGCAACGCTATGAGCACAAAACTGAAAGGCGATGACGTGATTAACGAACCGCCCCATACTTTTTCGCAGCGTAACGGACTAGCTACTGTCCCACCGCAACTGCTGTTAGGCGTGCTGACTCCTGAACTGCGCAACCGTTTGCACTATGCATTCGACAATAGCTTAGAAGAATCGGCCGGATACGGAACGATGTCTGCGTATCTAACAGATCCGTGGAAGCGCCTTTTAACTGACACCCACGTCAAGTTCTTTCAAAAGAACATTTCGCAATTCAATAACGATTTGTCGGCGCAACGATCCATTCTTCATCGACTATGTATGGAGGGCAAAATTGGATTTTTGTTCGACTACGTTGAGTTCGTGCTGCAACATCCTTTGTGCCCAAGTGAGCTAGTCACGGAACTAACCGATTCACTTGTTCAGGGACGGTCGGCGTACAGAATCTTAGACGGCAAAACAGTTTCTGCAGTAGGAACCCCAGTTGAGGCCGAAGCCATTTCCAAAGCTGTGACCGCAAGCCAAGGCGTCGCGCCCGGAGCGGCTCATCACTTGATTGGCGCATCCTCCGACCTTCGAAGGGGTGATTGGAGCGGAAGCATTAGAAACAGTATTCATGCGGTGGAGTCGATCGCCGTAGTGCTCGCCCCATCAAAAGACACACTTAATGATGCGCTTGCCGTCCTCGCTGGAAAAGGTCACCTCCACGCAGGTCTAAAGGCAGCGTTCGCCAAGCTATATGGCTATTCATCTGACGAAGAGGGCGTTCGCCATGCGCTCGTATTCCAGGACAGTCCTTCCGCCGACGAAGCCGATGCCTTATTCATGTTAGGTGCTTGCGCCGCGTTTGTTTCGTATTTGTTGACCCGCGCCCGCGCTGGGGGGCTACTTCAAGACTAGCGAGGTTGCTGGTGATACGTGGGTAAGAGACGTCACCGACTTCCGGCCGTCGCTATCCGCCATCATCAACTCTCCCTGACCTCATTTACGCTTGCTATTGCCCCGCCTGACGCTAGGAACCCGGCTCCCCTGCCTGGAGCCCTGCCATGACGGCGACGAAACCGATGACGATCGGGATCGATTTCGGCACGACCAATACGGTCGTCGCCCTGACCGATGCGGACGGCCTCGCCCGACTCGTGACCTTCGACGCGGTCGAGGGCCAGACCACCACCTTCCGCTCGGCGCTCAGCTTCCAGATCCATCAGGGCGTGGACGGCCAGCCGCCCGAGCGCGTGGTCGAGGCCGGTCCCTGGGCCATCGCCGCCTATGTCGAGGACCCGCTGGAAACCCGCTTCATCCAGTCGTTCAAGACTTTCGCCGCCAGCGCCGCGTTCACCGAGACCCGTATCGACAACCGTCGCTATGCGTTCGAGGATCTGCTGGCCGCCTTCCTGCTGCGTCTGCGTCACCATGCGGGCGACGAACTGGCGAACACCCCGCCCGCCGTCATCGTCGGCCGCCCCGTCACCTTCGCGGGCGGCAATCCCGACGAGACATTGGCCCTGTCGCGCTATCAGACGGCGTTCGAGCGGCTGGGCTTCACCGACATCCGCTATGCGCACGAGCCGGTCGGCGCCGCCTTCTATTTCGCGCGTCAGCTGAAGGAGGACGCCACGGTCCTGGTCGCCGATTTCGGCGGCGGCACCAGCGACTTTTCCATCATCCGGTTCGAGCGGACGGACGACGGCCTGCGCTCGACGCCTCTGGCCCGCTCGGGCGTCGGCGTGGCGGGCGACGCTTTCGACTATCGGATCATCGACCAGCTGGTCTCGCCCGAACTGGGCAAGGGCGGTCTCTACAGCTCGGTCGGCAAACAACTGCCGATCCCGCAACGCTATTATTCAGCCTTCGCGCGCTGGGACCAACTGGCCCTGCTGCGCGCCTCGCGGGACATGCGCGACATCCGATCCCTGGCCCGCACAGCCCTGGAGCCGGAGAAGATCGAGCGTCTGATTGAGGTGCTGGACGACAACCACGGCCACGACCTCTACCGCGCCGTCTCCACGCTGAAGATGGCCCTGTCGGCCGACGAGACCGCCACCTTCCTGTTCCAGGCCGGCGGCGTCCATATCGAAAAGCCGGTCGCCCGCGCCGATTTCGAACGCTGGATCGCACCGGAACTGGCCGCCATCGAAGGCGCCGTGGACGAGGCCATGGCCCGCAGCGGCCTGGCCCCCGACGCCATCGACCGGGTCTTCCTGACCGGCGGCACCTCCTTCGTGCCGGCCGTGCGCGCCATCTTCCAGAGCCGTTTCGGCTCCGAGCGGATCGAGACCGGCGGCGAGTTCGAATCCATCGCCGCCGGCCTGGCCCTGATCGGCCGTGAGCCGGACCTGGACCTGTGGAGCGAGAAGGCCGGCCAGAGCCGAACCTAGAACCCCTGCGCCCGCGCCACGCGTTCGGCGTGGAAACCGGCGTCGCCCAGCAGTTCGTTCAGCACCCGCACCCGCTTCATGAACAGGCCCACGTCGAACTCGTCGGTCATGCCGACGCCGCCGTGCATCTGAACCGCCTCCTGCACCGCCAGCTCAGCGACACGCCCGGCCTTGGCCTTGGCGATGGAGGCCGCCAGCGACGCATCCTCGCGCGCCTCGTCGATAGCCAGCTGCGCACCGATGGTCGCCGCCCGCGCCAGCTCCAGTTCGGAAAACAGGTGCGCGGCCCGGTGTTGCAGCGCCTGAAACTCGCCGATCAGCTTGCCGAACTGTTTGCGGGTCCGCAGATAGTCCAGCGTCGTCTTGAACGCCTGATCGCCCGCGCCCGTCAGGCTGGAGGCCGCACAGGCCCGCCCCAGGCTCAGCGCGCCGTCGAGCAACGCCTCCCCGCCCCCGACCGCGCCGATCACCGCATCGGCGTCGACCGCCACGTCGTTCAGCGTGATCCGCGCGGCGTTGTGCGCATCGACCATCATCGTGCGTTCGACTGCGACCCCCGCCGTCGCCGGATCGACCAGGAACAATGTCGTTCCCTCATCCGCCGTCGCCACCACGATCACCGCGTCCGCCACATGGCCGTCCAGCACGAAAGCCTTGGCCCCATTCAGTTTGAAACCATTACCCGCCCGCTCGGCCCGCGTCGTGATCCGCGACGGCGTATGTTTGGCGCCCTCGTCCACCGCCAGGGCCAGGATGGCCTCGCCCGCCGCGATCCTGGGCAGCCACGCCTGCTGCGCCTGCGATCCGCCCTCGATCAGCACCTTGGCCGACAGGATCGACGATCCCAGATACGGCGACGGCGTCAGGGTGCGCCCCAGGCTCTCGGCGATCACGCCCGCCTCGACGGCGCCCAACCCCATGCCGCCCAGCGCCTCGGGAATGATGACGCCGGCGAAGCCCATCTCGCCGAACGCGCGCCACAGGTCGCGCGACACCCCGTCGGCGTCGCGTCCGTCCCGCAGTTTCCTCATATGCGCGATCGGCGCCTGCTCGTTCAGGAAGCCGTCGGCGGCATCCTGCAACATCGTCTGTTCTTCGGTCAGGATCAGCGGCATTTGGGTCCCAGGGCTGTGTGGCGGAAGAACCCCTCCACCACTTCGTGGTCCCCCTCCCCATTGACGTGGGGAGGAGACGGTCTCCTCCCTGTCGCGAAGCGATGGGGAGGTGGCGCGGCGCATCTTGCGCCGTGACGGAGGGGCTCTAGGCTCCCGGCAGTTGCAGCAGGTGTTTGGCGATGATGTTCAGCTGAACCTCGCTGGTGCCGCCCTCGATGGAATTAGCCTTGGTGCGCAGCCAGTCGCGCGCCGTCTTGCCGTCGTGCGACCGCTCGCCCTCCCATTCCAGCGCATCGGCGCCGCCCGCCGCCATCAGCAGTTCGTGGCGCCGCTTGTTCAGCTCGGACCCATAGTATTTCAGCATCGAGGCGATGGCCGGATGCGCCTGTTTGGCCTTCACCTGATCCCCGACCCGCTCCATGGCCAAACGGAAGGCCGCCGCATCGATCTCCAGATCCGCGATCCGGGCGCGCAGCATCGGCTCGTCCAGTCGGCCGGCCTCATCAGCGCCGATGGCGTCCATCGCCACCTGCCCCACGGGCCGCCCGCCGCCGACCTCGCCCATGGCGCCGATCATCGTCCGCTCGTGCGCCAACAGATATTTGGCCACGTCCCAGCCCCGGTTCAGCGTCCCGACCAGGTTCTCCTTCTCCACCCGCACATCGTCGAAGAAGGTCTCGCAGAAGGGTGACTTGCCGCTGATCAGGGTGATCGGCCGCGTCGTGACGCCCGGCGTCTTCATGTCGAACAGCACGAAGCTGATCCCCGTATGCTTGGGCGCGTCGGGGTCTGTCCTCACCAGACAGAAGATCCAGTCGGCCTTGTCGGCGTATGAGGTCCAGATCTTCTGACCGTTGACGATCCAGTGGTCGCCCCGATCCTCGGCACGCGTCTGGATGGCCGCCAGATCCGACCCGGCGCCCGGTTCGGAATAGCCCTGGCACCAGCGGATTTCTCCGCGCACGATCTCGGGCAGGAACCGCTTCTTCTGCTCCTCGGTCCCGAACGCCAGCAGCGCCGGGCCCAGCATCCAGACCCCGAAACTCGCCAAGGCCGGCTGCGCCTTGATGCGCCGCAGTTCGGAAGCAAGCACCTTGGCCTCCTCGCGGCTCAATCCCCCACCGCCGTATTCCGCCGGCCACTCCGGCGCCGTCCAGCCGCGCGCGCCCATCCGCTCCAGCCACAGCTTGTGCGCCGGCGTTTTGAACGTGGCGTCGCGCCCGCCCCAGATCATCTCGTCGTCGGCCATCGGCCCGCGACATTCGGCCGGGCAGTTCGCCTCCAGCCAGGCGCGCGTCTCGGCGCGGAATTGCTCCAGCTCGGTCATCCATCGTCTCCCATGGCGTGCGTCGCTGATCGACCGAAGCCGATGCGAGACATCGTTGGAAGCGACCTTATCCGGGAAATCCTCGCCTTAGAAAGCGAAACCTGAATGCCGATCACTTAGCTGACGTAACGTCAGATCAGCCCGTGGCCCTTGGGCAGTTCGGCGTAGCGGTGAACCCGCGTCGCCATCACCAGGCCAAACCCGATCATGACGGTCAGCATGACGGTGCCGCCGTAGGACAGCAGCGGCATCGGCACGCCCACCACGGGCGCTAGCCCCATCACCATCGCCCCATTGATCAGCACATACAGCGCAAACGTCGCCGTTACCCCCGACGCCGCCAATCGCCCGAAGTGGCTGTGCGACAGGGAGGCGATCCTCAGCGAGATCAGGATGATGGCCGCATAGCAGGCCAGCAGGGTGAAGGTGCCCACGAAGCCGAACTCCTCGGCGAAGGCGGCGAAGATGAAGTCGGTCTGGCGCTCGGGCAGGAACTCCAGCTGACTCTGGCTGCCTAGGCCGAACCCCCGCCCCAGCGGTCCACCCGAGCCCATGGCAATCTTGGACTGCACGATCTGATAGCCCTTGTCCGACATGTCGGCCTCGGGGTTCAGGAAGGTCAGCACGCGGTGGCGCTGATAATCGTGCATGCCGAACATCACATAGGGCGGGACCAGCACGGCTGCGGCGATGATCAGGGGCAGGATGATTCGCCAGCTCAGCCCGGCGACGAACATGATCGCCGCCCCCGTCATGCCGATCAGCATGGCGGACCCCAGGTCGGGCTGGTGCGCGACCAGCAGGAACGGCAAGCCGATGATCCCGACCGGGAAGATCAGCTTCCAGTGAAAGCTCGCCTCCTTGGCCGAGGCGCCGTGATACCAGCGCGCCAGCGCCAGAACGACACCGATCTTCATGATCTCGGACGGCTGAATGCGGGTGAAGCCCAGGTCCAGCCAGCGCGTCGCCCCCAAGGCAGTATACCCGAGCGGCGTCTCGACCAGGGCCAGCATGAACAGCGCCATGCCATAGATCGGATAGGCCAACGCGAACCAGTAGCGGATGTTGATCATCGACAGCGCCAGCATCAGCGCCAGACACATGCCGAAACGGATCAGGTGTTTCGCCGCCCACGGCGACCACGACCCGCCCGCCACCGAATACAGCATCAGTGCGCCGGTGCCTGACACGACGCACAGAAGCGCCGTCAGCCGCCAGTCGATCTGGCCGATCTTGGTCGAGACGCGTTCGCGCTCGCCGGGCCGTGAAAGCGCCGAGGCGGTCAACGGCCAGGCTCGGACAAATAAGGACGCGGCCCGCTGGTCGTCGTGGGTGCAGATCGAGCGGCTTGAGACGTCGCCACAACATCCGGCTCGGGCGCAGCGCCGACCACGCCATCCTCGACGATGGCGGCGCCGGTCGGTTCGGGCGGCAACGGCCGCTCGATCCGCGCCCGCATGTCGGGATCCTTCAGCAGGACCGTGCGCATCACTTCGCGGGCGCGCGGCGCGCCGGCGGTCGCCCCGCCCTTGCCGCCGTGTTCGACGATGATGGCGACGGCGTATCTCGGCGCATCGACCGGGGCGAAGGCGACGAACAGGTTGTGGTCCTTTAGCGCCCAGATCTCGCTCTTGCGTGACCCGGTGCCATAGTTGCGGACCTGGGCCGTGCCGGTCTTGCCCGCCATCTGGATGTCGCCCAGCCCGAGCTGGCTCTGACGATAGGCCGTGCCGGATCGATCGTTTGCCACGGCGATCATGCCCTGGCGCACATATTCAATATGTTCGGGCTTGAATGGCAGATCGGGCGCCTCGGCGCCGCTGGGCTGTTCGACGCCGCCGATCGACTTGATCAGGCGTGGTTGCAGCGCCTTCTTGCCGTTCGCCAAGCGTGAGGTCATGACCGCCAACTGCAGCGCATTGACCGTGATCGCCCCCTGCCCGATCGCCACCGAGGTCGTCTCGCCCGGATGCCAGACCGGATCGCGCGGGAAGGTGCGCGCCTTCCATTCGGTCGAGGGCAGCAGCCCCTTCTTCTGGTTATCCACCCCGATGTCGAACGTGTGCTCGAACCCGACCGCCAGCCCGGCCTTGCGGATATTGTCCACGCCCGCGCGGTTGCACATGGCGTAGAAATAGACGTCGCAGGAGTTCTTGATCGCGTTGTGCATGTTCTGCACCCCGTGACGACCCCAGCACCGCTGCGTTCTGTTGCCGGTCCGATACGAGCCTGAGCAGAAGACCGTGATGTTAGGATCGACGCCCGCCTCAAGCAGAGCCAGCGCCGTCGTCGGCTTGAAGGTCGATCCCGGCGGGAAGGTCCCGTTGATCGTCTTGTCCAGCAAAGGCTTGCGCTCATAATCCGCCAGCGCGCGATAGGTCTTGGTTGGGACCCCGCCGACGAAAAGGTTCGGGTCGAACGACGGCGCGGACATCATGCACAGGATGTCGCCGTTGCGCACGTCCATGACGACACAGGCGCCGGACTCGTCGCCGAACACCTCCAACGCCCGGTTCTGCACATCGGCATCCAGCGTCAGGATGACTTCCTTGCCAGCAACCGCCGGCCGCGATCCGCCGATATCCTCCGCGACCACGCGCCCGCGGGCATCCACCTCGACCCGGTTGCCGCCCGGCTCACCGCGCAGCGACAGGTCCAATGCCTTTTCGACACCCTGCCGTCCGATGCGGAAGCTGGGGTTGAACAACAGGGCCGGCGGCTGCTCGCCCTTGTCGCGGATCGCCTTGACGTCGCGGTCCGACACCTTGGCCACATAACCGATGACGTGAGCGAACGACCCGCCGAACGGATAGTATCGCGCCTCGTTCATATCGACCATCACGCCCGGCAGCTCGTTGGCGTATTGGTTGACCTTGGCGAATTCTTCCCAGGTCAGGTCGCTCTTGACCGGCACGGGGTTGAACTTGGACGCCGCATTGACGTCGCGGATTATGGCGCGTCGCCGCTCCAGCGTATCGGGCAGCACCCGCCCCAGCAGGTCCAGCGTCTGGTCCAGATCCTTGGTCTCGTCGCGCACGACCAGCACCCGGAAGCTGGGACGGTTGCCGGCGATGACGACGCCGTTGCGATCCTTGATCAGGCCGCGCGGCGGCGGGACCATGCGGAAGTTGAACTGGTTCTGCGACGACAGGGTCGCATATTCCTGGGCCTGCACGACCTGAAGCTGGCCCAGCCGCCCGATCAGCGCCGTGATGCCCAGCGCCGCCGCGCCGCCCAGCACGAAGGTCCGCCGCAGGAACGACCCCTGCCGCTCGTTGACGTCCGCAAAGAAGATGGAGGGTTCGCCGCTCATCTGAACCGAATATCCCCGTCGTCGAACCGCTCCAACATCCAGTTGGCGATCGGAAACAGCAGCAGCGTGGGCGCGATCTGCAGGAACAGCGGCAGCAGAGCCGGCGCATTCGTCGCTCGCATCGTCACCACCAGATAGGCCAGCAGAAAGGCGCCCAGGGTGCAGGCGGCATAGGCCCCGAAGCGGATCAGCCCCTCATGCCCGGCCAGCAGATTGCGCGACAGCAGCACCGTCCCATAGACCGCCATCAGGCACAGCGCCCACAAGCCAAAGGGCGCATTCCAGAACAGGTCGAGAAACAGCCCGACCAGAAACAGCACCGCCGGCGCCGTCATCGACGGCCGGATCAACGGCCAGGCGAAGGCCAGCACCATCGGAATGACCGGCTCCGGCAAATGCAGGCCGAACATCTGGATCGGTGTGGCGAGAAGGACCGTGGCGGCGATGGCGATCAGCGCCGGATAGACGATCCACTGCAGAGGTCCGACGACGCGGACCGCGACCGGCCGTCTCACGCGACGCCCCCCGGCACATCCGTCGAGGCCGGCGGCGTCGAAGCAGGCGCAGGCGGTGTAGCGGCTGGTCTCGACGTTGCCGCAGGCCGTGCGGCGCTGGCCGTCGTTGACGGCGCAGTTGTCGGCGTGACGGGAACAGCCGCGGCGGCGCGAGCACGTTCGGCCTGGGCCTGCTGCGCCGCCAGACGGCGCGCGGCGGCGTCGCGGATGGCCCCGACCTCGGCCGCGTTCGGCTCCGGAGCCGTCGTCAGGCCCGCCAGCGGCGGTGCGTTCAGGGCGTCGGGGCTGACCAGTTGGCCGAACGTCTGGAACAGCAGCACGCGGACATAGTCCACCGCGCCGTGATCGCTGAACAGTTTCACACGCCAGGCGCCGTCGATGCCCTTGGCCGCCACCCCTACCGGCAGACCGCGCGGCAAACCGCCGCCATCGCCCGAACTCAGGATTCTGTCGCCCGCCTGGATCGAACCCGATCCGCGAATGAACTCCAGGCGCGGACTATCGCCGCCATCGCCGGTCAGCATGGCCCGCGCATCGGTGCGCTCGATCATGACCGGTGTGCGCGACGCCACATCCGTCAGCAGAACCATCCGACTGACGCCGCTGGTCACGCCGGTGATCCGTCCGACAAGTCCATGTTCGGTGACTACCGGGTTGCCGATCCGCACGCCCTTGGCCGAACCCACGTCGAGCAGCTTGGCCCGATTGAACGGCCCGCGTGCATCCGAGATCGCCCGTCCCGTCGCCATGGCGACAGCCGGCTCGGTGCGCAGACCCAGCAGGGCCTCGTAACGACCATTGACGTTCTTCTGTGCAATCGCTTCGTCGCGCCAGCCACGCAATTCTACGATCTCGGCCTTCAGGCGACGGTTCTCGCCCACGGCGAAGAAGTAGCCGCCGACATAGTCGCGAGCCGCCCCGGCCCAGCGCACCGGGGCGGCGAACACGCCGCCGACCGGCCCCGCCGCCGCTTCGAACCCGCCCCGTGCCGCGCCCATGCTGGAGCCGCCCTCGGGCGTCGTTCGGTCGCCCAGCAACAGGACGATCGCCCCGATGACAGCCACGACGACGACTACCGCAGCGGTCCACGCCAGCGGCACCTTGATGTTTTCAAAAGGGCCGTCGCGAAACGCCACGGGCGACCTTCCACTCAAAGGGTTGGAATCGGCAGGACGCCCCCTGCCGCTCAGCCTGCCTATCGCAGGATCAAGGCCGGAATGGAACCTCGATCACGCAGGCCTGACAAGGATTTGCGGCCAAGCTCTCGCCTGGCCGCGATGAACGGATCAGAGCGCGGAGTCGAGCACGCCCTTCATCCAGCGCGGGTGTTCCAGCACGCGGCCGCAGCCGATGGCGACGCACGACAGCGGATCGTCCGCCACCGAGACCGGCAGGCCGGTGTGGTCGCGGATCTCGACGTCCAGGCCGCGCAGCAGAGCGCCGCCGCCCGTCAGCATGATGCCCTTGTCGGCGATGTCGGCGGCCAGTTCCGGCGGCGTGGCTTCCAGCGCGACCTTGACGGCCTCGATGATCTGCGTGACCGGTTCGGCTAGGGCTTCGGCAGCCTGGCGTTCCGAGATACGGACTTCGCGCGGCACGCCCTGCATCAGGTCGCGTCCCTTGACCTCGATCGACAAGCCTTCGCCGTCGGCCGGGATACGGGCGGTGCCGATGTCCTTCTTGATGCGTTCGGCGGTGGTCTCGCCGATCAGCAGATTATGGTTGCGACGCATGTAGCTGATGATGCTGTCGTCCATCTTGTCGCCGCCGACACGGACCGAGCGCGAATAGACGATGCCCGACAGCGACAGGACGGCGACTTCCGTCGTGCCGCCGCCGATGTCGACGACCATCGAGCCGGTCGGCTCGTGAATCGGCAGGCCGGCGCCGATCGCAGCGGCCATCGGCTCGTCGATCAGACCCACGCGGCGGGCCGAGGCGTTCAGGCAGCTGTCGTTGATCGCGCGACGCTCGACCGCCGTGGCGCCGGACGGCACGCAGACGATGATCTTGGGGTTCACGAAACCCTTGCGGTTATGAACCTTGCGGATGAAGTGCTTGATCATCTCTTCGGCGACTTCGAAGTCGGCGATGACGCCGTCACGCATGGGGCGGATGGCCTCCATGTGACCGGGGGTGCGGCCCAGCATCTGCTTGGCCTCTATGCCCACGGCGTGAACGACCTTGCGTCCCCCGACATTGCGCAGCGCCACGACCGACGGCTCGTTCAGGACGATGCCCTTGCCCTTCATGTAGATCAGGGTGTTGGCGGTGCCCAGGTCCATCGCGATGTCATTGGAGATCGCGCCGAAAAGGGAGAAGCTCATGGGAATCGATACCGTTGTTAGCTGGCAGGGCGTCTAGATTGTCTCAGTCGACTTGGCGACGCCCCAACTGCCCTGACATCCCCACGCCGGGCAGTTCCTGATCGTCTTCGCCACGCCTACTAGCGGCGGGTGTGCCTGTATGAAACCGGGAATACAAGCCCCGATGACAGTCTCGTCATATCATATCGGCACAGCCGCGCAGCGGGCCTGTGGATGGGGGACAAGCGGTCTCTCATCCAGCAACGCCTGATCGTCAGACGGCGGACAATCCTTCGGCGGCCAGAACCCGCTGAACTGCCGGTCTCGCCTGAATACGATCCAGGTGATCGTTCAGTTTCGGAAAGCGCGCCGTATCTAGAAAGCCAGCCTGACGCCCCCAACGCGTGAAGACGCTCAGATAGCCGTCAGCGACCGTATAGGTGTCGCCCATCGCCCACGGCCCCTTGAACAGCGCGTCCTCCACCAGCCGATATTTGACTAGGGCGGCTTCCAGCGCTGCCTCCTTGGCCTCGCCTTCCAACGGCGGTCTAGCGAACATGGCGCGCGCGATGGCCGGATGCAGTGACGCGCCCAGGAAGCCGTTGAACGACTGCATCTTGCCGAAGTGGAAGCTGGACTGGTTGTCCGCCAGCTTCGCCTCTGGATAGGTCTGAGCGACGTATCCCATGATGACCAGGTTCTCGGTCAGCACGCCCTCGTCCGTCACAAGGGCCGGCGTCACGCCCGCCGGATTGATCGCCAGATACTCCGGCGTCTTCTGCTCGCCGCTCTTCAGATCGACCTTGACCGCCTCATACTCCGCCCCCGCCTCTTCCAGCGCGATATGCGAGGCCATGGCGCAGGCGCCGGGCGAATAATACAGCTTCAGCATCTCAATCTCCTCGCGCAATCTCGCGCCGCTTCACCAGTTCACGCACCACCAGCATCAGAACCAGCCAGGCCAGCGCGACGCCCGCCAGGATGGCCGACGTCCATATCCCATCACCACTGACCGCCGTCATGAACGACCCGCCGAAGAAGGCGACCAGCGCCGTCTTGGGCAAGACACCCAGCGCACAGCCCGTCAGGAACCCCGGAAACGACGCCCGCGCCGCGCCGAACGCCATGTTGACGACGATGAAGGGCGCCGAGGGCACATTTCGGATCATGAAGCTGGCGTAGAAGGCGTTCTTGCCGACGAACCGCGTCAGCCGTCCCACCGTCCGACCGCCGTGCCGTTCCAGCAGCCTCGCCGTCGGCCCGCGCCCCAGCCAATAGGTGACGCCCGCCGACACCACGGTGGCGATCCAGCTGTAGAGAAACCCGAACCAAGGTCCGAACGCCACGACGCAGGCGGCGATCAATATGAACTGCGGCGCGCCGAAGAAGGCCGAGACGGTGAACACCACGATGGCGGCGACCAGGCCCCACGGCCCCTGACGGAACCCCGCCAGCCAGTCCTCCAGCCGTCCCTCGGCCTCCAGCCCCAGCTGGCTCTTGCCCACGGCGAACAGGGCGATCATCGCGCCCAGCAGCAGCGCCGTCGCCAGCACGGCGCGCCAGCGACGCGCCTCCATGTTCGACAGGAAATCGATGATCCAGCGCATCAGAGGCGCCGCTTATCACCCCCTCTGCGCATTGGCGAGCGTCAGCGCATTGTCCCGCGCCGCGACCGCGCGTAAACAACCCCGCCCTCCCCAGGCAAGAATCTTCCAAAACCCACGGGATAGTCATGTCCAGCCTGCAATCTTCCGCCCTCGCCCGCGTCAAGCCTTCGGCCACCATCGCCGTGACCGCCCAGGCGCGAAAGCTTAAAGCCGAGGGTCGCGACGTGATCGGTCTGGGCGCGGGAGAGCCAGATTTCGACACCCCCGAAAATATCAAACAGGCCGCCATCGACGCGATCAATCGCGGCGAGACCAAATACACCGACGCCGACGGCATGCCCGAGCTGAAGGCCGCCATCGTCGCCAAGTTCAAGCGCGAGAACGGCCTCGACTACACGGCGGCGAACATCCACGTCGCGCCGGGCGGCAAGCCCGTCATCTTCAACGCCCTGGTCGCCACCCTGAACCCCGGCGACGAGGTCATCGTGCCTGCGCCCTACTGGGTAAGCTATCCCGACATGGTGCTGCTGGCCGGCGGCGAGCCCGTCACCGTGATCGGCGAGGAAAAGGACGGCTTCAAGCTGCTGCCCGCCGTGCTGGAGGCCGCGATCACGCCACGCACGAAATGGCTGATCCTGAACAGCCCCTCCAACCCCACCGGCGCCGCCTATACGCGCGCCGAGTTGGAAGCCCTGGCCGAGGTCCTGCGTCGCCACCCCCATGTCTGGGTGCTGACCGACGACATGTACGAACACCTCGTCTATGGCGACTTCGAATACACCACCATCGCCCAGGTGGCCCCGGATCTGATCGACCGTACACTGACGGTCAACGGCGTCTCCAAGGCCTACGCCATGACCGGCTGGCGCATCGGCTACGCTGGCGGTCCCAAGCCGCTGATCGACCTGATGCGCAAGGTGGCCAGCCAGACGACCTCGAACCCCGCCAGCATCAGCCAGTGGGCGGCGGTCGAGGCCCTGAACGGAACCCAGGACTTCATCCCTGAACGCAAGGCCGCCTTCGAGCAACGCCGCGACCTGGTCGTCTCGATGCTGAACCAGGCCACGGGCATCACCTGCGCCACGCCCGAGGGCGCCTTCTACGTCTATCCGTCCATCGCCGGCCTGATCGGCAAGACGACGGAGACCGGCGTGGTCATCGACGGTGATTCCACCTTCGCCGCCGAACTGCTGAACGCAGAGGGCGTGGCCGTGGTCCAGGGCGAGGCCTTCGGCCTCAGCCCCTATTTCCGCATCAGCTACGCCACCTCGGACGCCGTGCTGGAAGAAGCCTGCACCCGCATCCAGCGCTTCGCCGCCTCGCTGCGCTGATCGAACCCGGGCGGAGGTTTCGATCTCCGCCCCCAACACACTCCAGGCTTGCATGAAGACCGCGCGTCCGTTCAGATGACCATTTAAATGGGGGAACGTCGTGCTTGCACTCTGGACTGTAATGGCCGCCCTCACCGCGGCAGAAACCGCCCCCGAGCCCTTCTCGGTCAACTCGGCCGACGGCTATGTGCTGAACGGCGTGACCGACACTCCGACAGGTGATCCGGTCGGGGCCGTCATACTGGTTGCCGGCACCGGGGCCTTTGATCGTGACATGAAGTTCGGCCGCTCGGGAACGTCGAGGGACGCCGTCTTCAAGGATCTGGGCCAGAGGTTCGCCGCACGCGGCTTGACCGCGGTCCGCTATGATCGGCGCGGCGTGATTTACGGCGCTCCGCCTGCCTCGGCTGTAGACGCCCAGGCCATCCCCGGCGTCACGGCTGACAATCTGAGCCTGGACACCGAAGCGGTCCTGGCGTGGGCCCGATCTTCGGCCGGCCTAAACGCCAGATGCGTGGTTATCTTCGCCCATTCCGAGGGCGCGGTTCACGTCGCCGGCATCGCGGATCGCGGCAATCAGCCTGCACCCGACCTGATCATTGGCATGGGCGCACCCCTGGAGAGCAAGATCTCCGCCGTCAAATGGCAATCGACGGGTCGGGATGCGGATTCGCTTCTGATGATGGACGAAGACCGCGACGGCGTCGTCACCAACGATGAGGTCCGCAGGAACTGGCAGACCACGCCCTCCGGCGTCTTCGGCCGGCTGGAGCCATTCCTCCAGCCCGACGGCGCCTGGAGCGCCGAGGAAATCGCCTTGGTGCGAATGGTGCAGACGACAATGTACGAACAAGCTAAAACCGCCGCCCTGGCCCAAGCCGACGACGCTCCCTACCCCAGTGCTCAGACTCCGGCATTCAGCTATGGCTGGTGGAAGTCCTGGTTCACGGACGAAAGGCCCATCGCTTCAATGTTCGCTGCATGGGGTGCACCCATGATGCTGCATTACGGCAGCCTGGATTCTCAGGTTCGAGAAGAGCACCAACGCCGGGCTGCATCCGGTGTTTTGGCCCCGGACCGCGTCCGCTTCGTCTCGCATGACGGCCGAGGGCACAGTCTAGGGTCCGAGGTCCTATTGGGTCCGATCGATGAAGCTATCGCTGATCAGATCGCTGAGGAAGCCAAAGCGGCCTGCCGCTAACTCCCCCTCATTTCGCCGGCTGGGTGTAGACGACGCGGCAATCGCCATCGATGGTGGTGTAGCGATTGTTCGCCGCGTCCACGAACGAGATCCGGCCGCCATCGTCATACTCGACCTTGCCGGTCGACCGTCCCTTGAAGTTCTCGACTCCATAGGTCCAGCAGGTGATGTCCGCCGGCTTGTCGCTCCAGGTGGCGTCGTTGCGGGCGCGCTTGCTGTCGGTGCAGGCGGACAGGGCGCTGGTCAGGGCGATGGCGGTGGCGACATAGGCGAGAGCTTTCATGAGCCCAGCCTTGCATGGACGACGCCCAAGAAAAAGGCCGCCCTCGCAAATGCAAGGACGGCCCGTTTTCTCGACGATGATCTAAGACCTACGGCCGGCTGGCCATGCCCAGCTTCACCGGCTTGGCGTCGTCGGCCAAGGCGCCGCGCTTGACGCCCCACAGCAGGATGATCGGCGCGCCGACGTAGATCGACGAATAGGTGCCGATGATGATGCCGAACATCAGGGCGATGGAGAAGCCGAACAGGGCTTCGCCGCCGAAGATGGCCAAGGCCGCAAGCACCATGACGGCGGTTACGCCAGTGATGATGGTCCGCGACAGGGTCTCGTTCAGCGACAGGTCGATCACGTCGCGCAGCGGCATGGTCTTGTACTTGCGCAGGTTCTCACGAAGACGGTCGAACACGACGACGGTGTCGTTCATCGAATAGCCGATGACGGTCAGGACGGCGGCGACCATGTTCAGGCTGAACTCCAGCTTGAACAGCACGATCAGCCCGAACGTCAGGATCACGTCGTGCAGCAGGCCGACCACGGCGCCGAAGCCGAACTGCGGCTCGAACCGGAACCAGATGTAGAGGAACATCAGAGCGATCGCGACGCCCAGGGCCAGGACGCCCGAGGTGAACAGTTCGCCCGAAACCTTGGAGCCAACGACGCTGACGCCAGAATAGCTGACTTCGCCAACCGCCTGACTGATGGCGCCCTCGACCTGATTGACGACCTGGGTCTGGTCACGGCCTTCCGGCACCTGGAAGCGCAGGATGGCGGTGGAGCCGTCGTCCACATTGGTGTCGCGGCGCGCGATGCCTTGCACCTGGACATCGCCCAGGTTCAGGCCGTTGACCGTCTCGCGCACGCGGTCCAGCTCGATCACCTGACCGGCTGGCTTCGACACTTCCATCGAGGCGCCGCCCCGGAAGTCGATGCCCATGTTCAGGCCGGGATAGAAGCACGACACGATCGCCGCGACGCACAGGATAACCGACAGGACACCGGCGAAACGGGCGTATTTGACGAAATGGAAGTTCGTCTTCTGCGGCAGCAGTTTGATGAGGGGCCATCCACGCATCGCCATCACTCCGCGATCGGCAGTTTTTTGGGCTTGGCCGTCTTGAGCCAATACCCGAGCAGGACCTGGGCGACCAGGACCGAAGAGAAGACCGAGGTGAAGACACCGATGGTCAGGGTCCAGGCGAATCCGCGCACCGGTCCCTGACCGAAGGCGAACATGATGCCCGCCGCGACCAAGGTCGTCAGGTTGGCGTCGATAATGGTGCCCATGGCCTTGTTGAAGCCGGCGTCCATCGACGCGATGACGCTGCGGCCCGATCGGGCCTCGTCACGCATCCGCTCGTAGATCAGCACGTTGGCGTCCACCGCGACCGCAAAGGTCAGGATCAGACCTGCGATGCCCGGCAATGTCAGCGTCGCCTGGGTCAGCGACATGGCGGCCACGATCAGCACGCCGTTCAGCACCAGACCCACCACGGACACGCCGCCGAACAGGAAGCCGTAAGCCAGGATCATGAACAGCACGATGATGGCGAAGCCCACGCCGGTCGACAGGGCGCCGGCGGAGACCGCGTCCGCACCCAGCTCGGCCGTCACGGTCCGACGTTCCTCGACGTTCAGCGGCGCCGGCAGGGCCCCGCCGTTCAGCAGGTTCACCAGGGTCGCCGCTTCCTGAATGGAGAAAGTGCCTGTGATCTGACCCGATCCCGAGGTAATCGCGCTCTGGATGGTCGGGGCGGAGATGACCTTGCCGTCCAGGATGATCGCAAACGGCTTCTGAAGATTGGCGGCGGTCGCCTCGCCGAACCGGCGTGCGCCGGCGCCGTCGAAGCGGAAATCGATGGCGGGGCGGCCGCTCTGGTCCGAACCGACGCCTGCACGGGTCAGGTTTTCGCCCGACACCAGCACGCGCTTCTTGACCAGATAGGGGGTGCCGTCCTCGCCGACCAGCAGTTCGGAATCGGGCGGCACGCGGCCCGCCTGGGCCTCGGTGACCGAGTTCTCGACGTCCACCATCTGGAACGTCAGCTGGGCCGTCTGGCCGATGACTTCTTCCAGCTTGGTCGGATCGCTCTCGCCCGGCGCCTGGACCACGATCCGGTCCGTGCCCTGGCGGGTGATGGAGGGTTCGCGCGTCCCCAGGCTGTCGATCCGGCGGCGCACCACCTCGATCGACTGATCCACGGCCGTCGCGCCCATGCCGTTCAGTGCGGCGTCGGTGTAGGCGAAGCGGACGCGGTTGTCGCCCAGACGCGTAGCGGCGCGCTCGACCTGGCCGCCCGCCCCCGCCTGTCCGCCCAGTTGCTGCAGCGCCTTGAACGCGGCATCGCTCTGGGCTGGATTGGCCAGGGTTACGACCACGCCGCCCGCTTCGCGCTGGAAGCCGTTTGTGGCGATGCCCGCGCCGTTCAGCGTGACGCGCACGTCTTCGATCAGGTTGGTGACGCGCTTCTCGCGCATCGCCGGCACGTCGACTTCCAGCAGCAGATACGAGCCGCCCTGAAGGTCCAGCCCCAGGTTCAGCTTGTTCTTGGGCATGAAGCCGGGCAGCGCCGCACGTTGGGAGTCCGAAAGCAGGTTCGGAAACGCCAACAGGCAGCCGAGCACGGCCGCGACGACGACGAGAATGACTTTCCAGCGCGACAGCTGAATCATGAGGGCGGTCTCGGTTCAGCGATACGCGAGCGTATCAGGCCTTGGAATCGTTGGCGGCGATGGCGGTGCGGTTGCGCACCTCGGCGATCATGGACTTGACCACGCGCACGTTGACGCTGGGCGCGATCTCGACGTTGACCTCGGCCTCCTCGACGCGGGTGACCTTGCCGATCATGCCGCTACCCAGGACGACCGTGTCGCCGCGCTTGACGGCGCCGATGGCCGTTGCATGTTCCTTGGCGCGCTTCTGCTGCGGACGGATCAGCAGGAAGTAGAACAGGATGAAAATACCGATGATGGGCGCGAAGCCGATCAGTTGCGCCGTCAAGCCGCCTTCAGCGCCCATGGGTAGTCTCCAAAGCAAAAGGGGGGCAGCCCTCGTCGGCGCCCCATTAAAACGAGGCGCGGAACCTAGGGCCGCGCCTCGCGGATTGCAACGCGACTAAATCGATCAGCGTGGCAATACGGTCAGGGGATCGATCGCGACGGGGTCGTCGCCGCGCATCTGGCGGGTCTCGAAGTGGATCGAAGGGCGTCCGTCGCCGGCCGTCAGACCCACGGTGCCGATCTGCTGACCGGCCCGCACGTCGTCGCCATCCTTCACCGTCGCCGAACCCAGATGGCCATAGACCGTGCGCCAGCCGTTGGCGTGGACCACCAGAACCGTCAGCCCCTGCCCGACCAGATCGTCGCCGACATAGGCCACGCGTCCGGCCGCCGACGCGCTGACCGCCGCGCCTGCAGAGGCGCCGATGTTCACGCCGTTGTTGCGCTCGCCCATGCCGACCGGGCCGAACCGCCGCACGATGTCGCCCCGCACGGGCCACAGCAGGTTCGGCTGTCCCGTTGCGGCCGGCCCCTGCGCCGCCGGGTCCTGGGTCGGTCCTTGGGCCAGGGGCTGCGTCACGGGCCGCGATTGCACCGGCAGAGCGGCATTGCCCGACGGCGGCGGAGGCGGCGGCGGAATCACGCCGTTGTTCGGCACCAGCACGCCGACGGGCGAGCCGCCGGTCGCATAAGGGTCACGCCCGGTATCCACCGCCGCTTCCGGCAGAATGATTCGCTGACCGTTAGTAATCGCCCCGCGCGGCCCCAGGCCGTTCAGGTCGATCAGCGTCTGCACCGGTGTCTGGAAGCGACGCCCCACTCCCGAGATCGTATCACCCGGCTGAATGACATAGGCCGCGCCGGGCCGAACCGGGGCCGACGACGATGGATAGGAGGGCGGCTGATACGCGGGCGGTTGATAGGCTGGCTGACCGGGATTCATGCTGACGGTCGGCGGCAAGGCCCCGCCTTCCACCTGACCGATCGGCGCCGTGGCCGGCGGCGGCGATTCATAAGGAGCGGGCTGATAGGCTTGGTTCTGCTGACCGTTCGGATAGGCTGGCTGCTGCGGATAGGCGCCCTGCCCCGATCCTTGGCCTGGGGCCGGCGCCGGGTTCGCATGCGTCGAATAGCGCGGCTCGGACGGATAGCTGATACAGGCCGCCGTGCTCAGCGCCGCGCCCGCGATCAAAACCGCTCTCATCCAGCCCGAAATCACCGCCACCGGCTGCTCCTCACATGGTTAAACTCGCCCGCCCGGTGTGCCCGCTCGCGCCCCATAAGCCAACCCCGCAATCATCGCGGAATTGGGGCGCGAAGGTTAACGGGGCCAGGTCAGATCGACGACGAGACGGCGGTTGAGGGGCTCTGGAGTATAATCGGGAGTAGGTTTCGCAAGAGCGATACCCCCCGATCGCATCTTGATGCGGGCTGGGTCTGCGCCAAGGTTGACCAGCTCGCTAGCCATCGACTGCGCTCTGCTCATCGCAAGCTCTTCGCTGAATTCACGATCTTCAGCCGTGTCTAGGTATGCAGTAATCACGATTTCATATCGCCCGACGCCTGCATAGCGTATCACGTCGCGAGCTGTACGATAGCCAAGCGGCGAAAGCTCGGCCTTTCCATAATCAAAGTAATCGAGAAATTGGTGTGCAGACGCCGCCGAGGGGATCACTAGCGAGCAGAGAGCCGTCAATAGCAAAATGGCGCGGTTCATATCGTGACAGTGTATCCGACGACGCCGTTTTGCAACCGTCACCCCTCCTTGGCGGTCCCCTCGACCAAGGGCACGAACCGCACCTCCGTCAGGCTCTCGCGATGGAACGAGCCATCGCCCTGCCCCACATAGCGGTGCAGCATCTGCACCGACGTCCGCCCCACCGGCGCGACAAGCACCCCGTTCGGCTTCAGCTGTTTCAGCAGTTCGGTCGGTTCCGTCGGCGACGCGGCCGTGACCATGATCCGGTCGAACGGCGCCTGTTCGGCCCAGCCCAGGCCGCCGTCGCCATGCTTGGTGATGACATTGTCGATCTGAAGCGTGCGCAGCTTCGCCTCCGCCTCGACCAGCAGGCTGCGATACCGCTCCACCGAATAGACATAGCGCGCCAACCGGCTCAGCACCGCGCACTGGTATCCGCTGCCGGTGCCGATCTCCAGCACACGATGCCGCGCCTGCACCTCCAGCGCCTGGGTCATCAGGCCGACGATATAGGGCTGGCTGATCGTCTGGGCGCAGTCGATCGGCAGGGCCTGATCCTCCCACGCCTGATCCAGGAACTTCTCATGCACGAAGACCGCGCGGTCGATGCTCTCCATCGCCTTCAGCACGCGCGGGTCCGTGACCCCCTGCTGCCTCAGCGACAGGATCAAGCGCCCGGCCCGGTCGTCGTGCAGGTTCATGCCGCGCTCGCCACAGTCTTAGGCGGCGCCCCGCCCAGCACCTTCTTCAGATCATGCACGCTGGTCATATGCGTCAGGTCGATATGCAGCGGCGTGACCGAGATCCGCCCTTCCTCGATGGCCCTCAGGTCCGTGCCCTCGGCATGCTCCTGCTTTTCGCCCCGGAAGCTCATCCAGTAATAGTCGCGCCCGCGCAGATCGACGCGCCGCACCGCGTGCATCTCGCCGACGTTGCGGAACCCTTGCGTCGTCACCTCGACCTGCTCCACCGCTTCCGGTGGGCGGTTGGGGAAGTTCAGGTTCATCACCACCCCCGGCGCCCATTTCTGGTCCAGCAGGCGGCTGATGATCGCCGGCGCGAACGCCTCGGCCGTCTCCCAATGCGCCACCACCTCGTCGTGGAACCGCTCCAGGCTCTGGCTCAGGGCGATGGAGCGGATGCCGAACGCCATCCCCTGCAACGCGCCCGCCACCGTGCCGGAATAGCTGACGTCCTCGCCGATATTGTGCCCCCGGTTTACCCCCGACAGCACCAAGTCCGGCTTCTCGGGCATCAGGTCGTTGACCGCCAGCACGACGCAGTCGGTCGGCGTCCCCGTCACCGCGAACCGCTTCTCGCCCAGGTTCATCACCCGCAGCGGCTCGGTCAGGGTGATCCCCCGCCCCTTGCCCGACTGCTCGACCGCAGGCGCGCAAACCCACACGTCGTCGCTCAGCGTGCGCGCGATCCGCTCAAGACACGCCAGGCCCTCGGCCTCGATCCCGTCGTCGTTGGTCAGGAGAATACGCACTTTAAACTCCGCTCATCCCGGCGAAAGCCGGGACCCAGTTCTGTCGCTCGGCAGTGCGTTGGATCAAAGGCGCTAGAATATTACGCGGTTTTCGCCCAAAGCACTGGGTCCCGGCTTTCGCCGGGATGAGCGGAAAAATCATTGGCTGCCGCCGACGAATTCCAACCCGCCCATATAGGGCTGCAACACCGCCGGCACCGCGATCCGCCCGTCCTCCTGCTGATAGTTCTCCATGATCGCCACCAGCGTGCGACCGACCGCCAGGCCCGACCCGTTCAGCGTATGGACGAACTCGGTCTTCTTCTCGCCGGCCCGCTTGAACCGCGCATCCATGCGCCGCGCCTGGAAGTCCCCACAGTTCGAGCAGCTACTGATCTCGCGATAGGTCCCCTGGCTGGGTAGCCAGACCTCCAGGTCGAAGGTCTTCTGCGCCGAAAAGCCCATATCGCCTTTGCACAGCAGCATCCGCCGGAACGGCAGCTCCAGCGCCTTCAGCACCGCCTCGGCGCAGCCCGTCATCCGCTCGTGCTCGGCGTCGCTGTCCTCTGGCCGCGAGATCGAAACCATCTCGACCTTGGAGAACTGGTGCTGACGGATCAGCCCGCGCGTATCGCGCCCCGCAGACCCGGCTTCGGCCCGGAAGCACGGCGTCAGCGCCGTCATCCGGATCGGCGTCGCCACCTCGTCCTCGGACAGGATGGTCTCGCGCACGAGATTGGTCAGGGAGACTTCGGCGGTGGGGATGAGGAGGCGACGATCACCGCCACGCATAAAGTCTTGGAAAGCGTCCTCAAGTGACTGGTTGACGCGGCCTCCACCTTCACCAGGCTCGCGATCAATGGATGCCAAAATGCGATCCCGGCTCAAAGTGGAGAAGAATGCCGACAACACATCGGATTCTAGCCTGATGCGTGTCGAGAAAAGATCATCCTCAAACTTCGGCAACTGCCCGGTCCCGAACATTGCCTCGTCCCGCACCAGCAGCGGCGGATTCACTTCCAGATACCCGTGCTGATCCGTCTGCAGGTCCAGCATGAACTGACCCACGGCACGTTCCAGCCGCGCCAGCTGGCCCTTCAGCACCGCGAACCGCGCGCCCGACATCTTCGCCGCCGCCTCGAAGTCCAGCATCCCCAAGGCTTCGCCCAGGTCAGCGTGATCCTTGGCCGGACCGGTGCGACGCGGCTCGCCCCAGGTCGAGACCTCGACGTTGCCCGCCTCGTCCTCGCCGTCGGGCACATCCTCGGCCGCCAGGTTCTTCTGCGCCGCCAGCAGGTCGCGCAGCTCCTTGCCGACGCGCGCCTCGACCTCGGCCGCCGCCGCGATATCGCCCTTCAGCGCCTCGACCTCGGCCTTCAACCGATCGGCCTCGGCCATGTCCTTGCGCCCCATGGCGGCGCCGATCAGCTTGGAGGCCGCATTGCGCTTGGCCAGGGCGTCCTGCCCCGTCGTCTGGGCATGGCGCAGCTCGCCGTCCAGCCGCAGGATGTCCGCCACCAGCCCGTCCGGCTCGTCCACCCCGCGCGACGACCAGCCCGCCACGTAAACCTGGGGGTTCTCGCGAATGGCTCTGATGTCGTGCATGGTCTGAAACTTCGGCTGGGCGGGAGAAGCCGAACGCTCTACCCGCCCTCGCCGTCACGGGCAACGCGCGAAGGCTTCAACATCGTCTCCTCCCCACTCGTGGGGAGGGGGACCGCGAAGCGGTGGAGGGGCTCTTGAAGTCCCACAGGCGCCTGTGATGTGGGGAAACCCCCTCCGTCACGGCGCACAGATGCGCCGCGTCTCCTCCCATGAGCCGCGTCTCCTCCCATTAAATGGGGAGGAGACGATGTCCAAACACCCGTTTCACCCGCGCTGGAATCTCGCCTACAACCCCATCATGGCCACGCTTCGTCCCGACACGCTGGCGGCATCGCTCGCGCGCATCTTCGAAGGTCGGATGATCGACCGGGCCAGCTGGTTCGCCCTGACCGGGGGCGAGCCGCTGTTTTCCGAAGGCGACCCGGCCGACACCCTGTATCTGGTCCGCTCGGGCCGTCTGGGCGTCTTTCGGATGGAGGCGGACCAGCCCGCCCATCTGCTGGGCGTGGTCAAGACGGGCGAGCCGGTGGGCGAGATGGCCATGCTGGCCGGCACGCCCCACACCGCCACCGTCGTCGCCCTGAGGGACAGCGAGATCCTGGCCCTGCCGCGCGAGGCCTTCTTCGAGGCCGCCCGCACCGAACCCGATCTGATGGTCGAGCTGTCGCGCCTGATGATCCATCGCGCCCGCGAGCGCACCGCCGGCGCGTCGGAGCCCAGCGTCTTCGGCTTCGTCTCGGCCCGCCCCCGCCCGATCCGCGCCTTCGTCGAGCGCATCGCCGCCGCCATCCAGGCCATGGGCTTCACCTGCCAGGTCATCGACCAGTCGGCCCTCAGCTCGGCGCTGGACTGGTTCAACCGCGTCGAGGGCGACCATGACTATGTCCTCTATGTCGCCGAACAGGATCAGCCGACCTGGGCCAATCTGTGCGCGCGCCAGGTGGACCGGATGTTCATCGTCGGCAGCGGGCTTCTGGCCCCGCCGTCCGCCGTGCCGCGTCGCAACGGCTTCGGCGACGGGCGGCGTCTGACCGACCTGATCCTGCTGCGCGATCCGCGCATGCATCACCCGGCCAACACCCGTGTCTGGCTGGACGCGCTGCAGCCAGACCGCTGGTTCCACTGCGTCGAGGGCCAGGCCGGCGACGCCGAACGCATCGCCCGCGTCGTCACCGGCACCTCCATCGGCCTGGTCCTGTCGGGCGGCGGGGCGCGCGCCTATTGCCACATCGGCGCGATCAAGGCGCTGGAGGCGGCCAAGGTCCCCATCGACTTCGCCGGCGGCGCCTCCATGGGCGCGGTCGTCGCCGCCGGTCCCGCCCTGGGCTGGAGTTCCGAACGGCTGGAGTTCGAGATCCGCCGCGCCTTCGTCGATTCGGACCCGCTGTCGGATCTGGCGGTGCCGATCATCGCCATGTCGCGCGCCCGCAAGGTCGCCGGCCTGCTGGAGCGGGCCTATGGCGACATCGACCTGGCAGACCTGGCTCTGCCCTTCTTCGCCGTCTCGTCCAACCTGACCTCGGGCCGGATCGAGGTACACCGCACCGGCCTGATGCGCCGCGCCATGCGCGCCTCCATCGCCATTCCCGGCGTCCTGCCGCCCGTCGTCATCGACGGCCAGGTGCTGGTGGACGGCGCCGTGCTGAAGAACTTCCCCACCAGCGTCATGCGCCAGCTGAACAGCGGCCCGATCATCGGCGTGGACATGTCCCAGACGCGCGGCGTCGATGCGCGGTCGCTGGAGAACCCGCCGTCCTGGTGGAAATGGATCCTGTCGGGCGCCTGGAAGGCCGGCCCGCCCATCGTCTCGATCCTGATGCGTTCGGCCACCATCACCACCGACGCCGAAATGGCGCAGTCGCGCACCGACGCCGACGTCCTGATCCTGCCCCGACTCGACAGCACCGACATCCGCGACTGGAAGACCTATGACGGCCCCGTCGCCACAGGGTACGAGGCGACCAGGGCGGCGCTGGCGGAGTTGAAGACCCCGATCACCCACCTGCGGCACTGTCCGACCGAAAAGCCCAAGCCGTCAGCCGAACCTGAGCCCTAAAGCGGCGCGCACGCCCGTTCCAGCCAGGCCTTGGCCTCGCCCTCCATCAACGGCCCGACCTTGGCCAGGGTCTCGGCGTGATACCCATCGACATAGGCCCGCTCGTCCGGCGTCAGCATCCCGACCTCGATCAGCTTGCGGTCCAGCGGCGCGAACGTCAGCTGTTCGAACCCGTGCATCGGCCGCTCTCCGCCCTCGGGAACCACGGCCGGCGTCACCACCTGCAGGGTCTCGATGCGGATGCCCCAATGGCCCTCGCGGTAATAGCCCGGCTCGTTGGACAGGATCATCCCCTCCAGCAGCGGCTGGGCCGTGCCCCATTTGGCGATCCGCTGCGGCCCCTCGTGGACGCCCAGATAGGAGCCGACGCCGTGGCCCGTGCCATGATCGTAATCCAGCCCCGCCGCCCACATCGGGGCCCGGGCGATGGCGTCCAGGGCCATGCCGCTGGTCCCCGCCGGGAAGCGGATCGTCGCCATGGCGATATGCGCCTTCAGCACCAGAGTGAACTTGTGACGCTGGTCCGCCGTCGGCTCGCCCACCGCCATCGTGCGCGTCACATCGGTCGTGCCGTCCAGATACTGACCGCCGCCGTCGACCAGCAGCAGCGAGCCGGTCTCGACGTTGCGGATCGTGGCGCCGACCGGCTTGTAATGCGGCAGCGCCCCGTTCGGCCCGGCCCCGGCGATGGTGTCGAAGCTGAGATCCTTCAGCGCGCCTGTCTCCTCGCGGAACCGCTCCAGCGCCTCGACCACCTCACGCTCGTTGGGCAGGGTTTCCTGCACCACCGTATCGACCCAGTGCAGGAACCGGCTCAGCGCCGCGCCGTCGCGAATATGCGCCTGGCGGCTGCCTTCGATCTCGACCGCATTCTTGGCCGCGCGGGGAATGGCGCATGGGTCCATCGCCCGCACCACCGTCGCACCCGCAGCTTCCAGCCGGTCGAAATACCAGGCCGAGGACAGCGACGGATCGATCATCACCTTTTGGCCCGACAGCCCGTCCAGGGCGTCCGCCAACTGCTCGGTCGCCTCGATCCGTACATCGTCACCCAGCCAGCCGGGCAGCGCGTTCGTCACCTTGGCCGGAACCAGGAACAGACGCGCCTTGCCGTCCGCCGCCAATATGGCCTGGCCGATAGGCAACGGCGAACGGATCACGTCCCCGCCGCGCACATTGAACAGCCAGGCGATCGACATCGGCGCCGTCAGCACGACGGCGTCAGCGCCCGCATCCGCCACAGCCTTGCCGATCCGCACCCGCTTCGCCGCATGGCTCTCGCCGGAATAGACGTCTTCATGCGGCACGACCGGCGCCGTCGGCTGGGCCGGACGATCCGCGCCCCAGGCCAGGTCCAGCGGATTGGCGTCCACGGCTTTCAGCGTCGCCCCCGCCTTCTGCGCCGCCGCCTTGAAGGCGACAAGGGCGTCAGGGCTGTGCAGGCGCGGATCGTAACCGATCACCGCCCCCTTGGTCGCCATCTCCAGATAGGCGGCGACCTCGGTCAGGTCGCGCCGCTCCAACAGCGCCGGATCGGTCTGGGCCTTCACCTGAACTGTGTAGCGGCCGTCGGTGAACATGCTGGCCCGATCCTGGAACACGACCGCCGCCCCGGCCGAACCGGTGAAGCCCGTCGCCCAGGCCAACCGCTCGTTGGCATCCGGCAGATACTCGTTCTGATGCTCGTCCTCGTGCGGGATCAGAAAGCCGTCCAGCCCCTGCTTGGCCATCTCGGCGCGCAACAAGGGCAGGTGCTTGGCCCCAAAGGATGGATCGGTCGTTTCGTCGAAGGTCTGGCGCATGATCGTCTTTGTCTCTCAGCCCTTGCGCAGTTGCAGCGCGCTCCAGGCGTCGTGATGGATGGTCTGTTCGACCACGAACCCTAGCGGCAGATAGGCCTCCAGCACCCGCTCCTCCTGCGTGCGCAGCAGGCCGGACAGGATGGCGACCCCGCCCGTCTTCAGCGCGGCGCCGATCTCGGGCGCCAGTTCGACCAGGGGCGCGGCCAGAATGTTGGCGAACACCAGATCGTACGGCAGGTGCTGGGCGATGCGCGGATCGCTCAAACCATCGGCGAAATAGAAGTCGCATTTGGCGTCGTTGATCTCGGCATTTTCGTTGGCGATCCGCGCCGAGGGCTCGTCGATGTCGGTGCCGACGGCGATGGGCGTGCCCGTCTTGGCCGCCGCGATCGCCAGCACGCCCGTGCCGCAACCGACGTCCAGCACCTTCTCGAAGGTCTCGGTCTTGAGCAGAGTATCGAAGGCCTCCAGGCAGCCGACCGTCGTGCCGTGATGGCCCGTGCCAAAGGCGGCGCCCGCGTCGATCTTCAGCGTCACTCGCCCCTCGGGCACCTTGCCCTGATCATGGGCGCCATAGACGAAGAAGCGCCCGGCCTCGACCGGCGGCAGGCCCGACAGCGACATGGCCAGCCAGTCGGCGTCCGCCAGCTTCTCGACCAAAACCGTGACCGGATGGCCGGCCAGAACAGCCTTCAGCCCCTCGACCTCGTCATCGGTCGTGGGGAAGGCGTCGATGCGCCAGACGCCCTTGTCCTCATCCTCTTCCAGGATGGAATAGGTCGCGCCTTCCAGCCGGGGATCGGCGTCGATGGCCTCGGCGGCGGCTTCTGCGGCGGCGCGTGGGCCGCGTGCGATTATCTGAAGAGCGGACTCGGACATTTCTCAAACACCGGTAATATGGCGAATCGTAGCGATCCGGCGTTGTCTGCCCGTCGCCGCCGCGTTTTTATCAAACCGAGGGGTCGGGGAATACATGGCCAAGTCACCGTCTACGTCTAAACCAGCGTCGCCAAAGCCGGCGACCGCCGCTTCCAAGCCTAAAGCCGCGCCGAAGTCGAGCGCCGTGAAGCCCGCCGCCGCGAAAACCGCTGCGCCTAAGGCCGTCGCCAAGCCGGTTGCGGCGCCCAAGCCTGCAGCAGCAAAGGCTGTCACACCCAAGGCTGCCGCGCCCAAGCCCGCCGCCGCCAAAGCCGTAGCCGTAGCCCCCAAGGCTGCCGCCAAGCCAAAGGCCGCCCCAGCCGCCAAGGCTCCGGTCGCCGCCAAGGCCGCCGCACCTAAAGCTGCTGCACCAAAGGCTGCTTCTAAGGCTACGGCTCCGAAAGCCGCCGCGCCCAAGGCCGTCGCTCCGAAACCGGCTGCAACGCCCAAGGCCGCTCCGGTCGCCAAACCCGCCGCCGCTGTCGCTGCACCCAAGCCCGCAGAAACGGTCGCCGCGCCCAAGCCTGCTCCGGCTCCTGCGCCCAAGCCGGTCGAGGCCCCCAAGCCCGCCGCCGCACCCGCCGCCGCCAAGCCGGAGGAAAAGGGTTTCTTCGCCAAGCTGGGCGACATGATCTTCGGCAAGCGCTGATCGCACCTCGCGTCTGATCTTGCAGATCGCCGGACGGTTCGCCCGTCCGGCGATTTTCGTTTGAGGTCGCCTCAGCGCAGCCGTTCGGCCAGATAGTCGACGAACACCCGCACCCGCGCCGGCATGTTTGCGCCGCCGACGAAGACAGCATGGATCGGTTCGCGATCCCCCGGATTGAAATCCTCCAGCAGCGGGACCAACCGCCCCTCGGCGATGGCGTCGCTCACGCTGAAATGCCCCACCCGCGTCACCCCCACGCCGGCCAGCGCCAACTGCGTCAGGGTCTCGCCATTGTTCGCCTCCACCGATCCGCGCACCGTCAGCGCATAGTCGCGCCCATCCCTACGGAACGGCCAGACCGGCTCCTGACGCCGAAAGTTGAAGTTCAGGCAGTCGTGATCGTGCAGGTCCTCCGGCACGCACGGCACACCCCGTTGCGTCAGATAGTCAGGCGACGCCACGATGGTCCGCCCCGTATCGCCCAATCGCCTCGCGGTTAGCGGGCTGTCGGCCAAAGGCCCGAACCGGATCGCCACATCCGCCTGCCCCGCCGCCACATCGACCACCACATCCGTCAGGTTGATATCGACCAGGATATGCGGATAGCGGCGCACGAACTCGCCCAGCAGTGGCACGACCTGCTGGCGACCGTGGGCCAGGGAGGCGCTGACCCTCAACCGCCCGCGCGGCGCCCCCTGGTCGGCGATCGCCTGTTCGGCGTCATCCAACTCGGTCAGAATCCGTCGCGCCGCGCCCAGATAGGCCTGCCCCTCGGGCGTCAGCGTCAGCACCCGCGTCGTGCGCAGCATCAACCGCACGCCCAGCCGCGCCTCGATCCGGTCAATTGTCCGACTGATGGCTGAGGGCGTCAGACCCAGCGCCCGCCCCGCCGCCGAAAAGTTGCCGCCTTGAATCACGGCGACGAAGACTTCCATCTCGCGCGCCCGATCCACCCCGATCATCTGCATCTTTGCGTCCAGATCAAAAATGTTTGGCCTGACACCTGCCTACCGCCGTCGCGCGCCGGCGTCCATCTGTGCCTCCGAACACAGACAGGTCACGAGGACAGTCATGGAATATCGTCAACTTGGAGCATCGGGGCTGCGCGTGCCGGTCCTCAGCTTCGGCACGGGGACTTTCGGCGGCTCCGGCCCCCTGTTCGGGGCCTGGGGCGACAGCGATGAGGACGAGGCGCGCCGCCTGATCGACATCTGCCTGGAAGCCGGGGTCAATCTGTTCGACACCGCCGACGTCTATTCCGACGGCGCCTCTGAACAGGTGCTGGGCCAGGCCATCAAGGGCCGCCGCGATCAGGTGCTGATCTCGACCAAGACCGGCCTGCCCACCGGCGACGGTCCCGGTGATTGGGGCGTGTCGCGCGGCCGGGTTATCCGCGCGGTCGAGGACGCCCTGCGCCGGCTGGGCACCGACCATATCGACCTATTGCAACTGCACGCCTTCGACGCCTCGACCCCGGCGGACGAACTGCTGGCCACGCTGGATACGCTCGTGACCTCGGGCAAGGTCCGCTACACCGGCGTCTCCAACTATCCCGGCTGGGCGCTGATGAAGGCGCAAGGGATCGCCGAGCGCGACGCCCGTCCCCGCTTCGTCGCCCACCAGGTCTACTATTCCCTGATCGGCCGCGCCTATGAGGCCGACCTGATGCCGCTGGGCGCGGACCAGGGCGTCGGCGCCCTGGTCTGGAGCCCGCTGGGCTGGGGCCGTTTGACCGGCAATATCCGCCGCGACGCGCCGATCCCCGAAGGCAGCCGCCTGCACCAGACCGCCGCGTTCGCTCCGCCGGTCGAGGACGAGCACCTGTACCGCGTCGTCGACGCCCTGGACGTCGTCGCGGCAGAGACCGGCAAGACCGTGCCCCAGGTCGCCATCAACTGGCTGCTGCAACGCTTGACCGTCTCCTCGGTCATCATCGGCGCGCGCAACGAGGAACAACTTCGCCAGAACCTCGGCGCCGTCGGCTGGAACCTGACGCCCGGCCAGATCGCCGCCCTAGACGCCGCCAGCGATGTCCTGCCGCCCTATCCCCACACCCCCTATCGCCAGCAGGAAGGGTTCGCTCGCCTGAACCCGCCGCTGGTCTGAGCCTCGAAGGTTTCCTCCCCATGAAACTCAATCCTCCCCTCCTCGCCCTCGCGGCCGGCGCATTCGGCATCGGCGTGACTGAGTTCGCGCCGATGGGCCTGCTGCCCGTCATCGCCACGGACCTGGGCGTCTCCATCCCCACGGCCGGCCTGTTGATCAGCGCCTATGCCCTGGGCGTCATGCTGGGTGCGCCGCTGATGACCCTGACCACAGGCCGTGTGCCGCGTCGGACCCTGCTGATCGGCCTCGCCGCCATCTTCACCGTCGGCAACCTGCTGTCGGCGATCTCGACCGACTATTCGATGCTGCTGATCGCGCGGGTCATCACCTCGCTGAACCACGGCGCCTTCTTCGGCGTCGGCTCGATCGTCGCCGCCAGCCTGGTGGCGCCGAACCGTCAGGCGGGCGCCGTCGCCGCCATGTTCATGGGCCTGACCATCGCCAATGTCGTCGGCGTGCCCCTGGCGACCTGGGCCGGAGACGCCCTGGGCTGGCGCGCCAGCTTCTGGGGCATCGCCGCCATCGGCGTGGGGGTCATGGCCGCCCTGCGCCTGACCCTGCCCAACCTGCCCGCCCCAACCGGCGGGAATATCGCCGCCGAACTGCGCGTGCTGGGACGCGGTCCGGTGCTGGCGGCCCTTGCGCTGACGGTGATCGGCTCCAGCGCCATGTTCACCGTCTTCACCTATATCGCCCCGATCCTGCGCGAGCAGACCCACGCTTCGCTCGGCTTCATCACGGCCATGCTCGTCACCTACGGCCTGGGTCTGACGCTCGGCAACTGGCTGGGCGGCAGGTTCGCGGACAAGTCCGTGGACCGAACCCTGATCGTCACCCTGGCCTCGCTGTCGGCCCTTCTGGTCGCCTTCGCCTTCGCCATGCCGTTCGCAGTACCGACCTCGATCCTGGTCTTCCTGTGGGGGATCGCCAGCTTCGCCCTGGTGCCGCCGCTGCAGGTGCGGGTCATGGCCGCCGCCGGCGACGCGCCCAACCTGGCTTCGGCCATGAACATCGGCGCCTTCAACTTGGGCAACGCCATCGGCGCGGCCGTGGGCGGGGCGGTCATCGCCGGCGGTCTGGGCTATCCGGCCGTCTCAATCGCCGGCGCGATCGCCTCGGGGCTTGGCCTGTTGCTGGTCCTCTTCCTGACCCGCAAGCGGTCGCCCACGACGGTCCCCGCCATCGGCTGATCCCGCCTCAGTGAAAATCGCGCGACCCGGGCAGAATGCGGACGTCGCGCGGATGCCGGCCGGTCGGGCTGCGTGGACCTTGCGGATATTTTACCGCATCCGCCCGCGACAGCTCGACCTGCAGGTCATAGTCCTCGGACAGCCGGCTCAGTTCGGCTGAACGGTCCACCACCTTGCGCACCATGATGTGCAGCACGCCCTCGACGCTCTTTTCGACCGTGCCCTCCACCTCCATCAGCCGCGCCGCCATCACCTCGCGCCGGAAGGTCTCGAACAGCCGCGCCCACAGCAGGGCGTTCACTACCCCCGTCTCGTCCTCCATCGTCACGAAGATGGCGTTGCCGGTCCCTGGCCGTTGTCGCACCAGCACCACCCCGGCGGCGCGCACCAGCCGCCCGTGCTTCTGGGCCATGACCTCGGCCGCGCTCAGCACCCCCTCCGCCCGGAACACCGGCCGCAGGATCTGCATCGGGTGCCCCTTCAGCGACAGACGCGTCGTCTGATAATCGGTGGCGATATGCTCCTTCAGCGGCATCAGCGGCAGGTTGGCCGCCATCTCGGCGCCCAGCTCCCTCGCCCTCGCGGCCTGGAACAACGGTAGCGGCTCATCGTCGGGCAACCGCCTGACCGCCCAAAGCCCTTCGCGCCGGTCCAGCCCGATCGAGCGAAACGCATCCGCATCCGCCAGCTTACGCATCGCGGCCGTCTCCAACCCCGTCCGCCGCGCCATCTCCTCGACATCGGTGAAGGGCGCATCACGAGCCTCGGCGAGCTGCGTCGCCCAACTTTCCTTGAACCCGTCGATCTGACGCAGGCCCAGCCGCAGCGCCAACCCGCGCTCGCCGGGCTCCAGCGTATTGTCCCAAACGCTGTGGTTCACATCGATCGCCCTCACCTCGACCTTCTGCGGGCTCTCCTGTGCATCCCGCACCAGCTGCGCCGGCGCATAGAATCCCATCGGCTGACTGTTCAGCAACGCACAGGCGAACACCGCCGGATGATGGCATTTGATCCACGACGAGATGTAGACCAGCTTGGCGAACGAAATGGCGTGGCTCTCGGGGAAACCGTAAGATCCGAAGCCCTTGATCTGTTCGAAGCAGTTCCGCGCGAATGTGGGATCGTAGCCGCGCTCGATCATAGTCCCGACCATCTTGGTTTCGTACTTCGCCAAGTCTCCGTCGCCTCTGAAAGTGCCCATCGACTTGCGTAATGCACTTGCGTCGGCGGGCGAGAACTTCGCCGCCTCCATCGCAATCCGCATGGCCTGTTCCTGAAACAACGGCACACCGAGCGTCTTGGATAGAATGTCTTTCAGCTCATTTGATGGGTTCGGAGGCGCTGGTGCGGGATACTCCGGCACCTCCGCTCCGCTCCTCCGCCGAAGATAGGGATGCACCATATTGCCTTGGATCGGCCCGGGCCTGACGATGGCGACCTGAATGGCCAGATCGTAGAACTCTCTCGGTTTTAACCGAGGCAACATGTTGATCTGCGCCCGGCTTTCGACCTGAAAGACCCCGATGGACCGACCCTCCTGCAGCATCTGATAGACTTCCGGCCGCTCGTCCGGAACCGTGTCCAGTTCCAGGTCGCCCAAGCCATGCTCACGCATCAGGTCGAATGCCTTGCCGATGCAGGTCAGCATTCCCAGGGCCAGCACATCGACCTTCATCAGCCCCAGAGCGTCGATGTCGTCCTTATCCCATTCGATGAAGGTGCGGTCGGGCATGGCCGCATTGCCGATGGGGACGATCTCATCCAGCCGATCTCGGGTCAGGACGAAGCCGCCGACGTGTTGGGATAAGTGGCGGGGAAACTCTAGCAATCGCCGCGTCATCGCTACGGCGCGTTCAATCTGGGGATTGGCCGCTTCTAGGCCCGCCTGCGCCACATGGCGCTCCGTCATGTCGCTGCCGAAACCACCCCATTGGCTTCCGGCGAGGCGCGCGGTCACGTCGTCGGTCAGCCCAATGACCTTGCCGACCTCGCGGATGGCGCTGCGCGGCCTGTAGCGGATCACAGTCGCGGCGATGCCTGCTCGGTCGCGTCCGTAGCGGGTATAGATGTCCTGAATGATCTCTTCGCGGCGTGCATGTTCGAAATCGACGTCGATGTCGGGCGGTTCATCACGCGCGGTAGATAGAAAACGCTCGAACAGCATGTCGTGCTTGCCGGGATCAACCGAAGTGATCCCCAGCACGTAGCAGACAGCCGAATTCGCGGCAGACCCCCGCCCTTGGCACAGGATGCCCTTGTCTTTCGCCACCCGAACGATGTCGTGGATCGTCAGAAAATAGGGAGCCAGCCCCCGCTCGCCAATGAAGGTCAGTTCCTTCGCTAACGTCTTGCGCACATGGTCGGTGGCGCCGTCTGGATATTTCTGTCCAAGGTTGCGCTCGACCAGATACTCAAGCCAGCCCTGTGGCGTTTTCCCCGGCGGAATGGGCTCCTCGGGATAGTTGTACTTCAAATCCCCCAGATCGAACGCTACCCGCGCCAGCACGTCCTGCGTCTCCGCCACGGCCTGCGGCGCATCCACGAACAGGCGGCTCATTTCGGCGGGCGGCTTCAGATAGCGTTCTGCGTTCTGGTCCAGGCGAAGGCCCGCCCCTTCCAGCGTCACCCCCTCGCGGATACAGGTGACGACGTCCTGCAGGTCGCGCTGTTCAGCGTCGTGATAGAGAACGTCATTGACCGCCAGCAACGGCGTGCCCGTCGCTCCGGCCAACGCCTTCAGCCGCGCCAGACGGCGGCGGTCGTCGCCCCTCCGCCCCATGGCGGCGCCCAGCCAGACCGCGCCCGGCGACGCCTCGGTCACCTGACGCAGCACCGCCTCAAATCCTTCCAGCCGGCCGGGCGGCATGACGATCAGCAGCAGGCCCTCGGGCGCGCGCAACAGGTCGCGCAGACCGATCTCGCACTGCCCCTTCTTCGCCCGGCTGTTACCCAGGGTCAGCAGGCGGCACAGACGGCCCCAGCCTTGCCGATCCTCGGGATAGGCCAGGATGTCCGGCGTCCCGTCGTTGAACCGCAGTCGCCCCCCCAGGATCAGTTTGAAGGCCTTGGCCCGCGCCTTGACCATCTCTCGGTCTATGTGCCGGAACTCGGGGTCCTCGACCCAGACGAACTCGCCTGGACCGCCGCCTTTGCGCCTTTTCTCCGGCGCCCAACCCTCCTCACGAAAATCCTTCAATGCGCTCCACGCCCGCACCACCCCGGCCAGGGTGTTGCGGTCTGCCAGACCCATTCCGGTGTGGCCGCGCAGGATCGCGCTCAAGACCAGATGTTTCGGATGCGACGCCCCCTCCAGGAAGGAGAAGTTGCTGCGCGTCGCCAGCTCGGCATAGGCCGTCATGCGAAGACCCCGTGCACGAACCAGCGCGGGGCCGGTTCCTCGCCGTAGAAGCCTGAGCGGAACAGCCAGAAGCGACGCCCGTCCTGGTCCTCGACCCGATAATAGTCGCGCGTCGGCTCCAGCGGACGTTTCAAGGTGCGCCACCATTCGGGGGCGATGCGTTCGGGGCCTTCGACCCGGACCAGGCGGTGATCCACCCGCCGCCAGATGAAGCGGTTCGGCGGATGGTCGGGCACCTCGGCCGTGGCCAGAACGGGTTGCGGCGGGTCGAACATCTGCAAGGGCCGCAACGGCGGATCGGCAGGGTCGGGCTCGAGCCATTCGCCCTCTTCTCTGGGCGCAAGGGTCGCGGGTCTCAGGCTGATCGCCCGCTCGGGCCAGTGCGACGCCACCGGCTCGAACCTGCTGACCGCCTCCGGTCCCAGGCGTGCGGTCAGGCGATCAACCAGTCGGCCCAAATCCTCGGCGCCCGGCGGGGTCCGCTCGAAGCCGCGCTGGCGCGAGGCCAGGCGGTCTGTGACCGGAACGGACAGGCGCAACTGATCGAAGCCGAAACCGGGATCGAGCGGCCGCGCCAGCGCCGCCAATCTTTCACGGAACAGCCGTTGCACGCCGGTTGCATCGCGGGTGGGCCGCCCAGTGCGAACGGTGATGTGGCGCACCTCCCCATCCAGACGAAAGAAGCTGATCTGAAAGGCGCGCCCGCCCTGACCGCGCAGATCCAGCTGGTCCATAGCCTCGACCAGCAGGTCGCCGATCACCGCCTCGACGTCTGTCGTCTCGGTGATCGGCTCGACCAGAATTCTGTCCACGGCGATCATAGGCACAGGCCGTTCGGGCCGGATGCGCGCGTCCTCGCGCCCCAGCACCCGGTTCAGCCGCGTCGCCGCAGCCACGCCGAACCGGGCGGCGATCGGGGCGGTCGGACGGTCAGCCAGATGCGCCAGGGTCTTCAGCCCAGCGCGCGACAGGGCCTGCGTCTCCTTGTCCGACAGTTCCAGCGCCGCGACCGGCAGGCGGCGCAGGGCCTGGCTTTGCCCCTCGCCCGCATGGATGCCGCCCCGCCCGAACCGCGCCAGGGCGCGCGCCGCCTCGGGCGTGCCGGCCATGGCTAGACGCACCGCCAGCCCGACGCCCCGCGCCCGTGCTGCAATGGTTTCCATCATTCCAGCCTCGCCCCCGAACAGATGGGCGCAGCCGGTCACGTCCAGCGCCAACCCATCCAGACCGTCGGTCGCCGCCATCGGCGTGAACCGGCCGAAATCCAGCAGCACCCGCTTCAACAGGGCCGCGTCCGCCTCCGGCCGATGCACGACAACGCGAATGTCCGGCGCCCGCGCCCGCGCGTCGGCCAAGGTCATGCCGGGTGACAGGCCCAGCCCCAGCGCCTGCTCATTCGCGGCCGTCAGACGCAGCGCGCCCTTCACCTTCTCGACCAGGACGGTGGCGGGCTCAGCCGAAGCGTCGGACCGCCCTTCCTCGCGCCGCAGCCGATCCGTCGGCAGCAGGGGAAACCAGACCGCCAGGTAGCGTCGGTCGTTGCGACTGTTGATGTTCGGCATTCCGCCTACCCTGATCGAAGACTCCACGCTCACGATCCCACTCCATGATCCAGGTGTTCGGCTGCGCGCCCAGCCGATGCCGCAACAGTTCGACCGCATAGGTCGGATGGCCGGGCGCTTCGGCTTCCAGCGCCCGTGACGACGCCCCTCTGATCCGCCATCGGGTCTCGGCCGCGCTGGGTTGAGGCTGGGCCGCCAGCCGGATCAGGATCGCCGTCGCCCTTCCCTGCCCCGCCGCCATCGACAGGCGTCGCGTGGCGGTCAGGCTCAACATCTTGCTCTCGCCCCAGGCCGACAGCAGCACCGCCCCCACTGCACCGCACGACAAGGCCTCCTCGCCCGCCGCCAGCAAATCCTTCGTCTCCTTGACCCGCACCAGCACCACCCGGCCGGGATCCAGCCCCAACTCGCGCAGGCCCGGTCCATGGATCTGGCCGGTCTCCAGCCCCGTCATGGCCTGGACGCCCCACACCACAAGTCGATCTCCCGCGGCTCGCTGAACCAGTCCCAAGGCGAACCCCAGGGCCGCCGTCGCATCCGGCGTCGTCGCGGCGTAGATCTCGTGCAGGGCATGAGTGGACAGCCCGCCCAGATGCCGATCTACCTCCGCATGGCCTAGGTCGAAGCGTGCATCGTCGGTCGAACAGCCGTCCGTCTCCATCGCTTTCAGGCGTTCGCGCAAGGCTTCTATGTCGCGGTCGGGCCGCACATTGGTTCTCCTTTTGTTCACATATATGCGACCTTCGACACCCCAAGAGTCAAGCGCTTGGAACCTTGGCCATGGGAATTTATTCCGCTGAGGGTCGGATCACCGAAAACCGGGAATACTTGACTTTGGCGCAGGGGCTTCTATATGCCCCCCAGCCTCGGGACAGGTCTGCGATCCGCGCCGCCCGCTCGCCCAAAGAGGGGCGGTTCCGTCGCTGCTATGCACGCAGACGCTTTCTCTCCCAAGGATTCATGACCGAATTTTCCCAACTGGGCCTTTCGCCCACGACCCTGCAGGCCGTCGCCGACACCGGCTACACGACCGCCACCCCCATTCAGGAACAGGCGATCCCGGTCGCCCTCGCCGGCCGCGACGTGCTGGGCATCGCCCAGACCGGCACCGGCAAGACGGCCGCCTTCACCCTGCCTCTGGTGGACCGCCTGTCCACCGGCCGCGCCCGCGCCCGCATGCCGCGCGCCATCGTCCTGGCCCCGACCCGCGAACTGGCTGACCAGGTCGCCGAAAGCTTCGCCAAATACGCCAAGGGCACCAAACTGACCTGGGTGCTGCTGATCGGCGGCGTCTCCATGGGCGACCAGGTCGCGGCCCTGAACAAGGGCGTCGATGTCCTGATCGCCACGCCGGGCCGCCTGCTGGACCTGTTCGAACGCGGCAAGATGCTGCTGACGGGCGTCGAGATCATGGTCGTGGACGAGGCCGACCGCATGCTCGACATGGGCTTCATCCCCGACATCGAAAAGATCTTCAAACTGACGCCGCCGCGTCGCCAGACCCTGTTCTTCTCGGCCACCATGCCGCCCGAGATCACGCGCCTGACGACCGCCTTCCTCAAGGATCCGACCCGGATCGAGGCCTCGCGTCCGGCGATGACCGCCGACACCATCACTCAGTATATCGTCCGCATCCCGACCTCGGACCCCAAGGCCAAGCGCACGGCCCTGCGCGCCCTGGTCGGTCGTGAGGACGTGCGCAACGGCATCGTCTTCTGCAACCGCAAATCCGAAGTCGATATCGTCGCCAAGTCGCTGAAGCAGCACGGCTTCGACGCCGCGCCGATCCACGGCGATCTGGACCAGTCGCAACGGACCAAGACCCTGGCGGACTTCCGCTCGGGCGCGCTGAAGATTTTGGTGGCCTCCGACGTCGCCGCGCGCGGCCTGGACATCCCGGATGTCAGTCACGTCTTCAACTACGACGTCTCGCACCACGCGGACGACTACGTCCACCGCATCGGCCGCACCGGCCGGGCCGGCAAGCTGGGCCAGGCCTTCATGATCGTGACCCCGGCCGACGACAAGTCGCTGGATAAGGTGCTGAAGCTGATCAAGATGGACCCGCAGGAGCTGGTTCTGGACGGCATCGACTTCGCCGCCATCAAGGACGGCCCCGCCCGCGACGACAAACGCTCCGGCGGACGCGAACGCTCGGGCGAACGCAGCCGCAGCCGGTCCCGCAGCAGCGCCCCCGCCGTCGAGCAGCCAACCGAAGTCGCCGCAGTCGTCGCGGCGCCCCAGGCTGCTCAGTCTCAGGAAACCGAAGCGCCCCGCAGCCGCAGCCGTCGCAAGGCCCGCCCGGAAGCCGCCGTCGAAGTCGCCGCCCCCGCTCCGGTCGTGATCGAAGCCGCCGAAACGGTCGAAGCGGTCGAGACACCCCGCGCCCCGCGCCCGGACCGTGCAGAGCGCCCGGACCGTGCGGACCGCGAACCTCATTTGCTGCAATCCGACCGTCGCGGCGACCGCAAGGCCGCCAAGGACGAACCTCAACGCCAAGGCGTGCGAGGCTTCGGCGATGACATCCCGGCCTTCCTGCGTCGTCCGGTCGTCGTTCGCGCCTGAATTCGTACATAACGGCGCGGTGAAATCCCGCGCCGTTTACCCTGCATTACGGAACACTCCTTAGTGTCCCCCGATACGGTTCCAGAACAGGAACCAGGGGAAGAAGAATGTCCAAACAGGTCGAGACGTCGCTCCGGGGTCCACAAGCCTACGCCCTGGCGCGTGATGTCATCGCCGAAATGGAAAAGGCGGGCGTCTGGCCGACGCCGCTGAACTTCGAACTCTGGCTGCACTATCTCAGCGATCCTGACGGCGCCCTGGCCCAGGAAATCCGCCGCCTTCTCGACCAGTCCGCGGTCATCACCGACAAGACGTCGGAGATGCTGGCCGCCGAATTCCTGCCGCGCGGACGCCTGCCGGATCAGATCCGCGACGTCGGTGCCGTGCTCGATCGCGAACTGGCCAGCGTCGCCAGCGCCATCGCCATGGCCCACAAGACCCAGGCGGACTATGGCGAAACGCTCGCCGACGCCTCCCACTCCATGGAAACCGTCGAAGATGCTTCGTCGCTGAAGGATCTGGTCGGCGGCCTCTCGACTGCGACCAACCGCGTGCGCCGCGAAACCGCGATCCTGGAAAAAAGGCTGGAGAAATCCAACAAGGAAGTCATCCGCCTGCGCGAGAACCTGGAACAGGTGCGCCGCGACGCCATGACGGACGCCCTGACCAACCTGGCCAACCGCAAGGCCTTCGACGAACGGCTGGAGGCGGCCTGCGCCGAGGACAATGGATCGCCGCTTAGCCTGGCCATCCTCGACATCGACCACTTCAAGCGGTTCAATGACACCTGGGGCCACCAGACCGGCGATCAGGTGCTGCGCTATGTCTCCACCGTCCTGTCCAACATTTGCGGCAAGACCCGCTTCGCCGCCCGGTTCGGCGGCGAGGAGTTCGCGATCATCTTCCCTGGCGAAGGCGCGGGCGTGGTCATGGCGGCGCTGGAAAGCATCCGCACCGACGTGGCCTCGCGCGCCCTGCGCCGTCGCTCGACCAACGACGACCTGGGCTCTGTGACCATATCCGCCGGCTTCGCTCAACGGCAGAAGGGCGAAAGCGCCGCCAGCCTGCTGGAACGCGCCGACGCGGCGCTCTACGAATCCAAGCGCGCGGGTCGAAACTGCGTCACGCCCGCGTCGTCGCTTGAAAAAGCGGCTTAGAGCCTGACAAGGCCAAGCTTTCTGCCATAGTCGCCACATGCGCAGCTTCGCCTTCAATATCGCCTACTGGATCCTGTCGATCAGCTATGGGCTGACGGCGGCCTTCGCGGCGCTGGCGCCCGGCCGCGGCCCCGCCAGCTGGGTCATCCGGCGCTATGTGAAGCGTATGGTCCAGGCCATGGCGATCTTCGCCGGCATCAAACTGGACGTGCGCGGCAAGGATCGGCTGCCCGAGGGCGCCTTCATCATCGCCTCGAAGCATCAGAGCTGGGGCGACGGCTTCGCCACCTACGACCAGTTCGACGACATCGCCTTCGTTACCGGCGACCATCTGGAGAAGTTCCCCCTGCTGGGCGGCGTGCTGAAGAAGCTGGGCGCCATCGTCGTCAACAGCTGCGGCGGCCATGAAGCCCGCAAGGCCCTGGCCATGCGCGCCGCCGAGGCCCGCGCCGAAAACCGCAAGATCCTGATCTATCCCGAGGGCCACCTCGCGCCGGTGGGCCAGAAGTTCAAGTACCGCTCGGGCGTCTGGCACATGTACCGCGATTTCGACGTGCCCGTCGTGCCACTGGCCACCAACCTCGGCGTCTTCTGGCCCGAGGAAAAATACGAAAAACACGCCGGCACGGCCACGCTGGAGTTCCTCGACCCCATCCCCGTCGGCCTGCCCAAGGACGAGTTCCTGGCTCGCCTGGAATCCGTGATCGAAACCCGCACCGCCGAACTGGTCGCCCAGGCGACGGGTCAGCCGGTCAAGCCGGCCGTGCTGGTGGAAGCGCCGAGATAGACCCTATTTCCTCCCCATCGCGAAGCGATGGGGAGGTGGCGCGGCGCGCCTTCGCGCCGTGACGGAGGGGTTCTTCAACACGCAACCGCCTGTGGGACTTAAAGATCCCCTCCACCGCGTAGCCTGTCCTCGGGCTCGCCTTTGGCGAGACCCGGGGGCGGTCCCCCTCCCCATTTCATGGGGAGGAGACGGGCTAACTCTTGCTCGGCTTCTTCCCCGCCGCCTTCTTCACCGCCACCTCCAGCGACCGCCGCGCCCAGGCGACCGCCTCATCAGCATCGTCCAGCGCCGTCTCGGGCAAGGTCCAATAGCCCATGCTCATCGTCCGGCCGTCCTTGGTCGGATAGGTGAACTGACGCGAACCGGCCTCCACAAAGGCCTCGCCCAGCGCATCATCCCCCTTCAGCCAGACCACGCCGTCATCCAGCAGGGCGAACATCACGCCGGCGGCATAGACCCCCGCCCCGCCGAACATCCGCTTGATCTCCAGCCGGCCGAGCGCATGGAAATGCTCGCGCGCCCATTCGCCGAAGTCCGCGTCGTAAGACATGTCAGTCTGCGGCGACCGGCACGATGGTGACGCTCTCGCCACAACCGCAGGCATCGGTCTGGTTCGGATTGTTGAACACGAACTTGGACGCCAGACGCGTCGTCTCGTAGTCGATCTCGGTGCCGATCAGGAACAGCACGGCCTTGGGCTCGATCAGGATGGTGACGCCCTTATCCTCGACCACCTCATCCAGCGGCCCGACGCTGTCGGCATAGGCGAAGGTGTATTCCTGCCCCGCGCAGCCGCCGTTCTTGACCCCGATCCTCAGACCGATGTGATCGTTCTCGGCATTGTCCAGGATTTCGCGCACGCGCTCGGCGGCGGCGTCGGTCAGGGTCACGGCCTTGGGTCGCGGGCGGCGCGGACGGGAGGTGGTTTGAAGGTCGGTCATCAGAACATATTCAGGGCCAGCTTGGCCTCGTCGCTCATCTTGGAACTGTCCCAGGGCGGGTCGAACACCAGATTGGCCTTGGCGCTGCGCACGCCCTCGACCTTCTCGACCGCCGTCTCGACCCAGCCCGGCATCTCGCCGGCGACCGGACAACCCGGCGCCGTCAGGGTCATGTCCACCACCACGTCGCGGTCGTCGTTGACGTCCACGCGATAGATCAGGCCCAGCTCATAGATGTCGACCGGAATTTCCGGGTCATAGACCGACTTCAAGGCCTCGATCAGCTGATCGGTCAGCGTGTCCAGTTCGGCCTGCGACAGGGCGCTCTTCTGGGGTTCGTCCCAGGCTTCCTTGAAGGCGTCGCTGTCTTGAATAGGTTGATCTGTCATCGGCTTACACGAAGAAGTTCCGCGCCTTGATCAGCGCATCCACGAAGGCGTCGGCATCCTCCACCGTGTTATATAGGGCGAAGGAGGCGCGGGTGCTCGACGTCACCCCCATTCTTTTCGCCAGCGGCTCGGCGCAATGCAGCCCCGCCCGCACGGCGACGCCGTAACGATCCATGATCTGGGCCACGTCATGGGCGTGCGCGCCCTCGACGGCGAAAGTCAGGATGGCGCCCTTGCCCTCCGCCTGGCCCAGAATTCGCAGCCAGCCCTCGCCCTCCAACCGATCCACGGCCCGTTGATACAGCGCGTGTTCGTGAGCCTGCACCGCCGCGCGGTCGTATTGCGCCAGCCACTCCAGCGCCACGCCCAGGCCGATGGCCTCCAGGATCGGCGGCGTCCCCGCCTCGAACCGGTGCGGCGGCCTGGCGTAGGTCACGCGGTCCCGCTCGACCGTCTCGATCATCTCGCCCCCGCCCTGATAGGGCGGCAGCGCCTCCAGCGCCTCGGCCCTGCCGTACAAGGCGCCGATGCCGGTGGGCGCGAACAGCTTGTGGCCGGTCAGCACATAGAAATCGCAACCGATGGCCTGAACATCCGGCGTCGCATGAACCGCGCCCTGGCACCCGTCGATCAGCACTTGGGCCCCGGCCGCATGGGCCAGACGCGTGATCTCGGCGATCGGATTGATGGTCCCCAGCACGTTCGACATATGGGTGACCGCGACCATCCGCGTCTTCGGCCCCAGCAGGTCGGCATAGGCCGCCATGTCCAGCGACCCGTCGTCCAGCACCGGAATCCACTTGATCACCGCCCCGCGCCGTTCACGCAGCAGATGCCACGGCACGATGTTGGAGTGATGCTCCATCTCCGAGACGATGATCTCGTCGCCCGGCTCGATGCTCAGGCCCAGCCCATTGGCCACCAGGTTGATCGCCTCGGTCCCGCCCTTGGTCCAGACCACCTGTTCGGGGCTTTCGGCGTTCAGGAATCGGGCCACGATCTCGCGCGCCTTCTCGAAGGCCTCGGTCGCCTCGTTCGACAGGGTGTGCAGGCCGCGGTGGACGTTGGCGTAGCCGCCCTCCATCGTTGCTGTCAGGGCGTCGATCACCGCCCGCGGCTTCTGGGCCGAGGCCGCATTGTCCAGATAGACCAGCGGCTTTCCGTTCACCTGTCGCGACAGGATCGGGAACTGCGCCCGCACGGCATAGGGGTCAAAAGTGGTCACAACCGCGCCGTCAGCCATTCCCGCGCCACCTCTCTCGCGCCCTCATGCTCGATCCGGTCGATGACCTCGATCAGGAAGGCTTGCGTCAGCAGGGTGCGGGCCTCGTCGGCCGGAATTCCGCGCTGCTGCATGTAGAACAGGGCGCTCTCGTCCAGCGTCCCCACGGTGTTGCCGTGCGCGCACTGCACATCGTCGGCATAGATGATTAGTTCCGGCTTGGCGTCGATCTCGGCTCGCTCGCTGGCGATCAGGGCATGGTGCCCCATCCGCGCATCGGTGCCGTCGGCCCCGCGCTCGACCACGATCTTGCCCTGGAAGACGCCGCGCGCGGTGTCGCGCGCCACGCCCTTGATCAACTGGCTGGTCGCGCCGTCATGCTCGACGTGGCGCACCACGCTGGTCAGGTCGGTATGGCGCGATCCGTTCAGCAGATACAGGCCGTCGGCCTGCACATGCGCACCCTGGGCATAATGCGTGATGCGCGTCTCGATCCGCTGCAACTTGGCGCCGGTTGTGATGATGGTCTGGCGATAGACGCCGCCCGCCTCGACCTTCACATGAGCCTCGGCGATGGAGATGGCGTCCTCCGGCTCCTCGACCAGGACGACGCGCGTCACCTCGGCCCCGGCCGCCACGTCCAGCTCCAGCGTATTGTGCGCCACATAGGCCGAGCCCGCGCCCTCGTGCGTCTCCAGCAGCAACAGCTTGGCGCCCGCCCGCGCCGAGACCCGCGCCCCGGCCGTGTGGCCCGTCCCGATCGCGTCGGAAATATAGCGCAGCCGCAGCGTCTGCTCGCCCGAGGCGATGAAGTCGGTCACGCCCACGGCGCGCCCGTTGGCGAAGACGATCGCCTCTCCGCCCAGATCATAGAACGGCCCTGGCGGCCCGACCTCGGCCGTGCCCGACGGTTCCGGCGCCGCGCGAAGCCAGCGCTTCAGGTCACTGTATTTCCATGCCTCCGTCCGTCGCGACGGAAAGGTTTCGGCGTCGGTCAGGTCGATGTTGAAGGCTGTGCTCATGCGGCCTGCGGCAGATACTTGTCGTACCCTTCCGCCTCCAGCTCCAACGCCAGCTCCGGCCCGCCCGAGGCCACGATCCGACCGCCGGCCAGCACATGGACCCGGTCCGGTTTGATGTAATCCAGCAGGCGCTGATAGTGGGTGATGACCAGCATGGCGCGATCCGGCGAACGGAGCGCGTTCACCCCCTCCGACACGATCCGCAGGGCGTCGATGTCCAGGCCGGAATCGGTCTCATCGAGGATCAGCAGCGACGGCTCCAGCAGGGCCATCTGCAGGATCTCCATCCGCTTCTTCTCACCGCCGGAGAAGCCCACGTTCAGCGGCCGCTTCAGCATATCGAAGTCCATCTTCAACGCCTTGGACGCCTCCCGCACCAGCTTCAGGAAGGCCGGCGCCGCCACCTCCTCCTCGTCCCGCGCGCGCTTCTGCGCATTCAGCGCCGTCCGCACAAAGGTCAGGGCGGGAACCCCGGGGATCTCGATCGGATACTGGAAGGACAGGAAGACGCCCTTGGCCGCCCGCGCCGCCGGGTCGAGTTCGAGCAGGTTCTCGCCGCGCCATTCGACGGCGCCTTCGGTGGCCTCATAGCCGGGCCGGCCCGACAGGGCGTAACCCAGCGTCGACTTGCCCGCCCCGTTCGGCCCCATGATGGCGTGCACCTCGCCCGCCGGCACTTCGAGCGTCAGCCCCTTGAGGATAGGCTTTTCACCGACGGAGACGTGGAGGTTGGAAATCGAGAGCATTCAGTTAGCCAATTCGGTAGGATCGACAGCGCGGCGAACGGCTGTGGTTTGTTCAATGAGTTCTTCGGCGAGAACGGCGCGCCCCCGCTCGTCAGCGGCGTGATAGAGCGCCCAGACAAACGACGAGACGGAGACCTTCATCACGGCATCCCGGAAATATGGATCGAACGCGAGGCTATCGGCCTTCTTGGCGTAAGCCTCGGCAAGTTGGCGCAACTCCAGTCCGATCTTGTCGATCTCGGTTTCGGGATAAGTCATCCGACCGAACCTTCCAGACTGATCGCCACCAGCTTCTGCGCTTCGACGGCGAACTCCATCGGCAGTTTCTGCATCACGTCGCGAACGAAGCCGTTGACCAGTAGGGCCACCGCCTCCTCTTGCGACAGGCCGCGCTGCTGGGCGTAGAACATCTGGTCATCGCTCAGACGCGTCGTCGTCGCCTCGTGCTCCAGCTGGGCCGAGCCGTTGCGGGCCTCGATATAGGGGATGGTGTGCGAGCCGCAGTCCTTGCCGATGAGCAAGGAATTGCACTGGGTGAAGTTGCGCACCCCCGTCGCCTTCGGATGCACCGAAACCAGACCGCGATAAGTCGAGTCCGACTTGCCCGCCGACACCGCCTTGGCGATGATCCGCGACTTGGTGTTCTTGCCTAGGTGGATCATCTTGGTGCCGGTGTCGGCCTGCTGATGTCCGTTGGTGATGGCGATCGAGTAGAACTCGCCCGAGCTTTCCTCGCCCTTCAGGATGCAGGACGGATATTTCCAGGTGACGGCCGACCCGGTCTCGACCTGGGTCCACGACACCTTCGACCGATCCCCCCGGCAATCGGCGCGCTTGGTGACGAAGTTGTAGATGCCGCCCTTGCCCTCGGCGTCGCCCGGATACCAGTTCTGGACGGTCGAATATTTCACCTCGGCGTCGTCCAGAGCGACGATCTCGACCACGGCCGCATGCAGTTGGTTCTCGTCGCGCATCGGCGCCGTGCAGCCCTCCAGATAGGAGCAGTAGCTGCCCTTGTCGGCGATGATCAGGGTGCGTTCGAACTGTCCCGTCTGGCTGGCGTTGATGCGGAAATAGGTCGACAGCTCCATCGGGCAGCGCACGCCCGGCGGGATGTAGACGAACGATCCATCCGAAAAGACCGCGCTGTTCAGCGCCGCAAAATAGTTGTCCGAGACCGGCACCACCGACCCCAGATATTGCCGCACCAGTTCAGGATGTTCGCGCAAGGCCTCGGAAATCGGCATGAAAATCACGCCCACCTTGGCCAGTTCCTCCTTGAAGGTGGTGACCACCGACACGCTGTCGAACACGGCGTCGACGGCTACGCGCGGCGCGCCCTGCACCCCCGCCAGCACTTCCTGCTCCTTCAGCGGGATGCCCAGCTTCTTGTAAATTTCCAAAATCTCGGGATCGACCTCGTCCAGCGACTTGGGCCCCTCCTTCTGCTTGGGCGCCGCATAGTAGAACAGCGACTGATAATCGACTGGCTCGTACTTCACCGCCGCCCAGGTCGGCTCCTCCATCGCCAGCCAGCGTTCATAGGCCGCCAGGCGCCATTCCAGCATCCATTCCGGCTCGCCCTTCTTCTCGGAGATGAAGCGCACGATCTCGGCGCTCAAGCCGCGCGGCGCGTATTCCGTCTCGATGTCCGAGGTGAAACCGTGCTCGTACTTCTCCAGCGCGGCGACGGCGTCGATGGTTTCCTTGACGGCGGCCATCAGGCGACCTCTCTCACGCGCTCGGCGGCGCGTGTCTTATGCTTGTTGTACGCGGCGACCCAGGCGTCGGCGAACCGCACCCAGTCACCTTCTTGCGTGCCCCAGCCGCCGGAGACACGCACGCCCCCGGTCGCCAGAGCGTTCAATCCCATGGCGCTGATGGTCTTGGACGGCTTGACCTTGCCCGACGAACAGGCCGACCCCGCCGACACCATCAGCCCGGTCAGGTCCAGGGTGATCAACTGCTGCGGACTGTCCCAGCCCTCGACCGCCATGAACAGGGTGTTGGGCAGACGCGCCACGGCGCCGCCGATGATGGTCGCCCCGACGGCCTTCACCTTGGCCTCGGCGGCGTCGCGCCAGCCGACGTGCGATTGCATCGTCTCCAGATCCCGCGCGGCGCTGTCGGCCGCAACGCCAAATCCGGCGATGCCCGGCACGTTCTCGGTCCCAGCGCGCAGACCACGCTCCTGCCCCGCGCCGTGCAGAATACGAACGCCCGACACGCCTTCCTTGAAGATCAACGCCCCGACGCCCTGTGGGCCGCCCAGCTTGTGCGCCGACAGGGTCAGACTGTCCGCGTCCAGCACCCGGATATCGACAGGGATCTTGCCCGCCGACTGGATCGCATCCACGTGCATCCAGCCGCCGGCTGCTCGCACCAGCTTCGCCGCCTCGACCACCGGCTGGATCACGCCGCTTTCATTGTTCGCATGATGGATGGCGACCACGGCCCGGCCCGGCCGCGCCAACGCCTGCGCCAGCCAATCCAGATCGACCACGCCGTTCGCATCGACCGGCAGCACCTCGACCGGCGCACCCGCATTCGCCGCCGTCTCGGCCACGCACGGATGTTCTGTCGCCGACACGATCAGTCGGTCGCATCCGGCGGCCAGGGCGCTGGCGATGCCCTGCGCATTGGCTTCCGTCCCGCCACTGTTGAACACCACCGCCGTCGGATCGGCTCCGACCAGATCGCCGACCTGGGACCGCGCCGTCTCGACCCGCGCCCGCGCCCGCCGTCCGGCCGCGTGGACCGCCGACGGATTGCCGTTGTCGGCCAGCGCCCGCGTCATGATCTCCAGCACTTCCGGCCGCACCAGGCCCGAGGCGTTGTAGTCCAGATAGATGCCGCTCATGCCGCCACCCCGACAGCCAATGAAGCGCCTTGGGGCTGTTCGACATTGCGACGACGCTGGCCCGTGCGGTTCATCACCACATCCTCCAGCGACACGCCCGCCAGATAGCGATGGATCTCGTCGCCCAGGTCTTCCCACAGGTTATGGGTGATGCAGCGTTCGCCAGCCAGCATGCAGCCCTTGGGCGACCCATGCGCCACACACCGCGTCGCGCGAATCGGCTCGTCCACCGCCAGCACGATCTCGGCCACCACCGTCTCGTGCGCGCCCTTGGCCAGGCGATAGCCGCCGCCGGGTCCGCGTACGCTCTTGACCAGCTCGCTCTTGCGCAACCGGGCGAACAACTGCTCCAGATAACTCAGCGAAATCTCCTGGCGCGCAGCGATCTCGGCCAGCGAAACCGCCCGGATTTCACCGCTCTCGCCGCGTCCGTTTTTCGCCAGATCGGCCATCGCCATCACGGCGTATCGTCCCTTGGTCGACAGACGCATATCGCACCTTCAAAAATTGCGGGCTTTTCGGGGCTCTTGTGCTAGAACCCGCGCCTTCGCGAAGGCGGCCCGCTTGCGTGGGACTTAGAAAGTCCCACCTCTGCGGTCAAGTATTACGCACTCGCGAAATGACAGTTGAACGGATTCCAGAGCCCCTATGCCTGAAGTCATCCTGCCCGGCGCCTCCGGTCGCATCGAAGGCCGCTATTCCCCGGGCAAGCGCCCGAACGCACCGATCGCCCTGATCCTGCACCCGCACCCAAAGGCGGGCGGGCACATGAACAACCCGGTCACGGTCACCCTGCACCAGTTGTTCCAGCAGCGTGGCTTCGCCACCCTGCGCTACAACTCGCGCGGCGTCGGCAAGTCGCAGGGCGAGTTCGATTCGGGTATCGGCGAGCTGGCCGATGCCGCCACCGCCCTCGATTGGCTCCAGTCGAACAACCCCGGCGCCAGCCAGACCTGGGTCGGCGGCTACCAGTTCGGGGCCTATATCGGCATGCAACTGCTGATGCGCCGGCCCGAGACGGACGGCTTCATCTCGGTCTCGCCACCGTCGAACATGTACGACTTCAGCTTCCTGGCCCCCTGCCCGGCCTCGGGCCTGTTCCTGCACGGCACGGCCGACACCGTCGTGCCGCCGGTCGAGGTCGAGCGCGTGGTCAACAAGCTGCGCACCCAGAAGGGCATCATCATCGACTACGAACTGGAAGAGGGCGCGAGCCACTTCTGGCAGGACCACATGAGCGCGGTCGACCGCCGCGTCGGCGCCTATCTGGACAAACGTCTGGAAGAAAAGCCGGCGTAGAGCCGCCGCAGCCGGTTCCTAATCAATTTGTAGTCAGGAACCGGCCGCGAAACGGATCAAGGAGGGCCGTCGACAAGGTGGTCGCATGTTGAGACGTCCACTCACGTAGCAGCCTTTCACGACCGCTCCGTCGCCTTGTCGGGGCAGCTATTTAGGTGGCGGCCGCCGCGCCTGCGTCGCCTGTTCGAAGGCGTAACCCAGAGACAGCATGCGTGCGTCGTCCCATTTCCCGCCCAGGAAGCTCAAGCCGATCGGCATCCCACGATCAAAGCCCATTGGCACGGTTAGGTGCGGATAACCGGCGACGGCCGCCAACTGGCTGGCCGACCCCTGCATGTCGTCATCGTCCTTGGGATCGTTGGTCCAGGCCCGCGACGTGGTCGGGGCAATCAGGGCGACGACGGCGTTGTCGCGCATCAGCCGATCGATCCCCTCCGGTCCCGCCAGCCGCAACGACGTCGCTCGCGCCTCCAGATAGTCGGCGCTTGTCAGATCACCCATCGCCTGGGCGTGCTCGAACGTGTCCTGACCGAACAGCGCGGTCTCGCGCGGCTCGGCGGCGTTGAAGGCGATCACGTCGGCCAGGGTGCGTGTGCGGACCTGGGTCGGGTCGGTCGAGGCCAGATAGGCGTTCAGATCATGCTTCAGCTCATACAGCAGCACCTTGAACTCGGCCTCCCCAACGGCCCGTCCGTCCGGTCCCTCTGGTAGATCGACCAGCACAGCCCCCGCATCACGCAGCGCTTGCAGGTTCTGCTCGAACACCGCCTGGGTCTCGGGCGAATAGCCCTTCACGAACCGCATCACCCCGATCCGCGCGCCACGTAGCGAACCGGCGTCCAGCTCGGCGGCGTAATCGACCTTGCGCGCATCGGCCTCGACCGTGGCGGCGTCGGCCGGGTCCGAGCCGGCAATGACCGTCAGCACGCGCGCCGCATCGCGCACCGTCGTCGCCATCGGCCCGGCGGTGTCCTCCGAATGGCTGATCGGCACGATATGGGTACGCGACACCAAGCCGACGGTCGGCTTGAACCCGACCACGCCGTTGACCGACGCCGGGCAGGTGATCGACCCGTCCGTTTCGGTCCCGATGGCGACGGGCGTCAAACCCAGCGCCACCGCCGCCCCGCTGCCAGACGACGACCCGCACGGCGTTCGTGCGGGATCATAGGGGTTCAGCGTCTGCCCCCCGACCGCGCTCCAGCCGCTGATCGAATTCGACGACCGGATATTGGCCCACTCCGACAGATTGGTCTTGCCGACGATCACGGCGCCTGCGGCCCGCAACCGCGCGACCAGCGGCGCATCACGCCCCTGCGCATTGGCGGCCAGCGCCAGCGACCCGGCCGTCGTCGGCATGTCCGCCGTCTCGATATTGTCCTTCAGCAGGATCGGCATGCCAGACATCGCCGACGCGCCGCGGCTGCGGGGCGAGGTCGCGGTCCAGACCAGCACCGCATGGGCGCTGTCGTTCGCCCGCCCCGCCTCGACCACGGCGGACGCGGACGGATAGGCCCCCTGCCCGGTCGCGCAGCCTGCGAGGGCCAGCGCGACCGTCGCCGCGAGGATCAGTCGGCTTTTGGCTCGGCCCGCTTGCCGATCGTCCGGTCGAGGAAGTCCAGATAGGTGCGCCATTGCTGCAGTTGCCTCGGTTCGCCGCGGACGCCGTGCCGCTGGCCGGGATAGAGCATCATCTCGAACGGCACGCTCTTGGCCTGCAAGGCGTCGATGACGCGCGTCGCATTACCGAAGATGACATTGTCGTCGGCCATGCCGTGCAGGATCAGCAGGCGGCCGGTCAGATCATCCAGACGCGGCAGGACGTCGGTCGCGGCATAGCCTTCCGGGTTGGCCTGCGGCGTGGACATGTAGCGTTCGGTGTAATGGGTATCGTACAGGCTCCACTCGGTCGGGGCGGCGCCCGCCAGCGCCGAGGCCAGGTTCGCGTCCTTGTCGGTCAGGGTCAGCAGGCTGAGGAAGCCGCCGAAGCTCCAGCCCATCACTGCGATATGGTCGGGATCGACGTAAGGCAGGGTCTTCAACCATTGGGCGGCCTGGGCCTGATCCTCGACTGCCGGAATGCCCAGGCGACGATAGATGCTGGTCTCGAACGCCTGCGACCGATCCCCCTCGCCGCGATTGTCCACGCGGAAGACGATATAGCCCGCCTCGGTCAGCAACTGGTTGGTCAGCGGCTGCCAGCTCTTCTGCACGCCGGCGCCAGTGCCCGGCCCGCCATAGACCTGCATCACAACCGGATATTTCTTGGCCGGATCGAAGTCGGGCGGCGTGGTCATGCGCCAGACCAGGGTCTGGCCGTGGCTCTGCATCGTGCCAAACTCGGGCGCACGCAGGCGCGAGACGTAGGGCGCGAACGGGTGGGCGGCGTCGAGCTTGTTCTCCTCGATCCAGCGCACGCGCGTGCCGTCGATCCGGTACAGAGCCGATTGCGTCGGCGTCGCCGGATCGGAATAGTTGCCGACATAGGCCGTCGCCGGCCCGTTGACCGAGACGCTCCACCAGCCGCCGCCCGGCGTCACCGCGACGGGATCGACCGTGCGGTTCAGACTGGCGCGAAACATCTGCTGCTCGACGGGCAGTTCCTTGCCGTCGCGCATCGAGGCGGTGAAATAGACCTCGCCGGTCTGTTCGTTGACCCCGTCCAAATTCTTGACGGGATAGTCGCCGCGCGTGATCGCCCGCAGCCGCCGGCCGTTGCGGTCGTACAGATAAAGGTGCCGCCAGCCGCTGTCCTCGTTCGACCAGATGAACCGGCCGTCCGCCAGCACGCGGAAGTCGTTGTTCAGATCGACCCAGGCGTCGGCCTTCTGGCTCAGGATCACGCGCGACGCGCCGGTGGTCGGATCGACGCTCAGCAGGTCCAGCGTCTTCTGGTCGCGCGACTGGCGCTGGACATACAGGGTCTTGCCGTCTCCGGCCCAGTCGACCCGCGCCAGATAGATGTCGGTGTTGGAGCCCAGGTCCACCTTCACCCGTCCTCCCCCCTTCAGGTCGCGGACATACAGTTCGACCACCGCATTGGGGCGGCCCGCGCGGGGATAGCGCTGCTCGACCATGGTCGCGCCGGAGCCGGTGATTTCGAAGCGCGGCACGATGTCCACCGGGCTTTCGTCCACGCGGGTCAGGGCGATGTAGCGTTCGTCCGGGCTCCACCAGTATCCGGTGTCGCGGTCCATCTCTTCCTGGGCGATGAACTCGGCCGTGGCCCAGGTGATCAGGCCGGCGCCGTCGTCGGTGATCGGCGTCTCCTGCCCGCTCGCCAGATCATAGACGACCAGGTTCTGATCGCGGACATAGGAGACATACCCGCCCTTGGGCGAAACCTTGGCGTCGATCTCGTCGGCCGGCGTCTCAGTCAGGCGCCGCACCTTGCCGTCGGCCCGATTGGCCAGGAAGATGTCGCCTTCCAGCGGCGCCAGGATATAGCGCCCCTGCTGATCCCACGAATATTCGACCACGCCGCGCGCGCTGATCCGCATCCGCTCGCGCCGCGCCTTCTCGGCCTCCGACAGCTCGCCGGCGTCTGGCGCCAGGGCCCGCGCGTCGATCAGCTTGTAGGGTTCGCCTTCGCCGGTCGGCGCGGCCCACAGGTCCTGAACATCCACATTGTCCTCGCGCGAGCGCAGGAAGGCGACCAGCTGCCCGTCGGGCGACAGGCTGACCCCCTTGGCCACCGGCCCATTCAGGCTGGGACTTGAGAACACCCGCTCGGGCGTCAGGATGTTGGAGGGCGTCTCCTGGGCGAGTGCGGAACCGGCCGACAGCAGGATGGTCGAGGCGAGAAGAACTGTGCGCATGGTCACGGACGCTAGCGGCGCTTCTGCAAGCCGTCACGAGGAAAAGTGGTCGCCGGACGAAAGGCTTTCCTTCCCTGCGAGGGGTTCTCAGATTAGAGAGACCGCACGATGACAGACGCCGCCCTCTCCCCCGCTCCCGTCAAGGCCAGCCCGTTCAATGAACTTGAGGTCCTGTGGGTCCGCCACTGGACCGACAGCCTGTTCAGCTTCGGCGTGAAACGGCCCGAGGATTTCCGCTTCCGCTCGGGCGAGTTCGTGATGATCGGCCTGCCAGGTGCAGACGGCGGAAAGCCCGTCTTGCGTGCCTATTCCATCGCCAGCCCCTGCTGGGCCGAGGAGTTGGAGTTCTTCTCGATCAAGGTCGCCGACGGCCCCCTGACCTCCCGCCTGCAAAAGATCGTCGCCGGCGACACCGTCCTGATGGGCAAGAAGCCGACCGGCACCCTGGTGCTGGACGCCCTGACCGGCGGCGAGCGCCTGTTCCTGATCGGCACCGGCACCGGCCTAGCCCCCTGGCTCAGCGTCGCGCGCGATCCCGACACCTATGCCCGTTTCGGCCATGTCTATGTGATCCACACGGTCCGCGGCGTCGCCGACCTGGCCTACCGCGACTTCTTCACCCGCGAGATCCACGACGATCCCCTGATCGGCGAAGAGGCTCAGGCCCAGCTGACCTATTACCCCACCGTGACCCGCGAGGATTTCGAAACGCCCGGCCGGATCACCGACCGCATCAAGTCCGGCGACTTCTTCCGCGACCTGGGCCTGCCCGACGGTTTCGACCCCGCCCGCGACCGCGCCATGCTGTGCGGTTCCATGGCCATGATCAAGGAAGCCGGCGAACTGCTGGAGACCTATGGGCTGAAGGAAGGCTCCAACGCCGAACCCGCCGACTACGTGCTGGAACGCGCCTTCGTCGGTTGACGGTCTTGGCTTGCGCGGCCTGAGCGGCTAACCCCACCGCCATGCACCACCCTGCTCTTGTCGCCGTCGATCCCCGCGTCGATCCATCCGAATGCCAGTCGATGGCCGACGTCCGCCAGGGCGTCGACGCCCTCGACCGCGCCCTGGTCGCCCTGCTGGCCGAACGCCAGCGCTACATGGACGCCGCCGCCCGCATCAAGCCCGACCGCGACGCCGTCTTCGACCAGGCCCGCATCGACGACGTCGTCGCCAAGGTTCTGGTCTCCGCTGAGGCGCACCACCTGTCGCCCGACATCGCCGAACCCGTCTGGCGCCTACTCATCGACCGCTGCATCGCCCACGAGTTCGCCACCTACGACCGGACTCGCAGCTAGGTCGGCGAAATGTTAGCTTCCGGTCATGGCTCGACCGGAACCCTCCATCTTCAGCGACCATGACGCCGAGGCGGATGCGCTTTCGCTGGCTGAGGCTGAGGCCGATATCTCAGCAGGCCGCGTCGTTCCGCACGAAGACGTGGTCGAATGGCTGAAGACATGGGGAACGGCAGAAGAAGGTCCGCCCCCGGCCAAATGGAACATCGATGGCTGAGGTCATCTGGACGGCGAAAGCCATTCGGAACATCGAAGCCATCCGAACATACATTGCTCAGTTCAGTCCGCTGGCCAGTCAGCGCATGGCCCTACGCCTCATGTCAGCCGGCGCAAGCCTAGCTGAACATCCCAAAAGGGGCGCACCAATCCCCGGCGGCCGTCGACAACTGACCCACATCCCGCCTTACCTGCTTCGGTCCAAGGTCGTCGGCGCGCGCGTCTTCATTCTCGACGTTCGACATGCCGCAGAGAATGCATCGTAGTCCAGCAGCCTAAGGCCTCAGCCATCCTATTTTCGGAAGCGTGGTCGTTTGATTTTAGCCTCTTAGCTGCGAGCAGCGTCAATCGACCTAACGCTTCTTCCGGGCGCCGTATAATGGGCGTCCGGTCTTTGACATCGCTGCGCGCCCAGCCTGCCCAAATTGCACTTTCTTGCACTTTGCACTCGTTTTTGGAGTGCAGTGCAATTTCGGGCGGCGGCTTAAGTGGACTCACTTGGACACTTGGACTGTTTTCCGAGTCCAACTTCCGACTCGACAGCCTCAGGCCTTAAGCCCTCGCAACATCAGTTCGTGGCGATAGGCGGCGACATCCGCCAACGCTGCCTGCAGCGCGTCCCGAACCCGCTCCAGCGCCGGTGCGGCCAAACTCTGGTCCGCCCCTTCCGCCTCGGCGCAGATCGCCGCCAGGTCGCGCGCGCCAATGCCCGCCGCCGCGCCCCGGATCGTGTGGACCCCGTCGCGCCAGCCCTCGGCCTTGGGGTCCAGCATGACGGACCACAGGCCGGCCTGGTTGACGAACAGGCCCAAGACCTCCTCGTTGATGGCGTCGTCCCCGCCCGTCATGCCGTTCAGCACGGCGAAATCGACCGCGCCCGTCAGATCGCGCAACGCCATCAGGCCGCCGTCTCCTCGCCCTTGGCCAGGCGCGAGTTCTTGGACGACCAGGCGAAATAGATGACCAAACCGCCGACGTTCCAGATCAGGAACCAGACCTGTGTGTTCACGGGCAGGCTAAACAGCAGATACAGGCAACCCGCGATGCCGAGTGGGCCGATGATCCAGGCCAGCGGAGCCTTGAATACTCGCGTACGCACTGCGTCGCGGCCCCTCAAGACTAGGAGGCTGGCGCAAACGGCGCTGAAGGCCGCCAACGTCCCCGCATTGGCCAGGGCAGCGATCTCGTCCAACGGCAGAAGGCCGGCCAGGATGCTGACAATCACGGCTGTGAACAGGGTAACCACCACCGGCACGCCGCGCTGCGACACCCGGCCCAGACGGCGCGGCAGCAGTCCGTCGCGCGCCATGACGTAGAAGATGCGGGTCTGGCCATAGAAGAAGGCGAGGATCACCGTTGGCACGCCTACGATGACGGCCGCAGCCACGATCTGGGCCGCCAGCGGTTGGTTCAGGATGCGCAAGATCAGGGCAAGGGGCTCACCACTTTCGGCGAACTGGCCGAACGGCATGGAACCGACCGCCAGGGCCGCCACCAGCATGTACAATATAGTGCAAATGATCATGGAGCCCAGGATGCCGATGGTCAGGTCGCGGGCCGGATTGCGTGTCTCCTCCGCCGCCGTCGCCACGGCGTCGAAACCGTAGAAGGCGAAAAAGACTATGGCCGCCCCCGCCATGACCCCGACCTCCGCACCCGCCGGGCCGTTCTTGTTGAAACCGTAGGGCATCAGGGGCTCGAAATTGGCCGTGTCGAACGCGGGCGCGACCACAGCGATGAAGACCAGCAGGGCGCTGCATTTGATCACCACCAGCACGGCATTGACCGTCGCGCTCTCCTTGGTGCCAAGCAGCAGAAGGCTGGTCACCGCCAGAATGATGGCGACCGCCGGGATGTTGATGATCCCGTCCGCATGAGGCCCAGCCGTCAGGGCTTGGGGAATAAGGATGTCGAGCGTTCGCAGGAACCCGACCGCATATTCGGACCAACCGACAGCCACGGCGCTGACCACCAGAGAATATTCCAGAATCAGGCTCCAGCCGATGATCCAGGCGATCGCCTCGCCGAGCGCCGCATAGCTGTAGGTATAGGCCCCGCCAGAAGCGGGCATCATGGTCGCCAATTCGGCATAGGCAAGGGCGACGCAGGCGCAGATCACGCCCACGATGGCGAAAGCCAAGATGATACCCGGTCCTGCCTTTTCCACCCCCACGCCCGTCAGCGTGTAGATTCCGGTGCCCACGATGGCCCCGATGCCAAGCAGCATCAGATGCGGCCAGCTCAGGGTCTTCTTCAGCGCCGGTCCGTCGTGCGGCGCCAGCATGGTGTCGATCGATCGACGCCGGTTCCAGAAGGCCATGAAGCTCGCTCCCCCGCCGCTTGCCGCGGCTGATTCCACCGGGACCATACCCCGCCGAAGAAAGTTTGCGAAAGCGCTTGCCAACCCCCGAACCGCTGGGTAGTAGGAGCGCCCTTCGGCAAGGCTTCTCGCCCCCGAAGACGCAGACGATCGGTCGGGTGATTAGCTCAGTTGGTAGAGCAGCTGACTCTTAATCAGCGGGTCGTAGGTTCGAACCCTACATCACCCACCATCGTCTCTCCCTTGCCCTACCGCCCTATTTCGGAACGCGCCTTCTCTAGGTGCTTGCAAATCCGCCAACAGGATCACCGGCGCTGGCCCCGTCGATCTCTTCGCCGGCCCGCCCGCTCCCGGGCACTACCAGAATATAGCCGAACGCCGTCCTCGGCCTCGCGCTCCAGATAGGCGTGGATGGCGACAGTGTCAGGCGCCGGCCCAGCCGTGCAACGGATGGTGGGCATGACGCACACGTTCCAGCAGGCGGCGCGCGCGGGTGGGTTTGTCAGACATGGGTTCCCCCGACCGTTCAGGCGCGCAGAAAATACGCCCGAACGGTCAAGGTTGCATCAGACCCGCAGGACGACGGTCTCGACGATGGGACGACGGTCCCAGATCTGCTGGCTGGCCTTTTTCAGCACCCGGGCGACGGCCTGTTCAATGACCATTTCGTCGTCCAGAGCATCGCCCTTCAGACCCTTGATCACCTGCTCGACCCGCTCGGCCAGCTTGTCCAGCGCATCGCCCAGCGGCGTGCCGGTGTCGCCGGGGAGGCCGACGCTGCGGATATCGATATCGCTGGCGATGCGGCCGCGCTTGTCCAGGGCGAAGCTGACGATCAGCACGCCGTTGGTCGAGGCGTGACGACGTTCCTTCAGCGCCTCGCCCTGTTCGGTCACCAGCATGCCGCCGTCGACATACAGCCGGCCGTTCGGCACCTCGTCGATGATCTTGGCCGGGCCAGGCGCCAGGCGGACCATGTCGCCGTTGCGCGGCGTCACGGTTTCCTTGACGCCGATGTCCTTGGCCAGGTTGGCGTGTTCCAGCAGGAAGCGGCGTACGCCGTGGGTCGGGACGGCGATTTGCGGCCGCACCCAGTCGTACATCTGCTTCAGTTCGTCACGGCACGGGTGGCCCGAGACGTGGATGCCGGGGTGATCCTTCTCGGTGTAAAGGCGCACGCCCCGGTCCGCGAGGCGATCCTGCAGATTGCCGATGGCCAGTTCGTTGCCGGGGATCTGGCGCGACGAGAAGATGCAGTGGTCGCCCAGACCCAGTTTGACGACCGGGTGGGTGCCGTCTGCGACGCGCGACAGGGCCGCTCTAGCCTCGCCCTGACTGCCGGTACACAGATACAGAATCTGGTCGGCCGGCCAGACGCGGGCCTCTTCGTCCGACAGAAAGGGCTTCACGTCCTGCAACATGCCGACGTGTTTGGCGGCCGCCGTGATCTTGTGCATCGAGCGACCGGCCAGCGACACGCGACGCCCGCAGGCCTCGGCGGCGCGGATGACGCTGTCCATCCGCGCGACGTTGGAGGCGAAGCAGCCCACGGCGACGCGGCCCTTCAGGCTCGCGATCAGCTTGGAGATGGCGACGGCGACATCGCCCTCGGACCCGGCGACGCCCGGCACGAAGACGTTGGTCGAATCGCAGACCATGGCCAGCACGCCTTCGTCGCCCATGGCGCGGATGGCGGGGGCATCGGTTTTCTCGCCGATGATCGGCTGATCGTCGATCTTCCAGTCGCCGGTGTGGAACACCATGCCCAGCGGAGTGTCGATGGCCAGGCCGCTCGGCTCGGCGATCGAATGGCTCATGTTGACGAAGGTGACGCCGAACGAACCGACGTCCACAGTTCCGCCCAGCGGCACCTCGATCACCTCGACCTCGTCAAAGATGCCGCGCTCGCGCAGCTTGTCCTTGATCAGATAGGCGGTGAAGGGGGTGGCGTAGACCGGCGCCTTGATGCGCGGCCACAGCCAGCCGAGAGCGCCGATGTGATCCTCGTGCGCGTGGGTCAGCATGATGCCCTTGATGTTCTCGCCTTCCAGGAAGGCGGGATCGGGCACGATCACGTCGACGCCGGGCGTAGACAGGTCGCCGAAGGTGACGCCGACGTCGACGATCAGCCATTCACGATTGTCCGCCGGGCCGAAGCCATAGGCGTTGAGGTTCATACCGACTTCGTCGGAGCCGCCCAGAGGCAGGAAAACGAGTTCGTCTTGGTTTTGCTTTTTCATTCAATCAGTCAAATGGGCGTTACGACGCCAGATTTCGAGGAGGCCGCGAATAGTTAAATCGGGATCGAAGTGATCGATGCTGTCGGTCGCGCCTTCGAACAGGCTGGCGACGCCGCCGGTGCCGATGACGGTCATGGGCCGCGCCCACTCCGCCTTGATGCGCTGGACCAGGCCTTCGATCAACGAGATATAGCCCCAGAAGACGCCGGACTGCATGGCCTCGACCGTGCCCTTGCCGATGACGTGTTCGGGTTTCTGGATGGCGATGCGGGGCAGTTTGGCCGCCGCCTCATGCAAGGCTTGAAGCGACAGATTGATGCCGGGCGCGATCAGGCCGCCTTCGAAGGCGCCGTCGGCGGACACGATGTCGAACGTCGTGGCCGTGCCGCTGTCGATCAGCAGCAGGTCGCCGGGATAGAGCAGCGACGCCCCGACCGCATTGACCAGCCGGTCGGCCCCCGCCTCGCTGGGCTTGGCGATCCGCACCTCGATGCCCAGTTCGGCGTTCTCGCCGATCACCAGCGGCTCGATGTTCAAGTAGCGCCGCGCCAGGTTGCGCAGATTGAAGATCGATTGCGGCACGACGCTGGAGATGATGCAGCCGCTCAGGGCGTCGAACTCCAGCCCCTTCATGACCATCAGCTGGTTCAGCCAGACGGCGTATTCGTCGGCCGTGCGGCTGGCCTCGGTCGCGGCGCGCCATTGGGCGATCCAGTCCGAGCCGTCGTGAACCGCGAACAGCGTATTGGTGTTGCCCTGTTCGATGGCGAGCAGCATCAGGCGGCCTTACCGAAGAAGACGTCGCCAGCGGAGATCAGCCGAACAGAACCATCAGCGAGACGCAGGCGCAGCGCACCGTCCGGCTCGACGCCCTCGGCCAGACCTTCCAGAGTCTCGTTGTCCAGACGCGCGGTGCACGGGCCGTTCAGCCCAGTCAGGCGACTGGTCCAGGCGTCCAACACCGGCTCGAACCCCATCGTCTGCCAGCGGCCCCACCAGACGGCGAAGGTCTCGGCCAGGATTTCGGCGGCGGCCTCGATGGGCGGGACATAGGCCAGGTCGGCGCGCAGGCGTGCGGCGATGGAGGTCGCGCCGCGCTCGGTGCCTTCCGGCGCATGGGCCAGGTTCACGCCGATGCCGACCGCCAGCCACAGATCGCCGTTCGCATGAGCGCCGGACTCGACCAGGATGCCGGAGACCTTGACCCCGTCCAGCAGCACGTCATTGGGCCATTTGATCGAAACCAGGGCCGGCGAGACGAACACGTCCAGCAGGTCAGCGACAGCCAGGGCCGCCACGAAGGTGGCCTGGGCCGCCTCGGCCGCCGACTTGGGTGTGGTGACCAGCAAAGTGGCGGCCAGGTTGCCCTGATCGCTTTCCCACTTGCGACCGCGACGCCCGCGACCGGCGGTCTGACGCCGCGCCACGATCCAGCGCGGCCCCGCCTCCCCGGCCTCGGCAAGTCGGCGCGCCTCGGCGTTGGTCGAGTCGATCTCGTCGAGGATGACCAGCGGGACGGCCGTCAACGCCCTACCCGTTCCCGAAGCCGGCGCTCGCAACCTTGGTCAGCGGCTCCAGCCAGGTCAGGCCGACGATCACCAGCGGGAAGGCGAAGGCGGCGCACGCCCACCCAATCCACTTGGCCTCGACCGGCGCAGCATCCGTCGCGATGTCGTCCACGGGCGCATCGAACCACATCAGCTTGAGGATGCGCAGATAGTAGAAGGCAGCGACGACCGAGGCGACCAGACCGGCGGCCGCGACAGGCCACAAACCGGCATCGGCGGCGGCGCCGAACACATAATACTTGCCCCAGAAGCCCGAGAACGGCGGCATGCCCAGCACCGACAGCGACAGGACGGTAAGGGCCACGGCCGTCAGCGGACGATCCTTCTTCAGACCGGCGAGGTCGGCGATGCGACGGATCGGACGGCCCGACTTGGACAGGCTGAGCAGGATGGCGAAGAAGCCCAGCTGGTCGATGACATACAGGGTCATGAACATCAGCATGGCCTGCAGGCCCTCGGCCGTGCCCGCCGCGATGCCCAGAAGCGCATAGCCGATGTTCGCGATCGACGAATAGGCCAGCAGGCGCTGGATGTCCTTTTGCGCCAGGCCACCGAAGGCGCCGACGACGAAGCTGATCAGGGAGATGGCGATCAGGACCTGGGACCACTGGGCGTGGGCGTCGCCGAAACCATGCTCCAGTGCACGGGCGATCAGGACCATGGCCGCGACCTTGGGCGCCGTGGCGAACAGGGCCACGACCGGCGTCGGCGCGCCCTCGTAGACGTCGGGCGTCCACATGTGGAACGGCGCGGCCGAAACCTTGAACGCCAGACCGCAGATCAGGAAGACCAGGCCGAAGACCAGGCCCGGACCGGGGTTGTCGGCGGCGAAGGCGGCGATGTCCTCGAACCGCATCGACCCGGCGAAGCCGTAGATCAGGCTGGAGCCGTAGAGCAGCAGGCCCGACGACAGGGCGCCGAGGACGAAATACTTCAGGCCCGCTTCCGACGCCTTGACGTCGTTGCGGTGGAAGGCGGCCAGCACATAGAGAGCCAGCGAGTGCAGCTCGATCCCCACATACATGGAGATCAGGTCGCCCGAGGACGCCATCATTCCCATACCGACCGAGGCCAGCACGATCAGGACCGGGTATTCGAACTTGGCGATGCGCGTGCGCTTCATCCAGCCGTCGCCCAGCACGACCGCCACGGCGGCCGACAGATAGATCAGGCTCTTGGCGTAGATGGCCAGCGGATCGGCGACATAGGCGCCGTTGAAGGCGACGCCCCACGGACCGACGATGGAGATGACGGCGGCGACGATCAGCAGCAGGACCGACAGGATCGAGACCAGCCGGGCGCTCTTGTCGCCGATGAAGGCGCCGACCATCAGCAGGACCAGGGCGCCGACCGCGAGGGTGACTTCCGAGGCGGCGAGATGCAGGGCGGAGGACAAATCAGGCATTATGGTCTCACCCGCCGATCGCGACGCGATAGGCGCTGGTCAGGGCCTCGACGGCAGGCCCGGTGTAATCGAGGACGGCGGCCGGATGGACCCCCAGCCAGATGGTGCCGACGATCAAGGGCACGAACAGAAGCAGCTCGCGCTTGTCGATGTCGGTGATGGTCTCAAGCTTCGGATTGGTGATTTCGCCGAACATGACCGCACGGTACAGGGTCAAGGCATAGACCGCCGAGAAGATCACGCCCGAGGCCGCAACCAGAGCCGCCCAGGTCGAAGCCTGATAGGCGCCCGTCATGGTCAACACTTCGCCGACGAAGCCCGAGGTGCCCGGCAGGCCGACGTTGGCCATGGTGAACATCAGGAAGATGGCCGCATACCAGGGCATCCGCGACGTCAGGCCGCCGTAGAAGGCGATCTCGCGGGTGTGCATCCGGTCGTAGACGACGCCGACGCACAGGAACAGCGCGCCCGAGATCAGGCCGTGGCTGATCATCTGGAAGATGGCGCCCTGCATGCCGACGTCATTGCCCGAGAAGATGCCCAGGGTGACGAAGCCCATGTGCGCCACGGACGAATAGGCGATCAGCTTCTTGATGTCCGTCTGACGCCAGGCGACCAGCGACGTATAGACGATGGCGATCACTGACAGGGTGAAGACCAGCGGGCGGAACATCTCCGACGCCTGCGGGAACATCGGCACGTTGAACAGGATGAAGCCGTATCCGCCCAGCTTCAGCAGAATGCCGGCTAGGATGACCGAACCGGCCGTCGGCGCCTGGACGTGGGCGTCGGGCAGCCAGGTATGGACCGGCCACATCGGCATCTTGACCGCGAACGAGGCGAAGAAGGCCAGCCATAGGATCGGCTGCACCGCCGGGCTGAAGGCGTACTGCTTCAGTTCCGGGATGCTGGTGGTGCCGGCCTCGTGCGCCATCCACAGCATGGCCAGCAGCATCAGGACGGACCCCAGCAGGGTGTAGAGGAAGAACTTGTAGGCGGCGTAGATCCGGTTCGCCCCGCCCCAGATCCCGATGATCAGGAACATCGGCACCAGAGTGCCTTCGAAGAAGATGTAGAACAGGAACAGGTCCAGCGACGTGAACACGCCGATGACCAGGGTCTCCAGCACCAGGAAGGCGATCATATATTCGACGACGCGCGTCTCGATCGACTTCCAGCTGGCCAGGATGCAGATCGGCATCAGGAAGGCCGTCAGCAGCACGAACAGGATGGAAATCCCGTCGACGCCTAGGTGATAGCTGGCGCCCGCGAACCACGGGACGAACTCCACGAACTGATAGCCGGTGTTCGCCGGATCGAAACCGGCGACCAGCACAACCGAAACCGCCAGCGCGACCAGGGTCGTGATCAGGGCGATCCAGCGCGCGGCCGGCGCGGCGGCGTCTGCGTTCTTGAACGTCAGCCGGGCGACGAAGATCGCCAGGGCGCCGATCAGCGGCAGGAATGTTACGAGGCTCAGGATGTAGGGCACGAGATCAGGCTCCCCACGCGAGGATGGCGAAGGTGAGCAGACCGGCGACCCCCAGCAGCATCACGAAGGCATAGTGATAGACATAGCCTGACTGGATCTTGGCCAGTCGAGCGGCGGATTTCAGCGACACCCAGGCGGCGCCGTTCGGGCCGAGACCATCGATGATCTTCACGTCGAAGATCTTCCAGAAGAAGTCCCCGATGGCCTTGAAGCCGCGCACGAAGACGAAGTCGTACAGCTCGTCGAAATACCACTTGTTGTAGAGGAAGCGGTAGATGACGCCGTCCCGCTCGGCCATGCGACGGCCCATGCCCTCGCGAGCGACGTAGATCCAGTAGGCGAAGGCCGTTCCGGTCAGGGTCAGGATCAGCGGCGACCACTTCACCCAGGTCGGGACCGAGTGGCTGTCGTGCAGGACGTGGTTGTGTTCGCCGGTGAAGATGGCTCCACGCCAGAACTCGCCCTCGTGGTGGCCGATGAAGTGCGGCGCGAAGACGAAGCCGGCGGCGACGGCGCCGACCGACAGCAGGATCAGCGGAACCAGCATGACCCATGGGCTCTCGTGCGGCTTCAACGGGCCATGATGACCGTGGTCGTCGTGAGCGTGATCGTCGTGCGCATGCGCGTCCGTGACCGGCTCGGAATGCGTCTCCAACTGGGCGTGCGAGGCGTGGTCGTCCCCGTGATGGGCGGCGTGATGCGCATCGCCCTCTTCCTTCCATACAGGCTTGTTGTGGAAGGTCATAAACACCAGGCGCCAAGAATAGTAGGCCGTCAGACCGGCGGCGATGATGCCGACGAAGAAGGCGAACAGGCCGATCGCGCTGTGGCCGTTGGCGGCCGAGGCGTAGGCGCTCTCGATGATCGAGTCCTTGGAGTAGAAGCCGGCGAAGCCGCCGACGCCGGGGATGCCCAGGCCGGTGATGGCGATGGTGCCGATGGTCATCACCGCATAGGTGACGGGCAGCAGCTTCCACAGGCCGCCCATCTTCCGCATGTCCTGCTCGTGATGCATGCCGTGGATCACCGAACCGGCGCCCAGGAACAGCAGGGCCTTGAAGAAGGCGTGCGTGAACAGGTGGAACATGGCGGCCTGATAGGCGCCGACGCCTGCCGCGAAGAACATGTAGCCCAGCTGCGAACAGGTCGAATAGGCGATGACCCGCTTGATGTCGTTCTGGGTCAGGCCGACCGTGGCGGCGAACAGGGCCGTGATCGCGCCGATGATGGCGATGATCTGCGAGGCGCCCGGCGCATACTCATAGATCGGCGACAGCAGGCAGACCATGTAGACGCCTGCGGTCACCATGGTGGCGGCGTGGATCAGAGCCGACACGGGCGTCGGGCCTTCCATCGCGTCCGGCAACCATGTGTGCAGGAAGAACTGGGCCGACTTGCCCATGGCGCCGATGAACAGCAGGAAGCCGGCCAGATCCAGCGCGGACCATTGGACGCCCAGGAACTCCCACGTCGTGTTCGCCTTGGTGGCGATCATCGGGAACAGTTCCGAAAACTCGATCGTGCCGTACATCCAGAAGATCGTGATGATCCCCAGGACGAAGCCGAAGTCGCCGACGCGGTTGACGACGAAGGCCTTGATGGCGGCGGCGCTGGCGGTCGGCTTCTTGAACCAGAAGCCGATCAGCAGATAGGACGCCAGGCCCACGCCTTCCCAGCCGAAGAAGATCTGCATGAAGTCGGCGGCCGTCACCAGCGCCAGCATCATGAAGGTGAAGAGCGACAGATAGGCGAAGAAGCGCGGCCGGCTGTCGTCCTCGGACATGTAGCCCCAGGAATACAGGTGGACCAATGACGACACGCTGGTCACCACGATCAGCATGGTCGCCGACAGGGCGTCGATGCGGATCGACCAAGCCGACTGGAAGTCGCCCACATTGATGAAGGGCGCCAGGCGGATGGTGAAGGGCTCCAGATGGCCCCAGGTCCATTGCCCGAACACCGTCCAGGCGACGGCGCACGAGAAGAACAGCAGGCCGGTCGTGATGGCCTGCGACGGGATGTTGCCAAGCCGGCGACCGAAGAAGCCGACAATGGCCGCGCCCAGCAGCGGGGCGAAGATCCCGAGAATGACGAGGGTATGGAAAGTCACGCTCAACCCTTCATCACGGAGGCGTCGTCGACGGCGATGTCGCCGCGGTTACGGAAGAAGGTCACCAGAATGGCCAGGCCGACAGCGGCCTCGGCCGCGGCGACGGTCAGGACGAACATGGCCATGATCTGCCCGCTGATGTCGTTCAGATAGGTCGAGAAGGCGACGAAGTTGATGTTCACCGCCAGCAGGATCAGCTCGATCGACATCAGGATGATGATGACGTTCTTGCGGTTCACGAAGATGCCGAACACCCCGATGGTGAACAGGATCGCGGCGACCGTCAGATAATGGGTCAGTCCGATTTCCATCAGAGAAGCTCCTCGGCGCTGACGCCCTCGCCCGTCGCAGCAGGCTTGATCTCGACCGACTTGCGGCGGTCGCGGTTCACCTGATCGCCGGGGTTCTGGCGTTTGATATGCGGCTTGTGGCGCAGGGTCAGGGTGATGGCGCCGATCATCGCGATCAGCAGCACGATCCCGGCCGCCTGGAAGAAGTAGACGTAGTCCGTGTAGAGCACGCGACCGATGGCCTCGACATTGGTGACGCTGGCGTCCGGCGCGCCCGGCCCCGGCAGGCCCGCCGCCGCTCCGCCCTGGACCACGGCGACCGAGACGATGATCATTTCCACCAGCAGCACGGCGGCGATGATCGCCCCCAGCGGCAGATAGCGCGCGTAACCTTCGCGCAGTTTCAGGAAGTCCACGTCCAGCATCATGACGACGAACAGGAACAGCACCGCGACCGCGCCCACATAGACGACGACCAGCAGCATCGCCAGGAACTCGGCCCCCAGCAGCACGAACAGGCCGGCCGACGAGAAGAAGGCCAGGATCAACCACAGCACGCTGTGCACGGGGTTGCGCGCGGTCACGACCAGAAGGCCGGAAACCGTGGCGACCGCCGCCAGCAGATAGAAGGCTATGCCTTGCAGCATGTCGGGACGAAGCCCCTTTCGTATCGGCCGCGACCCCGTTTTGGAATCGTCGGCCCGTTCAAGCGAGATGCGCCTTAGCGGTAAGGCGCGTCGAGTTCCAGATTCTTGGCGATCTGCCGTTCCCAGCGGTCGCCGTTATCGAGCAGGCGTTGCTTGTCGTAGAGCAGCTCCTCGCGCGTCTCGACGGCGAATTCGGAGTTGGGCCCCTCCACGATGGCGTCCACCGGGCAGGCCTCCTGGCACAGGCCGCAGTAGATGCATTTGACCATGTCGATGTCGTAGCGCGTCGTGCGACGGCTGCCGTCGGCGCGCGGTTCGGCCTCGATGGTGATGGCCTGGGCCGGGCAGATGGCCTCGCACAGCTTGCAGGCGATGCAGCGTTCCTCGCCGTTGGCGTAGCGACGCAGCACGTGTTCGCCACGGAAGCGCGGCGACTGCGGGTTCCGCTCGAACGGATAGTTCACGGTCATCTTGGGCCGCGCCATATATTTCAGCGACAGACCGATGGCGCCGATGACGTCCAGCATCATCGCGCCCTTGGTCGCCTGGACGATACGGGTGAACATCAGGGCTTATCCTTGGGAGCAGGCGTCGTCTTGGGGGCGGTCTGGCTGGCGCGCCAGTCCTGTTCGATGCGGTCCTGGCGTTGCTGCCACTGATAGCTCGACTCGGGCATGCGCGAATTATCGGGCGCGCAGGCTGCGGTCAGCGGCAGCAGGCCGAAAGCGATGACAAGACCCTTCATCACGATCCCACCACGAACACGCGCCACGCCGAGACGATCACGACCGCCACCAGCGAGGTCGGCAGGAAGATTTTCCAGCCCAGGCGCATCAGTTGGTCATAGCGATAGCGCGGAACGAAGGCCTTCACCATCGAGATGCAGACGAACCAGAAGACCGTCTTGATCATGAAGGTCAGCAGATAGATCGTATAGGCGATCCAGGCAGGCAGACTGTCCATCCAGGCCTGCGGCACGCCGGGGTTCCAGCCGCCGAAGAACAGCAGGCTGATCATCGCCGACATGAAGACGATGTTGACGTATTCGCCCATCATGAACAGCAGGTACGGGGTCGAGCTGTATTCGACCTGATAACCGGCGACCAGTTCGGACTCGGCCTCGGGCAGGTCGAACGGCGGGCGGTTGGTCTCGGCCAGGGCCGAGATGAAGAAGATGATCGACATCGGGAACAGGATCACGACCAGCGGCCAGGTGTCGGCGCCCCCGCCGAAGCCGTACCAGTTCCAGAACATGCCCTTCTGGCTCTCGACGATGGCGGACAGGTTCATCGTGCCGGCCAGCAGGATCACATTGATGATGATCAGGCCCAGCGAGACTTCATAGGACACCATCTGCGCGGCGGAACGCAGCGAGCCCAGGAACGGATACTTCGAGTTCGAAGCCCAGCCGCCCATGATGATGCCATACACGCCCAGCGACGAGACCGCGAAGATGTACAGGATGCCGACGTTCAGGTCCGACACCACCCAGCCGGGCGCAAACGGAATGACCGCCCAGGCCATGAAGGCCAGGATGACAGTGATGATCGGGGCGATGATGAAGACCGCCTTGTCGGCACCGGCCGGGATCACGACCTCCTTCAGCACGAACTTGATCATGTCCGCAAAAGACTGAAGCAGGCCGAAGGGACCGACGACGTTGGGGCCCTTGCGCATCTGCACGCCGGCCCAGACCTTGCGGTCGGCCAGCAGCAGGAAGGCGACGGCGATCAGCACGCCGACCGTGATCAGCAGAACCTGACCGACGGTGATCAGCGTCCAGCCCAGAGGCGTGGCCCAGAAGGAAACGGGGTCCATGGCTTACTCCGCCGCCATTGCGACCGGCTGGGTCCGCAGGGCGGACAGCTCGGCCATCGTCGCGCTGGCGCGCGCTATCGGATTGGAAAGATAGGGGTCGGTGATCGCCGAGGCGAACACCCGGTCGCCCAGGTCGCCCTTGGCGCCCAGGGCCGCCACGTCGAACGACGCCGGCGACGGCAGATAGTCGATCCGGCCGAAGGTCGGATGATCGCCCATCAGCTTGGCGCGCAACTGCTCCAGCGTGTCGTAAGGCAGGGTCTGATCAACGCGAGCCGACAAGGCGCGGATGATGGCCCAGTCTTCCTTGGCCTCGCCCTTGGGGAAGACGACGCGTTCAGCCATCTGCACCCGACCTTCGGTGTTGACGTAGAGGCCAGCCTTCTCGGTATAGGCCGCGCCCGGCAGGATCACGTCGGCGCCGTGCGCCCCACGGTCGCCGTGGCTGCCCAGATAGACGCGGAAGGCGTTCGAGCCGGTCGGATCGACCTCGTCCGCGCCCAGCAGGAACAGCACGTCCAGCGTGTCCGGCTTCAGCATCTCGGCGACCGTCAGGCCGCCGTCAGTCGGCACGAAGCCCATGTCCAGACCGGCGACGCGCGATGCGGCGTGGTGCAGGACGTTGAAGCCGTTCCAGCCGTCGGTGACGACGCCGACCTTTTTCGCCAGGGCGCCCAGGGCGTTCAGGACGGCCGGGCCGCCCTCCCCGTTCAGCGCACCGGAGCCGACGATGATCGCCGGGCGCTCGGCCTTGGTCAGGAAGTCCATCGCCGACTTGGGCAGCTTGCCCAGGGTCTGCGAACCGGCGCCCAGATAGGCGTAGTCGAAGGTCAGGTCGGCCTGTTCGCCGATGACGCCGATCTCGACTTCGCCCTTGATCCAGCTCTTGCGTAGGCGGGCGTTCAGCAGCGGCGCCTCGATGCGCGGGTTCACACCCACGATCAGGATGGCGTCAGCCTTTTCAATGCCTTCCAGACCGGTGTTGAACAGCCAGCCCTCGCGCGGACCATAGCCCAGGGCGGCGCCGTCCTGGCGGCAATCGGTGTTGTTCGAACCGAGGGCGCGGAACAGGTCCAGCGTCGCCTTCATCGACTCAGCGTCCTGCAGGTCGCCGGCGATCACGCCGATGCGGTCGGCGGGCGCGGCCTTGATCTTGGCGGCGACGGCGTCCAGCGCCTCGTTCCAAGACGCAGCGCGCAGCTTGCCGTTCTCACGGATCCACGGACGGTCCAGACGACGCGCAGTCAGGCCGTCGACGACATAGCGGCTCTTGTCCGACAGCCACTCCTCGTTGATGCCCTCGTTCACGCGCGGCAGAACGCGCATCACTTCGGAGCCGCGGAAATCGGCGCGGATGTTCGAGCCCAGGGCGTCCATGACGTCGATGGTCTCGGTCTTCTTCAGCTCCCACGGACGATAGTGGTACTGCCACGGACGGTGCGTCAGGGCGCCGACCGGGCACAGGTCGTTGACGTTGCCCGACAATTCCGAGGCGACCGACTTCTCCAGATAGGTCGTGATCTCGGCGTCCTCGCCGCGCGAGATCATGCCGATGTCCGGCACGCCGGCGACTTCAGTGATGAAGCGGACGCAGCGCGTGCACTGGATGCAGCGCGTCATGAAGGTCTTGATGGTCGGACCCATGACCTTTTCTTCGACCGCGCGCTTGTTCTCGGCATAGCGAGAGCCGTCACGACCATAGCCCATGGCCTGGTCCTGCAGGTCGCACTCGCCGCCCTGGTCGCAGATCGGGCAATCCAGCGGGTGGTTGATGAGCAGGAACTCCATCACCCCTTCGCGGGCCTTCTTGACCATCGGCGTGTCGGTGAAGATTTCCTGACCTTCGGCGGCCGGCAGGGCGCATGACGCCTGCGGCTTCGGCGGTCCAGGCTTCACCTCGACCAGGCACATGCGGCAGTTGCCGGCGATGGACAGGCGTTCGTGGTAGCAGAAGCGCGGAATCTCCTGCCCCGCGCGCTCGGCGACCTGGAGCACGGTCATGCCGGGCTCGAACTCGGTTTCGACGCCGTTGACCTTGGCGACTGGCATCAGCGGGCCTCTTCTTCAGCGGGAACGACCAGTTCGGCCTGTTCCGTGGTCCCATCAGGGAGCGTCTGTGTGATGGTGATCGTCTCGCCGTCCATGACGTAGCGGATCACCGGATCGCCCGACTGGTTCATCCAGCGAACGAGCGTTGCATCGGGCAGATCGAGCGGTTTCCACACGATCAGATCGTTTTCGACGCGGCAGTCTGCGCGCATTCGCCCGCCATCGACCGGCGCGCGCCACGAGGCGTGGACCACGCCGTTCTCGACGCCGTCCACGGCGACCGCCGACGGCTCCTGGCCGTGAACCTGGGCCAAGCCGGCGCGGCAAACGCGGCGCAGTTCGCCGACGGTCAGAACCTCGGGCGCCGTCTGCACGGCATCCGAAGCCTTGACCTCGGCCGACACCTTTTCCGCAGGCGTGGGCGCAGCGTCACGCTCGCCGCAGGCGGCGAGAGCGAAGGCTCCGATCACGATGGCGGGCGAAAGGCGCATCCCTACTCCGCAGCGATGGCGTGGCCGGCGAAGTTCGCGCGGCGGCTGCGGTAGTTGGCGATCCGCTCTTCGATCTCGTGACGGAAGTGACGGATCAGGCCCTGCACCGGCCAAGCGGCGGCGTCGCCCAGGGCGCAGATGGTGTGGCCCTCGACCTGGCTGGCGACGTCCAGCAGCAGGTCGATCTCCGACGGATCGGCCTCGCCCACGGCCATCCGCTCCAGCACGCGCCACATCCAGCCGGTGCCTTCTCGGCACGGCGTGCACTGGCCGCAGCTCTCGTGCTTGAAGAAGTAACTGATGCGGGCGATCGCCTTCACGATGTCGGTCGACTCGTCCATGACGGTCACGCCGGCGGTGCCCAGAGACGAGCGAACCTCGCGCATGGAATCGAAGTCCATCAGGACCGTCTCGGCCTGCTCGCGCGTGATGACCGGACAGGAGGCGCCGCCCGGAATGATGGCTTTCAGATTGCCCCAGCCGCCGCGAACGCCGCCGCCATGATCCTCGATCAACTGGCGCAGCGGTATCGACATGGCCTCTTCGACCACGCACGGCGTGTTCACGTGCCCCGACAGGGACATCAGCTTGGTGCCGGTATTGTTCGGACGGCCGAAGCTGGCGAACCAGTCGGCGCCGCGACGAAGGATGGTGCCGACGACGGCGATCGACTCGACGTTGTTCACCGTGGTCGGGCAGCCGTACAGGCCCGCGCCGGCCGGGAACGGCGGCTTCAGGCGCGGCTGGCCCTTCTTGCCTTCCAGCGATTCCAGCAAGGCCGTCTCTTCGCCGCAGATATAGGCACCCGCGCCGTGGTGGATATAGACGTCGAAATCCCAGCCGTGGACGTTGTCCTTGCCGATCAGCTTGCCTTCGTAGGCCTGCTTGACGGCGGCTTCCATCCGCTCGCGCTCCAGCACGTATTCGCCGCGCAGGTAGATGTAGCAGGCATGGGCCTGCATCGCGAAGCTGGCGATCAGCGCGCCTTCGATCAGCAGGTGCGGATCATGACGCATGATCTCGCGGTCCTTGCAGGTCGCGGGCTCGGATTCGTCGGCGTTGATGACCAGGTAGTGAGGACGATCCTTCACCTCCTTGGGCATGAACGACCACTTCAGGCCGGTCGAGAAGCCCGCGCCGCCACGGCCGCGCAGACCCGAGGCCTTGACGTTGTTGATGATCCAGTCGCGCCCAAGGTCCAGCATGTCCTTGGTGGCGTTCCACGCGCCGCGGTTCTTCGCCCCGTCCAACGTCCAGTCCTGGAAGCCGTACAGATTGGTGAAGATGCGATCCTTGTCTTCGAGAATGCCGACCATGGCCCTCAGAGTCCTTCCGCCAGACGGCGCTTGTGGTGGCGGGTGCGCATCCAGATGGCCGCAATGACCATCACCCAGCCCGCCGCCAGCATGAAGTAGGAGAGATTGACCGCCCAAGGCCCGACCATGCCCTGACGCGAGATCAGGATCAGCAAGGCGGCTGCGACGACCATCGCCAGGCCGCCGGCCCTCAACGGACGTCCGACGCCGCGCAGTTCCTTGCGATAGGCCGCACGGCCTTCGTCGGTATTCAGATCAGGCGGAGCCATCAGGCCGGCGCCTTCTCGACCGGCGCCGGGTCGCTGTTCGGCAGCTTCTTGATCGGCTTGGCGGCCGAGCCGTCGTAAAGTTTGGCGTCCAGCAGCGTCTTGGCGCCGCCTGCCGGTTCCGACGTGATCCGACCGGCATACGATCCCGGCTTCGGCGTCTTGCCCGCTGCGAAGTCGTCGATGATCTGGCCGATCGTCTCGGGCGTCAGGTCTTCGAAATAATAGTCATTGATCTGGGCCATGGGCGCGTTGGAACAGGCGCCCAGGCATTCGACTTCCTGCCAGGTGAAGCGGCCGTCGGCGGACAGATGATCCTTGGGACCGATCTTTTCCTTGCAGACCTTCATCAGCTCATTGGCGCCGCGCAGCATGCACGGCGTGGTGCCGCACACCTGGATCAAGGCGGTCTTGCCGACCGGCTCCAGCATGAACATGGTGTAGAAGGTCGCGACCTCCAGCACCCGGATGAAGGGCATGCCCAGCAGTTCGCCGACGGCGCGGATGGCGGGCTCGGAGACCCAGCCTTCCTGCTTCTGCACCAGCCACAGGACCGGGATCACCGCCGACTGACGACGGCTTTCCGGGTATTTCTTGATCCACCACTCGGCCTTGGCCGTCGTGTCGGCCGTAAAGGCGAACGAGGCCGGCTGTTCCTTGGCGAGACGACGAACGCTCATCGGTCCACTTCTCCGAAAACGATGTCGAGCGAGCCCAGGATGGCGGACACGTCGGCCAGCTGGTGGCCACGGTTCATCCAGTCCATCGCCTGCAGCGAGCGGAAGCCCGGCGCCGAGATCTTCACGCGATAGGGTTTGTTGGTGCCGTCCGACACCAGATAGATGCCGAACTCGCCCTTGGGCGCTTCGACCGAGGCGTAGACCTCGCCCTCGGGCGTCTTGAAGCCCTCGGTGTACAGCTTGAAGTGATGGATCAGGGATTCCATCGAGCGCTTCATCTCGCCACGACGCGGCGGGACGATCTTGTTGTCCTCGATCATGACCGGCTCGCCCGGGCAGTTGCGCAGCTTGTGGATGCACTGCTCCATGATCCGCACCGACTGCTTCATCTCTTCGATGCGCACCAGATAGCGGTCCCAGCAGTCGCCGTTCTTGCCGACGACGATGTCGAACTCCAGCTCGGCATAGCACTCGTAGGGCTGCGACTTGCGCAGGTCCCAGGCGATGTTCGAGCCACGCAGCATCACGCCGGTGAAGCCCCACTCCAGGGCCTGTTCCTTGGACACCACGCCGATGTCGACGTTGCGCTGCTTGAAGATGCGGTTCTCGGTGACCAGGCTCTCGATGTCCTTCAGCGCCGGCGGGAACTCGTGGCACCAGCGGCCGATATCGTCGATCAGGTCCATCGGCAGGTCCTGGTGGACGCCGCCCGGACGGAAATAGTTGGCGTGCAGACGGGCGCCGCAGGCGCGCTCGTAGAACACCATCAGCTTCTCGCGTTCCTCGAAGCCCCAGAGCGGCGGCGTCAGGGCGCCGACGTCCATGGCCTGGGTCGTCACGTTCAGCATGTGCGACAGGATCCGGCCGATTTCCGAATACAGGACGCGGATCAGCTGCGCCCGATACGGAACCTCAATGCCCAGCAGCTTCTCGATGGCCAGGCAGAAGGCATGCTCCTGGTTCATCGGCGCGACGTAGTCGAGACGATCCAGATACGGCACGTTCTGGAGGTAGGTGCGCGCCTCCATCAGCTTCTCGGTGCCACGGTGCAGCAGGCCGATGTGCGGATCGACGCGTTCGACGATCTCGCCGTCCAGCTCCAGCACCAGGCGCAGCACGCCGTGCGCGGCCGGGTGTTGCGGACCAAAGTTGATGGTGAACTTGCGGTCTTCCATGTCGCGCGCATGGGCGGTGCGCGTGTCGAGTTCGTCCTCGAACACATCGACGCCCAGCGGCAGGGTGGGGTTTCCGTCAGCCATTACGCCTGGCCTCCCGCCTTCTCGTCGCCCGGCAGGACCGGCGCGGGGTATTCGGCGCCTTCCCAGGGCGACAGGAAGTCGAACGTGCGGAACTCTTGCGTCAGCTTCACAGGCTCATAGACCACGCGGCGCTGTTCCTCGTCGTAGCGGACCTCGACATAGCCCGTCATCGGGAAGTCCTTGCGAAGCGGATGCCCCTCGAAGCCATAGTCGGTCAGCAGGCGACGCAGGTCCGGATGACCCGAGAACAGCATGCCGTACATGTCGTAGGCTTCGCGTTCGAACCAGTTGGCGGCCGGGTAGGCCGAGATGACCGAAGGCACAGGCTGGGTCTCGTCGGTCGACACCTTGACGCGCAAGCGCGCGTTCCGGGTCATCGACAGCAGGTGATAGACGACTTCGAACCGCTCCTTGCGATCCGGATAGTCGACGCCGCAGAGGTCCAGAAGTTGCTGGAAGCCGAACTGATCGCGCAGCGCCGTCAGCACCTCGACGATCCGCTCGCGCGGCGCCACCAGCGTCAGCTCGCCAAAGGCGATCTGCGCCTCGACACCCAGCGCACCGACCATCTCGGCGCCCAGCGGCGTCAGAGCGGCTTCATGTTGGGCCTGAACAGCCAACGAACTCATCGGTCGATGGTCCCCGTGCGACGGATCTTCTTCTGCAATTGCAGCAGGCCGTACAGCAGCGCCTCGGCCGTCGGCGGGCAGCCGGGCACATAGACGTCCACCGGCACGACGCGGTCGCAACCGCGAACGACGCTGTAACTATAGTGATAGTAGCCGCCGCCATTCGCGCAGCTGCCCATCGACACGACGTAGCGTGGGTCTGGCATCTGGTCGTAGACCTTGCGGATGGCCGGAGCCATCTTGTTGGTCAGGGTGCCGGCGACGATCATCAGGTCCGACTGGCGCGGGCTGGCGCGCGGCGCCATGCCGAAGCGCTCGACGTCGAAGCGCGGCATCGACATCTGGATCATTTCGACGGCGCAGCAGGCCAGGCCGAAAGTCATCCACATCAGCGAGCCGGTGCGCGCCCAGTTGATGACGTCGTCGGCGGCGGCGACCAGATAGCCCCGCTCGCCGAGCTCCATGTTCACGGCCTCGAAGAACTTGTCGTGGACCTTGGGATCATAGCCCTCGACCGTCGAGCGCGCGGCGGCGCCGGCCGGAACCAGCGGCGCGCCGGAAGCCGTGACCAGGGTCGTCGGCGTGGAAGCGGCGACTACTCCCATTCCAGGGCTCCCTTCTTCCATTCGTATATGAAGCCGATGGTCAGCACCCCGAGAAAGACCATCATCGACCAGAAGGCGAAGATCATGCCGCCGTGCGACAGATCGAACATCGACACCGCCCAGGGGAAGAGGAAGGCCACTTCCAGGTCGAAGATGATGAACAGGATCGACACCAGATAGAAGCGGATGTCGAACTTCATGCGCGCATCGTCGAAGGCGTTGAACCCGCACTCATAGGCCGACAGCTTTTCCGAGTCGGGATTCTTCGGCGCCAGCACCAGCGGCAGCACGATGAAAAGAATGCCGATCAGGGCGGCGACGCCGGCGAAGATGACGACGGGCAGATATTCGAGAAGGAATGCGTTCATTCGAAGAACCTCGTCCGCCGGGGAGAGGCGGGATTCGGGGCTTCTTAGACCCAAGAACGTCGCCGTTCAAACCCCTGCGGGCATTGGCTTTTCATTGAGAATGGATCGCAACTTCCCGCGCCATATGTCGCAGGCCCGGCGCTTGCGCGCCTCGCGTCGGCAAAGCCCTATTGCGACCCTGATCGTGTAACCGAAAGTCATCCGAATGAGCGCAGCCAGCCGCGCCCTGAACGCCGTGGAGCGGATCGGGAATCGCCTTCCCGATCCTGTCTTTCTATTCCTGTGGCTGATCGGGGGACTGATCGTCCTAAGCATGGTCGGAGCGGGCCTGGGATGGTCGGCCGTAAATCCCGTGACCGGCGACCGGCTGGTGGCGGAGAGCCTGCTGTCGTCGGACAACCTAGCCCAGTTGCTCATCGGCATGCCGCGCACCCTGGCCGACTTTCCGCCGCTGGGGATCGTCATCACCATCATATACGGCGCCTCGGTCGCCGAGCGAACGGGCATGTTCGCCACCGCCATTCGCGGCGCGCTGCTGAACGCCCCACGCGCCATACTGACGCCCGTCGTGGTGATCACCGGCATGGTGTCCCACCATGCGTCGGACGCCTCCTATGTGGTCGTCATTCCGTTGGCGGCCGTGATCTTCGCCGCCGCGGGCCGAAATCCGTTGGCGGGCCTCGCGGCAGGTTTCGCGGCGGTGTCAGGCGGTTACGCCGGCAATCTGTTCCCGGGCGCCAGCGACGCGCTGATCCTGGGCATCACCGAACCGGCCGCACAACTGATCGACCCGTCATACTCGGTGAACATCGCCGGCAACTGGTTCTTCATCGTCGGAGTGGTGTTCGTCTTCACCCCCATCGTCTGGTTCCTGACGGATCGCGTGATTGAGCCGCGACTGGGTGTCTGGAAGCCGGCCGAGGGCGTTGCCGCCCCCAACGCCTCGGAAAAACAGCCACTCACCGCCGCCGAGAAGCGCGGCCTGCGGTTCGCCGGCTTGGCGGTTCTGGGCATGATCGCCCTGTGGGCCACGCTGGCCTTCCTGCCCGGCTCGCCGTTCGTCGATCCCGAGGTCGACCCGGAACAGAAGTTCAACCCGCTCTACAAATCCCTCGTCGCCTTCTTCGCCATCACCTTCTTCGTCACCGGCGGTGCCTATGGGGCCGGGTCCGGAACGATCAAATCGCATCGCGACATGGTCACCATGATGCGCGACGGCATCGCTCAGCTGGCGCCCTATATCGTCCTCGCCTTCTTCGCCGCCCATTTCGTGGCCATGTTCAACTGGTCCGGCCTCGGCCCCATACTGGCGGTCCATGCGGCGGCGGGCCTGAAGGGTCTCGCCCTGCCCGCCCCGCTGCTGCTGATCTGCGTCGTCTTCGTCTCGTGCTTCTTCGACCTGTTCATCGGCTCGGCCTCGGCCAAGTGGTCGGCCCTGGCGCCTATCGTGGTGCCCATGTTCATGCTGCTGGGCATTTCGCCCGAGATGACGACGGCCGCCTATCGGATGGGCGACTCGGTCACAAATATCGCCACGCCGCTGATGAGCTACTTTCCCCTGATCCTGACCTTCGCCCAGCGCTGGGATCCGCGATTCGGCCTGGGATCGCTGATGGCGACCATGCTGCCCTATGCCGGCGCCTTTCTGGTCGCTGGTCTGGCCATGGTGGCGGCCTGGGTCGCCTTCGACCTGCCGCTGGGGCCAGGGGTCGGCGTCCACTACGAACCGCCCGTCCCGGCTGTGGCCGCTCAGGAGCCGACGAGCGGCGGCCTGGCGGGCCCGCACAGTCCGCCCCAGGCGGCGATCGTCACGCCGTCCACAGCCCCGTCGCGTTGAGGGTCGCGTTTCTCCGAAAAGGTCGCTTGACGCGATGTGTCAGCCCGCCTAAACGACGCCCCTCGCCGGGGCGCACAGCCGCTTCGGCCGGGAAACGCGGGTGTAGCTCAGTTGGTTAGAGTGCCGGCCTGTCACGCCGGAGGTCGCGGGTTCGAGCCCCGTCACTCGCGCCACTCTCTCTAGCAATAGAAGAGTGGCGCACACCGCCTTCCCAAAAAGCTTCGAAACAGCTCAAAAGTTTCGACCTGATACGCGGGTGTAGCTCAGTTGGTTAGAGTGCCGGCCTGTCACGCCGGAGGTCGCGGGTTCGAGCCCCGTCACTCGCGCCACTTCTTTTCCAGACATTGCAAAAAAGAAGTGGCGCGCTCCCGTTCCGGAAAGCGCCCATTCAATCGTCGATGGCCGCGTCTGCAAGCCGCATCAATGCAGCGGCAGGGCCGTATTCGGATTCACGAAGGCCGCCTCGCCGGTGAGCTCGCCATAGACCATGCACAGGTCCTCGAACACGCGGTTCCAGGCGAACTGGCTGACCGCCTTCTCGCGCGCCGCCCGGCCGATGGCTTCGATGTCTCGCGCGAACAAGGCCTCGACCGCCTGGGCATAGTCGTCGGCGTCGGCGCTGACGGCCAACTGCCCCACGCTCTCATCGACCGTCTCGGCGACCCCGCCTGCGTTGACCCCAACAACGGGGCGACCGCACGCCATGGCTTCCAGCACGATCAGGCCAAACGGCTCCTTGTCATTAGCGTGAACGAAGGCGTCGCAGCTGGCGATGATCTTGGCGACAGCCTTGGGATCGCTTTCATACGGCATGGAGATGACGCGATCTTCCTCGGGCATCCCGGCGCCAGCGCCGACCAGCACCAGATGATAGGGCGCGCCCAGCTTCTGGACCGCCTCGATCAAAACATCGACGTTCTTCTCCTTCGCCGGCCGTCCGGCGAAACACCAGCAGCCGCGCATCCTCGCCCAGGCCCAGCTTGTTCAGCAGCCATTGGCGGTCCCGGCGTTCCGGGCGGAAGGTGTCGATCTCTACGCCCAGGGGCCGGATGACGATATTGTTGACGCCGGCCTCCTCAAGCCGCCGCGCGATGAAACGGCTCGGCGACACCACCCGGTCGAACTGCGAGAACAGTTTGGCCCAGCGCTTCTCGACCGGCTTCTTGGCCCATTCGCCGAAGTGTAGCGCGGCCAGGCCCGCCGGGTCGGAGTGGCAAAAGCCGACGACGGGGCATCCGACCCGCTGACCGGCCTCCAAGGCGCCCTGCCCCGGCGTATAAGGATCGCCGGCCTCGATGATAGACGGTTTCATCGCCGCCACCCAGGCGCTCCACCGTTTCACCGAACTGGGCCAGCGATAGCCGTCCCCGAAAGGCAGCTTGGTCGCCCGCAACTGCACGATGCCGTCGGCGCGCGCCTTGTGCCGGGCGCCCGGCACGATCAGCGAGTGGCTGACGCCCGGCCGGTTGGATTCGATCCAAGCCTTCTTGGACAGGATGTAGCGTTTCACCCCGCCCGAGCGCGGCGCGTACAGCATGGTGGTGTCCACCAGGCGCGGCCGCTCGTCCATCGCCGCCGTCTTCAGGGCCCGAAGGGTATCCGCGACTTCCACGTCCAGCCCCGGAATCAGTCGGAGTTCGCTTTCCTGAACGTCGAGGTCTGTCATGCTCATGGGGTGTTCTCGCCTGGTCTGGGCTGTCGAACGCCGAAGGGGTTCGTTGGATGCGTCGTCGGGACGCGGCCTTTAGACCTTGCGACGGCCGTAAACCCCGTCGCGGCAAAGCTCAAGAGCGACGCGATGCAAAACGCTCCGTATCCAGCGCAACGGCCCTAAACCGCAGAACACGGGTCTGCTCATAGGCAGGGTCGCCAGCCACTGCGGCCTTGCATTCGCCTCAAATTCGATAAACTTGGAACGCTGGCGCGGACCCTGCTAAGGGGTCCTTCGTAACGTGACGCGTGACCACCAGGGGTTTCTACCGAATGCGTATTTTGCTCGCGACCGCCGTAGCGATCGCTCCCTTGATGGCCGCCGCCGGGGCCCAGGCCGAGATCGTCATCTCGACCGCCCGCACGACGCCGATCCAGACTTCCAATGCCACCGGCACGGCCGCTGATAACATCCGCATCGCCAGCGGCGGCAGCGTCGCCGTCGCTTCAGGCGCAGCGGTCACGCTGGACTCCAACAACACCGTCGATCTGGACAGCGGCAGTTCGATCACCATGGCCAAGTCGGCCGATGGTTCGACAGGCGTTCTGGTCAACGGCGGCAACACCGGCTCGGTCATCGTCGGCGGCACGATTACCGTCAACGACACGCTGGAAACGACCGACATCAAGGACACGGACGGCGACGGTGATCTGGACGGTCCCTTCGCGACCGGGACCAACCGTTATGGGGTTCGGGTCACCGGCGCTTCGCCCTTCACCGGCGACATTCTGGTCGAGAGCACCGGCGCGATCACCGTCGAAGGCAACAATTCCTACGGCCTGTCGGTCGAGTCCGCACTGAACGGCAAGCTCCAGAGCTTCGGCACGGTGCGGGTCACCGGCAATGACAGCACCGCCATCCGCACGACCGGCCCGATCTCCGGCAACGTCGATCTCGCCGGCTCCATTTCGGCGCAGGGCGCCAATGCGAGCGGCGTGTCCATCGAGGGTGATGTCGGCGGCGCGCTCAAGATCCATTCGTCCGTGGTCGCCACAGGATACCGTTACACGACCCCGCCGCCCGTGCGTCCGACGACGGGCACATTCGACAATGCCACCACCCTGTTCCTGGACGAACTGGACGCGGACGACCTGCTGCAAGGCGGGCCGGCTGTGCGCGTCGGCGCTAATGTCGCCGGCGGGGTGCTGCTGGATAACGCCCTGGCCTATTCCGCAGCGGGCATCGAGGGCGACGACGACAAGGACGGGGTCAAGAACGGCGACGAGGACGACGACGGCGACGGCGTCAAGAACCGCGACGACAAGGATCGTGACGGCGACGGCATCCCCGATGTCAGCGAAACGGCGGCATCAGTCACCTCGCTGGGCGGCGCGCCCGCCCTGCTGATCGGATCCACTACCAATGCAGTGACCCTGGGCGCCGTCGGCACAGGCGACGCCGCCTACGGCCTGATCAACCGCGGCACGATTGTCGGCTCCGGCCTTTATTCCGGCGTCGAATCCCGCGCGCTTCAACTCGGCGTGACGGGCGGTCAGGCCGTCAACGTGGTCGGCGGCGTGCGCAACGAAGGCGGGATCGCCTCGACAGCTGTCGACGCCAACGCCACGGCGGTCTGGGTGGGTTCGGGCGTCACCACACCGACGATCAACAACTCGGGCAATATCCAGGCGGTCGCCTCAGGCAAGCTGACCCAAAACGCGACCGCCGTCCTGATCGGCGCCGGCGCCAACGTCGGGTCGCTGACCAACACAGGCAACATCGTAGCGTCCTTCGGCGGTAACCACGGCTCGGCCACAGTCATCCGCGACCAGTCCGGATCGCTGACCCAGCTTAACAACGCCGGCTCGATTATCGGTTCGCTGACGCCCAACACCACAGACACCACGCCGGTGGACGGAACCGTCACGGCGATCGACCTGACGGCCAACACGACCGGCGTCACCCTGCGCCAGTACGGCATCCCCGCAGCTGCCGACAGTACGGCCGTCGATACCGACAAGGACGGTGTGCCGGACGCCAGCGAACCCGCCATCGTCGGCGCGATCAAGTTGGGCTCGGGCGCCGATACGCTCAACATCGAGAACGGCATCGTCAACGGCGACATCGACTTTGGGGCCGGCGCCGACAAACTGAACATCAGCGGCGGGGCGGTCGTGTCGGGCGCTATCAAGAACGGCGACGGCCTCCTGGACATCAACGTGTCCAAGGGCATCCTGGCGGCCACCCAGACCGGCGCCACGGCGATTTCAAACCTGAACATCGGCGCGGAAGGCACGCTGCTGGTCAACCTAGACCCGGCGAACAACACGGCGGGCGGCTTCAACGTCAGCGGCAACGCGACGCTGGCGACGGGTTCCACCCTGGGCGTCCGCTTCTCGTCACTGCTGGACGGACCGGAGCGGTTTGACATCATTAAGGCCGGAACGCTCAACGTCGGGGAACTCAACCAGACCCTGCTGTCGGATAATTCGCCTTACCTCTATGTGGTCGAGGGCGGCGTGGACCAGGCGGCGAACACCGTCTATGTCGACGCGCGGCGCCGCACGGCTTCGGAAGCCGGCCTGATCCCGGTCGAGGCTTCCGCCTACGACGCCGTCTATGGCGCGCTGGGGTCCAATGAGACCCTTCGCAACCTCTTCCTGTCGCAGACGTCTCGCGATGGCTTCATCGACGCCTATGAGCAGATGTTGCCCGACCACTCCGGCGGTCCGCTGATGTCACTGTCGGCCGGTGTGGACGCCGTGACTCGCGCCCTGACGGGCCGGAACGCCATCGCCGCGCCGGGCGAAACCAGCGCCTGGGTACAGGAGATCAACTTCTACGCCGACAAGGACAAGACCGACTCCTACGGGTTCCGCTCGGAAGGCTTCGGCGTCGCGGGCGGCGTCGAAAAGGGCACCGGCCTGGGCGCAGTCGGCATCACGGCCGCCTTCACCTCGTCCGACATCAAGGACCCCGAATCCGAGGCCGAAGAAGTCCTGTCGGCCAACCTACTGGAACTGGGCCTCTACTGGCGCGCGCAAGGTCAGTACTGGACGACCTGGGCCCGTGCGGCTGGCGGCTACGCGTCCTTCAACGCAGACCGGTCGCTGGTCGCCGAAGGCGTCTATCTCAACAACAAGTCCGACTGGCACGGCTGGACGGCGGCGGTCGCCGGGGGCGCATCTTACGAGCGCAACTTCGGTCGTCTGAACGTTCGCCCCGAAATCTACGGCGAGTATTTCAGCCTGTCCGAAGGCGCCCGCAGCGAGACCGGCGGCGGCGACGGCTTCGACCTCGACATCGATTCGCGCGACAGCCACATCTTCTCGGCCGTGGCGGCCATGAACATCGGCTACGGCTTCGGCCGCAACGGCTGGGTGCGTCCTGAACTGCGCATCGGCTATCGCCAGAACATCTCGGTGGACGCCGGCGAGACAATCGCCCGCTTCGCCAGCGGCGGTCCCGACTTCATCCTATCGCCGGACGCCGTCGAAGGCGGCGGGCCGATCCTGGGCTTCCGCCTGAACTTCGGCAACGAACTGGGCATGCTGTCGCTGACCGGCGACGCAGAACTGCTGGAAGACTACGTCCGCTACTCGCTGCTGCTGCGAGCCAGCTTCCGCTTCTGATCGAAGCGAACGCCAGAAACACGAAAGGCCGCCGGAGCGATCCGGCGGCCTTTTTGTTTGGTAGGCGGCGACGGGTTCGAACCGCCGACCCTCTCGGTGTAAACGAGATGCTCTGACCAGCTGAGCTAGCCGCCCCAATGCAGAGACGGGCTTATGCCCGTCACGCCTCAACCGTTCAAGGCGCTTTTCAAACCTTCCCCAACCCGAAAACGCGCGGTGCGCGACGCAGGTCGCGCCACGGCGGCCCCTGTCTGAGGATTGCGGGCGACGCCGGCCTTGCGCTCGACCGCCACGAAGCTGCCAAACCCGATCAGCTTGACGTCCCGCCCCTCAGACAGCGCTTCGGCCACGCCGTCTGTGAAGGCCTCGAGCGCCGACTTGGCCTGGTCGCGACTGATGTTCGCCGCGCTGGCCATTCGGCCGATCAGTTCCGCTTTTGTCATCTGCTCCCCCAAGCGAATCACTAAAGGGCAGATCGACGGTTGCGTCAAAAACGAAAACGCCGCCGGGATGCTGACCGGCGGCGCTCTCATTCAGCTCGGCGTCAGTGGCTGACGGTGGCCGTCGGCCCGTCGACGGGCGGAACCGGCGCAGGCAACGGCTCCGACGCCTCGTCCCATTCCACCGGCGTCAGCGCCCCGACCAGCGCCCACTTCAGCGCCTCATCCGCCGTGGAGATCGGCACGATCTCCAGCGCCGACTTCACATTGTCCGGCACCTCGGCGAGGTCCTTCTCGTTCTCCTGCGGGATCAGCACGGTCTTGACGCCGGAGCGCAGGGCCGCGAGCAGCTTCTCCTTCAGGCCGCCGATGGCGGTGACCCGCCCGCGCAGGGTGATCTCGCCGGTCATGGCGATGTCCTTGCGGATCGGCACGCCGGTCAGGACCGAGACCATGGCCACGGTCATGGCGACGCCGGCGGATGGACCATCCTTGGGCGTGGCGCCGTCCGGCACGTGGACGTGGATGTCGGTCTTCTCGAACACCGGCGGCTTGACGCCGAAATCGAGCGCCCGCGAACGGACATAGGAGGCGGCGGCGGAGATCGATTCCTTCATCACCTCCTTCAGGTTGCCGGTCACGGTCATGCGACCGCGTCCGGGCATCTTGATCGCCTCGATGGTCAGGATGTCGCCGCCGAACTCGGTCCAGGCCAGGCCCGTGACGATACCGACCTGATCTTCCTCGTCCGTTTCGCCATAGCGGAACTTCTTCACGCCCGCGTATTCGGCCAGTTTGGCGTCGTCGACCGTAATCGACTTGGCGCCCGTCTTGGCCATCTCGCGCACGGCCTTGCGCGCCAGGCCGCCCAGGGCGCGTTCCAGCGACCGCACGCCGGCTTCGCGGGTGTAGTAGCGGATCAGGTCGCGGATCGTGTCTTCCGGCACGATCAGCTCATCGGCCTTCAGACCATGGTCCTCCAGCTGTTTGGGCAGGACGTGACGCTTGGCGATCTCGACCTTCTCGTCCTCGGTGTAGCCCGACACCCTAATGATCTCCATCCGGTCCATCAGCGGCTGCGGCATGTTCAGGCTGTTCGCGGTCGTCACGAACATCACCTGGGACAGGTCGTAATCCACCTCCAGATAGTGGTCGCCGAAGGTCGAGTTCTGTGCCGGGTCCAGCACCTCCAGCAATGCCGAGGACGGATCCCCGCGCCAGTCGGACCCCAGCTTGTCGATCTCGTCCAGCAGGACGAAGGCGTTGGTGGTCTTGGCCTTCTTCATCGACTGGATGATCTTGCCGGGCATGGAGCCGATGTAGGTCCGGCGGTGACCGCGGATCTCGCTCTCGTCGCGCACGCCGCCCAGGGACATGCGGACATATTCACGCCCGGTCGCCTTGGCGATGGACTTGGCCAGCGAGGTCTTGCCGACGCCGGGAGGGCCGACGAGGCACAGGATCGGCCCCTTCAGGCTGCCGGTGCGGGCCTGAACGGCCAGATACTCGACGATCCGTTCCTTGACCTTCTCCAGGCCGAAGTGGTCCTCCTCGAGAATCTCCTCCGCCTTGGCCAGGTCGATCGGCTTCTGCTTGGCCTTGCCCCACGGCACGGACAGCAGCCAGTCGAGGTAGTTTCGCACCACAGTCAATTCGGCCGACATCGGGCTCATGTTGCGCAGCTTCTTGACCTCGGCCTCCGCCTTGGTGCGCGCCTCCTTGGACAGGCGCGTCTTACGGATGCGCTTCTCCAGGTCCATGATTTCGTCGCGCGCGTCGTCGGTCTCGCCCAGCTCGCGCTGGATCGCCTTCATCTGCTCGTTCAGATAATATTCGCGCTGGGTCTTCTCCATCTGGCGCTTCACGCGCGAGCGGATCTTCTTCTCGACCTGCAGGACCGAGATCTCGCCCTCCATCAGGCCATAGACCTTCTCCAGCCGCTTGGGCACGTCGAAGGTTTCCAGCAGGCCCTGCTTGTCGGCGATCTTGACCGACAGGTGGGCGGCGACGGAGTCGGCCAGCTTGGAGGCGTCGGTGATCTGGGGGATGGAGCTGAGGGCCTCGGGCGGCACTTTCTTGTTCAGCTTCACATAGTTCTCGAACTGCTCGACCACGGCGCGAAGCATGGCCTCGGCCTGCGAGGCGTCGCCCGGTTCGTCCTCGATCTCGACGGCCTCGGCCTCGAAATACTCCTCGCGGTCGGTGAAGCGGGTCAGGCGCGCACGGCCCTTGCCCTCGACCAGCACCTTCACCGTACCGTCGGGCAGCTTCAGCAGTTGCAGCACGGTGGCCAGCACGCCGATGGGATAGATGGCGTCGGGGGACGGATCGTCATCGACGCTGTTCTTCTGGGTCGCCAGCAGGATCTGCTTTTCGCCCTTCATGATTTCGTCCAGCGCCTTCACGGACTTCTCGCGGCCCACGAAGAGCGGCACCACCATGTGCGGGAAGACGACGATGTCTCTCAGCGGCAGGACGGGCAGGATCTTTGGTTCAGTCATGATGCGTACTCCTGGGCCATTGATCATCTCCGGCCCGCCGCCACGGTCCGCCGGGCAAGAGGCCCGACCGGCGCATGACGGCCCGTCGATTCCGACGGCGTTCGGATGAGTATGTGGTTTGAAAGACCCGCGGTTCAAGCGTGACCGATGAACGGCCCACATCTGCGTGGTCGCACAGCCCGCAATCACGTCGCTTTAGGCCGGCATTATGCGGCGTGGCGCTTTCGCCATGGCGGCTTTACGGGGTTCGGGCGTCTGCTTGGGGTCCAAGGAGTAACCCATGACCCGTTCACACCTGCTGGCGGAATCGCTGAAACGCGCCGCCCCAAAGCCGACCTCCGTCCAGATGGCGATGACCTTCATCGGCGCCCTGTTCGGCGCGTCGATTCGGGGGCCGTCCCGATGATGCAGGGGCACGTCGAAGGCGGGGCCTCAGACCCCGTCCCACTCCGACGATACAGGGTCGTGCCCCTTGCGAGCGGCTGGGCGGTCGCGATCAACAAGGCCACAACCCGCCCCCTGCCCGATCGAGCCTCTGCCGAACGTCTGGCCGCAAGACTGCAAGCCGAGGCCGACCGTCTGAACCGCGACCAGCACAGGCGCGCTCAATGATCGCCGCCCTGCCCGCCCCGCCCGCGATCGAGACCCTGACGATCCAACCGACCGGAACCCGCTGGCGCGTCTCCTCTAGCGACGGTTTGTTCGAAGGTGTTTTCACCGATGCCAGGACCGCTGTCCGTTACGCCAAGGCCGAGGCCGAGGCGCATCCGGGACATATCCTGGTGCTGGTCCACGCTCTCGCGACCTGAGGCCTATGACCAAAAGAAGAGGCCGGAGCGAGTGATCGCTCCGGCCTAATTCCTCATTGCTGACGGTCGCCAGATCAGGCGGCGCCGTCGGCCTTCTTTTTCGACGCTTCCGAATAGATCAGCAGGGGCTGGGCCTTGCCGTCGATGACCTCGGCGTTGACCACGACCTCTTCGACGCCTTCGAAGGTCGGCAGTTCGAACATGGTCTCCAGCAGTATGCCTTCCAGAATCGAACGCAGGCCGCGCGCACCGGTCTTGCGGGTGATGGCCTTCTTGGCGACGGCGATCAAGGCGTCGTCGGTAAAGCTCAGTTCGACATTCTCCATCTCGAACAGGCGCTTGTACTGCTTGACCAGAGCGTTCTTCGGCTCGGTCAGGATGGTAACCAGGGCCGTCTCGTCCAGGTCTTCCAGCGTCGCCAGAACGGGGAGACGGCCGATGAACTCGGGGATCAGGCCGAAACGCATCAGATCGTCCGGTTCAACGCCCTTCAGGATGTCGCCTGTGCGACGCTCGTCGATTTCTTTCACCTTGGCGCCAAAACCGATCGAGGCACCGGCTCCGCGCGCCGCAATCACCTTTTCCAGGCCGGCGAAGGCGCCGCCGACGATGAAGAGGATGTTGGCAGTGTCGACCTGCAGGAACTCCTGCTGCGGATGCTTGCGGCCGCCCTGCGGGGGCACGGAGGCGACGGTGCCTTCCATGATCTTCAGCAGGGCCTGCTGCACGCCTTCGCCCGACACGTCGCGGGTGATCGACGGGTTGTCAGACTTGCGCGAAATCTTGTCGATTTCGTCGATGTAGACGATGCCGCGCTGGGCCCGCTCGACGTTATAGTCCGAGGCCTGCAGCAGCTTCAGGATGATGTTCTCGACATCCTCGCCCACATAACCGGCTTCGGTCAGGGTCGTGGCGTCGGCCATGGTGAAGGGCACGTCGATGATGCGCGCCAGCGTCTGGGCCAGCAGCGTCTTGCCCGAGCCAGTCGGCCCGATCAGCATGATGTTCGACTTGGCCAGTTCGACGTCGTTGTTCTTCGTCGCGTGGTTCAGGCGCTTGTAATGGTTGTGGACGGCGACCGAGAGCACCTTTTTTGCGTGGCTCTGGCCGATGACATAGTCATCCAGCACGTCGCGGATTTCCTTGGGCGTGGGAACGCCGTCGGTCGTCTTCTTGAAACCGATCTTGTGCTCTTCACGGATGATGTCCATGCACAGCTCGACGCATTCATCGCAGATGAAGACGGTCGGGCCCGCGATGAGTTTGCGGACCTCGTGCTGGCTCTTTCCGCAGAACGAGCAGTAGAGGGTGCTTTTGGCGTCAGAGCCGGCTGCTTTGGTCATAGACCCTTATCTCACTCCCGCGGGGCGGACCGAAATGGCCCGAAACGCGCTTCCCTCACATTGATTCCAGTACTCTGGCTGCGAAGGTCTTCAAAAAATGACAATCACCCATCACACGTTCCGCGACAACCCCGAAGGCGGCAGGGGATTGTTGCAGTGCGTGGATGGATCAGTGTCGGCGGGGATCAAGGCGAATGTCTGACATGGGGATCAAGCAGGATTTGCGCCAGTCTAAGCCCGCAGAGCGACAGATCGTCGCCTTCGATTTCGACGGGACACTGACGATTCGCGACAGCTTCACCGAATTCCTGCGCTGGCGCGCCGGACCGGGGGCTTGGGCGCTCGGTTTGGTCAAGCTGGCGCCCGCCGTGGCCGCCTATGCCCGGGATCGCGACCGCGGACGGATCAAGGCGGCGTCGGTGAAGGAGTTCCTGAAAGGCGTGGACCGCCACGCTCTCGAAGCCGAGGCCGAACGCTTCGCCGAGGAGATCTGGCCCCGCTTCATGCGGCCCGATGCGCTCGCAGTCTGGAATGACTGGGGCGAACGCGGCGCACATCGCGTCATCGTGACCGCCTCCCCCGCCACGACAGTCGCCCCTTTCGCCCGTAAACTGGGCGCGGAGGCCCTGCTGGGCACGGAGTTCGTTTTCGATTCGGACGATCGGATCACAGGCGCTTTTGCTGGGCCGAACTGTCGCGGGGAAGAAAAGGTGCGACGCCTCAAGGCGGCCTATGGCGACGACATGACGCTGACCGCCGCCTATGGCGACACCTCAGGCGATACGGAAATGCTGGCGATGGCCCAGGAGCCGGGCTTCAGAGTATTCCGCCAGAAGCCGTGACTGTCAGTTGCCGTCGGCATCCACGTCGAACACGACCGCCTTGCCCCGCGAAGCGGGATCCCATCCCGCCGCGATGGCCGAAGTGATGGCGGTGCGAACCGCATCGACATTGACTCGCTGCTTCTCGACATCCGGCCGGCCATTGGGCCGAAGCGGCGGCGGGAACTGCACGATAGCTTCGCGCTTGAAGTCAGCGTGGCGCAAAGAGACAGCCATGCCTTCCCAGACGTTTCCGCCCTTGGGCTGGGGCTGGCGACGAAGCTCCCAGACGTAGCTTTCGCCGTCGACTTCAACCGTGCCGCTTGGATCTCGTGTGAACTGCATGGCGGCCTGATAGCACAAATGGAAAAAGGCGCACCGGCATCGGTGCGCCTTTTCCGTTCGACCTTGGATCAGACCTTAGTTGCCGGGCGTCTTCACGCCGTCGGCGTCGGCCTGTTCGCGGCGGTCGTAGACGTGGTCGACGATGCCCCAGGCCTTGGCTTCCTCGGCCGACATGAAGTGGTCGCGGTCCAGGGTCTTTTCGACTTCCTCGTACGTCCGGCCGGTGTGGTGGACGTAGATCTCGTTCAGACGCTTCTTGGTGTAGCGGATGTCGGCGGCGTGCAACTCGATGTCCGACGCCTGGCCCCGGAAACCGCCCGACGGCTGGTGCACCATGATGCGTGCGTTCGGCAGGGCGATGCGCTGGCCCGCAGCGCCGGCCGTCAGGATCAGCGAGCCGGCCGATGCAGCCATGCCCATCACCACGGTCGAAACGGGGCTCTTGATGTATTGCATGGTGTCGTAGATCGCGAGCGCCGAGGAAACCTGTCCGCCGGGACTGTTGATATACATGCTGATTTCCTTCTTCGGGTTTTCCGATTCCAGGAACAACAGCTGGGCGCAGATCAACGACGCCATGCCGTCCTCGAACGGACCCGTCAGGAAGATGATCCGCTCGCGCAGCAGGCGCGAGAAGATGTCAAAGGAGCGCTCGCCACGGCTGGATTGCTCCACCACCATCGGCACCAGGTTCATATTCATCAGTTCGATAGGATCGCGCATTCAGGCCTTCTCGGGATGCCATGGAGACGATTCAGGTTCGTCCGCCGTTGTCCTTGCATATCGCGTTCGCACGTCAGCTATGCAAGGCGCAGATCATTGATCATCGTCTTCAGCTTGCTGACGGGTGTCGCGCTCGCCGGTCATGCCTCGCAAAACATCCTGCGTTTGCTGAGTTCCGCGCGCTCGGTCGCGACGTGCGGTGTACAGGGACTTAAGATAGTCCTTGTCCCACTGCGTCAGACCCGCGGATCGATCCGATCCCTCCGCGAAGAGGTTCAGAACAGTGTCGTAGCGGGAAGTGTCCGCTCCGGGATCGACCTGCGCCAATGAAATCATCGCGACGTAATCGCTCAGCGCGCCGAAGCCAATTCGCCCTACTCGGGTGACATCGATGATGACGATCACGCGCGCCAGATCGTCACGAATGTTTGCGCGCAGACGAGACGCATCACGCACGGCGATGGTGGGCGGCTCCTCACCGTCCAGACGGATAGCCAGGTCCCCGGTATCCACGCTGACCGGCAGACTGACGTGCCACCACCGCACGGGCGTGTCGGACGACTGAAAGCGCGCTAGCGCCGCCGAGCCCATATCCGTCGAGCCACGTGCGGGTCGAAAGCCGCTGGGATCATCGCGAACAAGCGCTTTCGCCAAATCGGCGGCATCCGCCGCAGCGACAATCATGATGTCCGGCTTGCAACCAGGCTCTTCGATGTCCAGCCCGATATCGACAGCGGTTCGCGAAATGCGATCTACCATGACTTGAGCATATCGAGCGTCCATGTTGGCGACGCCAACGCAGATCGCACGATCCCACCGCGCCAGATTACGTCCACGAGGCGGCGCCGCAACCTCGCTGATAAAGGATTGCACCTCTTCTCTCAGCCGGCGCGCGGTGACTTCGACCTGGCCCAGCTCCGTGGGCGCCTGCTGTGTTTGCGGAGCCTGTGATGAGGGACTCGCGACATCCTGAGCCTGCACCGAACCGCCTGCAAGCACTGCTGCAGAGAACGCAAGGGCGAGGACGTTCATGGTCGGCTCCAGCAGATCAGAAGAATCAAAAAGGGGACGCGAACGCGCCCCCTTCCGACTAGCCGCTCAATAAGCGACGAAACAGTTACACTTCCGTAAGCGAAGATTTAGCCCTCTTCGTCTTCCTTCAGCAGCTCTTCCTTCGTGATCGGCTTGTCGGTCACGTCGGCGACGCCCACGATCAGGTCGACGACCTTCTCTTCATAGATAGGGGCGCGCATCTGGGCGGCGGCGTTGGGGTTCTGGCGGTAGAAGTTCAGCACGGCCTGTTCCTGGCCCGGATAGTTGCGGGCTTCCTGCAGGATGGCGGCGTTCAGCTCCTGGTCGGTGACCTGAACGTTGTTGGCGCGACCGATCTCGGCCAGCACCAGGCCCAGACGGACGCGGCGCTCGGCGATCTTACGGTATTCGGCCTTCAGGTCCTCGTCCGACTTGGCGGCGTCTTCTTCCGGCAGGCGGCCGGCGGTCTTGTCGGCCTCGACCTGTTGCCAGATGCCCTCGAACTCGGCGTCCACCATCTTCGGCGGCAGCGGGAAGTCGTGGGCTTCGTCCAGTTGGTCCAGCAGGGCGCGCTTCAGCTTGAAGCGGGCGGCGCCGGCGTACTGCTGGTTCAGGTTCTGGCTCAGCAGTTCCTTCAGCTTATCCAGCGATTCCAGGCCGATGCGGGTGGCGAACTCTTCGTCGATCTTGGCTTCGGCTTCGGCCTTGATGGCCTTCACCTTGACGTCGAATGTCGCCAGCTTACCGGCTAGGTGCGCGGCCTGATATTCTGCGGGGAAGGTGACCTCGATGGTCTTTTCTTCACCGACCTTGGCGCCCGTCAGCTGCTCTTCGAAGCCGGGGATGAAGCGGCCCGAGCCGATCACCAGGTCCGCGTCCTCGGCGGCGCCGCCTTCGAAAGGCTCGCCGTCCAGCTTGCCCAGGAAGTCGATCGTCAGTTGGTCGCCTTCGGCAGCCTTGGCGGTCTTGCCCTTCTTGTCTTCGTAGGTCTTGGCCTGACCGGCCAGCTCCGTCAGGGCTTCGTCCAGATCGGCGTCCGACGCTTCATAGGTCGGGCGTTCCAGCTTCAGGGTCTTGGGATCGACCGGGGTGAAGTCCGGCATGATTTCCAGGGCCATTTCATAGGACAGGTCTTCCTGACCGGCGATGACCTTGTCCATGTCGGACGTCAGCTTCATCTCGGCCGGAGCGGCCGGACGGACCTTGGCCTCGTCCAGAGCCTTCTGGCTGGATTCGTTCAGCTCGGCGTTGATGATCTCGCCCATGAACTCACGGCCGAAGGTCTTCTTGACGTGGGCGACCGGCACCTTGCCCGGACGGAAGCCCTTCAGCTTCACCTGCGGGGCGACTTCCTTGACGCGGGCTTCGAGCTTCTCATTCAGCTCCGCGACGGGAATGGTGACCGCGATCACGCGGCTGAGGCCTTCGTTCGACTTTTCGACGACTTGCATGGCGGAGATTCTGACGCTCTGTGGCGCATGGGCCTTAAGGACGGCCGGCGCGGAATGGATAAAGCAAGAAGGCCGCCCCGTTAGGAGCGGCGCCTCGAAGCCCGCCCTTATGTCGAGAAGGGCCCCAAAGGTCAACGCGGGCGTGGTCGCGACCGGTGGTTTCGCGGCTCAGGCATGGTTATGTTGGCCATATGAGCCAACCCGCCTCCCCCATCGGCGTCTTCGTCACGCCCGTCACCCCGCTTCAGCAGAACTGCACCACCGTCTGGTGCACCGCCACCAACAAGGCGGCCGTGATCGATCCGGGTGGCTCTGTCGATGCGATTCTGGGCGAAGTTTCGCGGCGCGGCCTGACGCTGGACCAGATCTGGATCACCCACGGCCACCTGGACCATGCGGGCGGCGCGGCCGAGATGCAGGAGAAGACCGGGGTTCAGATCACCGGCCCGCAGAAGGCCGATCAGTTCTGGATCGACCGGATCGTGGAGAGCGGCCGGATGTACGGCCTGCCCGACGCCCGTCCGTTCACCCCTGATCGCTGGTTGGAGGGCGGCGACACGGCGTCGTTGGGCGAAACCACATGGGAAGTGCGTCACTGCCCCGGCCATACGCCCGGCCACGTCATCTTCTTCAATCGAGCGGCGCGATTCGCTCAGGTCGGCGACGTCCTGTTCAAAGGATCCGTCGGCCGCACCGACTTCCCCATGAGCGATCCGCCGGCCCTGATCCGGTCGGTAATCGAAAAGCTGTGGCCGCTGGGCGACGACGTGACCTTCGTGCCGGGGCATGGGCCAATCTCGACCTTTGGCGAGGAACGCCGCAACAATCCGTTCGTCTCGGACGCTGCATTGCGACAGGCCCCGATCCAGCGTGAGCCGACGGGGCCTGCCTAAAAAAACGGTCGCTTGGATCAGCGGCGCAGGATCATGCCGATGATCACGCCAATGCCCAAGGCATACAGTGTCGCCTTCATCGGGCTGTCCTGAATGTCTTCCTGGACGCGATGCACACGGCCCGAGATCTTTTCACGCACCAGCCCGGCGTCTTCACGCACGGCCTGACGGATTGAGGTCGTTTCGCCGAAGCTGCGGCCTTCGCCCCCAGCCAGGATGGCGTCGGCTTCCCTATCCAGCCGCTGGGTCAGGTCGTCGTCCTCCAGGACGATATCGTCAGGCGAGGGCGAAGTGATGGGGGTGTTGGTCATGTCTGTCTCCGGGTTCGCAGAACAAACCGGCGTGGCGACCTGCGGTTCCGCTTTGAACGACAGCGGCGACCCCGCGTTGGATTCCCGCAAAGGAGACCATCATGACCTATGTCGAACCCACGCCGACCACGCCGCAACCCGAAATCCAGCCCGACCCCACGCCCCAGCCGGAAATCCAGCCCTCCGACAGCCCTGACGAAGTTCCGCCCATGGAACCCGGCGGGGGCGACGAAGGTGATTCCCGTCCTTACGGCGCTGGCTGAAGTCAAACCACGAAGACGTTCAGGGGCGTGACAGTAAAACAGGGTTCCGAACGGAACCGTCACCGAGTCACAGGGTTCACTTCAGCAAGCGCAACGGCAGCAGTGAAAGGACCCCGATGGACAGCCAGCCCACACGACCCTCCGGCGTTTCCAAGCGAGGTTTTGCCTCCATGGACCCCGAACGTCAGCGTGAAATCGCGCGCAAAGGGGGCGCCAGCGTCCCCAGCGAGAAACGAAGCTTCTCCCAGGATCGCAGCCTCGCCGCACAGGCCGGCCGCAAAGGCGGAGAAGCCTCGCACGGAACCAAGAAAGACGCGGACACGCCCGACGGCGAATAATCCGCTGATGCGATATAAAATAAGGGCGGCCCGTCATCGACGCGCCGCCCTTTTTCTTTGCGTCTCGGGCGTCGCACGGTGCGACGCCCAGGCCCATTCAGGCCTTGAGCAGAGCGAGAGCCACGCTGGGCTCGGGCGACACGTCGATACGAACCACGGACCATCCGGATGCTTTCGCCATGGCTTCGACCGTATCGGGCGTGAACTTGCGCGAGCTTTCGGTATGGATCGTCTCGCCGCTCATGAAGCGGAACGTCTGATCGCCGATGTGGACGGTCGTCGGGGTGACAGCCTGCAGATGCATCTCCATCCGCGACGCCTCCGAGTTCCACACTGCGCGGTGCGTAAAGGCGTCCAGATCGAAATCGGCCTCCAGTTCGGCGTTGGCGCGAACCAGCAGATTGCGATTGAAGGCGGCGGTCACGCCCTGGCTGTCATCATAGGCGGCGACCAGGATTGCCGGATCCTTCACCAGATCGACCCCAAGGATGAACAGCGCTCCCTCCCCCAGCATCCGTCGCGCCGTCGCAAGGAACCGCTCGGCTTCAGCCGGTTGCAGATTGCCGATGGTCGAACCGGGGAAGAAACCGATGCGCCGTCCGCGCGGCAAGTCGTCCGGCAAGGGCGCCAGATGTTCGAAATCACCCAACACGGGCTGAACCCTCAGTCCTGGATAGTCCGAACGAATTCGGATCGCGGCGTCCAGCAGCGCCGTCTCGCTGATGTCCAGCGGCACATAGGCGCCCAGGTCAGGCAAGGCATCCAGCAGGATACGGGTCTTCTCGCTGGCCCCGGACCCAAACTCCACCAGCACGGCGTCCGGTCCAAAATCGGCGGTCAGGGCGGCGGCGCTTTCACGCAACAGCGCCGTCTCCTGCCGCGTCGGATAATATTCAGGCAGGGCCGTGATGTCCTCGAACAGGCGCGACCCTTCGGCGTCATAGAACCATTTGGGCGGTACGGCCTTCTGATCGCGCGACAGGCCCTCGACCATATCCTGCCGGAAGGCGTTGGTCTGGGCGTCGTCCGTCGGCGCGGCTCGCCTCTGCGGGACGTCTTCGGCCAGTCTCAAACCCATGAAGGCCCACCTCTGTTGGGGATAGTAGAAATTGCGATAGGTGACGCGGCTGTGCCCTTCAGGCGTGGCGAAGGCGCCGCCGCGCAGCACCATCTGATTGGCCATGAACTTGCCGTTGTACTCGGCGGCCGTGCCGGGCGTCGGCTGGAAGCCGGGATATGGGGCGTAGGCGCTGGATGTCCACTGCCAGACCTCGCCCGACAAGTTCGAGAAGTCATCGGGCGCAATCGTCGCCGCATGTTCCCATTCCGCCTCGGACGGCAGCCGCTTGCCGGCCCACCGCGCAAAGGCGTCGGCCTCATAGAAGCTGATGTGTCGAACGGGCGTGGTGGGATCGACCGAGTTACGCCCCGTCAGGCTCATGACCGTCCAGTCGCCATCGTCGCAGCGCCAATACAGCGGCGCTGTCCAGCTCTCGGCCTTTACCGTCGCCCAACCGTCCGACAGCCACAGGTCAGCCCGGCTGTAACCCCCGTCCTCGATGAACCTGATCCAGTCGCCGTTCGTCACCAGATCGGCGGCCAGGGCGAACGGCTCCAGCCAGACCCGATGGCTCGGCCCCTCATTGTCGAACGCGAAGCCGGCGCCGCCATGACCGATCGACACCAGACCAGCGTCGAACGCCACCATGCCGCCCCGCCTGGCCTGAACCGGCGCATTGCGAGGTTCGACTGCATAAGCGGCCGGGTCCAGCGGCGAGCGCGACATCAGGTTCAGCATGTCCATCAGGAACAGCTCCTGATGCTGCTGGTCGTGATGCAGGCCCAGTTCGAACAGATACCGCTGCTGACCGCTCGACGGCCCCTGCGCCAACCAGGCGGCCATTCGCCGGTCGATCTCGCGGCGATAGGCCAGCACCTCGTCCACGGACGGCCGGGTCATCAGCCCGCGCTGGTCGCGCGGCACCCGCTCGCCTAGCGCCTCGTAGTAGGAGTTGAACAACTGCTGGAAGCGCGGATCGACGGGCCGATATTCCGGGTCGGCCGACAGGATCATCGCCTCGAAGAACCAACTGGTGTGGCCCAGGTGCCATTTGCCGGGACTGCAATCGACCATCGACTGGGCCGATAGATCCTCTGCAGACAGGCCCTTGGCCAGGTCGGCCATGACCGTACGCACGGCCCTGAATCGCGCCACATCGGACGCTGCGCGCGTATCGGGCTCGAAGCGAGCATTCATATCAGCCGTTCCGTCGCCCCACGACCCTGACCGCGCGTCTCGTCGTCATGAACACCGAACGTCGGCCGAAGGTCAGGGTTCCCAACGGTTTGGGCTTATAAACCGGCCGTATTCAGCGCACCGGCCGCCCGCCATGTCTTGCATATTCCAACCGCGCGATGGTGCGGTTGTGGACCTCGTCCGGGCCGTCGGCGATACGAAGCGTACGCACCCCGGCATAAAGCTCGGCCAGGGGCGTATCGCCCGAGACGCCGGCCCCGCCGAACGCCTGGATGGCGTCGTCGATGATCTGCAAGGCCATCTTCGGGGCCGCGACCTTGATCTGCGCGATCTCGGAACGGGCGTTCTTGGCTCCCGCCTGATCCATCATCCAAGCGGCCTTCAGAACCAGCATACGGCACATCTCGATATTGGTGCGGGCTTCGGCGACGCGCTGTTCCCATATCGAATGTTCGGCCAGTTGCTTTTTGAACGCCGTCCGGTTCAGCAGCCGCACGACCATCAGCTCCAGCGCCCGTTCCGCCGCCCCGATCACGCGCATACAGTGGTGGATGCGACCCGGACCAAGCCGCCCCTGCGCGATCTCGAACCCACGGCCCTCGCCGGCGATCAGGTTCTCGATCGGCACCCGCACGTTCTCGAGCACCACCTCGGCGTGGCCGATCGGCTTTTCGTCATAGCCGAACACCGACAGCATCCGCTCGACGCGGAACCCGGGGGTGTCCACGGGCACGATCACCTGTGACTGCTGGGCGTGGGCGGCGGCGTCGAAATCGGTCTTGCCCATGACGATGGTCATGGCGACGTTCGGGTGGCCCATATTGGTCGACCACCATTTGCGGCCGTTGATGACATAGTGGTCGCCGTCGCGCTCGATCCGGGTCTGGATATTGGTCGCGTCGGACGAGGCGACCTCGGGTTCGGTCATCAGGAAAGCCGAGCGGATTTCGCCCGCCATCAGAGGCTTCAGCCACCGCTCCTGCTGGGCGGCGTCGCCGTACATGTGCAGGACTTCCATATTGCCGGTGTCGGGGGCGTTGCAGTTGAACACCTCCGCCGACCACAGATGGGCGCCCATCATCTCGGCCAGGGGCGCATAATCGAGGTTGGTCAGGCCCGCACCGTGCTCGCCCGGCAGGAACATGTTCCACAGCCCGGCCTCGCGTGCGGCGGCCTTCATCGCCTCCATGACCGGCGGCTGTCGGGTCGAATCTTCGCGCACCTGGGCGAAATACTCGGCCTCGCGCGGGACCACCTGTTCGTCCAGGAAGCGGCGGACCCGGGCGTGCCACTCCAGCGCGCGGTCGGAATGTTTGAAGTCCATGGCGTTATCCTCTGTCCCGTTCGCGCCTCTGCCGGGCGCTCGATACGAAAACGGCGCGGCCCCGATCAGGAGCCGCGCCGCCATAACTGGTCGTTCAGACCGGCATCAGCGCTTCAGCAGCGGAGCCAGCTTCTGAGCGATCATCATATCGCCGGCGATCTTCAGCTTGCCCTGCATGAAGGCCATCATCGGATCCAGCTTGCCTTCCGACAGGGCCATGAAGTCATCCCACTTCATCGAGACGGTGGCGTCGGCGGGCTTGTCTTCGTTCGTCACCGTGTTCGGCGTCGAAGCGCCGTCGATGAAAATCTTGCCCTCGTCGCCGAGGTCGAGCTTGACGGTCTTGCCGAGGCCGGAGTCGTCGCCGACGGCGCCGCGGATGTGTTCGGTGACTTGTGCGAGATCGGGCATTGGGGGCGTCTCCCTAAAAGGACGTTGTGAACTACGGGTTAGCCCGCATCGACGAGGGCGCCAAGATCACGTCGGGTAAAGCTCGCGTCACTTCTCCGGATCGCCGTCCCGAAAGCGCCACTTCATGGCCAGAACGCACGACGCCATGACCAGGGCGCAGGCGTTGGCAACCGTCACGGGCCACGCCTGGGTCATCACGCCGTAGATTACCCACAGAACGAAACAGGTCACAGTCAGCGAATAGGTCTTCAGACTGACCGACGACGCATCCCGCTCCTTCCAGATCTTGATCGCCTGGGGGGCGAAACTGGTGATCGAGCACACGGCCGCCGCCGAGCCGACGACATTGGCGATCAGATCGCTCACGGGGCGATCCGTCGATCGCTGGTGTCACGGGCGGGGGACAAGGGCGTCAGCTCGCTGATGGCGGATTGGGTGGTCCAACTTCCGGATTGAGGAGGTGATTGTCAAATGGCCATGAATGCCGCTGCGCCTGCTGCATCGCCGCGTTTCAGGGCGGCTCCAGCTGCAGTGACATGCGCGGTCAAGGCGTCAGCGGCATGATCGGGCGATCGCCGTTTCAAGAGCGCCATACGCCCCTCCTGTCCGTCGTCCTGATCACCTCGACGCTCGCCTTTTCAACTGCCGCCCTGGCTCATCCCCAGCCGCCGATTGAACGCGACTTCTGCGCCGACCGCCCCCGGCAAGGGCACGCCGACCTGCATTCTCGATCGAGGCCGCTGGCCTCGGCCTGAACGACGACAGCCCCGACGTCGAGTTCGGCGTCGAGTTCGGCGTCAGCCTCGCGCGACGGTTTATAGGCTGAGGTTGCCGATCCGCCTTTCCACTGCGACAAACAGATATGTCCGACGAGACGAACATCCCTGGCGGGGTCGTGCACGATCTGCCTGACGACCTGCGAGCGGCGCTGACGGCCAATCCGGTCGCCTTGGCGACCTGGACGGACATTACGCCGCTGGCCCGCAACGAATGGATCTGCTGGGTCGAGTCCGCAAAAAAGCAGGAGACAAGGCGCAAGCGGATCCACTGGGGCGGCTCCAGCCTTCAGGAAGGCAAGCGCCGCCCATGCTGCTGGCCCGGATGCCCGCATCGCCAGGCGCAACAGCCGGCGCAAGACAAGCTGTGACGCAGGCTGAAGGCGGCCACGCCCTGCTCCGCCTTATGCGCAGGGTGAGCTTCTGGCATTACCTGCTGCTGACCTTGCCCATGTTCGTGGTCGCGCTGATCCTGCGCGCCGTCACCCATTCCGACCTGCCCTACTACGTCTGGGCCGTGCTGTGGGCGGTTCCGCTGCTGATCGTGCTTGCGGCGCGCTGGGTCTATTTCGTCTTCACCCTGGCCTGGGCGATCCTGGTCGAGATCGTGCGGGCCGTGCGAAGCGCGTTCGCACGGCCCGGATAGGTTACGCCGCCTCGACGACCTCTTGCGCCGGTTCGGTGCGGATCATGTAGTCGAAGGCCGACAGACCCGCCTTCGATCCCTCACCCATGGCGATGACGATCTGTTTGTAGGGCACGGTCGTCACGTCGCCGGCCGCGAAGATGCCGGGCTGCGAGGTCTCGCCGCGATGATCCACCTCGATCTCGCCGCGCTGGGTCAGGCCCACCGCGCCGCGCAGCCATTCTGTATTCGGCACCAGGCCGATTTGGACGAAGACGCCTTCCAGGTCGACGTCGTGGTGGGCGTCGGAGTTGCGGTCCTTGTAGGACAGGCCCGTCACCTTCTCGCCATCGCCGTGAACCTCGGTGGTCAGGGCCGATGTGACGATCCGCACGTTCGGCAGGGTCGCCAGCTTCCTCTGCAGCACCGCATCGGCCCGCAGTTCGCTGTCGTATTCGATCAGGGTGACATGGGCCACGATGCCCGCCAGGTCGATGGCCGCCTCGACGCCCGAGTTGCCGCCGCCGATCACTGCCACCCGCTTGCCCTTGAACAGCGGCCCGTCGCAGTGCGGGCAATAGGCGACGCCCTTGTTCTTGTACTGGTCCTCGCCCGGCACGTTCATCTGGCGCCAGCGCGCGCCGGTGGACAGGATGACGGTGCGCGACTTCAGGCTGGCGCCGTTTTCCAGCACCACCTCGTGCAGTCCGCCCGGAACTTTGGACGGCACCAGCTTGGCGGCCTTCTGCAGGTTCATCAGGTCCACCTCATATTCGCGGACGTGCTGTTCCAGATGGGCGGCCAGTTTCGGCCCCTCGGTATGCGGCACCGAGATGAAGTTCTCGATCGACATGGTGTCCAGCACCTGGCCGCCGAACCGCTCGGCCGCGATGCCCGTGCGGATGCCCTTGCGGGCGGTATAGATGGCCGCCGCCGCCCCGGCAGGCCCGCCACCGATCACCAGAACGTCGAACGGCGCCTTGGTCCTGATCTTCTCGGCCGCGCGGGCGTCGGCGCCACTGTCGATCTTGGCGACGATCTGCTCCAGCTCCATCCGGCCCTGACCAAACAGTTCGCCGTTCAGGAAGACCGTCGGCACGGCCATGATCTTGCGCGCGTCCACCTCGTCCTTGAACAGACCGCCCTCGATGGCGACGTGTTTGATACGCGGGTTGATGACGCTCATCAGGTTCAGCGCCTGCACCACGTCGGGGCAGTTCTGGCACGACAGCGAGAAATAGGTCTCGAACACATAGTCGCCGTCCAGGTCCTTGATCTGCTGGATCACCTCCTGCGCCGCCTTGGACGGATGACCGCCGACGTGCAGCAGGGCCAGCACCAGCGAGGTGAACTCGTGGCCCAGTGGAATGCCGGCGAACCGCACGCCGATGTCGGTGCCCTTCCTGCGGATCAGGAAGCTGGGCTGGCGCTCGTCGTCATAGTCGCGGCCCATCTCGACCTTGCCGTGCGAGACCGAGACGATCTCCTCCAGCAGGCTCTTCAGCTCGATCGACTTGGGCCCCGCGCCCAACGAGGCGACCAGTTCGACCGGATGGACGATGTTCTTGAGATAGCCCTCGAGCTGAGATTTCAGATTGGCGTCCAGCATGGAGCAGTCCTCGAATTTCAGGGGTGGCGCGCGGCCTTCGAGCCGATCCCGGCGAGGCTTGCGCGAAAGGTCCGGCCCCCGAGACATGGGGCGCCGGGTGGGTCCGACCCGAAGGCCGGACCCGATAGGCGTCGTTCAGTCTTAGATCTTGCCGACGAGGTCGAGCGACGGCGCCAGGGTGGCCTCGCCTTCTTCCCACTTGGCCGGGCAGACTTCACCCGGGTGCGAGCGCACATATTGCGCGGCCTTGACCTTGCGCAGCAGTTCGGCGGCGTTGCGGCCGATGCCTTCCGACGTGGTCTCGGTGAACTGGATCACCCCGTCCGGATCGACCAGGAAGGTCGAACGGTCTGCCAGGCCCACGCCCGGACGCATGGCGTCGAAGTTGTTGGTCACCTGGCCCGAGGGGTCGCCCAGCATGGTGTAGTTGATCTTGCCGATGGCCGGCGACGAGTCGTGCCAGGCCTTGTGCGAGAAGTGGGTGTCGGTCGACACCGAATAGATCTCGACGCCCAGCTTCTGGAACGCCTCATAGTGATCGGCCAGGTCTTCCAGCTCGGTCGGGCACACGAAGGTGAAGTCGGCCGGATAGAAGAAGAAGATCGCCCACTTGCCCGCCACGTCGGCGTCCGTGACCGTCAGGAACTTGCCGTTCTTGTAGGCCTCGGCCGTGAAGGGTTTGATGGTCGTGTTGATCAGGGCCATGCGGAAAATCCATTGCAGGGTGGTTGGGAGACCCTCTCCCTACCGCACCGCAACAAATAAGCCCAATCACTTATTTGCAGATGCACAATAGATTTTGGTTATAGCCTCAATACAGCAGGAACGGCCGTCGCGTCTCTTCCCAAGCCGCCTCGTCCGGCGTCGTCGCCGCGTCCAGATCAGCCGGCGTCGCGCCCGTGTCGTCCACCCATTCCCGCAGGCCCGGCCCGCCGTTGATCACGTCGATGGGCAGTTTCCCGAACGCATATTCGTACGGAAAATCCCGCCACAGGTCGTAGTCTGAATACAGCCGGCGGATCGCCTTGAACCCCAGCGCCTGCACCCGCCACGGCTTAAAGGCCGCATGGTCGTAGGTCGGCTGGTCCACATGGAGCTGCACCCCGCTGCAAAGCTGGCCGACATGCTTATGGAAGGTCGGCTCGAACCACATGTCGCGCAGGATGCAGCCCTTCAGCCAATCGGGCGCCAACTTCTGCATCTCGGCGATCACCGCCCGCGCATCAATGTCCGGCGCCCCAAACAGCTCCAGCGGCCTCGTCGTGCCGCGCCCTTCCGACAGGGTCGCCCCCTCCAGCATGACCGTGCCGGCGTAGGCCCGCGCCATCGACAGGTTCGGCGCATTCGGGCTGGGGTTGATCCACGCCCGTTCGCCCAGCGGCCAACCGAAGCCCGGCCCCTGTTCCGGCGCCCAGCCCTGCATCTCCACGACCCGGTAATCCACATCCAGCTTGAACTGGTCGATGAACCACAGGCCCAGTTCGCCCATCGTCATCCCGTGCCGCATCGGCATCGGCCCGGCCCCGACGAAGCTCTCCCAGCCGGCCAGGAGCGTCTGCCCCTCGACCGGCCGCCCCGCAGGATTGGGCCGATCCAGCACCCACACCGCCTTGCCGTGCTTCGCCGCCGCCTCCAGCACATACAGAAGCGTCGTCACATAGGTATAGATGCGGCAGCCCAAGTCCTGCAGATCGATCAGGATGACGTCGAAGGTCTCCATCGACGCCTCGGTCGGACGACGCACCTCGCCATACAGGCTGAAGACGGGGAAGCCGTGGACCGGATCGCGATAATCCGGGCTCTCCATCATGTTGTCCTGAAGGTCGCCCTTCATCCCGTGCTGCGGCCCGAAGGCGGCGCTCAGCGTGATCTCGGAACAGGCGGCCAGCGCATCGACCGCATGGGTCAAATCCTTGGTCACCGACGCCGGATGGGCCAGCAACGCCACGCGCCGCCCCTTCAACTGCGCCCTCAGGGCGGCGTCGGACAAAAGGCGGTCGAGGCCGAAGTTCATGTCAGGTCCAGCGCGAACGAGTCGGGATGATGAAAGTCCGGCTTATCCGACGGATGCGCCAAGGCCCAATAGGCGATCGTCCCATCAAAACTCTCGATCACCGCCGTCAGTCCCACAGCCTCGCCTGCATCGTCAGCCAGGGTCACGTCCGCCGTCAGCACGAACCGCCCCTGCGCCATCCGCGTGACGATGAAGGGCGCCGGCATCTCCAGCCCCCTCATCCCCTCGCGATAGCCGTCGAACCGATAGGCCGCCCACGCCCCGGACGGCGACAGATTGTATTCGACATAGCCCCCCGCCGTCCGCACGAACGCCTCGAAACAGGTCGCCTGCCACAGCCCGTCCGTCCGCTCCCGCCCCGCCGCCTGCGGCCAACGCACCCGTTCGACCGACCCGGCCAGCACAAACTCCAGGCTCAACACCCGCCCCGCTCGCCGCGCCTCGACCTCCAGCGTCAGCCCGGCGTGGGGCGAAATCGGGTGCGGGATCAGGGGCAGACGCATCCCGCCTTCGTATCGCACCCCGACAGACGGTCAACGGGCCTGCGGCGCCCTCCGCGTCAAAATGCGGCCATCGCCATACGCGCCATACAGCCGCCCCGTCCGCGCCCAATCCAGCACAGCCTGATAATAGCCAGGGGCATAGCCGATCGACGTGCGCTTGCCGTCCGGCGCCGTCTCGAACCGGACGATGCCGTGTTCGGTGTCCGGATATTCCAGCAGAGTGATCGGCCGCCCCTGCGCCGCCAGATCGATCAGCCTTTGGCGCGTGGCCTCCGGCGGCGCGCCGGTGTCCTTTTCCGCCTGGATCCACAGCATGGGCGTGTCCAGGGTGCTCAACACGGGCAGAGGATCGTAATCCCACGACGTTCCGGCATCCATCACCGACGCCATGGCGGTGATCTTCTCATTGGAGGTCGTCAGCAGAAACCCCGTGAACTCGCCCTTGATGTCCGCGAACCAGGGCTCGGCGCCATACTTCGCCCGCATCGCCTCCAGACCGCCGAAGCCCACGCTCCCGTGCGAGGCGATGAAGGCCCCGGTCACATCGGTAATCTCACGCGCCTCGGCCAGAATCTCAGCTCCCCATCCCTTGGCCTTGAGGTCCAGCATGACCTGGTCGCTGTCTTCGGCCAGCGCCCCATAGGCCAGGCCGAAGCCGACGATGACGAAATTGACCGGCGTCTGGCTCGCGGCCAGCGGCGCCACCCAACCGCCCTGACTGCCCCCATGAAGACCAACCCGACCGGCGCGCGCCCCCGCTAGCCGACGCGCCTCGACAACCGCTGCCGCCGCATCCTCCGCCAGAACATGGAAATCCTGGGTGTAGCGCCCCTCAGACCCGCCAGATCCCCGCTTGGCGTATACGAACACTCCCACGCCCGAGGCCGGAGCGAACCGCTGGAAGGCGTTGAAGTCCAGCGCATTGGCGCCTTCCGATCCATGCACCTCGACCATGATGGGCGCAGGTGCGTTTCCCGGCGGTAGGATCAGCCGCCCGTTCAGATGGGTCCCACCCTGACCGACGAAGGTCGTATCCTGCACCTCCAGCGCCACGCGTCGCCCGATCTGCCCCTCAAAACGGATTGTGGCCTCCTCACAGGTTCCCAACTGGGGCTGCGGACCTTCGATGCGGGTGGTCGAGCCCAGGGTGCTGACCCAGCGTCCCTCGGCGTTCTGCATCATCTTGGCCGTAGACCCGTCCAGCCGACGCCACCTCAGCCCCTTGTTCACCAACGGCGCCACATCGACCCAACTGCCGTCGCCCAGACGATAGACGCCCACATGGCAGATCGCGGCCGGATCAGGCCGCGCATCGACATCGTCCCCCGCAACTTGCGCCGTCGCCGGAAGCGCGGCGATGGATGCGATGACGGCCAGTGCGGCGGGGAGCCAGAAGTTCGACATGGATTTTCCGATCAGGATGACGACGGTTTCGCTCAAGATCATTGCCGGTCGATCAGCGGCCCGCTAGGCCCTGCTTCGCGAACGGCGCCGTGGGTGCGCGAGTGGGACCGCATGAGCCGAGGCGCAAAGATCATCGGATCGACGACCGCGCAGCGTTGGGCGATCGACATCGCCATGCTGGTCGGCATGGGCCTGCTGTTGGGTTTTCTCGGGCCGTTCGATTCCAATGAAGCCGCTGTAGAGACCCGCTATCTCTACTGGACGATCTGCATGGTCGGCGGCGGCCTGATCGCCTTTGCCGTCGATGACCGGCTGGGTCACCGTTTCCCCAGCATCTGGATTCGCGTGGCCGTGGCATCGGTGCTGGCCACGCCGCCAGTGACCCTGTTCGTCCTGGGGACCCAATATATCCTTTTCGACCAACATCCCCGCTGGCCGATCTATGGCCATCTTCTCTGGCAGGTGTTTCCCATCATGCTCGCCGCGATCGCGATCAGGGCTCTGGCCTGGAGGCGCACGCCCGCGCAGATCGAGACCCGAACCGTCATCGCCCCGCCCCTACCTGAGGCCGAGGCTGCGTTCCGGCGCAGGCTGTCCGCCAAACGTCGCGGCGCCCGACTGATCGCCGTCGAGGCCCACGACCATTATCTGAAGGTCCACACCGACGCGGGCGCCGAACTGATCACACTCCGTTTCGCCGACGCCCTGTCCGAACTGGCCCAGGCCCACGGTTGGCGCGTGCATCGTTCATGGTGGGTGGCGGCCGATGCGGTCGAGGATGTCCATTGGCGGCGCGGCGTGGGCCAGATGCGCCTGTCCGGCGACCTTACGGCCCCCGTCAGCCGCACCTATGGCGCCGCGCTCAAGGAAGCCGGCTGGTTCTAGGCGCATCTTCAGCGCCTCTCCATCGCATGTTCGATCGACATGCCTTGCATAAGCAGAGACTTGGGTCGGCTCAGCGGCACCTACCCTGACGCCCCTCGAAACCGCCTTATGATGGAGGTCAAACACCCAAGGGAGGCCCGCCGAATTGCATTTTCTTGCACTTTGCACTGTTTTCGACGTTGCAGTGCGATTTCGCCCGCCCTCGATTTCAGACAATTCAGACGATTCAGACACTGTTTTTCCGACTGACTGTCTGAATATCCCACCACCCTGTTCACGCTCACAAAGGGAAGACGCCCGTCGGCATCCCTGCTAACGGAGCCTCCGCCATGACCGATCAAGCCTTCAAGTCCGACTTCCTCCGCACCCTTCAGGCGCGCGGCTACATCCATCAGATCACCCACCCCGTCGAACTCGACGAGGCGGCCGCCGCAGGCGTGGTGCCCGGCTACATCGGTTTCGACGCCACGGCGCCGTCGCTGCACGTTGGCAGCCTGATCCAGATCATGATGCTGCGCCGCCTCCAGCAGGCCGGCGGCAAGCCCATCGTCCTGATGGGCGGCGGCACGACCAAGGTCGGCGACCCGACCGGCAAGGATGCGTCGCGTCCCCAGCTAACCGAAGAGGCGATCCAGTCGAACATCGATACGATCAAGACGGTCTTCGCCAAATTCCTGACCTTCGGCGACGGCCCGACCGACGCGGTCATGGTCAACAACGACGACTGGCTGTCGGGCTATGGCTACATCCAGTTCCTGCGCGACTTCGGCACCCATTTCACCATCAACCGCATGCTGAGCTTCAACTCGGTCAAGCTGCGCCTTGAGCGCGAACAGCCGATGACCTTCCTCGAGTTCAACTACATGCTGATGCAGTCGGTGGACTTCCTGGAGCTGAACCGCAGCCACAAGGTCACCCTGCAGATGGGCGGCTCGGACCAATGGGGGAACATCACCTCGGGCGTCGACCTGGTGCGGCGCGTGGACCAGAAGGCCGCCTTCGGCCTGACCACGCCTCTGTTGACCACGGCCTCGGGCGGCAAGATGGGCAAGACGGCGCAGGGCGCGATCTGGTTGAACGCCGAACAGCTCAGCCCCTATGACTACTGGCAGTTCTGGCGCAACGCCGAGGACGCGGATGTCGGCCGTTTCATGCGTCTGTTCACCGATCTGTCCCTGGACGAGATCGCCGGCTACGAAGCGCTGGAAGGCGCCGCCATCAACGACGCCAAGAAGGCCCTCGCCGACGCCGCGACCACCCTGCTGCACGGCGCCGACGAAGCCGCCAAGGCCCGCGCCGCCGCCGAGAGCAACTTCGAAAAGGGTCAGGTCTCCGCCGACCTGCCGACCGTCGAACTGCCATCGTCCGAGGTTTACGGCGCCATGATCGCCGCCATTGTCACCAAGGCCGGCCTGACCGCCTCCAACGGCGAGGCCCGCCGCCTGGCTCAGGGCGGGGGCCTACGCCTGAACGACGCCGCGGTCTCTGACGGCGCCCAACTGCTGTCCGAGGCCGACCTCAAGGACGGCGTGATCAAACTGGCGGCCGGCAAGAAGAAGATCGTTCTGATCAAACCTCTCTAATTTTCTCATCACGGCAATATCTTCATTCCGCTCATCCCCGCGAAAGCGGAGACCCAGAGTGTCAAAGCACGGCCTTCTTCACCTACATCGTGGCGAGCGGTCGAAACGGAACCCTGTACACGGGCTCGACCGACGATCTGATCCAGCGGGTGGCGCAGCACAGAAACAAGGCATTCCCAGGCTTTACGGCGAAGTACGATGTCCATCTGCTGGTTTGGTACGAACTGCATGAAAGCCGCGACGCCGCTTTCCGTCGTGAGCGACAGATCAAGAAGTGGAACCGGCTTTGGAAGCTTCAGATGATCGAGAAGCAGAATCCTGGCTGGCTAGACCTTCACGATCATCTTCGCCTTGGCGATCTGAAAGACGCCAAGGACTGGGTCCCCGCCTTCGCGGGGATGAGCGGAAGACAGGACACAAACGATGACCTATGAACGCCAGCCCGCCCCCGCCTTCGACTTGCCCACAGACAACGGCGGCCGCACCACCCTCGCCGCTTTGAAGGGCGAGCCCGCCGTCGTCTATTTCTACCCCAAGGACGACACGACCGGCTGCACGCGCGAGGCTCAGGACTTCACCGCCTTGGCGCCCGACTTCGCCGCCTTGGGCGTACCGATCATCGGCGTATCCAAGGACACGGTGAAGAAGCACGACAGGTTCAAGGCCAAATACGACCTGGCCGTCGTCCTGGCCTCGGATGAGGATGGCGCGGCCTGCGAGGCTTGGGGCGTGTGGGTCCAGAAGAAGCTCTACGGCCGCGAATATATGGGCATTGAGCGCGCCACCTTCCTGATCGACGCCGAGGGTCGCATCGCCCGCGCCTGGCGCAATGTGAAGGTCGCGGACCATGCCGCAGTCGTGTTGGAGGCGGTCAAGGCTCTGTGATCGGCGACCACGGTTCGGAAGCCGTGCTTGACCTGCGCCTCCCCTGCCCCCCTAAAGTGTCGTCAGGGCTTAGAGGGGCTTGGCCGGCCTTGGCTGGCAGATGCGGAGCGCACCATGTTCACCAAGAGCAAATCCTACGACAGTGGATCAACTGGGCTGGGTATTCCCCCCACGCCTGAACCGACGCCGGCGCCATCGCCAGCGCAAAACCTCCCGGCTGCGACCCAGCCGCCTCGCGCGCCAGAACCGGCCCGCCCGGCGACCCGGTCCAGCAACCTGTCCACCCTTGCGGCTGGGGTGAAATACGAAGGCAACATCTCCGGCGCCGGCGAGCTTCAGGTCGAAGGCACGCTGAAGGGCGATGTCCGCGTAGCCCGCGTCGTCATCGGCGAAGGCGGCGCGGTCGAGGGCACCGTCCACGCCGACGTGCTGGACGTACGCGGCCGGATCTCGGGCGCCATCGTCGCCAAACAGGTCAAGCTTTACGCCACCGCCCGCGTCGAGGGCGACATCACCCAGGAACAGCTGTCCATCGACCAGGGCGCCTGGTTCCAGGGCCGCTGCAACCAGGCCAAGCGCGACGTCCCCGGCGCCGCCATGCTGGAAGCCCCGGCCGACAAGCCCGCTAAGGCGGACAAGCCGGAAGCCAAGACCGCGGCCTGACCAAGACACCCAACGGGCTCAAGTAGGCCTCGGGCCGATAGCCCAAACCCAACAAAAAAAGGGGCGGTCCGTGCGACCGCCCCTTTCGCTTATTCGACGTTCGAACCGCGCGTCTCGCCGACCCGAGCGGCCAGGGCCGCGCCCATGAAGGCGTCCAGATCGCCGTCCAGAACCCCTTGCGTGTCCGAGGTTTCGACCTCGGTCCGCAGGTCCTTCACCATCTGATACGGCTGCAGGACATAGGACCGGATCTGGTGGCCCCAGCCGATGTCGGTCTTGGCGTCCGCCAGCGCCTGGGCCACGGCCTCGCGCTTCTGCAGCTCCAGCTCGTACAGGCGCGCCCGCAACATCTTCCACGCCTGTTCGCGGTTCTGGTGCTGCGACCGGCCGGCCTGGCAGGCCACGACGGTGTTGGTCGGGACGTGGGTCAGGCGCACCGCCGAGTCCGTCTTGTTGATGTGCTGACCGCCCGCGCCCGAGGCCCGATAGGTGTCGGTGCGCACGTCCGACGGATTGATGTCGATCTCGATGGCGTCGTCGACGACCGGCGACACCCCGATGGAGGCGAAGCTGGTGTGGCGCTTGGCCGCCGCATCATAGGGGCTGATCCGCACCAGGCGGTGAACGCCCGATTCCGACTTCAGCCAGCCATAGGCGTTCGGGCCGGAGATCAGGATGGTGGCCGACTTGACCCCCGCCTGTTCGCCCTCTTCGTGCGCCTCGATCGTGACCTCGTAGCTGTGCGCCTTGGCCCAGCGCGAATACATCCGCAGCAGCATGCCGGCCCAGTCGTTCGACTCGGTGCCGCCGGCGCCGGAGTTCACTTCCAGATAGGCGTCATTGCCGTCGGCCTCGCCGGACAGCAGGGCTTCCAGTTCGGCGCGCGCGGCCCGTTCCTTGATGCCACGCAGCGACGTGCGTGCGTCTTCCAACGCGCCCTCGTCGCCCTCCTCGTCCGCCATCTCGGCCAGCATCACCCCGTCCTCAAGGTCCTGCTCCATCGCCTTGACGGTGTTGATCTTGGCTTCCAGCTGCGAGCGGTCTCGGCTGACGGCCTGGGCCTCGTCGGGCTTGTCCCACAGCGTCGGATCCTCGACCCGCGCGTTCAGCTCATCGAGCTTTCTTAGAGCGACATCCCAGTCAAAGACGCCTCCTGAGCAGAGCGACGCTCTGCTCGATGTCGGCCTTCATGGCCTCGACATCCGGTCTCATCGCATTCTCCAGCGACACAACGCCCTCGAACAGGGCGGATTAATGGAAAACGGCGCGCCACGAGGACGCGCCGTTCGATGGGCCTACCTAGAGCCTCAGTACAATCCGCTCAAGTCCTCGGCCGGCGCCTTCTTCGGCGGCGGTGGTGCGGTGGGCGCGGGGGCGGCGGCCGGAGCGCCGCTCGCGGCCTCCTGTTCGCGACGGATAACCTCATAGTAGTTCTGAGGTCCGGTGGGCTGCACCGGTCCGGTCGGCGCCGGCGGCGGGGCCTGGCGCTCGGTGCCGGGGCGGAAGGCTTCCTCGATGCCGTTGACGGTGCGGAAGATGGCGTTCTTGGGCCGCACGAACGGGCGAGCGGGGCGTTCCTTCAGCGCCGTCTGCATGAAGTCGATGAACACTGGCACCGCTGCGGTCGTGCCCGTCTCGCCATAGCCCAGGGAACGGTTGTCGTCGAAGCCGATGAAGACCCCCACCACCACGTCGGTGGTGAAGCCCACGAACCAGGCCGAGCGATACTCGTTCGTCGTGCCGGTCTTGCCCCCGATCCAGTTGCCCAGCCCGCGCGCGCTGGCGGCGGTGCCGCGCTGAACAACGCCTTCCAGCATGGAGCTCATCTGATAGGCGGTGATCGGGTCGATGACTTGCGTCCCGCGCTGTTGCAGGTGCGGCGATTCCTGGCCCGAGAAGCCGCGTCCGCACTCGCGGCAACTGCGGTTGTCGGCTCGGAAGATGGTTTCGCCGTCGCGGTCCTGGACGTAGTCGATCAGATAGGGCGTCACCCGCCGCCCGCCGTTGGCGAAGGCGGAATAGGCCGCCGTGATCTCCAGCGGCGTCACCTCGCCGGCGCCCAGCGACACCGACAGGTTCGGCGTCAGACCGGGGATGCCCATCCTGGCCGACTGATCCACGATCTTCTTCATGCCGACCGACTGGGCCAGTCGCACTGTCATGACGTTGCGAGACAGCTCCAACCCGCGTCGCAACGTCTGCGGCCCGTAGTATTGGCGGCTGTAATTCTCGGGCGTCCAGCGCTGGCCGTTGGCCCCGCCGGCGAAGCTGATCGGCGCATCCAGCACGATGGAGGCCGGGGTGAAGTCGCCTTCTAGCGCCGTCGCATAGACGAAGGGCTTGAACGCCGAGCCGGGCTGACGCCGCGCCTGGGTCGCCCGATTGAAGCTCGACAGGGCATAGGAGTAGCCGCCGACCATGGCCAGCACGCGCCCGGACTGCGGCTCGATGGCCACCAGGGCGCCGTTGACGCGCGGCACCTGTTTCAGGGCGTATTGCCCGCCCTTGGGCTCCACGAAGATCAGCTCGCCGCGCTTCAGTTGCCGGTTGGCGTTGGCCCAGGCCGCGTCGGCCGCCAGCAGCGTGCCGGTCTTGTCGTCGCGGGCCGTGCGGATGCGGACGGTGTTGCCGCTGACGCTTTCGATAGCGGCGGACTGCCAGCTGCGGCGCTCGGGCGGGGCCTGTTCTTTCAGCGCGACCGCCTGCCAGCCGTCGGCGAAGTCGGTGGTGCCCCAGCCGCCGCGCCAGCCGTGACGCCGGTCATAGTTTTCCAGCCCCTGCATCAGCGCCTGACGCGCCGCCGTCTGCAACGTTGGATCCAGCGTCGTGCGCATGTAGAAGCCGCCGGCGCGAAGCTGCTCGCCGAACTGGGGATTGGCGGCGGCCTGACGACGGGCCTCCTCCACGAAGAAGTCCGCGTCCTTGTAGTCCGAACGCTGGGGCGCATCGCGCGTGACCAGGGGTTTGGCGCGGGCGGCAGTTAGTTCCGCAGGCGTCAGCCAGCCGCTCTGTTCCATCTCGCCCAGCACCCAGTCGCGACGGCCCTTGGCCGCGCCGGGGTGGCGTTTGGGGTGATAGTTGTTCGGCCCCTTGGGCAGGGACGCCAGGAAGGCCGCCTCGTCCGGCGTCAGCTGACCCAGCGACTTGCCGAAATAGTTGTAGGCCGCCGAGGCGATGCCGAACGAGCGATAACCCAGGAAGATCTCGTTCAGATACAGTTCGAGGATCTGCTCCTTGGACAGGGTCGCCTCCAGGCGATTGGCCAGGATGGCTTCCTTCAGCTTGCGGTTCAGGCTCGATTCGTTGGTCAGCAGGACGTTCTTGGCCACCTGCTGGGTGATGGTCGAACCGCCTTCCAGCCGGCGCCCCTGCGCCAGGTTGAAGACGTTCTTGATCGACGCCCGGCCGATGCCGCCCACGTCGATGCCGCCGTGCTGGAAGAAGTTGCGATCCTCGGCGGCCAGGAAGGCGTGGATCACCGGCGTCGGGATCTGGTCGTAGGACACATAGATTCGGCGCTCGTCCGAAAACTCGCCGATCAGGGTGCCGTCGCCAGCATAGACGCGCGTCGCGGTCGGCGGGCGATAATCCGCCAGCTCGGATGCATCCGGCAGGTCGTGGAACAGCCACGCCGCATAGACGGCGACCACAAGCCCCGCCAGGGCGATGCCGCCCAGCAGCACCATGCCCGCCCACACGAACCAGCGTTCGGCAATCTTCACTGCGTACTCCGACGACGCGCCCCGAAGACGTGCTTTAGCCCGCGTCGCCGGTCGATTGCTAGAGCCGCGATGCAACGCCCCCTTGGCGTCTCCCGTTAAGCTCCCATCTCAAGCGTCTCAACCCAAGGAGCCCACCATGGAAGTTCTGTATCGCGCCCAGTCCACCGCCTCCGGCGGAGGCCGCGAGGACGGCCGCTCGGCCACCGACGACGGCAAGATCGACGTCAAGCTGTCCACGCCCACGGAGATGGGCGGCAAGGGCGGCGACGGCACCAATCCCGAACAACTCTTCGCCACCGGCTACGCCGCCTGCTACCTCGGCGCCCTGCGCCTGGTCAGCGGCAAGGCCGGAACGCCCGTGGGCCCCGACACCAAGGTCACGGCCGGCGTCGGCTTCGGCAAGAACACCAAGGGCGAGGGCTTCAACCTGGACGTGGACCTGACCGTCAGCGATCACGGTCTGGACCAGGCCGTCATCGACGACCTGATCGAGAAGGCGCACCAGGTCTGCCCCTACTCCAACGCCACCCGCGGCAACGTGGATGTTCGCCTCAGCGCGAAATAAGCGACACGAAGGGCCGCGCGCGTGTTGAGCCGCGCGCGCGGCGCCTCTAGATGAGGTCCATGACCTCCCCGCTCGACGCCTCCCCCGATCCCCTGCTGACGCTAGAACCGCACCGCCGCGTGACCCTGCGCGAAGCGTTCGGCGTGGACAGCGACATGACCGTGCCCGCCTTCAATGAGCGCGACAGCCATGTGCCCGAGATCGACGAGGCCTATCGCTTCGATCCGCAGACGACGATCGCCATCTGCGCCGGCTTCGCCTTCGACCGTCGCGTCATGGTGCAAGGCTATCACGGCACCGGCAAGTCGACCCATATCGAACAGGTCGCCGCCCGCCTGAATTGGCCCCTGGTGCGCGTGAACCTGGACAGCCACGTCAGCCGGATCGACCTGATCGGCAAGGACGCCATCGTCCTGAAGGACGGCAAGCAGATCACCGAGTTCCGCGAGGGCATCCTGCCCTGGTCGCTGCAACGTCCCATCGCCCTGGTGTTCGACGAATACGACGCCGGCCGGCCCGACGTGATGTTCGTCATCCAGCGCGTGCTGGAGGCCCAGGGCCGCCTGACCCTGCTGGACCAGAACCGCGTCATCCGCCCCAACAAGCATTTCCGCCTTTTCGCCACGACCAACACCATCGGCCTGGGCGACACCACGGGCCTGTATCATGGCGCGCAACAGATCAATCAGGCCCAGCTGGACCGCTGGAACATCGTCACGACGCTGAACTATCTCGACCACGACGTGGAGGCCGAGATCGTCGCCGCCAAGGTGCCCGAGTGGAAGGACGCCGAGGGTCGTCGCCGCATCGCCGCCATGGTCCGGGTCGCCGACATGACCCGCAACGCCTTCATGAACGGCGACATCTCCACTGTCATGTCGCCCCGCACGGTCATCACCTGGGCCCAGAACGCCATCATCTTCAACGGCGACCTGGCGCTCAGCTTCCGCCTGACCTTCCTGAACAAGTGCGACGAACTGGAACGCCCCAGCATCGCCGAGTTCTACCAGCGCGCCTTTGGCGAGGACCTGCCGGAAGCGGCGACGCGTGTGAAGGTGGGCTGAGGCTCAGCGACGCGCCTCTTCGCCGCCGCCGACGAAGGCGCCGGCGATCCAGCTGACCACGCCGGTCACGATGGCCGCCCCGATTCCGGCCCACAGGCCATCGACCCGGAACCCGTCCAGGAAGATGGACGTCAGCCCAATCATGGCGGCGTTCACCACCAGCAGGAACAGGCCCAGGGTCACCACGGTGATCGGGAAGGTCAGCACCACCAGGATCGGCCGCACGAAGGCGTTGACCAGGCCCAGGATGATGGCCGCTGCGATCAGCGATCCCGTGCTGGTGAAGTCGACGCCCGGCACGAAACGGGCGGACAGCCACAGGCCAGCCATGGTGACCAGCGCCTGGATGATGAAACGGATCATGACGTGCCTCGTTAGGTTCAAGCGTGACCATAATGCATGGCGCGGGCGAAGGCTCCCCCTTCAACCCGCCCGCTGCTATTCCCAAGGCCGACACCGCACGGAGACCACGCATGAGCCTGCACGGCGCCTATGACCCGAACAACATCTTCGCCAGGATCCTGCGCGGCGACATGCCTTCGGTGAAGGTGTGGGAGGACGACCACGTCCTGGCCTTCATGGACGTGTTTCCCCAGTCGGAAGGCCACGTCCTGATCATCGCCAAACAGTCCCAGGCCCGCAATCTGCTGGAGGTCGAGCCGGAAGTTCTGGCCCGCATGACCGCCGCCCTGCAACGCACGGCCAAGGCCGTCGAGAAGGCGCTCCAGCCCGAGGGGCTGACCATCCTGCAGTTCAACGGCGACGCGGGCGGACAGACGGTCTTCCACCTGCATTTCCACATCGTGCCGCGCTGGACCGATCGTGAGATGAAGGGTCACGGCCATGCGCCGATGGCCGATACGGCGACCTTGCAGGTGCTGGCGGACCGGATCGCGGCGGCGCTGGACTAGGTCACGCGGCGCTTTTCCAGCTTTCGCGCCAGGGTGCGGCGGTGCATGCCCAGGCGGCGTGCGGCCTCGGAAATGTTGAAGTCGGTCTCCACCAGCGTCTCGTGGATCCGCTCCCATTCCAGGGTCTTGATCGAGGTCGGGCGTGTGCCCAGCGGCGTCTCGGCGTCGCCGTCCGCCCGCCCGAACGCGGTCTCGATGTCGTCTGAACTGGCGGGCTTGGCCAGATAGTGACGCGCGCCCAGCTTGATGGCCTCGACCGCCGTGGCGATGCTGGCGAAGCCGGTCAGGACGACGATGTTCATCTCGGGATCGAAGGCGTGCAGGGCCTCGACGCAGGTCAGCCCCGAGTGACCGCCCAGCTTCAGGTCCACGACTGCATAGCCGGGCCGGTGCGTCTTCAGCAGCTCCGTCATCTGATCGGGATTGGCGGCGCTGACGACCGTATAGCCGCGCCTTTCGAACGACCGGCGAAGGGTGGTCGAGAAGGATTCGTCGTCCTCGACGATCAGCAGCAGTCTGGCCTCATCGGTCATGGAAGGATCTCGTCCTTGGGCGCCAGCGCCGACAGCGGCAACGTCAGCCGCACCTCTGCGCCCCCGGCTGGGGGATTGGAAGCCTCGACCCGACCGCCCAGCGACCGGATCACGTTCATCAGCAGGAACAGCCCCAGGCCGGCGCCCGCGCGGGGCTTGGTCGAGTTGTAGGGCCTACCCCAGGCCTGAAGGATGGCGGCTGGGAACCCCGGCCCGTCGTCTCGCACGGCGATGCCGAGCGTGTCGTCCGTCCGCGTCGTGGTGACGACGATGCGCCCAGCGCCGGCCTCGACCGCATTGTCGAACAGCACGCCCAGCACCTGACGCAGGGCCGGGTCGGCGATGATCGACGGGTTCTGAGCCAGTTCGTCGTGGATCTGCACGGCAACGCCGTCGCCGTTCCAGCTGGCGACGACATCGGCGACGAAGGCCCGCAGGGTGGTGCGCTCAGGCGCCTGCCCCCTCGCCTCGCCGGCCGACATCAGGATGCCGGTGACGATGGCCTTGCAGCGCTCGACCTCGGCCCGCATCACCGTCATGTCCTGAACCAGATCGGGATCCTGTGTCAGCGTCGGCATTCGCTTCCAGTCGCTGAGGATCACCGACAAGGACGCCAGCGGCGTGCCCAGCTCGTGCGCGGCCCCGGACGCCAGCAGGCCCATGCGGACGATGTGATCGTGCTCGGCCGTCTGCTGACGCATGGCGGCGACGGACGCGTCGCGCTCTCGCAGGTTCTGGCTGATCCGGGTCACGAACAGCACCAGCAGCACCGCCATCAGGACGAAACAGATCAAACTGCCCTGAAGATACAGGCTGAGCAGCGAATCCTCACGCGCCGGCGGCAGGTTCAGCGGCTGGGAATGCAGGCCCAGCCCAGCGAAACACAGGCTGGTGATGGCGATCAGCGCCCAGGCATAGACGGGGGCCAGCAGCACGGCCCCCAGCACCACCTGCAGCAGATAAAGCGCCACGAACGGATTGGCCGCGCCCCCGGTCAGGAACAGCAGCCAGGTCAGGGCCGCCACATCCGCCAGCAAGGCGATCATCAGGGCCTGATCCTCGACCTCTTCGCGACGCGCGGTCAGCGGCGCACTGATCAGATTGACCAGCACCAGACCCACGGGCGCGGCCAGCAGCCACAGCACCGGCAGCGGGATCCGCATCACATATTGGACCAGCAGGATCGTCGCCACCTGCCCGGCGACGGCCAGCCAGCGCAGCTGGATCAGCAGCAGCATGTTGCGCCGGTTGGCCCCGCCGTGCGAGGAGACGCCCCCGCTGAGCCCGCCCAGCCCCAGCAGCCTTTGAAGGCCCGAGGTCATGGCCGCCTGCGCCGGCCGTCACGCAGGAACAGCCAAAGGCCGACCAGCGTGAGCAAGGCCATGCCGAACCAGGTCAGGGCATAGACCAGATGACTGTTGGCGAACCGGATCACGGTCAGCCCGCCCAGCGGCCAGCCGCCCGGATTGGGCGTCGCGTCCGCATCGATGAAATAGGGTGCGACAGTCGTCAGGCCGCGCCGCGCCGCGATCGCCGCCACGTCGCGCGACCGCCAGCGGTCGCCGGCGGCGTCGTTGGCGCGCAGAAAGCCGCCCTTCGGCTCAGTGATTCTGAGCAGGCCGACGACGGTCTGCTGCCCCGACGTCTTCCCGTCCGCACGGCGGGCCGGATCACGCCGGCCGGCAGGCACGAAGCCGCGGTTGATCAGGACGGTGAAGCCGCGCGCATCGACCAGCGGCGTCATGACCCAAAAGCCGCCGCCCGCATCGGTGACGGCCTGAACCAGGGTTTCCTTGTCGTGCAGAAAAATCCCGTGAACCACAACGCGACGATACTGGTCGTCCTGTCGCGTGACGGTGGGCCATTGCGCCTGCCCGGGGGCGGGCTCGGCCGGCGCATGGACGCGGGCGTTCACTTGGGCGATCAAGTCCGTCTTCCACGCCAGCCGCTGAACCTGCCAGCCGCCCAGCGCCAGGAAGCCGACGAAAAGCGCCAACCCCACGACCGATACCGCAAGGCGGAACGGTCGCGAGCGTTTAGCTGGGGTTGGAGACGTGTCCGTGATCTCGACCTCAGCCGCCCATGTTCGTCATGTCATGGGTCGTCGGCATCATATTGGTGTTCAGGTGGTACATGACCCACAGCGAACCCGACAGGGCGATGACGACGACGATGATGGTGAAGATCAGCGCCAGCATGATCCAGCCGCCCTCGGACTTCGAGTTCATGTGCAGGAAATAGATCATGTGGACCACGATCTGAACCACGGCGAAGCCCATGACGATCAGGGCTGTCGCCTGGGTCGGCAGGACGCCGGTCATCACCAGGGCGAACGGGATCGCCGTCAGGATCACCGACAGCACGAACCCGATCATGTAGCTCTTGTAGGAGCCATGATTGTGCGCCTCATGGCCCAGGTGGTCGGTCTCGTGGGACTCGGGGCTGTGGTCGTTCTTGTCGGCGCTCATCGCAGCATGCCCAGCAGATAGACGAAGGTGAAGACGCCGATCCAGATGACGTCCAGGAAGTGCCAGAACATCGAAAGGCACATCAGGCGGCGTTTGTTGGCGGGGATCAGGCCCTTCATGCTGACCTGAACCATCAGCGTCACCAACCAGATGATGCCGAAGGTGACGTGCAGCCCATGGGTGCCCACCAGGGTGAAGAAGGCCGACAGGAAGGCGCTGCGTTGCGGCGTCGCGCCCTCGTGGATCAGGTGCGCGAACTCGTAGAGTTCGATCCCCAGGAAGGCCAGGCCGAACAGGCCCGTGACCGCCAGCCAGATCAGGGTCTGACGCTGGTTGTTCTTGTCCATCGCCAGCATGGCGAAGCCGTAGGTGATCGACGAGAACAGCAGCATGGCGGTGTTGATCGCCACCAACTCCAGGTCGAACAGTTCCTTGGGCCCAGGTCCGGCGGCGTAGTTGCCGCCCAGCACGCCGAACACGGCGAACAGCATCGCAAAGATGAGGCAGTCGCTCATCAGATAGAGCCAGAAGCCCAGCATGGTGCTGGAGCCTTCCTCGTGGTGCGGCTCCTCTTCCAGGTGGAAGACGGTCGGGTCGTCGAGCTTGATCGTGGTCGCGCTCATGGATCAGGCCTCCGTTCCGGCCAGGGCGCGCGTGCGCGCCTCTTCGGTCGCACGCACCTCATCCGCAGGGATGTAGTAGTCGCGCTTGTAGTTGAAGGTATGCCCGATCGCGACGGCCAGCACCCCGATGAAGCTGATCGCCGCCAGCCACCAGATGTACCAGATCAGCGCCAGACCCATCACCAGGCACAGGCCCGAAATGATGACGCCCGTTCCGGTGTTCGACGGCATATGGATCGCCTTGTAGCCGGTCAGCGGGCGCTGATAGTTCTTCTTCTTCATGTCCCACCAGGCGTCGGAATCATGGATGACCGGCGTGGCGGCGAAGTTGTAGGCCGGCGGCGGCGAGGACGTCGCCCACTCCAGCGTGCGGCCGCCCCACGGATCGCCCGTGGTGTCGCGCAGCTTGTCGCGGTTGATGATCGACACGGCGAACTGGATGAACATGGCCGCGATGCCCACGGCGATCACGCCCGCGCCGATGGCGGCGATCACGAACCAGATCTGCAGCGACGGATCGTCGAACACCCGCATTCGGCGCGTTACGCCCATCAGGCCCAGGACGTAGAGCGGCAGGAAGGCCAGCCAAAAACCGGGTACCCAGCACCAGAAGCTGATCAGGCCCCACTTCTTGTCCAGTTGGAAACCGAAGGCCTTGGGCCACCAGAAGTTGATGGCCGCGAACAGGCCGAACAGAACGCCGCCGATGATGACGTTGTGGAAGTGCGCCACCAGGAACAGCGAGTTGTGCAGCACGAAGTCGGCCGGCGGCACCGCCAGCAGCACGCCCGTCATCCCGCCGATCACAAAGGTCAGCATGAAGGCGACCAGCCACATCATCGGCAGTTCGAAGCGGATGCGTCCGCGGTACATCGTGAACAGCCAGTTGAAGATCTTGGCCCCGGTCGGGATCGAGATGATCATTGTCGTGATGCCGAAGAAGCTGTTCACCGAGGCGCCCGAGCCCATGGTGAAGAAGTGATGCAGCCAGACAAGGTAGGACAGGATCGTGATGACCACCGTGGCGTAGACCATGGAGGTATAGCCGAACAGCTTCTTGCCCGAGAAGGTCGAGGCGATCTCGGAATACACCCCGAACAGCGGCAGGATCAGGATGTAGACCTCCGGGTGACCCCAGATCCAGATCAGGTTCACGTACATCATCGGGTTGCCGCCGAAGTCGTTCGTGAAGAAGTTGGTGCCGACGTAACGGTCCAGCGTCAGCAGGGCGAGGACGGCGGTCAGGACCGGGAAGGACGCCACGATCAGCACGTTGGTGCACAGCGAGGTCCAGGTGAAGATCGGCATCTTCATCATGCCCATGCCCGGCGCGCGCATCTTCACGATGGTCGCGATCAGGTTGATGCCGGACAGGGTCGTCCCCACCCCCGCGATCTGCAGCGCCCATATGTAGTAGTCGACCCCGACGCCGGGGCTGTAGCCGATGCCCGACAGCGGCGGATAGGCCAGCCAGCCGGTGCGCGCGAACTCGCCCACGAACAGCGAGGCCATGACGATGATGGCGCCGGCCGTGGTCATCCAGAAGCTGAAGTTGTTCAGGAAGGGAAAGGACACATCGCGCGCGCCGATCTGCAGCGGCACGACATAGTTCATGATCCCCGTCACCAGAGGCATGGCCACGAAGAAGATCATGATCACGCCGTGGGCGGTGAAGATCTGGTCATAGTGGTGGGCGTTCAGGTAGCCCTCGGACCCGCCGAAGGCCATGGCCTGCTGAATGCGCATCATGATGGCGTCGGCGAACCCGCGCACGAACATGATCAGCCCCAGGATCATGTACATGATCCCGATCTTCTTGTGGTCCACGGTGGTGAACCATTCCTTCCAGAGATAGCCCCACAGCTTGAAATAGGTCAGGGCGCCGAACAGGGCCAGGCCGCCCAGCACGACGACGCACATGGTCACGACCAGGATCGGTTCGTGCAGAGGCAAGGCCTCCCACGTGAGGCGCCCGAAGATAAGCGGAATGAGTTGGTCAGCGTTCATCGACTGTGTTCGCTCAGGCGTTGGGGGCGGAACGGATGTCGGTCGAAACCGGCCCCGTAGCGAAAGGATTGGGCGCGAGGGTCGTCAGCGAGGCCATGGGCGTCCGCTTTGGCGACAGACCCTGCCCGGTCAGACGTTCCAGGCTGCCAGGGCCGGCGACGACATCCAGCTCGGCCTGGCGCATCCGGTCGGCGGCGGCGGCCTCGGCCTGCAACGGCGTGCAGATGGTCATGACGTAGCTTTCGTTCGACCCGAAATAGGCCTGCGACTTACCGCGCCCGGCGTATTTGTCGTACACCAGCGGCATGGTGTTGCGGATGGAGGCCATGCTCAGGCCGCCCCTCTTGTCGATGTCCATCATCTCGGCCATGCACATCTTGCCCGGCTCGACGCACATGTTGAGGATTGCGTCCCACAGCGCGCCATCGACGGCGCCGAAGTGCATGACCGGCACCTTCTCGCTGGGCCTTTCCAGCTCCAGATACTGATCGCGATCCAGCGTCTGACGGCCTTGACGCACGCCCGACACCCACTGGTCGAACCCGGCCTGATCCAGGCCGTGGAAGGCGAAGCGCATGTTGGAGAAGCCGTCGCCGGAGTAGTTGGCCGAGAAGCCTTCGTATTCGCCCGGATGGTTGATCACGGCGTGCAGCTTCGTCTCCATGCCCGGCATGGCGTAGATCTGGCCCGCCAGAGCAGGAATGTAGAAGCTGTTCATCACCGAAGACGAGGTGATGTGGAAGCGGATCGGACGATCGATCGGCGCCGCCAGTTCATTGACCGTGGCGATGCCGTACTGCGGGTAGATGAACATCCACTTCCAGTCGAGCGCGACCACATTGACCTGAAGCGGCTCGACGCCCTCGGCGACGGCGTGGCCCGGCTTGATCCGGTCGATCGGGCGATAGGGGTCCAGCAGGTGGGTGCCGGCCCAGGTCAGGGCGCCCAGGCAGATGATGATCATCAGCGGCGCGGCCCAGATGACCAGTTCCAGCGACGTGGAGTGATCCCAGTCGGGCTGATACTCGGCCTCGGCCTCCTTGTTCGACGCCCGGTACTTCCAGGCGAAGAAGACGATTAGCCCCATCACCGGCACGATGATGATCAGCATCAGCAGCGTGGAGATCATCAGCAGGTCGCCCTGCTGGGCGGCGACGTCGCCGGCAGGGTTCAGCACGACCAGATTGCAGGCCGACAGCAGGGCCACGACGGGCGCGAGCAGGAGTAGGCGCAGACGGCGCAAGGCGGATCCAATCGAAAAGCGTCGGGCAAGGGGGAGGCGCCGCGACGGTTGGCGTTCGTAGGCGGCGGGATAGTCAGCTTCGTTCTGGAACGACATTGGACAATCTGTCCTATCCTCTTGAGGCCGCTTTCATCGCAAAGGGCGCCCGGTCATAATGCGGCGATCCGCCGTACGCCTGAATACCTGTCTCACACGGAGCGACCAAGCCCATGTCCGCCTCGACGACCCCTTCGTCAGAGTCGCTGGAACGCGACGCCGCCAAGATAAACTCGCACCATGGCAAGGTGGATGCGGGCGAAATCGCCATCGGCGTCATTATCGGCCGAACTTCCGAGTTTTTCGACTTCTTTGTTTACGCCATCGCTTCGGTGGTCGTCTTCCCGCAACTTATCTTCCCTTATGCCGGCGCGGTGGGCGGCACCCTGCTGTCGTTCGCCATCTTCGCCCTCGCCTTCCTGTTTCGCCCGCTGGGCACGGTCCTGTTCATCGCCATCGATCGCAAGTTCGGGCGGGGCGCCAAGCTGACGACCGCCCTTCTGCTGCTGGGCACCTCGACCGTGTCGGTCGCCTTCATTCCCGGATACGAAAGCATCGGCATGTGGGCGCCGGTGCTGCTGGCCCTCACCCGCATCGGCCAGGGCGTCGCCCTGGGCGGCGCCTGGGACGGGATGGCTTCGCTGCTGGCGCTGAATGCACCGGAGAAGAAGCGCGGCTGGTACGCCATGATCCCGCAGCTGGGCGCGCCGATCGGCCTGATCGTCGCCTCGGCCCTGTTCGCCTTCTTCCTGAACACCTTGTCGGCCCCCGACTTCCTCGATTGGGGCTGGCGCTATCCCTTCTTCGTGGCCTTCGCCATCAACGTGGTGGCCCTGTTCGCGCGCCTGCGCATCGTGGTGACGCCCGCCTTCCAGAAGCTGTTCGAGACCCGCGAGCTTCAGCCGACGCCGGTGTCGCAGGCCCTGCGCGCCGAAGGCCCCAAGATCGCCATCGGCGCCTTCGCCCCCCTGGCTAGCTTCGCCATGTTCCACATGGTCACCGTCTTCCCGCTGTCGTGGGTCTTCCTGTTCACCAACGAGACGCCGGTTCGCTTCCTGCTGATCGAGATGGTCGGCGCGGTCTTCGGCCTGTTGGCCATCCTGGCGTCAGGCGTCCTGGCTGACCGCTATGGCCGCCGCACCCTGCTGGCGATCACGGCCGCCGGCATCGCCGCCTTCTCAGGCTTTGCACCACAACTGCTGAACGGCGGCACGGCGGGCGAGCTGACCTTCATGATCTCCGGCTTCATCCTGCTGGGTCTGTCGTTCGGCCAGGCCTCGGGTCCGGTGGCGTCCAGCTTCAGCCTGACCAACCGTTATACCTCGTCGGCCCTAACCTCGGACCTGGCCTGGCTGTTCGGCGCAGGCTTCGCTCCTCTGGCGGCCCTGTGGATTTCAAGCCAGTTCGGCCTGATCGCGGCCGGCGCCTATCTGCTGTCGGGCGCCGTCTGCACCCTGCTGGCCCTGTGGCTGAACCGCGAACTGGCCCGCAGCTCCTCGGACAAGGACCGCGCCAAGCCAGTCTGATCCACCGCATTCACCGCACACAAAAAGACACGGCCCGCAGTCGCCTGCGGGCCGTGTTTCGTTTGGGTCTAGGGCCGGTTCAGACTTCCGTCAGGTCGCCCTGCGGCGAGACGGCGAAGGTCTTCACCTTCTTCAGCTCATACGGTTTGGCGACGATGGTCGACACCGCCCACAGCTCGCCTACGACCTGATCGCGGGTGACGTTCAGCAGCACATAGCCCTTGGACGTCTGATCGCAGAACTTGACCTCGGGATTGGCCGCCGACAAAGCGACGCCCAGCGGCAGGCCGCCCACATGGTCGCCTGGCGATGGGCTGGAGATCGAGGACGTGCCGAACTCCACCGCCCGGCGCGCGCCCGCCTTGTCATGCAGTTCGTTGACCCAGAAGGCATGGCTGTCGCCCGCCAGGACGATGGGCGCCACGTCCGCCGCTGCAAAGGTCTCATAGAGACGCTCGCGCCCTGCCGGATAGCCGTCCCAGCTGTCCAGGTTGAACGGCAGGCCCAGCTTGAACAGCTGAATCGCCGCCTCGACCTGGGGCCGAACATCCTCCGGCAGTGACGCGAGCATCTGCTGGACCTGCTCCGGCGGCATCATGCGCGAGATGTCCGGTCCCTTTACCTGCGCCATCACCACCTGATTGCCGAGGATCTGCCACGGACGGCCCGCCGCCTTGGAGCGGCTCAGCGTCTCGCCGATCCACTGACGCTGGCGCTCGCCCAGCAGGTCGCGATCCGGCGCCTGACGCAGGGCCTCGAACGCCGCTACATCCGGCGCCCCCTCCGCCGTCTTGGGGATGTCGGCGAAGGTCATCTGCTCGCCACGCGCCAGCAGCCGCGTCTCCACCATGACCAAGCTGGCCAGATCGCCGAAGTCGAAGCTGCGATTGATCGCCGCGCTCAACGCGCCCGCCTTGGGCTCGCGGATCGGCATCCATTCGTAATAGGCGCGAAGGGCCGCCGCCTTGCGGGTCGCGAAGTCGCCCTCGGTCTCGGCCTGGTGGTTTTCGGCGCCCATCATCCAGGCGTCGTTGGCCACCTCGTGATCGTCCCACACGCAGATGAAGGGCGCGCGGGCATGGGCGGCCTGAAGGTCGGGATCGGTCTTGTACTGGGCGTGGCGCGTCCGATAATCGGCCAGGCTGACGATCTCGTGCGGCGGCTGCGGAACCCGCCCCAGGACCGCGCCCGAACTCATGCCATAGTCCGACGGCTCGGCACCGTATTCGTAGATGTAGTCGCCCAGGTGTACGACGGCGTCCAGCCGATCCAGCTTCGACAGGGCGTCATAGGCGTTGAACAGCCCGCCCGGATAAAGCTGGCACGACACCACGGCCAGGGCCAGATCAGCCGTCGCGCCCTCGGGCAAGGTCCGCACCCGCCCGACCGGCGAGGTCACGCCATTGGCGACGAAGCGGTAGAAATACTCAGCCCCCGGCTCCAGGCCCTGGCCGTCCAGGTCATGCTTGACGGTGAAGTCTCGTTCGGCCCGCGCGCGCAGGCCGGTCGAGCGGCGCACGATGTCGCCGAACCCGGCGTCATGTGCGACCTCCAGCACCACGGCGACCTCTCCGACCGACGGATCGGCCGGGGTGACGCGGGTCCAGAAGACGGCCGAACGCGTGTCGGGATCGCCGCTGGCCACCCCGTGCAGGAAGGAGACCGATCCGGTGTTGGTCCCCTGCGCCACGGCGGGCGACGCCGCCCCCGCGCCGAGGAGACCCAGAAGACTGCGGCGATCCATTTTCATCGTCAGATCCTCAGAGCTTCAGCTTGAACACGAGGCCGTACGACGCAGGCCGTCCAGCGATGAAGGTCGGCATGCCCAGACCATCGCCCGTATTGCCGGCGTCCTTGATGTATTCTTCGTCAAGGACGTTTTCGCCGAACGCCTCGACGCCCCAGTTGGCCGAGTCTGGCGTGTAGCGGACGCGCAGGTTCAGCAGGCCGTAAGCGTCCTGATACTCGTCTTGAACCCGATCGGGCACGATGTTGCGGCTCTGCAGCGCCGGGAGATCGTTGTCGTCGCTGAAGAAGACCTTGGACTGCCAGGTGTAGGTCGGCTGAACTGCAATCTCGCCGCCGCTGACCGGCAGGCGCCAGGTCGCACCGATCGAGGCGGCGTTGTCCGGCGACAGGCGGAACTGGTTGCCGTCGTAGATGCCGTTCTCGAACCGCGAGTGGTTGTAGGCATAGGTGGCGAACAGGTCGAAGTTCGACGCGACGGCGAAGTTGGCCTGGGTCTCGAAGCCATACGACTTGGCTTCGCCGGCGTTGGTGACGACGAAGGTCGTGCCCTGCTGGATCGTCGTCTGGAAGTTTTCGTAGTTGTACAGGAACACCGCGCCATCGACGCGCAGGCGGCCGTCCAGCAGCGACGACTTGGCCCCGATCTCATAGCTGTCGACCGTCTCGGCTTCCACCGGGGCGAACCGGGGCGCGCCCAGCGGCGCCGACGGGCCCGAGGCGCTGATCACTTCCGGGCGGCGACCGCGCGCATAGTTGGCATAGACGTTCGTGTCGTCGCTCAAGGCGTAGCGCGCCGTCAGGCGCCAGGTCACGCCGTCATCCTCGGAGTCGAAATAGGCGAAGTCGCCGTTGTTGGCGGTCGGCTGCGAGATCAGGCCGAACAACGGGAAGGCGCTGGCCGGAATGGCCAGATAGGCCGGGTTGGCCAGGGCGCCGAGGAACGTCGGAACCTGCGCCGCGGGAATGGCGCCCGCTTGCAGCGCCAGCAGGGCGCCGAGCGTGGAGCGGCTTTGCACCGAACTGGCATATCCAGTGGTCTTGTCATCTCGAGTATAGCGCACCCCCGCCGACATCTCGAACCGGTCGGTGAAGGCGTATGTGGCGTCGGCGAAGACATCGTAGGACGTCAGTTCCGAGCTGTTGGTCGGCGTCTCGATGTGCGCCGACTTCAGATTGGCGGCGATAGGCGTAGCGAATGCGCCGGCGCCCAGCGGCGTCAAAAGACCGCCGAGCGCAGCCTGCGCGATGGCCGGATAGGCGGTCAGCGGCAGCGTCCGGTCGCCGACCGTCGCAGGCGATCCGTCCAGCAAGCCCGACAGCTGCGCCAGGATCAGGCGCTCGTCGAACTGGGTCGGGGTGCGCTGATAGCCCTCTTCATGGAACCAGCCGGCGCCGACGAAGCCCGTCAGGCGACCGCCGTTGTCGAAGCCCAGGCGCAGGTCCTGGCTCCACTGTTCGCCATGCGTATCCTCGGCGGCGGTCAGCAGCGGCAGCGACACGCCGTCAGCGTCGAAGGTTTCGTAGTTGGTGAACTCGCGATAGGCCGTGGTCGAATTCAGCGTCCATGCGGGGCTCAGATCAATGCGCGCCAGACCCGTCACGCCCCAGACTTCGCGGTCCAGCCCCAGCGACTTGCCGCCATCAAAAGCGGCGCCCGGCGTCAGGGCCGCGCCCTCCCAGGGTTCCTTGCCGCCCAGAACCGCGCCGGTGTTCGGATCAGCCGGGGCATAGGCGAGCGACTTGAACGAGGTGCCCGAGGCGTTGTCCTTCTGATAGTTGCCGATCACGTCGAACCGCATCGCGTCCGACGGCGTCCAGGCGCCGGACAGGCGCAAGGCACGGGTCTCGATGGCGTTGAAATCCTCGCCGTCCAGCAGGTTCTCGACCGAGCCGTCCCGCGTCTTCAGGCGCGTGGCCAGACGCAGGCCTGCGGTCTCGCCGACCGGCAGGTTCAGCGCGCCCTCGACCATGCGATAGCCTTCGTTGCCCGCCTCGATATTGGCATAGGCTTCGGTCGCGCCGGGACGCGCGCGGTTCTGCACCAGATTGACCGCGCCGATCAGGGCGCCGCGTCCGTACAGGGTCGATTGCGGCCCCTTGGCGATCTCGACGCGTTCCAGATCGAACAGCTCGACATAGGAGCCGCGCGACTTGGAGATCGACACCCCGTCCCGGAACACCGACACGCGAGCCTCGGACGTCGCCGCGCCTGAGTCCGATGTGATGCCGCGCATTACGAAGCCCGGATTGTTCGGTGACTGGTTCTGCACCAGGAAACCCGGCACGAAGGCCGACAGCTGTTCGAACTCCTGAATGCCCAGGTCTTCCAGGAACTGACCGGAATAGGCCGTCAGGGCGAATGGCACGTCGATGGTCTTCTGCTCGCGCAGCTGCGCGGTGACGATGACGTCTTCGACGCTGCTGACCGGCGCCTGCTCCTGCGCCCAGGCGGCCGATCCGGCCGTCATGGCGCCCGTCAGGGTCGCGGCGGCCAGCAGGCGCGTCTTCAATGTGGTCTTGGACATCTGATCCCCCAGATTCGGCTAAGCTGGGGAGTGCCCTACGACGGGCCGATGTCGAGGCGACGACACCGCCGCATCGTCTTGACGACGACGCCAAGACGATGCGGCGACGGTTGATCCGTCTACCGACGGATGGCCGATCAGTTGGCGCGCTGGTCGATGGAGGGTCGGAAATCCACGTCGAAATGACAGCCATCATCATAGCGTGACGCCGCAGCCTGACACAGCGTCGCCACATCGCCAGGCGTCGGTTTCACGCCCTCGTCCAGCCAGCGCATCATGGCCTGGAACAGCCCCACATACTCGGGTGGAGACAGGCGGCTGTGCTCAGACTCGTCCGTGAAGGTCTGGACCAGCAGGTCCGACCGTCCAGCGGCGGCGACCGTCTCGCGATACAGCGCGTCGTTGGAGACGAAGGCCGTCGCGTCATTCTTGGCGTGGATCGTCAGCGTCGGCGCCACGATCAGGCCGCTGAGATCGGCGTCATAGGCCAGGCGCGCCACGCCCATGGGGTCGGCGGCGAACCGTTGAACACCAGCATTCAACGCCGCGTCATCGTGAGAGCCTTGATAGACAGTCTGGCTGTTGTCGAACGGGTTCAGCCCATCCAGCCGCCGCTGAACCATGTCGCGGAACAGGAAGGTCGCCCAGGCCAGGTGCGGCACCAACTGCTCCTCATTCACGCCCGTCACGGCCAGAATATCCGCCAGATTGCGCTTCTGATCGGCCGAGCGTCCCGCCTCCGGCAATCCTGCGCCGGTGCAGGTCTGAACGCGTTCCGCCAGTTGTGCGCGGGTCAGATTGCTGTCCAGCGGCAAGCCCTGCCATAGCGGATACTGAACCTCGTCAGGCCGCGGGTGGTTGTTGCAATAGAACTGATACACGGCCCGCAGATCGGCCCGAAACCGATAGGTGCGCGTGCCGCCGCCAATGACGCCATTCGTCAGAATGACGCCGTCCCACACCGCCTGACCCTCGGCGTTACGGGCATACAACTCCGCTGTTTTCGCCGCGACGTTCCCACCCCACGACTGCCCATGGACCAGGGTCCGGCGCGGCTTGCCGAAAGCATCCCAAAATATCTGGCGTAGATCGTCGGTATCCTCGGCCGCCATCCGCACGCCGTAGCCACCCCGACGATAGGTCGAGCCCGCCCAGGCGAACCCTTCCTTCACCGTCATCGAGAACCGCTCAAGGTCTTCCAGCGGGTCGTTCGCCTCGGGCGCGCTGGTGCGCGGACCACCATGCGCGTGGACGACCAGAGCGCCGTTCCAGTCTTTGGGCACGGCGATCCAGTAATAGCCGCCCTTGGCCGCCTGACCCGACCAGCACCGCGTCTCCTGCGGCACATAGTCGGGACAGGCCGCCGTGACTGGCGCTTCAGCCGTCGTCGTCCTCACTTCCTGAGCCTGGGCGAGCGGTGCGATCCCCATTGACGTGAGGACCAGCACCGAGAGGCATCCGATGGAACGAACGGTCATCGCCCTACCCTTCTCAGAACGTCTTGGACACGTTGACGTACCAGTAGCGTCCGTACGGCGTATAAAGCGCGCCCAGATAACCGGATGACGCCAGAGGCGGTTGTTCGTCCGTGATGTTGCGCGCACCCAGGCGAACGGTCGTGCCCGATGCGAAGCCATTGCCGTCTTCGAACTCATACTGACCGTACAGATTTCCGGTCAGTTGGCTGTCGATCTGCCAGGAGTCGCCCTGTGCGCTCAGGAAGCCGGTCTCGGTCACCGCGTCGGTGTATTGGGTGAAGGCCCCGACCTGCCAAGGCCCTTGCGACCAGGTGAACGATCCGGTCACGCGCCACTCCGGCCGGCCGTTGCGCGCCAACAGGGTTTCGGAGATCGGCAACGGCGTGTTCGCGTTGATCTGACCTGCCTCGCGCGCGGCGAACAACGACTCGACCAGCGGGCCCGGCGAACGGTCGAACTTCATCAGATGGGCGGCGTTCAGATTGGCGCGGAAGTTGCCCCAGGGCGTGCCGCGCAGACGCCACTGAATGCCGATGTCCAGACCTTCGACCGTCTGCGGCAGCAGGTTGATGAACTGATCCTCGATCGAGACGATCTGCCCGACCGGGGTGATGCCGCTGCCCTGGAAGAAGGCGATATCGTCGGACGTCACCGCCGCGCGATTGACGTTGTCGTTGGTCGTGCCTTGCAGGATGTTGAGGTAGTCCAGCACCACGTTCGACTGGGCGCCGAGCAGGCCGACGATCTTCTCCTGCTCGATCTTCCAGCGGTCAATGGTGAAGGTGAAGCGACCGAACTGCTCGGGAATGAACCAGGGCTGCAGCACCAGGCCGATCGACTGATTGGTGCTTTCCTCCGGCTGAAGCTCCGGGTTGCCCGAGACCAGCAGCGAGGCGCTGGCCGGCTGGGAGCACTGGTTGAAGTTCGTGATCCGGCCCAGACGCAGGTCGGCCTCGCAGCGGACGTAGTCGTTGCTGGTCGCCAGACGTCCGTATTGCGCGGCGTTGGTCTGTTCCAGGTTTGGCGCGCGGAAGCCTTCCGAATAGGAACCGCGAACACGCACGCCCTCGATCACGTCCCAGGCCATGGCGATCTTCGGCTTGGCCACGCTGCCGAAGTCCGAATAGTGCTCGTATCGGCCGGCCAATTGCAGATCCAGACTGCGCACGAGCGGGATATTCATCTCCGGCGACACCACCGGCACTGCGAACTCGACATAGGCCGAATAGACCTCGCGCTTGCCGTAGGTGTCGGGGTTCGAGCTGACCGCCGCCAGGTTTGACAGGCTGGTCTCGCCCGACACCATGTCGGTGAAGATGTTGGTGCCGTCCAGGTCCTCGTCGCGGTCATCGCGCTGGGTCTCGCGGCGCGCCTCGACGCCCAGGGCCATGCCGACCGGACCACCGGGCAAGGTGAAGACGTCGGGACGGCTGATCTTGAAGTCCCACAGCGCCAACGTCGTCTTCGACACCCGCGTCAGATCGGTCGAGATGGCGTCGATCGCCGTCTGCGAACTGGGGGTGCAGTCGCCGAAGCTGGGATCGTTGACGCAACCGCCGCTGAACGGATTGTAGGCATCCGGTGTGGACAGGGCCAGGCTGGCCTGCAGCGCGGTCAGGTTGATGGCGTTCGAGCTGTCGGTCGCCTCGGCTTCGGAATACAGCAGCGCCGTTTCCCAGTCGAAGCCGCGCCATTCGCCGCGCAGGCCGCCCAGGAAACGGGACTGCCAGTTGTCGACATCGACCACCTGCTGACCGGCGTCGTTGAAGCGATAGCGGACCAGCTTCACCGGCGCCCCTGCGACCGGCACATTGGTCAGGCCCGGCAAGCGATTGGGGTTGCGGGTTCCGTCGGCGAAGGTCACCGGCCCAAACGGATTCCAATAGTTGCTGGCCGGGATCCACAGCGGGTTCAGCAGGATGGTGGCCGGCTGAATATTCTGGGTGCTGGCGGTGTAATAGCCGACCTCGCCGAAGGCGGTGACGCCGTTGTCCAGGTCGTAATGACCCGAAACGAACAGGTTCAGGCGTTCGATATCAGGCGATTGGGTGGTGCCGCGCGCGCCGTCGTATCGCAGTTCGCGCCCAGCCCCGCTGTAGCTGATATTGCCGCTGGCCAGGCAGACATCGCCGCCAACCGGGGCCGTGCAACCGAAGCTGGAGGGCTGGTTGTGGAAGGCGCCGGCGCCCGTCGTCAGATTGGTTGTTCCGCGCTTCACCTGGAACGGCGTCTGGAAGTTGGCCCAGGCCGTATACGACGAACGACCGTCCGTATCGGTCGAGTTCTCGTAGCCGGGGACATCGGCGAACAGGCTGCGGCGATCATCGGACGCCGTGTAATCCTGATCGCTGGCCTGCTGGGCGGTGCGGTTCGTATAGTCCAGGAAGCCCGAGATATTGCCGCGTTCGAAGTCCCTGCCGGCGAACAGGCCGAAGGTGAACTCGCGGCGTTCGGTGCCTTCCGCGCCGCCATACTGGGCCTTCATCTCCAGTCCGTCGAAGTCCTGCTGCAGCACGGTGTTCACGACGCCGGCGACCGCGTCCGCGCCATAGATGGCCGCTGCGCCGTCCAGCAGCACCTCGAGACGCTCCAGCCCGGAAACCGGAATAGCGTTGGAATTATAGCTGAGCACCGGCACCGTTCCGGTGTCCGACGTGCCCTGGCTGGTTGGGTGCTGGACGATACGACGTCCGTTCAGCAGCACTAGGGTGTTGCCCACGCCCAGCGAGCGTAGATTGACCGAGTTCACGTCGCCGCGCGCTGCGTTCGACGTCTGCGGATTGTTGGCGCTGGAGAACAGCACATCGCCCATCTGCGGAATGGACCGCAGCAGGTCGTCCCCGCTGACCGCGCCGGTCGCGATGATCTCTTCCTGGGTGACGACCGTCACAGGCAGGGCGGCGGTGGTGGACGCGCCGCGGATCTGAGAGCCGACGACGATGATGTCCTCGACTTGCGCCGCCTCCCCATCCTGAGGCGCTGCGTCCTGGGCCAGGGCGCCGCCCGCGGATATCAGCAGGACGGCCGAGGCTGCGCCTGCCCTCAGTGCGAACTTGGATTGCATCTTCATGTTTCCTCCTCCCGGGCCGCCGTTATGTCGGGGGTCCCGTCGTAAAAGTCGTTCCTGCGGATCAGTCGTCCGCAAGAACCAGATCGTCTCCCGGCCCCGCTGCGGGATTGGGTGCAGCGGCGAGCGGTTGGGGTTTTCCATCCAGCGCGGCCTTCAGGGCGTCGCGATCCAGCGCGTTCTCCCAGCGGGCCACGACGATGGTGGCCACGGCGTTGCCGATGAAGTTCGTCAGGGCCCGGCACTCGCTCATGAAGCGGTCGATGCCCAGGATCAGCGCCATGCCGGCGACCGGCACGTCCGGCACGACCGACAGGGTCGCAGCCAGGGTGATGAAGCCTGCGCCCGTGATCCCCGCCGCGCCCTTGGAGCTGAGCATGGCCACCAGCAGGAGCGTGATCTGTTGCCAGATGGTCAGATCGATGTTCAGCGCCTGGGCGATGAACAGGGCCGCCATCGTCATATAGATGTTGGTGCCGTCCAGATTGAACGAATAGCCGGTCGGCACGACCAGGCCGACCACCGACTTGGCGGCGCCCGCGCGTTCCATCTTGGAGATCAGGCTGGGCAAGGCCGCTTCGGAACTGGAGGTGCCCAGCACCAGCAGCAGTTCTTCCTTCAAATAGCGGATCAGCTTCAGGATGTTGAAACCGTTGGCGATGCCGACCAGGCCCAGCACGCCGACCACGAAGATGATTGCGGTGACGTAGAAGGTGACGATCAGCGCCGCCAGATTGGCGATGGACGCGATGCCATAGGCGCCGATGGTGAAGGCGAAGGCGCCGAAGGCGCCGATCGGCGCGGCCTTCATGACGATGGCCACCAGCTTGAACACCGCCAGGCTCAGCGTCTCGAACAGGTCGATCACCGGCTGGCCGCGCTCGCCCACCAGGGCCAGGGCGATGCCGAACAGGATGGAGACGAACAGGACCTGCAAGATGTTGCCGGTCGAAAAGGCGCTGACGAGGGTGTCGGGAATGACTCCCATCAGGAAGCCCTGGATCGTGCTTTCATGGGCGGCGGCGGCGTACTGTTCGACCGCGCCCGCGTTCAGCGATGCCGGATCGATGTTCAGACCGTCGCCGGGGCGAACCAGGTTGGCGATGATCAGACCCACGATCAGGGCCAGCGTCGAGAAGACCAGGAAATAGCTGAAGGCCTTGGCGGCTACGCGACCCACGCTGCCCAGGTCGCGCATGCCGGCGATGCCGGTCACGATGGTCAGGAAGATCACCGGGGCGATGACCATCTTCACCAGCTTGATGAAGCCATCGCCCAGCGGCTTCAGGCTCTCGCCGAACGTCGGCCAGAAATGACCGATCACCGCGCCGAGCACGATGGCGATCAGCACCTGGAAATACAGGTGGCGATAGAACGGCCGGCGAACGACCGGCGCGGTCTCTGACGGTACTGCGATCACGAAAAGGCTCCTGATGTGCGAGGGCGATCCTCGCAGTCTCCTCAATGGGCGCGATCTTCGCCACGCTCCTTGAACTGACAGTCAGCGAGAACGCGCATGGCTCAAAGACAATGCGGCGCCCATTATAATCTTTTGTAATCGTTGATATTTCTCGATATCGCGCGACACCCGAGCCTTGAGTTGTGCAATTTTTCGCGCACCCAACTAGCGGGATAGTGCGATTTTCCGCACAATGTTGGAATGCGCAGGCCATCGATCACAGACTCACGCTCTCGGCCTTGGCGGCGCGGTTGGCTTGTGGCCGCGGCCCTCTGGATCGTCCTCGCCGTCGTCGCAGCAGTCGCCGCCGGGGAAGCCGCGCGGCGCGACGCAGAGGCCGAACTGGTTCGTCAGGCCGAGGCTGCGGCCGCTCTGCACGCCGCAGTCCTGCGCAGCGAGCTGGAAAAGCATCGATCCCTGCCGCTCGCCCTGGCGGGCGACCCTGACATCGCCGCATTGCTAGCCGCGCCGCTGACGACGCAAGGCGACAGGGTCAACCTGAAGCTGGAAAACCTGGCCCGCCAGACCCGAGCCGCCGCCATCTACATCATCGACGCCGACGGGCGGACGCGCGCGGCCAGCAACTGGCGCCTGCCTACCAGTTTCGTGGGCGCCGACTATGGGTTCAGGCCTTATTTCATCAACGCCATGCGCAATGGCCAGGCGGAGTTCTTCGCTCTCGGCACCGTGTCGGGCCGGCCCGGCCTGTATCTGGCGCGACGCGTGGACGGACCGACAGGCGCGCCGGTCGGCGTCGTCGTCGTCAAGGTCGAGTTCGCCGCCTTAGAGGCCGAGTGGCGCGCGTCGGGCGAGCCCGCCTATGTCGTCGATCCTGGCGGCGTCGTGCTGATCACCAGCGTTCCGGAATGGCGTTTCCGCACTACGGAGCCGCTGGACGAACGCCGTCGCCGTCTGACCCTGACGGATCAGACGCTCCAGCCTGAGGCGCTGCGTCCCCTGCCCTTCGCGACCCCGTCGGGTGACCAGCCGCGTCTTGTCCAGGCCCCCGTCGATGACCGCGAGCAGCGTTGGATGCATGCGGCGGTCTCGACCGAAACGCCCGGCTGGACCCTGCATCTGCTATCGCCCGGACGCGGCGTCATAGAGGTCGCCGTCACCACCGCCCGCGCCTTGGCGGCGCTGATCGTGACCCTGATCGCAGGGGTGGTCGCCGTCCTGATGAGGCGTCGCCAGCAGGGTCTGGCCCGCGCACGCGCCGAAGAGGAAGCCCGGCTGGAGCTTGAACGCCGGATCGACGAACGCACCCGCGAACTGCGCGACGCCAACACCGCCCTGAACCGCCAGATCCAAGAACGTCGCCGCGCCGAGACCGCGCGCGAACTTCTGCGTGACGAACTGGTTCAGGCCAGCAAACTGGCGGCCCTGGGCCAGATCGTGGCCAGCGTGGCGCACGAGATTAACCAGCCTGTCGCGGCCATCCAGACCCAGGCCGAGACCGCCGGCGTCCTGCTAGACCGCGACGATCCGGAAAAGGCTCGCGGCGCCCTGGCTCGCATCGGCGACCTGACACAGCGCATCGGCGCCATCACGGAAGGCCTGCGAACCTTCTCGAAAAAGTCGGACCCCAAGATCGGCGTGGTGCGGCTGGAGGACGCCATCCACGGCGCCCTGCTGCTGACCCGTGGGCGGCTGGACGAGGGCGGGGTTGAACTGATCCGCGAAGGCGATGCGGACGTGACCGTGCGCGCCGACCGCTTCCGGCTGGAACAGGTCATCGTCAACCTGGTCAAGAACGCCGCCGAAGCCTTGGAGGGACGCGAGCACCCGCGTCTTTTGCTGAAGGTCACGCGCGACAGGGACCGCGTCCGCCTGATCGTGTCCGACAATGGCCCCGGTGTGCCGCCCGCCGTGCGCGCACAGTTGTTCACCCCCTTTGTCACCACCCGCGCCAACGGACTGGGACTGGGCTTGGTCATCTGCCGGGACCTTATCGCAGGCTTCGGCGGCGAGTTGGACCTGATCGACGAGGGCGACGGCGCGACCTTCGTCGCCACCTTGAGGACCGCATGATGGAGTTCGCCCGTCCCACCGCAGTCGCCCTGATCGAGGACGACGCCGACTTCCGTCAGGCGCTGGTCGAACGCCTGGTGCTGGAAGGCCACGACGTGCGCGCCTTCGCCGCTGCAGAACCGGCTCTGAAGGCAATCGACGCGGACTTCCCCGGCGTGGTCATCACCGATCTGCGAATGCCCGGACTGGACGGTCGTCAACTGCTCAGCCGTTTGCAGGCGCTGGACGCGACCCTGCCCGTCATCATGATCACCGGCCACGGCGACATCGCCGATGCGGTCGCCGCCATGCAGGACGGCGCCTATGATTTCGTGGCCAAGCCCTTCCCGTTCGAGCGGCTACAGGACAGCCTGAACCGCGCGTTGGAAAAGCGCGGCCTGGTGCTGGAGAATCGCCGCCTGCTGGCGATGGCGTCGGACGGCGTACAGGAACTGCCGCTGGCAGGGCCCTCGCGCGCCATAACCGCCCTGCGCGCCACTATCGCCCAGATCGCCGACGCCCGCATGGATGTGCTGATCGAGGGCGAGACCGGGACCGGCAAGGAGGCCGTCGCCCGCGCCCTGCACAACGGCGGGCGACGCCGGCTGGCGCCCTTCGTCGCCGTCAACTGCGGCGCCCTGCCCGACGGATTGATCGAAAGCGAGCTGTTCGGCCATGAGCTCGGCGCCTTCGCGGGAGCCCTGCGTCGTCGCGTCGGTCATGTGGAACGCGCCCACAACGGCTCGCTGTTTCTTGACGAGGTCGAGAGCATGCCCCTGGCCGTCCAGGTCAAGATGTTGCGGGTGCTGGAAGAGCGCGAGGTCCATCCCATCGGCGCCAACGAACCCCGCGCCCTGGACCTGCGCGTCCTGGCTTCGTCCAAGATCGACCTGGGCGAAGCCGCGAGGACGGGCCTGTTTCGCGAGGACCTGTACTACCGGCTGAACGTGGTGCGGTTGCGCGTGCCGCCCTTGCGCGAACGACGCGAGGACATTCCGCTGCTGTTCGCCCACTTCCTGCGCCGCGCCGCCGACCGTCACGGCATCGAACCGCCCGTCGTCGGCGACAGCGTGCGACGCCTTCTGGTCGAAGCCGACTGGCCCGGCAACATCCGCGAATTGGCTCATTTCGCCGAACGGGTCGCCCTGTCGCTGGAAGAGACCACACGCCCCGTCGATGCCGGCCTCAGCCTTCCCGACCGCCTCAACCGCTTCGAGGCCGAACTCCTCCGCGACGCCCTCCAGGCCCACCGCGGCGACATCACCGCCGTCCTCGCCGAAATGCAGGTGCCCAGGAAAACCCTATACGACAAGCTCCAGCGGCACGGGCTGAAGCCGGCGGCGTTTCGCTAGGCTGTCGCGTTTGCCTCTGGCGTCAATCTCGGGCGCACGTAGAACAAGACGATGAACACGAAGACGCCGGGCTGGAAATTCTGGATCGATCGCGGCGGCACCTTCACGGATGTCGTTGCCCGCGCACCGGATGGCGTGTTGCAGACCCGAAAGCTGCTGTCGGTCAATCCCGAGCAGTATGCAGACGCAGCGGTGGAGGGCATTCGTCGCATACTCGGCGCCGCGCCTGGGCCGCTGGCGCCGGGCCTGGTCGAGGACGTGCGTATGGGCACGACCGTGGCGACCAACGCCCTGCTGGAACGCAAGGGCGAACCGACACTGTTGGCGATCACGGCGGGCTTCGGCGACGCCCTGCGCATCGGCTGGCAGGCGCGGCCTGAATTGTTCGTGCGCAACATCATCCTCAACGACCAGCTGTATGATCGCGTGGTCGAAATCGACGAACGGGTGATGGCGGACGGCGCCGTGGATCGGCCGCTGAACGAGGACAAGGCGCGGGCCGATCTGACGGCAGCCCATGCGGCAGGACTGCGAGCCGTGGCCGTCGTCCTAGTTCACGGCTGGCGCTTCACCGGTCATGAGACACGCCTGGCGGAGATCGCACACGAGGTCGGGTTCGAACAGGTTTCGGTCAGTCATGAGGTCGGGGCGTTGATCAAGCTGATCGGGCGCGGCGACACCACCGTAGCCGACGCCTATCTGTCGCCCATCCTGCGCGCCTATGTGGAGCGGGTTGGGGCCGATCTGGGCGAGGCGACCCCGCTTCAGTTCATGCAGTCGTCGGGCGGGCTGACGGCGGCCGACGCCTTTCGGGGCAAGGACGCCATCCTGTCGGGACCGGCCGGCGGCGTGGTGGCCATGGCCGAGACGGCCAAGGCCGCCGGCTTCGACCGCGCCATCGGCTTCGACATGGGCGGGACTTCGACGGACGTGTCCCATTTCGCAGGAGACTATGAGCGGACGTCGGACGCCGTGGTCGCCGGGGTGCGGCTGCGGGCTCCGATGCTGAGTATTCACACGGTCGCCGCAGGAGGCGGCTCGATCTGCCGGTTCGAGGGCGGACGACTGCGGGTCGGCCCGGAATCAGCCGGCGCCGTGCCGGGACCGGCCGCCTATCGGCGCGGCGGGCCGCTGACGGTGACAGACTGCAACGTGATGCTGGGCAAGCTGAGCCCCGACTTCTTCCCGGCTGTCTTTGGGCCGACCGCTGATCAACCGCTGGACGCCGACGCCGTGCGAATGCGCTTCGCCGCCCTTGCGACCGAGGTCAAAGACGCGACGGGGCGCGCGACGACGCCGGGCGCGCTGGCGGAGGGCTTCATCACCATCGCCGTCCAGAACATGGCCGAGGCGATCCGTTCGATCTCGATCCAGCGCGGCTATGACGTGACCCGTTATGTGCTGAACTGTTTCGGCGGCGCGGGCGGGCAGCACGCCTGTCTGGTCGCCGACGCCCTGGGCATGACCAGGGTGCTGCTGCATCCGTTCGCTGGCGTTCTGTCCGCCTATGGCATGGGTCTGGCCGAGGTGCGGGCCATCCGGCAGGCGACCGAGGCGACGCCTCTAGCCGCCACGCGCGACAGGGCCTTGGCCGACAGGATCGCCGAGCTTTCGACTGCCGCGCAGGCCGATCTTGAAGCCCAGGGCTTCGCGGCCGACGCCGTCTCCACAGTCGCGCGCGCCGAGATCAAATTCGCGGGCTCCGACACGCCCCTGGTCGTCGCCTTCGGTCCCGCTGATGCGATGGCCGAGGCCTTCGAGGCCCTGCACCGCCGCCGCTTCGGCTTCTTCGCCGAAGACAAGGCCCTGGTCGTCGAGACCCTGGAGGTCGAAGCCATCGGCCATTCGGACCAGGCGCTGTCAACGCAGACCCCGACCACCGCGAGCGGATCACTGGAGACCATCGCCGAACTGACCGTCCGCATGGCCGGTCAGGACCGCCAGGTCCCCGTCCATCGCCGTGACGCCCTGGCGCCCGGCGTCGCCGTGGACGGTCCAGCCATCCTGCTGGAAGACACAGGCACCACCGTGGTCGAGCCCGGCTGGCGCGCGACCGTCGACGCCCAGGCCAATCTGCTGCTGGAGCGGGTCGTTCCCCTGCCCGCTCGCACGGCCATCGGCACGGATGTCGATCCGATCATGCTGGAGGTGTTCAACAGCCGCTTCATGGCCTGCGCCGAACAGATGGGCGAGGCGCTGCGCGCCACCGCCTATTCGGTGAACATCAAGGAGCGGCTGGACTTCTCCTGCGCCGTATTCGACGCCACCGGCGCCCTGATCGCCAACGCCCCGCACATCCCGGTGCACCTGGGCTCGATGGGCGAGAGCATTCGCACGGTGATCGCATCACGCGGAGGCGGCGGCATGAGGCGCGGCGACGTCTATATGCTGAACGCGCCCTACAACGGCGGCACTCACCTGCCCGACATCACCGTGATCATGCCGGTGTTCCTGGACGATGACGCAGGCCCGGCCTTCTTCGTCGCCGCGCGCGGACACCATGCCGACGTGGGCGGAACCACGCCCGGCTCCATGCCCGCCTCGTCGCGGACGGTGGACGACGAAGGGGTGCTGATCGATGACTTCCTGCTGGTCGAGACGGGTCGGCTGCGCGAGGCCGAGACCCGCATCCTGTTCGCATCGGGCCGCCATCCATCGCGCAATGTCGATCAGAACCTGGCCGACCTGAAGGCCCAGATCGCGTCCTGCACGCGCGGCGCCGACGAACTGGTCCGCATGACCGCCGAGTTCGGCCGGCCCGTCGTCGCCGCCTATATGCGCCATATCCAGGACAACGCCGAAGAGGCCGTCCGCCGCGCCATCGCCGCATTGAAACCCGGCGCCTTCGCCTATGAGATGGACGACGGCGCCATCATTCGCGTCCGCATCGACGTGGACGCTCGGGCGCGCAGCGCCGTCGTCGATTTCACCGGCACCAGCGAGCAGCGACCGACCAACTTCAATGCGCCGCTGTCGATCACGCGGGCGGCGACCCTCTATGTCTTCCGCACCCTGGTCGACGACGCCATTCCGCTGAACGAAGGCTGCCTGAAGCCGATCGAACTGCTCGTGCCGGAGGGGTCGATGCTGAACCCCCGCTATCCGGCCGCCGTGGTCGCCGGCAATGTCGAGACCAGCCAGGCGGTCGTGGACACCCTGTACGGCGCCCTGGGCCTGCTGGCCGCCAGCCAGGGGACGATGAACAACTTCACCTTCGGCGACGATGCGCGTCAGTATTACGAGACCATCGCGGGGGGCTCGGGCGCCGGGCCTGATTTCGACGGGACCAGCGCGGTCCAGACCCATATGACCAACAGTCGCCTGACCGATCCCGAGGTGCTGGAAACCCGCTTTCCGGTCCTGCTGGAAGAATTCTCAATCCGTCGAGGGTCCGGCGGCGCGGGTCGCTGGACGGGCGGCGATGGCGCCGTGCGACGGGTGCGGTTCCTGGAGCCGATGACCGCCGCCATCCTGTCCAACCACCGCCGTGTCCCGCCCTTCGGCGCCAGTGGCGGAAAGCCCGGCGCGACGGGCATCAACCGCATCGAGCGGGCGGACGGAACGATCGAACCCCTAGCTTCGACGGCCGAGGTCTCCATGGCGCCCGGCGACGTCTTCGTCATCGAGACGCCGGGCGGCGGCGGCTTCGGCGAATGAGGCTTCCGCAGCCGCTCCAACCGCGCGATCCTTCGTATCGAGGGGAATGAACCATGCTGGTGCTTATCGGGATCGCGGTCGTGGTCGTGGGCTTCGTCGCCCGGATCAATCCGCTGGTGGTCATACTGGTCGCGGCGATCACGACCGGGGTGCTGGCGGCGGTCGGACCGGGCGTGGATGCGCGCGCCCTGCTGACGGCTGGGATCGACACCATCAGCCGGTTCGGCGAGGCCTTCAACGACAACCGCTATTTCCACATCACCTGGCTGGTTCTGCCGGTCATCGGCCTGTTGGAACACGCCGGGCTGCAGGAGCGGGCGCGAGATCTGGTGACCCAGGTCAGGGCCGCGACGGCCGGGCGGCTGATGCTGATCTATCTGATCGTGCGCCAAGCGACCTCGGCCCTGGGCCTGACCTCGCTGGGCGGTCATCCGCAGATGGTGCGCCCCCTGATCGCCCCGATGGCCGAGGGCGCCGCCGAAACCCAGCACGGCCCGCTGACCGACAAGGCCCGCTTCCGCATACGCGGCATGGCGGCCGGAACTGACAATATCGGCCTGTTCTTCGGCGAGGACATCTTCATCGCCATCGGCTCCATCGTCCTGATCGTCGGCTTCCTGGAACAGGCCGGGGTGCGGGTCGAGGCCTTGCACGTTTCGCTGTGGGCCATCCCCACCGCCGTCGTCGCCCTGCTGGTGCACGGCGCCCGCCTGCTGATGTTCGACCGCCAGGTGCGCAAGGACATGGCCGTGCCCGACGTCGTCGAGGGCGAGGAGACCGGACGATGATCACGCTGGAACACGCCTATATCGCCACAGGCCTGATGTTTGCGGCCTTCTCGATCCTCAGCCTGCGCGATCCGTTGAACCCGACCCGGTTTCGCAGCGCCCTGTTCTGGGGCCTGATCGCCGTCTCTCTGCTGTTCGGCTCATGGCTGGGCGGCCTGGGCAACGGGCTGCTGGTCATCGCCCTGGTCGTGATCGGCGCCATGGGTAAACTGGGCGTCGGCAAGCCCGTCACCACGACTGGCGAGCAGCGTCAGGCCAGCGCCTCACGCTGGCGCAACGCCCTGTTCGTGCCTGCGCTGATGGTGCCCCTGGTCGCCGTTGGCGGGACGCTTCTGGCCAAATACACCCCGGCCGGCGCCTGGCTGATCTCGCCGGTGCAGACGACCCTGATCTCGCTGGGCCTGGGTTGTGTCGTGGCGCTGGTCGTCGCCATGATCTGGTTCCGACCGCCGGTCATGGCCCCGGTGCAAGAGGGGCGTCGCCTGATGGACTCCATCGGCTGGGCGGCGTTGCTGCCGCAGATGCTGGCCTCGCTCGGCGCGGTCTTCCTCGCCGCCGACGTGGGTCAGGTGGTCGGCGATCTGGTGGCCCAGGTCATTCCCATGACCTCGGCCTTCCTCGCCGTCTTCGCCTATTGCGCGGGGATGGCCCTGTTCACCGTCATCATGGGCAACGCCTTCGCCGCCTTCCCCGTCATGACCGCCGCCATCGGCCTGCCCATCGTGGTGCATCAGTTCGGCGGCGATCCATCCATCGTCTGCGCCATCGGCATGCTGGCCGGTTTTTGCGGAACGCTGATGACGCCGATGGCGGCCAACTTCAACGTCGTGCCCGCCAACCTGCTGGAGCTGCCCGACCGCAACTCGCCCCTGAACGGGGTCATCCGCGCCCAGTTGCCCACGGCGGCGATCATGCTCGTGGCCAATATGCTGCTGATGTATTTCCTCGCCTTCCGGTTCTGATCATGACGCAAAGCCTCGACGCCGCCCTCGCCTCCCGCTTCGCCGCCACCGCTCTGGGCCATGTAACGCGGGAGTATCCGAACCACATCATGCACGTGCTGACCGGGCCGGAGGACGCCCGCACCCCGCGCGACATGCATCCGATCTTCTTCGGCAGCTTCGACTGGCATTCCTGCGTCCACGGCTGGTGGACCCTGTTCACCGTCTATCGCCTGCACCCCGACATGCCAGAGGCCGACGCGATCCGCGCCACGGCGAACGCCCTGTTCACACCCGAGAACCTCGCCGGCGAGATGGACTATCTGGCCCGCCCTGAGGCCCGTGGGTTCGAGCGCCCCTATGGCTGGGCCTGGCTGCTGATGCTGGCTGCCGAACTCGGCCGTCACGACAGCGACGAGGGTCGCCGCTGGTTCGAGACACTACGCCCCCTCGCTCAGGTCTTCGGCGACCGGTTCAAGGCCTTCCTGCCTCTCGCCGACTACCCTGTCCGCGTCGGCACGCATTACAACACCGCCTTCGCTCTTCGCCTGACGCTCGATTATGCCGACGCTCATGATGCGGATCTGGCCGTCGCCTGTCGGGACGCCGCCCTGCGCTGGCACGCAAATGACCGCGACTGTCAGGCCTGGGAGCCGTCGCAGGACGAGTTCTTGTCACCGGCCCTGATGGAGGCGGAACTGATGCGTCGCGTCCTGCCCGCCGCCGATTACCGCCTCTGGCTGGACGCCTTCCTGCCCCACCTTGCGGCCGGCAGACCCGAAACGCTTCTAACCCCCGCAAGTGTCAGCGACCGCACCGACGGCAAGATCGCACACTTGGACGGTCTGAACCTGAGCCGCGGCTGGTGCTGGCGCGCCATCGCGGCGGCGCTCCCATTATCGGCCCCGCTCCGCGCCGTCGCCGCAAACGCGGCCCAACGCCACCTCGACGCCGCCCTCTCCCACGTCACCGGCGATTATATGGGCGAGCACTGGCTGGCCAGCTTCGCCCTGCTGGCATTACTTACGGTTGAAAACTAGGCCTGACCGCATCTCGACGAACGGGTTTGCTGGATCGGCACAGCGCTCATCGGCCCTTTCAGTGTCAACAAGGGTCACACAACGCAGCCGTTGCGGCTGGGGTGCGGTGGCGAGCTGACCCCACACGGTTTCTGACGTGACCCCCGTTTCTCATCCAGCCATAACGAGAGTCCTTTGATGATCTGAGGTGGGGTTGGCAAGAGGCCGGTCAGCGCAGCCTTCAACCAGCGCAGCGGACCGGCCGATCTGTCCGTTGAGCGCATCTGCGTAAGCCTGCGGCGTCAGCCATCCCAGCTTCGAGTGCGGCCGGGTTTCGTTGTAGTCGCGCCGCCAGGTTTCGAGGACGGCGCGGGCGTGTGGCAGGGATCGGAACAGCGTCTCGTTCAGCAGCTCGTCGCGCAGGCGGCCATTGAAGCTCTCGTTGAAGCCGTTCTGCTGAGGCTTGCCGGGCGCGATGTAATGCCAACCCACGCCGGCGGCGTCGGCCCAGGCCAGGATGGCGTTGGACGTGTACTCCGTGCCGTTGTCGCTGATGATCGTCTCGGGTCGCCCGCGTCGCAGGATGATGGCGTCTAGCTCGCGCGCCACCCGTCGGCCCGACAGCGAGGTGTCGGCGACGAGGCCGAGGCATTCCCGCGTGCAGTTGTCGATCACCGTCAGGATGCGGAAGCGCCGCCCGTCGGTCATCTGATCGGACACGAAGTCCAGCGACCAGCGCTGGTTCGCGAACAGGGGAATCTCCAGCGGCCGCCTTGTGCCCATCGCGCGTTTGCGCCCGCCGCGCCGGCGCACTGTCAGCTTTTCCTCGCGGTAGATCCGCTGGACCCGCTTCTTGTTGACCGCATGCCCCTCGCGCGAAGCATCACGTGCAGGCGGCGATAGCCGAACCGCCGCCGCTCCTGCGCAAGGGCCTTCAGTCGATCCCGCAGGACGCCGTCGTCCGGTCGCGTCGCCTGATAGCGCACGCTCGTCCGATCAACGCCCAGCACCCGGCAGGCCCGCCGTTCGCTCATCTCGTAGGCCGACTGCAGGTGCGCCGCCGCCTCTCGATGCGCAGCGGGCGTCACCATTTTTTTTTCCAGCAGATCCTTCAGCGCGACGTTGTCCAGCATCGAGTCCGCCAGCATCCGCTTCAGCTTGGCGTTCTCGTCTTCCAGCGCCTTCAGCCGCCGGGCCTCCGACACGTCCATGCCGCCATACCTGGCCTTCCACTTGTAGAAGGTCGACGAGCTCAGCCCGTGCTTCCTGCACAGATCCGCCACCGGAACACAGACCTCCTGCTCGCGCAGGATCCCGATGATCTGCTCTTCCGTGAACCGTGATCGCTTCATTCTGTCCGTCCTTTCGAGGGGCGGACTCTAGCTATTCCTGGAGGAGTTTCAGGGGGTCACGTCAACACCAATGCGCCAAACGCGACCTACACCATTTCGACTCCTACCTCAGATCGAGGGACGCCTATATGGCGAAGGTTTCCAAATGATTTTGGGTCACGCATCCGAAGTGGGAATATACGTGGTCCGCTGGCCCTGTGCCCCCGTGCGGGTCGCCTGCCCCGCCACTCGTCTCAGTTTTCGTAATGAGCACTGAAGGACGAGCGGCCGCTTCGCGCCAGAAGCAGACATTGACGGCGAGCCGACAACGCGACTTTGCCATGGTCGAGTTTAAAATGAGATACAGCGACATCAATTTCAAACCATGGTGAACCGGCTCTCCATTGTCGTCATTAGTTGCATATTGATTTTGGGAGCTAGTCTACCCGACGGCCAGCCGCTTTTGTTCATTAGCTAACTTCTCAATTTTGTCTCCACCTTCCAGCCGCATACGCACTCACTTCGCTGGAATAACCGCGCCCTCATAGGTGCGGTTTATGTAGTCCTTGATAGGTTGGCTGGTCAGGGCTTCGGCCAGGGCCTTGATGCGCGGGTCGTCGCGGTTGTCGGCGCGGGTGACAAGGTAGTTCACATAGGGGCTGTCGCCGCCTTCCAGAGCCAGGGCGTCGTTGCGGGGGCTGAGGTCCGCGTCCAGCGCGTAGTTGGTGTTGATCACCGCCAGATCGACCTGATCCAGCACGCGCGGCAGGGTCGCGGCTTCCAGTTCGCGGAAGCGAAAGCCTTTGGGATTGCCGCCGATGTCGGCGACCGTCTGCAACGGATCGGACCCCTTCTTCAGGGTGATCAGACCGGCGGTCTGGAGCAGCAGGAGCGAGCGGCCGGTGTTGGAGGCGTCGTTCGGCAGGGCGATCTCGGCGCCGTTGGGCAAGGCGGCCAGCGCCTTGTGCTTGCGCGAATAAGCGCCCAGCGGCTCGACGTGGACGCCCGCGACGGTGACCAGGTTCGCGCCCCGCCCGGCATTGAATTCATCCAGATAGGGCTTGGTCTGGAAATAGTTGGCGTCCAGCCGTCCTTCGGCCAGCTGGGTGTTGGGCTGGACGTAGTCGTTGAAGACCACGATCTGCAGGTCGATCCCCTCCGCCGCCAGGATCGGCTTCACCTGTTCCAGGATTTCCGCATGGGGAACGGCGGTGGCGCCGACCTTCAGCGGCCCCTCCCCATCCGCCGCCTGACGACCGCAGGCGGTCAGGACGAACAGGGCGGCGGTGAGAATGAGCGAGCGACGCAGCATGGAGAAACCTTTGACTTAGCGGTGCGAGACCCTAGCGACCCAACGGTCGCCGAACACTTGCAGAATTTGTACGATCACGAGCAGCAGAACTACGGTCACCACCATGACGTCGGTCTGGAACCGTTGATAGCCGAAGCGGATCGCCAGATCGCCCAGACCGCCCGCGCCGACGACGCCCGCCATGGCCGTATAGCCCACCAGGGCGATGGCGGTGATTGTGGCGCCCGCGATCAAACCAGGCAGCGCCTCGGGCAGCAGGACGCGCCTTACGATCTGCCAGGTGGTTCCGCCCATGGCCTGGGTCGCCTCGATCATGCCGCGCTCGACCTCGCGCAGGGCCGTCTCGACCAGACGCGCATAGAAGGGCGCAGCGCCCACGACCAGAGGCGGAATAGCCCCAGCGACGCCCAGCGACGTGCCGACTAGCAGCACCGTTACCGGCAGCATGACGATCAGCAGGATGATGAAGGGTACTGAGCGCAGCACATTGACCGTAAACGACAGCAGCGCATGGACGACCCGGTTCTCCAGGATCCGCCCCCGCCCCGTAGCGTAGAGCGCGACGCCCAGCGGCAGGCCCAGGATGACGGTGATCACCAGCGACGCGAACAGCATCAACATGGTGTCGCCGGCCGCCTCGGCGACCGTGGTCCAGTCGATATTGGATCCGAACATCACGACACCACCTCCACCTCGACGCCCTCGGCGCGCAGCCGGGCGATGGCGACCTGGGGATCTCCGCCCGCCAGCGAAACCTCCAACTGGCCATAAGCCTGATCGCGGAACCGGCCGATACGGCCCGCCAGGATGGCGTGATCCACGCCGGTCTCGCGCGAGATCCGGCTCAGCACCGGCTCGAAGGTGCGTTCGCCCCGAAACACCAGGCGCGCCACCGTGCCGCCGACCGGACGCGGCGTGGCGGTGCGGGCCTCGCCCTCGGCCAGCAAGCTGCGGGTCGCGGGAGCCTGGGGGTGCAGGAAGACATCCGCCGTCGCGCCCGTCTCGACGACCCGCCCCGCCTCCATCACCGCCACACGGTCGCACACGCGGCGCACCACCTCCATCTCGTGCGTGATCAGGACCAGGGTCAGGCCCAGGTCGCGATTGAGTGCGTCCAGCAGGGCCAGGATTTCCTCGGTGGTCTCGGGATCCAGGGCGCTGGTCGCCTCGTCGCACAACAGGATACCGGGTTCACAGGCCAGGGCACGCGCGATGCCGACGCGTTGCTTTTGGCCGCCGGACAGGTGGGCGGGATATTTGCGGGCATGTTCGGTCAGGCCGATCCGCTCGATCAGATCGTCCACCCGCCGGGCGACCTCGGCCCGCGACCGACCCTCCAGCACCAGCGGCAGGGCGATGTTGTCGCGGATCGTGCGGCTGTGCATCAGATTGAAATGCTGGAAGATCATGCCGATCCGCCGACGTGCCTTTCGCAGGGCCGCCGGCTTCAAGCCCGTCAGTTCCTCGTCGCCGACCCAAACCCGGCCCACATCGGGACGTTCGAGCAGGTTGATGGTCCGCACCAGGGTCGATTTGCCAGCGCCTGATCGGCCGACCACGCCGAACACCTCGCCCGCCGCCACGGTCAGATCGACGTCGTCCAGCGCCGTCCGCGCGCCCGCCGCGCTGCCAAACCGGCGCGTCACGCCTTCCAGTCGGATCATGGATATTCCTGATTAGGTGGGATGGCCGAGTTCAGTGCGACGGCGCGATCTGCGAAGCAAGAGTTGGGCTGTGACGAACCGACTCCCACGGTATCACAGTTCGTCCGTGACCACGGCGTCGGCCGCCGCCTCGGCGCGCAGCCAGGCGACGAAGGCGTGGGCCTCCGGTCGTAATACGCCGCGACGCGTCACCATCCGATACGCCATGTCGGTGGCCAGATAGCCGTCGGCGAATGGCGCCGCGAGCCGGCCAGATGCGAGATCGGCTGCGACGAAAGCCTTGGGCGCCAGGGCCACACCCCGCCCGTGGACGGCGTCCTCGATGGCGAAGGCGGTCTGGTCGAATCGGGGGCCCGCCGCCGCGTCGATCTTGTCCAGCTTGCGCGATTTCAGCCACGCGGCCCAGTCGGGACGAGGCTCCTCGAACGTGCTGCGTCCGACGTGAATGAGCGTGTGTTTCGCCAGGTCGGCTGCGGTTCTCAGGCGCGGCAGCAGGGTCGGGCTGCACACCGGGATCACGCCCGCCTCGACCAGGATTTCTGTCCGCACGCCGGGATAATCGCCCCGACCATAGCGGACCGCGACATCCGCGCGCCCGCCCGCGATGTCGGCCAGCTTCATATCGGCGGATATCCAGACCTCGATCTCGGGGTGCTGGGCCGAGAACCGGGTCATGCGCGGCACCAGCCAGCGCACGGCGAAGGACGGCGGGACGCTAACCGACAGGGATTGCCGCATGGACGGACCATAGATGAGATCGGACGCCCGCTTCATATGTTCGAACCCGTCGCGCAGCACGGGCAGCAACCGTTCCCCCAGGTCCGTCAACACCAGACCGCCCGGATCGCGGCGCAGCAACGGCGTCCCGGCGTGATCTTCCAGCAGCCGGACCTGCTGGCTGACCGCGCCCGGCGTCACGCCCAGCTCTTTTGCGGCCAGGGACACGCTGGAAAGTCGGCCGACCGCCTCGAACGCCTTCAGAGCATTGAGCGGCGGCATTCTGCGAACATCGGATGTCTCGCTCATACGCCCGCCCGTCCGCAGGCGATGGGACGATGGCCAATGCGCTCAGGGCAGAGGGCGTTGCGGGCGACGACGGGCATGAACGGGTAATTCCAGGCTGCTGAACAATGTGTAGAAATTCTTCTCCGAAATGAGAAGACCATCTTTCACAGCCAAGACAGACGCCATCGGCTTACAGTTTTTCTTCTAGGCGTCGGGTCGATGCAAAAAAGACCGCGCCCGGGGATAGCAGGCGCGGCCTCAGTGCAAGAATGAGCGTTTGCGAGAAGCCCATGTCTCTTTCTAGTCGGCAGCGGCGCAGCGATCACGCCAGAAGGATTGAGCCTCGTTTCAGGTTTTCTGCGTCAGGTGACCACGCGTCGCGCCTGGCCCAGACGGTCGGCTGCCTGATCGAGAATGGCGTCGTCCTTGGCGAAACAGAGCCGCACGATGTTCCGTGTCGTCGGCGTCCGCTCGAAGGCGGACAGGGGAATGGCGGCGACCCCGAAGTCCGCAACGATCCGCTCACAGAAGACTTCGTCGTTCATCGACACGCCTGAGGCCGCAAGATCCAGGCACAGGAAATAGGTGCCTTCGCTGGGCGTCACGGCATAGCCCTGCGCGACCAGAGCCTGGGTCAGCCGATCCCTGGACCGCGCTAGATCCCGCCTCATCGCGTCGAACCAGTCGACGGGCCAGGACAGGCCGAAGGCCACGGCGGTCTGAAGATTGGGCGGGGTCGAGAAGGTCAGGAACTGATGCGCCTTGGCGACGGGCGCCATCAGGTCGGGCGCCCCGCAGGCGAAGCCGACCTTCCATCCCGTCAGCCCGAACATCTTGCCCGCCGAGCCGATCTTGATGACCCGGTCCGCCATGCCGGAGGCGGTCAGCAGGGTCAGATGGAGACGTCCGTCGAAGACCACATGTTCCCACACCTCGTCGCTGACGACGATCAGGTCGTGACGTATGCAGACCCCCGCCAGCGCCGCGATCTCTTCGGCGTCGAACACCCGCGCCGCGGGGTTCAGGGGATTGTTGAACAGCACCATCCGCGTGGCCGGCCCCACCGCCGCCTCCAGCGCGGCCTCGGTCAACCGCCACACGGGCGGCGCCAGCGACACCGCCCGAACGACGCCACCGGCCCTTTCGATCAGCGGGCGATAGGCGTCATAGGCCGGTTCGAAGATTACCACTTCGTCGCCCGGCCGCACATAAGCCAACAGGGCGGCGGCGATGGCCTCGGTCGCCCCTGAGGTCACCACCACCCCATCAACGGACAGGTCCACGCCCTGCAGACGACCATAGTGTTCGACCACCGCCTCGCGCAGAACCGGGTCGCCGCGAGACGGCGCATACTGGTTCGATCCATTCAGCACCGCATCGGCCGCCAGCCGTCGCAACACCTCCGGTCCCGGCGCATCCGGGAAGCCCTGCCCCAGATTGATCGCCCCATGCTGGCGGGCGAGACCGGACATCCGCTCGAAGACGGTAACCGGCATGTCGGCGAAGACGTGATGTGCGTTCATGACCTCACCCAATCTGGTCGCGCTGGTTCTGACAAGCCTGACCGGAAGGGATGATGCAGCCTTTAGGTTTCCTTCCTTCCGCCTCAACCGATCTCGATTGCACGGCGACTGCTCCGCGCGCCTGATGAAGACCTCAAGACGCGCGTTTGGAGCCCCTCATGTCCGCCAAGCCCCTCGCTCAGCCCATCCGCCAAACGGGAGCCGCATCTTTCGACCGCGTCCGTGTCGCGGTGGCCTGCGCCCCGCATGGCGGCTGGACGATCCACATGCCCCGGCGGGTGGATGCGGCGTCGCGGCCGGATCGCTGATCGACGGCGATCAAGCGATCCGGACCGTCGGACCTTACCGCCGCTCGGTCGGCGTCAGATAGTTCGACAGGAACAGGGCGTTGATCAACAGCCGCTCGGTCCCCAGCCAGTATTTGCGGTGCGCAGGATCGTCGGCGAACAGCACCACATTACCGCGCCCCGCCCGAACCGTCTGAGCCCAGACCGATCCGGCGGCCGCCTTGCGCAGATCCTCGGCCAGATAGCCGTTCACACGCGGTTGATCCTCGATCCGAACGACGTTGGCGAAAGGGTCTTCCACCGGCCTCAGTACGACATCCGTCTCCTTGTTCACCACCAGCGAACGGCCGGACAGGCCAAAGGCGAGTGGATGGGTGACGTCCACATCGGCTGACAGCGCATTCCCGGAGGTTCGCTGTTCCGACAGATAGTCGCGTCGATCCGCGAAGTCCCGACGCACGGCCGGCGTCGCCTCTGCGTCTCGATCCTCGTCGGGTTTCGCGCCCGACTTCGCCAGCCCCTTCTCGATGGCCCAGGCCGAGGCCGTGCCGTAGGTCACCAGCGAACCGCCGCCTTCGACCCATGACTTCAGGGCGGCGATGCGCCGTTCGCTCCAGTCGTCATAGGCGCCGCCTGCGAGCACGATGCTGGTGTAGTCGTCCAGTCGAACGGTTCCGATCTGCGACGGATCGAGCCGGGTCGCGGGCCAGGCCAGACGTTCGCTCAGCGCAAACCAGGTCGAGCCGATCTCGGTAGCGTTGACGCCTTGGCCCATGATCAGGGCGATCTTCGGTGCGCGGATGCGTCGCACGCTGTCGCTGCCCAGATCCACGCCCGAGACGCTCTGACCGGTCGCCAGGCTCCAGGCGTCGACGCCGGCCTGTCGCGCCGCCACGTCCACCAAGGTGCGCAGGGCGGCGGCGTCCTTGGTCTGGCCGGCCGTGGTAACGACCAGGCTGCCGCGTTCAAAGGTGGTCTCGCCTTCCGCCGTGCGTGCGGTGAAGGGCTGGAACGCGGCGCGGACCGCCACACCTTCCTTAAGCAAAGCGGACAGGACGGCGGGCGCGTTCAGGTCGCGCCAGTCGATGGCGTAGGCATAGGCGGCGTCAGCGCCCTTCACGCCCCCGGTATGGCGCTGAACCGATGTGACCAACTCGCCCAATTGCGGCGCCCGGCGAGCGCGTCCGACCGCCAAGCCATAGGCGTCGGCGATTCCATAGGAGGTGCTGCCATAAACGCTGCCCTTCACCTCCGGCGTCGGCTCGAAGATCGCATGCACCAGCCGGAACTGGGGCTGGGCCGAGGGCACGACATAGGCGCTGTCGGGCTGGAAGGTACGCCCATCAATGGTCACGGCCGAGGCCAGGCGATTCACCTGGATATGGTGCTGTTGCAGCAGCTTCAGCGTCTGTGTGGTCAGGCTCGGATTGGCGGGGTCGCCGAAGACAAAGGCCGCATGTTCATGCCGTCGCCCCTGTTCCACCGCCGAGCGGAAGAAGTCGCGTTGAAGATTGCGCAGATAGTCCCGCTGCTCGACCGCGCCTCGAATGGTCGCCAGGCCGACGGCGGTCTGGTTGCGGATGGTGAAGCGAAACTCCAGCGGGCCGTTGTCGGTGTCCTGCACCAGACCGCGTGAACTAGCCTGTTCGACCGTGACCCCGACCCCGCCGTGGAAGTCGGGATAGGTCGAGCCGTAGACCGGCGAGAAGTTGTCGAAATTCTCCTTGGTGTAATAGAGCGATCCCAGCCCATCCAGCGCCTGGGCGTGATAGCGGGCCAGCACGACATTGGCCTCATATGACGCGCGCGGCAGCAACGGGCTTTCCATGCTGGCCGGCGACGGTTCGAAATAATAGGTGCTGCCCGCGCCCATCTCGTGGAAGTCGATCTGCACGTTGGGCCGCCATTGGTGGAACACCTCCAGCTTGGCCGCCGTCTCGCGCTGGGTGACCGCCAGCCAGTCGCGGTTCAGGTCGGTGAAATAATGGTTGGTCCGCCCGGCCGGGAAGGGTTCGACGTGTTCCTTGTCGGCCGGGTCGCTGACCGGCGGATTGCTGGCCCACGCATTGTGCCAGTTGGCGGCGCGATCTCGGCCGTCGGGGTTCTGCACGGGATCGATCAGGATGACCGCCTTGTCGAGCCAGTCGCGCGTCTCCGCCCCCTTTCCCGCGACCAGATAATAGACGGTCAACAGGGCCGCCTCTCCGCTGGAGGTCTCGTTGCCGTGAACCCCGTAATAGAGACCGACCACTACCGGCGCGGTCGGATCGGCCGCCGCCGACGTATCCGCAGCACGGGCGTGCGCGGCCTTCACGGTCTCGATCTGCGCCTGATTGGCCTCCGAAGTGACGATCACCTCCAGCAGCGGCCTATCCTCATAGGACCGGCCGATCTCGCGCACCGTGATCCGGTCCGACAGGCGGTCGAGTTCGCGCAGATACTCCACCACCCGGTCATGCCGCGTGTAGCGCGAGCCGATCGGATAGCCGAGGAACTGCTCAGGGCTGGGTATGGCGGGATCCAGATCAGACGCGGAGGCGGCCGGGAAATAGTAGCTGGTCTGGGCCAGGACCGGCGCGGGCGTCGTCGATAGGACGCCGGCCAGGGCGGCGACGGCGACGCCGCGCAGCAGGGTGTTCAACATGATGAAGCGATCCAATGACGGGGAGGACAAAATCTAGAACCGGTAGTCGAAACCGATCCGGAACTGGCGTCCCCGAAGGTCGTACTGGCTGAAGTCGTAAGGCGCGCGAATGCCAGGGAAGGAGCCGTCATAGGGCGGCTGTTCGTCGGCGATGTTCTCGATTTTGGCGTAAATCTTGGCGTTCTCCAGCCCGGACCAGCCGAGATAGAGATCGACCTGGTTGTAGGCATCCACGCTGGACTGGCCCGTCACGATCGGGACCAGATCGTAGCCGCTGGTGTAGTACCAGGTCAGGTCCGCCTCCAGATCACCCTTGGACCAGCCGGCGCGGGTCGTGGCCTTGTCGGCCGGCAGACTGGCGCCCCGGTTCGTGCCCGCATAGTCGACCAGCGGCCCGCCGACGGTGACCGGACGACGATAGTCGATGACGTGGGTGTAGGTGGTCTGCAGGGCGAAATCGCCCCAGCGGTCGGTGCGCCAGCGCTGGCTCAGCTCGACATCCACCCCCGAAGTCTTCAGCTCGCTCAGGTTCTGATAGCGGTTGTAGACCGCCACCAGCTTGCCGCGCCCATCGCGAATGACGTCCGCAGGATTGTTGGCCTCGACGATGCTGGTGGTGTTGTTGGTGCCGACTAGATGATCCAGCTCGACCCGATACCAGTCCACGCTGAGGATAGTGTCGCGCGTTGGGGTGACGACAACGCCGAAATTGTAGGAGCGCGTCTTTTCCGGCTCCAGGTCGGTGTTGCCGACGGTGAAGAAGGTCGGGCTCTGTCGCGAACCGGGGATGTCGGGATCGAAGGGATCGACGACCGAACCATAGGAGATGTTGGTCGAGGCCGAGTTCTCCGACAGTGACGGCGCCCGAAAGCCGCGCGACGCCGAGGCCCGAACCAGCACCGCATCATGGGCGCGCCATCGCACCCCGACCTTGGGCGAGAAGGCCTCGCCGAAATCGCTGTAGTGGTCGCCGCGACCGGCGATCTGGACGTCCAGATTCGACAGCACCGGCACATTGGCCTCGACATAGACGGCCGCCACGTCGCGCTCGCCGTCTACCGCCGCGATGGCCGGCCGCACCTGCAGGCCCGCGTCGATCTCGCGCGGATTGCGCGATTCCAGCAACTCGTGCCGGTACTCGATCCCCGCCGCATAGCCGATGGGACCGGCTGGCAGGTCGAACAGTTCGCCCGAGATCTTGAAGTCCGCCCCATAAAGTTTCGAATCCGCCGGGCGCAGGGTGCTCAACCGGATGCCGTCGAGCACGGCCTGCGGCGTGGCGTTCGGCTCCCACAGGTTCAGGCTGCCGTTCGCCAGGGCGTCGGCCAGGGTGAAGCGGTTGGCGAAACCGGCGGCGACCCGCTCGCGCTCACGGCTGGCGCTGGCGAAGACGGCGATTTCCCAATCGAAGCGATCGCCAGTCCCGCGCAGTCCGCCCAAGGCGCGATAGGCCTGGGACGTGTTGGTCTTCAACGACTGGCCCAGATCGAAGAAGGTGTATTCGATCGGAACCGCCGTCCCGTAGGGATTGTAGGGATTGTTTGCGGGCAAGAGGTTCGACACCGGCTCGGCCAGACCCGTCTGGGCGTTCAGCGCGAACCGACCGGCCTCCAGCGTGAAATAGGGACTGGAGCCGAAGATCGAGGTCCCCTCGATATGGCTGTAGAGCAGTTCGCCGAAAGCCTCGATCCCCGGCGCGACGCGGGCGGTCGCATGGACGTAGGCCTGATAGCGATCCGTCGACGGGATCAGGGTCGTATAGGGCGCCAGGTTGATGGCGCAGGTGTCGCCCGCCAGGCCATCGATGGGCGCGCTAGCGGTCAGGACCATGCCCTGCGGGCAGTTGCCCTGCGCATCCACGAACGGAACCGAGGCGCCGTTGATCAGGAACCGCGCGCCCTTGGCGCTCCAGCCATTCCAGCGACCGCCTGGCCCGGAATAGATTCCGGATTTGGTCAGGTCTCGCTCGTCCTGATCCAGACGTTCGCGCGTATAGGCCTCCAGGCTGACCAGCACATTGAAGCCGTCGTCCTCCAGATTGCCGTAACCGCCGACGATCTTGCCCTGCCATGTGTCCAGCCCGCCGGCGTCCGACGTGCCGTAGCTGCCGCCGACCTCCAGCCCTTCGAAATCCTGGCGGGTAATGACATTGACCACGCCGGCCACGGCGTCCGAACCATAGACGGCCGACGCCCCGTCCTTCAGCACCTCGACCCGCTGTGTCGCGACCATCGGCAGGGCGTTCAGATTGACGAAGGTGTCGGACAGCCCGCCTGACGGGAAGCCATAGTTGGCGACGCGGCGCCCGTTCAGAAGCACCAGAGTGTTTTTCTGCGACAACCCCCGCAGGCCGATGCCCGCCGAACCCGAGGCCCAGCCGCTGTTGCTGGTCTCATTCGAGGAGTTGCCGGTATTTGCCGAGATCGAGCGCAGCAGGTCGGCGACCGTGACCTTGCCGGAGGTGTCCAGTTCCTCGCGTCCGATCACCTGAACCGGATTGATGCCCTCCGCCGCCGCACGTCGAATGTTCGATCCGGTGACGACGACGTCCGCGACGGTCGCGCTCTCGGCGGACGGCTGGGCGGGAGGAACAGACTGGGCATGCGCAAGCACAGGCAAGCTTAAGATCGCGGCGCTGGAAAAAAGCGCCGTGGCGTATTTTGACATGAAGAGGCTACGTGGGAAAGCTGCGGGAGGACCGCGAGCTAAGCCGCAATTTCGCCTCAAGCCTCGTCAGATCGACTAAAGCCGCCGTAGAAAATCTAAACTGAACGCTCCCATGATCCGCGCTGCGGGTTGATGATCGGACGGGGACGCTGCGGCAAGCCGACCTTTTCAGGGTCCGCTACGAGTCGAGGCCGTGTAAAAACGCGCGGACCTGGTTTGAACCAGAGCAGGCATTGAGGCGCGCAGCGCCATTCTTTCAGGCTCTGATCGCTTCCATCAGAGGCTTGACGCCCAGCACCGCGATCACCCGCTTCATGTTGTAGGCCAGGATATGGAGTCCGATCTCGGTCTTCACGTTGGGCAGGCGCTTCATCAGGAAGTGGGTGTGACCCATCCAGGCCTTGATCGTGCCGAACGGGTGCTCGACCAGGCTTCGCCGTTCACGCATGGCTCGGGGCCTCAGGTCCATCCGGGTTTGCAGGGCATCGATCACCGCCTCATGCTCCCAGCGGGTGACCTTGCGCTCGACCGCAGGCGTGCACTGAGCCTTGATGCCACAGCCTGTGCAACTGGCCCGATCCCAGTATCGATGCAGCGTCATGCCTCTTTCGACGACGGTCATGTGGTACGGAAGCAGGGAGCCGGCCGGGCAACGGTAGACGTCTTGATCAGGCAGATAGACGAAGTCCTGCTTGCCGAAGCGTCCATTCGCCTTTGCGCCCGACGTCAGCGTCTTTGGCACGAAGGGCGTCGCGCCCAGGGCCTCACAGGCCAGGATCTCCTCGCCGGAGAAGTAGCCTCGGTCCGCCAGCACATCGAGCCTTTCCACGCCCATGGCGTCCTTGGCCTGACCCGCCATGTTCGCCAACTGTTGCTTGTCCGAGCCGGTCATCACCACCTCGTGGGCGACGATCAGGTGATGCTCGCCTTCTACGGCGGACTGGACGTTGTAACCGACGATGCCGCTGCCCCGGCCTGATGTCGCCATGGCGCGAGCGTCGGGATCGGTCAGGGAGACCTGGCCGTCCGGCGACGCCTCCACCTCGGCTTCCATGGCCTTGAGCATCGCCATCTGGGCGCGGAGCCGATTGATCTTCTCGACCAGCCTCACCGACCGTGCCTCCACGCCATCCCCCTCGTGCCGATCGGCCGTATCGAGGTCCTCGAGGTAGCTGGCGATGTGCTCGGCAACCTGCTCGATCCGCCGCTTCACCTTGTAGACGGTGAAGTTCTTGTCGCGGGTGTTCACCGCCTTGAACTTGGAGCCGTCGATGGCGACCAAGGCCGCGCCGAACAGGCCAAGCTGGCGGCACAGAACCACGAACTGCGCACAGGCCGCCTGGATCGCCGGACCATTCTCGCGGCGGAAGTCGGCGATGGTCTTGTGATCCGGCGCCAGCCGCCCCGTCAGCCACATCAGCTCGACGTTGCGCTGCGCCTCACGCTCCAGACGGCGGCTCGACTGCACTTTGTTCAGATAGCCGTAGACGTAGAGCTTCAGCAGCATGGCCGGGTGATAGGCCGGTCGGCCCGTCGCCGCCGGTGTCATGCCCTCAAAGCCCAGACCCTTCAGATCCAGCTCGTCCACGAAGACATCGACCACCCGGACCGGATTATCCTCGGCCACATAGTCGTCGAGACACTCGGGAAGCAGCGTCTGCTGCCGGCGATCTGCACCCTGAACGAAGCGGCTCATACCCACCTCCTGCTGACCGCAAGAGGCTAACCTAATTCGCTCGATCGGGAGGCGTTTTCACACAGCCTCGGTCGGGAGCGGTATTTTAATCGCACCCCATGCCGATATTTCAGCGGGGAGTTACGAGTTGGGACCGAGGTAGGCACCAGAAACTGGATCAAGTGCCGAAACACTGATACCATTTACGTTTTCGGTGACGGATGGCGGAGACGGAGGGATTCGAACCCTCGGTACCCCTTACGGGGTACGACGATTTAGCAAACCGTTGCCTTCAGCCACTCGGCCACGTCTCCTGCGACGGCGTCGATAGCGGAGGCTGATGCGTCGCGCAATCCGGTTCGGGCGAAAGTGTCCACGTTAACGCGACATAGAGGCGAAAGCGTCAGTATAACGCCCGTTCTTCGACCCTGGATCGCCCTTTGCTCGACCGCCCCGCCACTCTCGCCGCCGAAACGCCGCCCAAGGGTCGCGCCGCGCGTGGCCCATTCCGGCCCGAGGTATGGCTGAATGCGCGCGAACGCTCGGCCGTGCGCCTGTCGGCCCACTATTTCAGGCTCATCGATGTGCTGGTCATCGTCGGCTTGACGTTGGCGGCGGCTCTGGCGGTCCAGCCGACGAACCTGGCCGCCATGATGATCGGCGATGCGGCGCCGCTGGCAGCCGGCGCTGTCGTGTTTCTGGCCCTGTTGCGCGCCTTTCAGCTTTACCGATTCGGTCGCGGCACCCCTTGGCCTCTGCATCTGGCTGGCGTCGCGAGCGTGGGCGTAATCTCGACCGGCGTCGCCCTGATCCTGGGATGGCTGCTGGATCGGCCAGCTCTGGACGTGGTCGCGCCCTGGGCCCTGACGACGACGGCGGCCCTGATCGTGCTGCATGGGCTGTGGCTGGCGGTAATCGCCCGCTGGCGGCGTCTCGGCGCCCTGTCGCCCAATATCGTCATCGTCGGCGCGACGCGGAACGCCAGGATTCTGATCGAGCGGGCGCTGGAGCGGCGCGACATGAATGTGCTGGGCGTGTTCGACGACCGCCTGGCCCGCTCGCCCGACAGCGTCGCCGGCGTGCCGGTGCTGGGCGACGCGAACGCCCTCATGACCCACCGCATGACCCCCTATGTGGACCGGATCGTCCTGGCCATCGACCCGAACGCGGGCCAGCGGATGCGCGACCTGACACAGCGTCTGAACGCCCTGCCCAATCCATTGACGGTGCTGGTCGATTCGGAGCTGGGCGGCGACGGGGTGCTGAACCGGCTGGCCAATGCGCCGCTGGCGTCGCTGGACGGGCCGGTCGATCCCGATAGGCGGGCTTTCAACAAGCGGATGCAGGACCTGCTGGTCGGCGCGATCGCCCTGATCGTCGCCGCACCCGTCATGGCCCTGGTCGCCCTGGCCGTCCGACTGGACAGCCCCGGCCCGATCTTCTTCCGCCAACGTCGCCACGGCTTCAATCAAGAGACCATCGTGGTGTGGAAGTTCCGCTCCATGCGCCACGAGGCCGCCGACGCCACGGCCAGCCGCCAGGTCTGCCCCGGTGACGACCGCGTCACCCGCGTCGGCCGGTTCATCCGCGCCACCAGCCTGGATGAATTGCCTCAGATCTTCAACGTCCTGTCGGGCGAGATGTCCCTGGTCGGCCCCCGCCCCCACGCCATCGGCATGAAGACCGGCGAGACCGAATCCGCCCTGCTGGTCGCCGAATACGCCCACCGCCACCGCATCAAGCCCGGCATGACCGGCTGGGCCGCCATCAAGGGTTCGCGCGGCCCGGTGGACACGGAGGTCCAGGTCCGCGAGCGCGTGCAACTGGACATCGAATACATTGAGCGCCAGTCCTTCTGGCTGGATCTATGGGTCATCGCCGTCACCATCCCCGTCCTGCTGGGCGACCGGGCGGCCGTGCGTTGAGCGAGAAGCGCATGTTCTGGCGCGGCGTCTGGGGCTATCTGCCGGCCCAGATCGTCCAGGGAGTGGTCGGTTTCCTGACCATCTTCGTCTTCACGCGCCTGCTCAGCGCCGACGACTTCGGCCACTACGCCCTGGCCTTTTCGGTCACCACCCTGGCCCACACCGTGACCTTTAGCTGGCTGGAGGCGTCGATGGCGCGCTTCTGGGCGACCGAGCGCACGCCCGAGGGCTTGGCCGCCCATTTCGCCAGCCTGTACCGCACCTCCTTCGCCATCATCTCCGTCTTCACCCCCATCGCCGCACTGGTGGTGTGGCTGGCGCCCCTGCCGCCCGCGCTCAAGATCGCCGTCGCCTTCGGCCTGGCCGGCGCGCCGGTGCGCAACCTGGCCAAGCTGGCGCAGGAGCGTTTCCGGGCGGCGGGCGAGGTGTCCAAGGCCGCCCGCGTCGACATCGGCGTCTCCATCCTGGGCTTCCTGGTCGGGGCCGGGTTCGCCGTCGCCGGGGCCGGGGCAGCATCGCCCCTGCTGGGCCTGGCCATCGCGCCCCTGTTCGCCCTGCCCTTCATCCTACCGGGCGAACTGCGCCAGACGACCGGGGGAACCGTCGATCGCGGGCGGCTCAAGGCCTATGCCGTCTACGGCTATCCGATCGCGGCGTCGCTGACGCTGGCCGTGGTTCTGGCCTCGACCGACCGCTTCCTGCTGGCCGCCTTCATGGATGCGGGGGCTGTCGGCGCCTATCACGCCAGCTACAGCCTGGCGAACCGGACCCTGGACGTCATCTTCATCTGGCTGGGCGCGGCCGGGGCGCCGGCCATGGTCATGGCGCTGGAGCGAGGTGGTCGCGAGGCGCTGCGCCAGACCGCGTTGGAGCAAGGATCGACCCTGATCCTGATCGGCCTGCCCGCCGCCGTGGGCCTGTCGATGGTGGCGCGGCCGATGGCGGAGCTGATGATCGGCCAGGATCTGCGCGCCGCCGCCGCCCTGGTCACGCCCTGGATCGCGGCCTCGTCCTTCCTGTCTGGCATGATCGCTTATTATTTCGGCTTCGGTTTCACCCTGGGCAAGAAGACAGGCCTGCTGCTGGTCACCATGGCCATTCCGGCGCTGTGCAACGTCGCTTTGAACCTGATCCTGATCCCCCGAATGGGCGTCGTCGGCGCGGCCGTCTCCACCGCCGCCAGCTTCGCCATCGGCCTGATCGCCTGCCTCCTGCTCAGCCGCCGCGCCATCGCCCTGCCCATGCCGTGGGAGGCGCTGATCCGCTGCGGGATCGCGTCGGCCGTCATGGCCGGGGTCGTCTGGCTGCTGCCGCCCATCGGCGGGTTCGTGGAGTTGATGCTGGACGCCGGCGTGGGCGGCCTCGTCTATGCCGTCGTGGCCCTGACCCTGAACGCCGCCGGGGTCCGTGACGTGCTGCTGCGCCTGATCCGCGCGCGTCGCAGCGTGCCGGCATGAGCGCCCACATCCACGACAACGCCGCCTGGTCGCAAGCCAGGCCGACGATCTCGGTCCTGATTCCCTTCCTGCGCGACGATCCCCAGGCCTTGCTGCGTCAACTGGATACCGGGGCCAACGCCCTGTCCGGAGCCGTCGAGCTGATCCTGCTGGACGACGGCACCGCCGACGCCGATCTGACGGTCGGGCTTCAAGCCACCATCGACACGCTGCGCCTGCCCGTGCGCCTGATCAGCCTGGCCGCGAACGAGGGCCGGGCCAGGGGTCGCAATCGCCTGACCACCGCCGCCCGGGGCGACGCCTATCTGTTCCTCGACAGCGACATGCGGCCCGATACGCCCGTCTTCCTCCAGACCTGGCTGCGCCTGTTCGCCCAGGATGCGCCCGCCGTGGCCTTCGGCGGCTTCTCTCTCGATCAGGCCCCGACCCACGCCCGGTTCGCCGTCCACCGCGCCCTGTCCGGCGCCTCGGAATGCCTGCCGGCGTCCCAGCGCGCCCTGACGCCCGAGAAATACGTCTACACCTCCAACCTGCTGGTGCGCCGCGACGTCTTCGCCGCCGAATCCTTCGATCCCGGTTTCAGCGGCTGGGGCTGGGAGGATGTGGAGTGGGCCATGCGCGTCTCGCGTCGGTTTCCCGTCGTCCACATCGACAATCCGGCCACCCACATGGGCCTGGACACCGTCGAGGACCTGGCGCGCAAGTTCGACCAGGGCGCCGGCAACTTCGCCCGCGTCGTCGCCCTGCACCCCGCCATCGTCCAAACCTATCCCAGCTACAAGGCCGCGCGCGCCCTGAAACGCCTGCCCGCCCTGCCCCTGGCGCGCCGCCTGATGAAGCGGGCCGCCCTGACGAAGATCCTGCCGGTCAAGGTCCGCGCCTTTGCGCTGAGGCTCTACCGCGCCGCCGTCTATGCGGACGCCGTCTGACCATGCGCGACGTCGCCGTCATCATTCCGACCTTGCGTCGTCCCTACAGCCTGGAGCGCGCCCTGCGTTCCGTCTTCGCCCAGACCGGATCGCTGCACCGCGTCGCTTCAATCGTCGTCGCCGACAATGACCCGCAAGGTTCCGCCGGCGTCCTGATCGAGCGCCTGCGCGGCGAGGCGCCCGTCCCTCTGACCTACGCCCACGCTCCCGTGCCCGGCGTGGCGACCGCACGCAACGTCGGCCTGTCCGTGACCGACGCGCCCCTGATCGCCTTCCTCGACGACGACGAGGCCGCCTCCCCCGGCTGGCTCGCCGCCCTGCTGGACGCGCAAGGCCAGACCAGCGCCGATGTCGTCTTCGGCCCCATTCGCGGGCGTGTGCCGGCTGACACCGGCTGGACCACCACCTATCTGGAGCGGTTCTTCGGCCGCGACGGCCCGAACGAGACCGGCCTGACCGAAACCATCCACGGCTGCGGCAACAGTCTGATGGTGCGCGCGACCGCCCTGCCCGGCGACGCGCCCTTCGATGTCGCCATGAACGAGACGGGCGGCGAGGACGACCGGCTGTTCACCGCCCTGTCGGCGCGCGGCGGCCGTTTCGGCTGGGCTGCAGAGGCCTGGGTGGACGAGTTCGCCCCGCCCCACCGCGCCACCCTGAACTACGCCCTGACCCGCGCCTTCGCCTATGGTCAGAGCCCGACCCAGATGGCCGCCGACCGCCGCGACTGGCTGGGCGTCGTCAAATGGATGCTGGTCGGCCTGGCCCAGACCGGCGTCTGGGGCGCCGCGTCTCTTATATCGGCCCTGCTGCGCCGCGCCGACCGCGCCCACACCTACGACCGCTGCGCTCGAGGCCTCGGCAAGGTCTTCTGGACCAAGGGTTTCGAGCCGAAACTCTACGGCGCGGCAATGCTGTCGCGTTCGGACTGAGGTCTCTCACTCTCCTCCCCGTCATCCTCGCCCTTGTGGCGAGGATCCATACTCCCGGTCTCAGACTGGAAGCACCGGGCGTATGGATCCTTGGGACAAGCCCAAGGATGACGAAGTAGGGACAGGCCTCAGCCCGTCAGCCGCTGCAGGAAACTCGGCGGCTTGTATGTCGATCGGTTCATCACAACCCCGGCGATACGTCCACCAACGGCCTCGATCTCGTCGCGCAGGATGACCGGGGCGCTTGCCGCCGTGCTCTCGGCCGCGACGACCAACACCGTCATATCGACGAAGGGCGCCAGTATGATCGCCATATCGTTGCGGTCGGCGGCTGGGGCGTCGATGACGATGGTGTCTGCATGAGGCCGCAGGGCCTCCCAATAGCGGGGCTCTCCGACCGCCTCGACCCGATGCCCGGACCGCAGCGCCTCCATATGGAAATGCGTCACCCACAGCCGGCCGCCCAGGCACGACCGCGCCGTCAGCAGTCGCGAGTCCGGCACCGGCTTGCCGTCGCGCCCGGTAACGCGCGGCGTCACGGCGTAGAAGCTGGAGCCGTCTGGCGAGGCCTGCGCCGCCTTGCCGATCTGGCCGAAGCGATCCGGCTCGGCGGACACTGACTCAAGCTGCCCCTGCTGGGCCAGGTCGCCGTCGATCAGCCACACGGGCTTGCGCGCCCGCACGGCCGCCAGACGGGCGAACTCGCGCGCCACGGTCGAGACGCCTTCGCCAGTCGCGGCCGACGCGAACTGGATGACGCGCGCGCGATGCGCGGGCGCCGGTCCCAGCGCCGCCCAAAGGCCCGCCATTTCTGAAGTCAGATCGACCATCGAATCGCCAAGGCGCTCCCTAAGCCCTCAGCCTAGCACGACTTTCGCTAGGCCGCCTTGGCGGGCGCGACGGCCAGGACGGGCATGTCCAGCGTGCGGCTGACCGAGGCCGGCGTCGTGAACCCGCGCCGCGTGAACACCCGCAGCAAACCGACGCACAGGGCGGTGAAACCCGCGAACAGGAAGACCGCCGCCAGCAGCGGGATCTTCAGGCTCTTGCCCGTCGAGGGCGGTTGGGCGCGTTCGATGACGGTGACATTGTCGGCGCCGGCGGCGACCAGGGCGTTGTCGGCACGGCTCTGGGTCTCGCGCTGCTGGAACTCGCGGATCGAGGCGCTCAGCACTTCCCGATTGCCGGCCAGGGTCGAGTTCTCGGATTCCAGGGCCGTCAGACGCGCCTGTCGCGAGCGGATGTCCGCCAGTTGTCGGTCCAGGACCGACAGACGCGCCGCCAGCGAATCCCGCTCGGCCCGCGTATTGATCCGCGTCGTCTCCAGCTCGGTCCAGACGGGGTTCGGCCCCGTGCGGACCTCCTTGGCCCCCACCGCCGTTCCTGTCGCGACATAGGCCTGGAGCTGGTTGATCCGCGCCTCGATGTCCCTCACCGGCTGGGCGTCGGGCTGATAGCGCGACAGCAGTTGCTCGCGCTCGGTGCGCAGTTGCAGCACCTGGTCCTGGGCCGAAATGTTCAAGTCCTGCTGCAGCGCCACTTCAGCCGGCGTGCCCGCCTGCTGCGCCACCAGGGTGTTCAGCCGTTGGGCGGTCTGGTTCAACTGGCTCTGCGTCGACATGCGATCGGTGAAGACCGTCTGATACGTCGCCGCCAGCGTCGCCTTGGCGGCGGCGAAATCACCGATGTCGTTGGACGACAGGAAGGTTTCATAGGCTCGGTCCGCATTGCCCAATTCGTCCTCGAAAGCGGCGCGCTGGGTGGCGATGGCCGGCGTCTTGTCGCGGAACACTTCGCGGCGATAGACCAGATATTGCTCGATAATGGTGTTCAGCACCCGCGCCGCCCGTTCAGGGTCATCGGCCTTGTAGCTGAGATGGATCACCGCACTGCCCGGCGCCGTGGCGACGCCCAGGCTGGTTCCGATCACGCGGCGCGCGGCGGCCTCGGCCTTCTGCGGATCGCCCTTGGGCTGTTCACCCAGGATGGCGGCGGGACCCAGCGTCTCGACCACCTTCTGGCGTACGGCGCCGGAACCCAGAATCGCGGCTTCGGAGTTGGCGACCTCGTCGCCCTGCGGCGCCTGTCCCCGATCGGCCGTGCCGACGCGCGGCTGGTAGACGTATTCCTGGCCCACTCCGGCGAAGACCGATCCGGTGGCGGTATAGCTTTTCTTCAGCGTCATCGCCGCCGCGAAGCCCAGCGCCAGGATGACGACGAACACCACGATCATCAGCAACAGCTCGCGGAACAGCAGGCCGATGACGTCCAGCACGCCATAGCGCGGTCTTGCCGTGACGTGTGCCGTGGAACGCATAGAGCGGGCCGAATCCCTTGAAAGGCTTGTTCCAGCCACCCTTCGCCCACCGGCGTTAACCGATGATTACCCATAACCGGCGACGTTGGCTCAAATCTCCTCGTCGAGGCCGACCGATTCTCATGCTGTCAGATCGCCGCCTGTTCCTGCTGACCCTGGGTTCAGCCTCCCTCGCCGCCTCGCTGACGGCGTGCGCCAGCGGTCCGCAGCGCGTCGAACGCCCCATGAACGGAGACTTCCCCGGCATTCCCTTCGCCGACTGGACGGATCAGGAGCCGGAATATCTGCTCTACCCCGGCGACGAGATCGAGGTGGCGACCCCCACGGCCTCGGAACTGACACGCACGGTCAAGATCGGCCCCGACGGCCGGATCGCCCTGCCCCTGATCGGATCGATCATGGCGGCGGATCGCACCCTGCCCGAGTTGCAGCAGGTGGTTTCGACAGCCTATGCGCCGCAGCTGGTGCGGCCGACGGTCGAGGTGACCTTGCGCCAGGCCGGCCCGATCCGCGTCTGGGTCGACGGCGAGGTCCGCACGCCGGGCGTCTTCGAGATGATCGGCGATCTGGACGCCTATCAGGCGGTCATTCAAGCTGGCGGCTTTGCGCCGACGTCAAGATCGGACGGCGTGGCCCTGATCCGTCGCGGTCCCGGCGGATCGCGCATGATGCGGGTGGTGGACCTGCGTCCACGTCGCGGCGAGGTCGTCGCCCTGCGCCGAGGCGACATCATCTTCGTGCCGCGCTCGACCCTGGGCGAACTGGCCGCCTTCTTCACCCAGGTGCGCGCCGCCCTGCCCATCGGCTTCAGCTATTCGATCAACGGATCGAACGGCAGCGGCTTCGCCCAGTTCTAGAAGGTCGCCTCAAGCGACCAACTGAACCACGCCCTGGTCGATGTAGCGCCGTGCGGCCTTCTGGGCCTCGGCGATCTCCTCGCGCTCCATCTCCATGCTCATCTCGCGGCGATAGACGCGCGCCTCGATCGAGCCCTTCATGGCCGCCAGGTTGAAGATCATATGGGCCGACACGCGGTCCATAGGACAACCGCCCGAACCGGCCGAATACATCATGCCCAGTTTGAACAGGTCGTCGCCGGACATGTCCGGGGTCGGCAGCGGCAGACCGTCTTGCGGGGCCTGCAGGTCGTGCGCCAATTCTTGCGCGGTCATCACCGTATCTCCTGATCGGGCGCCATTCTGGGCCCGCCTCTGAGACGCCATCAAATACCGCCGGTTTGAAGTTAAAGTTAACGCCAAACGCCGTCGCCCAGACTTTTCAGTAAAGCAGAGATGAATACTTCCGGTGGGATTCAGCACTCGGAAATCTCTGCGAAATCTCTCGTTCACACCTCGCTCGCGCGATGGACGCAGCGTCCGGACCGCTTTCGGAACCTGACACAGCCGTTCAGGACGCGTTCAGGCGGGCGGACCGAACTTCAGCATCATTAACGGGTCGGTTCGGCATCTCCGTCGTCGGCCCAGAATGGAGCACGAAGATGAACCGCCTCACCAAGGCCGCCGTCGTCGCCATCGCCCTGTCGACCACGGCCGTGCCGATGCTCGTCCAGGCGCAGGATCGCGACCGCCGCGAATATCGTCAGGATCGCCGCGACGACCGACGCGACGACCGCCAGGAACGCCGCAACGACAACCGCGACTGGCGCAACGGCCGGTACGACAACCGCCAGGACTACCGTCAGGACCGCCGCGACGACCGTCGTGATTATCGGGCCGAACGCCGTGACGACCGCCGCGACTGGCGCAACGACCGCTGGGACCGCAACAATCGCGACTGGTGGCGCGGGCGCTCCGACTTCCGCGGCTACAATGGCCCGCGCGCGGGCTACTGGTATGCGCCCAGCTACGGCTACCACCGCGTCGAGCCGCGCTACAGCAACTACCGCTGGCGCACGGGCGGCTACCTGCCCAACCAGTATCGCAGCTATTATGTGCGCGACCCCTATGTTTACGGCCTTCGCGAAGCCCCGCGCGGCTATCGCTACGTCCACGCCGGCAACGACATCCTGATGATCGCCGTCGCCAGCGGCCTGATCGCCAGCGTCCTGTCGGGCGTTTACTAGACGCGCGCGAGTCTGGACTCATGAACCCCGCAGGCTTCGTCTGCGGGGTTCTGCTTTTTGACGCAGCCTATTGATTGCTAACGATGTTCAGCCTGGGTTCATCGACACGCCCGCATCATCGTTTCAAGCCGCCGGAGAACCGGCGTGCAGGAACCAAAGACCATGAAACGCCTCTTGATGGCTTTCACCGCCATCGCCGCCGTCTCCGGCCCGCTCGCAGCGCCCATTCAGGCTCTCGCGCAGGAACAGGCCCAGCAGGATCAACCGCGTCGCGAAGGCCGCGCCCGCGGCATGAACCGCCCGGAACGTCCCCAGATGGGCCGCGAGGATGCGCCTCGCCAACCGCGTGCCGAACGCCCCAGCCGACCTGAAAACAACACGCCCCGCCCCGAGCGCCCGTCTGGCGGCGAACGCCCCAACCGTCCCAACACTGGCGGCCAACGCCCCGATCGTCCGAACAACGGCAGCCAGCGCCCGGATCGTCCTGAGGGTGGCTGGAATCGGCCTGAGCGTCCCAACACTGGCGGCCAACGCCCCGATCGTCCGAACGCCGGCGGACAGCGCCCGGATCGTCCTGAAGGCGGATGGAATCGGCCTGACCGTCCCAACACTGGCGGCCAACGCCCCGATCGTCCGAACGCCGGCGGACAGCGCCCTGACCGGCCCGAAGGCGGCTGGAACCGGCCTGATCGCCCTAACACCGGCGGCCAACGCCCGGATCGTCCTGGCAATGGCTGGAACCGCCCCGACCGTCCGAACGCCGGGGGTCAACGCCCCAACCGCCCCGGCTCAGGCTGGAACAACGGTCGCGACCGCGACCGCCAGCACCGCGAGTTCCGCCAGCGTTTCAACGCCGACCAATGGCGGCGCGAGTTCTATCGCAACCACCGCTCGGACTGGTGGAGGAACGACAACCGGTTCAGAGGCTACAACGGCGTTCGCGCCGGCTTCTATTTCGCACCGGGCTGGGGCTATTACAGTGTCCCACGCTCGTATTGGAACCGCACATGGTCGGTCGGCCAGTATCTGCCGGACACCTTCTGGCGATATCAGCTGAACGACTGGCGCACCTACGGCCTGGGCTATCCGCCCGAGGGCACGCGTTGGGTTTCCGTCGACAACACCATCTATCTGATCGACGAATACGACGGCTATATTGTCGATGTCATCCGTGACGCTTGGCGCTGGTGATCGCCTGACGATTTGGAAATCAAAGCCCGACGGCCCCCGGCCGTCGGTCTTTTTCGTCCTTCGGCGCGGCTGCCCACGCCCGAACGTGGCGCTCCCGTGACCTTGAAAGGCTGCGCCGCGACCTCATGCGCGAATGTATCGGCATGTATCCACCCCCCGGCGCGAACACGTCTCTCCCGGTAATCGAAAGACGACCTCGAGCATCCAGCTCCCAAAACGACTTCACGGAACGGGGACGAAAAACGGCCTCGTTAGGCCCCGACCTTGCTCGTCGTTGTCATCCCCGACGACGCCCGAACGCCTTCAAGACGCAATTTCTCGTAAAGGATATTTCCCCATGAAGATCGCCTTGACCGCCCTGGCCTCCTCGCTGTTGCTGGCCGGCGCCGCGACGGCCCAACAAGCCCCGAGCGCGCCTCCCCCGCCGCCGCCGGTCGACCAACAAACGCCGCCAGATCCTGCGCCCCCGCCGACTTGGGATCCGAACGCCCCTGCGCCGCCCGCGCCGCCGGCTCCCCCGCCCGTCGAGGAGCCTGCGCCGCCGCCACCCCCCGAGCCGACGGAGCCCACCGATCCGGATGCGCCGGTCCCGCCCGCACCGCCGGCTCCCCCTGAGCCGCCGACCGCGCCCACGCCGCCGTCGGCCTGAGCCCGGAACTGAAAAGGCCCCGCGGAACGATCCGCGGGGCCTTTTTAGTTTAACGCGTCGCTCAACCAGCGAGCGACCGCGTCGCGAGCGTTAGCGACCAGCTGGGGGTTTGGGGGCCGCAGCCCCCAAGCATCAAAGACCCAGCTTGGCCTTCAGGATGTCGTTGACCGCCGCCGGATTGGCCTTGCCGCCAGTGGCCTTCATGACCTGACCGACGAACCAGCCGATGGCCTGGGGCTTGTCGGCCACGGCCGCCGCCTTGTCCGGGTTGGCGGCGATGATCTCGTCCACGGCCTTCTCGATGGCGCCGGTGTCGGTGACCTGTTTCAGCCCGTGCTTCTCGACCACCTCGGCCGGGGAGCCTTCGCCGTTCCAGACGTGATCGAACACCTCCTTGGCGATCTTGGACGAGATGACGTTCGTCTCGATCAGCTCCACCAGCTGCGCCACATGCGCCGCCGGCAGCGGGTTCTCGCTGAAGTCCTTGTTGTCGGCCGCCAGACGCGCCGAGACCTCGTTGGTGACCCAGTTCGAAACCAGCTTGGCATCACGGCCCTTGGCCGCCTCTTCGAAATAGTCCGCCTTGGCCTGTTCCGAGATCAGCACGATGGCGTCGTATTGCGACAGGCCATAGTCGGCCATCAGCCGCTTGCGCTTGTCGTCGGGCAGTTCGGGCAGGGACGCCTTGATCTCGGCGATCCAGGCCTCTTCCAAGTCCAGCGGCAGCAGGTCGGGATCGGGGAAATAGCGATAGTCCTGCGCCTCTTCCTTGGACCGCATCGACCGGGTCTCGCCGGCCGTGGGATCGTACAGACGCGTCTCCTGGGTGATCGAACCGCCGTCCTCCAGGATCTCTATCTGGCGGCGCGCCTCATACTGGATCGCCTGAGAAATGAAGCGGAAGCTGTTGACGTTCTTGATCTCGCAGCGCGTCCCCAGATAGCTGAAGTCGCCCGTCGCCTTGAACTTTTCATAGTTGCCGGCGCGGCACACCGACACGTTCACGTCGGCCCGCAGATTGCCCTTCTCCATGTCCCCGTCGCAGGTGCCCAGATAGATCAGGATGGTCCTGATCTTCTTCACATAGGCCACCGCCTCGTCCGGCGTGCGCAGGTCGGGGCGCGAGACGATCTCCATCAGCGCCGTGCCGGCCCGGTTCAGGTCGACATAGCTCTCGGTCGGCGACAGGTCGTGGATCAGCTTGCCCGCATCCTGCTCCAGGTGCAGCCGCTCGATGCCGACGTTGAAGAAGCTGCCGTCCTCGGCCTCCACCTCGACCACGCCTTCGCCCACGATGGGGTAATAGAGCTGGCTGATCTGATAGCCGGTCGGCAGGTCGGGATAGAAGTAGTTCTTGCGGTCGAACTGGCTGCGCTTGTTGATCTGCGCGTTCAGGCCCAGGCCGGTCTTCACCGCCTGTTCGACGCAGTGTTTGTTCAGCGTCGGCAGCATGCCGGGGAAGCCCGCATCCACCAGCGACACTTGCTCGTTCGGGCCCGCGCCGAAGCCGACGGCGGCGCCGGAGAACAGCTTGGCCTTCGACGCCACCTGGGCGTGGATTTCCAGCCCCATGACGATTTCCCAATCGCCCGTGCGGCCCTTGATGGTTTTCGAGTTCGTAGCGGTGTCGGTCATCCGTCCGTCCTAGCGCCCTCGTCGGCGGCGAGAAAGGGGGCTGTCTTGAGGATGTCGCGAAAGGCGATCAACTTGCGCCTCTCAACGGAGATTTCGATGACCAAGACCCTGTTCGCCGCCGCCGCGGCCGCTTCCCTGCTGCTGACAGGCGCCGCCTCGGCCCAGACCGCGCCTGTCCCGACACCCGCCCCGGAACACGAGAATCACGCCGCCCATCCCACCATCGACAGCTCCATCGAGGCCCTGATCGCCGATCCCGCGACCAAGGCGGTCCTGGACAAGCACCTGCCCGGCATCGACCAGCACCCCGCCTATGGCCAGTTCAAAGGCATGACCCTGCGCCAGGTCGCCCCCTATTCGGGCGGCAACATCACCGACGCCAAGATCGCCGCCATCGACACCGACCTGAAGGCGCTCCCGGCCGAGTAAATCCATCCTCACCCTCCCGTGGTCTTCAGGCGACGGGAGGGTGAGAGCTTACGGTGCCTGCCATCCGCGCCTGGACGCGTATCTCATCCAGAACCGTATCCAGCGCGCCCGTGACCTGCTCATTTCGAAACCGCAGCACAAACCAGCCCAGGGCTTCGATCTCCTGCTGCCGAACATGGTCGTTCAGGTGGACGTCATCCTGATCGTGAACCCCGCCGTCCAGTTCGATGACGAGACACACGGACTCACAAGCGAAGTCGGCGAAATAGCGCCCGACCGGATGCTGGCGACGAAACTTCAGCCCGTCCAGCCGACCACCCCGCAACGCCTTCCAGAGCAGCCTTTCCGCATGAGTCTCGCGCTGACGAAGCTCGCGAGCGAATCCCGTCGCCCGCGTCATCTCCCCTCTCCCGGAGGGAGAGGGCTTGAGCCTCCGAGAGCGAAGCGATCGGCAAGGCGAAAGGGTGAGGGGTTACGGTTTGAATGTTTCGTCACCGTCGCCACACCTTCCAGACCGTAACCCCTCACCCTCCCACGCCTGCGGCGCGGGCCCCTCCCTCTCCCTCTGGGAGAGGTATCTTTAAACTACCACCACTTGCCCGGCTTGGCCGTAAAGTCCGCCGCCCGTTCCAGCGCGGCGCCGACCTGGAACACGGTCGCCTCGTCCAGCGCCTTGCCGATGACCTGAAGACCCAGCGGCAGGCCGCCGGCGTCCACCCCTGCCGGCACCGAGATGCCAGGAAGGCCGGCCAAGTTGGTCGTCACCGTGAAGACGTCGTTCAGATACATGGTCAGCGGGTCGATCTGCTTGTCGCCCAGCGCAAACGCGGCCGACGGCGTCGACGGCGTCAGGATGGCGTCCACCTGACCCCAGACGTTGTCGAAGTCCTCGGCGATGCGGCGACGCACCTTCAGCGCCTTGACGTAATAGGCGTCGTAGAAGCCGGCCGACAGCACATAGGCGCCGATGGTCAGGCGACGCTGGACCTCCTTGCCGAAGCCCTCGGCGCGCGAGGTGGAATACAGGTCATCAAGCGACTTGAACTCTTCCGCCCGGTGCCCGAACCGCATGCCGTCGTAACGGGCCAGGTTGGACGAGGCCTCGGCCGGCGCGACGATATAATAGGTCGGCAGGGCGTATTTGGTGTGCGGCAGGCTGATCTCGACGATCTCGCACCCGGCGTCCTTCAACCAGGCCACGCCCTGGTCCCACAGGGACTGGATTTCGGCCGGCATCCCGTCCACGACATATTCGCGCGGCACGCCGATGCGCAGGCCCTTGACCGACTTGCCGACCGATTGCGTCCAGTCGGGCGTCGGGATGTCCAGGCTGGTCGAATCCTTGGCGTCGAACGAGCACATGGATTGCAGCAGCAGGGCCGCGTCCTCGACCGTCTTGGTGATCGGCCCGGCCTGGTCCAGCGAACTGGCGAAGGCCACCATGCCGAACCGGCTGGCGCGGCCATAGGTGGGCTTGATCCCGACCGTGCCGGTGAAGGCGGCGGGTTGGCGGATCGATCCGCCGGTGTCGGACGCCGTGGCGGCCAGGCACAGGTCGGCGGCGACGGCCGAAGCCGAACCGCCAGAAGACCCGCCCGGCGTCAGCTCGGCGTTGGAGTTCGCCGACTTCCACGGATTCTTGACCGGACCGAAGGCCGAGGTCTCGTTCGACGAGCCCATGGCGAACTCGTCCATGTTCAGCTTGCCCAGCATGACCGCTCCGTCGCGCCACAGATTGGCGGTGACAGTGCTTTCATACGGGGGCGTGAACCCACGCAGCATGTTGGAGCCGGCCGTGGTCTGCACGCCCTCGGTGCAGAACAGGTCCTTGATCCCCAGTGGCGCGCCTTCCAGCGCCCCGCCCTCGCCGGCCGCGATGCGGGCGTCGGACGCGCGGGCCATGTCCATGGCCTTGTCCGCCGTCACCTCGACATAGGCGTTCAGCGTCGGATTGGCGGCCTCGATATTGGTCAGGAAGGCCTGGGTGATTTCCTGGGACGAGAAGTCCTTCGACTTCAGGCCGTCCACAGCGGCCTTGAGGCTCAGTTTCGTAAGATCAGACATTCGCGCCAAACCCAAAATCCGTCACCCTCGGGCTTGTCCCGAGGGCCCACCGCGCCGCATCCGCCGCGCTTTGACGGCAGACGCCGCCATTCGAAGCCGCCATGGGCCCTCGGAACACGTCCGAGGGTGACGGGGAAAGAGAGATCGTCACTCAACCACCTTGGGCACGACGAAGAAGCCGTCGGCCGACTTCGGGGCGTTGGACAGGACGGCGTCGATCTTGTCGCCGTCGGTCACCACATCCTCGCGCAGGCGAAGAGGCTGGGCGACGTTCGAGGTCATCGGCTCCACGCCTTCGACATCCACCTGGTCCAACTGCTCGATCCAGGCCAGGATGCCGTTCAGCTCCTGCGCCAGCGGCTCCAGCCGGTCCTCGGGGGTCTTGATGCGGGCGAGATGCGCAACCTTGCGCACCGTCGCAGCGTCGATGGCCATGCGGCCCTCCAACACACAGAATGAAACGAAGCGGTCGGATTAGCCGCCCGCACAGGGATTCACAAGGATCAGACGCCGGGCGTTCGACGCCGCGTCACTGCGTCGTGCTGACATCGACCGCGTCCGGCGGCGTCTCGCCGTTCCAGGCGAAGTCGATCTGCACCGTCCGATCCGCCTTCAGAATATTCCCCTCCGGCCCGGCCGTGTCCTGACGCGCCGCCAGCACCACCCGTCCGGCCTTCGCCTCGACCACCCGCCATTCGGCGTAGTCGCCCAGCGGATAGACGCTCCAACCCTCGGCCGGGCCGCTCAACAGGGCGAAATAAGTCACTAGGCCGTTCACCGCCGGATCGCCGCCCGACAGGCTGAACACCTTGGCGCTCAGCGCCGGCAGGGCGTGGAACTGCGAGATGTCGGCCGCCGTGCCTATCTCCTCGCTGGGAATGACCGGATGACGCGCGGACGGACCGACAGGCCGGGTCGGCGCCTTGGTCACGGACATCGGTGTTGGCGCGGGCTGGGCGCCCGCCGTCTTGCGCGGCGTCTCGGCCGGCCCGCAGCCGCACAGACCCAGGGCCAGAACCACCGCCGCCGTCAGGAAAACCCCGCGCATTTCGCCGTCCTCCATCTTACTACGCCCACCATCGCCTTTGACTTAAGGCCGCGCCAGTCCTAACCGCAGCCCGTGCCCGTTCTCGACCTCCTCGACCTGCCCGCCGCCTGCCCGCCCGACACGCCGTGGATGGGACTGGATCTGGGCGAGAAGACCATCGGCGTCGCCGTGTCGGACTCCACCCGCCTGATCGCCTCGCCGCTGGAGCTGATCAGAAAGTCCAAGTTCACGCATGAAGCCGAGCAGCTGTTCAAGCTGATGGCCCATCGCAAGGTCTCGGCCCTGGTCATCGGCCTGCCCGCCAATATGGACGGCACCGAGGGGCCGCGCGCCCAGTCGTGCCGCGCCTTCGCCCGCAATCTGGAACGGCTGCGCCCGATCAACATCGCCTTCTGGGACGAGCGGCTGTCCACCAGCGCGGTCGAGCGGTTCCTGATCGAGGACCTGGACCTGAACCGCAAGCGCCGCGCCCAGGTCGTGGACCGCACCGCCGCCGCCTGGATCTTGCAGGGGGCGCTGGACCGGGTGCGTGATCAGGCGACCTGGGTTTGACGGCCCTGATCGCCGGCGTCCTGCCGGTCTTTCTGATGATCGCCCTGGGCTATGGGCTGCGAAAGTCCGGCTTCCTGCCCGACGAAGCCTGGCGGCCCATCGAGAAGCTGTCGATCAACATCTTCTATCCCAGCTTCCTGATCCCCGCGATCTGGCACGCGGACCTCGCCGGCGGCGGGGCGACCGTCGCGGGCGCGGCGGCGGTCGGGGCGACCTTGATCGTGGCGGCGGCGACGCTGGCGGCCAAGCCCCTGATCACCCTGGATGGCCCCGCCTACACCAGCGTCTTCCAGGGGGTGATCCGCTGGAACAGCTTCGTCTTCGTGCCTGTGATCCAGTCGGTGTATGGCTCCGAAGGCACCGCGCTGGCCGCCGTCGCCATCGCCTTCATCATCCCCGTCACCAACATCGCCTGCGTCGCCGTCCTGGCGAAGTGGGGTTCGTTGCGGCGCGAGCCTTCGATGCTGGGCCTGATCAAGTCGATGCTCGCCAACCCCATCCTGCTGGCCTGTCTGATCGGCCTGGCTTTGAACCTGCTGCGCGTGCCGCTGATCCCCGGCCTGTCCGACGCGCTGGACCTGCTGGGCGCCGCCGCATTACCGCTGGGCCTGATCGTCGCCGGAGCGGGCCTGTCGTTCGCCGAGGTAAAACGTCGCCGCACCACCATCGCCGCCGTGACCCTGGTCAAGCTGGGCGTCATGCCGCCCCTGATGTGGTTCATCGCTTGGGCGCTGGGCGGCGACAGCCTGGCCCAGGGGATCGCCCTGATCTGCGGCGCTGCGCCCGGCTCAGCCGCCTCCTACATCCTGGCGCGCCAGATGGGCGGCGACGCGCCCCTGATCGCCGGCGTCATCGCCCTGACCACCGTGGGCAGCGCCGTGGTCATCCCCATACTTCTGGCGCTGTTCCATTTCGTCTGACCTCGCGCCCAACACTGGCGTCCGGGGCGAGTCACGCCTATAGCCGCGTCTCGATGACCCAGCCCGCCCAAGTCACCGATCAGACCATCCACGACCGGCTGGTTCCGTTCCCCAAACCCCACTTCCTCGCCGCCTCGGACCTCAATCCGTTCGTGACGCCGCAGTTGCTGGATCTCGGCGACGCCTTCGTCGACTTCAACCGCCAATCCTCAAAGGCGCTGGACCTGCTGCACGGCCGCACGGTCGTGAACCTGTTCTTCGAGAACTCGACCCGCACCAGTTCCTCGTTCGAGATCGCCGCCAAGCGGCTGGGCGCCGATGTCGTGACCATGCCGGTCGGATCGTCGTCGGTGAAGAAGGGCGAGACCCTGATCGACACGGCGGTCACCCTGAACGCCATGAAGCCTGACATTCTGGTCATCCGCCACTCGGCCTCGGGCGCGGCGGAACTGCTCAGCCAGAAGGTCGGCTGCGCCGTCGTCAACGCCGGGGACGGCCGCCACGAACACCCAACCCAGGCCCTGCTGGACCTGCTGTCGATGCGCCGCGCCTTCGGCGATGTGACCAGCCTGACCGTCGCCATCTGCGGCGACATCACCCACAGCCGCGTGGCCCGCTCCAACGTCGCCCTGCTTCAGATGATGGGCGCGCGTGTGCGCCTGATCGGGCCGCCGACCCTGGTGCCCGGCGACGCCGACCGCTGGGGCTGCGAGGTCTTCCACGACATGCGCGAGGGCCTGCAGGGCTGCGACGTGGTCATGATGCTGCGGCTTCAGCTTGAGCGGATGGCCGGCGCCCTGGTGCCCTCGACCCGCGAATATTTCCGCTTCTGGGGCCTGGATCGCGAGAAGCTGGCCTGGGCCAAGCCTGGCGCCCGGGTCATGCACCCTGGGCCAATGAACCGGGGCGTCGAGATCGATTCCGACGTCGCCGACGACCTGGACGTCTCCCTGATCCAGGATCAGGTCGAGATGGGCGTCGCCGCCCGCATGGCCGTCCTGGCCTCCCTCTCCGCCCGTTGGGGAGACAAGTGATGGAAACCCATAACACCCGTCACCCTCGGGCTTGTCCCGAGGGCCTACGCGTCCGCCGCACGAGCGCCCGCCGCTCAGTCTCCGCCATCCAACAGCCGAGCCGCCCCCGCCGTGGGCCCTCGGGACAAGCCCGAGGGTGACGGGAATGAGTACGATCGCCATCATCAACGCCCGCCTGCTGGACCCCGCCACTGACTATGACGGCCCCGGCGGCCTCCTGATCGAGGACGGCCGCATCGTCCGCGTCGTCCACGGCGCCTCGCCCATCGACGCCGACCAGATCATCGACGCCGACGGCCTGTGCCTCGCGCCCGGTCTGATCGACATCCGCGTCAAGACCGGCGAACCGGGCGCAGAGCCCAAGGAGACGCTGAAGTCGGCCAGCCTGGCCGCCGCCGCCGGGGGCGTGACCACCATCGTCGTCCAGCCCGACACCGATCCCGCCGTCGACGACCCGGCGATGATCGACTTCATCCAGCGGCGTGGCGCAGCCCTGAACCTGGTCAATGTCCGCGCCGCCGGCGCCGCGACAAAGGCCCTGGACGGCCAGCGCATGGCCGAGATCGGCCTGATGGACGAGGCCGGCGCCCTGTATTTCACCGACGGCGACAAGGTGATCGTCAACAGCCGCACCCTGCAACGGGTGATGAGCTACGCCGCCGCCTTCAACGCCCTGATCGCCTGCCGCCCGTCCGATCCCTGGCTGACCGAAGGCGCCGTCGCCGCCTCCGGCGAACTGGCCACGCGTCTGGGCCTGTCCGGCAGCCCGGCCATCGCCGAGCGCATCGGGCTGGAACGCGATCTCGCTTTGGTCGAACAGACCGGCGCCCGGTTCCTGGTCGATCAGATCTCGACCGAGGGCGCGCTAGAGACCCTCGCCCGCGCCCGCGCCAAGGGGCTGGAGGTCGCGGTCAGCGTCTCGATCAACCACCTGTGCTTCAATGAGGTGGATATCGGCGACTATCGCACCTTCTACCGCCTCGACCCGCCGCTGCGCTCCGAGACGGATCGCCAGGCCCTGATCGAGGCCGTGCGCGAAGGCCTGATCGACGTCATCACCTCGGCCCACGCCCCCGCCCCCGCCGAGGACAAGCGCCGTCCCTTCGCCGAGGCCGCGCCCGGCGCCATCGGCCTGGAGACCCTGCTACCCGCCGCCCTGACCCTGCACCACGAAGACGGGCTGGACCTGCTGGATGTCCTGCGCCCCCTGACCCAGGGCCCCGCCGCCCTGCTGGGGCTCGACGCCGGCGTTCTGGCCGAAGGAGCCCCCGCCGACCTCGTTCTGTTCGACCTGGGCGCCCCCGTCATCGTCGACGCCGACGCCCTGCACTCCAAATCCAAGAACTCCCCGTTCGACGGCCGCAGGCTCCAGGGCAAGGTGATCGGAACCTGGGTGGGCGGTCGCAAGGTTCACTGACCCTCCGGCTTTCCGCCACATTCCGCCCTAGGCTCAACGACAGTGAAGCTTATCGGGGAATCGGTCATGACCATCTGGAAACGCACGGCCGGCTTGGGGCTGGTTCTGCTGGCGGGCGCCGTCATGGGCTGTTCGGAACGGGCCGACGCCCAGTCCTCGCCTGCGCCCGCCGCCGACGCCGAGGGCGCGCCCTATGTGCTGAAGGGCACCCAGGTCTGGACCGTGCCCGACCCCGTCTCCGGTCGGGAATACGAAGTCTTCGTCAGCCTACCCGCCAGCTACGAGAGCAATCCGCAACGCCGCTATCCGGTCCTGTATGTCACCGATGCCGACTACGCCTTCCCGATCCTTCGCCAGATCGCCCGGCGCGTGAACCTGGATGGCCCGGTGATCGAGGAGTTCATCCTCGTCGGCCTGTCCTATTCGCGCGGCGGCAGCGGCACCGTCAGCCGAAACCGCGACTACACGCCAACCGAAAACGGCCCGCGCAGCGCCAGCTCTCTCGTTCACGGCGGCGGCACCGCCTATCAGACCTATCTGAAGACCCAGGCCCTGCCCTTCGTCGAGAACCGCTTCCGCGTCGATCCCGCGCGCCGCATCCTGCTGGGCCATTCCTACGGCGGCCTGCTGGGCGCCCAGATCCTGTTCACCGACCCCGGCCTGTTCCACGCCTATGTCCTGGGCAGCCCGTCCTTTTGGTACGACAAACGTCACATCATGGGGATGGAGGCCGACTACGCCCGCTCCCACCGCGACCTGCCCGCCGATGTCTTCATGTACATCGGCGGCTGGGAAGTCCCCGGCCCCGACCGTCGCAACACCTCCGGCGCCGACATGGTTTCCGATGTCCGCAAGATGGAGCGCACCCTGAAATCGCGCGCCTATCCGGGCCTGACGGTCCGATCCACGGTTTTAGCCGACGAAGACCACCTGACCGTCGCCCCTCTCGGCTTCACCCGCGCCCTGATGGCGGTGCTGCCCGCAAAACCCTGATCAGCGCACCCGCTCGCACGTCGCCGCCTTGGCGACCTCGGCGCCCAGCACCGACTTGACCGCCAGCGGCGTGTCGGTGGCGATCACAGTCACGCCCTGGCGCACCAGGTCGCGGTATTCAGATACGTCGCCGTCGGCGGCGTAGCGGTCGTCGCGGCGCTCGCCTTCCCGGCCCAGGGTGCCGAACTGGACCTCCACCCCCGCCTGACGCAGCGCGCGCCACAGGGCCGGGCGTTCATCGCGCGTGCCCGTCCAGGCCAGGATCTGCGGCGCGTTCAGCCCCTGCAAATACTCCACGCCGCTCAGTCCAGCCGAGATCATCATCTCCGGCGCCATCGCCGCCACGGCCCGCGCGTCGGCCTCGTTATAGGTGATCAGGATCACCCGGTTCCCCGCCCGCGACCGGCGCACCTGATCGATCACCGCCCGCGCCAGATCGACGGTCGTCTCGCCGTCTGCGGGTTTCAGGTCGATGCTGGCGATGCCCCCGACCCGTCCGGCGGCGTCCAGCGCCTCGCCCAGGGTCGGCGGCACGGCGCGGGTCAGGGCGCCGTTCGAGGCCTTCAGCCGCGCCCGTTTCACCTGCGCCAGGGTCAGGTCCGCGACCCGGCCGCGCCCGGTGGTCGTCCGCTCCATCGTGTCGTCGTGCATCAGCACCAGATGCCGGTCTCTGGTCAGGACGGCGTCCAGTTCCAGGATCGCATTGGGAATGGCCCGCCCGGTCGCCTCGATGGCGGCGATGGAGTTCTCGGGCTGATCCAGCGCCGAGACCGCCCGGTGCGCCGAGATCGCCACGCCGCCATCGCGCACGCAGTCGAAATAGGCGGCCAGCGCCGGCCCGCCGACAGGCGTGGTGCGCGGAGGCGGGGCGCCGACGCAACCTGCCGTGGACAACAGCAAAACCACGGCGGCGGCGGCGGGGATTCGGGTCATTAATGCTCTCCGGCAAGGCGGGCGGACCAGACGCTGCGCCGATCATCGGGTCAAGAGGTCGGATCGCGCTTGCTCCGCGCCGCTCCCCGACGCATTTTGCCGCAACGACACGCGGGGAGCGAATCAACGTGCAGGATCTTGTGGCCCCGGCGCTCGGGACCTTGGCGCTCATCGCGCTGGGCGGCTATCTGCTCGGCTCGATTCCGTTCGGCGTGGTGATCACCCGCGCGGCCGGCGCCGGCGACGTTCGCAATATCGGCTCGGGCAATATCGGCGCGACCAATGTGCTGCGCACGGGCCGCAAGGATCTGGCCCTGGCCACCCTGCTGCTGGACGCCGGCAAGGGCGCCGCCGCCCTGCTTATCGCCCGCCATCTGTTCGACAGCGAGACTGCCGGCGCCATCGCCGGCGGCGCGGCCTTTCTGGGTCACCTCTTCCCCGTCTGGCTGAAGTTCAAGGGCGGCAAGGGCGTCGCGACCTTCTATGGCCTGTTGCTCGCCGCCGCCTGGCCGCTGGGCCTGATGGCTGGCGCCGTCTGGCTGCTCGCCGCCTTCCTGTTCCGTTATTCGTCGCTGGCGGCCCTGATCTCGGCGGCGACCGCGCCGCTGCTGGCCCTGCTGCCGCTCGCCGTCGTCGGCCTGCCGGTGGGCCTGCCCATCCTCGCTTTGACCGTCTTCGCCGCCGTCCTGATCTGGGTGCGTCACCACCAGAACATCGCCCGGCTGCTGAAGGGCGAGGAACCGCGCATCGGGGCCAAGAAGGCGTGAGCCTGAGCCCGGCCGAACGCTTCGCCCGGCTGCGGCTCGCCCGCACCGACCGCATCGGTCCCGTCACCTTCGCCCAACTCATCGGCCGCTACGGCTCCGCCGCCAGCGCGCTGGACGCCCTGCCCGATCTGGTGCGCAAGTCCGGCGCCGCCTCCACGCCTCCGCCGATCGAGGCGGTCGAGCGTGAACTGGCCGCCGGCGAGGCCATCGGCGCCCGCCTGCTGGTGCTGGGCGACGACGACTATCCCGAAATGCTGGCCGCGCTTGATCCGCCCCCGCCCATCCTGTGGACGCGCGGCCGCGCCGACCTGCTGAACCAGCCCTGCGTCGCCATCGTCGGCGCCCGCATCGCCTCGGCAGGCGGTCAGCGCATCGCGCGCGGCCTGGCGCAACAACTGGGTCAGGCCGGCCATGTCGTCGTCTCGGGCATGGCGCGCGGCATCGACGCCGCCGCTCACGAAGGAAGCATGGAGACCGGGACCGTCGCCGTCCTGGGCGGCGGGGTGAACGACATCTATCCCCCCGAACACGCCGACCTCTACGCCCGCCTGACGGACCAGGGCTGCATCGTCTCCGAAAGCCCCGTCGGCGCCCGCGCCCAGGCCAGAGACTTTCCCCGCCGCAATCGCATCATCTCGGGCCTGTCGCGCGGCGTCGTGGTGGTCGAGGCCGAGATCAAGTCCGGCTCCCTGATCACCGCCCGCCTCGCCGGGGAACAGGGGCGCGACGTCTTCGCCGTGCCCGGCTCGCCGCTGGACCCGCGAGCGCGCGGCCCCAACGAGCTTCTGCGTCAGGGCGCGATCCTGTGCGAGGGGATCGAGGACATCGACCGCGCCTTCAACACCCTGCGTACTCTGCGAGAGCCGCCTGCCGACCCGATGAGTTTTGACGCTGACATCGACGACGCCTTCCTCGACCGCGTCGCCGCCCTGCTCTCGCCCACCCCGACGCCGCGACGAGATCGCCCGCGCGTTGGCCGCTCCCGTCTCCCAGGTCGCCGCCGCCCTCTTGGAACTCAGCCTGACCGGCCGCGCCGACCTGCTGCCCGGTGGACTGGCCTCGGTCTAGGCCGGCGGATGGCCCGCGACGCCCGCGACCTGCTCCAGCAGACCCGCCAGCCGGCTGTCGCCCTCGTCGCGCGCCAGCCGGGCCATTTCCAGCGCCATGGCGCCGATGTATTCCCGCGTGGGAAAGGCCGCCGCCTCGACATCGGCGCGATGGGCCGTCTCGGAGGTCGATTGAGGGTGCGCCGTCGCCATGATCGTCTCCGTTGCCAAGCCTGCAATCTAACCGCGCTTCATTAAAACACAACTACCTTAGGCTGTAAGACGACAGGTGCGATTGACTCACGGCCCCGCTCCAACCACGTTCGCGCCCCTTCCCGAGACCGGACTGATATGAACCTCGTCATCGTCGAGAGCCCCGCAAAGGCCAAGACCATCAATAAGTATCTCGGCCCGGACTACGAAGTCCTGGCCTCCTACGGTCACGTCCGCGACCTGCCGTCCAAGGACGGCTCGGTCCTGCCCGACGACGACTTCTCCATGCACTGGGAGGCCGACGCCAAGGGCGCCAAACGCCTGTCCGAAATCGCCGAGGCCGCCAAGCGCGCCGACCGCGTCATCCTGGCGACCGACCCCGACCGCGAAGGGGAAGCGATCAGCTGGCACGTGCTGGAAGTGCTGAACAAGAAGAAGGTGCTGAAGGACACGCATGTCGAACGCGTCACCTTCAACGCCATCACCAAGTCCGCCGTCCTCGACGCCATGGCCGCCCCGCGTCAGATCGACATGGAGCTGGTGAACGCCTATCTGGCCCGCCGCGCGCTCGATTACCTCGTCGGCTTCACCCTCTCGCCGGTCCTGTGGCGCAAGTTGCCGGGCGCCCGCTCGGCCGGGCGCGTCCAGTCGGTCGCCCTGCGTATCGTCGTCGATCGCGAGATGGAGATCGAGAAGTTCAAGGCTCAGGAATACTGGTCCATCGAGGCCGACCTGAACGCCGACAGCCCGCCCTTCACCGCCCGCCTGGTCAAGCATGAGGGCAAGCGGGTCCAGCGTCTGGACATCAGGGACGAGGCGACGGCTGCGGCCGCCCGCGCGGCCATCGACGCCGGCGACTTCACGATCAACTCGGTCGAGAAGAAGCCGATCCGCCGCAACCCGGCGCCGCCCTTCACCACCTCGACCCTGCAGCAGGAAGCCTCGCGCAAGCTGGGCTTTTCCGCCCAGCGCACCATGCAGGCGGCGCAGAAACTGTATGAAGGCGTCGACGAAACCGGCGGCCTGATCACCTATATGCGGACCGACGGCGTCCAGACCACGCCCGAGGGCATCGCCCAGGCGCGCGAGGTCATCAGCCAGGCGTTCGGCCCCGCCTTCGTTCCGCAAGAACCCCGCTATTACAAGACCAAGGCCAAGAATGCTCAGGAAGCGCACGAAGCGATCCGGCCGACCAACATCGCCCGCCATCCCGATAGCGTACGCCTCGAATCCGATCTTCAGCGGCTCTACGAGCTGATTTGGAAACGGATGGTCGCTTCCCAGATGGAGGCCGCCCGCCTGGACCGCACCACGGTCGAGATCGAGACGCCCGACGGCCTGACCGGCCTGCGCGCCACCGGCCAGGTGGTCACCTTCGACGGCTTCATGGCCGTCTATGAGGAAGGCCGCGACGAAAAGCAGAAGGGCGCCGAAGAGGACGAGAGCGACGACACCAGCCGCCTGCCGGCCCTGAAGGAAGGCGCCAAGGCCAAGGTCGACGCCATCCGCACTGACCAGCATTTCACCGAACCGCCCCCCCGCTATTCGGAAGCCACCCTGGTCAAGAAGCTGGAAGAGCTGGGCATTGGTCGCCCCTCGACCTACGCCTCCACCCTGTCGACCCTGCGCGACCGCGAATACGTCCGCGTCGACAAGAACCGCTTCTATCCCGAAGACAAGGGACGGCTGGTCACGGCCTTCCTGGAGCAGTTCTTCGCCAAATGGGTCGAATACGACTTCACCGCCGCGCTGGAGACCCGTCTGGATGAAGTGTCCGCCGGTCAGCTGGACTGGAAGCTGCTGCTGCGCGAGTTCTGGCAGGACTTCCACGCCGCCACGCAAGCCGCCGGCGAACTGCGCACCACGGCCATCCTGGACGCCCTGAACGAAAGCCTGGGCGCCCACATCTTCCCGGCCAAGGAAGACGGATCCGATCCGCGCGAATGCCCCCTTTGCCACATCGGCCAGCTCAGCCTGAAGACCAGCCGGTTCGGCGCCTTCATCGGGTGCGAACGCTACCCCGAATGCAAATACACCCGCCCCGTCGCCAGCCCCTCTGCCGAGGACGGTTCGGCCGAGAGCGGCGACCGCGAACTGGGCATCGACCCGGAGACGGGCCAGCCGGTGCAGCTGAAGATCGGCCGTTTCGGCCCCTATGTCGAAATCACGCCGCCCGAGGGCGACAAGCCCAAACGCTCGTCCCTGCCCAAGGGTTGGTCGCCGGCCTCCCTATCTCTGGACCAGGCCCTGCGCCTGCTGGCCCTGCCGCGCGATGTCGGGGTCCACCCCGAGGACGGCAAGATGATCACGGCCGGCCTGGGCCGTTACGGCCCCTTCGTTCTGCACGCCGGCACCTACGCCAATGTCTCGGACATCGACGAGGTGTTCGAGGTCGGCCTGAACCGCGCCGTCGCCCTGCTGGCTGAAAAGCGCGCCGGCCGTCCCGGTCGCGGCGCCGCCACGGCCCCGCTCAAAGACCTGGGCGCCCACCCGGAAACGGGCGAGCCGATCCACGTCATGGCCGGCCGCTTCGGTCCCTACGTCAAGTCGGGCAAGATCAACGCCACCCTGCCCAAGGGCACGGCGCCCGAAGACCTGACCCTGGAAGACGCCCTGCCCCTGCTCGCCGCCAAGGCCGGCGCCGCGCCCAAGAAGAAGGCCCCGGCCAAGAAGGCCGCCGCCCCGAAAAAGGCCGCCGCCAAGAAACCGGCGGCGAAGAAGGCTCCCGCGAAGAAGGCCCCCGCTAAAAAGACCAAGACCGCCGAATAATCCCTTCTCCCCTCGGGGGAGAAGGTGGCTCGCGGAGCGAGACGGATGAGGGGGCTGCCACACGCAGTCTCCCCCTCACCGTCCCGAGGCGGACAGAACCCCCTCATCCGAGGCCTGCGGCCCCACCTTCTCCCCCAAGCGGAGAAGGACGCCGTCGTGCCTCATGGCGCGAATCCCCCCCGCCCCCTATCTTCCTGCCCTCATGCCTATCCGTCGCCTCTCCCCCGAAACCGTCAACCGCATCGCCGCCGGCGAGGTGGTCGAGCGGCCGGCCAGCGCCATCAAGGAACTGGTCGAGAACGCCCTGGACGCCGGCGGCCGCAATATCGAGATCCAGGCCGACGGCGGCGGCCTGTCGCGCATCCTGATCGCCGACGATGGCAAGGGCATCCCGCGCGCCGAACTGCCCCTGGCCATCGAACGCCACGCCACCTCCAAGCTGGAACCCGACGACGCCGGCGACGTGGACCTGCTGCGCATCCACACCCTGGGCTTCCGGGGCGAGGCCCTGCCCTCCATCGGCTCGGTCGCCCGCCTGTCGATCACCACCCGGTCACGGGACGAGACCGACGCCTGGGCCATCACGGTCGAGGGCGGCGAGACCCGCCCCCTGGCCCCCGCCCCCTTCCCCGGCCCGCACGGTGCGCGGGTCGAGGTGCGCGACCTCTTCTACGCCACCCCCGCCCGGCTCAAGTTCATGAAGTCCGAACGGTCCGAGGCCATGGCCATCTCGGAGGAGATCAAGCGCCAGGCCATGGCGCACGAGGCTGTCGCCTTCACCCTGTCGCTGGACGGCAAGGTCACCCTGCGCCTGCCCGCCGAACACCCCGGCGACGAGGGCCGGCTGAAACGCCTGTCCGCCCTGCTGGGTCGCGATTTCGAGGCCAACGCCCTGTTGATCGATCAGGAACGCGACGGCGTGCGCCTGTCGGGCTACGCCGGCCTGCCCACCTATTCGCGCGGCAATGCGGCGCATCAGTATCTGTTCGTCAACGGCCGCCCGGTGAAGGACCGCCTGCTGCAAGGGGCCCTGCGCGGCGCCTACGCCGACTTCCTGGCGCGGGACCGGCATCCGGCCGCCGTCCTCTTCCTCGACATCGACCCGCTCTACGTCGACGTCAACGTCCATCCCGCCAAGGCCGAGGTCCGGTTCCGCGATCCGGCCCTGGTGCGCGGCCTGATCGTCGGCGCCCTGAGGCACGCCCTCCACGCCGCCGGCCACCGCGCCTCCACCACCGTCGCCGCCGAAACCCTGTCCAGCTTCCAGCCCCACACCGGCCTGGGCTCAGGCCCCGCCTACAGCCCCAGCGCCCCCTCGGCGCAAGGCTTCAGCGGCTGGACCGGCTGGCCCCAGCCCGCCGCCGCCGCCCAAATCATCCCCGGCCTCAACGAACGCAGCGCCCGCGTCGAACCGTCCTGGGACGGCCCATCATGGCCGTCGCAACCCGCCCAAAACAGCGACCTCGCCACTCGCCACTCGCCACTCGCCACTCAACCTCAAGACCCCCTCGACTACCCCCTGGGCGCCGCGCGGGGCCAACTGCACGCCAACTACATCGTCGCCCAGACCCGCGACGGCCTGGTCATCGTCGATCAGCACGCGGCCCACGAGCGGCTGGTCTATGAGCGGATGAAGGCCCAGATGGCCGAGGGTTCCGTGACACGCCAGGCCCTGCTGACGCCAGAGGTCGTCGATCTGGACCCCGCCGAGGCCGAACGCGTCGCCTCGCGCGCCGAGGAACTGGCCGAGATGGGCCTGATCGTCGAGGCCTTCGGCGCCGGCGCCGTCCTGGTGCGCGAGACCCCGGCCATGCTGGGCGACACCGATGTTCAGGGTCTGATCCGCGACATCGCCGACGATCTGTCCGAACACGGCCAGGCCCTGTCGCTCAAGGAACGCCTCGCCGCCATCTGCGGCACAATGGCCTGCCACGGCAGCGTCCGCTCCGGCCGCGTCCTCTCGGCCCCCGAAATGAACGCCCTTCTCCGCCAGATGGAAGCCACCCCCCACTCCGGCCAATGCAACCACGGGAGACCCACCTATGTGGAGCTGAAGCTGCACGATCTGGAGAAGCTGTTTGGGCGGCGGTGAGAAAACACAACCGATTAACCCATTAACACCGCGTCATGGTAGAATTGCCGAGCGCAACCTTGCGTGGGAGGGTCGATGCCAGTTCCGAACTTTACAATCCACGGAGTACTGCCACCGTACATTGGCCCGAATGGGCCAGGTGGCCATCCTTCTGACATGTCGCCATTTGAAGCGACGGTCTTGGAAGTTGCGCAGCGGTTTTCATCAACGACCGAAAGAAGAGCAATTATTCGCGATTGGCTCCAACATCGAGCGGAGATGGTGGCGCTAGGCTTCCAAAATGGCTTTCAGTGGATTGATGGAAGCTTCGTAGAAGACAAAGTGCCAGCCGACATAGATGTGATCACTTTCTTTAGGCGCCCGACGGGACACAAGAGCGACCATGACATCGCGACTTTGTTCGCAACCGAAGTTGATGTGCTACGTCGTCCCGGCATAAAGGCCAGGGTCAAGGTTGACGCAATGTTTGTCGATCTCGACGCCACTCCCGAACGAATTGTTCAGTTGACGCGCTACTACGGAAGTCTTTTCTCGCACCGTCGAGGAGATGATCTTTGGAAAGGCATGGTCAGCGTGCCAATGGACACCACTACCGACGCTGATGCGATTGCCTTGCTGGACGCATTCGATGTTGCTGACGCCCAACAATCGGCACAGGAGGTTGAATCGTGAAAGCACGGCAAAGGCTTGAGCGAGATCGGCTGAAAGCCGAGGAAGCAGCGCTGATCCGAATGTCGGAAGGGCTTGCAGCTAGCGACATTGTCATGCGCCTGGGCATTGAAGACCAGCTCGCGGATCTGCAGGAAAAACTTAGAAATGTTGGCGACGCTGCTGGAGAGCTCGCATCTGCGGCCTTGTTTTTCGGGGGCGCACCTGTCGTTGGCAACCGGGGAATCGAGAGCGAGTTTGGGACGCGAGCGGTCTCTATTTTTCAAGACTTGGTGGCCAAGCAGATGGCTCACGAGACTGGGGGTTTGGGCCAACGAGGAATAGTGCCAAATAAGGGTTCCGCGCGACTCCATATTACTGATGTTGTCAGAGGCTCTTTTGGATTCGTTCTTGAAGAAATCGATAGCCAAACAGCTTTAATTGACTCGTCACTTAAGGACAGCGTCGATCATGTCTCAGATCTAATCGCCGCATTTGGTGAGGATGATGAAGAGCGCTTTCAAGCCGCGGTCTTGGAGTCTGACGAAAGAGTCTTGGCGACTGCAAAGACCTTTTTTGAGCACATGAGAATTGCCGGAGCGACCTTCCGAATTGTTAGCGGGGACAAGGACAGATCACTCTCTTCTCCTGCCATTGCGCGGGCGGAGACTCGAGCAACAATCACAACCGTTAGTGACGGAGAAGAAGATATCGTCGGCGTTTTCTCGTCGGCTCTGCCGGAAGGTCATCAAATGGAGTTCAGAACAGACGGTCCAAGAGGAACGGTTCGCGGCAGAATGTCGAAAGCATTTACCGCAGATGCGATCGTCGATCTCAATCGGAAATGGATGGAACATCGAGCCATTGGTAAATTCCAAGTCCGAAAAATACTAAAGGAAGGCGCGATAGTACGAGAGACATTCACGCTTATCAGTTTAAAAGACCCTCCCCTATAAGAACTTCTTCGTACTCATCATCCATTGCTTGAAACTTTGCCCTCCATCCTCTTCGTCTGCCTCGGCAACATCTGTCGCTCGCCCCTCGCCGAGGCCGCCCTGCGCGCCGAGGCTGAGCGGCTCCGTCTCGATCTGATCGTCGATTCCGCCGGGACCGGGGACTGGCATGCGGGCGAGCCGCCGGACCCGAGGGCGCAGGCGACGGCGCGGCGGCATGGGGCCGAGATCTCGGGGTTGCGGGCGCGGCAGGTGACGCAGGCCGATTTCCGCCGCTTCACCCATGTGGTGGCCCTGGACCACGACAATCTTGAGAACCTGCGCCAGCTGGCGCCCAAGGACGACGAGGGGGGCGCGACCGCCGAACTCAGCCTGCTGCTCGACCACGTCCCCGGCCGCGAGGGCCAGGCCGTGACCGATCCCTATTTCGGCGACGACGCCGGGTTCGAGATCACCTGGGCCGAGGTGACGGCCGCCGCGCGCGGCCTGGTCGAAAAGCTGTAACCCTCTCCCGTTGGGAGAGGGCTTGAGGCTCGCAGAGCGCAGCGATGCGCCAAGCCGAAAGGGTGAGGGTCGGGCGTCGGACTTGAGTTCCTGCGGCGGCTGACGCCGACGGATAGACCCGACCCTCATCCGGCCCTTCGGGCCACCTTCTCCCAACGGGAGAAGGACAGGACACGCCCACGTCCGCATTTGACGTAGCGTTGGTTTACGGCTGCGGTCATGACCGACGTTTACCGCATCCGCGCCGCTCAAACCTGGGCCCAAGCCCGCGCCGACTATCTGTCCGGCCTCAGCGCCGAGGCCGTGTGTCGCCGCCACGACCTGGGCCTGTCCGCCTTTCGCCGTCGCGCCCGCAAATACGGCTGGCGGCGCAGCGACCAGGTCGAGCCGCCGCCCGGCGAGCTCGACCTCGGTCTCTATGCCGACATGGACATGGACGACCTGGCCCGCACCGCGCGCCTGCGTTTCGCCGAGGCGATCGAGAGCGGGCGCGCGACGGACGCCCGCCGCTGGCGCGGTCTGGCCGACGATCTGATCCGCGAATCCCGCGAGTTCGACAAGGACCTCTTCAGGGGCATGAGCCGCGAGGAGGTCCGCGCCGCGCGCGACGAAATGCGGCGCGAGGTCGAACAGGAGGACGAGGCCCTGCTGGGACCGCCGCCCGAGGACTGACGCGGTTGCGACCCGCTCGCAAAAATCTGCACTAAAGTGCACTCAAAAAAATTTGGAGTGCACTTTTCCCGCTCAGGCGGTCGGGGCCAGGGCCTTCAGGAACAGCACCCGCGCCGCGCCATAGTCGCGCGCGTCCAGCCGCCGATAGCCGGGCGTGTCGATCTCCGGCTCGTCCGACCCGCGCTCGAACACCACCAGGGCGCCGGGCTTGAGCCAGTTCCCCTCCAGCAGCCGCAGCAGCGTCTGCTCGCCTAGCCCCTTGCCATAGGGCGGGTCCAGAAAGGCGATGTCGAAGGCCTCGCCGTCCGATCCGGGCCGGACGCCCAGGTCCGTGGCGCTGCGCCGATGCACGCGGGTGCGGCCCATCACCCCATAGGCGTCGGCGTTCTCGCGGATGGCGCCCCGCGCCCCGTCGTCGGTCTCCACGAACAGGCAGAAGCCCGCCCCCCGGCTGACGGCCTCGAACCCCAGGGCGCCCGATCCGGCGTACAGGTCGATGACCCGCGCACCCTGCAGGCTCTCCGCCCACGCGGCGTGCTCCAGCACATTGAATACCGCCTGCCGCGCGCGGTCCGAGGTCGGGCGCGTGCCCTGCCCCTCCGGCGCGACGATCGCTCGGCCCTTCAGGCTTCCGGCGACGATCCGCATCAGGCCTCAGGCGGCGCGAACTGCGCCCACAGCTGTTCGGTGGTCAGGCGCGGCCGGTCGCCCGCCAGCGCATAGCCGTCCGGCTTGCTCTCGATGCAGAACTCATCCTCCAGCGCGAAGACCGTCGGATCGTCGAACGCCTGGGCCGAGACCATGGTGATCGCGCCGTCGTTCGACCGCCAGAACAGGCCGGTCCCGCAGGCCGGGCAGAACTGCCGCGTCGCCCAGTCGGACGAGACATAGGTCGCCACATCCCCCTGGACCTCGACGCTGTCGCCGCAATCGACGCTGAACAGGATGCCGCCCGACTGCCGCCGGCAGGTGGGGCAATGGCAGGCGTGCATGCCGCCGTTAGGCGTGGCGGTGAAGGTCGCAGCGCCGCACAGGCACCGGCCGGACAGGCGTGCATCCATCGTCAGGTCTCCAGTCGCCTCTTAGCGCGGCGTGCGGGGCTTGCCCCCCGGCGCGCGACCGCTGGTGCCCGACGGGCCGGCCGGCTTGCCGCCGCCGGTGCGGGGCGGCCGCGTCTCGCGGCTGCTGCCGCTCGCGCCGAAGCCGCGTGGCTTGAAGTCGCGCTTGGCGCCCTCCGGGCCAGCCGCCGTGCGCGGCTTGTACTCGCGCTTGGGACCGTCGCTGCTGCGCGCCGGCGCGCCGTCACGCGGCGTATAGGTGCGGGCCGGACGGTCGCCGTCTTCGCGGGGCGTATAGGCGCGCGCCGGGCGGTCGCCGTCCTCGCGAGGCTTGTAGGTCTTCTTGGGATGGACGGTGCGGGGCGTCGCCTTGGCCCAGCCTTCCTTCTTGGGCGGCCGCTCGCGGCGTTCCACTGCGTCGGCCTGGGCCGTCTCGGCGGCGCGGACCCGGCTGGGCTTGCGCGACGGGTCCGACATGGCCGAGCCGGAGTTGCCCTTGAGGATCGGCGTGGACACGCGACGACCGGGGATGGGCGCAGGCGTCTCGACCGTATTGCCGGTCGGCAGGTTCTCGGGCCGGATGTAGTCGGCCAGCAGCTCGCGGATCACACGCGGCCCGATCTCCTCGACCGACCCGACAGGCAGGACGTCCAGGCGGAACGGACCATAGGCCAGGCGGATCAGGCGGTTGACCGTCAGGCCGACGGACTCCAGCACCTTGCGGACTTCGCGGTTCTTGCCCTCGGTGATCGAGACCGAGATCCACAGGTTGCTCGGCGTGCGGCCGTCCTCGGATTTGCTTTCCTTGGCCTTGTCCAGCGTCGCCACCATGGGACCGTAGGAGATGCCCTCCACCACGGCGCCGTTCTTCAGCTCGTCCAACTGCTCTTGGGTTATTTTACCCCGCGCCCGCGCCCGGTACTGACGCACCAGCCCGGCCGAGGGCAGCTCCATCGCCCGGCTCAGCTCGCCGTCGTTGGTCAGCAGCAGCAAGCCTTCGGTCGACAGATCCAGCCGTCCGATCGAGATCACGCGCGGCAGTCCGGCCGGCAGGGCGTCGAACACCGTCGGGCGACCCGTCGGATCCTTGTGGCTGGTCAGCAGGCCGGCGGGCTTGTGATAGCGCCAGACGCGCGTCGCCTGGGTCGAGCCCATGGGCTTGCCGTCCACGGTGATCACGTCGTCGCGCGTCACCAGGGTCGCCGGCGTATCCAGGATGCGGCCGTTCACCGCCACCTTGCCCAGGCCGATCAGACGCTCGACCTCACGGCGCGAGGCGATGCCCGCGCGGGCCATGGTCTTGGCGATTCGCTCGGCGCGCAGGGGCGTTTCGGGCGTCTTGGACTTGCCGCCCTTGTCGCTGCGGGGCCGGTCAGGCTTGTCGCCGAACCGCTTGGGGCCGTCTTCGCGAGGGCTGCGTGGCTTGTCGCCATAGGATTTCGTCCCGTCGCCGCTCTTGCGGGGACCGGAGGATTTAAAGGGCCGGGGCGACCGTTCGTCTTGACGGGCGCGGGGCTTCTTGTCGTTGTCGTCTGTATGGCGGACCATGATGAGCGGTTCATGCGCATGGCGCTGGACCAAGCGCAAGCGGCGGCGGACGCAGGAGAGGTGCCTGTGGGTGCAATTCTTGTCGATCCTGCCTCAGGTGAGGTAATTTCGACCGGCGCCAATGGTCCCATCGCGTCACACGACCCCACCGCCCATGCCGAGATCGTCGCCATGCGTCGCGCGGCGACGGCGCTCGCCAACTACCGCCTGACGGGCCTGACCCTCTACGTGACGCTGGAGCCGTGCGCCATGTGCGCCGGCGCCATCAGCCACGCCCGCATCGGCCGCGTCGTCTGGGCCGCCGACGATCCCAAGGGCGGCGCCGTCATCCACGGCCCTCGCCTGTTCGAACAACCCACCTGCCACTGGCGCCCGGCGACGGACTCAGGTCTTCTGGGCGAAGAGGCGTCCACCCTGCTCAAGTCCTTCTTCCGTCAACGGCGGGGAACGGCGGCGGGCGGCGCACGTTAGAACGCCGCGAAAAGCTGCGCTGTTGGGCGTCGCCGTGGAGGGAATGTCGTTGTTCAAGCCGGATCTGCCGCAGTCGATCGTCTTCAGCGGCCTCGCAGCCCTCGCCCTTTTGACCGCCTGCGGTCCCGACCCCGACAGGGCGCCCACCACCGGCGACGAGGTCAAGGAACGCGCCATCGACGCCCAGACCGCCCGCCAGCGCACCGGCGCCGAGATCCAGGACCGAACCCTGAACCGCGTCGTCCACACCGTCTATCTGTGCGACAACGGCGAGCGCCTGTCGGTCGATTTCGATAATCCGCGCCAGATGGCGACCATCCGCAACTCATCCGGCGAGGCCATCGACCTGTATCAGGAACGCGCCGCCGACGGCATCTGGTACCGCGCTTCCAACGTCGAACTGCGCGGCAAGGGCGTCCTCGCCACCTGGTCCGTCGAAGGCCGCCAGCCGACGCAATGCCGGGCGGTGGACTGATCGCGACCTTGCTAAATGAGCAAGCGCTGCCATGGCTTGCCCCGGAGATGGCAAACGGCGATACGCAATCCATGAACTGGCTCAAGGACATGGTGAGTGGAAATCTGAAGTTTTCGGGTCGCCTCTCGCGGCGACGTTTCTATCTCTCGCTCGCCACGTTCTATGGCTTTGGCCTCCTTCTGACGCCTCTTCATTTGATTGGCGCCGTTGCTCCGAACTTGACCGCCGTCAACATCGCTGTGCTCATCTTCGGCGTCGTGATGGGCTGGTATTTGCTAGGGGCGTTCGTGCGGCGGCTTCACGACAGGGGGCGCAGCGGGTGGTGGCTCGTCTGCTTCTTTGGTCCGCACATTCTCGCCGTCTCGGCCCTTTCGAGACTTCCTCTCGACAGGCCGGCAGTCGTCATTCTTGCGATAGTCGGCGCTGTCTTCTTGGTCGCGCCATTCTTCGTCTGGGGCCTGATCGAGATACTCTTTCTGCGCGGCAATCCCGAAGCTAATCGATTTGGGCCAAATCCACTGGCTGACATCTAGATCGTCAGACAGCTAGGACTTTCAACCGCCAACCTTCGATCCAGCCCGTCGCGCACCGCGGGCCAGTCGTCGTCGATCACGGCGAACATGGCGGTGTCGCGCGCCCGGCCGGTCCAGGTGATCTTGTGCTTCCTCAGCACGCCTTCGGCCTTGGCGCCCAGCTTGAGAATGGCGGCCTGACTCTGGGCGTTGACGGCGTCGGTGATGATCTCGACCCGCACCGCGCCTGCGTCGAAGGCGTGGCCCAGCAATAGCCGCTTGCAGGCCGGATTGATCGCCCCGCCTCTCGCTTCTGGCCGATAAAAGGTCGAGCCGATCTCGCAGCGGCGATAGGCCGGGTTGATTTCGTACAGGCTGGTCGTGCCGACCACCGCACCATCGGACAGCCGCCGCACCGCATAGGCGATCCTTGTGGCGGCCTGCATCGCCGCCAGGGCCGCCGTCCACCAGGCCTCGAAATGCGCGCCATAGGCCGGGGCGACCATGATGTCCCAGGACGCGGCGTCGCAATCCAGCGCCGCCCGCACCTCGCCCTTCAGCCCGTCCTCGAACGGCTCCAGCCGCACGAACCGATCCTCCAGCGCGACCGTGGCGATCCGCATCACGCGGTCGCGCCTTCCTCGATCAGGAAGGCACGCACCTTGGCGGCGTCCACGCCCTTGGCGACGAAGGCTTGGCCGATGCCGCGCGCCAGGATCAGGGTCAGCGCCCCGCCCTCGGCCTTCTTGTCGCCCGCCATCAGGGCCAGCAGCCGGTCGGCCGCGAACGTCCCCGCCTGCGCCAGCCGCGTCGGCAGGCCCGCCGCCGCGACCACAGCCTCGACCCGCGCCACGTCGTCCGCCGAGCACAGCCCCTCGCGCGCCGAATACCGGAACGCCATGCAACACCCCAGAGCCACCGCCTCGCCGTGCGCCAGCGCGCCCTCGTCGAACCCGACCTCGGTCTCGACCGCATGGCCGAAGGTGTGGCCCAGGTTCAGCAGGGCGCGCCGCCCCGCCTCCTTCTCGTCCTCGCCGACCACCGCGCTCTTGATCTCGACCGAGCGGATCACCGCCCGCTCCAGCGCCGCCGGATCGCCGGTCGCGCCCACCGCGCCTTCGCCGGCCAGCCAGTCGAAGAAGGCCGCGTCGCAGATCAGCCCGTGCTTCAGCACCTCGGCCCAACCGGACTTCACCTGACGCTCCGGCAGGGTCGCCAGCACGTCGATGTCCGCCAGCACCAGACGCGGCTGATGGAAGGCGCCGACCAGGTTCTTGCCGCGCGGCGTGTCGATGGCCGTCTTGCCTCCGACCGACGAATCCACCTGGGCCAGCAGGGTCGTGGGAATCTGCACGAAGTCGACGCCGCGCATGAACAGCGCCGCCGCCAAGCCCGCCAGGTCGCCCACGACCCCGCCGCCCAGGGCGATCACCACGTCCTTGCGGTCCAGCCCGATCTCCAGCAGCCGATCCAGCACCCGCTCCAGCTGGGCGAAGGACTTGGATCCCTCCCCGGCCGGCACCGCCACGATCTCGCTCTTCACGCCCGCCGCCGCCAGCGACGCCGTCAGGGCCTGGGCATGGATGCCCGCCACCGTCTCGTCGGTGACGATGACCGTCCGCCCCTTGGCCAGCGGCGCGACATAAGCGCCCGCCTGGGCCAGCAGGCCGCGTCCCACCACCACGTCATAGGCCGCAAAGGCCCCGCCGCTGACCGGAATGATCGTCACGTCTTCGTCTCCGCGCGGCGTCTGTGGCGCCAGTGTCGGCGCAGGTTCTTGTGAATGGCGTCCACCGCCTGGCCGTGTGAGCCCTGGCCCACGTCCACCATCACGTCCGCCTCGCCATAGATGGGATAGCGGGTCTCGGCCAAGCCGGTCAGCACCTCCAGCGGGTCCTTGCCGCGCAACAGGGGGCGCGTGTCGCGCCGCGCCACCCGTTCCGCGATCACCATCAGATCGGCCCTGAGCCAAACGGTGTCGGATCGCGCCTTCAGCAGGGCGCGCGTCTCGGGGTTCATCATCGCCCCGCCGCCGGTGGCCAGCACGATGGGCGGCCCTTCCAGCAGGCGGCGGATCACCCGCGCCTCGCCCGCCCGGAACTCGGCCTCGCCCAGAGCGGCGAAGATTTCCGACACCGTCATCCCGGCCGCCGATTCGATCTCCACATCCCCATCGGCGAACGGCAGCCTCAGTCGGCTGGCCAGCCGACGCCCCACCGACGATTTGCCCACCCCCATCAGCCCGACCAGGGCTATGGTGCGGGTCGGTCCCGGATTCGCGCGCCGCCTCATCCGGCGGCTCCGGCGGAACGGTCGGTCGAAAGGACGGCGAAGGCGGCGGCTCGGGCAGGCATGATCCAGGAAACCTCTACACCAAGCCTGACCTTGCGCCATCCGTTCGACGGCAGGTTCGCGCGATGACGCCCCAGATCGAGGCCTTTCTGGAGATGATGGCCGTCGAACGCGACGCCTCGCCCCACACCCTGTCCGCCTATGGCCGCGATCTGGCGGACGCCCAGACGGCGCTGTCGGACGCCGGCGGCCTGATGAAGGCCGATGCCGAGGCGGTCGAGGCCTGGTTCGCCGACCTGTCGCGGCGCGGCCTGTCCGCCGCCACCGCCGCTCGCCGCCGGTCCTCCGCGCGCCAGTTCTATAGGTTCGCCCTGGCCGAGGGCTGGCGCACCGACGATCCGTCGCGCCGCCTCGACGCGCCGAAACAGGGGCGGTCCCTGCCCAAGGTGCTAAGCCGCGACGAAATCGACGCCCTGCTGGCCGCCTCGGCCAGCCGAGATGCGGCGGCGGGCCTGCGCCTGATCGCCCTGGTCGAGATGGCCTACGCCTCGGGCCTGCGCGTTTCGGAACTGCTGGGGCTCAAGGTCGAGGCCATCCGCCGCGACCCCGCCTATCTGATCGTGAGGGGCAAGGGCAACAAGGAACGGCTCGCGCCCCTGAACACCGCTGCCCGCGAGGCCATCAAGGCCTGGCTGACGGCACGCGACGAGAAGCGCAAGCCCGACGCGCCCGACAGCCCTTGGCTTTTCCCCTCCTCCGGCCGCACCGGCCACCTGACCCCGCGCCGCTTCGCCCAACTGCTGGACGAGGCCGCGATCACGGCGGGCATCGACCCGGCCCGCGTCAGCCCCCACGTCCTGCGCCACGCCTTCGCCACCCACCTGCTGGAAGGCGGCGCCGACCTGCGCGTCGTCCAGACCCTGCTGGGCCACGCCGACATCGCCACCACTCAGATCTACACCCACGTCGCCACCGACCGCCTGGCCCAGGTCGTCCAGCAAAACCACCCCTTGGCGCGCGACGACTGACAGCGCATATTCAGGCCATGGCGCATTCATTCTACGTCAAGGCGATCTGGGACGCTGAGGCCAACGTTTGGTACAGCGAGTCCGACATTCCGGGCCTCGTCCTTCAGACGGACACGCTGGAAGAGTTCGAGGATCTCATCAGGCATTTCGCGCCCGACCTCCTCGCCTCCAATCTGGACATCCACGAACCCGTCGCCATTCGTTTCGAGGCGTCACGGCAACTCGATCTGGTCGCAGCCTGACCATGGCGTTGCGACTTTGCTGCCCGCGCGAGAATCGGTTTTAGATTCGATTTCCGGGGGCGATTGATGGTTCAGGACTACTATCGAGACCTGACGCTGCGGCTTAGAGATGCTGGCTTCGAGCGCGTTCCAGGCGGAAAGGGCAGTCACGAGAAGTGGCGCAATGCAGCAGGTCGCCAAGTCACCGTTCCCTCCAAGCCGATGCGGATTATGGCCAACGAAATCCTCAAACAGGCCGGTTTGCCAAAGGCCTTCTGAACCGCCGCTTGCCCGGCGGCGTTGACCTCTCTAGGTTCCCCCGCCTTCCCTAAGGGCGCTCTTGCCCGCTTGCAGTTCCCGGACGCCTTGATGGCCACGCACTATCTCGACTTCGAAAAGCCGATCGCCGATCTGGAAGCCAAGATCGAGGAGCTGTCGCTGCTGTCCGACGCCTCGGGCGATTTCGACAATGAGATCGAGGGCCTGCGCAAGAAGGCCGAACAGCTGCGCAAGAAGACCTACGCCGGTCTGGATCCCTGGATGAAGACCCAGGTCGCGCGCCACCCGCAGCGGCCGCACTTCATCGACTATGTCCAGAGCCTGTTCACCGACTGGAACGAGTTGCACGGCGACCGCCAGTTCGGCGACGACCAGGCCATCCTGGGCGGTCTGGCGCGCTTTCGCGGCCGTCCGGTCGTGATCATGGGCCATGAAAAGGGCCACGACACCGCCACCCGCATCACCCACAACTTCGGCATGGCCCGACCCGAGGGCTATCGCAAGGCCGTGCGCCTGATGGACATGGCCGAGCAGTTCGGCCTGCCGGTCCTCAGCTTCATCGACACCGCCGGCGCCTATCCGGGCCTGGGCGCCGAGGAGCGCGGCCAGGCCGAGGCCATCGCCCGCTCGACCGAGCGTTGCCTGACCCTGGGCGTGCCCTCCATCGCCACCATCACCGGCGAAGGTGGTTCGGGCGGCGCCATCGCAATCGCCGCCGCCAGCCGCGTGCTGATGCTGGAACATTCGATCTATTCTGTCATCTCGCCCGAAGGCGCGGCCGGCATCCTGTGGCGCGACGGTGCGCGGGCCAGGGACGCGGCCATGGCCATGAAGATCACCGGCCCGGACCTGATGGGCCTGAAGATCGTGGATCGTCTTATCGAGGAGCCGGTCGGCGGCGCCCACACCGACCGCGACGCCGCCATGGCCAATGTCGGCGACGTGCTGGCCGAGGAGCTGAAAGGTTTCGAGGGCCTATCGCCCCAGCAGATCAAGAAGCGTCGCGCCGACCGGTTCTACGCCATCGGCGCCTTCTGACGGAACAGCGTTAACGCAGCGTCCACCATCGTCTGCCACGCTGTGACCTTCACTGGAGCGCATCGGGGTTTGCGACCGGCCATGATCACTGCGGCGCGACCAAACCGAGCCTGTCAGGCATGAGCGGCGGCGAGTCCCTGCGCGAAAGCGCCGTCTTCAACCTGGGCGGCGCGGTCACAATGATCGTCGATGATTCGCCCTTCTCCCTGACGCTGACATCCAACGCCCTGACCGGCTTCGGCATCCGGCCGACATACGCCTGCGGCACCGGGACAGAGGCCAAGAAGCTGCTGACCGACAAGCCTATCGACCTGCTGGTTGTGGACACCGACATGCCCGACATCGACGGGTTCGAGCTGGTGCGCTGGCTGAGGCGCTCGGGACCCAACCCCAACGCCTTCACCCCCGTCATCATGACGGCCAGCCATATCCGGCGCGGTCGCGTCGCCGAGGCGCGGGATTGCGGCGCCAACTTCGTCGTCACCAAGCCCTTCAGCGCGGCCATGCTGCTGGAGCGTATCCTGTGGGTCGCGCGCGACAGCCGCCCCTTCCTGGAGGTGGGCGACTATCTGGGGCCGGATCGCCGGTTCCGACACAGCGGCTATGAGGGCGTCGAACGCCGGGCTGACATGCTGCGCAAGGCCAATGCGATGGAGAGCCTGGCCCTATGACCGTCATCACGCACAACCAACGCCGCTCTCGCCTGTCCGAGATGTTGGACCGGCCGGGCGGCGTCAGCGTCGGCGTGGCCCTGGCCCAGGCCAAGGCCAATCTGGACGCCTTGCAGGGCCAGGCGCGCGCCATCATCGCCGACAACATCGCCGTCCTGCTGGCCAAGCCCGATCCCGGCCTGATCGAGCCGATGCGGCTCGACCTGGCCTATTCCGCCTCCAGCCAGATCATCGATGCGGCCAGCCCGTTTGCGATGGACGACCTGTGTACGGCGGCCAAGGGTCTGTGCGACCTGCTGGACGCCGCGCCGCGCCAGGGCGGATTCGACTGGCGCATCGCCACCGTTCACGCCCAGGCGATGAAGGTCCTGCTGTCCCTGCCGCCCGAGGAGCAGGCCGCCCGCAGCGCCATCTTGAGCAATCTGCACGAAGTCCTGCGCCGCAAACTGCCCGCGAGCGATCAGTCCGCGACCTGAGACGTCTTGCCGGCGCGCGTCTGCTTGCGCCACAGGGCGGCGTATTCCCCGCCCTGCCGCGCGACCAGCTCATGGTGCCCGCCGCGCTCGACGATCCGCCCGGCCTTCAGCACCAGGATCTGATCGGCGTCCGCCACGGTCGACAGCCTGTGCGCCACCACCAGGGTCGTGCGGCCATGACGCGCCTTTTGCAGGGTCTTCTGGATCGCCGCTTCGGTGCGGCTGTCCAGGGCGCTGGTCGCCTCGTCCAGGATCAGGATGCAGGGATCTGCCAGCAGCGCCCGCGCTATGCCGACGCGCTGGCGTTCGCCGCCTGACAGCTTCAGCCCGCGCTCCCCGACCCGCGTCTCCATCCCGTCCGGCAGGCCGCGAATGAAGTCAGCCAGTTCGGCCGCCTCGGCCGCCGCCCAGACCTGGGCCTCGTCCGCATCGGGTCGCGCGAAGGCGATGTTGGCGCCCAAGGTGTCGTTGAACAGGGCCACGTCCTGCGGCACCAGGGCCACGGCGGCGCGCAACGACGCCTGCGTCACCTGGCGCGCATCATGGCCGTCGATGAGCACGCGGCCTTCCTGCGGATCGAGCAGACGCAGCGCCAGTTTGACGATAGTGGACTTGCCCGAGCCGGACGGCCCGACCAGCGCGGTCGTCGTGCCGGGCGCGGCATAGAAACTGACGTTCTCCAGCCCATTGGCGCGCGCATCGTGGCGGAAGCCGACGTGCTCGAACCGAACGGAGGCGCCACGCGCATCGACCGGGCGCGGCAGGGCCAGCGCATTGGCGGCGTCCGCGACCTGGGGCGTCTGACGCGTCACCTTCAGCATCTCCTCCATGTCGATGAAGGACTGGCGGATTTCCCGATAGGCGAAGCCCAGGATGTTCAGCGGCGCATACAGCGAGATCATGATCAGCACCGCCGCCGTCACGTCGCCCGGCCCCATGCGCCCGGCCGCCGCCTCGAAACCGGCCATCACCGCCATGACGCCCAGCCCCAGGTTCATCACCAGGGCCTGCATCCCGTTCAGCATGGCCAGCGAGCTGTTGGCCTTCAGCGAGGCCTCGGCATAGTCGCCCAGCGCCCGGTCATAGGTCTGGGCCGCACGCGTCTCAGCGCCGAACGACTTGACCGTCTCATAGTTCAGCAGGGCGTCGACCGAGACGCCGGCCGCCTCGGAATCCGCCGCGTTCATGATCCGGCGATGCTCCAGCCGCCAGTTGGACATGGCGAACGTGGCGGCGGTGTAGATCACCACCACGACCACCGCGACGGCGGCGAACCGCCAGTCGTATTTCGCGCCCAGCACCCCCGCCGCCAGCACCAGCTCGACCCCGGTCGGGATCAGGTTGAAGGCCAGGATGCGCAGCAGGAAGTCCACCGCCCGAGACCCGCGATCCATCGTTCGCGACAGGGCGCCCGAACGTTTGGTCTGGTGAAAGTCCAGCGACAGGCTCAGCGCATGGGCGAAGGCCTCGGCCGCAGTGGTGCGCTGGGCGGCGGCGCGCACCGGCGCGAACACCACGTCCGAAATCAAGGGAGAGGCCGCAGAGAGAAAACGCACGACCGTCCAGCCGATGGCGAAGGCCGCAAAGCCCCAGCCGACGGCCGCCGCCGCGCCCTGCCCCGCCGCCAGCCGGTTGACCGCCGCGCCCAACACCAGCGGCGCCATCACGCCCAGCCCCTTGCCCGCCAGCGTCAGCAGGATGGCGAAAGTCAGCCTCAGTTTCAGGTGCGGCGCGCCCGACCGGGCCACCAGCCGCGCAAGGTCCGCCAACGCCGTCAGCGTCGGGGGTCCGTCCGTCTTGTCCTGTAAGCTCCCTGCCTGCTGCGCCTTGACCATCGGGTCACGCCTGCCGCCGGAGCGCTCGCCTCGTATCGCCATGATCCGCATATGGAAACCCATTGCGACCGGGGAAAGGCCACGCTGGCGCGTGACCGGGGATTAGTCGCTCAACCCAGGCTGACGACGGTCTCGATCAGTTCGTCCACCGCCGCTTCCTGCGTCGCCCACGAACAGACGAAGCGCACCGATCCATCGTCGAACGGATAGCAGGCCCAGCCCAGGGCGGTCAGGCGCGCATGCGCCTCGGCCGGCATTCGCACAAAGACGGCGTTGGCCTCGACCGGATGGGCCAGCACGAAGGGCGAGCGTCCCGCGATCCCCGCCGCGAGCTTTTGCGCCATCAGATTGGCGTGGGCCCCGCCTGATTCCCAGTCGCCGCTTTCCAGCAGGCCCAGCATCGGTCCCGACAGCATCCGCGCCTTGGACGCCGTCTGCCCGGCCTGTTTCAGGCGGTTGTCCAGCCGCCGCGCCAGACGCTTGTCGAACAGTACGATGGCCTCGGCGCAGTTGGCGCCCGCCTTGGCGCCGCCGAACACCAGAACGTCCACGCCCAGGCGCGGGATGTCCTTCAAATCGAACCCGGAAGCGACCGCATTGGTCAGACGCGCCCCGTCCACATGCACGCCGTATCCCAGCGCCTTAACCGGCTCGATCAGGTGTCGCAGTTCTTCCTCGGTATAAACCGCGCCATATTCGGTAGCCTGGGTCAGCGACAGGGCCGCCGGCGGCTGGCGATGCCCCACCTCAGGCTCGACCAGTTGCGCCTGCAAGGCCAGCGGATCGATCTTGCCCGAAAAGCCCGGCAGGCCGATCAGGCCGACGCCATGGCCGAAGAAGCCCGGCGCGCCCGTCTCGTCGGTGCAGATGTGGGCGGCATTGTGCGCCAGCACCGCCTCATACGGTTGGGCCAGCATCGACAGGGCGATGGCGTTGGCGGCCGTGCCGCTGAAGACGAAACGCACCTCGGCGTCCGCATCCAGCCTCTGGCGAATCTGATCGGCGGCGCGCGCGGTGACGTCGTCGGCGCCGTAGGCTCGCGCGAACCCCTTGTTGGCCCGCACAAGGCCTTCAATAGCGCTGGGCGCCATGCCAGCGGTGTTGTCGGATCCGAAATCGTAGCGCATCAGCGGGTCGTCGCCTTCAAATCAGCCGCGTCATCCTCAACGGTCCGAACCCGGACCACCGGCATCACATCCTCGTCGCCATACGGCACGGCGACCTGATGCGGGAACGGGATTTCGATGCCGGCTGCGTCCAGCGCCTCCTTGCCGCCCTGCATCAGATCGGCCTGGGTCTGCCACCAGTCGCCGACCTTGACCCAGGCGTGCAGCGTCACCTGCACCGAACTGTCCAGCAGGCCCGTCACCCCGGTCCAGGGATGGGGATCGTGCAGCACCTTGTCATGCGCCTCGGCCATGTCGGCCAGGACGCAGCGCGCCTGGTTCAGGTCGTCGCCGTAGCCGACGGTGAAGTTGATCTCGATCCGGCGCGTCTGCTGGCCCGTCAGATTGGTCAGCGGATCGCTCAGCACCTTGGAATTCGGGATGACGATCTTGTGGTTGTTGGCGTTCGACAGTTGGGTGGTGAACAGGTCCAGCCGCTGGACCGTGCCCGACATGCCGCCCACATCCACCACGTCTCCGACGCGATAAGGCCGCAGCACCAGCAGCATGATCCCCGACGCCACGTTCGACAGCGTGCCTTGCAGCGCCAGGCCCACAGCGAGCGAAGCCGCCCCCAGGACCGCGATGATCGACGTCGTCTGCACGCCCAGGCGTTGCAGCACCGCGATCATGCCGATGATGAACACCACCACACGCACGACCTGGACGGCGAAGCTGAGAACCGTCGGGTCATGCCGGAAGCCCCGCACGCGCGACAAGGCGTTCCGCGCCGCCCTCGACGCCCATTTCGCCGCGAAGACCGTGGCGACGAAGATCAGGACGGCGATGGTCAGGTTGATGGCGAAATCACCCGCCATATCGGTCAGTTTGGCGACCATGGCGGCATCGACGGCGACGGCCTGGCGACCGGCGGCGACCGCTTCAGCGATGGGAGTGGCGTTTGAAGACATAGGCCGGGTCTAACGCGTGACGCGCCGATTGGAACCCCCGAAAGCCCGTTTTCAGGCCTTGGCGATCCGGCCGCCGCCGCTTTCGATGGCGTCCAGCAGGTCCATCACGTCGTCGATGGTGTTGGCCTCTCGCGCCGGCTTGTCCCAGCGAATGCGGCTGACGCGCGGGAAGCGCATGGCCACGCCGGACTTGTGCCGCGTCGATCGGTTCAACCCCTCGAAGGCGATCTCAAGCACCAGTCCGAAATCCCGTTCGGCCCGCACCGACCGCACCGGCCCGAACCGGTCGATGGTGTGGTCGCGCACGAACTTGTCGAGCTGTTTCAGCTCCTCGTCGGTGAAGCCGAAATAGGCCTTGCCCACCGGCGTCAACGGCCCCTCCGGCGTCCAGACGCCGAAGGTGTAGTCGGAGTAGAAGCTGGATCGCTTCCCATGCCCTCGCTGGGCGTACATCAGGACGGCGTCGATGACGTGCGGATCACGCTTCCACTTGAACCACGGCCCCTTGGGCCGGCCCGCCAGATAAGGGCTGTCCCAGCGTTTGAGCATCAGCCCTTCCGCCGCCGCCCCGACCGGCGGATCGGCCCTGAGCCGCGCCAGTTGATCCCAGTCTGCATACTCGACCACCGGCGACAGATGCAGCCGCGTGCCGGCATGGCCGTTCACCAGCGCCTCCAGCCGCGCCCGACGCTGGCGCAATGGCAGGTTCCGCAAATCTTCGCCGTCCTGGGCCAGCAGGTCGTAGGCGACCACCGCCGCCGGAAAGGCCTGCATGGCCTTGGCGTCCACCGACTTGCGGTTCAGCCGTTGCTGCAGATCCCCGAACGGCGCCACCGCCCCGTCGCGCCACACGATCAACTCGCCGTCGATCGCACCCTGAAACGCCAGAGCCTCCATCACATCGGGAAAGGCGGCCGAAATCTCGTCGCCGGTGCGGGAATAGAGCTTGCGGACATCGCTCTCCAGCACCGCCTGGATGCGGATGCCGTCCCACTTCCATTCGGCGGCGTAATCGGCGGGCGATAGTTTGGGCAGATCGACCGCCTCGTCGATGGCGACCGCCAGCATCACGGGCCGGAACCGGCCGGGCGCATCCGGGCTGGGCCGCTCCGCCCTGCCCTCCAACCAGGCGAACAGGTCGGCGTAGGGCGGCTCGACCGCATGCCAGACCTCCTCGATGGCCGAGGCGTCGAGGGCCTCCAGCGTCGTCTGCGCCTCATCCCCGTCCGGCGACGGCGGCGCCATCACGGCGTCGGGCCGCATCATCGCCGCCGCCGTCTTGGCCAGCCGCGCCGACAGCCCCACACGCAAGGCGCCTGTCATCAGCTTCAACAGCGCCCATCGCCCTTTAGGCTCCAGCGCATCCAGCCAGCCTTCCAGCAGGTCCCGCACCTCGGCCCGGCTGGCGGTCCGCAAAGCCTCGACCACCTCGGCCAGCTCCGGCTCGCGATTGGGCCGGTGATCGGGCGTCACAGGCCAGATCAACGCCACTGTCTCGGCTAAATCCCCAACATAGTCGTAGGACCAGCCGAACAGCACGCTGTCCACCCGCCCCTCGACCGCCTTCCTGATCATGGCCGGCTTGGCGGCGTCGAACGTCAGGTCGCCCGTCAGTGCGGCCAGCGCCCAGCCCCGGTCAGGGTCTGGCGTCGCCCTCAGATAATCCCTCACCAGCACCAGTTTCGCATTGCGCGAAGCCGTCAGGGACAGGCGATCCAGAAGCTCGGCGAAGGCGCGCATCGTCATCCATCTTGGGCGCTCGAAGCGTCGCCGCACCACCAGAACGAAAAACGCCCCGGAGGTTTCCCTCCGGGGCGCATCTCGGATCGGCCGTGGTTCAGTTGAACAGGCCGGCGATGACGGCGGTGATCAGACCGCCCGCGACTGCGGCCAGAACCACATCATTGCCGCTGCGGACATATTGGTAGCCACGCGGCGGGGCGCGCAGGCCATAGCGGTTGTAGTCGTTCACCACATAGGCGTTGGTCCGATAGTAGGACGGCATCCGCTGACCGTAGCTCCAGGTCCGCACCGCATAGCCGCGCGGAGGCGCATAACGCGGGGCGTTGTAGCGACGCTCGGCCCGCTGCCAGCGAGCATAAGCGCGCTGTTGTTGGCGATACTCCTGACGATCCTGGCGTTGGTCCTGACGGAACTCGCGGCGATCGTCTCGACGATCTTGGCGGTGGTCGCGCTGCTCATAGCGGTGGTCGCCGCGCGACTGGGCCGAGGCGGCGCCGGCGGCGCCCAGGGCGGTCGTTGCCATCAACGCGGCCATCGTGGCGGTGAGGATCTTTCTCATGATCGTGTCTCCATCTGCGTCGAAGGGCTTCGACTTGATCGCAGTTATGGAGCGCGGCGACTGAGGCGTGTCTGAACCGCCGTCAGCGGTCTGCATTCATCTACAGAACACGTCCTCGCCGCAATCAGGCGGCGACGGAGGTCTCGGACGGCCGCAGCGCCATCTCGCCGACCGCCTCGCGTCCGCCCCCAACCCGGCCCATCAGGGCAGCCAGGGCGCTGAAATCGATGGGCTTGTTCAGATAGGCGTCTGCGCCCGCTTCCAGCCCAGCCTCGTGATCTTCGGTGCGAGCGGATGCCGACAGGACGACGATGGGCGTGCCCGCATTCTGGCCCGCGCCGTCGCGAATAAGTCGGGTCGCGGTCAGGCCGTCCATCACGGGCATGTTCACGTCCATGATGATCAGGTCGAACGGCTGGTCTTTCGCGACCTCGACCGCCATCTGGCCGTTTTCGGCGGTCGAGGTGACGTGGCTGGCCGAACTCATCCAGGCTTCCAGGATCATGCGGTTCACTGGGTGATCCTCGACCACCAGAACCCGTAAGGATTCGCCGCCGTCGATCTCGGCGAAGATTTCGTCGGCTGCGACGGGTTTGGCCCATTCGACCACCTCGGCCTCGATTACCAGGGTGAAGCACGACCCTTCGGCCAGCCTGGACGTGACGGTGATGTCGCCGCCCATGATGTTGGCCATGCGTCGCGCGATGGTCAGGCCCAGGCCCGTGCCGCCGAACCGGCGCGTCGAGGAGGTATCGACCTGGGTGAAGGGCAGGAACAGCCGCTCCAGGTCCGCCGCCGCGATGCCCGTGCCGCTGTCCTTGACGATGAACTCGAACCGCACGCGTTGTTCCGACACGCGGTGACCGCGCACGATGTAATGGATCTGGCCCGCCTCAGTGAACTTGACCGCATTCGACAGTAGGTTCTGCACCACCTGGCAGACCCGCAGCGGATCGCCACGCACCACTGTCGGGATTTCCCCTTCCAGGGTCGAGACGAACTCCAGTCCCTTGGCTTCCGCCTGAGCCTCGAATGGACCGGTGATCCGCTTGTGCAGGCCGTCGACGGCGATATCGATCACCTCGAAATTCATCTTGCCCGCCTCGATCTTGGTCATGTCGAGGATGTCGTTCAACAGCGACAGCAGGTTGTCGCCTGAGTTGCGGATGATCGACAGATATTCTCGCTGGGTCGCTTCCAGACGCGTGGCGCTGAGCAGTTGGGCCGCGCCCAAAACGCCGTTCATCGGTGTGCGAAGCTCGTGAGAGATCACGCCCAGGAAGTTTGACTTGGCGTCGTTGGCCGCATTGGCCTTGTCGCGCGCGGCTTCCAGTTCCTCGATCAGATGGGCCTGATGTGACTGGAACGCGCGGATGCGCTCCTCGCGCAGCAGGGTCATCGTCACCAGGACGAACAGACCCGCCGCCGTGAACGGCAGGACGGCCAGCATCGACCAGAACTCGCCCGTGCCCCACAGGCTGAGGAGGATGACCACCGCCGCCGCGCCATAGGGCGACGAAATGATCAGGGCCTGACGCGGTGAACTCCGCAGTTGGGCGAACACCAGCACATAGCCGGAAATGATCAGGGCCAGCGCCAGAGGCCGCCCAAAATCGGAAGGCGAGAACCAGGCCAGCAGAGGGGCGACGGCCCAGGCGCCGGTTGTCACCGTGGCGACGATGGGGAAGATCATGCCCCAACCCGTGCCGACCCGATGGCTCAAACGCTGCTCGACCATGCCGCGCACCGAACCGGCGGCGACCGTGACGCCGAACCACAGCACCGCCTGCCACAAGCCCACCGTGCCCATCAGACCCACCGCCCAGGAGGCGATGATCATGTAGCGGAGGTACTGCGTCTGCAGGATGGCCGTCAGCGCCTGGGCTGCATCCCCGGCGCGTTGATCGCCCGGAAGCGCCTTCGCGACACCGTCTGATTCCACCATAAAGCCAGATCCCCACGTTCTGTTTGGTCCCATGACGCTAAGACGAAGGTTCTAAGACGATGTGAACGCTGTTTTTTCCTCAGGCGGCCTCGCCCGCCTCTTCCGGCGTCAACGCCTTTATCGACAGGGCGTGAACCGGGCCGGCCATCTCGTCTTTCAACAAGGCGTTCACGGCCCGTTGGCGAGCAAGGCGCGATTGCCCCTGGAAAGCGGCCGAAACGATCACCAGATTGAAGTGGCTCTCCCCGCCGGGTTTCGCATCCATCCCGCCTTCATGGTGGTGACCGGCGTGTCGCCAGCTATCATCTTCGACCTCAAGCCGTTGCGGCGAGAGCCCATCCATCAGTTTTGCACGAATAATCGTCGCGACCGGGCCTTCTGACATGATCGATTCCTTGATGCGGTCCAATTCCGCCCTACACTTCGGCTGATGTCCGCTTCCTTTCAATACAAGCCGCGCTTCACCGACATTCGGGTCAAGCCGCCCAAGCCCGAGGAAGAGGCGGCCAAGGCCGACGTCCTTCACCTCAAGCCGGGCGAGACGCCGTGCCAGTGGCCCGACTGTCGCAAGGCCGCCGCCGCCAAGGCTCCCAAGTCGCGCGAGCGGCTGAACGACTTCTACGAATTCTGCCAGCCCCACGCCGGCGAGTACAACAAGGGCTGGAACTTCTACGCCGGCATGAGTGAAGGCCAGATTCGCAACCTTCAGGAAAACGAGGCCATGACCGGCGGCCGCCCGACCTGGGAAATGCAGGCCGGCAAGTTCACGCGCGAGGCCGCCGCCTTCGCCGCCAAGATGGGCACGTCCAACACCACCGGCGCAGGCTCATGGCGCGACAGCTTCGGCCTGTTCGGGCGCAAGGGCGATCAGACGCCGCAGTCCGCCACCGAGGATCGCCGCATCGGCAAGCTTGAACGCGCCGCCTTGGCCGACCTGGATCTGGATCCCGGCGCGGACAAGGCCAGGATCAAGGCCCAGTACCACGACCTGCTGAAACGCTTTCACCCCGACACCAACAACGGCGACCGGGGCGCGGAGGCCAAGCTGCAACGCGTCATCAAGGCCTGGAAGACGCTCAAGAAGGCCGGCCTGGCCTGATCTCGCCTACTCGGCGTAGATCATCTTGCGGGTCATGCCGCCGTCCACCGTCAGCACCTGCCCCGTGACGAAGCCTGCGTCAGCCAGAAAGAGCACGGCCTGGGCGATGTCCTCGACGCGGCCGACCCGGCCGACGGGATGCTGGTCGTGATCGACGGGTCGCAGGTCGTCGTCGCCGGAAATCCAGCCCGGCGCGATCGCATTCACCCGCGTCTTTGGCCCCAGGCTGATGGCCAGGGCGTGGGTCAGGGCGACGATCGCGCCCTTGGATGCGGCATAGGCCTCGGTGTTCGGCTCCGACATGAATGCGCGCGTCGAGGCCATGTTGATGATGCTTGCGCCCTCCCGCAGCAACGGAATGGCGCTCCGGCTCATCAGGAAGGCGCCCGTCAGATGACTGTCGACCGTCTTGCGCCAGTCTTCCAGCGACAGTTCGGCCAGCGGCCCGTTGACCGGATTTGCTATCCCGCCGTTGTTGACCAGCAGGTCCAGTTCCGACCAGCCGAGTTCCTCGTAGGCCCGGGCCACCGAGGCTTCGTCGCCGATGTCGCACAGTATCTGGCGCGTATCGGTCATGCTGGCCTTCAGGTCGAAGGACGCGACCTCCCACCCGCGCGCAGCCAAGGCCTTGCAGAGGCCGGATCCGATCAGGCCTGCGCCACCCGTAACGATTGCTTTCTTCATGGTCCCGAAACCGGCGACGACCGGCTTGGTTGCGCCGGATCAGGGCTGACCGGCGGCCTGGCTGTTCGAGGCCGTCATCATCGGAGCCGAGGGTTCGCGGAAATAGCGGTCGATGCCGTCCGCCACCGACTTCATCAGGCGACGGCGCGCGCGCTCGTCGGTCAGCAGTCGCTCGTCCTCGGGATTGGTGATGAAGCCCATTTCCAGCAACACGGCCGGCACATCGGGAGCCAGCAGTACGGCAAGACCCGCGTCTCTATGGCTGCGGCGCAGCAGCGGATGGTCCGAGCCTTCCAGATGGGTCAGCAGGACGCGGGCGAACTGGGCCGAGCGATTCTGGGTCGCGCGCTGGGTCATGTCCAGAAGGATGCGGTCCACCGAAGGATCACGGCCCGGCAGGTGCAGTTCGCGGTGCCAGTTGTCGCCGCGCGTGAACTCGCGCACGGCACGGCCGGCGCCCTGTTCCGACAACGTATAGACGCTGGCCCCGCGCAGCGCCGGATCGGCTCCGGCGTCGGCGTGCAGAGAGATGAACAGGTCGGCGTCAGACTGACGCGCGATGGACACCCGGCGATACAGGTCCACATACCGATCGTCGGACCGGGTCAGCCGCACACGATAACGGCCGTTGCGCTCCAGCTCGGTCTTCAGCGCCAGGGCTGCGGCCAGGGTGACTTGTTTCTCCTGGGCGCTGGCGCCGCTGGCGCCCGGATCGTTGCCGCCATGGCCGGCGTCGATGACGATCAGGGGACGTTCGGCCCGGCGCGGGGGCGCGCTGGGGCGCGGCGCCGGCGTCGTCGAGGCGCGCACGGCCGCGCCAGTCGCCTTCAGATCGACGACATAGCGATAGTGTCCGACCCCGTCGCCGGGCGGCAGCAGGAAGCGCCGCTCGATCTCGCTGCCGCGCGCCAGTTCCAGCTGAACCCGCGACGACCCGCCGGACGAGGTGACTTCATAGGACCGCACCAAGCCCGAACCGCCGCCGTTCAGCCCACGTCCGGGCGCGACGCCGTTCAGGGCCAGGACCACGCGGCCCTCGCTGCCGGCGTCGATGACGCGGCCTTGCGCCGACTTGTCCAGATCGATGACGACGCGGGTTCGATCCCCGTCAGCGCCGAAGCGCACGGCCAACACGTCGCCCTGGGCGCCCCAGGCGAACCCTCGCGTCGCGAACAGACCGACCACGCAGATGACCACGAAGGCCAGGGCGGTCATCGCCCATTCCTTCGCGCCCCAGCGCATCATACCTGTCAAAACGCGACCGCTCATTGCGACGGCGAACCCAATTCAAGCCTACTAGAGCGCCATATTGCCAGACGCTCGTATTCAGGGGGTTAAGGCGAACGCCTTTTAATTCTCCAGTTGCATGACTATGCTGTGACCGCTCGCGAACCGATCGCGCCGATTTCGCCTCTGCGGATCTTGGCGCGCCCTCCTCGCGGCGTTGACTTTCACCAATCCTAGAACCGCCCCGGCCTCGCCGATGGTTCGAAGAGCGGACCAGGGTCGCGGCCTTCCGTTTTGGATTGGCGCGCCCGGTTCAGGACCGACGACTTCAATGGGCCTTTCCGCCTGCGTTCCCCAACGGCTTGATCAAGCCCGCTTCGCCGTTCTCGGCGAGGGGATGTCGCGTGCGCCGGTCCTCACCTTCATTCGGCGAGCCGCCATGACCCTGTCCGGTGTTCCGGGACGGTCGGCCTGCGCGCGCCAGAGAGAGACTATCCATGTCAAAGACAATGCTGATCGATGCGGCGCATCCCGAGGAGACCCGGGTCGCCATCGTGGACGGACGGCAAATTGAGGAATTCGATTTCGAATCCCGTGCGAAGCGCCAGCTTCGCGGCAATATCTACCTCGCCAAGGTCACCCGCGTAGAGCCCAGCCTGCAGGCTGCGTTCATCGAATACGGCGGCAATCGCCACGGCTTCCTGGCCTTCAACGAAATCCACCCGGACTATTACCAGATCCCGGTCGCCGACCGCGAAGCCATCATGGCCGAGGCGCACGACGACGAGGACGAGGACGATCTGGATCGTGAGTCCACGGGCGATGACGTCGATCCCGAAGGCGCCCTGGCCGACGAGGAACGCCTGAAGCGTCGCCTGATGCGTCGCTACAAGATCCAGGACGTCATCAAGCGCCGTCAGATCCTGCTGGTTCAGGTCGTCAAGGATGAGCGCGGCGCCAAGGGCGCGGCCCTGACCACCTGGCTGTCGCTGGCCGGCCGCTACTGCGTCCTGATGCCCAACACCGGCAAGGGCGGCGGCATCAGCCGCAAGATCACCAACACCTCCGACCGTCGCCGCCTGAAGAGCGCCGTCTCGGCTCTGGAAGTGCCCAAGGGCATGGGCCTGATCATCCGCACGGCCGGCGCCAAGCGCACCAAGGCCGAGATCAAGCGCGATTATCAGTATCTGATGCGCCTGTGGGAGACGATCCGCGAGACGACGCTCTCGTCTCACGCCCCCTCGGTGATCTACGAGGAAGAGAATCTGGTCCGCCGCGCCGTGCGCGACATGTTCGACAAGGATTTCGACGGCATCCAGGTCGAGGGCGTCGAGGGCTTCAAGGAAGCGCGCGACTTCATGCGCGTGCTGATGCCGGCCCAGGCCAAGAAGGTCCACCTGTATCGCGGCTCGCGGCCCCTGTTCGCGGCCAATGGCATCGAAGAACTGCTGACGCAGATCCACCAGCCGGTCGTGCCGCTGAAGTCGGGCGGCTATCTGGTCATCAACCAGACCGAGGCCCTGGTGGCCATCGACGTCAACTCGGGTCGCGCCACCAAGGAACGCAACGTCGAACAGACGGCGTTCAAGACCAATATGGAAGCGGCTGAGGAAGCCGCCCGCCAGCTGCGCCTGCGCGACCTCGCCGGCCTGGTCGTCATCGACTTCATCGACATGGATGAGGGCAAGAACAACCGCGCCGTCGAGCGCGTGCTGAAGGAGGCCCTGTCCTCCGACCGCGCCCGCATCCAGATGGGCCGCATCTCGCCCTTCGGCCTGATGGAAATCAGCCGCCAGCGTCGCCGCCTGGGCGTGATCGAGGGCGCTACCGAGGCCTGCCCGCACTGCCAGGGCACCGGCCGCATCCGCTCCGCCGAATCCGCCGCCCTGATGACCCTGCGCGCGGTCGACATCGAGGCCGGCAAGAACGGCGCGGGCGTCGTGGTGCTGAAGGTCTGCACCGCCGTCGGCCTGTACATCCTGAACCACAAGCGCGCCTATCTGCAGTCGCTGCTGGAACGGCGCGGCCTGAACGTCATCGTCCAGATCGACGACAGCCTGGGCCAGGGCGAGCACAATATCGAGCGCACCGAGACCAACGAGGACTTCGTCGCGCCCGAGATCGAGATGCCCAATCTCGACGACGACTTCGACGCCTCGCTGTACGAAGACGAGGATGAGGACGACGATGAGGAAATCGTCGGCGACGACGACGACGATATCGAGGCGCTGGACCGCGAGGACAGCGACGACGACGAGCCGCGCGAACGTTCTGAACGCGCCGAGTCCGGCGGTCGTGACCGTGATCGGGGTCGGGGCCGCAATCGCCGCCGTCGGGGCGGTCGCCGCGACGAGGAGACTGTTGAAGTCGCCGAAACCTCGGAAGCCGCCGATACGCTGAACATCGACGACGCCTCGGACGACGAGGAAGACGAGAATGGCCGCCGCCGCCGTCGTGGCCGCCGTGGCGGTCGCCGCGTCCGCGAGGACGGCGAACGCGATGTCTACACTTGGGTCCGTGGCCGCACCCCGTCGCTGGACGACCCGTACGTCTGGTTCGACCCGCTGAACCCGGGTCGTCCCGAGCCGCGTAACGAGCGTCCCGAGCGCGCCGAACGCCCCGCTGCAGCTCAGTCCGAAGTCGAAGGTTTGGACGTGGCAGCCGGCGAAGGCTCCGGCGAGGAAGGCGGCCGTTCGCGCCGTCGCCGTCGTCGCGGTCGCGGTCGTGGCGACGCCCCCGTCGGCCACGAGATCAAGGTCGAGAACCGCGCCACCAACGAAGGCATGCCGCCCGACGGCTCGCCCGAGACCCCGATGGCCGTCATCGTCCAACCGACTAGTGAAAGCGTCGAGGCTGCTGCGCCGGTCATCGCGCCCGAGCCCCAACCCGAGCCTCAACGTCGCCGCGTGCGTCGCAAGTCGGCTAGCGCCAATGTCGAGATCGCGACCGAACCGCACCCCGACACGGCCATCGAGCCGAATGAGGCAACGGTCGAGGGCGCGCCGGTCGAACTGGACGTGACCCCGCACGAGGCCCTGGCCACCGAGCCGGTCGAGGTCGCTCCGGTCGAGGAGCCCAAGCCGATCCCGGTTCAGGAAGCCGTTCTGGCTGAGCCGTTCGTGGCCCCGACGCCGGAAATCGACGTGGCGGCGATCATCGCCGAAGACCCGAACCAGATCTCGACCCCGCCTGAAAAGCCCAAGCGTGGGTGGTGGCGCCGCTGATCGGTCACGATTAGACTGTCAGGATGCAGGCGGGGGCCGGTCGCTATTGGAGTAAAGCCATGAGGTGGCTTCCCCGATCTGCATCTCGCGTTCTGGCGGCGGCGACGGCGGGCCTGATGGCTCTCGTCGTCGCCGGCCAGGCCTCGGCCCAGAGCCTGATCCGCGACACCGAGGTCGAGGGCATCGTCCGCGAATGGGCCGATCCGGTCTTCGTCTCGATGGGGCTGAACCCGTCCGATATCGAAGTCCTGCTGGTCAACGACAACGAGCTGAACGCCTTCGCCACTCGCGGGCGGATCATGGGCGTCAACACCGGCCTGATCCTGCGCACCAAGACGCCGGGCGAACTGCTGGGCGTGATGGCGCACGAGGCGGGCCACATCAAGAACCGGCACACCCTGCGCGATGGGGCCCAGGACGCCGGCCGTCAGCCCATGCTGATGACCATGGCCCTAGGCGCCCTGGCCATCGCGGCGGGCGCACCTGACGCCGGCGTGGCCCTGCTCGGCTCCAGCCAGTATTTCGGCGCGCTCGGCGCCCTGCACTATATGCAGAGCCAGGAAGGCGAGGCCGACCTGACCGGCGCACGGGCGCTGGAAGGCGCCGGCGAATCGGGCGCGGGCCTGGTGTCCTTCTTCGAGAATTTCCGCTCTCAGGAGGTCTTCTCGGACGCCCGTCGCTATCCCTATTTCCGCAGCCACCCCCTGTCGTCGAACCGCATCGAGACCCTGCGGCGTTATGTGCAGGAACAGCCGCATTACGATCACCGCGACAGCCCCGAACGCATGGCCCAGCACGCCCTGATCCTGGCCAAGATTCACGCCTTCATGGATCCGCCGAACGCGACGCTGCGGGACTATCCGTCGACCAACACCTCCCTGCCCGGCCGCTACGCCCGGGCCATCGCCTGGTATCGCGACGGCCAGACGGAAAAGGCGCTGACGGCGGTGGAGGAACTGATCGTCGGCGACGTGAACAATCCCTATTTCCAGGAACTGAAGGGTCAGATCCTGTTCGAGGAAGGCCGCGCGGCCGAGGCCGTCGCCGCCCACCGCGAGGCGGTTCGCCTGAAGCCTGACGCCCCCCTGCTGCGCGTCAACCTGGCCCACGCCCTGATCGAGACCAACGACAAGGCCAATCTGGACGAGGCCATCGACCAGCTGAAACACGCTGTGGTCGCCGAAAAGGACAACACCATGGCCTGGCGCCTGCTGGCCCAGGCCTATGCCTCGCAAGGCAAGGAGGGCGAGGCGCGCCTGGCCTCGGCCGAATACTATTTCGCCGCCGGTAGTGAGAAGGAGGCGACCCAATTCGCCCTTCGCGCCCGCTCCATGCTGGACCCCGGCTCCATGGAATGGCGCCGGGCCGTGGACATCGTCCTGGCCTCGGGCGCCACGCCCGACGATCTCAACGACCTGGACCGTCGCGACGCCGCGCGCCGACCGGCCACCCTCAACTGACCCCTGCCCCGATTGCGAGCCTGTATGACCGACGACGCCCCCACGCCTGCGCCCGAAACCAAGACCGCCAAGCCTGCGTGGCTGAACGGCGCGCGCGCCGGCTATCTGGCCCTCGGCCTGTCGGTCATCGCCCTGGGTTTCTCGGTCGCGCCCTATTTCAGCGCCGGTGAGTCCGACGTCCGATCCTATCTGCTGGCGCACCCCGAGGTGCTGGAGGAGACGCAGCTGGCGCTGCAGGCCAAGGAAGCCGAGTCCAGCGTGGAAGAGACCAACCAGGCGGTCGCCGCCAACGCCGGCCTCTTGGCGCCCGACGCCCGCGACCCCGCCTTCGGTCCGGCGAACGCCAAGGTCACGGTGATCGAATTCTTCGACTTCCGCTGCCCCGGCTGCAAGGCGGTGGCCCACGACTATCGCGCCCTGATGGCCGCTCACCCGGAGGTCCGCTTCGTCTTCAAGGACTGGCCCATCCTGGACCGCGGCGACGACATCACCTCGCAATACGCCGCCCGCGCCGCCCTGGCCGCGCACCAGCAAGGCAAGTATCTGGAGGTCTATGACGCACTGATGACCGAGCGCGCCCTGTCGATCGAGTCCATCGACGCCATCCTGGCCGCCAACGGCGTGGACATGGCCCGCGCCAAGGCCGCCATCGCCGCACCAGACACCACGCGCCACATCGCCGACATCCACACCACGGCCGCCGCGCTACGCCTGCGCGGCACGCCCACCTTCTTCATCAACGGCAAGGCCAGCCCCGGCATCGATCCGGCCGAGATCGCGAAGCTGATCGAGGCGGCCAAGCGCTGACGCCTCAGAGGTTCGGCCGCTGCATGGCGGCCGAACCCCGAGACGGCGATCAGGCGGAGGTCGCGCCCATGCCGCCGTCGATGCGATAATAGGCGCCGGTGATAAAGGCCGCTTTGTCCGACGCCAGGAACAGCATCAGGTCCGCGATCTCGTCCGCCGTCGCATAGCGGTTCAGGGGCACGGCGGCTTGGAACTTGGCGCGCGCCTCGGCCTCGTGACCCGGCGCCGTATTCTTTTCGATGTCGTGGATCATGGCCGTGTCCACGCCAGACGGCGCCACCGCGTTGACCCGGATGCCATAGGGCGCGGCTTCCAGCGCGACGCTTTTGTTGATCCCGATCAGGGCGTGTTTGGAGGCGACATAGGCGCTCATGCCCGGCGCCCCCAGCCAACCGCCGTTCGAGGCCGTGTTGACGATGGCGCCCGACTTCTGCGCGATCATGACCTTCATGACGTGCTTCAGCCCCAGGAAGGCGCCGATGACGTTGACGCCCAGAACCTTGGTGTAGTTCTCGACCGTTTGATCCACGATCGGGGCCGTAGCGCCGTTGATGCCCGCGTTGTTGACGAAGACGTCGATGCGGCCGAACCGCTCAACCGCCTGATCGACATAGGCCTTCACGTCCGTCTCTTCGGCGACATTTGCAGCGACCAGCAGGGGGTCGCCCTCAATACCGTCCGCAGCCTTGGTCAGGGCGTCCAGCGACAGATCGACCAGCACGAGCTTTGCGCCTTCGGCAGCAAACTTCCGGGCAGCCGCAATGCCGATGCCGCCAGCCGCGCCGGTGATGAGAACGACCTGATCATGGAACTTCATAGTCTGATACTCCGTAACTGGGGGAGTTACGAACCTATGTGCTGCACCCGTCCCTCGCTAGGCCTCGGCTAAACTCATTTGCCCGCCGATCCATTCGACGCCGGCGTGGCGCAAGGCGTCGTTCGCCGCCGGTTCGTCGCCCAGCGCCTGCTCGGCGCGATACAGCACGTAGTAGCTGTAGGGATCGTTGGGCCAGTCCTTCAGCAGTTCGGCGATCTTGGCCTTGGCCCCGGCCGCATCGCCGGACGCCAGCAAGGCAGCCGCCAAGCTCCGGCGCGTCGGATACCAGATCATCGGCGGATCGCCGCCCTCGGGCGCCATGGCCTGGATCGCCGCCGCGCGGCCATAGGCGGCGATGGCGGTGGGATAATCCTCGTCAATCATGGCCGCTCGGCCTTCCAGCACCTTCTGGAACAGTTCGGCGAAGCCGACCTGACGATCCGCCATCGCACCCTTGAACGCCTTGTCGGCCAGCAGGGCCGCAATGGCCTGGGCCTCGACCCGCACGGCCGCCGCATCGCCGCGCCGCGCCGCCGCCTCGCCGCGCGCATAGCGCCAGCCCACCCGCATAAGCGGCCGGCCGACATCCGGCTCGCGCAGGGCCGCGACCTGAGCGTCCGACCCGAACCGGCCGTAAAGCGCATAGGCGTCCGCCGCCATCACCTGACGATAGACGACATAGCCGTCGTCGCCCGGCTGGGGCGCGCCCAGCAGTTGCGGATAGGTCGCCATATACCAGTCGGCCAGCTCCAACCCCCGCTCGGCGCCGCCCGCCATCAGGGCCCCGCCCATGCCGAAATGGATGTTGTGGGCGTGCAGCCGCATGCCGCGAATGCCGCCGAGCGGGCTGGCCAGCCGGTCGTAGGTCTTGTCCAGCGCCACGGCATTGACGTTGGACATCATCGCGTCCTTGTACCGCCCCACCCGATAGAAGGTGTGCGACGGCATGTGCACCAGGTGACTGGCCCCGGGCGCCAGCAGCGCCAGCCGCTCGCCGTAGGCCAGCGCCCGATGCGGATCGTCCGACCATTCGGTCAGGTGGATATAGAGATGGATGGACGCCGGATCGTTCGGCTTGACCGTCAGGCTGTGCTCCAAGATCTCCATGGCGCGCGTCACGGCGGGATCGGCCGCCTTGCCGTTGTCGTCCCACCATTCGCCCTCGGGCTGCAGCATCCAGGCGTCGGCGGTGATGCCCCCCACCGAGACATCGTCGGGATGGCGTTTGGCGATCCGGTCCATGGCGCGGGCGAAGCGAAGGGCGCGCGTGCTCTCCTTGCCGGAGTAGCGCTGGATCAGGGCGTCGATCATCTGACGCTGAATCGGCGTGGCGTCGCCGGCTAGCCGACGCGCCTCGCGCGCCGTTCTCAGGCCCGTGGCGATGGAGTCAGGGTCGTTCCCGCCGCCGTTCAGGTTCGGCCCGATGGCCCAGGCCTCGCCCCAGGCGCACATGCCGCACGATGGATCCAGCTGCCGCGCCTTGCGAAACGCCCGCACCGATTCCGAATGTTCGAACGCCCAGCGCAGCCGCACACCGTGGTCGAACCAGGCCTGAGCCTCGGGGTTCTTCGTATCGACGGCGAAACCCTCGTCGCCGAAGCCGGGGACCATGACCATGTCGGCCGTCGGCTGGACATCGCCGACCGCGCCCACGCGCCCGCAGACCTGGGGACTGGCGATCAGGGCCAGGGTCGCGGCCGTCGCCGTGGCGTCGGCCACCGCCACCGGCGCGATCAGACAGGCGACCGAAACCGTCGCGACCCACAAACCCTTGCGCATTTCCCGCCTCCCCCGCTTGGCGACCTTTGTGCGCTTAATTGGCCGTGTCGCCAATCACCCGATCAGGGCGTGGTGACGGGCAAGGTGTCCTGCGCTCGGCCGTCGCCCGATGGCGCCGTGATCCCCAGCATCCGTGCCAGGAAAGGCTGAACGTCCACGCTGTCCAGATCGGTCAATCGCCTCCCTACGACCACGCCCGGTCCGTGGGCGATGAAGACCGCCGCCATCTCCGGCGACTGGTTGTCATAGCCGTGGGCGCCGCCCGCGCGGGTGACCGGCCGATCCCGTGTCGCCGTCAGCCAGCCGGTCTCGACCAGGCAGACGATCTGGGCCACACGCGGATTGGAGCCATAGACCAGCCGCGCCGGCACATCGGCCTTGTTCCAGCATTCCATATGCGGATGACGACCGACCAGCTTTTGCTGCACCTCGGCCTCGCGCCCCGGCGCCGGGTCGGCGGTCAGGACCGCCCCGCCATAGCCGATCTTCAACGCCGCCGGGTCGATGATGTCGTCGATCCAGACGACCCGGTCCGGCGAGGTGGCGGCCATGCCGTGATCGGACACCACGACCAGCATCGTCCGATCATAAAGCCCCCTCGCCTTCAGCCCCTCGACCAATCGCCCAACGGAGGCGTCCACCGAGGCCACAGCCGCACGCGTCTCGGGTGCATCCGGTCCGTTGCGGTGGCCGGCGGTGTCCACGATGTCGAAATACAGGGTCTCCAGCTTCGGCCGCTGGTCCGCCGGCAGGTCCAGCCACGACAGCACCCGATCCACCCGCGCGTCCCCCGGCATGGACTGGTCGAAAGGCGTCCACTGACTGGGGCGCACGCCGTGAATCTCGACCTCCGATCCCGGCCAGAACATCGTGCCGGTGCGGACACCGACCTTTTCCGCCGTGACCCAGATCGGCTCGCCCTGATCCCAGAAGCCGCTCTCCTTGCTGGCCATGGTGAAGACGCCTAGCTGCGAGTCGGTGAACCGGTTGCCGACCACGCCGTGGTGGTCCGGGTGCAGACCCGTCACCAGCGTATAGTGGTTGGGGAAGGTCACGCTGGGGAAGGACGGCCGCATCGGCCCGAACGCGCCGCCCGCGACCAGTGCGTCCATCACCGGCGTCTGACCCTTGCCCAGGTAATCCGGCCGGAACCCGTCGATCGAGACCAGAATCACCAGATCGGGTCGCGCCGCCTGCGCCGCCGAGGCGGAAACGACCGGGGATTGCGAGACCGGCGGGACCGAGACTGGCGTTCCGGCGCAGGACGCAACCGCAAGGCTGGCGATCAGGGTCAGGCCGGTGGCGAGGAAACGGGACATGGGCTTACTCCGAGACGATATCGAACCATTGCCTAAACTTAATGGACGACAGGCTTGCGACGGCTTGTGGGAACAGGGTTCTCGCGCCAAGCTTGCGTCATGGAAACCGTCATCGACATTCGCGGCCTGACCAAGACCTATGGGACGGTGAAGGCCTTGGATGGCCTGACCCTGTCGATCCCGCGTGGCGGGGTCTACGGCGTTCTAGGCCCCAATGGCGCGGGCAAGTCCACCCTGTTCCGCACCCTGCTGGGCCTGATTCGCCCGACCGAGGGCGAGGCGACGGTGATGGGCGGCCGGATCGGCGATCCGGCCTCGATGCGCCGCATGGGCTCGATGATCGAGACGCCACGCTTTCCGCCCTTCATGACCGCCCGCCAGGTATTGGAATGGCTGGCCCGCGCGCACGGCGGCGTGACGTCGGCCGAGATCGACAACTGGCTGCAGCGTGTCGGCCTGACCGAGGCGGCGAACCGGCGCGTGAAGGGCTTTTCGGTCGGTATGCTGCAACGCCTGGGCGTCGCCGCCGCCCTGATGACCAAGCCGGATCTCGTCATCCTGGATGAGCCGACAAGCGGCATGGATCCGCCCGGCATCCAGGAGATGCGCGCCCTGATCCGCAGCCTGGCCGACAACGACGGCGTGACCGTCATCCTCGCCAGCCACCAGTTGCAGGAGGTCCAGCGCGTCTGCGACCGCGTCGCCATCTTCAACAAGGGCAAGGTCATCACCGAGGGCAAGGTCTCCGACCTGACCGCCTCCGGCGAACGGCTGCGCCTGTCCGTCACCCCCCTGGCCAAGGCTCTGTCGGTGCTGGGCGAGCGCGCCACGCTGGACGGCGACGCCGTGGTGGCCGCCGTGCCCCGCGCCGAGGCCGCCGCCGCCATCAAGGCCCTGGTCGAGGGCGGCGTCGATATCGAGGAGGCCCGCTGGATCGGCGCCGACCTGGAAGACGTCTTCATGAGCGAAACCGGCTGGACCGGCGTGCAGGAGCAAAACCGTGCTGGTTGACGCGATCCGATCCGAAACCTACCGCCTGTCCAAGAACCGCACCGCCGTGTTCTGGAGCGTGCTGTTCGTCCCGATCATGGGCATCCTTCTCGCCACCCTCGGCTTCGTCTTCGCCAAGGCCAACGAGGCCAAGCTGGCCGGCAAGTTGCCGCCCGAACTGGTGAAGGGCGGTCCTCTCGACCTGGGGCTGACCCTGGTCAAGAGCGCGAGCGAGTTCGCCAATCCGGCGATCCTAATGTTCGTCCTGATCGGCGCGGCGATCATCTATGCGGGCGACTATCGCTGGGAGACCTGGCGGCTGATCAGCGCGCGCAACACACGTCCCAACCTGCTGACCGGCAAGGTGGTGGTCGTAGCCCTGGTCATAGTGCTGGCCACCTTCGCGGCCCTTGTGTCCGATGTCATCGCCAGCCTGATCCAGGCGGCGGTGTTTGGTCGCCCCGTCACCTTCTCGATGACCGGTGCGGCGGCGGCGGACTTCGGCCTGCTGACCCTGACGTCCTGGGCGCGCATCCTTCAGTTCACCATGCTCGGCCTGCTCGCCGCCGTGCTGACCCGGTCCTTGCTAGCGGCCTTGTTCGCGCCCCTTGTCATCGGCATCGCCCAGTTCTTCCTGCCGCAAATCCTGCTGCCGATGGGCGTGACGACGGACGGCTGGCTCCTGCCCCTGCTTTCGCCAGGCCTGGCGACCGATCTGCTCAAGGCCGTCATCCAGGGCGGAATGGCGGCGGCCGATCTGCCCGATCACGCCGTGGTCAAGGGCGTCCTCAGCCTGGCCTTGTGGATCTGCGTCCCGTTCGCCGCCGCCGTGGTCTGGTTCAATCGCCAGGACCTGTCGAAGGAATAGGCGGGGGCGGACTGCGCGCGCCTTCCGCGACCAGCCAGTCGCGGAAGGCGTCCACCGCCACATCCTTGCGCCCCTCCGGCCGCAGGAAGGCGAACCACGACGGCCGCTCCACGAAACCGAACGGCGCCGCCAGACGCCCTGCGATGACGTCGGGCGCGACGAAGGCCCACGGCGCAATGGCGACGCCCAGTCCCGAAATCGCCGCCTCGACCAGCGAATGGTTGTGGGCGAACTCCCGCTCCGTCGTCGCCGTCGGCAAGTCCAAGCCCGCCAGTTCCGACCACGCCGGCCACGCCCGACGGAAGGTGGCCGAGCGCAGGCGCGGCGCACGCGCCACGGCGTCCAGCGTCGGCAATCCCGCCATCAAGGCCGGCGCCCCGACCGGCCCCTGATACTGCGCCAGAAAACGTGTGGATTCGGTGCGGGCATGGGCCTGGGCCGGCTCTACGATGCGAATGGCGCCGTCGAACCGATCACGCCGATAATCGACCGCCGCATAGGATTCCGACAGTCGCACCCGCACCTCGGGATGGCCTCCAGGAACCCCGGCAGACGCGGGATCAGCCACTTGAGGGCGAAAGTGCCCAGGCAGGAAATCTCGATCTCTCGCGCCGCGCCCTGCCGCACGCCGTTGACCGCATCGGTGATCGCGCCAAAGGCCGGCGTCAGCCGCTCCGCCAGTTGCGCCCCCGTCTCGGTCAGGGCCAACGCATGGCGCGGTCCGGTGACCAGGGCCACGCCCAGTGACGCCTGCAGGGCCGCGGTCTGGCGGCTGACCGCGCCGTGGGTCACGCACAGCTCGGCCGCCGCACGGGTCATGCTCCTGTGCCGGCCGAAGACCTCGAAGGTTCGCAACGCATTCAGGGGTGGCGGCGCCTGGCCCGACATGTGATCTCCCCTCACAGACACCGACTCGCTTAATCGATTTCTGCGGCTTGGGAAATCGGGTTCAAGCTTGGCGATGCCGCTCCCGAACCCGCCGCCAAGGCCGCCCCGCCCCTCACGCCAGGACCAGATCGCCTACGTCCTGTGCATTCTGCTCATATGGAGCATGGCGGTCGCCGCCATGCTCGACGGCTAGAGCCGTTTCTCCATGAAGACATCAGCGCGGGCATAGGAGGTCGGCCGCGCCGGCAAATGCACGAAGCCGGCGCTCTCATACAAGGCGATGGCCGGCGTCAGCGCGCTGTTGGTCTCCAGATAGAGCCGCCCCGCGCCGGCCTTTCGCGCCGACGCCTCACAGGCCTCCAGCAACCGACGCGCCAAGCCCAGGCCGCGCGCGGCGGGCGTGACCGTCATCTTGCAGACCTCGACCCCGTCGTCGGTCGGAACCAGGGCGCAGCATCCCACGGCCTCCCTGTCCCGCTCGGCGATGAAGATGCGCCCGCCCTTGTCCAGGAAGACGCCCTGCGGATCGTCGATGGCGAGCCGATCCTTGGCCTCGACGGCGAACCCGCCCTCGGCCAGCCATGCCGTGTTCAGCTGCGCCCAGACGGCGGCGTGGTTGGGACGGAAATCAATGATGGCGACGCTCATCCACCCCTCATGCCCCGTGTCCGCGCAAAGCAAAAGGGCGGTCGGAGTGCTCCGACCGCCCTTCCGGCGTTTGGTCATGCGACCAAATCTTTAGTCTTCGTCGCCGCCTTCAAAGGCCAGGACCGGACCGGAGTCCTTGCCCTTGGCTTCGACGTCGCGATCGACGAACTCGATGACGGCCATCGGGGCGTTGTCGCCGTGACGGAAGCCAGCCTTCATGATGCGGATATAGCCGCCGTTACGCTCGCTGTAGCGCGGGCCGAGCGTTTCAAACAGCTTGCCGACTTGCGGCACGTCGCGAACCTGGCTGATGGCTTGACGACGAGCGTGCAGGTCGCCCTTCTTGGCGAGGGTGACCAGCTTCTCGACGAAGGGACGCAATTCCTTCGCCTTGGGCAGGGTCGTGGTGATCTGCTCGTGCTTGATCAGCGAGGCGGCCATGTTCGCGAACATGGCGGTGCGGTGGCTGCTCGTGCGACCGAGTTTACGATGGGCGGCGCCGTGGCGCATCTGGGTCTCTCCTACTCCGGCGAAGGTATCTCTCGCGAGACCTGACACCGTAATCTTCTAACCGCCCCGACATCTCCCGAAGGGGAGACGGGCGGAGGGTTGAACTTAGATCTGGTCGTCGAACTTCTTGGCCAGGTCTTCGATGTTTTCGGGGGGCCAGTTCGGCACGTCCATGCCGAGGCTGAGGCCCATCGTCGTCAGAACTTCCTTGATCTCGTTCAGCGACTTGCGGCCGAAGTTCGGGGTGCGAAGCATTTCGCCCTCGGTCTTCTGGATCAGGTCGCCGATGTAGACGATGTTGTCGTTCTTCAGGCAGTTGGCCGAACGGACCGACAGTTCCAGCTCGTCCACCTTCTTCAGCAGCGCCGGGTTGAAGGGCAGGTCGGGCTTGCCGTCCGACTGCTCGACAGCCTTCTTGGGCTCTTCGAAGGTGATGAAGATCTGGAGCTGGTCCTGCAGGATGCGCGCCGCATAAGCGACGGCGTCAACCGGCGTGACCGCACCGTTGGTTTCGACTTCCAGCAGCAGCTTGTCGTAATCCAGCGACTGGCCCTGACGGGTCGGCTCGACGCGATAAGCGACCTTCTTGACCGGCGAATAAAGGGCGTCGACGGCGATCAGGCCGATCGGCGCATCTTCCGGACGGTTCAGTTCGGCGGCGACATAGCCCTTGCCGTTCTGGACGGTCAGTTCCATGCGGACCGACGCACCGTCGTCCAGCGTGCAGATGACGTGATCGGGGTTCAGAACCTCGATGTCCGCCGGCACGTCGATCTGGCCGGCCGTCACGGCGCCGGGACCCGTGGCGCGCAGCGTCATGCGCTTGGGGCCTTCGGCGTGCATGCGCAGCGCCAGTTGCTTGATGTTCAGGACGATGTCGACCACGTCTTCCCGCACGCCTTCCAGCGACGAGAATTCATGAACGACGCCGTCGATCTGGATGGCCGTGACAGCCGCGCCTTGCAGCGAGGACAGCAGAACGCGACGGAGCGCGTTGCCAAGCGTCACGCCGAAGCCACGCTCGAGAGGTTCGGCCACCAGGCGCGCCTTGCGCTGGGCGTCGGAACCGATCTCGATCTGCGGCTTCTCGGGACGGATCAGCTCTTGCCAGTTTCTTTCGATCATTTTGTCCCTCGAACGGGTTTCGCCTGCTCCGGCCTTGTCGACGAGGCCATGATGGAGCGGACGGAGATGGGGGTGCTTTAGGCGGTGTCGCTTAGACGCGACGACGCTTGGGCGGACGGCAACCATTGTGCGGCATCGGCGTGACGTCGCGGATGGTCGTGATCGTCAGGCCGACCGACTGCAGAGCGCGCAGGGCCGACTCACGGCCGGAACCCGGACCCGAGACGTTCACTTCCAGCGTCTTCACGCCGTGTTCCTGAGCCTTCTTGCCGGCGTCTTCAGCGGCCATCTGGGCGGCGTAAGGGGTCGACTTACGCGAACCCTTGAAGCCCATGTGTCCGGCCGAAGACCACGAGATCGCGTTGCCCTGGGCATCGGTGATCGTGATCATGGTGTTGTTGAACGAAGCATTCACGTGGGCGACGCCCGAGGTGATGTTCTTGCGCTCGCGCTTCTTTACGCGACCCGGTTCCTTGGCCATGTGTCTGTCTTACTTCTTCTTGCCGGCGATCGGCTTGGCGGGACCCTTGCGGGTGCGGGCGTTCGTATGGGTGCGCTGACCGCGGACCGGCAGGCCCTTGCGGTGACGCAGGCCGCGGTAGCAGGCCAGGTCCATCAGACGCTTGATGTTCATCGACGTCTCGCGGCGCAGGTCGCCCTCGACGGTGTGATCCTTGTCGATCGTTTCGCGGATCGACAGGACTTCGGCGTCCGTCAGCTGGTTCACGCGGCGGGCGGCTTCGATGCCCACCTTCTCGGTGATGTCCTTGGCGGCGGCGGGGCCGATGCCATGGATATACTGAAGCGCGATCTCTACGCGCTTGTTGGTCGGGATGTTGACGCCAGCAATACGGGCCACGAAATTCTCCAGATACGCGTTAGTCAGACGCAACAAACGCTCCGGTCAACAGACCAGGAGCGTGGCGCCCTTCGCGGGAAGGCGCCCTTATACATGTGATTCACGAGGCGTCAACATCTGGAGGCGCCTCAACGCGGCGGACGGCCGAAGTCCACGCCGACAGTGACCCGCTGCCCCTCGACGGGTCGGCCGTTTTCGGTGGGGGGCTGGAAACGGAAGAAGCCCGAGACCTGAAGGCCCGCCGCGCCGAAGCCCAGGCCGGGCGGCGTCTCCTCCACCACGCGACAACCATCCAGCCGGCTGTCCAGGCGGATGATACAGGACAGTTCCACCCGGCCATAGCGGCTGCGCGCGCCCGAGGGGTGGTTGGCGCGAATCTGACCGATGGTGGGGCCGGTGACAAGGCGCGGGCCGGTCGAGCCGCTCCCCGGACCGGCGCCGGATCCGACGCCAGCACCGCTGCCTGTCCCCTGCCCGCCCTGGCCAAAGCCGGGCTGGAGCGACGGAACCGGAGCGATGCCGACCAAGGGCGCGGGTTCAGGCGCCTTTATGGGCGGCGCAGGAACCTCGCGCGGGCGTTCCCTGGGCGGAGGCGGCGGCGTGTGAATGACAGAGGGCGCTGCGGGCGCGCCGCCACCCGTCTCTGGCGCGGGCGGTTCGGTCGAGATTGGCGGCGGGGGATCGTAGAGCACGACCTCGAACGGCGGGGGTTCGACCACAGGCGTCTGGGCCGGCCCCCTCACACGCCCCAGCAGCAGGAACAGGCCGATCTCGGCGACAGCGACGGCAATAAAGATACCCGCCATTCGCCAGCGACGCAGGCGGGTCTCCTCGGGTCTGGGGTCGGCATGTTCGGTCATCAGGCGATCAACGCCTGAAACCGCAAATCAGGCCAGGGCCTCGTCGATGGCCTTGGCCACGGACTCGATGGAGCCCATGCCGTCAGCCTGCGTCAGCTTGCCCTGGGCTTCGTAATAAGGAAGCAGCGGCGCGGTGTTGCGGTTGTAGGCCTCGAGCCGGACCTTGAACGATTCGGGATTGTCGTCGGGCCGGCCCTGCTCCGCGAACCGCTTGGCGATCCGTTCGGTCAGGGCGTGGTCATCGACCTTCAGTCGCACGACGGCGTCGATCTGAACGCCGCGCTTGGCCAACATCTCGTCTAGCGCCTCGGCCTGGGCCACGGTGCGGGGGAAGCCGTCGAAGATGGCGCCGCCGGCGGCCTCGGCCTCGGTCAGACGATCCTCGATCAGGGCGATGACGATCTCGTCGGTGACGAGATCGCCACGCGCCAGCACGTCCTTGACCTTGAGCCCCAGCTCCGAGCCAGAGGCGATCGCCGCGCGCAGCATGTCGCCGGTGGAGAGCTGGACCATGCCCTTCTCTTCCACCAGCCGCTTCGCCTGGGTGCCCTTGCCCGCCGCCGGCGGTCCGAACAGGATCAAGTTCATGCTTCAGCCCTCCCCTGGGCGTCTGTCAGCTTAAGACCTAGCGGCGCACGGGCGTGGGCGCGCCACGACCGCCACGACCGCGCAGCTTCGCCTTCTTGATCAGGCCTTCGTACTGGTGCGCCAGCAGTTGGGACTGGATCTGGGCCACAGTGTCCATCGTGACCGAGACGACGATCAAGATAGACGTTCCGCCAAAGTACAGGCTGTTGCCCATCTGGGCGACCAGGAACTCCGGCAGCAGGCAGACGGCGGTGATGTAGGCGGCGCCGATCACGGTCAGACGGGTCAGGACATAGTCCAGATATTCCGCCGTGCGCTTGCCCGGACGGATGCCCGGCAGGAAGCCGCCGTATTTGCGCAGGTTCTCGGCCGTGTCCTCGGGATTGAAGGTGATCGAGGTGTAGAAGAAGCAGAAGAAGACGATCAGGGCGGCATACAGCGCCATGAACAGCGGCTGGCCGTGCGTCAGCTGCGCCGTCACCAGCGGCAGCCAGCTCATCCAGCTGGGCAGATCGGCGTTGGCCGTCATGGTCGCGACCGTCGTCGGCAGCATCAGCAGCGACGAGGCGAAGATCGGCGGGATCACGCCCGCGGTGTTGACCTTCAGCGGCAGGAACGAACGCTCGCCCCCGGCCATGCGGTTGCCCTCCTGGCGCTTCGGATACTGGATCAGAAGCCGGCGCTGGGCGCGTTCCATGAAGACGATGAAGACCACGGTGGCCACCGCCAGCACGGCGATGAACAGCAGGGCGAAGGCCGACATCTGGCCTTGCTGGGCCAGGCCCAGCAGGCGCGCGATGGTGGACGGCAGGACCGCCACGATACCGGCGAAGATGATCAGCGAGATGCCGTTGCCGACGCCGCGCGCCGTCACCTGCTCGCCCAGCCACATCAGGAACATGGTGCCGCCGGTCAGGGTCACGACCGTCGAGGCGATGAAGAAGATGCCGGGGTTGTCCACCAGGCCAGCCGTGCTGTTCAGACCCGCCGCGATGCCGAAGGACTGCGCCAGCGCCAGGAACACCGTCAGATAGCGGGTGTACTGGTTCAGCTGCTTGCGGCCGCTTTCGCCGCCTTCCTTCTTCAGCTTCTCCCAGGGCGGATACACGGTGCCCATCAGCTGCACGATGATCGAGGCCGAGATGTACGGCATCACGTTCAGCGCGAAGATGGCCATGCGCTCGACCGCGCCGCCCGAGAACATGTTGAACATGTCCAGGATGCCGCGCTGACCCGACGGGTCCTGGAAGAACTGCAGGAAGGCCTGCGAGTTGATGCCCGGAATCGGCACGTACGTCCCGATCCGATAGACCAGGAGCGCGCCCAGCGTGAACAGCAGGCGCTTGTGCAGCTCGGTCGCTTTCGCGAACGAGCCCATGTTCATATTGGCGGCGAGTTGTTCTGCGGCCGAAGCCATTATGCGTCCCCACGACAGATTGAGTCGTCAGATAGGCGAGAAGCGGCGCTCTTGCGAGGCCGCTTCCGTTCTTTCGTCGTCGCAGGTGTAATCAGGCCACGGCCTAATAGCCGCGACGACGCGTGGCTTAGGCTTTTGCGGCGGCGCGCTTGGTGCGGGCCGAGATCTTGTTCTCGTCGCCGAGACGCGGCTTGGCGGGCGGAACCTTGCCCTTGGCCAGGTTGCGCTTCTCGACGCGTGCAGCGGCCTTGGCTTCGGCGGCGATGCGCTCTTGCACGAGCGAACCGCCAGCGGCTTCGATGGCCTTGATGGCGCCCGAAGTCGCCGACCAGACGACCAGGTTCAGCGCTTGCTTCAGCTCACCGGTGCCCAGCAGGCGCACGCCGTCCTTGACGCGACGGATCACGCCGGCGGCAACCAAGGCGTCGCCCTTGAGTTCCGATTTTGCGTCCAGCTTGCCAGCATCGATGGCGTCTTGCAGGCGCCACAGGTTCACTTCAGCCAGCTTCAGAGCGTTGGCGTTGTTGAAGCCGCGCTTGGGCATACGCATGTACAGCGGCATTTGGCCGCCTTCGAAGCCGCCGATGGCGACGCCCGAACGCGACTTCTGACCCTTGACGCCACGGCCAGCGGTCTTGCCCTTGCCCGAACCGGGGCCACGGCCGACACGCATGCGCTTCTTGTGCGCGCCTTCGTTGTCGCGGATTTCGTTCAGTTTCATATGCCTGATCCTTTCGGGTGCTAGCGCCCGGACCATTGATCCGGACTCGGCTGTAAAAATTTAAGGGCCGCTGATAGGCGACCCTTGGGGTATTCGCAAGTGCAGAAACGCCCTCCCCCGGGTCCGGGAGAGGGCGAAACGGCTTACTTTTCGACGATCTCGGTCAGGTGGGCGACCTTGGCGATCATCCCACGAACCGAAGGCGTGTCTTCCAGGGTCGATTCACGACCCAGGCGGTTCAGACCCAGGCCCACCAGGGTGGCGCGCTGGTCGTTCTTGCGGCGGATCGGCGAACCGGTCTGCTTGACGGTGACGGTCTTGGCGTCGGTCTTCTTGGACGGGGCCATGATTAGGACTCCACAGCTTCAGGCGTCGAAGCGCCGTCGTTGCGACGGCCCATCAGATCCGCGACCTTCTTGCCGCGCTTGGACGCGACCTGGCGGGGCGAGGACTGGACCTTCAGCGCTTCGAACGTCGCGCGGATCATGTTGTAGGGGTTCGACGAACCGGTCGACTTGCCCACGACGTCCTGAACGCCGAGGGTTTCGAGCACGGCGCGCATCGGACCACCTGCGATGACGCCGGTCCCGGGAGGGGCAGCGCGCATCATGATCTTGCCGGCGCCCCAACGGCCGTTGCCGTCGTGGTGCAGGGTGCGGTTCTCGCGAAGCGGAACGCGGATCATGGTCTTCTTGGCTTCTTCGGTCGCCTTGCGGATGGCTTCCGGCACTTCGCGCGCCTTGCCGTGACCGAAGCCGACGCGGCCCTTGCCGTCACCGACGACCATCAGGGCTGCGAACGAGAAACGACGGCCGCCTTTGACGGTGGCGGCGACGCGGTTGATGTGGACCAGCTTCTCGACGATGTCCGAATCCGGACCATCGGCTTGGGGGCCATTGCGGTTGTCACGACGGTTGCGGTCGTTGCCGCCGCCGCCACGTTGGGGTTGATGCGCCATCTGTCGCGTCCCTTAGAAGTTCAGGCCGGCTTCACGCGCGGCTTCCGCCAGCGCCTTGACCCGTCCATGATAGATGTACTCGCCACGGTCGAAGACGACGTCCTTGACGCCCTTCTCGATGGCGCGTTCGGCGATCAGCTTGCCGATCGCGGCGGCCGCAGCGGTGTCCGAACCACGCTTGCCCTTGCCGCCTTCCAGCGACGAGGCAGACGCGACGGTCACGCCTTGGGCGTCGTCGATGATCTGGGCCGAGATGTTCTTGTCCGAACGGCTGACCGACAGACGCAGACGACCGTTGGCGACAGCCTTCAGGCGGCGACGAGTGCGCTCCGAGCGGCGCTTGGCTTGTTGTCGAAGAGAAAGAGCCATGACTTACTTCTTCTTGCCTTCCTTGCGACGGACCTTCTCGCCCGCGTAACGGACGCCCTTGCCCTTGTAGGGCTCCGGCGGACGCAGCTTGCGGATGACCGCGGCGATCTGACCGACGGCTTGCTTGTCAGCGCCCGAGACCTTGATCTCGGTTTGCTTCGGCACTGCGAAGCTGACGCCGGCCGGCGGAGCGATATCGACTTCGTGCGAGAAGCCGAGTTGCAGCGACAGGGCGTCGCCCTTCATCGCGGCGCGGTAACCCACGCCGACCAGTTCAAGCGACTTTTCGAAGCCCGTGGTGACGCCAACGACCATGTTGTCGACCAGGGTGCGCGACAGGCCCCACATCGCGCGACCGCGTTGCGTGTCCGACCGCAGACCCAGCGACAGTTCGTCGCCTTCCTGGGTGACTTCGATTTCGTCTGCGACGGTCCAGGAGCTTTCGCCCTTGGGGCCCTTCACGGTGACGCTCTGGCCGTCGAGCGTGACAGTCACGCCCTTCGGCACTGCGATGGTTTTCTTGCCAATACGGGACATATCAGTAGACCCTGCAAAGGACTTCGCCACCGACGTTAGCGTCGCGGGCGGAGGCGTCGGACATGACGCCCTTCGAAGTCGAGAGGATCGAGATGCCGAGGCCGTTCTTGATCGGCTTCAGATCGCCGATCGCCGAATAGACGCGGCGGCCCGGCTTGGACACGCGAGCGATCTCGGCGATGACGGGCTGACCGTCGAAGTACTTCAGCTCGATCTCGAACTGCGGAAACTCACCCGGGTTCTGAACCAGGTTGTAGCCGCGGATGTAGCCTTCGTCCTGCAGCACGTCGAGGACGCGCTGACGCAGACGAGAAGCGGGGGTCAGCACCTTGGAACGCTTGCGGGTCGCCGCGTTCTTGATGCGAGCGATCATGTCGCTCAGGGGATCGTTGATCATCATGTCTGTTCGCTCCCCTTACCAGCTGGATTTCGTCAGGCCAGGGATCTGGCCCTGGTTGCCGAGTTCACGCAGCGCAATCCGGCTCATCTTGAGCTTGCGATAGAACGCCCGCGGACGACCCGTCACTTCGCAACGGTTGCGAATGCGGCTCGGCGCGGAGTTGCGCGGCAGTTCAGCCAGCTTCAGGCGCGCATCGAAGCGCTCCTCCAGCGGCAGGTTTTCGTCGTTGGCGGTCGCCTTCAGGGCGGCCCGCTTCGCGGCATACTTCGCAACCAGGGCCTTGACGGCTTCGTTACGGTTTACGGCGCTTTTCTTAGCCATTGTGCTCTTCCCTTCCCGCTCAGTTCTTCACGAACGGGAACTTGAACTCGGTGAGGAGAGCCTTGGCTTCCTCATCGGTCTTGGCCGTGGTGCAGACGACAATGTCCATGCCCCACATCTGATCGATCTGGTCGTAGTTGATCTCCGGGAACACGATGTGTTCCTTCAGACCCGTGGCGTAGTTGCCGCGACCATCGAAGGACGTGCCCTTCAGACCACGGAAATCCTTCACGCGCGGCAGCGCGATCGTGATGAACCGGTCCAGGAACTCGTACATCTGTTCGCCGCGCAGCGTGACCTTGCCGCCGATGACCATGCCTTCGCGCAGCTTGAAGCCGGCGATGGAGTTACGGGCCTTAGTGGCGACAGCCTTCTGACCGGCGATGGCCGTCAGATCCTTGAGGGCGGTGTTCGCCTTCTTGGAGTCCGCGACAGCTTCACCGATGCCCATGTTCAGGACGATCTTGTCCAGCTTGGGCACCTGCATTTCGTTCGTGTAGCCGAACTTTTCCTTCATCACCTGGCGGATGCGAGCTTGATACTCGACCTTGAGGCGCGGGGCGTACTTTTCGGTAGCCATCAGATGACGTCTCCCGTCGTCTTGGCGATGCGGACCTTGGTGTCCCCATCGATCTTGAAGCCGACGCGGGTCGCCTTGCCGTTGGCGTCGGCGATCGCGACGTTCGACAGGTGAAGCGAGGCTTCCTTGTTCTTGATACCGCCCTGCGGGTCAGCCTGGCTCGGGCGCGTGTGGCGCTGAACCATGTTGCAGCCTTCGACGAGGACGCGGTTTTCGGTAGGCAGGACCTTCAGCACGTTGCCCGTGCGGCCCTTGTCCTTGCCGGTGAGGACGACGACGCGGTCGCCCTTCTTGATCTTGGCGGCCATGTTACAGGACCTCCGGAGCCAGCGAGATGATCTTCATGTGGTTCTTGGCGCGCAGTTCGCGAGGAACCGGGCCGAAGATCCGCGTGCCGACAGGCTCGTTCTGCTTGTTGACGATGACGGCGGCCGACTTGTCAAAACGGATGACCGAGCCGTCCTTGCGTTGGATGTCCTTGGCGGTGCGCACGACGATGGCGCGAACGACGTCGCCCTTCTTCACGCGGCCGCGAGGGATGGCTTCCTTCACGGAGGCGACGATTGTGTCGCCGATCGAGGCGTAGCGGCGCTTGGAGCCGCCCAACACCTTGATGCACATGACCCGGCGGGCGCCCGAATTATCGGCCACTTCCAGGTTAGTTTGCATCTGGATCATAAGATCAGATCCTTCTGATTACGAGGCCGAGGCGGTGGAAAGGACTTCCCAGCGCTTCAGTTTGGATTTCGGGGCGCACTCGACGATGCGAGCGATGTCGCCGACTTTGAGCGCGTTGGCTTCGTCGTGCGCGTGGTACTTCTTCGAAAGACGAACGATCTTCTTCAGAACAGGGTGAAGCAGCGTGCGCTCCACCTTCACGACGACGGTCTTTTCGCCCTTGTCGGACACGACCACGCCTTCAAGAATTCGCTTGGGCATATTCGTTTCCTTACGAGGCCGCACGCTGCTCGCGCAGAAGCGTCGAGATGCGTGCGATGTCTTTGCGGACTTCACCAACGCGGTGAGTCTTTTCCATTTGGCCGGTGGCCGCCTGGAAGCGCAGGTTGAACTGTTCCTTCTTGAGCTTCAGCAGCTCGTCGGACAGTTGGTCGGTCGTTTGCGACCGCAAGTCGGCGATCTTGGTCATCAGGCGGCTACCTCGACATGAGCGACGCCGGCGTCGATGCGGGTCACCACCTTGGTGCGGACCGGCAGCTTGGCTGCGCCGAGACGGAGCGCTTCGCGGGCGACATCGTCCGGAACGCCGTCGATTTCAAACAGGATACGGCCAGGGTGGCAGCGCGCGGCCCAGTGGTCCACGGCGCCCTTGCCCTTACCCATCCGGACTTCAGCCGGCTTGCCCGTGACGGGCAGGTCGGGGAAGACGCGGATCCAGACGCGGCCCTGACGCTTCATCTGGCGGGTGATCGCGCGGCGAGCCGCTTCGATCTGACGCGCAGTGATGCGTTCCGGCTCCAGCGTCTTCAGGCCATACGACCCGAAGTTCAGCGAGAAGCCACCCTTGGCCGAGCCATGGATCCGGCCCTTGAAGGCCTTGCGGTACTTGGTCTTCTTCGGTTGCAACATGACTTAGTTCTCACGTCCCCGGTCGCGACGCGGACCGCGGTCGCCACGGGGGCCGCCGCGTTCGCGGCCTTCGTTCGAGGACGGACCCGAAGCTTCCTGGGCCCAACGCTTGTCCTGCGCCATGGGATCGTGCTCCAGCACTTCACCCTTAAAGACCCAGACCTTCACGCCGATGATGCCGTAGGTCGTCTTGGCTTCGTAGAAGCCATAGTCGATGTCGGCGCGCAGCGTGTGAAGCGGCACGCGACCTTCGCGATACCATTCCATACGTGCGATTTCCGCACCGCCCAGACGGCCCGAGACATTCATACGAATGCCCTTGGCGCCGAGACGCATCGCCGACTGCATCGAACGCTTCATGGCGCGACGGAAGGCCACGCGGCGTTCCAGTTGTTGCGCGATGTTTTCAGCGATCAGCTGCGCATCGGTTTCCGGCTTGCGGACTTCGATGATGTTCAGGTGAACTTCACCTTCGGTGCGCGCCGAGATGTCCTTACGGAGCTTCTCGATGTCAGCGCCCTTCTTACCGATCACGACGCCCGGACGGGCGGCGTAGATGGTGATCCGGCACTTCTTGTGCGGGCGCTCGATGATGATGCGCGAGACGCCAGCGGCGCCCAGGCGTTCCCGCAGCCACTCGCGTAGCTTCAGGTCCTGGTGCAGCAGGCGGGAGTAGTCGGCGCCGGCGGCAAACCAACGGCTGTCCCACGTACGGTTCACGCCGAGGCGCAGACCGATCGGATTGATTTTCTGACCCATCAGGCGGCCTCGCCGGCTTCACGGACCACGATGGTGATCTCGCTGAACGGTTTCAGGATGCGCGACGAACGACCACGAGCACGGCTCGCGAAACGCTTCATCACCAGGTTCTTGCCCACATAGGCCTCGGCGACGACAAGGTTGTCGATGTCGAGGTTGTGGTTGTTCTCGGCGTTCGAGATCGCCGAATACAGGACCTTGCGGACGTCGGTCGCGATACGCTTGCGGCTGAATTCCAGCTCGTTCAGCGCCTTCTGGACCGGCATGCCGCGGATCGATGCGGCGACCAGGCCCAGCTTTTGCGGGCTGATGCGTACGTTGACCAGCTTGGCGCGGGCCTCGGTCGGGGCGACCCGACGCTCATTTTTTGTCTGGGCCATCAGTTACTTCCTTTTGGCCTTCTTGTCCGCCGCGTGACCCGGGAAACTCCGGGTCGGGGCGAACTCGCCGAGCTTCATGCCGACCATCTCTTCCGAGACCGACACGGGCACGTGCTTCTGACCGTTATGGACGCCGAACGTCAGACCGACGAACTGCGGCAGGATGGTGGAGCGGCGCGACCAGGTCTTGATCACGTCCTTGCGGCCCGACGTTTGAACGGCGTCGGCCTTCTTGAGCAGATACCCGTCGACAAACGGGCCTTTCCAGGAGGAGCGGGCCATTCTTAGCGAGCCTTCTTAACGTGGCGGGTACGGATGATATACTTGTCCGTAGCCTTGTTCTTGCGGGTACGGGTGCCCTTGGTGTCCTTGCCCCACGGGGTAACCGGGGTGCGACCACCAGAGGTCCGGCCTTCACCACCACCATGCGGGTGGTCGATCGGGTTCATGGCGACGCCGCGAACGTGCGGGCGGAAGCCCATGTGACGCTTGCGACCGGCCTTGCCCAGGTTCTGGTTCATGTGGTCGGGGTTCGAAACCGCGCCCACCGTGGCGATGCAGCCGTCCAGGACCATGCGCAGTTCGCCCGAGCCGAGACGGATCTGGGCGTAGCCCTGATCGCGACCCACCAGCTGGGCGTAGGCGCCGGCCGAACGGGCCAGCTGAGCACCCTTGCCCGGCTTCATTTCGATGTTGTGGATGATCGTACCCACCGGCATCGAACGAAGCGGCATGGCGTTGCCCGGCTTCACGTCGGTCTTTTCGCCCGCGATCACCGTGTCGCCAGCCTTAAGGCGTTGCGGCGCGATGATGTAGGTCTTCTCGCCGTCTTCGTAGGTCACGAGGGCGATGAAGGCCGTGCGGTTCGGATCGTATTCCAGGCGCTCGACCGTGCCGACCATGTCCCACTTACGACGCTTGAAGTCGATCTTGCGGTACAGGGTCTTGGCGCCGCCGCCGCGGAAGCGGACCGCGATGCGACCGCCCTGCCCGCGTCCGCCCGACTTGGTCAGGCCTTCGGTCAGCGACTTTTCCGGACGGCCCTTGTGGAGCTCCGAACGGTCGACCAGCACGAGGGCGCGACGGCCCGGCGAGGTCGGATTGTAATGTTTCAAGGCCATCTGATCAGAGCCCCGTGGTGACGTCGATCGACTGGCCGTCGGCCAGCGTCACGATCGCTTTTTTGATGTCGACCCGGCGACCCAGGATACCCCGGAAGCGCTTGGTCTTGCCCTTTTGAACCAGGGTGTTGACCTTCAGGACGTTGACTTTGAACAGGCTTTCGACCGCAGCTGCGATCTCGTCCTTGGTCGCCGTGTCGGAGACGCGGAAGACGACCTTGTTCTGCTCGGACAGGATCGTCGCCTTCTCGGTGATGATCGGCGAGAGGATCGTGTCGTAGTGTTTGGCGGTAGGTTGAGCAGCCATTACGCAGCTTCCTTATCGCTGAAGCGGGCCTCGATCGCCTCGATGGCGGCCTTGGTCAGGACCAGCTTGTCAGCCCGCAGGATGTCATAGACGTTCAGGCCGGCGTTCGGCAGGACGTCGATGTGCGGGATGTTGCGAGCGGCCAGGCCGAAGTTCGTATCGACTTCGGGACCCGCGATGATGAGAGCCTTGGTCCAGCCCAGCTTGCCGAGCGTCTCGCGCAGCGAGGCGGTCTTGGCTTCCTTGACCGAAACGGTGTCGACGATGATCAGGTCGCCCGACTTGACCTTGGAAGACAGGGCGTGACGCAGGGCCAGCGCGCGGATCTTCTTAGGCAGCGAGAAACCGTGATCGCGAACGATCGGACCAAAGGCGCGCGAACCACCAACGAACTGCGGTGCACGGCGCGAACCGTGACGAGCGCCGCCGGTGCCCTTTTGCTTGTACATCTTCTTACCCGTACGAGAGTTCTCGTTGCGGGTTTGAACCTTGTGCGTACCGGCGCGGCGCTTGGCCAGTTGCCAGTTGACGGTGCGGGCCAGGATGTCGCCGCGAATGTCGGAGATGCCGAAGACGGCGTCCGACAGTTCCACGTCGCCAGCAGCCTTGCCGTCGAGTTGGATGACAGAGAGTTTCATTACGCTTCACCGCCTTCGGTCGCTTCGACGGAGGCTTCTTCAGCCGGGGTCGAGGCGGGTTGAGCAGCAGACTTGCTCGACTTCAGCGCACCGGGGAACGGAGCGTCAGCCGGGCGAGCCTTCTTGATGGCGTCGCGAACCTTAACGTAGCTGCCGTCATGACCAGGGACAGCGCCCTTGATCAGGATCAGGCCACGCTCGGCGTCCACGCGGACGACGGTCAGGTTCTGGGTGGTGACGGTTTCCGTGCCGTAATGGCCGGCCATCTTCTTGCCGGGGAACGTGCGACCCGGGTCCTGACGGTTACCCGTCGAACCGTGCGAACGGTGCGAGACCGAAACGCCGTGGGAGGCGCGAAGGCCGCCGAAGTTCCAGCGCTTCATGGCGCCGGCGAAACCCTTACCGATGGTCTCGCCCTGGATGTCGACCTTCTGGCCTACCAGGAAGTGTTCGGCCGACAGTTCGGCGCCCACGTCCAGCAGACCGTCCGCGTCGACGCGGAACTCGGTCACATAGGCTTTCGGTTCGACTTCCGCCTTGGCGAAGGTCTCGCGTTGAGCCTTGTTGGTGTTCTTGGCCTTCTTCGTGCCAGCGCCCAGCTGGAGAGCGACGTAACCGTCACGCTCCTGGGTACGTTGGCCGACGACTTGGCAGCCGTCGAGCTGCAGCACAGTGACCGGTACGTGCGCGCCGTCATCGGCGAACACGCGGGTCATGCCCAGCTTCTTGGCGATCACGCCCGTGCGCATCGGATCCCGCCTCTTTCTACTTTAAATCTTGATCTCGACGTCCACACCGGCGGACAGGTCGAGCTTCATGAGCGCGTCCACGGTCTGCGGGGTGGGGTCGACGATGTCGAGCACGCGTTTGTGCGTGCGGATTTCAAACTGCTCACGCGACTTCTTATCGACGTGCGGTGAGCGGTTCACGGTGAACTTCTCGATCAGGGTCGGCAGCGGAATCGGACCGCGAACGGTCGCGCCGGTGCGCTTGGCGGTATTAACGATCTCGCGCGTCGAGAAATCGAGGACGCGGTGATCAAAGGCCTTGAGCCTGATGCGGATGCTTTGATCCATATCGGTGCTTACTTCCAATGCGGTCGGAGGACCGCGTCCCTGTGAACCATTTCAAAGACCGAAGGCCTTCGGGCAAAAAGCCCTCAGGGAACGCAAATCCGCAAAAACGATCGGCCCACGCAGTCACCCGCGAAGGCCGTTTAAGTCCTGGGTCACTGCAAAGAACAGGGTCTCAGGTCGTTCCTGCGAACCGCGTCTGCAACCTGCCCCGAGGGGTTCGCTGCACAGCCGGTCCAACAAGAGTGGGGCTTATGCCTAGTGATTCCGATTTCGTCAAGCGGCGAAACCAAGGCGGCGACGGGATTTCGTCAGGCCGTTTCGAGGGCCGACGCGGCCTGCGAAATCGGGCTTGATCAACCCACTTCATCGACCGCCGCTATCACGAACTCCGCCGCCGGTCGGCCGTCAACAGCGCCTCGGGCGACAGTTCGAGGTCCATAGTCGCCGATGCGCGGCGACCTTCATCGCCCGCGACGCCAGTTCGATCATGTCGCCTTCTCTTATAGGCGCAGCGAAGTCGATGCAGCTCGACGCCGCCGTGACCATCGCCGCCCCGCGCGAGCGCCATTGACGAGGGGACCCCTGGCTACGCCGCTGGCAGTAGAGGCGCCGTCGGCTCACCGGCCTCCCAATTCATCTCCGCACACTCAGGCGAGCACGGGCCACGACCAGGAAATGACCGGCCGTTAACCCCTTGCCGCAGGACCTCCCCTTCGGTGACACATTCCCGCCGCAACGCGTGACAGTCGTGCAACAGCTTTGCGACGGACGAACATCGAACGTCGGTTTATTGCTCAGCTTCGACCCTGGCTGATAGCAGCCGCCCTCCTCGGGCTCCCTTCCGGGCACAGACTGCTAAGGACAAAAGAAAATGAAGACGATCCTTCTCGCCACCGCCGCCGCTGCTACGCTGTTCGCCGCTCCGGCGTTCGCTCAAGACGCCATCGGTTCGGTCGGCGTTGCGTATGACCACGCCAAGACCGAGTTCGGCCCGTTCGACACGGATCTGGACGGCGCCAAGATCGACGGCGTTGTCGCCACCCCTGCCTTCGGCGACTGGACTGTGACCTTCAACGCCGCCGGCACCTACTCCGACTCGGACCTGGGTGACGAAACCGCTCTGTCGGGCGCCGTGCACCTGACCAAGGCCATCGAAGACATGCGCTTCGGCGGCTTCGTCTCCGGTGAAGAACTGCCGGCCGGTCAAACGCTGGTGACCTTCGGCGCCGAAGGCCAGAAGTACTTCGACCGCGCCACCCTGACCGGCGTCGCTTCGTACGGCACCTTCTCGGACGCCGACCTGTGGACCGTTGGTGGTGAAGCCGCCTTCTACGCCACGCCGGCTCTGCGCCTGGCCGCTCGCGCCTCGTACTCCGACCTGGACGTCAACGGTTCGAGCACCGACGGCTGGTCGGCCGGCGTCAACGCCGAATACGCCTTCGCCGCGTCGCCTTACAGCGTTTACGCTGGCTACGACCGCTCGGAACTGAAAGACTTCGACGTCACCGTTGACGCCTTCGAAGTCGGCGTCCGCTACAACTTCGGTGGCGGTCTGCAAGCGCGTGACCGCGCCGGCGCCAACCTGGGCCGCAACGTCAACAGCGTCCTGTCGTCGCTGTTCCGCGGCAACGTCTCCTAATCGGCGATCGTTGAACCAAGACGAAGAGCCCCGGCGGAGCCATCCGCCGGGGCTTTTTCTTGGCCTAAGCCCGCACGAAAAAGACCCCCGGGGTTCCACGACCGGGGGTCTTTCCTCTCGCGGCGGAGAAACGGGTCTTAACGCCCGATATGCAGGGTTCCCGATCCGACGACGGAACGAGACACCGAACCTGTGGCCGAGGCGACGCGGACGCTGCCCGACCCGGCGATGGCGACATCCAGATCGCGGGTCGCGCCGCCGTAGCGGACATCGCCCGAGCCGCCGATGGCGACCGACAGCTTGTCCATCCGGCCCTGACGCACGTTCACCCCGCCAGAGCCGCCAATGGACAGTTCGCCCCGGCCGCTGGCGCTGGCCACGTCCACATTGCCAGATCCGCCCACCGCCGCCTTCAGGTTTCCGGTCGGCCCGGCGGCGATGGAACCGGAGCCGCCGACGTTGGCCTCCAGCGAACGCGACGTGCCGGCACGGATCGACCCCGATCCGCCGAGGCCCAACTCAAGATCGCCGTCCACATTGGCGATGTTCCAGTTGCCGCAGCCGCCGCTGTTCAGGTCGATGGACCGCGCGCCGCGCCCGACCGAGCCGAACACCGCGCCGCCCGCGCTCAGTTCCACGTCACGCGGCGTGCGCAGCACGATCAGCGGCGCATCTTCCAGGCGGATCCGCCCCAGGTCGCGCACCTCGACCGTCGCGCCCGCGCCTGGCTGGGCCGCGTCGGATCGACCCGAGTTGCAGCTGCGGATGCCGTCATTGCCGCCCCAGAGGCCGTTGCGACGCAAGCCTCCGTCGATCTTCACGTCCCGGCCTTCGCGGCGCACCTGGATAGCCGGCAGACGTGAACCGCCTTGCGTCACCTCCACGCCGATATCCTGGCGATCCTCGACGATGACGACCACGCGCGCCACGGCGTTGCGGATCTCGACCTCGGCGGCCGATGCGGGCGCGGCGGCCAGTCCTGTCAGTGCGGCGACAGCGGCGGCGGCGATCAGTGCGGTCTTCATGTGCGGCTTCCCTTTCCCGAATGTCAGGGGAAGGTGCGCGCCGCCCGCGCCCAAGTCATTTTAACTCGAGGTCATGAACTCGAATTAACGCGCTGTGTTCAGTGCCCCTGCGCCGTCCGCCGCCCCGAGCTCGGGTTCGAAGTCGCGTTCGAAGTTGGCGATCTTGCTCTTCATCGCACCCGCCTTCTTCAAGGCCAGCGATGCGGCCCAGCGGGCCGCCAGCTCCGGCGTCGTCATGCCGTCCGTGAAGCGCGGCCGGCCGCCCCGGCTGCGGATCACCGCATTGGTGAACAGGGCCCCATTCCTGAACCGCGACGGCCAGGTCTGGAAATCCATCGACAGGCTGACGCAGAACCGGTCCAGATTCTCGACCCGGTGCGGCGCATACAGCGGCCAGGTCAGCGCCCGCCCCGGCTCCAGATCCATGACCTGCGCGTCGTTCTCGAACGCCATCGTATAGGGCAGTTCCTCGGTCGTCTGGCGCGCCACCACCTGTTCCATGTTGCGCTCGGGCAGATGCCCTTCGTCGCCCGGATAGACGAACAGCCGCTTGCGCCCGCGCAGGTGGAACAGCACCACCCCCGCTGCATCGAAATGATAGGGCACCCGCGCCTTGGGCGACGACAGGATCAGCTGGCCCGCATTCCGCACCGCCCGCATCCCCGGATAAGTCGCCTGGATCGCGGCGAAGTCCTTCATGGCCGCCGCCCACAGCTCGGGCCAGCCCGTCTCGACCCCGCGCAGATTGACCCACAGCCGACCTTGTTTGATAGCCTCCAGCAACTCCTCGCCCGACAACCGACCGCGCGCGCCGGTGCGCAAGCTGACCTGCCCCTCGTCGTCGTAGTCATACAGGTTGATGTCGAACAGCTCGGCCGGATAGCGATCCAGCACGCCGGCCAGCGCCGCATCCTCGGCGAAGCCCTGATCGATCAGGGTGTGGGCGTGGGTCTTCGCCTCGGCGATCGGTCCCGGATAGCGGGTGCGGCGTTCGGTCATGGCAACCTTCTCCTTCAGACGTGGGCGACGCGCGCCGGCGTCTTCTTCTTGGCGGCGACCTTCTGGACGGCGGATCGCGCCGCGACCGCAGCACCCCTCAGTCGCCCGACCGACGTGGCCTCGCAGGCTTCGATGGTGGCCCAGCGTCGGCGCAGCGACGACCTGACCGCCTCGCCGCGTCCGCCGGCGCGGTTCAGCGCAGCCACCGTCACGTCGCCCAGCACCTGGCTCACGCCGGGCCGCATAACCACGGCCTCGCGCACCGTCTGGCGGGCGTTGATGAAATACTTCTTGTAGGTCTCGCCCTCGAACCCGAAGTCGAACACCCGGAAGCCTTCGACCGCCGCCAGCCGCATCGTGTCCATGCTCAGCAGGATGCCCGGCGAACAGCGCGCCAGCGCAGGCTCATAGACCGGGAACCAGAAATGGTAATGCCGCCCGGCGTGCAGCGAGAACTCCACCGCCACCAGCTTGTCGCCTGCGTGCATCGACGCCATCGAGGCGCCGAAGTCCGCGCGCGGCTCGACCATCAGCGCGTGCAGCAGATCCCGCGTCCAGCCGCAGGCGAAGATGTCGTGCAAGCCCGAGCGCCGATACTGCGCCGCTTTCAATGCGATCAGGTGATCCAGCAGCGCCGGATCCCGCAGCCCGCGCTCCACCCGGATCGGCCCCAGTTCGGCCTCCAGGCTGCGACGCGCCCGCTCCTTGTCCTTGAAATATTTGCCGAAGGCCGAGCGTCGCTCGGCATACCAGGCGTCATACCCCGGCTCGGGCATGACGACCTGCACCGTCTCGCGCGCCTGCCCCGTCTCGCCGGCGCCGATCCAGCCGGGCACGTTCAGCCGCTTGGCCTTCAGCAGCCGCGCCACCTCTTCCAGCGTGATCGTCTCGCCCACCGGTGCAATGACACCGTGATAGTCGTTCATCGGGGCGCCCAGCGGCTGCACCGCCCCACCCCGCCGCTGATGCGGGAAGAAGCCGACGATCTCGCCGTCCCGCCGAAACACCGCGATCGCCGCGCCGGGACAGACCCGCGAGGCGATTTCGGCATATTCCCAGCGGAAATAGGGGCTGGCCAGCTCCAGATTGCCGTCCGTCCACGCACGCCACAGGGCGACGGCGGCGGCGTCCAGCGCCCCCGCATCCATGATCTCGACCTGCAGCATTCCGGCCATATGCATCCTCATTGAACCCCGTGCAGCAAGGTCCATTCCAGACCGCACCCTGCACCACGCGCGTTTCATCAGGGTTCACCGGCATGGTGAACGCGCATTGACGGAGCCGCCCCGCTCCCTGCGCGTTGCTTTGATCCAAAGGGAGACGACCATGACCGACCAACGCCCCGACAGCAAAAGCGTCGAAAACGAAAACCTGCGCCCGGACGCAGACGGCGAACCGCCGCGCCCCGCCACCGAACCCAGGGGCTCGGAAGGCTCGTCAAACTCCGGCGAGACCGAGACCGACCCCGCGACCGGCGAACAGAACTGATCTCGCCCGCCAATTCTGCCCGTCTGGCCCGCCTGCCTCGAAAGTCCGCAATGAACCGATCCGCCTGCCTCGCCGCCTTCGCCGTCCTGTCCCTGTCCCTGTCCGCCTGCTCGCCCAAGGAGGAAGACACCGCCAAGACCCCGGCGGTCGAGGCGGGCGCGACTGGCCCCCTCTCGCGCGACGCCATCGAGAACACCGCCTATACGCCACCCGTCCAGCCGCTGCCCCAAGCCGGTCAGTCGGCTCAGCCGGGCGCCGCCCAAGTCCAGCCTCAACCCGCTCTGATCCGCGCCCAGGTGCTGCTCGAACGCGCCCGCTTTTCGCCGGGCGCCATCGACGGTCTGGCGGGCTCGAACATGCGTCAGGCCATCTCCGCCTTCCAGGAGGCCAACGCCATGACCGTGACCGGCGAGCTCGACGCCGACGTGCTCGGCCGGCTGCGCGCCGCTGCCGGTCCCGGCGCGATCACCACCACCTACGCCATCACCCAGCAGGACATCGCCGGTCCTTATCTCGGCGTCGTCCCCACGGATCTGGAGATTCAGGGCCAGGCCGCACACATGGGCTACGCCAATATCGTCGAGGCCCTGGCCGAACGTTTCCACGTCACCGAGGCGCTGCTGCGCGCCATGAACCCCGGCGCCGACTTCAACCGCGTCGGCCAATCGCTGCTGGTCCCGGCGATCAACACCACGCCCCTGCCCGCCGAGGTGGATCATATCGACGTCGACAAGAGCGAAGGCTCGGTCAAGGCCTTCGACGCGGCTGGCAAGCTGATCGCCTACTTCCCCGCCACCATCGGCAGCGGCGACAACCCGACCCCGACCGGCACGGTCAAGGTCAACGGCGTCGCCCGAAATCCCGACTACACCTACGATCCGTCAAAGCTCAGCTATGGCGACAGCAAGCAGAAGGTCATCGTCAAACCCGGCCCGAACAATCCGGTCGGCGTGGTCTGGATCGACCTGAACAAGCCCAGCTACGGCATCCACGGCACGCCTGACCCGCACCTGGTCGGCAAGACCGCCTCGCACGGCTGCGTCCGCCTGACCAACTGGGACGCCTGGACCCTGGCCGACAAGGTCAAGCCCGGCGTCACGGTCCGCTTCACCTAAGGATCAGTGAACCGCGCCGAACGGCGTCCCGTCCCAGAAGTCGCAGTGATGGCGCGCGAAGAACTCAGCGTCCATCTCGTCACCTTCCGGCTTGAACACCCGCACCGGCCCCGCATCCTCGACGCGGGGCCATTCGGCGGCGAAGTCCGCCTCGCCAAACCGGGCCCACAGCCGCTGCATCCGTTCCGAAAGCGCCTTCTGCTCCGGCGTGAATTTCTTCACGTCCGCGAACACCCAACTGGTTCCGAACACATAGGCCAGTTCGCTGGCGTGATAGGCCCCCAGATCCAGACCGACGATCCAGTCCGGCAGCATGAACGGCGCGTTGCGATCCGCAAACTCATACCCCCACACCGGCACATGCTGGGCCAGCACCCGACGCAACGCCTGTGAGGGACAGGCGAACCTTTGGTCCGTAAAGTTGGTCGCGATGGCGTAGGCCGGTCCGTCCTCGCCGACCGGATACCGCGCCAGCACCCGCTCGCCCTGGTCGCCGTACATCCAGATCGTCTCCTTGCGATAGCGGTCCATGTCCTGCACCTCGTTGGCGAACAGCCGCCCCTCGTCCAGGTTCGTGCCCACGATCACCGGCACACGCGTGAACCGCCCCTCGCGGATTGCTGCCGCCGGATTTTCCGGCACGGTCGCATCCGTATGCACCGGCCCCCACGACCCCGGCCCGTTGATGCCCGCCCTCAGCGACGCCGCGCGCGACAGCCGCCACGCCGGCAGGGCCTTCAGGCAGGCGATCTGATCCTCGCCCGTGCAGCCCAGCCGCTCGGCGAACATCGGCCCGGACTGGGCCGCATCCTGCGCGCTGACCAGCGACGACGGCTCCAGACACCCGCCGCTCTGCATGATGACTCGTTGATACAGCCCCTCGGATTGCGGCGAAGTCATCAGGTAGCAGGCCGTCCACGCCCCCGCGCTCTCGGCGAACAGGGTGACATTGGACGGATCGCCGCCGAAGGCCGCGATATTGCGATGAACCCACTGCAGCGCCGCCTGCTGGTCCATCAGGCCGAAGTTGCCACCGAATCCCTCGCCAGTGCCTTGAAACTGCGGATGCGCCAGCCACCCCAGCGCCCCCAGCCGATAGTTCATCGTCACGACCACCCGCCCCTGATCGCGCGCCAGTTTCGACGGATCGTAGTTGGCCCCCGACCCCACAGTGAAGGCGCCGCCAGGAATATAGACCATCACCGGCCTGGCCTCGGCCGCCTCGCCACCCGGCGCATAGATGTTCAGGTAAAGACAATCCTCGGACCCCACCACGATCCCGCCGCCGCCGCCCAGGATCGAGCGCCGCCCGATCGCCTGGGTGCAGTCCTTGGCGATCCGCGTCGCATCCCGAACACCGCTCCACGCCTCCACCGGCTGCGGCGCGCGCCAGCGCAGCTCGTCCACAGGCGGCGCGGCGAAGGGCACGCCCAGAAACGCCCGCGTCCCCGCCCCGTCCACGCCGCGCACCGCCCCATCCTCGGTCGTCGCCAGCACCGTCGTCCCATCGCCGGCGAACCGGACATGATCGACCTTGCCGGGATGGGTCGCGCAGGCCGACAGGGCCACAAGGCAGGCAAGCAACGAGATCAGACGCATCGGGAACCTTGGCTTTTCGGCAGACGATCCTAACGCCTGAAGCAGGACGACGTTTCCCAAACGCCTCCCCGCCCCCCTTCCCTCTCCTATTGGGAGAGGGCTTGAGCGCCCGAGAGCGTAGCGATCGGTCTTAGCGCGAAAGGGTGAGGGGTTACGATGTTTAACCCGGCCCGCACTGTACCCCTCATGCGGCTTTGCGAGCCACCTTCTCCCCCATGCGAGAAGGGAAAAGATCAATGTGACAAAGCAAAACGGCCCCCGGATCACTCCGAGGGCCGCTCTGTTACGCTTACTGTTCGGCCCTAAGGCCGGATCGTGTGTCGACTACTCGACGATCTTGGCGACGACGCCGGCGCCGACGGTGCGGCCGCCTTCACGGATGGCGAAGCGCAGGCCCTGGTCCATCGCGATCGGGGTGATCAGTTCGACGTTCAGCTCGGCGTTGTCGCCGGGCATGATCATTTCGACGCCTTCCTTCAGGTGAACGATGCCGGTCACGTCCGTCGTGCGGAAGTAGAACTGCGGGCGATAGTTCGTGAAGAACGGGGTGTGACGACCGCCTTCTTCCTTGGTCAGGATGTAGGCTTCGGCCAGGAACTTGGTGTGCGGGGTGATGGAGCCCGGCTTGCACAGCACTTGGCCGCGCTCGACGTCTTCACGCTTGGTGCCGCGCAGCAGGACGCCGACGTTGTCACCGGCTTGACCCTGGTCCAGCAGCTTGCGGAACATTTCCACGCCCGTGCAGGTCGTCTTCTGAACCGGACGGATGCCGACGATCTCGACTTCCTCACCGACCTTGACGATCCCCTTCTCGACGCGGCCCGTGACCACGGTGCCGCGGCCCGAGATCGAGAACACGTCTTCGACCGGCATCAGGAAGGGCAGGTCGACCGGACGTTCCGGCTGCGGGATGTAGGCGTCGACGGTTTCCATCAGGGCCAGAACGCGCTCTTCGCCGATTTCCGGGTTCACGCCGTCGGTCGCGGCCTTGGCCGAGCCCTTGGTGATCGGAATGTCGTCGCCGGGGAACTGGTACGACGAAAGCAACTCGCGCACTTCCATCTCGACCAGCTCGAGCAGTTCTTCGTCGTCGACCAGGTCGACCTTGTTCATGAAGACCACCAGGGCCGGCACGCCGACCTGACGGGCCAGCAGGATGTGCTCGCGCGTCTGCGGCATCGGGCCGTCGGCGGCCGAAACCACCAGGATCGCGCCGTCCATCTGCGCCGCGCCGGTGATCATGTTCTTCACATAGTCGGCGTGGCCGGGGCAGTCGACGTGCGCATAGTGACGGTTGGCCGTCTCATATTCCACGTGCGCCGTGTTGATCGTGATGCCGCGAGCCTTCTCTTCCGGCGCCGCATCGATGTCCGCATAGGCCATGGCCTTCGCGCCGCCGGCCTTCGCCAGCGTCATCGTGATCGCAGCCGTCAACGTCGTCTTGCCATGGTCAACGTGACCAATCGTGCCGATGTTGCAGTGCGGCTTGTTCCGTTCGAACTTTTCCTTGGCCATGGCCAAACTCCTGATGGCCCGGGTCCGTCAGCGGAGGGGCGCGATGCTGATCTTTTTAAAAACCTGGAGCGGGTAGACGGGATCGAACCGACATCCTCAGCTTGGAAGGCTGCTGCACTACCATTGTGCTATACCCGCGCGGAGACTGCGGAAGTTCGCGAGGGAACGCCGCAGCCGATCCTCTTCGGGTCCTGATCCGTCGTATCCGTCAAGGCGCGTGGTGGGGGAAGTAGGACTCGAACCTACGAAGCTTACGCAGGGGATTTACAGTCCCCCCCTTTGCCACTCGGGACATTCCCCCAGCGCGCCTTGTCGAACCGTCGGACCCCTCGTTTCCGCCATAAAGAAGCGGGACGAAACAAAAGCCTTCGGCTTGTCGCCTCCTCTAGGATAGAGGGGGCGCCCAGACCCGAAAGCCCTTGGGGCTCCAAATCGGAGGGCGTCTTATAGTGTCGTCGAAAACAGAACGCAACGACCGTAGAAGCGGTAAAAAACCAGTCTTCGGAAACCGGCCCGAGGGGCCGCGCGAGAAGGGTCAAAAGCCCGCTCCGCAAGGGTTTGGCGGGCGCGACGACGCGCCCCGCCCGCCCCGTGCGCCGGATCGTAACAAGTCGGACGCCGATAATTTTCTGTGGGGCCGTCACCCGGTCCTGGCCGCTTTGGCGAATCCCGCGCGTCGCGGCACGGGGCGCCTGCTGGCCACCGCCGAACGCGCCGCCGAGATCGAGGACGGCAAACTGGCCCACGGCCACAAGATCGAGGTCGTCGAGGTGCAGGCCCTGACCCGGATGCTCCCCCCGGCGCCGTGCACCAGGGCCTGGCCTTCAAGGTCCAGCCGCTGGAAGGCGTGTCGCTGGAAGAGCTGGCCGATCCGGCCCAGGGCGTCATCGTCATGCTGGATCAGCTGACCGATCCCCAGAACGTCGGCGCCATCTTCCGCTCGGCCCTGGCTTTTGGCGCGCGGGGAATCATCGTTCAGGACCGTCACGCCCCGGCTCTTGCCGGCGCATTGGCCAAGGCGGCGGTTGGCGCGACCGAACGCCTGCCCCATGCACGGGTGACCAACCTGTCGCGCGCGCTGGAGCGGTTGGCTGACCTGGGCTGGCGCGCCGTGGGTCTGGACGGGACGGGCGAACAGACATTGGAAGAGGCGCTGGACCGCCAGCCGACCGTCCTGGTCATGGGCTCCGAGGGCGACGGCATCCGCCGCCTGGTCGCCGAACATTGCGACGTCCTGGCCAAGATCCCCATGCCGGGCGGTTTCGAGAGCTTGAACGTCTCAAACGCCGCCGCCGTCGCGCTTTATGAGGCGGCGCGCGCGCAACGCGGCTGACAGAAGGTCGCACCGGCGTTAGAGAGCGGAAATGGAATTTTTCTCGTCTCCCGAATTCGCCAGCCAGGCCGCCGCTCTGGGCCAGGTCCTGCTGATGGATCTGGTCCTGGCCGGCGACAACGCCGTCGCCGTGGGCCTGGCCGCCGCCGCCCTGCCCCAGGACCAACGCAAGAAGGCCATCCTGATCGGCTTGGCCGCCGCCGTCGTCATGCGCATCGGCTTTGCGCTGATCACGGTCCAGCTTCTGGCCCTGGTCGGCCTGCTGCTGGCCGGGGGGCTGTTGCTGCTGTGGGTGTGCTGGAAGATGTGGCGCGAACTGCAGGAGCAGCGCACGCATAACCAGGCGGAAGCTGAAGCCGAGCTTCAACTGGCCATGAGCATTGAACATGGCACGGGTCCTTCGCCCGAGGAACTGGACGTCAAGCGCAAGACCTTCGGCGCGGCCCTGCTGCAGATCATGGTCGCCGACATCACCATGTCGCTGGACAATGTGCTGGCCGTCGCGGGCGCCGCGCACGAACACCCGTGGATCATGGTCTTTGGCCTGATCCTGTCGATCGCCCTGATGGGCATCGCCGCCACCTATATCGCCAAGCTGCTGCACCGCTTCGCCTGGATCGGCTATATCGGCCTGGTCGTCGTGCTCTACGTCGCCCTGCACATGATCTGGGACGGCGCACGTCAGGTGGTGGTTCGCACCGGCCATATGGAGCAGTTCAACGCCTCGGCCCCGGCCTTCCTCGACATCAGCGAGAAGGAAGCCGCCAAACACCTGGGGCAGAAGCGCACCGAGGACAGCCCGACGCCGGCGCCCGCCGCGCCGACCGCCCCTGCTTCGGCGCCCGCGACATGACCGTCGCCACGGTCACGGTCGAGGAGGCCGCCGCCTGGCTGCAAGCCGGCGAGGCGATCCTGATCGACGTGCGCGAGCCGGACGAGTTCGCCGCCGCCCGCATCGACGGCGCGATCCTGGCGCCCCTCAGCCAGATGCCCGCCGCCTGGGAAGCGCTGGACCTGCCTGCCGACAAGAAGATCATCGTCCAGTGCCTGAAGGGCGGCCGCAGCCATCAGGTCTGCGCCTTCGTCGGCCCGACCGGCCCCGACGGCCAACCCCTGTTCAACCTGACCGGCGGCATCCAGGCCTGGCACGCGGCGGGCCTGCCGGTGGTGTTCGCGGAACAGGCCTGATCAGAGGCCCCTCAGCCACCCCGTGACGGAGATCCGATCCGCCGCAGCCGACAGGGCGACCTGGGTCACCGAATGGGGCGTCGGCACTTTCAGCAGGTTCAGGGTGTTGAAACGCGGGGTGAAGGCCTCGGTCACATTGCCGTCGGTTCCGTGAAAGGCCAACAGGCCGCCCCACTCGATCCGCCAGGCGGGCGTCAGGTTCAGCACATAGGCGAAGAAGCGGTTCTTGCCGTCTGCGTGATCGTCATGCTCGGTCAGGAAATGTCCGGCGCGATAGCGGGTCAGTTGCGCATCCACCAAGGCGATGCGCGGCTCGCCGGTCACGTCCCGCATGAGGTCCAGAAAGGCCTCGCCGTTCAGGAAGGCCAACAGGTCGGACCACACCGGCGCCGCCTGCCCTGCCTCGACCAGATCGTAGATCGGGTGGTTGTCGTAAAGATACTGAAAGTCGGTCTGGGCCGAGACCTGCACCGCCTGACCCAGCCCCTGTTTCTGATCCGGCGACAGAGACGCCAGCCAGGCGGCGGGCAGATCGACATGCCCCGTCCCACGCCGCGTCACGACATTGTAGTCGGCGGTCGTCGCCGCCTCATACAGTTCTTGAGCGTCGGCCGGGGCCAGGACGCCGTCGATCTGCGTCCGGCCTGTGCGCGCCAATCGCTCGCGAATCGCGTCGCGCCGTTCGTCGTTCGGGGGCGTCAGGGTCAACGTCATCGCATATCCCCCACCCGCCCCATCAGGCGTCCGCGCCGCCGAAGCGTTCGGACCATTCCGCCACCTGCGCGTCCTCGATCTTGGCGAACAGCACCCCTTGGGCGGCGACCGGCTGACCGACGGTCAGGACGTTCAGCACATCCTCGTCCGCGCCGGGCCATGAAAGGTCGCTGACGCCCACCGAGGCGGCGATCTTCTCGGCCGAGAACGGCAGGATCGGCGCCGCAAGACGCGCGAACAGGGCCACCAGATTCAGACCCGTCCGCACGCCCACGGCCGCGCGGTCGCGGTCGGTCTTCAGCGCGGTCCAGGGCGCCGCGACCTGCAGATATTCGTTGCCCAGCACCCAGACGGCGCGCAGGGCGGAAGCGGCCTTCCTGAACTCCATGGCCTCGAACTGTTCGGTCGCCTCGGCGATCCCCGCCTTGATGTCGGCCTCCAGCTGAATCTCGACCGGACCGGCCTCGCCGCCCTCGGGCACGACGCTGTCGAACTTCGATTCAGCGAACTTGACGATTCGGTTGACGAAGTTCCCCAGCACATCGGCCAGGTCCTTGTTGGTCGAGGCCTGGAAATCCTCCCAGGTGAAGGCCGAGTCCGCGTGTTCCGGGCCATAGGCCGTCAGGCGCCAGCGCCAATAGTCGGCCGGCAGCAGTTCCAGAGCCTGGTCCATGAAGACGCCGCGCTTCTGGCTGGTCGAGAACTTGCCGCCATACCAGTTCAGCCAGTTGAAGGCCTTCAGCTGGTCCACGGTCTTCCACGGCTCGCCCGAGCCGATGATGGTCGCCGGGAAGCTGACCGTGTGGAAGGCGACGTTGTCCTTGCCCATGAACTGGACATAACGAACGTCCTCCGCCCCCTCGTCCAGACGCCACCAGTCGCGCCAGGAACCGCCGGTCGCCTCGGCCCATTCCTCGGTCGCGGCGATATATTCGATGGGGGCGTCGAACCAGACGTAGAAGACCTTGTCCTCCATGCCCGGACGCGGGAATCCGTCCTTCAGCACCGGCACGCCCCAGGCCAGGTCGCGGGTGATGCCGCGGTCGATCAGCCCCTCGTCCAGATGCTTGTAGGCGATGGACTTGGCCAGGAGCTGCCAGCCGCTTTTTCCATCAACCCAGGCGCGGATCTCGGGCTCGATCTTCGTCTGCAACAGATAGAGGTGGCGCGTATCGCGCACCTCCAGATTCCTGGACCCCGACACCGAGGAATAGGGATCGATCAGGTCGGTGGGATCCAGCAGCCGTCCGCAGTTGTCGCACTGGTCCCCGCGCGCGCCGACATGGCCGCAATGGGGGCAGGTGCCCTCGACATAGCGGTCGGGCAGGAAACGCGCGTCGTCGATCGAATAGATCATCCGATCCACCCGCTCCTCGATCAGACCGTTCTTCTCCAGGGCCTCGGCGAAATGCTGGGTCAGGCGATGGTTCTGCGGGTTCGAGGACCGGCCGAACCAGTCGTAACTCAGGCCGAACGTCTGGCCGGCAGCCTTCTGGATCTCGTGCTGTTCGTCGCAATAGGTGCGCACGTCCTGGCCGGCGGCGGCGGCGGCCAGCTCGGCCGGGGTGCCGTGCTCGTCGGTGGCGCAGATATAGAGGACCTCATGGCCCTGGGCCCGCTTGAACCGCGCCCAGACGTCGGCCGGTAACATCGAGCCCGCCAGATTCCCCAGGTGCTTGATGCCGTTGATGTAGGGCAGCGCCGAGGTGATGAGGATGCGGGCCATGATCGTCCAAGAGTTCGGGGGAGCGCAGGGATATAGAGCGGCGGCGCCGTTTCCTCAAACACCTTGCGGCAAACGACGCGCCACCCGCACGAAACGCCCCGTCAGCAGGGTCGAGGACGCGAGGCTGGCGATCACCACCGCCCAGACCAGGCCGTCGATGCCCATCTGGTGCGCTAGGACCCAGCCCAGCGGCATCATCACCGCCCCATAGGCCGCGAAATGCATGATGGTGGGCCACCAGACATCCCCTGCGGCTCGGTTCGCCTGCGCCGCCACGACCTGTATTCCATCCGCCACGAAGAACAGGGTCGCCAGAACCAGGGCTGGCGCCGCGATGGCAAGTAGCGCCGGGTCGCGGTTGTAGGCCCCGACGATCAGATGGGCGCTGGGCCAGACCAACAGCGCCACGACCAGGGTCAGGGCCGTGACCACCCCCAGCCCGACCAGTCCCGCGCGCAACACCCCTCGCCCGTCGCCGGCGCCATAGCTGCGCCCCACCAGCACCGCCGTCGCCGACGACAGCCCCATGGGCAGCATGAAGACGATGGCCGAGACGTTCAGCACCACCGCCCAGGCGGCCGTCTCCGCCGTGCCGATCTGGCCGGCGAAGAAGGTGAAGCCGGAAAAGGCCCCGACCTCGATGAAATAGGATGCGCCGGCGCCCAGGCCGACCTTGACCTGTTCGCGCGCCGCCTTGGGGTCGCGCTCGGGCTTGTCGAAAATACCCAGCGACCGGGCCTCGGGCAGGCGCAGGATGTAGATCACCAGGAAGATCGCCAACGCCGCCCGCGCGCCGAACGTCGCCCAGGCCGAGGCGAAGGCGCCGTCGAAACCGATGCCCAGCAGGTCGGGCACCAGCACGATGTTCAGCGCCAGATTGACCCCGTTCGCCACCCACATGGCGACCATGCCGGGCTTGGGCCGGCCCAGTGCCTCCAGGAAGAACTGCCCCGTCACCGAGATCAGATAGAAGGGCATGGACAGGGCGAACACGACCAGGGCCGGGCCCGCGCCTTCCGCCAGTCCGTCCTCAAGCCCCAGCTTGCCCAGCCCCCAAGGGCCGATGGCGATCAGGGCGATCATGGAGATCACGCCGATCTGCAACGAATAGGTCATGCCCCGGCGCAGCACCGAGCCGACGGCGTGCCGACGCCCCTCGCCCAACATCCGCGCCGTCATCACCTGCACGCCCAGCATCAGGCCCACCGCCGTCGTCACTACGATCGACGTCGGCGCCCAGGCCAGCGAATGAAAAGCCAGTTCCTTGCTGGAGAAGTTGCCCACCACGATGGCGTCGGTCAGCCCCATGGTCATGATGCCGATCCGCGCCAGAATCACCGGCCATGCTAGGTTGAGCAGGTCGCGGAAGGCGGAACGGGTCTGGGGGCTGAGCGCGATCATCGGAGGCGGCACAGGCCATGCGGACCCGCCGGGGTCAACTCCCAAAAACTTTGTGGGTTTGGCCCTACCAGGCGCCCAGTTCGCGAAGTTGCCGCACCAGGTCCTCCGGCGCCTCGCCCGCATCCAGCTCGGTCATATCCACCGGCGCATCCTTGGGCTCGAAATAGCGCCAGCCCTGGAACGGGCGTCGCGCCATCGGCGCGGTGCGGATGACCCTGGGCTCCAGCGTGATCTCGCAGCGGCTTTCTTTACCCTCGCCCAGGGTGGCGATGTCCAGCACGCGCTGACGGCAGACGATGGTCCCCTTCACCACCCAGTACAGCGACCCGCCGTCCTCGATCTCGGGCGCACGTTTCGGCGTCATTCGCGTGTGGACCACCAGAGGCCCGCCCTTGGCGGCGCGGGCCTCCAGCCATTCGACGTCCGGCACCCCGACGCCCAGCTTGATCATGTGAAGCGGCATGGCGCCCACGTAGTGGCCCTTAGGCGCATTGGCCAGATTCTTAATCTACAGGGCCTAAGGATGATCACGCGCCATCTCCCCTCGTCAGGCGCGACACAGGACCAGAATGTACGGATTGATTACCCGCCTGACGGCCCATCCCGGTCGTCGCGACGAACTTGGGCTGTGCCTGCTGGACCCGAATCTGAAGCGCCCAGGCTGCCACAGCTACGTTCTTGCCCACGACCTGAACGACGCCGACGCGCTGTGGGTCACCGAGGTCTGGATGAGCCAGGCCACGCATGACGCCTGGTCCACCCATATCCGCGAGACCCACGAACTGCTGCCGGTCCTCAGCCTGATCGCCACCTTCGGCGACACCGTCTTCACCCGCCCCATCGGCGGCGTGGGGCTTTAGTCGGGCAAGGCGGTCAAGGCCGCCACCGCATCTGTCATCGTGATCTGCGCGAAGACAGCAGTCGGGCCCAGACCTTCCATCATGCAACGTGCACCGTGGTCCTCGGCCATTTTGGTGCGGGCCGCCTCATTGAGGCCAGTCCTGTAGGCGAGGAGCGCCTTGTCCCATCGTTCGATCCGTCCACGTCCGGCGACCTTGCCCATGAAATAGGACATGGTGGACAGCAAGGATTGGTTCTGCGCCTCGTCCTCGCCGATCCCCTCCATCAGCATGACAACACATTGCATGTCCGCCAGATCGTCCGGCTCGATCCGCACAGTCTGCGTTCGCGGCTCGCCCGCCAGGCCTGTCAGCAGCGCAAGAGCCGCAAAGCCTCCCAAGCCCACGATCAAGCCTCGCTCTTTATGCGCGCCAGTTCGAAGCCATCCACGACCTGTTCCCCGACCGAGGCATTCACGCTTTCAACAACCCCGTCGAACGGCGCGGTCAGGGCGTGCTCCATCTTCATGGCTTCCAGCACCACGACGGGCTGGCCCTTGGTCACGATGTCGCCCGCACTGACCGGCGTGGCGACGATCTTGCCCGGCATGGGCGCGCGAAGGGAGCCGTCGGCAATCATAGCAGCGCCCTGTCCGCTGGCTCGGAACCAACCGATTTCGAAGGCTTCGCCGTTGCGGAAGACGAGGTCCGGCGTGTCAGCGTTGCGGAAGCGAACCTCCGAGTCGCGACCATTGACGTCGATACGGCTCCTGATGTCGCGAAGACCGCTACCAGGATGCACCTCAACGACGAAGTCATCGTTTCCGATGGCCACGTCGAAACCATATCCATCTAGCGGTTTCAGCCTAGCAGCGGATTGCTCCCCATTTATCGAAATAACGGCACATGCGGTATTGGGCGCATTCAACCGGAAGCCGAACAAGGCTTCGCCTTTCGAATCCCAAGGTGAAGGCTGGCAGGAGGAATATTCAGCCCACTGCGCATGTGACGCCAGAAGGCCAGCGACTGCGGCTGCCAGCGAAGGTTTGTCGGCCAGACCCGACAAGTCCGCCTCTTCCGCCGCGATGAAGCCTGTATCCACATCCCCCGCCACGAAGCGCGGGTGCTCCAGGCAGCGTTTCAGGAAGCCGGCGTTGGCCTTGACCGGCCAGATCTCGACCTCGCCGGCCGCCTCGGCCAACCGCGTCGCCGCCGCCTCGCGGGTGTCCTCATGCACGATCAGCTTGGCGATCATCGGGTCGTAGAACTGGCTGACCTCGCCGCCCTGCTCCACGCCGGTGTCGACCCGAATTCCGTCCGGCATGACGAAATGCTCCAACCGGCCGATGCTCGGCAGGAAGCCGTTCGCGGGATCCTCGGCATAGAGACGCGCCTCCATGGCCCAGCCGTTGAGTTTGATTTGGTCCTGTTTCAACGGCAGGGGCTCGCCCGCCGCGACGCGGAACTGCCATTCGACCAGATCGACGCCAGTCACGCTCTCGGTCACCGGATGCTCGACCTGAAGCCGGGTGTTCATCTCCATGAACCAGATGCCGTCCGCCTTCAGCCCGTCCGAGGCGTCGGCGATGAACTCGATGGTCCCGGCCCCGACATAGTTCACCGCCTTGGCCGCCTTGATCGCCGCACCCGTCACGGCGGCGCGCACGGCCTCGCTCATGCCCGGCGCCGGCGCCTCTTCGATCACCTTCTGGTGGCGGCGTTGCAGCGAACAGTCGCGCTCATACAGGTGAACGACCTCGCCGTGCTTGTCGCCAAACACCTGAACCTCGATATGGCGCGGCCGGGTGATGTAGCGTTCGATCAGCACCCGGTCGTCGCCGAAGGCCGCCGCGCCCTCGCGCTTGGCGCTGGCCAAACCGGCGGCGAAATCGGCCGGATCATCGACCCGCTTCATCCCCTTGCCGCCGCCACCCGCGACCGCCTTGATCAGCACCGGATAGCCGATCCGCGCGGCTTCGGCCGTCAGGGTCGCCTCCGACTGGTCCGCGCCCTGATAGCCCGGCGTCACAGGCACCCCGGCCTGGATCATCAACTCCTTGGCCGCATCCTTCAGACCCATGGCCCGGATCGAGGACGGGTCCGGCCCGATCCAGATCAGGCCCGCCGCCGCCACGGCCTCGGCGAACTCGGCATTTTCAGACAAGAAGCCATAGCCGGGGTGGATCGCCTCCGCCCCCGTCGCCTTTGCCGCCGCCAACACCTTGGCGCCGTCCAGATAGCTTTCACGCGCCGCCGCCGGGCCGATCAGCACCGCCTCGTCGGCCTCGCGCACATGCAGGGCGTCGGCGTCGGCCTCGGAATAGACGGCGATGGTGCGTAATCCCATCCGCTTGGCGGTACGGAAGACACGGCAGGCGATTTCGCCACGATTGGCGACAAGGACGGACTTGAACATGAAGCGTTCTTAGCCGGATCGTGCGAGGCAGGCGAGAGGCTGCGCACGACCCTTCTCAGCCGCCCCCGCAGGCGTTAAGCCAATCCCATGTCCCTGCGCCCCCTCTTCGTCACCCAGGTCTATGAGGCCTCCCTCGCCGACGGCCGAGGCTGGCCCGACTTCAACGAACAGCTGATCGACGTCATCCGCATGATGGCCGAGGAGGACGCGGCCGGTCGTCGCTGGTGTCGTGACAACGCCTATCGCGGCTATACTTCCTACGGCTCGCTGAACGACCTGCCGCAGCGGTTCCCCGAGTTCGCGGAGCTGAAACGCCACCTGGACCGTCACGCCGTCGCCTACGCCAAGGCGCTGAACTTCGACCTGGCGAGGAAGCCGCGTCTAGACAATCTGTGGGTCAATATCCTCAAGCCCGGCGGTGGCCATACCGGCCATATCCACCCGCACGCCTTCCTGTCGGGCACCGTCTATATCGACATCCCGGACGGCGCCTCGTCGCTAAAGCTGGAAGACCCTCGCCTTCCCTTCATGATGGCCCGCCCCTCGGTGACCGAGGAGGCGTCGGAGGCCGAACGCCCGTTCGTCTATCTGAAGCCCCAGGCGGGCACGGTGCTGATGTGGGAAAGCTGGCTGCGGCACGAGGTGCCGACCAACCTGGCCAAGGCCGACCGCATCTCGATCAGCTTCAACTACGCCTGATAAAGTTGAGCCGGCCGTCGCTGACGGCCGGCTCGAATATGATCAGACAGTCCAGCTAGCCTTGCGTTTTTCCAGGAAGGCCAGGACGCCCTCGCGGCCTTCGTCGGACACGCGGGCGCGAGCGATGCGTTTGGCGGTCTCGTCCAGCAGGCCCGAGTCGATCTTGTGGTGGGCGATGTCGTTGACCAGGCGCTTGGCCTCGCCCATCGCGCCGGGCGCATTGCCGGTCAGGCTGTCGGTCAGCATCGAGATGAACTCGTCCACCGAACCCTCGGGCAGGACCAGGTCGATCAGGCCGGTATGGGCGGCGTAGTCGGCGTCGAAGCTGTTTCCGGTCAGGAACAGTTGGCGGGCGCGGCGGGCGCCGATGGCCTCGACGACATAGGGGGCGATAGTCGCAGGGATCAGGCCCAGCTTAACCTCGGAGAAGGCGAAACGCGCACCCTCGACCGCCACGGCCATGTCGCAGGCCGCGACGATGCCGGCGCCGCCGCCCATCGCATTGCCCTCGACCACCGCCACCGTCAGGGCGGGAATGTCGTGCAGCGCCTTAAGCATCTTCGCCAGGCCCATGGCGTCGTCGCGGTTGTCGCTCTCGGACCAGCCGGCGGCGTCGCGCATCCAGTTCAGGTCGGCCCCAGCGCTGAAGGTGCCGCCCGCCCCGCGAATGAAAACGGCGCGCACGCGGTCGGCGCCGTGCAAGGTCTCGAATGTCTCGTGCAGCGCGGCGATGGTCGCGGCGTCGAAGGCGTTCTTCTTCTCGGGCCGATTGATGGTGATGAAGACGATGCCGTCGGTGGTCGAATCGATCTGCACCAGGTCGTCGTTCGCATCCGGCGCAGGGTCGGCGACCAGCGGATGGGCGATGGAATTGATCTCGGCCGCCTCCGCGTCGGTCACGTCCAGGGCGTCGATGTCCGTCGGGGTGTTTTCATTCGCCATGGAGGTCTCCTTGGGGGCAGCGGCGGCTCACGTTCTCGGGGCCATCGCCATAATAGAAGCTGAGCGTCTGTCGGTCGTCGGACAGGATGAGCGTGCGTTGAAGCCGTTCGATCCCATCATAATCCTCGTAATCGACGACGAGGTGGATCGAGTTCGCATCGATGCGGGTCACTTCGACGACGCTGTCGCCCTCCTCGAAATAGGAGATCGAGCTGTCGCTGATGACGAAACGCTCGCCGCTTTCGCGGTTGCCACAGGCTTCCGGCACGCTGCTCCATTCCCCCTGATATTCGGCGGGAATGGTCTTCAGCGCAGTTTGGGCTAAGGCGGGGGCGGCGAACGGGGCGGACAGCATCAGGGCGGCGATGGCGTAAACGGATTTCATCTCATCACATCCTGAACAGGCCGAAGGTCGTGTCGGGGATCGGGGCGTTCAGGCTGGCGCTGATGGCCAGGCCCAGCACGTCGCGCGTCTGGGCTGGGTCGATGATGCCGTCGTCCCACAGGCGGGCGGTGGCGTAATAGGGATTGCCCTCGTCCTCGTACTTCTGACGGATCGGCGCCTTGAAGGCTTCGGCGTCGTCCGCGCTCCAGGTCTCGGCGTCGCGGTGGACGGTGGCCAGGACCGAAGCCGCCTGTTCGCCGCCCATCACCCCGATCCGGCTGTTGGGCCAGGTGAAGAGGAAGCGCGGCGAATAGGCCCGACCACACATGCCGTAGTTTCCGGCCCCGAAACTCCCGCCGATCAGGACGGTGAACTTGGGCACCTCGGCCGAGGCGACGGCGGTGACCAGCTTGGCGCCGTCCTTGGCGATACCGCCCGCCTCGTATTTGCCGCCGACCATGAAGCCACTGATGTTCTGCAGGAACAGCAGCGGGATCTTTCGCTTGCAGGCCAGTTCGATGAAGTGCGCGCCCTTCTGGGCGCTTTCGGAGAAGATGACGCCGTTATTGGCCAGGATGGCGACCGGATAGCCCCAGATGCGGGCGAAGCCGCAGACCAGCGTCGAGCCGTACAGGGTCTTGAACTCGTCGAACTCTGACCCGTCCACCAGCCGGGCGATGACCTCGCGCACGTCATAGGGCGCGCGGACGTCGTCAGGGATCAGACCATACAGCTCTTCGGCCGAGAAGGCCGGTGCGCGGGGATCGCGCACATCCATGTCGACGGACTTGGTCGTGTTCAGATTGGCGACGATGGACCGCACGATCTCCAGCGCATGCTCGTCGTTCTCGGCCACATGATCGACCACGCCCGAGCGACGGCCGTGGGTCTCGGCCCCGCCCAGTTCCTCGGCCGAGATCACCTCGCCGGTGGCGGCCTTCACCAGGGGCGGGCCGGCCAGGAAGATGGCGCCCTGATTGCGCACGATGATCGTTTCGTCCGACATGGCCGGCACATAGGCGCCGCCTGCGGTGGACAGGCCCATGACGCAGGCGATCTGGGCGATGCCCTTGGCGCTCATCCGGGCCTGGTTGAAGAAGATACGGCCGAAATGGTCGCGGTCAGGGAAGACCTCGGCCTGGTGCGGCAGGTTGGCCCCGCCAGAGTCCACCAGATAGACGCACGGCAGGCGGTTCTGCTCGGCGATCTCCTGGGCGCGCAGATGCTTCTTCACCGTCATGGGGAAGTAGGCGCCGCCCTTCACCGTCGGGTCGTTGCAGACGATCATGACCTCGCGCCCCGAGACCCGGCCGATCCCGGCGATGACGCCGGCGGCCGGCGCCTCGCCGTCATACATGCCATGGGCGGCCAGTTGCCCGACCTCAAGGAAGGGCGAGCCAGGGTCCAGCAGGCGCTCGACCCGGTCACGGGGCAACAGCTTGCCGCGGGCTACATGCCGCTCGCGCGACTTGTCGGACCCGCCGCGCGCGGCCTTGGCCACATGATCGCGCAGTTCGGCGACCAGGGCGCTGTTGTGCGCATGCAGGGACTTGTATTTGGGGCTTTGCGGATCGACCGCTGACGTCAGCTTCGGCATGGGGTTGGTTTAGGCGGGGTCGCGAGGCGTCACAAGCGCCTGCCGCCATCCTTGCCTCCCCGCCCCTTTTCCCCTATAGGCCCCGCCTTTCCAGGGCTTCGGTCCTGTCGCGGAACACCAAAGGGTTGGACGTTCGGTCCGGCCGCCGCGCCAGGAGCCATCGTGGGGATCGACTTACCCGGTCGTTTCCACGCCGACGCCCACAAGGGAGAATACCGCATGGCTCTTTACGAGCACACGGTCATGTCGCGCCAGGATATCTCGGCGCAACAGGCCGAAGCGCTGAACGACACCATCAAGGGCTTGATCGAACAAGGCGGCGGTTCCGTCGCCAAGATCGAGTACTGGGGTCTGCGCAACCTGACGTACCGCGTGAAGAAGAACCGCAAGGCTCACTATTCGCTGCTGGCCGTCGATTGCCCCCCGGCCGCCATGGCCGAGGTCGAGCGTCAGCTGTCGATCAACGAAGACGTGCTGCGTTGGCTGACCGTCCGCGTCGAGGAACTCGACCTGGAACTGTCGCCGCTGCTGGCCCGCCGCGAGCGTGAACGCGAGCGTGAGCGCGAGCGCACCCCGCGCGACGACGCCGCTTCCGACGCCGCCGAATAAGGAACCCGGAACATGACCGATACAACCGCCCCGACCCCGGGCGCACCGGCGGGCTCCGGCGCCGCCGGCCGTCGCCCCTTCTATCGTCGCCGCAAGGTCTGCCCGTTCTCGGGCGCCAATGCGCCGAAGATCGACTACAAGGACGTGAAGCTGCTGCAGCGTTACGTCTCCGAACGCGGCAAGATCGTGCCCTCGCGCATCACCGCCGTCTCCCAGAAGAAGCAACGCGAACTGGCCAAGGCCATCAAGCGCGCTCGCTATCTGGCCCTCCTGCCTTACGTGGTGAAGTGAGATGAAGGTCGTTCTGCTTGAACGCGTCGAGAATCTCGGCGCCATCGGCGACGTCGTGTCCGTCAAGGACGGCTTCGCCCGTAACTTCCTTCTGCCGCGCGACAAGGCCCGTCGGGCCACCGCCGCGAACCTGAAGGCGTTCGAACTCGACCGCGTCGCCATCGAGCAACGCAACGACAAGAACAAGGCCGATGCACAGAAGGTCGCCGACAAGATCGACGGCCAGACCTACATCATGATCCGTCAGGCCGGTGAAACCGGTCACCTGTACGGTTCGGTCGCCGGCCGCGACGTCGCCGAGGCCATCCAGGCCGAAGGCGGCAAGGTCGAGCGTTCGCAAGTCGTCCTGAACACGGCGATCAAGAACCTGGGCGTCCACGAAGTGCCGGTCCGCCTGCACGCCGAGGTCCGCGCCACGGTCAAGATCAACATCGCCCGTTCGATGGATGAAGCCGAGCGTCAGGCCAAGGGTGAGGACGTGATCCGCAGCCAGTTCGACGATGAGCGCCAGGCCGCCGAGCAATCGGCCCAGGAACTGATCGAAGGCGGCGCCGGTCAACAAGAAGGCTTCGGCGACGAAGCCTGATTGATCCCGGCTTTCGGGCCGGATCGCCAAGACATCAAGGGCGCGTTCCGCAAGGGACGCGCCCTTTTTGCTGTGTGAAGCTGCCGCTCTGATCGGTCGTATCTCCGCCTAGAACCCTGTCGCCGATCAACGCGATAGATTTTCTCTTCGATCAGCCAGAAAATGTAGCGTTGCGCGCCGATTGACCCGCCGCACCTTCGCCCTGATATGGCCATGACCGCCGGGATCTCCCCGACCGTGCGGTTGGAGAAGGCGATGACGATGACCTCCTATCTCACTGCCATGCGGCCGGCCGACAGGCGATGTTGCGGCTGAGGCCGCACGCTGTTTCCAGTTCCCCTCGACTTCAAAAGCCGACCGCCCAACGCGGCGGCGATGCGCGCTCGCGCCAAGAACAAGCTTCAGGAAATCTCTCAATGCGCATCATTCTTCAACGAGCCTCCGCTCCGGCCCTGCTCGCCACGGTCTCCACCCTCTCCCTGCTGACCGCCGCCCCCGCTTTCGCCCAAACCGCTGAGCAGAGCGCCGATGAGGCGGCCCAAGTGGACGACATCGTCGTCACCGGCACGCGGGTTCAGAACCGCTCGCGCCTGGACACCCTGGCCCCCGTGGACGTGGTGACGGCGCAGGCGCTTCAGACGCGCGGCACGACCGAGTTCGCCACCGCCCTGGCCCAGGCCGTGCCGTCGCTGACCTTCCAGCGCCCGTCCGCCAACGATGGCACCGACTCGATCCGGCCGATCACCCTGCGCGGCCTGTCGCCGGATCAGACGCTGGTGCTGGTCAATGGAACACGCCGCCATGCCTCGGCCCTGGTCAACGTCAACGGCGTGGTGGGTCGCGGCTCGGCCGCCGTCGATCTGAACACCATCCCGACCGGCGCGCTGGACCGGGTCGAGGTGCTGCGCGATGGCGCCTCGGCCCAGTACGGATCAGACGCCATCGCCGGGGTGGTCAATCTGCGGCTGAAGGAAGCCTCGAGCGGCGGCGGCGCCAGCGTAACCTACGGCCAGTATTTCACCACGGTGAAGACCGCGCGCGGCGAACGCGACGAGCAGGACGGCGGCACGGTGACGGCCTCGGCCTGGCAGGGCTTCTCCCTGGGCGACGACGGCTTCCTGACCCTGTCGGCGGAATATCTGAACCGCGAATCCACCAACCGCTCGGACTATGACCCCCGCGCGGCGGCGAACGGCGGCATCACCGCCCGCTTCGGCGACCCGGATGTGGAGCAATGGACGGTCTTCGCCAACGCCGGCAAGGGTCTGGGCAACGGCTGGGAGGCCTATGGCTGGGCCGGCTACCAGGATCGCGACAGCGAGGGCGCCGCCTTCCCCCGCCTGTCGAACAACTCGAACAATGTGGCCTCCATCTATCCCAACGGCTTCCTGCCCAAGGTGGCGATCAACTCTCAGGACGCATCGTTGGCCGGCGGCCTTCGTGGCGAACTGGCGGGCTGGAACACGGACATCAGCCTGACCTACGGCCGCAACGCCCTGGACTTCCGCACCGAGGATTCGTTGAACTCGACCTACGGCGCGGCGTCTCAGACCAGCTTCGATTCCGGCAGTCTGATCTATGACCAACTGGTGCTGGGCGCCGATTTCAGCCGCGAGTTCGAGGTCGGCCTGTCGGGCGGCCCGCTGAACTTCGCCTGGGGCCTTGAGCAGCGCTGGGAGAACTACAAGATCGAGGCCGGTCAGCCCGAAAGCTACAACCGCGGCCCGATCAACATCAGCCCCGTGGATGGGACCGTCCTGGCAGGCGGCGCCCAGGGCTTCGTCGGCTTCCAGCCCTCGAACGCGGTCGACGTCGATCGCGACAACTTCGCCGCCTACGCCGACGTGGAAATCCCCCTGACCGACAAGCTGCGGGTCGAGGGCGCCGTGCGGTTCGAGGACTATTCCGACTTCGGCGACACCCAGACAGGCAAGCTGTCGGCCCGCTATGACTTCACGCCCAGCTTCGCCCTGCGGGGTTCGGTCTCGACAGGCTTCCGCGCGCCGTCGTTGCAGCAGTCGTATTTCACCTCCACCGCCTCGGTGATCCAGAACGGCGCCGTGGTCGAAACCGGCACCTTCCCCGCCACCAGCGCCGTCGCGGCGGCCCTGGGCGCCCGTCCGCTGAAGGCCGAGACCTCGACCAACTACTCGCTGGGCGCAGTTGTCCGTCTGGGTCGGTTCGACCTGACGGTGGACGCCTACAAGATCGACATCGAAGACCAGATCGTTCTTTCGGAACTGATCAACCGCACCTTCTCGGGCCAGGTCGCCAACCTGCTGGACCCGCAAGGGGTGCAAGCCGCCCGCTTCTTCCTGAACGGGGTCTCGACCTCGACGGAGGGAGTGGACATCGTCGGGCGCTATCGTCTGCCCACGGACACGCTCGGCGACTTCGACTTCACGGTAGCCGCCAACTTCAACGATGTGTCGGTGACCAGCGTGCCGACCTCCTCATCCGTGCTGAATCCGGTGCCGACCCTTTTCTCGCGCCAGCGCATCCTGACCATCGAGGACGGCACGCCGGACACGAAGGTCTCTGCGGCGGCGGACTGGAGCCGGGACAAGTGGGGCGCCACCGTCCGCGCCACATACTATGGCGACGTGCTGCAGGCCGGATCGACACCGGCCAACGACTACAGCACGGGCGCCAAGACCGTCGTCGATCTGGAAGGCCGTTTCCAGCTGACGGAACGCGTCGGCGTGGCGATCGGGGTGGACAATGTGTTCGACGAATATCCGGACTTCGTGCCGGCTTCGCTGAACTCCAACGGCGTGCTGGGCTTCCCCTACTATTCGCCCTTCGGCTTCAACGGACGATACGGCTATGCACGCCTCAGCGTGAAATGGTGAGCCGGAGCTGACAACGCCTATGGCAAAGGGCGCTCTTCGGAGCGCCCTTTTTCATAACTCGATCTGAGCCGTCCCTCAGGCCGTCAGGGTTGTTCAGGCGCTGACTAGCAGCGACAGCTGTTTGGCGCCGAAGTCGCGGCCGCCTTCTTCGATCTCGCGATCCAGCAGGCGGGTGGGGTAGTCGCCGGTGAAATAATGGTCGGTGAACTGGGGGTGGGCGTTGTTGCGTCCGGCCTCGCCCATGGCGCGATACAGGCCGTCGATGGACAGGAAGCCCAGCGAATCGACCTCGAGCATGTCGCGCATCTCTTCCAGCGTCTTGTTGGCGGCGAGCAGTTGCGCCCGCTCTGGCATGTCGATGCCGTAGAAGTCGGGGAACAGGATCTGGGGGCTGGCCGAGCGCAGGTGGACCTCGGTCGCGCCGGCGGCGCGCACGGCGCGAACCAGCTTCAGCGAGGTGGTGCCGCGCACGATGGAATCGTCGATCAACACGACCCGTTTGCCGGCCAGGGCCGACTTGTTCGGGCTGTGCTTCATGCGAACGCCCTTCTGTCGGGCGCCTTGGCTGGGCTGTATGAAGGTGCGGCCCAGATAGTGGCTGCGGATGATGCCCATCTCGTAGGGGATGCCGCTCTCCTGAGCATAGCCCAGGGCCGCCGGAACGCCCGAGTCGGGCACCGGCACGACGATGTCGGCCTCGACGCCCAGTTCGCGGGCCAAGCCGCGACCCATTTCCTTGCGGACCTCATAGACCGAGCGGCCGTTCACGACCGAATCCGGGCGCGAGAAATAGACGTATTCGAACAGGCACGGGCGGGCCGCGCGGGCCGGGAAAGGCTTGAGCGAGCGTAGGCCGCTGTCGTCGATGACCACGATCTCGCCGTGCTCGACGTCGCGCACGAAGGTCGCGCCCATCATGTCCAGGGCGCAGGTCTCGGACGCCAGCACCCAGGCCTCGCCGACCTGACCCAGAACCAGCGGCCGGATGCCCAGCGGGTCGCGCGCGCCGATCATCTTGGTGCGCGTCTGCGCCACCAGCGCATAGCCGCCCTCGATCCGGGCCAAGGCATCGATGAAGCGATCGACGATCTTGGCTTTGCGGCTGCGCGCGATCAGGTGGAGGATCACCTCGGAGTCCGACGTGGACTGGAAGATCGCGCCTTCGCTGACCAGCTGGCTGTGCAGGAACTTGAAGTTTGTCAGGTTGCCGTTGTGCGCCAGGGCGATGCCGCCCTGGTCCAGGTCGGCGAACATCGGCTGGATGTTGCGCAGGAAGCTGCCGCCGGCGGTGGAATAGCGGGTATGGCCGACGGCCGCCCGGCCCGGCATCCGCGTCATCAGATCGGCGCCGCCGAAGGCCTCGCCCACCAGGCCCTGGTGGCGTTCGGTGTGGAAACGCTCGTCCTTGACGCTGGCGATGCCGCAGGCTTCCTGGCCGCGATGCTGAAGGGCGTGAAGGCCAAGCGCGACGATGGCCGAGCCTTCGTCCGCGTCGGCGCCCCAGACGCCGCAGACGCCGCACTCCAGACGAAGCTGGTCGTCCTCCGGCTCGCGCCAGTGCTCGCGGTGAACGACGGGATCGGCGATATGGTGGCGCATCGTGGGGCTCCGATGACCGGGGAAACTTAAGGGGCGGCTTCGCGGCGCGAGTTAGGCTCTGATTGCGTCCGGGGCAAGGCTTCGTCGTTCGAAAACCCCCTGCGTACGGACGAATCGACCACCGGCGTGATCGCGTCGGCCCCACGCCCGAGGCTGGGCAGGACGATCTGGATGGCGCGCGCGCCCATGGCGCTGACTGGATAGAGGGCCGCATTGGTCAGCCAGCGTGGCGTCCGCTCGCCCGGCAGGGCCGCCACGATAACCAGATGTACGGCCCCAATCAGGACCAGGGCGCGGATGCCGCCGATCAGCAGACCGAACACGCGATCGACGCCGCCCAGATGCGGATTGTCCTTGGCGCTCTTGGAGATCATCGAGCCGATCAGGCGCAGGCCGAAATAGACGACGAAGAAGGTCAGGACGGCCGCCAGGATCGACCCGGCCCACTCGGGATCCACGAACGACCGGGCGAGGCCGGCGGTCCACGGCAGGCTGATCAGCGCCACCAGGGCCGCCAGGGTCGCGCTGAGCAGGGTGATGATCTCGCGCACCCCGCCGCGCACCCAGCCGGCGGCGACGGAAAACAGAATCACCACAATGGCGAAGACGTCGTATCCGGTCACGCGTGCGGGATCCTGCGGCTGTTATCGGGCTCTAATAGCGGTTCTGCGAGATTCGTTCGACCACATCCGTCAACCGCGTCACGGACGTCACCTTCACCCCCTTGGTCTTGGCCGTCAGGGTGGGGCTGAGAGCCTGATCGAAGCCCAGCTTCTGCGCCTCGCGCAGGCGCGCTTCGGCCCGGCCGACGCTGCGGACCTCGCCCGACAGGCCGATTTCGCCGAAGACGACGCAGCCCTGGGGTAGGGAGACGCCGGTCGCCGAACTGATCAGGGCCGCCGCCGCCGCGAGATCCGCAGCGGGTTCGTTGATGCGCAAGCCGCCCGCAACGTTCAGATAGACGTCCTGATCGCCGAAGCCGAAACCGCAGCGGGCCTCCAGCACGGCCAGCACCATGGCCAGGCGCCCGGTCTCCCAGCCGATCACGGCTCGACGCGGGGTGCCATAGGCGGACTTGGACACCAGGGCTTGCATCTCGACCAGCACGGGGCGCGAGCCTTCGATCCCGGCGAAGACGGCGGCGCCCGGCGCCCGCTCCTTGCCCTCGCCCAGGAATAGGGCGGACGGATTGGCGACCTCGCGCAGGCCGCTGTCGCCCATTTCGAACACGCCGATCTCGTCGGTGGCGCCGAAGCGGTTCTTGCCGGCGCGCAGGATGCGGAACGGATAGCCGCGCTCGCCCTCGAAGGTCATGACGGCGTCGACCAGGTGTTCGACCACGCGCGGCCCGGCGACCTGACCGTCCTTGGTGACGTGGCCGACCAGGACGACGGCGACGCCCTGCGACTTGGCCAACCGCACCATTTCGCCGGCGCAGGCCCGGACCTGGGTGATCGAACCTGGCCCGCTCTCGTGCACGTCGGACCACAGGGTCTGGATCGAATCGACGATGACGATGTCGAAATGCTCGCGCTTCAGCGTGCCCAGGATTTCGCGTAGCGCCGTCGCCGCCGCCAGATTGACCGGCGCATCCGCCAGACCCATCCGCTTGGCGCGCGCCCTGATCTGCTCGACGGCTTCCTCGCCGGAAATATAGGCGACGCGCGATCCCTTCAGCGCCGCCTTGGCCGCGACCTCCAGCAACAGGGTCGATTTGCCGACGCCGGGGTCGCCGCTGAGCAGGATGGCCGAGCCCGGCACAACGCCGCCGCCGCAGACGCGGTCGAACTCGGCCACGCCCGTGGTGATGCGGGGCGGTTCGGGCGTGTCGGACTGCAAGGTCTCGAACTGAATGCCGCGGGATCGGGCGGAGGCCGCAGCCGAGGGCTTGATCGCGCCGGGCGGGGCCGAACGACTTTCTTCGCTCAGCGTGTTCCACTGGCCGCAGGAACTGCATTGGCCCGACCATTTGCCGTGGACCGTGCCGCAGGACTGACAGACATAAAGAGCGGAATCGCGAGCCATGAGCTTCCTTAGCAGATCGGCCGGCCGTGACCGCCTTTGCGATCTCGCTTGCACGTTTTCCACGACAGTTTCGGACGTACACGCAACCTTTGCCATAACAAGGTATTGAGAACCTGTCGCACACCCTTGCTTCTTGAGGCGACGCAACGTCACATCCCGCTCTATCCATCGCCAAGGTGCGCCATGACCGATCCGACGACCCATTCCCAACCCGCCGTCGATCCGGCCCTGGTCGCCAGGGTCAAGGGGATCCTGCTGCAGCCCAAGATCGAATGGCTGCGCATCGATGGCGAGTTCGCCACCAACAAGAGCCTGTTCACCCGCTATGCGATGATCCTGGCCGCCATCGGTCCGGTCGCGACCCTGATCGGCGGCATCGTATTCGGCCATGCCTCGATCGTCAGCGCGTTGATCCTCGCCATCGTCTCCTATGGCCTGTCGTTGGCCAGCGTCTTCATTCTGGGCCTGATCATCAACGCCCTGGCGTCCAGCTTCGGCGGTACGCCCAGCCCGGTGCAGGCGATGAAGCTGGCGGTCTACGCCTCGACCGCCTCGTGGGTCGCGGGCGTGTTCAACCTGATCCCGCTGTTGGGCTGGGTGTCGATCATCGGGGGCATCTACAGCCTGGTCCTGCTGTTCCTGGGCCTGCCGATCCTGATGAAGGTCCCGGAAGACAAGAAGGTGGTCTATTTCATCGTCGTCCTGATCGCCGGCATCGTGCTGAGCATAGTCATGTTCGCCATCTTGGGCGCTATCGCCTTGACGTTCGTCGCCTCGACGGCCGGTCTGGCCGCCCTGGGCGCCGGCTACTGAGAATAGACGCGTGGCACGCGGGGGGTGATCGAGGTCAGCAGCTCGTAGCTGATGGTCCCCGCCGCAGCCGCAGCGTCGTCCAATAGCCGGTTCGGGCCGAACAGCTCAACCGGATCGCCGACCGCGACGTCCAGGCCGGTGATGTCCACAGCGCAGACGTCCATCGAGACCCGGCCCAGCAGCGGTCGGGTCTCGTTCGCGATCCAGACCTCGCCCTTGGGCGAATAGGACCGCAGCAATCCATCGGCATAGCCCGCCGCCACCGTCGCGATCCGCATCGGGCGATCGGCGATGAATCCGCGCGAATAGCCGACGCTCTCGCCCGCCGGCACGTCGCGGACCTGAAGCACCTGTGCCGTCAGCGCACCTACGGGCGCGATCCGGGGATCGGGCCGCCCCTCGGGCCCGCCGCCGTACAGGCAGATGCCCGGCCGCACGGTGTCGAAGGCGAAATCGGGTCCGAGGAAACAGCCGCTGGAATTGGCGAAGGACCGGATCACGCCCGGATAGCGATCCACGACGCCCGCAAAGGCGTCGCGCTGGCGTCGGTTCATCGGATTTGCCGGTTCGTCGGCGCAGGCCAGGTGGGTCAGGACCAGGGCCAGACCGTCAAAGGCCTCAGGCGCATCTTCAGGCCGGACGCCCAGCCGGTTCATGCCGGTGTCGATCTGCAGACCGCACGTCCCGCCGCCCACCGCCGCCCAGGCCTGCATCTGCGTGGGATGGTTCAGCACCGGCCGCAGGTCCGCCGCCTTCAGCCTCTCGGCGTCGTCGCCGTGGCAGCCGTCGAGCACATAGATGACCGGCCCGCCAGAGCCTTGCGGCCCCAACGCGGCCCGCAGCCGCACCCCCTCGGCCGCCCGCGCCACGAAGAAGGTCCGCGCGCCCTCGGCCATCAGCCGCGTCGCCACCGCCTGCGCGCCCAGCCCATAGGCATCCGCCTTGACCACCGGATGCACCGGCTGGCCGCTGACGGCGCCCAGCGTATGGTAGTTGCGCGCCAGGGCGCTGAGATCGACGGACAGGACTGCGGGGGTCAACATCCGCTCGTTATGCCCCAAGTTTTTGACGATGGAAGAGGAGAAGGTTGTTAGGTTTTGATCATGACCTTCGTTCCGCATCAGCCGAAGCGCAGCCAGTTGTTGCTGATATGGCTGATCGTCGTCAGCGTGGGCGGTGTGCTGGCGACGGCGCCGGCGGGCGCCGTGGCGGCGGCGACGCTCATGGGCTTCGGGACTGATCGTTCTGTCCCGGCGCAGATTTTCTTCTGGACGGTTCTGACCCTTCCCATCGCCATCCTGGTGTCGCCGCTCCTGGCCTGGATCGCCTATGGACTGAGACAGCCAAGGCTGGCGCTGGGGTTGAGCCTTGCACCATTGCTATGGGCGGCGGTTATAGGTCTGAGCGTTCTCGGTTCGATGCCGCGCTAGAAGACACGGAGGCGTCAAAGCACCTTACTCGTAACTGACCTCTTCATACCCGTGCGCCAGATTGCCGAAGCGGACGGTGTCGGCGTCGAAGGCCAGTTTGACGATGCCGATGGGGCCGTGGCGTTGCTTGCCGATGACGACCTCGGCCTGGCCTTGCAGGCGGTCCATGTCCTGCTGCCATTGCAGGTGTTCTTCGGAACCCTCGCGCGGTTCGGCGCGGCCCAGGTAGTAGCTCTCGCGATAGACGAACATCACGCAGTCGGCGTCCTGCTCGATCGAGCCGGATTCACGCAGGTCGGACAGTTGGGGGCGTTTATCCTCGCGCTGCTCGACCTGACGCGACAGCTGCGAAAGGGCGATGATCGGCACCGACAGTTCCTTGGCCAGCGCCTTCAACCCGCCGGTGATCTCGGACACTTCCTGCACCCGGTTCTTTTGCCCGCCTGTGTTGCCGGTCGTGATCAGTTGCAGATAGTCGACGATGATCAGGTCCAGCCCCTGTTCCGTCCGCTTCAGGCGGCGAGCCCGTGCGGCCAGCTTGGACATGGAAAGGCCGCCGGTGTCGTCGATGTAGAGGGGGCTTTCGCCGATCTCGACCGCCGCGTCGCGCAGCTTGCCGAAGTCGGTCGCGTCGATCTCGCCCTTCCGCAGCTTGTCCGAGGACACGCCGGACGCATCGGCCAGGATACGCATCGCCAGCTGTTCAGCGCTCATTTCCAGCGAATAGAAGGCGACGACGCCGCCGTTGACCGTCTTGCGGCCCTCCGGCGTCGGTTCCCACTGATAGGCGCGGGCCACGTTGAAGGCCATGTTGGTGGCCAGGGCCGTCTTGCCCATCGATGGACGTCCGGCGAGGATCAGCAGGTCGGAGGGGTGCAGGCCGCCCAGTTTGCGATCCAGATCGTTCAGGCCCGTAGCCAGACCCGCCAGCTTGCCCTCGCGTTGATAGGCTTCGGCCGCCATCTGAACGGCGCCCGACAAGGCATGGGAGAAGCTGACGAAACCGGACGACGGCTTGCCCGTCTCGGCCAGCGAATACAGGGTCTGTTCGGCCTGTTCGATCTGTTCGTCAGCGGGCGTCTCGGGGTTGGGCGCCTCCTTGATGATCTCGCCGCCGATCCGGATCAGGTCGCGGCGCAGGGCCAGATCATAGACGACGCGGGCGTAGTCGGGCGCGTTGGCGGCGGGCGGCGCGCGGTCCACCAGATCGGCGAGGTAGCGCAGGCCGCCGAACTCCTGAAACGCCGGATCCTGCTTGAACCGCTCCATCAGGATGGTGGGTTCGGCCAGCATGCCCTGGCGGATGTGATCCTCGACCGCTTCGAACAGGCGCTGGTGGAAAGGTTCGTAGAAATGCGCGCCACGCAGCCGGTCGTTCAACCGCTCGAACACGGCGTTGTCGAACATCAGCGAGCCCAGCAGCGCCTGCTCGGCTTCCAGATTGTGCGGCATCGAACTGACGCCGCCGTTTTCCATGGGCGAGGACGAGAAGGGCATGGGGGCGAAGGCGTTCATCGATTAACGCTTTAGCCCTCTCACGCGCCTGCGTCAGACGGGGACGCCGCATGGGCCGTGGACAGATTGTTGGGGCTGGGGACGAACCGGATTTCCTCAGACGGATTTCGTCAGGACGCCGACACAAGGCTGGAAAAAGCGAAGGCCCAGAAAACCCATTTGAGCCCTATGGCCTGTAGGCTGGCCCTGAAGAGTGAGGTCGGGCGATCCAGGAAATACGCGATGGTCACGACCGCCCAGATCCAGCCGGACGTCGCCAGCCCCAGCCACCCATTGTCCCAGTGCATGACAACGACATAGCCGATGCCGCCGATGCCTGCACCGATCCAGGCTTTCTTCAGAAAGCGTCGAGCTAGTTCGATGGGAATGATCGTGAAAAAAGCCGCTTCCAATCCCGTCACCAGCAAGCCCAAAGCCGCCAACGCGACGGGCGACGCCCGTTGCATGGTGTCTGGTGTTGCGCCCTCTCCCGGCGACAAGAGCCCAAGCCCGACAATGCCACCGATCAAGCTTAGGCTGCCGATCAAGAATATCGCGAACGAGCGCGGCTTCTGGGAAGTCGCGGCCCATTGCATCATGACCGACACGGATACTCCGCCGCCATCCATTCGCGCATCGCCTGGGTCACGCTGATGTGGCGACGCGCGGCGGGGATGGTGTTGAAGCGGGTCAGGATCTGGTCCGGCGAGAAGCCGACCTTTTCCGGCATGCAGGTCGCGGGCGGTCGTCCGGCCGTCGTGGCGGCGGTCTGTTCGGCGCGAACCGTGCGGGCGGCGCCGCGGAACTCGGCCATCAGCCGGCGCGTGTCCGAGCGCAGCAAGGCCGTCGGGTTCTGAGGGATGGCGTTGGCTGTGGTCAGGAACTCCTGCACCGTCATGGCGCTGGCTGCGCCGGCGATGAGCGAAAGCGCGATTACGCCTGCGGCGATGGTTCTGGTCTTCATGTCGGTCCCCTTCCGAACACTCGAAGTCGAAGCTTGACCGTTCATGTGTGGCGCAACTGCGGCGCACTTTGTGAAGGCGTGGATCGGGCGAGCCCATCCCTGCGATCAACGTGCAACGCCGTTGGCGCGAAGCGGGTGTTCGTCGAACACATTGACCCGCCGCGTCGCCACTCCTACCACCCCGGCATGACTGAATCCCTGCCCCTGAACGACCGTATCGCCCTCGTCGTCGGCGCCTCGCGCGGTATCGGCTATGAGAGCGCGCTGGCCTTGGCCAAGGCCGGGGCGCACGTTATCGCCACTGCGCGCACACAGGGCGGTCTGGAAGAGCTGGACGACGCCATTTTCGCCGCCACGGGCCAGCACGCGACCCTGATCCCGTTCGATCTGGTGGACGGCGGGGCCATCGACCGGCTGGGCGGCGCCATCTTCGAACGGTTCAAAAGGCTGGACATCTGGGTCCATGCCGCCGCCACCATGGGGCCGTCGGGCCTGACGCCGGTGTCCCACGCCGACCCGCGCGAGTTCGCCAAGATCGAGAAGACCAATTTCACCGCCGTCTATCGCCTGATCCGCTCGCTGGAACCGCTGTTGCGCGCCTCCGACGCCGGTCGCACCATCCACTTCACCACCAGCATCGCCAGCGCACCCAAGGCCTTCTGGGGCATGTACGCCGCGACCAAGGCCGGCGCCGAGGCCCTGGTGAAGGCCTGGGCCGACGAGATCGAGAGCACGCCTGTCCGCGTCAGCATCGTCGACCCCGGCAGGATGCGCACCGCCATGCGCGCCCAGGCCTATCCGGGCGAAGACCCGTCCGGTCTGCCCCACCCGTCTGAGATCGGGCCCCTGGTCGTCGATCTGGCCAGCGGCGACGCCACGCCCCCGCTGACGATCCGCTTCCGCGACTGGAAGGCCGGACCGACGACGGAAGCGCTGGTCTAGATCGGGGGGTCAGCCCCAGGCGCTGGCGCCCGGTTCCTCGCGGAACGAGAAGTCGCCGTCGGTCGACACAGACAGGTCGCGCCAGGCCTCCAACTCCGTCGTCAGCCCGGCGATCTTGCTCTCGATCATGCCCACGGCGTCCGTCCCAGCCGCCCATCGCCCCGGCGGGTTTTCCGCATTGGCCAAGGCCGCCAGCGCCTGCCCCAGCTTGGCCGGATCGCCTGCCTGGTTATGGCTGCGGGCCTCATAGAAGTCGCGTAACGCGGCCGAGGCCTGCTCATAGTCCGCGATGGGGTTGGCGGCATAAACGACCGAGGTCGCGTCCAGGAAGTCGGTGCGGAAGAAGCCCGGCTCGACGATGGTGACATGAACGCCAAAGGGGCTGACTTCCTGGGCGATCGATTCGCTGAAGCCTTCGATGGCGAACTTGGAGGCGCAATAGATCGAGCCGGACGCTCCGCCGACCATGCCCCCCACGGACGAGACGTTGAACACATGTCCCGAGCGCTGGGCGCGCATGACCGGCAGGACGGCGCGGGTCATGTCGAACAACCCGAAGACATTGGTGTCGAACTGGGTGCGGGCGTCCTGAGAAGTCGTCTCCTCGAAGATGCCGAGATGGCCGTAACCCGCATTGTTGACCAGCACGTCGATGCGGCCGAAGCGGGCAACGGCGGCCTCGACGGCGGCGGCGATGGCGGCCGCATCCGTGACGTCCAGCGCCACGGACAGGACCGTGTCACTATCAGGGCCAAAGGCCTTGATCAGGGCGTCGCGGTTTCGGCCGGCGACGACGACGCGGTCGCCCGCGCCCAGGGCGGCGCGGGCGATCCCCGCGCCCAGCCCACGGGCCGCGCCGGTGACGAGCCAGGTCTTTTGAGTGGTCGTTGTCATGGGAAGTCTCCTCTGTCTGACGAGACGGAGAAGACGCCGTTTCAGGCGAATGGCGTTAGGGCGATCCGGGCGAAGTCTTGCACGATCCTGTCAAACCGCCCTCGCCCGCTTGCGCGCACGCGAAGACGGGCGTTGGATGCATTCATGAGCCTCTTGCCCGAACTGACCGACATCGTCGCGCGTCACGCGCCGCCGGATCTGTCGCGATCCGCCGTGCCGGGCCTGCGCCTGTATGGCAGCGACGCGCCGACGCGGATGGTGGCTGTTCCCTACGATCCCATGCTGTGCCTGGTGGTGTGCGGCGCCAAACAGACCATCCTGGGCGAGACGGTCTATTCCTATCGGGCCGGCGATTGCCTGGTGGTGTCGGCGGAACTGCCGGTGTGCGGCAGCATCGTCGAGGCGCCCTACCGCGCCCTCAGCTTCGACCTGAACCCCGCGACCATCGCCGGCTTGATGCTGGAGATCGACGCCCCCGACGCCTCGGATCAGCCGCCGCCGACCGGCATCCAGGTGACCCGGCTGGAGGACGAACTGCTGGAGCCGATGGCGCGCCTGCTGCGCCTTTTGGACCGACCCAGCGAGATCGCCGTCATGACGCCGATGATCGAGCGCGAACTGGTCTGGCGGCTGCTCCACAGTCGCCACGCCGCCACTGTGCGTCAGATCGGCTCAGCCGAAAGCCGCCTGTCGGGTGTCAGCCGCGCCATCAGCTGGATCCTCGCCAACTACGCCGAGCCGATACGGCTGGAGGCCCTGTCGGACATGGCGGGCATGAGCCTGTCGACCTTCCACCGGCATTTCCGCACCGTGACAACCATGAGCCCGCTGCAGTTCCACAAACAGGTGCGGCTGCGCGAGGCGCGCGCCCGGTTGCTGACCGGCGTCGATGGGGCAGCCGAGACCGGCTTCGCCGTCGGCTATGACAGCCCCTCCCAGTTCAGCCGCGAATACGCCCGCCAGTTCGGCCTGCCTCCGGGCAGGGATGCTGCAAGGATGCGCGAAACCCTGATGGTCGGCTGACCTTTCGTCCCTGACGCCTGCATCCGGTCCCAGACGCCTTGCTGTAGGTCGAGCGCAGCGGTCAGGGGCCGGACATGACCCTGTTCCAGCCCTTCCTCGTCCTGCACATCTCGACCGGCATGGCCGCCGTCCTGGTCGGCTTCGCTCCGCTGCTGACCGCCAAGGGGTCGCGCGCGCATCGGCTGTGGGGCCGCGCCTTCGTGGTGTTGATGACGATCCTGCTGGCCTGCGCCTGGGTGATGACGGCTTTGCATTTCAACACCTATTTCCTGGCGCTGTCGGCGACCGCGTCGCTGACCCTGTTTTCGGGCGTGCGGGTGCTGGGGCGCAAACGGCCTGATGTCCGACCCCAGGATCGAGCCAGACCGCTGGACTGGGCGGCGACACTCGGCGCCCTGGGCATCGGCGTCTGGGTGCTGGCCTTGATCGCCATGGGCCGCTCGGACGGCCCGCCCGTGGTGTCTACCGCCCTGGCCTATGGAGCGCTGTCGGTCGCGGCGTGGGACCTGTGGCGATTTTCACGTCCGCGCGACTGGCCTTTCTCGCCCGACTTGTGGAGATACGAGCATCTGGTGAAGATGCTGAGCGCTCATGCGGCGGTGCTCAGCGCCTTTTCCGGCAACTTCCTGACCTTCCTGCCGCAGCCCTGGAGCCAGCTCTGGCCGACCGTCCTGTTCCAGTCCATGGCCGTGATCTGGACGGCGACCCTGATCCTGCGGCGCCGCGCCCGGAGGACACGCACGGGGCAGGCATGAGGCCGTCGGTCGCCGTCGTCATGATGGGGTTCGCCGCCTATTCCTATGTGGCGACGGTGGCGTCGGTGGCCTGGTATCTTCGGCGGGACCGGCTGGAACTGGACCTTTCGACCTCCCTGGTGTGGGCCGGTTTGACCTATGCGCCGTGGCTGGCCGTCGGCCTGATGGTCTGGCTGGTGATGCGGCGATGGGGCGCCGGCTGGAAGGCGGCGGGCGTCCTGACCGGGCTGATGATCGCCGTCGTACCACTGATCGCCGCGCTCGGCGCGCGGATCGACATGACCTTCCTGCATCTGGTCGCAACGCCAAGCGACTTGATCGAGCGGATCATTGATCGACTGCCGGTCGCCCTGCTTCTCTATACCGCGACCGTCGCCGTCGGCCTTGCCGCCGCCCAGTGGCGCAAGGCGCGCGAGGCTCAGGTTCGCCTCGACCACCTGACCCGCGCCCTGGCCCTCGCTCGCCAAGTTCAGCCCGACGACGCCCGCCTGCTTGTCTCGACCGGCAGAAGCCGCGCCTCGGTCGATCTTCGGGCGGTGGAATGGTTCGCCTCGGCGGGCAACTATGTGGTCGTGAACTGGGACGGGCGCGAGGGCCTGGTCCGCGATACCCTTCAGGCGCTGGAGACGCGTCTGGACACGCGCCTGTTCGCCCGCATCCACCGCTCCACTCTGGTCAATCTGGCGCGGGTCGAGGGTGTGCAGCCCCTGTCGGACGGGTCATGGCGGCTGACGATGCAGAGCGGCGCCGAACTGGTGGTCAGCCGCACCTATCGAGAGGCCGTTCTGGTGCGGCTGGGTCGCGCGCCTTAGGGCAGCCGCGCCAGGACCCGCAGCCAACCCTCGGCCTGGGCCAGGTCGATGGCCTCGAACAGCGGGATCGCCAGCAGGAAGACCAGGCCGTCGCGGATGGTCGTCAGGAAGAAGGACGGCCGCACCGACAGTTCCGCCTCGTCGCGCCACAGGGCGAAGTTGGGCCAGAAGCGCGGCGTGCGACCCCTGTACGCCGCATAGTCGGCGCCGAAACTCGCGCCCAGCCAGGCCTCTTCACGGCGCACCGTCAGATAAAAGACCGCCAGCGACGCCAGGGTGAACAGCACCGCCAGGGTCAGGTTGCCGCTCTGGGCGCCGATACCGAAGGCGCCGAAGAAGCTGAAGATATAGAGCGGGTTGCGGCTGATCGAATAGGGACCGCGCGAGACGATCTCGGCCTTCTTGCGACCGCCGATATAGAGCGAGCACCAGGCGCGGCCGACGATGGCGAAGACGATGGCGGCCAGACCCACGGCCTCGACGCCCTCATGCAGCGGGCTGTCCAGTCCGCTGGCTGATTGGGACACCATGGTCAGCGCGACGAGAGCAAGCAAGGCGGCGAGGACAGCGCCCTTGCGCACCTTCTGCACAGCCTGGAGGTCGAAGAGCTGGGTCGTGGTCATGAATGGCTCCGCTTTGGGTGCGACAGTCTGACGCGCCTTTCGTGACATGATCAAGGCCTAGATCAGCGGCGTCAGGATATCAGCCAATTCCGCCGGCCAGATCGTCTCGGTCGAGGCGCGGATGTCGGCGAGGCTCCACCAGCGATAGCCCACTAGGACGTCCCGCTCCTCCTCGGTCCAGCCGGCGGAGGACAGGACGAAAGCCTCCGTGCGCAGCAGGAAAAACCTCTGGTCCACATCGGCCATCCGACCGTCGGGCAGGCGGAAACTGACGCGGACCTGGGCGACCTGCGGTCCGGGGTCATCGACGATCAGGCCTGTCTCCTCGAACAGTTCGCGACGGGCGGCGTCCTCATAGGTCTCGCCCGGCTCGCAGCCGCCACCGGGGGTGGCCCAGAAGGCCGTACCGGCCAGAGCACCCTGGGAAAAGACGAAATGCAACAGCAGCACCCGCCCCTGCCCGTCCAGGATCAGCCACCGCGAGGTCGGCCGGTCGGGAAGGACGGGCGCGACCGCGTCGGTCACACCGTCACTTCTTGGCGCCGCCCTTTTGGCCCGTGCGGACCCGGCCGGAGCGCGAGACCTGGCGGGCGCCGCCGCGGGCGCCCTTCTGGACCGCTACCGAGGAGCCGGCCTTCTTGGACGCGCTGGACTTCAGCCCGCCCAGGACCTTGGGCTGGGGCTTGCGGGTCTTCTTCTGCTCCAGCGCTTTGCCGGGCAGCTTGGACAGCGCCTCTTCCTTCTCCGCCTTCTTGACGCGGCGCGGCGCGGTCTTGGCGTCGCCCTTGTAGCGTTCCGGCCCCGACTTGGCGCCGCCCTCTGCATAGGGGTTCACGCCGCTGGACTTGACGTTCAGGCGGATCGGCGTGCCCGGCAGGTCGAAGCTCTCGCGGATCGAGTTGACCAGATAGCGCTTGTAATGCTCGGGCATCGACTCGGCGCGGTTCGCCATCAGCACGAAGGTCGGCGGACGGGCCTTGGTCTGGGCGATGTATTTCGGCTTGATGCGCTTGCCGTCCACGGCGGGGGGCGGATGCCGCTGGGTGGCCATGGACAGCCAGGTGTTCAGGTCCTTGGTCTTCACCTTAACCGACCAGGTGTCATAGGCCTGAAGCACCGCCGGCATCAGGCGTTCGACGCCGCGCCCGCTGTGCGAGGACAGGACCACGAAGGGCGAACCCTTCAACTGTGGAAGCTTGTCCTCGGCCATGCCCTTCAGCTTGGCCATGCGCGCCTGGGGTTCTTCTTCCAGGTCCCATTTGGACGCGACATAGACCAGGGCGCGGCCTTCGCGCTCGACCAGGTCGGCCAGCTGCAGGTCCTGGGTGTCGAAGGCGTCGTCCTTGTCCATCATCAGGATGACGACTTCGGCGAAGGTGATGGCCCGGATGGTGTCGGCGACCGACAGCTTCTCCAGCTTCTCCTGCACCCGCGCCTTGCGACGCATCCCGGCCGTGTCGACCAGGCGGATGTTCTTGCCCTCGAACACCCAATCGACCGAGATGGAATCGCGCGTAATGCCCGCTTCCGGTCCGGTCAGCAGACGGTCGTCGCCGATCAGGCGGTTGATCAGGGTCGATTTGCCCGCGTTCGGACGGCCAATGACGGCGATGCGGATCGGCTTGTCCGGCTCGTCGATCTCTTCGACGAAGATGTCCTCGGACGCCGCGCGGATGGCCTTGTAGAGGTCGGCCATGCCCTCGCCGTGCTCGGCAGAGATGGCGACGGGTTCGCCAAAGCCCAGGGCGTGCGCCTCGCCGACGCCGCCGCCGCTCTCGCGGCTCTCGGACTTGTTGGCCAGCAGGATGATCGGCTTGTGAACCTTGCGCAGGCGCTCGGCGAAGATCCGGTCCAGCGAGGTGACGCCTTCGCGGGCGTCCATCATGAACATGACCAGTTCGGCGTCGTCCAGCGCGGCCTCGGTCTGCTCGCGCATCCGGGCTTCCAGGCTGTCGTCGGTGACATCCTCGTAGCCGGCCGTGTCGATCAGCGTCAGATCCATGTCGCCGATGTTGCCGTCGGCATAGCGCCGGTCTCGGGTCACGCCGGGGCGATCGTCGACCAGCGCGAGGCGCTTGCCGACGAGGCGGTTGAACAGTGTCGATTTGCCCACATTGGGGCGGCCGACGATGGCGACCTTCAGAGCCATGTCGGCTTTCTAGCTTAGTTCGGGCTGAAAATCAGCGGATGCAGATCAGCTGGCCGTTATCGGTCAGCACGTACAGGGCGCCGTTATAGGCGGCAGGCGCGATATAGGCAGGCGCACCCAGCTTCAGGGTCGTCTGCGCGGCGCCGGTCTTGGGATCGAAGGCCACGGCCTCGCCGAACGAGTTGACCATCACCAGGCGGTTGGACGCCAGCAGCGGACCCGACCATTGAGGGGTCAGTTCGCGGTCGAAGAAGCCGAAGAAGCCGCCTTCCTTGCGGACGCGCCCCTCGTTCAGCTCGCGGGTCCAGTAGATCTGGCCCGTATCGCGGTTTGCGGTGATCAGCTGACCCGCCTTGGACACGACATAGACGGCGTCGCCGACCGGCAGAGGCGCGTTCACACCCGTCACCGGCAGCTGCCACTTGGGTTGGCCCGAACGCAGGTCCAGCGCCGACAGGACGCCGGAGTGGCTAACGCCATAGACCATGCCGCGGCTGATGACCGGACGGCCCGCCACGTCGCGAACTTCCGACAAGGCGCTGGTGCGGCTGGTGCGAGACAGGGTTTCTTCCCAAACGGCCTGACCGTTCAGGGCGCTCAGCGCGACCAGTTGGCCCGAGGCGAAGGGGGCGACGACGGTCGTGCCGCTGACGGCCGGGCTGGAGGCGCGCATCACGCGCGCAGGCTCGGCGATGCCGCGATAGGTCCAGTCCTGGGCGCCGGTTGCGGCGTCGAAGGCGAACAGCTGGCTGTCCACATCGACCACGAAGACGCGATTGCCCGACACGGTCGGCGCGCCGTGGATCGGGGCGTCCACCTGCTGGGTCCAGACCACCGCGCCGGTGTTGGCGTCCAGCGCCGACATCGAACGATAGCCCGAGGAGACGAACACCTTGCCGCCGCCCACGGCGACGCCGCCGCCGAAGCCGCCGTTGCGATCACGGTCGGCGTTTTTGACATTGGCCTTCCACAGGACTTCGCCGGTGTCGGCCGACACGGCCGACACGGTCGATTCGCCGTCCAGCACGAAGATCTTGCCGTCGGCGGCCACGATGGGCGCCATGACGTTGCCGACATGGGCCGAGCCCTCGCCGATGTCGCGTTTCCATGCGATCTGGAAGTTCGGCGCGGCGATGACGTGCTCGACCAGGTTCTCGGAGGTGCCGCCCGGCTGGGTCCAGGCCGTGATCGCCTGGGGTCCCGGCAGGAAGAAGTCGCGGCCGGACAACGCGGCGGACGGCGCCAGGGTCTGTTCGAACTCCAGCACGGAAATCCGCTGACCGGCCGAGGCGGTCGCTCCGGCCTCTTCCTTGCCGCCCAGGCCGAACGGCAGGTTGCGGCGCACGGTGCCGCACGACGCGACCGTCGCGGCGACGCCGCAGATCAGCGCGACTTTCAGAACTCGGTTCATCGGGGGCGTCCTGTAAGGGGTCGTCACTATTGGGCGGCCGGAGCGGCGGCGGCCGCCGCTGCAGGCGCCGAAGGGGTCATCGCATTTGCGGCGCCGGCGGCCGGCGGCGGAGCCTTGGCGGCGGCGTCGATGATGGGCTTGATCGCGCCTGCGGTGCCGGCGTCGATCGATTCCACCGCGATCTGGGCGCGCTGACGCACCGAATCCGGCACATCCTGACCCAGTTGCAGCAGGACGAAGGCCTCGCGGGCCTCCTTGGTCTTGCCGTGCTGGAGGCGCGCCAGGGCCAGGGCCTCCTGGGCGAAGGCGTGCAGCGGACGGTCGTCTTCGGCCAGCGGCGTCAGACGGGCCTCGATATCGGCCAGCGGCGCGGTGTCCATGATCAGGAAGGCGGCCTTCAGCGCGGGCGGGTCCGACAGGATCGGATCGCGCGACGCCTTGGCGGCTTCGTCGAACAGGCGGACGGCGTCGGGGAACTTGTTGGCGCTGACGGCCAGACCGGCCTGCTGCTGCAGGGCCATGACCTTGTAGGCGCCGTTGCCTTCCTTGACTGCTTCCTCGAAGGCGGCGCGGGCGTCCATCGGCTTGTCGGCCCTCAGGGCCTCCATGCCGCGATCATAGGCCTCTGCGGCCTTGCCGGCCTTGTTGGAGTTCAGGCTGTCCCAGCCCCACCAGCCCAACGCGCCGATCAGGGCGACCACCAGAACCACGCCGAAAACGGGCAGCCAGGTCTTGGCCAGACGCTTCAACTTGTCGGAGCGAAGCTCCTCCTCGACCTGCTCGAAGACATCAACCACTGAAACGTCGCCCCAAAATCGCTAAAAGCAAACCGGCGCGGACCCTAGAAGGTCGGCTCCTCGCCCGCAACGTCGTCCGTTACTGCGAAGCCGGCTTTTTCGAGAAGTAGGTCTCGACTTCGGCAGGAAAACGGCGGGTTTTCACATCGGCGGCGAAAGCGGCGGCCGCGCGGTCGATCTCTGTGCGCAGATCGGCGTATTTGCGCACGAACCGTGGCGTCCAGTCGAACATGCCCAGCATGTCGTTTATCACCAGCACCTGGCCGTCGCAGGCGGCCGAGGCGCCGATGCCGATGGTCGGGGTGTCGATGGTCTCGGTGATCTCGCGGGCCAGCGATTCGGCGACGCCTTCGATAACGATGCAGAACGCGCCGGCCTCTGCCGTGGCCTTGGCCTCGGCCATGACCCGTTCACGCTCGTAATCGGTGCGCCCCTTGGCCTTGAACCCGCCCTCGGCCAGGATCGCCTGGGGCCGCAGGCCGACGTGGCCCATGACGGGTATGCCGCGCTTGACCAGGAATGCGACGATCTCGGCCAGCTCGATGCTGGTCTCCAGCTTCACCGCCTGGGCGCCCGTCTCCTGCATCACCCGCACGCAGTTGGCGTAGGCGACCTCCTTGCCGCCCTCGTAGGAGCCGAACGGCATGTCCACGACGACCATCGCGCGCTTGGCGCCCCGCATGACCGCCTGCCCGTGCAGGATCATCATCTCCAGGGTGACGCCCACCGTATTGGGTAGGCCGTGAACCGCCATGCCCAGGCTATCACCGACCAGCAGCACGTCGCAGTGCGGGTCCAGCAGGGCGGCCATCGGCGCGTCATAGGCGGTCAGGCAGACGATAGGCTCGCCGCCCTTGCGACCGGCGATATCGGGAACGGAGATCCGCTTCACGGTCTCCTGGGTTTGAATGGACATCCGGCGGGCCTCCTGTCTGAACGCGGTTCAGATAGGCCCGCCCGCCGGCGAAGTCACCTTCAGACGTCCTGAGACAACCGCGCCGCACCCGCCGCCAGCAACGCCGCCATGGCGCCGGCTACGATCCAGAAGGCCAGAACGCCCGCACCGCCGGACAGATCGACCGAGCCGACGCCCAAACCATCCAGTCCAGATTGCGCCGCGCCCTGCGCCGTCGCCGCCGCCGCGCGAATTCCCTGGTCCAGCGTCGTCTCGCCGCCAGAGGCGAAGTTCACCGTCAGGCCCTCGCGAATCGCCAGCGCCCCGCCGACCAGCCCGGCCCCCGTCAACGCCAGCACGCGCCAGCGCGACCGCTTCTCCATCCGCGCCTGCAACGTCGCCAGAAACAAGGCCTCGTCGGCCAATCGCGGGCTTTGCGCGAACAACCGCTCGATCATCGGATCGAATTCATCAGCCGACATGGATCGACCTCCCGTCGCCCTGCGCCGGTTGAAGCCGCGCGCGAAGTTTATCCAGACCACGTTTGACATGGGATTTCACCGTTCCGAGCGGCAAATTCATGGCCGCCGCGATTTCGGGATGTGACATGCCTGCGCCGTGGCACAGGGACACGCACACCCGCTCGGTTTCGTTGAGCGTCTTGAGCGCCTCGTCCAGATCCATCAGGCCGCCGCGATCGACCACGACATCCGCCTGATCCGTCTCGACCTCGGCGACATAGCGGGCCTCTTTGGCGACGCGCTTCAGATAGAGCCGCGCGGCGATCTTCTTGATCCAGCCCGCAAAAGTCCCCTGCCCCCGAAACTCCGAGCAGCGCTGAAACCCTTGCAGAAAGGCGTCCTGCGCCACATCGTCGGACAGGGACGGCGTGGCCCCCATCCGGCGCAGCAACCCCCGCACCGCCGACCCGTGCCGACGGACCAGTTCGCCATATTCGCGCCGCCCGCCGGCCGCCGCCTGGGCGGCCAGTTCGGCATCGTGGAAGTCTCTGAGTGTTTTGATCATGACGTTTCCCCCTTCCGGCGGACGTCAGTCTTTGTTCGGGTTGAAGAAGCCCAGGATGATGAAGGCGACGCCGATGGCGATCGGGATGCAGGCGATTCCCAGCAAGGGATTGGCCATTCCGCCGTTCCATTGGTTGCCGCCCAGATCGCTCAGCACCCCAAAGGCGCCGACGCCGATCCCGCCAGCCAGGCTGAGGACGCCCTTGCGCATATCCTTGGTCCGCGACGGCAGTCCCTTCTGCACATCCTTGGTCATGGCGTCGATCAGTTCAGCAGGCAGGGTCTGGCCCTTGTCCACCGCATGGCGGACGGTCAGTTGCATCTCGCGACGCTCGCGGTTCTTCAGGAACGACGGGCCGATGATCACGGCGACGATGGAGGCGAAAACAATGAAAACGACGACGACGGGGGTCATGGGATAATCTCTTCTGTGATCCTGCGGCAGCCTGATGCGGCGGCCTTCTGATCACAAGAGGCTGCAGGATGCGCTCACGGATGCGCTGCGGGACGTGAAATCTTCGTAAGGTCGCGCGATCAAGATTTCCGGAGGTCGGCCGACACCGCTGGACAAGCTGAGCCTTTAGGCAGACTCTCGGGATCAGTTCGCTGGCGTACGTGGTTCAATCTCTCACGCGAGGTCGCGATGCTGCTTCCCCAACTGTCCGCTCTGGGCTGGTTTCACACCCTGGGTAGCCTGCCCGCCGTCCCATTGGCGCTCTACCTTCTCATCCGATATGGCCGCATCCCGCCCGAGAAGATGGTCGCCAAGGTCTTCCTCGGCTTCATGTTCGTCGGGGCGCTGTCCGGCGTGCTGGTGATCAAGAGCCCGCCGGGCGTCGCCATCTCGATCCTCAGCCTAGGATCGCTGGTCGTCGGCGCGACGATCGGCTTCATCACGCCGCTGGCCCGGCATCGCTGGTGGATCGAGACGTTGGCGCTCAGCGTCGCGGTCTTCACCCTTTTCCTGCCCAGCGTCACGGAGACGTTGACGCGCCTGCCCGCCGGCGCCCCGATCGCCGGCAGCCCGGAGGATCCGCTGGTGGTGGCGTTCCAGCTTTCGCTCGTGGTCATCCTGATCGTGGGGGTGACGCTGCAACTGCTGTTCCTGCGGCGGCCGGTTCGGGCTACGGTCGTGGCCTGAGCTTCAACGGAGAGACCCCATGGCCCATGTCACCTATCGCATCGTCGAACACGACGGCGGCTGGGCCTATACGTCCGGCGGCACCTATTCAGAGACCTTCGCCACCCATGACCACGCCAAGGCGGCCGCCGTCCGCGTCGCTCGCGAACAGCGCGTCCCGGACGAGACCGCCGCCATCGAATACGAGACCGCCGACGGCAAGTGGGTGACGGAGAGCGCCGACGGCCACGACCGCCCCAGCACGGACGTCGAGGGCTGAACACGGCGTGATCCAGCGCCGCACGCTTCTGGGGGCCGCAGCGTTCGCGCCGCTGGCGGCCTGCGCCACCGTCCCGGCGGCTCGCCCCGCCGCCGGGCTAAGGCTCGTCACCTTCAACATCTGGCACAATCTCGGCGACTGGACCGCCCGTCGCCCGCTGCTGATCGCCGCGCTGAAGGCCCAGGACGCCGACGTCATCGCCCTTCAGGAAGTGCTGGAGGACGCCGCAGTCGGGCTTGAGAACCAGGCCCGGATGCTGGCGCGCGAGCTGGGCGGCTATCACGTCGCCTTCGTCTCGACCGATCCTGAGGGGGCGCCGCGCCGATACGGCAACGCCCTGCTCACCCGCCTGCCGGTGCTGGCCGAGGATTCGATCAAGCTGGAGCCGCTGGACGACTTCCGCACCGCATTACGTCTTCGCGTCTCGGTTCAGGGACGCCCCGTCGATGTCGTCGTCACCCATCTGGCCTGGCAGCCCGACGCCGGCCCGGTGCGCGCGCGTCAGATCTCAAGCTTGCTCAGTTGGCTGCCGCAGGAGGGCGTGCCGCTGATCGTCATGGGCGACTTCAACGCGACCCAGGAGGATTCAGGCCTTGCGACCCTGACCGGCCCGCGCTTCCTCAGCGCCCTGCCCCGCGGTAAGGTCGCCACCACCCTGAACCCGGCCAAGGGTCACCCCGACCGCGTCATCGACCACATCTTCGTCGAGCCGGAGTTCTTCACCCCCGTCGAAGCCCACATCTTCGGCGACACGCCGACTAACGGCGAATACCCCTCCGACCACTTTGGCGTCGCCGCGACCGTCCGGCTCAAGTAAGCGCGGCGGCATAGACCTCGGGCTTAAACCCCACCAGCCGCCGATCCCCCAGGTCCAGCACCGGCCGTTTGATCATCGACGGCTGCGCCAGCATCAGCGCGATGGCCTTGGCCTTGTCGATGTCCGCCTTGTCCGCATCCGGCAACTTCTTGAACGTCGTCCCGGCCCGGTTCAGCACCGTCTCCCACCCATGCTCGTCGATCCACAGCCCCAGCTGCGCCGCATCGGCCCCGGCCTTCTTGTAGTCGTGGAAGACATATTCGACCCCCTGCTGCTCCAGCCAGACTCGCGCCTTCTTGACCGTGTCGCAGTTGGGAATGCCGTAGAGGGTGTAGGTCATGGGTGTCTCGAAGGTCGTTTTTGGGCGAGTGAGTTCATAGCCGATTTCGACCGAGGCCGTGTAAAAACGCGCGGACCTGGTTTGAACCAGAGCAGGCATTGAGGCGCGCAGCGCCATTCTTTCAGGCTCTGATCGCTTCCATCAGAGGCTTGACGCCCAGCACCGCGATCACCCGCTTCATGTTGTAGGCCAGGATATGGAGTCCGATCTCGGTCTTCACGTTGGGCAGGCGCTTCATCAGGAAGTGGGTGTGACCCATCCAGGCCTTGATCGTGCCGAACGGGTGCTCGACCAGGCTTCGCCGTTCACGCATGGCTCGGGGCCTCAGGTCCATCCGGGTTTGCAGGGCATCGATCACCGCCTCATGCTCCCAGCGGGTGACCTTGCGCTCGACCGCAGGCGTGCACTGAGCCTTGATGCCACAGCCTGTGCAACTGGCCCGATCCCAGTATCGATGCAGCGTCATGCCTCTTTCGACGACGGTCATGTGGTACGGAAGCAGGGAGCCGGCCGGGCAACGGTAGACGTCTTGATCAGGCAGATAGACGAAGTCCTGCTTGCCGAAGCGTCCATTCGCCTTTGCGCCCGACGTCAGCGTCTTTGGCACGAAGGGCGTCGCGCCCAGGGCCTCACAGGCCAGGATCTCCTCGCCGGAGAAGTAGCCTCGGTCCGCCAGCACATCGAGCCTTTCCACGCCCATGGCGTCCTTGGCCTGACCCGCCATGTTCGCCAACTGTTGCTTGTCCGAGCCGGTCATCACCACCTCGTGGGCGACGATCAGGTGATGCTCGCCTTCTACGGCGGACTGGACGTTGTAACCGACGATGCCGCTGCCCCGGCCTGATGTCGCCATGGCGCGAGCGTCGGGATCGGTCAGGGAGACCTGGCCGTCCGGCGACGCCTCCACCTCGGCTTCCATGGCCTTGAGCATCGCCATCTGGGCGCGGAGCCGATTGATCTTCTCGACCAGCCTCACCGACCGTGCCTCCACGCCATCCCCCTCGTGCCGATCGGCCGTATCGAGGTCCTCGAGGTAGCTGGCGATGTGCTCGGCAACCTGCTCGATCCGCCGCTTCACCTTGTAGACGGTGAAGTTCTTGTCGCGGGTGTTCACCGCCTTGAACTTGGAGCCGTCGATGGCGACCAAGGCCGCGCCGAACAGGCCAAGCTGGCGGCACAGAACCACGAACTGCGCACAGGCCGCCTGGATCGCCGGACCATTCTCGCGGCGGAAGTCGGCGATGGTCTTGTGATCCGGCGCCAGCCGCCCCGTCAGCCACATCAGCTCGACGTTGCGCTGCGCCTCACGCTCCAGACGGCGGCTCGACTGCACTTTGTTCAGATAGCCGTAGACGTAGAGCTTCAGCAGCATGGCCGGGTGATAGGCCGGTCGGCCCGTCGCCGCCGGTGTCATGCCCTCAAAGCCCAGACCCTTCAGATCCAGCTCGTCCACGAAGACATCGACCACCCGGACCGGATTATCCTCGGCCACATAGTCGTCGAGACACTCGGGAAGCAGCGTCTGCTGCCGGCGATCTGCACCCTGAACGAAGCGGCTCATACCCACCTCCTGCTGACCGCAAGAGGCTAACCTAATTCGCTCGATCGGGAGGCGTTTTCACACAGCCTCGACCTATTGCAGACACTTGCGGCGTCCGCTTCCTGGAAGCGGGTGATGCACGCGCCTAGCTCTGCACTTTAGCCTTCACAAAGTCCCGGATCGCGCCCACTCATTGCCGGAGGCTCAGAATGTCCCAACTGGAACGCGATCTCATAAGCAAGGTCCCGGCCGTGACCCTGGGATTCTGGATCATCAAGATCCTCGCCACCACCCTGGGCGAGACGGCGGGCGACACCGTCACCATGACGATGAAGCTGGGCTATCTGGCCGGGACAGGCATCTTCATGATTATGCTGGCCGTGCTGGTCTGGCGACAGATCGCGGCCAAGCGGTTCCATCCCTTCCTGTATTGGGCGACCATTATCGCCTCGACCACTGCGGGGACTGCTCTGGCCGACTTCGCCACCCGGTCGTTGGGCATCGGCTATACCGGCGGTTCGCTGCTGTTGCTGGCCTGTGTCCTGGCCTCATTGGCGGCGTGGCGCTGGACCACAGGATCCATCTCGTCCGATGCGATCAGCACCCCGCGCCAGGAGGTGTTCTACTGGCTGACCATCACCTTCTCCCAAACGCTTGGCACAGCGCTGGGCGACTGGACGGCGGATACGGGCGGGCTGGGCTATGCCGGGGCGGCTATGGTATTCGGCGCCCTGCTGACCGTGGTTGCGGGTCTCTATTTCTGGACGAAAGTGAACCGGGTCCTGCTGTTCTGGGCCGCCTTCATCCTGACCCGGCCGCTGGGCGCCACAGTCGGCGACTTTCTGGACAAGCCGCTGGACCATGGCGGTCTGGCCTTCAGCCGTCCGCTGGCCTCCGCCGTTCTAGCCGCAGTGATTGTGGTTCTGATCCTGGTCCTGCCGCAGCGCGCCGGGCATCATTCTGCTACCAGCGTGGCGAACAAATGAGCTATCGCCCCCTTCGATATAGCCTGGAGCCTTCATGAATACGGTCGATCCCGATCACCTTCGCCGCGTTCAATTGATCCGCAAGGCTGTACTGGCCGCTTGCATCCTCGCCGTTTGCCTTCTCGCGGCGCTGTCCCGGACGCTAAAGGGCGAAGAAGGACTTCATGAAACCGTCGAGGCGGTCGGCCTTGCCATGATCGGCGTCTGCATCGTGGGTCGCGCCTGGTGCTCGCTCTACATCGGCGGCCGCAAGAAGGCCGAAATCGTTGATCGAGGCCCCTACTCCATCAGCCGGAACCCCCTCTACGTATTCAGCTTCATCGGCGCGTTCGGCATGGGAGCCCAGACCGGCTCCATCATCCTGTCTTTCACCTTCCTGCTCATCGCCTACGCCGTCTTCTACGCAACGGTCCGACGGGAAGAGGAATGGCTGGGTGCGGTCTTCGGCGAACCCTATGCGGACTATGTCGCCCGCACGCCGCGCTTCTGGCCGGACTTCAGCAAATGGCGCGACCAGGAAATTCTGGAGATCCGACCGTCCTTCTTCCTAACCACGCTGAGGGATGGGCTCGCGTTTCTTCTGGTCATTCCACTCTTCGAGGCCCTGGAACACGCGCAAGATGTTGGCTGGGTTAAGGCGCTCTTCACGCTACCCTGACAGCGTTTCAATGGCCGCCTTCCACCCCTAGCTGACATTAGAAATGTCCGTCTTAAGGTGCGCATTCCGCATAGGACCAAGTTGATACCGACAACGGCCTTCACGCCTCTCGCATCCTAGTCCTGCAACCGATCCGCCGCTTTTTCAGTCACTTCACGCTTACCATCGTCAATCGACCCGACACCCCTCAAAACCGACGTATAATCCCGGCCGGTCTTTGAAAACGTCAACGCCATTGCGAGGTGCACTTTCTTGCACCTTGCACGGTTTTTCGCCGTTGCAGTGCAGCTTCGCCTGCCGCCGATTTCAGACGAAGTGCACAGATTGCACCCTGTTTTTTCCACGCCGCGTCAGGCCGGCGAACCGCACCCTCTGCAAATAGGATCACGTCGATAACAGTGTATGGTGAAATCTTTCCTGGAGAAGATCGCCATGGATCGCCGCAGCTTCGTCGCCATCGCCTCGATGGGCGCACTGATCAGTTCCTCAGCCTCCGCCGCCACTTCGACCGATGACGCGCGGGCGGTCACGGACCTCCTGACGGAATTTCAGGCGTCCTGGAACGCCGGCGACGCCGCCAGAATGTTCCGCCTGGCGACCGACGACATTCACTGGGTCAACATCGTCGGCATGCACTGGCAGGGCAAGCCGCAGGCCGAACTAGCGCACCGGATTTATCTGGAGACGATGTTCCGCGGCGTGCCGCTGACCCTCGAAGAGGTCGAGAGCATCGTGCCCCTGGGCGCCGATGCGCTCATCGTCGTCGCGCGGTGGAACATGGGCGCCTTCACGCCGCCGGATGGACAGGCAGTCCCGCCTTCAAAGGACCGGATGTCGCTGGTCCTGCACCGGACCAGCGCGGGGCTTCGGATCGCCCATGGCGCCAACGTGCAGATTAACCCGGCCGTTCAGCAGTTCGATCCGGCCAAGGGAAAGCCACCCGCCTGAGGGGTCGGCGCAGCCGCTTCCCATCCCAAGCCCGCGACCAATCCGCTGCGTTTTCAGAACCCTGGAACCCAGCAGCATCAATCGACCTGACGCACCTTCAAATCGCGCTACAATCTTGGCCGGTCTTTGAAACGTCAGCACTCTGGCAATTGCACCTTCTTGCACTTTGCACTCATTTTCGGGGTGCAGTGCAATTTCGTCCACCGCCGATTTCAGACGAAGTGCACAGATTGCACCCTTTTTTTCGGGGTGGTCCGCCTAGGCCGCGACCCCGGCGATCACACCGATCACGGTCACGATCAACGTCCCCAACGCCCCCGACAGGCCTATGGCTGCGAACAGGATCAAGGCCTTGCCGACGCCCGGCAGGACCCCGCGATACCACCGTCCCCGTCCCATGCGCAGGAAGGCGGCGAAGCCCAGAACCACCATCAGCAGGCTGGCGATCAGGGCGGCCGGCCCCGTCCCGAACACGAACCAGGACAGCGGCAGCATCGGCACGGTCCAGGCGTTCAGATAGGCGAAGGACGCCCGAAACCCCCGGCGCAGGCCCAGGTCTTCAGCGTCCCACAACCGAAACAGCGGCATCGCCGCCAAGGCGTAGAGGGGGGCCATCACAGGTATGGTCAGGAACGACATCCATCCGTCGGCGTCCGCCATGAAGGCGTCGCGCGACTTGCCGGCCTGTTCCAACAGGGGGCTCAGCATCTCCGCCGGCATGCTGTCCAGATAGCCGCTCAACCCGCCCTTCAGAAAGACGATCAGCATGATGATCGCGTTCAGCGTCAGATACAGCTTCAGCGGCTTGGCGTAGCGCCCGCCCCCGGTCGGCCCTTCGATCATCCAGGCCTGCAGCACCAGGCGCGGCCGGACTAGCAGGTCGCGCGCCGTGCGCACCTCGGCCCCGCCAAAGCCCAGCGTATCCTCCGACAGGTCCTTGATCGCCTGTTTGCGCGTCGTCTCGCCGTCGGTCATCGGATTCTCCCCAGGGGGATGCATACACCGCCCGGTTGACCGCGCAAGCCGACGATCAGAACCGCTTCGTCAGGCCGACGCTGAACACCCGACCGCGCGGGTCGGCGACCACCGGGTCGTAACCCAGGGCGAACTGCGCCAACGGCGGCGCCTTGTCGGCGACATTGACCACCCCGACCGCCAGATCGAGATCGGCGCCTATGGTGCGGCTGTAGAGCAGATCGACCGTCGTCTGGCTGGCGATGCTGGCGTCCGTGATCCCGCTGCGGTCGTTGGCGTAGCCGTCGGTATAGTGGACCAGAGCCGTGACCGCATGCGCGCCGCCGCTCCAGCCCAGGGCGAACTCCCCGCGATTGCGCGGCAGGGACCGGCCGATGTTGTTCAGATTGGTCGAGCCGACCCCCGACACCCGGGCCGCCGACGCATTCAGCCGGATGTCGTAGGCGTCCACATAGGTCCAGGTCGCCGACGCCGACGCCTCCCCGCCCCACAGGCCGTGGCGATAGCGGGCGGACAGGTCGATCCCTTGCGTATCGATGGACGAAGCGTTGACGAAATAGAGCTGGACGAAGGTCAGGGCGCCGCTGGGCGAGCGGGTGATGCGGTCCTGCGCGTCCGTGCCGCTCAGCCCCCCGGCCGTGTCCGCCGCCGCCTGATCGATGATGGCTTGCGCCGACTCCTTGACCACTTGGTCGGTGTAGTCGAACCGCCAGGCGTCGAGGCCCAGCTCCAGCCCCTCTATCGGCGCCCATACCGCGCCCAGGCTGAGGCTTTCGGACTTCTCGGGCTTCAGGTCGGCCCGGCCCGAGGTCAGGGTGTTGACGAAGACGAAGGCGCCCCGGTCGAACACCGACGGCTGCGACGCCTGGGCGCCCGACTGGGCATAGACCGATGGGGCGCGGAACCCCTGCCCCCAGGACGCGCGCAGAGCCAGGGCGTCGGTGACGTCCCAGCGGATGGCGGCCTTGGGACTGAACCGGCCCTCGTCGCCGTCGTAGGATTCGTAGCGGCCGGCCAGCTGCGCCTCGATCCGGTCGCCCAGATGAATGCGCGCCTCGGCGAAGGCCGCCAGCGCCTCCTGATCGCCCTCGAAGTCGGGCGACACGCCCGCCGTCAGAAGGTCGCCCGCATTGACCAGATCGCTCCAGTCGTGGCGGAAGGCGCTGCGGCGATACTGGGCGCCGACCGCGACATCGACCGACCCGTCTTTCCAGGCGAAGGCCTCGCCGCTGGTCGAGGCGTCCACCGTCGTCAGGGTCGAGGCGCCCCGCAGGCCGGTCGAGCCGATCAGGCTGTCGATCAGGGCTGTGCTGTTGGCCGTGCCGGTCCCCAGATAGGCGCTGCCGAACGGGTTGAAATACTGACAGGCCCCGACGCCGGGCGCCCCAGTCGCCGGGTTGCAGCCCGCCCCGCCCAGGCCGTTCAGCGCATTCTGCAAGGCGCTGCCGAGGGTGTCGGGCTTGTCGTATGCGACGTGCTGACGGCTTCTGGTCGCCGCCAAGTTCCATGTCCAGCCGTTGGAAAACCGCCCGTCCAGACCGCCGGCGATGCGCCAGGTCCGGTAGTCGAACTCCGCCTGCGACGCCCCTGCCTCGGCGCCCAACAGACGCCCCCGGAACAGGACCGTCTCGCCGAACGGGTTGTCGGGATGCGACGCCGGCACCGTCAGCGAACGCGCCAGGATCGGCAACGACGGCGACTGGCGCGCGATGGTGTTCGTCGCCGACCAGGCCGCCTGCAGCGACAGGGTCATGTCGCCCACAGGCCGACGATAGTCCGCGAACGCTTGCGTCCGCGTCTCCTCCGGCGTCAGGTCGAAGAAGTCGGAATAGTCCAACCGGCAGAACGTGTCGGTCGGCGCGTTCAGATAGGCGCTGCCGAACGCCGGGTCGCCGCACGCCGGGTCGGGCGAGAACCCGTTGCGGCTGGGCCGGAAATAGGATCCCGGCTGACCATAGCTGGTCACGGCGGTCCAGGCCGCGCGGCCATAGCGTTCGGCCTGGGTGAAGTCCCGCTCGTCCGACCCCAGGGCCGATCGGTGGAAATGCGAGGCCGCCAGCGTCAGGTCGCCGCCAAGCAGTTTCAGCCCGCCGATGGCCTCGATCACACTCTCTTCCGACCCGTCGGCGACGGCGTATTTGGCGCTGACCTCGGGCCGGGCGACATCGCGACGGGTGATGAAGTTGACCACGCCCGCCACCGCGTCCGAGCCATAGACGGCCGAGGCGCCGTCCTTGACCACCTCGACCCTTTGCAGAGCGATCATCGGCACGAGCGAGTTGATATCGACGAAGCCCGAACCGTCCGTCGCAACCACGGCGCTGTTGGTCCAGCGCTGACCGTCCACCAGCACCAGCGTCGAACCCAGGCCCAGATTGCGCAGGTTGAACTGGGCCGTGCCCGAGCTCTGCGGCTGGTTCAACTGATCGACCTGGGCCTCCGATCCCGAGTTGGCGGTCACCAGCCGCACCAGCTGCGAGGCGTCGGCGATTCCGGCGGCGGCGATGGTCTGGCGGCCCACCGTCTCGACCGGCGCGATCCGGTCCCCGCCCGCGATCCGCGAACCGGTGACGACGATGTCGTCCACGCGCGAAGTCTCTTGCGCCTGCACGGCCCCGGCAATGGTCAGCCAGGCGAACGAAGCCGTCGCCATCAGGATTTTGCGCTGCGTCATGTCGTGGTCCCCGCGATCTTTGGCGGGCTTCTATCCAGCGGCGCCGTTTTGCGAAAGTGTAATTTTGCAGTTTTGCAAATTGACTCCCGTCCGCGCCGGGCGAAAGTCACATCGGACAACTGGTCTGGAGGACGCAATGAAACTCTACGCCCACCCCTTCTCCTCCTTCTGCCAGAAGGCGCTGATCTCCTTTTACGAGAATGACATCGCCTTCGAATACCGCACGCTGGAAGATCCATCGGCCAATGCGGAACTGCTCGCCCTGTGGCCTCTCAAGCGGTTCCCGGTTTTGCAGGACGGCGAGACGACGGTGCTCGAATCCTCGTCCATCATCGAATATCTGCAAGCCTATTACCCCGGCCCGGTTCGCCTGATCCCCGACGACGCCGCAGCCGCCGTCGAGGTGCGGATGATGGATCGGGTGTTCGACAACTACGTCTCGACGCCCCAGGGCCGGATCGTCTTCAACTCGATGCGCGCCGAGACCGACCGCGACCCGCTGGGCGACGCCGAGGCGCGGAAAATGCTGGAGACGACCTACGCCTGGCTGGATCAGCGTCTGGCCGGACGCGAATGGGCCACCGATCATGGGTTCAGCCTGGCCGACTGCGCCGCCGCGCCTGCCCTGTTCTACGCCGACTGGACCCACCCGATCCCTGAACGGTTCGAGACGCTGAAAGCCTATCGCGCTCGGCTGCTGGCGCGCCCTTCCATCGCCCGTTGCGTGGACGAGGCCCGCCCCTATCGCGACTATTTCCCGCTCGGCGCACCGGATCGCGACTGATCGCGACTGAGACGTCTCGCGCCATTGATCCTGCGATGTAACCGGTTACGGTGCGGCAAAATAGAAACGGATCAGGGAAGCAGGAAGCATGGCGAACGTCCGTCTGGTCGACGTGAAGAAGGCGTTCGGCGCCGTCGAGGTGCTGAAGGGCGTCGATCTGGAAATCGCCGACGGCGAGTTCATCGTCTTCGTCGGCCCATCAGGCTGCGGCAAGTCCACCCTGTTGCGGACCATCGCCGGGCTGGAAGAAGCCACGACGGGCCAGGTCTCCATCGGCGACCGCGTGGTCAACGACCTGTCGCCGTCGGACCGGGGCATCGCTATGGTGTTCCAGTCCTATGCGCTTTATCCGCACATGACGGCCTATGAGAACATGGCCTTCGGCCTGAAGCTGGCCAAGACGGACAAGGGCGAGATCGACCGCCGCGTCCGCGCCGCCGCCGAGGCGCTGAGCATCACCGACTATCTGGACCGCAAGCCCAAGGCCATGTCGGGCGGTCAGCGCCAGCGCGTCGCCATCGGCCGCGCCATCGTGCGCGAACCCGAGGTCTTCCTGTTCGACGAACCCCTGTCCAACCTGGACGCCGCCCTGCGGGTGCGGATGCGCTACGAGTTCGCGCGGCTGCACGCCGAGCTGAAGACCACCATGATCTACGTCACCCACGACCAGGTAGAGGCCATGACCCTGGCCGACCGGATCGTGGTGCTGAACGGCGGCCGGATCGAACAGGTCGGCGCGCCGATGGACCTGTACGACCACCCGGCCAACCTGTTCGTTGCAGGCTTCATCGGCAGCCCGAAGATGAACCTGCTGAGCGCCGAGATCGTGAAAGCCTCGGCTGCTGGCGCGACGCTGAAGACGTCGGCAGGCGAGACAATCCGGGTCGCCGTGGACGCCGCAGCCGCCAAGCCCGGCGATGTCATGACCCTGGGCGTCCGCCCCGAACACCTGACCACGACCGGCGACGGCGATGCGTTGAACGCCGAGGTCATGTTCGTGGAAACCCTGGGCGCCACGACCATGGCGCATCTGAAGCATCCGGCATCGCAAGACACGCTGACGGTTCAGTTGGCGGGCGAACTGCGCGCCAAGGCCGGCGAGCGATTGACACTGCACGTGCCCGCCCGACAGGCGCACCTGTTCGACGCGACCGGTAAGGCGTTCCAGAGACTCTGATCCCTCTCCCATTGGGAGAGGGCTTGAGCGCCCGAGAGCGTAGCGAACGGTCTTGCGCGAAAGGATGAGGGTCGCGGTTGTGCGACGTCACTACCACCCGCCCCTCATCCGGCCCTTCGGGCCACCTTCTCCCAATGGGAGAAGGGACATCGATAGTCAGCGCAACTCCACCCGCCGCGTCCCAACCGGAATGACCAGTTCGTCACCCGCCCACGTCGCCGCGCGGCCGTCGATCCGCAACTGCTCCGGCCGCCCCTGCCCCGCCGGCCATTGCAGGACGAACCCGCCCGGCGGCGTCGCCCCGTCGCCCAGGGTCAGCACATACCCCTGCCGTTCCTTTCGATAGCCATAGGTCAGCGGCCCATAGGCGGTGCGCAGACCCTTCACGCCGACGCCTTCTTCCGTATCCAGCCAAGCCTCCGGCACGCCCGCCGCCAGCACTAGGGCATGGTCACGGTCCCGCTCATAGGCGAACAGGTCCAGCGCCGAGCGGACATAGTCCGAGCTGATCCAGGCGTGGGGCATATCGCCGATGAAGCGCGGCTCGCGCTTCTCGTGCCCCACGACTTCTGCCCAGCCGTTCCAGGCCTCGGGCCGGCGATCGGCCATCAGGAAGTCCATCACTGCCAGCGCGCGGTCCTTCTGACCCAGCCGCACGAAGGCCCCGACCAGCCGCCATTCGTAGGGGGTATAGTCCTTCCAAGCCGTGCGATTAGTCAGCCGGTTTTGGAAGTTTTCCCAATAACGGTCGAAGGTTCGCGCCATCAGCTCCGGCGGCAGATTATCCTGCTCACCCGCCGGCGACAGGGCGATGGTGGTCGAGGTGGCGTCGAAATCGCCCCGGTCGGCCGCGCCGGCGATCCAGTCGATGTCGTGATGCGCCGCCGTCGCCGTGATGGAGGCGCGGATGTCGGCGGAGAACTGATCGCGCGCCTGTGCATAGCGGGCGGCAGAGTCCGCATCGCCCAAAACCTCGGCGATGAAGACCGCGTCCTTATAGCCCAGCAGGCCCCAGAAATCGTCCCAGTAGGAATAGGCCGTTTTGTCCGAATAACCCTCGTGGCTGATCGTCGGCGGCAGCAGGCCGTAGAGATGCCGCTGATCAGGCGCCTGGAACGCCACCGTCCGGGTCGAGGCGCGAAGGTCGTCCATATAGGCGATGGCCTTCTGCACCTGGGGCCAGACCTGACGCAGCAGAGTCTCGTCGCGGGTGTAGCGATAGGTCTCGGCGGCCAGGAAGACGAACTCGCCATGGCTGTCGTTCTCGGGCACGGGGTCGGCGCCCCTCGCATCGACGCAGCACGGCACCTTGCCGTTCTCGAACACATAGGGGGCGTACCAGCGCAGATAGTCGGCGGAATGCTCGGCCATGCCCAGCCGGTTCAGCCCCTCGGCCATCATCGCCCCGTCGCGGATCCAGGAGCGGTTGTAGCTGCGGGTGCCGGGCTGAAGAATCGGCCCCTGACGCGACATCAGCATATGGGCCAGCGAAGACTTCAACGCGTCCTCGATCCGCTGGGCGGCGGGCGGCAGGGTCAGCTCGACCCGGTCCAGCTTCTCGCGCCATTCGGCGGCCAGCCGTGTCTCGACCGTATCCAGAACCGCGGCCGCCTGCCCCACCGGCTCGGGTGCCAGATCCTCGCCGGACAATTGCGACACCCAACCGACCGTGCGCGTCTCGCCCGGTTGCAAGGTCAGATCATAGGTCAAGGCTCCGGCGGCCAGGCCGGTCGCGTCCGTCGTCGTCAGGGCCTCGACGGCCGGTCGCCGCGCGGACGGCAGGATCAGGGATTGAGGGTCGCTGCCCCCATCGAAGGTCGCGAGCGCGACCTGATCCGGCGTCGCCAGCGGCTGCACCCGAACCGTGTCGTTCAACGCCAGTTCGGCGCCGTCCCAGACGATGGTCTCGACCGGACTGACGCCGCCGGGAATGGCCAGGAACTGGCGCGGTGCATTCACCTGCATCGGCCGGGCGGCGAGGGCCAGGGTCAGGGTGCGCGGCCGAGTGGAGGTGTTGGTCAGGTCGTAACGCCCCCACAACTGCGCCTGATCGGCCTGACCGTCGGCGAAGCTGGTGATCTTCAGCGTCCAGTCATCGGCGGTCCAGGTCACCGACGGGATCGGCAGGTCGTTGTCCTTCAGCCCCTGTTCGATACCGACGTCGGCCCAGGTGATCAGCCGCCCGTTGTCGACCACGAAGGGCTCGATACTGGGGCCGGCGCGACGCAGTTCGATGCCGCCGTCCTCGCCGATCAGGCCGCTCTCCCCGCCCCCATCGACCCCGACCAGGGTCCAGTAGGACTGCTCGCCGGAGAAGCCGCGCGGATAGAGGCCACGCCGGTTCTCCTTGGCCACCGCCTCGACGAAGACCGTGGGGTCGGCGCCGAAGGCCAGGGGTTCGACCTCAATCTCGTTCAAGGCATAGGTCGCCGCCTGGGTCGCGTCCAGCCGCTGGCCAGCGCCGGACGAACCGACCACGTCCGGCGTCGGAACGGGCTTCAACGGCTCCAGCTTCAGCCAGCGCGCCGTCGCCTCGGGCGTGCGCAACCAGTCGACGCCGCCATTGCCGCCCTGGACCGTGGCCAGTTCGCGCCAGTCCCGCCCGTCAGTCGAGGCCGAAACCCTATAGTCCGCCGCCGCGCCTCTTTCACCCCAGCGCAGGGTCAGGCCCCCGAACTCGCGCTCATAACCCAGGTCCAGGGTCAGGGTCGACGCCTCGCCCACCGGCGGGCTCCAGGCGGTCTTCAAGTCCAGATCGACGGCGTTGGCGGCACCCGTCTCTGCCCGCACATCGCTGGCGACCGGCTGGGGCGGGACCGGCGGATCGACCGGCAAGGCGCGCAGGGAAAGCTGGTCGATCTCGACCGATCCCTTGCCGCCGTCTGCCGCGACCACGACGAACTCGACCCGCTCGGCGCGACGCAGCACCGTCTCGGGACTGGGCCCCCAGGCCTTGGACACCTGGCGGCGCTTGATCACGAACCGGGTCCAGCCGTCGGGGAAGTCATAGCGCGCTGTCTGCTTCCACCAGACATTGTCCGCCGAGGCGTCGGTCAGCTTGACCTCGAAGGTGTTGGTCGGCCCGGCGCCGCGCACCCAGAAACTGATTTCGTAGTTGTCGGGCAGGTCGAACGGCAGCGGCCGGCTGAGCACCGCATAACCCGCCTTGCCGTCGAAATCGTAGTCGAGCCGCACCGCCCGTCCGTCATGCCCGGCGACGGCGGAGACGGCGGCGTGAACGTCGGTCGAGGCGCTGGCCTCCCAACGCGCGGCGTCGTCCATGGTGTCGAGCACGCGCGTCTCCTGCGCGACGGCTGGGGCGGCCATCAAGGCGGCGCTGAGCGCGAAGATGGAGGTCAGGATACGCATTCGGATTACTCCAATGAGCCCCTCCCCCTCGTCGTCATCCTAGGCCTTGTGCCTAGGATCCAGAGACTCCGTCGAAACCGGGGACGCACGTCCGCCACCGGGAGTCTGGATCCTCGCCACAAGGGCGAGGATGACGATTATTGAGGGGTAGGTCGTTTCAGATTCAGCCCTTCACGCTGCCCGCGAGCATGCCGCGGATGTAATAGCGTTGCAGGGCGAGGAAGAGGATCAGCACGGGCGCGACCGTGACGACGGCGCCGGCCATCATCAGTTCGATGTCTTGGACATGCTCGCGCGACAGGGCCGCCAAGGCGACCGGCAGCGTATAGTTCGACTGGTCCGTCAGGATGATCAGCGGCCAGAGGAAGTCGTTCCAGCTTCCCAGGAAGACGAACAGGCCCAGGGTCACGATGATCGGCTGCAAGGTCGGCAGGACAACGCGGCGGAAAATCTGGCCCTCGCTGGCGCCGTCGATCCGGGCGGCCTCCAGCATCTCGTCGGGAATGCTCAGCGCGTATTGGCGCACCAGGAACAGGCCGAAGATCGAGGCCAGCCACGGGACCAGCGCCCCGGCGTATGTGTTCACCAGACCCATCCCCTTCAGCATCAGGAACAGCGGCAGGGTGCCGATCTGGGCTGGGACCACCAGGGCGGCGACCAGGAATTGAAACAGCCGCTCTCGCCCCGCGAACTTCAGCTTGGCGAAGGCGTAGCCGGCCGGGACGGTAAAGCCGAGCGCCAGGATCGTCGCCAATGTCGCCAGGGCGAAGCTGTTCCAAAGATACCGCCCCATGCCCTGGTTCAGGAACAGGTCGCGGTAATGCTCCAGCGTCCAGTGGGACGGAACCAGCGGCGGCGGAAAGACGGCGGCCTCGCCAGTCGCCATGAGGCTGACCGACACCATCCAGACCAGCGGGAACAGAACGACCAGCGCGATGAGGGCGACGGCGAGATTGAGGAGAAGGCTTTTGATTTTCACAGGCCGCCTTCCTCCATTGCCGTCATCCTAGGGCTTGTCCCTAGGATCCAAACTCCCGGCGTTCGACGAGGGTGCAGGATGCGGACACACCGGGAGTCTGGATCCTCGCCACAAGGGCGAGGATGACGGACTTGAAGGGACATTTTCACTGATACGCCCCCACGCGCTTCGCCACCGCCAACTGGACCAGGGTAATCGCCAGGATGCACAGGAACAGGACGAAGGCCACGGCGCTGGCGGAACCCAGGTTCCACCATTTGAAGCCCTCTTCGTACATGAAGTAGAGCACCGTCACCGTGCTCTGGGCCGGCCCCCCTTGGGTCATCACATAGGGTTCGGCGAACAGTTGGAAGAAGCTGGCGACCGAGATGATCGAGACCAGCAGCATGGTCGGCGCAATGGCCGGCAGGGTGACATGGCGGAACTGTTTCCACGGCCCTGCGCCGTCGATGCGGGCGGCCTCATAGAGGTCGTCAGGCACGGTCTGAAGAACCGCCAGGAAAATCAACATATTGTAGCCGAAGATCTTCCAGACCACGAACATCAGGATGGCGGGGATCGAGGTCGACGGGTCGCCCAGCCAGTCCACGGCGGGCAGGCCGATGCTCTCCAGGCCCCAGTTGATGACGCCGTATCGGGTGTGCAGCAGATAGCGCCAGACCACCGCCGTCGCGACCAAGGTGGTGACGTAGGGGGCGAAGAACATCACCCGCCAGATCGGCCGCCACTTCACCACCCGCGCATTCAGAATCACCGCCGCCGCCAGGGAGGCCGCAATGGAGAGCGGCACGCCCAAGACCGCGAAGGTCAGGGTGTTCTTCATCGCCCCCCAGAACAGGGGATTGGTCAGCAGCCGCTCATAGTTCTGCAAACCGACGAAACGCAGATTGTCCAGGTTCGCCAGGGCGTAGATGTCGAAGTCGGTCAGACTGAGCAACAAGGCCGCGATCACCGGAATGGCGAAGAACAGGCCGATGGCGATCATGGCCGGAGCGACGAAGACCCAGGCCGCCCGTTCACGGGCGCCGCGTCCCCGCGACGGCCTGACCTTCGCGAGAGTGGGATCGACGACGGTCATACGGCCCTGCCCTGTTCCATCATCCAGCGGCGCTTCTCCAGCAGTCGGTCGGCGCGGCGGTCGATCTCGGCGGCAGCGGTCTCAGGGCTGTATTCGCCGCGCACCATCCGTTCGGCGACGATCTGCATCTCCGTCACGATCCGCTCCCATTCCGGCACCTTGGGCACCGCCTTGGCGCGCGACAACTGCCCCCGGAAGGGCGCCAGCATTGGGTCGCGTTCGACGCCCGCGATGTCCCAGGCGCTCTGGCGCGCCGGCAGGTCGCCGACGATGGTGTTGAACCGGGCCTGCACGGCCGGCTCGGACAGATAGCGGACCAGGGCCCAGGCCGCGTCCTGATGCGGCGAGGACTTGAACACCGCCAGGCTGGACCCGCCCGGCGCCGAGGCGCCCAGGCCGTTCGGTCCCGGCACGCCGGCGGTGGCCCAGTTCGGCTGGAACGACGCGGGCAGCTTGTCCCGGAAATCGCCCACGCTCCACGGGCCGGAGAAGTAGAAGCTGAAATAGCCCTTGGCGAACTCGGTCCAGACGTTGGAAATCTGCGTCGCCGAGGCCAGAGGCGCCAGCCCTTCCGCAAACAGGCTGCGGTAGAAGCCCAGGGCCGCCACGAAGCCGGGGCTGGAGAAATTGCCCCGCGTATCCCCGTCGCGCAGCAGCGGCTCGTCGATCTGAAGCCCGAACGTCAGCAGTTGCTCGAACTCGTTCAGCGGCAGCAGGATGGCGAAGTCAGCACCGCCCGCCACGCGCTTGATCCCGTGCATGGCCCGCTTCCATTCGGTCCAGTCCTCGGGCGGCGCCTCGAACCCGGCCCGCGCCAGCAGATCCTTGCGATAGAACAGCAGCCGGGTGTCTACATACCAGGGCGTGGTCATGGCCCGTCCGGCGATCTGGTTGGTCTCCAGCACCGCCGGGAACTGATCGGTCAGCAGGTTGGCGGCTTGCGGCGGGGTCGGCGACAGGGCGCCGATGGCGCTCAGCTCCGCGACCCAGGTATTGCCGATCTGGCTGACGTCCGGCAGCGACGCCCCGGCATAGGCGGTCAGCAGCTTCTCGTGCGCCGCCGTCCACGGCAGGGGCTGAACCGAGACCCGGACGCCCGGATTGCGCCGCTCGAACTCGGGCATCAGCTGCCCGACGGTCCCGCCCTCATTGCCCATGGCCCAGAAGCGCAGCACGGTCTCGCCCGACCGGCGCGGGGTGCAGGCCGCAGCCGCCCCTCCCGCCATCATGGCCAAGGCGGCGCGCCTATGGGCGGTCTGCGTCATGCGTTCAGCCATCCGCCGGTGAAGCCCGAAATCTCAAGCCCGCGACGGATATTGGGCTCGCCGCGCATATAGCGCCAGACGAAGTCGGACCTGTGGTTCTCGGTCATGATGACGATCGGCCCCTGGTCGATGCCCAGATAGTCGCCGTCCACCCAGCCGACGCCGTCCACGATCTTGCCGTGCTGCAACGGTCCGTCGCGCACCGTCAGGGTGGGGTTGAAGCTGTCGAGGAAACCCCACTCGGTATAGATGCCCGTCCCGTATTTCTGCTTCATCGCCTTGACGCAGGGCACGACGATCTCGGGCGCGAAGGCGATGGAGCTGGCCGCCGCCGTAGGGGCGATGGTGCCGTCGTCGCGCTCTCCCGGCCCGCGCGCGGAATAGCTGAAGAACTCGCGTTCCTTGCCGTCGATCACCTGTTTGAAGTCGCCCGGCCCGTCGCAGGCCGTCAGGCCCCAGACCTCGGACGAATAGCCGGCCCAGCCCGCGACATTGTCGTGGGCGTATTTCTGCTGGGCATAGACGGCGCGGCGGCTGTTCTCGAAATAGTCCAGTTGCTCGCCCAGTTGGGCCGACTGCCCCCGCATCCAGGCGTCCTGAATGCCGCGGAAGTCGATGAACATATGGCTGTACTGATGCCCGAAGATGGGCGCGAAGTTCAGGTGCCAGCTGCCCCAGCGGTCAGTCCAGCTCTCGTCGTAGCTGGCGGCCCATTCGTGCCAGACATTGACCGACACCGGATGGGTCGGGCTGCCCACAGCCAGCAGCAGCACCAGCATGCCTTCGTTATAGACGTGCCAGTCCGAGGGGATGAAGCCGCTCTCGGGATGCCAGCCCATTGTGATGCGGTTGTCGCGGATCACGGCCCACGGCCATTCGATCCGTTCGTAGATGGCCTGGGCCTTCTGACGGATTTCCGCCTCGTCGGCATGGTGGCCGTCGAAATAGCGGGCGGCGAACAACATGCCCCCGATCAGCAGGGCCGTATCGACCGTGGACAGCTCGTTCTGCGCGAACCGCAGCCCGGTCTGCATGTCGAGGAAATGATAGAAGAAGCCCTTGTGGCCCGCCGTGCCGGTCGCTTCCGGCCCCTGCGGCAAGTCATGGAAGAATCGCAGCGTGGTCAGGGTCCGCTCGCGCGCCTCGGCCCGGCTCATCCAGCCGCGCTCCACGCCCACCGGCCAGCAGGTCAGGGCAAACCCGACCGCCGCCACCGAACAGAAGGACGGCGTCGGCCAGCGATCCGGCGTCAGACCCGTGCGCCGATCCGTGACCTTCTCGAACCAGCGGAACGTCCGCTCCTGAAGTTCCTCGATCTCGCGATCCAGCCGCAGAGGCCGCCGCTCCGTCCCGTTCACCGCCCCCGTCACCGCCGCATTCACTGCCTGCTGCGCCGAGGCCATTACGGGAAAGCCAACGGCCAAAGCCGCAGCGCCTGTCGTGGTTCGCATCAGGAAGTTTCGACGATTCATAAGCACGCTCACTGGGTCTGCATCAAAAAAGAAAGGCCGCCTTTCGACAAGCGAAAGACGGCCCAGGCTCAGGGTTTAGAAGGAGTAACGCAGGCCCACCTGGAAGCTGCGCGTCGGCAGGAAGACCCCCGTTCCCGCGCCGTATCGTGGGCTGTTAAAGCCGGTGTCGAACGCGTTGAAGTTGGTGAAGTTGAAGATGTTGATCGCGTCGGCGATGAACTCGACCCGCTGTCCGCCGAAGACGTCGAAGCCCTTGGTCAGGCGCAGATCGACCTGGCGATAGGCGAAGTTCAGACCCGGCAGGAAGGCGCGCTTCTCGGGGTTCCCGGCGTTGAAACAGATGTTGGGGCCGCCGGCCGGTGCGTTCGGGCAGTCGTTGATATTGTACGGCAGACCCGAACCCAGGGTGACGATACCCGACAGCAGGAAGTCGGCGGGCAGGCCCAGGGTGCCGGACGCCACGATGCGGTGACGCTCGTCCGTGGACGATCGGTACTCTGGCGACAGTTCAGGCGTGTTGTAGTCGAAGTCGAACGCGCCGTAGCCGTTGTCGCGGCTGCCGTTCTGGGTCGCGTCCATATAGGTGTAGGCGAGGTTGAAGCCCCAGCGATCCTCGGCATTGTAGGGCTTGTCGGCCGTGAAATAGATCGCCTTGTAATCGCGCTCCTTGTCCGTGTTCTGGAAGAAGATGCTGTTGCGGAACTGCGAGAAGCCCACTGATGTCGGGCTCGGCCCGTTGAATCGGCCACCCGTCTCGGTCAAGGCGTTGGCTATGTACCAAGCCGATTCACCTTCGGTGTGCCCAGCGGCCAGCGTCAGCGCGGTCTGCCAACGACCGAACTTCTGACGCACGCCGATGTTGAATTGATCCGTGCGCGGCGGCTCGAAATCGTTCTTCATCAAGAAGACCTCGCCGGCGCCAGGATCGGCGGCGAGCAGTGGGTCGAGACCGGCGGGCGTCAGATAGGACGCATTCCACGCCACGGTCGGCGTAAAGGCAGGATTACCGTCACCGTCTGTGCCCGTCTGGATGGGCGACCCGTCTCGGGTGAAGTAAAGCGTCTTGTTGAACTGGAACGGCTTGAACCTCTCATCGAAGGCGAAGTTGAATCCGATGCGGTCGTAATAGCGGCCGGCGCCACCGAAGATAACCGTCTGCTCGTCACCGAACACGTCATAGGAGAATCCAAAACGGGGTTGGAAAGCGCCCGTGAACGCCTTGCGATCCCCGTCCGAGATGTAGTCCGATGGATTGAAATAGGACGGGAAGTCGTAACCCGGCAGATTCTGGATCGCAGCCAGCATGTTACGGATAGAGTCCGGCGTGCGGTAGTCATTATTGACGGCGTTGTCCTCGTAGTCCCACCGGATGCCGAGGTTGATCTCAAGCTTGTCGGTGATCTGCCAGTCGTCCTGAATATAAAGACCGATGACATTGTTATCGACGTCGACCGACGGGACCGCGACACCAAGGTTTACGGCGACCGGAATTTCCCGGCTGCCGTTGATCTCAGGAAGCGCTTCGATATCGTACACGAACGTCGGGTTACGTCCGAAATCCTTCTGCACGAAATAGTTCTGCATCGAGTATTTCGCACCGATCTTGATTGTGTGCGTGCCCATCCAGGCCAGATCCGGGATCGTCAGATCGTTGCGGATCGTTGTGCTCTTCTGCTCCAGGAACTGGGCGTCGGCACGACCACCGGCCGTGAAGACCGTCGAATTTCGATCGTTGACGTTGTACTGGAAACCGTCGTCGGGGTCGTCATTGGCATCGTTGAAGATGACGTATTCACGGCCATAGTCCGAGCCGTTGATCACCGACTGTTCATAGCTCGACTTCAGGTAGTCGATCGCGAACTCGTTCAGGAAGCGCTGACCCTGGAACTGGTGCCGCAGGTTGAAGGCCTGGGTCTCACCATTGTTGCGGGTGGCGCGACTCGGGGCGTTCTGGCCGCTGGCGCCGCGGATGTCCTCTTCCGTCTTGTATTCGGTGCTGAACTCAAGACGCTGACGGTCGTCAATCTGCCACGACAGCTTGCCGAAGAAGACGTCCTGTTCGTAAGGCGTCGAGACCGTGCCCAGGTCGCCCGCGAAGAAGTCGTTGTATTCGGTGCGGTTCAGGAAGGACTGGGCCACCCGTTCCTCGTCCTTGCGCTCATAGGCGCCGAAGAAGTGCAGGCGGTCCTGGATGATCGGTCCACCCAGGCTGGCGCCGTACTGCAGACGACGCACCGGAGCCTTTTCGCGGCCGTCACGCTCGGATACCTGATCCTGGGCGACCCAATCCGGGTCTTGGAAAAAGACAAAGGCGTCGCCGTGGAACTCGTTGGTGCCCGAACGGGTCACGGCGGTGACGATAGCCGAACCGGCCTGTTCGTACTCAGCCTTGAAGTTCTGGCTGATGACACGGAATTCCTGCACGGCGCCCTGCGGGAAGGGCGTGCCGCGGCTGTCGTCCTGGCCGGCGACGCCCCCGTCGCTGATCAGCGACTTGCGGTTCTGACCGTCGATGAAGACGTTGATCGCCTGGGCGGTCTGACCGCCGGCGGAAATCGTCCGCTCGCTGTCGTCTTCGGTCACGCGCAGACCCGGAGCCAGGGCGGCGAAGTTCAGGAAGTTGCGGCTGATCTGCGGCAGGTTGTTGATCTGCTGCTGCGTCACGTTGGTGGCGACTTCGGGCGTGCGAACCTCGAAGACGCGGCGACCGGTGACGACGATCTCGCCCAGTTCGGTCGCGCCGTCCGTCGCTGCTCCTGTCGTAGCGGCCGTGGCGACGTCCAGGTTCAGCGTGCCAACCTGCCCCAGCGAAAGGGTGACGGTCTCCTCCGCCGTCTGACCGTCCGCGCTGGTCACCTGCACCCGATAGGTGCCGGGACGCAGGCCCGAAAGAACATAGCGGCCGTCGGCGCCGACGCGCGAACGGGTCGCGTAGCCGGTGGAGACTTCGGTAGCGACGACCGTCGCACCGGCTTCTACGGTTTGGCCGTCATAGACCGCGCCACGTAGCGTCGTCGTTGCGTTCTGCGCCTGGGCGGCGCCGACGAACGCCATGCTGATGGCGATAGCCGATGCGGCGGCCAAGGCGGCCTTACGCGTGTTGAACTGGTTCATCCTGAGCTCTCCCCTCCTGATGGGATCGGTTTTCAGCGACATGGCTGGCCTACCCTTTGTTGAACCTGGCGGACGATGCCGCCGCGGTGGATTGGCGTTCGACCAGGATCGGACGAACGATTTCGCAAGCGGTGTCCGGTGTCTCGGCGGTCTGGCCGGCCTGGACGAGACCGATGAGGCGTTCGACGCCTCGACGGCCGATTTCCGCGATATTGACGCGCATGGTGGTCAGCGCGGGCCGCATCAGGGCGGCGATGGGCACGTCGTCGAAGCCGATGACGGCGATGTCTTCGGGACAACGCACGCCCGCTTCCTGGAAAGCCAGAAGCGCGCCGACGGCCATCATGTCGTTGGCGGCGAAGACGGCGTCGGGCCGCTCCGACATGGCCAGCAACCGGGTCGCGGCGCGGTGACCGGAGGCCTGGGAGAAGTCGCCCTCGACGATGATCGGGGGATGTCCGTTCAGCGCCGCCGCATAACCCGCCGCGCGGGTGTCAGCTTCGATGTTTCCGGCGGCGCCGCGGATGTGGGCGATGCGACGACGTCCCGTGGCGATCAGGTGTTCGACGGCGCAGACGGCGCCGCCGTGGTTGTCGATCATGATGGCGGCGCGTCCCGCCTCGGCCGTGCCGCCATTCATCAGCAGCACGGGCATGCGGCCAGCGAACTCGGACGCCAGGTTCGCCGCGCCGAGATGGGGCGACAGCACGATCATGCCGTCCACTCGCCCCCGCATCGACCGCACGGCCGCCAGGGTGTCGTCGGCGCCGTCGTGCGAGCTGGAGACGATCAAGTGTTTGCCATGGGCGCGGGCGGCTAAGTCCATGCCCCGGATCAGCTCCGAGAAGAACTCGCCGAACAGATCGGGCAGAATCACGCCGATGGTGTCGTTCTTGCTGGTCGACAGGCTGCGGGCGCCGAAGTGCGGCACGTAACGCAGGTCCTCGACGGCATCGAGCACGCGCTGGCGCGTCGCGTCTGAGGTCACGCCCAAGCCATTTAGGACGCGGGAGACGGACGCCACCGACACCTGGGCGCGTTCGGCCACGTCGCGCATGGTGGCGGCCTTGGCGAAAGGCGAACCCTCATGCGTCGCAGACGGCGCTGCGGTTGGCGCGGCCATATCCAATCGGTCTCTCCCTGCTCCCTACCGTCCCGGCCCCTTCTCGAAGATCCGTCGATAGATGATGTAAGCGGTTACATGACACGGGAGTAATGCGCGCCGCAAGCCGCGTTCGGCCGCATTTCGGGCTATTTTTCAGCGAAGCTTTGTGTTCGAGGACGCCGGGTGAAGAGCGACTGCCTGACAACTCATTGCAGGCCCAAGGTTTTTCTGGAGATAGTCTAAAACACTGCACCAATAACCAACGCTTCAGGCGCGCGGCTTGGTCGCACGGGCTGGCCTCAGTTCGAATCGACCGACGAGGCATGAAAAAGGTCCGCACCGTCGAAACGGTGCGGGCTTTGGAATCGCGTGATGCGCGTCAGGCGGGATTCAGATCCGACAACCGCCCGCGCAGCATCTGCAGCATGGCGGAAAAGTCGAGTCCGCCGTGGCCCATGCCGTCGAACAAGGCGTACAGGGCCTCGGCCTGAGCGCCGAGCGGCGTGGAGGCGCCCGATTTTGCCGCCGCATCCTGGGCCAGCTTCAGGTCCTTCAGCATCATGGCCGTGGCGAAACCACCCTGATAGCCGCGGTTCGACGGGGCGGTCGGCACCGGGCCAGGCCAAGGGAAATAGCTGTTCACACTCCAGCACTGACCAGTAGATTGAGATGTGATTTCGAAGAAGCGCTCCGGGTCGAGGCCCAGCTTCTCGGCCAGGGCGATGGCTTCACATGTGCCCAGCATGGAAATGCCCAACAGCATGTTGTTGCAAATCTTGGCCGCCTGACCCGCGCCGTGGTCGCCCGCGCGGATGACGACCCGGCTCATCGGCGCCAGCGCCAACTCGACGCGCGCGAAATCGGCCTCGTCGCAGCCGACCATGAAGGCCAGGCTGCCCGCTTCAGCGGCCACCACTCCGCCAGACACCGGCGCGTCAGCAAAGGCGTATCCGGCGGCCTTCGCAAGACCGGCGACCTTGCGCGCCGTCTCCACGTCGATGGTCGAGCAATCCAGCAGCAGGGCCGAAGAGGGCGCCGCGCCGATGATCTGTTCCGAATAGACCTTCAGCACATGCGGCCCGGCGGGCAGCATGGTGATGACGACCTCGGCGTCCTTGACGGCCTCGGCGACCGAAGCCGCCGCGCCGCAGCCGGCCGCACTGGCCCGCTCTAGCGCCTGCGTTGACAGGTCGAAGGCGGCGACCGCATGGCCGGCCTTGGCCTGGTTGGCGGCCATGCCGCCGCCCATATTGCCCAGGCCGATGAAGGCGATCTTGGTCATGGTCTCTCTCCCTTGAATCTTCCGCTCATCCCCGCGAAAGCGGGGACCCAGGGCTTATGCCAGCGGCGTCCATTTTTCATTGTCCGGCAGGGGCGCGAACAGCGCATCCAGCGTCGATGTCGTAACGCCCGACAGGTCCACCGGAGACCATTTGGGCGCATTGTCCTTGTCCACGATCACGGCCCGCACGCCTTCCTGGAAGTCGTGGGTCGCGCCGATCCGGCCGCTGACGGCGTATTCGACGGCCATGTTGTCGCTGAACGACGCCGCCTTCGCCCCCTCGCGGATATGACGCAGCGTGACCTTCAGCGAGGTCGGCGACTTGGTCTTCAGCGTCGCCAGTTGCGCCGAGGCCCAGTCGGACCCGTCCGCCTCCAGCGCCGCGAAAATCTCCTCGACCGTGTCGAAGGCGAACAGCCGATCGATGGCCTCGCGATGGGTGGCCAGAGGCGCAGGCCCAGCGTCCTTTGCGTGACGTGTGGCGACTGCAGCCGGATCGGCGGCCTCGACCAACAGATCGGCTTTCAACGCCTCGACGCCGTCGCTCGGCACGAAATGCGTGTGGATACCGAGCACCACCGTGTCCGCCGCCTTCAGCCGCGCGCCCGTCAGGCCGATCCAGACGCCGGTCTGGCCCGGCAGACGCGGCAGGAACCATCCGCCCCCGACCTCGGGATACAGACCGATGCCCGTCTCAGGCATGGCGTAGGTGGTGCGTTCTGTGGCGATGCGGACGTCCGCCGGTTCCGAAATCCCGACGCCGCCGCCCATGACGATGCCGTCAACGATGGCGGCGATGGGCTTGGGATAGCCGAACAGCAGGTTGTTCAGCCTGTATTCGGCCAGGAAGAAGGCCTTCGCATCCACACCGTCGCCCGCACCGCTGTCGGCGATCATGCGGATATCGCCGCCAGCGCAGAAGCCCCGCTCGCCCGCATGATCGATCAGCACGGACCGAACCGACGTGTCATCACGCCAATTTAGCAGCGCCGCGATCATCGCCTCGCACATCGACCGGTTCAGCGCATGGATCGCCTTGGGACGGTTCAGGGTGATGCGACCGACGCTGCTCTCGATGCGGGTTATGACTTCGGGTTCGGTCATGAACGCCCCTTTGTTCTGGCGGCCTCGAACTCAGTTACGGCAGACAATACCGGCAATCCGAGCACATCATCGGTTTCCCACCAGAAGACCGGCGGCTTTGACGTATAGAGTTCTGATGCGACGCTCATCATCGCCAAATGCAGCGCCTGGACGGAATCAACGCCGAACGCCTGACGGCTCGCCGTGGGCCTGTGCGGCCATTCGATGTGATAGGAACAGTTCCAATCGCCTTTAGATCAGGCGCGGGTTTCGCCCAACGGACCATGAACGGCGTCGCCTCTCCAGCCAACACCATCTGGTACCTGCGCTCGCAGACGACATCGTTCATTGTCGGGACTTCCGCGTCGGACTTTTTACCCAAGCTCATCGCTCCAGAACGCGACTGACCGCCGCAAACGCCCATGCAGCCAATGCAAAAGCGCCGCCGATGCAGATCACTTCGAGATAATTCGGAAGTAGAACAATGTATTCTGCTCAAACGGCGCGACACTCCCTCGGAGATCGTCAAACAGCCATCCAACCAGGAAGACGCCCTTTAAGATCAGGACGATCCCAGCGGGAATGGCGGACGCGACGATCAGGAACAGGCTGCGCGACCCGCCGAAGGCTCTGGCGATCCACCATCCGAGGATCAGGAACACCGCGCCGAACAGTCCGATCTGAAACCCGCCGACAACGACATCCATTGGCGACATTGCTCCGACCATATGCGCCATGTCGGCGTCCAGCCCTGTTCGAACGGATTCGATGAAGATCAGACAGCCGCTGAGCACCTGGCCAAGAACCAGCGCGGATACACCCAAGGCGGCCCAGGACCAGGCGACCGGTTTGCCGCTCATCACCGCCTCATTTCCCGCGCCACGATCACGCGCATGATCTCGTTCGTGCCTTCCAGGATGCGGTGGACCCGCAGATCACGCACGATCCGCTCCAGCGGATAGTCCTTCAGATAGCCGTAACCGCCGTGCAGTTGCAGCGCCTCGTCGGCGATCTGGAAACAGGCGTCGGTGGCCAGCCGCTTGGCCATGGCGCACCACTTCGTCTTCTCAGGATGATCGTTGTCGATGGCCCAGGCGCCGCGCAGCACCATCAGCCGCGCCGCCTCCAAGTCGGTGGCCATGTCCGCCAAACGGAACTGCAGCGCCTGAAACTCGCCGATCGGACGGCCGAACTGTTTGCGCGTGGCCACGTAATCCTGGGCCGTCTCCAGCGCCAGCCGCGCCCCGCCCAGCGAACACGCGGCGATGTTCAGCCGCCCGCCGTCCAGCCCGGCCATAGCGTAACGGAAGCCTGCCCCCTCTTCGCCCAGCAGATTGGCGACAGGCACGCGGCAGTCGTCGAACTGGACGATGGCGGTCGGCTGGGCGTTCCAGCCCATCTTCTTCTCCTGCGCGCCGAACGACAGACCGGGCGTCCCGGCCTCGATGACAATGGCGCTGACGCCTTTGGCGCCCTCCCCGCCCGTGCGGACCATGACGACATAGAGGTCGCTGGTCCCCGCGCCCGAGATGAAGGCCTTGGACCCATTCAGCACATAGTGGTCGCCGTCACGCACGGCCGTAGTCCGCAGCGCCGCCGCATCCGATCCCGAACCCGGCTCGGTCAGGCAGTAGCTCGCGATCCTGTCCATCGACACCAGCGACGGCACGAACCGCCCGCGCAGCTCGTCCGACCCGAACCGGTCGATCATCCACGTCGCCATATTATGGATCGAGATGAAGGCCGCCGTCGCCACGTCGCCGCGCGAAAGCTCCTCAAAGATCAGCGCCGCCTCGACGCGGCCAAGGGCCATGCCGCCGTGTTCCTCAGCGGTATAGATGCCGCAGAAGCCCATCTCGGCCGCCTGCTTCATCACATCGACGGGGAAGTGTTTGTCCTCGTCCCAGCGGGCGGAATGGGGCGCCAGTTCGGCGTCGGCGAAGGCGCGGGCCGCGTCCTGAATGGCGCGCTGATCGTCGGTAAGGGCGAAATCCATGGCGACCTCAGCGCATCGTCGGAATGACGAACGAACTGTCCGAATGCTCCAGGGCCGAATCCGGCCAGCGGGCGGTGACGGTCTTGGTCTTGGTCCAGAAGCGGACGCCCTCCATGCCGTGCTGGTTAATGTCGCCGAAGGCCGAACGCTTCCAGCCGCCGAAGGTATGATAGGCGACCGGCACCGGGATCGGCACATTGATCCCCACCATGCCGACATTGACCCGAGCGGCGAAATCACGCGCCGCGCGGCCGTTCTGGGTGAAGATGGCGACGCCGTTGCCGTACTGGTGGTTCGACGGCAGGGCCAGCGCCTCCTCAAACGTCTCGGCCCGCACGATCTGCAGCACCGGTCCGAAGATTTCCTCCTGATAGGACGACATTTCCGGCTTCACGTGGTCGAACAGCGACGGGCCGATGAAATAGCCCTTCTCGTGCCCTTGCAGGCTGAAGTCGCGGCCGTCGACGACCAGTTCGGCGCCTTCCTGCACGCCCTTCTCGATCCAGCCGGCGATCCGGTCGCGGTGCTGAGCGGTGACGACAGGGCCATAGTGGGCGCCCGCGTCGGTGGACACGCCGACACGCATCGACGGGATCTCCGCCACCATCCGCTCGCGCAGTTCGTCGGCCGTCTTCTTGCCGACCGGCACCACGACCGGCAGGGCCATGCAGCGTTCACCGGCCGAGCCATAAGCCGCGCCCGACAGATCCTTGATGACCTGATCCATGTCGGCGTCAGGCAGGACGATGCCGTGGTTCTTGGCCCCGCCCATGGCCTGGACCCGCTTATGGTTGGCGGCGCCGGTTTGATAGACATAGTGGGCGATGTCGGACGAGCCGACGAAGCTGACAGCGTGGACCAGCGGATGGGTCAGGATGGCGTCGACCGCCGTCTTGTCGCCGTGCACCACGTTCAGCACGCCATTGGGCGCCCCGGCCTCCAGCATCAGTTCGGCCAGGCGCACCGGCAGGGACGGGTCCCGTTCCGACGGCTTCAGCACGAAGGTGTTGCCGACCGCGATGGCCACGCCGAACATCCACATCGGGATCATGCCGGGGAAGTTGAACGGGGTGATGCCCGCCACCACGCCCAGCGGCTGGCGCATCGAATAGACGTCGATGCCGGGGCCGGCGCCTTGGGTGTATTCACCCTTCAGCGCGTGGGGAATGCCGCAAGCGAACTCGATCACCTCCAGCCCGCGCTGGATGTCGCCCTTGGAGTCGGCGATGACCTTGCCGTGTTCGCTGGACAGCAGTTCGGCCAACTCATCCATCCGCGCCTCGACCAGGCGTTTGAAGTCGAACATGACGCGGGCGCGGCGCTGGGGATTGGTGCTGGCCCAGCCGTCGAAGGCGTTCTGCGCCGCCTGGACCGCGCGATCGACCTCGCCGGTCGTCGCCAGCTGCACGCGCGCCTGCACCTCGCCGGTGTTGGGGTTGAACACGTCGCCGAAACGCCCGGACGCGCCGTCGAAGGCCGCACCGTCGATGAAGTGGCGGATGTCGCGCATGGCCTGATCTCCCTGATCGTTCTTTTGTTCGCTTATGGCTATCACTCCGGCGCGCGTGTCGATAATGCAAAGTTGCAGCCAGCTTTCTGCATTTTTGCACGACGGGATCATTCGCGATGTTCGACTGGGACGACCTTCGCATCTTCATCGCTGCCGCACGGGCGGGATCTCTGGGCGGCGCGGCAGTGCGGCTGGGCGTTGACGCGGCCACCGTCGGGCGACGCGTGGCGCGGCTGGAAAGCACGCTCAAATCCACCCTCGTCGTCCGGTCCACCACCGGGCTTCAGCTGACGGCGGCGGGCGCCCAGTTGCTCGACATGGGTCTGGAGGCCGAAAGCGCGATGGAGGCCGCCGCGCGTGTGACCCAGGCCGACACCCTGGCCGGCGTCGTGCGCATCAGCGCCTCGGAAGGCTTCGGCGTCAGTATCGTGGCCCCTGCCCTGCCCGCCCTGCGCCGCGCCAGCCCCGGCCTGCGGATCGAACTGGCGGCCACGTCCGGCTTCCTGTCGCCGACCCGACGCGAGGTGGACATGGCGATCACCCTGGCCGCGCCAGACGCCGCGCGCCTGATCGTCGAGCCGCTGACGCCCTATCAACTCGCCCTCTACGCCTCGTCCGATCACCTGGCGCAGCACGGCGCGCCCCAGACCGTCGACGACCTGACCGCCTTCGACATCGTCGGCTATATCGACGACCTGATCTATGCGCCTGAGCTGCGATACCTGGACGAAGTGCGCCCCGGCCTGACACCTCATGTCGCCTCGTCCTCGATCCGCGCTCAGAAGGAGATAATCGCAGCCGGCGGCGGCATTGGCGTCCTCCCCTGCTTCCTGGCCGAAGGCCTGGTGCGCGTCCTGCCCTCGATCCTGATCGAACGCCGCTTTTGGCTGGCCACCCACCGCGACGTTCACGACACTTCGCGACTGCGGACAGTGCGCACCTGGCTGAAGTCGCTGTGCGAGACGCGGCAGGCCAGCCTTCGCCCCTACTGATCTCGCGACGCCGACGCAGCAGCTCTGCGTGTATTTTCTGACGCTCGTCGAGCAAAGTTCGCCTTCGAGGGAACGGAGGTCGCGCCCAAATCTTAATACAGGGCGAGCGAGACCTGCCATGACCCTGACCTTCAGCCTGACCCTGATCACGACCCTGCTGAGCGCCTCCAACGGCCCCTTGCTCAAGGACGCCGCGCTGTATGCCGCGCCGAAACCGGCCATCGAGCGGACCATTGCGCCGCAGCCTGCCTCTACCGATCGTTTCAGTGTTCGTCTGCGCTGTATGGCCCTTGCATCGGGCCAAGTAACCGACTGTGTCGTGCTGGAAGAGACGCGTCCCGGCTACGGGTTCGGCGAGGCCGCCTTGGCCCTGATGAACGGCGCGGAGATCACACCCATTGTTGAACGCGGCCGCCCTGTCGATGCCCCATTCGAACGGACGATCGACTTCACACCCTAAAGGTGATGGACGAGGTGCCCCCTGGCCAGTCCTCACAGACCCGCGAAATCGACCGCCTTGGCGAATAACTCGCCCCGACTTTTGACGTCGAGTTTTCTGTAGGCGTGCTTGATATGGGTGCGCAGCGTCTCGATCGAGATGTCCTGCCGCTGAGCGATCCGACCGGTCTCCACACCCGCCAGCATCATTGTGACGATCTGGGTTTCGCAGGGCGTGAGATGATGAAGTTGAAGCATGACTTCATAAGACACCGGGTCCGCGATGCGGTGCGCGGCGAACCCGATGCTGGCTTCATCGCCTGGGATAAGTTGTTGGGCCCACAGCAGCCATTGTCGATCCGCCTCCGGCGGCGTGATGCCGAACAGGGCGGCGTCCATCGGTGCATCCGCCAATATTCGCCCAAGGACACCCGCCGTCTTGTCGTTCTCGGCGATCAGAATGTTGTTGGTCGCGCGAAAACCGCCGCCCCCGTCCTTGAGCATCCGATAGGCCGCGTCGTTGACCCAATGAATTCTGCCTGACCGCGATAGCAGCATCCGTACGCGGGGATCCGTGTTGACCCAGGCCGTGATTGCGCGCGACCAGGTCGGCGCTTCGCTGGGTTCGTCTTCAAACATGAAGACGGCCTGCTCGGAATCAGGATCTTGCCCCGAGTGTTCCCCGGACAGGAACCCTGTAACACCCACAATCACCCCAGCCTCCCTCTCTAGCCATGCCACGCAGGCGCATCCGTTTTGCGAAACAAACTCAAGTGTTCGCAAGTCGATGGCTGGCTCCACCCTAATCCCTATTAATAAAAATGGCATACCCGAGTTAGGGGAGATAGTTCCCTTAAGCTGCTGACGGTTAATTTGTCACGCAAACAAGCACGGATGTACCGTCGCCAATCCACAACTCAAAGGAACCGTGTAACAATCTTCGATTGTAATGCGAGGCACTCGTCGGCGGCTTCTGTGACACGCCGATTGTCGGCGTTAGCCCGAAGCTTCGCCATATACATGGCAATCGGGATCTCGCACGGCGGCTGGCGCACCAATCCTGATACCAACATTGACTAGGTCAACACACGTAATCGCTTTGGCGATGCGGCTCTTTTCGCCTGGGACTTAGATGCCGTCGTTGCTTCTGGAGGATGCAATGCCCGCTCCCATCAACGGGGTCGGGGGTAACGAAGACTTGGAGGATATCATGCGTGCATATCTCGTTGCGGCGGCGACCGCCGTCGCGGCGCTGTTGGCCCTGCCGACTGCGTCGAACGCCCAAACCAATGTGACGGTCTCGACCAGCGTCACCAACTTCTGTGGCATCGGCCTGGCCAATGTCGCCGGGGGCAATGTCGCCGTCGCCAACGGCGCCCGTCAGAAAGTCACCACCCTGCGGATGTCGTGCAACTCGGCGACCGGCGCCAAACTGACGTCCAGCGCCGCGAACGGCGACTTCAAATCCCCCGCTGGCGTGCTGATCAACTACGACTGGGACCTGTCGGTGCCGGAAATCCCCAGCATGGGCTTTGCGGCCGTCGACACCTATCCGGGCAGCCCGGCGATCGTCACCAATTCGGGCGGCTACAGCCAGAAACTGGCTGACGGCATCTTCGGCGATCTGTTCCTGAACCTTTGCTACAATGTCCCCGGCGGCAGCGGCGTCGGCGGCACGCAAGGCGACCCGTCCAACCCCGGCTCGTCGGGCTGTGCGGCCTCCCCCTCGGGTCCAGGTGCGGCGTCCGCCCCCGCCGGCACCTATTCCGAGACGTTCACCTTCGCGCTCAATCCGGCCTGATCGCGACCAACAGGGCCGCCCGCAGGCGGCCCTGTTTTCTTTCGTGTTTCTGCAAGATGAGGGGGAAGTCATGAGGGTTCGCGATTTCGCGACGGTCCTGGCCGTCGGCATGCTGCTGATCGGCTCGGCCACATCCAGCCGGGCGATGGACGTGTCGCCCATGGTCGCCAAGATCACGCCGGCCGGCAGCGGCTCCAGCTACCGCCTGACCGTGCGCAACACCAGTTCGACCCCGGCGACGGTCGAAATCGAAGTCTATCGGATGCAGGTGGACGACAAGGGGGCGCGCAGCCTGGTTCCAGAAGAGAACGACATCGTCGCCTTCCCCGTCCAATCGGTCATTCCGCCCAACCGCGATCAGGTCGTTCAGGTACGCTACCTCGGCGACCCCGGCGAAGACGGCCGGATGTATCTGGTCAGGGCCGCCCAGCTGCCCATCAACATGCAGACGATGAACGCCGATGGCGGCGCCGGCGCCGATGTCCAGGTCGCCTTCACCATCAACACCTACGTCTTTGTCGCCCCTGCCCGCGCCAAGGCCTCGGTCGAGGTCGGCGCCGTATCGCGAGCGCCCAATGGCGACATCCTGATCGACGCTCGCAACCCGGGAACCGGCTTCGTTCATCTGCGCGAGGCCCGCTACATCCTGACGACAGCCGACGGAAAACCGCACGAGGTCGCGGCCGCCGATGTCGATGTCGGCGAGGTCAGCGTCATCCCCGGCGGCGGCACGCGACAGATCCGGGTCCCTGCCGCCCTCGTCTCCACCCTCGCCCCCGGAGACGTCACCGCCTCGATCGCCCTTCTGTGAGCGTGCGGGATGGCCGCCCGGTCAAACCTTCGCCTTGTCCACCGCCGCCGAGTCGGCCGCCTGGGCGTGGTTGCGTGTCTGGGAGGCTCTCTCGCCGCGGCCCTGAACGCCAGCGCCGTCCAAGGCGCCGACGAGATCATTCGCACGGCCTCCGACTATGACGGGCGTTCGACGGGACCGTGGATGGCGACCGTGGCGATCGACCGGACGCACGAGGCCGCAGCCGCCGCCGCGCCCCTGTCGTCCGCCCCGACCATAACCACCCGCGTCCAGGATCAGACGCCTTCCGCCCGACCCATGCCGGTCCTCAGCCCGATCCAGGGGCCGTTGACCCTGGAGGGCAAATATCTGGGCGACGTCAGCGGCGAAGTCGACGCCCAGGGCGAGGGTCTGGTCGACGCAGTCGGTCTGATGGACCTGTTGAAATCGCAGGTGGCGCCGCGCGTGCGCGAGGCGCTGACCGCGCGGATTGGGGCGCAGACCAAGGTCAATATGGCCGACCTGAACACCGATGGGTTCTCGCTGACCTTCGACCCGCTGTCGCTGACCTTCGTCGCGACGCTCAGCCCTGACGCCCGCGCTCAACGCCGGATCGGCTTTTCGCAGGAAGAAAGCGTCGATCCCGCCGCTTTCGATCAGCCCGCCAACTTCTCAGCGGGCGCCAATATCACAATGGCCCAGCAGTATTCGCACACCGACAGCCGGTTCTCGCCGCTTCAGGGCGGCGTCGACATGTTCGCCAATCTGGGCGGCTTCGACGGCGTCACCCTCACGGCCGGCGCGGACTACGACGGCAGCGCGAATGACAGCCGCTGGACGCGGCGAGAGATCCGCCTGACCAAGGACCTGTTCAACTCGGCCGTGCGACTGACGGCCGGGGAGTTCGCACCGCCGGTCGAGAGTTTTCAGGGCTCGCAGCGCTTTTTGGGCCTGTCGGCGGCTCGGGCCTATTCGACCATTCGCCCTTTCCAGAACGTCCGCCCTTCGGGCCGCCGCCAGTTCATCCTGGACCGCCCCGCCCTGGTGGTGGTCGAGGTCAATGGAGTCATCGTCGAGCGTATCCGACTGGAGGCGGGTCCCTATTCGCTGGGCGACTTTCCGTTCGGCGAAGGCGCCAACACCGTCCGCCTTCTGGTGGAAGACGACAATGGTCAGCGCGAGATCGCCGTGTTCGACCTGTTCGGCGGCGCCGGCCTGCTGGATCGCGGCGTGCTGGACTTCGGTGTGTCGGCCGGCGTTCTCGAACAAGGCGGACAGCTGCAATATGGCTCGACCCTGGCCACGACAGGATTCGTGCGAAAGGGGGTCAGCGACGCCATGACCCTGGGCGCCAATGCCCAGATGGCCAAAGGGCGCGGCCAAGTCGGCGGCCTGGCCATCTGGGGCTCTCCCGCCGGCCTCATCCAGGTCAGCGGCGGCGGGAGCCACAACGGCGACACGGGAGATACGGGCTATGTCGCCGCCGTCGACTATCTGCGCGAAGTCCGCTTCAGCCGCGATGTCGAACTGCGTTTCGTCGCCTCGGCCCAGGCGACCAGCAAGTTCTTCCAGAGCGCCTTCGACGAAACCGCGTTCAACCGCGAGAAATGGCGAGCGGCGGCGCGGGTTCTGCTGCGGCTGCGGGACTATTCGGTGACCGCTGGCGGCGCTTTCGTCAAAGGCCGAAACCAGAGAGACCGCACGGATCTCAGTCTCTCGCTCGGCCGCAGCTTCCGCAAGTTCGCGGTCAACCTGGCCTGGCAGCAGGGCACGGCGGAGGACGGCCGCAAGGAAGACCGCATCGGCTTCACCCTGACTTCCCGCTTCGGAGGCCGCTGGAGCAGCACGGCGCGTTACGACAGCGACAGCGACTTCCGCGAGGTCGGGGTGTCGCGCGCCTCATCGGGCCGTCTGAACGATGTCAGCGGCGACCTGCGCCTGTCGCAGGACCGCTCGAACCAGGCCGTTTCCGCCGATGTCCGATACATCAACAACCGGTTCGATGCAGAGTTGGTGTCCAACCGTCTGGTGTCGTCACAGCCGGGCGGCGCCACCCGCCAGGAGTCGCTGTGGCGCCTATCGACCATGATCGGTTACGCCGATGGCGCCTTTGGCATCGGCCGCGCCTCGCGCGAAGGATTCGTAATCGCCAGCCGGCATCCCACCCTGTCGAAGTCGCGCGTCAGCCTGACGGATTCCAGCGGCTATCCCATCGCCCACAGCGGCCTGCTGGGCCCGGCGATGGCGGGGATCGACCGCGCCTATGGCGTGCGGCGGTTCGAGATCGACGCCGAACCCCTGCCCGCCGGCTATGATTTGGGGGCGGGCGTCGTCACGGTCTTCCCCGGTTTCGGCAATGGCTATCACCTCACCGTCGGCAGCGACGCATCGCGCACGGCGCGGGGCGTGCTGGTGTCGTCGTCGGGGCCGGTCGGGCTGGTCGGCGGCCAGCTCAAGCGCGCCGATCAACCGGACGACGCCGAGGGCAAGTTGTTCTTCACCAACCGAAGCGGACGCTTTGTCGCCGATGGCCTGGCGCCTGGCCGCTATCGCATCGTCATCCAGGGCGCCGTCGTCGGCGAGTTCGTCGTCCCGGCCAATGAGGGGGGAATCGTCGATGTCGGCGAGATTCATACAGTCCAGTAAAACGCCCTCGCTCGCTGCCGCGCGCCAGTGGATGTCGCCCTTCCTGGCGGCGACCGTCGTGCTGTTCGCGGGGTTCGCGTGTCGCGCCCAGACTTGCGACCTGGCCCTGACCCAGGGTCCCGGCACGGTAACGATCAACTACAATCCCTTCGCGATCGGGTCTTCGTCGGGCGCTCTGAACCTGAAGCTGGAAAACCGAACCGACAGCGCCTGCGACATCCGACTGTCCTTCACCGACGACGCCGGGGCCGAAATCGCAGGCGTGCCGGTGGGCGGCGTGGGTGTGCAGTTCAAGCCGCGCGAGACCTCCGGCTTCGTCGCCTCCAGCCTTGAACCCGGCGTGTTCAACTTCACCCTCGCCGGCCGCACGACCCAGGATGTTCAGTTCGACGCCGCCGTCGTGGTGGACGCTGTGCCCGAAGCCGGCGAGCATGACGCCGACCTGCACATCCTGGTTCAGGACACGAACCGCACCGATATTCTGCCGTCCATACCCCTGCGGGTCTCGCTGCTTTCCACGCCCCGCGCCCAGTTGAATATTGCGGGCGCGGCTGGCGCCTTCGGCTCGAACAGCAGTGTGGAGACGGTGGACTTCGGCGACGCCGTCACGGGGGCGACGCGACGCATTTTCGTGCAGGTTCGCGCCAACGCCCCCTCGATCCTGACCATCAAATCGGAACATCAGGGCGTGATGCGACGGGTGACCGCCGACGACATCGTGTCGGATTCGACGGTGCCCTACACCGTCGATCTGGACGGCGTCGCGGTGGATCTAACCTCCCTCTGGACCCGCGAAGTAGATCCGCCCCGAACCCTGGCCGGCATGTCCCTGCCGATGTCGTTCACGCTCGGCGTTGCGGGCGCTCAAATGGCGGGGCGATACGAGGATATACTCACCATTGATGTATCTCCGAACTGATTATCCTAGATCTATCAATGGCCTATACCCCATCTTGGTTAGCCAACATGGGCTATTACCCAGACTTATCCACCATGTTAACGATTTGCGCGTGCCGAAAGGGCTGTCGGCAGGATCGATGCCGCCCGCTTGCGGCGGCCGTCGAGGCGTAGGGCTGAGGGAAGACATCAGGATGATCGAACACGACGTTATGACGACGGCGGTCAGGCACAGGGCCGCGCGTCAGTATCGGACCCAGGTCGGGGAAGCCGTCCCCCCCCGCGTGTTCAGTACGCTCAAGGTGAACGATGGACGGCTCGACGCCCAACGCGGCGCGGCGTGGTTCGAGCATGACATGATGGCGCGTTTTGTTCTCGACCCGCATGGTCGCATCCTGCACGCCAACGCCAGGGGCCGCGACCTGGCGGCCTGCGGCGTGATCGGATCGGGCGAAATGTTCATCTGCTCCACCCATCGCAATCGCCCCGAGTTCGAAGTGCTGCTCGCGCGTCTCGCCGATGGTCGGCAAGCCAGTGGACGCATCCTGTTTCGTGCGGGGGACGACGCTTGGTGCCTGCTTGACCTCGCCGTCCTGCCCGACGTGGCCGACAAGATTTTCGCGACGGCCTCCCAAGCCAGACCGCTGAGCGCAGAACGGATCGAGCCTCTACGCGCCGTCTTCGGCCTGACGCGCGCGGAGACGTCTGTTCTGTCCTACCTGACCTGCGGCGACGCGCCCAAGGACATCGGCCGCAAGCTGGACATGTCCATCCACACCGTCCGCGCCCACCTGCGCGCCATCTGCATGAGGATGGGCGTCAAGGGGATCACCGGCGCGCTACGTCTCAGCTTCCAACTCACTCCCTGACAGGGATTACCGCGCCGGGGCGATGCGCCAGACGGTGTTGGACAAGTCGTCAGCGACCAGCAGCACGCGCTTGTTAGCGTCGAAGGCGACGCCGACAGGGCGGCCCCGAGCCTCGCCGTTCTTCAGGAAGCCGGTGGCGAAATCGACAGGCGGTCCTGCCGGACGACCGGCGTTGAAGGGCACCCAGGCGACCTTGTAGCCGGACGGATCCTGACGGTTCCAGCTGCCGTGCATGCCGATGAAGGCGCCGTTAGAAAACGCGCCGCCGAAGCCGCCGTTTCGCGCGAAGTCGATGCCCAGCGCCGCCACGTGCGATCCCAGGGCGTAGTCGGGCTTGATCGCCCTGGCGACCATTCCCGGGTTCTGCGGCATCACGCGCGGATCGGTGTTCTGGCCCCAGTAGCTGTAGGGCCAGCCGTAGAAGGCGCCGTCGCGGACCTGAGTCAGGTAATCCGGCACCAGTTGCGGGCCCAGTTCGTCGCGCTCGTTGACCACCGACCACAACAGGCTGGTGGTCGGCTCGATCGCCAGGGCGGTCGGGTTGCGAATGCCGGTGGCGATGGTGCGGCGCGCACCGGTCGCGCGGTCGATTTCCCAGACCACGGCGCGCTCTTCTTCCACGGCCAGGCCGCGCTCGCCGACGTTGGAGTTGGAGCCGATGCCGACGTAGAGTTTCGTCCCATCTGCGCTGGCGGTCAGGGACTTGGTCCAGTGGTGGTTGATGCGCGACGGCAGTTCTGTCACCCGCTCGGCCGGCGTCGCAATGCCGGTCTGGCCTGGCTGGAAGGCAAAGCGAACCAGCGCCCCCTGTTCGGCGACGTAGAGATAGCCGTCGACGTAAGCGAGACCGTATGGCGCATCCAGGTTCTCGACCAGGACAGTGCGGAGTTCAGGGATGCCGTCGTTGTTGCCGTCGCGCAGCAGGGTGATGCGGTTGCCGCCCTTGATCTTGGTATTGCCCTGTTTCTTGATGACGCCGGCGATCACGTCCTTGGGTCGCATGGCTGGCGCGTGGCCGCCGCGCCCCTCGGCGATCAGCACGTCGCCATTCGGCAGCACCAGCATCTGGCGAGGGATCTTCAGATCGGTGGCGAAGGCGCTGATGGTGAAGCCTGCAGGCACGGTCGGCGTCTCGCCGTTCCAGTTCGCCGGCGGGCTGATCTTCATCGCCGGAACCAGGGTCTCGTTGACCTGGGGCAGGTCGGGCGCACTGCCCGTCTGATTCAGCTTGGGATCGCTGGCGTTGCCGCAAGAGGCGACGGTCAGGGCCATGGCAAGGGTCGCGGCGCTGGCGGCGAGCAGGTTCTTGTTCATCGGATGGTCTCCCGCGCGGCATAGGCGGTCCAGCCGGCGACCAGGACCAGGATTGTGCAGAGGATGGACAGGATCACGCCGAAAGCGCCGACCGAGCTCCAGGCGTCCTGGCTGTGTTTGAAGGCGTTCACCAGGCCCAGCACCCAGGCCAACGCCAGGGTGACAAGATGGAGCGTGGCGCGGTTTGACCGGCCGTGGCGCAGGCCCAGCACGAAATCGAAGATGGAAAAGACGCCGGCGACCCCGCCGAACACCAGAGCGCCGGTGATCAGCCAGGCCGAGAAGTTGGTCCACTGGATCTCGGCCGTCTTCAGATAGGCGATATCCGTGAACAGGGCGAAGGTGAACAGCGCGATCGGAAACGCCAGCAATAGGCCGTGCAGAGGTCGAACGACCGCGCCTGATAGTCCATGGATGCTCATGCCTGCCCTCTCCTGAAGTCTAGCTTGGCTAACCGTCTGATCGCGAAATGGTTCACCCGCCCTGGATATCGGCGCTGCGTCATTTCCGCTCGCCGTCAGACTGGCGCCAACAAGACCATGGTCTGAAAAATGACGCCGATCCCGCCCAGCAGCCCGCCGGCGACCGCCAGCCGCAGGCCAAAGGCGCGGGTCTCGTCGGTTGGTTTCATTCGCAGCCAGACGATGCAACGCCAGCACAGACCGGCGATCACCAAAAGACAGATCAGGCTGAAGGCTAGCCCCGCCCCATTCCAGGCGGCGGCGTCATCGCGGGCCACATCGCTGGCGCTCGACAGCAGATACAGGCCCAGGAAATGGGCGGCCCAGATCAGCAGGCCGCCCAGCATCAGTAGCCAGAACTTCATGCGACGACGCCGGGAAACAGGCGGATCAGCAGGGTCGTCGCCGCGCCTTGAACCGCCGTGAAGGCCAAGAACAGGGCGACCAGTTCAAAGGTGGCGGGATACTTGGGCGACACCAGACCGCACAGCCAGCGCAGCACGACGAACGGTCCCATCAGCAGCGAGATGCCGACGAACATCCCCTGCCAGGCCAGCAGAGCATAGACGGTCGCGCCCTGGCTGGACGCGTCGGGACGCAGGCCCGAGTTCCACCACGCCGAAGCTTCGGCCGCCCAGGCGCCGCCCGCCGCCAGGGTCGCAGCCAGCATCAGGACGGCGGCGATGCCGGCGCTACGCGGCCGATCCAGCTTCAGCGCGCCTTGAGACGCCCAACCGCCCAAGCCGGCTGCAATGAGGAGGCCCAGCGTCAGGGGCAGCGAACCCAGGTCAGGCGGCGCCAGCCACAGATCCGGCCGTCGGCTCCACAGGAAGATGTAGGAGAAACAGGCCATGATCGCCACCATGCCCGCCACGATCAGGGTGATGACCATGGCCCACCAGCCGTGGCTGCTGGGCCCGGACACATATGTCGGCAGCCGCACGCCTGCGCCCACATCCACCGTCGCCGGGCCGCTGGGCCGGTCCAGACCCCAGCACCATTTCAGGATGCAATAGATGGCCAGGACGCCGCTGATGACCGAGACGAGATAGGCCTGGATCGTCAGGATCAGGAAGAATCCTGCCGTGAAGATCGCGCCCCACACATACCAGCTGGAGGGTCGGGGCATGCGTTGCAGGTATTGCGGCTCGGCGTTGATCGGACTGGTGATCATCGTCTCACGCTGGCCGCGCGGCGCGCCGGGCAGGAAGTATCGGCCGGCCTCCACATCGCGGGCCAGCTCCGGCTGGTCCCAGACGGGATACAGGCTTTTGATCACCGGGACGGACCGCAGCGAGTAGCGGCCAGACGGCAACCACTCCAACCCAGGCCCGCCGAAGACATTGCCGGCGTCCTTGTTCCCGAACGGGCGGAAGTTGCGGATCATATCGACGACCCACAGCAGTACCGCCAGGCCGAACATGAAGGAGCCGACGGTCGAGATCATGTTGGGCAGCTCCCATCCGCGATCCGGCAGATAGGTATAGACCCGGCGCGGCATGCCCATCAGCCCGGTCAGGTGCATGGGCATGAAGGTGACGTTGTGCCCAACGAACATCAGCCAGAATATCCACTTGCCCCAACGCTCGCTCAGCGGCCGGCGGCTGGACATCGGCGTCCAATAGTAGATGGCGGCGAACAGGGGAAAGACCATCCCGCCGATCAGGACATAGTGCAGGTGGGCGACGATGAAATAGCTGTCGTGGGCCTGCCAGTCGAACGGCACCATGGCGACCATGACCCCGGTCAGCCCCCCCATGACGAAGATCACCAGCCCCCCGACCGCAAACAGGCCGGGCGTGTTGAATCGCATCCTTCCCGCCGCCAGGGTGGCGATCCAGGCGAAGACCTGAACCCCCGCCGGCACGCTGACGGCCATCGAGGCGGCGCTGAAATAGTTGATCGAAATCTGCGGCATGCCCGTGGTGAACATGTGGTGCGCCCAGACGCCGAAGCTGATGAACCCCGTCGCCAGCATGGCCAGGACCACCAGCCGATAACCGACCAGCTTGGTCTGGGCGACGGCCGGGATCACGGTGGACATCGCCCCCGCCGCCGGCAGGAAGATGATGTAGACCTCCGGGTGGCCGAAGAACCAGAACAGGTGCTGCCACAACATGGGGTCGCCCCCCTTGGCCGCATCGAAGAAGGGCCAGCCCAACGCCCTCTCCAGCTCCAGCAGCAGGGTCGACAGGATGATCGACGGGAAGGCGATGATGATCATGCAGGCGAAGATCAGCATGGCCCAGGCGAAGATCGGCAACTTGTCCAACGTCATGCCCGGCGCGCGGGTCTTCAACACGCCGACGATGATTTCGATGGCGCCGGCGATGGCCGAGATCTCGATGAAGCCGATGCCCAGCAGCCAGAAGTCGGCGTTGATCCCCGGGGAATAGGTGGTCGAGGTCAGCGGCGGATACATGAACCAGCCGCCGTTCGGCGCCAGGCCGAAGAACAGCGAGGCGAAGAAGCATAGCCCGCCGACCAGATAGGCCCAGAAGGCGTAGGCGCTCAGCCTCGGGAACGGCAGGTCGCGCGCGCCCAGCATCTGGGGCAACAGCAGCACGCCCAGCGCCTCGACCGCCGGGACGGCGAACAGGAACATCATCACCGTGCCGTGCATCGTGAAGATCTGGTTGTAGGTCTCCTGCGCCAGGAAGCCCGTCATCGGCAGGGCCAGCTGGGTCCGCATCAACAGGGCCAGCACCCCGGCCAGCACGAAGAACAGCATGGCTGCGCCGACGTAATAGACGCCGATGTAGTTGTTGTTGATCGCCGTGATCCACTCCCACGGACGCCGCGGGCCGCACCAGACCTCCTCCAACTGCTCCAGTTCGCCCTCGGGCCGGGGCTCGGTCGTGGGAAAGCGTTTGTAGAGTTCGGGATCGAACCCGGTTTCCGAACTCATTTGAGGCTTTCCAGATAGGCGGCGACGGCGCGCACGTCCTGACCCGACAGGACCGCATAGGAGGGCATTCGGTTGCCCGGCTTCAGGCTCTGACTGTCCGAGATCCAGCCGGCCATCGTCCCCTGATTGTTCGGCAGGATGCCGGCGCCCAGGGTCTGGCGCGACCCGACATGGGTCAGGTCAGGCCCGGCCAGCCCGTTCGCCTCGGTCCCACGAATGGTGTGGCAGGCGGCGCAGCCCGAGGCGGCGAAGACGTTGCGCCCCTGGTCGATCAGCGCCAGCGGTCCCTGAGCCGACGGCACGGCGGCGGCCGGTCGCGACTGTCGCGCCAGCCAGGCGGCGTAGTCGTCCGGCGCATGGGCCACGACCACCAGCCCCATCAGGGCGTGCGGCCCGCCGCAATATTCCGCGCACTGTCCGCCATAGGTTCCGGGCGTATCGGCCTGCAACCGCATGAAGTTGCGCCGTCCGGGGATCATGTCGGTCTTGCCGCCCAGGCGCGGCACCCAGAAGCTGTGGATCACGTCCGCGCTTTCCAGCTCGAACACCACCGGTTGACCGGCGGGGACGTGCACCTCGTTGGCGTCCTGGACGATCTCGCGGCCCTGGTCGTCCAGATAGGCGACGCGCCACCACCACATCTCGCCCGTGACCCGCACGCGCATCTCGCCCGGCTTTGGCGCATCGGCCACCCGCGCCGTCGTCGTCAGTCCATAGATCAGCAGGCCCGTCAACACGACCACCGGAAAGACCAGGCCGGCGATCCAGATCAGCCGCTCGCCCCCGACCCGCCGCTTCCACCTGCGCGGCCCGAACAGGGCGACGCCCAGCGCGACCAGCACGACGACCATGACCACCGCCGCCATGACGAACAGCACCCAGGCCACTGTCTGGATCGGCCCGGCGAACGGCCCGGCCGGATCGAGCACGGGCGGGGGCCAGCCGGCGATTCCGGGAGGGGCTTCAGTCTTCATCGAGCGTGTACAGATAGGCCGCGACGTCGCGGGCTTGGTCTTGCGTCAGGGGCATGGGCGGCATGGCGGTTCCCGGATCCATCGACGGCGCGTCGATCAGCCAGCGGATCAGGACATCGGGCTGGTTCGGCAGGCGTCCCGCGATCAGGGGCCGCGCCCCGAACCCCGCGAGGTTCGACCCCGACCGCCCCTCGGGCCAGGCGACGCCGGGAATCTTGTGACAGGCGGCGCAACCGACTTCCTCGATCACCGCCAGTCCGGCGGCCGGGTCGGCCTGGACCATCGGTCGCGGCAGGTCGGCCTTGTCCACGCAGGCGCACAGGGCGAGCGCCAGCGCGCCGGTCGTCGCCCGCCGCCCCATCGCCTCGCCCGTCGTCCGAAAACCCATCCGCCCCCCAAAGCTTCGCCAGACCAATCCCCTTCGAGGGCGGAGGTTCCCGACTGCGACATGCGGCCCCGTCTTCATGTCATGGGGAACCTCCGCCATAAGCAGGTGTTGCACCGCAGTGCGCGCGACCCTTGCCCCTTTTTTATTGTTGGCCCTGGCCGCCTGTGATTCCAGGCAGGGCCAGACAGACCGCGCCTTTGCCGCGAACGGCCAGATAATCGCCATGAGTGGCGGCCCGGGCGGCGCGGCCAACGCGTGTTTCACCTGTCACGGCCTAGACGGCGGCGGCGACGGCGTGGCCGCGCCACGCCTGGCAGGACTGGACGCCGGCTATCTGCAGAAACAGATGGAAGACTACGCCTCAGGCCTGCGTCCCGACGACGCCATGACCCGTATCGCTAAGGCGCTGGACCAGAAAGGCCGTCGCAATGTCGCGGCCTATTATGCGGCGCTGCCCATCCCGCAAATGCCCTCCCCTCCCGCCACGTCCACACCCGCCATCTATCTGAATGGCGACGCCTCGCGAGGGATCGTCGCCTGTGCCTCCTGTCATGGCGTGGACGGCCAAGGCTCGGGTCAGGGCGGCAATCCGCAGATCGCGGGCCAGCCCGTCGCCTATACGCTTGAACAGATCGACCGCTGGAAGTCGGGCGAGCGCCGCAACGATCCGCGCGGCGTCATGGCCGCCGCCGTCAAATCGCTTTCGGACCCAGAAGCCCGCGCCATAGCGTTCTGGCTGTCGACACGACCCGCTTCTCCAGGGCCCGCCAGCGCCGCTGCCACCGGGTCCGCCTCGGTCGAAGCTGCGGCACGACCGGCAGCATCGCGTGAAACACGTCGTCCCTATCGATCAGATGGTGCTTGAGCGCGGCGCCGGCGTGGATGGGTATCATCAGCAGCAAGGTCACAACCAGCCCCCAGTGCATCCATTCCGCCGCCGCCTCGATCGCCCATAACTGGGTGTTCGACAACTCCTGAAGCGGCAGCAGCGGCCATTTGATGAAACCCAAGGTCTCCAGCTGCCGCGTCCGATCCGTCGCCGAAATCATGGCCCAGCCCGACAGCGGCAGGCCGAACAGGCAGATGTAGAAGATATAGTGGGTCACATGGGCGGCCATGCTCTCCCACCCCGGCTTGTCTGCATCGTTGATCAGATTGGGCGCCAGCAACCGCCACGACAGCCGCCCGATCACCAAAATCAGCATCAGCACCCCGACCGCGAAATGCAGGTCATAGGCGGCCACCATCGCCCCGCCAACCGGCTGACGCCCCATCCACCAGCCCCAGCCGAGCTGGAAGATCACCAGCCCCGCCATGACCCAGTGGAACAGGATGCCGACAGGCGAATACCGCCCCTCGTCATGGTGCCCCGCCGCCCATTCGAGTAATTGCGTGAAAAGCTTCTCGATCACGCCGCCCGCGCCTCGACATCAGGCCCGATCATCCGACCCAGCCGCCAAAGCGCCGCGAACAGATAGAGCGCCGCCGCCGGCGCCCACATGATCAGCCCGGCCGCCTGCTGGTCCTCCAGCGGCGTCATGCCCCAGGCCAGGGTCGTATAGGCGTGCGGCGCATAGACGGCCTGACCCGCAAAGGTCAGCACCGCTCCCAGCAGCCCCATCGCCAGCATCGCCGCCAGAAGCGCCAATACCGCCGCCGGCGCCGTTGCCGCACGCGCGCAGGCCCAGAACCAGACAGCGCTGGCCAGCAGGCTGATCTGCATCACCCAATACACAGCGTCATTCGACAGAGCCGCCGCATAGGCGTCCGGCGCATGCCAAGCCCAGAACACCACCGCCTGCATGGCCGTCGCCAGCACCAGCGACCCATACCGCCGATCCGGCAAGGCTGCAGCTAGCAGAGGCGCCGCAACCCCCACCAGCAAGACATGATGCACGGTCCGCGCCGAAAACAGCGCCGAACTCAGGGCGCAGAGGGGCGAGACAAACCCAAACGCCAGCACCGCCATCGCCGCCAACCCAAACGCTCGACGCCGCCCCTCCAGCCGCCACGCGATCAACCCCGTCGCCGCAACCAGCACGACCAGCAACACTGGATCGAGATTCCAGCGCCATTCGCCAAACTCAGGCGCAGGCCCGCAATAAGGCGTCCAGGCCAAGGCCGGGCTCATGATCGCATCTTCGGCTGCCGCACGCGCATCCCCTCAAGCTCCTGCTTGAAAGCCTGGACGCCCCGACGGGTTCCCGGCCCGCGACCCACCTCACTCCGTCACGGACCAAAACCGGACATAGGAACCCCGCTCCCCTCCTCAGGTTAAACTTCCACACTGGATGTTGGAATCGCCATGCCCCTCTCTGCCAGGTTCACCTCTGCCGAAACCGCGTCTTCTGCTGCCGCGTCGGGTGCCGGAGAGAGATCGCGCGGCCTCGCCCAAGGTGGGTTGGGTGGGGCTGAGGACGAGCTCCTGGAGTCGGGTCAGGAGGAGGTCTTTTCCCGCACCGAGGTGGAAAGCGGCGTAATCGAACATCATTCCGGGGAGCACGCGTCAAGCCACGACAAGACGCATGCAGATGTGGCCGCGCCGTGCGCTGATACGGTCTAAGCCATGGCCCAGGGCTTGCGAGACGCCATTCCTTCCACTGCAGTTCACCTCTGCATCGACATGCAAAGGATGTTCGTCGAGGAAACCGCGTGGCGGGCGCCTTGGGCCGAGCGGGTTCTTCCGATGATCGTGCGGCTTTGCGAGGCGAAGACGGAAAGGACGTGTTTCACACGTTTCATCCCCGTGGCGCACCCCGATGAGGGCCACGGCGCCTGGCGTCGCTATTGGCGCCATTGGTCATCGATGACGTTGGAGGCGCTGGATCCCGGGTTGATCGAGTTGACCCTGCCGCTGCAGCGGTTCGTCCCGCCTGCACGCCTGCTGGACAAGCGGGTCTATTCCCCCTGGCTCGGCACATCGCTTCACGATGATCTCCGAAACGCAGGCGTCGATACGGTGGTCATCAGCGGCGCGGAAACAGATGTCTGCGTCCTGGCGGCGGTCTTGGGCGCCGTCGATCTCGGTTATCGCGTCGTGGTCGTCACCGATGCAGTGTGCAGTTCGGCGGACGGGCCGCACGACGATCTCCTGGCCCTCTACAGCGATCGGTTCGGTCAACAGATCGAAACGGCCGAAAGCGACGAGGTGCTTGAAGGCTGGCGCACATGAAACCGCGCGCCTCCGTCCTTCGATATCAACTTCGATACTGTGATGGCGGCGAGCCTGAGACGCTGATCGCCACGGATGGGGCTGACGCCCTGCAGCAGGCGCGGCGACGCGCCGAACGGCACAACGCGACAGTCGCTTTGTGGAGAGATGGCGCCCTGGTCGCTGAATACAGGCCCGCGCTTGAGCCGAAGTCTGCTGAAGACCCCCGGGATCTGATCGCCAGGCTGGTCGAGGCCGGCATCTATATCTTCACGTCTCCGCCGCTCGCCGATCGCCAGGACACATAGGAACCAGGTCGAAACCACTCTGTTGATTGGCTGTCGAACGAGGGGAACACGAGGTGAGACATGGCTGGCGATAAATCCGTCGCGGACTGGAGGCCGATCAACCCGCCCGAGGAGCACGGCGCGCGGAATGGCGCGCTACCGGCCTACGTCTCGAACGGCCTGATCGGCCTTCGCGTGCGGGAAATGGCGCTCGCGGCCGGCATGACGATGGTCAACGGCGTGGTCGGCGAAGATCCCGAGCGTCGGATCGAGGCGGGCGCTCCGGTTCCCTATCCCCTGGAGGCCGACATCTGCATCAACGGCGTCTGGCTGTCGGACCAGCCCTGGTGTGTCAGCGACCTTCGCCAGGCCTATGACTTCGCCACCGCGGAACTGACGACACAGTGGCGCGCACAGTTCGGCGATGTGGAGGCAAGCATCGAAGTCGTCACCTTCGCCAGCCGCACCGCCCCGGTGTTGGTGCTGCAGGAAGTCACCGTGCAGCCCGACGCGAGTTGCACCATCAAACTGCGCGCTCGAACCTCGACCGCAAATCTTCGCGGTCGGGTCGTGCGACGGCGGACCGACACGCCGGGCGAGCCGGAACCCGCGTGTGACGGGTCCCTGCTGTGGTCTACCGACGGCGACCTTTCCACCTGCGGACTGGCGCTCTGGACCGAAACGACGCCTGCCGCAAACCGCGATGTCACCCATTGGGACGCGATCGGGCCGCTACAGACGACCTACGATATGGGCCTAGTCGGCAAGCGCGGCGTTCGACTTCGACAGTTGGCGGCGCTCGTGCCGTCGCTGATCCACGCCCGCCCGGACGAAGAGGCGGTGCGTCGCGTGGCACGTGCCGCGCAAAGCGGGTTCGACACCCTGCGCAGGCGCAACCGCGAGGCGTGGCGTAACCTCTGGCGCGGACGGATCGTCGTGAAGGGCGCCAGCGTCGAGCATCAGGCGCTCATCGACGCCGCCTTCTTCTATCTCAACAGCTCGGTGCATGCGGCCTCGCCCGCTGCGACCTCGATCTTCGGCCTGGCCGCCTGGCGCGACTACACCTACTATTTCGGCCATGTGATGTGGGACATCGACGCCTTTTGCGTGCCCCCGGTGGCCCTCAGCCAGCCGGATTCGGCGCGAGCACTGCTGGCTTTCCGAACACGGGGCATGTCGGCCGCTGCGTCCAATGCGCGCCTGTCCGGTCGTCGGGGGCTTCAGTTCCCGTGGGAGGCGGCCCCGCTGACGGCGCAGGAGGCCACGCCGGGCGGGGGATCGGGCGCGGCGCATGAGGATCACGGCTCGCTGCACGTCGCCCGCGCCTTCAGCCTTTTCGCCGATGCCACGGGCGAAGAAACTTTCCTTCGCGACGACGCCTGGCCCGTGCTTGACGGTGTGGCGAACTGGATCGTCAGCCGACTGACCCTGACCGGGCGTGGCTATGAGTTGCTGCGCGCGACCGGACCGGCCGAGGTGCCTAATCCGCCCGACAACGACGCCTTCACCCTGATGCTGATCGACGACGTCTTGTCGCGCGCCATAGCGACGGCTGAGGCGATCGGACGGAACCCGCCTGCGGCCTGGCGACGGGTCCGTGAGAAGCTCTATCTGCCTGTGCGATCCGACGGCGTGATCGCGGCACACGACGACTTTCGGGTCGATGAACCCAAGGGCGCCACGCCATCGCCTCTGGCTGGTCTGTTCCCTGGCGGGTTTCAAACCGACCCGACGACCGCGTGCAAGACGTTGGATTTCTACCTGTCGCATTGGGAGGAATACGTCGGCGCCCCAATGTTCCCTGCCCTCTACAGCGCCTGGGCCGCAATGGTGGGCGACCGCGCCCTGGCGCTGAAACTGTTCGACGTCGGCTACGCCGCCTATGATGCCGGCCGCTTCCATCAGTGTCTGGAATACCGCCCCGACCACCCCGACAGCGAGACGGCCGCCGGCCCGTTCTTCGCCAATCTAGCCGGCATGTTGATGGGGCTGCTCTACGGTTTCACGGGTCTGAACGCGCGGGGCGATCCGGCGAGTTGGCCCGCCCGCTTGACGACACTGCCGCAGGGCTGGGAGGCCATCACCGTCGAAAGGATTTGGCTGAACGGATGCGCCGCCCGCTTGCACGCCGAGCAGGGCGCATTGGCTGAAATTACCTGGCTTTAAGGTCCCGACCGAACGCGCCTTCAACAATGCGATGGACAGTGTGGCGCCATTTCCGCGTTTGCGCACTCTCTGCGCCAGCAAGGCCTCATCCGCAACGCCGGCTCAGCGCCTGACGGCGAAACGGCCGGAGGCATCGCCATCGACGACAGCTTTTATCCCCTCGCAGGTGATGGGGGTCAGGATCGTCTGTTCTGCCTCGGCCTTCCCTTCATTATGGGACGACCCCCCTTCATCCAGGGTATCACCAGCTCTTACGAGATGGATTCAGTCGTCGGCGCCGCCCTGGCTGAAATCGAACGGGCTACAAGCGTCCTGGAAGCTGCCGAACGCGAGGCGGCGTGATCTCACCATCAGGCTGCCGCCGACTGGGCTGCTTTCGCGATAGCCGTCGTATCGGCCGCCCCATGCCGTTCGCAGCAGGCTTATGAGGCAGCACGGCCCGGTCGAGAACCACAGTTCCCGCGCACCGTGCGGATGGCGCGGGCGGCCCGAAATGTCTGGCACGCGTCATTGACGCTGGTTCGGCGCAGGCTGAGCGTCTCGCCAATGACAGCCTGACGGAGAGGCGCGTCCGCTTCCGGGCGGCATCCCTGCCATCGCAAGCTGGGGCCTTAGAACGTAGGCGGACCGGGTTCCTCGATCAGCCCGGCCTTGAAGATTACAAAAACGTCATGCGACAGACCGCCGCACCGGCGCGATGGTGCCGCCGATCAAAATCGGGACTGTCTTTTTCATGAATCGCATTCGTCTGATGGCCGCCTGCTCGGCCTGTATCGTCGTCGCCCTGACTGGCGGCGCGGCCTCGGCCCAGGACCACTCGCACGGCGCGCCGGGCGCCTCCCCGTTCGGCGCATGGGGCTTCGACCTCGCGGGTCGCGACACGGCGGTCAATCCGGGCGACGACTTCAACGAATACGCCAACGGCGCCTACCTGCGCACGACCGAGATCCCGGCCGACAAGGCCCGCTTCGGCCCGTTCGACGTCCTGTATGAGAACGCCCAGGCCCAACTGAAATCGATCATCGAGACCAGCGCCGCCAACCCCACCAACGCCAACGCCCAGAAGGTCGGCGCCCTCTACGCCAGCTTCATGGACGAGGCCAAGATCGAGCAGTTAGGCGCGACGCCTGTCGCCGCTGACCTCGCCGCCGTCAAGGCCGTGAGCGACCACGCCGGCATGGCCCGCTTGATGGGCGAGAGCCACTCCGGCTTCGGCGCCTCGCTGTTCGGCATCGACGTCTTCGAAGACCTGCAGAAGCCCGACCTGAACTCGGCCTATCTGGGTCAGGGATCGCTGGGCCTGCCGGACCGCGACTACTATCTGAAGCCTGATTTCGCCGCCCAGCGCGAGGCCTATCTCGGCTATCTGACCACCACCCTGACCGCCATCGGCTGGACCAATCCGGCCAAGGCCGCAGCCGACATCCTGGCCTTCGAAACCAAGGTCGCCGACAAGCAGTGGACGACGGTCGAGCGTCGCCAGATCGACAAGCTCTACAACCCGACCAAGGTCGCGGACCTGGCGACCCTGGCCCCCGGCTTCGACTGGTCCGGCTTCCTGGCCGGCGCTCAGGTGTCGGATGTCGACACCCTGGTGCTGATGGAAAACACCGCCATCCCCGGCATCGCCCAGGTGTTCGCCGACACCCCTATCGAGACGCTGAAGGCCTGGCAGGCGTTCAATGTGGTCGATCAGGCCAGCCCCTATCTGTCCAAGGCCTTCGTGGACGCCCGCTTCGACTTCCGCGGCAAGACCCTGCGCGGTCAGCCCGAAAACCGTCCCCGCTGGAACCGGGGCGTGGCCCTGGTCGATGGTCAGCTGGGCGAGGTCCTGGCCCAGGAATATGTCCGCCTGCACTTCCCCGCCTCGTCCAAGGCCCAGATGGAAACCCTGGTCGGCAACATCCGCGCCGCCATGACCGAGCGGCTGAAGACCCTGGACTGGATGAGCGAGCCCACGCGCGAGCAGGCACTCTACAAGATGTCCAAGTTCGGGGTGAAGATCGGCTATCCCGACAAATGGCGCTCCTATGACGGGCTGGAGCTGAGCGCCGACGACCTTTACGGCAACGTCGAGCGATCCTCGGCCTTCGAGTGGGCCTACAAGCGCAGCAAGATCGGCCAGCCGGTCGATCCGCTGGAATGGGGCATGACGCCCCAGACGGTGAACGCCTATTACAACCCGCCGCGCAACGAGATCGTCTTCCCGGCCGCCATCCTGCAGGCGCCCTTCTTCGATCCCAAGGCGGACCCGGCCGTCAACTACGGCGGCATCGGCGCGGTCATCGGCCACGAGATCACCCACGGCTTCGACGACCAGGGCCGCAAGTCCGACGGCGACGGCGTGCTGCGCGACTGGTGGACGGCCGAGGACGCCGCCCGCTTCGAGGCGCGCGCCAAGGTGCTGGGCGACATCTATGACGGTCTGGAGCCGCTCCCCGGCGTCCACGTTAACGGCGACCTGACCATGGGCGAGAACATCGCCGACCTGGGCGGGCTGCTGCTGGCGCTAGACGCCTATCACAAGTCGCTGAACGGTCAGCCGGCCCCGGTGATCGACGGCCTGTCGGGCGATCAGCGCGTCTTCCTGGGCTGGGCGCAGGTCTGGCGCGAGAAGTCGCGCGAAGCGGCGCTGAAGGAGCAGTTGACCACCGATCCGCACTCGCCCGGTTCGGTGCGCGCCGCCACCTCGCCGCGCAACATCGACGCCTGGTACGCCGCCTTCGGCATTTCGCCGGACCAGAAGGAATATATCGCCCCCGAGGCCCGCGCCCGCATCTGGTAAGCGCCAGATCTCAGACGCAGAAAAGGCCCGGAGCGCACGCTCCGGGCCTTTTTGTCATCCGGGCTTTTTGCCTGGATTTAGCGGGGCTTGGTCGCCGCGCCGGCGACGGCGCCGATGGCGGCGCCGGCCACGGTCGAACCCGTGTTGCCGCCGATGACCTGACCGGCGACGGCGCCGCCCAGGGCGCCGGTGGCGGCGCGTTGTTCCATCGTCTGGCCGCAGGCGGCCAGCAGGGCCACGACGCCGATGACGGGGGCCAGTTTGATCATGGTCTTCATGGTTCTTCTCCGGGAGGGAATGAGACGATGAGGACCAAACGACAAGGCCCGCGTCCGGTTCCGGACGCGGGCCTATATAGTCACGCTATGCGAGGGAGGCTTCCCTCCTTGCGCTACGCTCGGGACGCGGTCCCTCGCGGCTTGAGCGCTTAGCCGACGATCTGGTCGTCGGTGAAGAACTGGGCGATCTCGATCTTGGCGTTGTCCTGGCTGTCAGAGCCGTGGACCGAGTTTTCACCGATCGACAGGGCGAACTGCTTGCGGATCGTGCCGTCGGCGGCGTCCTTGGGGTTGGTGGCGCCCATGACTTCGCGATAGGCGGCGACGGCGTTGTCGCCTTCCAGCACCTGAACGACGACCGGCTCGGCGGTCATCTGCTCGACCAGTTCGCCGTAGAACGGACGCTCGGCGTGGACTTCGTAGAACTTCTGGGCTTGCTCGGTCGACAGCTTGACGCGGCGCTGGGCCACGATGCGCAGGCCGGCGCCTTCGATCACGGCGTTGATCGCGCCGGTCAGGTTGCGGCGCGTGGCGTCGGGCTTGATGATCGAGAAGGTGCGTTCGGTCATGGAAAGTGACTTCTTGTTGGGAGTTTGAGTGTCGCGGGCTTATAGCGACGACCTCCCGAGTTTCCAACTGTCCCTTTTGCATCCCTGACGCACGTCGCACGCCGACTTGCCGATTGAGGGGTGTCGCTCAATCGAAGAACCTTCGTCGCAATGCTCCAGATCACCGACCTGACCTTCAACGCCTGGGGCCGCAAATTCCTCGTGGACGCCTCCGTCAGCCTGCCGCCGGGCGCTAAGGTCGGCCTGGTCGGCCGCAACGGCATCGGCAAGTCTACCCTGTTCAAGCTGATCCTGGGCGAGCTTCACGCCGCCGGCGACGAGATCAGCCTGCCCAAGACCGCCCGCATCGGCTCGGTCGATCAGGAACACCCCGCGACGCCGGTCAGCGTCATCGACACCATTCTGGAAGCCGACGTCGAACGCCATACCCTGCTGGGCCGGCTGGAGACTGCGCCTCCCGAGGAGATGGGCGAGATCTGGGCCCGCCTGATCGAGATCGACGCCGACGCCGCGCCTGCGCGCGCCGCCGAAATCCTGGTCGGCCTGGGCTTCGATCAGGAGAACCAGGCCCGGCCGATGTCCGAATTTTCGGGCGGCTGGCGCATGCGCGTGGCGCTGGCGGCGGCCCTGTTCGCCGAGCCGGACATGCTGCTGCTCGACGAACCGACCAACTATCTCGACCTGGAAGGCGCCCTGTGGCTTGAGGCGCGGCTGAAGAAATACCCGCACACCGCCCTGATCATCTCCCACGATCGCGAGATGCTGAACGAGGTCTGCACCCATATCCTGCACCTCGCGAACCACACCCTGACCCTCTACACCGGCAACTACGACGCCTTCGAAAAGGCCCGCGCCGAGAAGGCCCGGCTGCAGTTGTCGGCCAAGGCCAAGCAGGACGCCGAACGCGCCCACCTTCAGTCCTTCGTCGATCGGTTCAAGGCCAAGGCCTCCAAGGCCGCCCAGGCCCAGTCGCGCATGAAGCGGCTGGAGAAGATGCAGCCGGTGGCCACCACCATCGAGGAGCGGGTCGCCCCCTTCACCCTGCCCTCGCCGCCGCGCCCCCTGGCGCCGCCGCTGATCCGGCTGGAGCGGGCCAATGTGGGTTACGACACCGGCAAGCCGATCCTGCGCAATCTGAACCTGCGGATGGACCTGGACGACCGCATCGGCCTGCTGGGCGTCAACGGCGCGGGCAAATCCACCTTCGCCAAGATGATCGCCGGCGCCCTGAACGTGTCCGAGGGCGAACTGCACCGCGACAAGAAGATGCGCGTCGGCTGGTTCCACCAGCATCAGATCGAGGCGATGGATCCGACCGACACGCCGCTGGAGATCATCCGTCGCGCCATGCCGGATGCGCCCGAGAGCGCCCGCCGCTCCAAACTGGCCCAGTTCGGCCTGGGCTACGAAAAGCAGGAGACCACGGTCGACAGCCTGTCGGGCGGCGAGCGCGCGCGCCTGCTGCTGAACATGGTGGCGATGGATGCGCCCCACGTCCTAATCCTCGACGAACCGACCAACCACCTGGACATCGACAGCCGCCGGGCGTTGCTGGACGCGCTGAACGACTACACCGGCGCTGTCATCCTGATCACCCACGACCGTTCGCTGATGGAGATGGTTGCAGACCGTTTGTGGCTGGCCGCCGACGGCACGGTGAAACCCTATGATGGCGACATGGAGGATTACGCCAAGTTCGTGCTGGATCGCGCCAAGGCCGCCATATCCAAGCCCAGCCAGATCAAGAAGGAAGAGGCAAAAGACACCTCCGGCGCCCCTCAAGTAGAGAGCGCCCGCGGCGCGAACGATAGGGGCAACAAGAAGCGATCAGGCCCTTCGCCCTCGACTCTGCGTCACGCCGTCAAGAAGGCGGAGGAAAACATGACCCGCCTGACCGCCGAGATTTCCCGCATCGACGACGACATGGCCACCGCCTCGGTCAACAATCCGAAAGCCCTGGAAGGCCTGACACGCGCCCGCGCCAAGACCGAGGCCGACCTCGCGACGGCCGAAGCGGCCTGGGTCGCAGCGGAGGAAGCCCTGGCCGAGGTTTCCTGATGAAGCCGATCGAATTCTCCAAGGACGAACGCGCCGCCGCGACCGGCAAGCTGCGCGACTATTTCGCCCGCGAACTGGATCAGGAACTGGGACAACTGTCCGCCGAGATGCTGCTGGACTTCATCGGCAAGGAAATCGGCGGCGCCTTCTACAATCGCGGCGTCCACGACGCCCAGCAGTTGGTCCAGCAGAAGGCCGAAGACATCGTCGAGGCCCTCTATGGGCTGGAGCGGTCCCGGTAAGGATCACCACCGTCGGCGATGCAAACTGCGAGCGGGGCGACAGGCGCCCCGCTCGCGCCCCGTCAGTTGCTGGCGGCCTGCATATAGGTTTCCTCATAGGGCTGGACCACGACCCACCCCTCGCCGGCGAACTTCATCTGGATGCTCTCGCCCGAGCCGCGGCCCACCAGGGTCTTGAACGAGATGTCGGTGGCGATCTCCGGCGACAGGCTTCCCGACCAGGCCACAGTGGCGTTCGGATCGGTGAAGACCGGGCCGGTCGCCGCGCTGACCTTGAGGATCAGCGGGTCGTAGTGGGAGGTGATGGCGACGATGCCGCTGCCGCTCAGCTTCACGTTGAACAGGCCGCCGGACATCATGCCCGCGACGCGCTTCATCATGGTGATCTGGTTGCTGACGCCGTTTTCCAGCGCCAACACATCATTGCCGTTGACGAAGATGGTCTCGTCAGCGAGCCGCAGCAGGGTGATCTTCTTACCCGTGTCGGCCAGATAGACGCGTCCCTGGCCCTCCACCTTCATCAGCACCATGCCCTCGCCGCTGACGGCCTTCTTCAGCAGGTTGCCGAGGCCCTGCTCCATCAGGCCCTGGCGGGTGAACTTCACCTGTCCCGTCCGCGCCACCATGGCTCCGGACTTGGCCCAGACCGACCCGTCCAGCCGCACCTCCAGCAGATACTGGTTCTCCAGTTCGAAGGCTTCGGTGCTGACGTCCTTCTCCTTGTAGGCGGCGACGAACTCGGCGACGGTTTTTACGGGCATGGAGACCTCAAACGAAGATTTCTGGAAAGCTTAGCCTGGGCGAACGACAGTCGGTCGCGCAAGTCTATAATATTGCAAACGCCTCGCAATATTATATTGTACCCGCGAACTGAGGAGCGCGGCCATGGCCAGAACCACCATCCACGCCGGCCTGCTGGCCAGCCTGCTCGCGGTCTGGAGCGCCGGCGCGGCCCAGGCCCACTCGCCCTATCTTCGGCCCAATGTCTTCGACGCCACCAACCGCGATCATGTGACGGTCGAGGCCGCCTTCACCGAGGATGTGTTCAACGCCGAGGTGGTTATGCGCTCCGACCATTTCCACATCGTCGGCCCCAACGGCGACACGCCGATCACCGCCGTGACCTATCTGCGCGACCTGGCGGTGTTCGAGGCCCCGACGCCGGTCGACGGCCTCTATCGCCTGTCGTCCGGCGCACGCGAGGGCCGTGCGGCCAAGATGTACGAAACCTCGTCCGGCTGGAAGATGGTCGGCGAAGAGGACGAGGTGCCCCCGCCCGGCGCCGAATTGGTCGATGTTCAGAGCATCACCACCGCCGACGTCTATGTGGTGCGCGGCGATCCCGACGATGCGGCTCTGAAGCCCTCGGGCCAAGGACTTGAGCTTCAGCCTCTGATCCAGCCCAACGACATCGTGGCGGGCGAGGATGCGCCCTTGCGCCTGCTGTTCGACGGCCAGCCGGTCGCCAACGCCGCCGTCACCGTCTTTCGCGAAGCCGGCCAATATGACGGCAGGAAGATCGAGGCGGAGCTGACCACCGACCCCTCGGGCCTGGTGACGCTGAAGGTAGCCGAACCGGGGGCCTACATGACCCAGGTCCGCCACCGCGTGGCCTCACCCGCCGGTGCCCCGACGCCGTATCGCAGCTATACCCACACCCTGACCTTCATCGCCCACGCGGACTGAAGGTCAGGGCCGTTGGGTGACAGTCTCTATTCCGGCAGGTCTTCGGCCAGGATCGCCATTTCGAACATGAACGAGCCTTCTTCGTCCTCGTCCTCGAAGACGATGCCGATGAACTCGTCGCCGACATAGACCTCGGCCGAGTTGTTCTGCTTGGGACGAGCCTTCAGGATGATGCCGCCGGTGTTGAAGGTGCGCTTGAGGTGGGCCTCGATGCGCTTCAGGTCGGTGTCTTTCACGGGGGGGCCTCATGGTCTGAACGTTGGCGGCGGACCCTAGAGACATCGGCCGTTCAGGGAAACCGGTGACGCGCATTTTCCCGTTTCAGAGATACTTCATCCACCACTGCGAACTGTTGCGCTTCACCTGCGCAAACCAGCGACAGGCGAACCAGCAGGGCACAGCGAGGACCGCCGCCAGGAACCACAGCCATCCGACGCCCGGCACGGCGAAGCCATCCTCCTGATTGGGACCGAAGGCGGTCAGAGCCGCGAGATTGAGCAGGTGCAGCGCATAGATGTGGAGGATGTAGAAGAACAGCGGCGCTGCGCCGAACACGGCCAGCAAGCCCACCAGCCGACCCGGCGCCTTCTCCAGCCCCGCCAGGATCAGCGCCCCGACGCCCAGCGTCAGCAGCAGGAAGTCGGCCGACGGCGGATATTTGGTCAGGTTCAGTACGCTCATCACCGTCTGGATCGGTGTCGCCTGCTCCGCCCAGGGCGTCGGATCGCCATAAACGTTGATCGTCCGCAACACGACGAACAGCGCCAGCGCGCTCACCCCCAGCAGCACCAGCCGCCGCAGCCGCGTCCTCTGCTCGCCGACGAACCACGGCCCGATGGCGTACCCCAGCGTCGCCACCCCGATCCATGGCAACAGCGGATAGGAGGTGCGCAGTTGTCCGCCCCACGGCATGTCCATCAGGCTGCGGTCATGCAGAATGGCCCACAGCAGATGCCCTGGCTGACCCGCCGCGATGGTGATCGGATCCAGCAGATTGTGGCCCAGCACGAGGGTCAGTCCGACTGCAATCAACGCCCATTTCGGAAGATGCACCAGGGCGGCCAGGGCGATCATCGACAGGCCGATGACCCATATCACCTGCAGATAGATGATCTCGGGCGTGAACGAAAAACTCCAGGCGAAGCTGACAACCGTCAACTCCAGCGCCACAAGGAACAGGCCGCGCTTGAACAGGAAGCCGGACGCGGCCTTGGCCCCACTCTCCCCCACCGCCTGCTTGTTCCCATAGAGCCACGCCCCAAGGCCGGTCAGGGCGACGAAGATCGGCGCGCAAAAATGCGCCGACAGCCGGGTGAAGAAAAGGTCGGGCGACGTCTCCGCCACGTTCATCGGGTCCGGCACCTGGGCGTGGAAGAAGAAAAACTCCCGCGTGTGATCGACCAGCATCAGCAGGATCACCAGCCCACGCAGGGCGTCGATGGATCGGATCCGACCGACCGATCGGACCATGGCGGTGATCGGAGGGGCGAAGGCGGGAACAGGCGTTGCAGTGGTTGACATCGTCATGCGGGAGCGGATAGCCGATATATTATAACGTTACAAACGGAGTCTGCCTTGTCCCTCCTCATGAGCTGCGCCGGCGCGTGCCTGCTGGTCGCCGCCAACGCCCACGCCCCTGCACTAATCGAGGCGGTCGAACCGCAGACGGTGGGCGAGATCGTCGTCCTGGGCCGTCGTCAGGCGCCGCGCGACCTGACCCTGGGCGCCGGGCCGGTGACGGAGGCGATGTCGCCGTCCAGCCGCTCCATCGAGAACGATCTGATCAAGGCCTTGGGGGCTACGCGTCTGGCCGACGCCTTGGAACTGGTCAGCGGCGTCAGCCAGCAGAACAATCGCGGCGGGGTGATGGACAACTTCGCCATCCGCGGCTTCCTGGGCACGCCAGACGGCGGCGCGGAATATTACGTCGACGGCTTCCTGGCCAATCGCGGCATGGCCCCGCCGCGTGATCCGGCCACGGCCGAACGGATCGAGGTGCTGAAGGGGCCGTCCGGCGCCCTGTTTGGCGACATCGACCCGGCGGGACGGATCAACATCGTGTCCAAGACCCCGCGTTTCGCCACCGCCGCCACCTTCACCGCCACGGTCGGCTCGTTCGGTCTGACGCGCGGCGAACTGGACCTGACGGGCCCCATCAGCGACACCCTGGCCGGACGGCTGGTGGTGGCGGGCGAGACCAGCACCGGTTGGCGCGATCATGTCGGCCTGGACCGCACGGTGATCGCCCCGTCCCTGACCTGGCGGCTCAATGACGACCTGCGCCTGACCTATGTGGGCGAGTTCACGACCTTCACCACCCTGTTCGACCGGGGGATGCCGGCGATCGACGGCGACGCCCTGGCCTTGCCGGAATCGAACTATTACGGCGAGCCCGGCGACGGCGTGACCCGGTTCCGCAACGAACGGCACCAGATCACCGGCGAATACCGCATCAACGACGACTGGAGCCTGAACGGCGGCATCGCCTGGCGCGGCGGCTCGCTGAAGGGCCTGTCCAGCGATCACTCTCGCCTGGTCGGCGACACGCTGTGGCGCCAACGCCGAGGCCGCGACTTTACGGTCGAGGACCTGTCGGCCCGGCTGGAGCTGAACGGCGTAGTCGCGACCGGCCTAGGCGTCCACAACCTCGGCTTCGGAGTGAAGGCCTATCAGCTGACCTATGGCGAGAAATGGCTGCGCATCAATCCGACCGCCGCCAATCCCTATCCGATCGACGTCTTCAACCCCGTCTATGGCGCGGTGACGCCGCCGACGCCCCTGCCCTTCACCGACAATCTGGAAACCCGCGAGGTCGTCACCCTCTACGCTCAGGACCTGTGGGAGGTGAACGACCGCCTCAGCCTGCTGGCCGGCCTACGGTTCGACGACTACGACCAGACCATCCGCAACAACCGCACCGGAGGCATCGGCGAGGCCCGCGACACGCCGCTGAAATACCGCTTCGCCGCTCGCTATCGCCTGACCGACAACCTGACTGCCCACGCCAGCTATGGCCAGTCCTTCGTGCTGAACTCAGGGACAGGTCGCGACGGTTCAGGCTTCGCGCCAGAGGACGGCAAGGGTTACGAGATCGGCCTGGCCGGCGCCTGGGACGGGCTGGATTTGGCCGCCACCGTCTTCGACATCGAGAAGTCGAACATCCTGACCACCGACCCGATCGATCCCAACTACCTGGCCCCGGTCGGCAAGCTGACGACGCGCGGGATAGAGCTGGACGGATCCCTGCGGATCGACGACGCGTGGCAGGTGGTGGCCAACTACGCCTGGACCGACGCCAAGGCCGACGACAGCGCCTTCGCCACCGACGCCGTGCTGAACGTGCCCGAACAGTCCGGCTCGCTGTTCGCCATCGGCCGGTTCGACACGGCGCACGGCACGACCTGGTCGGTGATGGCCGGCTCCGCCTACGTCGGAGATCGAACCGGCGCCCTGACGCTGAACCCCGTGCGCCTGCCCGCCTATTGGAAGGCCAAGGCGGCGCTGGAATACGGCCTGACGCCCCAGGTCACGGCCCGGATCGAGGTCGACAACCTGTTCGACGAGCGATACGCCGCCAGCTCCTACAGCGCCCTGTGGATCTTCCCCGGCGCGCCCCGCAGCGTGCGCGCCTCGCTCAGGATCGCCCTGTGAGGCTGCCTGTATGAAGCGTAGCCGCACTGGACACGCGTCCAAAGCCTGTTAAGCGCCACTAGGAGTTTCACAACGGCTTCGCGCTGAACAGCAAGAGAGACGGTGAATGCACCCTATCGTCCGAACATCGCTCATCGTTTCGATCGTCGGCTTCGTGGTCGGCGTCATGGCGATGGTGTCAGCTTTCGCGTGCGCCGTTCTTGGCTTCGGCGGGATCGCAAACTTTGCGTTCGAACTTGCAAAACTGCTCGGCGCGCTGACAATCCTCGCCTTCCTCATGTTTGTGGTCCTCATCGTCGTCCTGCCTAAAAGGAAGGCTTCAGAGGACATCTCCGCGTGAAAGCGAAGACACGGACCTTTCTGATTGGGGCAGGCGTGGGCGGACCTCTCGCAATCCTCGTCGCAGCGATCATGGTCGGTCGCGTGTTCGACAAGTTCGGCTACGTCGACAAGACGGTGGAAATTCAGCTGGTCGCACCGGCCAAATGACTATGCTCGTCGTCAGATGACGAAGTCGTACACCACGTCGGCCAGGGTGTGATCCATGGTGCGGGCCGGTTCGGCGTTGGTCGGGCAGTTGACCAGCCGGGCCGGCACCCCCGCCACGGTGCAGCCGGACGGCACGGCCTTCAGCACCACCGAGCCGGAGGCCACCTTGGCGTAGTCGCCGACGTGGATGTTGCCCAGCACCTTGGCCCCGGCGCCCAGCAGCACGCCCTTGCCGATCTTGGGGTGACGGTCGCCGCGATCCGCGCCCGTTCCGCCCAGGGTCACGCCGTGCAACATGGAGACGTCGTCGCCGACCACCGCCGTCTCGCCGATGACGATGCCGGTGCCGTGGTCGAGGAACAGACCCTTGCCCAGTTGCGCGCCCGGATGGATGTCCACCTGAAACAGCTCCGAAATCCGGCTCTGGAAGTGGAAGGCCAGCGTCTCGCGCCCCTGCCCCCACAGCCAGTGCGCCACGCGCCAGCCCTGAAGCGCCTGGAAGCCTTTGAAATACAGGAACGGCTGCAACAGATTGCGGATCGCCGGGTCGCGTTCGGCCACCGCCTGCAAGTCCGCTTCCGCCGCCTCGACCATGACCGGATCGGCCTTGAACGCCGACAGGCAGACCTCGCGCACCGACATGGCGCTCATCTCGCCGTCGGCCAGCTTGCGCGCGATCTGGAAGCTGAGCGCGCCGGCCAGATCGTCGTGCGACAGGATCACCGCATTCATCTGCGAGCCCAGTTGCGGCTCCTCGCGCGACGCAGCCTCGGCCGAGGCGCGCAGCTGGCGCCACACGCTGTCGGTTTCGGTTTCCGCGACGATTTCAAGCTTGGCCATGACCGGCTCCTTCGTACTCATCATACGCGCCCCAACATCGCCTGCGCCAGCGCCGGCGGCAGTTCGCCGTTCATCGCCATATGATAGGCCTTGTACGCCGTCGCCACCGTCAGGCTGTCACGCACGGTGCCACGCCCGATCTCGTCCAGCAGATCCAGGAAGGGCACGCGCACCACCGCGATGATCTCGGTCGGGTCCGGCGCGGTGAGCGCAGGCGTCAGACCCCACGCGATCCAGGTCTTGCCGATCTCGTCGGTGACCGAGTTGGACATCTCGACCGTCAAGGCCGGCGCCCAGTGTTCGGCCTCCAGCCCCGCCTCCTCGGCCAGTTCGCGCCGGACCCCGTCGAACGGATGCTCGTCCAGCGGCGCGCCGCCCTCGGGCATTTCCCACGAGTAGTTGGCCAGGGCGAACCGCTGCTGACCCACCAGGGTCACGGTGCCGTCGTCATGCACCGGCAGGACGCCGGTCCCCACATTCTTGAACCGCACCACGGCATAGTCGGCCGCATGCCCCGTCGGCGCCGTCGCCGCATGCCGGGTCAGGGCCAGCCACGGGCTGTCGAACAGGGTCTTGGTCCCGTCGCTGCGCCACGCCGGCGGTTTGGACAGGCCCTTCGCCCATTTCGGTTCGTCGGAAATCTTCATGAGTCACCTATGGCGAAGCCGGGGGCGAAAACCTAGCTAGACGGCATGACCGCGCTCAACGAACCGCTGCCCCTGCCCGTTCCGTCACAGGCCTTTCTCGACCGGCTGGCGACGCGCCGTTCGGCCCCGGCCCAGGCCCTGGTCGCGCCCGGCCCGTCCGAGGCGGAGCTGGAGCAGATCCTGACCCTGGGCGCCCGCACCCCGGACCATGGTAAACTGTTCCCCTGGCGGTTCGTGGTCATGGGGCCGCAATCGCGCGCCGAGATCGCCGAACGGCTCGCGGTGCTGGCCGAACTGCACAACCGACCGGCCAAGGATCAGGCCGTCCTGGCCAAGTTGACCGCCGCGCCCCTCACCATCCTGGTCGTCTCGACCCCCATCCCCGACGCCAAGCCGATCTGGGAGCAGCAGCTGTCGGCCGGGGCGGTGTGCATGAACCTGGAACACGCGGCCGGCGGTCTCGGCTATTCCTCCAGCTGGATCACCGACTGGTACAGCTATGACGCCCAGGCCGCCCGGCTGTTCGGCCTGACCGAGGGCGAAACCGTCGCCGGCTTCATCCATATCGGAACCCTGACCGAGCCGCCTCTTGAGCGCCCCCGCCCCGACATCGCCGCCAAGGTCACACGCCTGCCGTAAGCCGGTGACATAAGGTCGCCCCGCGCCGGTTAGCCCTCGACCGACCCCGCCTTCCTCCCCCAAGGCCCACGTATGGATTCCCTGTTGCAAGCCGTGGGCGACTTCATCGCCCGCAACCATATGTGGGCCGGCCTATTGCTGGGCCTGGTCGTCTTCGTCGAGTCATTGGCGGTGATCGGCGCCTTCGTGCCCGCCACCGGCCTCCTGATCGCCGCCGGCGGTCTGATCGCGGCCGGCGTGCTGGATCCCGTCAGCGTCATCGGCGGCTGCGTCATCAGCGCGGTGATCGGCGACGCCGTCTCCTACTGGGCCGGACGTCGGCTGGGCGTGCGCTTCCTGCAGCGCCCGATGTTCAAGCCGCACCGCCGCCGCATCGCCTGGACCCGGCTCTACTGCCGTCGCTACGGCATCATGTCGATCTTCGTCGGCCGCTTCTTTGGTCCCTTGCGCGCCTTCGTGCCCATGACGTTGGGTATGCTCAGGATGCGCCAGCGGTCGTTCCAGTTCGGCAACGTCACCTCGGGCATCGTCTGGGTGCTGGCCATGCTGGCGCCCGGCTATCTGGCGGCTCAGGGCCTGGCCAAGATGGAGGTCCTCAGCGAGGCCCACGGCCCCACCCTGCTGATCGGCGCCATCGCCTTGGCGATCCTGGTCGTCGCCGTCGCCTATCGCCTGATCAAGGCCCGCATGAGCCGCAAGTCCGCCGTCATGCGCGGGGCGCTGGAGAGCCGCTGATCTCCTCCTCCGGCCGGTGCACGATCGACACCAGCACGACCGAGATGATCATCAGCAGGAACCAGCTGCCCAGCTTGGCCAGGGACACCATCTCCCACCCCGCCTCCTGTCCCGGATAGACCCAGGCCCGCCCGAACGTGCCCAGGTTCTCGGCGAACCAGATGAACATCGCCACCAGCCCGTATCCCAGCAGCAACGGCATCGACCGCCGCCTGCTGTCTGCGGTGAAATAGAACCACCCCCGCCCGAACAGCAGCACGGTCGCAGCGAACAGCGCGATCCGCACGTCCGGCAGCCAGTGATGAGCGAAGAAGTTGACGTAGATCGCCGCCGCCAGCACCCAGGTCGTCCACAGCGGCGGATACCCCCGCACCCGGATGTGGAAGATGCGCTGAACCCGCGCGATATAGCTGCCCACCGCCGCATACATGAAGCCCGAGAACAGCGGCACCGCCCCGATGCGCAGCAGACTGGCCTCGGGATAGATCCACGACCCATGCGCGGTCTTGAACAACTCCATGATCGTCCCCGCCACATGGAACAGGAAGATCACCCGCGCCTCCTCCCAGCTCTCCAGCTTGAAGGCCAGCATCGCCGCCTGGATCAGCACCGCCCCGACCGCCAGAAAGTCGTAGCGCGACACCGGCGGCCCCTCCGGCCAGAATAGGAAGGTCGCCAGGATCAAGCCCAGCATCAGCCCCCCGAACAGACACGCCCACCCCTGCTTCAGCCCGAACCAGAGGAATTCGTATGCGTAACGACGCGGGCGGGATCGATCGGCCCAGACCTCGGCGCGCGTCATCAGACGACGGCCCCAGGCTTCGAGGGGAAGGCGGTAAGTCGTCATTCCTTCTCCCCTTGCGGGAGAAGGTGGCGGCCGAAGGCCGACGGATGAGGGGTCACACAGACCTCCAAGGACATCTCTATGCCAACCGTCAAAGTCTCAGACCGGCTCGCTGCGGCCAGCTTTCGCCACGTAGCAGTGACCCAAAGGACTCCGATTGATCTCATCCCCAGCGCGCAGCTCCGCCCGTTGGGTCAAGCTTCTACAGTACTCATTCTGCGTCATGCGCCATCCATAGATGGCCGCCAGAACCACGACGGCGAGGCCGGCCGCCGCGAACAGGCGCCGCCTGTTCATCCTCCTACCCCCGCCCACGATAGGTCGGCACGCCTTGATCCGGCAGCCACAGCCCCTCCGGCGGCGCGCCGGTCTGCCAGAAGACGTCGATGGGGATGCCGCCACGCGGATACCAATACCCCCCGATCCTCAGCCATTTCGGCGCCAGCAGGTCCGCCAGCCGCCGGCCGATGGCGACGGTGCAGTCCTCGTGGAAGGCGCCGTGGTTGCGGAAGCTGGTCAGATACAGTTTCAGGCTCTTGGACTCGACCAGCCACTCGTCCGGCGCATAGTCGATGACGATGTGGGCGAAGTCCGGCTGTCCCGTCACCGGGCACAGGCTGGTGAACTCGGGCGCCGTGAACCGGGCCAGATACAGCGTGTCCGCATGCGGGTTCGGCACCCGCTCCAGCACGGCCGTCTCGGGGCTGGTCGGGGCGCCGGTCTGGGCGCCGAGCTGGCTGAGGTTGTCGGTATAGTGGGTCATGGGGCGCATTTAGGCGCTTGCGACGCGTATGAAAATCCTCCCCCATCGGGGGAGGGGGACCGCGAAGCGGTGGAGGGGGCCGGCCGCGCACGCGGTCGAGGACGCAAATGACCTATGCACCCAAGTCTACCGTCGCCCGCGCCCGCGAGTTGCGCCGTGAAATGACCCTGCCTGAGGTGCTGCTGTGGGGCCAAATCCGGGGCCGCCGCCTCGACGGCATACGCTTTCGCCGCCAGCATCCCATCGGCCCCTACCTCCTGGACTTCTATTGCGAGGACGCCCGTCTGGCGGTCGAGGTGGACGGCGACAGCCATGCCCAGCCCGACGCCGTCGGACACGACAGACGCCGCACGGAATGGCTAAACCTGCGCGGGATCACCGTCGTTCGGGTCGCGGCACGGATGTGCTGGGCGAGATGGCGGCGGTGGTGGATCATCTTCACCGGCAGGTGCGCGATCGGCCCCCTCCACCGCTTCGCGGTCCCCCTCCCCCGACGGGGGAGGATTAAGAGGCGCCCCATCCTTCTTCCCGAAAACTTCTCCCGCCGTTTCAACGCCCTGACGCCCACCAGCGTCATTCGACCAACCGCCCCCGCAGACGCCCATACAATGCGCGGTTTCAGCCAAGAGGGCGAAACGTCGGACTCACGAAGCCCAACCCCGCCCGCGAAATTGCACGTCCTTGCACATTGCACTCCATTCCCGCGTGCAAGTGCAATTTCAACTCACCCCCGAGATTAGACGAATTAGACTCTGTTTTTCGCGCCACCGTCTGAAATCCTCCCGATTGCCTTCCCCCGCGACAGCCCGCTAAGCGTAGCGAAAGAAAACTTCAGGAGACGCCCGTGGCCATTCCCGCTTCGCTGCAAAAAGGTCTGATCCTGCCGATCATTTCGGCGCCCATGTTCCTGGTCTCCGGGCCGGACCTGGTGGTCGAGGCCTGTAATGCAGGCGTGATCGGCACCTTCCCGTCGCTGAACCAGCGCACGACCGAGGGCTATCGCGACTGGATTCACGAGATCAAGGGCCGGCTGACGCCCGAGGCCGCCGCCTTCGGCGTCAACCACATCGTCCACCCGACCAATCCGCGCCTGATGGCCGACATGATGGTGTCGGTCGAGGAGAAGGTGCCGCTGATCATCACCTCCCTGGGCGCCGTGCGCGACGTGGTCGATGCGGTTCACGGCTATGGCGGTCAGGTCTTCCACGACATCGCCAACATCCGTCATGCGAGAAAGGCGGCCGAGGCGGGCGTCGATGGCCTGATCCTGGTCGCCAACGGCGCAGGCGGCCACGCGGGCATCATCAACCCCTTCGCCCTGGTCAACGAGGTGCGAAGCTTCTTCAAGGGGACCATCATCCTGTCGGGCGCCCTCTCGACGGGACAAGATGTCGCGGCGGCGCTGATGCTGGGCGCCGACTTCGCCTATATGGGCACCCGCTTCATCAACACGACCGAGGCCATGGCCCCGCCCGCCTACAAGCAGATGGTGATCGACAGCGGCTCGACCGACATCGTCCACACCCCGGCGGTCTCGGGCATACCGGCCAACTTCATGAGCAAGTCGTTGATCGAAAACGGAATCGACCCGAAACACCTACCCGAGCACAAGCTGGACATGGGCGACGAGGCCAAGGCCTGGAAGACCGTCTGGTCCGCCGGCCAGGGCGCGGGCGCCATCCACGACGTCCTGCCGACCGCCGAACTGGTCGCGCGCCTGCGGCAGGAGTTTGTTCAGGCGACGGATGAATTCGCCATCAAGGCCGGGGCGCGCTAAAGGCGGCGCCAATCCGCTTCTCGCGCGTTGGAGCCGCCATGATCCGCACGACCGTCCTCGCCGCCCTTTCCGCCGCCGCCATGGCCGCCGCCTTCGCGACTCCAGCGGCGACCCAATCCTCCCCGGCGGCGTCCGCTCGCGACGCCTGGTCGTTCGAACTGGGCGCGGGAACGGACAACCGCTCCAAGAACGCGTCCAAGTCCGGCAACGACGGCTACGTCTACGGCTCGGCGATCTGGGAAAGCGAGAACGGCCTGTTCTACGCCGGCCCCGGCTTCGAAACGATCCAGGCGGGCGGTTCCAACCTCGAGGCCGAGTTCGTGGTCGGCTATCAGCCCGAGGCCTTCGGCTACCGCTTCGATTTCAACGCGGCCTACAAGAACCGCCTGGACGCCGAGGCCGGTTATGACGAGGACGGTTGGGAGTTCACCGGCAACGCCAGCCGGTCCATCGGGCCCGCCAGCGCCCGCCTGCAGGTGCAGTATTCGCCCGACGCCGCCGGTTCGACCGACAGCTTCACCTGGGTCGAGGGCCGCGTGGGCTGGGACTTCACCAACCGTCTGAACGGCACGGTCGCCGTCGGCCGTCGCGAGCAGGACGGCGCCCCCGACTACACGGGCTGGAACGCCGGCGTGACCTATGCGGTCACGGGCGCCCTGGACCTCGACCTGCGCTACTACGACACCGACGCCCACACCTTCGGCGAGCAGTACGAAGACGCCTTGGTCGCCAGGGTCGCCTACGCCTTCTAGGGGCGCGCCTTGCAGAATGGGCGTTGGAGGCCCATATAGGGGCTGTCGATCTCTCTGCGTAACGCCGCTGCTCCCTTTGCATCACGCACCGAGGTCCAAAAGCCGATCCCATTCAGACCCGACAGGCCGACCAGGGATCCCTCCCTGCGGTCAACGCCAGACGGAGGTCTCCAAATGGCTACCGGCACTGTAAAATGGTACAACCCCACCAAAGGCTACGGCTTCATCGCTCCCGATGACGGCGGCAAGGACGTCTTCGTCCACGCCTCGGCCGTCGAAACTTCGAGCGTTGGTTCGCTGAACGAAGGCCAGAAGATTTCCTACGAAATCGAACGCGACTCGCGCTCCGGCAAGGAATCCGCTGGTCGCCTTACGGCGGCAGAGTAGGACACGCTTCTCAACACGCACGCCATCGCTTTTGATGGCGTCGTGACGAAGCACCTGCCTCTGGGCGGCCGCAAGGTCCGCCTGGACAACGGCCACGTCGTCTCGGTCCTGCCCTCGCTCGGTTCGCCTAAAGGCCTATCCATGCTGGGCGACCGCGTCGTGGTCGAGATCGCCTTCAATCAGCTGAAGGGCTGGCGCCTCGCGCGCCGGCCCTGAAGCCCGTTCCATCAGGACGTGACCCATGACGACCCTCGCCGAAAAAATCCCGACGATGACCGACGCCGACCTCAACAGCCTGCGCGCCAACGCTGCGCGCCTGGCCGAAACCGGCGCCTCGACCCAGGTGATGGCCGCCGCTGATATCCTGCCTGTGATCGACACCGAGATCGCCCGCCGCGCCGCCCTGCCCAAGGCCGCCAAGGCGCCGGTGAAACGCGCCGCTCCCAAGAAGAAGCTGCCGCCCGTCACCGGCCACCAGACCGCCCTTCCCTCCAGCTGAGATCAGCCCAGGGCCTGATCCAGATCCGCGATCAGGTCCTCGACGTTCTCGACCCCGACCGATAGCCGGATCAGGTTGTCGGTGACGCCGCCAGCCTCGCGCACCTCCTTGGGCACGCTGGCGTGGGTCATGATCGCCGGGTGGTTCACCAGGCTCTCGACCCCGCCCAGCGACTCCGCCAGGGTGAAGACCTCGACCCGCTCCAGCACGCGTTTCGTGCGCTCCAGGTCGCCTTCCAGGATCACCGTCACCATCCCGCCGTAACCGCCGCTCATCTGGCGTGCGGCCAGCTCGTGCTGCGGGTGGGCGATCAGGCCGGGATAGATCACCTTGGCCACGCCCTTGCGCGTCTCCAGCCACCGCGCCACCGTCAGGGCGTTCTCGCAATGCGCCTTCATCCGCAGCGCCAGGGTCTTCAAGCCCCGGTTGGCGAGGAAGGCGTCGAACGGCCCCATGATCCCGCCGACCGAGTTCTGCAGGAACTTGATCCGCGTCGCCAGGTCGGGATCGGCCGTCACCAGCACCCCGCCGATGATGTCGGAATGGCCGTTCAGGTATTTGGTCGCCGAATGCATGACCACGTCCGCGCCCAGGCTCAGCGGCTGCTGGCAGAAGGGGGTGGCGAAGGTGTTGTCGACGATCAGCAGCAGCCCATGCGCCTTGGCCACCTTCGACAGGGCGGCGATGTCGGCCAGCTTCATCAGCGGATTGGTGGGCGTCTCGACCCACAGCATCTTGGTCTTGGGCGTGATCGCCGCCTCGACCGCGGCGATGTCGCTCAGGTCCACATAGGCGAAGTCCAGTCCCATGGTGCGCCGACGCACCCGCTCGAACAGACGCCACGACCCGCCGTACAGGTCGTCGCCCGTGACGATGTGATCGCCCGCGTCCAGCAGCTCCAGCGCCGTCGACGTCGCCGCCATGCCCGAACCAAAGCCGAACCCGTGCGTGCCGCCCTCCAGGTCCGCGATACAGGCCTCGAACGCCTCGCGCGTCGGGTTCTTGCCCCGCGCATACTCGTACCCCTTGTTCACACCCGGGCTTTCCTGGGCATAGGTCGAGGTCGCATAGATCGGCGTCATCACCGCACCCGTCGTTGGGTCGGGATGCTGTCCGGCATGGATGGCGCGGGTGGAAAACCCTTGGCTGTTCTTCTTGTCGGCCATGGTTCTTACCGGTTCAGGCTGAGGTGGTTGATCAGGTCGGTGCGGGTGATCAGGCCGACGAATTTCTCGCCGTCCAGCACGATGGCGACGCGGTCGCGGTCGAAGACGGGGATCAGGGCGTCCAGCGGTTCTTTGACCTGAACCGTGTCCAGATCGCGGGTCATGGCCGAGGCGACCGGCTTGGCGAACCTTTCCTTACGCGTGATCTCGTCGGTGTTCATCACGTGGATCAGATCGCTTTCGTCCAGGATGCCGACCAGACGGCCGTCCTTGATGATCGGCAGTTGGGACACGTCGGCGCCCTTCATCCGCTTGAAGGCGGTGTCCAGGGTGTCGTCCGGCCCGGCGACCACCACATCGCCTTTCTCGTATTTGCGGTTGATCAGGTCCGACAGGTCGCCGTGCAGCTCGCCCTCGCCCAGACCCTGATCGGCCAGCCAGGCGTCGTTATAGACCTTGGACAGGTATTTGGCCCCGGTGTCGCAGACGAAGGTGACGCAGGTCTTGGCCTCGGTCTGCTCCCGGCACCAGCGCAGGGCCGAGGCGATCAGGGTGCCGGACGACGAGCCGGCCAGGATGCCTTCCTTCAGCAGCAGCTCGCGCGCTGTGGCGATCGCCTCGGCGTCCGGGATGGAATAGGCCTTGTCGATCAGGCTCATGTCCGCCGTGTCGGGCACGAAGTTCTGCCCGATGCCCTCGACCGTATAGCTGCCGTCCGGCCCCGGCACGCCGTCGTTGACGATGCCGGCCAGGGTCGAGCCGACCGGATCGGCCAGGATGATCTCGGCCTTCGATCCCACGCTTTTCAGGAACCGAGCCACGCCGGTGATGGTGCCGCCCGAGCCGATGCCGGCGACGAAGGCGTCGATGTCGCCGCCCGTCTGCTCCCAGATTTCCGGCCCCGTCGTCTTCACGTGGGCGTCGGCGTTCGACTGGTTGGCGAACTGGTTGACGTAATAGGCGCCCGGAATGGCTTGGGACAGACGCTCGGCCATGTCGGTGTAATATTCCGGATGCCCGTGCGGCACGTCCGAACGCGTCAGGCGAACATCGGCGCCCATGGCCCTGAGATGCTGGATTTTTTCCTTCGACATCTTGTCCGGGATGACCAGCAGCACCTTATAACCCCGCGCCCGACCGACCAGCGTCAGCGCCAGGCCGGTATTGCCCGCCGTCGCCTCGACGATGGCGCCGCCCTCCTTCAGCCAGCCTTCCTTTTCAGCGGCGTCCAGCATCTCGACGGCGATCCGGTCCTTGATCGAGCCGCCGGGGTTCTGGGACTCCAGCTTCAGCAGCAGGCGGCACTTGCCGGTGTCGATCTTCGTCACCTCCACCATCGGCGTCTTGCCGATCAGATCCAGCGGCGACTTCACGGTCGCGCTCAGGGCGGGGGCATGCAGGGACATCGAAGACTCCATTCGGGGACGGCGGAAGCTGAAGCCCCGCATTCACTCGGTCAACTCACGCAAGATTTGACCTCAAGATTTACCCAAGGGCGCGGTTCCGCGCTACGAAAGACATAATGACCAATTCATCCAAGAGGCCGCCCGCCGGCCTGCCCGACAAAGACACCCTCCTCGCCTTCCTGCGCGAGGCCGGATCGGCCGAGAAGACCGATATCGCACGCCATTTCGGGCTGAAGGGCGGCGACCGCCGGGCCCTGCGCGAAATGATCCGCGAGCTTGAAGAAGAAGGCCGGCTGGGAAAGCGCGGCCGCAAAGGCTTCTCCGAGGCCGGCGCCCTGCCCCCCGTCGGCGTCGCCGACGTGATCGAACGCGACGGCGACGGCGAACTGTATGTCCGTCTGGTCGAGGCCAGCGCCGACGCGCCGCGCGCCATCCTGATGCCCGACAAGTCCAAACCCGGTCCTGCCCCTGGCCTGGGCGACCGTGTGCTGGTCAAGTTCCAGCGCGGCGGCGACGGCTGGGAAGCCCGGCTGATCAAGAAGCTGGACGTCGGCACGAACCGCGTTCTGGGGGTGATCCGCAAGTCGGCGCGCGAGACGCGCGTCGAGCCTGTCGACCGCCGTTCCAAGGACGTGCTGCTGGTGCCCCAGGCCCAGTCCGGCGACCTGCGCGACGGCGATCTGGTCCTGGCCGCGATCGAAAAGGGCGACCAGCGATATGGTCCCAAGCGCGGCAAGATCCTGGAACATATCGGCAAGGAGGACGATCCCCGCGCCGCCTCCCTGATCGCCATCTACGCCCACAGCATCCCGACAGGCTTCTCCGAAGCCGTCGAGCGCGAAGCCGAAGATCAGGCCCTGCCGACGCTGAAGGGGCGCGAGGACCTGCGCGAAGTGCCCTTCATCACTATCGACCCCGCCGACGCGCGCGACCACGATGACGCCGTCTATGCGGCCCGTGACGAGGATCCAAAGAACGAAGGCGGCTGGATCGTCTGGGTCGCCATCGCCGACGTCGCCGCCTATGTCCGCCCCGGAACCCATCTGGACCGCGAGGCCCGCGACAAGGGCAACTCGACCTATTTCCCCGACCGCGTCGAGCCGATGCTGCCGGAGGTGCTGTCGAACGGCCTGTGCAGCCTGAAGGAGGGCGAGAACCGCGCCTGCCTGGCCGTGCGGATGGTCTTCGACAAGGACGGCCGAAAGACCGGCCACAAGTTCGTGCGCGGCCTGATGCGGTCGCACGCCAAGCTCAGCTACGAACAGGCCCAGGCCGCCATTGACGGGCAAACGGACGACGCCACCGGCCCGATCATGGAGGCCATCCTCTATCCGCTGTGGAACGCCTACCACGCCATGCTGAAAGGCCGGCTGAAGCGCAGTCCGCTGCAGATCGAATCGGCCGAACGCCGCATCCGCATGGCCCCGGATGGCGGCATCGCGTCCATCGAGAAGCGCGCCTCACTGGAGGCGCATCGGCTGATCGAGGAGATGATGATCCAGGCCAACGTCTGCGCCGCCGAGACGCTGGAGCAGAAGCAAACTCCACTCATTTACCGCATCCACGATACGCCCAGCCAGGAGAAGATCTTCAACCTGGCCGACTTCCTGTCGACCATCGGCAAGCCGTGGAACAAGGGCGAGCCAGGCACGACCAAGCGGTTCAACAAGCTGCTGGACGAGACCCGCGACACCGAACACGCCGACGTGGTCAACGAGGTGGTCCTGCGCAGCCAGATGCAGGCGATCTACAGCCCCGAGAACATCGGCCACTTTGGCCTGAACCTAGATCGCTACGCCCACTTCACCTCGCCGATCCGGCGCTATTCCGACCTGATCGTCCACCGCGGCCTGATCCGAGCGCTGGGGCTGGGAAAGGACGGGCTGACCGACCGTGAGATCGCCGAACTGCCGGCCATCGCCGAGGGCGTCACCATGACCGAGCGCCGCTCCATGGCCGCCGAACGCGACGCCATGGATCGCTACATCGCCGCCTATCTGGAAGACCGCGTCGGGGCGACCTTCATCGGGCGGATCACCGGCGTGACCCGGTTCGGCCTGTTCATCCGGTTGGACGAGACGGGGGCCGATGGGCTTGTCCCGGTCTCGACCCTGGGCAGCGAATATTTCACCCACGACGACCGCGCCCACGCCCTGGTCGGGGAACGCACCGGCAAGCGGTTCACCCTGGGCCGCAAGGTCGAGGTGAAGCTGATGGAGGCCACGCCGGTCACCGGCGGCCTGGTGTTCGAAATGCTCAGCGAGCCCGAAGCCCGCGATCCCAACGCCCCCGCTCCACGCTATGGTGTGCGCGGACGCGGCGGCGATGGCCCGCCATTGCGGGGCAAGAACCGCCCCGGTGGTCCCAAGCCCGCAAAGGGCGGCCGTCCCTCCGGCGGGTTGAAAGGCGTGCGCAAGGGCAAGCGGAAGTGATAAAAACATCCGCTCATCCCAGCGAAAGCCGGAATCCAGTTCTTTGGGCGAAGAGCGCTTGTCGCGTGACTCGGACGCCAAACCCGACCGCCAGTGCGAACGAAAGCACGGGGTCCTGGCTTTCGCCGGGATGAGCGGAATGAAGGATCAGCCCTTCGACGCCGCACAGGATCTCGCCGACGCCCCGCGCGTCGGGGGCGTGCAGAGGCCTAAGGATGCGGCGACGCTGATCCTGACGCGGGGCGGCGCCAAACCCGAGGTTCTGATGGGCCGGCGGGCGGCGGGGCATGTGTTCATGGCGTCGAAATGGGTGTTTCCCGGCGGGCGAATCGACCGCAGCGACTTCATCGCCGCCTTGGCCGGCGACCTGTCGTCCGATGTGGCGCGACGGTTGGAGAGGGAACTGCCAGCCCGCCGTGCGCGCGCCCTGGCCCTGACTGCGGTGCGCGAGACGTTTGAGGAAACCGGATTGATCCTGGGGCGGCCCGCACCGTCGGCCAGCGTCGCGGGACCGTGGCGCGAATATCGTCAGGCCGGCGCCCTGCCCGATCTGACGGTCCTGTCCTATATCGCCCGCGCCATCACCCCGCCGGGCCGCACGCGCCGGTTCGACGCGCGGTTCTTCATGGCGCCGGCCGAGGCGCTGCTGACGCCCGAACCGACGGCCGGATCAGGAGAACTGGACGAGATCGCGTGGCTTGCGCTGGACGACGCCCGCGCCCTGGACTTGCCCGCCATCACCCGGTTCGTGCTGGGAGAGTTGGCCGAGCGGCTTGGTCAAGACCAAGCAAGCCCCAACCGCCCGCTGCCCTTCGTGCGGATGGTGCGCGGTCGTCATGTGGTCGAACACAGGGACTGACGATCGATCTGGCTGAGGCCCGCCGACGCGGGCCAAAATGGTACGTCCTCTCGGGCTCGAACCGAGGACCCTCTGATTAAAAGTCAGATGCTCTAACCAACTGAGCTAAGGACGCACCGTGCGACGTCCGGGCGCTCCCGAACCGTCGAAGGGCGCCTTCTGTTGTAATCCGGCCTTCCGGTCAAGACCCGGTCTGCTACTCATGTGCCATGCAACCGTTAAATGGCGTCCGCATCATCGAATTCGACGGCCTGGGGCCGGTCACCTTCGCCGGCATGATGCTGGCGGACCTGGGGGCGGAGGTGGTGCGCCTGACGCGCGACGCCTTGGCCGGGCCCGCGGTGTTCGACGAGGTCGGCGGCGCGGTGCTGCACCGGGGTCGGATCGCCGTGCCGGTCGATCTGAAGTCGGACGTCGACCGCGAGCGTATCCTGCAACTGATAGATGGGGCGGACGCCGTGATCGAAGGGTTCAGGCCCGGCGTGATGGAGCGGCTGGGCTATGGGCCGGAGGTGCTGCAGGCGAGAAAACCCGCGCTGGTGTTCGGGCGGGTGACGGGCTGGGGCCAGACGGGGCCGTTGGCGAATGCGGTGGGGCATGACCTGAACTACATCGGCCTGTCGGGGGTGTTGCACGCCATGGGGGAGGCGGATCGTCCGCCCTTCCCGCCGCTGAACCTGGTAGGCGACTATGGCGGCGGGGCCATGCTGCTGGTGGTCGGCGTGCTGGCGGCGCTTGTGGAGGCCAAGACCACCGGGCGTGGTCGGGTGGTGGATGCGGCCATGACCGACGGCGCGGCCCTGTTGGGCGGGCTGTTCCAGGCTCTGCGCGGTGAGGGGATGTGGAGCGAGCGGCGGGGGGGCAATCTGCTGGACGGAGGCGCGCCCTTCTATCGGTGCTATACCTGTCGCGACGGCGGGTTCGTGGCGGTGGCGGCGCTGGAGCCGCGCTTTTACGCCGCCCTGCTGGCCGGGCTGGAGATCGATCCGGGCGAGGCGGTTCAGTACGATATCGCCGCCTGGCCTGCCTTGCAGGCGCGGTTCGCCGCCCTGTTCGCCACACGCGACCGCGACGACTGGAGCGCCCATTTCGCCGGAACAGAGGCTTGCGTCACGCCGGTGCTCAGCCTGGCCGAGGCGCCCGACCATCCGCACAATCAGGCCAGGGGAACATTCCAGGACGGCCTGCCGCGCCCGGCGCCCCTGTTCGACGGCAAGGCGGCGGAGCCAGGTCCGAAGTCAGACCTGACGCTGGACCAGATGGTCACGAAATGGTCCCATCACGCAGGATGACCGTCGTCGTTTTCAGCGCTAAGGGAACGGCTTAGCGCCGCAGGCGTTGCTAGAGCGAAGACCCGGGGACTTTCATGACACGCTCGACATTAGTTCTGGCCGCCGCTGCGTTGGGCGTCCTTGCGCTCTCGGCCTGCGACGATCGGCCGTCGAGGGATGACGACGATTACATCGAAGCGCCCGTGGCGCCCGCGCGCCCGCCGGTGAAGGAAGAGACGCCGCCGCCCCCACCCGAGGTGCAGGACCCGACCCCCACACCTCCGCCGTCCAGCAACCTTCCGCCTGATGAACGCACGTCGGAACAGACGGTCCAACCCGAGAGCGAGACCCTGTTCTACTGAAGAGCAGGTTTGCCGGGGGGCGCAGTTTTGACGAAAGATCGAGTTTGACGTTCAGGCCTAACCTGCTGGTCGCGACCCTTGCGGCCTTTTCGGCCTGCGCCCATGCGGCGGCGGCGGACCCCCGCGCGCAGATCCGGGGCGACATGGATGCTGAACTGCGCCGGGCGCTGGAGCGCGCCGTGGGCGAGGTCGACGAGGCGCCGGCCAGCCGGTTCGAGGCCCGTCGTCGTGCGGAGAGCGCCGTTAGCTCGGCGACAGCCCTGCTGCGCTCCGAGGCCTATTACCAGCCTGTCGTGGAAGACATCGTCGAGGGCGAGGAGACGCCGGTCGCCATCGTCTCGGTGCAGCCGGGCCGACGTTTCCTGCTGACCGATCCGACCATTCAGTGGGTCGATCCCGCCCCCGAGGCCGAGGCGGCGGACAAGGCCAAGACCGCCATCGCCCTGAAGGCCGGCGATCCCGGTCGGGCGGTGGATGTCATCTCGGGCGAAGGGCGGCTGGTCGCGGCCTTGGTTCGCGACGGATACGCCGACGCCAAGGCCAATCCGCGCCGGGTTGTGGTGGACCACGCCGCCTTTACCGTCGCGCCGGAATACCGCATCGCCTCGGGCGCTTTGGTGCGGCTGGACGGCGTTCGCCTGTCGACGCGGGGCCGAACCAATCCCGATTGGGTCGCCGGGCTCGCGCCGTGGAACGAAGGCGACCGCTTCGACCCCGACCAGGTCGCCGAACTGGAGCGCCGTCTGCTGGACACCGGCGTCTATGACGGGATTGGCGTAGCCCTGTCGCCGCTGGACCAGGTGACCCCGGATGGCCTGCGTCCCGTGATCGTCAGCCTGCAGGACCGGCCGCGCCGCGTGCTGGAAGCGGGCGCCACCTGGTCCACGGCCGAAGGCGTCGGGGTGGATGTGATCCAGACCCGCTACAACCGCTTCGGTCGTGCGGACACCTTGCGGCTGGAAGCCCGGCTGGCGGACATCGACAGCCGGATCGGCGCGGACCTGTCCCTGCCCCACTGGCGCCGGCCCGGCCGGACGCTGAAGCTGGGCGCGGCGGTGGTCAACGAAGACACCGACGCCTATCTGCGCACCGCCCTGGTCCTGTATGCCGACTTGCAGCAGCGGATCGGCAAGACCTCCTATTTCAACTACGGCATCGGGCTGGACGCGGGGCGCTACAGCGAGACCCGCTACGACTTCACCACCCTGCCGCCTCAGCGCGTGACCTTCGACCGCGACCTGGCGATCATCACCGCACGGACCAGCGCCTATATCGATCATTCCAACGATCCGCTGAACCCGACCAAGGGCTGGCGGGTCAATCTGGCGGTGCAGCCGACGGCGGTGACGGGCGAGAGCAACATCCTGTTCCTGCGTACCGAAACGCAAGGGACGGCCTATTTCCCGGTGGCCGGTGACCGCACCATTCTGGCCGGGCGCATGAAGATCGGGTCCATCGTCGGCGGAAGCGAGCTGAGCGTGCCGGCGGACCGCCTGTTCTATTCCGGCGGCGGCGGCTCAGTGCGGGGCTATTCCTATCAGGGCGTCAATCCGCAACTGCCGGACGGGACGCCGCGCGGGGGCCTGTCGCTGTTCGAAACCTCGTTCGAGGTGCGTCAGTCGATCGGCCAGAGCTTCCAGGCCGTCGCCTTCGTGGACGCTGGTTCGGTGGGTTTCCAGGAGACGCCGAACCTGACCAACATGCGCTACGGCGCGGGCGTGGGCGTGCGCTACATGCTGCCGTTCGGGCCGATCCGGGCGGACGTGGCGATGCCCCTGAACAAGAGTGAAGGCGACTCGGCCTTCCAGATCTACATCAGCATCGGGCAGGCGTTTTGACCGACACACCGCCTGAAGCCACGCCGCCCGAAACCACGCCGCAAGAGACGACGCCGACCAAGGCCGCGCGGCCTACAAAGCCGCGTCGTGGGCTGGTCAAACGCATCGCCGTGATTACCGGCGCGGTCATCGCAGGCCTGCTGGTGCTGATCGCCGCCGCACTGGTGGGCGGCCGCTACTACATAGCCTCGGACGGTGGCCGCGAGATGGTGCTGCAACGACTGCAAGACCTGAAGATCAGCCGTTATGGCCGGCTCAAGGTCTATGGGCTGAAGGGCGACCTGCTGAGCGACTTCACCATCGACCGCATCACCCTGGCCGATAGCCAGGGCGTCTGGCTGGAGGCGAACAACCTCAGCATGGACTGGTCGTATCTGGCGCTGGTGAGCCGCAGCTTCCATGCCAACGACATCAAGGCGGAGACCATCCGCGTCCTGCGCCGGCCCGTGGTCGAGCCGCCCAGCGGCGAACCGCCCAGCCCGCAGCCGATCTCGGTTCGGATCGACAAGTTCGCCGCCAACGTCGAACTGATGGAAGGCTTCTCCAAGGAGTACGGTCGCTGGAGCCTGTCGGGCGACGCCAGCCTGCCGCGCGCCGGGGCCAAGAGCGCCACCGTCAACGCCGACAGCCTGAACCGGCCGGGCGACTATCTGCGCCTGGCCGCGACCTTCGGCGGCAAGCTGGAAGACACGCGCCTGAACCTGCGCGCCAACGAAGCCCAGGGCGGGCCGCTGGCCGGCGCTCTGGGCTATTCGCCCGATCAGCCGTTTTCGGCGGTCGCGGTGCTGAACGCCGATGTCGTCAATGCGCGGGTGCAGACGGGGCAGTTCGTCCCCCTGATCGTCCAGGGCCATTTCGGCGACAAGGGATCGCGCGTCTCGGGCTTCGCCGACTTCAGCGGTTCGGATCTGCTGGAGCCGTTCGTCACCCGCATCGGCCGCACGGCGCGCTTTGGCTTCGCCATGGTTCCGACGCCCGACAAGGCCAGCCAGGGCGTGGCGTGGAAGCTGATCTCCGACAACGTCCAGTCCGAGGCGCGGGGCCTGATCCGCAACTCGGATCGCAGTTCGCCGGACGGGATCACTCTGAATATCCAGACCGTGTCGCTGAGCCGACTGGTCGGGTCCGATGTGGCCGGACCGGCCGCCTATTCCGGCCTGTTCAAGGGCGACGCCCAGACCTGGAGCCTGAACGGTCAGGCGACCCTGTTGAACGCCAACGTCGCCAGTTATCGCGCGACCCGCATCGCCGGGCCGCTGAACGTGCAGGTCAAGAACGGCCGCATGGATCTGGACGGCGACATCCGCGCCAATGGCGGATCGGGCGAAGGCATCATCGGCGGCCTCTTGGGTTCGGCGCCACGCGTGCAGATGCAGGCGGCGCGGATGAAGGACGGCGCCATCCTATTGGAGAAGGTCGATCTTCAGGGTCAGGGCCTGACGTTGAACGGCTCGGGCTCGCGCAACCTGCTGGGCGGGATGAGCTTCCGCGGCGAGGCGCAACTGACGGACGCAAGGCGTGTGCTGCCCGAGGCGCGCGGCGCCTTCGGCGGGCCGATCCGGGCGTCGTCGGCGCGGACGGGCGCCCCCTGGGTGCTGAACTTCGACGGACGGGGTCGAAACCTGACCGTCGGCATGTCCGAGCTGGATCGCCTGCTGGGCAAGACGCCTCGCCTGCAACTGGCCGGCCAGCTGAACGGCGGCCGGATCGAGATCGAGCGCGGGGAACTGACCGGCGCGGCCGGTCGCGCGGGCGCCAAGGGCATCATCGAGACGGCGGGCAATCTGAGGCTGGCGCTGGATTGGAACGCGCGGGGGCCGTTCGCGGCTGGGCCGGTCGAGATCGGCGGCGACATGAACGGACGCGGCGCCCTGACCGGCACCCTGTCCCAGCCGCGCGTCGATCTGACCGCCGGCTTCCAGCAGGTGACGGCCGGCGCCCTGACGCTGAACAACGCCGATCTGACGCTGAGCTTCCGCAAGGGCGCGGACGCGTCTGACGGGCGGATCACGGTCGTCAGCGGCTCGAACTATGGCCCCGCACGCGCCTCGGGCAACTTCTTCCTGGGCGGCAAGCGCATCAGGCTCAGTGACCTGGATGTTGACGCGGGCGGCGTGACGGCCAAGGGCGCCGTCGCCCTGTCGAACAATATTCCGTCCAGCGCGGACCTGACGTTCACGGCGCGCGCCGGGGCCTTCCTGGCCTCGGGCGAGGCCAACGGCCGCGTGCGACTGACGGACGGCGGCGGATCGGACAGCGCCATCCTAGACGTCAGCGGACGCAATGTGCGGCTGGCGGGCCAGAGCTGGATCATCCGCACCCTGGACCTAGACGGTCGCGGCACGCTGAACAACCTGCCCTTCACCCTGGCGTTGGACGTGGGCGGGCCGACGCCGGCCCAGTTCAACGGCACGGGCGTCTATTCGCGCCAGAACGAGGTGCAGGGCCTGACGCTGCGCGGCGGCGGTCGGGTGCGCGAGGTGGCCTTCACCACCCGCAGCCCGGCCTCGATCACCCTGAACGGCGCGAACCGCACGGCCCATCTGGACCTGGGCATCGGGGGCGGCGTGCTGCTGGCCGACCTGCGCCAGGATGCGCGCACGGTCGCGGTTCAGGCCGACCTGACGCAGGTGGACCTAGGGTCGATCTCGCCCGAACTGCGGGGCAGCGTGACGGGCCAGGTCGCCATGCGCGGCGCCGGAAGCGACCTGTCGGGCACGGCCAACATCGCCCTGCAGAACGTGCGCAGCATCGATGCCCCGCGCGGCTTGGCCGTGGACGGACGGGTGGACGCCACCCTGGCTGGCGACCGACTGACCATCAAGGCGACGGCCGTGGACGAAGGGGCGGTGCAAGCCTCCGCCGATGTCGTCCTGCCGGTCGAAGCCTCGGCCGCGCCGCTGCGGCTGGCCATCGCCCGGACGCGCGAAATGTCGGGCCGGGTATCGATCAACGGCCAGATCCAGCCGATCTGGGACCTGTTCCTGGGCGGCGAACGCAGCCTGGCGGGTCAGGTCAACGGTCAGGCGACCCTCGCCGGCACCCTGAACGCACCGCGCCTGAACGGCCGGTTCGACTTGAGCCAGGGATCCTATCGCGAGAACGCCGTCGGCCTGGTGCTGAGCGACATGACCCTGCGGACCCGGTTCGACGACACGACGGCGCAGATCGAGACCTTCACCGCCAACGACGGAACAGGCGGCACGGTGTCCGGTCAGGGCCGCATCGGCCTGCGCCAGGGATCGGGATCGAATGCGCAACTGACCCTGAGCCGCTTCCGCGTCATCGACAACGACATCGCCGAGGCGCGCGCCTCAGGCCCGATCACCATCGTTCGCGGGGCGGACGGCAATATCCAGCTGGGCGGACGGATCGACATCGACGAGGCCAAGATCGAGCCGGAACTGCCCGGCGCCACCGGCATCGTCTCCATGGATGTGGTCGAGATCAACCGACCCGGCGGCGACCCCGTAGAGACCGAGCAGAAGGCGCGCGGGCCTCAAATCGGCCTGGACATCGCCCTGCGCTCGACCGGCGGCAAGGTGCGGGTCAACGGGCGTGGGCTGAACGTGGTGCTGGACGTCAATGCACGGGTGCGCGGCACCATCGCCAACCCGCAACTGACCGGCTCGGCCAATGTGGTGCGCGGCGACTATGAGTTCGCGGGCAAGCGGTTCGTGTTCGACGACACGGGCCGGGTGACCCTGTCCACCGATTCCAAGCAGATCCGGCTGAACCTGGCGGCGACGCGCGAGGATGCGGCCCTGACCGCCTCGATCGACGTCACCGGCACGGCGGCCGAGCCGAAGATCGCCCTGACCTCGACCCCTTCCCTGCCGCAGGACGAGATCCTCTCGCAGGTGCTGTTCGGGCGGTCGGCGTCGCAGCTGTCGGCCTTCGAGGCGGCGCAGCTGGCGGCGGGCGTCGCGGCCCTGGCCGGCGGCGGCGGGTTCGACGTGATCGGCAACCTGCGCGAACTGGCGGGTCTGGACCGGCTGTCCTTCGGCGGCGAAGCCTCAGCGGTCACGGTCGCGGGAGGACGCTATATCACCGACGACGTCTATCTGGAGGTCATCGGCGGCGGCGAGAACGGCGCGGCCGTCAAGGTCGAATGGCAGCCCCGGCGCAACATCGCCGTCAGTTCGCAGTTCGGCGGCCAGGGCGACACCAGCCTGTCGATCCGCTGGCGTCACGAAAGCCGCGAGGCCGGCGACCGTCGCCCGAACCGGGGCCGTCGCACGCGCTAGCGCGCGGCGGCGGCTAGAGAACCTCCAGCACCCGCTCCGGCGGGCGACCGATGACGGCGCTCTTGTCGGTCTCGACGATGGGGCGTTCGATCAGGATCGGCTGGGCGACGGCGGCGGCCAGGATGGCTTCATCGTCGGCGCCGGCGTCCAGCAGGGCCTTGGCGTCGGCCTCCTTCTTGCGCAGCAGGCCCGCCAGGCCGACGCCGGTCCGGGTCGCCAGTCGCTCCAGCGTCGCGCGGTCCCAACCGGTCTTCAGATATTCGACCACCGTCGGCTCGACGCCCTTCTCGCGCAAAAGCGCCAGGGCGTTGCGGGAGGTGCTGCATTTCGGGTTGTGGTAGAGGACGACCGACATCAGGGCTCGTTCCGAAGGCGGTGCAGCAGCATGGCGCCCTGCAGCGACGCGACATAGATCACGCCGGAAACGACCATGGCCGGCCAGGTCGTGAGGGTGATCCACAGCGGCAGCTCCGGCGTCGGCATCGTGCCCAGCAGCCGCATCCCCAGATTGGCCACCAGACTATAGGCGATCAGGGCCAGCATGATGATCGGGATGGCGCGCGTCATCATCCGCCACTGAACCACCGCCAGCACGCTGTAGAGCAGGACGGTGAAGATGGCGCCAAAGCCGATAGCGAAGGGCCAGATGACCTTCATGAACTCTTGTTGCATGGCGAGTTGATCGGCCGACAGACCCATCTTGGCGTATTCGGTGCTCATCGCCGTCTCGAACCAGCCCGAGGTGAACATCCACCAAGTCGGGATCAAGCCGATGATCAGGGCGATGCCCAGGCCGATCACCATGGACCGCGCGGACCGTTGCGCCTCGGCCATGCCGCGCGGCAACATCAGCGGGTTCATGGCCCGGAGCCACAGATCGATCGTCGTGCGTGTCATGTCGCGTCCCTGTTCGCGCGGAAACTAGCTGTGATCGGCGATGACTTACAGACCCCGACCTTCACCTTTGTGGTCGGGGCGTCTAGGGTCCGGCCGATGCGGATTCTGACCTCTGACCAGGCCGTCCTCGACCACGTCGCCGCGCGACGCGAGGCCATCATCGGGCGCACCATCGACTGGGCCAACATCAACTCCGGCAGCCGTAACGCGGTCGGGCTGAACGCCGTGCTGGACGCGCTGGAAGCGGCGGCAAAGCCCCTGCCCGCCACGGTCGAACGCATCCCGACGCAAGGCTCGACGAGCGTCGCAGACGACGGATCGGTGCGGACTGAGGCCCATGCCGACGCGCTGAAGATCACGGCCCGACCCAGTGCGCCGATCCAGGTCGTGCTGACGGGCCATTACGATACCGTCTTCCCCGCCGACAGCCGGTTCCAGACCGTGACGACACGGGCGGACGGCGCCCTGAACGGTCCCGGCGTGGCGGACATGAAGGGCGGGATCAGCGTGCTGCTGGCCGCGCTGGAGGCGTTCGAGACCCATCCCGACAAACATGGCGTCGGCTGGACCGTGCTGCTGAGCCCCGACGAGGAGATCGGCTCGCCGGCCTCCGCGCCCTTGCTGGCCGAGCTGGGCGCGCGGGGCCATGTGGGCCTGACCTATGAGCCGGCGCTGGCGGACGGGACGCTGGCGGGAGCCAGAAAGGGCAGCGGCAACTATCATCTGATCGTCACGGGCCGCGCGGCCCATGCGGGGCGGGCCTTCGACGAGGGCCGCAATGCAGTGGCGGGCGCGGCCATCATCGCCGCCGCCCTGCATGGACTGAACGGCCAGCACGAGGGCGTCACCGTCAATGTGGCTAAGATTTCGGGCGGCGGCGCGCTGAACGTCGTCGCCGACAATGCGGTGGTGCGGTTCAATGTGCGCGTGCCGGACAAGGTCGCCGCCGACTGGATCGACGCCTCGGTGCGCGTCATCGCCGCCGCGCCGCCGTTCGAGGGGCTGACCCTGGATCTGCACGGCGGCTTCACCCGCGCGCCCAAGCCGATGGACGCGGCCCAGACAGCCCTGTTCGAGGCGGTGAAGGAAGCCGGCGCCCTGCTGGGCCAGCCCATTGCGTGGAAGCCCTCGGGCGGGGTGTGCGAGGGCAATAATCTGCACGCCGCCGGCCTGCCCAACATCGACACGCTCGGGGTGCGGGGCGGCGACATCCATTCGGACCAGGAGTTCGCCTGGCCCGACAGCTTCGTCGAACGCGCCCAGCTGAGCGCCCTCATCCTGTGCAAGATCGCCTCGGGCGAGATCGACGCGACCAAACTGAAATCCCTGCGGATGGAAACTCTCTAGAATGCTCGTCGTCCGTCCCGCCGGCCCTGCCGATCTCGATCACCTGCTGGAGCTGGCCATCCTGTCCGGTCCCGGCTTCACCAGCCTGCCCGAAGATCCCGACGCCCTGTCCGACCGACTGGAGCTGAGCCAGGCCAGCTTCCGGGGCCAGGTCACGGCGCAGGAGGCCTGGTATACGTTGATGCTGGAGGACGGCGACACTGGCGACATCGATGGGGTCGGGTCGGTCAAGGCGACGGTGGGGCTGAAGCGGCCGTTCTTCTCGTTCCGGGTGGTGCACAATACGGCGTCTTCGCCGTCGCTGGGGGTCAAGCTGGATCACCAGACCCTGGTGCTGGTCAACGAATGCACCGGCTGGACCGAAGTCGGGTCGCTGTTTCTGAAGGCGGATCGGCGCAAGGGCGGCGCGGGGCGTCTGCTGAGCCAGTCGCGCTATATGCTGATCGGCGCCCAGCCCGAACTGTTCGCCGAGAATGTGCTGGCCGAGCTGCGCGGGGTCTTCACGCCCGACGGCGCCTGCCCCTTCTGGGACCATGTGGCGCACAAGTTCTTCCCGATGGAGTTCGACCACGCCGACCGGATGAGCGGATCGACCGACAAGCAGTTCATCCTGGACCTGGCGCCGCGCCACCCGATCTATACCGAACTGCTGCCCGAACCGGCGCGCGCCGTGATCGGCAAGGTCCATCCGCAAGGGGTGCCGGCCATGGCCCTTCTGGAAAGCGAAGGCTTCCGGCCCAACGGCCTGGTGGACATCTTCGACGCCGGGCCGACCGTGTCGTGCGGGCGCGACAATATCCGAACGGTGCGCGATGCGCGGCGGCTGACGGTCGAGATCGTCGGATCGGTCGAGGCCGAGTTGCCGGCCCTGATCTCGACCGACAGCATCGCCGCCTTCCGCGCCGTGCGGGCGAAAGCCGACATCGAAGGCGACACCGTGCGCCTGACCGCCGAAACCGCCGCCGCGCTGAAGATCAAGGCCGGCGCCACCGTCCGCGTGAAATCATGACCGTCGCACGCACATCCCTTCTCCCCTCGGGGGAGAAGGTGGGCGGCGAAGCCGCTCGGATGAGGGGGCTGGTTCAGCAGTTCCTCGCGTCAAACATCGACTCCGCATCTGGCAACCCCCTCATCCGTCTCGCTCCGCGAGCCACCTTCTCCCCCGAGGGGAGAAGGGGAGTGCAATCATGACCCGTTTCACCTCCACCGACCCCGCCACCGAAGCCACCAACTGGGAGGGCGAAGCCGCCAGTCCGGCCCAGGTCCAGGCCGCCGTGGACGCCGCCCGCGCCGCCTTCCCCGCCTGGGCCGACGCGTCTCGGGCCGAGAGGATCGAGGCGGTCAAACGTTATCAGGCCGTGCTGAAGGACCGCGCGCCCCAGATCGCCGAGGCCATCGCCCGCGAGACCGGCAAGCCGCTGTGGGAGACGAAGACCGAGGCGGCCGCCATGATCGGCAAGGTCGACGTCTCGATCCGCGCCTATGACGAACGCACCGGCGAGCGATCGACCGACACGGCCTTTGGGCGCGCGACCCTGCGGCATCGGCCGCACGGGGTGGCGGCGGTGCTGGGCCCGTTCAACTTCCCCGGTCATCTGCCCAACGGCCATATCGTCCCGGCCCTGCTGGCGGGCGATACCGTCGTGTTCAAGCCGTCGGAAGAGACACCCCTGGTGGGTCAGGTGATGGCCGAGGCCTTCGCCGCCGCCGACCTGCCGACCGGCGTGGTCAATGTGGCGCAGGGCGGGCGCGAGACGGGCGCGGCCCTGCTGGACGCCGGGATCGACGCCCTGATGTTCACCGGATCCGGTGCGGCCGGCGCGCATTTCCGCAAGAAGTTCGCCGACGACCCGCACGTCATTCTGGCGCTGGAGCTGGGCGGCAACAATCCGCTGGTGGTGTGGGATGCGGCGAATGCGGAAGCCGCAGCAGGCATCGCGGTGCAGTCCGCCTTCATCACCACCGGCCAGCGCTGTTCGTGCGCGCGTCGTTTGATCGTGCCGGAAGGGCCGCAGGGCGACGCGATCATCGAAGCCATCGCCGCCCTGTCGGACCGTCTGGTCTTCGGCCCGTGGGACAGCGATCCCGAACCCTATGCGGGCCCGCTGATCTCGGCACGCGCGGCCGAGGCAGCGCTGAAGGCGTTGCAGGAGCGGATCGACAGCGGGGCCAGGGTGATCCGCGCCTCGGGCCCGGTCGCCAATCTGCCGGGCGCCTTCGTCAAGCCGGCCATCATCGACGTGACGGGGATCCACGTGCCGGACGAAGAGATGTTCGCGCCCTTCCTATCGGTGACGCGCGTGGCGACGTTCGACGCGGCGATCCAGGCGGCCAACGCGACCCGCTATGGTCTATCGGCGGGCCTGGTCAGCGATGATCCGGCCAACTGGGACCATTTCATCCGCCGCATCCGCGCGGGCGTGGTCAACTTCAACCGGCCGACCACCGGGGCGGCGGGCGACATGCCGTTCGGTGGCCTGGGCGCCAGCGGGAACCACCGGCCGAGCGCCTATTATGCGGCGGATTACTGCGCCTATCCGGTGGCGAGCTTCGAAGCCGATGCGGTCGCGAACATCGAAGCCGAGATCAAGGGACTGAGGGCGTGACCCTCTCCCAGCGGGAGAGGGAGAGCGCGCACGGCGGCGCAGCCGTCGTTCTGGCGCGTTCGGGTGAGGGGTTACGGTGTCCGACGGGACGCACCGCAACCCCTCACCCTTTCGGCAAGCGCATCGCTGCGCTCTGCGAGCCTCAAGCCCTCTCCCTCTGGGAGAGGGAAGCGTGGTGACCACCGCCGTCGAAGCCAACGCGGACGGCCTGATCGGACCGACGCACTCCTACGCAGGGCTGTCGCCGGGCAATCTGGCCTCCAGCCTGAACAAGGGCGAGGCGTCGAATCCGCGGGGGGCGGTGTTGCAGGGGCTCGACAAGATGAAGACCTTGGCCGACCTGGGCCTTCCCCAGTTCGTCCTGCCGCCGCACGAACGTCCGAACATCCCCTTCCTGCGGACCCTGGGCTTCACCGGATCGGACGCCCAGGTGCTGGAGCGGGCGTGGAAGGATGCGCCGTCCTTCGCCGCCGCCGCCTGTTCGGCCTCGCCCATGTGGGCCGCCAACGCCGCGACCGTGACGCCCAGCGCGGACGCGGCCGACGCTGCCGACGGGCGGGTGCATTTCACGCCCGCTAATCTGATCACCAACCTGCATCGGTCGCTGGAGCACCAGCAGACGAAGCGGGCGCTGGACGCCCTGTTTCCCGACACGTCGCGGTTCGCGGTTCACGACGCCCTGCCCTCGGTCGCGCATTTAGCCGACGAGGGCGCGGCCAACCATGTGCGGCTATGCGCCGAGCATGGTGCGACGGGCGTCAATCTGCTGGTCTGGGGGCGCGAGGCATTCGAGCCTTGGGACGGCCTTTATCCCGCGCGTCAGACACGAGAGGCGTCGGAAGCGATTGCTCGTCGCCATGAGGCATCAGGCGTAGTCTTGGCCCAGCAGTCCAAGGCCGCCATCGCGGGCGGGACGTTCCACAATGACGTGGTCTGTGTGGGGGCGCTGGAGACCCTGTTCTTCCACGACCTGGCGTTCGAGGACACGGCAGGGACGCAGGACGCCATCCGTCGCGCGGCGGACGGTCTGTTCGAGCCGATCTTCGTCGAGGTCTCGTCCGCCGACCTGCCGCTGGCCGATGCGATCAGCAGCTACCTGTTCAACTCCATGCTGATCCAGATTCCGGGTGAGGATCGTCTGACCCTGATCTGCCCGACCGAGACCCGCGACAACCCGCGCAGCCATGCGGTGGCGCAAGGCCTGGCCGCCTCCAACGGCCCTATCGGCCGGGTGCAGTATGTCGACGTGCGCCAGTCGATGCGGAACGGCGGCGGGCCGGCCTGCCTGCGTCTTCGGGTCGTGCTCAACGACGCGGAGCTGGCGGCGACCAATCCCGCCATGCGGCTGACGGAGGCCCTGCACGGCCGGTTGGCCGACTGGGCGAAGCGCTGGTACCGCGACGAACTGCGGCCAGCCGATCTGGCCGATCCCGACCTGCTGGGTGAAAGCCGGGGGGCGTTGGACGAACTGACGACAATTCTGAGGCTTGGGTCCGACTTCTATCCCTTCCAGAGAGTGTGATGCGCCGATGACCGATGCGCCGATGAGCCCCGCCCGCCGCCTGAGAAACATCGTCGGCGGGTCCGCCGGCAATCTGGTGGAGTGGTTCGACTGGTACGCCTATGCGGCCTTCACCCTGTATTTTGCGCCGGTCTTCTTTCCCAGCGAAGACCCGACGGCCCAACTTCTGAGCGCCGCCGCCGTGTTTGCGGTGGGTTTCCTGATGCGGCCGATCGGGGCGTGGATCATGGGCGTCTATGCCGATCGCAAGGGGCGCAAGGCGGGGCTGACCCTGTCGGTGACGCTGATGTGCACCGGGTCGCTGATCATCGGCGTGACGCCCGGCTATGCGACCATCGGCCTGGCGGCCCCAGCCCTGCTGCTGTTCGCGCGGCTTTTGCAGGGGCTCAGCGTCGGCGGGGAATACGGGTCCAGCGCCACCTATCTGTCGGAAATGGCCGAGCCGCATCGGCGCGGCTTCTGGTCCAGTTTCCAGTACGTCACCCTGATCTCGGGCCAGTTGATCGCGCTGCTGCTGTTGATCGTGCTGCAGAATACGCTCAGCGAGACGGCGCTGGCGTCGTGGGGCTGGCGCATTCCCTTCTTCGTCGGGGCCGGTCTGGCGGTGATCGTCTTCTGGCTGCGTCGCCGGCTGGACGAGACGCACAAGGCGACGGACGAGAAGGATGCGCCGAAATCCAGCGCCACGCAGTTGATCCTGAAACACCCCAAGGAGGCGTTGATGGTGCTGGGCCTGACGGCCGGCGGCACCCTGGCCTTCTATACCTACACGACCTATCTGCAGAAGTTCCTGGTCAATACGACGGGCTTTCCCAAGAACACGGCGACCGAGATCAGCGCGGCGGCCCTGTTCCTGTTCATGCTGTTGCAGCCGGCGGTCGGCGCCCTGTCGGACCGGGTGGGCAGGCGGCCGGTGATGATCGCGTTCGGCGTGCTCGGGGTGCTGTGCACCGTGCCGATCATGACGGCGCTGTCGACGGTGGAGAGCCCGTTCGTCGCCTTCCTGCTGGCGCTGGCCGGGCTGGTGATCGTGTCGGGCTATACGGCGATCAATGCGGTGGTGAAGGCCGAGCTATTCCCGGCCCACATCCGCGCGCTTGGCGTCGCCCTGCCCTACGCCATCGCCAATGCGGTGTTCGGCGGGACGGCCGAATATGTGGCGCTATGGCTGAAGGGCGCGGGCGTCGAGAGCGTCTTCTTCTGGTACGTCACCGGCATGATCGGGCTGTCGTTGCTGACCTTCATCCGCATGCGGGACACGAAGCACAACAGCCTGATTACGCACACCTGACCGGCCCTGGCTTGATGGCGGCCTCGCCGTGGTCCATAGCCGACGACCCTTTGTAATCCAGTCGTCGAGCTTAGCCTTGTTGTTCACACCGCTTGCCCTGCTTGCGCTCGGCCTCAGCCCGCAGTCGGACCCGACGACGCTGACCGACATCGTCGTCGAAGCGCATCGCATCGACCCTTTGCTGACCGTCGTGGCGTCCGGCGATGTGACCAGCAGCGCCATTATCCGCAGTGATCCGGTCGGGGTGCGGTGCGGCCCAACCCGGTTCCAATATGACCCCCACGATGCGCCGCGACTGTGCTGGATCCGCACGCCGGCCGGCACGCCCATCCATCTCAAGGCCGAAAACCCTGCCGCCTCAGGTTGGCATGTCGAATGGCGGGGCTGCGAGGTCAGCACTGATGGAACGGAATGCTTGCTATTGATGCCGTCGGACGGCGCCCAGGTCTCGGCTAGCTTTATCCCGCACTGACGCTCAGGCGGCGAACCGCCCGCCGCGCTGGGCGTAGGCCTGAGTGCCGCGGGTGAAGACACGATCGGTCGGCAGGACGGTTTCGATGGGCAGGTCGTCTTGGCCCTTCAGCGCCGCATAGAACGGGCCGAAGTCCCTGAGCGTCTCGTCCTTCAGGGCTTCCAGGCTGTCGATGACGAAATAGACCTGCTGGAAGTCGTCGATCCGGTAGAGGGTGCGCATCACCCGTTCCAGGTCGAAGCCGATGCGGTTGGGCGACGGGTCGTGCAGCGCAAAGACGCTCTCGGTCGAGGACGACACGATGCCGGCGCCATAGATGCGCAGGCCATCCGTGTCCTTCATCAGGCCGAACTCCACCGTGTACCAATACAGACGCGCCAGGTTGGGCAGCATGCCCAGGCCGGCCGCGCGTTGGCCGCCCTTGCCATAGGCCTCCATATAGGCGGCGAAATCGGGGTCGGTCAGCATCGGCACATGGCCGAAGACGTCGTGGAAGATGTCGGGTTCCTGGAGGTAGTCCAGTTGGTCCGGCTTCCTGATGAACTGGCCCGAGACGAAACGACGGTTGGCCAGGTGGTCGAAGAAGACCTCGTCCGGGACCAGGCCCGGCACGCAGACCACGGTCCAGCCGGTCAGGGCCTGAAGCTTGGGATTGATCACGTCGAAGTCGGGTATGCCGCCGGCGTTCAGGTCCAGCGCGTCCAGCCCACGCAGGAAGGCGTCGCAGGCGCGGCCCGGCAGGATCTTCATCTGGCGGGCGTACAGGGTGTCCCAGGTCTGGTGCTCGACCTCCGTATAGGCGGCCCAGTTCTGGGGAATGGTCCAGTCGGCGGCCGCGCCCTCGGGCGGCTGTTCGAAGACGTGTTCGAAGTCGGACATGGAGCGCTCCTCTTTTGTCGGCAGTCTAGCCCGGCCCGGCCGCGCCTTCCAACTGTCAGTGCAGTTGTTCGTCCAGAGGCGCGTGGTGCCCCAGGCCGTCTGTCGTGAACCAGCGATCGGCGTCGTCGGGCAACAGGACGGATTGACCGTCTTCCAGAACGCCCTCGGCCGCATAGGCGACGAAGCCGCCATCGTCGCCCAAGGCATAGACGCGGTAGAAGGGCTGATCGGCGGCGACCAGGCCGGTCTCTCCGGCCGGGCCGTCATAGGCGTGATCGACATCCATCACCACGCCGCGAAAGGCGTCGTCGCGGTGGCGAACGATCTGACCGATGGCGAAACGGGCTGTGTGAACCTGGGTCATGATAGGGTGATACGATCCGGCGCATGAGCCGGACCCCATCACTCTCGTTCATCTTCCTGACAGAATGGCTTGGCGCGGACGATCTTCGCAGGTTAGGCTGAACGGGACGGGCGCCGTTTTGGACCGCCCACATCGGAATGACGACCCATGCCGGAGACCCACGGCGCGCCCCGACGGCGCGACGAGCGGTCCCAGCCTTCCCGGTCACGGGATGCGTCGGGTCGAGATGCGCCGCTGTATGGCGCGCTCGATCTGGGGACCAATAATTGTCGGCTGCTGATCGCGCGGCCGTCGCGCGAAGGCTTTCGCGTCGTCGACAGCTTCAGCCGCATCGTGCGCCTGGGCGAAGGCCTGTCACGCACAGGCCTGCTGGACCCGCGCGCCATGGACCGGGCCTATGACGCCCTGGCCCTGTGCGCCGAAAGGATCGTCAGGAAGGGCGTGGACTCGGCCCGGCTGAGCGCGGTCGCCACGCAGGCCTGCCGCGCCGCCGAAAACGGCGCCGAGTTCATCGACCGGGTGCGCAAAGGAACGGGTCTGCGCTTGCGCATCATCGACCCCGCAGAAGAGGCGCAGTTGGCGGTCGAGGGTTGCCTGAACCTGATCGACCCCAAGGCCGAGGGCGTACTTATCATTGATGTGGGCGGCGGCTCGACCGAGCTGTCGTGGCTGAAGCGCGAGGAGACGGAGTGGACGACCACCGCCTGGATGTCGGCGCCGCTGGGCGTCGTCACCCTGGCGGAACGACATCCCGAGCCTGCCGGCGTGGGCGAAGCCGAACTTGAGCAATGGTACGAGTCCATGGTTGCCGACATGGGCGCGGCCATAGCGGCGGGTGAGATCGAGGACGTGGAACTGATGGCTCTGTTCCGCCAGGACCGGGCGCATCTGGTCGGGACCTCGGGCGCGATCACCAGCTTGGCGGGCATCCACCTGAACCTGCCGCGCTACAACCGCGACCGGGTCGACGGGCTGTGGATGACGCGGACCGAATGCGAGGCGGCGGCGGATCGGCTGAAGGCGCTTGGGCCGGACGGGCGGGCCAGAGAGGCCTGCATCGGCCCCGACCGGGCGGACCTGGTTCTGGCTGGCGCTGCGATTCTGGAGGCGATCCAGCGCGCCTGGCCATCCGAACGGGTCAGGGTCGCCGATCGGGGCCTACGCGAAGGCCTGCTGCTGCAGCGGATGCGCGAGGACAAGGCGCCGCCGAAACGCAGGCGACGTCGGCGGGGTAAGGGCAAGGGGTCGGCCGCAGCCTAATAACCCGAATTATGGCGGTCCGCCTTGGTCGGCGTCCGAATTCCCTGCTTTTCTCCCAGCTCCCGAAGGTCTTCTGCGGACATCTGATGCGGGGATGTGGCGCGCCCTTCGTTAAACGCGCGCAAGGCGTCGAAGCATGCCTTGTCAGAGCACATCCCGGCCATGACCATGTCAGATGGAGTGGCGCAGCCCGCTGAAAGCAGAGCGACCGCCGCCAGACTAAACAGAAACCACGCCTTCCTCATCGCCGCCTCTCCATCGCTCAGATTGCATATCTGACACGCAATGGGCGCTCGAAACAAGTGCGAGACGATCAGGCGGCCGGGCTGACCTGCACCGGAAGTTCGATGTCGCAGACCGAGAAATCCGCGCCTCTGGCCTGACGGGCCTGCTGCGCCAAGGTCTGGAAGGTGGCGGAGCTGGTGTTCAGGACGGCCGCCGCCGGCCGCTCTGCGGCGGGCAGGTCGGAGGCGACGCGGACGCGAGTCATGCGGTCGGGGTCGGCGACGATGCCGCTGGGGTCGGGGCTGGCCTTCAGCGCCCGCACGACGTCCAGACCGGACACGACGCGACCCCAAACGGTGTAGCGCTTGTCCAACGCCGGATAGGCCTGACGCATCAGGAAGAACTGGCTGTTGGCGGTGTCATTGCCCTCGTCGCGGGCCATGCCGGCGACGCCGGGGCAGTACAGCGCCCAGCCGTGGACCTTTTGATCGCCGGTGCCCGACATCAGGGCGTCGGGTTGGGTCTGGACGGGAATGGAATCGACGAAGCCGACCAGAGCGCCAACGGGGGCCGCGACGGGAGTGAAGGCCATGTCCGCCCCGCGACGGAAGGTGAACTCGCCCTTCAGATCGGGATACCAGCTCTGGCCGTCGCCCGTGCCCAGCGGGTCGCCGGTCTGGGCCATGAACCAGTCGATCACCCGATGCCAGACCAGATTGTCGTAGAAGCCGCGCGAGGCCAGCAACTTGATCCGCTCGACGTGCGCCGGGGCGATTTGCGGCGCCAGCTCGACCAGGACCTGGCCCTTGCTGGTGTCGATGACCAGCAGGTTCTCGGGCGCGACGGTGCGCCACTCGGCCGGAGGCGGCGGGGGCGCAGGCACGGCGGTCGCGTCTTGGGCTAAGGCTGCCCCGGCCGTCGCGGTCAGCATGGCCGTGGCGATCATCAGCGTGCGAATGGTCATCGTCCCCTCCCCCGTCGTCTTGAAAGCGTCAGCCGCCGACGACCTCGGCCACCGGCTGAACGTCACAGATGCTGAAGCCGTTACCGCGCGCAGCACGGGTCGCGGCGATGCGCTCGGCGAAGGCGGCGCTGTTTGCGTTCAGGACGCGCACCGTCGGGCGGCCGGCTTCGGGCATCGCCGAAGCCATCCGGACCTGGGTCATGGTGTCGGGGTCGGTGACCTTGCCGTCCTCGGCGTCCGAGCCCTTCTTCAGCTTGCCGACCACGTCCAGGCCAGAAACAACGCGGCCGAAGGCGGTATAGACGCCGTCCAACTGGTCGCGGGCCCCCATCATCAGGAAGAACTGGCTGTTGGCGCTGTCGGGCGCGCCCGAACGGGCCATGCCCAGGACGCCGGGGCAGAACAGGCCGTGGGCATCGACCTTGAAGTCGGCGGTGACCATCATCTGGGCGTCGGGCTGGGTCTCGACCGGCAGGTCGCTGACCAGGCCGCGCACGCCGGGGCCGACGCTGGGCACGGCGACGAAACCGGCGTCACGACCGCGGCGGAAGCTGAACTCGGCCTTCAGGTCGGGCAGCTCGCTGCCGCCCTCGCCTGTGCCTTGGGGATCGCCGGTTTGCGCCATGAATTCAGGGATGACGCGGTGGAACTTCAGACCGTCGTAGAAGCCCTGATTGGCTAGGGTGCGGATGCGTTCGGCATGGTTTGGCGCGGCGACCGGGACCAGTTCGACCAGCACGCGGCCCTTGGACGTGTCGATGACCAGCAGGTTTTCCGGCGCGATGGTGCGCCAGTCGGAGGCCGCCGGAACGGCCTGAGCCACGGCCGGAGCCTGCACCTGGGCCTGTACTGCGCCGCTCGCCAGGAGGGCGGCGACGGTCGCCGCGATGATCGCCTTACGCATAGTCTATCAAATCCCGTTCTTGACCTTGGCCCGCACGCGCTCGGCGATGGCGGGGCTGACGAAACTGTCGATCGCGCCGTCCAGACGGGCGATCTCCTTGACCAGGCGCGAGGCGATGGCTTGGTGGCGCGGATCGGCCATCAGGAATACGGTCTCGATGTCCTGATTGAGGCGCTGGTTCATGGCCGTCATCTGGAACTCGTATTCGAAGTCGGCGACGGCGCGGAGACCCCGGATGATGACATTGGCGTCCAGCTCTTCCGCGAAATGCATCAGCAGGGTCGAAAAGGGCTGGACGACGATGTCGCCGCCGAAGCCCGCGACCTCGGCCTTGAGCATCTCGACGCGCTCGGCTGTGGAGAACAACGGCCCCTTGTCGTCGTTCTGGGCCACGCCGATGACCAGCCGGTCCACCAGCTTCAGCGCCCGCTTGATGATGTCGGTATGCCCGTTCGTCACCGGGTCGAAGGTGCCCGGATAAAGCCCGATGCGCATGCGTGTCTCCCCAGCCTGTCGCGTGCCGTTCGCGTCGTTTAGCAGGTGCGAAATCAGCGGCCTAGCCGGCTGACGCCATCGTCATCGTCGCGGGTATCATCGTCGCGGGGCGCGATGACCTGCGGCGGCTGGGCGGACCAGGCAGCCTCGATCCGGGCCAGCAGGGCGGGCTCATTGGCGAAGGCGACACCGTCTATGGCCGTGATGGCACAAACGGGCGTGGCGCTGTTGCACAGAAAGGCGGCGTCGAAAGCGGAAACTTCGGAAAGCGAGACCGGGCGGGTTTCCGAGGTCAGGCCCGCCTCGGCCAGACCGCGCTGGATCACCGCCTGGGTCACGCCGGCCAGCATCGGCGCCTGGGGCCAGACGATGCGGTCGCCCTGGACGAAGCCGATGTTCCAGGTCACGCCTTCGGACACATGGCCCTCACCATCGACGAACAGGGCGTCGTCGAAGCCCGCCGCACGTGCGGCCCGGCGCACACGAGTCTGGCCGAAGGTGGCGACGTGTTTCAGTTGCGCCGCCTCGCGGACATGGGGGACCGCCGTCACCCGCATGCGGGTCGCCAACGGCAGCGGCGGGGGCGAGACGACTGTCATGACCTTGGGCCGTCCGATGAAGGACGGGTTGCGATGGCCAATCTCGGGCGAGAACAGGCTGACGCGGAGCCAGCAGGCGTTGCGACCGGCGACGGCGAGCGCCATCAGGCGGCGGAACTCGGTCTCGCCTGGGCTTTCGCCGAACAGTTCAACGGCGGCTTCGTCCAAACGGGCGAGGTGGAGGTCGAGGCCGCGTGCGGCGCCGTTCTCGACGCGGAAGGAGGTGTAGGCGCCGTAGTTGACCAAGGCCTGATGGGCCAGGTCCTCAGGCGTGGCGGGGTGGCCGTCGATCAGGATGTCCACTGGCCGCTCCCGTTCAAATCTTTCCTTCTCCCTGAGGGAGAAGGTGGCCCGGAGGGCCGGATGAGGGTCGGCCGGTGGGCCAATTCGCACCACCTGCCCCTCACCCTTTCGCGCTTGCCGATCGCGACGCTCTCGGGCGCTCAAGCCCTCTCCCGCTGGGAGAGGGTCTTGGTTTTTAGGCTTCGGTCTCGCCGCCTTCGTCGACGACATCCGCGTCATCCGCCCCACCGCTGTCCGGCAGACGTTCGACCGAGACGACTTTTTCGTCCTTGGCGGTGCGGAAGATGGTGACGCCCTGGCTGGAGCGGCCGACGATGCGGACCTGGTCGATACGGGTGCGGATCATCTGACCGCCCGAGGTGACCAGCAGCAGGTCGTCGGTTTCCTCGACCGGGAAGGCCGCCGCCAGGCGCGTTCCGGCGCGACCGCCCAGGCCGTGGGCCGTCAAACCCTGACCGCCGCGACCCGTCCGGCGATACTCATAGGCCGAGGAGCGCTTGCCGAAGCCGGTCTCGGTGACCGTCAGGATGAACTGTTCGGCGGCGCCAAGTTCGGCGATCCGTTCGACCGACAATGCCGCGTCAGCGACATCCTCTTCAGCCTCGGCCGGAGCCGCGACATCCTCTTCCGCGTCCGCGCCGGCCAGGGCCTTGCGCATGGCGTTGGCGTGTTTGACATAGGCAGAGCGTTCCTCCGGCGTCGCATCGACGCGGCCCAGGATGGCCATGGAGATGACCTCGTCGCCGTCCTGCAGGCGCACGCCTCGGACGCCGGTCGAATCCCGGCCCTTGAACACCCGCACGTCGTCGGCCTTGAACCGGATCGCGCGGCCCAGGGCCGTGGTCAGCAGGATATCGTCGTCAGCGGTGCACAGCCCGACGCCGACCATGCGGTCGTCGCCTTCCAACTTCATGGCGATCTTGCCGGCGCGGTTGACCGTGGCGAAGTCCGACAGCTTGTTGCGGCGCACGTCGCCCGCCTGGGTGGCGAACATGATGTCGTAGTCGCCCCAGGTCGTCTCGTCCTCAGGCAGCGGCAGGACATTCATGATGCTGTCGCCCGGCTCGATGGGCAGCAGGTTGACGAACGCCTTGCCGCGCGACTGCGGATTGCCCAGCGGCAGGCGCCAGGTCTTCAGCTTGTAGGCCTTGCCGTTGGTGGCGAAGAACAGGACCGGGGTGTGGGTCGAGGCGCTGAACACGCCGGTGATGGCGTCCTCGTCCTTCATCGTCATCCCGGACTTGCCCTTGCCGCCGCGATGCTGGGTCCGATAGGCGTTCAGGGCGACGCGCTTGACGTAGCCGCCGTGGGTGACGGTGACGACCATGTCCTCGCGCGGGATCAGGTCCTCGTCCTCCATCTCGCCGTCGCCTTCCCCAATCAGGGTGCGACGCGGCACGGCGAACTTGTCCCTCACGTCGATCAAGTCGTCGCGAATGATGGCCAGGACGTTCTTGCGGTCCGACAGGATGGTCAGGTGACCCTGGATCGTATCGGCCAGGCCGTTCGCCTCGCCGAAGATGTCGTCACGGCCGAGGCCGGTCAGACGCGACAGGGTAAGGGCCAGGATGGCGCGGGCCTGTTCGTCGGTCAGTTGCAGGCTGTCGCCGTTGATCACGACGCTGCGGGGATCGGCGATCAGTTCGACCAAGGCCATCATGTCGCCGACGGGCCAGGGCTTGGACTGCAGCCGCTCGCGCGCTTCGGTCGGATCGGCCGAGGAACGGATGATGTGGATCACCTCGTCGATATTGGCGACGGCGACGGCGAGACCGACCAGGACGTGGCCGCGGTCGCGGGCCTTGTTCAGCTCGAACTTGACGCGGCGAACGACGACTTCCTCGCGGAAGTCGAGGAAGATCTGCAACAGGTCGCGCAGGCCCATCTGCTCGGGCCGGCCGTGGTTCAGCGCCAGCATGTTGACGCCGAACGAGCTCTGCATGGCGGTGTAGCGCCACAGCTGGTTCAGGATGACGTCGCCGGACGCATCGCGCTTCAGCTCGATGACGATCCGCATGCCCTGGCGGTCGGATTCGTCGCGGACGTCGGAAATGCCCTCCAGACGCTTCTCGCGCACCATTTCGGCGATGCGCTCGATCAGGGTCTGTTTGTTGACCTGGAACGGCAGTTCGGTGACGACGATGGCCTCGCGATCCTTGCGAATCTCCTCGACCGAGGCGCGACCGCGTACGACGACCGAGCCGCGACCGTCGCGCAGGGCGTTACGTGGCGCGGTGCGGCCCATGATCTCTCCGCCCGTCGGGAAGTCGGGGCCGGGCACGATGTCCAGCAGGGCGTCGTCGGTGACGTTGGGATCATCCAGCAGGGCCAGGGCCGCATCCACAACCTCGCCCAGATTGTGCGGCGGGATGTTGGTCGCCATGCCGACGGCGATGCCGCCCGCGCCGTTGACCAGCAGGTTCGGAATCCGCGCCGGCAGGACGACGGGCTCCAGTTCCTTCTCGTCATAGTTCGGCTGGAAATCGACGGTGTCCTTGTCGATGTCGGCCATCAGGGCGACGGCGGCCGGGGCCATCTTGGCCTCGGTGTAACGCATCGAAGCGGGCATATCGCCATCGACGGAGCCGAAGTTGCCCTGACCATCGACCAGCATCAGTCCCATCGAGAAGGGCTGGGCCATCCGCACCAGGGCCATATAGACCGAGGCGTCGCCGTGGGGGTGGAACCGGCCCAGCACGTCACCGACCACGCGGGCGCATTTCGAATAGCTGCGCTCCGGCGTCATGTTCAGGTCGTGCATCGAATACAGGATGCGACGGTGGACCGGCTTGAGGCCGTCACGGGCGTCGGGAAGCGCGCGCGAGACGATCACGCTCATGGCGTAGTCGAGATACGAACGCTTCAGTTCGTCCTCGATCGTGATCGTGGAAATGTCGGAGCCGCCGCCTCGACCGTTGATCGGAGTTGCGGCGTTTTCGTAGCTGTCGTCGGTCAATGAAGCGTGGCTTTATGCGGCCGGAATCGGAACGTGATCCGCTGTGACGATTTCTAGCATTCCAGGGGCTCGGTGGCAAAGCGACGTCGCCGTGAAAGCCCGTCTCTGAAAGGACTTTCCACATGCGCGCCTACACTCTCGCCGCCGCCCTCATGATCGCCTCTCCGCTGGCCCTGACCACGGCCTGCGCCGCGACCGGCAACGCCCCGCAAACCCATGTCGAACGCGCGCCCGTCGGTGCAACGGGACAGGCGGTCCTGATCAACGCCTCGGGCGCCAACATCGGCCGCGTCGATCTGCGCCAGGGGCCGACCGGCCTTGTGATCAAGATCGAAGCCTCGGGCCTGACGCCCGGCTGGCACGGCATCCACATCCATGCGACCGGCGAGTGCGCCGCGCCCTTCACCTCGTCCGGCGCGCACATCAATCACGGCGAACCGAAAGCCCCGCATGGCCTGCTGAACGCGGCCGGCCCGGACGATGGCGACCTGCCGAACATCTATGCCGGCGCGGACGGCAAGGTGAACGCCGAACTGTTCACGCCGCGCGCCCGCATCTCGTCGGAAGGTCCTGGCCAGTGGCTGTGGGACGCAGACGGCTCAGCCATCATCATCCACGCCAATCCCGACGACCATTCGACCCAGCCCATCGGCGGCGCCGGCGACCGGGTGGCCTGCGCGGCGCTCAGCGCGAGCTGAGTCTTCCCTAAACGTTGAAGATGGCCCGCTGGACGCCGTTCAGCGGGCTTCTTTTTGCGCCAGAAGATGACGGATCAGCTCCGTCTGCTCTTCCTGGCGTGCGGTCAGGTGCTCGACCTTTTCCAGTAGGGCCATGATCTCGATCTCGGCCTTCAGGTTGACCTGATAGTCGTTGCCGGCGTCGAGCCGGTCCTTCTGCGCCTGACGGTTCTGGCTCATCATGATGATGGGCGCCTGGGCCGCCGCGATCATCGACAGCATCAGGTTCAGGAAGATGAAGGGATAGGGATCGAAGGCGTCCCGCCTGAGGACCAGATTCAACACCGTCCACACCACCAGAAACAGACCGAACGCGATCAGGAAGGTCCACGACCCGCCGAACGTCGCCACCCTGTCCGCCAGCCTCTCGCCGAAGGTCTGGCGGTCGTCGAAGGTTTCGTTGATGTCCTCGGAAATCGGACGACGTTCGGCGGCGCTGCGCACCACGCTGGCCTCGTTTGCGGGCAGGTCATGCGTCGCCTTTCCCAGCCAGCGGCGGGAGACGTGGTCGGCGTCGAGGGGGGCGTGCGGCATGGCGGTCTCCTGAATCTCGCTCAGGAACAGATCAAGCCTTGGCGGCCCCCGCGCGCAAGCCCCGTTCGGCCAGAGCGACGAGAGCCACCCCGCCCATGGCGATGGCCGAACCCGTCAGGATCTGCGGTGTCAGAATGTCGCCCATGAAGCCCCAGCCGATCAGCATCGACACCACCGGCGTCACCAGCAGATAGGGCGTCACCCGCCCCGCCTCGCGCCGCTGCACCAGCCAGAACAGCAGGGTCGTCGCCAGCACCGACGACACGATCCCGGCCCACAGCAGCGTGGCCCAGACCATGGGCGTCGCGGTCTTCACCGCCTCCCATTGCCCATGCTCGAACACGGCCGAGCCGAAGGCCATGACAGGAAAGGCGCCCAGGGCCAACAACCCCTGCATCTTCAGCGGTGGAATGGAGGTGGTGCGGCGTGCGACCACCGTCGTCACACCCCAGGCCGCGCCAGCGGCGATGGCGACCAGAATGGCCTTCCAGTCCTGCAACGCATGGGCGTCCAGCGTCATCCAGGCCACGCCGACGAAGGCCACGCCCATGCCGACCAGGGCCGCCTTCGACAGCCGCTCGCCCAGGATCAGGAAGGCGAACAGGGTGGTGAAAGGAATCCACAGCTGGTTGGCGACGGTCACCGGACTGACGTCGGTCGCCAACCAATAGGCGGTATAGGCCAAGCCATACTGGATCGGGCCGCCGACGATGACGATCAGCATCAGGCTCTTCCAGTCCGGGAACGGCGGCCGCACGAAAGCGATCAGACAGGCGCTGGCGATGCCGAACCGGATCGCTCCGACTAGCAGCGGCGACAGATGCTCGGTCGCCAGCTTGGCCCCGGCGTTGTTCACCCCCCACACGACGATGATCGCCACGATGGCGGCGATCTCCAGCCCGGTCAGGGCGTGGGGCCTTTTGGGGAGAGGCGCGGGTGCGGGCCCAACTTCAGGATTGGCGTCGGTCATAGATCGCCTATGCCACGGCAAGAGCCTCGCGTCGGCTCACTTTGGATGACCCCAGGTTTCGGCTCAGAACTCCGGCTTGGCGACCATCAGCCAGTAGATGGCCAGGACGCCGGCGAAGGCGGGCCAGCCCAGGGCGAACCACCAGCGGAATAGCCGATGATAGGCGGCCGGCAAGGGCGCGCCCTGCCCTGCCGCCAGTTCGGCCAGCTTCATCATCCGGTACTGGATTCCCACGACCGGCAGCCAGCAGACGCCGATCAGGACATAGAGGCCATAGGCGGCCAGCAGCCACGAACTGGTCAGCGACCAGCCCTGTAGATGGATCAGGGCCAGACCGCTGATGGGCTGGATCACGACGGCGGCAGCGGTGAAGACGAAATCGGCCAGGACGACGATGCGACCGACCTCGGCGATGGTCTTCGCGTCCTTGGTCGCGTGAGCGCGCAGCATGAAGAAGGCGATGCCCGCGCCCGTGCCGAACAGCACGGCGCCGGACAGGATGTGGACGATCTTCAGCAGGACATAAAGGCTCATCGACGCGCGTCCGTCGCCGCCACGAACAGACACAGGGCCATCATCGGCAGCACCTTGAGCCACGGCCCCAGCGGATCGATCCAGAAGTGCGGCAGGCTGAGCGTTGCGGCCGTCAGATAGCCGACGGTGGCCAGGCACATAAAGATCGCTACACGCGCGTTCCATGGCCGCACGAACAGCATCAGCCCCAGGACCACGTCAAGCAGCGCACCCCACCAGGCGATGGGGCCAGCCATACGGCCATAACCGCCCTCGTGCAGGATGGCGACTGCCCGGTCCCAGCCCGGCCCAAAGCTGATCAGTCCGGTGATCAACCAGAACATGCCGAGGGTCAGGATGGAGACCGGCCGCACGAACCACAGCCGGGCATGCCAAACGTCCTGAACCGAGGCCGGGGTCTCGGCCAGGAAGCGGGTTAAGCCGCGAGACGGCACACCCAGCGCCTGGGCCCAGCCGCTGTCGTGACCGGACACGTCATGGTCCATCTGCTTGATCGCCGTCGTGCGGATCGGCGAGGACCACCCCAGCCGGCCCAGCAGGTCGCCGATCACGAGAGCGGGCGCGGCCAAGGCGCGCGGCACGCGAAGGACCGGCGCCGGGCTCAATCCCATCCAGCCACGATACAGGCGCATGGTCTCGACCATGGTGACAGGCTCCGGCCCTGGCATGTCGAACGACTGGCGCGACGGAGCGCCCGGTTTCAGCGTCGCCACCACGGCGGCGGACAGGTCGCCCAGCGGGATCGGGCGGAAGGTCTGGTCGCCGCCCACCACCGGACTGAACAGCGGAAACGCCGCCAGCGCCCGGATCAGGCCCGTGCCGCCGAACGCCGCCCGATCCACCACCAGCGACGGCCGCAGGATCAGCCAGTCCAAGCCGCTGTCGGCGACCATCCGTTCGGTCTGCGCCTTCGTGCGGGCGTAGTCGGTGCCGGCGTCATCGTCCGCGCCGACGGCGGAAATGTGCACCAGCCGCCGCACGCCCGCCGCCTCGCAGGCCGCGATCAGGGCGCGTGGGCCATCGACATGGGCGGCGCGTGTGCTGTCGCCCGCGCCGTTCTGGAGCACGCCGACGCAGTTCACCACCGCATCGACGCCGACCAGCAGCGGCGCCCACGCCTCGGCCGTCTTCAGCTTGGCGAAGTCGGCGACGACCCAATCGAACGTCGGCGCACGGCGGGCGGGTTCGACGATGCGGCGCGAGCCGGCGCGCACGGACCAGCCCGAAGACGACAGGGCCGCCGCAACATGCGAGCCGATGAAGCCGTTGGCGCCCAGCACCAGCACGCGTCCGCTCATCCCAGCACCCGGTCCGTCAGATCGACCCCAGCCGGGGGCGTGGCGCACCAGGTCGCGCCGGGAAACCGACGGCGACGGCGCGCGATGAAATCATAGAGGGTGTCGCGGACGCGCCTCGGTACGATCCGCCCGAGGACCGCCAGCCGATAGGGCGCAGGCAGCAGGGCCGCGATGCCCAGAACGCCGTCGGACCGCTCGCGCGCCACGCCGTCCTGGATCAGCAGCATCGTATAGGGATCGTCGGGATCGACGGCGTAGTGGACCAGCAGCGCCCGCCCTAGCGGCGACTGCGTCGGGGCCAGGCGGATACGCCCGGAGCGGTCGTGCTTCAGAATCTTGCGCGCCGAGCCGGAGCAGAGCGCGCAATCGCCGTCGAACAGGACCAGGGGCCGGTCGTCCGGAAAGGCCGGTACGGCGGGATCCTCACGATAGCTGTAAGGCCCCCGCCCCATTCCAAACCCCTAGAACGGCCGAAACCTTAGAACGGAATGTCGTCGTTCAGGTCGTAGCTTTCCTTGGGGCCGCTCGGCTTGTTGGCGCCGCCGGTGGAGAAGCCCGAGGAATAGTCGTCGTCGCCGCGACCACCGCCGCCGCCGGCATAGCCGCCGCCTTGCGATCCGCCTTCCGAACGGCCGCCCAGCATGGTCAGTTCACCCTTGAAGCGGCTGACCACGATCTCGGTCGAATATTTCTCGACGCCCTGCTGATCGGTCCATTTGCGGGTCTGAAGCGCGCCCTCGATATAGACCGTCGAGCCCTTCTTCACATAGTTCTCGACCACCTTGACGATGTTGTCGTTGAAGATGACGACCCGGTGCCACTCGGTCTTTTCTTTCCGCTCGCCCGAGGACTTGTCGCGCCAGGTTTCCGAGGTCGCGATCGACAGGTTGGCGATACGGTCGCCGTTCGGCATGGACCGGATTTCGGGGTCGCGACCCAGGTTGCCGACCAGAATGACCTTGTTGACGCTGCCCGCCATGGAAACTTCCTTCTCGTGTGGAGTGGCGACTGCATCGCCTGCCCCGTCAATTCAGTCCGATGTCTGACCGGGGCGACGCGTCACCGCCAGCCGCTTTCGACATCCGACCCGCCAAAACGGTGGATAATCGTTAACCGAATGTTCCACCTTTGTTCACGTCACGCAAGTCCTACTTGGCGGCGGGGTCCGCCGCGATGGCGATGGGACGGCCGGTCTCGTCGCGCTGAATGGCGCCGGGAATGGCCAGGCGGCCGTCGCCGGTGCGGGCCATGGCGAAGAAGCGGCTGCCGTTCAGGCTCTTGCCGATCTTGACCCCTTCGCGGTCGATGAAGATGAACCGGCCCTGATAGGCGCCCGCCAGCTCCTGGTTCGAGCCGCCCATGCGCAGGAAGCGCAGACGCATCTCTTCCAGACGCGCCGCGCACTGTTCCAACTGAGGCTGGTCGTCGGCGATCTTCTGCAGGCGGGGCGGCGCATTATCCGGCGTCGCCACGAAATAGCAGGCCCCCTCAGCAAACTCATATTTGGGTTCGTTGGAGCAGGCGCCCAGCAGGGCTGTTCCAGCGACGGCGGCGAGAACGACAAGACGCATCAGTTCATCCCGGGAAATTGGCAGTTGCGATCCTGCTCGGCCAGGGTCCGGAAACGTGAATTGTCGCCCGACTGTTCCACCCGACGCGGCACCAGGCGCAGGGTCGTGTCGCCCCAGCGGCCGTATTGCGCATCGCCCGGCCCGACGCAGGTTCCTGCGTACAGGGCCTGGACGCAGGCGTTCAAGCTCATGTTCGGCGACAGGGTACGCCAGTCGGAACCGCTGTGACGCAGGCAGGGGCTGCCGTTGGCGACGGGCGCAGGTCGGGGCGCGGGGGTCTGGTCGACATAGGCTGGCGGCGCCTCGGCCATCTCGACGGCCGGCAGCTCGGGCGGCGGGGCGAAGGCGGCGGTGGGCGCAGCGGCCAGGGCGCCCGTGGCGTCCAGACCCACGTCCAGGGCGTCGGTCGCCAGGCCGTTGCGCTGGGCGCAGACGGCCAGGGTCGCCATGCCCACGAACTGACCATCGACGAAGCAGCGCAGCTCGCGCGTCGGCTCCAGCGAGGGAGCGTCGGCCAGATTGACCACCAGCCCGCCCTTGGACGCGGGCGAATCCTCCGGCGTCTTGTCGCCGCCGCCGGTGAAGATCAGGGCCAGCACGACGGCGGCGATGATCACCAGACCAGCGCCGACCACGATGATGACGCGATTGTCTTTCGGAAGGGCCATGAAGGGGCTTTCGCGGATGAGGAGGTCAATAACCCCGACCGGGCGCCGGGCGTCAACCGCCTTGGACGACCATGATCGCGATCAGGCCAGAAGACGGTTTAGCGCAGCCTGATAATTGGCCAGCTGCGTCTGCTGATAGCTGGTCGAAGAGCCGTTGCCGGTCTGGGTGTTGGTGGTCGTCGTAGTCTGCGGGCCCAGCGAGCGATAGGCGGATCGCACCGCCGTCATGGCCTGGGCCAGCGACTCGATGGCCGACTTGATCCCGGCGGCGTCGCTCAGGTTCAGCGTGTTGGGCAGGTTCAGACCGTAGGTCTTGACGGTCTTGTCCGAGGTTTTGCCGACGAAGCCGGGCGACAAACCCAGGGCCGCCAAAGCGTCCTTGCCCACGGCGCCGGCCGAGATGACGGCGCCCTCCTTGTTGTCGGCCGCCACGATCTGAAGGCGCTGGACCGGGGGAACCACCTTGGAGTCGGTGATGACGGTGGCCTTCAGCTGACGGTTTGAGGCCGTCATGATCTTTTTGGCCAGGGTCTCCAGCGTGTCCTTGGCGTCGATGGTCACGGCGACTGCACGGCCGCCGTTGGCCGGCGAGATGGTGAACTGATCGCCGACGCGCGCCGAGGTGCCGATGGTCAGAAGCTTTGAATCCGTCTGCAGGATTTCGCCCTGCGGCAGGCCCAGCCGGTCCAGCACGCTGGCGCCGCCCGAGACGATGCTGAGGCTGGTCGGCGTGACCTGATCGCCGTCGCCGCGCCAGGTCTGATTGTATTCGACCGCCCCGGTGTCCAGGTTCAGCCGCGCCAGATAGGCGCGCGTGGGATCGGTCTTGGCCGCGCCCGCATCGCGGTTCGTGCCTGTGATCCAGACCTTGCCGTCCTTGATCTGAACATCGGCAGCGGTGTCGTTACCGGCGCCCCCGAAATAGGTCAGCCGGTCGTTGGCCGCGGGTTGCAGATCGGCCGACATGGTGGCGACGAAGACGTCGGTTCCGCCGGCATGGGCATTGGTTACCGTGCCGATGTCCAGGGCGGGATTGTCCGTCTGGCCCGTCAGCACGACCTTGCCGTTCTCGACCGAAATCCCGGCGATGGCGCCGCTGGCGAGGCCCAGATCGCGCGTCGCCGACAGGGTGGGAACGCCGGCGCCGTCCAAAGTGAAGCGCCGCACGACGGCGCGGCCGTTCTCGACCCCGGCGGTGTAGACGTCCGAACCCGACACCGTCATGGCCTGAACGGAATCGTCGCCGCCGGTGCCGAACTGAAGCGTCGAGACGTTCACCCCGCCGACCGGCCCGATGATGGTCAGCGGCTTTTCCTGGAAGGTCTGAAGGTAGGAATCCCAGCCGCCGAGAGCCGCAGAGCCGGGCATCGCCGACTTGGACCGCCCGGCGACATAGACCATGCCGTCCGCGCCGAAGCCGACCTCGGTCGCCTCGTCCGCCGCCTTGGCGCCGCGCCTCTGGGTCCACAGTTCCTTGCCGTCTTCGTCGAAGACGGTGACGAAACTGTCGGCGGTCGTAGCGCTGTCGCCGCTCTTGCCCGGCTCCAGCGCCCCGGTCACGGAGCCCGCCACCGCGACGCGCCCGTCGGCGTCCACGGCGATGGAGAAGCCGTTGGCGGTGGAGGCGGCGCCCAGCAGCTTGGTCTGCATCAGATTGCCGGCGGAATCGTATTTCAGCAGGGCCACGTCGCGGTCGCCCTTGATGGGCTGATTGGCGTCGCCCTCGGTCAGGTCGGCGACGACCCAGATCGAACCGTCCGGTGCGACGGCGCTGGACCGCACGGCGGCGACGCCTGCCGGCAGATTGGTCTGGCCTGCCCTGCCCTCGACCCAGAACGGATCGTTCACGCCCTGCTGGGCGGTCGGGGCGGTGCCGCCGTCGGCCTGGAACTTCAGCAACTGGGCCGCGCTCGTGGTCCCAACGCCTTGGGTCACATAGACGGCGTCGGAAGTGTCCACCGCCTGGAAGCCGACCGTCTCGCCGACCGCGCCGCGCACCTTCAGCGCCCACTGGTCCGGTCCCGCCGGAAGGGTGATGGTCTTGGAGCCGCTCTTGATGACCTTGGGCTGGGCCTGGATCATCTCGCGCTCGATGCGCGTGGCGACGCCTGCGGTCTCCAGCTTGCCGTTGATGTGGGCGATGACGTTGTCCATCGTCCGGGGCGTCGCGCCCATGTCAGACAGGTCGACATCGACTGCCTGGCTTCCCCCAACCGTCTTGATCGTGACGGCGAACTTGACGTCGCCCTCGAACGCCTTGACCGGCGCGCTCAGGGCGCCGTCATGGATGGGGGTGGTGACGAAGGTGGATTGCGCCTTTTCCAGCGCATAGCCGGTCTTCACGGTGGACTGGGACACGCCCTGCACCATCCGGACATCTTCGAAACCGGCGGACTTCAGATAGTCCGACATTTCCGCCAGGCCGGCCTCGAACCGCTTGCCGACCTGAGCGGCTTCGGCGCTGGCCAAGCCCTTGGTGTTTGCGCGGTCGGCCAGGGCGCTGAGGGTGTTCAGCCCCTGATACAGGGCGAAGAGCTTGCGATAGTCGGCCGAGGCGCCGGCGAGATCCAGATCGACGGCGGATTCATTGATCAGTCGCCGCCCGCCCAGCGCGGCGCGCACCATGTCGCTGGCCTTGGGCGGGGTGGCCGTCGAGGCCCAGGGGGCCGTCGGTTGGGTCTTCTTTGTCTTGGCGGACGTGGTTGCGCCGATCAGCGACGACGTGTCCGTCGTGGCTCCGAAAAGACCCAGCAGATAGCTGTTGTTGATCATTCAGGCGGCTCCGCGCCTATCGTGCAGCCGCGCCCGATAATGAACCGTTAAGCTGTGTCGTCAGCCCTTGAAGAGCGACAGGATGATCTGCGGCGCCTGGTTGGCGATCGACAGGGCCTGAACGCCAAGCTGCTGCTGAACCTGCAGGGCCTGAAGGCGCGCGCTTTCCTTGGCGAGATCGGCGTCTACCAGATTGCCGATGCCGGCCTCCAGCGCGTCCGACAGCTTGCCGATATAGGTGGTATGGCGCTCGATCTGCTTGGATTGGGCGCCGAGCTCGGCCAGTCGCGACGTGCTGGTGGAGATGGCGGTGTTGATCCGCGTCAGGGCGTCATCAGCGTTCGCCTTGGTCAACAGGTCCGGCGCCGCCGCCGCCGGCGTCGTGGAAGCCGCAAGCCCCAGGCCCGTCAGCGTCATGTCCTGGCGGTCCAGGGTGATGGTCTCGGCGCCGTCGGCGCTGGCCAGGAAGTTGATGCCGGCGGTCGCCGTGCCGTCCAGAATGTTCGAACCGTCGAAGATCGCATTGTCCGCGAACGACTGGATCGACTTCAGTAGCGACTGGAACTCGTCATTGTAGGAGGTCCGCATCGCCAGGGTGGCGCTTTCATCAGACGCGGCGGTCGCCTTGCCCTTCAACTCGATCAGCAGGTCCGAGATCTGTTCGCCCGCCGCCAGCGACACGTCGGCGATCGAGGTCGCGCGGTTCAGGCTGGTGGTTACGGCTTCCAGCGAGCCCATATCCGCACGCTGTCCCTGGGCGACGGCCCAGACTGCGGCGTTGTCGCGAGCCCCCTGGACCTTCAGTCCCGTGTTCACCCGGCTCTGCGTCGAAGCCAACTGGTCGTTGGTCCTGTTCAGATTCTGCAGGGCGATCATCGCCGAGGTGTTGGTGTGGATGCTGGTGGTCATGGCTTCAAGCCCCGGACGTTCTGTTCCCGCCAGTATTAACCATGAGTCGTGAGCGGAGGGTTAACGCGCGGGAAACCATGAATCCGCCGTCCGGCGAGCCGGCGGCGTTAACGATGCCAGGATCGACCGACGGTCGTCAGACCGAGGTGTCGACCACCTTTCCTCCGCGATAGGTTGGATCGCCGGCCAGCTTCTCGACGTCTTCACGCGGCAGCTGGCGGATCACCTCCCCCGTCACCCGGTCGAGGACCTTGTAGACGTAGCGGTTGTTGCCGACCGCCTCGATCGTCAGCCGATACCGGCTGGCGTCGTTGTTGTCGTTGCGGGGTTCGGGCTGGGCGACCGATGCGGACGCAGGCACGGCAGGCTGGGGTACGCTTGTTACTCTCGCGACATTGTTTGTCATGGCTCCCCGCGCGGACATGATCCGCGCTCCTCCAAAGGATGAGAGACGCTCGGCCGGGGCGGATTAACCGCCCCGGCCGGTCGCCTTAGCGGAACAGGCCCAACAGGATCGAGCTGGACGAGTTGGCGATCGACAGCGCCTGCACGCCGAGCTGTTGCTTGGTCTGCAGGGCGGTCAGGCGGGCGCTTTCCTTGGCCAGGTCAGCGTCCACCAGGTTGCCAATGCCGGATTCCAGGGCGTCCTGGAGCTTGCCGACGAAGGCGCTGGTGCGACCCACCGACTTGGACTGAGTGCCCAAGGTCGCCAGATCGGTGGTCATGGCCTTGATGGCCGCGTCGACCTTGGTCGCGAAGGCGGCTGCCGCAGTCGCGTCCGCCGGAGCGGTTGCGGTCGCGGTGATGTCGGTGATCGCCGTAGCGGCCGCCTTGTCCACTGTGCCGAAGCCGACTTGGTAGGTATTGCCAGTCGCCGCCGTGGAGGTGGTGACGTTGGTCGCCGTGGTGGTGTTCCACAGGTTCACACCGTCGAACGTCGCGCCTTTCAGCGCGGAGTCCACTTCCTTGCCCAAGGCGTTGAAGTCAGACAGATAGGCTGCCTGCGCGTCGCCGGTCGAGGAGGCGATGTTGACCGCAAGGGCCTTCATCTCTTCCAGAGCCGATGTCGCGGTATCACCCGCAGCCAGGGCGACGTCGATGATCGACTGACCCCGTTGCAGCGAGTTCTTGACGGCATCCTGTGCGCCCATGGCGGCCCGTTGGGTCGTGGCGATGGCGAAGATCGCGCCATTGTCCTTGGCCGACGAGACCTTCTGACCGGTGTTGATGCGGTTTTGGGTCGTTTCCAGCTGGGCGTTGGTCTTGTTCAGGTTCTGCAGAGCGATTGCAGCGCCGTAGTTCGTGTTGATGCTGTTAGCCATTTTGGCTGTCCTTCTTCACTTCGTGATGGCCGCCGCCATTTTGGCGACGGGAGCGTTTTGCTCGAGGTTTCAGACCTTTGGCCGGGACGCCGAAGCCTCCCGGCCGTCCGGGCCTTAGCGGAACAGGCCCAGCAGGATCGAGCTGGACGAGTTGGCGATCGACAGCGCCTGCACGCCAAGCTGTTGCTTGGTTTGCAGGGCGGTCAGGCGGGCGCTTTCCTTGGCCAGGTCGGCATCCACCAGGTTGCCGATGCCGGCTTCGGTCGCGTCCTGCAGCTTGCTGACGAAGCTGACCTGACGGCTGACCGACTTGGACTGGGTGCCCAAGGTGGCCAGACCGGTCGTGACGGTCTTCAGCGCTGCATCCACAGCCGTCGTGGTGGCGGCGGCGGCGGCGATGGCGCCCGTGTTGACGGCGGTCAGCGTCGCGTCGCCCGATTGCGAAGCGGCGAAACCAACGCCGTAGGTGCCGCCCGACGTATTGGTCGTCAGGTTGGTCACGCCGGCGGTGGACCACAGGTTGACGCCGTCGAAGCTGGCGCCCGAGAGCGCCGAGGCGACTTCCTTGCCCATGGCGTTGTAGTCGGCCAGGTAGGCCGTCTGCGCGTCGCCGGTCGAGGAGGCGATGTTGACCGCCAGGGCCTTCATCTCTTCCAGGGCGTTGGTGGCGGTTTCACCCGCGGCCAGGGCGACGTCGATGATCGACTGACCCCGTTGCAGCGAGTTCTTGACCGCGTCCATGGCGCCCATGTTGGCGCGCTGGGTCGTGGCGATGGCGAAGATCGCGCCATTGTCCTTGGCCGACGAGACCTTCTGACCGGTGTTGATGCGGTTTTGGGTCGTTTCCAGCTGGGCGTTGGTCTTGTTCAGGTTCTGCAGAGCGATTGCAGCGCCGTAGTTCGTGTTGATGCTGTTAGCCATTTTGGCTGTCCTTCTTCACTTCGTGATGGCCGACGCCGTTTTGGCGACGGGAGCGTTTTGCTCAGGGTGTGGCGGCCGGACGATGCCGACCCCCGGTGACGAAGCCTTGGCGCGATCCGCCGAAACGGATCACGCCTCCGGGCCTCAGCGGAATAGGCTCATCAGGATCGAGCTGGACGAGTTGGCGATCGACAGCGCCTGCACGCCAAGCTGTTGCTTGGTTTGCAGGGCGGTCAGCTTGGCGCTTTCCTTGGCCAGGTCAGCGTCCACCAGGTTGCCGATGCCGGCTTCGGTCGCGTCCTGCAGCTTGTTGACGAAGGTCATCTGGCGACCGACCGACTTGGACTGGGTGCCCAGGGTGGCTAGGCTGGTCGTCACGGTTTTGATGGCGGCATCGACGTTGGCGACGGTCGCATTGGCGGCCGTGATCGCGCCGGTATTGACGGCGGTCAGGGTGGCGTCGGCCGAAGGCGCCGCGGCGAAGCCGATGGCGTAGGTGCCGCCAGAGGTGTTGGTGGTCAGGTTGGTGACGGCGGCGGTCGTCCACAGGTTGGCGCCGTCGAAGCTGGCGCCGGAAAGCGCCGAGGCCACTTCCTTGCCCAGGGCGTTGTAGTCAGCCAGGTAGGCCGTCTGCGCGTCGCCGGTCGAGGAGGCGATGTTGACCGCCAGGGCCTTCATTTCTTCCAGAGCCGAAGTCGCGGTGTCGCCGGCAGCGAGAGCCACGTCGACGATGGACTGACCGCGTTGCAGCGAGTTCTTGACCGCATCCATGGCGCCCATGTTGGCGCGTTGGGTCGTGGCGATGGCGAAGATTGCGCCGTTGTCCTTGGCCGAGGAGACCTTCTGACCGGTGTTGATCCGGTTCTGGGTCGTCTCCAACGCGGCGTTGGTCTTGTTCAGGTTTTGCAGCGCGATGGCCGCGCCGTAGTTCGTATTGATGCTGTTAGCCATTTTGGCTGGTCCTTTTCACTTCGGTGACATCCGGCGTCTTTTGTCGCCAGGAGCTTTTTGCTCGGTCGGTAAGAAGCAATTGCCGGGCCAGAAATGCGGGCCGGCACATCGCCTAAACTACTGTTTTTGCAGGTTAACCGTTGATTTACCGTCCTTCCTGCCCGGCAGGTTCTGCCGGGCGAGGGGGATCACCCGGCAAGTTTTGCCGAGAGACCTGCGTGAGGCAGGGCGCGGACGCTTGTCCGACCGCGCCGAAAGGATGGGAGTGCGCTGCCTTAGTTGCGGAACAGGCTCAGCAGGATCGAGCTGGACGAGTTGGCGATCGACAGGGCCTGGACGCCCAGTTGTTGCTTCGTCTGCAGGGCGGTCAGCTTGGCGCTTTCCTTGGCCAGGTCGGCGTCCACCAGGTTGCCGATGCCGGCTTCGGTTGCGTCCTGCAGCTTGCCGACGAAGGTCAGCTGACGGCCGACCGACTTGGACTGGGTGCCCAGCGTGGCCAGGTTGGAGGTGACTTCCTTGATGGCGGCGTCGACGATTATCGTCGTCGCGCCGGCGCGGACGGCCGTGCCGGCCGAGACGGCGACGATGGGCGCCGCTGCGGCCTTGTCCACCGTGCCGAAACCGATCTGATAGCTGCCGCCGCTCACATTGGTGGTGACGGAAGTGGCGGTGGTGGTGTTCCACAGGTTGACGCCATCAAACGTGGCGCCCTTCAGCGAGGCGTCGATTTCCTTACCCAAGGCATTGAAATCAGTTAGATAAGCGGTTTCGGCGTCGGAACCGGCGACCGAAGACTGGATGTTGACCGCCAGCTGCTTCATTTCTTCGAGCGCTGCGGTGACGGTGTCGCCGGCGGCGAGCGCCACATCGACGACAGCCTGTCCGCGCTGCAGCGAATTCTTGACCGCATCCATGGCGCCCATGTTGGCGCGCTGGGTCGTCGCGATGGCGTAGATCGCGCCGTTATCCTTGGCGGTGGAGACTTTCAGGCCCGTGTTGACACGGTTCTGCGTGCGCTCCAACTGAGCGTTGGTCGCATTTAGGTTCTGCAGCGCAATGGCTGCGCCGTAATTCGTATTGATGCTGTTAGCCATTTTGGCTGTCCTTTTTCACTTCGTGTGATGTCAGGCGCCATTTTAGCGCCAGGAGCATTTTGCTCGGACTGTTAGAGAGCAAGGGCGGGGCCAGCTCGAAACCGGGCGCCAGCCTGACGCCTGGATTGTTTTCATTGAACTTATGCCGACGCTCGGCGAGATGACCCGGCAAACCTGCCCCTCAGGCGGCAGAAGTTGCCGAGTCGTTTTTGCAGGGCGTCAGTTGCCAGGCCGTTTCAGGCCGTATTGCGCATCCTGCATCGTGCGTTCGGCCAGCAGGGTCTCGACCGCCAGACGCCGTGCGCCATCGCAGGCGACGATCTGGGCGCCGCGGAGCACATAGGCCGCATCGAGATCGCCCGCCGTCGGTTCAACCGGTAAGGTCGCCAGAGCGCACGGCCGACGAGCCGCCTCCGGCAGCACCAGTCGCGCCGGCGCAACCGCCGAGATCGGGGGCGAGCCTGCACAGCTCGTCGTCATGGCCGCGCAGATGATCAGCGCGGCGGCTTTCCAAGGGGTGTTCGGCGTCATCGGCGCTCCTGGCCTGTGCGACGGCGGTCGCGGTCGCCCGCTCCACAGCCGTGGTCCTGTGTTGATAGTGATCGACGCGTCCGGCCTGCGCCGCCGCGCCTTCGGTTTCGAGCCGCCGGGCGTGAGCTAGCGCAGTTGCCACGGCGGCGGCGTCTTCCGCCTGGGTTCGCGCGGTTTCCAGACGCTTGTGCTGCAAGTTCAGCGGATCCCAGCGAAAGCCGAACCCGCCCAGCAAGGCGAACCCAAGCGCCAGGACTACCGCGCCCGCGACCAGCCAGCCCAAGGGCGTCAGCGCGCGCAGGATCGACCCGGCGCTCATGGAAAGGCCTTTCGATCCAGCTCGAAATGCGGGCCGTCCCGCAGCGTCTTCCAGTCGCCGCCCCAGATCAGCGGCGTCTTCAGATCGAGCGCCGCCGCCTTGAACGCCTCGGCGATCCGGCCATACAGGGGCCAGTCCCACCGCACCTGGCCTTCCACCAAGGCGGCCACATCGACGGCGTGGCCGGTCAGGTGGCGCGAGCGCGTCGTGCGGCTGGCGCCGGCTTTAACCAGCGAAGCCTGGCGGGCGGGCGTGCGCACCCCTTCGGTGACCATGAAGTCCACGGGCGTGCGGACGATGGCCGCCTCGACTACCGCCGTCAGCGCCGGATGTACGCCCTCAAGCCGCGCGCGCGACCGGCTGGACAGCCGAAAGCTCATGGCCGGCCTCCCGTGATCTTCAGGCGGGCGTTGGCGATCAGGGCGACCAGTTGCTGGGCGGTTGGCGCGACCAGATACAGCACCAGGATCAAGGCCAGCAGCCCCATCAACCCGTCCGTCATCCTGGGCAGCATCTCGGGCGGCATTCGTCCGACGGTGCGCATCAGCAGCACCCACAAGCCCGCACTTACGGCGAAGGCATAGAGGCGGCGAAATAACCAGCGCCCCTCCGCCAACGGCCTGGCCCCTTGCACACGTCGGGTCATCGTTCGTCCTCCTCGTCATAGGTTTCGACGGCGCAGCGGCCGTCCCAGCCGGAATGGGCGCGCCATTCCCCGTCGCTGAGGCTGTTGGGCGCTTCCCACGCCTCGGCCTCCAGCACCTCGACCGGCTCTGCCGGATGTCGCCGCCGGCTCATCCGACAGCCGTGATGCGAACCGCGCCCGCAGCGCCTGAACCGCCTTGGCCGGCGGCCGTCAGGCCTGCGCCTCCCCCGCCGCCGCCCGCGCCGAAGGTCGCGCCGGCGCCGCCGGCGCTTCCGCCCCCGTTTGCCGAGGCGTTTCCACCGCCGCCACCGCCGCCGACCATCGAAACAGACGGTTTCGCAGAGGCCTGACCCGCAGCGCCCGCGACGCCCCCGGCCGCGCGAAAGCCCGACCAGCCGCCAGCGCCGCCCGCCCCCCCGGCGCGGGTGACATCGGTCGCGCTCAGCCCGCCGCCCCCGCCTCCCCCGCCCGGCCCATCGGCACAGGCGGTTTCGCCACCCATCGTCGCCGTCGCCGTGATCGACGAACCGCCGCCGGGATTGGCGGGGCGCAGGCCCAGCCCGCCAACGCCGCCCAGGCTCGCACTGGATGTTCCCACGGCTCCAGCGGCCCCGCCCGTCGCGCGCAACAGAACGGTCCCTCCTGTCGCGATCCGGCTCTCGCCGCCCGCAGCGCCGCCCACGCCCCCCGTCCCGACCGTGATCGCCAAGGCGTCGTCCAAGTCTTCAATGGACCAGCGGCTCTGCGTCAGACCGCCTGCCCCGCCACCGCCACCGCCGAAGCGAGCGGTTCCAGCCGGTCCGGCGAGGCCTGCACCGCCCCCACCGCCGCCGCCCACGCAAGCGACCTCGATCCAGCGCGCCCACGGGGGCGGGGCGTAGTCGCCGTCGCTGGTGAACACGGTCGTCTCACGCCTGACCGCGCCCTGATCGAAGGCGATCCGGCCGGTCGCACGGTCCACGCGCAATACAGGCCGCCACGTGCCGGCGTCGTCGCAGGCCTTGAGGCCCAGATCGTCCTCGCCGATCAGGCCCAGTTCGGCGCGGGCGGCGTATCCGCTCTGGAACAGCAGCGACAGCACATCGCTCGCCGCCTCCTTGTTCAGCGTCAGGCGCAGGTCGCCGTCGCCGCCCTCCTCCACGCCGCGCGCGGTGAACAGACCGGCGTTGATCTTGGCGGACAGGGGGTTGGCGTCATCGGCGGTCGTGCCCAGGCCCAGCCGTGCAAGATTTTGAACCTCGCCCAGCCGATCGCCCAAGCCCACCCAGCCCGTATCGGCCCGCACCACGACGGCGCCTTCGTCCAGCACCACGGCGATCAGGCCATCGGGCGTCGGCACAACGGCCCACCCGCCTGCCTCGAACCGCATCAGGGTTCCGGCTGCTCGCCCGGCCCACGCCGCGCCCTCTGCATCTTCCCCCAGGATGTAGAGGTCGCCGTCGGACGCATCGCCCGGCTGGATGGCCGTCGTCCGGCTGACCACCGCCGTCTGCAACAGCGCGTCCAGCCTGGTCAGGGCGGTATTCAGGGTCACATGCTTCTGCATCTGTCCCGCCGCCAGATAGGGCAGGGCCAGACGCGCGCTGAAATCGTCGCTCATTCTTCTCTCCGTTGTCGTCGGAGATCAGTCTGGACGCGGCCCTACCTCAGGCCGGAAGACGGTCGATGTCGTCAATCAGGCCTTTGATTTCATGCGGTTTCGTCTCGACGAATGCGATGGCTAGGCCTGTTCAGCCCGCACATCTCAGTCGTGAAGATAGACGATCCGCTTCAGCGTCTGGTCGTTTTGCACCCGCGCCTCGTGCATCTCGTGGTCGCCGCTGGCGCGCGCATTGACCTCGGTGTCCTCGACCCAGTGGGTGCTTTCGATGTGCTTTTGCAGCGCCCGCGCCGCCATCAGCTGGCCGGGGAAAAAGGTGTCCACGATGTCGCCCGCGAGGGGCACCGTGCCGGTCGCCGTGTCGATGGCCATATAGGCCCCCATCCGCGCGAGAGTCGCCGGCATCGCTTTGGCGCGCACCGCCTGAAGCATCAGCCAGCCCCCGGTTCCGACCGTATAGACCGTGCCGACCACCGGCACCCAGGTCAGCATGGCGTCCAGCCCCAGGCCGAACGGCCCGATGCCGATTACGCGGTCAGACAGCTTCTTTACGCCCTCGACATTGGACCAGATGTTCTCGATATCCCGGATCGACCGTCTGGCCATGTCGCCCTCCAAAGCGTCGCCTTAACGCGGCGCGACGCTTCCCGTTCAATCCAAGAGATACGTCTTCGATGACCCTGATCAAGCTGGCGGCGAATGTGACGGCAAGCGCCCTGTTGCTGGGGCTGGCGGCGTTCGGCGGGGCGGCCCTCAGCGGGATCGGACATCGCTGGGTCGACATCCTGGCCCAGTTCACGTCGCCGGTGCTGCTGGCGGCCGTCGGCGTGACTCTGGTCTGTCTGATCCTGCGACTGTGGCCGGCCTCGATCATCGGCGGACTGGCCTGTCTGGTGCTGACCATTTCGGTCTGGCCCCAGTGGACGCCGCCAAAGGGCGTCCCCGTTCCAGGCCAGCCGATCGTGCGGGTCTATTCGGCCAATCTTTGGGTGTTCAACACGGACGTTGAGGCGATGCGCCGTTCGATTTCCGCCGCCGACGCCGACATTCTGGTGCTGGTCGAAATGGGCCAGGCGCCGGCTTCGCGCCTGGACGATCTTCTACCGGACTATCCTCACCGAGCGCTGATCGGACGGACGCGCGGCCCCGGCGACCATGCGCGGTCGATCATCGCCTCGCGCTATCCGATCCTGCAACGCCTGCCCGACCGCAACGACGGCCTCAGCGCCGTGGGCGCGACCGTCCAGACGCCCATCGGCCCGATCAACGTGTTCGGCGTTCACCTGACCCGCCCGTGGCCCTATCAGTATCAGTGGGGCCAGATCAGCCAGGTCATGGCCCTGACTGAGCGTCGCAAGGCCGCGCCGGACCACCCGGTCATCGCCGCCGGCGATTTCAACAGCGTCTCGACCGCCCGCATCGGTCGCCAGATCCAGGCGGACATGGGCCTGATCCCCGCGCCCGGCTGGCCCGCCACATGGCCCAGCCAGGCCCCGGCCTTCACCGGCATCACCATCGATCAGGTCTATCACTCCCCCGACCTGGCCCTGATCACGCGACGGTTGGGCCAGCCGACGGGGTCCGACCATCGCCCGGTCGTCACAGAGTTCACCCGCGCGCAATCGCCAAAATAAGCGCCTTCAACCGCGCCTCGTGCCCGTCGGTCGGAAAGTCGTCGGCGACCCAGCCGTCCTCGAACGCCTTGATCAGCCGGCCCGTCTCAGGCCCTGCGGCGAGGCCCAGCCGCGCCAAATCGCGCCCGCCGACCGGCATCTTCGGCGGCGTCCAGTCGGCGGCCAGCGAACGCAGCCGCGCGCCGTCGCCCTCGCCTGCCGCCTCGGCGCGCATCAGCCGATCCTCGAACGCCCTGCGTCCCAGCCGATAGATCGCCGCCCGCGCCTCGGCGTCGCTCATGCGCGGCGACACAGCCGGGCCGCCCCCCACGGCTGCCGCCAGTCGGTCCCGCACCACGTTCGACAGGCGTAAAGCGCTCGCGATCCCGACCACTGCCGCCGCATCGGCGGGCAGAAGCGCCGACAGCCGCATCACCGGGTCGTCGGTCAGACCACACATCGCCTCGAACAGCGGCAAGGGCTGCACCTGCGGCAGCACCTGGGCCAGCACGCCCGTTTCGGCCATCGCCCGCACCGCCGCACGCGGATCGCGCGCCGCCAGCAGTTTCAGCAGCTCCTTGGACACCCGCTCGGCCGACAGCTGCGCCATGCCGGCCTTCAACGCCGCACAGGCCGCCAGCCCGACCGAGTCCGGCGCGCCCCGCCCGTACCAGGCGTAAAACCGGAAGAAGCGCAGGATGCGCAGATAGTCCTCGCGGATGCGCGTCTCCGCCTCGCCGACGAAGACGATCCGTCCCGCCGCCGCGTCGTCCAACCCGCCGCCAGTCGGGTCGAACACCGTCCCGGCCGCATCGGCATAGAGGGCGTTCAGCCGGAAATCTCGTCGGGCCGCATCCTCGGCCCAGTCCTCGGTGAAGGCGACGACCGCGCGGCGTCCGTCCGTTTCGACGTCGCGGCGCAGGGTCGTGATCTCATAGGGTCGCCGCTCCGACACCCCCGTCACCGTACCGTGCTCCACCCCGGTCGGCACGGCCTTCAGCCCGGCCGCCTTCAGCGCTGCTATGGTCTCTTCCGGTCTCAGCCGCGTGGCGATGTCGATGTCGTCGACCGACTGGCCGAGCAGGCTGTTGCGCACGCACCCGCCGACGAAACGCGCGCAGCCCGGACCGCCCGCCGCCTCCAGCGCCGCCATCACCGCCCGCGTCGCCTCAGATTCCAGCCACGGCTGTCCTGCCATAGAGACGCTCATGCAGCGTCCTCGTCCGCCGCGACTTCGGGCGCCGCCTCGTCGCCGTACAGCCGCACGTGCAGCGCCTTCAGGATCCCGGCCGTCACGCCCCAGATATAACGCTCGCCCCAGGGCATGGCCCAGAACCAGCGCCGCAGTCCCTCGTCCATGTCGTAGAAGTCGCGACGGTGATTGGCGGCGTCCATCAGGAAGTCCCAAGGCGTCTCGAAGACCTCAGCCACCTCGTCCGGCGAGGGCGTCGTGATCGGCGCCTCGCGCAGCCAGCCAATCACCGGCGTCACCAGAAAGCCCGTGCCGGTCTCATAGGCGTCGGACAGGCCCAGCACCTCTACCGCCGCCGGGTTCAGCGCCACCTCCTCGTCCGCCTCGCGCAGGGCCGCCTGGACCGCGTTTTCGCCGGGGTCCAGCCGCCCGCCCGGAAAGGCGATCTGGCCCGTGTGCCGCGCCAGGGTGTCGGCCCGCCGCGTCAGCAGAACCGTCGCCCCCTCGGGCCGCGCCACGATGGGGATCAGCACCGCCGCGGGCCGAAGCTCCTTCGCCGTCCGCGCCGCCTGGGGATTCAGGTCGAAGTCCGACCGCGCCGCGACCAGTTCCGGCCGCCAGGTCTCGACCGGCGCCAGCCGCTCGACCAAACGCGTTCTGAGAGTCTCCAGGCTCACGTCACGGCTCCCAGCGAAAAGGCCTGACCGCCTGAGCGAACGACCAGCCGCCCGTCGACCTCTTCAGCCATCTCGACCAGTTCGTAGAAGACCGAGCGCGCGATACGCGCCCACAGGTCGCGTCGCACATGGATGCGCGGCGCCGGTTCGCCCGTCGCCGGATCGGTCTCGACCACGATGGGATCGGCCTCGCTTGCCTGCACCTCGTCCCCGACATCGGTCGTGAACACCAGGTCGCCGCCCTCGCGCGCTATCGCCACGGCCCGGAACGGCAGGTCCTCGACCTGGATCTTCAGCTTCTCGACCGGCGTGACTAGGTGATAGCCGTCTGGGTCTTTGCGCAACACCGTCGAGAACAGCCGCACCAGTTCCTTGCGGCCGATGGGCGAGCCGTCGTGCATCCACACGCCGTCCGCCCGGATGACGATGTCGATCTCGCCGCAATGCTCGGGATGCCACAGGTGAACCGGCGGCAGCCCTTTGCCGGGCGCCTGTTTCGCCGCCTGGGCGACGGCTTTCAGTCCTGACTTGGGATCATTCATCCCTCTGACTTAAGCCCCGCAAAGCGGGCGGGAAAGGTCAGCCGATGCGAACCGGTCCCGAAACCTGATCCACGCCGGTCGCCAGCCACAGGACGCGGCGACGATCCACAGGTCCGGGCAGGATCGCCTTGGGCGCATGGGCGAATCCGAACCGCTCGAAATAGGCCGCGTCCCCGACCAACAGCACCCCGCCGACATCCAACGTCCGCGCCTGGTCCAGACAGGCCTGCACCAGTTCGGCGCCCAGGCCGTCGCTGCGTCGGCCGGCATCCACCGCGATGGGGCCGAGGAACAGGGCCGCAGTTTCACCGACCGTGACGGGCCACAGCCGCACCGAGCCGATCACCCGCCCGTCCAGCCGCGCGACGAAACCCACAGCGGCGTGGGAGCCCTCGCGTAGGCGCTCGGCCGTCTTGGCGAACCGGCCCGGCCCAAAGGCGGCCATGACCAGGGCTTCCACGCCTTCGGCGTCGGCCGGTGTCTCGGCTTCGATCCGGCTCAGGGCCGCAGGTATGGCGAGGGCGTGCGGCATCGGCGCTCCAACAAGCGCGGGCACCTAGAAGCAAAGCTGCGCCAAATCAAGGCGCGGTTCGATGACAGTTAGCCCGCCTTGGAAAAGTCCGGCGCCCGCTTTTGGGTGAAGGCCATGAAGGCTTCCATGGCCTCCGGGCTCTTCATCTGCGAACCGAACGCCTCGCCCTCGCGCTGCATCAGCGCCCACAGGCCCTCCGCGTCACGCATCAGCCGCTTGGTCTTGCGGATGGAGTTGGGCGCACGTGCCGCCACTCGCGCCGCCAGCTCCGCCGCCGTCGCCTCGACCTGATCGGCCGGAACCGCCCGGTTGGCGATGCCCCAGGCCATGGCAGTCTTGCCGTCCAACGGCTCGCCCAGAGCGAACAGTTCAAAGGCCCGCTGATGGCCGATCACGGCCGGCAGCAGCAGGCTGGACGCCGCCTCGGGCGCCAGGGCCAGGTTGACAAAGGGCACCGACAACAGGGCGTCCTCGGCCACCACCACCAGATCGCAGTGCAGCAGCATGGTCAGGCCGATCCCGACCGCCCGCCCCTTCACCGCCGCCACGGCCGGTTTGTCCAGGTCCGCCAGCGCCTTCAGGAAACGGAACACCGGCATCTCGCCCGGTCCCGCACCCTGCGATCCCAAGGCGATGAAATCCTGAATGTCGTTGCCGGCCGAAAAGCTGTCGCCCTCGGCGCGAAGCAGCAGCACCCGCACGGCGTCGTCAGTACGCGCCCGCTCAGTCGCCTCGGCCAGGGCCGAATACATGGCCTGGGTGATGGCGTTCTTCTTGTCAGCCCGGTCTAGCGTCAGGGTCAGAACGCCTTCGACCAGTTCGCTGCGGATATGTTCGCTCACGTCGTTTCCTCGTCCTGTGCGACGGTGGTCCACCAGTCGACGCCGTTCTCGTCCCGCGTCCGCGTGGCGCGGCCGCGTCGTTCCAGATAGTTCAGGTGCGCCTGAGCCTCGCCCGTGGCCATGCCCAGCACACCGTCCCCGACCGCCCGACCGAACACGGCCGGGAAGCCGTCGATGACCCTAGACGGTTGACGCAACGTCCGCTCAAGCCGTTTCAGCGCCACCTCGTGTCCACGCTTCAGCGCATCAAGCCGCGCATGGACGCCATAGAAGGGCTCGCCATGCGCCGGCAGAATGAACGCGCCTTCCGGAAGCAGCACCCTCAGCTTCGCCAGCGAGTCCATCCAGTCGCCAAGCGGATCGGCCTGCGGCTCCGTAGACCAGACCGACACGTTCGACGATATGCGCGGCAAAATCTGGTCCCCGGCGATAAAAACGTCGTCCGATCGCCGCCACAGGCAGACATGCTCCGGGCTGTGGCCCGACCCGATCACCACGATCCAGTCGTCGCCGTCGATGCGCAGGGCATCGCCGTCGGATAGCCGGCGGTAGCTGCGTGGCATCGGACTGACACCCTTGGCGAACCCGCCATAGTCCGCGCGCCAGCGTTCGATCTGCGCCTCGTCCCACCCCGCCGCGCGATAGAAGACCTCGCCGTTGGCCGGCGCATCGCCCGCCTGCTCGGCCATCAGCATTCGGCCGGTGATATATTCGATCTGCGACATCAGCAGGGGCGCGCCCGTCCGTTCGCACAGCCATCCCGCCAGGCCGATATGGTCGGGATGCATGTGGGTGCAGATAAGCCGCGTCACCGGTCGGTCCTCGAAAGCCCTCCCCAGCGCCGCTTCCCAGGCGGCGACCGAACCGCGCGTGTTCAATCCCGTGTCGATCAAGACCCAGCCTTCGCCGTCACGGATCGCATAGACGTTCACATGATCCAGCTGGAACGGCAGGGTGAAGCGCAGCCACAGCACCCCGCGCGCGACCTCTATCGCCTCGCCGGGGAGCGGCACGGTGTCAACCGGATAGGTCAGGCCACGAGCCGCCTCCCTCTTTGAAAGTGCCGCCGCATCGTCCGCCAAGTGGGTCTCCAATCGAAACTATCCAACACTATGCCGTTCTTCGTCACCGCGTCCACCCGCTGCCTTGACCCCGCCCGAATAGACCGCCACGAAGCCTGCAGCGTCCCAATTTCCGAGGTATCCTCATGAAAGCCCGCTTCGCCGCCGCCCTCGCGGCGCTGATGTTCAGCGCAATCTCCATCGTCCCCGCCGCCGCACAGACCACGCGGCAAACCGATGACAGCGGCCGGCCAGTGGCCACGGAAGGCTCTTCCCGAGCGGGCGCCGGCCGCAGCCGTCGCGATCGCCAACCCGCCGCGCCGTCGCCGGAACAGATCCTGGCCGCCGCGCAGGAACAAGCCACCCTCGGCAACACCAATTGTCAGGTCACCGAAGCCAAGCTGCTGGGCACGACGACCGAGCAGACTTCGGTCTACGAAATGGCCTGCGCCGCCGGCCCCGGCTACATCATCGAATCCAAGACTCCGCCGGTCGTGACCGACTGCGTCATCCTGGCGGACTCGGCTACGAAAATGCGCGCTGCCAACCCGGAAGCCGAAGTCGGCCCGCAATGCACGATCGCGGCGAACACGGACACACAGAAGTTCCTTCGCGAATATGCTCAACAGGCCGGCGTTGCCTGCACAGTCGATGAGGTGAAGGTGCTGGGCCGCGCCACCGACGGCGGCATCGCCTATGAGGTCGGCTGTTCCGACGCGGCGGGCTTCTGGATCAAGAACCTGAACAACGCCTGGTCCAAGACGCCCTGCATCCAGGTGCTGGCCGAAAGCGGAACCTGCGCCTTCACCACCACGGCCGAGAACGCCGGCTACGTGAAGACCCTGCTAGCCGGTTCCGAGGCCGCGCCCTGCGACGTGACCGAAGCCCGCCTGATGGGCCGCAACGCCAACGGCGTCTTCTATGAAGCCAAGTGTGACGGCGCCGATGGCGTCATCGCCCGTCTGAACGCCGAGAATGCGGTTAAGCAGGTCTATCCCTGCGCCACCGCCCAAGCCATCGGCGGCGGCTGCAAGCTGACGACGGCTCCGGCCGCGGCGGCTGCACCGGCCGGTGGTCGCCCGTAAGCCAGCCAAAGACCTGATGAAGGGGCCGTCGGAGCGATCCGGCGGCCCTTTTCTTTTGCACCCTCTTTCGCGAACCCGTGACGCAGCCTAGCGTCGCCGTCATGCGCATCGCCACCTGGAACGTGAACTCCGTCAACGCCCGCCTGCCCACCGTGCTGGCCTGGCTGGAACAGGCCGCCCCCGACGTCGCCTGTTTCCAGGAGATCAAATGCGTGGACGAGAAGTTCCCGCGCGAGGCCTTCGAGAGCTTGGGCTACAATGTCGAGACCCACGGCCAGAAGAGCTACAACGGCGTCGCCCTGCTGTCGAAATACCCGCTGTCCGATATCCGGCGCGGCCTGCCCGGCGACGATGCGGACGAACAGGCCCGCTATATCGAGGCCCTGGTCGAGGCGCCCCGACCGATCCGCGTCGGGGCCATCTATCTGCCGAACGGCAATCCGATCGGGACCGAGAAGTTCGCCTACAAGCTGGCCTGGTTCGAGCGCCTGAACCGCCACGCCCGCGACCTGATGGCGTTCGAGGAGCCGCTGGCCCTGTGCGGCGACTACAATGTCATCCCCGAGGCCGAGGACGCCAAAAATCCTGCCGCCTGGACCGACGATGCCCTGTTCCAGCCGCAGAGCCGCCAAGCCTTCCGCGCGCTCAAGAACCTGGGCTTGGCGGACGCGCACGAGATCGGCGGCGAGCCCGCCGGCACCTACAGCTTCTGGGACTATCAGGCCGGCGCCTGGCAGCGCGACCACGGCATCCGCATCGACTTCGCCCTGCTGTCCCCCCAGGCCGCCGACCGGTTCCGGGGCATCGAGACTCACCGCGACGCCCGCGACATGGAAAAGCCCAGCGACCACGTTCCCGTGGTTGTCGATCTCGATCTCGCCAGAGACGGGGAGGCCTGACGCCCATGGCCGACGCCTTGCGGGTGGTTCTGCTGATCGCCCTGGCGGCGGCCCTGCTGACGACGCTGGCCCTGGCCCTGTCGTGGTGGATGGAGCCGCCGCGTCGCCTGCACCGCGCCATGCTCAAGACCCTGGGCGCCGCGCCCGAGGTCGAGGCCCTGTCGCCGGGCGAGGGTCGCGCCTGCGCGCTGAACTTCGACATCGAACAGGTGGTCGTGCTGTGGGCCAACGGCGCCCACGGCCTGGTCTATGCTTTCGACGAGGTCGATGGCGGCGAGATCATCGTCGATGGTCATGTGGTCGCCCGCGTCCGTCGGGGCGAGGTGCGAAAGTCGCTGGATGTCCTGGCCCCCGACGCCGAACAGGTGGTGCTGCGTCTGATGTTCGCCGACGCCCGCCATCCCGAGTTCGAACTGGCCCTGTGGGACGCCGCCCTGCCCGCCCAGACCGGCTCGCCCGGCGAAGCGCTGCGCCTGGGCCGACGCTGGCTGTCGCATCTGGAAGCCCTGCTGAAGGGTTGAGACGCGACAGGGCCTTTCGGTCGCCGCGATGGGGCGCTAGAAGCCCCGCTCACTCCTGAAGACATGCCTTTATCAAGGAGGCCGCCTTGGCCCGCCTTTTCGACGCCTATATCGTCGCCGACTGGACCGCCGCCGAAACCAAGAAGCTCGGCGACACCTCGCTGTGGATCGGCGTGGCGAAGCGCGACGTACGGTTTCGCCTCTATACCGAGACCCACAATGTCGCGACCCGCGCCGAGGGCGAAGCCCTGCTGGCCTCGATCCTGGCGGATCACAGGAAGCGCGGCGACCGGGTGCTGGTCGGGCTGGACTTCAACTTCGGCTATCCCGTCGGCACGGCGGCGCGGCTGAAGCTGGACGGCGCGTCGGGGCAGGCCCCGTGGCAAGCGATGTGGAAGTTCATCGCGTCGAACATCGTGGACAAGGCCGACAACACCAACAACCGCTATCAGGTCGCGGCCAAGATGAACCGGCTGATGACCGACGAGGCCTGGCCCCTGTGGGGCGCACCGGCCAAACAGGCGCAGCGCTGGCTGACCACGACCAAGCCGCCCGCAGGCTCCGGCGCCGACATCCCCGAATTCCGCGCCACCGAGAACGCGGCACGCAAGGGCCGACTTCAGCCCAAGAGCGTGTGGCAGATGCACGGCGCAGGCGCCGTGGGCGGCCAGACCCTGGTCGGCATCCCGGCCGTGCGTCGGCTGCTGGAAAGCCTCGGCCCGTCCGGCGCCGTCTGGCCCTTCGGCACAGGTTGGCGTGCCTTGACGCCCGACGACGTCGAGCCCCTGTCCGCCCTGGTCGTCGAGGTCTGGCCCTCGATGCACGAGACCAAGCCGAACGAAGGCGAATTCAAGGACCAGGCCCAAGTCCGTTCGACCGCCGAGGCCCTGGCCCGCAGGGACGAGGCCGGCGACCTGACCAAGGCCTTCAGCCCGCCCAAGGACGCCTCGCCCGAGTTGATCGCACAGGTCGAGCAGGAAGAAGGCTGGATCCTGGGCGTCTGAGCCTGTCCGTCAGCCGATCAGGGCCCTCGCCGCCGCGCGCGCCTCGTCGGTGATCTCGGCGCCGGACAGCATCCGGGCGATCTCTTCCTGGCGACGCTGGTCGTCCAGGGTGACGACAGTCGTGGTCGTCACGCCATCGCGGTCGGCCTTCATCACCTTCCAGTGGGCATGGCCGCGCGACGCCACCTGCGGACTGTGGGTCACCACCAGAACCTGGGCGCCGTTCGACAGGCGTTTCAGGCGCGAGCCGACGGCTTCAGCCACGGCCCCGCCGACGCCCTGATCCACCTCGTCGAAGATCATCACCGGCTGGCGCATGTCCTCGCGGCTGGCCAGGGCCGCCTTCATCGCCAGGGCGAAACGGGCCAGTTCGCCCCCGGACGCGATGGCGTCCAGCGGGCCGAAGTCGGTGCCGGCGTTGGTGGCGATCTGGAACCGCACGGTCTCGACCCCGTCCGGGCCGCGCCGGCCCTCAATCGGCTCCAGCGCCACGCGGAACCGCGCCCGCTCCAGCTTCAGCGGACCCAGCTCGCCCATGACGGCGGCGGTCAGGCGCTCGGCCGCCGCCTCGCGCGCCGAGGTCAAGAATTCGGCGGCCAAGTCATAGGATTCGGCCGCTTCCGCCGCCTCGCGCCCCGCATTGGTCAGGGCCTCTTCACCATCTTCGATCAGCCGCAGTTGCTCGCGCAGACGGATGCGCAAGGTCGGCAGGGCATCGACCGTGGTGTTCAGCTTGCGGGCGGCGGCGCGCAGGGCGAACAGGCGTTCCTCGGCCTTGTCCAGTCGGCCCGGCTCATAGTCGAAGGCGGCGGCGGCGGCATCCACGGCGGCGACGGCCTCAGCGGCCTCGACCATGGTGCGGTCGATGGCGTCAACGGCGGCGGACAGTTTCAGGATGACCGGATGATCCCCCTCGGCCCCCGCCTGCCCGGCCCGCTGGCGCGCATGTTCGACGGCGCGAAGGGCCGCGCCCAGCTTTTGGCTCAGCTTGTCGCCGCCCAGCTGGATGCGGGCGTCGGCAAGATCGGCGATGGCCTTTTCCGCCGCGCCCAGCAGCGCCCGTTCGCCCGCCAGTTCCGTTTCCTCATCGGCGCGCGGATCCAGCGCATCCAGCTCGGACAGGTTCAGGCTTATCTCTTCCAGACGCGCGGCGGCGTCGGCGGCCTGGGCCTTCAACTCGGCCAGCCTGGCCTCCGCGGCCTTCAGCTTGATCGAAGCCGCCGCGACCGCCAGCAGTTGCGGCTGAAGACCGCCATAGGCGTCCAGCGAGCCGCGATGGGTGCGCCAGTCCAGCAGGCCGACCGTCTCATGCTGTCCATGCACCTCGACCAAAGCCGCGCCGATCTCGCGCAGGGCCGTCACCCCGGCAGGCTGATCGTTGACATAGGCGCGGCTGCGGCCGTCGGCGCCCAGCACCCGGCGCAGGATCAAATCCTCGCCCGGCCGGACCTCGAACCCCTTCTCGGCGACGAGGGCCAGAAGATCGGGATCGTCGGGCGCGGAGAAGATGGCCGTCGCGACCGCCTGTTTGGCGCCGTTCCTGACCAGACCCGCATCGCCCCGTCCGCCCAGCGCCAGGCCCAGGGCGTCCAGAATGATCGACTTGCCGGCCCCGGTCTCGCCGGTCAGCACGGTCAAGCCGCTCTCGACCTCGAGATCGAGCACGTCCACCAGGACGACATCGCGAAAGGAAAGGGCGGTCAGCATCGCTTCAAGCGCCGGGAGAACGAATCATGACCGACAGAATCCCGACACCGGCGGCATTTCACAAGCCGTTGCGTGATCAGCCCGGAATGATCCGTTGCAGCCAGCTCTCACGCTTGCCCTCGGGCGCCTTGTCCGGCGTCTGGCCATTTTCGGTCAGGAGGGCGTAGGCCTCGGCGTACCAGGGGCTGCCGGGGAAGTTGTAGCCAAGCACCGCGCCATTGCGGGTCGCCTCTTCCTTCAAGCCCAGCTGCAGGTTCACCTCGACCAGACGGTAGAGCGCCTCGGGCGTATGCGAGGTGCGCTGGAAGTCGGGGTTGGCGATGACCGACTTGTAGCGGTTCACGGCCGCCAGCGGCTGGTTGGCGCGCTGATAGTAGCGGCCGATGTTCATTTCCTTGCCGGCCAGCTGATCGTTGACCATGTCGATCTTGACGGCGGCGTCCGACGCATAGGGCGTGCCCGGATAACGGCGCGATACGTCCTTCAGACCCGCGAGGGCGGCGGTGGCGTAACCCTGGTCGCGACCCACGTCGGTGATCTGCTCGAAGTTGCAGACCGCCTTCATGTAGAAGGCGTAGGCGGCCGACGGATTGCCGGGGAACAGCTGGATGAACCTGTCGGCCGCCGCGATGGCGTCGGCGTAGGCGTTGTTCTGATAGTAGGCGTAGACCTGCATCAGGATCGCGCGGCGCGCCCAGTCCGAATAGGGGTGCTGGCGTTCCACTTCCTGGAAATAGTCGACGGCGTCCGACCAACGGCGCTGCTGCAGGCGCTCATAGCCGGTGTTGTACAGGGCTTCGACCGGACGCTCTTCATAGGCGAGGCGCGGGCGCTCTTTGCCTGCGCAGCCTGAAATCGTCACTGCGGCGATCGCCGCGGCCATCAGCACCATGCCGGAACGGAACTTAGAAGCGGACAAGGACGACCCCATGACGTGTGAAGGAAGGCCCTAAGCCGTTCCCCCGGAAACCAACGCGGCGACCTCTAGCACCCGCAACCGAGCCGCGCCATGCCGAGGAAATCTCAGCATACGACTTGCCCTGCCCGGCTCCACTGGTAAAGAGCGCGCCAACCGACCGCCGTTCATGGGGGGCGGATGACGGCGAAAGGATGACCGGCCGATGAAGCTGCTCTCAGGCAACTCCAACCGCGCACTGTCCCAGGCGATCGCCGACCATCTGGATGCGCCGCTCACCAAGGCCCAGGTCAAGCGGTTCGCCGACAACGAGGTCTTCGCCATCATCGAGGAGAACGTGCGCGGCGAGGATGTCTTCATCCTTCAGTCGACCTCCTATCCGGCGAACGACAACCTGATGGAGCTGCTGATTATCACCGACGCCCTGGTGCGAGCCTCGGCGCGGCGGATCACGGCCGTCATCCCCTATTTCGGCTATGCGCGTCAGGATCGTAAGACCGGCGGCCGCACGCCGATCTCGGCCAAACTGGTCGCCAATCTGATCACCCGCGCCGGCGCCGACCGCGTCCTGACGATGGATCTGCACGCGGGCCAGATCCAGGGCTTCTTCGACATTCCGACCGACAATCTGGTGGCCACGCCCGTGCTGGCGCAGGACATCAAGGAAAGATACGCCCGCGGCGACGACCTGATGATCGTCTCTCCCGATGTCGGCGGCGTGGTGCGCGCCCGCTCGCTGGCCAGCCGCCTGGACGCAGACCTGGCCATCGTCGACAAGCGCCGGCCCAAGGCGGGCGAGAGCGAAGTCATGAACATCATCGGCGACGTTCAGGGCCGCCGCTGCATCCTGTTCGACGACATCGTCGATTCGGGAGGCACCCTGGTCAACGCCGCCAAGGCCCTGATCGACCAGGGCGCGACCGAGGTCTCGGCCTATATCAGCCACGGCGTCCTGTCCGGCCCGGCCGTCCAGCGGATCACCGACGGCCCGCTGAAGGAGTTGGTGATCACCAACTCCATCGAGCAACCCCACGAAGTTTTGAACTGCCCGAAAATCCGAACGGTTTCCGTGGCTCCGCTCGTCGGCGAGGCTATCCGACGGATCGCGAACGAGGAATCGGTTTCCAAGCTCTTCGATTAACCTTCGGATAACCATAGGGCCTGCCTTATAAGCGCCAATAGTGTTGGCGCTTTTGCGCGCGTGATCGCCTGAGGAAGTCTCCATGAAATCGGCCCTCCTGAGCCGCGGCCTTTCCGCCGCCGCCCTCGCCGCCGCCGTCCTGCTCGCCAGCTGCGAGAGCGGACCGTCGAAGGCTGAGCTGGAAGCGCAACGTCTTGCGGCGGAGCTGGCCGCCCGCCAGCCCCCGCCCATTTCGCTGAATAAGGACGTGGCGGACGCCGCCTCCATCTACGTCGCCTTCCTGCGCGAGGCCCGCACGATCCAGCCGGGTGGATTCCCCGACGCCGAATCGATCCAGGTCGCCCTGCGCAAGGGCGCATCCTATGATCCCAACCAGTTGTCGCGCGGCCTGATCGCTTATGGCTCGATCATCGCCCTGCAGTCGCCCGAGTTCGTCGCCGGCGTGCGCCAGTACGCCATCGATCCTGTCCAGCGCCAGCAGATGGTCGCCCAGATCATCGCCGATCCGGCCTATGCCGCCACCCTGCCCGGCGCCGACGCCGCCGCCGGCCTGATTTCCAGCACCATCGGCAAGGACGCGATTGCCATGCGCGGCATCGCCGAGGCCATCGAGCAGGACGCCTATACCATCCAGGGCCGCAGCGATCCGCGCCGCAGTTGGGCCATCGTGCCGATCCCGCATCGCGAAGTCCGTCTGGAAAGCGCTAAGACCCTGTCTGACGTGGACATGCTGCCCTCTGCCGACGAAGCCAACCTGCTGTTCGCCGCCGCCAACAGCGGCACGGGCCTAGCTGTCGAACCCTCGCGCAAGGCGCCGCCCTACACGCCTGCCGTGGTTCGTTCGCTGGCCATCGCCGCCCTCGCCGCTCTGGGTTCCGGCGGCGACGAGGCGCGGGTAAATACCGAGGCCCTGACGCGCGAGCCGAACAGCGAGTTCTGCCTCAACATGTCCAAGCTTATGCTGTTCCAGTGCCTGGCCGCCTCGCGCCCCAGCTACGAGGACGTCTTCTGCCTGGGCCGCCACGTGACCCGCGACCTGGCCACCTGCACGACCGAAGCGACCCAGATCACCACCATCATCGTCGGTGATCCCCAGGAAACCGGCGCCGCCCCGGCGCGCACGCCCATCTCGGTCTCGGTTCCTCAGACGCCCGTCCCGGCGGCCGCCGGCACCGCGACCCAGTCGCTGAACACGACGCCGTCCGGCCCGCGCTAAACCGCGTCCAGCACGACAAGGCCCGCCCCGAGCGATCGGAGCGGGCCTTTTTCTTTGGGCGAACGGCCTATTCGTAGCCGTGGGCCGCCTCATTGATCACCTGGGACGGCATGGACGAGAAGTCCACGGCGACCGGCGCTGCGGTCTTGGCCTGATAGGTTCGCAGCACATGGGTCATGCGACGGCGCACCTCTCGCTCGGCCTCCGTGCCGGTGTCGAGCGCCAGGGGCGCCAGGCAGAAATCGATGATGGCTTCGGTTCGGGTCAGCGGTTCCATTGTGTGGTTCCTTTCCTGGATTAAGCCGCGTGGGTGAACTGGGCGGTCTCGGTCGAGTCCTTCAGCGCCGTCGTGGACGACTGACCGTTGGAAATGACCGTGGCGACCTGGTCGAAATATCCGGTGCCGACTTCGCGCTGGTGACGCGTGGCGGTGTAGCCGATGGCCTCGTTGGCGAACTCGCGCTGTTGCAGCTCCGAATAGGCCGCCATGCCGCGATCGCGATAACCGTCCGCCAGCTCGAACATGGAGTTGTTCAGGCTGTGGAAGCCCGCCAGGGTCACGAACTGGAACTTGTAGCCCATGGCCCCCAGCTCGCGCTGGAACTTGGCGATGGTGGCGTCGTCCAGCTTGGCCTTCCAATTGAAGGACGGCGAACAGTTGTAGGCCATCAGCTTGCCCGGGTGCTGCTTCTGCACGGCCTCGGCGAACTTCTTCGCGTCATCCAGATCGGGGTGCGAGGTCTCCCACCACAACAGGTCGGCGATGTTGGCATAGGACAGGCCGCGCGCGATGCAGTGGTCCAGGCCCGTGCCCTCCTTCAGGCGGAAGAAGCCCTCCGGCGTGCGGTTATCGCGGTCGATGAAGGGCTGGTCCCGCTCGTCGATGTCAGATGTGATCAGTTGGGCGCTTTCGGCGTCGGTACGTGCGACCGTAATGGTCGGCGTGCCCATGACGTCGGCGGCCAGACGCGCGGCGACCAGATTGCGCTCGTGCGCCTGGGTCGGGATCAGCACCTTGCCGCCCAGGTGGCCGCACTTCTTCTCGGACGCCAGCTGGTCCTCGAAGTGGACACCGGCGGCGCCCGCCTCGATGAAGGCCTTCATGATCTCGAAGCTGTTCAGCGGCCCGCCGAAGCCGGCCTCCGCATCCGCGACGATGGGCGCGAACCAGTCGCGCTTGGCCCCGCCCTCGGCGTGTTCGATCTGGTCGGCGCGCTGCAGGGTCCGGTTGATGCGGCGGCACAGCTCCGGCGCGGCGTTGGCCGGGTACAGCGACTGGTCGGGATACATGGCCCCGGCCGTATTGGCGTCGGCCGCGACCTGCCAGCCCGACAGATAGATGGCCTTCAGCCCGGCCCGGACCATCTGCATGGCCTGGTTGCCGGTGACGGCGCCCAGAGCGTTGATGAAGGGTTCGTCGTGCAGAAGCTGCCAAAGGCGATTGGCGCCGCGTTCAGCCAGCGTGTGGGTGACTGGCACCGAACCACGCAGGCGCAGAACGTCCTCCGGGGTGTAGGGGCGCTCGATGCCGTCGAAACGGCCGGCAGGCGATGGAACCAGGTCAGCGAAGGTGGTCATGGTCGAACTCGGTCTCTGATGGGCGCGGCCGCAGCCGCCGTCTCAGGGACAAGAACACGTAGCGGTCAAAACTGACACAGCTCGAGCCACAACAACAAAGTCATCTTGTCATAATATGACTTTCTATATCGGTCATGTTATGACATCTTGTGACAATGAACATCGCCGCTGATCGTAAGCTGTTCCTGGGTGCCCGGCTCAAACGTCTGCGGCGCGACCTCGGCTTGACCCAGACGGCCATGGCCGCCGACCTGGACGTTTCTCCAAGCTACCTCAATCACATAGAGCGCAACCAGCGCCCCGTGTCGGCCCAGCTGTTGCTGCGCCTCGCCGACACCTATGACGTCGATCTGCGAAGCCTGAACCAGGGCGTCGCCGCCGACGAGGCGCGGCTGACCGAAATCCTGGCCGACCCTCTGTTCAAGGGCCTGTCCGCGCCGCGCCATGAATTGGTGCAACTGCTGGAAGAGGCGCCCGGCGTCGCCGACGCCCTGCTGCGCCTCTACCAAGCCTTTGACGACGGCCGCACCCGCGCCCGTGCGGCGGCCGAAACCGGCGAGAGCCTGATCGAAACCAGCCCCGCCGAATGGGTGCGCGAATACCTTCAGTCGCGCGGCAACCACTTCTCCGAGCTGGACCAGATGGGCGAGGCCCTGTCCGACGCCTTGGCGGCCGATGCGCCCGTCCACGCCGACGGGTTCGAGCCCGCCGCACGCCACCGGCTGGCGGCCAAACACGACCTGGGCGTCCGCACCCTGCCGGCCGAGGTAATGGTGGAGTGGACCCGCCGCTACGACCTGCACCGCCGCCGTCTGCTGTTGTCCGAAACGCTCGGTCCCTCTTCGCGCGCCTTCGCCGTCGCCTATCAGTTGGCCTTGGTCGAACACGGCCCGGCCCTGCACGACATGGCCCAGGCCGCCAACGCCCCCGACGATGCGACGCGATCCTTGCTCAAGGTCGCCCTGACCAACACCCTCGCCGCAGCGACCCTGATGCCCTACGCCGCCTTCCAGCGCACGGCCGAGGACACAGGCTACGACCTGGCCCGGCTCCAGGCCCGGTTCGGCGTCAGCTACGAACAGGCCGCGCACCGCCTGACCACCCTGTCGCGCCCCACCGCGCGCGGCGTGCCCTTCTTCCTGATGCGGGTCGATCAGGCGGGCAACATCTCCAAACGCTATGCGGCCGGGGCCTTCCCCTTTTCGCGTTTCGGCGGGGCATGCCCGCGCTGGCGGCTGCATTCCGCCTTCCGTACGCCCGGCCGGATCGTCACCCAGATCATCGAGACGCCAGATGGTGGGCGCTGGTTCACATTCGCCCGCACCGTCGAACGCCAGGGCCACGACGGCTATGGCGAGAGCCACGACCTCGCCGTCGGCCTGGGCTGCGAACTGCGTCACGCGTCCCGTCTGGCCTATGCCCACGGCGTCGACCTGCAAAACCCAGAGGTGACGCCCATCGGTCCCGCCTGCCGCCTGTGCCACCGCCACCCCTGCGCCGAGCGCGCCGCCGCGCCCATCGATCGCCCGCTGGCGGTCGATGACTGGTCGAAGTCGGTGAGCCCCTATCCGTTCGCGGCGGCCTGACTTCCCCAGCCCGTCATCCTCGCCCTTGTGGCGAGGATCCAGAGTCCCGGTGTTTGTACTACGAGCACTGTCGTCGAAACCGGGAGTTTGGATCCTAGGGACAAGCCCTAGGATAACGAGACAGAGGGCAATTCACCGCCGTTGGTCGGCCGTGCGGTCGCGAATGGCGTTGAACTCGGCCGTCGGCTTCCACGCGGGCCAGCTTTCGCTGTCGGCCACCGTCAAGCCCAGCCGATACAGCAGGTCCAGATTCTGCAACGCCGCCGTGAAGTCGTAGTCGGCGCGCCATTCATCGCTGAGCTGGTGGTAGTCCTTCGCCATCGCCGCCTCGTAATAGGGTTTCCCGACCGCGATCCCGCCCTCGACGAAATCGCGGCCGGTCCACGGCATCAGGGCCGGCACCCCGCCCGCCGCGAAGTTGAAATGGTCCGAGCGGTAGTAGAAGCCCTCTTCGGGATAGCCGTCGCCCGTCACCACCCGACCCTGCACAGCGGCGAACCGCCCCAGGATGTCCTCCAGCTCCGACTTGCCGACCCCAAACACCGCCACATCCCGCGTCGCCGGCGTGAAGGGCAGCATGTCGATGTTGATGTCCGCCGCCGTCTTCGCCAGCGGATAGACCGGATCGGCGGCATAGGCCTCGGACCCCAGCAATCCCTGCTCCTCGGCCGTGACGTGCAGGAAGACCACGGTGCGTTTCGGCGCAGGCCCCGCCTTGAACGCGCGCGCCATCTCGATCAGGCCCGCCGTGCCCGAGGCATTGTCCCAGGCGCCGTTGAAGATGTCGTCGCCCTCGGCGTTCGGCGTCTTCGCCTTTCCGACGTGGTCCCAGTGGGCGGAGTAGAAGACATATTCGTCCGGCCGTTCCGTGCCGGGAATCTTAGCCAGCAGATTGTTGGAGTGGATGACCTCGGTCGTCTCGGCGATGTCCACGCTCAGCTGCGCGCCCAGATCGACGGCGCCGCCCAGGGCGCTCGTCTTGGCCCGCTCGACCGCGTCGGTCAGCGCCGCGCCGCCGATGGCCGTCGCGGCGGCCAGATTGATCGCCCCGGTGAAGCGCGGATCCTCAGCGCCCTTGACCGTCATCTGCGGCCGGGTCGCCCCGCCCACGGCGCGACGCCACCGGTTGTCCTGATCCTGAAGCGTGATGACCCCCACGGCTCCGCGCTTCAGGGCTTCTTGCGTCTTGTGGGTGGTCGAGCCGTAGAAGTTCGGATCCTCGCCCATCGACGTCGGCTGACCACGCAGCACGACTACGATCTTGCCCGTCAGGTCTGCATCGCCATAGTCGTCCCAGGTCGGCGCTGAAATGCCGAATCCAGCGAAGACCAGCGGCGCCTCGGCCTTCACGACGGGATCGGCCGAGCCGGCGCGCAGGGTGATGTCGGTCCCCGAAACCAGCGGATGCGAAACGCCGTCCGCCCCGGCCCACGACGCCGTCGGCGCCCGCTGCGGCGTGAACCGCACCAGATCGACCGGCTGCAGCCACGATCCGTCCCGACCGCCCGGCTCCAGCCCCATCGCCTCATACTGGGCCTGCAAATAGGCCAGCGTCAGCCGTTCTCCGACCAGGCCGGGGAACCGGCCCTCCATCTCGTCCGACGCCAGATATTTGATGTGGTCCGACAGGCGCTGGGCGCTGAACTGGGGCGTCGCGGCCGATGCGACGGCGAAGGCGTCGAGCCGGGGCGTCGGTACGGCGACTGGTGCAGTTGCGCAGGCGGCAAGGGCGAGCGCCGAGAAGGCGACGAAGGAAAAACGACGGAGGATCATGAGGCGCACTCAATAAGGACAACGACGAAAGGGCGGAGATATCTCTCCGCCCCCTGCTTCGATTTCTGCGGTTTAGCGGCGCTCGGACGCCGAAGTGGCGCGCACCGGGCCGAACTCCGACCCCGGCTTCCATTCCGGCCAGTCGCGACCGTTCGCCAGGGCGCGGCCGACGTCATAGAAGACCGTCAGGTCCTCGATCATGCCGCGATAGTCCCAGTCCGGCGACCATTCGTCCGCCGCCTGGTGATAGCGTTTGGCGCCGTATTCGGCTCGCGCCGCTTCACGCTCGGCGATCGGCGCATCGCGGAAGTCGCCTCGGCTGCCGGCATAGGCCATCGGCACACCGCGCTTGGCCAGGGGGAAGTGGTCGGAGCGATAGTAGGTGCCGGCCGCGTTCTCGTAATCGGGAACCAGGGTCCGACCCTGTAGCTGAATGGCCGCCGCCAGACGCTCGTCGAAGTCCGACTGACCATAGCCGGTGACGCCCAGGCCGGTGACGCGGCCATAGACGTTCATCGAATCCATATTGAAGCCGCCGACCGTCTTGGCCAACGGATAGACCGGATTGACGGCATAGTATTCCGAGCCCAGCAAACCGCTTTCCTCGCCGGTGAAGCTGATGATCACGATGGATCGATCGGTGCGCGGCGCGCCGCCGAACATCCGCGCCAACTCCAACAGGCCCGCCGTGCCCGAGGCGTTGTCCACCGCGCCGTTGAAGATGCGGTCGCCCGTCGCGTCCGGCTCGCCCATGCCGATATGGTCCCAGTGGGCGGTATAGAGGACCGTCTCGTCGGGATGGGTCGCACCCGGCAGGCGGGCGATAACATTGTGGCTGGTGACCTGATTGGTCGCCACGTCGAACTCGGTCGAGAAGGACGCGCCGGTCAGGGCGACGGGCTGGAAGTCGCGGCTGCGCGCCTGGACCTTCAGCGCCTCGAAATCGAGGCCGGCGCGGCGGAACAGATCGACGGCCACGTCACGCTGGATCCAGCCCTCCATCGACACGCGCTCGGCCGCCGCATTCTGGCGCAAGATGTCGAACTGCGGCACGCCCCACGAGTTGGCGACCGTTTGCCAGCCATACGAAGCCGGCGCCGTCTCGTGCACGATCAGCACGCCCGCCGCGCCGTGCTTGGCCGCCTCTTCGTATTTGTAGGTCCAGCGGCCGTAATAGGTCATGGCCTTGCCGCCGAAAGTGTCCAGCGCCGGCTCCTCGAAGTCGGCGTCGTTGACCAGCACGACCAGAATCTTGCCGCGCAGGTCCTGTCCCTTGAAGTCGTTCCACTGGCGTTCGGGCGCATCGATGCCGTAACCGACGAAGACCAGAGGTGCGTCCTTCAGGCTGACGTGCTCGGCCGGGCGGCGGGTCGAAATGGCGACCTCGCGCCCTTGGGTCATCGGCAGGGTCCAGTCGCCCAGCTTCAGCGAGGCCTGGACATTGGACTGGGTGAAGCGGTTCAGGATCACGTCCTGCGTCCACTGACCGTTTGGTCCGCCCGGCTCGAAACCGGCGGCGGCATAGCCTTCGCTCAGATAGCGCACGACCTTCTCTTCCGCCGGCGTGGCGATGCCGCGTCCCTCATAGCTGTCGTCCGACAGGGTCTTGATGTCCTGCGAAATCCGCTCGGCGTCGAAGACCGGGACGGTGTGAACCGCTGCGGGATCAGTTGCCGTGGCGCAGGCCGACAAGGCGGCGCCCGCCAACAGGACGGCGGCGAACGAAGAAACAAGACGCATGAACAGTGGCCCCACAGCCGAAAACGGATGAGGAACCCTAGGGGGCGATCACCCGACTGTCGACACAATCCCGCCCTTACGTCAGCCTTGGATTGCAGCCTCATGTGCATCGCAGGTCTTGGTCAAGGCCTCGCGGATGTCGGCATATCGTCCGCGAACAGCCAGATCACGTGCACCGGCGCAGTCGCCGCTAGCGATCATCCGATCAAGACGATCCGCAAGTTCGATCCGCTGGTTGATCACGACCTGACGCCAGCGCTGAATCTGATCACGCCGCTCGTTTTCGACGATCAGACGACGGTCATTGTCGTCGAACCGCGCCAGACCACCGCCCACCGCATAGATCACCTGCGAGTTCGACGATGTCGGAGTGGAAGATTGCGGCGCGGCCAATGTCGCCAACGCCAAAGCAAGAGCCGTCACAAACATGGTCATCTCCCAAGATCGTTGTTGGGATGTAGGCATACCATGCGAGCCTTTGCTACCTAGACGCGATGGAAACAACCCGCCGGCAAGCCGCTGATGTCCAGGCGTCTTAGAAGCCATTCGTCGCAAACGAAAAAGCCCGCCGAAGCGAACTTCGGCGGGCTAAAGATTTCGAACGGACGGCGACCCTTTAGTGGGCGACGCCCTTCCAGATCCGGCGGTAGGCGACGTAGGTGATGCCAGCGAACAGCAGCAGATAGATCAGCACGCCGAAGCCCGCCTGCTTGCGCTCGACCATCTTGGGTTCCGACGTCCAGGCGATGAAGGCCGCGACGTCCTTGGCGTATTGGTCCACCGTCTGGGGCGAACCGTCGTCATAGGTCACCTGCCCGTTCTGCAGGGGCGGCGGCATGGCGATGAAGCCGCCGGGCGGCACATCGTGATGATCGCCCGTCCAGAATGGCGTCAGGTCGCCGGCCATATAGGGGTTGTAGTGCTGGCCGTCGCGGATCTGCAGTCCGGCCGGCGGGGCCTTGTAGCCCGACAGCAGCGAATAGATGTAGTTGGCGCCGTCGTGACGGGCCTTGGCCATGACCGACAGGTCGGGCGGCGCGGCGCCGCCGTTGCCCGCCGCCGCCGCCGTAGCGTTCGGGTAAGGCGAGCGGAACTTGTCGGCCGGGGTGGCGTCGCGCTGGATCGCCTCGCCGGTCTCGCTGTCGATGTCGCCGACCTGCACTTCCTTGGCCAGGGCCTTCACGACAGGGTTGTCGTTCGGGTTCGGGTATTTCGGATTCCAGAACGGCCCGTGACGGTCGCCCAGGTTCCGATAGTGCATCAGGTTCATGCCGTGACAGGCGGCGCAGACCTCGTGATAGACCTTGTAGCCGCGTTGCAGCTGACCCTGGTCATAGGTTCCGAACGGCCCCTCGAAGCTGAAACCGCCCGAGCGCGGGTGGGCGGCGGCGCCGGCCGCCATGGCGGGGGCGGCGCTCATCAGGCCCAAACCCAGGCTCAGCACGATGGCGGCCGAGGCGATGATCTTTTTGATCGACACGGTCTTCATTCCAATCGTCATGACCCTCAGCCCTTCTGCTCGACGGCGTCCGCGCCGGTCAGCACCGGTTCGGAAATCGTCGCCGGGATCGGCAGCGGCTGCTCCTTCAATCCGACCAACGGCATGATGATCAGGAAGAAGGCGAAGTAATAGAGGGTGAACACCCGCGTCAGCCACAGGAAGGAGTTCAGGTCGCCGTCGATCAGGGTGAAGGTCTTGAACGACCCGATCACCGGCGCGTCAGGCAGCTGACCACCGCACCAGCCCAGACCCACGCCCACCACCAGGAATATGATGAAGAAGGTCCGCATCGTCGGACGGTAACGCATCGAGCGCACCTTGGACGTATCCAACCAGGGCAGGACGAACAACACGCCGATGGCGCTGAACATCGCCACCACGCCGCCGAACTTGTCCGGGATGGCGCGCAGGATCGCGTAGAAGGGCAGCATGTACCACTCGGGCACGATGTGCGCCGGCGTCACCAGCGGGTTGGCCGGGATATAGTTGTCGGCGTGGCCCAGGGCGTTCGGCTGATAGAAGACGAAGATCGCGAACAGGATCAGGAACAGGATGATCGCGAACCCGTCCTTGACCGTGAAATACGGGTGGAAGGGCAGCATGTCCTTCTTCTCCCGATCCTTGGGGATCAGGATGCCGACCGGGTTGTTCTGACCCGCAGCGTGCAGCGCCCAAAGGTGCAGCACGACGCAGCCCAGGATGGCGAAGGGAAGCAGATAGTGCAGCGAGAAGAAGCGGTTCAGCGTCGCATTGTCGATCGCCGGTCCGCCGCGCAGCCAGATCAGGATCGGCTCGCCCAGCACCGGAATGGCGCCGATCAGGTTGGTGATGACCTCCGCGCCCCAGAACGACATCTGGCCCCACGGCAGGACGTAGCCCAGGAAGGCGGTGGCGATCATCAGGAAGAAAATCACGCAGCCGATGATCCAGATCATCTCGCGCGGCGCCTTGTAGGAGCCGTAGTACAGCCCCCGCAGCATGTGCAGATAGACGGCGATGAAGAACATCGACGCGCCGTTGGCGTGAACGTAGCGCAGCAACCAGCCGCCGTTGACGTCGCGCATGATGCGCTCGACCGAGGCGAAGGCCAGATCGACGTTCGGCGTATAGTGCATGGCCAGAACGATGCCGGTGACGATCTGCGTCATCAGGCACAGGGCCAGGATGCCGCCGAAGGTCCACCAGTAGTTCAGGTTCCGCGGCGTCGGCAGGGACATGTAGTCCGCGCCGAAACGGATGATCGGCAGCCGGGTGTCCAGCCACTTCTCGACGCCCGTTTTCGGGACGTAGGTGCTCTCGTGATCGCTCATGATCCCCCCTTGGTCCTCAACCGATCTTGACGCGGGTGTCGGACAGGTAATCGTATTCCGGCACAACAAGGTTCAGGGGCGCAGGCCCCTTGCGAATACGGCCGGACGCATCGTAGTGCGAGCCGTGGCAGGGGCAGAACCAGCCGCCGAAATCGCCCGCGCCGAACGTCGGAACGCAGCCGAGATGGGTGCAGGAACCGACGACGACCAGATATTTCTCGTGACCCGGCTTGGTCCGTTCGGCGTCCGTCTGCGGCTGCTTCAGGTCCGAGGCGTGATCGTCCGCGATCACGCGCTGCAGCTCGGCCGGGGTGCGGTAACGCACGAACACCGGCTTGCCCTGCCATTTGATGACGACCTGCTGGCCTTCCTGAACCTTGGTCAGGTCGAACTCGATCGACGCCAGGGCCAGGGTGTCGGCGGCCGGGTTCATCTGATTGATCAGCGGCCAGGCGATCATCGCCCCCGCGCCGACCGCCGCAGCGCCCGCTGCGATGTAGATGAAGTCACGACGATTAGGATCACCGCCCTCGGGGCTGTGAGTGTCTTCGGTATGCACGACCGATTCGGCCACGTTTCCACCTCTCGAACGCCGCGGAAGAAGCTCAGGAGCCTCTCCCAGCCACGGCACGAACCAACAATAGACGCCGGAAATCCCCGACGGCCCGAGACTTGCGCCCGTTCGACGCAAGCTGCTGACGTTTCTTGCGAAACGCTCGCAAACAGACCGCGACAAACCCCCTCGCCGCGCGTATGTCAGGCCTTAGAATGCGTCTCGCCCTTTTTCAACCGGACATTCCTCAGAACGTCGGAGCCTGCATCCGATTGTCGGCCTGTTTCGGCGTCGATCTGCACGTGATCGAGCCGACCGGCTTCCGGTTCGACGACCGCGCCATGAAGCGCGCGGCCCTTGATTACGGCCCCCTGTCGCACATGACCCGCCATGCCGATTGGGAGGCTTTCCAGGCCGATCGTCCCGCCGGACGGCTGGTTCTGTTCACAACGCGCGGCGCCACGCCCCTGCCCGACTTCGTCTTCCAGCCTGACGACGTGCTTCTGTTTGGCAAGGAGAGCGCCGGCGCCCCCGACTACGTCCACGCCGCCGCCGACGCTCGCGTCGTCGTGCCGCTGCGCCCCGCCGCCCGCTCGCTAAACCTCTCCGTCACCGCCGGCATCGCCCTGTGGGAAGGCCTGCGCCAGACCGGCGGGATCGGATAAACGGCGTTTACCTCGTCTGCTAAGGCGCTCTACAATCCTGCATTGATAGACAGACATCCCGAAGCTTAGACGAGGATGCAGATCACAATGGACACGGCTCCGACCTTGGTGGCGATCGTCGCCTTTCTCGTGATCGTCGGTGGCTGGGAACTCAGCCGCAAACGAGGCAAGCGGCGTGCAGCACGACGCGCGGCCATCGCCAAGTTCAAGCCCGGCGCCAAGATCGCTATGCGGCCACAAATCGCGACGGCCCAACTCGATACGGTGATGGGCGCCGTCTTCCAGGCCCGACCCCTGATGTCCCGCGCCGAAGCTTCGGTCTTCTATGCCGCAGAACGGGCGATGAAGCGCCTCGACATCAAGGGGCGGGTGATGGCGCAGGTATGCCTTGGTGAGATTCTGCGATCACCAGACGACGACGCCTTTCGCGCGATCAACAGCAAGCGTGTCGATATCCTGATCATATCCAACGGCGGCTGGCCCCTGGCGGCCATCGAATATCAGGGCGAAGGTCATTATCAGGGCACAGCCTACGCGCGGGACGCCGTCAAGAAGGCCGCGCTGCAACGCGCTGGCGTGGCTTATGTTGAAGTGACGCCACAGCACAGCGCCGATGACATCGAACGCGACCTTGCTCGCGTCCTTCAGGCCCATGTCGCCGACAAGGTGTCGATGGCTCCTGCCTAAGGCTCCAGCCGCGCCATCGACGGCCGTTCGTCGGCCTTTGACGCCGCCACGGCCTCGACGGCCCGCATGACCCGCAACAGGTTCTCGCCGGCGATCTTGCGGATGTCCGCCTCAGTCCAGCCAGCTTCCATCAGCGCCGCCAGGATGCGCGGATAGGCGTCCACCCCGCCCATGCCCTCGGGCAGGCTGCCGATGCCGTCGAAATCGGCGCCCAGGCCGACATGGTCGATACCTGCGACCTCTCGCACATGCTGAATATGCGCCACCACGTCGGCCAGCGTCGCCTGCGGCGTCGGATTGGCAGTGGTCCAGGCGGTCAGTCCGGCCTCGACCGCGCCGGGATCGCCGGGGTTCAGCGTCTTCAGCCGCGCCTCTTCGCCCGCCTTGGCCCCGTTCCACGCCCGAACCCGTTCGGACACGAAGCCGGGCACCAGGTTGATCATCACGATGCCGCCGTCCTGGGGCATCATCCGCAGCACCCGGTCCGGCACGTTGCGCGGGTGATCCGTCACCGCCCGCGCCGACGAGTGGGAAAAGATCACCGGCGCATCAGAGACCCGCATGGCGTCCAGCATCGTCTCCTCGGAGACGTGGCTCAGGTCCACCATCATCCCCAGCCGGTTCATCTCCCTGATCACGTCTTCGCCGAACGGACTGAGCCCGCCCCATTTCGGCGCGTCCGTCGCGCTGTCGGCCCAGGTCGTGGTCTTGGAGTGAGTCAGGGTCATGTAGCGCGCGCCGGCCCGATAGAACTCCCGCAGCAGGGCCAGGGAATCGTCGATGGAATAGCCGCCCTCCATCCCGATCAGGCTGGCGATCCGGCCCGACTTGAACACCGCATCCACCTGATCCGCCGTGGTCGCCAGGCCGAAGGTCTCGGGATGGGCGGCGATGATCCGTTTCGCCGTGTCGATCTGTTCGAACGTCTCCTCGACAGCCTCCAGCGGCGTCAGGCTGGCGGGCACATAGACGGACCAGAACTGACCGCCGACGCCCCCGGCCCTCAGCCGCACGATGTCGGTATGAAGCTTGGTGGACGCCGCCAGATTTTTCGTCAAATCAACGGCATAAACGTCGTTCCCATACTGCTGCCTCAGCGCCCACGGCAGGTCGTTGTGCCCGTCGATCAGCGGCGTGGTCTTCAAGATCTCCATCACCCGCGCCTCGTCCGCCTCCTGGGCATGGGCCGCGCCTCCCACCGCGAGCGATATGACGGCGACGGAGACGAGACGACGGATCATGGGCAGGCTTCCTGAAAACGGCAGGCGGCCATTAGCGCCCGCGATTCCGCTTATGACAACCTGTCCGGATGACGCCGCCGCCGCGACGTGGTTCAAGCGCGCCATGAGCGACGCCGTCTTCTCCGATCCGCTCGACCTCAAGAAGGTCGAGACCCGCGCCTGGTTCGAACATCTGCGCGACCGCATCCATGCCGCCTTCGAGGCGCTGGAGGATGCCGCCCCTGCCGACCTGTTTCCCGGCGAGCCCGGCCGCTTCGTCCGCACCGCCTGGGACCGCACGGAAGGCGGCGGCGGCGTCATGGGCATGATGCATGGTCGCCTTTTCGAGAAGGTCGGCGTCCACGTCTCGACCGTCCACGGCAGCTTCCCCGCCGACTATGCGAAGACCGTGCCCGGCGCCGACGTCGATCCGCGCTTCTTCGCCACGGGCGTCAGCCTGATCTGCCATCCGGTCAGCCCACGCATCCCGGCGGTGCATATGAACACCCGTTTCATCGCCACGACCAAGAGCTGGTTCGGCGGCGGCGGCGACCTGACGCCCGTGCTGATGGCGGATCGTCGTCAGGATCACCCCGACACCGTCGCCTTCCACGCCGCCATGCAGGCCGCCTGCGACGCCCACGACCCGGACTGGCACGCCAAGTACAAGGCCTGGTGCGACGAGTATTTCTACCTGCCCCACCGCAAGGAGCCGCGCGGCACCGGCGGCGTCTTCTACGACCATCACGACAGCGGCGACTACGACCGCGACTTCGCCTTCACCCGCGACATCGGCCTGGCCTTCCTGGACGTCTATCCCCGCATCGTCGCCGCCCGCATGGCCGAGCCCTGGACGGCGGAAGAGCGCGAGGAACAACTGATCCGGCGCGGCCGCTACGTCGAGTTCAACCTGCTCTACGACCGCGGCACCATGTTCGGCCTGAAGACCGGCGGGAACGTCGACTCGATCCTGTCGTCCATGCCGCCGGTGGTGAAGTGGCCCTAACCCATCGCTTCCACGAACACATCCCCCGCTCGGCTGCGATACCGCTCCCTGTGCCTTAACAACCGGAACGGCCGTTCCGGTAGGGTGAAGGGTGCCGTCACCAGTCGTCCGGCCGCCACCGACGCATAGGCCACGCTTTCCGACAGGGCCGTCGCCCCCGCCCCCGCCTCCGCCGCCGCCAGCACGGCCTCGTTCGACGGCAGGGTCATCGACACCGACAGGGTCGCGGGATCGACCCCCATGCCCCGCACCGCCGCCTCCAGCGTCGACCGCGTTCCCGACCCGACCTCGCGCAGCACCCAAGGCTGGCCCGCCAGATCGCTCGCCTCCAAACGCCGTCGCGTCGCCCAGGGATGATCCGGCGTCACCAGCACCGCCAGCCGGTCCGACCCTACCTGAACCTGCGACAGGGCCGGTTCGTCCACCGCCCCCTCGACCAGGCCGATCTCGGCCGCGCCGCTCAGCACCGCCTGCGCCGCCTCGCGCGTGTTGCCGATCTCGACCGCCAGTTCGACGCCCGGATAGGCCGTGTGGAAATCCACCAGCCGGCGCGGCAGCCAGTAACTGGCGATGGTCTGGCTGGCGAACACCGCCAGCCGTCCGCGCCGCAGGGCGCTCATGTCCGCCAGCGCGGCTTCCGCCGCCGCTGCCCGCGCCAGCACCGCCTTCGCTTCGGGCAGGAAGGCCCGGCCGGTCTCGTTCAACACGACGCCCCGCCCGACCCGGTCGAACAGCCGCACGTCATGCTCGGCCTCCAGCGCCGCCAGCGCATTCGACACCGCCGACTGCGTCAGGTTCAGCGCCCGCGCCGCCGCCGTCACATGGTCGCGCTCGGCCACGGCGACGAAGATGCGCAGGCGTTCCAGGGTCACGATTAATCTCCAAATCGGATTGAAATGACCATAACTATCCGTTGGACCGCCGTCGAGAGCGGGCGCATCAGGCTTGACCATGAAGTCCGCCGCCCTGCCCGCGCCCGCGCACACGCCGTCACTGGCGTCGGCGACGGCGTTCGGACGGGCGATCCGCCCAGGCGTCATGCTGTGCCTGCTGGTCACCCTGGCGGCCATCGGCCTGACCAGCATCGAGCGCGACGTCATCGGCCATGTCTGGCTGGAGCCGCTGGTGCTTGCCATACTGCTGGGCGCCGCCGTCCGCACCGCCTGGACTCCCGATGTGCGGTTCAAGGCCGGCATCGACTTCTCGGCCAAGACCCTGCTGGAGGTCGCGGTGGTCCTGCTGGGCGCCTCGGTCAGCGCCGCGACCCTGTTGTCGCTGGGCGTATCTTTCGTCGTCGGAATCCTACTTTTGGTCGTCGTCGGAATCGTCGTCGGTTTCGGCGTCGGCCGCGCCCTGGGCCTGAACCCTCGCATGGCCCTCCTGATCGCCTGTGGCAACGCCATCTGCGGCAACTCCGCCATCGCCGCCGTGGCCCCCGTCATCGACGCTGACGGCGAAGAGGTCGCCGCCTCCATCGCCTTCACCGCCGTGCTCGGCGTGATTGTGGTGCTGACCCTGCCCTTGCTGGGCGGCCTGATCCATCTGAACGGCCTGCAATACGGCGCCCTGGCCGGCCTGACCGTCTATGCGGTGCCGCAGGTGCTGGCCGCCGCCGCCCCGTTCGGCGCCGTCGCAACTCAGACCGGCACGGTGGTCAAGCTGGTGCGCGTCCTGATGCTCGGCCCCGTCATCCTGGCCCTGTCGCTGATCTTCCGCGACCGCGCGCCGACGGCGGCCAAGTCCGGCCTCGCCCGCCTGCTGCCCTGGTTCATCGTCGGCTTCCTGATCATGATCGCTCTGCGCTCTTTGGACCTGATCCCCCAAGCCGCCCTCGCGCCGATGGCCGCCGCCTCCAGCCTGCTGACCGTCGTCGCCATGGCCGCCCTGGGCCTCCAGACCGACATCCGCGCCGTCGCCCGCGCCGGCGGCCGCGTCGTCGCCGCCGTCGTCCTGTCGCTGGGCGCCCTGGTGGTGCTGGCGCTGGTGCTGATCCGCCTCCTGGGCCTTTAGATTCCGCTGCCCTGATCCTCGACCGGCGGCGGGGTCAGCAGCAGGAAGGCGCGGATCCAGGCGGTCAGCACCGCCCGGTCGTTGGGCCGTTTCAGACTGTCGATCGCCTCGTCCGCCAGATCATGCGGGATGCGCGCCCCGCGCCGGCCCTCGATCAAGGCCGCCGCATAGTCCGGCTGGAACTCAGGGTGGCACTGGAACGACATCGCGTCCTGCCCCCAGGCCAGACCGGCGTAGGGGGTGAACCCGCTGGAGGCGATCACCCGCGCGTCGTCCGAGATCGCCGTCACCTGATCCTGGTGAGAGACCGGAATGGAGATGGTCCGCGCGCGCGGATGCATCCACGGCTCGTCGATTTGCACCTCGTAACGATGCAGCCCCACGCCCCAGCCCTTGTCCGACTTCTCGACCGCCCCGCCAAAGGCATGGGCCAGCGCCTGATGGCCGAAACAGATGCCCACCAGCCGCGTCCGCCCCCGCGCCGCCCTCAGCCACTCTACCAACTGCGGAATCCACGGCAGGTCGTCATAGACCCCCGCCGCCGAGCCGGTGACGATGGCGCCCTGAAACGCCGAAGGATCATCCGGCAGATGCCCCGACTGCACGTCGAACCGCGTCGTCGCCACGCCTTCGCCCAGCAGCGCCCGAAACCGCGCCGGATAGTCGTCGAAGTCGTCCTTCAGATGCTCGGGCGGGTGGCCGGTTTCCAGAATGGCGATGCGCGTCATGTGCGGAACCCTAGCCGATTGCGACCTGCGCGCCACCCGAAACACGGCCCAGCCATCCTAATCGCCGCGCGCAATCCCTTGGCGCACAAGGCTTTGCAGACTTCGTCACGCAATCGACCTACCGCACCTCTGACATGGGTTATGATGGTCGATCGGTCTTTGACATCGTCGCCCGCGGCCAAAAGTTGGACTCACTTGGACTCGTTGGACTGTTTTTTGGAGTCCAACTTTTCAGAAGGTCCAGATCTCTGCCCGCCCGCCGGCCTCGCCCAACGCTCCGGCGACCCAGCCGCAGATTTCGTTCGCGGCGGCCTCCGCACCCGCCGGCGGATTGACCACCACCAGGGCGCAGCCGTTCATCTTCATCGGATTGGTCAGGGGCCTCAGCCGCGCCTCCGCGACCAGGGTCGGCCCGGCCTTGCCCTGCAGCCGCCGGATGAAGCCGTCGAAGGTCTCCAGATCTTTCAGCGGGGTCCAGACAGCCACCGTCGCAGTTGGGTCGCCCCGCACCACCGCGGTCGCCGTCTCGGCCGAGCGCACATAATCGTCGGGCTTCTCGAATGGCGGATCGATCAGCACCATCGGCCCCCGAACCTTCGCCGCCTCCGCAACCACCGCCGCATAACCGTCGCCCTCGCGCGCCTCGGCGTTCTTCCGTCCCGCCAGCGCCTCGGCCAACATGGCCCGAACAGGCGGGTTCAGCTCGAACCCGACGTAGCGCCCGCCGTCCTTGAGCGCGTCGGCGATCAGCAGGGGCGACCCCGGATAATACCTTACGCCGCCGTCGGGATTGATCGCCGCCACCTCGTCCGCCAGCGCGTCCATCAGCGGGGATCGACCGTCAGCCGTGATCAGTCGCGCGACCCCGGCCTCGGCCTCCCTGGACCGCGTCCCGTCCCCTGACAGGTCGTACAGCCCCGCACCGGCATGGGTGTCGAACACCGTCAGCGGTCCCGCTGCCTGCTTCGTCTTTACCAGCCACAGGACCAGAGCGTGTTTGACCAAGTCGGCGAAGTTTCCGGCGTGAAAGCTGTGGCGATAGTTCATGCCGCCTCGTCCCGCGCCCTGTTCCCGCGGTCAAGCGGAACTCGCCGCCCCGGCCCCGCGTTCGTCGCTCGTCTTCGGCAAGCGGCTGAAAGACCAATGAAAAGGAAACGCGGCGGATGGCCGACGGATCGCACGCGTTCGACATCGACGCCCAGGTGCCTCAGGGTCTCAGCTATTGCAGCGACGAGTTCGCAGGCCTGACCCGTCGCCGCGCCGGCAAGGGCTGGTCGTATCGTGACGCAAAGGGCACGACCGTCACCGACGCCAAAGTCGTGGCCCGCATCCGCGCCCTGGCCATACCGCCCGCCTGGACCGACGTCTGGATCTGCCCGAAGGCCAACGGCCATATCCAGGCCACCGGCCGCGACGTGAAGGGCCGCAAACAGTATCGCTATCACAATGACTGGAGCACGGCCCGGTCTGAGAACAAGTTCGACAAGCTGCCCGCCTTCTCGCGCGCCCTGCCCAAACTGCGCGACAAGGTTGAGCACGATCTGGCCCTACGCGGTGTGTGCCGGGACAAGGTGCTGGCCACCGCCGTGCGCCTGCTGGAGATCACCCTGATCCGCGTCGGCAACTCCATCTACGCCAAACAGAACCGCAGCTACGGCCTGACCACCCTGCACAAGCGCCACCTTGAGGTGGACGGCTCGGCCCTGACGTTCGAGTTTCGCGGCAAGAGCGGCAAGGACCACAGCGTCAGCGTCAAGGACCGCCGCCTCGCCCGCGTGGTGCGTGAGTTGGAGGGTTTGCCCGGCCAGCAACTGTTCAAATACCGCTCGGCCGACGGCACGCTCTGCCCGGTCGATTCCGACGACGTGAACGCCTACATCCGCGAGGCGATGGGCGAGCAGTTCTCGGCCAAGGACTTCCGCACTTGGGCCGGCACCGTCTCGGCGGCGCGGGCGCTGCGCGACATGGAGGCGGCTTCGTCGCCCACCGACGCCAAGCGAAAGATCACCGTCTGCGTCAAGGCGGTCGCCGGCCTACTGGGCAACACGCCCACCGTCTGCCGCGCCTCCTACGTCCATCCCAAGGTCTTCGCCCTGTATGAAAGCGGCGCCATCGCCGACGTCCTGCCCGGTTCGGAGACCAAGGGTTTCGAAAAGGCGTTGATCAAACAGTTGCTTGCCGCCTGACCTCAGCCGATCTCATCGCTGGCGTTAGAAATCCCCATTTGATCACTAGGATTTAAGACCGTCCTCTTCCGTCTCGGCGCATCACGTCGCCGGAGGGGAACATGAGAACATCTGCAACCGCCCGACGCCTGCTGCCCGCCACGGCCATCCTCGCTTGCTTGGGCGCGCCCGCCATCGCCTTCGCCGCGCCTGACGAGCCCGTCGAGCCGCAGGTGAATACGCCCAGCGTCGCCAGCGTCGGCGACATCGTCGTCACCGCCCGACGGCGGGATGAGCGGGCGCAGGACGTGCCCATCGCCCTGACTGTCGTGAACGAGGAACTGCTGGACCGCACCGGCGCCTACAACATCGGCCAGATCACCCAGCTGGCGCCGAGCGTCCAATTGCTCAGCCCCAACGCCCGCAACACCGCCATCACCATCCGGGGCCTGGGCGCCAGCTATGGCTTGGCCAACGACGGGCTGGAACAGGGCGTCGGCATCTATATCGATCAGGTCTATTATAGCCGCCCCGCAACAGCGACGCTGGACTTCGTGGACATCGAGCGGATCGAGATCCTGCGCGGACCGCAGGGGACGCTGTTCGGCAAGAACACCACCGCCGGCGCCCTGAACATCATCACCCGCGCGCCCAGCTTTACGCCGGAGGCTCAGGGCGAAGTCAGCATCGGCGACTACGGCTTCCTGCAGGCCAAGGGGTCGGTGTCGGGTCCGCTGATCGACGAAAAGCTGGCCGCCCGCCTGTCCTTCGTCTCGACCCGCCGCGACGGCCTGGTGGACAATGTCACCGTCGGCCGCGAGCAGAACGCTCAGGACTCCATCAGCCTGCGCGGCCAACTGCTGTTCCAGCCGACGGACAGGCTGACCGTCCGCCTGTTCGCAGACTATTCGGACCAGACGCCCGACTGCTGCACCCAACTGTATGTCCGCGTCGGCGAGACCGCCAAGCCCGTCAATCTCCGTTTCCCGGCCCTTGCCGCAGGTCTGGGCTATACGCCCGGCAGCACCAATCCCTACGACAGGATCGCCGATGTCGACGGTGCGATCGCCGCCGATCAGATCCAGCGCGGCTTCTCGGCCATCGTCGACTACGATTTCGGCTGGGCCACCCTGACCTCGGTCTCGGCCTGGCGGGCGTGGGACTGGCGTCCGGCCAACGACCGCGACTACACGGCCTTGGACATCACGCGGCAGTCCGCCAACCCATCAGACCAAGACCAGTGGAGCCAGGAGTTCCGCCTGTCCTCCAACGGCGCCAACCGCATCGACTGGACCGTCGGCGCCTACGCTTTCCACCAGGCGGTCGAGACCCACGGCGTCACCGAATACGGCCGCGACGCCTCCTACTGGCTGACCACCGTCCGCGACCCTGTCACCAATGCCCTCGTTCCGGGGACGAACCCCGGCCTGCTCGAAGGCTACGAGGTGTTCAACGACTCGCGGATCGAGACCGACTCGCTGGCGGTCTTTGGTCAGTTGACCTGGAACATCACCGACCGGCTGCATCTGACACCCGGCCTGCGCTACACCCATGAGGAAAAGGACGGCGCCTATGTCTCGACCGTCACCGGTGGCGGTCCCGGCAGCGCCGCCGATCTGACCCGCAGGCTCGGTGTCGCCCGGCCCCAGGCCTATGCCGCCGACATCTCCGACGGAGACCTGTCTGGACAGGTGGCCCTGTCCTACGATTTCTCGGACACAATCCTCGCCTATGGCTCGTTCGCGCGGGGCTACAAGTCCGGCGGCATCAACATGGCCGGCATCCCCAACCTGCCCGACGGCACGCCCGCACTTACCAACGCCGTGGTCGAGCCCGAGGTGGTCACCACCTATGAGCTGGGCCTCAAGACCCAGCTGTTCGACAAGCGGGTGACCGCCAACCTGGCCGCTTATCGCACCGATGTCGAAGACTATCAGGCCAATGTCGTCGACACCGGCCCCGGCGCGCTGCGCGGCTACCTGGCAAATGCAGACAAGGTGGAAATCCAGGGCATCGAACTCGACGCCTTTGCCCGGCCGGCGCCGTGGCTGGACGCCTATGCCAACATCGCCTGGACGGACGCCAAATACGCAAGCTTCACCAACGGCCCCTGCCCGCTGGAGTCGATCGGCACATCCACCCTGGCCTGCGACCTGTCGGGCGAGGATCTGCCGGGCGTCTCGCCCTGGGCCGGATCGATCGGCGGCGAACTGCATCGTGACGTGCAAGGCCTGGGTCAGGCCGGCGAGGCCTATTTCGGCGCCGACGCCAGCTATCGCTCGACCTACAACGCCGACGCTGCCGTCTCGCGTCATACCGAGATCGAGGGCTACAGCATCGTCAACCTGCGCGCCGGCTTCCGGTCCGACAACGGCTGGGAGGCCTTCGTCTTCGTCAAGAACGCCTTCGACGAAGACTATCTCCAACTGCTGACGGTCCAGGCCGGCAACTCGGGCCTTGTGCTGGGCACGCCCGGCGATCCGCGCACCGTGGGAATCACCCTGCGGGCGCGGTACTGACGAGACATGTCTCCTCCCCACCGCGTGGGGAGGTGGCGCGGCGCTTCTTCGGCGCCGTGACGGAGAGGTTCTTGCCGCATCACTGGCACCTGTGGGACTTCAAGAGCCCCTCCACCACGCTACGCGCGGTCCCCCTCCCCGCTTCGCAGGGAGGAGACGCTGGTTCTCAGGCGGCCTTGTCCCAGTCCAGCACCACCTTGCCCGACTGCCCCGACTTCATCGCTTCGAAGCCTTCGCGATAGTCGGCATAGCCCAGGCGGTGGGTGATCAGGGGGCTGAGGTCCAGGCCGGCTTTCAGCAGGCCCAGCATCTTGCGCCAAGTGGTGAACATCTCGCGGCCGTAGACGCCCTTGATCGTCAGGGCCTTCAGGATGATGGCGCCCCAGTCGGTTTCCATCGGCTTGGACGGAATGCCCAGCATGGCCATGCCGCCGCCCATGATCAGGGTGTCGACGCATTGTTTGAAGGCGATGGGGGAGCCGGACATCTCCAGCGCCACGTCGAAGCCGACCTTGAGGCCCAGCTCCTTCATCACGTCGTGGATGTCTTCCTTGGTCGTGTTCACGGTGCGGACGCCCGGCGCCACCTTCTGCGCCAACTCCAGCCGGAAGTCGTTGATGTCGGTCAGGACCACGGTGCGCGCGCCCGCATGACGGGCCACGGCGGCCGCCATCATGCCGATGGGGCCGGCGCCGGTGACCAGGACGTCCTCGCCCAGCAGGTCGAACTGCTGCGCCGTGTGAACCGCATTGCCGAACGGATCCAGGATCGAGCCGATCTCATAGGGGACGTCGTCGGGCAGTTCGATGACGTTGAAGGCGGGGGCGACCACGAACTCGGCGAAGGCGCCCTGGCGGTTCACGCCGATGCCGCGCGTATGCGGGTCCAGGTGGAAGTGGCCGGCGCGTGCCGCCTCGGAGTTTAGGTCGATGACATGCCCCTCGGCCGAGACGCGCTGGCCGATCTTGAGCGGGCGATCCACGTCCTTGCCGATGGCGACAATCTCGCCGGCGAACTCGTGGCCGGTGATCATCGGGGTCGGGACGTTCTTCTGGGACCACTCGTCCCAATTCCAGATGTGGATGTCGGTGCCGCAGACGGCGGTGCGGTGCACGCGGATCAGCACGTCCTCGGGTCCCGCCTCGGGGACCGGAGCGTCGATCAGTTCGAGGCCGACGCCGGGCGCGGTCTTGGCCAGGGCTTTCATTGTTTCAGCCATGATGGCGTCTCCTGAAAAACTCTAAGATCGTCATCCTAGGCCTTGTGCCTAGGATCCATAAACTCCGTCGCGAACGGTGCGCACCGGCGAAAACCGGGAGTATGGATCCTCGGGACAAGCCCGAGGATGACGGGAATAATGTGGCGACGGTGACGGGCGCAGGCGTCAGATAACGCCCAACTCCCGGCCCGCCTGGGTGAAGGCCGCGACCGTCTGGTCGATCTGGTCGAAGGTGTGGGCGGCCGACATCTGGGTGCGGATGCGGGCCTGGCCGCGCGGGACGACGGGGAAGCTGAAGCCGATGACGTAGACGCCCAGCTCCAGCGCGCGGGCGGCGAAGTCCTGGGCCAGCTTGGCGTCGCCCAGCATGACCGGGATGATCGGGTGTTCGCCGTCCAGCAGGGTGAAGCCCGCGTCGGCCATGGCGCCCCGATAGCGGTGGGCGTTGGCCGACAGGCGGGTGCGCAGGGCGTCGCCCTCGGCGCCTTGGGCGATGCGGATGGCTTCCAGGCTGGAGCCGCAGACGGCGGGCGCGAGAGCATTGGAGAAGAGGTAGGGGCGCGCGCGCTGTTTCAGCAGTTCGACCACCGACTTCCTGGCGCAAATGAAGCCGCCCATGGCGCCGCCAAGCGCCTTGCCGAAGGTGCCGGTGACGAAGTCCACCTCGACCCCGTGGTGGGCGAAAGAGCCCTTGCCCTGCGGACCCAAAAAGCCCGTCGCGTGGCAGTCGTCCACCATGATAAGGGCGCCGTACTGGTCGGCCAGGGCGCGGATCTGATCCAGCTTGGCGATATAGCCGTCCATCGAGAAGGCGCCGTCGGTGGCGATGATGATGTCGCGGGCCCCGGCGGCACGGGCCTCTTTCAGCCGAGTTTCCAGCTCGTCCACGTCCGAGTTGGCGAACCGATAGCGTTTGGCCTTGCACAGCCGCACGCCGTCAATGATTGACGCGTGGTTAAGGCTGTCCGAGACGATGGCGTCGTTCTCGCCCAGCAGGGGTTCGAACAGGCCGCCGTTGGCGTCGAAGGCGGCGGCGAACAGGATGGCCTCCTCGAAGCCGAGATAGCCGGCGATGGCGGCTTCGAGTTCCTTGTGGATTTCCAGGGTGCCGCAGATGAAGCGGACCGAGGCGGTGCCCGCGCCCCATTTGTTCTGCGCGGCTATCCCGGCCTGGGTGACGCGTTCGTCGCCGGCCAGGCCCAGATAGTTGTTGGCGCAGAAGTTCAGCACGTCACGGCCGGCGACCTGGATCACCGGTCCCTGACGCGAGGCGATGATGCGTTCGGGCTTGGTCAGGCCTTGGGCGTCGATGTCGGTCAGCTCGGCGGAGACGCGGTCATAGAATGTCTGAGTCATGGTCGCGACCTACGCCGATTTCCGATCCGTTTCCACCCGCATCAGGTCGCCGGTTGAGGGTCCGCCTCGGCGCGGATGGGGCTGACGCGGATCTTGCCGCCGCACGGCTGGAACTCGAACGGCAGGCTGACCGCGGCGGTGTCGCCCGGCGCGGTCATACGCAGGGTCGCCACGTTGGGGCAGGACTTCTGCATCGTCTCGTCCGGGACTACATTCCAGGCCGTTTCAAAATAGGCCTTGGCTTGCGGCGCGATCTCGACAGGGGTCGGCGCCTGGCCCTGACGGAAATAGCTGCCGGGGCTCTGGTCGGCGCGGATCGAGGTCACGGCGCGGCCCCGCGCATCCTGTAACGTCACACCGGGATAGCCAGTCAGGCTGCAGGCCTGCGTCCCGACGTTCTGGAGGCTGAAGTTACGCACCCGATTGCCCGCGCCTGCGTCGCCGCCCTCGGCTGTCATCTTCAACTGCGGCCCCTTGCATGGCAGGGAGGCCGGCAGCACCCCGCCCGGCGCAGGCGTCGGGGTCTGGCCGGGCGTCGGCATCGGCGCGGGCGTCATGGCGACACCGGCCGCCGCGATCGGCCGCGAGCACCGCTCCAGCACCGCCACGCCGGTCGTGCCGTCCGGGCCAAGGCGGCTCAGCGTGCCGCTTTCCTGACCGTCGCGCGTCGCCGTCCACCATTCCACGCCCGCCCCGACATAGCGCGCGCCGCTGGCCGCCTGGACCGACCGCAAAGCGTAGGTCTGGGTCTTGTAGAGGAGCTGCGCCGTGTTGCTGTCGGCATACTGAACCTGCAACGTCGCGCCGCTTTCGCAGGCATAGCCGACCGATGGCGCGCTGGACGTCGGCGCGGCTTGCGGCTCGACAGGCGCGGTGGGCTGCTCCGGTTCACCCTGCGAACAGGCAGACATGCCGGTCAGGGCGGCGATGGCGACGAAAGCGGTCAGGCGGCGCATCATGGTGAAGTCTCTCCCATTCGGTTCAGCAACGGTCAAGCTGGCGAAAGGCTCCGCCGTCGAACGTCAGTGATCGCTTTTCGGCGTCTCCATCAGTTCGATCAGCACCCCGCCCATATTGCGCGGATGCAGGAAGACGACCGGCGTCCCATGCGCCCCGATGCGCGGCTCGCCCGTGCCCAGGATCGTCACGTCTTTGGCCCGCATCTCTGCGATGGCGGCATGGATATCGCCGACCTCGAAACAAACGTGGTGCTGGCCGCCCTTCGGGTTCTTGGCCAGGAAGCCCATAATCGGGCTGGTGTCGTCGAAGGGTTCAATCAGTTCGATCTGGGCGTTGGGCAGATCGACGAAACAGACCTTCACACCCTGCGCAGGCAGGTCAAACGGTTCACCGATCTTCGTCGCCCCCAGGACGTCGCGATACAGTTTGATCGAGTCCGCGATGGACGGCGTGGCGACGCCGACGTGGTTCAGGGCGCCGATCATGGCTTGTCCTCACTCTTCGCCTTGGGGGGAGCAGGCTGGGCGTAACCCAGCCGCTGGTTCAGCTTCTCGATTAGATCGACCGCCGTGTCGGCGATGGCCGAACCAGGCGGATAGACGGCGGCGGCCCCCATATCGAGCAGAGGCTGCACGTCCGACGGCGGGATGACGCCCCCGACCACGATCATGATGTCGGGCCGACCCAGCTTCTCCAGCTCGGCCTTCAGTTCCGGTACCAGCGTCAGATGTCCGGCCGCCAGGGACGATGCGCCCACCGCATGGACGCCTTTCTCGACCGCTTCCTGCGCGGCCTCCGACGGGGTCTGAAACAGGCTGCCGGCCGTCACCTCGAAGCCCAGGTCGCCGTAGCCGGTGGCCACCACCTTCTGACCCCGGTCATGGCCGTCCTGGCCCAGTTTGGCGACCAGGATGCGCGGCGGGCCACCGTCGTTTTCGACGAAGGTCGCCACCATCTCGCGGGCGCGGGCGAAGCGCGGATCGCTCCCCGCCTCTTTCGCATAGACGCCTGACACGGTCTGGACCGTCGCCACGTGACGGCCGAATGCGGCCTCCAGCGCGTCGGAGATCTCGCCCACCGTGGCCTTGGCCCGCGCCGCCTGGACCGCCAACTCCAGCAGGTTGGCGTCACCACGCGCGCCATCGGTCAGCGCTTGAAGCGCTGCATCGGTCGCCGCCTGATCCCGCTCGGCCCGCAACCGTTTCAGCTTGTCGATCTGGGCGGCCAGCACCGCCGCATTGTCGACCTTCAGCATCGGAATATCGTCGACGACGGGGTTCAGATATTTGTTCACCCCGACCACAGTCTGCTGGCCGGTGTCGATCCGGGCCTGGGTCCTGGCGGCGGATTCCTCGATCCGCAGCTTGGGAATGCCGGCCTCGATAGCCTTGGCCATACCGCCCAAGGCCTCGACCTCGGCCATGTGGGCGCGGGCGCGTTCGGCCAGCTCGTGGGTCAGGCGCTCAACGTAGAAGCTGCCGCCCCAGGGGTCGATGACGCGGGTCAGGCCCGTCTCCTGCTGCAGCAGGATTTGCGTATTCCGTGCGATCCGGGCCGAGAAGTCGGTCGGAAGCGCAAGGGCCTCGTCCAGTGCGTTGGTGTGCAGGCTCTGCGTCTGGCCGCCCGCCGCCGCCATGGCCTCGACCATGGTGCGGGGGACGTTGTTGAAGACGTCCTGGGCCGCCAGGCTCCAGCCGGATGTCTGGCAGTGAGCGCGCAGGGACAGGGATTTGGGGTTCTCGCCGCCCTCTTTCCGCACCGCCTCGGCCCACAGCAGGCGGCCGGCCCGCATCTTGGCCACCTCCATGAAATAGTTCATGCCGATGGCCCAGAAGAAGCTCAGGCGCGGCGCGAACCGGTCGATGGGCATCCCGGCGGCCACGCCCGCGCGCAGATATTCGATCCCGTCCGCCAGGGTGTAGGCCAGTTCGATATCGGCGGAGGCCCCCGCCTCCTGCATGTGATAGCCGGAGATCGAAATGGAGTTGAACTTCGGCGTCTCCTGCGCCGTCCAGGCGAAGATGTCGGCGATGATCCGCATCGAGGGCTCGGGCGGATAGATGTAGGTGTTGCGGACCATGAACTCCTTCAGAATGTCGTTCTGAATGGTCCCGGTCAGGGCGGCGTGGGGCACGCCCTGCTCCTCGGCCGCGACGACATAGAGGGCCAGGATCGGCAAAACCGCGCCGTTCATCGTCATCGACACCGACATCTGGTCCAGCGGTATGCCGTCGAACAGGGTCCGCATGTCATAGATGCTGTCGATGGCCACGCCGGCCATGCCGACATCGCCCGTCACCCGCGGGTGATCGCTGTCATAGCCCCGGTGCGTCGCCAGATCGAAGGCGATGCTCAGCCCCTTCTGCCCCGCCGCCAGATTGCGACGATAGAAGGCGTTCGACTCCTCGGCGGTCGAAAAGCCGGCGTACTGGCGGATGGTCCAGGGATTGCCCGCATACATGGTCGGATATGGACCGCGCACGAAGGGCGCGAAGCCCGGCAGGCCGTGCTGGTGACCCAGTTCGTCCAGTCCCTCGGGTCCATAGGCGGTCTCGACCGTCAGTCCCTCGGGCGTGGCCCAGGCCTCGCGCGCCGGCCCCTGCCCGGTCGGGTCGAGGGTCAGGGCGATCTTGCTGAAGTCGGGGAAACTCCCAAAAGCGCTCATTGAGCCGCCTCCTCGAAGGCCGCCGCAAAGCGGATCGGGCTCAGAGGTTCGCACACCCGCTCGACCGGCGACGGCGCCGCGTCAGCCGCCTCGACGGTGGCTGAACGCACGTCCGCGTCCACATATTTCGTCACGCCGATGATCTGGGCCGCGCCGTTTTTCAGAGCCGCCTCGCGCAGGGCGCGGGCGCGGGCGATGCGGGGCTGGATCACCGAGCCCTTCAGCGCCTCGACCAGACCGCCCTCGGCCTCGATCATCTGGAACTCGGCCCAGCCGGCCTCGGCGAGGTCGCGGGTGCGGGCGTCGAGATACCAGCTTCCGGCGGCCGGATCGTCGACCCGGCCCAGGTTCGCCTCCTCCATCAGCACCAGCTGGGTGTTGCGCGCCTGGCGACGGGCGAAGGCATCGGACCGGCCCGAGGCGCGGGTGAAGCCGTCCAGCACCACCACGTCCGCGCCCCCCACGGCGCCCGCAAACCCCGCCGCCGTCAGCCGCAGCAGATTGGGCCAGGGATCGCGCGCCGACAGCATCCGCCGCGACGAGCGCGCCTCGATCACGGCCGGAGCCTGCACCCCGAACGCGTGGGTCAGGCTGGACCAGATCAGGCGCATGGCGCGGACCTTGGCCAGGCTGTCGAAATATTCCGCATCGACCGACAGACCGACGACCGTGCCGCGCAGGGCCGCCTCGACCGACATGCCTGCGTCCACGGCCGCCTTCACATGGGCCACGACGCTGGCGGCCGCAAAGGCCAGTTCTTGCGCCGCCGATCCGCCGGCCTCGTGCGCCACGCGCCCGCTGGCCATGAAGAAGGTCGCGTCGGGATAGGCGCCCGCATGGCGCGCCGCCGTATTGGCGGCCAGGCTCAGATGCTCTTCGACCGAACGCGGGGCCCCGCCCGCCTCGGCGAAGGCCGAAACCGGGTCCATATGGAAGCGCAGCTTGGCGCGCGGCGCGCCCTTGGCGACGACGGCCAGGGCGTTGGCCGCGTCCGGGCCGTCGATCCCCGCGTCCAGCGCGACCGGCGCCAGTTCCAGAGCCACGCCGTCCAGCGCCCGGCCCAGCGGCGCGGAGTCCGCCAGCACGCGGCCTTTGAGCACCACCGAGGCGGCGCCGTTCTCCAGATCGGTCAGGACGGCGGCGTTGACCGCCTCGGCGTCGTCGCCCTCGACCAGGGTGCGCAGGTCCCAGGCGCGGCCTTCGGAATCGGACGGACGCGGGGCGAAGATCGATTGGACGCCGGTGGCGCCGGCGTAGAGGGGGCGGGTGACCAACTGGTCGGCGTCGAGATGCATCAGCGACTCGAGGGGTCGATCCTTCAACGCCTTCTGGGCGGCCTCGCGCCATTCGAGGGGCGTGGGGGTGGGGAAGGTCACGCGCAGCCCTCCCCGCCCGCGCGGCGGTAAGAGCCCCTCCACCGCTTCGCGGTCCCCCTCCCCACTGCGTGGGGAGGAGACGGATCGACCGCCTGTCTCCTCCCCATGAAATGGGGAGGTGGATCGACGCAAAGCGGCGAGACGGAGGGGCTCTGCCGCATCACCCGAACTCCACCAGCACGTCGTCCGCCGCCACCGGATCGCCGTCCTTGGCGCCGACGGCCTTCACCACGCCGTCGCGTTCGGCCTTGAGGATGTTCTGCATCTTCATGGCCTCGATGATGGCGACGGTCTCGCCGGTCTTGACCTCCTGGCCGACCACGACGGGGATCGAGACCACCAGGCCCGGCATCGGCGACAGCACCATCTTGGAGGTGTCGGGCGCGACCTTTTCGGGCAGTCGGGCGTACAGTTCGGCGACGTGGGGGCGCAGGACGCGCACCCGGGCCCGCGCCGCGCGGTGGCGGATGTCGAAGCCGTCGGCGACGCGTTTCACCTCGGCGGTGAAGGGCTCGCCGTCCAGCTCGGCCTTGAACTGGGCCAGGCCGGGGCGCCAGTCGATGTCCGACAGGCGGATGTCGCCGCCGCCCGTCAGGGTCAGGATCATCTCCTCGTCCTCGTCATAGGACAGGCCGACGCCATGGGGCGTCTTGTCGATCATCACGATCCAGTCGGTGCGGTCCGACGGGTCGCCGTCCTGTTCGGCGATGACCTCGTGCATGGCCAGGGCTGAGGCGATCAGGATGCGCTCCTGCGCCTGCGTCGGGCGCAGGCCGTGGAAGCCGTCCGGGAACTCGTCCTTGATATAGCTGGTCGACAGTTCGCCCGACTTGAACCGGTCCTGATCCATCACCGCCGCCAGGAAGGGCACATTGTGGCCCAGGCCCGACAGGTGGGTGTCCTCCAGCGCCCGAGCCATGCCCGTCACCGCATCCTCGCGCGTCTCGCCCCAGGCGCACAGTTTGGCGATCATCGGGTCGTAGAACATGCTGATCTCGTCGCCCTCACGAACGCCGGAGTCGTTGCGAACGGTGTAGTCGCCCTGGTCGCCTTCTTCGGGCTGCTCATAACGCACCAGCCGCCCGATGGACGGTAGGAAGCCGCGATAGGGATCCTCGGCATAAATCCGGCTCTCGATGGCCCAGCCGTTGATCGACAGGTCCTTCTGCTCGAAGGCCAGAGCCTCGCCCCAGGCCGAACGGATCATCTGTTCGACCAGATCGACCCCGGTGATCAGCTCCGTCACCGGATGCTCGACCTGCAGCCGGGTGTTCATCTCCAGGAAGAAGAAGCTCTTGTCCTGACCGGCCACGAACTCGACCGTCCCTGCCGAGTCATAGTTCACGGCCTGCGCCAGGGCGACGGCCTGCGCGCCCATGGCGGCGCGGGTGGCCTCGTCCAGCAGGGGCGACGGCGCCTCCTCGATGACCTTCTGGTTGCGGCGCTGGATCGAACATTCGCGCTCGAACAGGTGGACCACATGGCCGTGCTTGTCGCCCAGCACCTGGATCTCGATATGGCGCGGGTCGATGATGAACTTCTCAAGAAAGACCCGGTCGTCGCCAAAGGCGTTCAGCGCCTCGGCCTTCACCGCCGCAAACCCCTCGGCCATGTCGGCGTCCGAATGGGCCACGCGGATCCCCTTGCCGCCGCCGCCGGCCGAGGCCTTGATCATGATCGGATAGCCGATCTGATTGGCGATCTTGACCGCCTCCTCCGGCGTCTCGATCAGCCCCATATGGCCCGGCACGGTCGAGACCCCCGCCTCGGCCGCCAGCTTCTTGGAGCTGATCTTGTCGCCCATGGCCTCGATGGCCTCGGGGTTCGGGCCGATAAAGGCGATCCCCTCGTCCCTCAGCCGCCGCGCGAACCCGGCGTTCTCGCTCAGGAACCCAAAGCCCGGATGCACGGCCTGCGCCCCCGTCTGGCGCACCGCCTCGACGATCTTGTCCGCCAGCAGATACGACTGCGCCGCCGGCGCCGGCCCGATCAGCACCGCCTCGTCGGCCATCTCGACCGCCAACGAGCCGGCGTCGGCCTCCGAATAGACCTGCACCGTCTTGATGCCCATGCGGCGGCAGGTCTTGATGATCCGAACCGCGATCTCGCCCCGGTTGGCGATGAGGATTTTGGAGAACATGGCTATATTTCCTCTGCCGTCATCCTAGGCCTTGTGCCTAGGATCCAGAGACTCCGTCGCGGCCGGTGGGCCACAGTCGATACCGGGAGTTCTGGATCCTCGGGACAAGCCCGAGGATGACGGGTGATGGGGGATGCGATGGTGACGGCGGACAGCCTGATCGGCTGCTACATGATGGCCAATCGGATGCACGGCGTCGTCTATGTCGGCGTCAGCAGCCAACTGGTGACGCGCGTAGGCCAGCACCGGGCAGGCGTCATCGACGGCTTCACCAAGCGATACGGCTTGAAGCGTCTTGTCTGGTACGAATTCCACGAGACCATCGTTGGTGCGATCCAGCGGGAGAAGTCGCTGAAACGCTGGCCGCGCGACTGGAAGTCCAATCTGATCGAACGGACGAATCCGCATTGGGATGATCTGTTCGCCGAACTGGTGCGGGCGTCGGGGGCGGAGCCCGACCCCGAAGCCTACCGAAACTGGACGCCGCCGGAGGAGTGAGGCCCCTCTCTCAAGACCGTCATCCTCGCCCTTGTGGCGAGGGTCCAGACTCCCGGTTTTCGACGGTGCGCCCCGGCCGGCGACGCGGAGCCCGTGAGACCGATGGTCCACACCCAATACCGGGAGTTTGGATCCTCGGGACAAGCCCGAGGATGACGAGCTCTGGGAAAGCATCAAAACCGACATCACAGCGGAATATTATCGTGCTTCTTCCAGGGGTTCTCCTGGACCTTGTTCTTCAACGTCCGCAGCGCCTTCACCAGCCGCCGCCGCGTCCCGTGCGGCATGATGACGTCGTCGATGTAGCCCAGCCCCGCTGCCACGAACGGATTGGCGAACCGGTCCTTGTACTCCGCCTCGCGCGCGGCCAGGGCCGCCGGGTCGCCGGCCTCCTTGCGGAAGATGATCTCGACCGCCCCCTTGGCGCCCATGACCGCGATCTCGGCGGTAGGCCAGGCGTAGTTGACGTCGCCGCGCAGGTGTTTCGAACTCATCACGTCATAGGCGCCGCCATAGGCCTTGCGCGTTATCAGGGTCAGTTTCGGCACCGTCGCCTCGGCGTATGCGAACAGCAGCTTGGCCCCGTGTTTGATCAGGGCGCCGTATTCCTGCTTGGTTCCCGGCATGAAGCCCGGCACGTCCACCAGGGTCACCAGCGCAATGTCGAAGGCGTCGCAGAAGCGCACGAACCGCGCGGCCTTACGGCTTGAATCGATGTCCAGCACGCCCGCCAGCACCTGGGGCTGGTTGGCGACGATGCCGACCGTCTGGCCGTCCAGCCGACCGAAACCGCAGATGATGTTCCTGGCGAAGTCGGCTCCGATCTCGAAGAAGTCGGCCTCGTCGACCACCTTCAGGATCAGCTCCTTCATATCATAGGGCTGGTTGGGATTGGCCGGGATCAGAGTGTCCAGCGACGGTTCGTCCCGTTCCGGCTCGTCGTAGCTTTCGCGCACCGGCGGTTTTTCGCGGTTCGACAGGGGCAGGAAACCGATCAGGCGGCGCACCTCCGACAGGGCCTCCAGATCGTTCTCGAACGCCCCGTCCGCCACGCCCGACTTGCCGGCGTGAACGCGGGCGCCGCCCAGGTCCTCATGGCTGACGACCTCGTTGGTGACGGTCTTCACCACGTCGGGGCCGGTCACGTACATGTAGGACGTGTCCTTCACCATGAAGATGAAGTCGGTGATGGCCGGCGAATAGACGTCGCCCCCCGCGCACGGCCCCATGATCACGCTGATCTGGGGAATGACGCCGCTGGCCAGGGTGTTCTGCAGGAAGATGTCGGCGTATCCGGCCAGGCTTTCGACCCCCTCCTGGATCCGCGCGCCGCCGGCGTCGAACAGGCCGATGATCGGCGCGCCGGTGGTCAGGGCCATCTTCTGCAACTTGACGATCTTGGCCGCATGGGCGCCCGACAGGCTCCCGCCGAAGACGGTGAAGTCCTTGGAGAAGACATAGACCAGCCGCCCGCCGATGGTCCCGCGCCCCGTCACCACGCCGTCGCCGGGAATGCGCTGGTCCTGCATGCCGAAGTCGTGGCTGCGGTGCTCGACGAACATGTCGGTCTCCTCGAAGGAGCCCTCGTCCAGCAGCACGTCGATGCGTTCGCGCGCCGTCAGCTTGCCCTTGGCGTGCTGGGCGGCGATACGCTTTTCCCCACCGCCCAGTTTGGCGGCGGCGCGACGGCGCTCCAGTTCTTCAAGGATGGCTTGAGTCATGATGGATCTTCGCCTCTCGTTCGCGCAAGGCGTGGCGCCTTCATCGCAAATAGGCAAACGCAACTTTGCAAAAAGTGTGGAACTGCGCGGGCTTGCAAAAGATGGCGATATGATCTGCAAAGTTGCGAATGGCTGAGAAGCTTTTCCTGGGCGCCAAACTGCGCAAGCTGCGCGAGGCGCGTGGCTGGACGCTGGAGGCCTGCGCCGAGCGGCTGGGCCTGTCGCCGTCCTATCTGTCGCAGATCGAGACCAATCAGCGCCCGGCCACCGCCCGCGTCCTGATCGCCCTGACCCGCGCCTTTCACGTGGACGCCAGTTTGTTCGACCTGGAGGGGGACGCCCGCCTGATCGCCGACCTTCGCGAGGCCACCACCGACATCGCGGGTCCAGTCAGCGGGGGGCGGAACCCCCGACCGCCGCCGAACTGAAACAGGCCGTCGCCAACACCCCGCGGCTCGCGCGTCAGTTTCTTGCCCTGCACCAGACCTTCCGTCGTCTGGACGAGCGGATCAAGGCGCTGGACGATACCCTGGGGCGCGACGAGCGGGGCGCCAGCGTCGCCCTGCTGCCCTATGAAGAAGTGCGCGACTTCTTCCATTACCGCGACAACTATATCGACACGCTGGACACGGCGGCGGAGGCGCTCGCGGCGACCCTGCCGCGCGAGTCCGGGCAGGTCGAGCGCACGCTGGAGCGCGCCCTGTCCGACCTCCACGGCGTGCGGGCCGTCGATGTGCCGGGTCTGGAGGCGTTGCGCCGCTACGACCCCGCCAGCCGCATCCTGAGCTTGGACGCCTGGCAACCCGGCGCAACGCGCTCGTTCCAGCTGGCGCACCAGTTGGCCCTGCTGTCGTTCCGCGACCTTATCGAGGCGGAACTGGACCAGGCCGCCTTCCGCACCCAGGCGGCGCGTGACGTGGCCCGTGTCGGTCTGGCCAACTACGCCGCCGGCGCGCTTCTGCTGCCCTACCGCGCGTTCCTGGAGGCGGCGCGGGAGGAGAAGCACGACATCGACCGGCTTCGCACCCGCTTCCAGGTCAGTTTCGAGCAGGTCTGCCACCGGCTCTCGACCCTGCAACGGCCCGGCTGGCGCGGCGTGCCCTTCTATTTCGCCCGCGTCGACATGGCCGGCAACATCACCAAGCGGCACAGCGCCACCCGTTTCCAGTTCGCCCGCTTCGGCGGCGCCTGCCCTCTATGGAATGTTCACGAAGCCTTCGCCGCGCCCGACCGGATCGGGGTGCAGTTGGCCGAGATGCCGGACGGATCGCGCTACATCTCCATCGCCCGCAGCGTGTCCAAGCCCAGCGGTTCGTATCTGGCGAACGACCGTCGCTATGCCCTGTCGCTGGGGTGCGAGGTCGAGCATGCGGGTGCCCTGGTCTATGCCGCCGGCCTCGATCTGAACGGCCCGGCTACCCGGATCGGCGTCAGTTGCCGCATCTGCGAGCGCACCGACTGCACCCAACGCGCCTTCCCGCCGCTGGACCGGCCTCTGCGCGTGCCGGAAAACGAGCGCGGCGTGGTGCCCTATGTGCTGGATGGCCCGCGCCCGGATCGCTATTGATCGGGCCATGACCTCAAACGATCCCATCGGCGTCGCCGTCGTCGGCTATGGCCTGGCGGGCCAGACCTTCCACGCGCCCCTCATCGCCGCAACGCCCAGCCTGACCCTGACCGCCGTCGTCTCGTCGCGGCCCGAGGCGGTGCATGCCGACCTGCCCGACGTGGAAATCCTGCCCGATCTGGACGCGGCGTTGGCGCGGGAAGACATCCAACTGATCGTCGTCGCCACGCCCGACGCCCTGCACGCCGAACAGTCGATCGCCGCGCTGAAGGCCGGCAAGTCGGTGGTGGTGGACAAGCCGTTCGCCGGGACCCTGGCCGACGCTGAAGCCGTCGCCGCTGTCGCGGCCCAGGCGCCCGGCGTGTTCAGCGTCTTCCAGAATCGCCGTTGGGACGCCGACTTCCTGACCCTGCGCCACCTGATCGCCGAGGGTGAACTGGGCGAGATCGCCGTGTTCGAGAGCCATTACGACCGCTTTCGCCCGGCCGTCACCGACCGCTGGAAGGACAAGCGCGACGGCGGCGTCTGGGCCGACCTGGGGCCGCACCTGATCGACCAAGCGGTGCAGTTGTTCGGTCCTCCCTTGGGCATCTATGCCGACCTACAGGCCCAGCGTCACGGGGCGACGGCCATCGACTACGCCCACGTCCTGCTGCGCTACGACCGGCTGCGGGTGATCCTCAACATGAGCCACCTCGCCGCCGACTCCAGCCTGCGCTACGTCGTCCACGGCACGGGCGGCAGTTTCGTAAAGCACGGCCTGGACGCCCAAGAGGGGCAGTCCAAGGCGGGCCTGCGTCCCGGCGACGCCGACTGGGGTCTCGATCGCTCGCCCGGCGTCCTGACCCGACAGATCGATGATGAAACGATCCGCACCACGCCCACGTCCGAACGCGGCGACTATCCCGCCTTTTACGCCGCCATGCGCGACGCGATCCTGGGCAAGGGGCCGCCGCCCGTCACCGCAGATCAGGCCCTGACGGTCATGCACATCCTCGACGCCGGCCGGCGCAGCGCGGCCGAGCGTCGCGAGATCGTCCTCTAGCTCTTCTTGCGGCCCTTTGCCGCCGTCGCAGGCGCATGGGCCAGTCGCAGCAGATTGGCCGCGCCGGGCGCCCCGAACGGCGTGCCCGCCAGGATCAGGATACGCTGTCCCGGCTCGGCCAGGCCATATTTGACCGCACTGTTCACGGCGTCGTCGGTGACGGCCTCCAGCGAGTCCGGCTGTTCGCCCAGACGCGGCTCCAATCCCCAGACCAGAGACAGGCGACGCGCGGTGTTGGGGTTCGGCGTCAACGCCAGGATCGGCTTCAGCGGCCGCTCGCGCGCCATCCGTCGCGCCGTCCCGCCCAAGGTCGTGAACACCACCATGCATCCGGTCGAGGGTGCGTTCGCCGCCATGGCCGCCGCGCCGACCAGGGCGTCCACGTCATGTTCGTCCATGCCGGCATGTTCGGCCCGCATCAGGCTTGGCCACATCGGATCGCGTTCGACCCGCTCGATGATCCGGCTCATGATGCCGACGGATTCCAGCGGATAGTCGCCCGAAGCCGTCTCGGCCGACAGCATCAGGGCGTCCGCGCCTTCATAGACCGCGTTGGCCACGTCGGTCGCCTCGGCGCGCGTCGGGGCCGGCGCGCTGGTCATGGATTCCAGCATCTGGGTCGCCACGATCACCGGCACGCCGCGATTACGCGCCGCGCGAACGATCTGTTTTTGCGCCACGGGCACGTCCTCGGGGTCCAGTTCGACGCCCAGGTCGCCACGCGCCACCATGACCCCGTCGCAATAGTCGAGGATGGCTTCCAGATCGGCCAGGGCCGCCGGCTTCTCGATCTTGGCCAAACAGGCGGCTTGGCCGTTCACGATCCGCTTCAGCTCGGCCATGTCCTCGGGCTTCTGCACGAAGCTGAGCGCCACCCAATCCACCCCCATCCGCAGGGCGAAGGCCAGGTCCTCGCGGTCCTTGGGCGTCAGGGCCGAGACCGGGATCACGGCCTCAGGCACGGCCACGCCCTTGCGGTCCGAAAGCTTCGAGCCGCTCTCCACTGTCACATCCGCCCAGTCGTCGGCGCGCTCGCCGACGCGCAACCGCACCCGGCCGTCATCCAGCAGCAGCAGCATGCCGGTACGCAGGGCCTTGAAAATTTCGGGATGCGGCATCTGCACCCGGGTCTCGTCGCCCGGCGCGGGGTCCAGATCGAAACGCATGGTGTGGCCCGGCTTGACCGCGATCTCGACGTCCTTGAACCGGCCCAGCCGCAGCTTGGGTCCCTGCAAGTCCGCCAGCACACCCAGCGGGCGCTGCAAGGCCGCCTCGGCGCCGCGCACGGCCTTCAGTGCGGCGGCGTGATCCTCATGCGAACCGTGGCTGAAGTTCAGACGGAACACGTCCACCCCGGCCTGGGCCAGGGCCTTGACTGTGCCGGGCGCACGGCTTGCGGGCCCAAGGGTCGCGACGATGCGGGCGCGGCGGGCTCTGTTCATGAACGTTTCCTGTGGCTCTGACGCCATCCGTAGGGGACGGCTTGGGCGCTTTGCACCCTTGTGCCAACGAAACCTTTTCCAGGTAAGACCGCAGCCCCTCCGGGAAACACGAGTTTACGACCCCGAAACAGGAGTTTATCGCGCCGCGGCCTCGACCGTCGGCGCACAGGCAGTCACAGAAAACCCGTTGAGGTCCATGCAACGTCCTTCGACTTGGGGGGCCGGTACGCCGATGATGTGGGCCAGGGTCGGGGCGATATCGACCGTGCGGATGGGCAGGAACCGCTCTTCGCCATAGGCGCCCGGCCACCAGAAGATGATCGGCACGCGACGGTCGTATTCCCACGGCGTGCCGTGGCCGGCCAAGGTCGAGCCGACGCGACCGCCGGCCGTGGTGTTCTGGGCCCAGGCGAACTGGATGTCGGGCGATCGTTCGGCCACGGTCGACAGGCGCATGCGTTCGCGCACCGTCATCATCTCCGGCTGGCGGCTGTCGGGCAGAGGCTCGGTCAGCAGCCGGTCGCGCGTCTCGGCGAAGGCGACATCCGGCAGGGCGCGCAGCATCTCGACGGCCGCCTCGGCCACCTGTGTCCTCAGCGGATCGGGCAGCGACCTGTGCTCGGCGTCGGCGACCATCAGGCCGCTGCCGCCGGATTGCAGCGGATCGGCGTCCAGATTGAAGCGCGTCTTCAGCGCGGCGTTGACGCCCTTGATCGCATCCATGTCGGCACGGTGCGCCTGGGGATAGCCGTGCTCATGCAGCCGCTCGACGAAGTCCGACCCGCCGTGATCGGCTGTCAGCACCACCAGCGCCCCGCCCGGAACTTGGGTCAGCTTGTCCAGGAAGGCGCCCAGCGCCGTGTCCAGCCGGTGCATCTGCTCGCACATCTCCGGGCCCTGAGTACCGTACATGTGGCCGATCCGGTCCGTCGCCGACAGGCTGACGCCCAGCATGTCGGTCGTCGCGCCCTGCCCCAGCTTCTGGCTGTCCAGCAGATATTCCGCCGCCTTCAGCGTCTGTTCGTCCAGCAGCGGCGAGGTGTCGAACTTCAGCCCCGCCGGCGGCAGCATTGAATGGAAGGTCTGGCCGCGAATGGTCCAGTCGCCGGCCAGCGCGCGGCAATCTTCGCTCTGATAGTCCCAGGCCACCGGCGTCGCCGCCATCCAGGCGTTGAAATCGGCGTTGAAAGCCGCGACGGGCGCCAGCCTGTGTTGCGCCGTCTGCCCCGGCTCGACATAGGTCGTCAGGCCGAACCCTTCGGTGAACCAGAAGGCCTGGCCCTGATGGCCGGCTAAGTTGATCGCGCCACGATCCTTGCCAGAGACAGCCATGACCTTGCTGTCGGGGCTTTGCGCCTTCAGCCAATCGCCCAGCGTCGTGACGCGCAGTTGGTCCGGCCCCACCGGCCCGTTGTCGGTGTCGTCGCGCCCGTGCGCCAGATGGTTTTGCGGCGCGGCCAGGCAATAGACTTCCTTGCCGGTCTTGGGGTCGATCCAATCGTTGGCGGGAATGCCCGTCTCGACCGGGTGCATCCCCGTCAGCACGGTCGAGTGACCGGGACAGGTCTCGGTCAGGCCGTGGGTCTGATAGCCGTTGATCGACACCAGCCCCTGGTCCGCCAGGCGGCGCAGGCCGCCGGTGTAACGGCTGCGATACTGGTTGAAGAGGTTGGCGCTGAACTGATCCACCACGATGGTCACGATCAGTTTCGGCGGCGTCAGGGCGGCGACAGAAGCCTGGGGGGCGACCTGCTGAACCGGGGCCTCGGCGACGGAGGCGCAGGCGGCGCCCGCCATCGACAGGGCGGCCAGGAACGCAGCGGCGGCGTGACGGGACAGGGACATGCGAAGAACTCCAACAACAGGCGACCGGCCTCTAGCCGCCGCGGATTGCATCCGCGTGACAGCGCGCCGTCGCTCCTAGTGTGATTCCTTGGCCCGCAGCTTCCCGACCTGATGTACGACCAGAACGACCAGCCCGCCGACGATCAAGCCGATCACGGCCGAGGCCACGGCCGTCGTCAGCCAGCTCATCACCCCCGCCAGCGGCCCGAACACCTGTCCGACCGCGTGGGCCAGATGCTCCAGCGGCACGGCCGGCCAGTGCAGACCCAGCGTATGGGAACCGTGCAGCAGAATGCCGCCGCCGACCCACAGCATGGCGGCCGTGCCGATGACCGACAGGGCGCTCATCACCACGGGCATGCCCTTGACCAGACCTCGCCCCAGGGCGCGCACGCCGCCGTTCGGGCGTTTGGCCAGGACCAGGCCGATATCGTCCATCTTCACGATCAGACCGACCGCGCCATAGACGACCACGGTCATGGCGATGCCGACCACCGCCAGCACCGCCGCCTGGGTCAGGATGGGTTGGGCCGCCACATCGGCCAGGGCGATGGCCATGATCTCGCCCGACAGGATCAGGTCGGTCCGCACCGCTCCTGACACGGTCGTCTTCTCCAGCGCGGCCGGATCGCCCGTGACCGGCGCGGCGTCCTCGTGCCCGCCATGCCCGAACGCCTCCAGCAGCTTCTCCGCCCCCTCGAAACACAGATAGGTCCCGCCGCACATCAGGATCGGCGTGATGGCCCAGGGCGCGAATGCGCTCAGCAACAGCGCCGCCGGCAGGATGAAGATCAGCTTGTTGCGGAACGACCCCAGAGCGATCTTGCCGATGATCGGCAGTTCGCGGCTGGGCGACAGACCCATGACATAGCGCGGCGTCACCGCCGCATCGTCCACCACGACCCCGGCCGCCTTGGTCGAAGCCTTGCCCGCCGCCGCGCCTACGTCATCCAGCGAGGCGGCGGCCAGCTTTGCGATGCCCGCGACATCGTCGAGCAGCGCGATTAGTCCGGATGGCATGCTCAGTCTTCCCGGCTGGGCGGCACGTTCACGCCCTGCGATTTCAGATAGGATTTGATGTTGCGGGCGGCCTGGCGGATGCGCTGCTCGTTCTCGACCAGGGCGATGCGGACGAAGCCCTCGCCGTTCTCGCCATAACCGACGCCCGCCGCGACCGCGACCTTGGCGTGGGTCAGCAGTTGCTTGGAGAACTCAAGACTGCCCATGTGCGCCAAGGACGGCGGCAACGGCGCCCAGGCGAACATGGAGGCGGCGGGTTTGGGAATGTCCCAGCCCGCGCGACCGAAGCTCTCGACCAACACGTCGCGGCGGCGGTGATAGAGTTTGCGGTTCTGCTCGACGATGTCCTGCGGCCCGTTCAGCGCCGCACAAGCCGCCGCCTGGATGGGCGTGAAGGCGCCGTAGTCTAGATAGGACTTCACCCGAGTCATGGCCGCGATCAGCTTTTTGTTGCCGACCGCGAACCCCATCCGCCAGCCGGCCATGCTGTAGGTCTTGGACAGCGAGGTGAACTCGATGGCCACGTCCTTGGCCCCCGGCACCTGCAGGATCGAGACCGTCGGCTTGCCGTCGTAATACAGCTCCGAATAGGCCAGGTCGCTGATGATCCACAGGTCGTTGGCCTTGGCGAAATCCACGACGCGTTCGTAGAAGGCCAGATCCACCGTCTCCGCTGTCGGGTTCGACGGATAGTTCATCACCAGTATCTTGGGCCGGGGCACGGTGAAGGCCATGGCCCGCTCCAACGCCTCGAAATACTTCTCGTCCGGCGTGGTCGGCACGCTGCGGATCGCGGCGCCGGCGATGATGAAGCCGAAGGTGTGGATCGGATAGGACGGATTGGGCGCCAGGATCACGTCGCCCGGCTCGGTGATGGCGGTGGCCAGGCTGGCCAACCCCTCCTTGGAGCCCATGGTGACGATCACCTCGGTCTCGGGATCCAGATCGACGCCGAAGCGACGGCCGTAATAGTTGGCCTGGGCGCGGCGCAGCCCGGGAATGCCTCGCGACGCCGAATAGCCGTGGGCGTCAGGCTTGCGCGCCACCTCGATCAGCTTGTCGATCACATGCTGGGGCGGCGGCAGGTCGGGGTTGCCCATCCCCAGGTCGATCACGTCCTCGCCCGCCGCACGGGCCGCCGCACGCATCGCATTGGTCTCGGCGATGACATAAGGCGGCAACCGCTTCATGCGGTAGAATTCTTCGGACATGACAGGCTCGTCGTTCGGGGTCTTGGGCCGGGGGTCGGCCGTGTCTAGCGATTAGCGCGCCTTTGGTCCCACGCAACAGCGTTGAAGGTGATTTTCACCCGCTGGACGGACGAAATCTGTGCGTCGCGCAACAACGCAGCCGAAAATGACGCTTCCACCGCGATCAATAGCTGAGACGGAAGCCTGCGCTGACAGTGCGCGGCGGGCCGTATCCGGCAACGCCCGTTCCTGTCTCCGACACCTCGACATCCTTATCGAACAGATTGTCCGCAGCCACCCACAGCGTCGTACTCGGGTTCAGCGTCCACTCACCCCGCGCATCCAGCGTCACGGCGGCGTCCAGCACGCGGCTGTTCAGGTCGTCGTCGAACCGGCTGGATTCGTAACGCGCCGCCAGCGCCAAAGTCAGACGATCCGTCGCGCGCCAGTCCAGCCCGGCGGTCGCGCTCCATTCCGGCGCCTGAGCGGGACGCAGGCCCGTCAGTTGCGCTGCGGCGGATCCGCCGTCGATCTCGGCGTCCGTCCAGGAGGCGGCGGCGTTCAGCGACAGGACGGATGACAGGTCCACGGCGCCGTTCAGCTCCACACCCCACGCGTCGATGGTCCCGGCGTTCTGGCGCTGGCGCAGCACACCACCGGCCGGCACGAACCCGGCGCGCGGGAAGGTCGCGGGGCCTGCGCCGATCGTCACATTGACGATGGCGTCCTCGATCTGGCTCCAGAACACCGTGGCGCCCCAGTGCACCCCGTCGCGGTCGAATGCCAGCCCGGTCTCGATCCCCTTCAGCGTCTCGGGGCTCAGGGCGGCGTTGGCCTCGGTGATGTCGTTGCCGACGCGGAACGGACGGTGCAGTTCATTCAAGGTCGCCGGCCGGAAACCGGAATAGGCCGCCGCCCGCGCCGCATAGCCGCCGCCTAAATCGCGCCGCACCGCCAGCCGCGCGCTGACCACCTCGCCCGACCGATCCGGGTCGTTCTCTGCCAGCAACACCGCGCCGGTCGCCAACGTATTCTCGTTGCGGAACCCGCCCTTGTTCTCCCAGCGGTCCACACGCAGACCGCCGGCCACCAGCCATTCGGCCGCCGTCCACGATGCATCGACATAGGCCCCGGCCACCGCCGTCTCCCCACCCGCACGGCGGATGCGAGTAAAGCCCGCGCCGGTCGGATTGCTGAAAAGCTCATTGGTTTCGCCGTCGTTGAAGCGGGCGTCCGCCCCGACCTCCCACTCCAGCCGCCCGCCCACGAAGTCCGACACACGGCGACGCAGGGCGGCGTTCAGCCCCCATCCGGTCGCGGGGGTCTTGAACTGGTCGTTGGCGGGTGTGGTGGTCGCCCGGTCGGCCGACACAGCGGCCGAACTGTTGGCCAGGTTGCTGTCGATCCGCCACGCCTGCAGCCGCCATCCATAGCCGTTCGCCGTCGGCGCCTGAGCGGCTGTGGCGCTGAGGCTGTGACCGCTGGCGTTGGCGCGGGTTCCGGCCAGGCCCGATCCGCGATCCTCTTCCCAGGTCGCCGCCCGCACCGACAGATTGGCCTGTCCTAAGGCCGTATCAACTCGCAAGGCCGCGCTGCGACTGTCGAGATCCAAAGGCGTGTCCGCCGCCCCCGCAGCCGATCCTCGCACGGGCACATAGCCATCGCTGACCTCGCGCAGTCCACTCAGCGTCACCGCCACCGGCCCCAGGCGCGTGGAGGCCGACCCCGCCGCGCGCAGGCCGCCGCGTTCGGCCGCCGAGACATCCAGCACGCCGCCCTCACCCCGCTCTCGCAGCGTGATCGTTCCGGTCAGTGCGCCAGCCCCGTACGGTCCCGAACCCGAACCCCGGATCACGTCCAGGCTCTCCAGCGATTCCGGCGTGGCCTGGGACCAGATGACCCACCCCCCGAACGGGTCGTTCAGCGGCACCCCGTCCAGCAGCACCAGCGTTCGCCCCGCCCCCGACGGCGCGATGGCTCTCAGCGATATGCCCTGGGTCGTCGGATTGGCCGCCGCGCTGGTCGTGCGTCGAAACAGCGACACCGCCGGCACGGACCGCAGCGCCTCGTCCAGGCGCATGGATCGGGACAACACCGACTGATCGATCCTCACGACCGAAAACGCGGCGTCGGCCGCCGCCGGCGGCAGGCGGGCGGCGGTGACGACGATCTCGGGCAGAGCGGTAGGTGCGACGGCGGAGGGAGGAACGTCTTGGATCATGCCCCTGCCTAAGCGTTCGGCGCGCGTCGTCAAAGCGTTACCGGCCCGAAAGCGTCAAGAGGCGTGAAGCCAAAGCGCAGCCGCGCGCTGGCAATGATCGCTCGAACTCGGAAACGACCTGCCGACACCCAAATGCTTTCCAACAAATAAGAAGCCAGGCGACAAGCGCCCGGCCTCAGTCGATGTAGGAACATAGCGGAAGAAAGAGATGGCCGGACGATCAACGTCCAGCCGAAGTACAAGCGTAGGCCTGCAGCGATGCTCGCACCGGCGCCTAAGGGTGGTCGAGTGTGAACAGTGTTCCGCTATGGGTTTCTGCGCCTCGGCCGATGGCGGCGATGGCGCGGGACATCGCACCCCCTCGCGCTAGGCGCCGGTCTGCAAGGGCGATCAGATGTGCGTTCGGCGTCGCATAGGGCGCAATCTCGCGCAGGCGTTCCGCCAGGATCGTCTCGCCCCCCGGCGCGCTGCGGGCGCAGGCGAGGATGTAGGCGACGGCGGGAGAGCGGCTGACGCCGGCCCAGCAGTGGACCAGAATCGGGCGGACCCCGGACCATGTCCGATCGAACGTCAGCAGCGCAGCGACATCCGCCTCCGTCGCCATCACCAGACCATCCCGTGGCGTCGCGATGTCGTGAAAGGTCAGCCGCAGGATCTGGACATTAGCGGGCAGCGCGACGTGACCGCCGCCCGGCGAGGAAAGGCTCACGACGTGGGACGGCCTCCAGCGCGCCAAGCCGTCCTCAAGTTGATGAAGGGGCGAAACGACGATCACCGGGTCAGCGCGCCCGCGACCGCCATCAGGAAAGCCATCTCGAACAGCTGTTCCGTCGCACCAAGCGTATCCCCGACCCAGCCGCCGATCAGGCGCTGCGCCATCCAGGCCATCAACAACGCCGCGATGGCGCCGGCCGCCAGACCTGCCACAGCGGCGAGCGGCTCCGCCAGGGCGAGAGGCGTCAACGCCAGCAGGCCGAAGGCCAGGGCGACCCCGGCTTCAGCCGCGGTGACCCCCTCGGCGACGGGCTTGACCTTGGCCCAGGCCCGGTCGCCGGCGTAGGGCAAGGCCCGCATCGCGACCACGGCCGCGGCGCGCCCGGCTGCGTGGGCGCCGATGATCGCGAGGGCGGCGGTCCAGACGAGCATGTCGGCGATGGCGGCGACCTTGATGGCGGTCACCAGGCCCAGGGCCAGGACGCCGAAGGTTCCGATGCGGCTATCCTTCATGATCTCCAGGCGTCGCACCTTGGAGCCGCCCCCGCCCAGTCCGTCGAAGGTGTCAGCTAGGCCGTCTTCGTGAAAGGCGCCCGTCATCAATATGCCCACAGCCACTGCCAGCAAGGCCGGCAGAAGGCCGTCCCAAACCTGGGATGTCGCCACCAGAACGGCGGCCGTAACCGCGCCCGTCCCGACGCCCACCAACGGAAAATACCGGGCGGCCCGGGCCGTCCACTCCGGTTGAAAATCTTGCAGCACCGGCACGGGAATGCGGGTCAGGAACTGAACTGCGGCCAGGAACAGGGCGAGTTGGCGCGGCATGTCAGAGACGACCCGCCAGGACGTCATCCAGGCTGGCGACTTCCGAAAGGAGGGCCGCCGCAGCGCGCAACAGCGGCGCGGCCAGCAACGCGCCCGTGCCCTCGCCCAGTCTGAGCGAAAGGTTCAGCAACGGCTCGGCAGACAGCGCCTCCAGCATCCGTCCATGACCAGCCTCGGCCGATCTGTGGGCGAACAGGCAGGCTGAACGCGTTTCCGGCCGAAGCCGGACAGCCGCAAGGGCTGCGGCGGTGCAGATGAAGCCGTCGATCAGAATGGGAGTCGAGCGATCCGCCGCCCCATGGATGGCCCCCGCCATCATGGCGATTTCCAGCCCGCCGAACTGTCTCAGCACGTCGAACGGCGCGCTGGCGTCGGACCTGGCCGCCGCACGTTCCAGCACCGCGCGCTTGTGCGCCAGTCCACCCTCGTCATGGCCCGCGCCCACCCCGACGCAATCTTCCAGCGGCGCAGGCAGCAGCCTATGCATGAGCAGGGCCGCCGACGCGCTGTTGCCTATGCCCATCTCGCCAAGCGCCAACACATCGGCGCCGCCGTCTATGGCCGCCGCCGCGCGATCATATCCGCGTCGAAGGGCGAGTTCGAGTTCGGCGACCGTCATCGCGGGCTCGCGCGCGCTGTTGCCCGTCCCCTTGCGCACCTTGGCGTCTATCAAGGTCGGATGCGACGGCAGGTCCGCATTCACGCCCGCGTCGATCACGACCAGATCGACGCTCAGGGCGCGCGCGAAGGCGCTGGCCGTGGCCTTGCCCGCCAGCAGGGTGGCGACCATGGCCTGGGTCACCTCGGCCGGATAGCGCGAAACGCCGTCTTCAGTCAGGCCGTGATCGCCGGCGAAAAGGAGCAGGGCGATCCGATCCGCGCGGGGCGGCACGCGTTGCTGAGTCAGCGCCAGTTGGACGGCGACATCCTCGATCCGTCCCAGGGAGCCCGGCGGTCGGGCCTGGGCGTCCAACAGTCTGCGGACCTGAGTTTCTGTCACACATCCGGTCAAAGCCTCTGCTCCTTCAATCCCGCCAATCGCGCGAGAGCCGGCACGTCGAGATGATCCTCAAGCGCGGCGGCCAATTCATCCAGCGCCTCATCGACCGCGATGTGATGATCGACCGAACCGGCGGTGACGCCGAGCTGGCTCAGCAAGGCCGCCCGCGCCGAGCCTGCGTCGAATAATCGATGAACGTAGCAGCCCGCGACCCGGCCGTCCTCGGACACCGCCCCCTCGCCGCTCCCATCCTGGCGCCTCAGCAGCGGACGCATCAGTCCCTCCCCTGTGGTCCGCCCCATGTGCATCTCGAACCCTTCGTAAGCCCCGTCGCCGATGATCGTGCGGCCCTTGCAGGGTTCGAGCACCTTGTCGCCCTGTAGAATCGTCTCGACCTTAAGCAAGCCCAGACCCTCTGCGATCCCTGCGGGTCCCTCGACCCCGTCCGGATCGGCGACCGTCCTGCCCAGCATCTGAAAACCACCGCAAACGCCCAGAACCCGACCGCCGCGCCGCACATGCGCCTTGAGGTCGATGTCCCAGCCCTGAGCGCGAAAGAATGCCAGATCCGACAAGGTGGCCTTTGAGCCCGGCAGAATGACCAGATCGGCGTCGCCCGGCAGCGGCGATCCCGGCCGAATATAGACAAGGTCGACCAGGGGCTCGGCCTGCAACGGGTCGAAGTCGTCGAAGTTTGCGATATGGCGCAGGATCGGCACGACGATCTTCACGCGGCGAGGTCCAGCCTCGATCACCCGCCCCAGCGCGACGGCGTCCTCGGCCGGCAGTCGGCGCGCCGCCGCCAACCAGGGAACAAGCCCCATGTCGGGCCAGCCGGTGCGAGCGACGATCTCGCGTCTTCCGTCATCGAACAGTGCAGGGTCGCCGCGAAACTTGTTGATGATGAAGCCCTTGATCGCCCCGCTGTCCGCCTCGTCCAGCACGGCCTTGGCGCCGACCAGGGCGGCGATGACGTGGCCCCGGTCTATGTCGCCGACCAGGACGACGGGCACGTCGGCGGCCAGCGCAAATCCCATGTTGGCGATGTCGCCCCGGCGCAGGTTGATCTCCGCCGGGCTGCCGGCCCCCTCGACCACGACCAGGTCGGCCTCCGTCTGAAGGCGATCAAAACTGTCCAGAACGACATCCAGCAGCGCGGCCTTGCGCGCCTGATACGCCATGGCCTGATAGCTCGCCTCGACATGGCCGCGCACGACCAGTTGGGCGCCGACATCGCTCTGGGGCTTCAGCAGGACCGGGTTCATATGCACAGTCAGGGGCGTGCGGCAGGCGATGGCCTGAAGAGCCTGCGCCCGGCCGATCTCGCCGCGCCGACCGGTCTCGTCCGGTTCCGTGACGGCGGCGTTGTTGCTCATGTTCTGCGGCTTGAACGGCCGCACGCGCCAGCCCTGGTTGGTGAACAGTCGGCACAGGCCCGCCACCAGCACAGACTTTCCGACATCGGAGCCGCAGCCCTGGATCATCAACGCCGGCATAGACGGGCTCCAACAACGACCGCGCCCCATAGAAGCCCGCAGGCGCGGACATAGACGGTCAACGCCCGCCGAAGATCGTGGGCCGACGGCGGGGGGCCGTCTCCAAAAGTCGGGCGGTCGGTCATGACGCCATCATAGGCCACGGGACCGCCCAGCCGCACGCCCAGGGCGCCGGCCATCGCCGCCTCGGGCCAGCCCGCGTTGGGCGAGGCGTGATGGCGGGCGTCGCGCATCATCACCGTCCATCCGCTTGCGCCCGCCATGGCGATCAGGACGCCCGCCAGCCTGGCCGGCGCCAGGTTCATCAGATCATCGGTGCGCGCCGCCGCCCAACCGAAATCCTTCCAGCGCGGTTCCTTGTGGCCAATCAGACTGTCGGCGGTGTTGACGGCCTTGTAGGCGTAAAGGCCGGGCAATCCCAGGATGGCCAGCCAGAATGCGGGCGCCACGACGCCGTCGTTGAAACTCTCGGCCAGGCTCTCGATCGCCGCAGCCGCCACCCCGGACGCGTCCAGCGCTGCGGTGTCGCGGCCGACAATCCTGCCGACCGCCGCACGGGCGGCGGGCAGGTCATCCGCTTCCAGAGCGCGCGCCACGGCCGCGACGTGGTCGTACAGGCTTCGCTGGGCCAGCCCCAGGGTGGCGGCCAGGACGGGCGCGGGACCGGGCAGGCGCGCGGCGGCCACGCCGGCCAGCGCCGCGACGCCGACCGTCACCGCCAAGGTCGCCACGCCCCCAAGCTTACGCCGGCGCGGCGAATGGTCTGCATCATTCAGCCATGTTTCGCCGATGTTGATCAAGGCGCCGAGACCCGTCACCGGATGGGGAAGCCGACGGTGAAGACCATCCGGATATCCGACGCTCGCCTCAGTTATGAGCGCGGCGAGGGCCAGTCGCCCAGCACGGTCAAACACGTCCGATCACATCGATCAGCGGGCCCCCGGGCCCTTGGGTCACGCTCGCCTCCACGCCATAGGCGCGCCGGAGAAGCTCGGGCGTCAGAGCCATCGCAGGCCGGTCATCCGCAAGGACCTTCCCCTCTGCGAGGACGATGATCCGGTCGGACAGGCGAAGCGCCATGGACAGGTCGTGCAGGGTCGCCAGCACGCCGACGCCCTGATCCGCCAGCCGCCTGAACAGGGCGGCTGCGTCCAACTGATGCGCCGGATCCAGTCCGGTGAGAGGCTCGTCGGCCAGCAGCCATTGTGGTTCGCCCGCCAGGGCTCGCGCGATCAAAACCCGCGCCCGCTCTCCGCCCGATAGCGTATCGACGATCCGATGCGCAAAGCCCGCGACGTTGGCTGCGGCCATGGCCCGGTCGACGGCTGCATCATCGTCCTCCGCCAGGCCGCGCGCGCCGATGAAGGGTGTCCGCCCCAGTTCGACCAGGGTCCGCGCCTCGACCGCCCAGGCGATTTCCGGCGTCTGCGGCAAGAAGGCGAGCCGCTGCGCGCGCTCCCGCGGCTTCATTTGGGAAAGAGCTGCGCCGTCTAGCCTGACGACGCCGCCGGTCGGCGCCCTTAGTCCCGCCAGGCAATTCAGCAGGGTCGATTTGCCGGCGCCGTTCGGACCGACGATGGCGGTCACCTTGCCGGCTTGGAAGGTGAGATCGCCAGCAGAAAGGATCGAGTGACCGCCGATATCCACCTTCAGCCCGGCGCACGACAGGACGCTCACGTGATCTTCCTCCGCAGGCGTAACAGCAACAGGAGGAAGAACGGCGCCCCCAACGCCGCCATCGCGACCCCCAGCTTCACTTCTCCCGCCGCCGGAGTCATCCGCACCAGAATGTCACCTGCCAGCACGATGACCGCCCCGCCAAGAAGACTGGGAACCAGCAGCGCCCCAGGCCGCCCCCCTACCAGCGGCCGCAACAGATGCGGCGTCACCAGGCCCACGAAACCTATGACTCCCGTCACCGCGACGCTCGCGCCTGCCGCCAACCCGACGCCCAACGCCAGGGCCCAGCGCGTCCGCAACATGGACACGCCCAGCGACCGCGCCCCGATGTCGCCAAGGGTCAGGGCGTCCAGCGCCCGACCGGTCGTCAGCAGCAGCGCACAGCCGGCGACGATGAACGGCAGCGCCATCCGCACCTCCTCGAAGCTGCGATCTGCGAGCGATCCCATAAGCCAATCCACGATCTCATTCACCGCCCAGGGGTTGGGCGCCAGCGACAGGGCCAGCGACACGCCCGCGCTCGAGAGAATGTTCAGGATCGCTCCCGCAAGAATGAACGTCACCAGGCTCGACGCCGAACCAGACAGCAACATCAGGATGACGACGCCGATCAGCGCCCCGCTGATCGCTGCGACGGGCAGAGCCCAGGGCGCGTGGTCCGTGACGCCGTAATAGAGGGTCAGCACCGCCCCCAGCGCGGCCATGGCCGACACGCCGAGCACGCCGGGATCGGCCAGCGGATTGCGCGTATAGCCCTGCAGCGCCGCTCCGCAGAGCCCCAGGGCCGCACCGACGACAATGCCCAGGATGGTGCGCGGCAAACGCAGTTCGAACACTATGGCCCAGCGCGGGTCCAGATCGGGCTGACCCCAGACGCTGAACGGCACCCAGACCTTGCCGGCCATCAGACTGAGGCCCGACAGGACCATGAGCAGGACGACCAATCCCGAATACAAAAGCGGTCGGCTGACGGGTTTCATGATTGCGCCCTCTGCTGTTTCGCCAGCGCGCCTTGCCGCGCACGCGCAAGGGCCCCCGCCGTCTGGATAAGGACCGGTCCGCCACAGAACAGCAGCCGCTCGGGAAAGACCGCCCGCTGCATCTCGCCGGCGACACGGGCCAGGGCCGGATGTTCCATGACCCGCTCCGCCCAGCTAGGCGCGCCCGGATACGGTTCTCCCGACAACAACACCTCCGGGGGATCAGCGATCACGAGTTCGAGCGGAAGGTTCATCGATCGCCGAAGACCATAGCGGGTCGCCGCGTTCTGCAACCCCATCCGGCGCATCATCTCGTCCATCAGCGTGCCCGGGCCGGACACGAACCCGCCAGGCATGAAGACCAGTGCCGACAAGGGTCGGGTTCCAGGCGTCGGGGCGGCGGCGGCCAGCGCCCCTTTGATACGACCCACCAAGGCCTCGCCCCGCTCTGGATGGCCGACCCGTCGCGCGACCTCCCGGACCTGGTCCAGGCTCTCCTCGACTGTATCGGGCACGGCGAACAAGGCGGCGGGAATGCCCAACCGATCCAGCGCATTGCGGGTCGCCAACGAGGAATGACGACCCGTCAACACCAGGTCCGGGCTCAGCGCCAGCACCTCTTCCGCTGTCTCGTAGGTGAACGGCAAGGTCCGGGCCAGATCGGCGATGGTCGATCCGTAATCGTCGCGCGCATAGTGGCTCAGGGCCGCGATCTGCGACCGATCGGCGACCTGGACGAGAATGACGTCCAGACAGGGATTCAGCGACACCACGCGCTGCGGCCGAACCGACGGCGTGACCGGCTTTTCGACGCGGGGCGCGGCGCTGCATCCGGCCGCAGCCAGGCCGCCCGCCATCACCATCCGCCGGTCCAGCGTCATCAGAAGTCGATCCCGCGCTGCGCCTTCACGCCCTGTTCGAAGGGGTGTTTCACCAGCGTCATCTCGGTGACCAGGTCCGCAACGGCCAGCAGCTCCGGCTTGGCGTTGCGGCCGGTGACGCAGACATGTTTGCCCGCTGGTCGCGACACGAGGCCAGCCACCACCTCATGGATATCCAGATAGTCGTAGCGCAGCGCGATATTCAGCTCATCCAGCAGGACGAAATCGATTTCCGGATCGGCGATCATCTCCAACGACACCGCCCAAGCAGCCTGCGCCGCCGCGACATCGCGCGCCCGGTCCTGGGTGTCCCAGGTGAAGCCTTCGCCCATGACAGCGTAACGGACCTGATCGGGGAATTTGCGGAAGAACTGTCGCTCGCCGGTGATCCACTTGCCCTTGATATACTGGACGACGCCGACCTTCTGACCCCATCCCAGCGCGCGGGCGACCATGCCAAAACCAGCCGTGGACTTACCCTTGCCGTCGCCGGTGTTGACGATCAGCAGGCCACGTTCCTCGGTCTTGGAACGCATCAGCTCGCGCCGCTCGGCTTGCAAGGCCTTCATCGCCTCGGCGTGTTCTGCTTCGGTCTCCGCGTCGTCGGGTGTTCGTTCGGTCATCGTGTGCGCTCCAGCGCCAATCGAAGGCGTCGCCAGTGTCCTCGCCCCGGCAGACCGAAACGGATCAGTTCAGGATCGAAGTCGAATGTCCGCACGAGCACTCCCTGCTCGGCCAACCGCCAGGCCCTGGCCTGGGCGTCCACGCAACGCGCCAGTCGAAACAGACTGGCGCCGCCCACGACCTCAAAATCGTTAGCGACGAGGAGGTCGTCCATACGCCGGGCGTCGCCGCCAAGTCGCCGTCGCGTCCGCTCGAGCCAAGCGACATCCGCATAGGCCGCTCGCCCCATGGTGATGGCGTCCGCACCAACCGCCCAGTCGCCGATCAGACGTCTAAGCCTGTCGGCGATCGACGGCGGCGCGATGACGAAGCCAAGCCTGACGCCCGGCAGACCGAAGAATTTTCCGAACGACCGCAGGATGATCGTTCGGGCGTGATCAAGAGACGCAGCGCTCAGGTCCGGCTGAACCTCCACGAAGGACTCGTCGATGATCAGCCACCCCCCTTCGGCCCGTTGGACGAGGTGCGCGCCAGGCGTCGCCGCCCCGTCGGGATTGTTGGGATTGACGACGATCCGAACGTCGGCCTCTGCCGAGAAGAGGCCGTCCCGAGAGGTTGCAGTCACGTCGGCGCCCGCCATACGCCAGGCGTCAGCGTGGCTCCCGTACGTTGGCGTGGCGATCGCGACGCGACGGCCGCCCAGTAACGTGGGCATCAGCCTCAGAGCGGCCTCCGCGCCCGCCACGGCGACGACGCGATCGGCCTGGGTTCCGAACGCCTGGGCGGCGACGGCCTCCAGGGCCGAGATATCTGCAGGATCTGGCAATCGGGCCAACGTCGATGCCGGCGCCCGGCGCCATCTCCAGCCGTGCGGATTGATGCCGGTCGACAGGTCAAGCCAAGGCTGCGGCGCGAGGGGGTGTTCCCCCCGCGCCGCAGCAAGACGACCGCCATGAACAATCCTGTCGGCCATCAGACTAGAAACGGGCGCGCACGCCGACGAAGGTTCCGCGTCCCGCGACGCCGTAGTTGCGGGTCGTCTCATAGACCTCGTCGCCGACGTTCTCGACGCGGCCATAGATCTCCAGCGTCTCGTTGATGGGATAGGAGGCGCGTAGATCCACCAGGGTGTAGCCCTTCAGCCGCGTCGTGTTCGACGCGTTGTCGAAGCTGTCGCCTGCGTGCCGAACCGCGACCGAGGTCGACAGGCCGAACGGCCAGACATAGGCGACGTTAAGGTTCGCAGCCTCCTTCGGACGACGCGCCAGCTCGCGACCCAGGTTGGCGCCGGGGGTGCGATTTTCGGCGTTTGTCTGGGTGTAGTTCGCGTTGACCCGGAACGCCCCGATTTCGTAGTCCGCCGCCAGTTCGACCCCGTCGGCCTCGGTCAACGCTGTATTGCTGTAATAACCGAAGCGTTGCGTGCCATTGACGAAGCAGAGCGGCGCCGTCGCAGGCGTCACGGTCGAGGCGCAGGAGACGTAGTCGATCTGGTTGGTCGTCTCGCGCGAAAAATAGGTCGCCGACAGGATCAGGCTTCCGTCCAGCAGATGCTGTTCCACGCCCGCGTCCCAACCGTCCGCCTCTTCCGGCGCCAGGGCCGTGTTCCCGTATTCGCTATAGAGCTGATAAAGGCTCGGCGCCTTGAAGCCCTGGCCGAAGCTGGCGCGCAGCACAGTCGAACCGTCGTTCAGCGACCAGGCCGCCGCAACCTGGCCCAGCGTCTTGCCGCCGAAGGTGTCGTGCTCGTCGCGCCGCACGCCGCCGGTCAGGGTCAGGCCGTCGAAGACCTCGGCCTGCAACTGGGCGTAATAGCCGTTCAGACCGACCCCGGCGGTCGCCGGCGCGGGGTCCGCGTCGAAGGAGGACGGCGAGACGGAACTGAAATCGGACTCTTCATGCTCGGCGCCGAAGGTGGCGGTCCAACCCTGGCGAATGTCGAACACGCCCTGATATTCGAAGCGCTTGTTCAAGCCCTCCGCGTCGAAGGTCACCGGAGTTACGGCCTGATCGGGGTTCTCGTTGTGGCGCTCGGTGCGGGTGTAGCCATAGGCGATACGGTTGCTGAAGCGGCCGTCGAAGAGGTCGAAGTTCAAACCGGTATAGGTGACCAGCTCCTTCGTGCTCGACGTTTCACGCGTGTCGCCGAAAGCGAAGGTCGGCGCCGGCAGGAAGCCGTCTATGTCCACCTCGCCGTCGGAATAGACGGCGCGCAGGTCCAGCGAGACACCCTCGACAACGCGGATCGTGGCCCGCCCGCTCAGGCCGAAGTTCTCGTAGCCGTCCCTCTCCGTCCCGCGTGCGAAGGTAGAGAACCCGTCGGTGTCGTAGTGAGAGGCGGCCAGACGCCACGTGGCCCGTTCGGTCGCGCCCCCGATGTTGCCGCGCAGATAGGTCGTGCCGCGCGATCCGGCCTCGGCGTCTAGCCCGGCCTGGAACGGACGCGTCGGTTCGGCGGTGACGATGTTGACCACGCCGCCGATGGCTTGCGATCCCCACAGGGTCGATTGCGCGCCGCGCAACACCTCGATGCGCGCGACGTCGCCGACCAGCAGGTTGCCGAAGTTATAGCCGCCCCCTGTGCCCGACGGATCGTTCAGCTTGACGCCGTCGATGACCGCGACTGTCTGGTCCGACTCGGCGCCGCGAATGCGCAAGGCGGTGGAGGCTCCCACGCCCCCGTTGCGGGACAGGGTAACGCCCGGCGTGCGGATCAGCAGATCGGCTATGCCTACCGTCTGGCTGGTCTTGATCGCTTGCGTCGTCAGGACGGTGACCGACTGGCCCACGCGATCGGCGGCCTGAGCGGAACGGTTGGCGGTGACGATCACGTCGTCCAGCAACGACGAATCCGTGGTCGAGGCGGCGGCCGAACGATCGGCCTGCGTCTGCGCCATCGTACTGTTCGCGCTGAGAAGAAGCGTCGCTGCGGCGGCGCCAAGAAGAAGTTCGCGTTTCATATCGGGTCCAATCCCATTGCTCGACAACGCACCGGCCCCACGAGACCGCAATCGAACACACAGACGCGCCCGGTCGCGGCCGCGCGAAAACGCGGCACAACAGACGTCGTCATTCGGGTAGATCCCGTTCCGCTCGGCACACCACGTCCGCGCGAAGGACGACCACGACGGGCAGGTCTCCTGGCTCGCGGGTCAACGCCGGTGCGAACCGCCTTCCCAGGGTCTACGGCTTTCGCCGGTCAACCCCAGTGGCTATTGGTCCGCGGGCTCGCCGCTTACAGTTGCGTGGGCAGCCCAGGTCTTACACCTGAGTTCCCTTTTAATCCCCATTGCTGGGGAACCTGTCGCGACGCGGCCAATAGGTCATAGCGTCGCTCCAGGCAATGGAGTGTTTCTCATGGCGAGCCTTATCCTTGGCGGCGCCCGATCCGGCAAGACGCGCTACGCCCTTGATCGCGCGGAGGTCCTTGCACGGCCCGACGACCGCCGTCGCGTCATGATCGCCACCGCCGAAGCCTTCGATGAGGAGATGAACGACCGGATCGCGCGGCACCGCGCCGAGCGGTCGTCCGGCTGGGTGACGGTCGAGGCGCCGGTGACGCTGTCGCAGGCCATCGGCGACCTGGCTGCGGGCGATGTGGCCATCGTCGATTGCCTGACTTTATGGCTCAGCAACATCATGGCCGCCGATCGGGTTATCGAGGCCGAGACGCAAATCCTGTGCGCAGCCGTCGCAGCCTGCCCGGCCACGCTCCTGCTGGTTTCCAACGAGGTCGGTTGGGGCATCGTGCCGGACAACGCCCTGGCGCGTGCTTTCCGCGACCACGCCGGCCGCCTGCATCAGCGCCTCGCCGCCGAAGTCGACGATGTCGTCCTGGTCGTCGCTGGCTTGGGCCTGACCCTGAAATCGGCCTAGACGGGCTGTCAGTTGGCCCTACCCAGCGACGCAGCGACCTAGGTTGTGGGGCAACTGGCTTCGGCGTCGTTGGGGACGATGCCGATATCCGCCAGGGTGAGGCGCAGGGCGGAGCCGGAGCCCATCACGAACGGGGTCTCGACCGCCGCCGTGCCGACGCGTTCGGCGTCGAAACAGGCCAGCCTGACGCGGATCGTGCGCCATTCGCCGACCTTCGCATCGCCAAGCAGGGGCGCGATATCGACCGTGTCCTTGCCGAAGCCGAGATGGACCGCCCCGGTGATCGGGGCGTCGAGCCGAACCGCCGTCGTCAGCACCATGTCGCCGTTGCGTTGGCGCGACAGATCGACAGCCGGGCCGAAGACGACGGCCTGAGCCTGGCCGGTGAAGGTCAGCGCCATCGCGCTTTCCTGGGCCGCGCCGTCGGCGGGTTTGACCGACACCCGGTCTCGGGGGCTGGACGCCGACAGGGCCTGGCCGACTCGGGCGTCTCCGCCATCGTCCCGCAGGATCAGCGACCAAGGCGCCTGGATACGGCCGTCGCTGAAATACCGATCGAGGTTGCTTCTGGCGATGGTCGTCGCGCCCGCTTCGGAAAGCAGGGGCGTGACGGTCGGTGCGGCGTAGCTCAGCCCGTAGCCATAGGCGAACTGCGGGTCATACCCTGTATCCCCGACATTCAGCGTGAACTGATCCGAGGTCCGAGGCCAGGAGAAGGGCAGCCGTCCTGTAAAATCGTGCGCGGCCTTGCCGTCGGACTTGGCGACCAGCACGTCGGCGACGCCCTCGCCTTCCGCTCCGGGCAGCCAGGCGGCGACGAAGGCGTCGGAGGCGTTGATCTCGGGATTGACCCACAGCGGGCGTCCGCTGAGGAAGACGGAGACGGTCGGGATACCAGCCGCCTGAAGCCGTTTCAGCAGCGCCAGCGGCTCCTCAGGACCGAAGTCGAGGGTTTCGACGTCGCCCTGAAACTCGGCATAGGGCGTCTCGCCGAACACCACGATGGCGATGTCGGGTTTGTCGCGATAGGCGCCTTCAGGGCTTAGTTCAGCGACTCCGCCGGCGTCGGCGACCGCCGCCTTCAGACCGGCCCACAGGGACGTACCCCCGGGAAAGTCGGCATTCGTCGTGTCCGCGCCCTGCCAGGTCACCGTCCAACCGCCCGATGCCTGACCAATGGAGTCGGCCGCCTCGCCGGCGACCAGAACGCGCGCGCCCGGCCGGATGGGCAGGACCCCGTCGTTCTTGAGCAGGACGAGAGACTTTCGCACAGCCTCTCGCGCCAGCGCCCGGTGGTCGGGCGAGCCCAGCACATCGGCGCGCCCTTCCAGAGCGCGGTCTCGATCGAAGACGCCGAGCTTGGCCTTGACCCTCAGGATGCGCCGCACGGCGTCGTCCAGACGCGCGGCCGAGATCTCGCCTGACCGGGCCTGGGCCAGGGTGTTGACGTAGAGGCCGCGCCAGCTGTCCGGCGCCATGAACATGTCGAGACCAGCGTTGATCGCCTGGGCGCAGCTTTCGTTGCTGCAGCCTTCGACCTGGCCGTGGGCGTTCCAGTCGCCGACGACGAAGCCTTCGAAACCCATCCGTCCTTTCAGGACATCGGTCAGAAGCGAGGAGTCGCCAGTGATCTTGTCTCCGTTCCAGCTCGAGAAGGACGCCATGACCGTCAGGACGCCGGCGTCGATGGCCGGCACATAGCCCTGGGCGTGAATGGCGATGAGGTCGGATTCCGATATCCGCGCATCGCCCTGATCGACGCCGTCATGGGTCCCGCCATCGGCGACGAAATGTTTGGCGGATCCTGCGATCTTGTCGGCGGCCAGAGGGCGTCCGGCGACCAGCGCGCCTTGCAGGCCCAGGGTCATGGGACCGGCGTAGGCGGCGCCGACCTCGGGATTTTCGCTGTAGCCTTCATAAGTTCGACCCCAGCGGTCGTTACGGGGCACGGCCAGCGTCGGCCCGAACGTCCAGTCTGCGCCCGAGGCCGCCACCTCTTGGGCCGTGGCGGCGCCGATCCGCTGGATCAGGTCCGGATCCCGCGCGGCGCCCAGGCCGATATTGTGCGGAAACAGGGTCGCGCCGACGATGTTGTTATGGCCGTGGACGGCGTCGATGCCGAACATCAGCGGCACGGCGGCGCCGGGACGCGCCTCAGCCGCCGCCCGGAAGGCGCGCGACAGGGCGACCCAATCCTGTATCGGCGCACGCTCGTTTCCATCGGGAGAGGAGTTGCCGCCCGCCAGGATGGACCCGATCGGATACTGGGCCAGGTCAGCCGGCGTGATGGAGGCGATATCGGCCTGGATGATCTGACCGACCTTTTCCTCCAACGTCATCCGCGCCATCAGGCCGTCGATCATGGCCTCGGTTTGCGGATCGGTGATGGTGGTAGGGCTGGCGGCCTGAGGCCAGACGGCGGGATCGGCCTTCGCGGCCGGTGCATGCTGGGCCGACGAAGGGGAAGCCGTTCCCGCCAGGACGGCGGCCAAGGCGATGGCGGACACGAGCGATCGACGGGACGCAGACATACAGGACCTCGGACTAAAAAAGGGCGGCGACGATCCGGAGATCGACGCCGCCTCAAGGCTCAGGAGTTTAGAAGTTCGCGCGCAACCGGATACCGGCCGTGCGCGGCTGGTTGAGGAACAGAACGTTGACGACCTGATCCGACACCAGTTGCTTTTCGACGACCGTCTTGTCGAAGGCGTTGTTGACGTAGGCCTCGATGCGATAGCGGCCGCTGGTCGGCTCCCAGCCCGCGCCAAGGTTGACGGTGGCGTAGCCTTCCTGCCGCGCCCAGAAACCGCCCTGGCGCGCATCGGTGCTGCGCAGATAGGGGCTGGCGGGCGGAGACGTCGGATTGACGGTCTGCCCCGCCAACGAAGCCTTGAAGGCGTCATAGGCGGCCTGGCCGGCGGCGTCGGTCGGACGAGCCGTAAACTGGATCACCGGCGCTTCGTTGTAGATGTTCAGGTAGAAGCTCGACCGATAGTTGGCCAGCAGGTGGAAATCGGCGCGGCCGCCGAACAGACCCACCGTCGTCTGCAAGTGGGCGTTCAGGTTGACCTTCGACACATTGGGCAATTCGTTGCCGGCGATGTCGACGTTGAAGTTCGGCGTCCCGTCGCCGTAGTCGGTACCGCGTGTATCCGTCAGCACGCCGCTATCGGCCTTGGCGTCGATATAGGAGCCGATCAGGTCCAGGCGCGTGTTGAACGGCAGGTCGAACCGCGATTCCAGCTCGAAGCCCTTGATGGTGGACTGGGCCACATTGATGTTCTGCTGAGAGAAGCCCGCGCTGGCCCCGCCAGGGCCGGTGCCCAGCGACACCAGGGTCTGGAACACCTGGTCCGCATAGTCATAGTAGAAGACGTTCGCGTTCAAATCGATCCGACCGCTGGCGGGGCGGAAGGTGTTCTTCGTGCCCAGCTCGAACAGGGTCACGGATTCAGGCGCGAACGTCGGCGCGGTCTGGACGCCGTTGATGGTGATGGTGTCGTTGAAGCCACCCGACTTATGGCCCGTAGAAACCGCACCGTAGAAGAGGTTGTCAGCCGTCAGATCATATTCGAATCCGACACGGTAGTCGCTGAATGTATCCTCGTACGATCCAACCTGCGCGCCCGGCGCGGTGATCTGGAAGAAGCTGTGCTGACCGTTGGCGGGACAGACCTGTCCGCCGCCCGCAGGCTGGGTGTCCGGCCGATCGACGCAGGTGCCATTGGGTCGCGAACCGTCGGCGACGCCGGCGATCTGCTGCATGAAGGTGTCCCGCGCGCCGGACTGGAAGGCGCCCTGGAAATACTGCGCCGCCTCCTGATTGTTGCCGGGCGTCGGGGGGGCGTAGCTGGCACGCCCCGTGAAGATTGGGCGGAAACCCTCGGTCCCAAGACGCGTGTTGAAGCAGCAGTTGAAGCCTTCCGACCCGAGACCAAGCGACCAATTGCCGCCGATCCCGTTCCGCGACTTGTTCTCTTCCGTGTAGCGATAACCGGCCTTGAGGCGCAGTTGATCGGTGACAGGATAGGTCAGATCGGCATAAGCGGCGAAGGAGTCCGACTGCACGTCCGGGAAGGTGAACTCCGTGCCGGAGTAGAATTGCCCCTTGTCCACGACCGAGAGGAAGCCGACCTGTTGGCTTTCCTTGAAGTAGAACAGGCCCGCGGACCAGATCGCCTTCGAATCCGCCGGCGACGACAGACGCAGTTCGTGGATGTCGGATTCCGACAGGGTCAGCCAATATTGGGTGCCAAAGTTGTCATAGTCGACGTTCGCGGCGCCGTAGCCGGGGCGCACCACACCCTCATTGGCGGCGTTGACCTGATAATAGTCGACGTTGCGGCGGCTGGCCGAATACTCCAGCACCGCAGGCCCGAAGTCGTAGGACGCGTTCAGCGCCAGGCCCCAGTTGTCGTTCTCGACCAGCCCTTGCGGCCCGCGATACAGCACGTCGCGCAATTCCAGCTGATCGGGCGTGCCGCCGCCGACCAGACCGTTACGGATATTGGTCGCAGGATAGCCGGTGCCGCGCTCGGACTCATAGTCGCCCATCAGGCTGAGGCGGAAGCGGTCGTTCGGCTGATACAGATAGGACAGTCGGGCTGAAAACAGCTCCTGGATGCCGGTCGGATCCAGCGTCTGGTCGCTACCGACATTCTTGTACGCCGTGCCCTTATCCACGCCGTAGATGGCGGCGCGGATCGCCTGGGTCTCGCCGATCGGCAGGTTCAGCGCCGCTTCGTAGCCGGTGGTTTCCAGGGTGCCGACTTCGCCCTGGACATAACCGGATCGGTCGCCCAGCCGCGGCATGTTGGGAATGATGTTCAGGGTGCCGGCGACGGCGTTGCGTCCCCGCAGGGTGCCTTGCGGGCCCTTGGCGATTTCGACCCGCGCTAGGTCGAAGAACATGCCGCCAAGGCCGCGCGGCCGGGGCAGGTACACGCCATTGAGGTGGGTGGCGGCGGAAGGATCGCCCAGTTCGGTGTTGTTCGCCGTGCCTACGCCGCGGATGTAGATCTGGACGTTGCCTTCCTGGTTGGAGATCGACAGGCCTGGAACGGCGGACTGCAGATCCTCGATCTGGTCGATGCCGATCGCCTGCAGTTCCTTGCCTGAAATGGCCTGGGCGACGCCGGCATAGTTCTGCAGCGACTGTTCGCGGCGCTCGGCGGTCACGACCACTTCGCCGACATCCGTCGCGCTGTCTTGAGGTCTGTCAGCCGGCTCGGCGCTCTGCGCGAAGGCCTGCCCTGCACCTGCCGCGATCGCGAACGTCGCGCAGCCGAGCAGAAGCGATTGTCTGAAGCGGATCATGGTCTTCCCTCCCGCGGGCCCTGTTTTCCAGAGCTCCAGCATGATGACGCACCGCGTGATGCGCCCGTTTCCCAACTTCAAACTGTCTCTGTTTGACAGCGCTGTCAACGACAAAGAAATATTCAGCCCGGCGGTTGAGTTGAGGATCGATCGACCAGCACATAGTCGATCTTCTCGACGGCGCGACCGGGCGTCCGCGCCGCGTCCAGCAACATGCGTGTGGCGGCGGCCGCCATCTCGGCGACCGGCTGGCGCACAGTGGTCAGGGGCGGGGTGGAGAACATGGCGCTGGGCGTATCATCGAAGCCGCAGACCGAAATCCCGCCGGGCGCTGCGATGCTCAAGGCGGCTGCGGCGTTCAGGACGCCCAGGGCCATGTCGTCATTGCTGGCGAAGATGGCCGTGGGCGGATGCGCCAAGGTCAACAGCGCCTCTCCGGCCTGACGGCCAGAGGCGAAGGTAAAGTCGCCTTCGACGATCAACTCCGGCTGCGCGGTCAGGCCCTGGGCCGCCAAGGCCGCCTCATAACCTTCGCGGCGCGCCTGACTGGCCGCATAGGCCGCCGGCCCCGAGACGAAGCCGAGCCTACGATGCCCCAGGCCGATCAGATGGTTCGTCATGTCCATCGCGGCCTGGTGGTCGTCCATGAAGACCCGCATGCCTCGCCCCAGATCCCGGTCGGCGCCCAATCGCACGAAGGGCGTGCCTGTACGCTCCAGAATATCGAGCACAGTCGGATCGTCGGCGTTTGGCGGCGTCAGTAGCACCCCGTCCGGCCTGAGCGATCTCAACAAGGACAGCAGCCGGGCCTCAAGGCTCGGCGCCCCATAGTCCACAAGCTCCACCAGGAGGTGATACCCGGCCTTTCGGCACTCCACGAGCGCGCCATACTCGAGCCGGCTCAGATAGTCGTTGCCGCGCCCGCTTCGCCAATGCTCCAGGGTCAGATCAGCGTCGACGAAGGCCGCGATCAGATAGGACGACGCGCCGGCCAAAGTGCGCGCCGACAGACTCGGTTGGTAGTCCAGGCTTTCGACCGCAGCCTGAACCTTGGCCTGAAGTGCAGCGCTGACATTGGGTTCGCGATTCAGCACCCGAGACACGGATTTGATGGATACGCCCGCCAGGGCGGCAACATCATAAATCGTCGCAGGCATCTTGGTCCCCGCCCCCGCAGACGCCCGTAACGAGTCGTCGGTTCGAACCCGACCTATGGCCCGTTTGCGCGTGGGCTCGCAAGATTTCGCTCGCGAAGGACGCAGACAATCGTCACTGCTCCACGTCATGCAGTCCGTCCACGACGTTCAACAGGCCGGGCCCGCCCGCGTAGGCGCCGGATTCATCGCGATCCTGACCCTGGCCTATATCGGCGCATTTATCGCCTTTGTGCCGCTGTTGACCCTGCTGATTCCGCTTCAGGCGACCGTCCTCGCTCCGGGTGACAAGATCGGTCTGCTCAGCCTCGTCACGCTGTGGGGCGCCGTGACCGCCAGCCTCGCCAACCTCGGGGCCGGCTGGATCAGCGACCGCACACCGGGCCGCTTTGGCCGACGCCGGCCCTGGATCCTGTGCGGCCTTATCGGCGTCTTGCTGGCCTATGCCGCAGTCGAGGCCGCGAGCTCACCGCGCGGCCTGGTCATCGCGATCATGGGCTTTCAGCTCGCCTTCAATCTGATGTTCGCCCCTTTGCATGCGGTCTTTGCTGACAGGGTGCCCGACGATCAAAAGGGACGCGTGGCCGCCTTCATCGGCCTCGCTGCGCCCATGGGTGCGGCCAGCGGCGTGCTGGTCGCGACACCTCTGTTCCCCTCCCCCGCCGCACGGCTGATCGTTTTGAGCATCCTGGTGTCGGTCTGCGTCCTGCCCTTGCTGCTGACCTGGCGCGAAGGGCCGAGCCCGCCACGCGCATCGGAGCCGACGTCTCAGCCGCGCAGTCGTCTCAACGCGGACTTCGGCTTCGTCTGGGCCTCGCGCTTCTGCTTCCAGATCGCCGCCAGCGTGGTCGGCGCCTATATGCTCTTCTATCTGGCGGACTATGCGCGATATGCAGATCGGTTCACGGGCGAGACGGTCGAGAGCGGCCTGGCCAAGCTGATCGCCATTTCTACGGTTCTGACCCTCGCCGCCGGGTTCGCCGGCGGTCTGCTCTCGGACCGCCTTGGTCGGCGCAAGCCGTTCATCCTTTTGGCGGGCGGCCTGCTCGCGAGCGGGCTGCTGGTGTTCGCCTTCTGGCCGCAATGGCCTGGGCCGCTTGTCGGCTATATTCTCTATGGACTGGGGTTCGGCCTCTACACCACGGTGGATACCGCGCTGGTAGCTCAAATTCTGCCCTCAAGACAGAACACCGCTCGCGATCTGGGCGTGATGAACCTGACAAACACCCTGCCCGCCATTCTTGCCCCTGTATTGGCGATCGTCGCCCTGGGGCCGACGCGTTCGGACTGGCCGACCCTGATGATCGCCTCGGCGGCCATCGCCCTGCTCGGCGGGGGCGTTGTGTACGGCGTGCGCAAGACGCGTTGACAAAATGAAAGACAGCGCTGTCAATACGGCGTTGCGATGGGCGAGACGCGGACATGAAGAGTTTAGAGATCTTGGCAGGTCTGATTTGCTGCATCGCTGTCGGGGTCGCCACACCTTCCTTCTCGGCGACCGCTGCTGCGGCATTGATCGCCCAATCCTCGGCAGCGGGGCCGACTGCCCACGAGGCCGCGTCGCAGATGGGCAAGGGCTTCAATCTCGGCCAGATGTTCGACAACAGCCAACACCCTCCGACATTGGAGGCAGCCCGACCCAAGATCGACGCCTATTATGATCGCGGTTTTCGCGTCTTACGGATCCCGGTCACCTGGACCGAAGAGGTGGATGGCGACACGCTGGCGGACGCGGACACAGGACGCATCGACCTCGCCTCCCCGCGTCTGGCGGCGTTGAAGGCCGTCGTCGATTACGCCCTGTCCCACCCCGGACTTTATGTGGTGATCAACGCCCATCATGAGAAACGGCTGAAGGAGAGCGGTCGGGCCGAAGTGCTCGGCCAGGTCTGGGCCGACATCAGCGAGCAGTTCGGCGACCGGGATCATCGCCTGATCTTCGAGATCCTGAACGAACCGCATCTCGCCAACCACGATCCGATGCCGCCGGCCATCCTCAGGCGCATGACGGGCCTTGCCTATGATCAGATCAGGGCGAGAGACAGGTCGCGCATCGTCGTGATCGGCGGGAACCAGTGGTTCGGCGCCGATGAAATGGCCCGGACATGGCCTGACCTTTCAGACGTCGGGGCGGGCCGCGATCCCTATGTTATGGCGACATTCCATCACTACAATCCCTGGACCTTTGCGGGCGACAACCAGGGGGACTACGCCGACGCGTGGACCGACGCGGACATCCGCGGCCCCATGGAGACGATGGCCCGTTGGGCCGCGACGACCGGTCAGGGGATGCCCGTCTTCATCGGCGAATGGGGGGTGGGCTGGCATAGCCAGCTGCCGACCATGAACTGCAACAACATCCGGCTCTACTACGCCAGGTTCCAGGCCACCTACGCCGCATCGATGGAGATGCCGACCGCCGTTTGGGACGACGGCGGATGGTTCAAGGTCTTCGACCACGCCACCAACCGTTTCGACAGCAATCTGATCGCCTGCATCGACGGCCAGTGCGACTGGGCGGGAGCGGAACGGTTCAATCCAGACTGCACCTGACGCCGCCGACCATACCCTTTCCTTAGGCGACGTCTGCGCCGCCTGCGTCAGCCACGGACGCCACGAGGGCGATCCTCGAGGTGCTGTGGTCCGCTACGACGCCCGTAAGGGGCGGGAACCACCGCGGCGCCGGCGATCGCCATGCAGATGATCCCGGAACCCTCGGCCGCTCGGCATCCCAAACCGGCCGACGCCAGGCTGAAGATGGTCGCCCCCCGTTCTAGGTCGGTGATCAGGTCGGCGATCCGTTCTTTCGGTTGAAGCAACTTAGGCCGCCAGGCGGTAGCCCACGCCTGGCTCTGTCACGATCAATATCGGTTCAGCCGGATCGGCCTCCAGCTTGTGCCGCAATTGCCCCACGACGACACGCAGATACTGGACATCGTCGGCATGGCCGGCGCCCCAGACAGTCTTGAGCAGATCGACATGGCCCAGCACCTTGCCGGCATTGCGCGCCAGATAGGCCAGGATGTCGTACTCCTTGGGCCGCAGCTTCACCCGTTCGCCGGCGCGGGTGACGATGCGGCGGTCCAGGTCGATCACGACATCGCCGGCCGTGACCACGCCGCCCGCGACCGGCGTCAGCGCGCCCTGACGCAGGCCTGCCCGGATGCGCGCCAGCAGTTCGCCGACGCCGAACGGCTTTTCCACATAGTCGTTGGCGCCCAAGTCCAGGGCCACGATCTTTTCGGCCTCGCGGTCGCGGGCGGACAGGACGATGATCGGCCCCTGATAGAACTCGCGCGCCCTCATCAGCACGTCCTTGCCGTCCATGTCGGGCAGGCCGAGGTCCAGCACCACGGCGTCGGGGTTCCACAGGGCGATGGCGCGCAGGCCTTCCTGACCGCTGTCGGCGCGGCGGGGTTCATAGCCGGCGGCGTCCAGAGCGGGGGCGAGGAAGCGGTGAATCTGGGGCTCGTCGTCGATGACCAGAACCTGAGGGCGAACGGCGGACATCACAGCAGATCCCGGTGGGTGGCGATGGACTTGGGCAGGCTGATCAGGATGCGGGCGCCGAGCTTGCTCCCGTCGGGGCCGTCCTGAATCGGGCTGGCGGCGGCGATGCGGCCGCGCATGGCCTCGACGAAGCCCTTGGCGATGGCCAGGCCCAGGCCGGCACCCTGAACCCGGTCGGGGGCGCGGTCGGTGGACTCTTCCATGCGGCGGAACTTGTCGAACACCCGTTCCAGTTCGGCGGTGGGGATGCCGCGCCCCTCGTCCTCGATAGAGATGACGACGGCGCCGCGATCTTCATAGGCCGCCAGTTCGATGGTCGTGCCATCGGGGCTATAGGCGATGGCGTTTTCCAGAATGTTGACCACGGCCTGTTCCAACAGGCCCGGATCCGCCTCGACCATGCTGAGCTGGGTCGGGAAGTCGCGCGTGACCTGACGCCGGCCCAGGCGACGCGACACCCGGTCGGCGGCGGCGTTCAGGATGTCGCGCACATCGCTCCAGTCGGTGCGCACGTTCAGCCCACCGCCCTCCAGCCGGGTCATGTCCAGCAGGTCGCCGACATAGCGCGACAGGCGTTCGGCCTCCTCGCGGATGCTGAGCAGCAGGTCGTCGCGGACCTCGGGTTTCAGAGTCGCGCCGTAGTCGATCAGGGTCGTCGCCGAGCCCAGGACGGTGGACAGGGGCGTGCGCAGATCGTGGCTGACCGAGTTCATCAGGGCGGCGCGGAAACGGTCGGCCCGGCGCAGGGTCTCGGTCTCCAGCGCCTGACCGGCCAGGTCGGCCCTCTCCAGCGCCACCGCGCCCTGATCCAGCAGGGCCATGGCCAGGCGTTCCTCATCCGATCCCGCCGCCACGGCCGAGGCGTCGATGCCCGCCACGCCGGCCCGGCCGCGCACGCCCTGCAGAGGCTGAAACCGCCAGTGGGTCTGCGGCAGGGTGCCCGTGCCGTGTCCCGTGACCTCGCCATGGGTCCAGGCCCAGCGGGCGGCGGCCATGGCGTCGGGGGCCAAGGTCACGCCCTCGGGGCTGGCGGCGGTCAGGGTGAGGTCGTCGTCTTCGGGCAGCAATACGACCGCCCCGGCGCCGGCGGCGGCCGAGGCCTGTTCGGCCAGACTGCGGGCCGTGGTGGCGCGATCCTGACCCGCCGACAGGGTCTGGCTGGCGGCCAGCAGGGCCGAGACGGCGGCGGCGCGACGCTGGGCCGCCCTCGCCTGTTCGCGCACCCGTCCGGCTAAAGCGCCCGTGCCCAGGGCCACGCCCCAGAAGACAATCAAAGTCAGCACGTCCGTAGGCGAGCCGATCAGGAAGCTGTAGCGCGGCTGAAGGAACAGGAAGTTGTAGGTCAGGAAGGCCAGGGTCGCGGCCGCCAGTGCGGGCCGCAGCCCGTTCAGCACCCCTGCCGCCACCACGGCCGCCAGATAGATGACGCCCAGATCGACCCGCTCGAACCGGGTGTCCAGCAACAGGGCGGCGCCCGTCGCGGCCAGGACGAAGGCCGCGCCCGCCGGATAGCCGCGCCAGTCCAGCGCCGCCCTGACGCCCGACTTGATCGCCGGTTCCGGCGCGGTCAGGTCGCCCTCGGTCACGACGTGGACGGCGACGCCCTGGGCCTTGCGCAGCAGTTCGGTCGCCAGCGCCCGTCCTGTCCATTCGCTGAACCGCCCGCCGCGCGTCTTGCCGATGACGATCTGGGTGACGTTGTTGCGGTGGGCGTGGTCCAGCACGGCGCGGACCACGTCGTCGCCGCTGATCGTCACGGGCCGTCCGCCCAGTTGTTCGGCCAGCTTGAAGGCCTCGGACAGTCGGCCCGCCGAGCGGGCGTCGGCGCGCGATCCACTGGGCCGTTCGACGTGGGCCACCGACCAGGGGGCGTCCATCATCATGTCCGACATCCGCCGTCCGGTGCGAACCAGTGAGGCGGTCATGGCGTCGCCGCCGACCAGGACCAGAATCCGCTCGTTCGCCGCCCACGGCCCTGACACGCCGCGCTCACGCAGGTGCGACAGCAGCTGGTCGTCCACCGTCTGGGCCGCGCGGCGCAGGGCCAGTTCGCGCAGGGCCGTTAGGTTCTCGATCTTGAAGAAGTTCTCGGACGCCACCCGCGCCGTCTCGGGCACATAGACCTTGCCCTCGGCCAGACGCGCCCGCAGGTCCTCGGGTGTGATGTCCACGACCTCGATGTCGTCGGCGCCGGTCAGGGCGCTGTCGGGCACGGCCTCGCGCTGGCGCACGCCGGTGATGCGCAGGACGACGTCGGACAGGCTCTCCAGATGCTGGATGTTCAGCGTCGTCCAGATGTCGATCCCGGCGTCGCGCAGCTCCTCAACGTCCTGCCACCGTTTCGGATGGCGCGAACCGGGTGCGTTGGAGTGGGCGTATTCGTCGACCAGCAGCAGTTCGGGACGCCGCGCCAGGGCGCCGTCGAGGTCGAACTCCATCAGCGCACGGTCGCGGTGATCGATCGGCGCGCGCGGCATGACGTCCAGGCCGCGCAACAGGCTCATCGTCTCCTTGCGGCCGTGAGTCTCGACCACGCCGACGACGACATCCAGCCCTTCGGCCTTTCGCCGGCGCGCGGCGCGCAGCATCTCATAGGTCTTGCCCACGCCGGGCGACATGCCCAGAAACACCTTCAGCCGCCCACGCTTGCGGCGCGGAACGGCTGAAGTCGCGGGCGTCGTGTTAGCCGGATCGGGCGTCGGTTCGGGCAATCAGCCCTCCGCGCCGAAGCGGGTGTCCAGCGCGCGGTTGGTCAGCAGGACATTGACGTGCGGTTGGCCGATGAAGCCGAGGAAGGCCCCCTCGATGTGCGCGTCGATGATGCTCTGGACCTGCTGCACGGGGACGCCTCTGGCGCGGGCGATCCGCGCGGCCTGAAACCGAGCGTAGGCCGGAGATACGTCCGGGTCGAGGCCCGAACCCGAGGTCGTCACCGCATCGGCGGGGATGACGCCGGGGCCGTCTTCGGCACGGATCGCCTGGGCGCTTTCGGCGACGCGAGCGGCCAGGTCCTCATTAAGCGGCCCCATGTTGGAGCCGGACGAGGCGGCGGCGTCATAGCCGTCGCCTGCGGCCGAAGGACGGGGGTGCAGATAGGTCGCGCCGGCGAACGGTTGGCCGATCAGGGCCGAACCGACGACCTGACCGCCGGCGTCGCGCACCAGACTGCCGTTGGCCTGGCTGGGGAAGGCGGCCTGGGCGATGCCGGTGACGGCCAGCGGATAGGCCAGGCCCAGCAGCAGGGTGAAAAGGGCCATTATCACGAGGGCCGGGCGAAGTTGGTTGACCATGGTCGTCGCCTCAGAAGCTGGCCTTCAGCGTCGCCACGGCGCGTGAGCCGTAGATGTCGCCGAAGTCGTGTTGATCGGTGTCGTGATAGCGCAGGTCCACCGCCAGATTGCTGGTCAGCTGATAGGCCGCGCCCAGGTTCCAGGTGGTGTAGTCGAGGTCAGACGACACCCACTGATGGCCCACGGCGCCGGAGATCGTCCATTTGTCGGCCGGGCTGACGACGCCGTTGACCTCGGCGTAGGTCGCCTCGTCTTCCGACGCGCCGAAGAAGTCGGGCGAATAATAGACGGCGGCGCCCAGGGTGGCGGGGCCCACAGCGCGCGAGGTGGCGGCTTTCAGTTCGACATAGTCATAGTCCGCGCCGTCGGGCTGGCCGGCGTAAAGGTAGCCGATGACACCGAAGTCCAGGGCATAGCCGGCGACCTCGGGCCGATATCCGGCATAGAGATCGACCTCGGCGTCCGTGTCGTCGCCGAAGTCGACGTTAGAGGCCCAGCCGCCGGCGTAGAAGCCGTTCCTGGTCAGATCGACGCCCGCCGATATCGCCGGGTTTTCCTGAGTCTGGCTGACGCCGCGGAAGACATAGTCGGAGGTGACGGCGACGTTTGCCGAAACGTCCTGGGCCCTGGCTTCGCTGCACAGGCCCAAGCCGGCGATGCCGACGATGCAGGCGGCGGCGAACCAGGCGTCGTTGCGGCCCGAGGCCCTGGAGAGGGGTTTACGCATCGAGGTGTCCTTGGAAGCGCGCATCAGGCCAGGCCGAGCGCGGAGATGAGGAGGTCGATCAGCTTGATGCCGACGAACGGGGCGATCAGGCCGCCCAGGCCGTAGATCAGCAGGTTGCGACCCAAGAGGGCGCCGGCGCCGATGGCCCGGTATTTGACGCCTTTGAGCGCCAACGGGATCAGGGCGACGATGACCAGGGCGTTGAAGATCACCGCCGACAGGATGGCGCTCTGCGGGCTGTGCAGATGCATGACGTTCAGCGCGCCCAGGGCCGGCAGGGAGACCACGAACATCGCCGGGATGATGGCGAAATACTTGGCCACGTCGTTGGCGACCGAGAAGGTCGTCAGGGCGCCGCGTGTGATCAGCAGTTGCTTGCCGACCTCGACGATCTCGATGACCTTGGTCGGGTCGCTGTCGAGATCGACCATATTGCCGGCCTCGCGGGCGGCCTGGGCGCCGGTCTGCATGGCGACGCCGACATCGGCCTGAGCGAGCGCAGGCGCGTCGTTGGCGCCATCGCCGCACATGGCGACCAGACGGCCCTTGGCCTGTTCGGCCTTGATGAGGCGCATCTTGTCCTCGGGCGTGGCCTCGGCGAGGTAGTCGTCCACCCCGGCCTCCGACGCGATGGCGGCGGCCGTGACCGGATTGTCGCCGGTGATCATCACGGTGCGCAGGCCCATACGGCGCAGGTCGGCGAAGCGCGCCTTCACGCCCGGCTTGACCACGTCCTTCAGGTGGATGACGCCGACCAGGGCGCCGTTCTGGGTGACGGCCAGGGGCGTGCCGCCCGAACGGGCGATCCGGTCCACGGCCTGGCGGAACTCGGCCGGAGCCGTGCCGTCGGCCCGACCCAGATCCTTCAACACCGCATCGACCGCGCCTTTTCTCCAGCTGTCCTTGCCGACGTCCAGGCCCGACTGACGGGTGACGGCGGTGAAGGGAATGGCGACGGCGCCGGTCGGTTGATCGACCGAGACGCCGGCGTTGCGGCCCAGTTCGACGATGGAGCGGCCCTCGGGCGTCTCGTCGGCCAGGGACGCCATGACGGCGGCGGCCAGGGCGGCCTCGGGTCGGACGCCCGGAACCGGAATGACCTCGGTCGCCATGCGGTTGCCGAAGGTGATGGTGCCTGTCTTGTCGAGCAGCAGGGTGTCGACGTCGCCTGCCGCCTCGACCGCACGGCCAGAGGTCGCCAGAACGTTCACCTTCAGCAACCGGTCCATGCCGGCGATGCCGACAGCGGACAACAGCCCCCCGATCGTGGTCGGGATCAGGGTGATGAACAGGGCGCCCAAGACGATCGGGTCCAGATCGACGCCGGAGTACGCACCCAGCCCCACCAGGGTCACGACCGCGATCAGGAAGATCAGGGTCAAGCCGGCCAGCAGCACGGCCAGGGCCAGCTCGTTCGGTGTCTTGCGACGGTCCGCGCCTTCGACCATGGCGATCATGCGGTCGAGGAAGGTGGAGCCCGGCTTGGCGGTGATGCGCACCTTGATCCAGTCGGACACGACGGTGGTGCCGCCGGTCACGGCCGAACGGTCGCCGCCGCTTTCGCGGATCACCGGGGCGCTTTCGCCGGTGATGGCGGCCTCGTTGACCGAGGCCACGCCCTCGATGATCTCGCCGTCCGAGGCGATCACGTCGCCCGCCTCGACCAGGATGATCGACCCGACCTCAAGCTCCGACGCATTGGTGGGGACCACCGTGCCGGTCTTGGGATCGACGATCAGCTTGGCCTTGGTCGTGACGCGGGTGGCGCGCAGGCTGTCGGCCGCCGCCTTGCCGCGTCCCTCGGCGATGCTTTCGGCGATGTTGGCGAACAGGACCGTGGCCCACAGCCACAGGGCCAGTTGCACCGCAAAGCCTGCCGACTGACCGCCGGCGATGGCCGCCGCCGCCGAGATCGTGGACAGAAGCGCCACGATCCAGGTGGTGAAGATGACCGGGTTCTTGATCAGTTTGACGGGGTTCAGCTTAACGAGCGCGTCGCCGACGGCGCGTCCGATCATCGCCCCGGAGAGCCCGCCCGCGAGGGGCGACGAACGGCCGCCTTCGCCGGGGTCCAATGTGATTTGTGTCATGTCAGGATGTCCGGAGGATCAGGCGCCGGCGACCGCGGCGAGCACCTGGAAGTGCTCGACGATGGGTCCCAGGGCGAGGGCGGGCAGAAACTGCAAACCGCCGAGGATGAGGATCACGCCGATCAGCAGGCCGATGAACAGGCCGTTGTCGGTGGGCAGGGTGCCGGGGCTGGGCGCCAGCTTGGGCTTGACGACCAGGCTGCCGGCGATGGCCAGGACGGCGACGGCCGGAATGAACCGCCCGAACAGCATGGCCAGGCCCAGGGTCGTGTTCCACCAGGGCGCGTTGGCGGTCAGGCCCGCAAAGGCCGAGCCATTGTTCGCCGCCGCCGAGGTATAGGCGTACAGGATTTCGGACAGGCCATGCGGTCCCCTGTTCAGCAGGCCCGCCAGCGCCGTCGGGAAGACGGCGGAGATCGCCGAGAAACCCAGCACCGTCAGCGGCAGGATCAGCACCGCGATCATGGCGAACTGAATCTCGCGCGCCTCGATCTTCTTGCCCAGATATTCCGGCGTTCGACCGACCATGAGGCCGGCGACGAAGACCGACAGCAGGGCCATGACCACCATGATGGCGATGCCCGAACCGACGCCGCCGGGCAGGATCTCGCCCAGTTGCATCAGGAACATCTGCAAGCCGCCGCCCAAGGGCATGAAGCTGGCGTGCATCGAATTGACCGAGCCGTTCGAGGCGCCGGTCGTGACGACGGACCAGACGGTCGAGGCCGGGGCGCCGAAGCGAACCTCCTTGCCCTCCATGTTCACCGAGGCGTCCACCTGGGCTGCGACCAGGGACGGCGCCGGTTGGGTCTCGATGACATACATGGCGGCGCTGGACACGGTCAGCAGGATCAGCGCCGCCGTCGCCAGGGCCTTGATGTCGCGTCCCGCCAGGGTCGTGCGGCCAAAGGCGAAGAAGGCGGCCCAACCCATGACGTTGATCGCCACGGCGCTGAGAAGATTGGTGATGGCGTTCGGGTTCTCGAACGGGTGGGCGCCGTTGACGTTGAAGACGCCGCCGCCGTTGATACCCAACTGTTTGATCGCGACCTGGCTGGCCGCCGGGAACAGCGGCAGTGTCTGGGACCCGCCCTCGACGCCGACTGCGTGGACGTTCGCCGCCAGGCTCTGGACGATGCCGAGACCGGACAGGGTCACGGCCAGGATCAGGGCGGCGGGCAAAAGGACATAGAGGGTGGTGCGCGTCAGGTCGGCCCAGAAGTTACCGACGCCCTCGCCGCGATTGGCGACGAAGGCGCGCGCCAGGGCCGCCGCAATGGTCGCGCCGGTGGCGGCCGAGACGAAGTTCTGCACCGTCAGGCCAACCATCTGGGTGAAGGTCGACAGGGTCGTCTCGCCGCCGTAGCTCTGCCAGTTGGTGTTGGTGACGAAGCTGACGGCGGTGTTGAAGGCCAGGTGCGGCGACACGCCCGCGAACCCTTGCGGGTTCAGCGGCAACAAGCCCTGCAGACGCAGGATCGCATACAGCAGGACGAAGCCCGCAAGGTTGAAGGCCAGCAGGGCGCCGGCATAGCCCAGCCAGCCTTGGCTGCGCTTCGGATCGACGCCCGCAGCGCCATAGAAGACGGCTTCCACCGGCTTGAGCACCGGGTCCAGCCAGGTCCGTTCGCCGTTCCAGACGCGCGACATATAAATGCCGATGGGCCAGCCGAGCATTACGGCCAGCCCAAGGGTCAGGGCGATCTCGCCCCATCCTTGAATGTTCATGAATTCCGTCCCGGTCCCTTAGAACCGCTCGGGCCGCAGCAGCGCCGCGACCATGTAAACGGCGACGACCACCGCCCCCGCCCCCCAGAGCATGGCGATCATCGTCATACCCGTTTCAACGCAGCGGCCAGTGCGGCAAAGGCGGCGAACGCCCCTGCCCCCACCGCCAGATAAATCACATCGGCCATGCCAGCCTCCTCGCTCAAGTTCGAGCGGGACTGGACCATGGAGCCGCATAATGGCGCGATGCGAGTTCCCGCTTCGCGCCTAAAGGATTCATAAAACCGCGCTCTTGGCCCGAACCAAAAACACCTCAAATCAAAAAGCGCTGTCAGGTTGAGTCCACGCGGAGAAGCCAACGGAAGTGGGCTAAAAAAAAACGCCGCCCCAGTGAAGGGGCGGCGCCAAGCGCGGGATCAGGGAGGGAGGCCCGCTTAGAAGGTGTAGCGAAGTCCGACGACGAACTGCCGGCCCGTGTGGGTGTAGGCGTTCAGACGGTTGGAATCGTCTACATACAGATCGGCGTATTCGTCGGTCAGGTTGAGCCCCTCAACGCTCAGCCGCAGATCATCCGTCAGATTGTAACTGACCTGAGCATCGACGTTGGTCGTCTCGTTCGTGCCCGCGACATTGTTGAAGTCGGTGCCAGGCACGCCCGTCAGATATTGGTCGCGATAGGCGACCGAAACGCGAGCGCTGAACTTCTCGTTCTCATAATAGAGGGTGCCGTTCCAGGCGTTCTTCGACAGGCCGGTCAGAGTGGCGTTGATCATCGGCGCCCCAGCCGTCGTCGAGGTGACATAGTCGATCTGCGAGTCGACATAGGTGTAGTTGGCCAAGATGCCGAAGCCGGACCAGATGCCGGGCAGCAGATCGGTGAAAGGCAGTTGCAGATTTACCTCGAAGCCCTTCAGTTCACCGCCAGGGGTATTGATCGGCTGGCTGATATCGAACTCATCGGTCGACGTTGCGCCGGTGCCGATCAGGAAAGAATCGGGCAGCCCCAGAGTGTTGTAGGGCGCGCGCCGGCGCAGGGTCTGAACAAAGGTGTCGATGTCCTTGTAGAAGACGCCCACCGCCATGATTGCACCAGTTTGGGGATACCATTCCAGCGAGAGGTCCAGGTTCTTGGACTTGATCGGTTCCAGGAAGGGGTTGCCCGCTGAGTAGTTTCGGTTGGTGCCCTGGACGTTAACTGTGCCGCCGGGCGACAGACTGCCGATGCCGGCGCGCGCGATGGTCTCGGCGGCGCTGACGCGGACGATCAGGTCGTCGCGCAGATCGACCGCCAGATTGGCGGACGGCAGCCACATGTCATAGCTGTTGTCGACCGTGGCATAGGAAATCGCGCCACCGACCGCATTGTTGCCGCTCGACGCGAGGTCGGTCTGGAACCAGCGGTAACCGATGTCGCCGCGCCAGGGCAGACCGAAGGCGTTGAAGTTATAATCCAGTTGTACGTAGGCGCCGGTCGTCTCTTCCTTGATCGCGGCCGTGGCGCCCGTGTTCTCGCGCAGTGCCCAAATGCCGGTGTTGCTGTAGATGTCGTACTGGGCGATGAACTTGCCAAGATCAGGCGCCAGCCAGCTCTTGAGCGCCGTGCCGGGCAGGCCTAGGCCTTCATCGAAATTGAAGGTGCGCGACAGGGCGGCGATGCCCGCCCCGGCGGGGATCGCCGGCACGTTGTTCGTGGTCGCACGTTGCTGGGCGCCGGTCGAATAGTCGAACCGCTTGTAGTCGACGCCGACTTTGAGCGTCAGGTTGTCGTTGACGTCGTATTCGCTGGCCAGCTTGTAGGTGGTGAACGCGTTATCGACCCACTCCGGTGTCAGACGCACTTCCGACGTACCGGGCACCATGGCCCAGGCGTTCGGGTCCGTCGCATCGAAGCCCAGGCTCATCTCCATCATCCGCGGGCGGAAATCGTAGGAGAAGTTGTCGGAGTTCAACCGTTCGAAGGTGACGGTCGTCGCGATTGGATCCTCATAGGTCGATTCCGACCGGCCGGCGGTGGCCTTGACACGGAAACGATCGTTGAAGTCGTGTTCGACGACGGCAGTGATCTGTTTAAACTCGGTGTTCAGTTGGTTCAGGCTGGTCTGAGTGCGAAGATCGACGCGATCGATATTGGCCTGGACAAGGTTATTGCCCTCGACGATGCCCGAACGAATGATCGACTGCGGCTTACCGGAGCCGTTTCGGCTGAGGCCCAAGGCCTGAAGCTGCGACTCGTAGCGTTCGCCCTCGAACTTGGAATAGAGCGCTTCGACGGTAAATAAAGTCGAGTCGTTCGGGCGAAATTGCACAGCACCGGAGAGACCCAGTCGCTGCGATGACGTGTCATAACTGGCGTAGGACGGGATACGGGGATGGTAGAGCCCATTCGCCGCGTCGTCATAGCCGTTTCGACCCTCGTCCCCGACCTTGTAGTTGATCTGCTGGATCGTCTTGCCAGCGACGGTGGAAGCCGGATTCCACCCATCGTTGAAGCCGCCGTAGGTCCAGCGGGTGATGTTGGCGCCTTCCTCGATCAGGTGGCGCTCGTCGTAGGAGGCCGAGACCAGCACGCCCAGTTTGCCGTCCAGGAAGCGGTCGCTGGCCAGGAACGAGACGCCAGGCGTGATGTCGCCCGCCAGCTCGTTGTAACTGCCCTGAGCTGAGAGGACGACGCGGCGGCCGGGGCTGTCGAACGGCTTGGAGGCGTTCAGATCGACCGTGGCGCCCAGCGAACCCTCGTCCACCTCGGCCGAGGCCGTCTTGCGCACGATCAGGTTGGAGAACAGGTCCGACGAGAAGATGTTGAAATCGAAGCCGCGTCCGCGATTGGTGCCGCCCGAGTTGGACGTGCCCGACGAGGTGGCGATGGCCTCCATGCCGTTGACCCGTACCCGGGTATAGTCGGAGCCAAGGCCGCGCACCGAAATCTGACGCCCTTCGCCCGATCGGCGTGTGATGGACACGCCGGGGATACGCTGCAGCGACTCTGCCAGGTTCAGGTCGGGGAAGTCTGCGATGTCCTCGGCCGAAATGGCGTCCACGACGCCACTCTCGTTCTTCTTGATGTTCAGCGCGCTGACCAGCGAGGCCCTGAAGCCGGTGACGACGATCTCATCGACGTCTGTCGCGTCGGTCTGACCCGAAGCCGGCGTCGAGGCGTCCTGCGCCACCGCACCGCCCGCGCCGAGCATCGCCGACATCGCCAGCGCCGAGACGCCGACCTTGAGCGCAAATTGGAATCCATGCGTCGAGCGCATCATATGGTCTCCTCCCCTTGCCCACGTTTCGTGGGTCTCTCGTTGGGTGGCGTCCCGGTCGCCCGATACGCCGACGGCCGACCTTCGCCGGTCCGCTTCAAGCCGACATTGGATCGGTCGATCGATACAGGCCAATCCGAAGAAGGCATGGACCGATACAAAAACTGAACCGATGCACGAAACCGGATCGATACCGCTTATGGATCAATCCATAGGGTTTTTGGCTTAGACGCCCGGTGTCATCCTACCTATCGTCGGATTCAATGCGCTCAAAAGAAGCGTGACCACAGGGATGAGGCGGCCCGCGGCGAATGCGACCCCGGTCTGGTCTCCACAGATCGAGGAAACGCGTCGAATGACCGCCCAGGAAGCCCCCCCGACCGGCGATGCCGCTGCGCCGACAGGCCGCCGGACCCGTGTCCGTTTCATGATCCTGCTGCTGATCTTCCTGCTGACGACGATCAACTATGCGGACCGTTCGACCTTCTCAATCGCCGGCGACGCCGCTTCCAAGGAACTGGGTCTGGACGCGATTCAGATGGGCTACATCCTGTCCGCCTTCGCCTGGGCCTATGTGCTGGGCCAGATCCCTGGCGGCGCCCTGCTGGACCGGTTCGGCACCAAGCTGATCTACACCCTGGCCATCGCCCTGTGGTCGCTGTTCACCCTGTTCCAGGGCTTCTCCGGCTTCCTGGCGGGCGGCATGATCTTCATCGGCCTGTTCGCCATGCGCTTCATGGTGGGCCTGGCCGAGAGCCCCTCCTTCCCCGGCAACGCCAGGCTGGTCGCCGCCTGGTTTCCCGGTTCCGAGCGCGGCACCGCCTCGGCCATCTTCAACTCGGCCCAGTATTTCTCGCTGGTGGTGTTCGCGCCCTTCATGGGTTGGCTGGTGCACACCTTCGACTGGCACTCGGTCTTCTTCGTGATGGGGGGCCTGGGCATCGTCGCGGCCTTCGTTTTCTGGAAGCTGGTCCACAGCCCGGACCGGCATCCCGGCGTCAATCAGGCCGAGTTGGACTACATCGCGGCCGGCGGCGGCCTGATCAACATGGAGAACAAGGCCCTGACCAAATCGGCCGGCTTCACCTGGAACAACGTCAAACAGGTGCTGGGCAGCCGCATGCTGATCGGGGTCTTCATCGGCCAGTACGGCATCAACGTCCTGACTTATTTCTTCGTGACATGGTTCCCGATTTATCTGGTCAAGGAGCGCGGCCTGAACATCATGGAGGCCGGCTTCGCCGCCGCCGCCCCGGCCTTGTTCGGCTTCGTCGGCGGGGTGCTGGGCGGGGTCATCTCGGATATCTTGCTCAAGAAGACTGGCTCCCTGACCATCGCCCGCAAGACCCCTCTGCTGATCGGCATGGTCCTGTCAGCCTTGATCATCGCCTGCGCCTATATCGACAACTCGGCCCTGATCGTCGTTGTCATGGCCGTGGCCTTCTTCGGCAAGGGCATCGCCTCGCTGGGCTGGGCTGTCGTGTCCGACACCTCGCCGCGCGAATTCGTCGGCGTCACCGGCGGCATCTTCAACACCTTCGGCAATACGGCCGGCATCGTAACCCCCATCGTCATCGGCTACATCGTCGCCGCCACCGGCTCGTTCGACGGCGCCCTCTGGTTCGTCGGTTTGCACTGCCTGCTGGTCATCGCCGCCTACTTCCTGATCACCGGCAAGATCGAACGCCTGACCCTGAAGGTCGAAGAGGCCAAGGCCTGATGCGCGCCACCCGCAGAAGCGTTCTCGCCGGCGCCTCGCTGGCGGCCATGGGCCTAGCGCTCAAGCCGGCGTCCGCTTTCGCCGCACCGGTCGAGATCGCCTCTCCGATGGCGGCGCCGACCTGGGCCCTGATGCAGCGCGAGTTGATCCGAACCCAGGCCGAGGCGTGCGAGGTCTTCTACGCCCGGTACTTCGACGCGCGGGGCTATTTCCTGCATTTCGAACGCTGGGGCGCCAACGACGGTCCCGACGACACGATCGAGAACGTCAACGACTGGCCCCTGCTTCACGCCCTCGGCGGACCAGACATCGTCAAGACGATGTACACCCAGGCTTGGGAAGGCCACCTGCGCCAGTTCACCCAGGCGAAGACCACCGACGTCGAAATCGCGCGCGGCGGCATGTTCTACAAGGAGTTCAACGTCCAACTCGACTGGCAGCACCATGCCGAAGAGATGACGATGTTCAACGTCCAGGGCCTGTCCGACCCGCACGATCCCCGCCTGAACGCCCGCGCCCGCCGCTTCGCTGGCCTCTATATGGGCGAGGATCCCAGCGCGCCGAACTACGACCCCGAACACAAGGTGATCCGCAGCCTGATGAACGGCTCGCGCGGGCCGATGCTGCGCAAGGCCACGGCCCTGGACTGGGCCGGCGACCCGTTCGACACCACCGGCTTTCATATGGAGCACGGCGAGGACACCTACGAGGAAACCCTCCAGCACTACGAGGAATACACCGACATCGTCGGCGATCATCCTCTGAACCTGTTCTCGACCACCCTGGCCCTGAACGCCTTCATGCTGGGGCACGAGGCCAAATATCGCGACTGGCTGCTGACCTATGTCGACGCCTGGGCGGAACGGGCGAAGGCCAACGACGACATCCTGCCGTCCAACGTCGGGCTGGACGGAGTGATCGGCTCGGCCGCTGACGGCAAATGGTGGGGCGGGACCTATGGCTGGGGCTTCAGCCCGGTCAATCCGGTCAACGGCGAGCGCGAGAACCGTAACCGGGTGCCGCGTACCGCCATCGGCTTCTTCAACGCGTATCTGCTGACCGGCGACGACAAATATCTCCAGACCTGGCGCGCCCAGGCCGACCGTATCAACGCCCAGAAACGCACGGTCGATGGCAAGGTCCAGACCCCGACCATGTACGGGCCAGACGGCTGGTACGGCTGGAAGGACGGGCTGCACCTAGCGAACGCCCACGACATCTGGTGGTTCTCGATGAAGGAGGCCGACCGTCGTCGCGCCCCCGATCATCCGTGGATCGCTTATCTGGAAGGCCGCGACGCGGCCTGGCCGGAAAAGGCCCTGGCCGCCGACATGGTCAAGGTCGCCGAACGGGCCAAGGCTCAGCGCGAGGACACGACCACGCCCGACACACGTCTGGCCGACGCCGTGCTGGACCAGAACCCCGCCGCCGTCACCGCCCTGATGCAACAGACCATGGGGGCGCTTCACATCGCCCGTCCGACCTGGTCCCCGACCAGCGCCAACGCCGGCGGTTCGCCGCTGTACGCCCGTCTGCGCTATTTCGACGCCGACGCCCGCCGCGCCGGTTTGCCCCAGGACATGGCCGCCCTGATCGACCGAATGACCGCGACAGAGACCGCCGTCACCCTGGTCAACCTCAGCCCGACCCAGTCGCGCACCGTGATCGTGCAGGGCGGCGGCTATGGCGAGCACCGTATTCGCTCGGTCGCCGTCGGCGACATGCGGCGCGAGGTGAACGACGCCGCCTTCACCCTGCGCCTTGCGCCGGGATCCGGCGCTCGACTGATTCTGGCGATGGACCGTTACGTCAACACGCCGACGCTGAAATTCCCCTGGGATCGGTAGAGCCGCCAGCTCTCGCTTACCACTCTAAATCAGGTTCCCTGTTTCAGGAACGGCGCGGTCTGGAACAGGCGACGCTCGTCGGCGCGAGGATCGTTTTCGATCCGGCTGTCCACGTCGAAGATCATCGTCGCCCGCTCCGAAAGCGCATAGCGCCCCCAGGCCGGAATGGCGGCGTTGTTCGGATCGCCGGTCCGGGCGAAAGCGATGAAGGTCTCGCTCATCGCCTCGGCCACCTTCAGCGCCTGCGCGCCCGTCCCCGTCTTCGAGCCCGGCTTGTCGCAATTGTCGAAGGCCAGTGCGATGTCGAAACTGTGGAAGGCGCCCAGGCGCGGCTCGACCGGCGACCCGAAGTCCAGCTGATACATCCACGTCGGGCCGTTCAGCCTGGCCCGTTCCTCGGCCTGGATCAGATGCCCCGGCCGCGACCGACCACAGGTCGCCGCCGCGAAGAAGACATCGCTGGGCGACATCTGCGGGAAACGCTGACGATACCAGTCGACCACATATTGCGCGTTCAGATCGACCACGAACTCCGGCGCCAGCTTGGCCGCCACCGTATCCCAGGTCAGGTGGAAGTTCCGCTCGTCCCCCGCCGTGAAGGCCCGTGCCTCGTCATGGGTGTTGCCGATGATCATCGGGATATGCCCGCTCTCGCGCGGCGCATCCGGCACGAACGGATGACGCGGCAGCGTGTCGTGATCCATCACCGAGTGGAAATACATCCCGCCCTTCTCGATCGGATCGGCCATCCGCAACGCCTCGACCAGTCGCGCCGCCGGCAGGGTCGCCAGCTCGGCCGCCCGTTCCGGCGTCAGCCCCAGATGATCCAAGAAGGCGCGCATCCGCAGCTCAGCATGCTGCGGCCCCATGGCCGTCACATGCTGACCGCTCATGGTGATAACGCGGTGATACAGACCGGCCGCACGCGGCATGGCCATCAGCGTCACCAGTTTGGCCCCGCCGCCCGACTGACCAAAAACGGTGACGTTCGCCGGGTCGCCACCGAAGTTCGCGATATTGTCCCGCACCCACTCCAGCGCTAGGATCAGATCCAGATTGCCGACGCTGCCCGAGGCCGCATAGGCGCCGCCCAGGATTTGGCCCAGACCGTTGTAGCCGAACACATTCAGCCGGTGGTTGGCCGTCACCACCACCACGTCGCCGCGTCGGCACAGGGCTGCGCCGTCATACAGCGGACTGGAACCCGAGCCGTTGGCATGGGCTCCGCCGTGGACATAGACCATGACCGGCCGCGCCGCCCCGTCGGCCAGGCCCGGCGTCCAGACGTTCAGGAACAGGCAGTCCTCGTCCTGGTCCGGCTCGTCGCTCTTCTGCGGCGACGCATGGCCATAGGTCGTCGCCTCGGCGATCCCGCGCCAGGCCTGGGGCGCGACCGGCGACTGAAACCGTCGCGCCGACGTATCCGCCCCATAGCGCAGGCCCTTGAAGACCTTGATGTCCCGATCCAGAGAACCGCGCACCCGACCGTGACGCGTCGTCGCCACCGGCGCCGCACCCTCAGCCATCACCCCTCCGGCCATTGCCGCCAGCGCGACCCCGCCGCCCAAGGCGCAGACCGTCCGTCGCGTGTGCTCGACCATGAGGCGTCTCCTTAGGGGGCAGCGCCCTCCACCTGGGCCTCGATCAGGGCCAGGAAGGGCTTCAGGCTGGGATTGTCGTTGTCGCGGCGCCAAGCCACGAACAGTTCGACCGGCTGGGCCGGGGTGATGTTCAGGGGCCGGAACTCCACCCCGTCGAAATGCAGACGCGTCGCCGCCTCCGGCACCACGGCCGCGCCGATCCGGGCGTGGACCAGGGCCAGGATCGAGTGGATCTGGCTCATGTGCTGCACGAACTGCGGCGAGACCCCCGCCTCGTCGAACAGGCCGCTCAGCATGCCGTAGAAATAACCGGCCCCCTCGGGGGCATACATGACCATGGGCAGGCCGTCGAAATCCGAAAGGTCGATCACCGCCTTGGCCAGGCGCGGATCGCCGGTCGGCAGGGCCGCCAGCAAGGGCTCGGTCATGACCCGCAACTTGTCGAACTCGGGCCGGTTCAATGGCGGCCGGATCAGGCCCAGATCGATCCGCCCGGTCAGCAGGGCCTCGATCTGTTCGCCGGTCACCATCTCGCGCAGCGCCAGATCGACATTGGGCAGTTTGGTGCGCCCCAACTCCACCAGCTTGGGCAGGAAGCTGTAGCCCGACGCCGCCGTGAAGCCGATCGCCACCCGCCCCGCATCGCCGCTGGCGATCCGCCGCGTCGCCAGGGCCGCCGTCTCGGCCAGACGCAGGATCCGCCGCGCCTCGATAAGAAAGCCCCGACCGGCGGGCGTCAGCCGCACCGAACGGCTGGTGCGGTCCAGCAAAACCACGCCCAAGATCCGCTCCAGCAGTTGCACCTGCCGGCTCAGCGGCGGCTGGGTCATGTTCAGCCGCGTCGCCGCCCGGCCGAAATGCAGTTCCTCGGCCACGGCGACGAAGCACCGGAGCTGGCTCAGTTCGAACATGGTCATGCCTCCCTCGAACCGACGAACCTAGTCGCTTCGATCCGAGGGGGACAGGTCACGGTTCAGCCGTTCGCCGCCAGCTTGACCGGCGCCGGCTGGACCTTGGCGATCAAGGCTTCCAGCTCGGCGAACTCGGCCGCGTTCAGGTCGGTCAACGGCGTGCGAACCGGACCGGCGCTGCGGCCGATGGCCGTCATGCCCGCCTTGACGATGGAAACAGCGTATCCCTTGCCCTTGTTGCGCAGGGCCACGTACGGCAGCACGAAGTCGCGCAGACCCGCCATGATCGTCTCGTGATCGCGCTCGCGCACCGCCTTGTAGAAGCTCAAGGCGAAGTCAGGCACGAAGTTGAACACGGCCGACGAATAGGTGGTGACGCCCATCTCCAGATAGGCCGGCGCAAAGGTCTCGGCCGTGGGCAGGCCGCCGACATAGGTCAGCCGATCGCCCATCCGGGCATAGACCTGCATCATCAGCTCGATGTCGCCGACGCCGTCCTTGAACCCGACCAGGTTCGGATTGCGCTCGCATAGCGTCTCAAGCGTCTCGGCCTTCAGCACAGCGTTGTCGCGGTTGTAGACGATGACGCCCAGGCTAGTGGCCTTGCACACCGCCTCGACGTGCGCCGCCAGGCCTTCCTGGCCGGGGAACATCAGATAGGGCGGCAGCAGCAGGATGCCGTCGGCGCCCGCAGCCTCAGCCGACTTCGCCATCTCGACGGCGATGGCGGTGCCATAGCCTGCGCCCGCGATCACCGGGGTCTTGCCGGCCGTCTCGGCCACCGCAGCCTTGACCACGGCCTCGACCTCGCCCGGCGTCAGCGAGAAGAACTCGCCCGTCCCGCCGGCGGCGAACAGGCCGGCCAGATCGTGCTGCAGCATCCAGCCGCAATGTTCGCGATAGCCGGCCTCATTGAAGCGGCCCTCGGCGTCGAAATGGGTCACCGGAAACGACAGCAGGCCGCCGCCGATCGTGCCGGCCATCTCGGTCGGAGTCATTCTGGACATGGGAATTCCTGTCGTCTCACGGCGCATAGCCGCCCCTGCGGCGTTTTGTCTTCTCGCCTTGGACTTAACGGTATCCACCCCATCCCGGCGGGTCTAAGCCAAAGCCGCTATCGACCGATGCGGCTTTTGTCTGGATTGGTCCGATCGTCCCGCCAAATGGGATCGATGCGAACGCCGCACCGATCCATGCCGAATTGGCAATTCCCGTTGGGGGCCGGACTTCCTAGCTCCCCTGTATCACCGCAGGAGTCCCCTTCATGACTGACACGCTTGACCTCACGCACTGGATTGGCGGCGAGAAGGTCGCGGGCGCGTTTGCGGGCGAGAGCCTGAACCCGTCGGACACGCGCGACGTGGTGGCGCGCACGCCCAAGGGCGGGGCCGCCGAGGTGGATCAGGCCGTTCAGGCGGCGCGCGCCGCCTTCCCCGGCTGGTCCGACGCCTCGCCGGAAGTGCGCTTCGACGTGCTGGACAAGGCCGGGTCGCTGATCATGGAGCGCGCAGCCCAGATCGGTCGCCTGCTGGCCCGTGAGGAGGGCAAGACCCTGCCTGAGGGCATCGGCGAGACCATGCGCGCCGCCCGCATCCTGAAGTATTTCGCCGGCGAGGCCCTGCGCGTCCACGGCCAGAACCTGGCCTCGACCCGCCCCGGCGTGGAGATCCAGACCTATCGTCAGGCGGTCGGCGTCTTCGGACTGATCACGCCCTGGAACTTCCCCATCGCCATTCCGGCGTGGAAGATCGCGCCGGCCATCGCCTTCGGCAACACCGTCGTCATCAAGCCCGCCGGCCCGACCCCGGCCACGGCCGAGGCCCTGATCGCCGTCCTGCATGAGGCCGGCCTGCCCAAGGGCGTGGTCAATATGGTCATCGGCGACGGCGACGTCGGCCGCGCCATCGTCGCCCATCCGGGCATCGACGGCATTTCGTTCACCGGCTCGCAAGCCGTGGGCGCGGGCGTCGCCGAGGGCGCGGTCCGGCGCCAGGCGCGGGTCCAGCTGGAAATGGGCGGCAAGAACCCGCTGATCGTGCTGGACGACGCCGACCTGGACCGGGCCGTGAACATCGCCCTGGACGGCAGCTTCTTCGCCACCGGCCAGCGCTGCACCGCCTCCAGCCGCCTGATCGTTCAGGACGGCATCCACGACCGCTTCGTCAAGGCCCTGGGCGAGAAGGTCGCGGCCCTGCGCGTCGGCGATGCGCTGGATCCCAACACCCAGATGGGCCCGGCGGTGACCGAGGCCCAGCGCGAGACCTCCTACAAATACATCGACATCGCCCGCGAAGCCGGCGGCCGCATCGTCACGGGCGGCGAGCGCCTGACGTTCGACGCGCCCGGCTGGTACGTCCAGCCGACCCTGATCGCCGATACCGCCGCCGACGCCCGCATCAACAATGAAGAGGTCTTCGGCCCCGTCGCCTCGACCATCCGCGTCGCCAGCTACGAGGAGGCGCTCGCCGTCGCCAACGGCGTGGAGTTCGGCCTGTCGGCCGGCATCGTCACCCAGTCGCTGAAACACGCCCGCGAATTCCAGAGGAACGCCCGCGCCGGCATGACCATGGTCAACCTGGCCACCGCCGGGGTCGACTATCACGTCCCCTTCGGCGGCTCGAAGAAGTCCTCCTACGGCGCGCGGGAACAGGGCTTCGCCGCCGTGGAGTTCTACACCCAGATCAAGACCAGCTATTCGGCGGGGTGACACGCCGAAAGGGGAGTGCCCCCACAGCGAAAACATTTCTCTGAATGCGACTTAGGCGCAAACCGCCCTGCCCTCTCATGCTCCCAGCGTCCGTAATGCGCCAAGCGGTAATCGGTGTAGGCCCGCAAGGGCGGCGTTAGGCGGCCTCGGACCGATCAAGCTGCGGCGTTGTGGGCGCGTATCCGTTGTCCGACTTCGTGGGTGTACTGGGCGGATCCGGCTTGCTGCACACGCTCGTCGTCCGGCCGATACCGATGCGAAGGAGGAGGCCTGACCGGCGGCAACAGCGTGAGATCATGTGCGGCCGACCAAATTTAGTCCTGCGGCCAATAACCTGACAGCACGACTACTCTTGAGGCGCGCTTGCTGAGTCTTCGGCCGGCGCCGGTTGCACAGCGACTCTGAGCGGCAGCAGCATGTCCTGAGTTGGCGACGGGAAGCGGCGACCTACGGCGGCGGCGCGCAGGTCGGTGTTGGTCTGTTCGTGGACGAAGGGCACGAACTCCAGCCGTTCAACCATACAGTCGTGGGCGACCCATACCTTCAGCAGTAGCGGCGGCATCGGCGCGTCTTCGGCAGATCGTATGACGTGCAGATAGGCCCTTACACGCGTCACCGCTTCGCTGTCTTCCTCCGGCCCGCGCATCAATATCTCCAATCGTCGGGATCGAGCGAAGTCGATCGAGGCCAGTATGACGAAGCATCTGGACGTTGCGGCAACGCGCCGTAGTGGCCAGACAGGCGAGCCGCGAGCAGAACCTGTCACGCCCCTGTTGAGGAAGCGTGGTTCACGGTCGTTGTCTGAGGGACGCGCGATTTCCAGCGGCGTCCCTCCCGGAGATCGATCATGAGCGCTCTTGTCCTCGCCCTGCTTCTGGGCGCGTCATCCTGCGAGCCGGCCGCCGCCGATGTGCGCGCAGCGGGCGGGGATGGCTGTGCGCGGGTCTGGATGGATCGGTCGTTGCGGATGAACGACATCGCCGCGGTCGGCACCCACAACAGCTACAAACTGGCCATCCCCGAGGCGGAACTGGCGGCGATGACGGCGGCCGATCCGCGCGCGACGGGGCTGGACTATGCGCATCGTCCGTTGACGGAACAATTGGACGCCGGCGCCCGTCAGCTGGAGATCGACGTGCTGAACGACCCCCTGGGCGGCCGATATGCGCGCCCGGCCTCGGCCCTCGGTCGAGCAGGCCAGGGCGCGCCGACAAGCGCGGACTTCCAGGACGCCATGGCGCGGCCGGGGATGAAGGTGCTGCATATGCCCGACGTGGATTTCCGCAGTTCCTGCCTGACCTTCGTCGCCTGTCTGACCCAGATCCGCGACTGGTCGGCCGCCCATCCCGATCACGCGCCGATCCTGATCATGCTGAACGCCAAGACAGGTGGGGCCTCCATGCCGGGCGGCATGGCGCCGATGGACTTCGACGCGGCCGCCTGGGACGCGCTGGACGCCGAGATCCGCGCGGTGTTCGACGCCGGTCGCCTGATCACGCCGGACCAGGTGCGCGGCGACCACGCCACTCTTCGCCACGGCGTGCTGGCGGGCGGCTGGCCGACGGTGGGCGAGGCGCGCGGCAAGGTCTTCTTTGCTTTGGACGAAGGGCCGGAGAAGGTCGCGGCCTATGCGGCCGGGCGACCGTCGCTTCAGGGCCGGGCGATGTTCGTCAACACCGACGAGGCCAGCTCCGCCGCCGCCTATCTGACGCTCAACGATCCGGTGGCCCAGCAGGATCGCATCCGCGCGGCCGTGCGCCAGGGCTTCATCGTGCGCACTCGCGCCGACGCCGATACGGTCGAGGCCAGGACCGCCGACGTGGGCCGTCGCACCGCCGCCTTCGCCAGCGGGGCGCAGTATGTGTCGACCGACTACTATTGGGCCGATCCGCGCTTTGCGACCTATGAGGTGCGGCTGCCGGGTGCCCAGGCGGCGGCGTGCAATCCGGTGCGGGCGGCCGCGCGCTGCGACGGGCTGGCGGTCGAGATGGTTTCGGGCGCGCCCGTGCGCGGCTATCTGGCGCCAGGGGATCGACCGGACCTGACGACGGTGCTGGCCCCGCCGCCCGAGCCGGGTTCGCCCCGCGACCGCGCCAACGCCGAGGTGTTCCGCGAGACCCGCGCGCTTCAGGGCACGGCGCGCTGGGACGTGGCGACCGCCGATGTCACGGGCGACAAATACGACCATTTCGCCCAGGCGCTGGGCGTGCGCCTGACGCCGGAACAGGCGCCGGTGCTGACGGCCCTGCTGGACCGGTCGGGCAATGACCGCTCGGTCGTGGGCGTGGCCAAGGAACACTGGGGAACCAAGCGGCCCTATATCGGCACGGACCTGCCGATCTGCGAGGCCAAAAGCGACCATCTGGCGGGCAATCCCGACTATCCATCCGGCCATTCGGCGCATGGGATGCACATCGCCATGATCCTGGCCGAACTGGCGCCCCAGCGGGCCGACGCCCTGTATGCGCGCGGTCGCGAGTTCGCCGAGAGCCGCTTCGTCTGCGGCTCGCACAGCTACAGCGCCGCCGAGGCCGGCATCCTGTCGGGCGCGGTCATCTATGGCGCCGAACAGCGCTCGGAGACCTTCCGCCGCGACATGGAGGCGGCGCGCGCCGAGGTGCAGGCGGCGCTGGCCAAGGCCCGTCTTGGGCCGGTTGCGGGGCCGAACGCGACAGCGCCGTGAACATTGGATGAAATCGGCTGTCACACGCTGAGGGGCGGGGTGACGCCGTCGTTGAGGGCGGTAGATCGGCCGGCGTGACGCCATGGGCCGGTCGACGTGTTTCGCGGGTGAAACGCGTCAAGCTCTCTGGGGGTAGTCCAAATGAAGAACCGAATTCTCGGCACGACGGCGCTGGTCGTCGCGGCCGTCTCGCCGTTCGCCGCCTTCGCGCAAACGGCCGACCAAGTCTCGGCGCAGGCTAACGTGTCCCAGGTCGACGAGATCATCGTCACCGGCAGCTATCGCCGCAGCCTGGAAGAGGCCGTCGACATCAAGCGCAAGACGATCGGCTTCTCCGATTCGATCGTGGCGACCGACGTGGCCAACTTCCCCGAGCAGAACCTGGCGGAGGCGCTGCAACGCATCCCCGGCGTGACCATCGAGCGCAACAGGGGCCTGGGCCAGCGCGTGTCGGTGCGCGGCCTGCCCAGCGAGTTCACCTTCGTCACCATCAACGGCCTGGCGACCGCCTCGGGCAGCGGCGGGCGCGACGTCGAGTTCGACATCTTCGCCTCGGAAATCATCCAGCAGGTCACGGTCCAGAAGTCCCCGCGCGCGGCGGACGAGGAAGGCGGCATCGCCGGTTCGGTCAACATCTCGACCGCACGTCCGTTCGACTACGAGGGTCGTCGCGTCGTGGCCTCGGCCGAGGGCGCCTACAACTCCATCTCGGAAAAGACCGATCCGAAACTGTCCTTCCTGGCCAGCGACACCTGGGGCGACTGGGGGGCGCTGGTGTCCTTCTCGAGCGCACGCCGGACCAACCGCACGGACTCGGAATCGGGCATCAACTTCCGTCCCCTGACGCGTTTCCTGGCGACCTCGACCGGCGTGCGCGGCACGCAGGCCGCCGCCGTCCTGGCGCGCGACGCCGGCGTGATCGTCCAGAACCGCGCCAATACGGCCGAGACCGACCGGATCATCTTCCAGGACAAGGTGGGCGACCGCGCCTATCTGAACACCCAGGATCAGTGGGGCGGAGCCCTGTCGCTGCAGTATCGTCCGTCGGCTGAGTTCAGCCTGTCGTTCGACGCCCTGATCGGCCGCTACGAGACCACCGAAGACCAGTATGATGCGGCGGCCTATTCGGCCTCCAGCCGTTCGACACTTGAGACGATCCACGAGTTCGACAAGACCACCTTGGCCGACTACGGAATGGTGGTGCTGCGCGACGTCTCCTACACGCTCACCCAGCACGAGATGCTCAGCAAGGAGCAGATCAACGAGACCGACTATCGCCAGTTCGGGACCGAGCTGAACTGGAGCGGCGACAGCTGGAAGCTGCACGCCCTGGCCGGCTATTCCGGCGCCGAGAAGACGCTGGACTACGCCAATCTGAAGCACGTCGCCTATGCGCCGTCGCGGACGCGCTGGACCGCCGACGGCGGCGAGACGATCAAGAGCGCCAACCCCGCCTCGATCGACATGTATAACTCGCCTCAGAGCTATCTGTTCGAAGCCTATGAGACGTCGCTGGAACAGATCACCGACGACAAATACGCCGCCCAGATCGACTTCACCAAATACCTGGGCCTGGACTTTTTCCCGGCCCTGACCAGCGTCCAGTTCGGCGCGCGCTATACCGACAAGTCCAAGGAGCGGCAGTACGGCGCCCTGAACATCCAGGGGACCGGGCCGGGCCGCGTCGACTATCTGAACCGTCCGATGTCGCAAAGCGAACTGACGCCGATCGGCGACCTGGTTCCCGGCGGCGCCTTCAGCATTCGCGATCTGAACTGGAGCCAGGTGTCGAACGACTACGCCCGTCGCACCTTCCGCTACGACGGCTTCTCCACGCCGTTCACGCCCGGCGACTACTATGAAGTGTCGGAAAAGGTCCTTTCGCTCTACGCCATGGCGGACCTGAACTTCGACATCGGTCCGGTGCCGGTCTCGGTCAACGGCGGGGCGCGCTATGTCGATACCTCGATCACTTCTTCGGGCTATCACCAGATCCAGAACCCGAACGGTTCGACCGGCTTCACGCCTGCGCCGATTTCGAGCGACGGCGGCTATGACAAGCTGCTGCCCAGCGTGAACCTCACGGCTGAACTGACCGACAGCCTGGTGTTCCGCGCTGCGGCGTCGGAGACCCTGATCCGCCCGGCCCTGACGGACCTGGCCTACAAGCGCACGGCCAGCTTCAACTCCTTCCGCTTCACCGACGGCAACCCCAATCTGAAGCCGACCTACGCCAAACAGTGGGAAGTGGGGCTGGAGCAGTATCTGGGCGACGGCGGCCTGCTGGCGGTCTCGTATTTCTGGAAGGAAATCGAGGGCGTGGTGCGTCAGGCCCTGACGGGCACCGTGCCGAACGTGACCAAGTATAATGCCAACGGCACGATCGACGGGGTCTATACCTTCGACGTCTATCAGCCGATCAACGAACCGGGCTCCTATGAGGTCAGCGGGGTCGAGCTGGTCGCCGTGGTGCCGTTCGGCCAGTTCTATGCACCGCTGGAAGGGTTCGGGATCAACGCCAACTACACCGTGCTGGACAGTTCGCTGACCGGCACGTCGAAGCTGGGCATTCCCACCCCGCCGGTCGGCCTGGCCGACAACACCTACAACGTCACCCTGTTCTACGAGAACGCCAGGTTCCAGGCGCGGGCGTCCTACAACTTCAAGGACAAGTACGTCGAAGCCATAGGCTACGAAATGTATCCGATCTGGCGCGAGGGTTATGGCCAAGTCGATCTGTCGGCCAGCTACCGGGTGACCGACGCCATCCAAATCAACCTGGAAGGCATCAACGTCACCGACGAGGCGACCAAGGGCTACACGATGGATCCGTCCTTCCCCACGATGTACGAAATGTCGGGACGCCGGATCAATCTGGGCCTGCGGATGGAGTTCTGATCCGTTCGTGGACCTGAACCCCTGCCCTGACTGTCAGGCGAGCGCGTGATCCCCGCGCGTTCGCCTCGCCGTGACGCCTCCTCCTGTTCGGGAGGGGGCGTCTTTGCGCCTGCGGCGGACACCGGCGTCGAGGCCGAGGTGAACCGTCTGCGGGCCGATCTGGTCGCCTATCTGTTGCGCAAGACCCGCGGCGCCGGCGACGCCGAGGACGTGGTTCAGGAGGCCTTCGTGCGCTTTCACCGCGCCGGCCATGATTTGAACAGCGCCGACGCCCGGCCCCTGCTGTTCGTCATCGCGCGCAACATCCAGCTGGACCGCTGGAAGGCCGAAGGACGCGAGAGCGCGCGACGCAGCGCCCATGACATCCACGACCTGGACAACGGACCGCGCGCCATCGCTAGCGAGACGCCCGACGCCGAGACCGGGCTGATCCGCCGACAGGACCTGGCCGCCGCCGCCGCCGTGATCCGCGCTTTGCCGCCCAAGACCCGCGACGCCTTTCTGCTGCACCGGTTCGAGGCCCTGACCTACCGCCAGATCGCCGGGCGGCTGGGCGTATCGGTCAGCATGGTGGAAAAACATATCGCCGAAGCCCTCCGTCAACTGAAGAAATCGCGGGGCGACTGAGGTGTCTCGCATCTGGATCGTTGTGTTTTTTGAGGCGGGCTGCAAAGGCGACCCGCGCCGCGCGTTTAAGAGGAAATCGCCACGCTGATGCTGGAGCGCCTGAACATCCTGATCGCCGCCCGTCCCAGGACGGCCGAGGCGTGGCTGGCCCGCATGGCGCGGCCGGGCGCGGGCACACGCGAACAGGCCGGCCTGATCGCGTGGCTGGAGGCCGATCCCGACCATCTACGTCAGTACGAACAGGCCAAGGCTGACCAAGCGGCGCTGGAACCCTTGCGCAGCGCCTTCGCCGGCGATCTGGCGGCCCTGCGTCGCAGCGAGCGCAAGTCGATGACGCGCCGTCCCTTGCTGACGTCAGGTCTCGCCGTGGCGGCCGTCGCCGCCGCCGTCGTCCTGGTTCCGATGTTGAAGGGCGCCGAACAGGGTCGGCTTTACGAGACGGCGCCCGGCAGAATCACTGACATCGCCCTGGACGATGGGTCGCGGGTGACACTGGACGCCGGATCCGCCATCCGCGTGAACCTGGGCGACGACGCGCGCCGTGCGACGCTGGAACGGGGCGCGGCCTATTTCGAGGTGGCCCACAACACAGCCCGTCCCTTCCAGGTCGCAGTCGGGGATCGTCGGGTGATCGTGACCGGCACGCGCTTCGTCACGACCCTGACCGGTGACGGCGCGCAGATCTCGCTGTTGCAGGGGCGGGTCGCGGTCGGGACGCGCGATGCGACGGCCAAAGGTGCGCTGGACGGCGCCCTGACGCTGTCGCCGGGCGAACGCGCGGACTTCCAGCCGGGCAAGCCGGGCATCCGCAAGACCGCCGCCGACGTCGAGATGGCGACGGCCTGGCGCAAGCGTCGCCTGGTGTTCCAGGACGCGCCCCTGTCGGCCGTGGTCGCCGCCGTCGCCCGTTACTCGGCGCACCCCTTGGTCCTGGCCGATCCCGCGCTGGGGCGCGCCCGCGTGACCGTGGTCCTGCCGCTTGAGGGCGAGGACGCGCTGGAGGACCGGATGGCGGCCCTGCTGCCGATCCGCATCGTGCAGGACGAAGACGGCCGGCGGCTGATCCGCGCGGAGTGAGGCGGCCGTATCGCAGACCTGTCATGGGACTGCGCTAAGGGCTTCACGGAACATCTCCCCGAGGCTCGCTGTGAAACCGCCCGCTGCATCGCTGCCCGCCGGCGTGCGACGCAAGCCTCGGCGCGTCGTCTGCGGGGTTGCGACCGTCGCCGTGATGGCTGCCCTTGCCCAGCCGGCGCTGGCCCAGTCCGGGTCGCGCGTTCAGGCCTTCGACATCGCCGGCCAGGACGCCTCGTCCGCCCTGTTGCGCCTGTGCCTGGAGGCCGGGTGCGAACTGGCCTTCGTGCAACGTCCCGGCCGGGACGTGCGGACGCGCGCGGTCAACGGACGGATGAGCTGGCGCGTCGCGCTGGCGCGGATGCTGGAGGGGACCGATCTGCGGTATCGCTTCGTCGGGCCGCGGGGCGTGCGCATATGGGCCGTCGCCCCGACAGTCCGCCCGGCCGCGTCGCCCCCGCCCGAAACGACCGAACTGGAAGCGGTCGAGGTCGTCGGCCGCCTGTCGGATCGGATCGACGAGGCCTTGCGGCGCAAGCGCGACGCCGACGTCATCTCCGACGGCCTATCGTCCGAACGGATCGGCGACCTGCCGTCCGCCAATCTGGCCGAGGCGCTGCAACGGGTGCCGGGCGTCGCCATCGAGCGCGAGGTCGGCGAGGGTCAGTTCGTCAGCGTGCGGGGTCTGGGGCCGCTGTTCCAGTCCGTGACCCTGAACGGCGCCCCCGTGGCCTTCAACGAGAACATCCGCAACTCGACGCAAAGCGGACGGCAGTTCCGGTTTCGCGCCCTGTCCGTCGATCTGCTGGCGGGCGCGCGCCTGACCAAGTCCGCCACGGCGGACCTGACTGAAGGCGGCATCGGCTCCAACATCGACATCGAGACGGCCGGCGGGCTGGACGGCGATCCGTTCCTGACGCTGCGGCTTGGCGGCGAGACCACGACGCGTGACGGACGCATCAGCCCCGATCTGTCCGTCGGCGGACGATGGGTCTTATCGAGCGGTTCCGCCGGCCTGGTCGCGGGTCTGTCGCAGGAGCAGAGATCGGTCCGCTATGATCGGTTTCAGGTCATGCGCTATGGAGAGATCGTCGTGGACGGCCGCACTCTGGCGGCGCCCAACGACCTGCGCACCACGGTCGAAAGCGAGGATCGACGCCGCCGCAGCGGTTTCGTCGGCGTGGACTGGCAGGTCTCGCCTGACCTTCGCCTCGACCTCGACGCCCTGGTCTCGACCTTCGACAACGCCATCCGCGAGGACCGGCTGGTCTTCGGCCTGGGCGAGCGGTTGGCGACGCCGGGCGCGATCCAGCGGGTACAGGACGGGGTCGTCACGGCGGGCCGGATCGCCGCCGGACGGATCGACAACAACACCGAGTTCTCGGACCAGTCGCACCTGAACATCGCCACCTCGCTGGGGGCCGAACTGCGACGCGGGAACTGGCGACTGACCCCGCGCCTCAGCGTCTCCAGCGCGCACTCCGTGCTCGACACGCCGCTGGAGCGACTGTCGGCCCAGTCGCCGGAAGGCGTCGCCTACGTTTTCGATCTGAAGGGCGCCGCCGACGCGCGTCGGGCAGACCGGCTAACGACCGACTTCGATCTGTTGGATCCCTCCCGGCTGGTTCTGGCTCAGTTGAATATCAGGGCGGTCGAATCCCGCGACGAGGACGTGACCGCCGTCCTGGACGCCCGCCGGACCCTGGACCGAACCTGGGGCGGCCTTCGGCTTTCGTCCGTTCAGATGGGGGGGCAGTTCAGCACGCGCAGCCGCGACTATCAGCGCCGCGACCGACGCGCGGCCCTGCGCCCCGGCCAGGGCGACATCGCCGGCCTCTATGACGGCGTCACGCCGGGGGATGTGTTTTCCGACCTGATCGCTGCGCGCCCCGGGCCCTGGATCACGCCAGCGTTCGACCGGCTACGCGCCGCCTTCGTCCTGCCCGGCGAACGCGACGACGTGGTCTTTCGGCCGGACGACCTGACGCCCACAGGCTCGGACTTGCAGAACTCTTACGGCGTCGAGGAGCGGGTTGCGGCGGCCTATGTCCGGGCGGACTTCGACGGGCGTGGGAGCGGCCTGTCCTATTTCGGCAACACCGGGCTGCGGCTGGTCGGGACGCGCACCCAGGTGGAGGGCGCGCGCATGGCTGCCGTGGGCGGCGCGGCGCAGGTCACGCCCCTGACTCATGACGGCGAGAATGCGATCCTGCTGCCCAGCCTGAACCTGGCGTTCGACATCGCGGACGACGCCGTCGTGCGCCTGGCGGCGTCACGGACCATCACCCGCCCCTCCCTGGCCGACCTGCGCGCCTCGACGGTGCCCGCCAGCGTTCTGGTCTCGGCCATCTATCAATACGGGCAGGCGGCCGTCGACAGGCCCGAGCCGGGCGTGATCTTCAGCGGGATCGGCGGCAACCCCGAACTGACCCCCTATGTCTCGACCAATCTGGACCTGTCCTATGAGGTCACCGGCCGCCGGACCAGTTTCAGCTTGGCCCTGTTCCGTAAGACGATCCGCGACTTCATCCAGGCGACCTGGGCCGTCGAGACCCTGACGTTCGAGACCCGAACCGGCGCGGCGGTCCAGGCGCCGGTGCTGATGTCGCGTCCACGCAATGTCGGCCAGGCCCGGATCGACGGGCTGGAGGCGGGCCTGCACCACCGATTGGGCGGCGGTTTGGGCGTCTGGGCCAGCGCGACCTGGACCGACAGCCGCCTGGCGGACGGCGAGCGCCTGACCGGCGTTTCGGACCTCGCCTGGTCGATCAATCCGTATCTTGAGCGCGGCCCCTTTGCCTTGAACCTGTCCTGGTCATGGCGATCCGCCTTCCGCTCCGAGGCCGACCTGCAGGGCGGCGGGGTATCGGCGTTCATCGTCGGCGCCGCGGGCTACCTGGACGCCCAGGCCACCTATCGGATCGACGCAAGGACCCGACTGTCAATCGCCGCCACCAACCTGACCGACACCCGCGATCTGGCCTACGAACGCACGCCCGCTCGCCTACTCCAAGTCGGCTCTGCCGGTCGGCAGGTTTCGTTCGGCCTGGAGTTGAACTGGTAGGAAGCTTTGCGAAACACCATTACACCAGCCGAGGCTGCCGGGAACCTCTCGCGGTTTGGAGCGTCCGTGATGCGCCACTATCGCCATAATGGACCGACGAGGTTTCCGCCGTGAGAATGGGCATTTCGGACCGTGGTCGGGCGATTGAAGGGAGCATCTCCAGATCGATTCTGGTCCTGACAGCACTCTAGAAGCTGTGGGGAGCCCACAGCGTTTGGCATGAATGCAGCAAACACAGTGGCTTCAAGACGGCGCGAACCCGCCATCCACCTGAAGAGTGGCGTCCGCATTTTCGACAACAGCCAACCGCGAAACGTCCAATCCATGCTCCGTCTTGAGCGTCATCAGCCAGGCAAAGAGTTGCGCGCTCGTCGTTTGATCGGTCCGGAACCCCAACCCGCCTGACGGATCCATACCCGTGGTGATGACCAAACCGACTGCCTCGGCGCTCTGCCGGACCAGGGGTTCGATGTCGGTCCGGGCCGTTTTTGCGGCTGCGGTGCTCGGGCTGTTCGGCAGACGCCTCACGCCCGCGTCGATCCGCAACAAGGTCGTGCGCGCCTCGGCGCGCCGCTCGGCTGCTGCGTCGCGCCAGGCCCCTGCAGGAACTCACGACGAGCATCCACACGAAGACACCCGCAGCCATGACCGCCATAACGGCGAGCATCTGCCGCTCGCGGTCCGTACGTGACCACCACCAGCGCGTCGCCGGGTCAAACAGAGCAATCATAATGCGACTCCGATCCGGATTTCGCTGACGACGCGACCTGCGTCATCGACCGTGCTTGCGTCGTCCATCACAAGGCCGGCGCTCATCACCGCGCGTTTGAGCGTGTCGAGATCCTGATATGCGGAATAGCTCACCGTGGCCCGCACGCCGCCTTCCGGATCTGCGGTGAAACTGTCGAGTTCGGCCCCATCCACGCCCTCGACGGCCGCAAAAAGCGCCGCAGCTACGCCGGTGACACCCCCCGCCGGAGCTGCTGTGAGCCGACCCTCCAGAGCGGCCCGGGGATCGGGAGAGGTCGCCAGGTCAGGCGCCGCGCGCGTTAGGATCTGCCGAGTCTGTTTTTCCATCCGGCTCGCCATGATGTCGTCACGCGCAGCCATGGCGAGGGTCAACATCAATGGTGTCGACACGAGAATGACGGCCAGAGCCATAACCCGCTTCCAGCTGCCACCGACGGAAACACGGCGGCGCTCAATGAGATTGATCGCCGGCCGCAGAGACGCCTCGATCATCAGCCGCTCGATATCCTCGGCCTCTTCAAGGATGACGAGCGACCATCCTTCGGTGAGCAGTTCGACCATATCAGGCTGGACAGTCGCCGCCAGACGTCGACCCCGCAGGGCGACATTAGGCGGAAACGACACCGCCATTATGCTGTCTTCTGACAGCGGCGCGGGAACGACGAGCGTGTCGGGCAACAGGACATCGACGGTAACGCCGAGCGCTTCGCAATAGTCCAGCCAGACCCGCCGCAATGACGCGTCGAATATGACCGCGACCTGATCCTCACCCTCGACGGCTGCGCTTAGGGCGACTTCAAGACTTTCCGAGGCCGCAGCCAGCCGGTCTCGCAGCGCCCACAAGACCGCCGAGCGCTTCTGAACGTCGCTCCCAGCCGGCACATGCACCCATTGGACGAGCACATCGGCGCCGGGCGCAATGGCCACTGTTCGCATGGCCAGGGGCTTCTCGACCGGATCGAGCGGCATCAGACCACGCTGCAAGACCGCGCCGTCCGACGCAATCACCATGAATGAGGCGGGTTCCGAGGCCCGGCTCGGGATAAGGATCAGGCGAGTGGAACTCATTCGTCGAGGGTCCAGCGTTGGATGACGGTTCTGGCCCCGCCCTCGGGCGGCGCATAAAGAAGGGCGGTGCGAACTGCGCGGGAGCCGCCGTAATCGACATCGACGCGCAGATCGAAATATCGGGTAAGAAGGCTCGTCTGCTCCCGCGCTTGCGGCGAGGCGGCGGATCCCAGCAGGGCTGGCTGGCTCCAGAAGGCGTCAACGCTCTGCCATCCGTTGCGAGGCCGCGCCTCAATCGCGGCGCGCGCCGCCGACAGACCGATCTTGCCCTCCATCAACATCATCAGCAGCGGCGCCGCCTCCGGCGTCAGGGTGTTGACGTTCAGCACGCTTGGCCGAGCGACTGGCAGAGCGCAGACGAAAGGCCGCAGACGTTTATAGGTCTGGGCGTCGACGCCACGGATCGCGCGAAGCTCACTGACCTCGGCCAGCATGACGCCGCCGGTTCGATAAGGGACAGCTGAGCCTGCATATGCGCCATCTTCTGCGCCCGAGGGCCGGGTCGCCGGATCAACGTCGAGCCAATCCACAAGACCGTCGGCCACAGCGCGGGCTGTCCCCTCCGTCAGGCCGACGCTTCGTCCAAGGGCGACGAACTGCGCAATCCCGGCCGGACGCGCCGTCAGGTCCTCGCCCTGTCCTTCGGCCACGCTGTTGAGGTTGAAGCAGTTCTGACCATCGCGCACGACCGCGCTCAGGCTTCCTCCGTCGATCGGAAAGCTGAGAACACGCCCGTTCCACTCCGGCTCCAGCGGCGTCCTGGTCGGTCCCATCGCGATGAGTTGGGCGACCTGGCGCAGCGCGAGCAGTTCGGCGCCGTCGGCGTACATCTGGGCTTGGGCTTGACCCTCGGCGTTGGTGGCGCGCCTGACCGAGAAGCGAACGTCATCCAGCACGGCCACGGCCACGACCGACATCACCGCCACCAGCAGCAGCACGGTCAGCAAGGCCATGCCTTCGCGGCGCCCGGAAGTTCTCGCTCTGCCCGAAGGGGTCATCGGCCGCCCACCAGAAAGAGCTGCTCGACCCGGCCCAGACCTTTGAGCGTCATCACCAGACGCACCGCGTCCGGCATCGGCTTGTCCGCGCTGGAAATAAACGCAGGCGCCTCGACCCCGTCGCGGACGAAACTGATCTTCACGTCCGACACACCGCGATAGAGCACCTGGGCCGATCCGACACGAGATCCGTCCAGCCGGGGTGCAACCCGCCGTTCGAGACGGTCGTCAACAAGGCTGTACTCCACCCGCTGAAGCGAGGCGCGGGGCTGATCGCCGGGATTGGACCAGCCGGCCCTCACCAGAGTCAGGACCGGCGCGCCCGCCTGGGTCGCGCCGATGATCGGCTGCTGTTGCGGGCGACCTGTCGTGCCCCGCGTCCGACGCGCAGTCGCTTGGCCAATATCCGATTTCAGAAGCGCGCGCATACGCTGCAGGTCGCCAGTCCGGTCCGTTTCAGCCTTGATGGCGAAACGGTTGTCGATGGTTTGGGTCAACACCGTCGCGCCTGCTGCGGCGATCAACGCAAAGATCAGCAGCGAGATCATGACTTCAACGAGGGTGAAGCCTGCTCGTCCTGGATCCCGGCTCATGAGGCCCGCGCCCGGAAGGCCGTGCGATCCGCCGCCTGCCCCTCGTCATTAGACACCCGGACCTCGACCCGCTGGATGTCGGCGACGTCGGTGGGCGCCACGATCCGTGTCCAGCTCCAGTCCCGGCCCGCCAGGTTCGTTCGCCCGTTCGACACGCCGTCACTGAGCGAAGGCGCGATGACCGCCTCGATGACCAGATTGTCCGCCACGATCCCGCCGAGGGTGCGGCTCTCCACCCGCGCCGCCGAACGCGTGTTCTCCCCAACCAGATTCAACAGCGCCATGGCGGACAGGCCGAAGACCGCCAGGGCGACCAGCATCTCGACCAGGGTGAAGCCATTGCGCCGGGCGCACCGATCAGTCATCGACCTTGACCTCGCCGGCGCCATCCACCGTCACGACCCGCGCCCGGCCCTCGCGTCTCAGGGTCAGTCGGTACGGGTCCGCCACGCCTGTGGGGTCGAAGACGACCAGCGCCGCCTCTTGACCCGCCTCGGCGATGGTGCCGGTTTCCCAAAGCACGGGTTTGAATGGCCCCTCCTCTAGCTTGGTCCAGGCCCAACCATCGAAAGCCTGAAACCCATAACCTGACGTGGTCGTCTCGACGGCGATCGGTTGGTTGGTCAGCATCGCCTCGTCTCGCGCGCTGGCCAATCGGGCGGCGAATCGCTCGGCCTCCGCACCAACGGCGGGCCTCGGATCGGGCGCGACCATGACCACGGCGGCGCCCGCCATCGCGATGATGGCGACCGTCATCATCAGCTCGACCAGGGTGAAACCGGCGCGCGGCTTCCGACCGAGCCTAGCTCTGCCAGTTGCCAAGGTCCGCATCCTCACCCTCGCCGCCCTCCTTGCCGTCCGCGCCCCATGAGAAGACGTCGAACTGACCGCCGTGCGTGCTCGGGCGCCGATACTGATAGTCCTGGCCCCAGGGATCCTTGGGCAACCGACGGACGTAGCCGCCTTCGCGGTAGCGCTCAGGCTGAGACAAACCCTGGGGCGCCGCCACCAGAGCCTGCAGGCCCTGGGCGCTATCCGGGAAGGTCAGGTTGTCGAGCCGATAGGTTTCGATCGCCTGTTCGAGCGTCGAAATATCGGCTCTGGCCTTTCCGACCATGGCCTTGCCCTGGGCCGGCAGGACATTGATGGCGACGACCGTCGCCAAAAGACCGATGATGACGATCACCACCATCAGCTCCACCAGGGTGAATCCGGCGCGTCGGCGACGCTGGGCCTGTTTCTTGGTTTGGGTCATCTCAAGCAACTCCTCACCCCATCGCCAGGGTATTGATCTGAAGAATGGGCAACAGGATCGACAGCACGATCAGGCAGACAATCCCGCCCATGATGACAATGATCGCCGGCTCCAGCAGGCTCAGCATCACGGCTGTGAACGTCGCGAACTCGCGCTCAAGATAGTCGGCCGCGCGGTCGAGCATGGGCTCCAGCCGCCCGCTGCTCTCACCCGAGGCGGTCATGTAGACAAGGATGGGAGGGAAAACGTCGGCCCGGCGCATGGCGCTCGACAGGCCGCCGCCTTCGCGCACCGTATCCGCCATCGTCTCGGTCGCGCGCCTCAGCGCCCGGTTGGACACGGTGCGCGCCGTAATGGTCAGGCCCTCCAGAACCGGAAGACCTGCGGCGATCATCGTCGACAGCGTCCGAGCCATCTTGGCGCCGTGCAGATCGCGGGTCAGTCGCCCGACCAGGGGCAATCGCAGCTGCAGGTGGTCGACTGTCAGCCTAAAGGCCGGGTTTCGCCACATCGCTGCAAAACCGATCGCCCCGACGGCGATGACGAGCGCGAGCAGCCAGCTCCAGTTTTGCATCAGCTCCGACACGCCGATCACCAGGCGCGTCAGCAGCGGCAGGGTCTGCCCCATGCTGTCGAACTGATCGACGACCTTGGGAACGACGAAGGTCATCAGGGCCCCGATGACGCCGAGCGCAACGATGGCCAAGACGAGAGGATAGACCAGAGCGGTAATCACCTTGCCCCGAACCTGCTCGTCCAGTTCGAGTCTGTCGGCCAGACGCTCAAGGATCGACTGAAGCGCTCCGGACGTTTCACCTGCCGAAACCATTGCGCGATAGAGCGGCGGAAAGGCTCTGGGTTCCAAAGCCATCGCGTCCGACAGACGCCGTCCGCTCATCACTCCGCGGTGCACGGTCTCCAGGATCATTCGCACCATGGGCCGATCCGCCTGAAGAGCGATCGTGCGCAAGGCCTCTTCAATGGGCGCGACCGAAACCAAGGTCGCCAGTTGCCGGGTCGTGAGCGCCAGGGCCTTCGAGCTCAAACGCCCCGGCTTGCCCGAAGACGCGCGATCAACATGGGACGTCGCGCCGGTCGAGGGCGTGATGTCCAAGGGAACCAGCCTCTTTCGGCCCAGCGTCTTTCGGACGGCGGCGTCGTCCAATGCCGCGACGGCGCCCGTGACGGTTCGGCCCTCAGCGTCCACAGCCACATAGTCGAACAAGGCCATCAGGCCGCGGCTCCCTGTGACGACGTCGGGGGTTCCAGATGAGCGGCGTCCTGCTGGGTTTCCTGCCGGGCGACACGAACGGCCTCCTCGACGGAGGTGATGCCTGCGACGACAAGTTCCCGGGCGCTCTGGCTCAGGGTACGCCCTCCCCGTTCCGGCGCCGCGAAGGCGACGGCGGCGATCGCTTCTTCTCCGGCCTCGGAGGCGATCAAGCGGCGGACGCGGTCATCCACGCGGATCAACTCGTAAAGACCCGTCCGTCCGACATAACCCGTTTGACTGCATCGCGCGCAGCCGCGCGGACGCCAGACCGTCTGACCGATCGCAAGCCCCGCCAGATTCGCTGTTGCGACATCCGCCGGCTCCGGACATCGGCAGTCCTCGCATAGCCTTCGCACCAGCCGCTGGGCGACGATCAATCGCAGGGTCGAGGCCAACAAGAAGGGCTCCACGCCCATGTCGCGCAGGCGGGTGATGGCGCCCGCCGCATCATTGGTGTGGACCGTGGTCAGGACCAGATGGCCCGTCAGAGCGGCCTGAACGGCGATGCTGGCGGTCTCGGCGTCGCGGATTTCACCCACCATGACGACATCGGGATCCTGGCGCAAAATGGCGCGAAGCCCGGCGGCGAAGGTCATACCCACCTTGGTGTTGACCTGGGTCTGGCCGACGCCGTCGATCGCATACTCGACCGGATCTTCGACCGTCAGGATGTTGCGGGTCGTGTCGTTGAGCAGGGTAAGACCAGCATAGAGACTGGTCGTCTTGCCCGACCCGGTAGGTCCGGTCACCAGTATGATGCCGTTGGGCTCCGTCAGCGCCGCGCGAAAAGCCTCAAGCACCAGTGGATTCATGCCCAGCCGGTTCAGGTCCAGATCGGCCTGCGCCTTGTCGAGGATCCGCAGCACCACCCGCTCCCCCCCCCGTGAAGGCAGGGTCGAGACCCGGACGTCCAAAGTCTTGCCGCCGAGCGTGAGCGGAATTCTGCCGTCCTGGGGCACACGTTTTTCGGCGATGTCCAGCCGCGCCATGACCTTGATGCGCGACACCAGAAGCGGCGTGATCCGGGGGTTCAGACTCAGGGCCTCGCGCAGCACGCCGTCCACCCTCATGCGGATCGTCAGAGCGGTCTCGAACGGCTCCAGGTGGATGTCCGAGGCGCCGGCACGCACCGCCTCGGCGATCACGCCATTGATCAACCGGATCACAGGCGCATCGTCGGCGGTGTCCAGAAGGTCGGCGGCGGCCGGCATGTCGTCGATCAGACTATCCAGTCCGCCCGGCATACCCCTGCCCGGCAGACCCAGATCATCGCCGTCGCCGGTCACCAGTGAGTCGCCGGCATAGACCTGCGACAGATGGCGATCGAACGTCACCTGATCCATTTGCTCAATCTTGAGCGGACACCCCAGCGCGCGCCGGGCCTCGATGAGACCTGCCGGGTCGGCGCCCTGCCTGAAACCGACCAGAGCGACCTCGCCGGCGTCGAGCAGGACCACGCCGTTGCGCTTGGCGAACCCATAAGGCAGCGTCGGATTGACCCGAGTGATCATGGTCGCCCGCCGGGCGGTTGAGCGCCATCGGCGACAGGCTGCAGAGGCGCCCCTGCGACCGACGCAAAAGGAGCGGCCCCGACAGGGGCATGTTCGGGCGGGGTCGCGCGCATGTAATCGCGCAACATTTCGTCCAGGCTCGGCTCGGCGCCTGGCGTGGCGGTTAGCTGTTGCTGGCGCATATAACCCCAGCGGTCAGCGGCCAGCCTCTGGGCGTCGCCCTCCGACCTCACGATCGTCGGTCGGATGAAGATCATCAGATTGGTGCGGCCCCGCTGACGGCTGGTCGATCGGAAGAGGGCTCCAACCCCTGGCAAGTCGCCCAGTCCTGGAACCTTATCGACCGACAGCCGGTCATTTTGGTCGAGCAGCCCGCCCGCCACCGCAATGGCGCCGTCGTCGACGACCATGGTGTTCTCCAGCTCACGCTTGTTGAGCACGAGATCCGATGACGAGTTGGTCAGGACTCCGTTGATGCTCGACACCTCCTGACGAACATGCAGGGTGATCGAGCCGCCAGCATTGATCTGCGGTCGGACCGTCAGCTTGACGCCGATGTCCTGGCGCTGGGTGGTGCGGAAGGGGTTGGAGTTGCCGTCCAGCAAGGTCTCGCCGGTCGTGATCGGCACCTCCTGACCCACCAGGATCGTGGCTTCTTCATTGTCCAGCGTCATGAGTGACGGGGTCTGGAGCAAGTTGGACCCTTCGTCGGTCTTCGCCGCATTGATGATGAAGCCGAACAGGCCGTCGCCGATACGGCCGCCGCCGCCGCCGACGAAGCCGTTCGCCCCGAGCAGGCTGTTGAGCGCAAGCCTCTGCAGCTGATCGCGGATGGTCGCATCCTTTGGATCGTCAAGCTGACCGGCGGCCGCCCCGCCTGCGATCGGGACCAGCGGTGTCGATCGGTTGCGATAGTTGGTCAGGCCCGCTGGATTGCCGTCTTCTCCCGCCAGAATCCATTGGACGCCAAGCTCGCGGACCGCCGTGTCGCTGAGCTCGACGACAATGGCCTCGATCAGCACCTGCTGACGACGGGCGTCGAGCTGCCGGATCACCTCGGCAAGCATTCGTTGCGTATCCGAAGATGCCGAAATCACCAGGGCGTTGGCGCCGGGAAAGCGCGCGATCGTCGCCTTCTGGCCAGGCAAGACGGTCGTCGGCGCCGAAGCCGGAGCCTCGACGGATGCGGTTTGGCCGATTCCGCCAGAATCTCTTTGGCTTGCAGGCGTGGCGTTGGCGCTGGCCGCCGTCACCTGCTGGCCAACGATCTGCTGAAGGACAGGCAGCAGTTGTTCCGCGTTGGCGTGTTCGAGGAAGACGACCTTGACGTCGTCGGCCGATTGGGCGCGCCGGTCGAGGTCTTCGATCAGCGGGCGAATGCGCGCCACGGCGGCAGGATCGCCACGCAAGATGACGGAGTTCGAGCTCTCCACGGGCGTCACGGACACCATGCCCTGCCCGGGCTGCCCGCCAGGGGGTGTGAGAACCGTCTGAAGAACGGCCGCGATCTCACGGGCTGAGGAGTTTTCCAGCGTCAGGACGTCGAAACTGGCGCGGTCCACGTCGATACGCGTGATCAGAGCGCGGATACGGGTCAGGTTGTCGGCAAAGTCCGCGACCACCACGCTGTTGCCGGCAGGATTGGGCAGGACCTGACCTTGGGCCCCGACCAGCGGTCGAATGGTTTCCGCCGCCGAGGCCGCATCGATATTGCGAAGCTGGAAGACTTCGGTCGAGAACCGCTCGGTCCCTACGGTCGATGGCCCCTGGGCCGCACCGGTCGCGGGACTGATGCGATAGGCGCCGGAGCCTGTGGGCGTGACGACCAGGCCGTTGGCGCGCAGGGTCGACAGGAACACCTCGAACAACTCGGCCCGACCCAGCGGTCTGTCGCTGGTCACCGTGACGGTTCCCGTCACCGCAGGATCCACAATGAAGGTCCGCCCCGTCATACGGGCGACATCCTGAATGAAGGCGCGGATGTCGGCGCCTTGGACGTTCAGGGTTTGCCGACCAGCGGACTGGGCCACGGCGGGCGCCGCCGTCAGCGGACCTTGCGCCAGTAAGATCGCCGAGAGAACGCCCGCGAGGAAGGTGGAACTGCGTCGGTTCACCGAGTTGTCCTTATGGTGGTCGTCTGCACTTGTCCGGCCCGTTCGAAACGGACCTCGGCATTGGCGCTGTTGGCGAGTTGGCCCCGAAGGGCGGCGATCCGGTCGAGGCCGGTGAGTTCATTGCCGTTGACGGACAGGATCACGTCGCCGGCCTGAAGGCCTGCTGCGGCCAGCTGGTCTCCAGAGCCTGAAACGGTGAAACCCTTGATGGCCATTCCTTGCATCCGGGGACGCAAAGAGGCCTGGGCCATCAGTCTGGACGGATCAACGGCGGCCACCGGGGCGGAGGGTGCGGACGCGGGCGCCGCCGGCCCGACAACCTGCTCGCCCGGCGGCGGAGGAGGAGGAGGCGGAGCCCCGACCGGGACTTCAGAGAAGACCAGCCGGCTGACGGACAGACCCCGCGCAAGGGTGACATAGTCCTGTCCGACTTCCTTAAGCACCAGGCCCGGCTCGACCTCCTCGCCGACGCCGATGGAAACCTGACGCCCGTCGGCCAAGCCGATGATCGCCGCCCCGTCGCCAACACCGCCGCTACGCACGCCGAACAGGCGAAGCTGGGCCGTATCCGCATTCGTCACATCCGCCAGGCTGCTAAGGCCGCCCGTGCGGAAGAAGGCGTCGAAACGCTGGAAAACACTTGAGTCTGTCGGCTTTATCGGCGCCTGCGCGAGCGGCGCCATGGACGGCGCGTTGGGATCGATCACGATCCAGACCAGGCGTCCGGCTTGAAACAGCAGCAGGCATATCAGGATCGCTTCAATCACCAACGGCAACCGCGTGGCGCGACCGGGACCGCGCGCTGACTGCGCAGTCGCGGATGCCCATTGACGGAGTTTAGAGATCACGTTCGCGCGCCCGACATTCGCCGTCGCGTCCAATGCGCGCGGCAAGGCCACGCTCCTAGACCAATCGGCGTAAGGCGGCTTCACTGGTATGCGACAACCGCAAGAACCTCGCGTGACACTTGCGAGGGCCGCGGATCAAATGTCTTAAAAACGTCAGGGGTCGATACTGGATCGACCCCTGACAGACTGTTTTAGAAGCGTGCGGTCAGGCTGACGGTGGCGCTAGATCCGAGATCGTAGTTGTTGATCCGGATCTTGCGACCCTGCTCCTGATATTCGTCGTAGTCGGTGCCGAGGAGGTTTCGCAGCTCGATGGCGAGACCCAGGTCCTGCCCGATCACGCTGAAGTCCTTGCGATACACCAAGTCGAGAAACACACCCGGATCCTGAATCAGATCCGGCTCGCCGGGACGGCCACGCGCCGAGGTGCGCTCGGAGACGTAGTTCACGATGATGGTCGCTTGCGACTTGGCCGCGTCGTCTTCCCAACCCAACTGAAGATTGGCGACGTGGTCCGACTGACCCTGCAGGCGGCTTCCATCAATGACGTAGAAGGAGGCCGGCTGAGCGACGCCGAGGCTGGACTGGGTCGTGACGGTGTCGCCGTCTTCGACCTTAACCTCGGAGTTGGAGTAGGTGTAGTTGCCCGAGACCAGCCAACGCTTGCTGGCGATGAACGGCAGGCCATTGTCCGGGAACTCCCAGAACTTCTTGGCCTCCAGTTCGACCCCTTTGACGATGGCCTTGGGAGCGTTGATGAAGGTCTGGGAAATGCTGGCGCCCTGATCGACGACGCTGGATTCAACCGGCTTGTCCAGATCCTTGTAGAAGACGCCGAACGTCACATACTGGTTGCGGGCGAAATACCACTCGTAGCGCGCGTCAAGGTTCAAGAACTCCGTGTTCACCAGATAGGGGTTTCCGATGAAGGTGCGGTCGCTTTCGACATCCGTATATTGCTGCGGCGCCAGTTCGCGGAACTGAGGGCGTCCGATGGTTTTGGACGCGCCGAACCGCAGTTGCATGTCCTCGGCGAAATTCCAGGTCACCGTCGCCGCCGGCAGCACATAGCTTTCGTCGATTTCGGTCGGAAGGAAGCCGATCGTGGCGCCGAACAGGTCGAACGGATTGACGCTTTGCTTGCCGTCCTCAAAGCGGACACCGAGGTTCAGGTTCACCAAGGGGATGACCTCGGCCTCGACCTGACCGTAGACCGCATTGATCCTCAGGTTCCCATCATAGGCCGAGGCGCCGTTCGAGCCCGTGATTTCTTCCAGCTGCAGCGTGGAGCCGATGTTGAAATCCGAGAACAGATAATCGACGCGCGAAAGCTGCTGTTCGGGGGTCAGGCCATTGAGGGCGATGAAGTGAAGAAGGCGCTGCTGCGACGAACGATCGTTGTCGCTGCTCGCCACGCCCAGGGTGAACTTGGCTTCGCGCGCTTCCGAGAGCGGCAGGGTGTAGCTGATGTCCGCGCCGCCCGAGACAATGGTGTCGTCCAGATTGCTGAACGAGATCCGGTTGGTCTGGATATTGTGGATGATGTCGCCGGCCGCGTTCTTGCCGTAGCCGAACTGGGTCTCATACGGCGCGTCGCGCGATGTCTTGGCGTAAGCCGCACGCCAGGTGAAATCCCACGCGCCCGCCGTGTGATCGCCGGACAGCTGGGTCGTGAAGAGCTGACGGGCGAACCATTCCGTGTAGTCGGTACGGCGATAGGCGCCGCCGCCGAGATCGTCGAAACCAGCGACCGAGCGGGCTTCCTTGGTGACATTTCGGACGTAGAAATTGGTCCACTTGATCTCGTTGTCGTCGTTCGCGAGGCTTAGCGAGCCAAACAGATTGAGACCGATATTGTTCTCGTTGGACCGGAAGACATAGTCGTCAGCCAGGACGAGTTCGCCGCTGTCGATACGACCAGATTGCCTCACGCCTTGGCGACCCTTCCAGCTGTTGTCATAGCCCGCGACGAAGACTGCGCCGAGCGTGCCCAGCGGGGTTTGCATCGAGTTTCCGCCCGTCAGGCTGAAACCGAGGTTCGCAGGCGTCTGCTCCTTCTGAAGAAGACGCAGCGGAGCGTTCTCCAGCGACTGGCCGAGGGTTCTGAGCTGGGCCGCCGTATAGGCGGGGCCGGCCTGGATCCGGTTGCCGGATCTGAACGCCAGTTCGATACCGTCGGGAACGCTGCGCGTGTCGTCGTCAAAGCCCGTGAAGTCCGTGCGCGATCCGTAGTAGATCAGATTGTTGCGGCCGGTGAACTCCGTGTCCGCACCCACCGAAGCCTTCATCGTGAAGAAAGGCCGCGTCGGCGTCGACAGGGTCTGCAGGTCGATGACGCCGCCGCCGAATTCACCCGGGAAGCTGGCGGAATAGGTCTTCTGAACGGTGACGCCCTTCAGAATGTCGGACGGGAACAGGTCCAGCGGGATCACGCGTTGCAGCGGCTCGGGGCTGGGAAGCGGGGAACCGTTCAACAGCGCAGAGGAGTAGCGCTCGCCCAGACCGCGAACATAGACAAACCGGCCTTCGACGACCGAAAGGCCGGTGACGCGGGTCAGGGCTGCGGCGGCGGTGGAGTCGCCCGTACGCTGTAGGTCCTCGGCCGTAAGGAAGGCCGCCACCTCAGGGCTGGCGCGGTTGGGCTCGGGGATGAACCGGCCCAGAACCACGATTTCGTCGACGTTGTCCGGCGTCGCATCGACGTCCGGTTGGGCCTGCGCCGCCGGGGTTTGCTCGACGGGAGCGGGAGGGTTAACGGATTGAGCGGATGCGTAGCCAGGCGCGACCATTGCGCTTGTGGCTAGCAAGACCCCTGTCAGGGTCAGAGTAACAGTCTTCATGATCTGCGCCTTGAAGGGGGTGTGACGAAAGCAGGCGAAATGGGACGAGGACCCGACTGGGTCCCCGTCCGCCTTTTCGTCATCAGCAGGTCGAACCGGCCGCCAGGCCGCAGGTCCAGCCGAGGTACCAGGTGTCGGCCGCATTCCTGACCGCGCCGATGTAGGTGACCGAAGTGAAGAAGGGATACAGCGCCGGCGCATTGGCCGCCGTCACTGCGGTCTCGTTGGCGCCGTTGATGAAGGTAAGACCGTTGTTCGTCATGGTTGCGCCCGCCGGAGCCGTCATTGTCGACGTGCCGGCTGCGGTGTTGTTGACGTTGGTCGCGTTGATGAACACCGCTGCCGTTGCAGCCGCGTTCACGTTGCTGTCATCTTCATAAGGACGCGAGCAGGCGAAGTAGACCGAGCGGAAGATCGGCGCGTTGGTCACCGTCTGCGCGTCGTCGATGTCGAGGCAGGCCGCCGCCGAGGTCGTCGGGTTGGTGAAGACCGAGTTGATGATCGACGGCGAGGTGCCGGTGTTCAGAGTGATGATCGCATCGGCGGCCACTGCGGCGTTGCGGCCCACGATCGTGAAGTTCGAGATCTTGGGCTGGGCGAAGTAGGTCGTGCCCGACGGCGCGGCCGACCATTCGAAGCCACGGCTGCCGTTGGTCACGGCTGTCGGCTTCTGGGTGATGATGCCGAACTGCGCACCACCACGCCAGCCGGTGTCGGTGTCCAGTCCGTCGTCGTCGGCGCCGTTGATCACCAGATAGCTGAGGTTGACGTTGCCACCGAAGATTTCAATGCCGTCGTCCGACGAGTTGTAGGACTGGAAGTGATCGACCGTGGTGGCCGAGCCGACGCCGGCCAGGGTCAGAGCCTGCAACTCGTTGTTCGGCGAGATTTCAAAGCCGGAATAGTTGACCTGAACATAGCGCAGGCGGCCCGAGTTATCCGCAGGGCTGTTGCCGCCGTAGTTGGCGCTGGTGCCTTCGATCTGACCGACGCAGGCCGCGTTCGGCGCCGTGACGCCCACCGGGCACACGGCGGTCGGCGCGCGACCGGCGATGACCAGACCGCCCCATTGTCCCTGCGAGGACGAGGTCGTGGTGCCTTCGACATTCTGCCGGCTCGTGAAGATGATCGGGCTGGTCGCCGTGCCTTCGGCGAAGATTTGCGACCCGCGATTGACCAGCAGATAGTCGGTGCCGCCCGAGGCGAAGACCTTGACGCCCGCTTCTACGGTCAGGATGCCTTGGGTCGAACCGGCAGTCGGAGCGGCGGCGTCAGGCCCCCGATCGGTGCCGACTTCAGTCCGGCCGGAGATCGAATAGATGGTGCCCGCGCGCAACGGCACGGTCAACGCGCCGAGGATTTGCTGGGGAAGCTGGCAGACGCGCAGGGTGCCGTTCGCTATCAGACCGACGTTGGCGAAGCCCGTGGGGCAATCCGCTGCCGGGGTGCCGGCCGGAGGCGGGACGTTGCCGCCACCGCCACCGCCACCGCCGCCGCCAAAATCGCCTTCGCCAGGCGAAGCGACCTCAGCCGAGCCGCAAGCAGCAAGAGCGAGAACGCAGGTTCCCGCCAAAAGAATGTTGTTCAAACGAAGCATGGAGATCCCCTGAAAATATGCATGGGCCACCGCGCATCAGTCTGACGCAGTCCAGCACCCCTTTCGCCGGGTCTATGCCTTTATTGTAATAGACTCATGACATCGGAGCGCCACATTGTGTTATGCTCTTTGCACAGAGTTGTTTTTGTAAATTTGTGACTTGTTAAAGTCTATACACGTAACTGTTCTTGCCCGACCTACTTCATCCGCATCCCGTCTATTTCGCGAATGAATCGATCACGGCCGTCGAATCAAGCCAACATCGCGCGCTATCCCGCCTTAGCTATCGCGCGCGGTATGAGAGACTGCTCAACCACACACGGACGCCGTCGTTGGTGATTTTGGACTCGTAGGGACACAGATCGCATTTGGTGAAGCCACTCTGGTTTGAGCGCCATCGCTTTCCAGCGGCGGTGATCCGGCAGGCCGTGTGGCTCTACTTTCGCTTCAGCCTCAGCCTTCACGAGATCGAAGAGCTGATGGCCGCGCGGGGGATCGATGTCAGCTACGAGACGATCCGTTGCTGGACGATCAAGTTTGGACCTCAGATCGCACGACGGCTGAAGAAGCTTCGCCCTTCCCCTTCCCCTTCTCCACGCTGGCATCTCGACGAGGTTGTTTGCTCGATCGGAGGCAGGCGCATGTTCCTCTGGCGCGCGGTCAATGATGAAGGCGAAGTGCTGGACGTTGTCGTCAGTGACGAAGGGATACCGACGCGGCCTTGAGGCTGCTCCGGCGTCTGCTGCGAAACCAGCCCATTGAGCCGGAGAAGATCGTGACCGACGGGCTCGCATCATGCCAGGCGGCCTTGGCCCAGCTTGGCCTGCGGCGCCTACATTTTCCCGGCCGGCTTCGAGAAAACAATCGAGCGGAAAACTCCCACCTCTCGATCCGGCGACGAGAGCGGCGACAACAGCTGTTCAATTCCCAAGCATCAGCCCAGCGTTTCCTCACCACTCACGCCCGAGCTGTGGTCAGCCAACTTAACCTGACAACGCTCTTCGCTCGGCCTCCACGCGTTCATAGCCCGCGTCGATTACCAACAGCATCGCCTCAGCAGCGCCCAAACCATCCTTTTCCTCAATGCGATCCACAATGCGTTCGTGGGCTATGGCGGTTTCGGATTGAAGAGCGGCGTCCTGGGTAGGGGGACTCAGAGTGAAGACCTCTAGCAAGGCCGTCTCGATAACGCTTGCCAAGGATCGCATCATCGCATTCTTTGACGCGGCGCCGATTGCAAGATGCAGTGACAGGTCCGCGAGGGCGAACTCCTGCTCGGTCAAATCCGTGGCCTTCATCCCATGGATGGCCTCTCTCATGGCCGCCAGATCGTCGTTAGTGCGACGCTCCGCAGCAAGCGCCGCAGCGGCCGGTTCGACGGCCCGGCGCACCTCTGCCAGCTGCCGCCTGAAGGCTGCATCCATCCCGCCCGAGACCTGCCAAGTCAGAACTTCTCTATCAAAGTAATTCCAATGGACGGGGTCGGTGATCCGCGTGCCTACCCGTGTCTTAACGCTGAGAAAGCCTTTCGCGGCCAGGGTCTTCAAGCCTTCCCGAAGCGCTGTCCGCGACACGCCGAAGCGGTCCAGCAAGTCAGCTTCTAAAGGCAGCTTGTCACCCGGCGCCAACCGCCCGGTGAGGATATCTTGCGCCAGGGCACGCACGATCTGCTCATGGGCGGATAGGACCTGCGTCACTCTGGGTGAGGAGTTGATGTGGCCGCTGATGACGCTCATGCGGTGGTCATATTTGACAATGTTTGAAATGTCTTCCTGTCGATTAATATTATGATATTGGGGATCGCAACAAATAGTTTATTCGATTAGTGCTGAATATGGTTCGCATAATGATGCCGCCCAAGCTCCGCAGCCGCGCCTGGTTCGACAACCCGGAAAACCCGGACATGACCGCGCTCTATCTTGAGCGGTATCTGAACTATGGCCTGACGCGCAAAGAGCTTCAGTCGGACAAGCCGATCATCGGCATCGCCCAGACCGGCTCTGACCTGTCGCCGTGCAACCGCCACCATCTGGTGCTAGCCGAACGCGTCCGCGAAGGCATCCGCGAGGCCGGCGGCATCGCCATGGAGTTCCCGGTCCATCCGATCCAGGAAACCGGCAAGCGCCCGACCGCAGGCCTGGACCGCAACCTGGCCTATCTGGGTCTGGTCGAAAGTCTCTACGGCTATCCCCTGGACGGCGTGGTGCTGACCATTGGCTGCGACAAGACCACGCCCGCCTGTCTGATGGCCGCCGCGACCGTGGACATCCCCGCTATCGCCCTTTCGGTCGGACCGATGCTGAACGGCTGGCACAAGGGCGAGCGCACGGGCTCGGGCACGATAATCTGGAAGGCGCGCCAGATGATGGCGGCCGGAGAGATCGACTATGACGGCTTCATCGAACTGGTGGCGTCGTCCGCCCCGTCGGTCGGCTATTGCAACACCATGGGTACAGCCACGACGATGAACTCGCTGGCCGAGGCGTTGGGTATGTCGCTGCCCGGCTCGGCCGCCATCCCGGCCCCGTATCGCGAGCGCGCCCAGGTCGCCTACGAAACCGGCCTGCGCATCGTGGAGATGGTGCGCGAGGATCTGAAGCCGTCGGACATCCTGACCAAGGAAGCCTTCCACAACGCCATCGTCGTCAACTCGGCCATCGGCGGCTCGACCAACGCCCCGATCCATCTGACCGCGCTTGCCCGCCACGCCCACGTCGATGTGCCGCTGCAGGACTGGCAGACCCAAGGCCTGCACGTGCCGCTGCTGGTCAACCTCCAGCCCGCTGGCGACTATCTGGGCGAGGACTATTTCCACGCCGGCGGCGTGCCCGCCGTCATGGCCGAACTGATGAAACAGGGGCTGATCAACGAGGGCGCCCTGACCGTCACCGGCAAGTCCATCGGTGAGAACTGCAAGGGCGCCGAGATCGTCCTGCCCGACGTCATCAAGACCTTCGACGCCCCGATGAAGACCGACGCCGGCTTCGTCGTCTTCACCGGCAATCTATTCAACTCGGCCATCATGAAGCTGAGTGTGATCAGCCCTGAGTTCCGTGAACGCTATCTGTCCAACCCTGACGACCTGAACGCCTTCGAAGGCCCGGCCGTCGTGTTCGACGGTCCCGAGGATTATCACCACCGCATCGACGACGAGAGCCTGGGCATCACCGAACAGACCCTACTGTTCATGCGCGGCGCCGGTCCCATCGGCTATCCCGGCGCGGCCGAGGTCGTGAACATGCGGCCGCCGTCCTACCTCATCAAGAAGGGCGTCAGCGCCTTGGCCTGTATCGGGGACGGGCGTCAGTCCGGCACCTCCGGCTCGCCATCCATCCTGAACGCCTCGCCGGAAGCGGCGGCGGGCGGCGATATCGCCCTGCTGAAGACCGGCGACCGGGTGCGCATCGACCTGAACACCGGCCGAGCGGACATCCTGATTCCGGACGAGGAACTGGCCGAGCGCCGCAAGGCGTTCGAGACGGCGGGCGGCTACAAATACCCCGCCTCCCAGACCCCGTGGCAGGAGATGCAGCGTGCGGTCGTCGGCCAGCTGGAGACCGGCGCCGTGCTGGAACCGGCCATCAAATACCACCGCATCATCGACCAGTTCGGCCTGCCGCGCGACAACCACTGAGGCCGGTCAAGGAACAAGCACGCGACGCAAGGCCGGCACGGCCAGGATCAGGTCACGCGTCACCATGGCGGCAAAGAAGTCCGCGCCCTCATGCCCCAGGTGAGTGTAGTCGAACGACACCCGCGCCTGGCCCAGCGGCTCGACGGCGGCGTTGTTCTGGGCCTGGACCGCAGGCGTGGCGGCCGCTGGCGTCACGCCGGTCGAGCCAGGGATGGTCGTGCCGGTCAGCAGGGCGGCTGCGACCTCGGGCGACGGCGGCGACTGGGCGAAGCGGGCCGACATCATTGGCCCCAAGGCCTGGACTGCGGCGGCGCTGGCGGCGTTCAGATCGACTATGGGCGCGCCCGTGTCCTCGGCGACCTTGCGCACCGCATCGGCCCAGGGCCCAAGGTCGTTCTGCAGCCGACCGTCGACGAATTGACGCCGGGTCAGAGGCGTCAGCAGGATGGGGATGGCGCCGCGCGCGCGGGTCTCTTCCACATAGCGTTTCAGATTGACGGGAAACTGGGTCGCAAGATCGGTAGAGCGGCCCGGCTTGCCCGGCTGGTCGTTGTGGCCGAACTGGATCAGCACATAGGTCTGGACGAAGCCGGGCGTGGACATTTCCGCCAGCGCCAGATCCCAGGAGCCTTCGGCGAAATAGCTGCCCGAACTGCGCCCGCCGCGCGCCAGGTTCACGCAGGCGACGAAGGACGTCACGTGGTCGGCGCAGAAGCTGGGGCCCCAGCCGCCGATCACCGCCGTGGTCGAGTCGCCGACCAGGATGATTTTGGACGCCTGGATCGGCGTGATGGGCGTGCCCCCAGGCGGCGGCGCGGGTGCGGCCTGAGGGGCGGCGAGCAGCGCGACGGACGAGAAGATGGCGGCGAGCGTCATGGGATTTCCTTCGGTTCAGTTCGCACAGGCGGCGGTCGGTTCGAGCCAGGCGGACCAGGGGGTCTGGGTCATGCTTTCCAGACGGGCCGCCCCGGCGGGCAGGCAGGCGACGCCCTGGCCGCTGGCCCAGCGCACGCTCATCGGCCTGGTCAGTCGGCGCAGCGTCGCGGGGCCTTCGATCGCATAGACCAGCAGCCGCCCTTCGGCGTCCGCGCCGCCCCAGGACGACGGGCCGGCGATGATGCTGTCGGATGGTCGCACCCCCGCCCGCGCCGCCGCCGGAAAGGCCGCCTCGACGGCCCGGCTCAGGTCGGGATAGGCGTCGTCGCCGTCCAGCAAGGCCAGGTCGGCGCGGCGATCGCGGTATTCGCGATAGGCGCGATACCGCATCGCGGGCGTGGACTTCCACAGGTCGCGGCGCACCTGGACGGGGTCCGCGCCGTAGTCCAAATCCTGCGGTCGGGCGATGGCGTCCACCTGTTCGCGCGGCGCCTTGTCGATGCCGCCCTCAATCGCAAACAGGGTCCCGTCCGGGCGATAGGTCCAGTGGTGGAACTCGACCCCGTCGATCGTGCGCGACAGGACAGGATCGTCCAGCACGGCGTCCGTCACGGCCTTGGGCGCCTCCAGCACGACCCAGACCGAACGGCCCCTCTCGGCCTCCCATTCGGCAATGGTCTCCAGCCAGAAGCGGACGAAGGCGATCGGGCCGGTGTATTCCGGATCCAGGCCGAAGATGACGTTGGACCGGTCCTTCAGAGCGTCGAGCGTATGACGGATATAGAGCCGATGCAGGTCGCGCCGAACCGGGTCGGACACGTCCCAGAAGACCTCGGCGGCCGGGACCTCCATCGGCATTCCCGTCGCCTGGATCGCGTTCATTGGCCGCCAGGGGAAGTCGACGTAATGGGCGCGGCTCTCCAGCAGCCAGTGCTGCAGATACATGCGGTGATGCAGCACGACGCCGCGCTGCTCGGCCCGTTCGGCGAACCCGTCCAGCCGGTCGAAGAACCAGGGATTGAAGCGGGTCAGGTCGTATTTGCTCAGGCCGTCCCAGGCCCGCCCCTGGCCGCTGCGGGCCCAGGGCAGTTCGATGAAGGGCGCCCAGACCTCGCCGTCCTTCTGATCCGGCGAGCCGTAGAAGTCGTGGTCGACGCGGCGGCGGTCGTACCAGAGGCCGTAGTTATGCTGAACCACGTCGCCGGTGTTCAGCCCCGCGACCAGGGCGTCCAGGTCGTCGGTCAGACCCGGTCCGATCTTGCCCGGCGCGAACCGGGTCAGGAAGGGGCCGGACCCCGCGGCGGCGGCGTTGGGCATCTGGGCCTGGAAGAAGGCGAAGCCGACCTTGCGCACGTAGGCCGGGCGGCCGTCGATCTGGAACCGGCCGTCGGCGAGGGTCAGCGGACGGCGGTCATTGGACACACGATGGGCGTCGCGCCAGGCGGCGACCTCGGCATCGGTCAGGACGCGGGTTCCGCGCGCGGGCGACGGCAGGACGACGGGGTCGAGTGCGCTCAGGGCCGCGTGGCCCAGCCGCGCTTCCAGCTGATAGCGATACAGGCTGGCCGGTTCCTGCGGCTGGGCGCGGTGGAAGTCGCGGCCGGGCTGGGCGCGCGGGTCCTCCAGCACCCCGTCGCCGATCCGTTCGCCGCGACAGCCGACGGCGGCGTTCGGCGCCTCAGGCGGATTGCGCACCTCGACCACCGTCGCCTCGCAGTTCCAAAGCATGGAGTTGGCAGCGGCCCAGCCCGACCCTTGAGCCTCGCGTCCCCGGTGGGTCAGGGTGAGGGCGCCGCCGCGCACCTTGACTCCGTCGAACAGGGCGCCCGAGGCCCAGCTTTCCAGCGCGCCGCTGTCGCCCTTGGCATCCGTGGCGGTGCAGTCGAGGAAGACGTTGGGGCCGGCCGCGGCATGGCCAAGGCCGAAATCGTGGATGCCGTCGCGGCTGTCGCAGCGGACGAACAGGCTCTGCTGGCCGGCCGTGTAGAAGACCCGCCGGCGCCAGCCGCCGATCTCGGACACGGGGTCGGAGGCCGAGACATCCTGAACCGTGATGCGCCGCGTCGTCTCGCCCAGGTCGACCACCGAACCGACGAAGCCGCGCGCGGACAGATTGCGGATCCAGCCGTCCTCGACCCCGTCGAAGGCGACGGCGTACCAGCTGTGATCCTCATCCATAGGCCGTTCGGGATCATGGGCGGAGACCAGGGTCAGACCTTCGATCCCCACCTCGCGGATGCGCGGCGTCGATGGCCCGCGCGTGACAAGACCGCCGCCCATGGCGGGGTCCAGCGCCGTGGTCAGGGGGGCGTCGATCACGACGGCGTCCGCCTCCACCGCTGTCACCGTGCGATCCCAGACGATGTCGCGCGTGCCTGGCTTCCAGTTCAACCGCCCCTCGGGCCGCCAACCGACGAAGTCGTCCATGCCCAAGGCGGCGATCCAGGCCTGGGTGCTCGGCCGCCGGATCATGATCCGATCACCGACCGCCAGACCTGCGGTCGAGGCCAGCGGCAGACGCATGGCCCCCACCGGCACGACACTGACGACCGACACGGGATCGCCTGACGGCGCAGCGCCCCCTTGGCCGGCGACGGCGATCAGGGCGCGACGGTCCACGCCGGTCGCCACCACGGTCGTGACGCCATCGGCCGCGCCGCGCAGCACCACCCCGTCGGCCGCGATGCGAATCTGACCCTCGACCTCATAGGTTCCGGCCGTCAACTGAACCACGCCGCGATGGCCGCGCCGGTCGGCGGGCCGGGCCGCGACAAGGTCGATCGCCGCCTGAATCCGTACGCCGTCATCGCCCTCGACGGGCTCCACGATCAGGGTCGCCGGATGCACGGCCGGGGCCACGCCGCCGCCGCGATAGCCGGCATGTGAAAAGTCGATGGGCGGGATCCGCCAGACGGCGCGCGGATCAACGTCCTGTGCGCCCGCCATGCTCGACATCGCGACCAAGGCCACTGCGGCCAAGCCGCCCATCCGCCATTTCATGGCCTTTCCTCCCTAGCCATTTGCCGAAAAGTATTATTATATTTCCAGACATGTCCAGCGGTGTCATTCCGCAAGTCGCCGTCAGAGCGTCGGACATCCTGGAAACGAAAGGGTCATTGATGCTCAGCCGACGCACCTGTCTGGCGACTGCGGCCGGCGCCGCTCTGGCTGCGCCTCTGGCCGGCTGGCGCGCAGCCGAGCCGACGCGCGCCCAGGTGCTGGCGACCATGGCCCGCGCCACCCGTTTCATGACGGACAAGGTGGCGGTGAACGGCGGTTATGTCTGGTCCTACCTGCCGGATCTGTCGCGCCGCTGGGGCGAGATGGAGGCCTATCCGACCATGGTCTGGACCCAGGCGCCGGGCACGCCGGAGATGGGCCAAATCTTTCTGGACGCCTGGCGGGCGACGGGCGACGACCTCTATTACACGGCGGCGACCCAAGCGGCGGACGCCCTGATCCAAGGTCAGCATCCAGCCGGCGGCTGGAACTATGTCATCGACACGGCGGGCGAAGATTCGATCCGCCGCTGGTACGACACCATCGGCGCCAATGGCTGGCGGCTGGAGGAGTTTCAGCACTACTACGGCAACGCCACCTTCGACGACCACGCCACGGTCGAATGCGCCCGCTTCCTGTTGCGGCTGCATCTGGTCAAGGGCGAGGCGCAGTTCCGGCCCGCCGTGGACAAGGCCATCGACTTCGTCCTGAACAGCCAGTTGCCGTCGGGCGGATGGCCCCAGCGTTGGCCCCGCGCGGGCGCGTTCGAGAACCACGGCAAGCCCGACTACACCGGCCTGATCACCCTGAACGACGAGGTGGCGGACGAGAACATCGACCTCCTGTTGCTGGTTTTGCAGCAGCTGAAGGACGAGCGGGTGCGCGAACCGATCCAGCGCGCCATGGCCTGCTACCGCGACCTGCAACAGCCGGACCCGACGCCGGGCTGGGCGCTGCAATATACACCCGACTTCAAGCCGGCGTGGGGCCGGACCTATGAACCCGCCGCCGTGTCGCCCCACACCACCGCTGCGGCCATCGACAAGATGCTGGACTTCTATCGACTGACCGGCGACCGTAGCTTCCTGGCTCGCCTGCCGCAGGCGCTGGACTGGCTGGAGCGGATGGAAGCGCCGGCCCGGGCCCACCATGAGGGCCGCAACTTCTTCCGCTATGTCGAGCCGGGCACGAACCGGTTCATCGCCGTGCATCGGCGCGGCTCCAACGCCCAGAACGGCGACTATTACGCCGACTTCGACATGACCGGCGCGCGGGGCGAGAAACATATCGACGTGGCCGCCCTGCGCCGTCGCGTGGCCCGTCTCTCGGCCCTGTCGCCTGAGCGAGCGACGCAGAACTCGCCTCTGCTCGCGCGCGGCCCGTCTCTGATGCCGGACTATGTCATTACCCGCCCCCAGGCAGGCTCGGATCTGAACGCCGCCGTCCAAGGACCGGCCTCTATCGCGGCGCTGGTCTCGGACCTGAATGCCGAGGGCTACTGGCCCGTCGAGCTGAAGACCACCAGCCATCCCTATCGCGGTCCCGGCCCGACCGAACCGCCCGCTGGTTTCGTCGATCGCGGTCAGGTCGGCGACGACTGGGACACCTCGCCCTTCACAGAGGCCAGCGGGCCGATGGGCATCTCGACCGGAACCTACATCAACGCCATGAGCCGGCTGATCGCCGCCGTCGCCCACACACCGTCCTGATTTCCGTCCGGCACAAAGACAAAGGAAACACGCATGAGATTCATCGACCGCCGCGCCGCCCTGACCGGCCTCTTGGGAGGCGTCGCCGCCGCGGCCCTGCCCGTCCGCGCCGCTTTCGCCCAGACCAACGAGGAAGCCGCGCCCCTGGGTCGCGAATGGGCCGGCATGAAATGGCGTCGCGGGATCGAGGGCCAGCGGATGGCCGATCTGGGGAACGGGACCTTCCTCAATCCCATCATGTCGGGCGACCACCCCGATCCGTCGATCCTGAAGGACGGCGACGACTACTACATGACCTTCTCGTCGTTCGAATCCGTGCCGGGCATCCACATCTGGCACTCGCGCGACCTGGTGAACTGGCAGCCGGTGATCGCCGCCCTGACCACCAACATCGGCTCGGTCTGGGCGCCCGAGCTGATCAAACATGAGGGCAAATTCTACTGCTACATCCCGGCCCGCTTCCCCGAATACCGCTCCAACTACGTCATCTGGGCGGACAAGATCGAAGGGCCGTGGAGCGAGCCCATCGACCTGAAGATCCCGGCCAACATCGACCCTGGCCATATCGTCGGCGAGGACGGCAAACGCTATCTGTTCCTGAACGGCGGCGACCGGGTGAAGCTGACCGACGACGGCCTGGCCACCGACGGGCCGTTGGAAGAGCGGGTCTATGACGCCTGGCGCTATCCCGAGGACTGGATCGTCGAAGGACGCGCCCAAGAAGGGCCCAAACTGCTGAAATATGGAGACTATTTTTACATGATCACCGCCATCGGCGGCACGGCTGGCCCGCCCACCGGCCATATGGTCATCGCCGCGCGGTCGAAATCGATCAACGGCCCGTGGGAGGACTGCCCGCACAACCCCATCGTCCGCACCGCCTCGGGCGCCGAGAAATGGTGGTCGCGCGGCCACGCCACCCTGGTCGAGGGCCCCACCGACGGCGACTGGTGGATGGTCTATCACGGCTATGAGAACGCCTATTGGAGCCTGGGCCGCCAGACCCTGCTGGATCCGATCGAATGGACCGACGACGGTTGGTTCCGCGCCAAGGGCGGCGACCTGTCCCAGCCCATCGCCAAGCCCCAGGGCGGCGAGGCCGTGCAGCACGGCATGGCCCTGTCGGACGACTTCTCTACCGACAAGTTCGGCATCCAGTGGAGCTTCTACGATCCGCAGCCGAACGAGAAGGATCGCCTGCGTCGCGAGGACGGCGTCCTGCACATGAAGGCCAAGGGCAAGGCGCCGGTGGACTGTTCGCCCCTGACCTTCGTCCAGGGCGAACAGGCCTATCAAATCGAATGCGAGGTCGAGATCGATCCGGGCGCGGTCGCCGGCCTGATTCTGTTCTACGACCGCGCCCTGTATGCCGGCCTCGGTTTCGACGCGACCCGATACGTCACCCACCAGTACGGAATCGAGCGCGGACGTCCGGCCAATCCGCACGGCCGTCGCATGTTCATCCGCCTGACCAACGCCTACCAGAACGTCTATTTCGACACCTCCGGCGACGGCGTGACCTGGAACCGGTTCGACCGGGGCATGGAGGTCTCGGGCTATAACCAGAACGTCAGGGGCGGCTTCATGATGCTGCGCCCCGGCATCTACGCCGCCGGCGAAGGCGAGGTCCGGTTCAAGAACTTCAAGTTCAAGGCCCTTTGAAACCCGCAGGTAGGCCGGGCGTCAGCTCGGCCTGCCGTCCCGCCGCGTCATCGTCGCCAGGTCCCAGTCGGCCTCGACGAAGGCGCGTTGCGTCGGGGTCAAGGTCGGATAGCCGCCGACCGCCTTTTCGTCGTCGATAATCCGGCCGGTTCCGTCGCGGACCTCCTGCAAAATGCGTCGGTCGATGGCGTCGCGCGCCCAGGGCCGCGCCCCGGCCTCGGCGAAGACCCAGGCCTCGACCTCGCCCGACGGTCGGGCGTGGAAACCGGCGGGCCAGTGCGGCGACCGTTCCAGCCATGTGATCTTCGGGTCGCGGTCGGAGATGATCCCGATCTCCTGCATCGGCCGGCCGTCGGCATGACGGGCGGGGTTGTCGATGGCGTAGAGGTCCAGATCCCCCTGCCCCTCCACGATCAGGAACGGCAGGTCGGCGTGGGTCGAAGGGCCGCCGCGCGTCACGTTTCCGACGATGGACAGCTGGCCTGCCTCCCACGGATGGCCGACCCATTCCTCGGCGTTCAGCGCATAGTGCATGCAGCGATTGCCGGGGTCGTAGATCAGGTTGTTGGCCGTCACCGCATGGGCGCCGCCCTTGAACAACTGGTTCCGCTCGTAGTCGTGGGCGTACAGATTGCCGACGATCAGCACCTCGGTCGCATTGTCGTGGATCAGTGTGCCCTTGGAATGCTCGCCCTTGGCGTGGCTGGAGTGGGACAGGCCCTCGGCGACGATGTTGCGGCTGAAAGTGATGCGGCGCGACGTGTTCTGACGCCACTGTTCGACGGTGTCTCCACCGCTGAAGCGCGGGCCGGACGCCGACAGATTTTCATCCGTGGCCCAGGAGAAGGAACACTGGTCCACGATCACATTCCAGCCGCCCGAGGTGGTCAGGCCGTCCACCTCCCACCCGCTTTTGGGCGCCGCGCCGTTCGCGCCGGGCCGCACGCGGATATGGCGCACGATGACGTCATGGGTGCGGATGCTGACGCCGCCTTTGATCAGGGTGATCCCAGGTTCCGGCGCCGTCTGGCCCGCGATCGTCAGGAAGGGGGTCTGCACCCGGATGTCGTGGCCATTCAGATCGATCACGCCGCCGACCTCGAAGACGACGATGCGCGGCCCCTCGGCCTCCAAGGCCGCGCGCAGGGATCCCGGGCCTTCGGCGGCCAGGGTCGTGACCCGCACGATCCGCCCGCCACGCCCGCCAGGCGTCGATGCGGCCCAGCCCATGGCGCCAGGAAAAGCCGACTGCCCGTCTTTGGCGAGACTGGAGGTCGGCAGGGCAGCAAGAGCGGCTCCCGTCAGCAACAGGGTTCGGCGATCCATCACGACATCATCTCCGGCTTGGGCGCAGGCAGTGGCGGCAAGGAACGGGCGAAGGGCTGGTCCTTGGCGGTGACGATCCGCCCGGCGTCGTCGAACTCAACCCGGATCAGGCCGGGTTTCTCGCGGAAATGGCTCTGTTCGTCATTGCCGAAGAAGGTGGACCACCACTTCCCTTCCCTGTCCTTGAAGACATTGCCGCCGCCGGCGCAGGGCGCCGCCTCGTGCCGCATCCGATAGGGGCCGTGGATGTTTTCAGACACAGCGAAGACGAACGAATATCGCCCCTCAACATTCCCGACCGCCCCCAGATAATAGAGGTCGTCCTTCTTGAAGAGGGTCGCGCCTTCGTAGCCCAGGATGTTCTCGCCGCGCAGGCAACGGTCGCGGTCGCGCGCGACCAGACACTCGGTCCCGACGAACTCGGTCTTGCGCCACTCCCCGGCATAGCCGGACATATCGTCCTTCAGCCGGACCATTTCGTCGCCCGAGCCATAGGTCAGATAGACCGCGCCGTCGTCGTCCTGGAACAGGGTGGCGTCGATGCCGCGCCGCAAATGGGCGTCGGGCGAAAAGGCGTATTCATACGGCCCCTCCGGCTTGCCGCTCGTGCTGCGCAGGACGCCCAACCCCGCGCGGCTGACGCTGAAACAGATGAAGTAGTTGCCGGCCAAATAATGGATTTCCGGCGCCCAGATCGCGCGGAACGGCTTGCCCTGTCGGGCGCGCCAGGCCCTGGCCCAGCCGCCTTCACGATCCAAGCTCCAGACCAGCCCCAGATAGGCCCAGTCGGACAGGTTCTCGGAGCGCCACAGCTCGACCCCGTCGTTGAAGGCCCAGATGTTTCCGCCGGTCGAGCCGGTCATGTAATAGGCCCCGTCGCCGCCGATGCAGATCTGGGTATCGCGCAGTTGCACTTGGATCAGCGGATGGATTGGCGGCAGCAGCCCCTTGTCTACGGCGCCCCCCGTCGCCGCCTCGCCCCAGGGCAGAACTGGATAAGGCATCGGTCGTCGGCCGCTGTAGCGAACGCCGGGCAGGCCCGACATCCACCCGCCGCGCGCGTCCTCCGCCTGCGCCGGCAGGCCCGGTCCGCTGACGCCGGAATAGGGATAGGGATTGCGCTCCGGCGTCGGGATGATGCGCCCTGAGTCGTCCAGCGCCTGATCCGCCCAGGCGCCCCGCGCCGCGCCGACGCTCGCCACCCCGGCGGCGCCGGCCAGAAACCCTCGTCTGCCTAAGATCATCGCGTTTCTCCAAACGTTGTTATTTTAGGTTGCACGCCGCGTCTGCGCGCGTCATGACACCGGTGACATTTCTGCTTGATGTCCAAATCGTATCATACTACTTTTTGATTGTGACCCGGCGCACCGGGATTAGGGGAAGTCGGCATCCAGCCCGCCAAGAGGCTAGGAGCGCGACTGCAACGGAGGGAACAATGCGGAACCAACACACGGGATATTTGCGTGCGGCTGCCTCACCGGCCGCCCTTTTGATGGGTGCGATGCTATTCGCCGCCCCCGTCCAGGCGCAGGAGGCCGACCCCGAGGCCACCGAGGTCGGCGAGATCGTCGTCACCGGCATTCGCGCCTCGCTGGCCAGCGCGCTGAGCGAAAAGCGCCGGTCCAACACCATCGTCGACGTCATTAACGCCGAAGACATCGCCGACTTCCCGGACGCCAACCTGGCGGAATCCCTGCAGCGGATCCCCGGCGTCTCGATCGACCGTGAGAACGGCGAAGGCAACTCCATCTCGGTGCGTGGCCTGGGCGGCGACTTCACGCGCGTCCGCCTAAATGGCCTGGAAACCCTGTCCACGTCCGGCGCGAACAATGCCGACGGCGCCCTGCGTCGCGACCGAGGTTTCCAGTTCAACACCTTCGCCTCCGAACTGTTCAACTCGCTGAAGGTTCAGAAATCCGCCGACGCCAAGACCGACGAAGGCTCGCTGGGCGCGACCGTCGATCTGATCTCGGGCCGTCCGTTCGACTTCAGCGAACGCCGCCTCGCCCTGACGCTTCAGGACGCCTATTACGAGAACGGCGGCACCCACAATCCTCGCGTCGCCCTGCTGGCGTCGGATCGCTGGACCAGCAAGATCGGCGAGTTCGGTCTGATGGGCTCGGTCGCCTACAACGAGCGCAAGCAGAACATCGACAGCTATTCGCGCGGCATCGGTTCGAACGAATATCTCTATCGCGGCGCCACCTTCAACAACGCCGGCTCGGGCGCGACCACGGATCCGCAAGGCTTCGCCCTACCGATCGGCACCAACCCCGCCACCGCCCTTCCGCGCGTCACCAATCCCGAAGCCCGCAACCTGCTGATCGGGTCGAACCCCGCCGCCTACGCCCTGTTGAACGGCGCGTCGAACCGTGGATCGCTGGTGCATATTCCGTCACTGGCCTCGCTGAACCATCGCGAGGTCGAGCAAGAACGTCTCGGCGTGACGCTGTCGGGACAATGGCGTCCGACCGACCGCACCATCGTCAACTTCGACAACCTGTATTCCAAGCAGGACCAGGTCTCGACCAACTACCAGATCGGTCCGGTCGGGCTGAACCGCAACAACACCAACGGCAACCGCACAGGAACGGCCTTCAGCTATCAAACCGCGACGACGGCCAGCGCGACCAACAATTCCTACGCCAACCGCCGGGCCACCTACGCCAACTGCGCCAGTCAGGCCGCAACCGATTTCCGCGACGCCATCGACTGCGGCCAGTCGATGTACGGAAGTACGCCGATCTTCGGCACGGCGCCGGGCGCCACCAACCAGAATCTCGCCGCCGGCACGGGCAGCTTCAATCCCAACAACCTGGAAGTCTACGACTACTACAACCAGCCGGGATCGGTCGGTTACATCGCCCATCCGCAGTTCCTGGCCCAGCGCGGGGCCTTTATCGGCCGGCCGTCGGTTCGACTGATCGACGCCGGTCTCAGCGAGACGGGCGCCAACGCCAACTATCTTGTGCTGGGCAATGTCGACATGCGTTCGGGCGTCGACCAGGGCGGCTATACCACCGAGTTCCGTCAGAACTCGATCAACATCGAACACGACTTCAGCGACACCTTCCGCATGTCGCTGCTGGTCGGGGACTCCAAGTCCTCGAATACCAACCAGGGCCTGCTGGCTGACTTCATCCGCCTGGACTCGGGCCAGGGCGTCGCCGGAAACGACTATTTCGTCTTCGACGATCGTCAGGGCGGCGACATGCCGATCATGAACTTCGGCTTCGACGTGGCCAACCCCAACAGCTGGGATGTCGTAAAGGGCTATTCGGCGCTGCGTCACTTCCGCACCGTCACCGAGAACGGCTACCAGACCGCCAAGATCGATTTCGAGTGGGACGCCAGCGAGGACCTGAGCTTCAGCTTCGGCATCAGCAAGCGCAAGTTCGACTTCTACTACACCCGCTTTGAACGCCTGATCGGCGACACGATGAACCCCAGCCTGCTGGAAGGCGTGCGTTCCGGTCTGGTCCAGGCGACGAGCGTCGCCGAAATGGGTCAGCTGACCAGCTGGGGCGAGGGCCTGAACGTGCCGGAAGGCACGCCGACCAGCTTCTTCACGCCCAACCTCGACGCCTTCAAGCAACGCTTCGGCTTCGACTGCGACTGTATCAACGCCTTCGGCGACTGGCGCCTGTCGGACCTTCGCAACGGCGGCACCAACACCTTCTGGGTCGATGAGGACAGCCTGTCCTACTATGCTCAGGCCGACTTCCGCGTGCCGCTGTTCATCGGCGAACTGCGTGGCAACGCAGGCCTGCGTCGCGCCGAGACCAAGGTCGATTCACGCGGTCGCTCGCCCAGCGGACGACCCGTTCAGAACGAGAACGAATACAACGATACCCTACCGTCGCTGAACCTGGTCTGGGAACTGAACGACAAGCTGATCGTGCGCTTCGCCGCCGCCAAGGTGATGGCGCGTCCGCAGATGACGGCGCTGCAACCCGGCGTCACCGATTTTGCGGTGCCTGTCGGCGATCAGGGCGCCGCGGCGGCGTTCGACGGCTCCAACGCCCGGATCACCCTGGGCAACACCAAGCTGAAGCCGTTCCGCGCCACCAATCTGGACTTCAACGTCGAATGGTATTTCGCCAGCGACGCCATCCTGTCGGTCGCCGTCTTCCACAAGGAGATCGAAAGCTTCCCGCAGATCGTCCTGCGCGAAGGCAAGCTGAGCGAAATCTTCAACGCCGATCAGGTCGCCAATCTGCGTCTGGCCTTCGACGGTCTGACTGACGTGGCCTCCGACAGCCGTCGCGCCTACATCGATGCGGACCTGCCCTTCCAGGTGCGCCAGTTCAACGATGCGCCGGGGGGCACCCTGAGCGGCTTCGAGATCGCCTATCAGCAGAACTTCACTTTCCTGCCGGGCTTCCTGAAGAACTTCGGCGTCCAGGCCAACTACACCAAGATCGATTCCGAACTGGAATACATTCTGGATCCGGCGCGTAACCTGACCGGCACGGCGCCCTTCCTGGGCGCTTCGCCCGAAGCGTTCAATGCGACCATCTTCTATGAAGTGCCCAAGTGGAGCGCGCGCGTCTCCACCGCCTATCGCGCCGAATATCAGACCACCTATCCGCTGGCCTCGGGCGGTTGCGATCCCGGCGCCTGCGACTCGCCGCTGATCAACGACTTCCTGGGTTCGTCCGAAACGCTGAACGTGGATGCGTCCGCGACCTACAAGCTGACGGACAATGTCACCCTGACGCTGGAGGCTTTGAACCTGACGGACCAGGCGGACGAGCGCTGGGCCTATCAGGCGGACCCTGTCGTCGCCAGCTACGGCTCGACCGGCCGTCAGTACTTCATCGGCGCACGCTTCGTATTCTGACCCTGACGTTCGACAGCTAATCTCTCCCAGGATGCTGTCCCTCGGGGCGCCGCGAAACATCGGCGCCCCTTCTTTTTTGCCCGAATGGGAAAGGCTCTCGATGAAAAAGGTCGCTCTGATCCTGGGCCTCGCCCTTTCCACGACGGGGTTGAGCGCCGGCCCGGGCTGGGCGGCCCCTCAAACCGCCGGAGCCGTCGTCTGGAACACAGCCGTCGTGCGCCGCCCCGCCGACTGGTACGCCACGGATCAGGCCCGGCGTCTGGCCGCGACGGTCATTCTGCACCAGTCGTCCGAGGGCGGCTGGCCCAAGAACACCGACCTGTTCGCTGCGCCTCGTTCCGACGCCGATCCGGGCCTGGCCAATACGATCGACAACGGCGGCACCACCCTGCCGCTGGCCTTCCTGGCCAGGACGATCGCGGCGGGCGACACGAATAGTCGCGCCGCCTTCGACCGGGGCCTGGACTATCTGCTGGCGGCCCAGCTGCCGAACGGCGGCTGGGCGCAGTTCTTCCCCCTGCGCGGCGGCTATCACGACCAGATCACCTTCAACGACGACGCCATGGTCCATGTGCTGGAACTGTTGCGCGACGTGGGCGACGAGACCGCGCCCTATGGCTTCGTCGATGGCGGGCGGCGCGAACGCGCGCGTCAGGCCGTGGCGCGGGGCGTGGACACTATCCTGCGCACCCAGGTCCGAAAGAACGGCATCCCGACCGGCTGGTGCGCTCAGCATGACGCACAGACCCTGGCCCCCGCCGCAGCGCGCCGGTTCGAGCCGGCGTCGCTGTCCGGTCAGGAAAGCGTGGGCATCGCCCGTTTCCTGATGAGCCTGCCGGACCCCAACCCCGAGGTGGTCGCCGCCGTGGACGGCGCCGCCGCCTGGCTGGAAGCCGCCGCCCTTCGCGACACCACCGAGGTCTTCGTCACGGACGCGCAAGGGCGCCGCGACCGCGTTCTGGCGCCCAAGCCCGGCGCGCGCATCTGGGCGCGCTTCTACGATCTGGAAACGGGTCAGCCCATCTACATCGGCCGCGATGCCGTCATCCGCCACGACCTGATGGAGATCGAATACGAGCGCCGCAACGGCTATCGCTACGTCGGCGTGTGGGCCGAAGAAGTGCTGGACAAGGACTACCCGGCCTGGAAACGGTCGGTCACGACGGCAGGCTGAGCGATCAGAGTGCGGCGCCGATCTGCATGGCGAGCGATAGGGTCTCGCCGGGCCCCAGGTGGACCAGGCCGCTTTCCTCGCCGGCCGGGGCGTTGTGGGCGTCGGGGCGGTGGGTGACCGGCTCGACGCAGAAGAAGTCGGCGCCCACCGGCGCATAAACCTGGGTCCAGCGCGCGGGTGCATCCGCCGTCAATGTCACCTGACGACCGCCGCCCTCCAGCACCGCCTCGCCGCTCCAGCCGGCATAGGCGTGATCGACAAAGGGGGCGTCGGCCAGGGCGAGGCCGTTCGACCAGTCTGCGATCTCGGCGGGGGCCGCCAGGCGTTCGGGGGTTTCGCGGGCGTCGGTGATCCAGACGCCCGCGGCAGACAGGGTCAGTCGGCTGTCGGCATAGCGGCGGAAATAGGGGTGCAGACCAAGGCCGGCGGGCATGGTCGCATCACCGGTGTTGGTCACGGACAGGGCGATCAACAAGCCATCATCCGTCAGTTCGACGGTTTGATGCGCGCGCCACGACCAGGGCCAGCCGGCGTCGTCGCCCGGCCAGTCAAGGGCCATCTCGACGCGGTTCTCTGTCAGGCTTTCGACGGTCCAGGGCATCAGCCAGCCGTCACCGTGCAGGGCGTGGGGGGCGAACCGGTCTAGGGCGGTCAGTTGCACCGTGCGGCCGTCGAAGACGAAGCGCCCGCCGGCGATCCGGTTGGCGAAGGGGACCAGCGGGAAACAGGCGGTGTCCAGAATGTCGGTCGCGCCGTCCGGCGTCGGGCGTAACACGGGCTGACCCTGCCAATCCAGGCTGAGCAACGCCCCGCCCTGCTCCGGCGCCAGGGTCGCGCGCCAGTCGCCGGCCGTCAGAACGATCACAGGCGGATCCGGCTCTGCGGCAGGCCCGGCGTCTCCACACGGGTGCGATAAAGCCCGCCCAGCGTCGGCTGATCCGCCCGTTTGTCGGCGTTCCCCAGCCAGGCCGTGGTCATATAGAGGTCGCGCAGGTCGGCGCCGCCGAAGGCCGCCTTGGTCACGGTCTGGACCGGCATGTCGATCTTGCCGATACGCGTGCCGTCCGGGGCGTAACGGGCCACGCCCCAGCCGTTGAACAGGCCGACGTGAAGCACCCCCGCCGCATCCATGCTGGGGCCGTCGGCATAGCCGTCCTCGGTCACGGCGAAGACGCGCCGGTTGGAGATCACGCCGTCGTCGTGGTCGAAGGCCAGGACGGTCTTCTTCAGAGTGTCGTGGTGATAGAGGGTACGGCCGTCGGGGCTGAGGCAGGGGCCGTTGGTGACGCCATAGCCGTCGTCGTGCCGCGTCAGCTCGCCCCGGAACCAGCGATAGAGGGCACCGGTCTCGACCTGTTCGCTATCGTCCATCGAGCCGAACCACAGCGACCCGTCCGGGGCGACGAAACCGTCGTTCAACCGGTTCTGCGGCCGGTCTTTCTCGACCGGCTGGAAGCGCGAGAAGTCGCCCTGATCAGGGTCGAAGCGATACAGCCCGCCGCGCACGCCGCAGATCAGCGAACCGTCTTCGGCGGGCAGAGCAAAGCCGGTCTGATCGGGGGTGTCCCACGACCGTTTTTCGCCGGTCGCGGGGGTGTAGCGATACAGTTTTAGACCCTTGATATCGACGAACCACACCGAGCCGCGGCCTGCATCCCAGACGGGGCCTTCGCCCAGCTCCGCCTGAACATCCCAGACGAGTTCGACCTCGCTCATCGCTCAGCTCGCCGAATAGCTGGTCTTGATCTGGGTGTAGAATTCGACGGCGGCGAAGCCCTGTTCCCGCGCGCCGTAGGAGGACTTCTTCGATCCGCCGAAGGGGACGTGATAGTCGACCCCGGCGGTGGCCAGGTTGACCATGGTCATGCCGGCGCGGGCGTTCCTCTGGAATTCGCGGGCGTGTTTCAGCGACTGGGTGACGATGCCGGCCGACAGGCCGAACTCCACGCCGTTGGCGACGGCGAGCGCCTCCTCGTAGCTGGCGACGCGGATGGTCGAGGCGACGGGGCCGAAGACCTCTTCATTGTTGATGCGGGCGTCGGCGGCGGTATCGGCGATCAGGGTCGGCTGGACGTACCAGCCGGGCGCGTCGAACGTCAGGCGCTCGCCGCCCGTGACGATGCGGCCGCCGGCTTCGCGGGCGATGTCGATGTATTTGTAGGAGGTCTCGCGCTGGGCCTCGGTCACCGCCGGGCCCATCTGGGTGTTGGGATCCAGCGCATCGCCGACGCGCAGGGCCGCGACCTTCTCGCCCAGGGCCTTGACGAAGCGGTCGTGGATGCCGTCCTGAACGATCAGGCGGCTGGAGGCGGTGCAGCGCTGGCCGGTGGCGAAGAAGCTGCCGTCCAGGGCGATGTTCACGGCCCGGTCCAGGTCGGCGTCGTCCAGCACGATCAGCGGGTTCTTGCCGCCCATTTCCAGCTGGACCCGCGCCTGGCGCCGGACCGCGCCCTCGGCGACGCCCGCGCCCACGGCTTGCGAGCCGGTGAACGAAATGCCGTCGATGCCCGGATGGGCGACGATGGCGCGGCCGACGTCGCCGTCGCCGATGACCATATTGACCACGCCCTTGGGCAGGCCGGCCTCATGCAGGACGGCGATCAGGGCCTCGGCCGTGGCCGGGGTCGGGCCGGCGGGCTTGATGACGACGGTGTTGCCGAAGGCGATGGCCGGCGCGATCTTCCACGCCGGAATGGCGATGGGGAAGTTCCAGGGCGTGATCAGTCCGAAGACGCCGACCGCCTGACGATAGGTCTGGATCTCCACGCCGGGGCGGGTCGAGGCCAGGTTCTGGCCGTGGACGCGCAGGGCCTCGCCGGCGAAATACTTCAGGATGCGGGCGGCGCGCATGGTCTCGCCGATGCCCTCAGGCAGGGTCTTGCCCTCCTCACGGGCCAGCAGGCGACCGATCTGGGCTGCGCGCTCCATGATCAGCGACCCGGCCTTGTCCAGCACGTCGAAGCGCACTTCCGGCGAGGCGTCGGACCAGCCGGGGAAGGCGGCGCGCGCCGCCTGAACGGCCTGATCCACCTCGGCGGCCCCGCCCTTGGGCGTGCGCGCCACCACGTCGCGCGTGTCCGACGGGTTCAGGCTCTCGCCCGCAAACGCGCCCGCGACCTTCTCGCCGCCAATCCAGTGCGTGAGGTCAAGCGTGTCGGTCATGGGGAAGTCCTTTTCATAAGGCTGACGGGCGGCGGGGGGAGCGCCGCCCGTTTCGGGGAGATGGGTATGGACGGGCGAAAAATCAGCCCGTCATGTCTTCCAGTTCGCGACCGCGCGTTTCCTTCACCCAGGCCTGGACCAGGAAGAAGGAGATCAATGCGCTGACCGCATAGAAGCCGTAGGTGATCACCAGGCCCAACGTTGCGGCCATCCACGGGAAGCTGACCGAGATGGCGAAGTTGGCGATCCACTGGGCGAAGCCGGCGACGGCCAGGGCCGAGCCGCGCATCTGGTTGGGGAACATCTCGCCCAGCATGACCCACATGACCGGGCCCCAGCTGAAGTTGAAGAAGACCACATAGGCGTTGGCGGCGATCAGGGCGATCAGGCCGGTGTTGTCGTCCAGATGCAGCGACCCGTCGATCAGGGCGGCGCGCGAGAAGCACCAGGCGACCGTGCCCAGGGTCACGAACATGCCCGCCGAACCGATCAGCAGCAGCGGCTTGCGGCCGATCTTGTCGATCACCGAAATGGCCGCAAGGCAAGCCGCGATCGACAGGACGCCGGACAGGATGTTGATTTGAAGCGCGTCGTTCTCGGAGAAGCCGACCGACTGCCACAGCACTGCGCCATAGTAGAAGACGATGTTGATGCCGACCAGTTGCTGGAACACGGCCAGGATCAGGCCGGCCCAGGCGATGGGGCGCACCTTCTTCGTCGCCGGGTCCAGCAGGTCGACGAACCTAGGCTTGTGGTCGGCGCTCAGCGAGGCGCGGATTTCCTGCACCTTGCGGGCGCCGGCCCCGGGTCCGAACAGTTTGGACAGCACGGCCTCGGCCTGGGCCTCCTTCTTCTTGGCGACCAGGAAGCGCGGGCTTTCCGGGATGACCAGCAGGGCAAGCAGATAGATGGCGGCGGGGATGACCTGCAGCCAGAACATCCAGCGCCAGGCGGGGAAGCCCAGCCAGAAGTCGGCGGTCGAACCGCCCGCAGTCGCCGCCAGCACATAGTTGGCGACGAACGCGCCGGTCAGGCCGGTGATGATCATGATCTGCTGCACCGACGACAGTCGGCCGCGGATCGAGGCCGGGGTCACTTCGGAGATATAGGCCGGCGACAGGACCGAGGCCGCGCCGACGCCCAGGCCGCCGATGAAGCGGGCGATAATGAAGTGGGCCGAGGTGTCTGCCGCACCGGCCCAGACAGCCGAGATGATAAACAGGACGGCGGCGATCTGCATCACCGTGCGACGGCCGATGGCGTCTGCCAGACGACCTGCGATGAAGGCGCCGACGGCGCAGCCCAGCAGGATGGCGCCGACGTTGAACCCGGTGCCGAGCGCCGACAGGTTGAAGGCCGCCTCCAGCCCGTCCTGGGTGCCGTTGATGACGCCGGAATCATAGCCGAACATGAAGCCGCCGATGGTGGCGACCGCCACGATCAGGGCGATGAAGGCCATGTTGACACGGTCGTCGCCCGCGATGTCGGGGCCTGAGCCCCCCGTCGGTCCTGCCATCTCGATGTAACCTCCCAAAGAGCCCGTCTGACGCGGGCGTTGAACGTCGCAGGAAAGCCTATCGCCAGCCTGCGTCCACGAAATACTCGTGGCCTGTAATCAAACGTGCGTCGTCCGAGGCCAGGAACAGGCCCAGGGCCGCGACGTCGTGGGGTTGGATTCGGCCGGGCAGACACTGGGCCGCGAGGATCTCGGCCTCCCCTTCGGGCGTGTACCATTTCATCTGACGCGGGGTCTGGACGTTGCCCGGCACGATGCAGACGACGCGCACGCCGTCGCCGCCCAGTTCTCGCGCCAGGGCCCGCGTCATGCCCTCGATCCCCGCCTTGGCCGTCTCGTAAAGCGACAGGTCGGGCAGGCCCAGGTGCCAGCTGATCGAGCCGAGGTTGATGATCACCCCCCGGCCTTGCGCGCGCATTCCCGGCGCGACCGACTGGGCCGCGAAATAGAGGTGACGCAGGTTCACATTGATCCGGTCGTCCCAGTAGTCGGTCGTGACCTCGGCCAGGGTGTGGCGATCGTCGTTGGCGGCGTTGTTGATCAGGACGTCGATGGGACCATGTTCGGCGACGACCTCCGCCAGACGCCCTTGCAGGGCGGCGATGTCGGTCAGGTCGCAGGGGCGGAAGGTCGGGGCCGGCGACAGCTCGGCCAGCGACGCCTCCAGCGCCCTGGAATCCGCCTCGGAGATGTCGAAGAAGACGACGCGGGCGCCCTGGCGCGAAAAGGCCTCGGTGAAGCCGGCGCCTATGCCCGAACCTCCGCCGGTGACGACGACCAGACGGCCCTTCAGCGACGGATAGATTGCGCCGCTCATGCGGTGGCTCCCAAGAGGCCACGACCGGCCAGATTACGCATCAGCTCCAGCACCCCGAACTTCCAGGGCGGGGCTTGGTCGCAGGTCGCAACGATGTTTTCCAGCACGCCTAGCTTCTCAGACGAGACGCGCACGCGGTCGCCGATCTTGTGGGTGAAGCCCTTGCCCGGCGCATCGCGGTCGTCGATCGGCGCGAACATGGTGCCGAGATACAGGGCGAAACCGTCGGGATACTGATGCGCGCTCAGGGTCTGGCGCACCAGTTCCTCGGGATCGCGACTGATCAGGCTCATCGAGCTTTCACCCGTCATGACGAAGCCGTCCGTCCCTTCGACCTCCAGCCGGACCGTGGCGGCGCGCACGTCGTCCATGCCGAAACCGTCGTCGAACAGGCGGATGAATGGGCCGACCGAGGCCGAGGCGTTGTTGTCCTTGGCCTTGCCCAGCAGCAGGGCTGAGCGGCCCTCGATGTCGCGCAGGTTGACGTCGTTGCCCAGGCTGGCGCCGACCGGACGGCCGGCGGGATCGCAAATGACCACCACCTCGGGCTCCGGGTTGTTCCAGGCCGAGTCCGAACGCACCCCGACCTCGGCGCCCCAGCCGACCGAGGCCAGCACCGGCGCCTTGGTGAAGATTTCGGCGTAGGGCCCGATGGCGACTTCGAGATATTGCGACCACAGGCCCTCGGCGATCAGTTGAGCCTTGACGGCTTCCGCCTGATCCGAGCCTGGACGCAGGTCCTTCAGATCACCGCCGATCCGTTCGAGGATGGACTGACGCACCGCGTTGGCCGCGTCGGCGTCGCCGCGCGCGCGTTCCTCGATCACCCGCTCCAAAGCCGAAACCGCAAAGGTGACGCCAGAGGCTTTGATACATTGCAGGTCCAGCGGAGACAGCAACTGCAGCCCTTGCGACGACCAGGCCGAGGCGACCGTCAGCGCGTCCAGCGGCCCCATATCCACGCCGGCCGCATCCAGATCGTCCAGCGCGGCCGCCTGGGCCGTCGTGGCGACATGGGTCGAAAGATCATACAGCCGCCCGCCGCGCGCCAGCACCGGCGATGGCCCCGCTTCCGTCATCACCCGTCCAAGCAGGCGCGCGTCGCGCCAGTCCGCTGGCAGGCATGAAACTAGATCCACAGTCGTCTCCTCTCCACGTTCTCCGACGTGGTAGCGCTAACATCTTTTAGCGGAAGGCGGATGTCAATCGCGCGGTGAGGCGGTGCTTTCGCGGGCGATGAATTGATGGGGGACCGGACCGTCCGCCTCCCCGCCCCGCCCCAGGATGACGGCGGCCGAACGGGCCATTTCGGCGACCGGCTGGCGGATGGTGGTCAGAGTCGGCCAGACGCTGGCGGCCAGGTAGGTGTCGTCGAAACCCGCAACGGAAATGTCGCCCGGGGTCGACAGGCCGGCGGCGTGTACGGCGGCCAGGACGCCGGCGGCCATGTCGTCGTTGCTGGCGAAGACGGCGCTCGGACGCTGGGGTCGAGCCAGCAGCCGCCGCCCGGCCTCGAAGCCGGATCGATAGGTGAAGTCGCCTGCCTCGACCAGCAGCGCCCCGCCCTCGACCGCATCGACGGCGGCCTGGGCGCCCGTGCGGCGATCCGCGCTGGCGCTCTGGTCCTGATGACCTTCCACGAAGCCGATGAGGCGGTGGCCCAGGTCCAGCAGATGGCGCGTCATCTCCCGCGCCGCGCCTTCATCGTCCACCCGCAGAGAGATCAGGCCGTCCCGATCAACAGGCGCGGCCAGGACCACGGCCTTCATGCCGCTCCTGGCGATGGCGTCCAGGGTCGCGGCCGACTCGCCCAGAGGCGGCGGCACGATCACCCCCTGCGCCCCGCCCGCCGCCAGCCGCTGAACCGCCTCGCGCTCCTCGTCCGGCGCCCCAGGTCGCGACGGCTCGATCAGCAGCAGAAGGCCCACCGACCGCGCCCCTTCGAGCGCGCCCGAGAGAACCTCGGCCAGATAGGCGTTGGACGGATTGGCGTAGAGCAGGCCGATCCGTCCGCCCCCGGCCCGCGCCAGGATCCGCGCGGCGGGGTCGGGCACATAGCCGGTGTCGCGAATGATCGCCTCGACCTTCTCGCGTGTCGCTTCGCGCACCCGCGCATCCCCATTGACCACGCGCGACACGGTCATCGGCGAAACGCCGGCCAGGCGCGCGATGTCGCCCATGGTGTAGTGGCGGCTTTGTACGATCTTGGAGTTCACGCATCAGAAAACATCACAAGTGGCCGCAGTGGTCCAGATGGCGACGAGGGCGGAGAAGGCCTTCGATTTTCTTATGCCCGGTCGATGCGTCTCTTAAAGGCCAACGTTTCACCGTCGAAAGGCCGGCCTCAGCTCAAGCCGTAGAATCGCATAGCGTTCTGTTGGAACACCCCATCTTCGCACCCAGGCGCCAACCTTGCGCAGATATCCCGCGAAAGACTCAGCCATTCGTCGTATTTTGCGCGGAGCGTCACCACCGGCCAGTCGCTTCCCCAAACGACCCTATCCGGACCGAAGAGCGCGAATACCGCCGCTGCCGCACGCCCAACGCCCCTCCCCTTCTCCACGCTGGCATCTCGACGAGGTCGTTTGCTCGATAGGGGGGAAGCGCATGTTTCTCTGGCGCGCCGTAGATGACGAGGGCGAGGTGCTGTGCATGCGTAGCCGAAGGCGGACATTGCCAACTTCCGCCTTGAGTCACGAACGGCGTGGCGGGTAGGGTCTTAGAAGCGCCAAAACTGGTCATTCAGTCAGCGCCGGAAACACGACATCCAGCTGCCGCAGGAACGTCTACTTTTCGGCCGATCGGCTGAGACTTCTTCAACGCTTCGCGGACGAAAGAAGTGTCCGCTCCAGGCCGCCTCGCTCAAAGTCTGAACTTGTCTCAGTAACAATGTCTTTAATCGAGCGAGGCTTGTAGCTTCCGGCGCAGGGCGACGACAGCGGGCCTCGGGGGACCGTCGCCATCTGGCCAGCGGCTCAGCACCTCATCCAGAGAGCGGGACGCCTCACCGGGATGCTGGATCGACATGAACAGCGTGGTTCCATCCGGGGTGAAGGCCGGTCCGCAGCATTCGGCTCCGATCGGAGGGCGATAGACCAGGCGAGGCCGGCCGGCGCCCTCCCCCTCCATCGGCATGACCCATAGGCCGTCCTCACCTCGATCGCCCGGGCCGTCGCTGCAGATCCACATCCGTCCCTGCGGGTCGAAGTTCAAATTGTCAGGGGCGAAGAACCGGTCCTGCGCCGCGACCGATGGATCAAAGGTGTCGTCGCTTCCGTCATGAGGGCCGCACAGCAGCATCACCCGCCATTCAAAGCGGTCCGCCGTCGGGTCGGGGCCGTCTGCGGCGTCCGGCGGCGTCAACTCCAACACATGGCCGTAGGCGTTGTTCGCGCGGGGATTGGCGTCATCCTGCTGGCCTGCCGTCCGCTCGTCGTTGCCGGTCAGGGCGACATAGACGCGCCCGGTCCTCGGGTCAGCCTGGTAGCCCTCGGGACAGTCCATCGGCGTTGCCCCCAAAAGATCGGCGGCGCGGCGGGTCTGGATCAACAGGTCGCCCTGGTCGGTGAAGCCGTTCTGGGGCGTCAGCGGCCCCTGGCCGAAGACGAGCGGCAGCCATTCCAGCACCCCCGACGCATCAAACCTGGCGACGGACAGCACGCCGTGGTCCAGCAGGTCGCGGTTGGCGGCTCGATCTTCCGGATCGAACTGATCGCGCGTGACGAAGCGGTACAGGTATTCGAACTCCCAGTCGTCGCCCAGATAGACGACCACCCGGCCGTTTGGCGCGACGGAACAATGGGCGCCCTCGTGCGCGAACCGGCCCAGGGAGGTTCGCTTGACCGGCGCTGCCTCGGGGTCGAACGGGTCCACCTCAACCACCCACTCGAAGCGGTTAGGCTCGTTCGGGGCGTGACGCAGATCGAAACGACGGTCGATGCGCGGCCAGCCGAAGGCGCCCTGCTCGGTGCTTTCATCGTAGTGATAGCGCGCCAGGAGCGCCTCGTCGGCCAGACCGCGAATGTCCCCGCCGAAGAAGTCGCGAGACCCCTCCTCTCCAGACAGGAAGGTCCCCCACGGCGTCATCCCGCCATTGCAATTGTCGTGGGTGCCGAACACCCATTCGCCGCTGGGGTCGGCGTCGGTTCTAAGCCGTGGATGCCCGGCAGCCGGTCCGGACAGGCGGATCGGCGTGCGCGCCGTAACGCGTCGCGCGTAGGGGCTGTCGATCCGCGTCGTCCAGGTCTCGCCCTGGCGACGGACCTCGACGACGCTGACGCCGATGGCCGACAGGGTAGCCTCCACCTGCGCATCCGACAGGGCGGCGTGCCCCTGATCTATTGAGACGCCGGGAAACATCATGTGCAGCGTCGGATATTCGTGGTTCACGACCAAGAGCCCGGCCTCTTCCGCCTCGGCCGTCTCCGGCAAGGGGAAATAGGCCAGATAGTCGTTATTGAAACCGAACCGACGCGCCGCCTCGTCCGCCGTCATCTCCACGGGATTCGGCGCCCCAGCCTCGGTCCACAGCGGGTCGCCCCAGCGGATCACCACCTGGCGGTCGTAGTCCGAAATCCAGGCGTCCGTTGGTCCGGGCAAGGGGTCGAACGCCTTGGGCTGACCGGCGAGCGCCGGCCTGATCCCGCCGGCGAGGACGGCCAGACCGGCGGTCCCGATCAGAAGCCGCCGCCGGTCGATCAGGGCGCCCAGGGTTTCCTGCCCGGCCTCGAGACGACGCAGGCTGGTGCGGCCCTTGTCGTCCCGAACGCGCAGCAGGCGCCCGCCGCTGTCAGAAGCGGACATTGATCCCCGCGGTGACCGAACGACCGACGTAGGTCGCGCCTTCCAGCAGGCCGGTCGAGCCGAAGCGCTCGTCCACCACCGGGTCGCTGCCGTCGTTCAGCACATCGACGGCGTCCAGGGACAGTTTGACGCGGTTGTTCAGGCGATACGACAGCTGGACGTCCAGCGACCCATAGGCCTCCTCGACGATCCGTGTGTTGTAGGTCGAGAACCGCACGGCCTGATCGTCACGCCAAGAATAAGCCAGCGCGCCTTCGATCCCATATTTCTGATAGGTCACAGCGGTCGTGTAAAAGAGTTCGGGCGCATAGAAGAAATCACCCTTGCCCGCCCCCTCGACGCCCGGATCGGCCTCGCTGCGCTGGACCGTCATGTTGGCGTAGACGCCCAGTCCGCCCCAAGCCCCCGGCAGGTCGGGGAAGTTGCGCACCAGCTTCAGCTCCAGGCCATAGATCGTCGCATCCTCGCCGTTGGCATAGGTGATGACGTCGTCGATCTCCTTGCCCGCCAGACGCGGATCGTTCTCGAACCGCGCGCGGTCCGCCTCGGTTTCCGGCGCCACGCCGCTGAAGATGAACTTGTCGATGTATTTCGCATAGGCGCCGACCGAGATCAGGCCGACGGTGTCGAAATACCGTTCGAAGCTGAAGTCCAGATTGTGGGCGTAGGCAGGCTTTAGGCCAGGATTGCCGACGGTGACGTCGACCTCTCCATCCTCCTCCTCGATCTCGATTGCGCCGGACATGTAGAGCGGCTCGGGTCGCGCGATCGAGGTGTAGTAGGCGGCGCGGAAGACGCTGTCCGTGCCGGGGCGATAGTTGAACTGTACGCGCGGCAGGATCGAGAGGTAGTCGCCCTTGCCCGTGGTCTGTCCATAGACCGGATCCTCGTCCTCCAACTCGATCAGTTCGTAGTTGTCGGATTCGACGCGGGTGTAGTCGATGCGAAGCCCGCCCGTCAGGTCCCACGCATCGCGCTCGACTTTGCCCATGACATAGGCGCCGAAGATGTCCTCACGACTGGTATAACTGTCCTCGTCTACCGGAACGTCGCCGTCCTCGACATATTCGTTGGTGAAGTCGGGATTGGTGGCGGCCAAGTTCAGGCCGTATTCGCGCCAGTTCCGAACGCGATCCCAATTCAGCGACAGGAAGGCAGGATAGGGCGCGCCCGACTTCGACACGTCCACCAGGTCCCCGATGCCGAACTGCCTCAGCGTCAGCGGGCCGGTCAGTTCCAGGACATTGCCCTCGAACAACGTCCGCTCGGACCGTTCGAACTTCACGCCCGCCTTGACCCGGCTCAGCCAGGATCCGGCCAGATCATAGGTGACGTCGAACGTCCCCGCCGTGCGCCGATTGCGCGACGTGTCGATGTCGATGTCGTTGTAGCCCAGCGTGTAGCTGTCGGGATTGGCGATGGTAGCTCGATCGTTCGCCGTCAGGTTGGGAATGGGGAAGCCGTTCTGCTGCGCATAGCCCAGCAGATTGCTCTCCAGCTCGGCCGGGAACGCGACCTCGTTGTCGAAGGGCTCTTCACGCAGCGCTTCGGAGAAGCCCAGGCTGTAGTCAAAGGTCAGCGCGCCGGCGCGGGTCTGGCCCCGAAGCACATAGGCCTGCTGGGTCAGCTCGGTCTCTTCATATTGGTTGAAGATATTGGCGGTGCCCGGCTCGGTCAGGATAAGCGCGCCGTCGTCGTCATACTCGTCAGTGCCGGCTTGCAGGTAGAAGGCGCGGCTCTGCTCCTTGTCATAGAGGCGATTGTAGCTGGCCTTGAAATCCAGATCGGTGTTGTCGGACACGCGCCAGCTCAGCGCCAGATTGGCCGACAGGGTCTCGCGCTCGTTCTGGTATTCCGTCTGATGGTACTGGATCGGCGTGATGCCCGACGAGGGATCGTCCTCGACGAAGGCCAGCTGGTCCTCGTCGTTGTAGAAGACATAGCCCTGGGTCTGACGCTCGGCGCGCGCGACCGACAGCAGAACGCCGAACTGGTCCTGATCGCCGAAGCGGTTCGCCAGAGTCATTTCCCCGATGACGCCGGTCTTGCCACGCAGCTCCTGATGGAAGCCGCGCGCGGTGAACTCGGCGACCGGTCCGGCGAAGTCGAACGCCGTCGCCGTCTCCAGCTCGACCGCTCCGCCGATGCCGTCCGAGTCCTGCTCAGGTGTCAGGGTCTTGTGGACGGTGATGGAGGCCAAGGCGCTGGTCTGGATCATGTCGAGCGGGACGCGACGGTTTTCCTTCTCAGGCTGGGCCGCGTTCATGCCGTTGACCTGAGTGTTGTTCAGCCCGCTGTCGAGACCACGGATCGAGACGTAACGACCGTCGCCGCCTACGACCTCGCGCTGCACCGTGACGCCGGGCAGGCGACGCAGCGACTCGGCCGCGTTCAGATCGGGGAAACGACCGGCCTGGTCAGCCGAAACGACGTTGCGGGTGTTGTCCGCCGAGCGCTGGGCGCTGAGGGCGCGCGCCTGGCCGGCGCGACGACCGGTGACGACGATGTCGGCGACCGTTCCCGGCTGGCCGTCGACGCTGACATCGCCCAGGGTCACATCCGCGGAGACCGGCGCTTCGCCCACGACGACCGAGACCACCGCCGTGGCGAAGCCGACATAGTCGATCTTGAGCGTCTTGGGACCGGACGCAAGCGCGCCGAACCGGTAGCGACCTTGCGAGTCCGTGACAGCGACGGCACCCGTCTCTTCCACCCGGACCTGGGCCCCGGCCACCGGCGAACCGTCATGCCCGCTGCGAACCTCGCCGGAGACGGCGCCGGCCGCAGACTGGGCCACTACGGGCGTGGCGAGCGCCAGAGGCACTGTCGCTGCGGACAGGAGAAGAACCGAGCGTAGCCCCGCGACTCCGGCAAGCGCAATCAAACTTCCAGACATGAGCAATCCCCACGCCCCCGGGCACCGGAGACGCCTTGCAATCCGCCCGGGCGGACGGAGAAAATGATGGAACGCAGCCTCTAAGCCCTGGTCCGTCCCCCCATCGGACGCCCCGCTCATCTAGAGCTGCGAGACGTCGCTCAGCATGACGCTGGCGGGAGCGGCGAAAGTTGCCGGTAAGCTGCAGAGTGGTGCGTAGCAAGCTAGCGCTACAGTATGATGACGGGCCGCCACCGTCATGAAGTCGCGGAAGCCCATGCCATTCTCCGGGCACTGTCAGTCTACTGCTATGGGGCCGCGTCACCTACGAGATGGAGAGCTACTGGCCGGACATCGCCTGCGGCGACTAGGCAGCGCCGCCGGCGACCCGCGAATGGGCTGTCAAGCTGGAGGCCAAGCCGAAGTATGTCCTTTCGTCCACGCGAACGGACTTCCCCTGGACCAACAGCCAGCACATTGTCGGCGACCTACGCGGGGGCGTACAGCAGCTCAAAGACGCGAACCCGGTCGGCGTCCTCCTCGGCAGCGGCCTGCTCGCGACGGCGTTGGACAGATTGGATCTGATCGATGAGTACGAGTTCCTCGTCCATCCTCGGATCGCCGGCCATGGCCTCACTCTCTATCAGAGCGGGCTGTCGGCCGCGCGACGTCTGGCGCTTGTCTCGGCCAAGCCGCTCAAGAATGGCGCGGTCGCAATGCATTATTGCCGCGAACGGCGACAGCGCCGCGTCGGAGCGAGGCGGACATCTGCTCGCAGCCCACTTTCCGTGAATGGCGCTCAGACGCAGAACGCCCTGCCCTGCCTCATTCCCAGAGGTCTTCTATGCGCCAGAAGCATGCATAATCGGGCGGTCCTGCTAAGGGGCAAGCTCCCATAATATTCTCGGCTCAGTCCGAGATAAAGGGAGACGACGATGTTCTATGCTGCATTGGATGTGTCGCTGCGCCCGGTGGAGGTCTGCATCATTGATGACGACGGAAAGGTTCGCTTCGAGCGATCCGTGCCGTCGGATGTGCCGGACCTGGCGCGTTGCCTGAAGGAATTCGGAGAACCGATCCATCAGGTTGGCCGGAGGCTGGCACACTTACCCAGCACCTGACCTATGGCCTTCGGGAGGCCGGCTTCGACGTCGTGTGCATGGAGGCGCGACAGGTCGCGGCAACGCTCTCAGCGATGCGCAACAAGACGGACAAGCATGACGCCCGCGGCATCGCCAAATCTTTCGGGCGGGCTGGTACAACCGCGTGCATGTTAAGAGCGTTGAGAGCCATCACCTCCGAGCCCTGTTGGCCAGCCGAAAGGTCATGCAGCCCAAGTGCATCGATCTGGAGAACGAGATCCGTGGACTGCTGAAGGTGTTTGGCGTGAAACTGCCCATGCGGTTGTCGCGTGGAGTCTTCGACCTCGCCGTACGAGACACCATTGAGAGCGACCCTGCCCTCAGCCATGCTCTCCTGCCGATGCTGCAAGCCCGACAAGTGCTGTTCGACACCTTCATGGAGTTGGACCGACGCGTGAGAAAGCTGCTCATGAAGACGAGGTATGCACCCGGTTCATGGGCGTGCCCGGTGTGGGCGAGATCACCGCTCTCAGCTTCAAGGCCGCCATCGATGATCCTGCCCGCTTCAAGAGCTCGCGCACCGTCGGTGCCCACTTCGGCCTGACACCTCGCCGTTACCAGTCCGGCGAGAAGGACAATCCCGGGCGCATCTCCCACGCCGGCGACTCCGATGCGCGCGCAACCCTCTATGCTGCCGCCAACGCCATGCTGATGCGCTCAATCAAGTGGTCGAGCCTGAAAGGCCTGGGGCATGCGCCTCATGAAAACCAAGGGCCGCCGGCGTGCCATCGTGGCGGTCGCCCGAAAGATCGCTGTCGTCCTGCATCGCATGTGGGTCGATGGTACTGAGTTCCGGCTCGGATCGGAGGCTACGACATGACCTGACCAAAGCCTCAGACCGATCCTGGCCGGATCGTCCCATGCGGATGACGGGATGGATGAAGCCGAAAATGACTGCTGCGCTTCGAGCGCGTCCAAAAGCGAGGCTCTCCAGAACTCTGATCCCATGCATACGTGCAGCGGCTCCGCTCGCAAGGGGCCATACAGACTGCGAAGAGAAGCGTGACCCGCGTGATCGATCAGGCCGACAAGGATCACAAACGAGCTTGACCCCCATGCCCGGTTAGAGAAGCGGACATTCACCTCTCCGCGAAAAGCAGACATTTCCGGATGGCGCAACGCTCGCTCCCCAGCTGATAAGTACGTCACCGGCAGGATGATGTAGATATACCCTTGGGTTCGAGCTCTCACCTTCAGGACTACGCCGCGTCGCGACATCCACTGAGCCGCGGTTCCAGTCGGCGGGATTTCGACCGCGAGTTTGAAACGTCGTCAGTTCGAAAAGCCTAGATCGCCATATCGCTTTCGGATTTTCCGGTGGAGCTAACGCGCCCCACCGGAAGACTTATGTTCAGAACCGCTTCGTCAGCTGCACGCCGTAGGTGCGCGGTTCATTGACGAAGGCGGTCAGGTTGTTGAAGTCGATGCCGCCGATCACGTTCTCTTCGTCGGTGATGTTGCGAACGTAAGCGGCCGCTTCGATGCCGCGGTTCAGGTCGCGCCAGCCCGCGCGCAGGCCGCCTTCGAACGCCGTGTCCTGCATGAACTCGACCAATTCATAGAGGAACAGGTTGAAGTCCTTCTGCATGACCCAGTCGGTCGAGGCGAACAGCTCGGTGTCGTTACCCAGCGACCGGACATAGTTCAGCGTCAGGTTGGCGGTGTACTCCGGCGCCTGCGGGAAGGGGTTGCCGTCGATGTTGGCGCGACGGGTCGTGCCCACAGTGACGATCGGATCAGTGACGGTGCAGTTGGCGCCGCAGATGGCCACCAGCAGGTCGCTGTCCTTGATCTCGGTGTGGTTCCAGGCGGCGCCGGCCGACAGGCTGAAGCCCGCGCCCAGATCGATGTCGCCGTCCAGTTCCAGGCCGTAACCCTCGCCCTTGTCGGCGTTGATCAGACGGTTGGAGTTGTCCGCGCCGCCGATGGCGGTGAACTGCATGTCGCTGACCTCATAGACATAGGCCGTCGCGTTGAAACGCGCGCGGCCATCCAGCAGGCGGGCCTTCAGTCCGGTCTCGTAGGACATGACCGTCTCGGAGTCGGCCGTGGTCAGGACCGGCAGGTTGCGGCCCTGGATCGACGGACCGCGGTAACCCTTTGCCGCGCGGGCGAACAGGTTGAGGCTGTCGTTGACCTCATAGAGGGCGCTGACGTCCCAGCTGACCTGTTCATCGCCGACGGAAACGGCGCCCGTGCCGCCGGCGCCCGTCCCCAACACGATGCGCCCGTTGTAGTCGCGGTTGTCGTCGGTGTAGCGGACGCCCGCCGTCACCTTCAGGGCTTCCGTCAGCTTGTAGCTGCCCTGACCGAACACCGACCACGAATCCGACTTCTGCACGATGTCGGTCACCCGCGTTGGTGCGGGGTTTCCCGTGCCGTTGAAGGTGCCGGAGACCAGGTTGATCCGCTCGTCCCAATAGAAGGCGCCGACCTGCCAGCCGATCCGGCTGTCGCCGTTTGACGCCAGGCGCAGCTCATAGGTGTTCTGCAACAGGTCGCTGGAGAGGGTGCCGGTCTCGGAGTTGAACGGAGTCTTGTAAGGGGCGGTCGCCGGAGCCGTGGCCACGCCGCCGTCGATGTCGCCGTCGCCCTGAGACCAGCCCTGGTAAGAGCCGACGATGCCGGTCAGGGTGGCGGGGCCGAAATCATAGGCGACCTGCAGCGACTGCGAGGTCGTCTTCTGTTTCTGGAAGTTGTTGCGGCCGCCGTCGTAATAGACGGTGTCGCGATCGAAGTTTCCGTTCAGTTCGTTCGAACCCTTGGTCAGGGCGTTGGCGCGGTTCATCGTGCCCGTGCCGTCATAGTCGCGGGCCTGCAAGGTCAGCAGGGTCGAGAGACGATCGGTCGGGGTCCAGGCGACGTGGACGCGCGCGGCCAGATCGTTGAAGCCGCCCAGATCGTCCTTGTCCGCGTTGGCGAAGGACGGGTTGAAGGCGTTGTTCACCCAGTCGTCGCGATGATTCCACAGGATGGCGCCGCGCACTTGGAGTGTGTCCGACGCCGGCAGGGTGACGGCGGCCTCGGCCCGGGTCGAACCCAGGTTGCCGTAGGTCAGCGAGCCGAAGCCGGTGAAGTCGTCCGAGGGTTTGACGGTGTCGATCTTGACCACGCCGGCCGGCGTGTTGCGGCCGAACAGGGTGCCCTGCGGACCGCGCAGAACTTCCAGCTGCTGCACGTCGAAGAGGGGGAAGCCCTTCAGATAAACGCTCTCCAGCACGACATTGTCCAGCACGACCGAAACCGGCTGGGAAGCGGTGAAGTCGAAGTCCACATTGCCCAGGCCACGGATGTAGAAGCGCGGCGCGTAGCGGCCGTTCGAGCTTTCGACCTGAAGGCTGGGCACGCGCGCCGACAGCGACAGGATGTCGGCGCCGCCGGCCGAAACGTCCTGCAGGGTCTGGGTGTTCAGGGCGGTGACGGCGAACGGCACCTCGCGGATGTTCTCGCTGCGACGCTGGGCGGTGACGACGATGTCGTCGACGCCGGCGACGGTGTCCGTCGTCTGGGCGAGAACCGAGCCGGCGCTCAGCAGGGCGATGCCGCTGACGGTGGCGGCCAGAAGGGCTTGGCGAAGCATGGGCGAGATTTCCTTGGCGACAGGGAGGAGGACTTGTCGCGCGACGCCGTAGAGCTTCGCAGCGACGGCCGCTAGTGCAGAGCGCGCCTGTTTCTTGAACCTTTGAAGACGCAGCCACACTCGTGTGACAATCTGTCATGCGTAGGCTTGGGCAGCGGATGCCGGCATTGTGCCGAGAGGGGCGAAATGCGATGTTGAAAGCGTGCGTGAGTCCGCTCCGCACGCCCTCCCAGACATCGTTTGGATCGCGTATGCCCCTCGTCACGCCCTCCCGTCGCCGGCTCCTGCAACTCGCCGGGGCGACGGCGTTCGCGCCCGGGCTGATCGGCATGAAACGGACGGATGTGATCGGCCGCGTGCTGGCCGTATCCGACATGCATTCGGCCTATGAGCGGACCGCCCAGTTGCTGGCCGCCTTCGAGAGCGAAGTCCGCTCCAACCCCGTCCCCCATGTCATCGCCATCGACGGCGACATCTTCGAGCACGGCAATGTCGTCGCCGTGCGGTCGGGTGGCGTGGTGGACTGGGCCTTCCTGGCGGCCTTGCCGGCGATCGCGCCGACGGTGTTCAACCTGGGCAATCACGACAACGACCTGACCCCCGACCTGGCCCAGGTCGTCGCCCGGATGAAGAGCCTGGGCGTTCATGTCGTCAGCACCATCGGTGATACGCGCACGGGCGCCGGCTATGCAGACCCGTCCACGACGATGCCGTTCGGTCGCCGTTCGCTGCGGGTCGTGGGCATGGCGACCGACTCGCTGGGCACCTACCCAAAGGCCTCGCGCGAGCAGCTGTCGATCCCGGCCGCCGCCGACTGGGCGACGGCCAATCTCCCCGACAACCTGTCCGGAGCCGATCTGGTCCTGGTCATGAGCCACGCCGGGGTGGCGGCCGACCGGGACATCCTGCCGTTATTGCCGGACGGCAGTCTGATGATCGGCGGTCACAACCACCTGCTGTTCCAGCATCGCCAGGGCCGCAGCGCCTATGTCCACACCGGCTCCTGGACCGCCGCCTATACGGTGGCCGAGTTCCTGTCCGACGGCTCGGTCACGGCCATGTCCCGGCCGGTCGCGCTGGACGACCCCGCGTCTCCCGCCCTAGCGGACCTGATCGCCGCGACCCTGACCGCCAACCTGACCGACGATGAGCGGGCCATCCTGGGGATCAGCCCTCGTGCCCTTTCACTGGGCGATACAGGTCGACTTGTCGCCGCCGGCCTTGCCGACGCGGCCGGCGCCGACGCCGGCTTCATCGGCCACACTACTCTAGGCACCGGCGTTCCGGCCGGGCCGATCAGCCGCTACGTCTTCGATTCCATTGTCCGTTTCGACGGAAAACTGATGGTCGCCACCGTCTCGCGCGCCCAGTTCGACGGCTTCATCGCCCGCGCCAACCAGGACCGCGCCATGCCCCTGGCCGACCGCAGCGGCGACTTCCTCTATGCCCCGGCCATTTCAACAACATTCAGGCCGGTCCGCATCGTCACCACGGACTGGTGCGCGACTAACCAGCAGGAATATTTCGGAACGACCGACCTCAGCTTCGAAGAAGTGACGGGGCCGACGGTCAAGACGTCATCGGCCGCCGCCCTCATGAAAGCCGAACGATTCGCTTAGAGGCAAAGCTGCCATCCGCATCAAGGATGCTTCTCGGCTTTCTGCCTGTTCGGGACAATGACCGCTTCCCACCGATACTGCTGAAAGAGTCGGCGAGCCCGCCGTGGGCGGCCCATTCACGCGCCGCTCGCATTTTCCGCCGTTCCAGCCGCTACCTGACTTTTTCAACAGTATCCGCCAGATGCGGACATTGTCACTTCGCCCAAAAGTGGAAGTTCCGTGAAGGAAGGTGTTGGCGAAAGGTTGCCACTGTCAAAGACATTTGCGTCCCTCCGTCGCCAAAGCGGATATGCCTTGGCTTCGCTTGTGGTTCATCACCACCTCTGCCCGACGAACTTATAGGCGATGTCCTCATCTATGCGACTGTTCCCATTTGTGAGACGCCGCCCAGCATCTCTGCCGGGCGACTTTTCCAGCTCGGCTGATCAGGACTGGATGAAGGCCAGTAGGTCCGGGTTGATGACGTCGCCGTGCGTCGTCAGCATGCCATGCGGGAAGCCTGGATAAATCTTGAGCGTGCCATTCGGCAGCAGGGCGGCGGCTTTGACGGACGCATCCTTGTAGGGGACGATCTGATCGTCGTCGCCCTGAAGGACCAGGGTCGGCACGGTCATAACCTTCAGCTCTTCGGTGAAATCGGTTTCCGAGAAGGCCTTGATGCCGTCGTAGTGGGCCTTGGCGCCGCCGGTCATGCCTTGACGCCACCAGTTGTCGACCACCGCCGGCATCTGCGTCGCGCCCGGACGGTTGAAGCCGTAGAAGGGGCCGGAGGCGACGGCCTTGTAGAATTCGGCGCGGTTGGCCGCCAGGCTGGCGCGGAAGCCGTCGAACACCTCGATCGGCGTGCCTTCCGGGTTGGCGGCGGTCTTCAGCATCAGCGGCGGGACGGCGCTGACCAGCACGGCCTTGGCGACCTTGCCTGCGCCGTGTTTGACGACATAGCGAACGACCTCGCCGCCGCCGGTCGAGTGACCGATGTGGACCGCGTTGGTCAGTCCAAGATGCTCATAAACCGCAGCGGCGTCGGCGGCGTAGTGATCCATGTCGTGGCCGTCTGAGACCTGGGTCGAGCGACCATGGCCGCGCCGGTCGTGCGCCACGACGCGGAAGCCCTTCAAGACGAAATACATCATCTGGGCGTCCCAATCGTCCGAGCTCAGCGGCCAGCCGTGGTGGAAGACGATGGGCTGGGCGTCCTTGGGGCCCCAGTCCTTGTAGAAGATTTCAACGCCGTCCGATGTGGTGACGTAGGCCATGGTGTCGTCTCCGTTTGAAAATGCCGAGGCGGTCGAGGCCGCCGAGGCGAGGGAAGGAAGAAGGGAGGAAAGTCCGAGCGCGGCGCCCCCGGCCAGAAGGCCGCGACGAGACGCCTGGGGGAAGTCGGATACGAATGCCGTCATTTGCACAGGTCCCAGTGGGTCACGCGGTGCGGCCGCGCCCGTAAGCGACTCCAGCAGATTGACCCTGGGGTCCGGCGCGGTCTTGGACCGAACCGCTGCACTTGGCGCCGTTGCATCGGCGAGCGTGTCAGGCGGCCATGCGACTCTCGCGACGCCATTGGAACGGTGTGGTGTCCAGGTGGCGGCGGAACAGGCGGGTCAGGTGGGCCTGATCGGCCAGGCCACAGGCATCGGCGATCTGACACAGGCTCTCGTCGGTCTGAAGCATCAGGGTCTTGGCCTTATCCAGGCGGCGACGCATGACATAGGCGTGCGGTGTCTCGCCGGTCGTGACCTTGAAGGCGCGGCAGAAATGGCTGGGGCTGAGGCGAACACGCGTGGCGAGGTCCTCGACATAAATCCGCCCGTCCAGGCTGGCGTCGACGAAGGCCGCCACCTGCTTCATCTGCCAGGGCGCCAGCCCCCCGCGCGTCGGTCCGCCGGCGCGGACCGGTTCACGCGACCGATCATAGGCCTCGCCCGACCACACCGGCAGGGCGCGCAGCAGTGCCTGGAGCTGACCCACGCCGTGGCGCGCGGCGGCGGCGTTGCGATCCAGCGCGCCTTCGACTTCAGCCAGAATGCGGAACGCGGTCGGTCCCAGGTTTTCCACCGTCGGCGCGCCGATGCGGGCTTGCGGGAAGGTAACGAGTGCGTCGGTCATGGCGGCCTCCAGGGATTTGTCCTGCACCCAAACTGATCGACCCCGCCCTGGTCCGCCATCGCACGAAGGGGTGGTGGAATACCGACTTGGTCTTGCCCCCCTATCCTTTGGTAGGGGTTTGGGCCGCGCGGGTTTCATCCAAGCTTGCAAACGCCGCTTCAGCGATGATGTCGTCATCGCCAGCTTGAAGGATCGCCATGTCATCCGCCGACCCCATGATCACGGACGACCCCTATGCCCGCACGGCCCAGGTCTATCCCCGGCTGAGCGATGAGATGATGGCGCGCGTGCGAAACTACGGCGAGGAGGAAGCCGTCGCCGCAGGTCAGGTGCTGTTCCGGCGCGGCGATCGACGGGCGGACTTCTTCGTTGTGGTGACGGGCGAGATCGCCATCGTTCGCCAAAGCGACACTGGCGGCGACGAGATCTTGATCACCCACCAACCGCATCAGTTCACTGGCGAACTGGACCAGGTGTCGGAACGCGCGCTGCTGGTCGAGGGGCGCTCGACGGCAGACGGCCGGGTGATCCGCGTGCATCACAGCGACCTTTCGCGGTTGATGTCGTCCGAACCGGACATCGGCGAGCTGATCATGCGCGCCTTCATCCTGCGTCGGATGGGCTTCCTCTATCACGGCCAGGCGGGCGTGGTTCTGATCGGAGAGCCCAATGACGGCGACACCCAGCGACTGGAGCGGTTCATCATCCGCAACTCCTACCCGCTGCGCACCGTCGACCCCAAGACGGACCCGGCCGCCGCCAATCTGATGGAGATCTTCTCCGTCGGCGAGGGCGATCTGCCCGTGGTGATCTCGCCCGACCGTGCGGTGCTGTCCAACCCCAGCCTGCCGGACCTGGCCGACCACCTGGGCCTGACCGAGCGGTTCGACCCGGCCGAAGTCTGGGACGTGGTGGTGGTCGGCGCCGGGCCTGCAGGTCTGGCGGCGGCGACCTATGCCGCGTCGGAGGGGCTCTCGACGGCGGTGATCGAGACCCTGGCCCCCGGCGGTCAGGCAGGCACCAGCTCAAAGATCGAGAACTATCTGGGCTTTCCCACCGGCATCTCAGGCCAGGCCCTGGCAGGGCGCGCCCTGGTTCAGGCGCAGAAGTTCGGGACCCGCATGTCCATCTCTCGCGCCGCCGTGGCGCTGGACTGCGCGGCCCATCCCTTCACGATCCGGCTGGAAGACGATCAGGTCGTTCAGGCCCGCGCCGTGGTGGTGGCGACCGGCGCCCACTATCGCAAGCTGGATGTCCCGGAGTATGCCCGGTTCGAGGGGCACGGCATCCACTACGCCGCTACCGCGATGGAGGCGAAACTCTGCAGCGGTCTGGACGTGGTCGTGGTCGGGGGCGGAAACTCGGCCGGACAGGCAGCCATGTACCTGTCGCAGCACGTCGGCCATGTACATCTGCTGGTGCGGGGGCCGGGGTTGGCGGCGACTATGTCGGACTATCTGGTCCAACGTATACACCGCTCGCCGCGCATCACCCTGTATGCCCACAGCGAGGTGACGAAGCTTGAGGGCGCTCATCTGTTGTCCGGCGTGATCTGGACCGACCGATCGACGGGCGCCCAGACGCAGGTGCCGGCGCACGCTCTCTTCATCATGATCGGTGCACGCCCCAATACGGACTGGGTCAAGGACTGCCTGCCGCTGGACGACAGCGGGTTCGTGATCACAGGCATACCGTCCGAGACAGCGCCCGGCGCCTCACCTTACGAGACCAGCCGGCCGGGAATCTACGCCGTCGGCGACGTGAGATCCGGCTCGGTCAAGCGCGTGGCGGCGGGGGTGGGCGAAGGCTCGGTCGTGGTCCAGGCCATCCATGCCTATCTGGCGAGCGTCGATCAGGATTGAAGCGAACGACAACGGCCGCCTCTCGAACGAGGCGGCCGTTCGATACGGCGTTCAGAAGAAGCGCGGGATCGGTCCCGGATGAGCCGTCGGCGCGCCGATATCCACCTCCTGCTGGTCGATGTAGCACCAGCCCCAGCCCTCGGGTGGATCGTAACCCTCGATGATGGGGTGCCGGGTCGCCTCGAAATGCGCACGGGCGTGGCGGTTCGGCGAGTCGTCGCAGCAGCCGACGTGCCCGCACTCGCGACACAGCCGCAGATGCACCCACCAGCTGCCGATCTTCAGGCATTCCTCGCATCCCGCCGCGCTGGGCGTCACATGCGCGATGGTGTTCAGATGGGAGCAGGTCATGGCGGCCTCGGTCACAGGTTGAGCGCGCGGTCGAGACAGCGCGACAGATCATCGGCGGAACACGGCTTTTCCAGATAACAGCACGCCCCCTCCGCCAAGGCCCGCGTGCGGGTCATCGCGTCGGGAAAGGCGCTCATGAAGATCACCGGCAGCGCGGGTCGACTGGCGCGTATCACCCGCTGCAGGGCCAGGCCGCTCAAGCCGGGCATCTGCATGTCGGAGATCACGCAATCGACCACCTCGTTCGACACTGCCAGAAAGTCCTCGGCGGAGTCGAACGCGCGCACCTGAAGCCCCATGGACCGCAGCAGTCCTGTCAGACTGGAACGAACCATGCTGTCGTCATCGACGACTGCGACCAGAGGGGGCGACTGCATTTTACGATACTCGGCGACCGCCAAAGGCGAGCCAGTCAGGGTGATCAGACGTTTCCGCGACGGCTGGTCTCGAACAGAAACCAGACGCGGCGTTCGGTCTCGTCGATCCAGTTTTCCAGCAGGCTGGTGGTCGCCACGTCGCCCAGATCGCTGGTGATGGTGTGGACGGCGCGCATGCGCTGGGCCAAGTCGGCGTTGTCGTCGCGCAGCTCGGCCAGCATGTCCTCGGGGCTGACATAGTCGGTGTCGTTGTCCAGCACGCGCTGCAGCGTCCTGATCTGGCCAATGGAGCGCAGGGTCGTTCCGCCGATCTTGCGCACGCGTTCGGCGATCGGATCGGTCATGGCGATGATCTGGTCGCCCTGATCGTCCAGCATCAGGTGATAGTCGCGGAAGTGCGGACCGGACATGTGCCAGTGAAAGTTCTTGGTCTTCAGATAGAGGGCGAAGACATCGGCCAGCAGGGCGTTCAACGCGCCGCCGATGTCCTGCGTCGCTTCGGTCGTCAGACCCGTCGGGGTCCGAAGCGGCGCCAGGCGGCGGGTCTTGAGGGCTTGATCATCCATGTCGCGGTCCTTTCGGGGCTTGTCCGTTGATTGCACCCTAGGCCGGCGTGTCGGAAACCTATTGCTCGCGCCCTCTGAAATTTGGACGCAAATGCGGACATCGGATCGCCCGCCCCATCCTTTCGTTGCCGCCGCGTCGCTCCCTGCCGTAAGCGTGGGCGGCAAGCAGGGGAGAAGCAGGCGTGATGTCAGTCCGAACGGATCAGGCGCGACCCTGGCCTGCCTCCAAGGCGCTGCGCCGCCTGCGGCTTTGGATCAGCCCTCCGCTGATCCTGGCCATCTTCCTGCTGGACACCTTTACGCCTCTGATCAGCGCCGTCGCCGTCTTCTACGTCGTGCCGCTGCTGATGCTGGGCGAGTTCCTGTCCGTGCGAAAGATCCAGTTCCTGTTTGCGGGAATGATCGGGCTGGCGACCTTCAGCCTCCTGTACGACCACGGACCCAACCCGGAATTCGCCACCCTGCTGCGGTTTTGCGTCAGCATCGCCGCCATCAGCATCACCGGCCTTCTGGTCGTCAGGACCTTGCGGGACCGCCAGACGCTGCTGAGCCAGGCAGCGGCCTTGCGGGTCAGCGAGGCGCGCTATCGCAACATCTTCGATACCCTGGCCGTCGGCATATGGGAGCACGATCTCGCCCCGCTTACGATAGCCCTGCGGCGGCTGCGCGAGACGGGGGTTGAGGATCTACGCGGCTATCTGATGCAGCGCCCCGAGTTCGTTCGCGAAATCCAGCAGATGATTCCGATCACCGATGCCAACGACACGGCGCTGAAGCTGCTGGGCGTCGAACGCAAGGAAGACTTCTTCCAGACGCTGGCGGAAATCCTGCCGCCGACGGGCGGCAGCTTCATCGACTTCCTGGTCGCGTTCGAAGAGGGACACAGCTACTATCAGGCCGAGACCGATGTGCTGGACCGGCACGGTCGCACCATACCGATCATCGTCGCCATCACCTTCCCGCCGCCCGGCGGCGAAACCGATCGGATCCAGGCGGTCATCCTGAACATCGCTGAGCGTCGTCGCCTTCAGCTCGCCTTCGACCTGGCCAAACAGGAGGCCGACCAAGCCCTGCGCGCCGCCGCCATGGGCGAGCTGTCGGCCTCCATCGCGCACGAGGTGAACCAGCCGCTCGCCGCCATCATGACCTCTTCCGAAGCGGCCCTGCGCTGGATGGACCGGTCCCCACCCAATCTGGACGAGACGCGTGAAGCCCTGGCCGACGTCCTGCATGCCACCCGCCACGCCACCGGCGTGGTGAAGCGGGTGCGCAAACTGGTCAGCCGCAACAGGCCAGAGACCGAACGGGTGGCCATTGACGTGCTGACGACTGAGGCGTTGAGTCTGGTCCATCACGATCTCGGCCGCATGAGCATTACGATCAGCGCGCAACTGGCCGCCGCCGACGCCGTCATCCAGGCGGATCGCGTCCTGTTGCAACAGGTGGTGGTCAATCTGGTGATGAATGCGGCCCAGGCCATGACTGCCGCAGAAACGCCCGGTCCGACCGTCGCTGTGCGAACCCGCCTGCACGACGGCCAGGCCGTCATCGACATCATCGACAATGGCCCGGGGTTCGACGCCGACAGCGCCCTGCGCGCATTCGACGCCTTCTACACTACCAAGGCCGAGGGGATGGGCCTGGGCCTGGCGATCTGCCGTTCGACCGTCGAGGCGCACGACGGAACCATCGCCATCATCTCCGAACCGGGCGCCGGCGCCCGGCTGTCGATTTCCTTGCCAGTCCTTGTCGATTGACAGTCAGGCGCGGGCCTTGGGCGTCAGGTCTTGAGACAGCCGCACGAGATCCGCGACCGTGTGGACCTGCATCTTCCGCATCAGGCTTGATCGGTGCAGTTTGACGGTGACCTCGCTCAGACCCAGTTCGGCCGCCGCCTGCTTGTTCATCAGCCCGCCGACGACCAGGTCCATCACCTGCCGCTCGCGCGGCGTCAGTTGGGCATAGCGCGCCTCGACGCCGGCCACGTCCCCGGCGCGTTCTCGCGCTCGACGGTCGCGCTCCAGGGCTTCGTTGACAGCGTCTATCAAGTCCTGATCACGAAAGGGCTTGGTCAGGAAGTCCACAGCCCCGGCTTTCATCGCACCCACGGACATGGGCACATCGCCATGTCCGGTGATCACAATGACCGGCGTCGTGACGCCCTGCGCCGCCAGCGCTTTCTGGAAGTCCAGTCCGCTAACACCCGGCATTCGGACGTCGGTGATGATGCAACTGACCCGGTTGGGGGCCTGAGCCGCCAGAAAGGCTGTCGCGGACTCATAAAGAGTGGTCGCCAAACCGATGGATCGAAACAGAGAATCCAGGGCGCGTCGCACCATCGGATCGTCGTCGATCACGATCACGACCGGCGCATCCTGTTCAGTTCCGGCCAATCGCCCCTCCCGGATGATCCACGTCCCACCTGCCTACGGAAGCTGAGCCGTCAGATCAATCCAGTGCAAGCTCGACCAAGGGCTAGGACAGGCCGACGGTTCGATTCCAGGCCATCAGGCTGTGAACCTGAAGCGCGACAGCAATCGCCGCCGCAACGGCCCCCAGCACGACCACGCCAGTCCAGCCGAACCGCGACCAGGCGACCGTGGCGATCGCCGAACCCGCCGCGCCGCCCAGGAACATGGAGCCCATGAACATGGTGTTGATTCGGCTGCGCGCCTCAGGCCGCAGGGCGTAGACGACGTGCTGGTTCGACACGAGGGCGCTCTGCACGGCGAAATCGAGCAGTATGACCCCGACGACCAGACCGGCGATCGAGGTCCAGGCGCCGAAGAGTATCCAAGACGCCAGGGTCAGCAGCGCCCCCAGCGCGATCACGTCATGCGGCCCGCGCCGGTCCGCCACCCGGCCCGCGATCGGTGCGGCGATGATGCCGACCGCCCCGACCACGCCGAACAGGCCCGCCACATCGGAGCCCAAGCCAAAGCGCGGCTCCTGCAACCGCAACGCCAGTATGGTCCAGAATGCGGCGAAGGCGCCGAACAGCAGCGCCTGGGTAAGGGCGGCAAGCCGCAGGGCCGGGAACTCGCGCCACAGGTCGATCAGTGTGCGAAGCAAGGCGGGATAGGACAGTCGGCTATCGGGCCGGCTTGTGGGCAGGGCTACAAACATCAATCCGCCGGCCATCAGGGCCAGCGGCGCGCCAGCCAGAACATCTCACGCCAGCCAAAGTGCGCGCCGACGAAGCCCACCAATGTCCGGCTGAGAAGGATGCCGCACAGGACGCCTGACATGACCGTTCCGACCGTCGCGCCCCGCTTTGCCGGCGACGAAAGGTGGGCCGCAAACGGCACGATCTGCTGTGCGACGGTCGCCGTCACCCCCACCACCAGCGAGGCGACGATGACCAGGGCCGCACCGGGCGCCGCCGCCGTCGCCGCCAGCGCAAGGGTCAGCAGGACGAACGGTGCTGTCAGTGTAACGCTAACTTGTCCCACTTCAGGGCCGCTTAAGGGTCTGATCGGAGATCGCATTTCGTGAAGCCACTATCGTTCGAGCGCCATCGCTTTCCAGCGGCGGTGATCCGGCAGGCCGTGCGGCTCTACTTTCGCTTCAGCCTCAGCCTTCGCGATGTCGAAGAGCTGATGGCCGCGCGCGGGATCGACGTCAGCCATAAGACCATCCGCTGCTGGACCATCAAGTTCGGGCCGCAGATCGCACGACGGCTGAAGAAGCTTCGCCCGTCTCCAGGCGGGCACCTCGACGAGGTCGTTTGCTCCATCGGCGGAAAGCGCATGTTTCTATGGCGCGCCGTGGATGATGAAGGCGAGGTGTTGGACGTCGTCGTTCAGAGACGGCGAGACACCGAAGCGGCCTTGAAGCTGCTCCGGCGCCTGCTGCGAAACCAGCCCATTGAGCCGAAGAAGATCGTGACGGATGGGCTCGCGTCTTACCAAGCGGCCTTGGGCCAGCTGGGCCTGCGGCGCCGACATTTTCCCAGCCGGCTTCGAGAAAACAATCGAGCGGAAACTCCCACCTCCCGATCCGCCGACGAGAGCGGCAGCAGCAGCTTTTCAAATCCCAGGTTTCAGCCCAGCGCTTCCTCACCACCCACGTCGCGATTTATAACACCTTCTACGCCCAACGACATCTCATCAGCCGTATGAACCTCCGTCGCTTTCGGCGGGGGCTGGTGAGGCCTGGGCAGTGGCTACCGCCTGAGATCATGTGCGGCTGACCAAGTTATGTCCTGCGGCCGTTAACCTGACAGTACTGCCTTCATGCTGTCGCTGGCCGCAATCGGCTATCTGGTCGGCCGCTTCTTCGCCACCGTCCTGCTGCTGAAGATCAAGCCACGCGCCCTGCTGACCGCCTACGGCGTCATCAATGTGGTCCTGACCCTAGTCGTCGCCGCAGGATCGACATCGTTTCGCCGGTTGCCGTGATCGCCGTCTTCTTCTTCATGTCGACCATGTTTGCGACCATCTTCGCCCTGGGGACGACCGGTTTGGGCGCCGGAACCAAGAAGGCGTCCTCGCTAATGGTCATGGCTATCGGCGGCGGGGTGCTGCTGCCCTGGCCGATGGGCAAGATCGCCGACACCTACGGCGCCAACATCGCCTTCCTTCTGCCCGCCGTCTATTTCGCCGTCGTCGCCTGGTACGGCTGGAAGGGCGCCGGTCTGGGACTGAATCGAAAGAGCGAATGACACACCCTGATCCAAGCAGTTCGTCCTGACAGGCCTGGGATCTGAGCAAAAGTAACCGGTGCGCCGGCCCGACATCCTCGTAGTCCGACATTGACGCCGTCGCGAACGCCGTCGAGAAGAAGGGCGTCTGATGAAGGGCTAGGCGACCGGTGGCCAGAACTCCAAGGCGAATGACGCAGACCGTCACCATGCAGGATGTCGCCCGGCGCGCCCGCCTCTCGACCATGACGGTGTCCAACCTGCTATCTGGTCGAAAGCCTGTCGGTGAAGAAGCGCGCGCCGCCATCGAGAACGCGATCAGCGCCCTGGGGTATGTTCCCAATCTCGCCGCTCGCAGCCTGGCCAGCGGCATGCCACTGCGGATCGGCCTGCACCTTCCGGACTTCGACCACGGCTATCTGAGCAGCATGGTCCTGGGTGTAATCGACGCCACGTCCCGCCTGGGGGCGCAACTCATCGTCGAAAAATGGAGACCGTCGGACCCGTGCGGCGGGCGCGACGCCCTGCAGCGGCTAAAAAGCAGCGGGGCTCAGGCCGTGCTGATGGCGCCGCCCTTTGGCGAAACCCTGACCGAGGCCGACATCGCCGCGCTGGCGCCGCTGAAGCTGATGACGCTCTCCTCGGGACGACCCCAACTTCATATTCCCAGCGTTCGCATCGACGACAGGCAGGCGGCCTTCGACATGACGCGTCACCTGCTGGATCTCGGACATCGCCGCATCGCTCACATTCAAGGTCCGCCGTCCCATTCCAGCAGCGCATCCCGTCGGGCCGGCTTCGAGGAGGCCCTGTCTCACGCTGGACTGGCCGCCGATCCCGACCTGATCTTCCAAGGCGACTTCACCTTCGATGGCGGCTTGATCGCCATGACCGCCCTGCTGGGCTCGGGCGGCAAACCCACGGCTGTCTTCGCCGCCAACGACGACATGGCTGCAGCGGCCGTCGCCGTCGCCCAGGCGGGTGGCCTGCGCGTCCCCGACGACGTTTCCATCGCCGGCTTCGACGACAGCCCTCTGGCGTTGCGGGTTCAGCCGAAGCTGACCACCCTGTTTCAGCCCGTCTCGCAGATGGCCGACGAGGCGATCGCGACCCTGGTCGGCGCCCTGATCACATCGGCCCGAGCATCCGCTGCGCCTCCCGTCATCCTGCAGGATCGGGTGACGCCTCATACGCTGATCGCACGCGGCTCGACCGGCCCCGCTCCTTCCGCCGTCTATTCGGTCTCTGCGCCCAGGCCGTAACCGCGCGGATACAGAGGCGCCGCGCTGTCGTCCGGCGACGCCGAGTCCTGTGCCTCGACGGTCGCCATGTTGGACGGCAGTTCGAACGGCAGACGACCCTCGGCCTTCGCCTGCCCAGTGACGACGTCCAGCACAGCCGCATCGCTGGCACCGAAGGTGGCGATCAGCATGTCGACCTTGTCGCGAATGTCGGTCAGCACCGCCGGACGATCCAGATTGACCGCGACCACGCTGCGACGCGCCGCACGCGCCTTGACCACAGCCTGATATGCGGCGTCGTCTTCACGGAAATCCAGACGTCCCTCATTCTGGCGGGAGCCGAAGAAATGGTTCGGATGCAGACGTTCGAACGGCGCGTCGATACGAAGAACCGCCAGATCAGCCTGGGCCGGATCCTCGACCAAGGTCCAGCCACGCCGCGCCGCCTCGGCCGAGTCGATGCCATACAGCCAGACGGTGCGAACCGCGCGCTTGTCGCCAGGCCGATCCTCCAGGATCACTTGGGCTCGCCTCTGCGCCGCGTCGGCCAGAGACTGGGACGAGGCGTCGCCCACGACCTGACCTGCGACTGTTGGATCGACGTAAGGATTGTCAAACAGGCCCAGTTCGAACTTCAGGCGCAAGATGCGCCGCACTGACTGATCCAGCCGTTCAGCCGGAATTTCACTGGCCCGGATCGCTGCCAGAAGCTGGCCCGGGCTGTTCACTCCGCCGAACTGGTCGACGCCCGCCATGGTCGCCTTGGCGAACCGCTGCGGCTGGCTCAACGCCTCCACGCCCCAGGGCATGCCGATGGCCTGGGGCTCCTGCGGACGCTCGGCGGTTGGAGCAAAACAGGTTTCGGGGCAATCGTTGGTGATGGCCCAATCGGACAGGACAATTCCCTCGAACCGCTTTTCCGTTCGAAGCAAGCCGTTCAGCAGTTGCGCGTTGAACCCCGCCCCCACGGTCTCAAGCGGCGCACCGCGATAGGTCACGCCCTCCAGCAGCGGATAGGTTGGCATGACGCCGGCGGCGTGAGCAGCGAAGGCTCCGTCGAAGGCGGCGACGTGCTGGGCGAAACTGTCGTCGTTCAGCCGCGCGACACGACCGTACTGGTTATGACCGTCGAAGCCTTCAGGCTGAGCGCCGTAACCTACCCAGTGTTTGACGACCGTGGCTACGCCGTCCGACCTGACGCCGTCCGGCCCGCCCTGGAACCCATCGACATAGGCCTGGACCATCCGCGAGACCAAGGCGGGATCCGAACCGAAGGTCGCCGTCACGCGCGACCATCGCGGTTCCGTGGCCAAATCGGCTTGGGGCGACAGCGCCATGTGAATGCCGACCGCGCGGTACTCGCGGCGCGCCGTATCGCCGAACCGGCGCACCAATTCGGGATCGTCGATCGCGGCGAGACCCAGCGTTTCCGGCCACAGCGAAAAACCGCCGCCTGCAGTGCTGGCGCCCAACACGGCCTGGAAGTGATTGCGTGGATCGGTCGAGATGGTGACCGGAATCCCCAACCGCGCGTCCTCAGCCAGCTTCTGGATGGCGTTGTTCTGCTCGGCCAGTTGGGCGGGCGGCACGACCAGACGGGTGATGAAGCTGTTGAGATGACCTTTTGCGATCATCTCGCCCACGGCCTCCAGATCGTAGGCCTCGCCGCCATGCCCCAGAGAGTCGCCCGCCGGCAGGCTGCCGTGCATCATGGCCCCGGCCTTTTCCTCGACCGTCATCTGCCCCACCAGATCCTCGACACGGGCGTCGACCGGTTGGCGAGCGTCCTCGTAAACGTCAAGCTGGCCGTTGTGATTCAAGTCGCGCCAGGTCGGATTCGCCGCGGCGGCCGTCGGCGCGGCCAATACGGCGGTCAGGAACAGACAGATCGGAGCTCTCATGGGGTTTCCCTTTCTCGATCCCGTACTTCACGGATTGAGTTTAGCGCTATACCAATCGACAGGACGGCGCCAAGCCTCCATGCCGCACACTGGATGACGGAGACCGACGTGACCCATTTTCCTTCGATGATAGCAGGCGGTCTGTCCGTCTTGTCCTTGCTCATGCCACAGGCCGTCATGGCCCGCGAAACGACTGCCACACCAAGGGTCGCCGTCGAATCAGGCGTCCTGAGCGGCATCGCCCACAGCGGTGTCGACGCCTTCAAGGGCGTGCCTTTCGCCGCCCCGCCGGTCGGCCCCTTGCGCTGGCGTGCGCCTCAGGCCGTCGAGACGTGGACCGGCGTGCGCGAGGCGAATGCCTATGGCCATGATTGCATGCAGACGCCCTTCCCCAGCGACGCCGCGCCATTGGGGACGCCCCCGGCCGAGGACTGTCTGTATCTGAACGTGTGGAAACCTGCGGGGGCGACCACAGGCCTGCCGGTCATGGTCTGGATCTACGGCGGCGGTTTCGTCAACGGCGGCGCCTCTCCCCCACCTATTCCGGCGCCGAACTGGCCAAGGACGGCGTTATCGTGGTCAGTTTCAACTATCGGGTCGGCCGTTTCGGAACCTTCGCCCATCCGGCCCTGACCCGCGCAAACCCAGACGCCGGCCTCTTGGCCAACTACGGATTTCTGGACCAGATCGCCGCCCTGAACTGGGTCCGGCGCAACATCGCGGCTTTCGGCGGAAATCCGAACGACGTGACCGTCATCGGCGAAAGCGCTGGCGGCATGTCGGTCCACACCCTGTTGACCTCTTCCCTGTCCCAGGGCCTGTTCCAAAAGGCTGTCATTCAGTCGGGCGGAGCCGGCGGCATGGGACCGGCCACAGTGGCGACGGCGGAGGCGACTGGCTTGGCCTTCGCCGCCCGCCACGACATCGCCGCCGACGATCCCGACGCCATGGAGAAGCTGCGCGTTCTCTCCGCCGAACAGGTGACGGACGGGCTGAACATGATGGCCCTCTTCGCGCCCGCCGAAGGCCTGCGCACCTTTAGCAGTCCCGTCGTCGACGGCCGGATCGCCGTCGATCCTGTCCGAGCCTATGAGACCGGTCGCTTTCCCCGCATCCCGATCATGATCGGCGCCACCAGCGACGACATTGGCGGTCCGAGCGGTTTCATGATCGCCGGAGCTCGCCAGATGACGGACCGGATCAGCGCCCAGGGGGCACCCGTCCACTACTACCGCTTCTCTTATGTGGCCGACAGCGACCGCACGCCCGAAACGCGCGGTGCCGCGCACGCGACCGAGGTCCCGTTCTTCTTCCGCACTGTCGAAGCCAAGTATGGCGACCGGACCACGGCCCGGGATCGGTCGGCCAGCGCCGTCGCGGGCGGCTATCTGCTGAACTTCGTCAAGACCGGCGATCCGAACGGTCAAGGCCTGCCGCAATGGCCGACCGCGACCGCGATGCATCGGGCCATGATGGATCTGGACGCTGACGGCGGTGCGAGGCTGATGGTCGAACCCTAGTCTCACGGCCAGACCGACGGGTCTGATTTCGGCTCAATAGGTGGTGCGTCCGCCGGACGTGTCGAACGTCGAGGCGGTGGTGAAGCTGCATTCTTCCGAGGCCATGAAACAGACCATGGCGGCGCTTTCGTCGACCTCGCCCAGGCGACCCATCGGGATCTTGGAGCGCATGTAGTGACCTGGCTTTGGGGCAGTTGCTCCAGGATCGGGCTTTCGAAGGTGGCGGGGGTCAGGCTGTTGGCGATGACGCCCTTGCCGTCCAGTTCCTTGCCCAGCGACTTGGTGAAGCCGATCACCCCCGCCTTGGACGCCGAATAGGCGCTGGCGCTGGGATTGCCTTCCTTGCCGGCGACCGAGGCGACATTGACGATCCGGCCGTAGCCTTGCCCAGCCCCGAGGCGCCGCCCGTGACGAGGGCGGTGCGGCCTGCGAAACGTCCGGCGTAGCTCATGGGGCCACCGTGAAGCCGGTCTTCAGTTCAGCGCGGGAATCTCCCCACCCAGACATCGAATGTCGCGGGATCGAGGACCATTCCCGCTCAGCCGCACTCCAGTAGCGCAGTTCGTTCGAAGTCAGAGTGAAACGAACCTGCCGGCTCTCGCCCGGGGTGCTGGCCGCCTTGGAGAAGAAGCAGGCCAAGTTGGTGGACATGCTGCTGGAAGGCAAGTTGGCCGAGACCGACACGGTGCGTCAGAAGCAGATGCAAATGGAGACCGAGCAAGACCGTTTGCGTACGCTTGTCCGACTACGGACCGCCAAGATGCGCGAGGAACTGAAGCCAATTGGCTTGGAAGACGCTGAACGACTGTCATCACGACTGCGCCAGAATCTCCTTTCGGCACCACCTCAGATCAGCCGGCGATATGTCCGTGCGCTTGTCACGCGTGTGGATGTCGGGCCTGGGGAAATCAATATTCAGGGCTCGACCCACGTCGTTGCATCCGCAGCAACAAATCCTGATTCAGACTTTGCCGGAGTTCACAGTTCTGAACGCGGGTGGCGGACAGAGAGGAAGTCGTTTCTTCTCGTGAATTCAACATCTTGCTTCGTCTAACGGGGTGTAAGGCGTATATTGAAATCCCTAGGGATTTTTCTCGTTTGGCTAACCCCTCGGGACGCCTCCCGGTCACGAAAAACCCCGCCAGCGTTGCAGCGCTCGACGGGGTTCGAATGGGCTTGGCACAACACTCAAGGCCGAAGGCATTCTACCCCCTGCCCTGCCCGGCCGCAACGTCGGAGGCGCGCCGATGACCCGCCGCCTCGATCCGGAAAACTTCGTCGCCGAAAAACTGGCCTGGCATCAGCGCATCGCCAGCGATCCCAAGATCAGCCTCCAGGCCAAGGCCGTCGCCGGCTTCATCCTCCACGACCTGAACCCCTGCGAAGGCGGCGCCTGGCGCGGCCAAGAGAGCATGGCCACCAGCCTGGGCGTCAGCCCCCGCCAACTGCGACGCCTGCTCGAAGAGCTTCAGACCGCCGACTATCTGGAGGTCGAGGTCCGCCGGGGACGCGGCCGCACCAACATCTGCCGCGCAACCGTTCCCGACGAAGCGGCCGAGGCGCCGCAAAACCGGACATCCGCGACCGATCAAACCCGCGAAAAGCGGACGCAGGCGACCGCTCAAACGCCAGAAAAGCGGACATCATCTACACGAAAACCGGTCACCGGTGACCGACAATACCTTTATGAACCCATTAAAAGATTTCGCGCCGCCGAAAGCCGACGACCGGACAGCGGCGCTGCGACGCTGGCGCGGGTCATCCCGTTCGCTCAAGCTGAAATCCGCCAGACGGTCGTGCAAATCGCCGGGGAAGGTGCGGCGGTGAGCTACCTAGATCGCGCCAGATGGGAGCCCGACGAACGGCGCATCCTCTGCACTAGCCCCATTGCCTTCACCCGACTGACGGATCTCGTGGGCGAGCCGCTGGCGGCGAGAGGCGTATCCATCGCGCTGCAGCCCTGTGGCGCCCGGCAACTCGCGGCCTGATCAAGACGCAGGCGGCGAATACACCCGACATTCACCGCACACTTTGCGTGGATTAGATCTTGCCCTTGCGGCGAATAGCCTCCACATTCACCGCAGAAAGCGCGGCAAATATGACCTACATCCACGAACTGGCCGATTGGCCCAACCTGACTTGGGACGACAGCGCCCTCGCGCAACCGCTCGCCGCCGTCCGCCATCGCCAGGGCCGGCTGATCGGACGGATGGAGGCCTTGGGCTTTCCGCTGCGCGAGGAAGCCGTCCTTCGCACCCTGACCGAGGACGTGCTGAAGTCCAGCGAGATCGAGGGTGAAGTCCTGGACCGAGACCAGGTCCGCTCCTCCATCGCCCGCCGCCTGGGCATGGACGTCGTCGGCCTGGTCCCGGCTGATCGCAACGTCGAGGGCGTCGTCGAAATGATGCTCGACGCAACTCAGAACTACCCCCAGCAGCTCACGTCCGACCGCCTGTTCGCTTGGCACGCCGCCCTTTTCCCGACGGGCCGAAGCGGCATGAGCCGGATCACCGTCGGGGCTTGGCGCCAACCAGACGGCGACCCGATGCAGGTCGTCTCAGGCCCGGTCGGCCGCGAACGCATCCATTACGAAGCCCCGGCTGCCGGCCGACTAAACGCCGAAATGGCCGCCTTCCTGCATTGGTTCGAAGCCGCCTCACCTGATCCGGTGCTGAAAGCCGGCGTCGCCCACCTTTGGTTCGTCACCAACCACCCCTTCGACGACGGCAACGGCCGCATCGCCCGCGCCATCGCCGACCTCGCCCTGGCCCGCGCCGAGGGCACGCCGCAGCGCTTCTACAGCATGTCCGCCCAGATCCGCGCCGAGCGGAAAGCCTACTACGAGATGCTGGAGGTTACGCAGAAGGGCGGCTTGAACATCACCGCCTGGCTGCTGTGGTTTATCGCCTGTCTCGACCGCGCCTTCGACGGCGCCGAGACCATCCTGGCCAGCGTCATACGTAAGGCGCGCTTCTGGGACGCCCTGGCCGACCAGCCGCTTAACGAACGCCAGAAAAAGGTGCTCAATCGCCTGCTCGACGGCTTCGAAGGCAAGCTGACCAACGCCAAATGGGCGGCACTGGCGAAGACGTCGCCGGACACGGCGCTGCGCGACATGAGCGATTTGGTACAGCGGGGAGTGCTGATGAGAGATGGAGCCGGCGGGCGAAGCACGAGCTACTCGCTTGCTAGCGGGGAGAGAACGAACGTTGAGAAGACGACAGCTTCTAATGATTCAGCAGAGAAAGCACGAGGCGACGGCTAGACGCGTGGCCAGTTCAACGATGTCTCGGGTAGCCACGGTAGGACGCCTACCAAGGCGCCAACGGGGGACATCGGGATTGAGACGGACACCAGACGCCAAATTGCCATTGAAGGGAATGTCCGCGTTCGGCCGATCGCGGTGTCTCTTCGGAGCCCGCCGCTTCACCGGCACTTCCGGGACTTCGCAATGCTCAAGGCCTAGGGAAATAGCGGCGAGAAATGGTCTGGTTTCGCACTAGCGATCGCTCGATCTCCAGTCCCGAGTAATTGAGCTGCTCAACTCCACGGCGGCTGCACACGCCGTCGAGCTTGTCATACAGCGTGGCGTCAATCGGCGCAGACGTCATGACGCCAAACCCTCCGACTCCGTAGTGGTCGATCAGGTCGCCAATGTCCTGAAGCTTTGTCGCCGATAGAGAGGCGGACGAGGTGACCAGTTTGCACTGGAAAATCCATTTCCGCGGCGAAGCGCCGTAGCGGACGGTCTCGTACACCTCGATATCACGACCTCCATCGCGCGAGCGTGATTTTCCGTGCTTGCGTATGGTTTCCGAATTGAATCTAGGGTGAGCGAAGATCAGGTCGTAGCAAAGTTCTTCAAAACGCTCATCATCAAGCGCGGCCCAGTCGTATTTCGGATGGAAGGAAAGGCCGATGTTGCCGGCCAGCGCCTCACTGGTGAGGCCCAGCTGATGGTGGACATGCTTGATCCGGTCCATGGAAACCGGGCGCGTATCGTACATCAGGTACCTGAACTCCCCATCGCCAACAATGACGAGTGTACTGTCCGGATCGACAAGACACTCCATCCGGCCGGAGACGGGTTCGGCATCTGATCGTTCGGAGGTCGGGCCGAACGCATCGAGCCACGGGGAGTGGCTGAACGCCGCCTTCGACCAGTCAAACAGGACCGGGTATTCGTCTTCATCGAATTCCCGGGTCAGGCTCACGCAGGCGCGAGAGCGGAAGTATTGCGCCATCGGAAAGAAAGCGAACACACCCTCGCCGGTCACATAGGAGGCGTTGTCTATGGTCAGAACGCTGGCCCTGATGAAGTTTGACATCCGGTACTGCTGCCGGGTCGCCTGAAAAAATACGTCGGGTTCGATGTCACGGGGAAGAATCCAGCTGTCGGGCGAGGCGTAGCAGGTGGTCGCGAAGCGGCTGCTGAAAGCGCTCTTCCAGAAGCCGGTCCTTCGCTCCGGAAACTGGCTGACAAGCGTATCGTACAGGTCAGGCGCATCGGCGAGAATCTCCCACAACGCACCCCCGATCAGGTTTGCCATATACCAGTCGATAACCTCAGGAACCCGAGCGTGGTAGATGCCACTCTCAAGCTGTCCCCGGTAGGCCAGTACCGTTTCGTAGGCATCCTGAAACCGGCGCTGTCCCGCTTCATCGTCATCATCGACGGCAGTGTAGACAACAGAACAACGGCCTAAGGTCTCGGCGAGCTTTCCATTCGCGCCGGCAATCGTGAGTTTGATCCGGGTTTTGTGCGTGCCTACCGGATAGTCGTGTTCGGCAGCGACACTGTCGCCGCACGCCGCAAGCTGCTCACAGCACCATGAGGCCATGCCGAGATCATCGACGATATCCCGCGGCGAGTTAGTGACGCCAATACTGTCCAGAGGTATGAAGATGATTGTCTCATGTCTAGTCGGGATGCGTAAGACCGCAGCCTGCTCCGGGGATATAGCAGAGAGATCGAATATCGCGTCCGTAGACGTCTGCCCTGCACCGCCGGAATCTTCTGGCATTGGATCTCCAAGCTTCATGCGCGGCGGCCGGCGGCCGGGCACTCAGCGACGCGGCTGAAAGCCCGACCGCAGAGGAGCGCCTGCATCAGTCCCGCCGCGGCCGGGCACCTGTTAGGGCCCTCAAGCAGAGAGAAGATCGGCTTTGGGTGATGGTTCAAATGACTACATCGAGCATTTGCTGGCGGCCCCGAACCAGCGTGAGGAAACCGGCAAGATCCATAAGTAGCGGTTGCTGGGCGGGCCGATACGTTGTGTGGACGGCCCTTGGAACGACGAGTTGCAGACCCTTCGCCCCCATCTCCTCAGTCTGGTTGACCGAGATCCCTGGCTCCAAGGTCAAAAGATGTTTGTTCGGAAGCCGGACCGCCTCCGACAGAACCTGTCGCCAGCGGTCTTTCACGGTTGATTTCGCGCCAAGCATGGTCAGGGCCTCAACGGGGAAATTCGGGTCACGATAGGCGGCCTCGCCGGGAAATAGGAAGTCGGGCTTGTTTCGGTTTTCGGTCTCTGCCCCTTGCTGGAATCGCACCTCGTTGGCTGAAAAGATCGCCGACAAATGGTGCTCGAGGGCGTATCCAACTCGCGACTTGCGCCGGTTCTGGACGCTGAGCGAAAAGGCTAGGAAGCCGTCGACATCCTCGCCATCGGATGACCGGAACCCGTTCGCGATCCGGTCAGCCACGATGCGCCGTTCAAGGCGCCGGAACAGCAGTTCCTCACGTTCCATCCAGGCCATCAGGGTCCTGTCGGGTTCGTCCCGGGGCGACAGATCCGGAAGCGACTGACGCGCCAGGTCGGAAAAGACCGCCGTCTTAGGAAAGGCCATACCATATGGCTCGAGCAGTGCGTCGAGGCGATCGGACTCTGGTTCCTCGGCCTCGATTCCCAGTTCATCCAGAATAAAGCGGGCGGAAAAGTCGATTTCGCTATCGGTGTCCGGACCGAAATTGCGTGGCTCAAACTCAAGCTGAGGCTGCGGGTTAAGACCGAACAGCCAGAGCAACTGGCTTTCGCCGGTGCTGTTTTCCGGCGTGACGATGAACATCAGCTGGCCGTCGGGTCTGAGCGCGATGAACAGGGTGTCACCCGGGCGCATCAGCTCGGTAATGGGATTATCCTGATAGTAGAGGCGCCATTCCGCACGGCGGGTGGCCACGTTCCGGCGGGCGTCGTACCACGAAAGCTGGCCCTCCTCCGTCAGCGCCTCGCCCTCGCCGCCAAGCCAGATATAGGTGCTGGGAAAGCGGCAGTCGGAGCCGCCGCGTGGAAATTTGCGGTCCTGATCGCCAAGGATGCGCAGAAGCGGCTCCGAGCCCGTAACTTCGTGCTGGTTAGAGCTGGCGGAACTGGCGTCAACCGCCGCCAGCCTCTTAGCGGCGACCCCTTGGAAATAGGCGGACAGGCTTCCGTGCCTCACGCTCAGCTTCCCCGAATCTCCAACGGCCCTGCGCCGTCGCGCAACCAAGATACACAATCACTCACAACTGTCTCGAGCGGAAGGCGCTCTCGCCCCTTCAGCGCACATTCCCACACTGTGGCCTGTCGCCAACCGAGCGTCGCGAGGGCCGCCTCGTTGCGGACATCGACCTCCCGGTTGCGGGCGATCTTAACGCGCCAGAACTCCGGCCGGCTGGAGGGCCACTTGAACAGATGGCAATCATGCCCGTGCCAGAAACAGCCGTGCGCCTGGATGACCGCCCGCCGAACCGGGAAGACGATGTCCGGTTTTCCAGGCAGGGATCGGTCGTGAAGACGATAGCGAAAGCCTCGAGCGTGCAGCGCCTTGCGAAGTACAAGTTCGGGTTTGGTGTCCTTGCTCCGGATGCCCGACATCATCCGGCTGCGCACTGCAGCCGTGACGATATCAGCCAAAGGCCAGCTCCGGCTCGCGATCAGGACGCGTCACCGTTGCCACGGGCTGCCTTTCGTCTGCGGGGCCGCGAGCGATCGCCTCTTCTAGATACGGGCGCATGGCGGCGGCAAGGAACTCGACAACCGGCACGACGACCGAGTTTCCGAACTGCCTATAGGATTGGGTGTCGGAGCCCGACAGTTTGAAATGTCGCTCGCCACGTTCAAAACCCATCAACCGGGCGCATTCAAGAGGCGTCAGGCGTCTCGGCCGCTCTCCGTTCTGGTCGATCAGGATCTCCGACCCGTCCTTGTAGTAGCGGGCTGACAAGGTCCGGGCGACGTCATTAGGTCCGAACAGGCTGTAACCGAAGCCGTTGCCGGCAGCGGCGTGCTTGGCCCGATAAGCCTTAAGATACTCCCACAGGCGCGGCGTCAGCGTGTATTTGGGGTCGACCTCTTCATGCGGCTGGAGAATCGAGCCCAGCTTCGGGCCGTCCTTCTTATCGGGAAGTTTCAGGGCGTCGAGATCGAAGTCATTCTTCTCGCGGAAGCCGACGATGAAGATTCGTTCCCGCTTCTGCGGCACCCAAGGCTCTGAGCTTATCACTCGCGCAGTGACGTGATAGCCCAGCTCATTGCGAAGCACGTGCATGATTGTTCGGAAGGTGTTGCCGCCGTCGTGTCGCTCCAGATTCTTGACGTTCTCAAGAACGAACGCCGCTGGCCGATGGTGGGCGATGATTTGGGCGGTATCGAAGAATAGCGTCCCTTGGGTGTCGCACAGAAAGCCGTGCGGACGCCCGAGGGCGTTCTTTTTCGACACACCGGCGATGGAAAAGGGCTGGCAGGGGAAGCCGGCCAGCAACAGGTCATGTTCCGGAATCCGCGCCGGATCGGCCGCGTACTCACGAATGTCCCCGGCAAGCTCATGGTTGTCGCGGAAGTTCAGATTATATGTCTTCTGGGCATTCAAATCCCATTCGGACGTAAACGCACAATGGCCGCCAATACTCTCAAAGCCTAAGCGCAGCCCCCCGATTCCGGCGAACAGGTCAATAAACCGGAATGCGGAAGGAACATTTCCCGAAGACTGCGACTGTTCCGCAGCCTGACTGAGAACCTGAAGGGCCAGAGCATTGGGCACGCTCGTTCCATTGTCATAGCGATAAGCGGTGTGGTCTGAAACCTTCAAAAGATCGCGCGCTTCCTCCCGACTCAGACCGGCCCGCATTCTCAGCGTCCGGAATTCGTTATGCCTGTCGCGCGGCTTCTGCATTGATTCGCCCTGACCCTGTGTCGATTTTCGTCAGGATGGCAGAAAGATTCCCGCCGCACAATCACCTGTTCTCTTTTTGTTCTTCCTTAGATCCAAGATTCGCGCGAACCGGGTTCGTCAAGTTCAAGAGGGTGTCGATCTAAGGCACGACAGATTCGGTCGTAACCCGCCTTTGGCCGGTGTTCGCGTCTACGAATGGAAGCCGCGATATCGGAGTGTTTACTCGCTTCCCCCGTCACGCTGGCGGCCTCGCCGACCATATCCGGCCAGCTTGGTTCAGGCCGTTGTAGCCACCGAGCACGGGGGGCGCGCCTTTTCCTGTTAGGCGCGCTCGTGATGCTGGTCGCTGAAGCGGGTCCGGGCAGATCTGTTCGAGGCTTCTGCCGACGTCCGGACTGACCGGACATGGCCTGACCTTTCAAGAAGAGCACGAAGATGGAAAAGAGCCGCCTCCAGCGCGGGATCGCCGGGGCTGCAGGCTGAGCCAGCGCATTGCCAAGTTCTCAAGCCGGTGCGGTCGTGACCAAGGCTGCCTTTTCGGCAGCCCTGAGGCGCGCATGGACCAGACGATGGCAATTCGCGCAGAGGCACTCCAAATCCTCAAGCTTCGTCACATGACCTTCCGCCATCGACGCTACAACCACTTCCCGGTGATGCGCTTCGATACAAGCATCGGCGAGGGGATCGTTGAACGCGACAGCGGGTTCCAGCAGGCACTGCTCGCAAAACAGTCTGCCGTCGTTCGCCGCCATGAACGCACTCTTTTTCGCCCTTGAAAGGCCCCGCGCCCGTTCTCGCCGCATGTGGCTTCCCAGCTTAGGCGCTCCTTCCGCCCAAGCGTCCTCTTCCGAAGCGGCGGGGTTCGAAGCCGGCGTCGAGCCGTTCTTTGCCACTATGACGAATCCGGCCTCTTCGAGCGCCGCGAAGCAGACGGTTCCGAGCCCGCCTGAGAAATGTCGCGGAAGGACCTCGAGGCCCAGAGCGAGCGACGCGGCGCGCCCGAAAACGGCTTTCGGGGGAAGTCGGACACCGTCGTCCAGCAGCACATCGTAGTCGATCGAGGGGTAATAGGGCGACCAGCTTGTGAGTGTCCGGAGCGCCTCGATAGCCGTCCAGATGTGGTGAGGCCTCACCGCCGCAAGCTGGATATCCGGAATCCGGTTCAGACTCCGGGCGTCCGTGGATGTGGGCGCCAGATCGAGCGCCAGCAGGAGCTCCCGGGTATTCGCAGAGGTCCGGAGCCTGATCAGCTTGTTATTGTTTCCGCCGGGACTGTCATCCGTTCGTCCGACCCGTCGCATGCGCTGGCTGAGCAACCGAAACTGCTCGTCTGGGCTAGCCCCTATATCCTTCGGCGACAGGATACGGCGGTCTTCTAGAGGAAGTATTTGTACCCGCCCGCTATCGACAAAACCCTCCGTGACGGCGATCTGCGCGGCCCTGAGCTGGGTTAGCAGCGCGCGAAGCCCGGGCGAATAATCCACGTTCCTGGCTGCCGCAGAGCCGGTGCGACCACTCCGGCTGTAGAGCCGGATATCGGTTCCCTCGATCTCGATCCGGGCGTCCAACGCCACGCCGTTGCTGACGATCTTATAAGCCAACCTGCCCTCACCAACCCTGAGACGACAGTATCGCTCCCCCGGTCATTCGGCGCAAACCGCCAAGCCGGTCTGTGCCATGGGCATCCCTCACACCGGGCAGCGATTTGAGACTTCGACGCCCGGCGGTCGCGGGAGAAGTACAATCGCGGGGACTACCCGGGCAACTGAACGATACCCGGCCGGCTCTGATAGTCACCAGCCGCTGTGATCATCTGCATCAGCAGTTGTTCTCTGATGCGGAAGGACGGGGTCATGCGATTGGCTACATCCCGCACCAGGGTCAGGGGGAACCGGGCATTGACGGCGATCCTCACGCTTCCGGCAGTACCGGGCACACTCAGCACCGGCGACATCCACTCTGAAGCTGGGACGTCCTCCCTTTGCTGGATGATCTCCTCGGGTACGATGGCACCGACATAATAGGGCACCGGACCGTCCCGCCCCTGGGCGTGGTCACACGTCGCTCCAGCCCGAACCACTACCAAGGTGACGTCAGCTTGGGAACCAACCGGAACCTTTAGGACCTTGGTGAGAAAACTTTCTTTGGAAATGCCAAGCCGTGAAAGATAGGTCGCGGCTATCCAGTTGGGGGCGCTGACGACGCCCCAGTCGCTGCTTCGCATCTGCGGCTCTGACCCCGCTTCGGCGAGATGCAGCATCCGGTTCATGGTACCCTGATCAGCGAGGGGCATGTCAGGCAGTTTGCTCCTCGAAACCCTGGTCAACGCCTTCTTCCAAAGTGTGCCGTTGCCGACAGCGTGGCTGAGCCGGTCCGAGAGGATCGGACCGAGGACGGCGTTGACAGCAGCACGGGGGTCGATGACGGCATTGGGCTTCCCGACGGCCGCGCGGGCCAGTCGGCTGAGGACGACGTCCAAGGCCGGACCGAAATCGACGTGTTTTCGTTTGTTGAGGGGGACTTGGCCGACGAGCGCCCGAAGAGTTTCAGACGCTGCGACGACAACCTCGCCCTCCCAAGTCAAGAGCGCGGCGATCTGGGGACTGTCTTCCAGCTTTTTCAGGATCGCATCCTTCAGCTCCTCGGCTTTTTCGGCAGTCAACTTGTCGCCGACAAGATAGTCGGTCTTGGACAATCCCATAGTCGCAACGGGGCGAGCCCAAGGCGTCTCCGGGCTGAGATTGTCATCAATATATTTGATGAGATTGGGAGCCTCTTTCGCGTTCTCAGTCCAGAGCACGAGAACAAACGGGCCGCCGGCCTCGGTGATATGATCCTCAAGTAGGCCGACAATCGTCGCAAAATGCTGGCTGTGGTCATTGGAGACCGGACCCGCGTTCAGGTTCAAGTCCATGAACAGGGCGCGGACTCCCCGGAGCTGTTCGCCCTCGAAATCTTCCTCAGGACGATAGAGGATGGGGCTGCAGGTCGTCCCCAGGGACCGGAATGTGGTCACGATCGCCTGAAGATGTTCGGGCTTGTCATCGACAACAACAAATCGCGGTGGCGTGAACATCTAGCCCTCCGCCCGGAATGCGAGCGCCACGACTGCGCCGTCGTAACCTTCGGGGATGTCCGCCTCGTCGGCAGATGGGAAAAGCAATCGACCCTCGTTGAGCTCCATGACCAGATTGGCGTAATAAAGTCCCAAGCCCATTCCCGTCGGGCGCCGCGTGAAGAAGGGTTGCTTGAGCCGTTCCGGTTCGTCATTGAACCCGGGACCATTATCCGCGACTACGATTGCAGGTCCGCCGGATAGCTCGTGAATCCCGACGTAAATCCGGCGCTGACCGTGATCCTCGGGATGCCGTATCTCATTCCAGTGGATCGCGTTGTCGATGAGGTTGTTGAGGGCGCCCAGCGTCAGGCCGAACGCGAACGTCGCGGGCTGGGGAACGGAGTCCTCGAGCGGGGGGCATTGAAGCTTGATCGCGTGAGCCCGAAACCTGACCCGATTAACATCCCGCGCCCGTTTGAGGAGTTGCTTGAGATCGTGGCTCTTCCGGTCGCCGCGTCTGAGCATGTCGGAAGCTCCGTCTAGGAGACGGACGAGCTCATGAGCCTCCAGCTGCAGTCTCTCCGCGTTCCCGTTTCGCGATATGGCTTCCGCCAGGACGCGGACGCCGCGTTCGATCTCGTGAAAGACGAGAGCCAAGCTTAGCTGCGACAAACCGGCCCGCAGAAGCGTATCCCGCATCTCGCCATAATCGCTCTCGATCCTGTTGACGAGAGGCCCCAACTCGCCCGTCAGTTTCCTTTTCTCGATCTCGCTGCGCAACCGGTCGAGAGGGGCAGCGATCCGCCGCTCCTCCTGTGTGATGGCCTTGCCAGTCACCGCCCGAATACGTTCCTTGTCCTCGGCCCGTTCAATCTGCAGCGGAGCGAGAGCCGCCACGACGGCTTGTTGCAGTCTCGAATACTGAAGGCTCTCGACAAACCCTTCCCGGTTCGTCTTCTCGACCAGCCCCCCGCTAAACTCAAGCTCGAGGTCGATCGCGCCCACCACAAGGTTCCGGCTGAGGCTCTGGACAGGCGAGTTCACCCGTCTCAGGTCAAGCCCCAGCCAGTCGTCCCCCGGTTCCCCGTAGTTGTAGACGCGGATCCCGTCGCGGTAGACGCGGACCCCTCCGTTCTGGTCAAGAAAGTTCTCGATGAACTGACTCTCACCGAGGCGCGCCAAAATCTCGGTGGAGCGGTCGAATGCATAGAACTCGCCGCGAATCGGGCCGATGCCGTCGAAAAAGCCTGCATCTGCGACCCGCACCGGCACCCGGCGGCGGCGGCTGAAGAGATCATCCTCGCCGTCTTCCCGGCCACCCGGAACCTCGAGTCTTTCGCCCGTTTGTGTTTCCTGGCGAGTTTCAAGTCGCAAGCCCGGAACACCCCTGAACTCATAGTCCCAGCTAAAAATCCCGTTTTCGATCTCAAACGTGTATCGCCACGGCGCACGGTCCAGAAGACGCTGCAGATCCGGTATAGTGGAGATCCAGTCTGGATGGGTGGGTACTTCAAGCGTCACCCGAAAATCGTCCGAGCGACTTTTAAACGGCGACGCAATGGATGTGATCTGGCGATAAAGGCGTCGCACTTCACCCCGGGTCCAGTTCTCGCGAAGCCGGGTGATCGTAATACGGGTGCCCGTTTCCTGATCGAGAAACACTTCTGGCGGGCGGGTCCGGACCTCAACCGCCGCATCAGACAGGAACTCCGCTTTTGAAAGTTGCTCCCAGTCGATCTGGACGACGCATTCGGGCTGTCCGCTGGCTTTCGTCACGAGCTCGATGCGGTCGCCCAGCTTGTGAACCGCAAACCGGCCAAGACCCTTCTCGCCCAGCGGCAGCCTGCCGCCGGTAGTCCGTTGTAGCTTCCGTCGGGCGACGCCGCGGTGGTTGTGACCCGGCACAAGCCAGATGTTGCGGATCGTGTTTGGCGACATACCCTCGCCATTGTCGGTCACAACAATGTTCGCATCCTTCTCGAGAATGCGGTTCAGACTGACGGATACGTCCGTGGCGTCCGCGTCATAGGCGTTCTTGACCAGTTCGAAGACGGCCAGCCGGGCGCTTCCGATCAACTCGTCTCCAAGAAGCTGGAGCAGTCTTGCCCGAGGCCGGAAAGCCAAGCTTTCTGTCGTGTCGTTCACTCGCCCCCCAGTCGCCTAGACGGTCCACCGCCTCCGGTTGCCGCCACTAGCCAATATGCCCTCATATCGTACGCGTGTTCTAAACCAAAACGCCAGCGTGAGCTCAGCGTCCGTCAGACCGATAGAATCTTTGCTGGCGATGGACTATGTTAGCGAGCGAGTAGTTCCGAGCACTAGGCTCGCGACTACTTAGAACGCATGGGTACATGAACTAAGCCTCCGGATGAGTTCAGATTGATTGTTAAAGAGCTTCCGCCGCCCCCGTACGGCCGACATTTAGGTCGTCTTCATTGCGGGTCCGTAGGTTAGGGAGCTATTGCCAGAGCGCCGCTATGTAGCGAGCTCAGGTCGATCTGCCGATTGCCGGCCGTTCGGACCGCCGACTTGAATCAGAATCGGACCTCCAAGCATTCATGGAGCCGACGGTCCCGACCCCCTGTAAGCCGCCAAAGGCTTCGTTCGCATGTCTCTTCGCCGCTGAAGTCCCGGCGGAGAAGGTCCCTCAGCGAATGGGTCATTGACGCCACCTCCATGCCAGCCTGCGCCGGCATGGACGTCGGATCGGTCGTTCCCGCGTGGAGCGGCTGATGCGCCGCGCCGGGCCGCGAGGGCTGGGCGCTAATCGATCTGATAGGGATACATACATCTCGTTGAGAAGCGCCGGGCATGTATGCCGCCGAAGGCCGGAGTTGAAAATCTAGCAGAATCGATAACGTTGTTACCTAACGGGAGCGCTCTTGAGGGGGGCCAATGCCGGTGGATCGGATCTGTGATGTCCTGATGGATCGACGCCTAGCCAAGAGGTTGATGGACCTCGTCCACGACCTCTATCTCGCCGGCGCGCTTCCCAATGATTGGGAGGTCGAATTTGCCAAAAACATCCCGAGTTGGCCTCGTCGTACGCCAACGGTCGCGCAAACTGCAAAACTGCTGGAGATCAGTCAGGAGCGTCGCAAGCGAACGGACGGACTCACGATGAGCGTTTCCGAAGGACTTCAGGCTCTCAAGGGTTGTGACTTAGAGGATTGGGAGATGAATGCTCTGGCTGAACTCTTCGATGTTTGGATGGGCTACTTACAGCTTCGTGAATACAACCGCTTGAGCGGCATGCTCCGAAGCCACGGCATTGATTTTCCGCCCGTCATCGAGGTGAACTACCGGTTAGGTCGACACGAACTCGCGGATATCGCGCGACAGCTTCGTGTACGAAAGCAGGATGAGCGAAAAGCGAGAAAGGCTGCGAGGATTCCGCAGCCGCGACATCAAACTTCCGGGGCTAAAAAGGGCTGCGGCAACGACATGGCACAGGTCCATGCAGCGATCTTGATGCTGCAAAGGGCGATGGGATCAGCAGACCTGAAGCCAACGTAGTTGGCTCGACAGAACGCAGCTCAGCCCCGCCTAGCTAGCGCCAAGTTCTAGCCTAGTCCTTCTGGCGATTTGACATCGGGAGACACCGGTGGCGCGATCTCGCACTTCGACCAAGCTTTCAGCAGCTCATCATGCTCCGCCTTCACCACCTGACGCGCCTCGTCGCGGGTCAGCTTATGCTTGCGCATAAGGGTATCGTAGTCGGTTTGTTCGTGCCGGACGTAGGTGGACATCACGATGCCCACGGCCTGTCCAAGGCTAACCGGCGGGCTCCAGAGCCGGTCGGCGATCTCGCTGCCAAAGCGCTGACGCAGTTCGGGCGGGAGCCCAGGATGTTTGTTGTCGAGGTGGGACAGCACCCGTTCGAGTGTGTACTTGGCCGCCTTCTTCGCGCGGCGTGATTTAGCCATTTGGGTCCCTAAAGGCTGAGCTCTGGGCCGCTTCGACCCCGTGAGTGATCGCGCTCACTCTCGATCTGGATCAACCGGTCATCACCTCGCAGTTCAGCGAGAGGCGGGGTCGCCCTTCGGACCAGCTCCGGCGCCGGATGTTTCCGCTCTTCCTCGTGCGCGACGCTTCTGCGCGCCTTCTCCAAGTCAGGGTCTGCGAACGTCACCTGGAAGATGGGGTCAAGCGACATTTCGAGGACCGTCGCGCGGAAGGCGTCACTGCCGTCCACAACAAGCGGCTGGCCGGGAAAGCGATCTGACGCCAGCGCCAAGGCTAGAAACGCGGCGTCCCGCGACAGGGTGTCGGTCCGCACGTCGGCGGCTCGATCCGTGACGCGGCCGCCGTCGCGGGTCTGATAGACCACATCGCCGTTCCGCATGACCGTCGGCATGCGCGGCTGATACAGGACGTCCTGCACGACTCTGAGATCCTGGGCGGTGATGATGTCGCCGAAAGAACCAGCCCGGCGAACCGTGCGCGAGCGAAGAGCCGACAGCGCCGCCTCATCTCCACGCGATGCTTGCTCTTGGAGAAACCCCTGCCAGGTCGGAAGCGGATGCGCGGCCTTCACCGCCGCCCTGTCCTCGGCCAGGAGCCGGTCTCGCTCGGCATAGGCCGACTTTCTGGACGCTTCGACGCGACTGAGGGCTTCGCGGCGCAGCGGCCCTCGCAAGTCGTGTCTTATGCGAATGACCGCCTTCTCCTTGCGATAATGCTCGCGGAGACGTTGGGCGTAGTCGCCGTGCCGCGTATTGACCTCTGCCATTGCGGCGGCTCGCCCTCGTTCGGCCGCCGTGCGGGCCGCCCGATAGTCGGCGTGCAGACGGCGGGCCTGGGCGCTGCGCCGGACGGCGCCGTCATAGGTCTGTTGCGGTCGCCCATAGTCGTAGAACTGCGCCTTATAGGAGCCCAGACGGTCGGTCAGCGCCTTGGCGGATAGGCTCCGGTCGATGCTGCTGGCCTTCACCCAGGTTTTTGTGCCCGGCACGCCGGCGACCAGCCCTGCCCCCTTTGGCCGAAGCTCCAAGCCGTATCGGGCGAAGACCTCATGAACGACCTCCCAAGACGAGGCCGTAGCGGCGACCGTCAGAATGTCATCGCGCGCATGGGTCGCGATCCAGCCCGAAAGCGATTGGCGCCCGGAATGCGCCTCCATCGTCTTGGCCCGTTCCGGCGTCCGCGTCGGCTCAGCCTCTTGGCCAAGAGCGTGGATCTGATCACTGACCAGTCCGTGATTATCCTGAAGGAGATCATGGCGCAGCTCCAGCTCGCGACACGCCGCCATCAGCTTGGGATAGTCGTGATGGGGGGCGACATTCCTCAGGGTCTTCGGATGCACCTTGTTGATCGCCACATGGACGTGAAGATTGTCCGTGTCGTCGTGGACGGCGGAGATCCGTTGGTGCTCCGAAAAGCCGATGGCCGCGACGAGGTGATCCTCGATGTCGCGGAGCTGCTCCAGGGTTGGCCGTTCGCCTTCGGGAAAGCTGATGACCAGGTGATAGGACTTGTCCGACTGCGACCGCGTATTCCGGGCCTGCACCAGTTCAATCTCGGTGATGGCCATCTCGAGATCGTCGTCGGCGCAGTTGGTAACCCGCGCGGCGACCACCCGATGCCCGCCACCGACGCGATCAACGACATAGCCAGCGAGCCGGTCAAACGCCTGTTCGTCGGTGGGATGTTTGATGTCGAGGATGTAGCAGCCGAGGCGCGCATAGGCGCCGGCTCCCGCTTTGCGGGCGATGTGATGCGCGATCAAAGAGCGCGCACCTTTTGACGGATTTCCTCCGATGTCGCGGCGATCTGCTCGGCGAGGGCCGCGACCTCCTGAGCGCTCGCGCCCTCGCCCGGGCGTTGATCGAGCCACAGCTTCAAAAGGTTACCCAGGCGGTTCAGATCGCCCCTAGTGCGGATAATCTCCTCGACCCGCTCTCCGTCCAATCGGGACTTGAGTTCGGCCCCCTTTGTGAGCCGGCGGACCACCTCCGCCATCGACATCCCGGCCGATGCGGCGGTGGCCTTGATGTGCGCGTGTTCCTCTTCGCTCAGCACGACATGAAGTGCGCGCTCCCGAGCGGCCCTCATACCGCCGCCCTCCAAAACCCCGCGCCAGCGGAGCGTCGAGCCGCAGGCAAGTAAGCCGCATTCCGGGGGAGGGAGCACCGCGAACTGATATCGGAATGCATATCCTGCCATCTAACGCCAGGCAAAGGATGGAAAGGCATGGAAACCGCCTCAAACGACGGGGCTTTGAGCCATGCAGGGCGAGGAGCGGATCCAAGTCTTTCCATAGATTTCCATCTCTTTCCATGTGTCCGGCTGAGGCAGATCCGTCCAAAGTCAGGCATCTGCGGGACCCGCACATGATGGTTGATCTTTCGATCTGCGCAAGCTACGAATGATGCATGGCATTGCTTTCCCAACTTGTCGGCGTCTTGGCGGAGGTTACCGGCGATCCGGAACCCGGAATGGTCGTCCTCGCTCGCTCGCTTAGGGAAGCCGGTTACATCACGACCGGAGGGCGCGGCCGTAGCGCGGCCCACATGACCGAGCGCGATGCCGCCGCCATGCTGCTTGCTGTGGCCTCGGGAGGTGACAACACTCGCGCCGCCGATACCCTTCGGCATGTCGGGAACTTGCGCCTCCTCGAAGGATCGGAGGGCCGTACGTACGACGGCGTTCACGAGAAATTCCCACTCAGTCAACGACCGGTTGGGATCGGCCTGGAGCCCGGCGCGACGATGCTGGAATGCTTGACGCTCCTTTTGGAGCAGTACGCCAATGGCGAATGCTCGCCTGCGGACACGGTAGGGGGCGGGGACCGAAGGCCGTCTGAAATCTCATTCATTGTTCGCCACGACCGCTTCGGTTGGTCGGGCGATATCAACGTCTACGTCCGGAGCGGCGAGGACGTGTATCTGCGCTTTACGCAAGACGGATTGCCGCAGCCCGCCCCTATTTTGGAACGCCTGAAATCGGTCGGCCCGTTCGACAACGCCACAAGGGCCAAGGTTACGTCAATACGACTGGCGGCCATCGCCGCTCACCTCGCCATGAACTGCGTGCGCGGCATCGATCACCCCTTTATCCGCCGTCATGACGCATTGCTCAGACGCATTGAGGCAGGCCAGTCCGATGGCCCTGCACCAGCGGCAACACCTGGCCAAGGAGCTTGACGATGGCTCGCAACCGACCAGACCTACCCGTGAGCCTGGCCCCGCGCGGACTTTGCCGCATCTGGGCCAGCCAATACATCGGGATCAGCGTCTCCAAGTTCGATCAGCTAGTAGACGACGGTCGAATGCCATCTGCAAAGCGGATCGATGGCCGTAAGATTTGGGATCGTGATGCGATCGATCGCGCTTTTTCGGCACTGCCTGACGATGGACCGGACCCGTTCGATAATCCCTGGGACGCCGTGGCGTGAAGACAAAGCCGAAGTTCGTTTCTGGGTATCGTGACCGTCACGGCATACTTCGCTGGCGGTTCAGGCGCACCGGCTCACCACAAAGCCAGACACGGGCGATCTTCGGTACGGAAGACTGGTGGGCTTGGTACGCAGCGGCTTGTGAATCGCAACCGAAGGCGATCGGACAAGACCGCACAAAGCCAGGATCGATCCACGCACTGGCCGTCGCGTATTATAGCTCCGCAAGATTCCTCCAACTGAAACCGCGTACGAAACGCACATATAAAGGCGTTCTGGACCGGTACCGCGACGTGCACGGCGACAAGCCATTCAACCGACTTGAGGCCCGCCATATCCGCCAACAGATGGATGAACTCGCGCGAGAAATGATAGAGCAGGGGAACACGGTGACCCCCGCGAACACCATGCTGAAAGTCCTCCGGTCTGTGATGCGGTTCGCCGTGGATCGTGGCCTCATCGCTGTGGACCCGACCATGGGCGTGCGTATGCTCAAGCACCAGACAAACGGCTTTCACACCTGGACGGATGAGGAAATCGCAAAGTTCGAGGCGCGATGGCCCGTGGGGTCTAACCAGCGATTGGGCTTCGATCTTTTGCTCTACACCGCGCAGCGGTCCGGTGACGTGCGACAGATGACCATTCACCAGGTCGCAGGCGACAGGGTCATCGTGAAACAGGACAAGACCGGGCAACCGGTCGATATTCCGCAGCATCCCCGTCTCCAGACGTCCCTCGCAGCGACCAAGCTAGGGCACCTAGTCATTCTGACCACGCAGCATGGAAAGCCCTATTCCGAGAAGGGCTTCGGCAACTGGATCAAAAAGGCAGCTGTGGCCGCTGGCCTGCCGCACTGCTCGGCTCACGGATTACGAAAGGCGGCGGCCCGTCGCTTGGCGGAAGCAGGCTGCTCCCCTCATGAAATCATGGCGATCACCGGCCACCAAAGCCTCAAGGAAGTCGAGCGCTACACGCGCGACGCAAACCGTCGCGGACTTGCCGATGGTGCCATGACGCGCATCGCCTAAGGCACGAAGCCAGAACAAATCTGTCTAACTTCCGTCAAGCGGTTAGACAAACCGGAAGGTAAAACCATGACATATATAGATATTTTTGGCGGGGTGGCGGACAGAGAGGGATTCGAACCCTCGGTAGGCTTTCACCTACACACGCTTTCCAAGCGTGCGCGATCGACCACTCCGCCACCTGTCCGTTTCACGCCACGTCTTGCGCGCCGCCGGAGGTCGATCCGGCGGGAGGCGGGCCTGATAGAACACCCTCGCCCCCTCGGCAAGCGCCTCTCGCATCCCCATATGGACTTCAACGCCATTTTCCGATGAGGGAGCCGCAGATGCTGTTCAAGAAAAGCCCCGAAATGCCCACCGCCGACACCGCCCTGCCCGGCCGCGCCGAGCCCCTGGCCACCGACGCCAACCACTATGTCAGCGGCAATCCGCTGAAGGGCCCCTATCCCGAGGGGTTCCAGACCGCCATCTTCGGTATGGGCTGTTTCTGGGGCGTGGAGCGCATCTTCTGGCAACTGCCGGGCGTGTGGGTGACCTCGGCCGGCTATGCTGGCGGGATCACGCCGAACCCGACCTATGAAGAGACCTGCACCGGCCGCACCGGTCATACCGAGGTGGTCAAGGTGGTGTTCGACCCAAATGTGATCAGATATGCCGAACTGCTCAAGGCCTTCTGGGAAAACCACGATCCGACGCAGGGCATGCGTCAGGGCAATGATGTCGGCACCACCTATCGCTCGGCCATCTACACCCTGAACGCCGAGCAGCAGGCCGAAGCCGAGGCCTCGCGCGACGCCTATCAAGGCGCCCTCACGGCCTCGGGTCGCGGAACGATCACCACCGAGATTGAACCTGCGGGCGAGTATTTCTACGCCGAGGGCTATCACCAAGGCTATCTGGCCAAGAACCCGGCCGGATACTGCGGCATCGGTGGGACCGGCGTGGTCTGCCCGATCGGCGTCGGCGTCGCGGCCTGACCTGAAACGGCCGCCGGGTTCCAACCGGCGGCCGACCGGCCTATGGATCGGCGAAAAGTGGGAGCGATCATGTCCGCCTTCGTCCATCCTGACGAGATCCGCAGCCGGTTCTCGGCCGCCCTGTCCGCCCTCTACCGGGCCGAGGTGCCGCAATACGGCGACCTGCTGACGCTGGTGGCGGACATCAACGCTCAGGCGCTGAAGGCCGACACAAACGGGGCGGACCGGCTGGCGGCGTCGGGCGAACTGGCGCGATTGTCGGAGGAGCGCCACGGCGCCATCCGCGTCGGCACGGCGGCCGAACTGGCCACCATCGCCCGCGCTTTTGCAGTCATGGGGATGGCGCCGGTCAGCTATTACAACCTGGCGCCGGCCGGAGTGCCGGTCCATTCGACCGCCTTCCGTCCGGTCGATCCGGCCGCATTGGCGCGAAATCCGTTCCGGGTCTTCACCTCCCTGCTGCGGCTGGAGCTGATCGAAGACGAAGCCCTGCGCGAGGAGGCCGCTTCGACCTTGGCCCGCCGCGACATCTTCACCCCCGGCGCACGTGAGTTGATTCAGACGGCCGAGTCCGCCGGCGGACTGGACGAGAACCAGGCCGACCGGTTCGTGTCCGAACTGCTGGAGACCTTCCGCTGGCACGCCCAGGCGACGGTCAGCGCAGAGACCTACGAACGCCTGGTCGCCGCCCACCGGCTGATCGCCGACGTGGTCAGCTTCAAGGGACCGCACATCAACCACCTGACGCCGCGCACGCTGGATATCGACGCGGCCCAGGCGGCCATGCCCGAACGCGGCATCACGCCCAAGGAAACCATCGAGGGTCCGCCCACCCGCGCCTGTCCCATCCTGCTGCGCCAGACCAGCTTCAAGGCGCTGGAGGAAGCCATCGCCTTTCCAAGCGCCGAGGGGACCACAGCCGGAACCCACACCGCCCGCTTCGGCGAAATAGAACAGCGCGGCTGCGCCCTGACCCCCGCCGGGCGTGCCCTCTATGACGCCGCCCTGGCGTCCAAGGATTTCTCCGCCCTGCCCGACGACTGGGATGCCCTGCGTCGCGGCGACCTGGCCTGGTTCCGCTATCGCGCGACGCCGCAGGGGCTGGCTGCGCGGGCGAAGATCGCCGACCTGGAAGACCTGATCGCCCTGGGCCACGTCGTCGCCGAACCGATCACCTACGAGGACTTCCTGCCCGTCAGCGCCGCCGGCATCTTCCAGTCCAACCTGGGCGCCGAGGCGCGCGCCGCCGCCTATGCCGTCGACCCGGCCAGGGCCGATTTCGAGCAGGCGCTGGGCCGCCCGGTGCGGGACGAAATGGCCCTGTATCGCGCCGAACAGGACGCCTCCATCGCCGCGACGCTGAAGGCGCTGGGCTTGGCCGTTCCGGCATAGTTTTCACCGCTCATCCCGGCGAAAGCCGGGACCCAGATCTTTGGGCGCTCCAGCCTTGATCACGTGATGACGCGCCATGATCCCACGCAGCCTTCTCGCGAAAGCACTGGGTCCCGGCTTTCGCCGGGATGAGCGGAGTTACACAACGACACGCATCACTTGACGGTCGCTATGCAGACCCGTCATCCATTCGATCATGGCGATCCAACTTCATTCCACCTTCGCGGTTCATCCGGGCGCCTGGCTCCGTGACGAACTGGTCACGCCCAGAGATCTCAGCGTCACCGCCCTGGCCGAGGCGCTGGGCGTGACGCGTCAGGCCGCCAGCAATCTGTTGAACGGCAAGGCAGGCGTGTCGGCCGAAATGGCCATCCGGTTCGAAAAGCTGTTCGGCGTCAGCGCCGACACCCTGATGCGGATGCAGGCCAGGCACGATCTGTCCAAGGCCCGCGCCCACGAACAGGACATCAGGGTCCGGCCGCTGGCCGCCGCCTGATCCCCAAGCCTGCATCCCACCGCCCCGCGTCCATCCGGCGTCTTGCCTGATCCGCGTCCCCGGATCATAGACGCGGCCGTGAACCCGTCCGTCTCCCCGTCCGTGCGCCGTTATGATCTCGACTGGATCCGGGTCGGCGCGTTCGGCCTGCTGATCCTGTATCATGTGGGCCTGGTCTACGGGGTCTACGACTGGCACATCCACAGCGCCCACACCTTCGAGTGGATGCGCGAAGCCATCCTGATCACCAATCCCTGGCGGTTGACCCTGCTGTTCCTGGTGTCGGGGGCGGCGCTGCGGTTCATGACCTTCAGGCGCACCCCGCGTCAGGTCGCCCGCGCCCGGTTCGCCCGCCTGGTCCCGCCGCTGATCTTCGGGGCGCTGGTCCTGGTGCCGATCCAGTCGTGGATCGAGGCGATGGACAAAGGCGGCTGGCCGAACGACGTGTCGGGCTATGCTGCCTGGCTGGTGCATGAGTTCAGTTGGAGCGGCCTCGCCGACGGCGTCCCCGTCAACCACCTGTGGTTCATCGTCTATATCGCGGTCTACAGCCTCGTCGCCGTCCTGCTGTGGCGCGTGCCGGGCCTGATCAAGCGGCTGGGCGACGGGCTGGAAAAGGCGCTTCAGGGGCCGGGGCTGCTGATCCTGCCGATCCTCTATCTGATCGCCATCCGCATCGGCCTGTTCCCCTGGTTCGGCCTGACCAACACCCTGCACAACGACTGGTACAATCACGCCCTGTCGCTGGTCGCCTTCCTGTTCGGCTTCAGCGTCGTCAGGCGCGAGGGCCTGTGGCGCACGATGGAGCATTATCGCTGGGTCGCCCTGGCCCTGGCGGCGGTCGCCCTGCCGATCATGATGATCCAGGTCTGGCATCCGGGGGGCCGCGCCTTCTGGGGCGTGCCCAAGGCCGTCGTCTACGGCATCGATCAGTGGGCGGTGATCGTCACCATCCTGGGCTTCGGCTCAAGACATCTGCGCGACTGCGGCGGGCCGGTGTTGAACTATCTGACCCAGGCGACCTTCCCCTTCTATCTGGCGCACCAGACGGTGCTGGTGGCCGCTGTCTGGATCATCCGCCCGGCTGAGCTGCCGGCGCCGGTCGAGCTGCTGTCCCTGATCGCCATCACCTTCGTCGGCAGCCTGGCGGTCTATGAGGTCGTGCGGCGCATTCCGGTCATCCGGCCGCTATGGGGGCTGAAACCGCTGGACGACCGGCCCTGGCCGCTGGACCTCCAGGCCCTGCTGAAACCCCGCCTGCGCTATCACCGCCGTCGTCGTCTGCTGGGCGTGGGCGTGGCCGCCCCCCTGCTCGCCCTGACGGTCGTGGCCGCCGCCATCCTGGCCTATCCCGGCTTCAACAACGCGACCCAGTATCTCAGCGAACTGGGCGGGGCGACCGCGCGCGCGCCGATGATCTTCAACGGCGGGGTCTTCGTCGCCGGGGTCATGGCGGCGCTGGCGGGCATCGGTTTCGGCCTGGCTGTCTACGCCCTGACGGGGGCGCGCGTCGCCGGGGCGGTCATCGCCGTGGTCTTCGTCCTGGCCGGTGCGGGCATGTCGGCCTCGACCCTGTGGCCCTGGCCCGATCCGCGCCATATGGTCATCAATCTGGCGCTGGGCATCCAGCTAGCCCCGGTTCTTCTGCTGTGGGGCCTGGCCAGGCGCCGCGACCTGCCGCGCCTAAAGATCTTCCTGGCCGTCACCTTCGTCGCCATGGCCATCTTGACGGTCCTGACCAAGCACCTGGTCCTGCCCGGCACGGTCAACGACGCCAATGTCGGCTGGTGGGAACGGCTCTACGCCATCGTCCTTGTGTGCTGGGTGGGGGTTGCGGCCTGGGTTCTGGACCGTAAACTGCTGTCGGTCGCCACGGAATTGCCGGCCCCTCGCCCGTCTTCCGCCGCGATCGAAGCTTCGCTGTAAATTTTCCCCCTCTTTTTTTGCCCATATCAACATTGCGTGATTGAAAATCGCGCGAATGTGATCGAGTATGGGGGTCGTGTTGCAGTGCAGCACTCCGCGTCTTCCCAGCCCTCGGGAAGACATCCGGTTCACACGGGGGCGTCCAGAGCGGCATGAACAAGCTGGCGATCCGGCCTGTCGAACAGGCTGATATCGAGACGACGAACCACGGCGCTCACACGCCAAGCTGGTCGTGGCTGCCCGACGAGGCGCCGCTGGCCATGCCGGTTCAGTCTCTGAGCGCACCCGACGCCGTCGCCGACGTGACGCCCGCGACCTCGCCGCGCACCGTCGCCATGCGCCGCATGATGCTGCTGGCCGGCACCATCGCCCTGACCAGCCTGTCGGCCATCACGCCCTTCTACCTGTATGCCCGCAAGGGCTGGGACGGGACCGAGATCCTGGCCTTCGGCATCTTCATGGTCCTGATCACCGCCATCTCCTGCTGGTTCATCAGCGGCCTGATGGGTCTGTTCGTCATGCTGCGCGGCAAGGACCAGGCGGACCTGGCCTTCTCGCCGCACCCGCCCCTGCCGCGCACCCGCACGGCCCTGCTGATGCCGCTGTATAACGAAGACGCCCGCGCCTCCTTCGCGCGCCTGGCGATGATCGACGGCTCGCTGGCCCGCCTGGGCGCGTCCTCGGCCTTCGACATCTTCGTGCTCAGCGACTCGACCAAGGAAGACGCCGCCGCGTCCGAGCGTTCGGTGTTCCAGTCGTTCCGCCTGACCGCCAACTCCAAGGCCTTCTATCGCCGCCGCACGGACAATGCCGAGCGCAAGGCCGGCAATCTCGCCGAATGGGTCCGTCGTTTCGGCGGCGCCTACGAGAACATGATCGTCCTGGACGCCGACAGCACCATGGCCGGCGAGACCCTGCTGCGCATGGTCGACGCCATGGAACGCAATCCGGGCGTCGGCCTGATCCAGACCGCCCCGGTCATCATCAAGGCCCGCACCATCTTCGCGCGCGTGTCTCAGTATTCGGTGCGCCTGTACGGCCGCGTCGCCGCTGCGGGTCTCGCGTACTGGACCGGTTCGGAATCCAGCTACTGGGGCCACAACGCCATCCTGCGCACCCGCGCCTTCGCCGCCTGCTGCGGCCTGCCGCACCTGAAGGGCCGCAAGCCCTTCGGCGGTCATGTCATGAGCCATGACGTCGTCGAGGCCGCCCTGATGCGCCGCGCCGGCTGGGCCGTCCACGTCACCGCCTCGCTGGACGGTTCGTGGGAAGAGACCCCGCCGTCGATCACCGACTTCATCCGCCGCGACCACCGCTGGTTCCAGGGCAACCTGCAGCACCTGGGCCTGATCGGCGCCAAGGGCCTGTCGCCCATGAGCCGCCTCCAACTGGCCATGGGCTGCATGGCCTATCTGTCGTCGCCCCTGTGGCTGGCGTCGCTGATGGTCGGCCTGTTCATCCAGATGTTTTATCCGGTCGACTGGTCCAGCTTCTTCTACATCCTGAACCCCCAGTTCACGCCGTTCATGCTGGCCTCCTTCCTGTCGGGCGTGCTGCTGATCGGACCCAAGTTCATGGGCGCCGCCCTGGTCCTCAGCCGTCCGGCCGAGCTGCGCGCCTTCGGCGGCCGCCGCGCCATCGCCAAGGGCATGGCGGCCGAGATCGCCCTGTCGGCCATCCTGGCCCCCATCCTGATGGTCGCCAACACCAAGGCCTTCATCCAGATCGTCTCGGGCCACGACACCGGCTGGTCGACCCAGCAGCGCGAGGCCGACGGCCTGGCCTGGTCCGACGCCTTCCGCGCCATGCGCTGGCAGATGATCGTCGGCGTCGGCTTCATGATCCCGCTGTGCGTCCGCCCCGACCTGGCCACCTGGTTCGCCCCGATCGTCCTGCCGCTTCTGCTGGCCGCGCCCATCGTCGTCTGGACCTCGCGCGTCCGTTCGGGCGACGCCCTGGCCGCCAAGGGCTATCTGGTCACCCCGGCCCAGGACGGCGTCAGCGTTTCGCCGGCCGTCCTGCACACGCCGCGCTCGCCGCTGCGTGCGGTCGCCGGCGGCGTCCTGGCCCCCGTCGCCGCCCCGGCCATGGTCCCGGCCCGCGCACCCGAGCTCTGATCGATCCAAAAGCGATGCGTGGCGGCCACAGCGCCGCCACAACCGTTACAGCCACGCTCGACGTGCGACGGGATCGCGTCCACCCTTGATGTTCAGCCCTGCTGTGGACCCGATTCCATGACCAACAAGACCAACACCGACGCCAAGCCTGACCTGCGGATCGTGGAAACCGAGTCCGCCGTCTATGACCTGATGCGTGCGCCCGAGACCACCGCCGACCGCGTCAAACGCCTCCAGATGGAGGCCCACTCCCTGGCGCTGGAAGAGATCGAGGCGCTGGAGAAACTGCTGCTCGACGCCGCCGCCAAGGCCAAGGCCATCGCCGACGGTGGCGACGCCTATCCCGTCGGCGCCCGCGAGATCGCCTCGCGCCTCGCCGCCGACCTGCCGACCAAGGCCGAGACCATCAAGACCATCGTCCACCGCGTCGGCTAAAAACCGAACCTGAGCCGTCGGAACGACCCGCGCGCTCGTCCGCTTCCTGAAGACCCCATCTTCAGGAGCCTTCCATGGACGACCGAACCCACGCGCGCGCTGACGATGTCGCCGACCACGAACGCGCCATCCAGCGCGACATCGACGCCAAGGACAAGACGGCCGGCGACGACAAACCGTCCGGCGCGGTCCAGGCCGGCGCCCGCCCCTATCCCGTGCCGCCCTTCCCCAAACAGCATCAGACCAAGCCCGGCGACGAGGCCGCGCTCGATCCCGCACCCATGTATGACGCCCCCTTCTGGAAAGGCTCGGGCAAGCTGGACGGGTTCGCCGCCCTGATCACCGGCGCCGATTCCGGCATCGGCCGCTCGGTCGCCGTCCTGTTCGCGCGCGAAGGCTGCGACGTCGTCATCTGCCACCTGGACGAGGACGCCGACGCCGAAACCACCAAGGCCGCCGTCGAGGCCGAGGGCCGCCGCGCCGTCGTGCTGAAGGGCGACGTGTCCGACCCCGCCTTCGCCGAGGCCGCCGTCAAGGCCACGCTGGACGCCTTCGGCCGCCTGGACGTCCTGGTGCCCAACGCCGCCTTCCAGGAGCACGTCAACGCCTTCGAGGACCTGACCTACGAGCATTTCGACCGCACGCTGAAGACCAACCTCTACGGCTATTTCAACATGACCAAGGCGGCCGTCCCGCACATGAAGACCGGCGGCGCCATCGTCATGACCGGCTCGGTCACCGGGCTTCAGGGCAACAAGGACCTGCTGGACTATTCGCTGACCAAGGGCGGCATCCACGCCTACGCCCGCTCGCTGGGCACCCATCTGGCCCCGCGCGGCATCCGCGTGAACGTCGTCGCCCCCGGCCCGGTCTGGACCCCGTTGAACCCGGCCGACAAGGACGCCGAGGATACCTCCCAGTTCGGCGCCCAGACGGTGATGAAACGCCCGGCCCAGCCCGAGGAGATCGCCCCCGCCTACGTCTTCCTGGCCTCGCCTCAGATGTCGAGCTTCATCACCGGCGAAATCCTGCCCATCATCGGCGGCTATTCGGGCGGCTAGGGCGCGCCTAGCGCAATCCTCACCCCAACCTCCGTCATCCTAGGCCTTGTGCCTAGGATCCAAACTCCCGGTCCATGCGATAGAGCGCCACGCGAAACACCGGGAGTAGGGATCCTCGCCACGAGGGCGAGGATGACGAACTTTGGAAAACGCGCGCTTCTACGCCAGGACGTCGTCGTAATCGGGATGGCGCTTGTGCCAGGCGACGGCGTAGCTGCAGCGCGGAAACAGCTTCAGCCCCCTCTCGCGCGCGTGTTCGGCCATCGCCTGCATGAACCGCCCCGCCGCGCCCGATCCGCGCAGCGACGGCTCCGCCTCGACGTGCAGGATCATCCGCGCGTCGCCCTTCACGGCATAGTCGGCCCAGACCAGGCCCGACCCCTTGTCGTCGTCGAACGCCTGCTCGAACCGGTTGTCGCTCGTGCTGTCCTTGAACTCTCCCATGCGTCTCTCCTTTTGACGATCAACCGCCAAGGCTGCGAGGACGTTCCGTAAGGCTCAGATAGGCTTGTCGTTCAGCAGGTTCAGCAGCCCAATCACGCTCTTGACCGTGAACCAGACGCTCAGCAGGAACCACACCAGCAGGAACAGCAGCAGGAAGGGAATGCCGATCAGCACGACCGAGGCCACGGCGCTGACCGCGATTCCCACCCAGGCCGCGATGGTCCACCAGAACACCGACCAGAACAGTGCGATCTGCGCGTCGATATGCTGGCGCGCCACGCCCGTCGCCGTCCCGCGCGTCACATAGGCCACCACCAGCCCGACCAGCACCAGCACATTGGCGCTGGGGATCGACAGGATGAACAGCGCCCAGGCGATCAGCGCCCCGACCTTGCCCTCGGACTCGCGTCCGGCGATGAAATTGGGTTCGTTCGTCATCGTCGGTCCTTCAGAACAGCCAGCTGCGAGGATTGGGAACGGCCTGGCCGCTCTTCAGTTTCAGCACCCCGAACGCGCCGCGCGCCAGCACCCAGATCGCCAGGGCGAACAGCACCAGCACCCCGATATTGACCACCACCAGGATCGCCCCGACCACGGCCGCGGCGACCGTCCCGAACAGGGTCCGCTGCTGATAGACGGCATGGCTGTGCTCCAGCGCATCCGTCGCGCCGTCGCGCTTCATCACCGCAAGCAGGGCCACCAGGCACGACACCCCCAGCGTCGGCACCGCCAGCAGGATCAGCACATAGACGGCATACAGCCGCATCGGCACGACCGGCCCTTCGCGTCGCGGCGCGGCGTCGGTGGTCATCCGCTCGCGCATGGCGCGGGTCACGGGCGTCTCAGGTTGCGGCTCCGGCCTCGGCTCAGGCTTCTGCGCAAACGGCGCCGTCGGACGCGTCATCTGTCCCGACAGGTCGAACGGGCGAGGCTCCGGCGGATCGAACAGGTCCGGCTCGCGCTCGTCCTCAGCGACCGGCTCCGGCGCCCGCGCGCGCCCGGCCAGCGACGCCGGCGAGACGAAGCCGACCTGGGCGTCGTGATCGTGATCGTCGTTGGGGACCGCAGGGTCTTTCGGATCGCCGGGTTCGGCCATGAACATCGCTTCTCACACGCCGGACGCCCGGCTGGACTCAAGGTCGCGACAATGGCCGTCCGTCAGTTTCGACGCAACCGCCCTTACCGCCCCAGCACGATCTCGCACCCCGGCGCGATCACACCCTGCAACGCCCCCGGCTTTTCGATCCGCACCGTGGCCCGCTGCACGCAGCCGTCCTCCAGGCACGCCCGCGCAAGCCGCTCGGCGAAGGTCTCGACCAGCCCCACATGCCCCTCGGCCGCGATGGCCCGCGCCGCATTGGCCACGGTCTCATAGTTGATGGTGTCGCCCAGCCGCTCGATGGGCTTGGGCTCCAGCTCCAGCGTCACGTCGATCACCAGCCGCTGCAGCCGCCCCTGCTCGTGGTCATAGACCCCGATCCCGGCCTCGACCTCCAGCCCGCGCACGAACACGCTCAGCCGCTCGAAACGCAGCGGTTCTTCCGCCGGAAACGGCGTCACGTGAGAGGAGGAAACCACGCGCTACTCCTGGATGTCGGGGGTGCGCCAGGCCAGGTGCTGGCCCCCGTCGACGGCGATCATCTGGCCCGTCACCATGCGGGCGTCAATCAGCCATAGCACGGCCTGCGCCACCGCCTCGGGGCTGCCGGGGGTTTCCAGCAAGGTGGCGCGCGCCTCGGCGGCGAAATCCTCGGCCGTCTGATGGATGGACGGCAGGGTCGGCCCCGGCCCCACCCCATTGACCCGGATGCCCGGCGCCAGCGCCTGGGCCAGGGTCTGCGTCGCCCACCACAGCCCATTGCGCGACAGGCTGTAGGAGAAGAAGCGCGGATCCGGCTTCAGCACCTTCTGGTCCAGCAGGTTGACGATGGCCCCCTCGACGGCCTGGGCGGCGAACGCCTCAGCCAGCACGATGGGCGCCCTCAGATTGGTCTCGATATGCAGGTCCCAGCTGTCGCGCGTCAGACCGCCGACCCGGTCGTCCTCGAATACCGAGGCGTTGTTGACCAGCACGCCGACCGGCCCCAGCGCCTCCGCCGCCGCCGGCACCAGCGCCCGCACCTTGGCCTCGTCCGTCAGGTCCGCCTGCAACAGGCACGCCCGCCGCCCCAGGCCCGCGATCTCGTCGGCCAGGGTCCGGGCGTCCTCGCCCGACGCATGATGATGGATCGCCACGTCGAACCCGGCCTGGGCCAGCTTCAGACAGATGGCCCGCCCAATCCGCCGCGCCCCGCCCGTGACCAGGGCGACGCCGCGAGGTGTCTCAGTCAACCCGACCGAACTCGAACGCATTGAAAGCCGCGATGACGGCGATGAAGCCGAAGATGATGCCGAGAGCCAGCATGGGATGCTCCTGTTGTCCGTCCCCGATTAGAGCGGACCGGGGCGGGGTTCAAGCGGGGAGGGGTATTGAGAAGCTGGTTGGCGGCAATTGAAGACACGGAAGTGATCGCTGCGACCTCCGGGTGTTTGCGCCACTCAGACTGATCGGTTTCGCCGAGAGGTTGCAAACGAAGATGGCATCCAGTTTATGAAGTTGCTTAGGTTGACCTGTCGCCAATTTTCCGAGGCGCGCGGGCAGTTGATAACGATCACGCGCATAGGGCGGAGACACTATGACTAAGGTCCCGCTTAAAGCCCCTAAAACGGCCAACTCACGAGGAAACTCGCTGAATGACGCCGAGGTAGCCGTAATCAAGGCGCTAATCGCGGGAGGGATGCATTCGAACCAGCAGATCGCCGGACTGATTAATCGTGCCCGGGGAGACGCCGCCAATGACATCAGCACAGGCCGAATCTCCAACATTAAGAACGGCCAGATCAAGAAATACGTCGCGATCCCGGCTGCCTCGACGACGGAAGTTGATCTGTTCATGATCAAAACCGATCCGTTGCCACCAAGGGATGACGGCCCGCTAAGCTCGGCGCGCCTGACAAAGCTGCTGCCGCCCAAACCCGGCGCGCCGGGCTCTCTCGCGATCACAGAAACCGACCAGATCGAATGCAAGAAGTCGGTCAACTTTGTCATGAAGACAATCGCCGCCTTCGCGAACAACAAGGGCGGCTATTTTGTGTTCGGAGTGGAGAACGGCAGCTTCAATGTCCTAGGCCTTCCAGACGACAAACTGGAAAAATTTGATCTCAACAAGCTCAATCAGAACATCCGGGATCAGCTCGGCATTGGATTAGAAATTCAGACCGCGACGCATCAAATCGATGGGAAGAAAGTTGGCATCGTCTACGTCGGGCAAGCCCACACTAAGCCAGTTATTTTCATCCACAACGCCAACGACGTGGCTCAGGGTCACATCTACTTCCGCTACCCCGGAGAAGATCGGCTCATAAGTCCTACCGACCTACAGTGGCTAATCGAACAACGTCTGCAGCAACTTTCTCAAACCATCCTCTCCAAACATTTGTCGAATATCATGCGGTTCGGCATCGAAAATGCTGCGGTCATGAATCTTGCTACTGGCGAGATCGACGGGAAGGCAGGGTCATTCCTGATTGATGAGGCGCTACTGCCGAAGATAAGTTTTGTGAAGGACGGCGAGTTTGTAGAGCGGTCCGGAGCACCCGCGCTGAAGTTAATTGGAGAGGTTGCCCCAACAATTGCAGCGGTTGTGAACACCAAGGAAGTGCTGGAGGAATATCCACTTACATATGCCGAGCTTGTCCAGCGGGTGAAGACGGCTACCGGGGCAAAACAGGGCGCAATAGATGCGATCATCAAAGGAAAGAAGATGAAGGGAAACAAAGCGCTCGCGCACTACGCATTTCGCACCAACGCTGACCGGCTGCGCTATGAGACGAAAGGCTTGGTGAAAAGGGGCACTCCGTCAAACTACAACGAGCGCGCGCTTAAATTCCTCATTGAAGAACTCGGAGGAAACGTCACGGTATAGTGGTTTCTGGATGAGGTGCGGCGCAAGCAGCACATCCCATGCTGCCGTTTTCATCCCTGCACGGCCCTCAAATCTCTAAACATTATCGAACATCTCTCCACTCACCGCGGCCAGGAACTGCCGTATTCATGACCTGGCGCATCCACGTCGAACCCTTCACACGTCCGCTCTTCTTCGCCTGGTCGCGCCTGACGCGCGGCAAGACGCTGGGCGTGCGGGCGGTGGCGGTGGATGCGCAGGGGCGGGTGCTGATGGTCCGGCACACCTATCTGGCCGGATGGTGGTTGCCGGGCGGCGGGGTGGATCGGGGCGAGACGACGCAGGCCGCCGTGGTGCGTGAACTGCACGAAGAGGCCGGGCTGATCGCGCGGGCGCCGCCGCGCCTGGTCTCGATCCATTCCAACGACCGCTTCTTTCCCGGCGACCATGTCGTCGTCTTCCGTCTGGAGGACTTCGACGGGGGCGCGCGAACCAGCCATGGCGAGATCGCCGAGGTCGGCTGGTTTTCGCCCTCCGACCTGCCCGCCGACACCAACCGAGGCTGTCGCGCGCGCTTGGCCGAAATCTTCGACGGCGCCCCGGTCGATCCCGACTGGTGAGGCCCGCTACCGCCTCCTCCCCATCGCGCCGCGATGGGGAGGAGGCGCGGCGCGTCTTCGCGCCGTGACGGAGGGGCTCTTCACCGCATCACAGGCGCCTGTGGGACTTCAAGAGCCCCTCCACCGCGTAGCCTGTCCTCGGGCTCGCCTTCGGCGAGACCCGGGGGCGGTCCCCCTCCCCACGCTGTGGGGAGGAGACGTTGTGCGTCCGCATCTGACGCAGGCGCGTGCCAGCGTCCGCCCATGACCCAAGCCGCCCCCGTCTATCGCGTCCGTTCGCAGCAAGTCTGGGACCTGGCCCGTGACGACTATCTGGCGGGCGAGCCGGCGCGCGTCGTCTGCCGCCGTTACGACCTGGGCCTTTCGGCCTTTCGCGTTCGCGCCCGCAAGGCGGGCTGGCGCCTACAGGATCAGGACGATCCCGATATGTACGATCCCGCCGTCGAGCTTGAGGACATCGAGGACATCGACCTGTCGGACATGGCCCTGTCGGCGCGGCGTCGCCTGCAACTGTCGCTGATGGACGGCGAGGCGACCGAGGCCCTGCGCTGGCTCAAGATCTTCGAGACCCTGTCGTCCATGGCGCCCGAAACGCCCGCCGGAACCCCGCCCGCCGAAACCCGGAATGTGCACAGATTGCACCCTGATTTTGCGCCCGCCGCGCCCGATCTGGACGAAGTGCACAGTTTGCACCCTGTTTTCGACGGCGCCGGGTCCGAACCGGACGAAGTGCACGGATTGCACCCTGTTTTCACGCCGCCCGACCCTCAACCCCTGAACCGCGCCGAACGCCGCCGCCTGCGTCGCGCCGGCCGCCTCAAGCCGCCCTCCGCATCCGGCGAAAGCCGTGCTAGCCAGGGACCATGAACCCGTCCCTGCTCGCCATCCTCGTCGTCATCCTGGCCGGCGGCGCCACCGCGCTCCAGGCGCCGACCAACGCCAAACTGGCCACGGCCGTCGCCTCGCCGGTCAACGCCGCCTTCATCTCCTTCGCCGTCGGCACGACGGTGCTGGGGATCGTGGCGGCCCTGATGCACACGCGGCCGGACTTCGCGGCCACGCGCGCCCTGCCCTGGTACGCCTGGCTGGGCGGGGTCTACGGCGCCTGTTTCGTGGTCGCCGCCGCCTGGGGCGTGCCGCGCCTGGGCGTGGCCATGACCATCACCCTGATGGTGGGCGGCCAGCTGTTGCTCAGCCTGGCGCTGGACCATTTCGGCGCCCTGGGCGTGCCGCGCCAGCCGCTGAACATCGGCCGCATCGCCGGCGTCGGGCTTGTTCTGGCGGGTGTCCTTCTGGTTCGGCGGTCGTGAGCCTATATCCCCCCGGATGACCGAGGAGACGCTCGATTCGAACCTGACGGCCGCCGCCCTGATCGCCGACGAGGCGCGTCGGGCGCCGGACAAGCCGGGCGTCTATCGCATGTACGGCGAGGACGGCTCATGCCTCTATGTTGGCAAGGCCAAGTCGCTGAAGAAGCGCATCGTCCAGTACGCCCAGGGCCGTTTCCACACCCAGCGCATCGGCCTGATGGTGGCCCAGACCCGGTCGATGGAGTTGGTGGTCACAGCGTCGGAAACCGAGGCCCTGCTGCTGGAATCCAACTTCATCAAGAAACTGAAACCGCGCTTCAACGTCCTGCTGCGCGACGACAAGTCCTTCGCCGAACTGATGATCCGCAGCGACCACCGCGCCCCCCAGGTGAAGAAGCATCGCGGCGCCCACACCACCCCCGGCCACTACTTCGGCCCCTTCGCCTCGACCTGGGCGGTCAACCGGACGCTGAACACGCTGCAGAAGGCCTTCCTGCTGCGGTCCTGTTCCGACAGCGTCTACGAGACCCGCACCCGCCCCTGCATGCTGCACCAGATCAAGCGCTGCTCGGCCCCCTGCACCGGCCTGATCAGCCTTGAGGATTACGGCGAACTGGTCACCGAGGCCGAGCAGTTCCTGCGCGGCAAATCGCGCGCCGTCATCGGCCGCCTGTCGCAGGAGATGCAGGCCGCGTCGGACGAGATGGACTTCGAACAGGCCGCCCGCGTCCGCGACCGCATCCGCGCCCTGTCGGCCATCTCGATGGAGAACTCCGTCAGCGCCGACAGCGTCCCCGAAGGCGACGTCTTCGCCCTGCATTCCGACGGCGGCCAGGCCTGCGTCCAGGTCTTCTTCTACCGCGCCGGCCAGAACTGGGGCGGCCGCGCCTACTTCCCCCGCGTGGACAAGACCGACACCGATCCCGAGATCCTGGCCGCCTTCCTGGGCCAGTTCTACGAGGACAAGCCGATCCCGCGCCTGATCCTGTCCAACGTCCGCCCGCACGAGCTGGAGCTGCTGGAAGAGGCCTTCTCGATGAAGGCGGACCGCAAGATCGAGATCGTCCGCCCCATGCGCGGCGAGAAACTGGCCCTGGTCGACCACGCCCTGACCAACGCCCGCGAGGCCCTGGGCCGACGCCTGGCCGAAAGCTCGGCCCAGGGGAAGATCCTGGACGAGGTCTGCGAGGCCTTCGGTCTGGAGAGCCGGCCAGAGCGGATCGAGATCTACGACAACGCCCATATCCAGGGCACGAACGCGGTCGGCGGCATGGTCGTCGCCGGCCCCGACGGCTTCCAGAAGTCGCAGTATCGCAAGTTCAACATCAGGGGCGAGGACCTGACCCCCGGCGACGACTACGGCATGATGCGCGAGGTGATGCGCCGCCGCTTCGCCCGCTTGGTCAAGGACGAGGAAGAGGGCGAGGAGGCCATACGTCCCGACCTCTTGTTGATCGACGGCGGCGCGGGTCAGTTGGCCGAGGTGCTGGCGGTCCTGGCCGACCTGGGCCTGGACGACATCGCCGTGGTCGGCGTCGCCAAGGGGCCGGATCGCGATGCGGGGATGGAGAAGTTCTTCATGCCCGGCAAGCCGCCCTTCATGCTGCCGCTGAAGTCGCCGGCCCTCTATTACCTGCAACGGCTGCGCGACGAGGCTCACCGTTTCGCCAACGGCGCCCACGCAAAGCGCCGCTCGATGGACATCAAGAAAAATCCCCTCGACGAGATCGAAGGCGTCGGCCCCGGCCGCAAGAAGGCCCTGCTGCACGCCTTCGGCTCCGCCAAGGGCGTCGGCCGCGCCTCGGTGTCGGACCTGGTCAAGGTCGCCGGCATCAACCAACCCCTGGCCGAACGCATCCACGCCTTCTTCAGGAAGAGCTAACCCGCCTCACCATTCCAGCAGCGTCAGTCCGGGGATGTCGCGAAAGTCGTCGCCATTGCAGGTCACCAGAGTCGCGCCCGAAGTGATCGCCTGCGCCGCAATCATCCGATCCAGAACCTTACGTCGAGAGAAGCCGCAGGTCTCGACGATCGCGCGATAAGCCTGCGCCTCGGCTGATCCGAACGGCAGCACCGGCACGGCGTGCAGCAACGCGTCGAGCCTCGCACGCCTGTCATCGGCGTTCACGTCCGGGCGGCCAAGATCGGTTTCAAGCTCCACGCGGGTGATGACCGACAGCAGAAGCGGCGGATCCAAGGCATCCACCTTGGCATCGATCAGCGCATCGCCATCCCGCAGGTGGATGGCGACATTGGTGTCGAGCATATAGGCCATGCCTAAAGACCCGGCCGTTCAGGTATTTCGACCTCGTGGCGCACGCCGATGCTAGATGGTTTGGGCAGGCTGCGCAGCTTGGCCAGCATCTCCTTGACGGACTTCTGCTTGGGCGAAATCGTCACGACGTCGCCCTTTCGCTCGATCTCGACCTCGACGCCGGGTCCGAACGAGATTTCCTTGGGCAGGCGCACTGCGTCGCTATTGCCGCTGCGGAATGTTCGACTGGTGACGGACATGACGAGCTCCTTTGTGTATACGCGTATACACGATTTATCGCCGCTGCTCAAAGCGCTACAGGCGCAGCATGAGCCAAGCAGAAGACGAACTGACCGCCGGCTACCGCCGCTTCCGGGCCGAGCATTGGCCGACGGCCCATGCGGAATATGAGGCGCTGGCCCAGGGGCAGAAGCCGCACACCCTGATCGTGGCCTGTTCGGACAGCCGGGCCGATCCGGCCCTGATCTTCGACGCTGCGCCGGGACAGTTGTTCGTGGTCCGCAACGTCGCCAATCTGGTGCCGCCGTATGAGCCCGATGGGCGGCTGCACGGGGTGTCGGCGGCGCTGGAGTTCGGGGTCAAGGTGCTGAACGTCAAGCGGATCGTGGTCATGGGCCATGCCCACTGCGGCGGGGTCAACGCCATGCTGCACGGGGCGCCCGACAGCTGCGTCGACTTCGTCGCCCCCTGGGTCGCGCAAGGCACGCCCGTCGTCCAGCACGTCGCCGAGACCGTCGCGCCGGACCAGCTGGAGCGCGCGGCGGAAGAAGCCATCGTCCGCCTGTCGATCCGAAACTTGCGCACCTTCCCCTGGATCGCCGAACGCGAGGCCAAGGGCGAACTGGAACTCAGCGGTCTGCACTTCGGCATCGCCGAAGGCGCCCTGACCGTCATGACCGACAAGCCGAGGTTCGAACCCTTGGCTTGAGTTGCGTAAAGTAGTGAAAATCACTACTTTATCTTCATGGACCACGCGATCACCGCATCGACCGCCAATCGGAACTTTTCCGAACTGCTCCGGCAGGTGGAAAGCGGCGAAACCGTCTCGGTGACGCGTCATGGCAAGGTCGTGGCTCGCATTGTGCCCGCCGACCAAGAAGGCGATGCTCGCAAGGCCCGCGAGGCGGCATTGAAGGCCTACCTCGCCCGCGCGGCCCAGCGCCCGGTCATCGATATCGGTCCCTGGACCCGCGACGAACTCTACGAACGGTGAAGGTCGCCATCGACACCAATGTCCTCGTCTATGCCGAGGGCGTCAGCGGGTTTCAGAAGGGCGAAACGGCACGCGCCCTGATGGATCGCGTGAAGACAGAGGCTGTCGTGCCCATTCAAGTTCTGGCCGAATTCTTCAACGTCCTGACGGTCAAGGCGCGTATCCCGGCCCCCGAGGCCCGCGGCTTGGCCAGCCAGTTGGCGAGCTTTTACGAGACGGTTCCGACAACGGACCGCCTGCTGTCGGACGCCATGGAGCTGGCCGAGCGTCACCGGCTCAGGATCTTCGACGCCATCATCCTCGCCGCCGCCGCGGAAGCCGGCTGCGGCCTTCTGCTTTCCGAAGACATGCAGGACGGCTTCGTCTATCGAGGCGTCACCGTCGCCAATCCGTTCGCGCAGACGCTGCATCCCCTGCTCGCGTCCCTGCTGGAGACCCCGTCATGACCGCCCACCGCGCCAATCCTCTCCCCAACATCCTGACCGGTCTGCGTCTGGCCGCCGGGGTGGTGATGTTCGCCATGATGGCCGGCGCGGCGCCGGGGGCGCTGGAAGCTTGGCTTTCGCCGGAGACGCAAGGTCGGTTCAGCGTCTGGGCCTTCTGGATCTTCGTCATCGCCGCGTCCACCGACTGGGTCGACGGCTTTTTGGCCAGACGCTGGAACTCCACCACGCGTTGGGGCGCCATCCTCGATCCGATCGCCGACAAGGTGCTGGTGACGGGCGCGATTCTGGGCGTTCTGGCCTCGGGTTCGCTGCCGGGTATCGCCCTGCCTTGCGGCCTGATCCTGTTCCGTGAGTTCGCCGTTTCCGCGCTTCGCGAGACCATGGCCGGGCGGATCGAACTGCCCGTCACCCTGGCGGCCAAGTGGAAGACGACGGTGCAGATGGTCGCTCTGGCCGCGCTTCAGCTGACTCTGTTGTGGAGCGCCTTGGGTCTGCAAAATCCTGATGGCTCGCCGCTAGCCTGGCAGCCGGCGTTCGAATCCTTCGCCATCTTCCTGATCTGGTTCGCCGCCATCATCACCCTGTGGACGGGCTGGCAGTATTTCAGCGAAGCCCGTCGCCAGATGCGGGACCTCTAGGGTCTGAGCGTCAGTCCCGTCGGCGTGGCCTCGAAGGCCGACAGTCGGCCCAGATAGCTCATGCCGAGCAGGGAATATTCGAGGCCTTGCTCGACGACCAGGGCCTCGACCGCGTCAACATGCGCGCCTGCGACCGAGACCGATTTCAGCTGAACCGGTGCGGCGCGCACGACGCCCGAGGCAGTCTGGACGCGGCCGGTGAAATCCGCCGGTTCAGGATCGACGCCCAGGCGCAGGGCGTCCGCCCGCGTCAGGGCCACGACGCTGGCGCCGGTGTCCACCAGCACGCGCACCGCGCGACCCTCGATCCTGGCCTGGGCCCAATAGTGACCGTCCGCACCCTTGACCACCTGGGCCGCCGTGCCTGAGGCCGGGGCGACCGCCGCGGCGACCACTGGCGTCGCCGCCTGGGCGGCCCCGTCGCCCTCCAGATGCCGGATCGTCAGCGCCGTGCCGAACGAGGCCATAAGGGCGACGCCGAGCACGATGACGGACTGAAAATCGATACGAACCATGTCCCCTGTCTAAGGGGGGGGCGTTTGGATGCCGTGAAACGACGTGGCTGACGAAAGCTTAAACCTCGAACCGCGCTAGCCCAGCTTGGCCGGATCAACCTGGGACCGCCGCGTCGGCAGGTCGGCCATGACCGCCGCGCGTTCGGCGTCGCTGAGGGCGCGCCAGCCGGCGATCTCCTTCAAGGTGCGAAAACAGCCCAGACACAGGCCGCTCTCGCCATCGACGGCGCAGACCATGACGCAAGGGGTGGCGATGGCCTTGGGCGGTCCCGGCTTGCTCGGAGCCGGGACGCTCATTGTGACACCGAAGTAAAATACACTCCGACTCCTGACGAATAAATTTGCAAATTCATCAAACCGTCTTATATTGGCCTCTGACGCGAAACGACTGAGGGTGGAATCCCCATTGGTACGACGCGTCTCTTTTCATCGTTCTGCGAAAGGAGACGCCAAGATGAACGATAAGGAGCGTAACCTCCAACACGCCATGATGTCCTTCGCCCTTTGGGGCGGGATGCTGGTCAACAGTCGGCATATGCCGTCGAACTCGAGCCGGGTGGTCAGCCATCCGTCGAACTTCGTACCCTATACGATCAAGAAACGCTGACGGCCCTTTTCGGCCCCAGCCTGAAAAAGCCCCGGTCTCGGCCGGGGCTTTTGCAATTCCGGACTTGCCTGACGCGGCGTTCGCGGCCGATGACGGGCGCACACAGGGAGACGACGCATGGGCTTGATCGCCGAAGAGAAACAGGGCGCGATCCTGATCTGGACGCTGGACCGCGAGGCGCGGCTGAACGCCCTGCCCGACCTGACCGACGGGGACGAGGTGGCGGCGGCGTGCGAGCGGGTCAACGCCGATGCGTCGATCCGCTGCGTGGTCCTGACCGGCGCCGGGCGGGCGTTCTCGGCGGGCGGCGACCTGACGGCGATGCGGGACAAGCGTGACCTGTTCGAGGGGTCGGGCGCCGCCATCCGCGAACGCTATCGCCGGGTGGTCCATCGGATCGTGCGGTCGCTGTATGGGCTGGAAGTGCCGTTGATCGCCGCCGTCAACGGGCCGGCGATGGGGCTGGGCTGCGACATCGCGGGCCTGGCGGATATCCGCATCGCCTCGGATCGCGCCAGCTTCGGCGTGCCGTTCCTGAAGCTGGGCATCATTCCCGGCGACGGCGGGTCCTGGCTGCTGCCGCGCAACATCGGCTACGCCCGCGCCGCCGAGATGCTGTTCACTGCCCGCTCCATCGACGCCGCGACGGCCGCCGAATGGGGGCTGGTCAATCGCGTGGTCGCCCATGACAGCCTGATGGACGAGGCCCTGACCACCGCCGCCCAGGTCGCGGCCCAGCCGCCGCAGGCCCTGCGTATGGCCAAGACCCTGCTGCGCCAGGGGCGCGACATGAACTTCGACCAGATGCTGGAGATGTCGGCGGCGATGCAGGCGATCGCCCACCTGACCGAGGACCATCAGGAAGGCGTCGCCGCCGTGCTGGAAAAGCGGCCGGGCGTATTCACCGGCCGCTGATCCACTCGCGTTCTACTGAGCGCGCATCGCCTGGTTGGGACCGACGCCGGTCGTGGCGACACGCTTGGCGCCGGCCGTTTCGCCCGGCTTCATGAACTTAACCAGCACCCGTTGGCCGATCAGCAGGGGGGCGTCGCCGGCCGAGGCGACCACCTCGACCACCCGCTCGTCGGTGCGCTGCGACGGATCGTCGGAGGCCAGTTTGCGGGCGCCGAACACGGCGGCCCGACGCATCACCGCGCCGATATAGACCTTGGTCGCGTCGCCCTCGGGGCTGATCTCGACGGCCTGACCGTCGGTGAGGTTGGGCAGGTCGCTCTCGACCACCTCGGCGCGGACGATGCGCGGGGCCTCGGGTTCCAGGTCGAACATGTTGGAGACGTTCAGGGTCGAGGCGCCGGCGCCGGGGTTGGCGTAGCGGCGCACGATCCGGCCGTTGCTGGGCGCACGGATGATCGTCAGTTCCTGATTGTAGCGGGCCTGATCCAGCTGGGCGCGGGCGGTCTGGACGGCGGCGGTCTGAGAACCGAGACGGGCCTGGGCCGTGGCGATGGCGTCCTGGGCCTGATCCATGCGCTGGGCGGCGACGAAGTTGGTGGCGACCAGGCGTTGCAGACGCTCCTGCTCGCGCTGGGCGGTGCGGATATCGACGCGGATCTGGGCCAGTTGGCTTTCGGCCTGGCTGACGGCGGCCTGTGCGCTCTGAACGGACAGGCGCGCTTCGTCGTCTTCCTGACGGGCCAGGATCTGACCGGCGACGACGCGGTCGCCTTCCTGAACCAGCACTTCGCGAACGATGCCGCCGCGACGGGCCGCGATCTGGATGATGCCGCCCTCGACATCGACCTTGCCGTTGGCGATGGCCGCATAGGGGCTCTCGACCTTGGTGGCCGCGGCTTTCTCCTGCTCGACCTTCTTGGTCTTGGCGGCGGACTGGAACAGCATGAAGCCGACCACCAGCACGATCACCAGCAGCAGGCCGATCCAGGTGCGTTTTTTCTTCAGAAAGCCGGGCATTGGCGTGTCGTCCTAAGAGGAAATCGTCGTGTCGGTTAGTGGGACGCCAGGATGGCGTTCGGATCGGGAATGCGGCGCTGGTCGTCCAGGATTTTGCCGTCCTCGATATGGATGACCCGGTCGGCCCAGGCCTCCAGACGCGGATCGTGGGTCACGCAGATCACGGCCGCGCCGTGTTCAGTGGCGGCGCGACGCAGCAGCTTAATCACCACCTGGCCGTTCTCGCCGTCCAGCGCCGAGGTCGGTTCGTCGGCGAACAGTATCTTGGGATCCTTGGCCAGGGCGCGGGCGATGGCGACGCGCTGCTTCTCGCCGCCGGACAGAGCCGCCGGCCGCTGGTGCAGGCGATGGCCCAGGCCGACCTCTTCCAGGGCGATGGTGGCGCGCTTCCTGGCCTGCCCCGTCGTCAGCCCCTGGAACTTCAGTACGGTCTCGACCTGCTGCAGCGCCGTCAGGGCGGGGAACAGGTTGAAGCCCTGGAAGATGAAGCCGCAGTTATCCAGCCGGAACTTGTCGATCCGGCCCGAGGACAGTTTCCACAGGTCGTCGACATCCAGCACGTCCACCCGGCCCTCTTCGGGTTTCAGCAGGCCCGACAGGGCCGCGATCAGGGTGGACTTGCCCGAACCGGACGGCCCCATGACCATGGTCAGGTCGCCATGCTTGGCGTCGAAATCGACGCCCTTCAGGACCTCGACCCAGGCCTTGCCCGACTTGAACCGCTTGACCAGGCCGTTGGCCTCGATCGCGAAGTCGCCGTGCTTTCCGTGAACCTTTGTATGAATGTTCATCGCAGCAGGTCCGCCGGTTGGCTGTTCTTGAGGATGCCCAGCGACAGCAGGCCCGACACCATGGCGATCAGGATCAGGCCGATCCCCACCACGATCAGCAGCGACAGCGGCAAGGCGATGATCACCGCCCCCATCATCGCCAGCAACGACACCAGCCACGTCAGGAAGATCGCCGCCGCGACCCCGACGAGACCGACCCAGAAGCTGAGTTCGACCACGATACGCCGCAGCGATCCCATGCTGACGCCCAGCGCTCGCAACGACGCGAACTCCTTGATGTTGGCCATGATGGCGCCGCGCAGGGTCTGCCAGGTGATGGCCACGCCGATGATGACGCCCAGCACGACGCAGCCACCGATGATGATGACCAGAATGCCTTCTTCGAACATCGACTTGGCGTTGGCGTCGGCTAGCTCCTGCCGAGTCCACGCCTTCCACTGACCCTTGCCCATGGTGTTCAACTGGGCCGCTACGACCGAAGCCTTGCTTGGATCGCGCAGCTTGATCATCAGCGGACCGCCGTTCGTATTGCCCCACGACTGCCCCAGCATCCGCAGGGAGTCGCGCGACATGACGATGGTCGGCTGCATCATGTTGGGATAGCCGCGCAAAACACCGACCACTGTCACGGTCTGGCCATCGTAGATGGCGCGGTCGCCGAGTTTGACGCCCAGTGTGCCGAGCGCAGACTCATCGACCGCAATTGTGAAGGGTTGGCGCAGCGCGGCGACCAATTCGTCAGAATAATCGACCGGGATCGTGACGGATCCGAGCTGGGTGTCGATGACGTTGACCATCACCTGCTTGGAGCGGGGCGCCTTCTGGCTTGCGCGCTCCGCCTGGCTCATGGTCGGATCGATTTCGCGCACGTTCTGAAGGTTGCCGCCATTGATCTCCATGGCCTTCACCTCGATCACGTCGGGATGGTTATAGACCAGAGGGACAAATCGGCTTGGCACGCTCATTGACCCGCCGAACAACTGGGTCGCGCCCGGCTGCATGATGATGACATCCGCGCGCGAGCGCTCGATCGCGGCGGTGAACCCCTTGCCGATGCCGATGAAGACACCCGTCATCGCTAGGACCAGCAGCCCCGACAGGGCCAGAGCCATGACCGCCGCCATATAGCGGCGCCACTCGAACAGCAGTGTTGAAAGCGCAAGCGACATCGTCGTCGATAAACCCCCGGTACGTTTGCCTATCTGAGCGTGAGCCGCCTCACCGCCAAGTTAAATCGGGGTAAGGCTTCGACCGAGCGGACATTGCAGCCTTGAAATCAGAGGACTAAGGGCGAGGCAGCCTCTTGGCGCCGGCCCTTGGTCGGGGCTAGTTACAACATAACAGATGGGACAGGCCGTCCCACGCTCCGGGAAACACGCCGCCATGTCATTGCCCTCGCTTCGTCTCACCGCCTCGCTGGCCGCCCTCGGCGCCGCGACCGCCGTCCTGTCGGCTCCCGCTACGTCCGCCAGGGCCGACGAAGGCATGTGGACCTTCGACAACTTCCCCATCGCGACGGTGAACGAGAAATACGGCACCAACATCGACCAGGCCTGGCTGGACCGCGTGCGCAACGCCGCTGTTCGCCTTCAAGGCTGCTCGGCCTCGCTGGTGTCGAACGAAGGCCTGGTGCTGACCAACCACCACTGCGTCGTCTCCTGCGTCCAGGACCTGTCCACGGCCGACAACGACTACGTCAAGAACGGCTGGATGCCCGCCACCCGTGAAGAAGAGAAGAAATGCCCCGGTCAGACGGCCGAAATCCTGACCGACATCACTGACGTCACCGACCGCGTCGTCGGCGCCGGCGCCGGGCTTGAAGGCGCCGCCTTCGTCCAGGCCCGCGCCGCCGAGATCGACAAGATTCAGAAGGAAACCTGCGGCGACGACCAGAAGCTGACCTGCCAGGTCATCAGCTTCTATCGCGGCGGCCAGTACAAGCTCTACAAGTTCCGCAAATACGACGACGTGCGTCTGGTCTTCGCGCCCGAGTTCCAGGCGGCCTTCTTCGGCGGCGACCCGGACAACTTCAACTTCCCGCGCTACGCCCTCGATGCCGGTTTCCTGCGCATCTACGAGGACGGCAAGCCGGTCGCCACGCCGAACCACCTGACCTGGAACGCAAATGCGCCCAAGGACGGCGACGTCACCTTCGTCGCCGGCAACCCCGGCTCGACCTCGCGTCTGATGACCATGGCCCAGTTGGAGGTCCTGCGTGATCAGCAGATGCCGCTGACCCTGATCCAGTCGTCTGAACTGCGCGGTCGCCTGCTCGAATATTCGACCACCGGCGAAGAGGCCAAGCGCGTCACCGTCGATCCGCTGTTCGGCCTGGAGAACAGCTTCAAGGTCTTTTACGGCCAGCAGGGCGCCCTGACCGATCCGGCCTTCATGGCCACCAAGCGTTCGGAAGAGCAGGAACTGCGCCAGCGCGTCTCCGCCGACCCGGCCCTGGCCCAGCGTATCGGCGATCCGTGGGCCGACCTGGAGCGCGTCTCGACCGCCCAGCGCGACCTCTACCTGCCCTACCGCCAGCTGGAGTCGGCGGCTGGCCAGCGGTCGTCGCTCTACAGCTACGCCAAGGCCATCGTCCGCGCCTCCAAGGAACGCGCCAAGCCGGTGGCTGAGCGTCGCGCCGGCTATTCGGACGCCGACATCGCCTCGCTGGGCCGTCGCCTGGCGACCGAGACGCCGATCTCGACCGACCTGGAGAAGGTCTTCGTCGACTTCTGGCTGTCCAAGACCCGCGAATACCTGACGGTGGACAACGCCAACGTGAAGGCGCTGCTGGGCAAGGAAAGCCCTGAACAGGTGGCCGCGCGCCTGATCGACGGCACGCGTCTGGCCGATCCGGCCTTCCGCGCCCAGGCCCTGGCCATGACTCCGGAACAGCTCGCCGCCTCGGGCGATCCGCTGATCGCCTTCGTCCTCGCCAATGACGACGCGGCCCAAGCGATCCGCACCCAGTGGGAATCGGCCGTGTCCGGCCCGACCAGCCGCGCCGGCGAAAAGATCGCCCAGGCCCGGTTCGCGGTTTACGGCACCAACCTGTATCCCGACGCGACCTTCAGCCTGCGCCTGTCCTATGGGCAGGTGAAGGGCTGGACCTATCGCGGCGTGACCGTGACGCCATTCACCGAGATCGGCGGCCTGTACGAGCGCAATACCGGCGCAGAGCCCTTCAACGCGGCCGAGGACTGGATGGCGGCCGAGGACAAGGTCAACAAGTCGACCGTCTATGACTTCGTCTCGACCAACGACATCATCGGCGGCAACTCGGGCTCGCCCGTGATCAACGCCAAGGGTGAAGTCATCGGCGCGGCCTTCGACGGCAACATCCACTCGCTGGGCGGCAGCTTCGGCTACGACCCCGAGCTGAACCGCACGGTGACCGTCTCGACCGCCGCCATCACCGAGGCCCTGCGCAACGTCTACAACCAACCGCGCCTGCTGCGCGAACTGGGCGTTCGGTAACACCCACGTCTCCTCCCCATCGCTTGCGATGGGGAGGGGGACCGCCGGCGAAGCCGGGGGTGGAGGGGCTCTTCACCACCGCACCGACGCCTGTCATGTATCGCAGAGCCCCTCCGTCACGGCGCGAAGACGCGCCGCGCCACCTCCCCATCGCTCCGCGATGGGGAGGAGACATAGGATTATCCCATGCGTCTCGCCCTTCTCACCTCCGCCGCCGTCCTCGCTCTCGCAGCTACCTCAGCGCGCGCCGAAGAAGGCATGTGGACCTACGACAACTTCCCCATCGCCCGAGCCAACCAGACGTTGGGCACCAACATCGACCAGGCCTTTCTGGACCGGGTGCGGCTGTCGTCGGTGAAGTTCGGCGGCTGCTCTGCGGGCGTGGTGTCGGGCCAGGGTCTGGTGATGACCAACAACCACTGCGTCGCCACCTGCGTCGCCAACCTGTCCACGCCGCAGCAGCAGTACGGCGAGACCGGCTTCACGCCGAAGACGCGTGAGGAAGAGCGCAAATGCCCCGGCGCCACGGCCGAGATCCTGACCGACATCTCCGACGTGACCGAGCGGATGCACAAGGCAGGCGAGGGTCTGGACGGCCAGGCCTTCACCCAGGCGCGCGAGGCCGAGGCCGGCCGGATCGAAACCGAAGCCTGCGGCAGTGATCCCAAGATCCGCTGCCAGGTCGTCAGCCTGTACCGGGGCGGTCAGTTCAAGCTCTACAAGTTCCGCAAATACTCAGACGTCCGCCTGGCCTGGGCGCCCGAGGATCGGGCCGCGACCTTCGGCGGCGACCTGGACAACTTCTCCTTCCCGCGCTTCGCCATCGATGCGGCCTTCATCCGCCTGTACGAGGATGACAAGCCGGTCGAGACCCCGATCCACTTCGTCTGGAACGCCGACAAGCCGACCGAGGGCGCAGCCGTCTTCGTCTCTGGCAATCCCGGCGCGACGCAGCGCCTGCTGACGATGGACCAACTGGCCACCATCCGCGACGTGGTCCTGCCGCTGGACCAACTGATCGCGTCCGAGCTACGCGGTCGCCTGATCCGATATGCCGAGGAAGGCGAGGATCAGGCCTTCATTGCTATGGATCCGATCGTCGGGCTGGAGAACACCTACAAGCGCGGGCGCGGCCGGATGGCGGCCCTGATCGACGCTGACTTCATGACGACCAAGACCGCTGCCGAAGGCGACTTCATGCAGCGCTACGCCGCCACGAATGGAACCGGCCCCGATCCGTGGGGCGCACTGGAGACCGTCCAGCCCCTGGCCCGCGAACTCTACGCCCCCACCGCCCTGCTTGAGGGCGGTACGGCCATGGGCACGACCTCGGTCGCGGGCGGATCGCAACTGTTCCAATGGGCGCGGGCCATCGTGCGCGGCGCGCAGGAGCGGGCCAAGCCATCGGACCAGCGTCTGGCCGAATACGCTGACAGCCGCCTGCCTGGCGTCGAATCCGGCCTGTTCGCCGAACGCCCTGTCTATCCCGAACTCGAGCAGATCCGGCTGGAATGGTGGCTGTCCAAGACGCGGGAATGGCTGACGGCCGACAGCCCCCATGTCCGCACCCTGTTGGCCAAGGAAAGCCCCGAGGGTCTGTCGGCCCGCGTCGTCGCCGGCACCAAGCTGGCCGACCCGGCCGTGCGCCGCGCCCTATGGACCGGCGGCCTGGCGGCGGTTCAGGCGTCGGACGATCCGCTGATCCAGTATGTGCTGTCGATCGACGCCGACGCTCGCGCGGTTCGCGCCGAGTGGGAGAACAAGGTCAAGGCCCCGACCGACCGCGCCTCGGAACAGTTGGCGACCGCGCGGTTCGCCGCCTATGGCGACGCCATCTATCCCGACGCCACCGGCACCCTGCGCCTGACCTATGGCAAGGTCGAAGGTTCGGACGTTCCGGGCCAGAGGTTCGCCGCCTTCACCACCTTCGCCGGCCTGTGGGACCGGGCCACCGGCGCCGAGCCCTTCGCCGTAGCGCCCAAACTGCTGGCGGCCAAGGACCGGATCGACCCGACCGCCGTGATGGACATGGCGGTCTCGACCGACACCATCGGCGGCTCGTCAGGCTCGCCCGCCATCAACGCCAAGGGCGAGATCATCGGGGCCAACTTCGATTCCACCGTCCTGACCCAGCGTAACGCCTATGGCTACGACCGCGCCGTGAACCGCAGCGTGATCGTCACCACCCAGGCCGTGACCGTGGCCCTGCGCGACGTCTATGGAATGGACCATCTGGTCGAGGAGCTGGGTGTCACCCGGTGAGCGAAATCGTCTTCCGCGCCGCGACGCCCGACGATGTCACCGCACTGCACCCGCTGATCGAACGCGCCTATCGCGGTGAGACGGCCAAGGCCGGCTGGACGCATGAGGCCGACCTGCTGTTCGACGACCGGACCAGTGCGGACGAGCTGACGGCCCTGGTCGCCGACCCTGACCGCGTGCTCTTGCTGGCGCATCGCGATGGCGTCCTGAACGGCTGCGTCCAAGTCGCTTGCGCCGGCGAGGACCTAGCCTATCTGGGCATGCTGACGGTCGAGCCGACCCTGCAGGCGTCCGGCCTGGGCCGCCGTCTGCTGACCGCCGCAGAGACAGAAGCCGTAGACCGGTTCGGCGCGCGTCGCATGGAGATGACGGTCATCCGCCGCCGGGCCGAACTGATCGCCTGGTATGAGCGACGCGGCTATGCCCCCACCGGCGAGACCCGCCCCTTCCCCGTCGATCCGCCCCGGCCGGAACTGGCGTTCGTTGTGCTGGAGAAGAGGCTCTAATCCCGTCCTTCTCCCTGTGGGAGAAGGTGGCCCGAAGGGCCGGATGAGGGTCGGGCGGTGGGCCAGGTCGCGCGTCACGCCCCTCACCCTTTCGCGTAGACCGATCGCTGACGCTCTCGGACGCTCAAGCCCTCTCCCAATGGGCGAGGGAGAAAGCATTTCGCGCCCCTTGAAAAACGGACACCATTGTCCATTTAAGCGCGTCACCATGTCGCGCCCCGCCCCCAAACCTGTCCGCAAGGACGCCGTTCACAACCGCGCCGCCGTGCTCGAAGCCGCGCGCGCAGTCTTCGCCGACCAGGGGCTGGACGCGCCGCTGGACCTGATCGCCGAGAAGGCCGGGGTCGGGCGCGGCACCCTGTATCGCCACTTCGCCGACCGCACCGAACTGGCTCTGGCGGTGCTGGAGGCCGATGTCGCGGACCTGGGCCGGCGCACCGCCGAACAGGGCGACGATCCATCGGTCTTCTTCTGGTTTCTGGACCGGCTGGCCGAGGACATGGTGCGCAATGCGGGGCTTGCGGGGGTCGTGCGGAACGTGCGGTCGCCGGATGCGCTTACCTCCTTGCGGCAGAGCTTGATGGAGGCGGGGGCCGCACCGCTGGAGCGGGCCCAGGCCGCCGGTCTGGTGAGGGAGGATCTGCGGCCGATGGACATCCGACTGATCGCCACCCTGTTGGGCGCCGGCTTTCAGGGCGCCGACGCGGCCGAGCGTCAGGCCGTGTCGTTGCGCACCCGCGCGATTATTCTCGACGGATTGAAGCCTCGCAGGGCCCCCCGCTGATGGCCCGCAACAACTGGCACCTGCCCTGGGAACAGTATGTCGAGACGCTGAAGCCGCACGAGCGGCCGATGATGCCCGGCTCGCCCGCCACGCCCGACCATTCCTGGCCGATGCGGATCCAGTACGCCCTGACCGGCCTGCTGGTCGCCATGGTCGGGTCGCTGGGCAACGCCGCCGTCACCGCCAACATCCAGAACCTGCAGGGCTCGCTGGGGATAACGGTGACCGAGGCCGCCTGGCTGCCGGTCGTCTTCGTCATGACCAACGCCTGCATGAACCTGATCCTGGTCAAGTTCAGGATGCAGTACGGCCTGCGCCTGTTCACCCAGATCTTCCTGGGCGCCTTCGTGCTGGTCTGCGCGGCCCACCTGTTCGTCGACAACTATCAGTCGACCCTGCTGGTGCGGGCCATCGCCGGCATGGCGGGCGCGGGTCTGAGCAGCCTGGGCTTTCTCTATATCATCCAGGCCTTCCCGGCGGCGCACCGGCTGAAGGGGCTGATCATCGGCATCGGCCTGGCCAGCTTCGCCGTGCCCATCGCCCGCCTGATCATGCCCAGCCTGCTTCAGCTCGGCGACTGGCGCGCCTTCTATCTGTACGAACTGGGCATGTGTCTGGTCGCCTGGGGCGCCGTGCAAGTCGTCAAGCTGCCGCCGTCAGAGCGGCTGCGGGTGTTCGACCGGCTGGACTTCCTGACCTTCGCCCTGTTCGCGCCGGGGGTGGCCCTGCTGTGCGCCTCCCTGGGCTTGGGGCGGATCGTCTGGTGGACGCAAGCGGCCTGGATCGGCTGGTCCCTGATCGGCTCCATCGTCCTGCTGACCGCCGCCTTCCTGGTCGAGCACAACCGCACAAATCCGTTGATCAACACCCGCTGGCTGACGGGGCCGGACCTGCTGCGCCTGTTCGGGGCCATCCTGCTGATCCGCATGGTGCTGACCGAACAGACCTCGGGCGCGGTTGGGTTCCTGACGGTCGTCGGCCTGGGGCCGGACCAGCTGCATGGGCTGTTCGTCGTCATCCTGCTGTCGATGATCGCCGGCACCCTGGTCAGCGCCTTCACCCTGAACATGGAAAAGCTGAACAAGCCGATCGCCATCGCCTTGGCCCTGATCGCCCTCGGCGCCTGGATCGACAGCCATTCGACCGTCCTGACCCGCCCGGCCCAGCTCTATTTCAGCCAGGCCCTGATCGCCTTCGCCTCGGCCATGTTCATCGGCCCGGCCCTGATGATCGGCATCGCCAAGGTGCTGACCCAGGGCAAGCAGAACCTGATCAGCTTCATCGTCATGTTCAGCGTGCTGCAGAACGTGGGCGGTTTAGCCGGCGGCGCCCTGACCGGCACGCTGCAGATCGTCCGCGAGAAATACCATTCCAATCAGTTGGCGGCCGGCATATCGGCCCTCGACCCGCAGGTGGCGCTGCGCCTGCGCCAGCTCTCAGGCGCCTATTCGTCCACCATCACCGACCCGGCTATGCTGAACGCCGAGGGCGCGGCCCTGCTGGGCCGACAGGTGACGCAACAGGCCAATGTCCTGGCCTATAACGATGTCTTCCTGGTCATCGCCGTGATCGCGACCCTGGGCTGCGCCTGGGTGACCGTCACCCATCTTCGCCCGCGCTGGAAGGCGCGCCGCGACGCCAAGACCGCCACCAGCGACGCCGTATCCCAGGCCGCCGCCGTCGCCGCCGCAGATTGAACCGAGACCCCGCCATGACTGACGCCGCCCCGCCCGCTCCCGCACCTCAACCCGCCCCGGCCGCGCCAGCCCCTGCGCCCGCGCCCAAGAAGAATGTGCTGTGGACCGTCATCGCCGCCGGGGTCGCCCTGCTGGGGGTGCTTCTGGTGCTCTACGCCTGGCAGCTTCCGCCGTTCAGGGGCGCGGTCCAGCGCACCGACAACGCCTATGTTCGCGGCCAGGTGACCATCATCAGCCCGCAGGTGAACGGCTATGTGGTCCAGGTGCCGGTCCAGGATTTCCAGATGGTGCAGCAGGGCACGGTGCTGGCCCAGGTCGATGACCGCATCTATCGCCAGCGGCTGGAGCAGGCTGAGGCCAGCCTGCACTCCGCCCAAGCGGCTTTGTCCAACTCGACCCAGACCCAGGCCTCGGCTCGGGGTTCGGTGGCCCAGCAGCGCGCCACCATCGCCGCCGCCCAGGCGACCCTGACCCGCGCCCAGGCCGACGCCAACCGCGCGCGCACCCTGAAGGCCGGCGGCTGGGTGGCCCAGGCGAATGTCGACATCGCCGAGGCCGCCCTGCGCAGCGCCCAGGCCCAGGTCGCTCAGGCCCGCGCCGCCGAGGGCATCGCCCAGACCGGCGTCACCTCGGCCGTGGTCGGCCGCGACAGCCTGGCCGCCGCCGTCGAGAACGCCCAGGCCGCCGTGCGCCTGGCTCAGATCGATCTGGCCAACACCCGCATCACCGCCCCGCGTCCGGGCCGCCTGGGTGAGATCGGCGTGCGCCAGGGCCAGTATGTCACCGCCGGAACTCAGCTGATGGGTCTGGTCCCCGACGTCGTCTGGGTCACGGCCAATATGAAGGAGACGCAGATGAAGAACATCCGCGTCGGCCAGCCGGTCGAGATCACGGTGGACGCCCTGGGTGGCCAGACCCTGCGTGGGCACGTCGAACGCATCGCCCCCGCCGCCGGCTCGGAGTTCAGCGTCATCCGCCCCGACAACGCCACCGGCAACTTCACCAAGGTCGCCCAGCGCATCCCCGTCCGCATCCGCATCGATCCGGGTCAGGAAGCCGCCGGACGCCTGGCGCCGGGAATGTCGGTGGTGGCGAAGGTCAACACGGCGGGCTAGGCGTCAACCGTCGGAACGCCTCGCCGATCCTCGCACTATCTCCCTTAGCAAGGAGACAGACTTATGGATTGCGAACAGACCGAAGGCCGAGAAAAGAACGGGGCCGACCCTGCGGGCAAGCCGGACGCCCTGACGTCCAGCAAGGACACGAAGAAGGTCGGGCACGCCGAGCGCCAAAGCGCGGGCCCCGATGGCCCGGACGCGACAGAAGTGGGCGACACCTTCAAACGGCAGCCGTGATGGCGGCTTAGGCCTAAATCGACGCCGGCCGGCGCGATCTCTTCGCGTCGGTTACCCGACCTTAACCACAAGGATTCACCATTGCGGTCTCATTGTTGCGGGGCCGCGTTCCATGTCCGATCTGAAGACCCCTGTCCTGACCAAGGACGTCATTCACCGCGGCGACTGCATTGAGGTGCTGAAAAGCCTGCCCGACGCCTCGGTGGACATGGTCTTCGCCGACCCCCCCTATAATCTGCAGCTAGGCGGCGACCTTCTGCGTCCCGACAACTCCAAGGTCGACGCGGTCGACGACGACTGGGATAAGTTCGCCAGTTTCGCCGACTACGACGCCTTTACTCGCGCCTGGCTGGCGGAATGCCGCCGCGTGCTGAAGCCCGAGGGTTCGATCTGGGTGATCGGCAGCTATCACAACGTCTTCCGCCTGGGATCGGCGATCCAGGACCTGGGCTTCTGGGTGCTGAACGACATCATCTGGCGCAAGTCCAACCCGATGCCGAACTTCAAGGGCACGCGGTTCACCAACGCCCACGAAACCCTGATCTGGGCGGCGAAGTCGCGCGAGCAGAAGCGCTACACCTTCAACTACGACGCCCTGAAGGCCTTCAACGAAGACACCCAGATGCGGTCCGACTGGACCTTCGCTCTGTGCACGGGCGAGGAGCGGATCAAGGACGCCGATGGCAAGAAGGCCCACCCGACCCAGAAGCCGGAGGCCCTGCTTCACCGTGTCCTGCTGTCGGCGACCCGCCCCGGCGACGTGATCCTGGACCCGTTCTTCGGCACCGGCACCACCGGCGCCGCCGCCAAACGCCTGGGCCGTCATTACATCGGCATCGAGCGTGACGAGACCTATGCCGACGTCGCCGCGACCCGCATCGCCTCGGTCATCCCCGCCCGCCCCGAAGACCTGATGGTGACCGGCTCCAAACGCGCCGAACCCAAGGTGCCCTTCGGCGCCCTGGTCGAGGCCGGTCTGCTGCATCCCGGGGACCGCCTGTATTGCCCCAAGGGCGAGCGCGAGGCTCGTGTGCGCGCCGATGGGTCGCTGGTGTCCGGCTCCTTGAGCGGCTCGATCCACAAGTTGGGCGCCCTCTTGGAAAACGCGCCCGCCTGCAACGGTTGGACCTATTGGCGCTTCAAGACCGACCAAGGCCTTAAATCCATCGACGCCCTGCGCTCCGAGGTTCGCGCCGCGATGTAGGCCGGTGCGACGCCGCGTCGCATCAGCCACATCAAGCACTTAGCAGGTTATTTTTTCCGGATTGGTACGATTTCGCACACTGACGCAGGGTTAGCTTCGCTGTAACCCACCGAAACCTATGCGAAAATCGCAGTGGGCGACGGAACTTCGCAGTTGCGAGATCATTGTTGTTCGTGGTCCCGCGCGTGCGGGTTCGGAGCACAACATCATGAAGATTGCGCAGGTCACCCCGCTTTACGAGGCTGTTCCTCCCAAGCTCTACGGCGGCACGGAACGTGTCGTCGCACACCTTACGGACGCCCTGGTCGACCTGGGCCACGACGTCACCTTGTTCGCCAGCGCCGACGCCCAGACCAGGGCGCGCCTGGTTCCCGTTCGCGACCAGGCCATCCGCCTGGACCCCGCCCCGCTGAAGTCGGACTTAGCCGCTCACATGTCCATGCTGGGCGAAGTGCTGGACCGCGCCGACGACTTCGACGTGATCCACTTCCACACAGACATGATCCATTTCCCGCTGTTCCAGAAATATGCGGACAAGACCCTGACCACCCTGCACGGCCGCCTGGACATGAAGGACCTGCCCGGCGTCTATGCACGCTGGAGCGAGTTCGGCCTGGTGTCGATTTCCGACGATCAGCGCAAGCCGCTGCATTTCGCCAATTGGAAGGCGACCGTCCATCACGGCATGCCGGGTGAACAGTATCTGTTCTCGCCCAAGTCCGAGGGCTACCTCGCCTTCCTGGGCCGCATCTCGCCCGAGAAACGCCCTGACCGCGCCATCGAGATCGCGACCAAGCTAGGCAAGCGCCTGAAGATGGCCGCCAAGGTGGACGCCGCCGACAAACGTTATTGGGAAGAGACGATCCGCCCAATGGTCGAGGGCAATCCCCTGATCGAGTTCATCGGCGAGATCGGCGACCATCAGAAATCGGCCTTCCTGGGCGGCGCCGACGCCTTGCTCTTTCCCATCGACTGGCCCGAGCCCTTCGGCCTGGTGATGATCGAGGCCATGGCCTGCGGCACGCCCGTCGTCGCCTTCCGGTGCGGCTCGACGCCCGAGATCATCGAGGACGGCGCAACCGGCTTCCTGGTCGACACCATGGAACAGGCCATCGCCGCCGCCGGCCGCGCCCACCTGCTGGACCGCGAGGCTGTTCGCGCCCGCTTCGACCTGCGGTTCTCGGCGACCGCCATGGCCCGGCGTTATCTGGACGTCTACGGCGACATGCTGGCGCGCCGTCCATTTGCCGAAACCGCGCTCGACGATGTCGTGAGGCCTCTGCGTCCCTTGAAGGAAGATCGCAGCTTCGCCGCCATCGCTTAAGGCGAAGCTTTCTTATTCCTGCAAGAAAAACAGGTGGCGGAGATGAACTCTCCGCCGCCTGTTTCATTTCATCTTCCAAGCGGCCCCTGAGCGCCGCATTCGGGTGGCACGTTCGGCCGAGGCCTCAAAACAACGGGGAAAGACCGCATGGACGACGCCTACACGACCCAGTTGACCGCCGGCGATACGGTTGAGGCCTCCGGCCTCGAACAACTGATGGCGCTGAAAGACGGAAACACCTTCCTGGTCGCGGACGGCTGGGGCGACATGAAGGGCGGCGCCGACGGCCTGTTCGCCGACGACACCCGCGTCCTGTCGCGTTGGGCCATGACGGTCGGCCTGCTGAAGCCGTCACGCCTCTCGTCGGGCGTCAGCCAGGACAACGTCTTCTTCTCCTGCCACACCACCAACCGCCCCCTGCCGCCGATGGGCGGCCGATCAGCCCCGGCTGGCGTTCTGCATATTGAGCGGCGTCGTTTCCTGTGGGGTCGGCGGATGTTCGAGCGCGTCCGGATGGTCAACCATGGCGTGGAGGACATCCTTCTGCCGCTGGCCTTCGACTTCAGCGCCGACTTCGCCGACATCTTTCAGGTACGGGGCACGCCTCGGGCCAAGCGCGGCACGATCCACACCCCGACCACCGACGGTCGCCGCGTCACCTTCCGCTATACCGGACTGGACGATGTCGAACGCTCCAGCTGCATCGCCTTCTCCGAACCGCCTGCCCGCCTGACGCACCAGCGCGCCGAGTTCATGTTCAGCCTGCCCAAGGCGCGCTCGATGGACCTGTTCATCGAATGCGGAGTCGACGCCTGCGAGACGCCCGACGCCCGACGCTGGCGCGAGAACGCCATTCAGGCGCGGCTGGCCATGCGCGCCAAACGCCGTCGGGGCGCCTCGGTGCGCGGCCCACGCAGCCCCCGGTTCAACGACTGGCTGGATCAGTCGCGGGCCGACATGGCGCTGCTGACCACCGACCTGCCGACCGGCCCCTATCCCTATGCCGGCACGCCTTGGTTCTCGACCCCGTTCGGCCGTGACGGCATCATCGCCGCCTGGCAGATGCTGTGGCTGGACCCGTCGCTGGCCAAGGGCGTCCTGACCTATCTGGCCTCGCGCCAGGCGACCGAGACCTCGCTGTTCCAGGACAGTCAGCCCGGCAAGATCATGCACGAGACGCGCGGCGGCGAGATGAGCGCCCTGCACGAGGTGCCGTTTGGCCTCTATTACGGCGGGGTGGATACGACCTGCCTGTTCGTCGCCCTGGCCGGCGCCTACGCCAACCGCACCGGCGATCTGGACCTGATCCGCACGCTGTGGCCCAATCTGATCGCGGCCGCCAACTGGATGCGCGATTATGGCGACAGCAACAACGACGGCCTGATCGACTATCAGCGCGGCGCCGATACCGGCCTGTCCAACCAGGGCTGGAAGGACTCCGAGGATTCCATCTTCCACGCCGACGGCCGCTTCCCCAAGGGGCCCATCGCCTTGCTGGAAGTTCAGGGCTACGCCTTCGCCGCCTGGAAGGCGCTGGGCGATATGGGCGAGCGTCTGCACGACGATCGCGCGACCGATTGGCGGATGCGCGCCGAACAGGTCCGCGCCCTGGTCGAAAACAAGTTCTGGATGGAGGACGAAGGGTTCTACGCCGTGGCCCTGGACGGCGACGGCGAGCAATGCCGCGCCATCGCCTCCAACGCCGGCCATCTGCTGTTCACCGGCCTGCCGTCGCTGGAGCGCGCACGCCGCGTCACCAAACGCCTGCTGACGGCGGAGTTCCGCACCGGCTGGGGCATCCGCACGCTGGAACTGGGGCAGGCCCGCTTCAACCCGATGAGCTATCACAACGGGTCGGTCTGGCCCCACGACACCGCCATGGCCGCCGCCGGCATGGCCAACTATGGAGAGCGCGAGGCCGTCTCGGAAATCCTGGCCGAGATCTACGCCGCCGCCGCCCACTTCCACCTGCGCCTGCCCGAACTGTTCTGCGGCTTCCCTCGCGAGCCGGGCGAACCGCCCATCGCCTATCCGGTCGCCTGCCTGCCCCAGGCCTGGGCGGCGGGTTCGGTCTTCCTGATGCTGCAGGCGACGCTGGGTCTGTCCATCGACGCCTGGACCGAAACCGTGGATCTGGCCGACCCCGTACTGCCCGCCGGTCTGGATCGCCTGAAGATCAGCGGCCTCGAGGTCGGCGGCTCCGTCGTCGATCTGAACATCCAGCACGCCGGCGGCCGCGCCGTCGTCATCCCCAATCACAAACAGGGCAAGGTCGCGATCCGCACCCTGCGGTAAGCCTATGTGAACAGGTCTGGCGCGCTCGCCCGATCCAGCGCCTTGGCGAACACGGTGGGCAGGGCCGCCCGCGCCGCTTCGACCGGCATCCAGCGCCAGGACCCCTCCGCCTCGGCCCGCGCTGTCATCACCGTCAGGGTCAGGCTGAAGTGGGTGAAGACATGTTCGACCGCACCGGCGTCGCGCCAGTCGCCCGGGATCGGCGCTACCCCTGAAGGCTCGCCCGCCGTCCAGTCGCTGGTCGGCAGACCCAGCATTCCGCCCAGCAGCCCCTTGTCCGGCCGCGTCTCCACCGCGACCCGTCCCTGGTCGTCAACCAAGACATAGGCTGTGCCCCGCCGGTGCGGCCGATCCGCCTTGTTGGTCTTGAGCGGAAACCGGGCCGGTTGTCCGCTCGCCAGGCCCAGGCATTCGTCCGCCACGGGACAGGCCCCGCACGACGGCGACTTGGGCCGGCACACCGTCGCCCCCAGATCCATGAGCGCCTGCGCCCAGTCTCCAGGCCGCTCGTCGGTGATGAACAGCCCCGCCAGCCGCCTCAGCTCGGGTCGAGCGGCCGGGCCAGGCGTCTCGACCGCGAACAGCCGCGCCATGACCCGTTCGACATTGCCGTCCACCACATTGGCCGCCCGGTCGAAGGCGATGGAGGCGACGGCCGCGGCCGTATAGGCGCCCACCCCCGGCAGGGCGAGCAGCGCAGCTTCAGTGTCCGGGAACACCCCGCCATGCTCGCCCGCCACCGCTCGCGCACAGGCCAGCAGGTTGCGCGCGCGGGCGTAATATCCCAGCCCCGCCCAGGCCCCCATCACCTCCGCATCTTCGGCCGCCGCGAGGTCGCTGACCGTGGGCCACCGCGTGGTGAAGGTGTGGAAATAGGGCGTCGCATGCGGCACGGTCGTCTGCTGCAGCATGACCTCCGACAGCCAGACCCGGTAGGGCTCGGTCCGCGCCGCACCCACGGCCGCCCGCCACGGCAAGCTGCGCGCATGGGTGTCGTACCAGGCGAGCAGGGCGGACCGGATCACGGCGATGTCGGGAGAGACGTCAGGCATGGACCGGGCTATATAGACCCATGCGCCGCACGCTGCCCACAGACGCCGAGGTCCGCGAGATCCTGTCTCGCCGCCGCACCCGTCCGGTCCCCCGGCCGGCGCCGCGCGCGGGCAAGGCGCTGACGCCCCTGATCAAGAAGCTGGACGAGCAGTTCGGACGCGGCGCCGGGGCGCTGGAGCCCCGCTGGCGCGAGATCGTCGGCGACCGACTGGCCCGCGTCACCCGACCGCAGAAGCTGACCAAGGGCAAGGGCGGCCAGCCCGGCGTGCTGGAGCTGCGCGTCGCGGGCGCCGCCGCCCTGCTGATCCAGCATCAGTCGGAAGACATCCTGGCCCGCGTCAATCTGTTCCTGGGCGCCGGAACGGTCGATCGCCTGCGCATCGCCCAGGGGCCGGTCGCTCCCCTGAAAGAGGCCGCCTCGCGCCCCAGACGCAGCGCCAAGCCGCCACCCCTGCCCGCCCAGGCCGAGGCCGATCTCGCCGCCTCCATCGCCTCCGCCCCCGACGATTTGCGCGCCGCGCTCGCGCGTTTGGGCCGCGTCGCCCTGTCGCGTCCCAACAGTCAAGATTGACAAAACTTCGCCGCACCTGTTCTCGACTAGTCTGGGGTGGCGCCGTTCCGGGGGAATCGCGCCACCATTCGCCAACGATCCGATCAAGGAAGTCCCATGGCCGACATTGAAACCCGCTTCGCCCGCATGAGCCGTCGTGCGGCCATCACCGGCGCCGCCCTGGCGACCATGGCTCTGGCCGCGTGCGGCGGCGGATCCAAGGGCGCGGCCGAGGGCGACATGGGCCTGGGCGCGCCGGAAGGCGCCAAGGTCACCGTGGTCGAATACGCCTCGGTCACCTGCCCCCACTGCGCCCTGTGGCAGAAGAACACCTGGCCGGCGTTCAAGGCCAAATATGTGGACACCAACAAGGTCCGCTACATCTTCCGAGAGCTGCCGACCCCGCCGGTCGACGCCGCCACCGCCGGCTTCCTGATCGCCCGCTGCGCCGGCCCGGACAAGTATTTCGACGTCGTCCACCAACTCATGGCGACCCAGCAGGAGATGCTGACGTCCTCGCCGCGCGAGTGGCTGCTGCGCACCGCCCAGGCGGCCGGCATGTCCGAGCAGCAGTTCAACGACTGCGTCACCGACAAGGACGCCGTCGCCGCCATGGAGAAACGCGTCCAGGCCGCCCGCACCCAGGGCGTGACCGGCACTCCGGCCTTCTACGTCAACGACACCCAGGTCATCTCGCCCGGCGGCGAGGGCGCCAGCCTGGCCGACCTGTCCACCGCTGTCGACGCCGCGTTGGCGAAGTAAGCCGATGCGACGCGCCCTCCTCGCCGTTTCGTTCGCCATCGCCGCCATGACCACAGGTTTGGCCGCGCCGGCGTTCGCCGCCGATGCGCCCCCGCCCGTCACGGCCCAGGACCATGTCCTGGGTCGCGCGGATGCGCCGGTGACGGTGATCGAATACGCGTCCTTCACCTGCTCGCACTGCGCGGACTTCCACAACACCGTGCTGCCGGCGTTCAAGGCCAAATATATCGACACGGGCAAGGTCCGGCTGGTTCACCGCAACCTGCCGACCCAGCCGGCCAATGTCGCCGCAGCAGCCGCAGCGGTGGCCCTGTGCGCCGCGCCAGAGCGCTATTTCGACGTCGCGGCCGTCTTCATGCGCGATCAGGCCAATCTGCAGACCACGGGGCCTCAGCCCTGGTTCGCGGCCGGCATCGCCGCCAGCGGCAAGACGCGCGACCAGATCGAAACCTGCCTGGAAGGCCCGACCATCCGCACAGAACTGGATGCCCAGATCGAGGGCGCACGCGCGGCCGGCGTCACCGGCACGCCCAGCTTCTTCGTCAACGGGACCGCCGTCGCCGATCATTCGCTGGACGCCCTGTCGGCCGCCATCGACCCGTTGCTGCGCCGGTAGTCCGCCAGGACGATGCAGTTCCAGCGCCTCCGGCTCGTCGGCTTCAAGTCGTTCGTCGACCCGGCGGAGGTGCATATCGAATCCGGCCTGACCGGCGTCGTCGGCCCCAACGGCTGTGGCAAGTCGAACGTGCTGGAAGGCCTGCGCTGGGTCATGGGGGCCAACTCGGCCAAGGCCATGCGCGGCCAGGGTATGGACGACGTCATCTTCGCCGGTGCGGCGGGCCGTCCTCCCCGCAGCCATGCCGAAGTCAGCCTGACCATCGACAACGCGCAACGTCGCGCGCCCCAGCCGTTTACCGACAGCCCGATGCTGGAGGTGTCGCGCCGCATCGACCGGGGCCAGGGCTCGACCTATCGGATCAACGGCAAGGAGGTGCGCGCGCGCGACGTCCAGTTGTTGTTCGCCGACGCCTCGACCGGCGCCAACTCGCCCGCCCTGGTGCGTCAGGGCCAGATCAGCGAGCTGATCGCCGCCAAGCCGCAAAACCGCCGCCGCATCCTGGAAGAGGCGGGCGGCGTCGCCGGCCTGCATACCCGCCGGCATGAGGCCGAGCTGCGCCTCAAGGCGGCCGAGACCAATCTGGACCGGCTGGACGACATCGGCCGCGAGCTGGAGACGGCGCTGAACCGCCTCAAACGCGAGGCCCGCCAAGCCGAGAAATACAAGAAGATTTCCGCCGAGATCCGCGCCCTTCAGGCCGCGCTGCTGTTCGTCCGCTGGAACGACGCCAAGCTGGCCGCCGAGGCCTCAGCCGAGGAACTGCGCGACGCCGACCGCGCCGTCGCCGACACCACGACCGCCGCCGCGGCCGCCCAGACCGCCGCCCTCGTCGCTCAGGAAGCCCTGAAGCCCGCGCGGGAGGAGGACGCCGTCGCCTCGGCCCTGTTGCACCGCGCCAGCCTGGAGCGCGACCGGCTGGACATGGCCGAACAGGCCGCCCGCGCCGAGGTGGACCGGCTCAAGGCCGAAGCCGCCCGCATCGCCGCCGATGTCGAGCGTGAAGGGAACATGTCCGCCGACGCCCAGCGTGAACTGGACCGGCTGGACCACGAACTGACCCGGCTGAAGGCCGAGATCGCCGCCGCCCCCGAACGCGGCCCCGAACTGGACAAGGCCCTGACCGCCGCCGAGGACGCTCGCAAGGCCGCCGACGGCGAGGTCGAGCGCCTGGCCGGGACGCTCGCCGCCGTCGAGGCCCGCGCCAACGCCGAGACGGCGCGCAAGCGCGACGCCGAGACCCGGCTGGCCCGCGTTACCGGCCAGCACGATCAGGCCAGGCGCGAACGCGAGGCCCTGGGTCCGCTGGAAACACCCGAGCTGGAGACCGCTCGCCAGGCGCTGGAGACCGCCCAGGCCGAGCTGACCGCCGCGCGCGAGGCCGTTGAGGCGGCCGAGGCGAAACGCGGCGACCTGGCCCGCACCGAACAGGAGGCCCGCACCGCCGCCCGCGCCGCCGAGGACCGGCTGGGCCGGTTGCAGACCGAGGCGCGCGGCCTGGCCCAGCTGCTGGTCACCGGCAAACGCGACCATCCCCCGGCTCTGGACAAGGTGCGCGCCGACAAGGGTTACGAGGCCGCCCTCGCCGCCGCCCTGGGCGACGATCTGGACGCGGCGCTGGACGCCCGCGCCGCCGCCTATTGGGGCGGAGCCGAGGCGCCTGCACCGATCTGGCCCGCCGGGGTCACGCCCTTGTCCGACCATGTTCAGGCCCCGGACCAACTTACCGCGCGCCTCGCCCTGTGCGGCGTCGCGTCCCACGCGCAGGCGGCCCGCGTCGCCCAGGCCCTGCCTCCCGGCGCCCGCCTGGTCACGGTCGAGGGCGACCTCTATCGCTGGGACGGGTTCGTCAGCCGCGCCGAGGCGCCCCGTCCCGCCGCCGTCCGCCTGGCCCAGCGCACGCGGCTGGCCGAGCTGGAGGCCGACATCGACAAGGGCAGACCCGCCTTGGATCAGGCCCAAGCCGCCCAGAAGGCCGCCACCGACGCCTTCCGCGCCGCCGAGGAGGCGGTGAAGACCGCCCGCCTCAAGCCCTTCGCCGCCGACAAGGCCGTGACCGGCGCCCGCGACCGCGTCGAGACCCTGGCCCGCGACCAGGCCCGTCGCGAAGCCCGCGCCCAGGCTCTGGACGACACCGTGACCCGGCTGGCGGCTGAGGTGGCCGAGGCTCAAGCCGCGCTGGACGCCGCCCAGACCACGGACGCCCCGTCCGAGACCCTGTCGGGCCTGCGCGACGAACTGACCGCCGCCCGCGCCGCCGCTGATGTCGCCCGCCTCGCCGCCCAGACCGCCCGCTCGGACCGCGACGCCGAGGCCCGCGACCGCCAGGGCCGTGAACAGCGGCTGGGCAGCCTGACCCGCGCCCGCGAGGGCTGGATCGCTCGATCCAAAGACAGCAGCGCCCGCATCGCCGCCCTTGCCAAGGACGCCGACAGGACCGCCGCGCAGCTGTTACAGGCCGAGGTCGCGCCCCAGGGCTTCGCCGAACAGCGCGGCAAACTGCTGGACACGCTGACCGCCGCCGAACAGCGCAAACAGGCGTCATCGGACGCCATGGCTTCGGCCGAGACGGCGGCGACCGAAGCCGACCGCGCGTCGCGCGCCGCCGAGACCGCCGCGTCCCAGGCCCGCGAGGCCCGAGCCGGCATGTCCGCCCGGGCCGAGGCCGCCGCCGAGAAGCTGACCGAGGCCGAGACCACCCTGCGCGAGACGGCCCAGATGTCGCCCGACGAGCTGGGCCGCAAACTGACCGACGACGCCATCGCCCGCCCGCCCGACGCGGCGGGGGCCGAGAGCCTGCTGTACGGACTGGAGCGCGAACGCGAGGCCCTGGGCGCCGTCAATCTGCGGGCCGAAGACGAAGCGGTCGAATATGGCGACCGGCTGAACAGCATGAGGTCGGAGCGGATCGACCTGACCCAGGCGATCGCCAAGCTGCGCGACGGCATAGACGAGCTGAACGCCGAAGGCCGCGAGCGACTGGTGGCGGCGTTCGACGTCATCAACGCCAACTTCAAGAGCCTGTTCGAGGCCCTGTTCGGGGGCGGTCAGGCCGAGCTTAAACTGGTAGAGAGCGACGATCCGCTGGAGGCCGGGCTAGAGATCTACGCCTGCCCGCCCGGCAAGCGGCTGTCGGTCATGAGCCTGATGAGCGGGGGCGAGCAGGCCCTGACGGCGGCGGCCCTGATCTTCGGCGTCTTCCTGGCCAACCCCGCGCCGGTCTGCGTGCTGGACGAGGTGGACGCCCCGCTGGACGACGCCAATGTGGACCGCTTCTGCCGCATGCTGCACGAGATGCGCAGCCGCACCGACACCCGCTTCATCGTCATCACCCACAACCCCGTGACCATGAGCCGAATGGACCGCCTGTACGGCGTCACCATGCCCGAACGCGGCATGAGCCAACTGGTCAGTGTCGACCTGAACCAGGCGGAGACCCTGGTCGCATGAAGACGATCCTCCCGCAAGAAGCGAAGCGTAAGGGGGGAGGGGGACCGCGCGCAGCGTGGTGGAGGGGGCGGATCGCGCGCAGTCTTGGCCAGTTGGACTCCGCTTCTTCTTCGACATCAGCCGCCGGTGGGACGTCCGCCCCCTCCACCGCTTCGCGGTCCCCCTCCCCCGCTGCGCGGTGGAGGATCGGACTTGCGATCGCCCTGTTCGCCTCCCCCACCCTGGCCGATCCCCAACTGGTCGAGACCGGCGTCGGCCGGTTCGCCATCTATGCCGATGTGGCCTCCATCGAACGCGAGGGCGATGTGGCGCAGATGCGGGAGCTGCAGGTGACGGAGACAGGGTTCAAGGTTGGGGACGTGGTCTATGTCGGGGGTTGGTCGCGGTGGGCGTTCGACTGTGAGGCCAAGACCGCGGATCGGGTGGACTTCGCCTCCTTGAGAGCAGACGGGACCGAGGGGCCGGCGACGACTGATCCGGCTCCGGCGTATGCTGCGGCGCCGGGCGGAGATGCAGCGGAGCTGCTGGCCATCGCTTGTGCTGACGGGCGGCCCGCGGACATCCTGACGCTGGATCAGGCCATCAGCCGGGGGCAAACGGCGCTGGCGGACTGATCGCAGCGTCGGCGGCTCTGTCGGACCCTTGCGGCCATTCGATGCGGTCGCGCGGCAGGGCCTCGCGGCAGTCGTCGCGCATGAAGGCCATCAGCTTCTCGCGGATCTCGCAGCGCAGGTCGAAGGCGACCGGGGCCGAGCGGGCGCTGGCCAGGCAGCGGACCTGAAGCACGCGTTCGGTGATGTCGGTCACCTGCATCACCTGGACGTCGCCGTCCCAGTGTTTGGACGCCTTGACGATGCCTTCGTAGGCGGTCCGCAGCCGATCGATCGGCGCCTCGTAGTCGACGTAGAAGAAGGCCACGCCGATCAGGCGGGCGTTCTCGCGCGTCCAGTTCTGGAACGGCGTGGTGATGAAATAGGACAGGGGCAGGACCATCCGGCGCCAGTCCCACAGCTTGACCACCACATAGGTCGCCGTGATCTCCTCGACATTGCCCCACTCGTTCTCGACGATGACAGCGTCGTCCAGGCGGATCGGCTGGGTCAGGGCGATCTGGATGCCGGCGACCATGTTCGTCAGGATGGGCTGAAGCGCCAGACCGGCGATGATGCCGACGACGCCGGCCGAGGCCAGCAGGCTGACGCCCCACTGGCGGAAGCCGGCGATGGTCATTAGGGCCAGGCCCACGGTGACGATGAACAGGACGACCTTGGCCACCCGCTGCAGGATGCGGGTCTGGGTCAGGTGTTTCCTGGCCAGCAGATTGTCCTCGACGGCGATATTGTACCGCTTGAGGTGCATCACCGACCACATGTCCAGCACGCCCGAGGCCAGCCAGCCCAGGGTCAGGACGAACAGGAACTGAAGGATGTTGCGGATGTCCTGGGACGGGCCGGGGTCCATGGGCGAGACGGTCACGCCGATGCCGACGCCAACGATGATGATCAGGACGCGCAGCTTGGTCCGGGCGCGCTCGACCACGCCGCGCCAGAAGACGTCCTTGTTCCTGACCACCCGGCGGAGGATGGCGAAGACGATCTTGTGCGTCAGCCAGCCGCCGCCGACGAAGACCAGCAGGACCAGGACGACGACCGCCCACTCGGGCAGCCAGTCGAACTGGCGCCACAGGGCGCGGATCTGGCGGGTGACGGCGATGATTTCGGGAGGCATGGGCTTCCTAACGCGTCAGGGCCGAGAGGGTTGAGGTCTCCTCCCTATCGCGAAGCGATGGGGAGATGGCGCGGCGCATCTTGCGACATGACGGAGGGGTTCGGACCGCATCGCAGGCGCCTGTGGGACTTCAAGAGCCCTCCACCGCTACGCGGTCCCCCTCCCCACGATGTGGGGAGGAGACATTATGGTCGCCCCGCCGTGGCCTCGACCAGGTCGGCGAGACGTTGGGCGGCGTCAGGGATGGCGACGGAGCGGGCGGCGGCGGACATGGCGGACAGGCGGGCGGGGTCTGACAGGACGGCGGTCAGGACAGCGGTGAGGCGTTCGACGGTCAGGTCGTCTTCCAGAATGACCTCGGCCGCGCCCGCATCGGTCAGGGCCTTGGCGTTCAGGCGCTGGTGGTCGTCGGTGGCGATCTTCAGTGGGATCAGGACGGACGGCAGGGCCGCCACCGCCAGTTCGGCGCAGGTCGAGGCGCCCGAGCGCCCCACCACCAGATGCGCCCTGGACAGCCGCTCGGCCATGTCGCGGAAGAAGGGGGCGACCTCGGCCTCGATCCCGGCCTCCAGATAGATCTGGCGCGCGGCCTCCAGCGTCTCGGGCCGCGACTGCTGCTGCACCTTCAGGCGACGACGCAGGGCCTCGGGCAATGCGGCCAGAGCGCGGGGCGTGGTCTCGGACAGGATGCGGGCGCCCTGGCTGCCGCCGGTCACCAGGACATGGACGGGTGCGTCGTCGGCGGGGGCGACATAGGGGCGGTCGAACAGGCCGCGAATCTCGGCCCGCACCGGCGAGCCTACGACGTGCGAGCGGCCCTGAACCTTGGCCGGCGCCCGCTCCAGCGTCGGGAAGGACGAGGCGACCTGACCGACATAGGGGGCCAGAATGCGGTTGGTGCGGCCAAGGACCGCGTTCTGCTCATGGATGACGGTCGGCCGTTGCGACGTGACGGCGGCGACCAGGGCCGGGGCGGACGGGTAGCCGCCGAAGCCCACGACCACGTCGGCGCCCAGCCGGTCGAAGGCCGTGCGCGCCTGGACCACGCCCTTGAAGATGGCGACCCCCGCCTTGATCAGGCCCAGCGGCCCCGAGCCGGTGGCCGCGTCCAGAGCCACCCGTTCCTCGGCCGGGAAGGCGTGGGCGTATTGCTCGCCCCTATGATCGGTCGCCAGCACCACCCGCCAGCCCCGCGCCGCCATCTCGCGCGCCAGGGCCTCGGCCGGGAACATATGGCCGCCGGTGCCGCCGGCGGCGACGACGCAGAGCTTGGTCATGGGGCGGGCTCCGAAAAAAGAGGGTCTGAATAGTCTGAAACGTCTGAAGTTCAGACGGTGGAGGCGTGAAAAACACCGTCTGAATAGTGCAATTCGTCTGAAATCGACGGTGGGCGAGTGGGGTCGAGGATGGGCCGGCGACAGGATCGCACGGTTTTGGGGTGTGGGCAGGAGAAAGCGGCTGGTCGGTGGTAAGGGGTTGGGATCGTTCGGGTGTTTGTTTGAGAGAAGGTCATATGTCCCCTTCTTTCGTCATCCTCCGGCAAGCCGCGCCTTCGCGGCGCAGACCGGGGGACCCAGCGGCGCCGAAGGCGATGCGTCCGCCGCGTTTTTGCAGAAAGTGGTGTCCGCGACAGGTTCGCGCTCACGCGCGCCTCTGGGTCCCCCGGTCGCTTCGCGCCGGAGGATGACGAAAGAAAATTAGAGCAACCGCCGCCGTCTTCCCGGCAGGCTGGCGCCCGGTTCATAGGCGCCGGGGCGGCGCCGCGTCAGGGCCAGGGCGAAGCCCATGGTCAGGCCCATGGCCAGCATGGACGAGCCGCCGTAGCTGATGAAGGGCAGGGTCATGCCCTTGGTCGGGATAAGGTTCAGGTTCACCGCCACATTGATGCAGGCCTGAAGCCCGATCAGCATGAACAGGCCCGCCGCCGCCGTCTGTTCGAACGGGTCGGTCAGTTTCATCGCCCGGCGCATGCCCCGGATAACGATGAAGGCGTAGAGGCCGATCATGATCAGGCTGAGGATCAGGCCGAACTCCTCGGCACCGACGGAATAGATGAAGTCGGTGTGCAGGTCGGGCACGCGGCGTTTCATCACGCCCTCGCCGATGCCACGGCCGAGCAGGCCGCCGGCGCGGATGGCTTCGGACGCGCTGTCGATCTGGTGGGTGTCGGTGGTCTCGGGCGAGAAGAAGCGGCTGAGGCGGTCGCGCATGTGACCGAAGACGAAATACAACGACACCAGCCCCGCCATGCCCGCGCTGGCCAGGACCGCCATCCATTTGAACGGCACGCCCGCCATGAAGAAGACAGCCATGAAGGTGGTGGTGATCAGCAGGGTCTGGCCGATGTCGGGCTGGATCAACAGCAGCGAGACGGTCAGGGCGTAGAAACCGAAGGCGATGGTGACGCCGGGAACCCCCTGCCCCTTCTGCGCCTCGGCGAACATCCAGGCGGCGAAGACGATCAGGCCAGGCTTGGCGAACTCGGACGGTTGCAGGCTGAACGGGCCGAAATTCACCCAGCGGGCGGCCCCCTTCACCGTGTCGCCGATGAACGGCAGGGCCATCATCACCAGGATGGCGCCGAACAGGGCCATGACCGCGATGCGGCGCACCCCGCGCGGCGACAGCAGGGAGCTGGTCAGCATCAGGCTGAGGCCGACGCCCGAGAAGACCATCATGCGCCAGGAATAGTGGAAGGGGTCGGTGATCGATTCATCGGCTAAAATGGCGGCCGGGCTGGAGGCGAAGCTGAGCGCCACGCCAAGCCCCATGAGCGCCAGCGCCGCGCCCAGAAGGCCGCGATCCACGGTCCAGAACCACTGGGCGACGTGGCTCTGGTCGTTGCGCGAGAAGGCGGGGGTGTAGGGGGCGCTCATGACGCGGTTTCCGGGACGGCCCCGAGGGCCAGGACGGCGGCGCGGAAGGCTTCGCCCCGCGCCTCGAAGTCGGGATACTGGTCGAAACTGGCGCAGGCCGGGGACAGGAGGACGATCTGTTCTCCGCCGGCTGCGGCCGCATCGGCGGCGGCTGTGGCCACGGCGGCGTCCAGTGTTTTTGCGATGACGTGGGGCGTGTCGGCCAGGGTGGCGGCGAAGGCGGCGGCCGCGTCGCCGATCAGATAGGCCTTGGCCACATGGGGAAAGAGGTCGGCCAGGTCGTCGATGCCGCCGGCCTTGGGCATGCCGCCCGCGATCCAGAAGACGGAGGGATAGGAGGACAGGGCCTGACGCGCGGCGTCAGCGTTGGTGGCCTTGGAATCGTTGATGAAGCGGACCGGGCCGATATGGCCGACGGCCTCCATGCGGTGCGCCAGGCCGGGGAAGGACAGCAGTCCGGCGACGGCGGCGTCGTGGGCGACGCCCAGGGCGCGGGCGGTCGCATAGGCGAAGGCGGCGTTCTGGGCGTTGTGACGGCCCGGCAGCGAGCGAGCGGCGGAGAGGTCGGCGAGGGTCGCCCCTTGTGACTCTATGAGACCTGATCGGACTTCAATTCCGCTCATCCCGGCGAAAGCCGGGACCCAGTCCTTTGGGATTTCCAGCGGTGGAGATGCAGCAGGACGTTGATCCCCCGCAACGTGTCCTGACGAAAGCACTGGGTCCCGGCTTTCGCCGGGATGAGCGGAAGAAGAAATGGTCAGAACGCGCGACGTCAGACCACGCGCGATCCCCTGCCCCCAGCTTTCATCCACGCCGACCAGGGCCACCGAGTCCGGTCCCTGGGCCGCGAAGATCCGCGCCTTGGCCGCGACATAGCCCTGCATCCCGCCGTGCCGGTCCAGATGGTCGGGCGAGACGTTGGTCAGAATGGCGACATCGGGAGCGAAGGTCGTGGTCAGGTCCAGCTGATAGCTGGAGACCTCGATCACATAGACGGCTTCGGGCGTCGGGGCCGGCAGCGCCAGGACGCCGATGCCGATGTTGCCGCCGACATGGACCGTCAGGCCTGCCGACTTCAGCACCCAGCCGATCAGGGCGGTGGTCGTGGACTTGCCGTTGGTGCCGGTGATGGCGACGACTTTCGGCCGCTGCCCCTGCGGCAAGGCGGCCAGGGCGCGGGCGAACAGTTCGACGTCGCCGATGACGGGCACGCCGGCCTCGCGCGCCTTGTCGACGCTCCAGTGCGGACGCGGATGGGTCAGGGGCGCGCCGGGCGACAGGACGAGGGCTGCGAAGCCCGACCAGTCGGCCGTGGTCAGATCTTCGACCGCGAACCCTTCGCCTTCGGCCTGCGTTCGGCCCGAGACGCCGTCGTCCCACAGGATGGGGATCGCCCCCCCGGCCTGGAGCGCGCGCGCGGCGGTGATCCCCGACCGACCCAGGCCGAAGACCGCGACCCGCCTGCCCTCAAAGCCGGGAACGGGGATCATCCCTGAACTCCGTCATCCTCGGGCTTGACCCGAGGATCGGATGGTCCGCCGCACAGACGAACGATCAGGCGCACAGCCCAACCAGCGCCCGATCCTCGGGTCGAGCCCGAGGATGACGATCTGTGGGGGCTGCTCAACGCAGCTTCAGCGTGGACAGGCCCAGCAGGGCCAGGGCGCCGGCGATGATCCAGAAGCGGATGACGACGGTGGACTCCGGCCAGCCCATCTTCTCGAAATGGTGGTGGACCGGCGCCATCAGGAAGATGCGTTTCTTGGTCAGCTTGTAATAGCCGACCTGGATCATGACCGAGGCGGCCTCGGCGACGAACAGGCCGCCGACGATGCCCAGCACCAGCTCGTGCTTGGTGGTGACGGCGATGGCGCCAAGCGCGCCGCCCAGGGCCAGCGAGCCGGTGTCGCCCATGAAGATCTTGGCCGGAGGGGCGTTGTACCAGAGGAAGCCCGCGCCCCCGCCGATCATGGCCGCGCAGAAGATGGCCAGTTCGCCCGCGCCGGGGACGTGGTGGACTTGAAGATACTGGGCGAAGACGAAGTTGCCGGCGAGGTAGGAGATCACGCCGAACGCGCCCGCCGCCATCATCACCGGCACGGTGGCCAGGCCGTCCAGCCCGTCGGTCAGGTTCACCGCATTGGAGAAGCCGACGATGGTGAAGGCCGCGAACGCCACATAGAACCAGCCGATGTTCAGCAGCACGGCCTTGAAGAACGGAAACGCGATCGAGGTCTCAAGCCCCGGCGAGGTCGGCGACACCGTCATCCACAGCACCGTCAGGACGCCCGCGACCACGGCGACGACCGTCTGGGCCAGCAGTTTCTGTTTGGAGGTCAGGCCGGCCGAGGTCTGTTTGGTCACCTTGGCGTAGTCGTCGATGAAGCCCAGCACGCCGAAGGCCGCCGTCACGAAGCTGACGATCCAGATGTAGGGATTGGTCAGGTCGCCCCACAGGAAGACCGCCACGCCGATGCCGGCCAGGATCATCAGCCCGCCCATGGTGGGGGTGCCGACCTTGGACAGGTGCGAAACGGGACCGTCGTCGCGGATCGGCTGGCCCCGGCCCTGTTTGGTGCGGATCCAGTTGATGAAGCGGCTGCCCATGGCGACGGCGACGATCATGGCCGTGGCCATGGCCAGGGCGACGCGCACCGTCTGGTACTGGACCAGGTTCAGCAGCGGATACTGGTGCGCCACGTCGGCGTAATAGAGATACAGCAGATAGAACATTCTCGTTCCCTATCGCGTCGCGGGCGGCGTGTCGCGGCCTTGAAGATCGGCCAGCGCCTTGGCCACCAGCGAGGCCTTGGACCCGTTCGAGCCCTTGACCATGACGACGTCACCGGGCGCGACCAAAAGCGCCGCCTCGGCCGCCAATTCGGCCGCCGTCGAGCGCCAGACGCCGCGTCGCGAGGCCGGCAGGGCGTCATACAGCCAGCGCATCTCGGGACCGGCGGCGTGGACCAGGTCCAGCCCGGCGGCGTCGATGGGGCCGGCCAGGCCTTCATGCAGATCGCGGCTCTGGTCGCCCAGTTCCAGCATGTCGGTCAGCACCACGACGCGGCGGCGCGACGTGGTCCGCGCGCCGAGGGTCTTGAACCCGGCGGCCATCGACAGCGGATTGGCGTTGTAGCTTTCGTCGATCAGGGTGAAGTCGCCGCCCGGCGTGGTGACCGTGCGGGTCTGGCCCCGTCCCGCCAGAGGCTGGAACCCGGCGAGGGCTTCCAGCCCCGTGTCCAGCGTCACATCCAGCGCGTCGAGCATCAACAGGACGCACAGACTGTTCAGGCCCCAGTGGGCGCCGGACTGGGCCAGGCGATAGTCGATCCGCTGCCCGAACAGTTCGGCGGCGACGGAGGCGCCCTCCGCGTCCGAACGGAAGTCCAGCAGGCGGGCGTCATGACCGGCGTCCGAGCCGAAGGTCAGCAGGCGCGCGCCGACGGCCTGGGCCGCGTCGCGCAGCACGTCGGAGAAGGCCACGTCGCCGTTCGCCACGGCCGCGCCGCCGGGAACCAGGCCCTGGAAGATGGAGGCTTTTTCGCGCGCGACCCCGGCCTCGCCATCGGCGAAAGCCTCGATATGGACCGTGCCGACGGTGGTGACGCAGGCGGCGTGGGGGGCGACGAAGCGCGACAGGGGCGCGATCTCGCCCGGCGCATTCATGCCGATCTCGAACACCGCACGCTGGCTCTCGACCGGCATCCGGGCCAGGGTCAGCGGCACGCCGATGTGGTTGTTGTAGCTCTTGATCGAGCCGTGGGCGGGACCGGCGAGATCGAGGCCGGCCTTGATGGCCTGGGTGACGCTGGTCTTGCCGACGCTGCCGGTGACGGCGCCGCGCTTCACATGGGGCGCGCGTTCGCGAGCGGCGACGCCCAGGGCTTCCAGGCCGTGCAATGTGTCGGGGACGACGACGAAGGGGCCGCCCTCGACCGGATGTTCGACCAGGGCGGTCGCGGCGCCGGCGGCGAAGGCGTCGCCTGCGAACTCATGCCCGTCGCGCGCGCCTTTCAGCGCCAGGAACAGGTCGCCGGGGACGATCTCGCGGCTGTTGTAGGTGACGCCCCTGATGGGGCGGTCGTCGCCATGCAGCACGCCGCCCGTGGCGGCGGCGACTTCGGCGGCCGTCCAGAGCGGGCGGGCGGATGTATCAGGCATTCAAAGACAGGGCCTCGGACGCGACGGTGGCGTCGTCGAAAGGGTGGGTCACGCCCGCGACGATCTGACCCTGTTCATGCCCTTTTCCGGCGATGACCACCACATCCCCGTCGCGCATCATTTCGACGGCCGCCTCGATGGCGGCGCGACGGTCGCCGATCTCGATGGCTTCGGCGCAGCCGGCGCGGACCTGGGCGCGGATGGCGGCAGGGTCTTCCGAACGCGGATTGTCGTCGGTGACGATGGCGACGTCGGCTAACCGCTCGGCGATGGCGCCCATCAGGGGCCGCTTGCCGCGATCCCGGTCGCCGCCGGCGCCGAAGACGACGATCAGACGGCCGGTGGCATGGGGGCGCAGCGCGTTCAGCACCGTCTCCAGCCCGTCGGGGGTGTGGGCGTAGTCGACATAGACCTCGCCGCCGCGTCCGGTGTCATTGGCGCCGATGCGTTGCAGGCGGCCCTGAGCGCCCGTCAGGCCTTCCAGAGCGCCGATCACGGCGTCGGCGGGATCGCCGGCCGCGATGCAGAGGCCCGCCGCCACCAGGGCGTTGGAGGCCTGGAAGGCGCCGGCGAGCGGCAGCAGAATCTCATGCACCTGGCCACGCACGTCCAGGGTCAGGCGCTGACCCTCAGGCGTCGCGCGACGACCGATCAGAGCCAGGTCGCGGCCACGCTCGCCCACGCCCATCACGCCCAGGCCCGCCATGATCGAGGCCGAGGCGAAGGCGGAATAGGCGTCGGAATCGGCGTTCAGAACGGCGGTGCGGCCGCGCGGCAGCAAGGTCTCGAACAGGCGCATCTTGGCGGCGCGATAGTCCTCCATCGTGCCGTGATAATCGAGGTGGTCCTGGGTCAGGTTGGTGAAGGCGGCGGCCTTCAGCGCCACCCCGTCCAGCCGGCGTTGGTCGATGCCGTGCGACGAAGCCTCCAGCGCGACGTGGGTCACGTCCTTGGCGGCCAGCTCGGCCATCAGACGCGCGGCCTCGGCGGCGTCGGGGCTGGTCAGGCCGGGGCCGGTCAGGGCGTAGGTCTTGTCGCCCTTCTGGCCGATGACGCCCAGGGTGCCCATGCTGGCGGACTTGTGGCCCACGCCGGCCCAGATCTGGCGGCAGAAGGTGGCGACCGAGGTCTTGCCGTTGGTGCCGGTGACGGCGACGCAGGTCTTGGGTTGGACGCCGTAGAAGCCGCGCGCGGCGATGGCGTAGGCCCGGCGCACGTCGCCTGAGGTGACCAGGACCGGCGCTGCGCCGTCCGGCGTATCGGTCGGGGCCAGGACCGCCGCCGCGCCCTGGGCCAAGGCTTGCGGGATGAAGGCGCGGCCGTCGGCGGCTGTGCCCGGCAGAGCGACGAACAGGGCGCCGGGGGCGACCTTGCGGCTGTCGGCGGTCACGCCGGTGATGATGGGGTCCGAGGACACGTCGCGGCGCAGCAGGTCGGACAGGTGAAGGGCGCTCACAGGCCGTCCCCCGCCACGTCCTGATATTCCGGGACTTTTTCGCCCAAGGCCGTGCGCCAGCGATCCTCGCGGCGTTCGACGCCCAGGAAGCCGGCGATGCGGTCGGCGATGTTCTTCACGGCCGGCGCGGCGACATAGGCGCCGGTCTTGGGATAGGCGCCCGGCTCATCCATCACGATCAGGATGGCGTAGCGTTTGCCGTTCAGCGGGCCATCGACGGGGAAGACCGCCGCGAAGGAGCCCAGGGCGTGGCTGGGGTCGTAGCGACCGTTGACCAGCTTGTTGGCGGAACCTGTCTTGCCCCCGACCCGCAGGCCCGGCGCATCGGCGAACCCGCCCGAACCCTTTACCACATTGCGACGCAGCAGATCCAGGATGGTGCGCGAGGTTTCCTCGGTGACGACCTGCTGGGGCTGGGCGCCGCGCGCACCGCCTTTGCGCAGGGACAGCGGGATCATGCGCCCGCCATTGGTCAGGGCGCCCATGGCCTGAACCATCTGGGCCGGGGTGATCATGATGCCGTAACCGAAGGACAGGGACGCCAGGGTCGAGTTGTCCCAGCGACGCGGCACGACGGGCTTGGCCGATTCCTTCAGCTCGATGGTCGAAGCGTCCAGCAGGCCCAGGCGGCGGAAATAATCCCGCATCGTGTCCGGCCCCATCTGCACCGCCAGTTGCGAGGTGCCGATGTTGGACGAGTGCAGATAGACCTCCTCCAACGTCATCACGCGGTTCTGGGCGTGGAAGTCCTTGATCTTGCGGTCGCCGATCTGGAAGGCCTGGGACGCGTCGAACAGGGTGTTCATGTCGGCGCGGCCGGTATCGAGACCGGCGGCGACGGTGAAGGTCTTGAACACCGAACCCATCTCGTAGTGACCCGAGACGGCGCGGTTCAACGTCGCGCCGTCGGGCGCGGCATTACGGTTTGACGAGTTGAAGGTCGGCCAGCTGGCCATGCCCAAAACTTCGCCGGTCTGAACATCGGTGACGATGCCGACAGCGCCCTTGGCCTGGGCCTTGATGGCGGCGGCGGCCAGTTCGTTTTCCAGCACGCCCTGGACGCGCAGGTCGATGGACAGGGGGAAGCTCTCGCCCCGCTGGCCCGCTGCGCGGATTTCGTCGTTGAAGGCCAGCTCGGCGCCGGACACGCCCCGCCCGCCCGTGTCGGCGTCGCCGATCAGGTGAACCGCCGAGGTTCCCAGCGGATAGGCGCGGCGGTCCTCGGGTTCGAACGTCACTCCGCCTAGGGCCAGGTCGTGGACGGCGGCCTTTTCCTGGGGCGTCAGGCCGGTCAGGGCGATCAGCCGGCGCTCGCCGCCCAGCACGCGCTTCAGCCGTTCGGCGGAAATGCGCGGCAGGGCGCGGCGAAGCTGGCGATAGGCCAGGTCGCGGTCCCAGATCTGGGCCGGGTCGATATAGAGGCCGTAGTGGACGATGTTGGTGGCCAGCAGTTCGCCGTTGCGATCCGTCAGGTCGCCGCGCACCAGAGCGTTCGGATTGACGCCCGAGCCGCGCCCGTTCGCCTCTGCGAACAAGGCCTTGTACGAGGCGCCGACGGCCAGGGCGCCGAAGACGCAGGAAAAGACGATCAGGATCAGGAAGATGCGAACCCGCGTATCTTCTTCCGGCCGGGCGTCAGCGCGGGCGCGTTCGAAGCCATGCTCCAGACGCCAGACGGTTTCCGACAGCCAACGCCAGAAGGGCGACAGCCGACCCTGAAGATCGACGCCAGGCGCGGGGCGGTGATAGCGGTGGTCCTGAACGCTCATCGCACCGCCTCCGGCGCGGTGGCGGCGTCGTCAGCGACGGCGGCGGCGACGGTGGGGGCCGCGGCTGCAGTCGCAGGTTTGGCGGCAGCCGGGGAGGGCTTCAGCTCAGTCAGCTGGGCTTCCTTGGCCTGACGATGCACGTCCACCGGGGCCATGCCGATCTGGCGCGACAGGCTTTCCAGCCGTGCAGGTTGTTCCAGGCGGGCGACCTCGGCGCGCAGCAGGCGGACCCGCTGGCCGTTCTCGCGGATGTCCTGCTCCAGCTGGGCGATGCGGCTGCTCTCGCGCGCCGCCGCCGCCTTGGCCGCATAGACCGACACGATCATGATCGCGACCAGGGCCACGCCGATGATCTCGATCCAGCGCACGCCGCGCACCTTCCAGTCGAACAGGCGCTGAAGGGCGGTGCGGGAATAGGTGAAGAAGGGCGCCGTGGTCATGCCGCTGCTCCCCCGCCGATCTTGCCCCAGGCCGGGGCGTCGGTGCGAACGGCGGCGCGCAGCTTGGCCGAACGGGCGCGAGGATTGGTCGACCGCTCTTCGTCGCCCGCCTCGCGCGCGCCCTTGAACTGAAGCGTGAAGCTGGGCTTGCGCGGATCGACGGCCATGGGGGCGTGACGCGAGCCGGCGGGGCTGTTGCCCGTGCGCTCGGTCATGAAGGCCTTGACGATCCGGTCCTCCAGCGAATGGAAGGTGACGACGGCGAGACGCCCGCCGGGCGCCAGGGTCGCCTCGGCGGCTTCGAGACCGCGCTCCAGCTCGCCCAGTTCGTCGTTCACCGCGATCCGCAGGGCCTGGAAGACCCGCGTCGCCGGATGGATCGGCGCGCCACGACGGCCGCCCAGGGCCTTTTCGACGATTTCGGCCAGATCCAGGGTGCGGGTGAAGGGCTGCTCGACGCGGCGGCGCAGGATGGCGGTGGCGACGCGGCCCGACTGACGCTCTTCGCCATACAGTTTGAAGATATGGGCCAGTGGGCCGTGGTCCCAGGTGTTGACGATGTCGGCGGCGGTGGCCCCATCGTCTGACATCCGCATGTCCAGCGGCCCGTCGCGCATGAAGGAGAAGCCGCGCTCGGCCTGGTCCAGTTGCATGGACGAGACGCCGATGTCGAAAACGGCGCCGTCCAGCTTCGCCTTGCCGCTGTCGGCGAAAGCGCTGGCCAGACCCGAGAAGGGGGTGCGGATCAGCTGGAACTGACCGGGGAAGTCGTTGGCGACGGCGTCGGCGTGGGGCTGGACCGTCGGGTCGCGATCCAGGCCGATGACCTGGGCGCCCGTCTTAAGGATGGCGCGGGTATAGCCGCCGGCGCCGAAGGTGGCGTCGATCACGACATCGCCGGGCGCGGGCGCCAGGGCCTCGATCACCTCGGCCAGCAGGACGGGGGCATGGGGGGCATTGGTGGAGGCGCCGGTCACGACCCGCCCCCCGCCAGCTTCATCTGGGCCGCCAGTTTCAGGGCGCCGATCTGGGCCATGCCGGCCTTGGCCAAGGCGCGCTGCTCGGCGCGGCGGGCCGCCCACTTCTCGCGCGACCAGATCTGGAAACGGTCGTTCAGGCCGACGATGACGACCGTGTCGTCCAGGCCCGCTTCGTTGCACAGGGCTTCGGGCAGGGTGATGCGGCCGCCGGAATCATAGGCCAGGCGCACCTGCTCGCCCATCACCTGCCACTCCAGCGCCGAACGTTCCTCAGAGCCGAACGGCAGGGCCTCGATCATTTCGGCATAGACGGCGAACAGGCGGTCCCCTCCCGCTTCGAGGCAGTCCGCTTCGATGGAGGGAAAGATGAAGACGCCGCCCGCCGCGCCGTTTTCGGTCGTGCGGAAATCGTTGGGGATGAGGAGACGGCGCTTGCCGTCCAGCTGCTTCTCGTAGGTCGAGAGAAACACGCCCTGTCCAATCGAGCCTTTCGGCCCGTCCCTAGATGCCCTGACGAACGCCCGCCGCGCCCGCCTCTCAGCCCCAAATCATGAAACTGGGATAGCATGGGATCAGATGGGCCTCAATGGGATCGAAGCCAAGATTTAACCATGTTTTGACGTGTGACGACTTAAGCACGGTCGAACAGTCGGAACATACACGGAACAGAAGAAGTATTCACAGGCTGTGAAGCGTTCTAACCTTCCTTGAACAGACAATAGGTTAACGGCCGCAAACCTGCGGGACCGCTGCCAGAACGCTGAAATGCGGGGATAATCCGAGCTCGGACCAAGGCGACGCGCGAACCACCGCAGCATCGTCGGGCGGGAAACCCCACCCAACGGCCTCAAGCAGCGAGAAGCGCGATAGGCCAAAGAAAAATATGCCAGACGGCCTGTAAGCCGGGTTTTGTTCCGCTCCGAGGCCGAAGCCTGGATCGGCGACGATCATTCCTCTGGACCGTCCATTGCTGAACGGTTCTCGCGACCTACCCGGACATCTGAGGCGGTGAGCCCCGCGAGGCGAACCCCGCGCGATGTCCCTATTTGGTCTTGCTCCAGGCGGGGCTTGCCATGCCGTCCCTGTTGCCAGGCACGCGGTGGGCTCTTACCCCACCCTTTCACCCTTACCGGCCTCGCAAGGCCGGAGGTTTGCTTTCTGTGGCGCTATCCCTCGGGTCGCCCCGGGCGGAAGTTATCCGCCGCCTTTTCACCGTGGAGCCCGGACTTTCCTCGACGGACGCAAAGTCCGCCGCGACCGCCCAGCCGTCTGGCGCGCGCTAGATGCGCCGCCGCGCCGCTGAGGTCAACCAACGGATGCGTCGGCACGGGAAATGGGCTATGATCCACGCATGGCCGAACCCGCCTCCAACATCGTCAATCACGAAAGCCCGGAGCAGCGTGAGAGCCGCTTGACTTGGGAGCGCGCGCGGATCGCCGAAGCCGACGCGGACATCACCGCCGGGCGCGTCATTTCCGGCGATGAAGCCCTGGAGTGGCTGGATCGCTGGGCGGCCGGAGAAGACCTCGAAGAACCCAGCCTCAGCTGAATGAGCGGCCATTATCAGGTCATTTTCACCGCTCGGGCGCGCGTTGATCTGCTCGCGGTGCGGCGTTGGCAGTATCAGCCCGGCAGCGGCCTGAAGGCACGCTTGCGATCCGCCCGCATCACGCGCGCCATCGTCGAACTACAGTTCACGCCGTTTCGGTGGCCCGAGGGCGACGTCTCAGGCGTCCGAGAGCGCCCGGTCGAGGGCCATCGCATCCTGTATCGGATCGACGACGAGGACCGCACCATTTCGATTATCCGCGTCTTCGGCCCCTTCCAGGACCGCGCGGACCTCTAGTTCAGCACGCCCGTGACGCTCTCGGCGCTGGCGAGTTGGAGCAGGCCGACCAGGCGGGCGCGGGTTTCGCCGTCGGCAACGCCGTCGACGCGGGCCGGGCGCCAGTGGCGCTGGAAGGCGCGGACGGCGGTTTCGGTCTCGGCGTCATAGTCGCCGCCGGGTTTCAGCCCATAGCCCAGACGGTGCAGGCCCGCGCGCAGGACCATGGCGCCGACGCCCTGATCGCCCTTTTGCAGCAGGCCGCCCAGGGCCTGGATGCGTTCGGGGGCCGGTTCGAACCACAGGCCATGGCCAGCCTCGGCCAGTTGCTTCCAGGGGAAGAGTTCGCCGGGGTCTTCCTTGCGGTCCGGCGCCAGGTCCGAATGGGCGATGATGCGGTTGTCGGGGATGGACCAGCGACTGCGGATGTCGCCGATCAGGGCGATGAGCGCCGCGACCTGGACCTCGGGAAAGGCGCGATAGCCGAACTCGTGGCCCGGATTGACTATCTCTATGCCGATGGAGGCGGCGTTGCAGTCGTCCTCGCCCTGCCAGACGCCGCGACCTGCGTGCCAGGCGCGACGTTCTTCGGGGACCAGTTGGAAGATGCGGCCGTCTTCCTCGACCAGATAGTGGGCCGAGACCTTGGCGTCGGGGTCGCGCAGACGCGCCAAGGCGGCCTCGCCCGTCTGCATGCCCGTATAGTGCAGCACCAGCATGTCGGGCGGCGCACGACGCGCGTCGAAGTTGGGCGAAGGCGCGTCGATATAGGCGGTCATGGCAGGCGCCCGGTCAGCGGCCGTTGCGTTCCCAGCCATAGGCGACCCAGGCGCCGTCCACCTTGTGCGCCTCGATCAGGTCCGGATCGCCGTTGCGGCGACGCGGCGCCATGTTGCGGCGGGTCCGCATGACCAGTCCGACCAGGAAGACCAGCACGCCTGCTATCAAGGCGATCACGGCCACCGCTGCGGCAGTGACGACGGCCAGCACCGCGCCGACGGCCATGGCGCAGACGGCGGCGATCATGCCGGCGACCCACATGACGGAGGCCACGAGGCCGTTGGGACGGCGGCGCGCGGTGAAACCGATGGTGGCGAGACGTTCAGTCTGGAACATGGATCATCCTTTCGGGCGATCCGGGGAACGCCTGACATGCAATGTCGGTCCATCGGGGCCTGCGGTCAATGGACCGCGACGCACGGTCGCGTGTGTCGCGGTCCCTCAGAATATGGGCTGGTCGGCCAAGACCACCGCGCCCTCGCCCCGCATCCGGTCGCTTTCGACGCGGCGCATCACGGCCTGGGCCTGGGGATCGGCCATGACGCCGCCCAGCATGACCAGGGCCTTGGCCGCCTCGGTCTGGACGCCGAACATTTCCGACAGGGCCTCGAACGGCGACTGCTGCTTGGGGAAATGCTTGAAGCGGACGGGCTCGCTGGACGGAATTTTCGCCAGTTCGCGGGCCTTATTCACCGCCTCGGTCACGCCGCCCAGCTGATCGACCAGGCCCAGAGGCAGGGCCTGGGCCCCGGTCCAGACGCGGCCCTTGGCGATTTCGCGCACGCGGTCGGGCGACAGTTTGCGGCCCGTCGCCACGCGGGCGATGAAGTCGTCGTAGATCCGGTCCATCGAGCCGGCGAAGGCCGCGCGCTGTTCCGGGGTGAACTCCTGCGTCGGCGAGAAGGCGTCGGCGTATTGCCCGCCCACCGTCAGCTCACGCATGTCGACGCCGAACCGACCCAGCGCATCGGCCAGCACGAACTTGCCGCCGAACACGCCGATCGAGCCGGTCAGGGTCGAGGGCTGGGCCACGATCCAGTCGGCTTCCGAACTGACCCAGTAACCGCCCGAGGCGGCGTAGGCGCCCATGGACACCACCACCGGCTTGCCCGCCGCCCGCGCCGCGCGCACGGCGGCCAGGATCTGTTCCGAGGCCTCGGGCGAGCCGCCCGGCGAGGAGACGCGGAAGACGATGGCCTTGACGCTCTTGTCCTCGATGGCGTCGTAGATGGCCTCGGCCGTGTCGTCGGAATGGATGGACGACCCGCCGCCGAAGCTTCCCCCGCCGCCGCGGCCGGTGACGATGGCCCCCTCCCCGCCGACGATGGCGATGGCGTTCTTGCCGGAGCCGGTGCGCTCACCCTGCTGGCTGGCGTATTTGCCGAACTCGACGATCTCGGCGCCCTTGCCGGCGCGCGCCTTGACGGCGATCTCGGCCTCTTCGACCTGGCCGACCTTGTCGATCAGACGATTGGCCAGAGCCTGGGGCGCCGAATAGGGACCGGCCTCGATGATCGTCTTCAGCGCCGGCGCCGTGGTCTTGCGATCCCTGGCGGCGTTGGCCAAGGCGCTGTCATAGATGGACGTCATCCAGGCGGTCATCGCCTCGCGGTGCGGGCCGGTATAGTCGCTCTGGGTGTATTCGTTGACGGCGTTCTTGTACTCGTAGCGCTGCTCGAAGTTTGGTTTGACGCCGTATTTCTCGAAGGCGCGGCCCAGGAACAGACTGTCGGCCGAGAAGCCCGTGGCCTGGAAGCCTGCGGTGTTCTGCATCCACAGTTCGGACGCCGAGGCCCCGACCATATAGGTGGACATCACCGCGCCCGACGGCGCGAAGCCCTGGCTGTGGGCGATGACAGGCTTGCCCGAGTTGCGGAAGCGGTGGATGGCCTGGCGCAATTCGTCGGCGGTCGCCGGGGTCATGCCGCTTTCCGGCAGGCGGATCAGCAGGGCCTTGACGCTGTTGTCGCCCTGGGCCTGATGCAGGCCGTCGACGACCTGGGTCAGGGCCAGGCCTGAACCGCCGAAAGCGGCGAACGGATTGGACGACGGCTGGTCGCTGATCCCGCCGCGCAGGTCCAGTTCCAGCACCGTGTTCGCCGGCGTCGTCGGCTTGGACGACGAGGCGATGGCGACGGTCAGCAGCACCACGGGAATGACGACGACGAACAGGATCAACCCGGTGAAGACACCAAGGACCGTCAGGAAGAATTGCTTCATCGGTGGGGAAACGCGCGCTCGCAAGCCGAAAATGGCCACGCCAGCATAGGGGGACGCGGGCCGCCGTCAAATGAAGCTCGCGCAATATTCCGGCGGCCTTGCGTTCGCACCTGCAACCCGTTTGCTGCGGCGCAGCGCCCCGATTGATGCGGGGCTCGGAAATCCCTATATGAGCCGCCTGTGAGCGAGGGCCTGCGCCCCGCGTCTATTTTGGAGACCGCGCCATGCTGGTCACCCTGATGAAGTCCAAGCTGCACCGTGCGACGGTGACCCAGGCCGATCTCGATTACGAAGGATCGATCGCCATCGACATGGATCTGCTGGACGCCGCCGGCATCTATCCGCACGAACAGGTCGATGTGCTGAACATCACCAACGGCGCGCGCTTCACCACCTACGCCATCGAGGCGCCGCGCGGCTCGCGCGTGATCGGCGTCAACGGCGCCGCCGCCCGCCTGGTTCAGAAGAACGACAAGGTCATCGTGGTCACCTATGGCCAGATGCCCCAGGAAGAAGCCCGTCAGTGGAACCCCAACGTTGTCCTGCTGGACGACGCCAACGAGATCAAACACGCCGGCTAACCACCGTCTCCTCCCCACATCGTGGGGAGGGGGACCGCGCGTAGCGTGGTGGAGGGGCTCTCAACGCCCCACAGAATGCAAAAGGCCCGCCGTCGCCGGCGGGCCTTTCTTCGTTTTGGGCCGATGGGATCAGCGGGCGATGTCGTAGACGCCCGTGATGTCGATCCGCACCGTCAGCTCGCCGGCGGCGACCGGGGTGCTCTCGGCGCGATCCATCGACATGGCGCGCGCGGCGAACATCGGCTGAGGCTGGGGCGTATAGCCGCCGCCCTCGGTCAGGTTGCGGATGCCCGACAGTTGGACGTTCAGCGACTGGGCGTACAGCTGGGCCTTGGCCTGCAGGTTGCGCACGGCCAACTGACGCGCCTGGTTCTCGGCGGCGGTCGGATCCTTCAGGCCGAAGCTGATGCCGTCGATCTGGTTGACGCCGGCGGCGACCACGGCGTCGGCCGTCGTGCCGACCTTGGTCAGGTCGTTGATGACCACGGTGACGCGGTTGACCGCCTGATAGCCGCGCAGTTTGGGCGGCTCGTTCTGCACATAGTCATATTGCGCCGACAGGTTCAGGCCCGAGGTCTGGATGTCGCGCTCGGCGATGCCGGCGCGGCGCAGGGCGGCGACGACGCGGGTCATCTGCGTTGCGTTGTCGCGCATGGCCTCTTGAGCGGTGACGGCCTCGGTCTGGACGCCGAAGGTGATGGTGGCCATGTCGGGCGCGGCCTTGACCTCGCCATAGGCCGACAGGTTCAGGGACGGCGCGGGTTGCATCATGTGCATGGCTCCCATCGAGGGTTCGGCTGTTTGGGCCATGGCGCGGGGCGTGGCGGCGGCCAGGAAGGCGGCGGCGGCGACGGCTCCACCCAGGGCGATGGTCTTCAGCGACACGGTCTTCAGGGGGACGGCGGCCAGGGTGCGGGTCATGCGGTCTTCTCCGTAAGCGATCCAGGACGGCGCGTTCGCCGATCCGTTGCAACGACCTTGGCCGTTCTCGCCTGAACGAACGCCCGTGAGGCTTGGCAGTTTCCGTTCATCTTCGTGAAATCGGTGAAAGATCGCCTTCTTGCCCGCCCCCGCTTGGCAAGCCGCGCCCGCGCCTGCTAGGCGAAGCCCTCCGCTGAGGCGCGCCTTGGGGGCCTGTAGCTCAATGGTTAGAGCCGACCGCTCATAACGGTCTGGTTGGGGGTTCGAGTCCCTCCGGGCCTACCATCCCTGTGTTGGGACCACTTCGGTTACGCCGACTAGTTCAGTCTCTCTAGAGAGTGCGAGGCACGACGTACCGCTCACCGTCGAATGGCAAGCGGATCGTGCGGGGCGCCTCGGGTCGGTCTGCCGTGCGGCACTCTCCGCTCTTGGTTTCGCTCGAAGTGCTGTGTGTCCGGCGCTCCAGCACAGAAATGTCCTGCCCGTGCGGGCCGGGAATCATTCGCAGGATGCGCTCGGTCAAGACGGTTTCGCCGGCGCAGTACAAATCCCATTCCCTGACGCTGCGGAAGACCACCAGATCTTCGAGGACGGGCGCAAGCCTGCCGCCTCGCACCTCATACAGGGACAGCGTCGTCTCGCGTAAGGGATTGGGACGTGAACTCCCCTCCCAGTCGCGTCTCACGCCGAACGCCAGTCGATCCGGCTCAAGGCGATAGGCGGCGGTGTCGAAAGCGACGCTGGATATCCGAACGGCGTCGTCATCCATGGCATGGGCAAGACGAAGACGTTGGCGCGGCGTTCCGGTGGCTTCATCGACGACTAGGATATCCAGATCGCCCGAGGTCGAGTCTGATCCGACCTCGGCGATGAGCGGAACGGCCACCAGCAGCAGCCCCGGCTGGCCACGCCAGCGCCGACAAACCATGGCGTGAGGATCGATGGACGACGCGGAGGGAAGCGTCAGGGTGCGGTCGCCGACGCGCACAGCGCGCTCGCCTTGCGCGACGGCGTTAGGGTAGGCTCGGTCCACGATCCTGGCGACGTCCCCGCACTCCTGATCCTGCGCATCGGCCAATGTCGGCGCGCTCAACGCCAGCGCCAATGTCACCAGACCCCATCTGCTGATCATCCGCATGTTCCTCTCCCCATGGTCGACTGAGACGGTCTTAGACGGTCCAACACAACCTCCCGTCAAAAGTTGATCAGCTGACGCAGATGCGCGCGCGGTCGTTCACCCAGCAATCGCCGCGTAGTCGGACGGTTCCCAGGGGGTCTCCTGCCTTGTCGTCGTCGGGATCGGCATTCCAGGTCGCGTCGCCTGATCCGTCGGCGTTGAGGACGACGACGGCGAAATGCGAGTTCTTCGGCTTGCCCTCCGACCAGGCGTTCAGGGTGTAGCCGCCGTCTCCGAACGGAAAGACCAGGCACGGCTCATCGACGAGGACCTTGGCAACGACGGCGAGGTAGCATTTGCGCCGCGAGGAGGCTGGCGTGGGCGCTACGGGGTCTCCTGCTCTGGTGTCGGATGCAGCAGGGCTCGGTGAAGGGGACGGCGTCGATGCAGGCGACGGCGTTTGGCGAGACGAAGGATCAGGCGATGATTGCGGCTCGTTCGCCCCCTGCCCGCAGGCGGTTATGCTGGTCGACAAGATACAAGCCGCGATCAGACTCAGCGCTTGGGAAGAGGTCGATCTCACAGCCTTGCTCCGCTCAGTTTGGTCCAGACGCCAACTCAAAGCCGAAGCGAAGCGTTCCAACTTATGGCCGGTTGGTCGTCCGACGCCTTAAACTGATATCCACCATCGTAACGTCGTTTCTTGACTTCAGCTTTGACCGCTGACGAATAGCTAAACTGAGCTGGAGGAAACGTGTTGAGTTCGGCAATGACAGCGGCGCTCGCTTTGGCAGCATTCGCCTTAACAGTGACGTCCGCGCCGAGCGCGTCGTTTGAGAGATTTCCACCGGAAACGGAAAGATTGATTCAGGCTGTTGATCTCGACGGCTTCAGCGCCGGGAAATGTTTGGCGTTGCTACCTGACGCAGAACGGGCGCGGATCGAAGCCGGACAACGCAAGTTTGACCAACGCCCCTCGGGAACCACGAGACCCTTGCTCGATCAGGTCTATTATGGCGCGGTCGGTCGCGGCTTGGTCGATGCTGAACGGCAAGCTCCTGACGCCGCATTCTGCGAAACGTTGCGAAGCGATGCTGCCGAAAGCCGGTCGGATAAAGCTGCGGCTATTGCCGCCTTTGAGGCCTCGCTGCCTAAGGAGCTGCAGCGGGCTGAGGACAACTGAAGCGATCCTCTAGTGATTTTCCCGAAGGTTGGACAGCACGTCGCGACTGCCCCCTCCCCTTCGCGCCAAGCCCCTCCTATATCGCCAGCCTGTTCCTCTCGGAGTTTCCCCATGGCCTATGTCGCTCGCACCGATCGTCCCTCGGACAAGGCCGCGCGGTATCTGGAGGTCGAGGAGGAGATCCTGGCCGTGCTGGAGGGGGAGCCGAATGTGACGGCGCGGATGGCGACCGCAGCGTCGATGCTGGCGGATGCGTTCGCGCACTATTTCTGGACCGGCTTCTATGTGGTGGCGCCGGACAAGACCGACGAGCTGGTGGTCGGGCCGTATCAGGGGACGCTGGGGTGTTTGCGGATCGCGTTCGGGCGCGGGGTGTGCGGGACGGCGGCGGCGACGCGCCAGACGCAGTTGGTCGAGGATGTTCATGCCTTCCCCGGCCACATCGCCTGCGACAGCCGCTCGGCCAGCGAGATCGTGGTTCCGGTGCTGGACGCCTCGGGCGCACTGATCGCGGTGCTGGACGTGGATGCGACGACGCCCTCCGCCTTCGATACTGAGGATCAGGTCGCGCTGGAGCGGTTGATGGCGAAGGTTTTCGCGGCCGGTTGATCCCGCCGCCCCCGGCTCTATGGTCCCCGGCGACATGGAGGATCGGATGACACAGCGGACAGTCGCAATCACGGGCGGGCATGGCGTCCTGGGCCGCGCGGTGCTGGAGGCGGCGCTGAAGGCCGGCTGGCAGGTCGCGGTCATCGATCATGCGGCGGGCCATCCCGCGCCGCAGGGCGTGCTGGAGGTCGGCGGGGTGGATCTGACCGACGCGGGCCAGGCGCAAGGCGCCGTCGATGCGGTCATCGCCCGGTTCGGGCGGCTGGACGCCCTGTTGAACATCGCCGGCGGCTTCGTCTGGCAGACGACCGACGACGCGGAACCGGCCTGGGACCGGATGCACGCCCTGAACGTCACGACGGCCGTCAACGCAAGCCGCGCCGCGCTGTCGGCGCTGAAGGCCTCGCCCGAGGGACGGATCGTCAATGTCGGATCGGCCGCCGCCCTGAAGGCCGGGGCCGGCATGGGGCCCTATGGCGCGGCCAAGGCCGGGGTCCACGCCCTGACCCAGGCGCTGGCCGAAGAATTGAAGACCACCAAGGTCACCGTCAACGCCGTCCTGCCCTCCATCATCGACACGCCCGCCAACCGCAAGGATATGCCCGACGCCGATCCGGCGACCTGGGTCGCGCCGGCCGATCTGGCGGCGGTGATCCTGTTCCTCGCCTCGTCCGAGAGCCGCGCCATGACCGGCGCCCTGGTCCCCGTGACGGGCCGCGTCTGATGCGAAGCGACCGGGTCCGCAGCGTCCTTTATCTGCCCGCCTCCAATGCGCGGGCGATCGAGAAGGCGCGGACGCTGGACTGCGATGTCGCCGTGCTGGACCTGGAGGACGCGGTGGCGCCCCAGGCCAAGGCCGATGCGCGCGCCGCCGCCGTCGCGGCGGTTCGGGGCGGCGGTTTCGGGCCGCGCCTGGGCGTGCGGATCAATGGGCTGGACACGGCCTGGGGGCTGGACGATCTGGCGGCGATGAAGGCGGCGGGCGCCACGCTGGTGGTCGCGCCCAAGGTGGAGACGCCCGAGGCGGTCCACGCCATTTCCGCCTGGCTGCCCAAAGGGGCCGCCCTGTGGGCCATGATCGAGACGCCGCGTGCGCTGATGGCGCTGGCCGATATCGCCACGGCGGATGGGGCGCTGGATGGGCTGATGCTGGGGGTCAACGACCTAGCCAAGGCGCTGGGGACGGGAGCGTCTCCGGATCGCGAGCCGTTCAAGCCGTGGCTGGCCATGCTGGTCGCCGCCGCGCGGGCCAATGGTTTGCTGGCCATCGACGGGGTGTTCAACCGGATCGACGACGCGGAAGGCCTCGCGGCCGAGGCGGCGCAGGGGCGGCTGTATGGGTTCGACGGCAAGAGCTTGATCCACCCGTCCCAGATCGCCGGGGCCAACGCCGCCTTTTCGCCGTCGGACGCCGAGATCGCCCAGGCCCGCGCGGTGGTCGCGGCCTTTGCGCAGCCGGACGCCGAAGGCCAGGGCGCCATCCGCGTGGACGGGGCGATGGTCGAGCGGCTGCATCTGGATCAGGCGCAGGCGCTGTTGGCGCGGGCGGAAGGCTGACCGCCCGCCCCCTCCCCACATCGTGGGGAGGGGGACCGCGCGTAGCGTGGTGGAGGGGCTCTTGAAATCCCACAGGCGCCTGCGATGCGTCGCAGAACCCCTCCGTCACGGCGCGAAGGCGCGCCGCGCCACCTCCCCGTCGCTACGCGACATGGAGGACGACGCCCAGCCATTCGTCTCCCCATGAAATGGGGAGGAGACAGTGGGATCGGGCCTAGCGGGTGTGAGGCAACCGCCCTAAACCTCGCGTCGAAACTCAGCGGACGCGCCTTGACCTCACCGACAGACACACCTGCGAAAATCCCGGCCTGGGTCTGCGCGCCCGGCGTGCTGAAGGTCCCGTTTCTCGACGTCTTTATGAGCGACTACGACCTGCGTCGCTTGCCGGGGGACGATGTTCGGGCCGTGCTGGGCTGGGGGATGAAGCCGACGGCTGCGGCGGGGCGGCGGTGGGCCGAAAAGAACGGCCGGCCCTATGTGGCGCTGGAGGATGGCTTTCTGCGCTCGGTCGGGATCGGCGAGGCGGGGGCGACCAGCCTGAGCCTGATCGTCGATGATCTGGGCGTCTATTACGATGCGACGCGGCCCAGCCGGCTGGAGCATCTGATCGCCAGCGCAGACGACTGGTGCGAGGCCGCCATGACCGCCCGAGCGCGGGGGCTGATCGACCGGATCGTTGCGTCCGGCGTGTCCAAGACCAATATGGGCGGACCGCTGGATCCGGGCCTGCTGAAGCCCGGCCGTCGCGTCCTGATCGTGGACCAGACGTTCGGGGACGCCTCCATCGCCCATGGTCTGGCGACGGCCCAGAGCTTCGACGACATGATCGCCGCCGCCCGGCGCGACGAACCGGACGCCCAGTTGATCGTCAAACGTCATCCGGCGGTGGCGGCGGGGAAAAAGCGCGGCTGCGTCACCGATCTGGCCGGGATCACCCTGGTCGATACGGACGTGCGGCCAGCCGACCTGCTGGCGGCGGTGGACGCGGTCTATTGCGTGACCTCGGCCCTGGGGTTCGAGGCCCTGTTGCGCGGCCTGCCGGTGCGGTGTTTCGGGGCGCCCTTCTATTCCGGCTGGGGCCTGACGACCGATGCGGTCCAGACCGGACGGCGCGGCGTGGCGCGGTCCATCGAACAGGTCGCCGCCGCCGCCCTGATCGCCTACAGCCGCTATGTCGATCCGGTGACGGGCGACAGGTGCGAGGCCGAACAGGCGCTGGAACGGTTGATCGCCCTGCGCGACCGGTCCGACCGGCTGGCGGGGTCGTGGTCGGCGGTCGGGTTTGCGCCGGCCAAACGTCCGTCGGTGCGCCGTCTACTGAACTCGCCCAAGGCGGCGATGCGGTATTTCATGTCGCCGTCGCGCGCCGCCGCCCATGCGACCGCCACCAACGGCCGGCTGATCTGGTGGGCGGGCAAGGAGAGCGAGGCGACGCGTCAGGCGGCGGCGTCATTCGACGGCCCGACCGTGCGGATGGAGGACGGCTTCATTCGGTCGCGCGGCCTGGGGTCCGACTTCGTCGGCGCCCTGTCGGTCGCCCTGGACGACCAAGGCGTCTATTACGACCCGTCGCGTCCGTCGCGGCTGGAAACCCTGATCGAGACGACGGACGCCACGCCGCAGCAGCTGGCGCGCGCCGCAGCCCTGGGCGCCCGCATCGTCCAGGCCGGCCTGTCGAAATACAATCTGAAAGGTCAGGCGCCGTCGAACTGGCCTGCAGATCGCGAAATCCTGCTGGTCGTCGGCCAGGTCGAGAACGACAAGTCGATCCTGCTGGGGTGCGAGCCGGACCTCGCCACCAATTCCGCCCTGGTCGAGGCTGCGCGGGCCGATCATCCCGACGCCTTCCTGATCTATCGCAATCACCCCGACGTGCTGGCGGGCAATCGGCCGGGTCGGCTGGACGCCTCGGCCATGGCCTCGGTGGACGCCAGCGCGGACGGGCTGGACATCATCGACTGCCTGAACGCCTGTCGCCGGGTGGCGACCCTGACCTCGCTGACCGGGTTCGAGGCCCTGATGCGGGGTAAGGCCGTGTCGGTCTTTGGCCGGCCCTTCTATGCGGGATGGGGGCTGACCGACGACCGGCTGACGTTTGCGCGTCGCACCCGCCGCGCGAGCGTCGATCATCTGATCCTGGCGGCCCTGATCCACTATCCGATCTATGTCACGCCCTCGGGATGGCCCTGCGAAGCGGAAGACCTGGTCCAGGCCCTAATCGCGGCGCGCGACCAGCCCACGCCCAAGGCGCCGCGCGGTCAGATCCAGCGCTGGGCTGCGGGCGTCATCGCCAGTCTCGACCGCAGGCCGCCGCCGTCCTATTAAGGGGGTTCGTAAAGGAAACCCGCTTCCCGTGTCCAAAGCCGTCATCGCCGCCACCGGCCTCTTCACCCCCGAACAGTCGGTCTCCAACGCCGAACTGGTCGACAGCTACAACGCCTGGGCCGACGGCTGGAACGCCCGCCACGCCGCACAGATCGAGGCCGGCGAGTTGGAGGCGAAATCGCATTCCTCGCCCGAGTTCATCGAGAAGGCGTCAGGCATCAAGAGCCGGTTCGTGCTGGACAAGGCCGGGATCATCGATCCCGAGCGGATGGCCCCGAACCTGGCCGAACGCTCCAACGACGAAATCTCGATCCTGGCCGAGATGGCGGTCAAGGCCGCGCGTCAGGCGATCGAGGCCTGGGGCAAGCCGGTCAGCGAGATCGGCGCCGTCCTGTGCGCCGCCTCGAACATGCAGCGCGCCTATCCCGCCATGGCCATCGAGGTGCAGCAGGCCCTGGGCATCGAAGGCTTCGCCTTCGACATGAATGTGGCGTGCAGCTCGGCGACCTTCGGCATCAAGACGGCGACGGACTTCATCGCCGGCGGCTCGGTCAAGGCCGTGCTGATGGTCAATCCGGAAGTCTGTTCGGCCCACCTGAACTTCACCGACCGCGACAGCCATTTCATCTTCGGCGACGTGGCGACGGCGGTGATCGTGGAATCGGCCGAGACGGCGGGACCGGGCGGCTGGGACGTGCTGGGCACGCGGCTGAAGACGACCTTCTCGAACAATATCAGGAACAACTTCGGCTTCCTGAACCGCAACGCGCGCGACACCGCGCATCTGGATACGCCGGCCGCCAACGACAGCGTCCAAAACGACAAGCTGTTCATCCAGCAGGGCCGCAAGGTCTTCCGCGACGTGGTTCCGATGGTGTCGGACATGATCGTGGATCACGCCGGCGAACTGGGTCTTGATCCGCACGAACTGAAGCGGCTGTGGCTGCACCAGGCCAACATCAACATGAACACGATGATCGGCAAGAAGGTGCTGGGTCGCGAGCCCTCGGCGGACGAGAACGTCATCATCCTGGACGACTACGCCAACACCTCCTCGGCCGGGTCGATCATCGCCTTCCACCTGCACAACGACGGGTTCGCGCCGGGCGACACGGGCCTGATCTGCAGTTTCGGCGCCGGCTATTCCGCCGGGACGGTCTTCGTCAGGAAGCGCGCGTAGAGCCTGATCGTTTCGGAGGAACCGCTTCGCGGTTCCGGCTGAAGCGTGAATCAGGCTCTCACCTTAATGTGCCCTAGAGCCGGGGCAGGAACAGGACGAAGTCCAGGCTCCACAGCCCCGGCCCGTTGGCGATCAGCCAGATCAGGATCACCATAAGCAGGGTCTCGGGCAGGTCGAAATAGCTGGAGAGGCGATAGCCGAGACTGGTCCCCTCGACTGACTTGGCCGTCACCGTCACCAGGGCGACGAGACTGATGACCAGCAGCACCAGCGCCGCCAGGCTGGTGAACAGGCCCATGATCAGCAGGGCGCCGAAGGCGAACTCGCACACCGACACGAACCGGGCGGTCTGGCGCGGGGCGGCGACACCGGCCTCGACCATCGTCTTCTGCATCTTCTCGGCCTGGGCCGGGGTGAACAGCTTGTAAAAGCCGGACAGGAAGAACATTCCCCCGACCACGACCCGCGCGATCAAGGGCGCGATGTCCATCAGCGCCGGAACGCCCAGGCCGAAGCCGCGATAGAGGTCGATCATCAGACAAGGGCTCCGCTGGATGGCGGAGCCTTCAATGCCTTACGGACGCGTCGGTTGCCCCGGCATGTCGTGGGGTGGATGCGTCGCCTTCCATTCCATCGCCCGACGGATGCGGTTCTCGACGCTGGGGTGGTCGTAGAACAGGAACTCCTCGACAGCCGAGGGCGACGGGGCGCGGTATTCGGCGGTCTTGATCAGGGCCTTTGACAGGCCGTCCGGCTCATTGGCGTGGACCAGCGAGAAATGATCGGCGTCCTCCTCCATCGTCCGCGTCATGGTGGCGAAGACCGGGGTGGCGAGCACCCCCAGGATGGCCAGAACCAGGGCCAGGATCGGCAGGCCGGCCGGATCTGAGATGTCGCCGACCCGGTCCGCCCTCAGCAGTCGGTGGGCCAGCGGATAGAGCCGGTCGGTCAGCCAGAAGGCCAGGGCGGACAGGATGACCAGGATGCCCACGGTCCAGAGGATGTGGGCGTGGGCGTAGTGGCCCATCTCATGGCCGACGACGCCGCGGACCTCGGCCAAGTCCGCGTTCTGTTTGAACATGGTGTCGCTCATGGCCACGCGCGCCGTGCCGAACAGGCCCGAGACGTTGGCGGTGTAGCGGTCGGACTGTTTGGAGCCGTCGTAGATGAAAATCTTGTCCGACGGCGTGCCGGTCTGTTCGGCCAGCGTCACGACGGCGTCGCGCACCGGGCCGTTCGGCGCGGGCGTATAGGTGTTGAAGATCGGCTCGATCACTAGCGGGGAGAGCACCAGTCCGATGACGATGAAGGCCGCCGTCACCCCGGACGCCCAGGCCCACCAGAACCGCCGCGCGCGCCGGATCAGGGCGTAGATGGCGACCAGCAGCAGCGCAGTGACGACGACCGAGATGGCCGCGCCGATGGCCGCCTCGCCTAGCCAGCCGCCCAGGGCCTGGCTGGTCAGGCCATACTGTTTCTCGCGATACCAGCTTTCGTAGATCGACCAAGGCAGGGTCAGCACCCAGCTCATAATCGAATAGACCAGAGCGACGGCGAAACTGGCCATCAGCGGCCGGTTACGGCGCCGCTCGATCCGGCTGCGGATCGCGACCAGCAGGCCGGTGCGCACGATGATCCAGGTCACCAGAGCCGAAACCAGGAAACTCCACAGGATCAGCCAGTGCGATCCGTGGGTATAGGCGACGGCGCGCGCCGTTTCCTGGGGCGACAGGGTCGCAAGCCACTGGGCCGTGGCGGCCGCCGGATCGAAATTTTGCATGATGGTCTCCCTTGAGAGAACCAAAGCGCGCGACCCGCGTTATGTCAGGTTAATTCCCATCCATGATGATTCTTGCCCGGCGACGCTTGAAACTGTCATCAGTTTTTGTCACGCATTCGGTTGTCGAGAACAGGGGATTTCCCAGATGGCTCACAAGACACCGAAGCAGGTGCTGGAAAGCTTGGCCCAGGATATCGCCGCCGTGCTGAAAAGCATGGGCGGTTCGGCGCATCAGAATATGGTGGTCGATTGCGTCGCGGCGATGAAACGTCAGCGCGGCGAGGCGGTCAATCCGCCCGATCTACGCCAGAAGATCATCGAGACCTTCGAACAGTACCGCGACTGGTTCGTGCGTCCGTTCGGCGAAGGCTCGCAGCGCTGGGCGCTCGCGGGCGACTTCGCCTGACATCATTGTTCTGAACGCGAAAGGCGCGCCCCTTACGGAGCGCGCCTTCGTTTTATGCCTGATCGATCAGATCAGAAGCGACGGATATAGCTGACCGAATAGGCGTCGGCCTCGCCGCCGTCCTCGCGATAGTCGCGACGCGTCCAGTCCGCCCGCACGCCGTTCACGCCGTCCAGATAGTAGTTGGCGCCGGCGCCGTAGTTCCAGCTGTCGCCGCCCACATCGGTGTTGGCGCCGGGGAACTCCTGCTTCAGCTCGGTGTGGCCGTAGCCCCCGCGCGCGAACAGTTCCAGCTTGTCGCCGACCGGATATTTGCCGACCACATAACCGGCGGCGTCCCACTCGTGCTTGGTCGAGCCGTCGACGCCGGCGACGGTGAAGTCGTCATCCTTGACGCCGACCGAGGCTTCGGTCTCGACAGCGAGGTAACGGTTGAGGTTTACGCCCAGACGACCGGTGACGGCGCCCGTCGTTGCATTGTCGCCTTCAAGATGAGTGTAACCCAACGAACCGTAACCGCGCGGCTCAGGATTGGTTTGAGCAAAGGCCGGAGCGGCGATTGCGGAAACGGCGACGGCGGCGAGAAGAATGTTACGCATTGTTTCTTATTAACTCCTAGATGTGATGACCGAACCGATCATCAGCCCCATCCAGCGAGTGCTTAAATAGGTCAGGGCTTCATCTGTTCCAGAGGCCGAGCAACACTCCGAATGCCTGTGGACGCCGGGACACATACGGCGTTCCGCCAAGATTGTCGGTTTTGTGACAAGGAAAAAGGGCGGCCTCGGCAGAGACCGCCCTTCGATACTTCTCACCCGTCATCCTCGGGCTCGACCCGAGGACCGGGCGTTGGTCGGGCCGTGCGCCAATGTCGTCGCACAGAAGGCCCCGCATCTGATCCTCGGGTCAAGCCCGAGGATGACGAGGTGTGTGAGGCTTCAGCGATCCTTCTCACGCTCCACATTCAGCGCCGCCTGCGCCGCCGCCAACCGCGCGATAGGCACGCGGTAGGGCGAGCAGGAAACGTAATCCAGACCGGTCTTCTCGCAGAAGGCGATCGATGACGGGTCGCCGCCGTGTTCGCCGCAGATGCCCAGCTTGACTTCGGGACGGACCGCACGGCCCCGCTCGGCGGCGATCTCGATCAGGCCGCCGACGCCGTCCTGGTCCAGACGCACGAAGGGGTCGGTCTCGAAGATGCCCTTGTCCAGATAGGCCTGCAGGAACCGGCCCGAGTCATCGCGGCTGATGCCGAACGTTGTCTGGGTCAGGTCGTTGGTGCCGAAGCTGAAGAACTGGGCGTATTCGGCCAGGTCCCCGGCGCGGATGGCGGCGCGAGGCAGTTCGATCATGGTGCCGACCAGATAGTCGATGCTCTGGCCCGTTTCCTCGAACACGGCCTTGGCGGTGCGGTCGGTCAGTTCGCGCAGATATTTCATCTCCAGACCCAGGGCGACCAGCGGGTGCATGATCTCCGGCAGGGGCGCGGCGCCCGACTTCTGCTTGACCTCCAGCGCCGCCTCGATGATGGCGCGGACCTGCATCTCGTAGATCTCGGGATAGGCCACCCCCAGGCGACAGCCGCGGTGGCCCAGCATGGGGTTGGTCTCGTGCAACTCCTTGGCGCGCCGCTTCAGCTTGTCGGCGTCGATGCCCGACGAGGCGGCCAGGGCGTCGATGTCTTCCTCGGTGTGGGGAATGAACTCGTGCAGCGGCGGGTCCAGCAGGCGCACCGTCACCGGCAGGCCGGCCATGATCTCGAACAGTTCGACGAAGTCCGACTTCTGGAACGGCGCGATCTTGGCCAGGGCCGTGCGGCGCCCGGCCTCGTCGTCGGCCAGGATCATCTCGCGCACGGCGGCGATCCGGGTGTCGTCGAAGAACATGTGCTCGGTGCGGCACAGGCCGATGCCCTCGGCGCCGAAGCCGCGTGCGGTCTTGGCGTCCAGCGGGGTCTCGGCGTTGGCGCGAACCTTCAGGCGACGCACCTTGTCGGCCCAGGCCATCAGGGTCTGGAAGTCGCCGGTCAGCTCGGGCTCGATCATCGGCACGGCGCCGTCCAGCACCTCGCCTTTCGAGCCGTCGATGGTGATGATCTCGCCGGTCTTGAAGGTGCGGCCGCGCGCGGTGAATGTGCCCTTGGCCTCGTCGATGTGGATCTCGCCGGCGCCGGAGACGCAGGCCCGCCCCATGCCGCGCGCCACGACGGCGGCGTGGCTGGTCATGCCGCCGCGCGCCGTGACGATGCCGCGCGCCGCATGCATGCCGTGGATGTCCTCAGGCGAGGTCTCTTCGCGCACCAGGATGACCGCCTCGCCCAGGCCGGACATGCGCTCGGCCTCGTCGGCGTCGAAGACGATCTTGCCGGTGGCGGCGCCGGGCGAGGCCGGCAGGCCGGCTGCGACCACGGTGCGGGCCGCATCCGGGTCCAGCGTCGGGTGCAGCAGTTGGTCCAGAGCCGACGGCTCGACGCGGCTGATGGCCTCTTCCTGTGTGATGACGCCCTCGGCGGCCAGGTCCACGGCGATCTTCAGCGCCGACTTGGCCGTGCGCTTGCCGTTGCGGGTCTGCAGCATCCACAGCCGGCCCTGCTCGACCGTGAACTCGATGTCCTGCATGTCGCGATAGTGGCTCTCCAGCGTGTTCACCACGGTGACGAATTGGCCGAACACCTCGGGCATGGCCTCTTCCATCGAGGGGGCGGTCTCGCCCATCTCCTCGCGGCCGATCCTGGTCAGGCTTTGCGGCGTGCGGATGCCGGCGACCACGTCCTCGCCCTGGGCGTTGATCAGGAACTCGCCGTAGAGCCGCGCCTCGCCGGTCGACGGGTTGCGGGTGAAGGCCACGCCCGTCGCCGAGGTCTCGCCCATATTGCCGAACACCATCGACTGGACGCTGACCGCCGTGCCCCAGCTTTCGGGGATGTCGTGCATGCGGCGATAGAATTTGGCCCGGTCGTTCATCCAGCTGGCGAAGACGGCGCCCACGGCGCCCCACAGCTGGTCCTTGGGATCCTGCGGGAAGGGATGGCCCAGTTCGCGCTCGACTACGGCCTTGTAGTCGGCGACCACCTTCTGCCAGTCCTCGGCCTTCAGATCAGTATCGACCGTGACGCCCAGCCGGTCCTTGTGCTGGTCCAGCACCTCTTCGAAATCGTCGTGGCTGAGGCCCAGCACGACGTTCGAATACATGGTGATGAAGCGGCGATAGCTGTCGAAGGCGAAGCGCCGGTCGCCCGCCAGCTTGGCCAGGCCCTCGACCGTCTGGTCGTTCAGACCCAGGTTCAGGACGGTGTCCATCATGCCCGGCATCGACGCCCGCGCGCCCGAGCGGACCGAGACCAGCAGCGGGTTGTTCACGTCGCCGAACGTCTTGCCGACGATGGCCTCGACGGCATCCAAAGCGGCCTTCACCTGGGCTTCCAGATCGGCGGGATAGGTCTCGCCGTTGGCGTAATAGTGGGTGCAGACCTCGGTGGTGACGGTGAAACCGGGAGGCACCGGCAGACCCAGCGAAGACATTTCCGCCAGATTGGCGCCCTTGCCCCCCAGAAGGTTCTTCATCGACGCGTCGCCGTCGGCGGAGCCTCCGCCGAAGCCGTACACCCACTTGGTCATATTGCAGTCCCTGAGCTTTTCGGATCGTCCGGCGGGTTGGCCCCGCTCGCACATGCAGCACGATCTAGCGCGGAGGAACCGGCTTGGCCATGGCGGATGTAACAATGCGTGAGCGGGTAACCGGTTTCCCGGTGGCGCATTCGCACAACCTTGACGTCACATTCCCCTCCCCATTTCATGGGGAGGGGGACCGCAGCGCAGCGGGGAGACGGAGGGGTTCTTTGACGCACGAAGGCTCCGTATCGCGCGCCCGCATCCTGCGCCGCGCCCTGACGCCGCCCGAAGCCCGACTGTGGGTCCACCTGCGCCGCCGCAGCCTCGACGGATTGAAGTTCCGCCGCCAGCATCCGATTGGCGTCTATGTGCTCGACTTCTATTGCGCCGAGGCGATGCTGGCGGTCGAGGTGGATGGCGAAAGCCACGCCGACCGCGCCGAGCATGATGACCGTCGCACGCGTTGGCTGGAACGACAGGGCATCGCCGTCGTCCGCTTCTCGGCGGAATCGGTGCGGGTGAACCTGGGCGCGGTCCTGGATGTCATCGCCTCGATTGCAAGAGACCGAATCCGCCGCTGACCTGACTGTCTCCTCCCCATTCCATGGGGAGGTGGCGCGGCGCACTTGCGCCGTGACGGAGGGGTTCTTCACCCCATCACAGCCGTGGGACTTCAAGAGCCCCTCCACCACTTCGTGGTCCCCCTCCCCACAAGTGGGGAGGAGACGATGTGGCCCCTACCCCGCGATCTGACCGAAGTCCGCGACCTGGCCCATCACGTCGCGCACCTGGCCCAGCAGCTTCAGGCGGTTTTCGCGTTCGGCGGCAACGTCGGAGTTGACCAGAACGTCCTCGAAGAACCGGTCCACCGGGGCGCGCAAGGCGGCGAGAGCCGTCATGGCGGCGGCGAAGTCCTCGGTCTCCAGCGCGGCCTCAACGGCGGTGCGGGCGGCGCCGACGGCGAAGGCCAGGACCGTTTCGGGCTCGGGCTGGTTCGGCAGGCCGGTCTGGACCATGCCGGTCGGGACGGGTCCCTTCTTCTCCTCGGCGCGGAGGATGTTGGAGGCGCGCTTGTAGCCGGCCAGCAGATTGGCCCCATCGTCGGTGGCGAGGAAGGCGGCCAGCGCCTCCACCCGACGCACGATGCGGACGAGGTCGTCGTCGGCCTTCCCAGCAATGGGGGCGAAGACGGCGGCGACGAGGTCGTGGCGCTGGCCCCGGTCGCGCAGGAGGACAGTCAGGCGGTCGGCGAAGAAGGCGAGGAGCGCCTTCAAATCAGCGAAGAACTCATCGGTTGGGTCAACGCCAGGACGAACGGTAATGTATTCAGGGTCTGTCCCTGGATCTACAAGGTCATGCTTTCGGGTAGCCTCAAAACGCTCCAAGCGATCAGCGTCCAGGCGCTTGCGAGAAAGCTGCAACGCCAGTTCGTAGTGTGCGGATTTGATCCTCTCAATGAGGCTGAGCGGCCTTCCGGTCTCATGCACCAGCCGGATCACCCCCAGCGCCGCTCTCCGCAGCGCGAACGGGTCCTTCGAGCCCGTGGGCTTCTCGTCGATGGCGAAGAAGCCGACCAGGGTGTCCAGCTTGTCGGCCAGGGCGACAGCGACCGTGACGGGCGCGGTCGGGACCGTGTCGGCGGGGCCTTGCGGCTTGTAGTGGTCGCGGACGGCGTCGGCGATGGCGTCGGAATGGCCGGCCAGCCGGGCGTAATAGCCGCCCATGACGCCCTGCAGTTCAGGGAATTCGCTGACCATGCCCGACAGCAGATCGGCCTTGGACAGGCGCGCCGCCATCTCGGCTTCGTCGGGGTCGGCGCCAACCAGGGGCGCGATCTCGCGGGCGAGCGCCGCGATGCGCTCGACCCGCTCGGCCAGGGTGCCCAGTTTGGCGTGGAAGGTGACGCCGGACAGTTTGGCGTTCCAGGCGTCGAAGCCGACCTTCTGGTCCTCGTCCCAGAAGAAGCGGGCGTCGTTCAGGCGGGCGGACAGGACGCGGCTGTTGCCGGCGGCCAGGGCCTTGCCGCCGTCGGTGGCCTCGACATTGGCGACGACCAGGAAGTTGGGGGCCAGGCCGTCTTTCGACGGATCGCGGACCGCGAAATATTTCTGGTGCACCTTCATCGACAGGCGCACGACCTCGGGCGGCAGGGCCAGGAACTGGGGGTCCATGTCGCCCAGGATCGGCGTCGGCCATTCGGCGAGACCCGCCACCTCGTCCAGCAGGCCGTCGTCATCGACCAAGGCCAGACCGCGCGCGGCGCAGGCGGCCTTGGCCTGTTCCAGAATGCGCAGCTTGCGGTCGGCCACGTCGATCAGGACGAAGTTCTTCTCCAGCTGGGCGCGGTAGTCGACGAAGTCGCTGACCTTCAGCGGCTGGCCCGAGCCCATGAACCGATGGCCCTCGGTGATCGCGTCGGATGGGATGCCGTCGATCTCGAACGGCACGACCTTGCCGTCGAAGATGCACAGGATGCGCTTGATCGGACGCACCCAACGCAGGGTTCCGGAGCCCCAGCGCATCGACTTGGGCCAGGGGAAGGTCCGGATCACCTGGTCCACCGTCTCGGCGACCAGATCGGTCGTGGCGCGGCCCTTGGACGACAGGACGGCGAACAGGACGCCGTCGCGCTCGGTCAGTTGATCGCGGGTCAGGCCGGTCTTGCGCAGGAAGCCTTCCAGCGCCTGTTCCGGGGCCGAGGCGCGCGGTCCCTTGACCTCTTCCTCACGGTCGGGCGTGGCGACGGGCAGGCCGTCGATGACCAGGGTCAGGCGGCGCGGACCGGCATAGGCGGTCAGAGCGTCCCAGGTCAGGCCGGCGGCCTTCAGACGGTCGGAGACCATGCGGTCGAGGTCGCGCGCGGCGCCCTGCTGCATGCGGGCGGGGATTTCTTCGGAGAAGATTTCGAGGAGGAGTTGGGGCATCAGGCGGTTTTCCGCTCTTGTTCGACGTAAGCGAGGGCGCAGGCTTTGCAGAGTTCGCGGATGCGGCCGATGTAGCTCTGGCGTTCCGCAACGGCGATGGCGCCGCGGGCGTCCATCAGGTTGAACAGGTGGCTGGCCTTCAACACCTGGTCATAGGCGGGCAGGACCAGCGGCTGATCCTGAGGCCCGCGCATGTCGAGCAGGCGCGAGACCTCCGACACCATGTCCTCGAACCGGCGTTTCAGCCCGTCCACGTCATAGCCGTGAAAGTTGGCCTCCGACTGCTGGCGCTCGTTCTCCAGGAAGACCTCGCCATAGGTCAGGCCCTCCTTGGTGAACTTCAGGTCATAGACGTTGTCCACGCCCTGAACATACATGGCCAGACGCTCCAGCCCGTAGGTCAGTTCGCCCGAGACCACGTCCACCTCGATGCCGCCGACGCCCTGGAAATAGGTGAACTGCGTCACCTCCATCCCGTCGCACCAGACCTCCCAGCCCAGGCCCCAGGCCCCGACGGTGGGGTTCTCCCAGTCGTCCTCGACGAAGCGGATGTCGTGCAGTTTCGGATCGATGCCGATGGCGGCCAGCGAGCCGAGATACAGTTCCTGAAGGTTGTCCGGGTTCGGCTTCAGGATGACCTGGTATTGGTAATAGTGTTGGAGGCGGTTGGGGTTCTCGCCATAGCGGCCGTCGCCGGGGCGGCGGCTGGGCTGGACATAGGCGGCTTTCCACGGCTTGGGCCCCAGCGCGCGCAGGACGGTGGCGGGGTGGAGCGTGCCGGCCCCGACCTCGATGTCATAGGGCTGAAGAATGGCGCAGCCCTGCTCGCCCCAATAGCGGTGGAGCGTCAGGATCAGGTCCTGAAACGCGAGCGGCTCGGTCGAGGTGGTCAAATCGGGCTCGTGGGGAGGGGCTGCAAAAAAGACGGCGGACCATAGGGCCCGCCGCCTTCCGCTTCAACACGCTAACCAAGCGAGCGCGTGGGTGACCCGTATTATTTGGCCCAGCTTACTGGGGAGTCGGGTTGGCTTCGTCGCCGCCGTCGGCGGCGGGATCAGCCGCATCGACCGGGGGCGTGGCCGACGGATCGACCTGACCATCAGTCGGATTGGCGACCGGGGGCGAGGCCGTGGTGGTCGTTGTCGCAGCCGGTTCGCCGCTCGGCGCGGTCGCCGGAGCAGTCGGGGCGGCCGGAGCAGCTTCCTCAGCCGGAGCGGCGGCGTCGGCAGGGGCGGCGGCGGCTTCCTCATCGCCCATGGCCGCCATCGAGTTCGCCGGGTTCAGGACCTTGTCGATCGGGAAGATCGCGCCGTTCGAGGCGTCCAGCTCGGCGCTGACCACGGTGGCGGCGTCAGCCTTGATGGCCGAGCCGGTGCCGTCCAGCAGAATCTGGCTGTCGGCGGCGGTCGGGACGCCGCCCTTCTTGCCCATGATCTGGTCGGGCGTCACATCGGCGACGATGACGTGATAGAGCAGCAGCTGACGCAGCTCGGCGGCGTTGGCCGGATCCATCAGACGCGTGCGGTCGGCCTCAGGCAAGGCCGCGAAGGCCGCGTCGGTCGGGGCGAAGATCGAGATGGCCGGACGGGTCGCCAGGGTTTCTGTCAACTGGGCCGCGTCGAGGGCGGCGAGGAGCGTGGTGAACTGGCCGCTCGCCTTGAGCTTGTCGACGACGGTCTCGCCGGCGGCGGGCGTAGCGGCTTGGGCTGTGGTCGTCGCAGCCGGCGCAGCGGCTTCAGCGGCCGGCGCCGATGCGGGCGCGGCGGGCATGGACGGGTCAGTCTGCGGCACGGGGGCCTGGGCCGGCGCGGGCGACGTCTGGGTCGTCGCCGGGGGCGTCATTTCCTGAGCGAAGGCGGGAGCGGCCATCAGGGTGACCACGGCGGTTGCGGCAAGCAGTTTTGCACGAAGCATGGCGATATCCTTTTTCTGTTTGAGGATCGCTTCCGGGGAGGCGACGATCCGTTCCAGTCATCGGAACTGCGGACTCAAATCAGAAACCAGTGATCTGGTTCCGAGATTCTGAAACAATGCGTAACGATTGTGATGATCAAGGCGAGACCTTGGCGATATCGGCGTTCCACAGGAACGATCGCCAGTATTCGGCCATAAACCTCGAACGCTACTGAACGGCCAAGGTTGTTGCTGTGACCCAGGAGCCGGGGTGAGCGAGAGCCAGATTCTGCGCCGCTGCCTGGGCCGCCGCCGCGGTGGGATATAGGCCGAACACCGTCGCGCCCGAGCCGGACATGCGGGTCAGGGCGACCTGCGGCGTGGCGGCCACTGCGGCGAGGGCGTGCGCGATAGCGGGCGTCAGGGCCAGCGCCGGGGGCTGGAGGTCGTTGCGCTGAACCGACAGCCAGTCGATGACGGCGGCGACGGACCAGTCGTGCGACGCCTCGGGGCGGTCGGCTGTGCGCACCGGCCCGGTGTCATAGGCCCGATAGACGCCGCCAGTCGGCGACGGAACGCCGGGGTTGAACAGGACGGCCGGCAACGGCGGCAGACGCGGTTCGTCGGTCAGCACGTCTCCCCTGCCCTCGGCCCAGGCGGTGCGCATGCGCAGGCACATGGGGCCGTCCGCGCCGACGACGCCAGCGACCGCTTCCAGCGCCGCATCGTCGATATCCAGCGACAGGGCCTGACGCGCCAGCTTCAGCGCTGCGCCCGCGTCGGACGACCCGCCGCCCAACCCGGCCGCGATGGGAAGGCGTTTGTCCAGCACGACCCTCAGCTTCGGCTCTCCGATCCCTGACACCTCGCCCAGGCGGCGAAGCGCACGCAGGATCAGATTGTCGCGCGTGTCACTTAGCGCGCCGCCGAACGGGCCGGTGACGCTCAGGGACAGATGGTCGGCCGATTCGACCGACACACGGTCGCCCACGTTGGCGAAGGCGACCAGACTGGTCAGCGGGTGATAGCCGTCGGCGTCCACCGCCCCGACGTGCAGGAACAGATTGATCTTGGCCGGAGCCAGGGCAGTGAAAATCGGCATCACTGATGCTTAGCCGGTCGGCCCGTTTTTTTCATCCGCTCATCCCGGCGAAAGCCGGGACCCAGTCCTTTCGCTCGGCAGTGCGTTGGATAGAAGTCGCGTCAACCGGACCAGGTTTTCGCCCAAAGAACTGGGTCCCGGCTTTCGCCGGGATGAGCGGTTGTTTCAGTTGGAAACACCCGAGGCCGGCGCCGCATCCAGCCCATTGGCGATCTTGCGCTCGACATCGGCGCGGCGTTCGGGTTCGGGCTCCAGCACCAGGACGCGGTTCCACAGCCAGACCGCCTCGCGTTCGCGGCCCACCCGCCAATAGGCGTCGCCGAGGTGGTCGTTGATCTCGGCGTTGGCGGGTTCCTTGTCGACGGCCTGTTCCAGGGTGTCGACGGCGGTTTCGAACTGGCCCTGTTTGAACTGCGCCCAGCCCAGCGAGTCCTGGATGTTGCCGTTGTCGGGCTCCAGCGCGTGGGCGCGGGCGATCATTTCGGCGCCTTCCTGGACCCGCAGGCCCTTGTCCACCCACAGATAGCCCAGGTAGTTCAACATGTCGGCGTCATTGGGCGCGGTTTGCAACGCGGCCCACAGTTCGGCCTCGGCCTCGGGCGTGCGACCCAGGGCCTCATAGGCGGCGCCCCGCAGGAAGTGGACGCTGGCGCCCTGATCAGCGGTGTTCAGCACCGGGCCGTCCAACAGGGTCAGCGCCTCGTCATGCTGTTTCAGCTGCATCAACTGACCCGCCAGGACCAGGGCGATGCGGCCGTCGTCTGGGCTGGCGGCGGCGGCGCGGCGCAGTTCGGCCAGGGCGTTGTCCGACTGGCCGTCCTCTTCCAGCGCGATGGCCAGTTGGGCGCGGGCGGCGGCGTAGAGCTGGGGATCGTCGGTCCCGACGCGCGACAGGGCGCTGCGGGCGGCCGACTTCAGCCCGGCGCGCGACAGGACCTGGGCCAGTTGGAACTCGGTCTCGTCGTCATCGTGCAGGTTCTGCGCTAGACGCAGATAGACGGCGGCGAATTCGTTGCCGCGTTCGGCCGAGGCCTGGGCGGCGGCGGTGATCAGGCCCTGCGCCGCGCCTTCGCGGAAGTCGGGCAGGACTGGGGGCCGACCGCCGTCGCGCACCCGCTGCAACGCGCGTACGACGCCGGGATCGACGGGCTGGACGGCGATCGCGGCCTCATACAGGGCGATGGCGTCGTCGCGACGGCCGCGCCGTTCCATGAACTCGCCATAGGGGCGTTTGAACAGGGCGCCGACACCGGCCACGTCCGCAGCGGCCTTCAGCTCGACCTCGGCCTCGGCATAGTCGCGGCGTTTTTCCAGCAGGGCGGCGCGGTTCATGCGGGCGAAGGCCAGGGTCAGGGGATCGCCGCTGATCGGCGCGGGCTGAAGCGCGCGGTTCCAGTCCCCGGCCGCCGCCGCGATCCACGGCGCGACCAGAAGGCCGGCGCGGGCATGGGGAGAGCCGATGGGCTGCTGGGCCAGGGCGGCGTTGGGCGTTTTTGCGTCGCCGCGCACGAAGTCCTGGACCAACCGAACCAGGCGTCCACCCTCGACGAAGGCGGGCGAGGCGGTCGCATCGGTGGGCGCCAGCGCGGCCGCCACGTCCAGATCGCCGGTCAGCAGGGCGGAGGTGAAGGCCTGTTCGCGCACGCGCGGCTGTTCCGGCGCGAGTTGCTCGGCCTGGGCCAGATAGTTCGAGCCGATGGCGCCCTCGCCCTGCATCAGGGCCAGCTTGCCCGCCAGATACAGGCCATAGGCGCTGCGGCCCTCGGCGTTCGTCGGGATCGGCGCCCAGACCGCAGGGATGGCCGGAGCGACCGGGGTGTCGGTGATGATGATGTGGGGATCGGGCGCGGCGTCCTGACTGGACGGCGCCTGATCCAAAGGCGCCTGGCCCGGCGTGGGCTCGCCGGGTGCAAGGATGATCGCCGGCGGATGGGTCTGCGGCGTCGGCGCGGGGGGCGTGGTATCCTGCGCCACAGCCTGTCCGGCCATGGCCAGGGCGAGAACGGTCAGGGAGGCGGCGAACAGGCGCGAATGAGGGGGGCGCGAACGGGAGGCGATCATGCCTCGACCCTTCACGCTTTCACACGCCCCCGCAAGAGGACAGATGATTGCTCCCCCACTCCGCTCATCCCGGCGAAAGCCGGGACCCAGATCTATGGGCGAAAGGCGCCTGATGTCGGAGGCCGGTGGTCATCCGACGCACGGACGATGCGAAAGCGCTGGGTCCCGGCTTTCGCCGGGATGAGCGGGTTAAAGGGGTTATTCCGTCACATGTTCGGATAGTTGGGACCGCCGCCGCCCTCGGGCGTGGTCCAGACGATGTTCTGCGACGGGTCCTTGATGTCGCAGGTTTTGCAGTGGACGCAGTTCTGGGCGTTAATGACGAAGCGCGGATCGGTCTTGGCGACCTCGTCCGCATAGACGACCTCGTACACGCCCGCCGGGCAGTAGAGCCGGGCCGGTTCGCCGTATTTGGGCAGGTTGACCTGGATCGGCTTGGACGGGTCCAGCAGCTTCAGGTGCGCGGGCTGGTCCTCGGCATGGTTGGTGTTGGAGATGAAGACCGACGACAGCTTGTCGAACGACAGCTTCCCGTCCGGCTTGGGATAGCGGATTTCCTTGTGCTTGCCGGCCAACTCGGTCGATGCGGCGTCGGTCTTCTCGTGCTTCAGCGTCGGGATCGGCGACCAGCCGCCCAGCAGGGTGCGGCACCACATGTCGAACATGCCGAACGCCCCGCCCAGGGTCGTGCCGAACTTGGACAGCAGGGGCTTGGCGTTCTTGACGACCGACAGTTCCTTGAAAACCCAGCTCTTTTCGAAGGCGGTCTGGTATTCGACCAGTTCGTCGCCCGAACGCCCGGCCTGAACCGCATCATAGGCGGCGTCGGCGGCCAGCATGCCGGTCTTCATCGCGTTGTGGCTGCCCTTGATGCGGGGCACGTTCACGAAGCCGGCCGAACAGCCGATCAAGGCGCCGCCGGGGAACGACAGCTTCGGAATCGACTGCAACCCGCCCTCGGTGATGGCGCGGGCGCCGTACGAGATGCGCGCGCCGCCTTCCAGGTGCGGGGCGATGGACGGGTGGTGCTTGAACCGCTGGAACTCGTCGAACGGCGACAAAAACGGGTTCTTGTAGTTCAGGTGGACCACATAGCCGACGGCCACGTAGCGGTCGCCGAAGTGATACAGGAAGCTGCCGCCGCCGGTGTGCTCGTCCAGCGGCCAGCCGGTCGTGTGCTGGGCCAGGCCGGGCTGGTGCTGTTCGGCGGGCACCTGCCACAGCTCCTTCAGGCCGATGCCGTATTTCTGGGGCGACTTGCCGTCCTGAAGCCTGTGCTTCGCGATGATGGTCTTGGCCAGGGAACCGCGCACGCCCTCGGCGATGAAGACATACTTGCCGTGCAGTTCGATGCCCGGCTGGAAGTCGCCGGTCGGCTTGCCCTCGCGGTCGATGCCGAACACGCCGGCGACGACGCCCTTGACCCGACCCGTTTCCTCTTCCCAGACGACGTGGCTGGCGGCCATGCCGGGATAGACCTCGACGCCCAACGCCTCGGCCTGTTCGCCTAACCAACGGCTGAGATTGCCCAGCGAGGCGATGTAGCAGCCGTGGTTGTGCATGAAGGGCGGCAGCAGGGGCATGGGCAGGGACGCCTCGCCCTGCGGACCCAGCAGCAGGAATTTGTCCTTGGTGACCGGCGTCTCCAGCGGCGCGCCGCGTGCCTTCCAGTCGGGGAACAGCTCGTTCAGCGCCTTGGGATCGATGACCGCGCCCGACAGGATATGACCGCCGACCTCGGCCGCCTTTTCCAGCACGGCGACGGTGATGTCCTTGCCGTCCTTTTCCGCGCGCTGCTTCAGGCGGATAGCGGCCGACAGGCCGGCCGGGCCGCCGCCGACGATCACGACATCATATTCCATGACCTCGCGCTCGACGCCGTCCAGCGCCTCCAGCGGCGGCAGATTGTCGATGATGGCTTCCTGACGGGCGTTCTCCGCGCCGCCTTCGATGGCTTCTTCGGCCATGATTTCCCCTGAATCCCGGTTGTCCGTGTGGTTATGCCGCTTATCGGAAGGTGACGCGAGGGCGGTCAAGGCTTATCGGTAGCCCGAGACATGAACGCGCAACCCCACGACATCGCTGCAGTCGAAAGCCTGCTCGCCTTCTGGCGGGATGCGGGGGTGGACGCCTGCTATGGCGCCGCGCCCGTCGATCACACCCATGTGGCCCCGCCGCCGGCGGTAAAAGCCGTGCAGAAGGCGACCGCCTCGGTCGTCACGCCTCTGGTCGGCGTCAACGCCGAGGACGCCATCGCCGAGGCGCGGCGACTGGCGGCGGGCGCGGCGACGCTTCAGGATCTGGCGGCGGCTGTTGCGGCGTTCGAGGGCTGCCCCCTGCGCGGCATGGGCGCCACCCAGTCGGTGTTCGGGCGCGGCAATCCCAACGCCTCGGTCCTGATCATCGGCGAAGGCCCCGGCGGGGACGAGGACCGGATGGGCCAGCCCTTCGTGGGCCAGGCAGGTCAGTTGCTGGACCGGATGCTGGCGGCGGCGGGCCTGACCGACAAGGTCTTCATCACCAACACCGTCTTCTGGCGCCCGCCCGGCAATCGCACCCCCAGCCCGCAGGAGCAGGCGGTCTGCGCCCCGTTCGTCGAACGCGCCTTCGCCCTGTTGCAGCCCAAGGCCGTCCTGCTGCTGGGCGCGGCCTCGGCCAAGTCCGTACTTCAGGCCGAAGAGGGAATCATGAAGCTGCGCGGCAATTGGAAGGAATGGCGTCTGGCCGAGGGCGCAGTGTCCGCCCCCGTCATGCCGACCCTGCATCCGGCCTTCCTGCTGCGTCAGCCCCAGGCCAAGCGTCAGGTGTGGAGCGACCTGCTCTCGCTGGCCGTTCGCCTTGAAACGGACTCGGTTGAAGAACAAGGCTAATCGCTGCATGCTCGCATGCTGACGACCGATCGCCATACACGCGCTTAGTAGCTTACGCGCGTCGCCAACGAGGGGGCCGCCGCTTATGATTCTGTTCCGCCGCGCGATCCTCGCGCCGACGCTTGCTGTCGCGATCAGCGCCCTGGCGGGCGCGGCCATCGCCGAGACGCCTTACGCATCAACGGCCGGATCGAGCACCAGTTCCACACGCCCCACGGCGCTCAGCTCTGCGGACCGCATCTCCTACACCACCGCCTTCGACGCCCTGCGGCGCGGCGACATCGAGACGGCTCGCGCCTCGGCGCGTCAGGCGCAGGACCGGGTCCTGCTGGGTCAGGTCGAGTTCGAAAGCCTGTTCCACCCCGACCATGTCGCCACATATGAAGAGCTGACGGCCTGGCTGGAGACCTATTCCGACCTGCCCTGCGCGGATCGCGTCTATACGCTGGCCCTGCGTCGTCGCCCCGACGGCGCGCCCGAGCCGGTTCGGCCCGGCGGCGTGATCGGCCGCACCTGGAACAGTCTGGTGACGGCTGTCTCGGGCGGCGGCGGGGTCGACGATCCGGCGAAGGCGGCGCGCGTCGCCTATAACAACGACGACCTGACCGGCGCCTCGGCCATGGGCCGTCAGATCGGCGATTGGTGGACGGTCGGCCTGGCGGAATGGCGGCTGGGTCAATTCCACGAATCCTTCGCCGCCTTCGAACGCGTCGCCAACGATCCCACCGAAGACCCCTGGGTCCGCGCCGGCGCCGCCTACTGGACCGCGCGCGCGGCCGGTCAGTCGGGACGTCAGGATCGTGTGACCGACTATCTGCGCCTTTCGGCCCAATGGCCCGCCACCTTCTATGGTCAGATCGCCCTGCGTCAGCTGGGCGAGGAGCCGACCATCGAGAACATGGGGCCGCGCGCCTATGAGGCCGAGCCGCGCCTGCGTCGCGCCGCCTATGTGCCCCAAAGCGCCGCCGTCGAGCCGACCGCGCTGGAAGCCTTCGTCCAGGCCGACGCCCGCGCCAAGCGCACCGTCGCCTTCTATGAGGTCGGCCGCCGCGCCGACGCCGAGACCGAGCTGCGTTCCGGCCTGCGCACCGCCGTCGGCGACGCGGCCAAGATGTGGACGGCCCTGGCGCGCGCCATCATGCCCGTCGGCAATGCGGACGCGACGCGCATCGACGCCACCCGCTATCCGATGCCGGACCTTGCGCCCGAAGGCGGCTTCGTCATCGAGAAGTCGCTGGTCTATGCGCTGGCGCTGAAGGAAACCGACTTCAATCCCAACGCCCGCTCCAGCGTCGGCGCCTATGGGCTGATGCAGGTGATGCCGACGACGGCGGCCGAGATGACGGGGGATCGCAGCTTCGTTTCCGACCCGTCCAAGCTGCTGGTCCCGGCGGTGAACATGCGTCTGGGCCAGACCTACATCAACCGGATGCTGGCCCTGCCGGCCTTCCAGGGCGACCTGCTGCGGGCCGTGGCCTCCTATAACGCCGGGCCGGGACCGATGCTGGCGGCGGTGCGCAAGCTGGGGCCGGACGCCGATCCCCTGCTGCTGATCGAGACCATCGACGTGCCTCAGGCGCGCGATTATGTCGAAAAGGTCATGGCCAGCTACTGGATCTATCAGCGCCTGTTCGGCGGCCCGCTGAAGACGCTGGACGCCCTGGCGTCAGGCGCCAAGGCCGTGCCCATGGCTCTGGACTATGTCGCCCCGCCGCCCCAGGCCGAGCCGGTCCTGATCGCCGAAGCGACCACCGTCGCCGGCGCGCGCTAGAAGACCGTAAACAGCAGGCTGGCCCAGAAGGCCGCGCCGATCAGGGCCGCCAGACCATAACCCATCACCGGATGAATACCGCGCGAGGCGGTTTCGGCCGGTTCGGTCCGCAGGGTCGGGCTCTTCATGCCTCCACAGATAACGGCGTCCGCTTAACGCAGCGTCAGCCGGGATGGTTGTCGCCTGTTAAGGCCCCGTCAAAGCCAAGGCGTCGGCCTCCCACTGGCGAAAGTCAGGATGCGCCAACAGGGCGTCGGCATAGGCCTGGGCCGTCCCGTCGTCGCCGTGGGGCGCCAGGTTCAGCTGGAAATGGCGAATGCGTGCAGCGACCGGCGTGAAGAAGGCGTCCGGCACGGACCATTCTCCGAACAGATACGGCCCGCCGCCCCCGAACCGGTCGCGCATCCCCCGCCACAGTTCGACGATGCGGCGCAGGTCCTTGTCCAATCCCGGATGGTGCGGCGTGGGGGCCCGGCTGGGGCCGACCATCCAATGATCGGGGCCCGTCGAACAGGCGGTCCGCAAGGCAGTGAATCCGCCGTGCATCTCGCAGGCCGCAGACCGCGCCAGCCAGCGCGCATGGGCGTCGGCGGGCCAAAGCTGCGCCTCGGGATAACGTTCCGCCGCCCAGACGGCGATGGCCATCGAGTCCCAGATGACCTCGCCGTCGACCTTCAACACCGGCACGAGGCCGGATGGCGAATGCTCACGAAGGCGGCGATCGGTGTCCGGCTGGTTCAGCGGCACGACGATCTCGTCGAACTGCGCGCCGCAGTGTTTCAGCACCAGCCAAGGCCGCAGCGACCATGTCGAATAGGCCTTGTCTCCGATCACCAGTTCCATGTCGTCCTCACCTTGGAAACGTGGCGACCATCAATGGCTGGACGCCAGCTTCAGCACAACCAGGCCCGACACCACGAGGGTGACGCCCGCGATCCGTAGTGGTGTCAGCGGCTCGCCCAGGAACAAGGCTCCGACCACAAAAGCGCCGACCGCCCCGATGCCGGTCCAGATGGCGTAGGCCGTGCCCAATGGAAGGGTCTTCATCGCCACCGACAGCAAACCGAACGAGCCGATCATGAAGACAACCATGCCCACGGTCGGCCACGGCTTGGTGAAACCCGCCGACGCCTTCATCAAAACGGCCCAGACGATTTCAAGAAGACCGGCGAGAAGAAGAAAAATCCAGGCCATGACGTGCTCCCTTGCATGGCGAGCCGGGTCGTCCCGGCGGTCATGCCCGATGAAGGGAGAGGTCGTCCTCTGAGCCGATATCTGGGACAGGCTGGCGGGAAGTCAAGCGACGAACCTTGACTCTGAAGCCCTTGAGACCGACACGACCCGCCCATGATCACGCGCTATTCCCGCCCCGTCGCCGCCGCCCTCTGGTCGCAAGAGATCAAGTACAAGATCTGGTTCGAGATCGAGGCCCATGCCGCCACCAAGATGGCCGAGCTGGGCGTGATCCCGCAGGAGGCGGCGGACGCCATCTGGGCCAAGGGCAAGGACGCGACCTTCGACGCCGACCGCATCGACGAGATCGAACGCACCACCAAACACGACGTCATCGCCTTCCTGACCCATGTGTCGGAAATCGTCGGCGAGGAAGCCCGCTTCCTGCATCAGGGCATGACCTCGTCGGACGTGCTGGACACCTGTTTCGCGGTGCAGTTGGCGCGCTCGTCGGACTTGCTGATCGACGGCGTCGACCGGGTTCTGGCCGCGCTGGAGACCCGCGCCAAGGAGCATAAATACACCCCGACCGTCGGCCGCAGCCACGGCATTCACGCCGAACCCGTGACCTTCGGCCTGAAGCTGGCCGGCTATCATGCGGAGTTCCAGCGCGCCAAACGCCGCCTGATCACGGCCAAGGAAGAGATCGCCACCTGCGCCATCTCCGGCGCCGTCGGCACCTTCGCCAACGTCGATCCCGCCGTCGAACAATATGTCGCCGACAAGATGGGCCTTCAGGTCGAGCCGGTCTCGACCCAGGTCATCCCGCGCGACCGTCACGCCGCCTTCTTCGCCGCACTGGGCGTCGTCGCCTCGTCGGTCGAGCGGCTGGCGGTCGAGATCCGCCATCTGCAGCGCACCGAGGTGCTGGAAGCGGAAGAGTTCTTCGACAAGGGCCAGAAGGGCTCGTCGGCCATGCCGCACAAGCGCAACCCTATCCTGACCGAGAACCTGACCGGCCTTGCCCGTCTGGTCCGCTCGGCCGTGACGCCCGCGATGGAGAACGTCGCCCTGTGGCACGAGCGGGACATCAGCCACTCGTCGGTCGAGCGCGGCATCGGCCCCGACGCCACCATCCACCTGGACTTCGCCCTGCAGCGTCTGGCGAACGTGGTCGAACGGCTGAATGTCTATCCCGAGAACATGCAGAAGAACATTGACCGCCTTGGCGGTCTGGTTCACTCGCAACGGGTCATGCTGGCCCTGACCCAGGCCGGAATTTCGCGCGAAGACGCCTATGCCGCGGTGCAGGAGAACGCCATGAAGGTCTGGCGCGGCGAAGGGGTCTTCATCGACTTCCTGAAGGCGGACGACCGCGTCACCCTGCCCGCCGAACAGTTGGAAGCCCTGTTCGACCTCGACTATCACACCAAGAACGTGGACGTGGTGTTCAAGCGGGTGTTCGGAGACTGAAGGCCATGAGCGAGCGCACGATCCGGCTCAATCCCCGGCTCGACCCCCGCGACTATGCGGCGGCCTATGCGCGCGACGGCATGGTGCAGGTGCCCGACCTGCTGGACGAGGAGAGCGCCGAATGGCTGGCGCTGGCGCTGGAACACGACACGGCCTGGAGCCTGGCCTTGCCGACGGCGAGGGGCGGTGAGTTGATATCCCCCCCGGAGATCGCCGCGCTGGGGCGGGACGCGCTGAACGCCCGTGTGCAGGACGCGTTGAGGAAAGGCCGCGACGGCTTCTCCTTCATCTATCTGGCCTATCCCGTCATCAAGGCCTTCCTGACCGGCGAGGACCAGGGTCATGCAACCCACGTCTTGATCCAGTTCTTCAACGACACGCCATTCATCGAATTCGCGAAGGCCGTGACCGGCGAAGCCGAACTGACCAAGATCGACGCCCAGGCGACCTGGTTCCGTCCAGGCGACTTCCTGACCCTGCACGACGACACCGACCAGGGTCAGCGGCGAGCGGCCTACACCCTGGGCCTGTCGCGCGACTGGCGCTCCGACTGGGGCGGTCAGCTGATGTTCCACGACGCGAACGGCGACATCGAGCGCGGTTTCAAGCCCGGCTTCAACGTCTGGACCGTGTTCAAGACGCCGCGCATGCACTCCGTCGCGCCGGTCGCCGCCTATGCTGGCGGCAAGCGCCGCTCGATCACCGGCTGGCTGCGCGACGACCCGCCGGTCAAGTGACGGACCGCTCGACCGGAGCGCGCAGGCGAGGCTTCGCCCCCGTGGTCGATGTGGAGACCCGGCTGCTGATCTTGGGATCCTTGCCCGGCGACGCCTCGCTGAAGGCGGCTCAGTATTACGCCCATCCGCGCAACGGTTTCTGGCCCCTGATCGGCGGGGTGCTGGGCGAAGACCTGGTCGCCTTGGCCTATGAGCAACGGCTCGAACGGTTGAAGGCGCACCGCGTCGGCCTGTGGGATGTGATCGCCTCGGCGGAACGGTCGGGTAGTTTGGATGCGGCGATCCGGTCGCCGGAGGCGGCCGATCTGCGGGGCTTGGTCGAAAGTTTGTCGAACCTGCGGGCCGTCGCCTTCAACGGCGGGCTGGCGGCGAAGCTGGGGCGGCGTATTCTGGCTGATGTCGAGGGTGTGGAACTGGTCGATCTGCCGTCATCCAGCCCCGCCCATGCAATATCTTTGTCGGCAAAGGCGTACAGCTGGGCCATACTGGGGAAGTTTCTCCCGGATAAGCCTGCCGCCTGATGATCCTGACCCTTTCTTGCCCCGACCGCCACGGCATCGTCGCGGCCGTTTCCGCCTTCCTGCTGGAGCGGGACGCCAACATCTCCGACGCGCAACAGTTCGGCGACGCCTCCAGCGCCACCTTCTTCATGCGGGTGGTGTTCGAGCCGGCGGACGGCGACGCCGAGACCGCAATCCGCGACGCCTTTGCGCCCCTGGCCGACCGGTTCGCCATGGATTGGACCCTGCGAGGTCCTGCACCGCGCAAGGTGATGATCCTGTCGTCAAGGTTCGATCACTGTCTGGCGGACCTCCTGTACCGCTGGCGGATCGACGAACTGCCGATGCAGGTGACAGCGGTCGTGTCGAACCATCCGCGCGCCCAGATCGGCCATGTCGATCTGGGCGACTTGCCCTTTCATCACCTGCCGGTCAGCGCCTGCGACAAGCCGGCGCAGGAGGCCGAGCTTCTGCGGCTGATCGAGGAAACGGGCACGGAGCTGGTCGTGCTGGCGCGCTACATGCAGGTTCTGTCCGACGATCTCAGTCGCAGATTGGAAGGACGCTGCATCAACATCCATCACTCCTTCCTGCCGGGCTTCAAGGGCGCGCGCCCCTATCATCAGGCCCATGCGCGCGGGGTGAAGGTGATCGGCGCCACCGCCCACTATGTCACGCCCGACCTGGACGAAGGCCCCATAATCGAACAGGACGTGGAGCGGATCAGTCACCGCGACACGCCCGAAGATCTGATCCGCAAGGGGAGAGATATAGAGCGCCGCGTATTGGCGCGGGCTGTTCGTCGCCATCTGGAAGACCGCGTTTTGCTGCACGGCACAAAGACGGTGGTGTTCGAAGATTGAATGGTGAAGCTGCGATGTCTTGACGCGGGCAATGCATCCACTTCGCGGTTCCAAACGTAACGTTCCCGTTACCGCCTTGAGAGCGGCCCAAAGGGAACGAAACACAATGACCAAGCTTCGCAATCTCATGCTCGTCGCCGTATCCGGCGGCGCGCTGATGGCGCTCGGCGCCTGCGGCAACAACGAACCGGCCGCCACGACCCCGGCTGAATCGACGGCCATGGCCCCGGCCGAGGGCGCCGCCATGGCCCCCGCGACCGATCCGATGGTGGGCGGCGCTGCGATGAGCCCCAACGAGACCATCGTCGCCAACGCCTCCAAAGCTTCCAACCTGACCACGCTGGTGTCGGCTGTTCAGGCCGCGGGCCTGGTCGAGACCCTGCAGGGCGCGGGTCCCTTCACCGTCTTCGCACCTGACAACGCCGCCTTCGAGAAAATCCCTGAAGCGACCCGCACCAGCCTGATGCAGCCGGCGATGAAGGCTGACCTGACCAAGATCCTGACCTATCACGTCGTCGCCGGTCGCCTGACGGCCGCCGACATCGCCGCCCAGGCCCAGGCCAACGGCGGAACCGCCACGCTGAAGACGGTTCAAGGCGAGGAACTGAAGGTCTCGGCCGGCCCGAACAACACCTGGGTCATCACCGACGCCAAGGGCGGCAAGTCCACCATCACCCAGGCGGACGTGGGCCAATCCAACGGCGTGGTTCACGTCGTGGACACGGTTCTGATGCCGTAAAAATAAAATGCGGTCTCACCCATTTCGGGCTGAAACCATTTTCCAGCGCCCGTGTTATTGAGGGGCGCGAGACGCACAGTACGCCGGGTGAGACATCCCCCAACGTCCCCGGCAAAAAAGAAAGGGCCGCACTTTCCCCCGGGTGCGGCCCTTTCGAATTCTCGGATCAGCCTGAAGGCCAGACGATTACTCGCCCGCGCGGATGCCTTCGCGCGCGATGGAGGCCAGTTCGTCGATCTTGGAGCGAATCTCGCCTTCCGACACCGACAGGCCCGAGGCCTTGAAGTCGCCGGCGACCTTGCGGAAGACGTCCTCGTCGCCCGGCTGTTCGAAGTCGGCGCGCACGACGGCGGCGGCGTACTGATCCGCGCTCTCGCTCGACAGGCCCATCTTTTCGGCAGCCCACAGGCCCAGCATCCGGTTGCGCCGGGCGATGGCCTTGAACTCCTGCTCCTGATCGAGGGCGAACTTGGCCTCGAAGGCCTTTTCCCGATCGTCGAAGGTCGTCATTTCGCTCAGCATAGCTCCGTACGCCCCGCTAACGTCGGGGCAACGGCCGTCTATAGACCGCCCGTCCATGAACGCAACCTGACTTCAGTCGGGTGGACATCCTGTCCCCATCCATTGCACGGCCGCCATCCTCATTTGTATCGGGGGCCGCCTTCGGCTAAGGAGACGCCGAACGAGATTGACTGCCCGAACGATTCCGAAACGCGCCGCCAGGACCGGGTCTTCCCCATCCATAAATGGCCGCGCGATTTTTGTTTCTGGAGGGCGCCCGTAAGCCGGGACCGGACCATGAACAGCAAGCGCAAGAAGATCTACGAAGGCAAGGCCAAGATCCTGTACGAAGGACCCGAGCCCGGCACCCTGATCCAGTATTTCAAGGACGACGCCACTGCGTTCAACGCGCAGAAGAAGGCCGTCCTCGAAGGCAAGGGCGTGGTCAACAACCAGATCAGCGAATTCATCATGTCGCGCCTGAACGGCATCGGCGTGACCAACCACTTCATCAAACGCCTGAACCTGCGTGAGCAACTGATCCGCGAAGTCGAGATCATTCCGCTGGAAGTCGTCTGCCGCAACATTGTCGCCGGCTCGATGAGCCAGCGCCTGGGCATCGAGGAAGGCACGCCCCTGCCCCGCTCGATCATCGAATTCTACTACAAGAAGGATGAGCTCAACGACCCGATGGTCACCGAAGAGCACATCACCGCCTTCAACTGGGCCTCGACCCAGGAGCTGGACGACATGCTGGCCATGACGGTGCGCGTGAACGACTACCTGTCGGGCATGTTCGGCGCCGTCGGCATCACCCTGGTCGACTTCAAGATCGAGTTCGGCCGCGTCTGGGAAAACGACTTCAGCCGCGTGCTTCTGGCCGACGAGATCAGCCCCGACAGCTGCCGCCTGTGGGACACCACCACCGGCGAGAAGCTGGACAAGGATCGCTTCCGCCGCGACCTGGGCAATGTCATCGAAAGCTATACCGAAGTCGCGCGTCGCCTGGGCATCATGAAGGGCATGCCGACGGTGATCCAGGGAGGGCTGCACTAATGGCCAAGGTCAAGGTTCACGTCTTCCTCAAGCCCGGCGTCCTGGACGTCCAGGGCAAGGCCGTCGAAGGCGCCCTGCAGGGTCTGGGATGGTCGGGCGTCTCCAACGCCCGCGTCGGCAAGCTGATCGAGTTCGACCTCGCCGGCGCCGAAGATCCGCAAGGCGAGGCCAAAAAGATGTGCGAGCAACTGCTCGCCAATACGGTGATCGAAGGCTACCGCATCGAGGCGACCTGATATCGCCCGTTGAATGTAATGCATGATCGCATTACATTGACGGAATGACCACGCTGACCGTCACGAGCCGAGGCCAGGTCACCTTCCGCAAGGAGGTGTTACAGCACCTCGGCATACAGCCAGGGCAGAAGATCCGTCTGGATCTGCTGCCTGACGGCCGCGCGGAGCTGAGCGCCGAACAGCTGACCGGCTCATGGTCCGACCTATCGGGGTACCTGAAGGGGCGGACGAACGGCGCGCGCCTCTCTATCGAGGAGATCGGCGCCCTGACCGCGCAGGCCGGATCGGAACCCGAGCGGTCGTGAACATCACCGCCGACACCAACGTCCTCTTGCGGGCCGTCGTCGGCGACGACGAAGATCAGCAGCGTCTGGCGATCGACGCCCTGGAGACCGCAGATCGGGTCGCGGTCAGCACCCAATCCCTGTGCGAGTTCGCCTGGGTTCTGGCGCGGGGCTATCGCGCTTCTCGCGAGGACATCGCCACCGCCATTCGTCGCCTTCTGGACATGCACAACATATCGGTGGATCGCCCCGCCGCAGAGGCCGGTCTCGCCGTTCTGGAAGCGGGCGGTGATTTCGCGGACGGCGTCATCGCCCATGACGGCCAATGGCTGGGCGGGGAAACCTTCGTCTCTTTCGACGTTCAGGCGGTGCGGCTGTTGGATCGCAGCGGCGTGAAAGCGCGCCTCCTGTCCGCCGCCTGATTTCTGCATCCCGAGGAAGCCCCTTCAGATGACTTTCACCCTCACCTCCACCGACATTCAGGACGGCGGCGTGCTGCCGGACGCCCAGGTTCATGCCAAGGGCAACCAATCGCCGCAGCTGGCCTGGTCCGGCGCGCCGGAGGGGACGAAGAGCTATGCGATCACCTGCTATGACCCCGATGCGCCGACCGGCTCGGGCTTCTGGCACTGGACGGTGGCGAATATTCCCGCCGATGTGACCGAACTGGCGGCCGGGGCGGGGTCATCCGGCGGTCATCTACCGCACAGCGCGATCCAGGGCCGCACCGACTTTGGCCAGGCCGGTTTCGGCGGCGCCGCCCCGCCTGCGGGCCATGGTCCGCACCGCTACATCTTCACCGTCTTCGCCGTCGATGTGGAAAGTCTGGACGTCACGGCCGACAACTCCGGCGCCGTGTTCGGGTTCAACCTGCATTTCCATACCCTGGCCAAGGCCTCGATCACGGCGACCTACGAAAACAAGGGCTGATCAGGGTCGCCGCCCTTGTCGTGTCATGAACGCTGATTAGGTTGCAACGCAACATGACAGACGCCGCCCTCGACACCGCTCTTCCCGTCCGCTCGCGCGGGGCGGTCGCCCTCGTGCTGATCGCCTTGGCCATGGGCGGGTTCGCCATCGGCGTGACCGAGTTCGCGGCCATGAGCATACTGCCCGACTTCGCCGCCGGCCTGGGCGTCGATGCGCCCACCGCCGGTCATGTCATCAGCGCCTATGCCGCCGGCGTCGTGGTGGGGGCGCCGATCCTGGCGGTGCTGGGGGCGCGGCTGCCGCGCTGGCATCTGCTGATCGGCTTCATGGCCCTGTTCGCCGTCGGCAATGTGCTCAGCGCGCTGGCGCCTACCTATGGCTGGATGCTGGTGTTCCGTTTCCTCAGCGGCCTGCCGCACGGCGCCTATTTCGGAGTGGCGGCCCTGGTCGCGGCCTCCATCGTGCCGCTGCATTTTCGCACCCGGGCGGTCTCGACGATCCTGATGGGGCTGACCGTTGGAACGGTGCTGGGCGTGCCTGTCGTCAACATCATCAGCCATGCTTATGGATGGCGCTGGACCTTCGCCATCGTAGGCGTGCTGGCCGTGATCACCATGGCTCTGGTCGCCCTGTTCGCCCCGCGCGATCCGGCCCATCCCGACGCCAGCCCCTGGCGAGAGCTGGGCGCACTGAAGCGGGGGCAGGTCTGGCTGACCTTGGGCGTCGGCGCCGTGGGTTTCGGCGGCATGTTCGCGGTCTATGCCTATCTGGCCTCGACGCTGCAGGCGGTGACGGGCGTGGGGGCCGAGGTCCTGCCCTGGGTTTTCGCCGTGTTCGGCGTCGGCATGTTCCTCGGCAATATCCTGGGCGCCTGGGCGGCGGACCATGTGGGGTTCAAGGCGGCCGGCGGCCTGCTGCTGTGGAGCGCGGCGGCTCTGGCGCTGTATCCCATGGCGGCGTCGAACCTGTGGGCGGTGATGGGGGTGGTCTTCCTGATCGGCGGCGGCGGCGGCCTGGGCTCGGTGTTGCAGACGCGGCTGATGGATGTCGCCGGCGACGCCCAGACCCTGGCGGCGGCGCTGAATCACTCGGCCTTCAACACCGCCAACGCCATCGGCCCCCTGCTGGGCGGCATGGCGATCGCGGCCGGTTACGGCTGGACCTCGACCGCCTGGGTCGGCGTCGGCCTGTCGCTCGGTGGGTTCGCCATCTTCCTGGTCGCCTGGCTGACAGGGCGGCGACGTCCGATGGCGGCTGTCTGAAAATCCGCTAGAGTGCGGCTCCCGCTGAGGATCCGTCGATGCCCAAGCCGAGCCTTAAGCTGAAGACGGGCGATATCGTCTCGCCCTGGCCTGCCTATCGCTGGATTCCGTTCGGCATCCTGTCGCTGGGGCTTTGGGGCATGCTCGGCTTCGCACCTGTCATGCTGTTCCTGATCTATCTGGAGAAGGGCGAGGAGGTCACCCGGACCTTCCAGGGCGAAGGCCTTCGGGTCTGGCTGATCTGTATCGGCGTCTGGCTTGCGGCGCTCGCGGCCGCCGTCGGCGCAGGAATATTGCTGATGCGACGGCGCGTCATCGCCGAGCCGGACGGCGTCACCTTGCAAGGGCGGTTCGGGACGACCCGCCATTACCTTGGTAAGGGGTTGGTCAGCAGCCAGACGGTCTATTCCATCGCCGGCCTCATGCAGGGCGTCATCCATCTCAGATATGCCGATGGGAAACGCCGTACGCTGGACGGGGCCGGATTCAGCCAGATCGATCTGGGCCGGATCACCCAATATCTGGATCGCATTCGCCAACCTTGACGCGCGCGAGACGTGACGCCTGACAAGCCGATCGAACCCTGCTAAAGGGCCGCGCCATGAGCGCAGCCGTCATCGTCTTCCCCGGTTCCAACTGTGATCGCGACTGCAAGGTCGCCGTCGAACGCTCCACCGGCGAGCCCGTCTCCATGGTGTGGCATGCGGAAACCGAACTGCCCAAGGGTCTGGACTTGATCGTCATTCCCGGCGGCTTTTCCTATGGCGACTATCTGCGCTGCGGCGCCATGGCGGCCCAGTCGCCGGTGATGCAGGCCGTCAAGAAGGCGGCGGACGAAGGCGTCGCCGTGGTCGGCATCTGCAACGGCTTCCAAATCCTGTGCGAGGCCGGCATGCTGCCCGGCGCCCTGCTGCGCAACAAGGGTCTGAAATACGTCTGCAAGCCCATCGCCCTGACCGTCGCCAACGGCCAGACCCGCTTCACCGCCGGCTATCAGGGCCAGGCAGAAGTGACCATGACCCAGGGCAACGGCGACGGAAACTTCTTCGCCGACGCCGAGACCCTGGCCCGGATCGAGGGCGAGGGCCAGGTCGTGTTCCGCTACGTCGACAACCCCAACGGCTCGGTCAACGACATTGCGGGCATCCAGAACGCGCGCGGCAACGTCCTGGGCATGATGCCCCACCCCGACCGCGCCTTCGAGGCTGAACTCGGCTCCGCCGACGGCGCCACGCTGTTCCAAAGCATCTACGCGGCGGCTTGACGGCAATCGCGAGACGGCGAGCATCAGACGTTGACGTCCGTGCCTCACTGCCTCTCGCCTGCATCAGACTGACGGACGAGGCGGCGGCGATAGGACGTCCGCTCGCCGGGCGCATGATCCGCTTCGCCGTCAACTTCAAGATGGAGCCCTGAACGCGGTCTCAGATGTCCTTGATCTGGGCGCGTCCGTCCGAAAGGTCTGCGGCCTCGTCGTCTTCGTCGTCGAACGCCTTTTCGCCGGCTTCCCGCTGAGCGGCCAGTTCGCGGGCGCCGACGCCAAGGCCTTGTTCGATGGCCCGGTTGGCCTCGACTTCTTCTTCGAGCGAGGGTTGGTCGTTGTCGATGTCGGCCATGGGAGTTTCCTGTGTTGAGGGATCATCCTGACAACCGTTCGGTCCTGGCGATTGTTCCTACCGACCGAAAAACGGCTCCAGGCTGGCGCGCGACAGGGGGCGGAAGATAAGGAACTGGCCGCCGACCGTCACGGTGATCTCGTGCGCCTGGGGGCGTTGCATCAGGGCGGGATCGTCCAGAGACACCGCACGACCCGAGGCGATGTCGCGCGCATCCAGCGGCGGCAGGGTCAACCGACCCTCAGCCGAGGCCAGGGCCGACAGAAAGCCGCGCACCTCATTGGCCTGTTGCTCGGACGTCAGGGCGGCGCGGACGCGCGTCCATGCCGCCTGGACCGGCGCCGTCAGGGTCGAGGCGGTTTGCGCCCGTCCCTCGCCCGCTATCGCAACGGCGGCGAACGCGGCGAGGCACAGACAAAAAAGGCGAACCCGGAGCGTCATGTCCCACAGCATGAGGCCGCCGGTCGCCAATGCAAGCTTCACTTTTCTGGCGTTCGGGGTGAACCTTCTGTCGGTCCGGCGCGTAAAGGGCCGATAAGCGTCGCACTGGAACCCGAATGTCCTCCATCATCCGCCCCACGCCCCGCCAGCGCACCCGACGACTGGTGGTCCTGGCCGCCGCCCTGTTCGCCATCGTCGTGCCCCTGGTCCAGAACCTGGCCGGCCTGGGCCTGACGCAGGCCGAGTTCGCGGCGGACGGCAACAGCACCCTGCGGGTCGCCGGCTACGCCTTCTCGATCTGGGGCCTGATCTACATCGGCATCCTGGCCTATGCGATCCGTCAGGCCCTGCCTCAGACGGGCGAGAGCCCGCTGCTGGGCCGTATGGGCTTGCCGTCCGCCGTCGCCTTCTTCGGCATCGGCTTCTGGATCATCGTGGCGGCCATGAACCTGAAGGCCGCCAGCGTGGGGGTGATCTTCGCCTCGTTGATCGCCCTGCTGCTGCCGCTGCTGGCGGTGTCGGGCCATATTCGCGCGCTGCGGCTGATGGATCGTGAGCGCATCCTGCTTGTCTGGCCTCTGGCGGCCCTGGCCGGCTGGCTGACGGTGGCCGCGCCGCTGAACCTGATCACGACGGTGACGGCGTTCGACGCCCTGCCCGCCGCCCTGTCGCCCAGCCTGTGGGCCATCGTCGCCATCTTGGCGGTCGTGGTCGTCGCCCTGGCGGTGACGGCGGTTCTGCGGACGATGGCCTATCCGCTGCCGACGGCCTGGGGCCTGCTGGGCGCCTTCGTCGCCGAACAGGCGGACAATCCCGCCGTCGCCTTCACCGCCCTGGCCGGCGCCATCGTCCTGCTGGTCGGCGGGCTGCTGCTGACCTTCCGCCTGCGGCCGGGCGTCGAACGCGCCCGGTAAGGCTCAGGGTTTCGGCGTGTCGGTGACGGCGTCGTCCTGAGGGTCGTGATCGTCGGCCCCAACGTCGAAGGCGCCGTTTTCATCGAAGCCGACGCTGCCAACCCCGACCGCCGAGCCGGTCAATCGCTGACGCCGGCTGGCCAGCGCGGCCTCCGGCGCTGCGGCATCCATCTCGGCGGTCGTTTCGGGGTCGTTCGAGCGATCCATTTGCTGGCCTGAGGCAGGCGTGATGCGGTCCGTGTGGGGCTTGCTCATGCCGCATCCTCCTCGGTGTCTTCGGCCTGTTTCTGGGCCTTTTCGGCCAGGGCTGAGGCGCCGGCGTCATCGGCGGCGATCTCGGGCAGATCATCATCTTCGGGCGTCGCGGCGGGGTCGATAGGGGTGTCGGTCATGGCGGCTCCTGTGGCTGTCGTCGGAATCAACCGCCTGCGATGGTCGATGTTCCCCGAACTTGCGCCGTGCGGGCTGACATTTGGCCCATCTGCGGCTAGAAGCGCCGCCCATGAGCGCTCCGCAAAAGACCCCCGAAAAGTCGATGGCTGAATTGGCCGCCGAATACGGCCTGGCCCCGAACGAATATCAGGTCGTCCTCGACCGGCTGGGCCGCGAGCCCAACCATGTCGAACTGGGCGTCTTTTCGGTCATGTGGTCCGAGCACTGCTCCTACAAATCGTCCAAGATCCACCTGGGCAAGTTCCCGACCACCGGCGACCGCGTCATCTGCGGTCCGGGCGAGAACGCCGGCGTGATCGACATCGACGACGGCGACGCCTGCATCTTCAAGATGGAGAGCCACAACCACCCCTCCTACATCGAACCCTATCAGGGTGCGGCGACGGGCGTGGGCGGCATCATGCGCGACGTCTTCACCATGGGCGCGCGCCCGGTGGCCCTGTTGAACGCCCTGCGCTTCGGCGACCCCAGCCACGAGAAGACCAAACGCCTGGTCAAGGGCGTGGTGTCCGGCATCGGCGGTTACGGCAACTGCGTCGGCGTGCCGACCGTGGCGGGCGAGACCAACTTCCATTCGGGCTACAACGGCAACATCCTGGTCAACGCCATGTGCGTGGGCATCGCCAAGTCGGACAGCATCTTCTATTCGGCCGCGCCTTCGGCCGGCCTGTCGGTGGTCTATTTCGGCTCCAAGACCGGCCGCGACGGCATCCATGGCGCGACCATGTCCTCAGCCGAGTTCGACGACGAGTCGGAATCCAAACGCCCCACCGTTCAGGTCGGCGACCCCTTCGCCGAGAAGCTGCTGATCGAGGCCACCCTCGAACTGATGGCCTCGGGCGCCGTCGCCGCCATTCAGGACATGGGCGCGGCGGGTCTGACCTCCTCCTCGGTCGAGATGGCCGGCAAGGGCGGTGTCGGCATCGAGCTGAACATGGACGCCGTGCCCCAGCGCGAAGAGGGCATGAGCGCCTATGAGATGATGCTGTCGGAAAGCCAGGAGCGGATGCTGGCGGTCCTGAAGCCGGGCCGCGAGGCCGACGGCGAACGCATCTTCAAGAAATGGGGCCTGGACGCCGCCACCATCGGCGTCACCACCGACACCGGCCGTCTGGTGCTGAAGCATCACGGCGAGACCGTCTGCGACGTGCCCCTGGCGCCCCTGTTCGACGACGCCCCCCTGTACGACCGCCCGTGGGTCCAGCCGGTGCTGCAGCCCAAGCTGAACCACGCCGAGATCCCCGCGCCCGAGAACTGGGCCGATGCGGTGATGAAGGTGATCGCCTGCCCCGACATGGCCTCCAAACGCTGGATCTGGGAACAGTACGACCGCCACGTCATGGCCGACACGCTGCAGGATTCGGCCACCGGCGCCGACGCCGGCGTGGTGCGCGTCCACGGCACGGACAAGGGTCTGGCCGTCACGTCCGACTGCACCCCCCGCTACGTCCAGAACGACCCCTATGAGGGCGGCAAACAGGCCGTGGCCGAGGCCTGGCGCAACCTGACCGCCGTCGGCTCGCGCCCCATCGCCATCACCGACAACCTCAACTTTGGCAATCCGCAACGCCCTGAGATCATGGGCCAGATCGTCCGCGCCATCGACGGCATGGCCGAGGCCTGCCGCGAACTGGTCTTCCCGGTCGTGAGCGGAAACGTGTCGCTGTATAACGAGACCAACGGCGTCGCCATCCCGCCGACCCCGACCGTCGGCGCCGTGGGCCTGCTGCCCAACTATGACGTGGTGACCAACTTCTCGACCATGGCCGAGGGCGACACTCTGGTCCTGATCGGCCAGACGCACGGCGAACTGGGCGCTTCCATCTATCTGCGCGAGGTCCTGGGCCGCGAGGACGGCGCCCCTCCGCCCGTCGATCTGAAGCTGGAAAAGAAGACCGGCGACTTCGTGCGCGACCTGATCGAGGCCGGCGACCTGACCGTGGTCCACGACCTTTCCGACGGCGGCCTGATCGGCGCGGCCGCCGACTTGGTGCTGGCCTCCGACGTCGGCGTGACCCTGGATGCTTCCAGCGCGACCCACGCCCACATCTTCCTGTTCGGAGAGGACCAGGCCCGTTACCTGGTCGCGGTGCCGGACGCCGACGCCATCATCGCCAAGGCGCGCGAGGCCGGCCTGCACGCCTCGGTCGTCGGCCGCGCGGGCGGCGACGCCTTCGGCTCTTCTGGTGATAAGGGCGACCTGTTCAGCATCCCCGTCGCCCATCTGCGCGAATGGCACGAAGGCTGGATGCCGGGCTGGCTGGGCGACGCCGGTTGAAGATCGCCGTCGTCCTAGGGCCAGGCGCGATCTTCTGCGTCGAGAAGCCGAACTCGATCGAGACCGTGGTTCGCACTCTCGCGCGCTACAGCGCCGACCGGGACGATCTGACGATCTATTGCGACGCGGGCGCCGCCGATCGTGGCGAGCTGAAAACCCAGGCGGTCGCGCCTGGCCTTGGCCGAACGGGGCGGATCATCCGGGCGTTGCGTCGCGACCGCCCGGACTTCATCGAGCTTCATCAGCACGGACCTAGCTCGGCCCGCATCGCCCGCGCCTTCCCCGACATTCCCAACAGCCTGTATCGCCACAATCAAGCCAGCGGCGGGACCAACGCCTTGGATCGCCTGCGGTACGCCCGGCGGTTCCGCGCGTTCGACGCCCATGTGTTCGTCAGCGACTATCTGCGAGAAGCCTTCGCCAGTTCTTTTCCCCGCATGGCCGACCGGGGGTTCACCATCCACAACCCGATCGACGCCGACCTGTGGTCCGCGCCGGTCGATGGCCGCGGTCCCGTCATCGCCTTCACCGGACGGGCGGCGCCCGAGAAGGGATTCGACCTGATCTGCGAGGCGTTGGAAACCGTGCTGGACCGGCATCCGGACTGGCGCGCCGACCTGCTGGTCATCGATTGGCACGCCCATGCGGAGTGGGCCCAGAAACACGCTGATCGTCTCAGCCGCTTTGGCGCCCGCGCCTCCATCCGCAAACAGCAGCCGTGGGCCGTGGTGCGCGACACCCTGCAAACCGCCTCGATCGCCTTGACGCCCTCGGTGTTCGCCGACCCCTTTCCGCTGGCCGCGCTGGAAGCCCATGCGGCGGGCGCGGCCGTCGTGTCCTCGGGTCGCGGCGGTCTGAGGGAGGGCAGCGGACCCCACGCCACCTATGTCGACCCCCTCGACGCCCCTACGCTGGCTCGCGAAATCGAAGGGCTGATCGTCGATCCGGAAAAGCGTCTCGCCATGGCCCGTAGCGGCCAGGCCCACGTCCAGACCGAGCACACGCCCCAACGTCGCGCGGCGCAGTTGGACGCTCTGCGCCATCGTCTGATCCAGGCACGGAAGGCGCGCGTCGCTGTCTGACATGGCGCACGGGCGAAGAGATGGAGGGCGTTATGGGTAAAGGATCATATCTCGGCGGCGGAACGCGGGTAGGTTCTCCCCGCGCCAAAGCGACGCCGACTGGACGCGTTCGAGGTCGGAAACCGGAGCAACCTGTCGGACGGACGCAATCGTCACAAATCACGAAGGAGGAGTTGAAGCACTTCAGCTTTCGCCATCGATCCAAAGAGGCGTTTTTGGATGAGTTCGAACCGTGGCTCCGAGCCTGTTTCAAAAACGGCTTCACCAAGCCCAACCAGATCGCCAGCCTCCTGAACAAGGCGGGCAAGACCACCGCCTGCGGCCAACCGTGGACGCCTCATCTTGTCTGGTTCCTTCAACGCTTTCTGTTCGAGCGGCGCGAAAAGCGCAGGGCCTCTCAAACCGGTCCAGCGGCGCCGGCGCCCCCGTTTCGAAGCCGGCGGCCTCAAGCCAAGGCTCGAAGGACTTGTCCGCAGAAGATATGGCGCGGCTGCTCCATGCGATCGGCAGGTCGTCGCCGTCTCGTTGATTACGGAACGGTCGGGATCGTGGCGACCGTCATGAACGCATGCACCACATCAAGCGTTGAAGAGCGATGCGCCCGGTTTGAACCGGCGATTTGCACAGGGAGCGTCTTATGGACGCGACGACCGCCGACACGACCTTCCGTCCTGCGATACCGCCGCGCCGGACGGGCAAGCCGCTGTCGCTGCTGCCCTTCCTGTGGATCAGCTGGCGCGATCCGATCCAGATGTGGTCCGAGCGGCATTTCACCGAGCCGCAACTGCATGGCGACTCCGCATTTGGCGAAATCCTGGTGGTCAGCCATCCCGAGGGCGTGCGGCACGTCCTGACCGAGAACGCCGCGAACTACGAGAAGGGCGACCTGCAACGTCGTGTGCTGGGGCCGATGCTGGCCGAGGGCCTGTTGCTGACCGAGGGCGAGGTCTGGCGTCGCGCCCGGCGCATCCTGGCGCCCCTGTTCACACCCGCGAAGATGGCCACGCTGAACGCCCGCATGGCCGAGGTCTGTCACGCGCGGGTCGCCGCCTGGTCGCTGTCGGCGCGCGGGCGGGTGCTGGATATCGACAGCGAGATGTCCGGCCTGACCTTCGACATCCTGTCGGCGACCATGTTCTCGGACGAGTTGGGCGGCGAGGCGCGCGGGTTCGAGCGAGCGCTGAACCAGTTCCTGGCCAATGGCGCGCGCATCGATCCGCTGGACGTGCTGGGCGCCCCGGACTGGGCGCCGCGCCTGGGCCGCCTGGCCAGCTTCCGCTCGGCCCGCTTCTTCGAGCAGCGCGTCACCACGCTGGTCGAGGCGCGCCGCCGCCAAATCGGAAGTGGGATCGAAACCGGCGACACTCCGCCGGCCGATTTGCTCAGCGCGCTTCTGCTGGCCAGGGACGAGAACGGCGGTCCCGGCTTGTCGGATGAAGAGGTCGCCGCCAACATCCTGACCTTCATCCTGGCGGGGCACGAGACCACGGCCCGCGCCCTGGGCTGGACCCTGCACCTGCTGTCGCGCCAGCCGGAATATCTGGCCCACCTCCAGGCTGAGGCGGAAGGTTTCGACGTCTCAGATCCGAAATGGGCCGACGGCCTGCCCTGGACCCGCGCCGTGCTGGAGGAGACCATGCGCCTGTTTCCGCCGGCCCCGACCATGGCCCGCAAGGCCCTGGCCGACGACGAGATCGGCGGCCAGACGATCAAGGCCGGCGCCACCGTCATCATCTCGCCGTGGATTCTGCAACGCCACAAGCTGCTGTGGGACGACCCCGACGCCTTCCGGCCGGAACGCTTCCTGCCGCAAAACCGCAAGAGCATCGACCGTTACGCCTACATCCCTTTCAGCGCCGGCCCGCGCGTCTGCATCGGCGCCGCCTTCGCCCTGCAGGAGGCGATGATCGCCCTCGCCGCCATCCTGCGCGTCGCCGACGTCGAGGCCCTGACAACGGTCGAACCCCGCCCGGTGCATCAGATCACCCTGCGCAGCCGCGAACCCATGCGGCTGCGTCTACGGGCGCGGCGTCAGACTGGCGCGTCGCCCGTCAAATAGGCGATCAGAGCGTCGCGGCGGCCGTCAAACAGCCTGTTAGCCAACGCCTGCACCTCAGTCTCCACATAGTCACGCCGCGTGATCATCGGCACATACCGCAAGAACCCCTCCGCGCGGTCGGACCTGACGGCGCCCTTGTGCATCAGGCGGTTCAGCAAGGTCTTGATGGTGGCGTCGCCCCAGTCCTGATGACGGCGCACCTCTTCCAACAACTGTTTCGACGGCAGGGGGCCGCGCCGCCACAGGGCGGTCAGCACCGCGCTCTCGGCCTCCGTGACGGCAGGTTGACTCACGCCCGCAGCACCACGCGGTCGATGCGCGCCTCCACGACCCAGTTGCAGATGACCGCTACCACGCCGACCAGAAGTCCCAGAGACAGCACCAGGGTCGCCTCGGCCAATCCCGGCGCAAACACCGCCAGCGGCAATGACTTTCCGACCGAGGCGATGCCGATGAAGGACCAGAGCGCATTGAGCGTGGCGCCCAGAAGCCCCAGCAACGGCCCGCCCAGCCGCAGAGCCGAAAGATAGGCCGAGCCTCCGGACACATCGCGCGCGACGGTCTTGCGAATGGTGACGATGACTGCGGCGATCAGGGAGACCGCCAACACCAAGATCATCAACTTTATCGGCACGGCCGCGTCAGCAAAGATGGACGTCGGCGTAAGACCCTCAGCCGCCAGCGCTGGAGACGACAACCCAGCGACTGCGAGGGAAATCAACATTAGCAGATAGGTGCGAGGCATGAGTCTCTCCTGAACTACATATGTAGTTCAGACAATCTACATACGTAATATTTCATGTCAAGTCAGAGGACTGGCACCGTCTGGGACAATCGTCCGCCGACGCGGATGGGCTCGACGCGCGTCGCCAAGCCTGTCCTGTCGTCCGTCTCGACGAAGACGCCGCACACCGTCGCCGGACCAGAGGCGGGCATGTAGCGACCGCCCGAGATGCGGGTGGTGAAGCGCCGCAGCGGCTCTTCCTTCTCGTTGCCGATCACGCTGTCATAGTCGCAGCACCCCCCGGCGTCGGTCTGATACGCCGTGCCGCCGGGCAGTATCTGACAGTCGGCGGTCGGGACGTGGGTGTGGGTGCCGACGACCAGCGAGGCGCGCCCGTCGCAGAAATGCCCCATGGCCATCTTCTCGGACGTGACCTCGGCATGCATGTCGACGATGACGGCGTCGGCCACGGCGCCCAGGGGGGCGGCCGCCAGCTCGCGCTCGACCGCGCCGAACGGATCGTCCATCGGGTCCATATGCACCCGGCCCAGCACGTTCATCACCAGGACCGTGCGCCCCGAATGGGTTTCGAACAGATTGGCCCCGGCGCCCGGCGCATCCATCAGGCGCGGATAGTTGGCCGGCCGGATCAGGCGCGGCTCGCGCACGATATAGGTCAGGGCCTCGCGCTGGTCCCACGAGTGGTTGCCCAGCGTCAGGCAGTCTGCGCCCGCCATGAACAGCTCGCGCGCCGTGTTCTCGGTGATGCCGAACCCGCCCGCCGCGTTCTCGGCGTTGATCACCACGAAGTCGAGCTTCAGATCACGCTTCAGGCCCGGAAGATGGTCGCTGATCCCGTCACGGCCGGACTTGCCGATGACGTCCCCGAAAAATGCCAGTCTCATTCGTGAAAGCCTTGTCCCTGGCCAAGCCAGTTTTCGACCAGCAGGCCCTCGACACGCGAGAACTCCCGGATGTTCGCTGTTACGACCGTGAGGCCAAGGCTGCGCGCCTGGCCAGCCAGTAAAGTATCGAGCGGCCCGATTTTCTGCCCGCTCCGTTCCAAGCTCGCGCGGATATCCGATGCGTGGGCTGCGGCTTGTTCGTCGAAGTCCAGAAGGTCCAGACGCGCCCGGAACCTCAGCAACTCCTCATGCCTCAAGACAGGGTTTTGCGATTTGGCCACACCGACAAGCAGTTCGGTCAGTGTGACGGTGGACATCGATATCCGACCCACCGCCTCGGCGAACTTATCGCGCAAATCCGGCCCGCGCCGACGCAGAACATGGATGCAGATATCTGCATCAAGCAGGTAATCCGTCACCTCAGAACGGCTCGCGTTCCGGCCATTCGCCTTGGGGCTCGCGATCCGGCCAATCGGGGATGCCCGGCCGATCAAAGAAGTCGTCCCACAGGGCATTCAGCGGCACGAGGCGCAGGCTCTTGCCTTCCTTGATGACGCGAAGCTCCTTCACGTCGTCGGGAAAGGCGACGGCCTTGGGCAGTCGCACGGCCTGCGAGCGATTGGACTTGAAGACCGTGGCTTTCAGCGGGGCGCTCATGGCATGGATATCGCCCCAACGCGCGTATATGTCAATGGGATATGCCAAAGTCCGCATAGCCCGCCTCGGTCAGAACCCCATGCAGCCGGACATCGTGCGCTTCCAACTCCAGCCGCTCGACCTTCTGGCCGACGTAGGCGAAACCGATGCGAAGCGCGTCGGGGCGGGCGGCGAAGGTGCGGTCGTAATAGCCGCCGCCCTGGCCCAGGCGCCCGCCCTGATCGTCAAAGGCCAGCAGGGGCGTCAGGATCAGGTCCGGCGTGACGACCTGCGCCAGCGGCAGGGGCGCGGGGCATCCGGCGGCGTCCAGTTCCAGCGGTTCTCCCGGCGACCAGGCGCGAAACTCCATGGGGGCGTCGCGCTGGACCACGACCGGCAGGCACAACCGACGGCCGGCGGCCTCCAGCGTCACGGCCAACGCGTCCGCATCCAGTTCGGACCCCATGGCGCGATAGAGGGCCACGATCTCGGCGGGCGGCAGGGCGTCCGCATGATCCGCCGCGCGCGACGCCGCCGAGGGATCGATCTCGGCCAGGCGCTTGCGACGCGCCCGCGCGGCGGACCGCAGCTCATGCTTGTCCTGGATCATTCGGCTACCCCTACCAACGCCCCAGCCTAGCGAACCAAAGCGACACCCATGCAATAGCAAAACGCACTCATGCAGCCGAGCGACTCCCGCCGGTCAGCGCGCGCGCTAAAGCAGGGAGCGACCACGTCGCGAGCGATAGCGCACAAACGTGCTCATGCAGCGAGCCGCCGCGCGGCGAGCGATAGCACACAGCGCGCTCAAGCAGCGAGCGACCGCGTCGCGAGCGATAGCGCAAAAAGAGAGAGAGAGGTTGGCGGCGCCGCAAGAACCGTGAAGGGCGTTTAAATCCTCTCGAACCTGGGTAGCCAGGTGGGCTCCATATGCCCAGGCCCTCGAGCCCGGACAGGGACAGATCCCTTTGAGTGAATTAAGGTCGCGAGGAAATGTATGCCTTCGACGTGGGCCGCAGCAAGACCCGCCGTCGATCAAGATAGGCCTTTGCCGGCCGCTGCGCCAGCGCCCGCCGACGAATATTCGCCTACAGGCCCTGCGCGATCTTCTCGATCCGGGCCGCAACGGCGTTCAGCGCCTCGGCGACGCCGTCCGTCGAGGCCGGAGCCGGGGCCAGGGTGGACGGTCCCGCCTTGCCGCCGTTCAGGCGCGCCTCGTGAAGTTCGTCGGCCAGGATCAGGGCTGACATCAGGAACAGCCGCAGGTCCCCGACATGGCCGACGTCCTGGGCCACCTGGCGCACCTGGTTGTCGAACTGTTTGGCCAAGATCCGAACCCGCTCTTCCTGACCGTCGGCGCAACCCACCGCATAGGGCCGCCCGTTGACCTCGACCGTCACCGTCGCCATCAGCCGGCCTCGCTTTCGGTCTCATCGTCCTGGGCCAGGTTGTCCTGGCTCAGGACCTCGCGCACCGCCGCCGCCGCCCGGGCCAGGGCCTGCGACGCCTCGCGCCCTGCGGCCTCCAGCTCGGCGACGCGCTGATCGCTGACACGCGGCGCGAACAGGTCGTCGTCCGCGATCGCGGGCGCCGAGGCGGGGCGCGCCTTCAGCTCCAGGATCTTGCGTTCCAGTTCGGCCAGGGCGCGGTCGATACGCGTCCTTGCGGCCGTGGTGGCGTCTGCCATCGGTCGCTCCTTCAAATTGCGTATAGAACCCGAGGACGCGTCGGGGTAAAGCGGCGCGCCCCCTTTTTCCGCCTTCCCAACAGAGGTCTCCACCGTGACCGACGCCAAAACCGCACCAAAGGCCACGCCCGAGCAGATGGCGAACGCCATTCGCGTCCTCGCCATGGACGGCGTCGAGAAGGCCAAGTCCGGCCACCCCGGCATGCCCATGGGCATGGCCGACGTCGCCACGGTGTTGTTTTCGAAGTTCCTGAAGTTTGACGCCAGCCGCCCCGACTGGGCCGACCGCGACCGCTTCATCCTGTCGGCCGGCCACGGCTCGATGCTGATCTACGCCCTGCTGCACCTGACGGGCTACAAGGCCGCGACCAAGGAAGAACTGTCCAACTTCCGCCAGTGGGGCTCCAAGACCGCCGGTCACCCGGAATACGGCCACATGCCCGGCGTCGAGGTCACCACCGGCCCGCTGGGCCAGGGCCTGGCCACCTCCGTCGGCTTTGCCATGGCCGAGCGCCACCTGGCCGCCAAATACGGCGACGACCTGATCGATCACCGCACCTGGGTCATCGCCGGCGACGGCTGCCTGATGGAGGGCGTGTCGCAGGAAGCCATCGCCCTGGCCGGCCGCTACAAGCTGAACAAGCTGCACGTCCTGTGGGACGACAACGAGATCACCATCGACGGCAAGGTCTCCCTGTCGGACACCACCGACCAGAAGGCTCGCTTCAAGGCCGCCGGCTGGGCGGTCAAGGCCATCGACGGCCACGACATGAACGCCATCAAGGCCGCCATGAAGTGGGCCACGCGTCAGGACAAGCCCACCCTGATCGCCTGCAAGACCAAGATCGGCAAGGGCGCCGCCACCATGGAGGGCAGCCACAAGACCCACGGCGCCGCCCTGGGCGCCGCCGAGATCGCCGCCACCCGCCTGGGTCTGGCCTGGGATCACGAACCCTTCGAAATGCCTCAGACCATCGCCGACGCCTGGCACAAGGTCGGCCGTCGCGGCTCCAAGGACCGCAAGAAGTGGGAAGCCCGCCTCGCCGCATCCGGCCAGGCCGCCGACTTCACCCGCGCCATGAAGGGCGACTTGCCCGAGGCCGCCTTCGACGCCCTGAACGCCAAGATCGCCGAACTGATCGAGACCCAACCGGCCCAGGCCACGCGCCAGTCCTCGGGCGCCGCCCTGGACCAGGTCTTCGCCGCCATCCCCGAACTGGTCGGCGGCTCGGCCGACCTGACCGGCTCGAACAACACCTTCGTCGCCGGCACGCCGATCCTGGACGCGCCGTCGTATGAAGGCCGCTACGTCAACTGGGGCATCCGCGAGTTCGGCATGGCCGCGGCCATGAACGGTCTGGCCCTGCACGGCGGCGTCATCCCCTACGCCGGCACCTTTATGGTCTTCTCGGACTACAGCCGCCCGGCCATCCGCCTGGGCGCCCTGATGGGCGTGCGCGCCATCCACGTCCTGACCCATGACTCGATCGGCCTGGGCGAAGACGGCCCGACGCACCAGCCGGTCGAACACCTGGCGGCCCTGCGCGCCATCCCGAACCTGCTGGTCTTCCGCCCCGCCGACACGGTCGAGGCCATGGAATGCTGGAAGATCGCGCTGGAGACCAGGACCTCGCCGTCGGCCATGGCCCTGTCGCGCCAGAAGACCCCGGCCGTCCGCACCGTCGCCTCGACCGAGAACCTGTCGGCCAAGGGCGCCTACGAGATCAAGGCCGCTTCGGCCGCAGCCAAGGTCACCCTGTTCGGCACCGGCACGGAACTGGCCTTGGCCCTGAAGGCCGCCGAAACCCTCGAAGCCACCGGCGTCCCGACCCGCGTCGTCTCCGTCCCCTGTTTCGAACTGTTCGAACAGCAGGACGCCGCCTACCAGGCCTCGGTCATCGGCCGCGGCACCGTGCGCGTCGCGGTGGAAGCCGCGATCAAGCAGGGCTGGGAACGGTTCATCGGCGAAGACGGCGCCTTCATCGGCATGACCGGCTTCGGCGCCTCGGCCCCGGCCGAAGTCCTGTACGAGAAGTTCGGCATCACCGCCGACGCCGTCGTCGCGGCGGTCAAGGCGCGGCTGTAAGCCTGAAATCCTTCCCCGCTTGCGGGGGAGGGGGACCGCGCGCAGCGTGGTGGAGGGGGCGGATACAGGCGAGATGTATCCGTTGGCGCTCGGACAACAATGACCACCGCCGGTGCGAGGTCCGCCCCCTCCACCGCTTCGCGGTCCCCCTTCCCCGTTGCGCTTCGCTTCACGGGGGAGGATCATTGGAACAGATGATGAATCCCGTTGTCGAAACCTTCGTCGCCACATGAGCCGCATCGGCGCGATCAGCCTGCTGGTCCACGACTATGACGCCGCCATCGCCTTCTATGTCGGCAAGCTGGGCTTCGACCTCAGCGAAGACACCGACATGGGCGGCGGCAAACGCTGGGTGCGGGTCACGCCCAAAGGCGGCGAGACTAGCCTGCTGCTCGCCCGCGCCACGACCGACGACCAGAAGGCCCAGGTCGGCAACCAGGCCGGCGGCCGCGTCTGGCTGTTCCTCGAAACCGACGACCTGATGCGCGACCACGCCGCCTGGCTTGCCGCCGGCGTCCACTTCCGCGAAACCCCGCGACATGAGACCTATGGCAAGGTGGTGGTCTTCGAAGACCTCTACGGCAACGCCTGGGACCTGATCGAACCCGCTACCGGAGCCTGACCGCGATGAAACTCGGCACCCCGCTTTCCGACACCGCCGTCCGCGTCATGCTGCTGGGCGCTGGCGAACTGGGCAAGGAGGTCGCCATCGAGCTTCAGCGGCTTGGCGTCGAGGTCGTCGCCGTGGACCGCTATCCCAACGCCCCGGCCATGCAGGTGGCGCACCGCAGCCACGTCATCCCCATGACCGACCCCCAGGTTCTGAACGGCCTGATCATGGCCGAGGCCCCACACTTCATCGTGCCCGAGATCGAGGCCATCGCCACCGAGGTTCTGGCCGACATCGAGGCCGCCGGCATGGCCGTGGTCATTCCCACCGCCCGCGCCGTCCAGCTGACCATGAACCGCGAGGGCATCCGCCGTCTCGCCGCCGAAGACCTGGGTCTGCCTGCCAGCCCCTACGCCTTCGCCGGTTCGGCCGAGGAACTGGCCGCCGGCGCCGAGACCGTCGGCTATCCCAACTTCGTCAAGCCGGTCATGTCCTCGTCCGGCAAGGGGCAATCCTTCGTCGAAAGCGCCGACGAGATCGCCGACGCCTGGACCTACGCCCAGGAGAGCGGCCGCGTCGCCGGCGCCCGCGTCATCGTCGAGGGCCGGATCGATTTCGACTTCGAGATCACCCTGCTGACCGTCCGCTCGCGCGGCGCCGACGGCGAAACCCGCACGGACTTCTGCGCCCCCATCGGCCACCGCCAGGTCAAGGGAGACTATGTCGAGAGCTGGCAGCCCCAGGCCATGACCCCCGCCGCGTTGGCCGCATCGCAGGAGATCGCCGGCAAGGTCACCGACGCGCTAGGCGGTCTCGGCGTCTTCGGCGTGGAGTTGTTCGTCAAGGGCGACCAGGTCTGGTTCTCCGAGGTCTCGCCCCGCCCCCACGACACAGGCCTGGTCACCCTGGCCAGCCAGACCATGAGCGAGTTCGCCCTTCACGCCCGCGCCATCCTGGGCCTGCCGGTCGACGTGACCCAGCGCGAACCCGCCGCCAGCGCCGTCATCTACGGCGGCATGGAAGCCCAAGGCGTGGCGTTCGAAGGCGTCGCCGAGGCCCTGTCCGTCCCCACCGCCGACCTGCGCCTGTTCGGCAAGCCGGAAGCCTATGAGCGTCGCCGCATGGGCGTGGCGACCGCGCGCGGCGCCGATGTAGAACAAGCTCGCGAACGGGCGCGCGAAGCGGCCGGGCGGGTGAAGGTGGTGCGGGCGTAGCGACCGTCTCCTCCCCGCTTTGCGGGGAGGGGGACCGCGTAGCGGTGGAGGGGCTCTTGAAGTCCCATAGGCGCCAGTGATGCGGCGCAGAACCCCTCCGTCACGGCGCGAAGGCGCGCCGCGCCACCTCCCCGCTCCGCAGGGAGGAGATGTCTGCTCTCCCCCATTTCTACGACCTTAGTCGATTGGCCTTGTCCCGCATTGTGGTGCAAACCAAGGGTGAGGGCCGCAGTCAGCCGGCCGGGAGGGATCTGTCGTGGGCAAACTCAGCACACCCATAATTTTCGGCGCCATCGCCATCCTGGGGGCGGTGTCCCTCGGCATCATCGCCCTGCATCTGGGTGAGAGCATCAGCGCGGTCTGGATGGTGATCGCCGCCGTCTGCACCTACGCCATCGCCTACCGCTTCTACGCCCGCTACCTGGCCAACAAGGTCATGCAGCTGAACCCCGCGCGTCTGACGCCGGCCATGCGCCGCAACGACGGGCTGGACTATGTGCCGACGCCCCGCAACGTCCTGTTCGGCCACCACTTCGCCGCCATCGCCGGCGCGGGCCCGCTGGTCGGGCCGGTGCTGGCCGCCCAGATGGGCTATCTGCCCGGCGTGCTGTGGATCCTGGTCGGCGCGGTGCTAGCGGGCGCGGTGCAGGACATGATGGTCCTGTTCATGTCCACGCGCCGTGACGGCAAGTCGCTGGGCGACATGATCCGCACCGAGATGGGCAATATCCCCGGCATCATCGCCCAGATCGGCGTGCTGATGATCATGGTCATCATCCTGGCCGTTCTGGCCCTGGTCGTGGTCAAGGCCCTGGCCGAGAGCCCGTGGGGCACGTTCACGGTCGCCGCCACCATTCCGATCGCCATCTTCATGGGTCTTTACACCCGCTATCTGCGGCCCGGCCGCGTGGGCGAGATTTCGGTCATCGGCGTCGTCCTGCTGATCCTGGCCATCATCGGCGGTGGCCATGTCGCGGCCGACCCGTTCTGGGGTCCAGCCTTCACCCTGACCGGCCCGACCCTGGCCATCCTGATGATGATCTATGGCTTCATCGCCTCGGTCATTCCGGTCTGGCTGCTGCTGGCGCCGCGCGACTATCTGTCGACCTTCCTGAAGATCGGCGCGATCGTGGCCCTGGCCATCGGCATCCTGATCGTGCGTCCACATCTGCAGATGCCGGCCATTACCCCCTTCATCGACGGCACCGGCCCGGTCTTCGCCGGCGCCCTGTTCCCCTTCCTGTTCATCACCATCGCCTGTGGCGCCGTCTCGGGTTTCCACGCCCTGATCTCGTCGGGCACGACGCCCAAGCTGCTTGAGAACGAAAATCAGATCCCGCTGATCGGCTATGGCGCCATGCTGTGCGAAAGCTTCGTCGCCGTCATGGCCCTGATCGCCGCCACGGTTCTGGACCCGGCGGTCTATTTCGCCATGAACAGCCCGGCCGCCATCATCGGGAACGATGCAGTCTCGGCCGCCGCCGCCGTGGCGCAATGGGGCTTCCACATCACCCCCGGCGAACTGGAACAGCTGGCCCGCGACGTGGGCGAGCATTCCATCCTGTCGCGCGCAGGCGGCGCCCCGACCCTGGCCGTCGGCATGGCCCACATCCTGTCGGGCGTCATCGGCGGCAAGGCCATGATGGCCTTCTGGTATCACTTCGCCATCCTGTTCGAGGCTCTGTTCATCCTGACCACGGTCGACGCCGGCACCCGCGTTTGCCGCTTCATGATCCAGGATCTGCTGGGCGTCGCCGTGCCCAGGATGCGCGAGACCAAGTCGTGGGGCGCCAACGTCGTCGCCACGGCGCTCACCGTCGCCCTGTGGGGGTATTTCCTCTACACCGGCGTGGTCGATCCGCTGGGCGGCATCAATAGCCTTTGGCCGCTGTTCGGCATCGCCAACCAGATGCTGGCCGCCGTGGCCCTGATCCTGGGCACCGTCGTCCTGTTCAAGATGAAGCGCGAGAAGTTCGCCTGGGTTATGATCGTCCCAGCGACCTGGCTGCTGATCTGCACCCTGACGGCCGGCTTCCAGAAGCTGTTCCACCCGGACGTCCGCATCGGCTTCCTGTCTCATGCCCGCAAGTATCAGGAGGCCCTGGGCGCCGGCGAGCTGATCGCCCCGGCCAAGAGCGTCGGCGACATGCACCGCATCATCGTCAACGACTACGTCAACTCGACCCTGACGGCGGGCTTCCTGTTCGTGGTCATCACCATGGTCGTCTACGGCGTCCTGGCGTGCCGCAAGGCCTATCTGAACAACCGGCCGACCGTGCGCGAATATCCCGAAGCGCACGACCTGACGCCGGCCGACGAAGCCGCGGATATCGCTCGTGCTTAACCCCTCGAACGAGGACCTGCTCTGCCTGTGCCGCGACACCGCCCTGCGGTGGGGTCGCGGCGTCAGGCGAACGGCCGGTCTGATGATCGGCCAGCCGGACTATGACGCCTACATCGCCCACGCGACGGCGACCCATCCCGACCAGCCGCCGCTGGACAAGACGGCCTTCTTCCGCCTGCACGAACAGCGCCGCTTCGGCGGTTCTGGATCGTTCAAATGCTGCTGATCGCTCTTTGATATTCCGCTCATCCCGGCGAAAGCCGGGACCCAGCGTTTTGGGCGCTCACCCCTAAGCCAGAGCGCCAGCCGCCAATCCAACGCACCTATCTTGCGAAAGAACTGGGTCCCGGCTTTCGCCGGGATGAGCGGATAGAAGAAACTGATTTAGAGCGGGCCGGGTCGGTCAGCAGCGCTAGCCCGGTCCTCCGCCTGAAGCGCGGCGATGGCCGCCTCCAGCGTGGGGTCGTCGCCGGCGCGGCGCTGGGCCACGGTGCGCGGCGCGGCGATGTCGGGCGTCACGCCCCGCTTTTCCAGCCGTGTGCCGCCCGAGGTCACGAAGTCCGCCCGGCTCAGCGTCAGCTTGCCTCCGTCCGGCAGGTTGGTCTCCTGGGCGATCAGGACCGATCCCCCCGTCTTCTCGCCCACCACGATGCCGCGCCGCGCCTCCTGCAGGGCCGCAGGCGTCAGTTCCGCCGCGCTGCGGCTGCCCTGGTCCACCAGGACCGCGACACCGTTCGCCAGCGGGTCAGGCCGGTCGCCGCAGTCGCCGGCGGCCCGCAAAATCACCGCCCGGCCGCTGCGTCCCGTTCGCGTGGCCCAGGCCTGGTTGCGGGGCAGGAAACAGGTCAGCACCGATTCCGCCTCCCCTAGCCGACCGCCCGGATTGCCGCGCAGGTCCAGCACCACATCGACATCGGCGGGCAGGCCTTCCAGCGCACTGCCCATCCAGGGCCCCAGCCCCTTGTCGAACTGCTCGACCCGCAGCACCAGAACGCCGGGCCGCGACGTGTCGGCGGTGAACGGCTCGACCGCGTCCATGACGCGCGGGGTCAGGGTCGTCTCACGGCGCCGGCCCGTCTCATCGGTAAGGACCAGGTTCACCGGCCGGCCGTCGAACGTCTCCACGTCCGGTCCCCAGGCCTGGCCGTCCACGCTGTTCAGCGCCCAGCCCAGTTGCAGCCCCGCCTCCTCGGCCGGCGAACCGGGCCGGATGCGTTCGACGGTCCAGTCGTCGGGTGTCTCGCCCCGCATCAGGGTCAGGCCCATCACGGCGCGGCGGGCGAACTGGGCCTCCTGACGGCGCACGGCGGCCGGCGGGCTGGCGGCGGCGTGGCCGTCGTCAAGCAGGTCCAGCATTTCGTTGATGACCCGGTACAGTCCCCGTTCGTCGGTCGCCGCCAAGGCCTGCGGCCGGAACTGCGCCCGCGCCGCATTCCAGTCCACGCCGTGCAGGGTCGGATCGTAATAGCCGCGACGGACCTCGCTCCACACCCGGTCGAACACCCGCTGATTCAGGCGCACGCGGTCTCGCGTCTGGGGCGCGGCTAAGGACTGGATAGACAGGGTCGAACCGGCCGGTTGGGCCATGGCCGGGCCGCTCAACGGCAGGCCAAGCAACAAGAGGCTGACAAGCCGAACTGAAACTCTGACGCGCATGGACGGCATCTGACGCCATACGCCCCCTCCGCTCAAGTCACGACTGGGCACTGATCGCGTCTCCCCTCCTCGTTCGTCCCATGATAGGGGCGCGGCATGAGCATCACCACGGTCGGCCTCGATGCCGACGACACCCTCTGGCACAACGAGACGATCTTCCGCCTGACCCATGCGCGGTTCGTCGATCTGCTGGCCGAACACGGCGACGAACCGACCATCGAGGCGCGTTTGGCCGAGACCGAACAACGCAACCTGCGCCTCTATGGCTATGGCGTGAAGGGCTTCACCCTGTCGATGATCGAGACGGCGATGGAGCTGACCAACGGCGAGGCCCCGCCCCATGTCGTGCGCGAAATCCTGGCGGCGGGCCGCGAGATGCTGGCCCATCCCGTCGAGACCCTGCCCGGCGTGGACGAGGTCATCGCCGAACTGTCCGAGAAATACCGCCTGGTTTTGATCACCAAGGGCGACCTGCTGGACCAGGAACGCAAGCTGGCCGCCTCGGGCCTGGGCGAACGGTTCACCGCCGTCGAGATCGTATCCGAAAAGGACCGCGCCACCTATGACCGCGTCTTCACCCGCCACGGCACGGGCGCGGCCGAGGCCGTCATGGCCGGCAATTCCATGAAGTCCGACGTCCTTCCCGCCATCGCCGCCGGCGCCTTCGGCGTTCACATCCCCTACGCCGTCACCTGGGCCCACGAACTGGCCGACGCCCCGGTCAACGAGCCCCGCTACGTCTCGCTGTCCCGCATCGCCGAACTTCCCGACTGGATCGCGGCGATCGCCGACGCATAAAGTCTTGCCCCCTCGCCCCTCCCTCTCTAAACGGGCCGCTTAACCGACAAGCAGACGTGAGCGTCGCAGGGCCAGGCTCTGCGGGGACTTCTCGCGCGCGTAGAGAACGAAGGACGACGCAGCCCCTTGGACGCCTCGGACATCAGTCATGACGAACGCGACGCCATGGTGCGCGCGGCGCTGGCCGAACAAGGCGACAGCGGCGTGACCCCGCGTCACACGCGATTCTACTTCTATGGCGAAGGCGACCACGGCGACCTGAACGAGGTCGCGCGTCGCGCCGGCTTCCTGACCGGCGGCGCCGACGATTCCACAACACTTGAGACCACCATGGCGGTGGACGAGGCGTCGTTCGCCGCGACCTCCGCCATGATGCAGACCTGGGCCGCAGCGTTTCAGCTGGACTACGACGGCTGGGACTGCGCGGTCGTGACCCATTAGCGTTCAATAAGAAGAAGAGCTGGCGATGCCCAAGCGCACAGACATCAAGTCCATCCTCATCATCGGCGCCGGCCCGATCGTCATCGGCCAGGCGTGCGAGTTCGACTATTCCGGCGTTCAGGCGTGCAAGGCGCTGAAGGCGGAAGGCTACCGGGTCATCCTGGTCAACTCGAACCCCGCCACCATCATGACGGACCCCGAGGTGGCCGACGCCACCTATATCGAGCCGATCACGCCCGAGATGGTCGAGAAGATCATCGCCAAGGAACGCCCCGACGCCCTGCTCCCCACCATGGGCGGCCAGACGGCGCTGAACACGGCCCTGGCCCTGGACGCCTCCGGCGCCCTGACCAAATACGGCGTGGAGATGATCGGGGCGAAAGCCGACGTCATCGACAAGGCCGAGGATCGCCAGAAATTCCGCGACGCCATGGACAAGCTGGGTCTGGAAAGCCCCCGCTCCAAGGCCGCCCACTCGATGCAAGAGGCGCTGGACGGGCTGGAGTTCGTCGGCCTGCCCGCCGTCGTCCGTCCGTCCTTCACCCTGGCCGGCACCGGCGGCGGCATCGCCTTCAACCGCGAGGAGTTCGAGGAGATCGTGCTGCGCGGCCTCGACCTGTCGCCGACGACCGAGGTCCTGATCGAGGAATCGGTGCTGGGCTGGAAGGAATACGAGATGGAGGTCGTCCGCGACACGGCGGACAACTGCATCATCATCTGCTCCATCGAGAACATCGACCCGATGGGCGTCCACACGGGCGACAGCATCACCGTCGCCCCCGCCCTCACGCTGACCGACAAGGAATATCAGCGGATGCGGACCGGCTCGATCAACGTCCTGCGCGAGATCGGCGTCGAGACCGGCGGGTCGAACGTCCAGTGGGCCATCAACCCGGCCGACGGCCGCATGCTGGTGATCGAGATGAATCCGCGCGTGTCGCGCTCGTCCGCCCTGGCGTCCAAGGCCACCGGTTTCCCCATCGCCAAGGTCGCCGCGCGTCTGGCCGTCGGCTACACCCTGGACGAACTGACCAACGACATCACCCAGGTCACGCCGGCCTCGTTCGAGCCGAGCATCGATTATGTCGTCACCAAGATCCCGCGCTTCGCCTTCGAGAAATATCCGGGTTCGGAGCCCCTGCTGGGCACCTCGATGAAGTCGGTGGGCGAGGTCATGGCCATCGGCCGCACCTTCCAGGAATCGATGCAGAAGGCCCTTCGCGGGCTTGAGACCGGCCTGTCGGGCTTCGACGAGATCGAGATCGACGGCGTCGCCGGATCCGAGGATGACGCGACCGCTCGCGCCGCCGTCGTCCGCGCCCTGGGCATCCCCACCCCCGACCGCATCCGCGTCATCGCCCAGGCCTTCCGCCACGGGCTGACGGTCGAGGAGGTCAACGCCGCCTGTTCTTACGAGCCGTGGTTCCTGCGCCAGATCGCCGACATCGTGCGCGAGGAAGGCCATGTGCGGGTCAAGGGCCTGCCGGCCGATCCAACCGAGTTCCGCCGCCTGAAGTCCAAGGGCTTCTCCGACGCCCGCCTGGCGCAACTGACCGGCGCGACAGAAAAGAACGTGCGTCTGGCCCGTCGCGGCCTGAACGTCCGCCCGGTGTTCAAGCGGATCGACACCTGCGCCGCCGAGTTCGCCTCGGCCACCGCCTATATGTATTCGACCTATGAGACCGGCGCCCTTGGCCAGATCCCCGAGTGCGAGTCCGAGCCGACCAACAAGAAGAAGGCCATCATCCTGGGCGGCGGTCCGAACCGGATCGGCCAGGGAATCGAGTTCGACTACTGCTGCTGCCACGCGGCCTTCGCCTTCGACGACATCGGCGTCGAGTCGATCATGGTCAACTGCAACCCCGAGACCGTCTCGACCGACTACGACACCTCCGACCGCCTGTATTTCGAGCCGCTGACGGCCGAGGACGTGCTGGAGCTTATCGAGGTCGAAAGATCAAATGGCACGCTGATCGGCTGCGTCGTTCAGTTCGGCGGCCAGACCCCGCTGAAGCTGGCCCATGCGCTGCAAGAAGACGGCATCCCGGTGCTGGGCACATCGGTCGATTCCATCGACCTGGCCGAGGACCGCGAGCGCTTCCAGCAGATGCTGGAAGGCATCGGCCTGCGCCAGCCGCCCAACGGCCTGGCCCGTTCGGCCGAGGAAGCCGCGCAGAAGGCGGAAGAGGTCGGCTATCCCGTCGTCCTGCGCCCCTCCTATGTCCTGGGTGGACGCGGCATGATGATCGTCCATGACCGCGAGCAACTGGACCGCTACGTCCATGAGGCCATGCGCGTCTCGGGTTCGGACCCCGTCCTGATCGACCACTATCTGAACCGCGCCACCGAGGTGGACGTGGACGCCCTGTGCGACGACGAGACGGTCTTCGTCGCCGGCGTGCTGGAACATATCGAGGAAGCCGGCGTCCACTCGGGCGACAGCGCCTGTTCCATGCCGCCCTGGTCCCTGTCGGCCGAGACGGTGGCCGAGCTGAAGCGCCAGACCACCGAAATGGCCAAGGCCCTGAAGGTGCGCGGCCTGATGAACGTGCAGTTCGCCATCGAGGAGCCGCACAGCGCCGAGCCCCGCATCTTCGTGCTGGAAGTGAACCCGCGCGCCTCGCGCACCGCGCCCTTCGTGGCCAAGACCATCGGCCAGCCGATCGCCTCCATCGCCGCCAAGGTCATGGCCGGCGTGCCGCTGAAATCCTTCGGCCTGGCCGACAAGCCCTACGACCATATCGCGGTCAAGGAGGCGGTCTTCCCGTTCGCCCGCTTCGCCGGGGTCGACACCATCTTGGGCCCGGAAATGCGCTCGACCGGCGAGGTCATGGGCCTGGACTGGAAGCGTGACGGCGAGGCCGACATGGCCCCCGCCTTCGCCCGCGCCTTCGCCAAGGCCCAGATCGGCGGCGGCACCACCCTGCCGACCTCGGGCTGCGCCTTCATCTCGGTCAAGGACGAGGACAAGGCCTTCATCGTCGATGCAGCCAGGACGCTTCTGGCCGAGGGCTTCAGCCTGATCGCCACCGGCGGCACCCACAGCTACCTGGTCGAACAGGGGCTGGAGGTGAAGCTGGTCAAGAAGGTGCTGGAAGGCCGCCCGCACATCGTGGATGCCATGAAGAACGGCGAGGTCCACCTGGTCTTCAACACCACCTCGGGCAAACAGTCGCTGCAGGACAGCTTCTCCCTGCGCCGCACCGCCCTGATGATGAAGATCCCCTACTACACTACCACCGCCGGCGCCCTCGCCGCCGCCCAGGCCATCGGCGCCATCAAGGCCGGCGACCTGGATGTCCGCCCGATCCAGGACTACGCCTGACGTTTACGAAATCTCCGATTTCCGGCCGCACGCTGCGAACGCGTAGCGGCCGGAAACCAGGGACATGCCGATCTCCAATCTCGACCTCGCCCTGATCGCCATCCTGTGCGCCGAAGTCCTGGGGTTCGTCGCCTTCGCCAGGGACAAGCAAAAGGCGAAAGCCGGCCTGTGGCGCACGCCGGAGGCGACCCTGTTGCTGTTCGGCCTGATCGGCGGCCTGGGCGCCTGGATGGCTCAGCATCTGCTCCGTCACAAGACGCGCAAGGAACCGTTCAGGACGCAGTTCGGCCTGGTCGTCGTCCTGCACCTGATCCTGCTGGCGGCCGGCGCGGCCTTGGTCAGTCTGTAGCGGGATCGTCCTCACCCGCCACGATCCGGGTCGCGGCCAGGTCGGCGGTGACGTTGCCGACGGTGCGGAAGATGTCGGGGATGACCTCGACCGCCAGCAGCAGGGGCAGCACGCCCAGCGGCAGGCCCATGGCCAGGCAGATGGGGCCGATGGCGGCGAAGAAGCTGACCTGACCCGGCAGGCCGACCGAGGCGATGGACACGGCGATGGCCGTCAGCCCTCCGGCGATCAGCACGCCGAGGCTCAGTTCGACCCCATGCAACTGCGCCACATAGAGGCAGACCGCCAGGTTGGCGACCGGACTGGTGATGCGGAACACCGCCACCGCCAGCGGCAGGACCAGGCCCGCCGAGGTCTGGGGCACGCCCAGCCAGTCGCGCGCCCGCTCGATCATCACCGGCAGGCTGGCCAGCGACGACTGGGTCGAGACGGCGACGACCTGGGCCGGGGCCACGGCGCGGGCGAACCGGGCCAGCGAAATCCGCCCCCAAATGACCGCCACGAAATAGGTGATCAGGATCAGGCCGATCTGGCTGAGGCAGACGATGGCGACATAGTGGGCGAGCGTCCCCGCCACCCCCAGCCCGGCCCGCAAACCGACGCCCAGCGCCAGGGCGAAGACGCCGAACGGCGCGGCCAGCAGCACCCAATGGACGATCACCACCATGGTCTCGGCCACCGCCTCGAAGAAGCCGGCCAGCGGCCGGCGCAACTCCGTCTTGATCCGGGTCGCCGCGAAACCGAAGGCGACGGCGAAGACCACGACCGCCAGCACCCCGTCGTCGGCCGCCGCCTTGACCACATTGGCGGGCGCCAAACTGGCCAGGAAGGCGCGCAGGCCATCCGTTCGCGCCGCCTCGCCCACAGTCGCGAGAGACTCGGTCGTCACCCCCGCAAGCAGCCCCCGCCCCGCCTCCGGGTCGATGGGCCAGATCGCCAGCAGGCCCAACCCGGCCAGGATCGCATAGACCGTCGCCCCGACCAGCAGCACGCCGAACACCACCAGCGACCGCACGGCGATCCGCCCCGTCGCGGCCGCATCGGCGATGGAGACGATGCCGGTCACCAGCAGGCTGAACACCAGGGGAATGACGGTCATCCGCAGCGCATTCAGCCAGACCTGCCCCAGGCTCTCGACCACCCCCAGCGCCCCGGTCAGCCAGGCCGCCTGCGCGCCCTGCGCCAGCGCCCCAACGACCACGCCCGCGACCAGGGCCGCGATGACAAAAAAGCTCAACGATGTGAAGAAGGCGGCAAGGCGAGATTGGCTCATGCTCTAGGGCTAGCACCGCTTTTCGCGGCGCGCGCGCCAAACCTTCTGTCGGCCCTCTTCAGTTCATGTCGCCGCAGGGCGGACCCCGACGCCAGACGGCGCGTTAGACGGCGAAAGGAGCTTCGCCAATGTCTCGTCTGCACAAACTCGTCCCCATCCTCGGCGGCCTGCTGCTGTCCAAGGGCGGTCGCCGCGTCGCCGGTCGCCACGCCGGCAAACTGGCCCTGGCCACCCTGGCCTATGAAGTCTGGCGCAACCGTCGCGAAGGCGCCAAGCCTCAGGTCACGCCCAAGCCTTCGCCCGAGCCGCGCGCGCGGTGGAGCGGTCGTCGCCCGCGATAGGGCTCGACTTCCCCCTCGACTTCTTGGGCGGCGATGCGAATAGTCGCGCCTCGACGCCTGGAGCCGCCCGATGATCAAAGTCCACCACCTGAACGACAGCCGCTCGCAACGCGTCCTGTGGCTGCTCGAAGAGCTTGGCCTGGACTATGAGGTGGTACGGTATGAGCGCAACGCGGGCAATCGGCTCGCCCCGCCCGAACTGCTGGCCATCCACCCGCTGGGCAAGTCCCCGGTGATCGAGGACGGCGGGGTCAAGGTCGCCGAGACAGGGGCTATCGTCGAATATCTGCTCGACACCTACGGCCAGGGCCGACTGCGGCCTGCGGCAGGGACAGAGGACGATCGCCGTTTCACCTATTGGCTGCATTACGCCGAGGGGTCGGCCATGCCGCCCCTGCTGCTGAAACTGGTGTTCGGCATGCTGCCCCGCCGTGCGCCCGCCCTGCTGAAGCCGCTGGTGAAGAGCATCGCCAACAAGGCCCTGACCAGTTTCGTCGACCCCCAGCTCAAGACCCACGTCGGCTTTTGGGAAGACGAACTGGGCCGGTCGGAATGGTTCGCGGGCGATCAGTTCAGCGCCGCCGACATCATGATGAGCTTCCCCGTCGAGGCCGGCGCCGACCGGGCGTTCGACGCCACCACCGAGCCGCGCCTGAAGGCCTTCCTGGCCCGCATCCACGCACGACCCGCCTATCAGCGCGCGTTGGAACGCGGCGGCCCCTACAGTTACGCGTGATCGGATCGTGATCGGGGCGACGCAACCCGGCGTCACCCAGGACGTTAATGGACCATGCGTCTTCAAACCATTCAGATCGTGGCCGGACTTGCAGCGGCCGTCGCCTTCATCCTGGCCTTCATGGCTGCAGGAGCCGCCCTCGTGTCGGGCCTGTTCATGCTGGCCGGCCTCGCCGCCGTCGGCTGGCTGGCCTACAGCCTGATCAAGGGCGTCCTGCGTCGCGATCCCAAGTCGGAGCCGCCCGCCCGAGCCTGATATTTCATCGGTCGGGCGACCTGCTCTTGAAAACCTGAGCGGGAAACCCTAGTATTGATGCCCGGCCGCGCCCGCCCCGCGGCCTTTTGTGTGCCTATCTCGCGTCATTCCAGTTTCCGGGCGAACCAGAAAAATCACGACACCAATGGAAAAAGTGCCGATGACGGGCGAGGGCTACCGTGTCCTCGACGATCAACTGAAGCAATTGAAGTCGGTCGAAAGGCCAAGCGTCATCGCGGCCATCTCCGAGGCCCGCGAACATGGCGACCTGTCCGAAAACGCTGAATACCATGCCGCCAAGGAGCGGCAGGGCTGGATCGAAGGCCAGATCGCCGACATCGAGGACAAGATCAGTCGCGCCCAGGTTATCGACGTGTCGAAACTGTCGGGCAGCCAGGTCAAGTTCGGCGCCACGGTCACCGTGGTCGACGAGGACACCGAGGACGAGGCGCGCTATCAGATTGTCGGCGAACACGAAGCCGACGTGAAGAAGGGCAAGGTCTCCATCGCCTCGCCCATCGCCCGCGCCATGATCTCCAAGGAGGTCGGCGACGTCGTCGAGGTCAACACCCCCGGCGGCGTGAAGGCCTACGAAATCCTCAAGGTCGAGTGGAAGTAACGATGGCGGCGGGGGCTGCGTCAGCGCGCCCCCTCTCCCTCTGGGTCGTCTCCGACGGCCGCGCCGGCATCGAGAACCAGGCGCTGGGCCTCGCCGAGGCCGTTCAGCGCCTGACCCCGGCCGAGATCGCGATAAAACACATCCGCTGGCGGACGCTGTTCGACCGCCTGCCTTCGGCGTTGAAGACCCCGGCCATGCTGGCGTCCGCGCCGTTGACCGCCCCATGGCCCGACCTGTGGATCGCCACCGGCCGCTCCACCTTACCCCTCTCGACCCGCGCCAAGGCCTGGAGCGGCGGGAAGACCTTTGTCGTCCAGACCCAGGATCCGCGCTGGGCCAACGATCGCTACGACCTGATCGTGTCCCCCGCCCATGACGACTTGTCGGGCGACAATGTCTTCGAGATCACCGGCTCGCCTCACCGCATCACGCCGCAGCGGATCGCCGAGGCCGCGCCCGCCTTCGCCGACCGCATCGCCCCCCTGCCCCATCCGCGCGTCGCCGTGCTGATCGGCGGCAAGTCCAGGGCCTTCGACCTGCCCGAGGCGCACGCGGCGGACCTGGCGGATCAGATCGCGGACGCCGTGCGGGCGTCGGGCGGCTCGCTGATGCTGACCTTCTCGCGCCGCACGCCGGACGAGGCCAAGGCGATCATGACCGCTCGCCTGTCGGACCTGCCCGGCTGGATCTGGGACGGCGCTGGCGACAACCCCCTGTTCGGCTTCCTGCATTTCGCCGACCACGTGCTGGTCACCGAGGACAGCGCCAACATGGCTGCCGAGGCCGCCTCGACCGGCAAGCCGGTCCACGTTCTGCCGATGATCCCGCTGAAGTCCGGCGACAAGTTCGCCCGCCTGCACGACGACCTTCAGTCACGCGGCGCGACCCGCCCGTTCGATGGCACGCTGGAGAGTTGGACCTACGACCCTCTGGCCGAAACCGACCGCGCGGCGCGTGCGGTGCTGGAGGCTATGCGGGCGCGATAATCTCGTTTTTCGTCATCCTCCGGCGCGCAGCGACCGGGGGATACGGCGGCGCGCGTAAGCGCGAACCTGTCGCGAAGCAAACGTCCAACAGTTCGCAGCGGACGCATCGCCTTCGGCGCCGCTGGCTCCCCCGGCCTGCGCCGCAATCGGCTTGCCGGAGGATGACGAAAGAGGACATCGGCGCCCTCACCCACGTCCGATCCTGACGCAAGCGTGACCTAGCGTGCATTCCTAGAATGGGAGACGCCCTAAGAATGATTCGCAGAAATCTGCACTAAAGTGCACTCAAAAAATTAGAGTGGCGTTCAGTCGCCCCCACCGCCGCCATCGCCGCCCCCGTCCGAGCCCCCGTCATGGCCGCCCTGGTGATGCGTGTCTGAGGGCGGAATGACCGTGCCGCCGCTACCGTCCGACCCATCGCCCTTCTTCGTCTTGGTGTTGGCATTCACCGCCCCCATCAGCGCCACGCCAAGGCCCGAGCCGATGGCCGTGCCCAGGGCGAGACCCAGGCCGATGTTGTCCAGCGCGACGCCGAGCGCCACCCCCATCGATACGCCCATGCCGATTCCGATCGGCAAAAAGGCCGCGCCCTTGTTCGTCATCCCCATCTCCCCCTTCTCGTCAGGCGAGACTAGCATCGCGCAAACGGGAATCACTGCCTAAATAGGGGCCATGACCCAAGCTCGTACCGTTCGCGTCGCCATCATCGGTTCCGGCCCCGCTGGCTGGACCGCCGCCATCTACGCCGCCCGCGCCTCGCTGAACCCCGTCGTCATCGCCGGCATCCAGCCCGGCGGCCAGCTGACCATCACCACCGACGTCGAGAACTATCCCGGCTTCGCCGACACCATCCAGGGCCCGTGGCTGATGGAGCAGATGCAGGCCCAGGCCCTGCACGTCGGGACCGAGGTTATCCACGACATCGTCGTCTCCGCCGACCTGTCGCAACGCCCGTTCAAGCTCAAGCTGGACGGCGGCGACGAGATCCTGGCCGAGACCATCATCATCTCCACCGGCGCCCAGGCCAAGTGGCTGGGGCTGGAGAGCGAGGCCGCCTATCAGGGCTTCGGCGTCTCGGCCTGCGCCACCTGCGACGGCTTCTTCTATCGCGGCAAGGAGGTCGTGGTCGTCGGCGGCGGCAACACGGCCGTCGAAGAGGCGCTGTTCCTGACCAACTTCGCCTCCAAGGTCACGGTCATCCACCGCAAGGACGAGTTCCGCGCCGAGAAGATCCTTCAGGACCGCCTGTTCGCCCACCCCAAGATCGAGGTAATCTGGAACGTGGCGGTCGAGGAGGTCGTCGGCGTGGTGGACGGCATCGCCAGGAACGTCACCGGCGTCCGGCTCAAGAACGTCCAGGACGGCTCGACCCGGGAAATCCCCGCCGACGGCGTCTTCATCGCCATCGGCCACGCCCCGTCGTCCGAACTGTTCAAGGGCCAGCTGGAGACCAACTCCGGCGGCTATCTGCGGGTCAAGCCCGGCGCCGCCTCGACCGAGATCGAGGGCGTCTGGGCCGCCGGCGACGTCACCGACGACGTCTATCGCCAGGCTGTCACCGCCGCCGGCATGGGCTGCATGGCCGCCCTCGAAGTCAGCCGCTTCCTCGCCGAGGAAGACCACGCCAAGGCCCACCACCCCATCAGCCACGCCGAGGCGGAGAAGATCGGGGTCTGGTGACCCCGACCCTATAAGCCCGTCATCTTAGGCCTTGTGCCTAGGATCCATAGACTCCGTTGAAGACGGTGCGCACGCTTTCGACACCGGGCGTATGGATCCTCGGGACAAGCCCGAGGATGACGGGATCGAATGGAGCAGGAGCCTGATTAATAGGCCGACGCCTCCGTCAATTCCGCCACATCCTCCTCCGAGAGCGTCAGGGTCGCCGCCTTCAGCGTGTCGGCCAGCTGTTCGGTGGAGGTCGCGCTGACGATGGGTGCGGTCACGCCGGGCTGGGCCAGCAGCCAGGCCAGGGCGACCTGGGCCGAGGTGGCTTCGTTCTTCTGGGCCACGGCGTCCAGGACGGCCAGGATGCGCACGCCCCGCTCGTCGAACTTGTCCTTCAGCATCCCCTCGCGCTTGGTCCCGGCGATCTGATCGACGGTCTTGTATTTGCCGGTCAGGAAGCCGCTTTCCAGACTGAAATAGGTGATGACGCCCAGGCCCCGTTCGACCGCCAGCTCCTGCAACCCACCCTCGAAGGTGTCGCGGCTGTAGAGGTTGTAGTGCGGCTGGATCGTCGCATAGGCGGCCAGGCCTTCGCGGTCCGAGATCGCCAGCGCCTCGCTCACCTGTTCGGCCGAATGGTTCGACGTGCCGATGGCGCGCACCTTGCCGGCCTTCACCAGCTTGTCGAGCGTGCGAAGCGTCTCTTCCTGCGGCGTCTTGGGATCGGGCCAGTGGGTCTGATACAGGTCGATATAGTCGGTCAGGAGCCGGCGCAGCGACGCCTCGACCGCCGTCTCGATCCATCCCGGCGACAGGTCGTTGTGGCCCTGGCCCATGTCCGACCCGACCTTGGTCAGGATCTTGACGTCGTCGCGCCGACCGCGCGCCTTCAGCCATTTGCCGATGATGACCTCGCTCTCGCCGCCCGAATGGCCGGGAAGCCAGCGGGAATAGGCGTCGGCGGTGTCGATGGCGTCGAACCCGGCTTCGACGAAAGCGTCCAGCAGGGCGAACGACGTCGCCTCGTCGGCCGTCCAGCCGAATACGTTGCCGCCGAATACGAGCGGCGCAATCTCGAGGCCGCTGGAGCCGAGCTTGCGTTTAGTCAGGATGGTCATGGGAGGTCTCCTCGTGGGGAGCCCTCGACATATGCCGCATCGCAGCGACCGCAACCGCGTCGCAAGCGGTTAAGCGAAGAGTTGAAGACCTGGCGGCGCGTATTCGACCGGCTCGCCCTGGCGACGGCGCAGGGCGTAGTCCACGGCCGTCTGGACCGCATGCTCGTCGGTGGGCTTTGACAGCACGCCGATTGTGCCGGCGACGCCGTCGCGCACCATCCCGGGGTTGGCCGTCATGAACAGCACCGACACACCCATATCCTGGCCCAGCTCGCGACCCAGGTTGATGCCCGTGGGGCCATCGGACAGGTGGATATCGACCAGCGCCAGGTCCACGTCATTCTCGCGCACCAGATCGCGCGCGGCCTTTGCGGTCGCGGCGACGCCCAGGACGTCATATCCCAGATCTTCCAGTACGAAACGTAGCTCCATCGCAACCAGGGCTTCGTCTTCGATGATGAGGATACGCGCGGTCATGGGTTAAGGCTTGTGCTCGGGAGCGTACAGAACGCGAGTTGACCCAATAGGTTTCAACATATCTCTAATTTCTAAGATCATTTGCGGCTCGCCGCCGCGAAAGGGCTGTTGCCGGCAGATCGACGACGATCTTCAAACCCTCAGGCCGCCATTCACGGTCCAGCCGTCCGCCCAGTTGGCCTTGCACCGACAAGGTGGCCAGGGAGGAACCAAAGCCAGTTCGCTCAGGCTCGCCCGGCACGGCAGGTCCACCGGTTTCGGTCCAGGTCAGGACGAAACGGTCCTCGTCACGTGCGGTGAGGAGGGCGATCATGCCGCCCTTCTCCGACAGGGCGCCGTACTTGGCCGCATTGGTCGCCAGTTCGTGGAACAGCAGCGCCACAGAGGTCGCCGCCTGATCGTCGAACACGGCGTCGTCGCCCTCGATCCGGACGCGCGGCCTACCCGTTTCGTCGGCATAGGCCCTGAACAGATCCGACAGGAAGGAATGCAGGGTCGTCGCGCCGATGGTGGTCTTGGATGTCTCGGTGTGCGGCCGCACGAACTCGTGCGCGCGGGCCAGTGCGGCGATCCGGGTGCGCAAGGAGGCGGAAAACGCCTTGGCCTCGGGGTACTGGCGCGCCGACAGGGCGACCAGGGCCGTGATCACCGCGAAGATGTTCTTGATCCGGTGGCTCAGCTCCTGGCTGACCAGCTCGCGGCCCTGCTCCAGCTTCTTCAGCTCGTCGATGTCGGTCAGGGTGCCGAACCAGCGGGTAATGTCACCCCGGTCGTCACGGATCGCCAACGCCCGCCCCAGCGTCCAGCGATATGCGCCGGAATGGTGCTTCAGCCGGTATTCGATCTCATAGGGCTCGCCGGTTTCCAGCGAATGTCGCCAGACTTTCCAGGCGCGGTCCTGGTCGTCGGCATGGAACATGTCGTTCCAGCCCTCGCCGTCGGTCGAGCCTGCGGGGACGCCCGTGAACTCGTACCAGCGCGCGTTGTAGTAATCGTGGAACCCGTCGGGCAGGGTCGACCAGACCATCTGCGGCATGGCGTCGGCCAGAACGCGGAAGCGGCTCTCGCTCTCGCTCAGCGCACGCGCCGTTTCGGCCAGATGGGTTTCGATCCTCTTGCGCTCGGTGATGTCCACCGCGATGCCGGGCAGCCGCACCGGCGTCCCGTCCGCATCGAAATAGACCTGGCCGCGCGCCAGAACCCAACGGATGTCCTCGTCGCCGAGCACGCGATATTCGCTGACGAAGGCGCCGTCGCTCGACATGGCGCGCTCGATTTCGACGCCCAACGCCTCGGCGTCGTCGGGATGGACGTGGGCGGTGAAGGTCGCGATCGGCGCGCCGAGACGCGCAACCTCGGGATCGACCCCGTACATCTGGGCGAAGTGGTCGTCGGAGACCACGCGGTCCAGCAGGATGTCCCAGTCCCAGGCGCCGACATAGGCCGACGCCTCAACCGCCAAACGCGCCGTCTGGTCGCTGCGATCGCGCTGCAACAGGGCGCGACGCAGTTCGAGCTGGCTCATCACCTGGCCCGCCAGAGTGTTCAGCGCCATCTCCTGCAACTCGGTCAGCCCCTCGGGACGCGGCTCGGTATCAAGGACGCACAGGGTGCCCAGCGGCAGGCCGTCCTTCGTCTTCAGCAGTCGACCGGCATAGAATTGCAGATGCGGCGCCGCGGTGACCAGGGGATTGCAGTTGAACCGGTCGTCCAGGGTCGCGTCCGGCACGACCATTCCGTCCTGCTGCAACAAGGCTTTAGCGCAGAAGGAGGTCGCCAGCGGCGTCTCGCGCACGCCGAGGCCCGTCTCGGCCTTGAACCATTGGCGATCATTGTCGATCAGGTTGACGACCGCGATCGGCGCCTCGCAGATTCGCGCAATCAGAGCGACCACGTCGTCGAAAGCCGCCTCTCGGTCCGTATCGAGGATGCCGTAGCTGCGCAGAGCCTGAATACGTTGGGCTTCGTCCCACCTAGGACAATCGACTTCGGGGTGGGTCAAGCAGGCGTCCTCTTAGAACCGGTTATGTTCGGGCCGACATCAATGCACAGCCTGTCGGCGCGTTGCATGGCGACGTCAGTTCGCCGGGCGGCCGACTTCTTCCACATCCATCGTGGTGACGCCAGCGGGTGCGGGCGTCGGGGCCTTCGGCGGCGACGGACGTTCCAGCGCGGTCAGGCGGGCGTTGATGGCGGCGACCTCGTCACGCGTCGGCAGGCGGCGTCCACCCAGGCTGACTACCCCCACGACACGCTGCTGACCATCGACCTCGACGGTGCGCAGGGGCGCGTCCTTGGCCAAGGCGTCGGGGTCGGGGCCGCCGGTCGCGGCGCCGGCGGCGATGGCGATGCGGGGCCGCGAGAAGCGCGCCTCGTCGATGACCGGCTCGCGGCCGTTGTAGACTTTGCGGAAGGCGGCGGTCTCGCCATAGACGCCCTTCCACCGATAGAAGATGTGCGCGCCGATCTGCGTCACCTTGGCCACCGTCGGCGCCCACCAGGGATGCACATAGTCGGCGTGATAGTGGGTGGCGGTGCCGACTTGCTGGGCGACCTCGCCGTTCAGCGCCTTTTCCGCGACCTTGCGCGCGCGTTCCCAAGCCCAGCCAACCGGCGCCTGGGCCAGCGAGCCGTCGCAGGTGAAGCTGAACTGGCAGCCCGTGGTCCGCTCGGCGCCCTCGAACACCACGCCGCAGACGGTGTTGGCGTAGTTGGGATCGCGCACCCGGTTCAGCACCACCTGGGCCACGCCGGCTTGGCCGTTATCCGGCTCCAGCGCCGCCTCGAAATAGACGGCCTGGGTCAGGCAGCGCAGGGCGCGACGACGGTCGTCGGCGCTGCCCTTGAACACGAAAGGCATTGCAGGACGCAGCGCGCCGGACGCCGGGGCCATGGCCGCATTCAACCGCTGAGCTTCCAGCCCGCTCTTGCCCGGTTCCAGGCCGGGCTTGCCCGCCAAGGTCAGGCTTTCCCAGCCCGGCGTCAGCCCATAGAGGGCCGGCTGCAACAGATTGGGGTCATGACGCCTGGCCGTGGCCAGTTGCGAGGGAGTCAGGCGACCCTTGATCGCCGCCAGTCCGCCCTCGCCCAGATCGCCGCCGGTGATGCGCGACACCGCCTCGGCGGTTCGGTTGACGTCCGGACGCACGCTGGACCCCGCCGCCATGGCGACACCCAGCACCGCGCCGGCCGCAGGCAGAGCCGCCGCCGAACGCCGCAGCGCCTTCCACATCGTCTTCCATGGCAACAGGGTCATTCACCGTCCACAGCCGCGATCAGCGCAATCGCCTCTCGCTGAGACCGCGCATCTATTCGGACTTATAGGCCATTTTCCGGCAATCCGACCGTCGGTATCGCGACCCCGGCTGCGCGACAGGGGTGGTCGCTCGAAACGCAAGATGTAATGCTGCGTTCCAACGTCGCGAGATCACAACTCGGCCGGGGAAGCGGAACAGGATGAGCGAAGGCGCGGCCGCACGGCGCATCGCAAGCAGGGATCGATGGCTGCTCCAGCTTGCGCGTTTGTCAGCCCGATCGCCGCTGACGCGCGTGATGATCGGCGTGGGATTCGCGCTTGCGGGTCTGATCGTTCGCGCCGCCGCCTCCACTCTTTACGGCGAGGTGACGGGCTTCGCCATTCTGTTGCCGGCGGTCAGTTTGGCGGCGCTGGCGGGCGGGTGGACCGGCGCCCTGACCGCCCTGGTCTTCTGCACCGCAGGCGGATGGGCCGTCGTCGGGCTGACGACGACCGGCAAGGACGGAATCCTCAGCGCCATCGGCTGGGTCGCCACCGCGAACTTCGTCGTGGTGGGTCTATTCATTGCCTTCATCGGCGCCTCGTTGCGCAACACGCTGTCTCGGCTGAGTGAGAGCGAGACGCGGTTTCGCCTGCTGGCCGACACCGCGCCGTCGCCGATCTGGCTGCTGGATGCGAACGGCGAGTTCGAGTTCGTCAATGCGGCGGTCTTCGCCCTGCACGGCCTGACCGTGAAGAACTTGCGCGACGGCGGCTGGAAGGCCGCGGTGCACCCGGATGACCTGGAGAAGGTCAAGGCGACCGAAGAAGCGGCGCTGGCCGATCGCCAACCCTATCAGATAGAGGCGCGGATCAAGGGGCAGGACGGCGTCTGGCGCTGGATGCGAGCGATCGTGCGACCGCGCTTCGACGGCCAGGGCGTCTTCCTGGGCTATGCGGGCATCTCGTTCGATGTCACCGAGGCACGCGAGGCGCTGGACGCCGCCGCGCGCGCCGAACGTCGCCAGGCGTTTCTGCTGGATCTCAGCGACCGCCTGCGCGACCTGACCGATCCCGAAGAGATCATGGCCGAGGTCGAGGGCGCCCTGGGGGCCCTGCTGGACGCCGACCGGGTCGGCTATGGCGAGGTCGATCAGGCGGCCGGCTTGGTCTCCATGAGCCGAGACTGGACCGCCGGCGTCGCCAGCGCCCAGGGCCAGTTCAGCCTGAACGCCTTTGGCGAGGGCCTGATCACGGATTTGGCGGAAGGCCGCACGATCCAGATCGAAGATGTCCGCGAGGACTCGCGCACCGCCGCCGTCGCGGACGCCTTCGACGCCATCCAGACCCGCGCCCTGATTCGCGCTCCGTTGATCCGTGGCGGGCGTCTGCGCGCCTTTCTCTATGTCCATTCCTCGACGCCGCGCCTGTGGACCGAGGCCCAGGTCGATCTGGTCGAGGAGGTCGCGGCTCGCACCTGGGCCGAGGTCGAGCGCGCCCGCGCCGAGACCGAGACCCGCGAGAGCGAGCAGCGTTTCCGCGCCATCGCCGATACGGCGCCGGTCCTGATCTGGGTCACGCAGCAGGATCGCGCCCGCGCCTTCGTCAACCAGGCCTATGTCGATTTCTACGGCTCTGACTATGAGACGGTGCGCACCCTGGACTGGCGGGATGTCCTGCATCCCGACGATCACGCCCGTATCCTGGCGGAGTCCATGTCGGGCGAAGAGACCCGGGAGCCCTTCTCCCTGGAAGCCCGCTATCGCCGGCATGACGGCGAATGGCGCTGGCTGAAGTCCTTCTCGCGGCCCCGGCTGAACGGATCCGAAGTCGTCGGCTTCGTCGGCGTGGCCTTCGACGTGACCGATATGCGCGCGGCCCAGGCCAGGCTGGAAGAGTCCGAAAACCGCTTCCGCACCGTCGCCGACAGCGCGCCGGCCCTGATCTGGATGAGCGACGACGCCGCCCAGATGGTGTTCGCCAACAGGCGCTATCGCACTTTCTTCGGGGTCGAGGCCGACGGCCATCTGCCGGATAGCTGGCGCGGCCTGATCCACCCCGACGACGAGGGCGTCTTCGTCGGCGCCTTCATGCGCGCCTTCGAGGCCCGTGATCGCTTCGAGGCGTTAACGCGGGTCAACCACCCCACGCTGGGACCCCGCTGGCTGCGCACCGAAGGGGTGCCGCGCTTCGACGCCTCGGGTCTGTTCCAGGGCTATGTCGGCGCCTGCCTGGATGTGACCGACGCCAAACGCGCCGAGGACGACCTGAAGCGCATCAACGAACTGCTGGCGGAGCGGGTCGACGAGGCCCTGATCGAAAAGGCCGAGGCCGAGGCCCAGCTGGTTCACGCCCAGCGGATGGAAGCGGTCGGACGCCTGACGGGCGGGGTGGCGCACGATTTCAACAACCTGCTGACCGTGGTGATCGGCGCCTTGGACATCATCCTGCGCAGCGAGGATCCGGCCAAGCGCAAGAAGCTGGGCGAGGCGGCCCTGGCGGCGGCGCGGCGTGGCGAGAGCCTGACACACCAGTTGCTGGCCTTCTCGCGGCGCCAGGCCCTGAGGCCCGAGCCGATCGACCTGAACGCTCTGATCCGCGAGAGCGAACCCCTGCTGCGTCGCGCCGTGGGAGAGGCCGTGGACTTCAAGGTGAAGCTGAAGCGCGGCGGCGCGCGCGCCAATGTGGACCCGGCCCAGTTCGAGGCGGCGCTGCTGAACCTGATCGTCAACGCCCGCGACGCCCTGGGCGACGTGATGGGCGCAAAGAGCCGCCACGCGCGGATCACTGTCCAGACACGGGCCTGCTCGGTCGAGGCTGGCCATGTCGCAGAACTGCCGCCCGGCGACTATGTCTGCGTCGCCGTGTCCGACAATGGCGAGGGCATGTCGCCCGAGATCCGGGACCGGGTCTTCGAACCCTTCTTCACCACCAAGGGCGTCGGCAAGGGCACAGGCCTGGGCCTGAGCCAGGTCTATGGCTTCGCGCGCCAGTCGGGCGGCGGCGTCCATATCGAATCGGAGGCGGGACAGGGGGCCGAGATCTGCCTTTATCTGCCGCCCCTGTCCGTCGAGGATGCGGTGGCGGCGCCGGTCGCGGCGTCAGGGGGCGAGGCCCCTCTGGTCGAGGGCGGACGGTTGTTACTGGTCGAGGATGATCCCGGCGTGGCGGCCGTGGCGCTGGAAATCCTGGAAGGCTTCGGGCTTGAGGTCGATTGGGCCGAAAATGGCGACGACGCGCTGAAGTTCCTGCACGCGGACGGCTTCGACGTCATGCTAACCGATGTGGTCATGCCCGGTGGCATGAGCGGGGTGGAGCTGGCCCGCGTAGCGGGGGTCCAATGGCCGGAGCTGCGGATCGCCCTGACCTCGGGTTATGTCGGCGAGGATGTGGATGCGGTGCTGGCCGACACGACCTGGCCGCTGCTGCGCAAACCCTATTCGTCCGACCAGTTGCGCGCCCTGCTGGAGCGACTGAGCGCCGCGCCGATGACCTGACGCCCAAAGAAAAACGCGCCGCAGAGCTGCGACGCGTCGATCTTTTCAGCAGGAGCCGTGGCCTAGCGGCGGGCCTTGCGCGCGGCGTAACGGGCGTCGCGCTTTTCCTTCTGCTCTTCCTTCGTCAACTGCTTGCGCGCCTTGCGGTCGGCGCGCTTCTCGGCGTCGATCGCTTCCTGAGCGGCGAGGTCGGCAGCCATGCGGGCGGCGTCCTTCTCGGCCTTCTCACGGCGCTGTTCAGCCTTGGCCAGCTCGTGTTGTTGACGCAGGGCTTCCTTCTCGGCGGCGCGCTTCTCGGCCAGCCGATCGAACTCGGGGTCGGGCGCAGCGGCCTTCGGCTTGAATTTGGCGAGCAGCGCCTTCTTGGCGTCCTGCTGGGCGGTAATGCGGTCGGAAAATCCGGTCTTCAGATCTTTCATGCGAAAGCGTCAGGGTTCCTTGTGAGCGGCCAGGGGCGGCCGTCGGGGGTCAGGCGGCGAAAAACGCGCATCCCGAAGCGGGGCGCACAAAGCCGATAACCGGGCGAAAATCAAGGTTCGCCCCCTGGAAATCGATCCTGCGCGTCATTTGGCGTGCGACGGGGTCGCCATCGACACGCCTTGTCTAAGTAGGTCGCGCCCGCCCGATGGCAAGGGCCGCCATCCGAACGGCGCGACTGGCTTTGGGTCAGTTCGGCTTTTGCGCCTGACCCACGGCGGTTCCAGCGGCGCCGCCGACGGCGGCGCCCACAGGGCCGCCCACGACGGCGCCGGCGATGGCGCCGCTGGCGGCTTTCTGTTCGACGGTGGCGCCGCATGCGGCCAGGGTCAGGGCAGAGGCCACGGCGGCGGCCAGGATGAGGGTTCGGGTCATGGTGCTTCTCTCCAAAAGGCCAAGCTTGAACGCGAACGCCCCATCGCGGTTCCGGCCTTTCGCTTTAGTAGCTATTTCGCGCGCTGTCACAATCTTGAACAGACCAAGACAACGCCTTTAGTCCGCTGCACCGCAACACGCCGATCTGCGTGCAGATTCTGTGTAACCGAATACAGTATTCGATAGTTCGATTATGCCCGATGCGCCGGATTTCGGCCACAAGCCGCCAACCATCTGAAAAATATCTAGTCGTTTCGCCGCCTTAACCATCGGATTGCGAATCGAACACAATGAGGCCATAAAAGGCTGGCTAAAGGCCCGTCCTCGACGCCCGGGCCACTGAGCCGAGCGCCGGAAATTGCAGGCTGGAATGCGACCGCAGAGTCGCCTCGCCGGCAAGACTACCCCCGGGGGCCGCGTTTCTCGCCCTGCTGAACAGGACTACCTCGTTGTCGCATTCCTCGCAGACGCGCGCCCTTCTGCGCGCCGATCGTGTGGCCAAGATCAAGCCCATGACGGCCGCCGCAGCATTCGGCGGTCTGGTGGGACTGGCGATCGGATGCGCCTATCTGGGCGGCACGGCTGCGCGCGCGACGACGCTGCGCGCCCAGGCTGAGCGGATTCAGGGCGCGACCGCTGCTGGTTTCACCGAAGAGGCGCTCGCCGCCGCCGCCGGCGGTCTGGACGCCAGCGCCCTGACCATAGCGCGTCGCCACGATCCCTATACCAGCGCCGGCTCGGCCCAGCGCGACCGCCAGGCCGAACTGCTGGCCGCCCGTCTCGAACAACTGCGTACGCCCGGCGACGCCAATCTGCGCCGCGCCAGCCTGACCGCCCCGACCGCCGCCCGCCCCTTCCAGATGGCCAACGCCCTGGACGCCAGCCGCGATCTCGATTGCCTGACCCAGGCCGTCTATTATGAAGCCCGCGGCGAAGGCGGCGACGGCATGAAGGCCGTCGCCCAGGTGGTCCTAAACCGCGTGCGTCACCCCGCCTTCCCCAAGACCGTCTGCGGCGTCGTCTTCCAGGGCGCGGCCCGCAGCACCGGCTGCCAATTCTCCTTCACCTGCTCGGGCGTGATGCGCGGTCGCGTCAACCAGGCCGCCTGGAACCGCGCGCGCACCGTCGCGTCGGACGCCATGTCCGGCGCGGTCTTCGCCCGCGTCGGCAACGCCACCCACTTCCACACCACCGCCGTCGCGCCGGGCTGGCGGTCGTCGCTGATCCAGGTCAGCCAGGTCGGCAGCCATCTGTTCTATCGCTTCGGCGGGCGTTCGGGCTCCAGCGGCGCCTTCACCTATGCGGCGCGGCCTTCGGCCCCGACGGAACAGCCGCGCCTGATCCAGGCCGGCCTCAACCCGGTCGAGACCGCGCGTCAGGCCGGACAGGCCGTGGCCTATACGATGGTGCTGGCGCAGGAAGGCCGATCCCTGCCGGCTCCGGCCGCCCAACCGGCGACGCCGCCACGCCCGGCCGCCGCGACGACCCCGGCGCCGACCGCCGCCCGCGCCGCCAACGCCCAGCCGGCGTCGCGTCCCATGCGTTCTGCCGAAGCCCCCGCCAAGACCGACATCGTCGAAACAGCCTCCAGCCCCGCCTGATCGGCCCAGGTCTGGAGGGTCTGGCGCCTAGAGCGCGTCCAGGCCGATGTCGAGCACCGGCGCCGAATGGGTCAGGGCGCCGACCGAGATCACGTCGACGCCGGTCTCGGCGATGCCGCGAACGGTTGTCAGATCGACACCACCCGAGGCCTCCAGCACGATCCGCCCGGCGACGCGGGACACGGCGGCCCTGAGGTCGTCGAGGCTGAAGTTGTCCAGCATGATCACGTCGGGCGCCGCGCCGTCGTCGATCAGGGCCAGGACGGCGTCCAACTGATCCAACCCATCCACCTCGACCTCGACCTTCATCAGGTGCGGGGCGAAGGCCTTGGCCCGCCGTACGGCCTCGGCGACCCCGCCGCAGACCGCTACGTGGTTGTCCTTGATCAGGATGGCGTCATCCAGACCGAAGCGATGGTTCATCCCGCCGCCACAGGCCACAGCGTGCTTCTCCAGCGCGCGCAGGCCCGGCGTGGTCTTCCTCGTATCCGCGATCCGCGCCCGCGTTCCCGCGACCGCATCGACATAGGTCCGCGTCAGGGTCGCCACGCCGCTGAGCCGCCCGACCAGGTTCAGCGCCGTCCGCTCGGCCGAGAGGAAGGCGCGGGCGTCGGCCTCGACCACCGCCAGCAATGCGCCGGCGTCAAAGGCGTAGCCGTCCCTCAGCCGCAGATCGACCGAGGCCTTCGGGTCCATGGTCAGCACCGCCAGCCGCACACAGTCGATCCCCGCCAGCACGCCCGGCTTGCGCGCTGCGAACGCTGCTTTCATGCGCGCGCCCTCGGGGATGCAGGCCATGGCGGTCACGTCGCCCGCCCGGCCCAGATCCTCGGCCAGAGCCATGCGCACGACGGGGTCGATCAGGACATCGGAAAGAGCGCGCATCACAGGCATTAAATCCTCCCCCGCACTGCGAGGGAGGATTGATGATTACGTCTCATTCCGCCGCCTCCAGCGCCGCCGGGCACGTGATCCGCACCCGCGTATGGTCGGCGCGCGCCGCCGTCTGAGGATAGTCGGAACGATAATGACCGCCTCGGCTCTCGCGCCGATCAAGCGCCGCCTGGGCGATCAGCCGCGCCGCCAGCAGGACGGCCGCCGGTCCGTGCTGGACCTCCAGCCGGTCGATTAGGGCGATCAGAGCCGACAGCCCTGCCGCATCGCGCACCACGCCCGCATGAGCCGTCATCGCGGTCCGCAGTTCGGCCACCGCCGCCTCTGGCAGGTCGGGCGTTATCTCGACCGGCGCAGGACGGCAGCCCCCTGTCTCCAGGGCCGCCGCCACGCCTGCGCCCCGACCAAAGGCCGCCGCTTCGAGCAGGGAGTTGGAGGCCAGCCGGTTGGCGCCGTGCACGCCCGTCGCCGCGCATTCTCCGACCGCATAGAGGCCCGGAACCGTGGTGCGTCCGTCCGCGTCGGCGGCGATCCCGCCCATGTGATAGTGGCAGGCCGCCATCACCGGAATGGGGCTGATGCGCGGGTCCAGACCGCTGCGCATACAGGCGGCGAAGACGGCCGGAAACTCGTGCGGGAAGGTCTCGCCGATGGCCGTGCGCGCATCCAGGAAGGCGCCCCTCCCCTCGGCCCGTGCGGCATGGACCGCCCGCGCCACCACGTCGCGCGGCTTCAAATCGGCGTCGTCGTCGGCCCCCAGCAAGAACCGGCCCTGCCCATCGATCAGCCGCGCGCCCTCGCCGCGCAAGGCCTCTGTCGCCAAGGGCGCGGGGTCCAGGCCCACGTCGATGGCGGTGGGGTGAAACTGGACGAACTCGGGATCGAGGATTTCCGCGCCGGCTCGCGCGGCCAAGGCCATCCCCTCGCCCTTCAGCGCCGCCGGGGTCGTGGTGGCCGCGAAGAGGCCGCCCGCACCGCCGGTGGCCAGCACGACCGCCGTCGCCGTGATCTCGACCAGACGCCCGCCGCGCACGACCACTGCCCCGACCACACGGCCGTCGGCCTCCTGTACCAAACCCTTCAGCCGCGCGTCGTCCCACACCTCAATCCGCTTCTCAGCCCGCACGGCCGCGACCACGGCCGACAGGATGGCCCGTCCCGCGCCGTCGCCGCCGACCCGCGCAACGCGGGGAACGGAATGGGCCGCCTCCAGGCTGACGACAAAACCGCCGTCCGCATCCCGGTCGAACGGCGCGCCCAGAGCCGCCAGCCATTCCACCGTCTCGCGCCCGGCGTCAGTCAGGGCGCGCGCCGCGACCGGCTCGACCAGGCCTGCGCCCGCCGCCTCGGTGTCCCGTGCATGGCGTTCGGCTGAATCCTGCGCCGTCAGGGCCGCCGCCATCCCCCCCTGCGCCCAGGCGGACGAACAAGCGTTCAGCAACGGCTCGGGCGTCGCGACCAAGACCTTGGCCCCTGCTTTGGCCGCCTCCAGCGCGGCCGACAGCCCCGCCAGGCCTGCGCCGACGATCAACGGTCCGTCATGCCGCGTTCGGTTCATCCGCGCACTCCCAGATAGTTCAGGCCCAGCCGCACCGCCTCGGCTGGATCACCGCCGGTCATCGGCATCAGGGCGCCGACGGCCGCCGCCGCGCACACCGCCAGGGTCAGCAGATAAAGCCCCAGGCTCTTGCCCGCCTCGGACCAGCTCAGCGTGCCCCAAGCCGCGCGCCAGACGCCGCGCCGGTAATGCTGAAATAGCGACAAAGCCAGAAAGACCGCCAGAAATGGCCGCCCCGTCGTTACGCTCCACCACAGCACCAGCGCTCCAATTGCAAACAAGACGGTCTGTTCCAGCCGGGGATGCACCTGGGTCAGCACCGGTCCCAACGCCTTGGAGCCGTCCAACGGCGGGGCTGGGACCAGGTTGACCAGATTCAGCATGGCGATGAAGAAGGCGCCTCTCAACCACTCCCCCTGCCCTGTCGCCATCCAAACGCCGACGAAGGGGATCATAGCCAACAGCCCAAACACTGGGCCGGCGAGAGACACCAGCACTCCGTGCCATTCGCTGTCGGGTTCGCGCCGCGCTTGGGCCAGTCCGCCCAAAAACGGAATGATGTAGATGCGCGCCGGCCCCATGCCGAGCTTGTTCATCGCCAAGGCGTGTCCCGCTTCGTGGACGAACAGGCCGATCAAAACCGCCCCGGCCGCAATAACGCTGTGGGTAATCGCCCAGAGAAAGCCGCCCATCAGGGCCGTGGACAGCAGCGCCCAGACCAGACTCTGGTCCTTCTCGACGGGGGTCTCGACAGCGGCGCGCTCGACCGGCGCCTCGCGCATGGCGGCGGTTTCGGGCCGAGTATCCCAGGGACCGGGGGCGGGCGTCGGGTTTGGGGTGTCGGTGTTGCTCATGGCGTCCAGATGGGCGCGGGCGTCCTTCCCGTCGCCGGGACCGATCGCCGCGTCACGCTCAGATCAGCTCCACATCGACGTGGTGGCGCGCCTTGACCAGGTCGTAGCGCGCGGGAACGGCGGGCGGCGGCAGGTCGATCATCCGCTGCACCGCCAGGCGTCCGCGCTCGATCATATCGGCGGGCACCGTGACCTCGAACTGCATGTGCAGCAGGCACTCGTGGATATTCTGAAGCGTGATCCGCTTCATGTGCGGACAAAGGTTGCACGGGCCGATGAACTGCACCCCCGGCACGTCTCCGGCGACGTTCGAAGCCATCGAACATTCGGTGATCAGGACCACCTGTTTGGGCCGGCGCGTCTCGACATAGTCGGTCATCGCCGCCGTCGATCCGGCGAAGTCCGCCGCCGCCAGCACGTCTTCGGGGCATTCCGGGTGGGCCAGGATTTCGGCCCCCGGATAGGCGGCGCGCATCTCGGCGATGTCATCCACCGTGAACCGCTCATGCACCTCGCAGCGGCCCTTCCAGGCGGTAATCCCGACCGTCGTCTGGGCCGCGACATTGCGCGCCAGATATTCGTCGGGGATCAGGATGACCCGGTCCACGCCCCATTCCTTGGCCGCCCATTCGACCACCTGAACGGCGTTGGCGCTGGTGCAGCAGATGTCGGTCTCGGCCTTCACATCGGCCGTGGTGTTCACATAGGTCACGACCGGCAGGCCCGGATAGCGCTGCTTGATCAGCCGCACATCCGCCCCCGTGATCGACGACGCCAGCGAGCATCCCGCCCGCAGGTCGGGGATCAGCACGGTCTTCTCAGGGCTCAGGATTTTGGACGTCTCGGCCATGAAGTGAACGCCCGCCTGGACGATCACCTTGGCTGTCGAAATCGATGCTTGCTTGGCCAGGCCCAGGCTGTCGCCGACATAGTCGCCGACCCCGTGGAAGATCTCGGGCGTCATATAGTTGTGCGCCAGGATGACGGCGTCGCGCTCGCGCTTCAGCCGGTTGATCTCGCTGATCAGCCGCGCCTGTTCGGGCCACTCGAGCGGCGTGACGTGGTCCTTGACCTTTGCCCACACGCCGGCGGTTTCCCGCTCCAATTCCTTCGTCAGACCAAAGGCGCCGTCAGCCATGATCATCTCCCATACCCTTATGCTCAATGTTAGCATAAGCAGGAACAATGTAGGCCGATGCGGACGCGGTGCAAGAGGGATTGTTAGTCGGCCAGCTCGAACAGGGCGTCCAGCGGCACGCCCAACGCCTTGGCCAACGTCAGGGCCACCACGACCGATGGAGTGAAATCCGGTTCTCGATGGTGTTCACGGTCTTACGCGACACTCGGGCGCGATCCGCCAGTTCCTGCTGCGTCAGGCCGGCGGCCGTGCGTACCTCCTTCAGCCGCACGACCAGCCTGGGCTCAGCCATTTGAAGCTACGCGATCCAGCCACCAGTACCGAAGAGCGGCAGTCAGGGCCGCTGCCTCGAACATGACTGGCGCGCCGACCACGGCCAGACGGCCGTCGTAAAGACCGGCGACATAGACGGCCGCCGCCGCGACCAGTGTAGTTCGAAACGACCAGATAAGTGCGTTTCGCCTGAAGTGGATCACAAGTTCATCCGCCGGCTTTGGCAGGGCGCCCGCTTGCTGCGTCCGAATCTTGTCGCTCAGGACGGTGCTCACCACCAACCCAGGCATCGCCAGCGAAAATATCGCGCTCCACCAGTCGTCCAGATCTCCCGTTCCCGACGCGATCCGCCACCCCGCCTCGACGCCGATCACCATGTAGAGCAACCCCAGCGCCGCCAGGAAGACGAGGCCGAAGGCCTCGCTGCTCTGGACCTGATCCCTGTCCGGTCCTCCCGCCAAGACTTCCAGATCGGCCTGGCGCTTGCCCCAGAGGTCGAACGCCATGACGACCGCCAGCCCCAGCACCACCAAAGCGAAGAAGACGGCCGCCATCGACAGCAGCGCCGCCTCCGGCGCGTGCGCCGCCACCACCATCAGGATGACCGCCGCCAATACCAAACAGGCCAGCAGCCCCCATTCCAGCCTCTGGCGGCTCAATCGCGCTCGTGCTCGAGATTTCATCTATTCAGCTGTCGCCCGCCCCATCCAACAGTCTCCATTTTCCCTGACACCTAAGGGTTACATATAACCTTAGGGTTACATCCGACAAGGCAGAAATATTGCGGGCAGATTGATCTCCTATGCCCTCAGCGCCATCCGCATCATTTGTGCTCGACCTCGCCTTCTTGCGCTCGTATCGACACATTCGATCTTTCTTAGGCTGAAAAGATGATACAAACGTGCAGGACACCATCCGCCGCATTCTTACCGCCCGCGTCTATGACGTGGCGGAGGAAACGCCTCTCGATCCGCTGCGTCGCCTGTCGGCGCGGCTCGACCGGCCCGTCCTGCTGAAGCGCGAGGACCTGCAGCCGGTCTTTTCGTTCAAGATTCGCGGCGCCTACAACAAGATCGCCGCCCTGTCGGAGGACGAGCTGTCCAAGGGCGTCATCTGCGCCTCGGCCGGCAATCATGCGCAAGGCGTGGCCTTAGCCGCCGCCCGCCGCAACACGCCTGCGACCATCGTCATGCCGACCACCACCCCGGGCATCAAGGTCGCCGCCGTCCGCGCACTGGGCGGGGAGGTGGTGCTGCACGGCGAAAGCTTCGACGAGGCCTATGCCCACGCCCGCCATCTGGAAAGCCAGACCGGCGCGGCCTTCATCCACCCGTTCGACGATCCCGACGTCATCGCCGGCCAGGGCACCGTGGGGCTTGAGATCGCGCGTCAGCACGCCGATCCCATCGAAGCGATCTTCGTACCCATCGGCGGCGGCGGCCTGGCCGCCGGCGTCGCCGCCATCGTCAAATTCCTGCGTCCCGAGACCCGTGTCATCGGCGTCGAGCCGGTGGACGCCCCGACCATGAAGTCCGCCATCGACGCGGGCGAGGTCGTGACCCTGAACGAGGTCGGCCTGTTCGCCGACGGCGTGGCTGTGCGTCGTGCGGGGACCGAAACCTTCCGCCTGTGCAAGGACCTGCTGGACGAGATCGTGCTGGTGGACACCGACGCCATCTGCGCCGCCATCAAGGACATCTTCGACGACAGCCGCGCCATCGCGGAGCCGTCGGGCGCTGTCGCGCTCGCGGGATTGAAGGCGTGGGCCGCCACCCATCCCGGAAACGGCAGCCTGATCGCCATCAACTCGGGCGCCAATCTGAACTTCGACCGGCTGCGTCACGTCGCCGAACGCGCCGAGATCGGCGAGGGCGCCGAGGCCCTGCTGGCCGTGGCGATGAAGGACGACCGCGACGACTATCGCCGCTTCCTGGACACGCTGGACGGCCGGTCGGTGACCGAGTTCAACTATCGCTGGTCCGGCGACGGCGACGCCCAGATCTTCGTCGGGGTCGCGCTGAGAAATGGCCCGCATGAGCGTGACGACCTGATCGCCGCGCTGCGATCTGGCGGCTACGCCGTCGAGGACATGAGCGACAACGAGACGGCCAAACTGCACGTCCGCTACATGGTCGGAGGCCGCACCGTCGGCCTGCCGCACGAACGCATCCTGCGCTTCCAGTTCCCCGAACGGCCCGGCGCCTTCCTGCGTTTCCTCAACAGCCTGCAGCCCGCCTGGGCCCTGACCCTGTTCCACTATCGCAACCATGGCGACGACGTGGGCAGGGTGCTGGCGGGCATCAGCGTGCCGCCGCAGGAACAGGCCCAACTGACCGCCGCCCTCGCCGACCTGGGCTATCCCTACGTCGACGAGACCGCCAATCCCGCGTGCCGGCTTTTCCTGGACGGAAGCTGACCAGCGACGCTTGGTCGCGCGCGAACGAAGCGATCATGACGAAACCGTCGCATCCCCGTCGTTCGAGCGTCATGGGGTCTGGTTAGCCCCGCCCCGACTGATCACGGGGGAACACCATGCGATTGCTTCTGACCTCGGCGCTGTGCGCTCTGCTGGCCGCCGGCGCCGTCCAGGCCCAGGTGGTCGCTTCCGCCGATCCCGATCCCCTGCCGCCGCCCGCCCACGCGCCGAACGGCCGCTATGCCGCCAAGGGTTGGGCCGACCGGATCGTTTTGTCGCCCGGCGCCGACGCCGCGCGACAGATGGGCGTCGCCTGGCGTACCTCGACCGCCCAGACCACGGCCGAGGCCCAGATCGCCCTGGACATCGCCGGCCCCCTGCTGGGTCACGCGGCCCGCACCGTCACGGGGGAAACGATCGCCTCCACGGCCGAGAACGGTCCGGCTCATCACCACCATGTCCGCTTCACCGACCTGATGCCGGGCGCCCGCTATGTCTATCGGGTCAAGGCCGCCGACGGCTGGTCCGAGTGGCTGCCGTTCACCACCGCCGAGGCCGAACCCGCCCCGTTCCGCTTTCTCTATTTCGGCGACACGCAGAACGACATCCTTGAGGTCGGGTCGCGCGTCATCCGCCAGGCCTTCCTCTCATCCGGCCCCGTGGATTTGGCCGTCCACGCCGGCGACCAGATCGCCCAGCGCGAGACCAAGGTCGTCGATGACGAATATGGCGAGTGGACCGCCGCCGGCGGATACGCCTTCGCCATGATCCCCCAGGCGGTCGCCGCTGGAAACCATGAATACCGCGACGCCGTCGCCGCCGATGGCTCCGAGACCCGCGAACTGGGTCCAGGCTGGAAGCCCCACCACGCCCTGCCTGCCAATGGCGCGCCGGGCGCCGAGGCGACGTCTTACGTCTTCGATTATCAGGGCGCGCGATTCGTGGTGCTGGACGGCACCTCGGCCATCGACCTGGGCACGCTGGACAGCCAGACGGCCTGGCTGGATCGCGTCCTGTCGGAAAGCACCGCCCGCTGGAACATCGTCCTGATGCACCAACCGATCTTCACCTGCGCTCGCCCCAACGACACCGAGCCGCTAAAGACCGTATGGAAGCCGATCTTCGAACGTCACAAGGTCGATCTGGTCCTGCAGGGCCACGACCACTGCTATGCCCGCGTCTCCAACGAGGCCGGCGCCGCCGCTTCGCGCACGGCGTCGGACGCAGGCCAGCCGGTCGGCCCCGTCTATCTGGTCTCGGTTGTGGGTTCGAAGATGTACGGTCTCAACGACCGCGCCGATACTCAGCCTTTGCGCGCCGCTGAGAACACCGAGCTTTATCAGGTGATCGACGTCGCCGACGAGCGCATCGACTTCAAGGCCTTCACCGCCGAGGGCGGCCTCTATGACGCCTTCGCCCTGGTGCGCGGCGGCGACGGCCGCAACCGTCTGGTCGAGAGCGAAACCATCCTGCCCGCCGCCCGCCGCTGCGACGGCGCCGCCGGCCCCGACGACCGCCCCTGCACCGCTGAGATCAAGGATTGACGGCAAAAAGGGGGCGCTTGCGGCGCCCCCTTTGATCATTCAGGCCTTGTCGATCGCTGCGGCGATCTGGTCGCTGTTGTGGCCTGTCAGGTCTTTGGCGATCTCGCCGACCAGCTTGCCCTGAAGATCCTTGTGCCAGTGCTTGCGCAGCTCACCGAGCGTCTTGGGCGCCGCGATCACCAGCAGTTCGTCGATCTTGTTGGTGACCGACCATTTGTTCAGCACCTCGGCGACGCCCATGGCGAAACCGTCCTCGGCCTGGGTGTCATTGTCGGGATTGGCTTCGTTCGAGCGACGACCGGCCGAGCCGGAGAGGCGATCCGCGATGGGAGGATTTTCCAGCGGAGTCAGCTTGATGTCCGAGGCGTTCGTGTTCTTGAACAGGGCCAGCTTTTCGCCGTCGACCACCGCCACCAGTGCGCCATTGGAAAGTTTCATCGTCGATACTCCAGTTCTTAAGGCTGTAGATAACGAACCGGCGCACAGGCCGTTGCCTCCGACGACCATTCCCATAGTGTCGCGCGACAAAACCGCCGAAAGATCGCCGATGACCGACACTCCCCCTCTGGATCGCCGCCGCATGTTGGCCTTGGGCGCGGCGGGCGTGACGGGCGCGCTGCTGCCTGGCTGTGTGACGATGGGGGCCGCCGCGCCGCGCCAGACGGTGTGGACCTTTGATCGGCTGGCCGATATCGGCGGTGTCGAGACCAGCGTCGAGGGAGACCCGACCCTGATCGACAGTCCCTATGGCCAGGCGGTGCTGTTCGACGGCGTGGACGACGCCCTGTTCATCAAGGACCACCCGTTGGCCGGCGCCGAGACCTTCACGTTCGAGGCCCTGTTCCGCCCCGACGGCGGCGCTTTCGAGCAGCGTTGGTTCCATCTCGCCGAAGAGGCGCCCGCCGGCCAGCCGCCGTCCCAGACGCGCTTCCTGTTCGAGATACGCGTGGTGCAAGACCGCTGGTACCTGGACGCCTTCACGCGCGGGCCCGGCTACAACCACACCCTGATCTTCCCCGAGCGCCTCCACCCTTGCGGCCAGTGGCACCACGTAGCCCAGACCTTCGATGGCGTCATGTACCGGGCCTATGTCGATGGCGTGCTGCAGGGCGAACATGCCGTGCCGTTCAAGCCGCAGGGACCAGGCCGCGCCTCGGTCGGTTGTCGCATCAACCGCCTGAACTATTTCAAGGGCGCGGTGCGTCAGGCTCGCTTCACCCACGCCGCCCTGCCCCCCGAACGGTTCACGCGGCGCTAGAGTAACCGGCGCCAGACCAAGCCTCGCCAATTCCCTCAGGTTGCGTCTATGGTCGAGTGCAGAAGGGGAGAGCGGACAATGATGCTGAGGATTCTGGCTGCGGCGCTGGCGCTATCGACGGCCGCCATGACGACGGCTCCCGCGCTCGCCCTTGCGCCGGCCGCCGCCGAAGCACCACAAATGTCGCGTCAGGAACGCCGGGACCACGACCTGTTCGTTCAGGCCAACGCCGAGTTTCAACGCCGGGGCTATCCCGCCCTCGCCCGCCGCCTTCCGGCGCTTCGCCAGGCGCTGGACCGGATGCCCGCGGACTATGGCCAGTTGGTCGAACAGTCCGGTCAGCATGTGGTCAGGGTCACCGATCCGGGCGACGTGCTGTTGATGATGATCGGTCTGTCCGCAGCCGCCGCCAAGGACGGCGGCAACGCCAAGGGCGCGACGGCCCTGCCGAACGTCTATGGCGACATCGCCCTGATGCTCGCCTCGGAAGCGGTCGAGGGGCGGCGCTATGACGAGGGCATCGCCTATCTGGATCGCGCGCTGAAAGTGCAGCCGAAGAACTGGCTGTTGCTCGTTGAAAAGGCCGCCGCACTGCAGGGGCTGGCGCGTTGGAACGACGCTCTGGTCCTGGCTGACGCGGCCCTGACGGACGACGACATGCTGATGGTTCTGCATCGCGGCCCGTTCCATCGCCGGCGCGGCTTCAGCCTGATCGAACTGGGCCGTCTGGAAGAGGCCAAGGCCGCCTATGACGCCGCGCTCGAGATCGATCCAGAGGACGCAAACGCCAAGCGCGAACTGGACTATATCGCACAACTGAAGGCCGGGGCCCCGCCCACCGCGCCCCAGGTGATCTCTCCCCTCTCGCCTACGCCTCCACCGCCGACCAACTAAAGCAGTCGGCCGCCGGCCTCGTGCGCCAGCAGCCAGCGCTTGCGTTCCAGCCCGCCCGCATAGCCGGTCAGCGTCCCGTTCGCTCCTATCACGCGGTGGCAGGGCACGATGACGCCGACGGGGTTGGCGCCGTTGGCCAGGCCAACGGCCCGCACCGCCTTGGGCGCGCCCATTGCGGTGGCGAGTTGGGCATAGCTACGCGTCTCGCCGGCGGGGATGTCGCGCAAGGCCTTCCAGACCGCACGCTGAAATTCGGTGCCGCCGGTGCGGACCGCGATCGCGTCGAAGGCGGTCAGGTCGCCGCCGAACCAGGCCTCGACCGCCTGGCGCACCGGCTGCGGCGCACGGCCTTCGGTCAGCACGACCTCGCCGTAGTGCCTGCGTAGCAGCAAACGAAGCCGCGCCTCGTAGTCGTGGAAATCCAGCGCCCGCACCGCACCGTCCGCGTCGGTGACGACCAGCACCTCGCCCAGGGGCGACGCGATACGGTCCAGGGTCAAATGCATTTCAGGCTGCTTCTTCATCTCGCCGCTCCTCGATCAGATTCCAGTACAGGGCGCCATAGGCGCGCCACGGCCGCCACCGCTCCGCGCGCGCCAGCAATCCCATGTCCGTCGTCGCCAGACGGTCGCTGGGCGCATCTTCGCCCGCGTCGATCCAGTCGCCCGGAGGCCGCAGCCCCGGCCGCGCCTCAAGCGCCGCCCGCAGGACGGGATCTGCCGACAGGTCGCGCGTGATCGCCTCGGGATCGGCGGCGAGATCGAACACGCGCCGCACCCGCGCCAGCACGCCGGGCAAGGCCTTGAGCTCAGCGATCCGCGTCTCAACCGCCGCCTTTCCGGTGGCGGCAGGGCGCACCGTCACCAATCCGTCTGTGCCGTCCAAGGCGGCGCGCAGCCGCCGGGTCCAGACGCCGTCGCCTACCGCCTCGTCCGCGACGCCGCGCATCGCCAACGTCGTCATCATGGCGGTCCAGTCATACGGCGGGCGATAGGACAGGCCGATCTTGACCACCCCGCCCGGTTCGCTCTCGATCCTGCGGCGCCGCAGGTCGGACGGCGGCCGTCCATACAGGGCCTGGAAGGTCTCGTTGAACCTCCGCACGCTGCCGAAGCCGGAGGCCATCGCCACCTCGGCCATCGACAGGTCGCTTTCGTGGATCAGCTGTTTGGCCAGCAGCACGCGCCGCGTCTGGGCCACGCTGACCGGCGCGGCGCCCAGGTGCTGGCGGAACAGGCGGCGCAGTTGCCGCTCGCCCATGCCCAGCCGTGTGGCCAAAGCCTCCGCATTGCCCGTGTCCAGCGCCCCCGCCTCGATCAGGGCCAGCGCGCGGCTGACCGTGTTCGACGTGCCGCGCCAGGCGCCCATTTCCGGCGCGGTCTCCGGTCGGCAGCGCAGGCAGGCCCGAAGCCCCGCCTCCTCGGCCGCAGCCGCCGTCGGATGAAAGACGACATTCTCCCGCTTCGGCGTTCGCGCCGGACAGACCGGGCGGCAATAGATCCCGGTGGAGGTCACGCCTGTGAAGAAACGCCCGTCGAAACGGGCGTCCCGCGCCACGATGGCGCGCCAGCAGGCGTCCTGATCCAGGGGCTGTTCCATGAGGACAGGATGCCCCCGCTGGCCCGCGATGTCTCGCGGTTTTCGGACATGGATCACATCAGTCCTTGAGGAAGAACAGTCCCTCCACCGTCGTCTCCAGCGCCCGCGCCAGTTCCAGCGCCAGGACGGTGGAGGGCACGAAGACGCCGTTCTCGACCGTATTGATGGTCTTGCGCGAGACGCTGGCCTTGTCGGCCAGGCCCTGCTGGGTCAGGCCCGCGGCGGTACGCAGTTCCTTGAGCCGTGACCCCAGTCGCGGATCACCCATCGCGGCCGGCCTCCCGGTCCAGCCAGGCGAACCGCAGGCCCGCCGACGCGCCGCCCAGGGCCAGCACATAGGGTAGAGCCATCACCCCATAGTCCGCGCGCCACAGGCCCAACCCCAAGGCGACCGTGACGCCGCTCATCAGCACCACGAAGGCCAGGATCATCGACCGCGCCCGCATCACCTGGGTCAGCTCGTCTTCCAGGAGGCGACGGTTCTTCTGCGCATGCCAGTCCCAGCCCATGACCAGCACCGGGATCAACCAGCCGTACAGGACCGGCAGCAAAATCTGCACAAAGGCGCCGAGGTTGTGGTCTCCGCCCAAGACCCGATGCATGGCCATATGGGCCTGAGCCATGAAGAGCAGTAGCACCAGAGGATAGAGGACCAACTGCCGGGTGCGCGCCTGCTGGAGTTTTTCGCGACGCACTCCCTCTCCGCTCCCCGCCACGTCGATCGGCTGGCCGGGCCGGCCGCACCAGGCCATGAGCGCCCCGACTATCACAAGGCCGAAGCCGAAGCCCGCTGCTACGCCGGCCGTCGTCGCCTGATCGCCGTCGGTACCGACGAGAAGGGCGAAGCCCGATCCCCCAACCAAGGCTGCGACGCCGACGACGATCATGGCGATCCCGCCCCACCAGTATCGGCCGCGACCCGACTTCCCCCGCAGCGCGGCGACGCGTTCCTCATTGTCCATGACACTCTCCTGAAGTAACCTTGGGGTGACATATCACCTATAGGTTACACGCCGTCAAGAGGGTTGCCGCCTCACCGCCCGACGACCAGCCGCGCCGCCGCCCGAACCACCCGCACCACCTCGGCGGCGAAGGCCCAGACCACGACGACCATCAGGATCGTCGCCACCCCGCCCACATCCTCGCCGGAGCGGCCGATTAGCACCCGCACTCGGTCCACGAAGTCGGTGACGCTGCCGACCCAGATCAGCGGCGACAGCGCCGACCAGAACCAGACCCACAGCACACCCCCCGCGGCCGCGATCCCGAACGCCAGATCGCCCAGCGCCGTCAGACGCACATTCCCGCCCGACGCCGCCCGCATCAGGTCGAACCCGACCCGGCATGCTGCGAACAAGGCGACCGGCCAATAGGCTGCGCGCACCATCTCGCTCAGGATTTGCCCGTAATCGACGCCGTCGACGACGCCCGCCAGATATTCAGGCCGGGTCGGCGCGACCTGCAGCAGGCCCGTCCACCACAGCAGCACCACGGCCCAGCCGATGGCGCTGGCCACCGCGCGGGCGACCGGCGACATCTCGGCGCTCTTGCGCACCTCCTGACCGGGCTTGGCCTTTGGCTTGCCTTGGGTCGAGGACCAGTCGCCGCGCGCCAGCCGTTGCCCCCACTGGTCGGCGTCGAAATCGCCGCCCAGATCGAACACGCTCAAATCCTTGACCCGCCATTTGGAGATGAAGTCCGGCTTCTTCTCCTGCCGTTCCAGCACGAAGCCGGCGACGGTCAACAGGCCGACGATGGTCACCGTCCCATTGAACAGGCTGGATATCCCCTGCCCGATCGCCTGACCGACATAGACGTCGCCAATCAGCACGCGCACCGCCAACCCGGCCAGGGTCACGCAGGCCATGACCGTCAGGCCGACCTTCACCCCGAACATCCACCAGGGATAGAGCTCCGGTCCCATCAGCGCCTGCGCCCCCGAACGATAGCGCGCCGCCACGGTCAGTGGATGGCCCACCTCGCGCAGCAGGGCCTCGACTTCGTCGTCGCTGGGGGCACGCCCCAGACGCGCCTCCAGCGCATCGATCCGCCCCATGATTTCGTCACGCAGTTCGGCGACGATGTCGTCGCGATCAGCCTTGGGCAGTTGGGCCGCCAAGCTCTTCAGATAACGTTCGACCAGGTCCATGCCGGTCTCTCCCTCTTTCCCGGTGTTCACAGCATCTTTTCCAGCGAGGCCGACAGGCCGCGCCATTCGATCGCCAGCCGCGCCAGCATCGCCTCGCCGCGCGGCGACAGGCGATAGAACCGCTTCTTGCGCCGCTCCTCCTCGCGCCACTCGCTGTCGAGCAGGCCCTGGCTCTCCAGCCGGCGCAGCAGCGGGTAGAGGGTGCTCTCTTCCATCTCGACCCCGACCTCGCCCAGGGCCACCCGTAGCGAATAGCCGTATTGTTCGCGCCGCAAGCTCGCCAGCACGGCCAGGATCAACGACCCCCGCCGCAGCTCCAGCCGCAAACTCTCGAACAGAAGCGCCTCCTCGTTCTGGCTCACGCGCTATCTCCGTGCGTCACATAGTGTGTGATACACAGTGTATGGGACATACTGTGCGAGCGAGTCAAGCGACGGTGTTCTGCGGGGGCCAAAAAAAAGGGCGGCGGACCGAAGTCCGCCGCCCTGATCAGTCGTCCTGAAGTCGCGCTTAGAACGACTTGGTCAGGTTCACGAAGGCCGTGCGGCCCAGGTAGTCGTAGCCCGAGTACAGCGGGGCGTTGCCGACCCGGTTGTAGACGCCCGACGAGATAACCGGCGGATCTTCGTTGAACAGGTTGCGCACGCCAGCGGTCGCCGTCCAGCCATTGGCCGAATATTGAACCGATGCATTGTGCAGCCAGTAGTCGCCGACTTCCAGGTCGTAGTCCGAAGTCGCCGGATCCTCGCCATAGTAGTCGTAGCTGTCCGTGCCCTGGATCCATTCGACGCCGTAACGCACGCGCCACTTGTCCCACGCGTAGGACACGTCAGCCGTCCCGGTGAACTCCGGGTTGTTGACCATGCCGGTGAAATCTTCCAGCGGATCTTCGGCGAACAGCTTGCTCGAGATTTCCGTGTACTGCGTCACAGCCAGGTTGAACAACGCCGTGCCGGGGCCGACGTCCTTGCGATAGCGCACGGTGTAGTCGAGGCCCTTCACATTGTCGGTGGCCAGGTTGATGTAGCTGTCCTGCACCGTCAGGCTGTTGTCGACGGCGCTACGCGTGACCAGACGGCAGAAGCCGTTGTCGGCCGAGAACTCGGACGGGTTGGAGTCGTAGCAGCGGGTCAGGATTTCGCTCGCACCCGTCCGCGACACGCCGTTTTCGACTTCGATTTCGTAGTAATCGACGGCGAAGGACAGATCGCCCCAGTTGGACGGCAACGGCGGCTGAAGCACCAGACCGACGGTCATGTTGGTCGAGGTTTCAGCGGACAGGCCGGCGTCTGCGCCGCCCGAGGTGACGACGCGAACGCTGCTGACCGACTGGAAATCGCCCGGCAGGCCTTCGGCGGTGCAGTTGGCGACCCGGTTCGGGTTCACGTTCGGCGCGCCGTAGTTGTTGCAGCGGTCCAGCGTGTTCGACTGGAAGCCCGTCGTTGCGCCCACGAACTGTTCGAACAGCGCCGGTGCGCGGTACGAGGTGCCGTAGGTGCCGCGAACCGTGACCCAGTCGATCGGGCGATAGACCAGACCGATCTTGTAGGTCGTGTCGTCGCCGTAGGAGTCATAGTCGGTGTAGCGGAACGAACCGTTCAGCGTCAGTTCCTTGGCGAAGGGCATGTCCGCCAGGATCGGTGCTTCGATCTCGCCGAAGACTTCCTTCACCGAGTCCGAGCCGCGCGTGATGGCCGAGGTCGAGAAGTTGTAGGTGTTGCCCAGTTGGCTATCGAGACCCGGAGTGTCGTCGATTTCCGATTCACGCCATTCGGCGCCGAAGAAGCCCATGACGCGGCCAGCCGGCAGGCTGAACAGAGGACCGTCGATGCCGAAGCTGACGACCTTCTCGGTGAACTCGGTCGTGCCGGTCACCGGGCGGAAGACGTAATCGACCCAGTTCTGCGGTAGGACGCCGCCGATGGTCTGGGCGTTCAATGCGGGCGCAGCGACGCAGCCGGGGTTGGCGCCGAGTTGAGCGCATTGGAACTGACCTGGAGCAGTTTCGACGACGTCCAGGGTTTCGATCAGACGGTCCGTAAGGAACTGCTGGCTCGTGTAGGTCGACTTGGACCGCGAGTAGCTGACCGACGCGTCATAGCGCCATTCCGGAATGAAGAAGTTGCCCTTGATGCCGGCGACGTAGCGGCCGAAATCGACCTCTTGCTCGGAGTAGTCGTTACCGAAGCCGATGAAGGCGCGAACGCCGACGTCCTGCCCCTTGTTCAGGCCCTGGTCGGCCATGACCGTGCTGAAATCCAGGCTGTCCGGGATCAGCGGGCTGCCCTTGGCGTAGTCGAGAGACAGCTGGCGATAGCCCGTCTGCGAAGACTTGCGGCGATTGAACAGCGCCTCGCCGTAGATTTCAGCATCCCCGAGAGCCTGCAACTGATAGCCGGCCTCGCCATACAGGGTCGTGATCTCGACGGGCGAGATCAGCGACTCGTTCAGCATGCGGTCTTCGAAGGTGTCACGGACGTTCAGGTCGTTGGCGCCGCCGCCGACGCCTTCAAAGCCGGGCACGCCGCCGCCGACGCCCGCGTTCGGACGAAAGCGGTTGAAGACGGTTCCGACCGATCCCGGCGCGCCAATGCCGGCCGTGCCGACGAAGGTGCGCGCGCCGCTGGCCGTCGGTGCGCCTTCGACGCCCAGGGAGACCGTGTTGATCGACACGCCGTTCGAGCCGGTCGTGGTGATCGGATAGCATTTCGACAGGCCGGTCACCGGATCGATGAAGTCCTGACCGTTGCGGAAACCATCCGTCTGGCAACGCGTGAACTCACGGTCGCGCAGGGTCAGTTCGTCACGCTCGTAGCGCTCGATCGAGCCGGCCGCGCGCCAGCGATCGCCGCTGGTTCCGGCCGTCAGCGACAGACGGGTCGAACCGCCGGCGCCATTGGCTTCCAGCGGCTCATTGCGCTGGCCTTCGATCGTCACGCCATCGATATTCTTGCGGGTCTGGATGTTGACCACGCCGGCGACGGCATCGGAGCCGTAGACCGAAGAGGCGCCATCCCGCAGGATTTCGACGCGATCGATCATCGCGGTCGGCAGCACGTTCAGGTCAGCCGCGCCGACCGAACCACGCGAACCAGCCGGCGAAACCCGGCGACCATTCAGCAGCACCAGGGTGCGGCTCGGCGACATGCCGCGCAGGCCGATGGTGTTCGCGCCGGGACCGCCGTCCGTGACGTAACCGCCATAGGAGTTGTTGATCTGCGACGTGCCGCCGGTGACGGCCGTGCTTTGCAGCGCCTCGGTCGTCGAGGCGAAGCCCTGAAGGGTCGCCTCCTCACGCGTCACGACCTGGGTCGGCGACGGTGCGTTGTAGTTGTCGCGACGAATACGCGATCCGATGACGACGATCTCATCGACGGTCGACGCTTCACCGGCCTGAGCAACGGCAGCATCTTGGGCTGCAGCGATGGATGGAGCAAACATCGCGAGCGATGCTGTAACAATTCCGCCGACCATAGTCGACGCAAGGAGATGGTTCTTACGGTTACGCATACGCCTCATTCACAAGCTGTATTGATACGATACTTAACGCACCCCGCATATCGCAGGTATGTATCACCGATATACGTAATATATCGATTGTGTGTCAGCCCTAGGCGCAACGCGAACCAACCACAACTGAAAAAGTCACACAAACGTTCACATCGCGGTCAAAATACGCGCGGAATGCCGCAGTCAGGCCTGAAAGTGAGCATTATGTTGTTACATTACGGCGTTTTCTGACGGTTTTTGTTCCAACATCCGAGATGCAACGGCTTGACGCCTCGCGCGCTATGGCGTGACCCGCAAGTGCTCACTAAGTTCTGTTCATGAACCGTTCTTCGACGCCGAAGCCCGCCGCCGCCAAGCCGGCCAAGCCCGTTCACGTGCCAAATCCGGGGGTGCAGGAGGCGTCCACTGCCTTCATCCGCGATACGGGCAAGATGCCGATGTTCGCGCCGGTCACCGGCCCGCGCCTGACGCCGGAGGAGCCCATCGCGGCCCCCGCCGACTGGGTGCCGCACCGCCCCTCGCACGAGGGCAAGAAGAAGGGCGGTCGTTTCCGACTGGAGACCAAATACACTCCCGCTGGCGACCAGCCTGCCGCCATCGCAGAACTGGTGGCCCAGGCGGATGCGGGCGACCGCGACCAGGTGCTGCTGGGCGTCACCGGCTCGGGCAAGACCTTCACCATGGCCAAGGTGATCGAGGAAACTCAGCGCCCGGCCCTGATCCTGGCCCCGAACAAGACGCTGGCGGCCCAGCTCTATTCCGAGTTCAAGAGTTTCTTTCCGGACAACGCCGTCGAATACTTCGTAAGCTACTACGACTACTATCAGCCGGAAGCCTATGTTCCGAGAACCGACACCTACATTGAGAAGGATTCGTCCATCAACGAGCAGATCGACCGGATGCGGCACTCGGCTACTCGGGCGATACTGGAGCGGGAGGATGTGATCGTCGTCGCCAGCGTCAGCTGCATCTACGGCATCGGGTCGGTGGAGACCTATACGGCGATGACGTTCACGCTGAAGGTCGGGGACCAGATCGATGAGGCGAAGCTGCGGGCGGATCTGATCGCGCTGCAGTACAAGCGCAACGACCTGAACTTCGACCGCGGCATGTTCAGGAAGCGCGGCGATGTGATCGAGATATTCCCGGTCCACCTTGAGGACCGCGCCTGGCGCATCAGCCTGTTCGGGGACGAGTTGGAGGCGATCCAGGAGTTCGATCCCCTGACCGGCAAGAAGACCGCCGACCTGACCGAGATCACCGTCTACGCCGCCAGCCACTATGTGACCCCGCGCCCGACGCTGAACCAGGCCACCAGCGGCATCAAGGCCGAGCTGAAGGAGACGCTGGACTGGATGGTCGAGAACGGCAAGCTGCTGGAGGCCCAGCGGCTGGAGCAACGCACCCGGTTCGACCTGGAGATGATGGAGGCCACCGGCAGCTGCGCCGGCATCGAGAACTACTCCCGCTGGCTGACCGGCCGCGCGCCGGGCGAGCCCCCGCCCACCTTCTTCGAATACATCCCCGACAACGCCCTGCTGTTCGTGGACGAGAGCCACGTCACCATCGGCCAGATCAACGGCATGTTCCGCGGCGACTACCGCCGCAAATCCACGCTGGCGGAATACGGTTTCCGCCTGCCCTCCTGCATCGACAACCGCCCGCTGAAGTTCGAGGAATGGGAGGCCATGCGCCCCCAGACGGTGCACGTGTCAGCCACCCCCGGCCCGTGGGAGATGGAACAGGCGGGCGGCGTCTTCGTCGAGCAGGTCATCCGACCCACCGGCCTGATCGACCCGCCGGTCGAGATCCGCCCCGTGTCGGGCAAGACCCGCAACCAGGTCGACGACGTCATCGACGAGGTCAAGGCGACGACCGCCAAGGGCTATCGCAGCCTGGTCACCACCCTGACCAAGAAGATGGCCGAGGACCTGACCGAATATATGCACGAACAGGGGGTGCGCGTCCGCTACATGCACTCCGACGTCGATACGCTGGAGCGGATCGAAATCCTGCGCGACCTGCGACTGGGATCGTTCGACTGCCTGATCGGCATCAACCTGCTGCGCGAGGGGCTGGACATCCCCGAGTGCGGCCTGGTCGCCATCCTGGATGCGGACAAGGAGGGCTTCCTGCGCTCCGAGACCTCATTGATCCAGACCATCGGCCGGGCCGCGCGCAACGTGGACGGCCGCGTCATCCTGTACGCCGACCGCATGACCGGCAGTATGGAGCGCGCCATCGCCGAGACCGACCGCCGCCGCGAACGCCAGGTCGCCTACAACACCGAACACGGCATCACCCCCGAGAGCGTCAAGCGCGACATCAAGGAGATCATGGCCAGCCCCTATGAGTCGCGCGAGATGGACCGGATCACCCGGCCCGGCGTGGCCGAGGCCTCCAAACCCTTCGTCGGCTCCAACTTCCAGGCCGCCCTGCGCGACCTGGAAGGCCGCATGCGCGAGGCCGCCTCCAACCTGGAGTTCGAGGAAGCCGGCCGCCTGCGCGACGAGATCAAGCGCATGAAGCTGATGGACCTGGAGTTCGCCAACGAAGCCCTGACCGGCGCGGGGGAAGAGGTGGACAAGTCGGCGCCGAAGCGTTGGCGGGCGGACGCGGCGGCGGAAGCGCAGGAGCGGTTCAGGAAGGGGCGGCTGTAGGGGCTATGCTCTCAGGCGCTCTGTATTACGATCTCGCGATCACCGTCGCATCTGGATAATCGTCCACCGTCTCCGGGTATAGGATCAGTTGGTGCAAGAAGCTTGTGGCCTGCCAGCCCTTCGGCAAAAGCTCGGTAGCTGCTTCCAACACCTGGCGAGCCGACATTGGAGCAGCCGGCAAAGAAATTGGTGTCACCATCAGATCGGTTGCAGGCTTCCTGCCCTCAGTCTCGTATCGGAAAGTATAAGGCAAGGCCTGCTTCAGACGGGCAACGACCTCGCCCACTGTTGAAGCCGTGGAAAAATCGACATCCAGCGGTCGGTCGATATCGACAGGGTACAGGGCGTCAAAGTTCACGGCACGAATTCGGGTGCGATCTCGGCGGCGTCCCGGATCGTTGGCCCCGAAACCTCGATTATTCCACGCAGTTCCGTCTTTTGCGTAGTGCTTGATGAGTTGGGTTTCTAGATCAATAGCGGTGAAGACGAATATCCGAACCGCGCGGAAACTCACTCGCCTGGGATCCAATCCAGTCCGATGCTGGATCTTGAATGCATGCCGGTCCAGACGCTTTCGAAGACCGGCTTCCGCATCCGTCTTGCCGATGTAGACGAGTTTGCCGTCCAAGAAGAGCTGATAGACACCCTGAGCCTCTGGCACCTCGGAGACAGCATTTGCTCGCAATGGCGCGGGAGCTAAGGCGTCTAGCACCTTGATCAGATGATTCAGAAGCGCATCGGGTAGATCGAATTCGAACTCGGTATATCCAGCTACACCTGTCACGCGGCGAACCTCAGCCGTCGCGCCACATCCTTGCCCACCATTTCCGCCAACCGCACCGGCACGGCATTCCCCAGTTGTCGCATCGTCTCGCTCCACGAGCCGTGGAATACATAGTCATCGGGGAAGGTCTGCAAGCGCGCGCTTTCACGAACGGTGAAATAGCGAACTTCACCCGTTGGCTTCAGCAGCATGTTCTCACCGCCCGGCACGCCGTGGACCCCTGCCTTCAGGGTCTTCGCCGGTTCGTCGAGAGGACTGCCGGTGTGCCCCGTATAGCTGCGCGCACCAGACTGGAAGCGATGGTTCGAAACCGCCGTTGCCTTGTCCTTTGAATATTCGGGATCGGGCAGGTCCGCGATAGCGTCTCGCACCGTCTTCCATGGCGCGGTCGTCGGCTTGGCGTCCATGCGCAAGGCGCGCTGGGCCAATACCTCATTCTCGGGCCGATCTTTGCGAGCCACCTTGTGACGATCCCAGTAGACCCCGTCACGGTGCTGTTCCCAAAGCAAGGCATCCGCAGAATGGGTTTCGACCGGGAAGGACCATTCAAGATCGAGGTCTTCGCGGAACCCCACGAACAGGACGCGTTCGCGCTTCTGCGGAACACCGTGGTTCGCGGCATTCAGCAGACGGGTCACCAGCCGATAGTTCAGGCCTTCGCGAGACCCTGACATATGATGCTGTTCCAATCGCGCATGATGCTCGCTCCAGTCCTCATCCGGCCGCGCCGTGATCTCGGGATGCCGCATCTGGAGCTGGATATATTCGAAGTAGTTCTGAAAGCTGGCCCGCGTCAGGCCTTTGACGTTCTCGAATACGAAGGCCTTCGGCCGCGCCTCGCGGACCGCTCGAATGGCCTCGGGGAACATGTCACGCGCGTCGTCATAGGCCTTGTGCTTGCCGCCCATGGAAAAGGGCTGGCAGGGCGGTCCGCCGGAGATTAAGTCGAGCTTGCTGGAGTAGGCGCTGAAATTGACTGACCGAACATCGCACTGCTCCAAGGCCCAGTCCGCAACCATTGAACCGACGCGTCTCTGGTTCTCGCGAATGGTGTCGCAGCAGTAGGCGTCACGCTCGACCACCTTCAAGGGATGAAATCCCGCCCGGTGGAGGCCTATGCCAAGCCCGCCTGCGCCCGCGAACAGTTCAATGGAGTTCATGTGATCCTGGCTCATAAATCCAAGAATGTTCCGATTTCGTTCTCAAGTGAAGCTGTTTTCACGCCGTCGATCACCGTAAGGCGTCATCACAAATCAGCCAGCCACCCCATAGCATCTTCGTCACTAAGCGCGCGGACGATTTGGCGTTCGGGCATGATCGGCTCGCCTAAACCAACTCCACCTTCAGCGAATGCCCCAGCGGCGGGGCGAGTGTGTCCAGCGTCGCATTCGACGGCTTCGGGTCGAGGACGCGGTTCAATTGGGCGCGGCTGGTCTCCATTTCGCGGTCCTGGCGGCAGCGGACGGGATCCTGCTCCTCGCCAGCAAGACATGACGTTAGTGCGAACGCTGAACAAGACCATCCGTAGATGCAGCAACAAGCCGTAGCACAGTAGCACACGCCAGATCGAGTGTTGCCAATTCGTTCTTACGCCATATATTGTGCCCACGACCGTAAATGACGCGTGCGTATGGTCAGGTCGCCGATCAACCACGGAGACTGCAATGGCGTGCAACGGCTATAATCATCCGCCAGATTGCGTTTGCAATTTCAAGGGCGGCCATCCCAACTCCCAGCCACCTCGCCCCTTTCCAGAAGCGCCACTGCTTGGAAGTCTGGCCCCGCCTTTTGAGAGATCACTTTTGAAATGGCGGCGTGTTTCACACTGCCGAAAGTGCGGGATGCCCATACACTATGTACCAGGCCCAAAGGGCGGGAGCTTCATCACGGCAGGAGACGGTTCGTTTCTACGGCACAATTGCCCCAAAGCGGTGCCTGACCGGCCGTTAAGGTTGAAGAAGGCTCATTGGCGACGAGACTGGTATCCGGCGGCCCTTAGCGTCGTGCGCGGTCGAGGCCACGGGCAGGTGGTTAGCGTAGCTGGCTTGGTCGAGGGCGGTCCTTTTAAGGTGCGGATTCAGGATGGGCTTGAGATTGATCCCAGTCAGCCCGCCGTTTGCCGATGGTCCCTCGAAGACAACCATATTCTTGAAATCGCGTATGTGGATGTCGCAACCGAAGAACTGACAACCTCACGTGTTCGAGCGCGGAGATTGAGGGGCTAGATTAACTCCACCTTACAACGCGCGACCCAGCACACGTGCCGCGCGGCTGAGCGTGTCCAGCGTCACGTTTGAAGCCTCCGGGTCGAGGACGCGGTTCAGCTGGGTGCGGCTGGTCTCCATTTCGGCGGCCATGGCGGTTTGGGTCGAACCGACCCCTCATCCGCCCCTGCGGGGCGCCTTCTCCCGCAAGGGGAGAAGGGCGGATTAGAGCTCATCCAGCGTCTTCTCCCATTCCTCCATCGACACGATCCCACGCCAAGTGCCGAGGTAGAGGTCGATGCCTTTGGAGATGCGGCGGTCCTGTTCGCGCTCTATGACGGGGTCGAGGCCGGCCTCACGCAGTTGAGTCTCCAGGGCGGCGATGCGGCGGTCCAGCTGGACGCGGCGGGCCAGTTGGGCCTCGCTCCACTCGTCGTTGGCGCGCTCCAGCTTCTCGTTAACCTGCCAGTACTGGCCTCTCAGTTCCCAGTCGCTCTTGTCGCTGGTGTTCATGGCGAAGCGGCGCTGGGCCTCCGCCTGATTGGTCAGGATGTCGAAGACCAGTTGCAGGGGCGCGGTCTTGAGCGTCAGGCGGGAGGCGCGGCCGGGGCCGTCGCGGTCGGCCAGTTTGCGATAGGTCTCGGCTAAAGCCGCCAGGGCGCGGGCCTGGGCGAAGTCCTGGGCGTGGAGGGCGCGGCCCGAGGCCTGGGCGGCGGCGCGGGCCAGGGCCAACGGATCGTTGGGGTCGTCGGGCGACAGGTCGGCGGCGTCCTGAGCCGACAGCGGCGGCGGCGCGGGCGGCGGGGCCTCGGTGCGCGGGTGGCGGGACCAGCCCTCCTTGGTGGCGCGGGCGCGCAGGGCGGCCTCGGTGACGCCGTGGCGGGCGGCTGTGGTCCTGGCGTCGAGGCCGGAGAGATAGTCCTGTCGGACCTGGGTCCAGACCTCGGGCGGTTTGATCTTGTATCGGCGTTTTTCCATGCGGACAGTATGGGGCGGTCTCTACCTCAGGCCGGAAGACGGGCGATTTTCGAGGCTAGAGACCTGATTTTCCACATCGCGACATGTCAGGTAAGGCGCGCCAGCCATCCTAAATCGGCGCGCGGCGAGGCCTGCGTCCGATGATGACGCAGGGGCGTGCGACGACCCTATCCCCATGAGCCAGGGCATACATCGCAAGATCCGGCCGGACGCCGTCTGGGCCGAGGTTCGCAAGGCGTGGGAGGACGGCGAGACCGCGCGCTCGGTCGCCGCGCGCTATGACGTGGGGGTGCACGCCCTGTGGAAGCGGCGCGAGGCGGAGGGGTGGAAACGGCCCGATCCGGCGCAGGCGGGGCCGATCGAGCCGGCGGAAGGCTGGGACCGGCATATCCAGGCGCGGCGCGACGCCTTTTCCGCCCAGTTGGAGGATGCGCGGGCGCTGGCGGAATGTCTGGCGGCGGCGATGCGGGACGAGCGGCTGACCAGCGCGCCGCACTGGCATATTCCGTGGCTGTATCACTGGCGGGCGACGCATCTGGGGCCGGAGGCGACGGCGCGGGATCGGGCGCGGGCGCGCGAGATGGGACAGCCGTGGGCGGAGCGATTCTGGGATGAGGACGGGAGGCTGAAGCCGCTGGCCTGGCTGGATCTGGAGATGGCGCGGTTGCATCCTGAGGAGTGGCGCGCGGCCATCGGGCTGCCCGACGGCCTGCCCGAGGCGGCGACGCGATACGCGCCCTGATGTGTGCGGCAGTTGACTTATCGGCGATAAGCGCCCATTTGCGCTGCGTCGCACAATCGCGATCTCCGGCGTCTCCAGCGCGTGTGGGTCTGATTCAGACCTGTCTGTAGAAGCCGCCGGCCCCTCATATCCATTCGCTGCCCGGACACGCGGGGCGGCGCCCGATCCACCCCGCAGGCCTCATTCCTTGAGGCCCCGTCGGGACTGGCGGTGCGCGGCCCGACGGCGTCATGCCATGGCCGATGCGCGTCGCCGCACGCGAAAGATACTGCTGTGAGCACCACCTTCGAATCCATGGGCCTGAACAAGGCCCTCCTCCAGGCGCTGGCCTCGACCGGCTACACCAAGCCGACCCCGATCCAGGAAAAGGCCATCCCCGACGTCATGGCCGGCAAGGACCTGTTGGGCATCGCCCAGACGGGCACCGGCAAGACCGCCGCCTTCGCCCTGCCGATCTTGCATCGCCTGGCCGAGAACCGCATCGCCCCCAAACCGCGCACGACCCGCGTGCTGGTCCTGTCGCCCACGCGTGAACTGGCCACCCAGATCGGCGACAGCTTCAAGGCCTACGGCGCCCACCTGGGCTTCCGGGTCGCGGTCATCTTCGGCGGCGTGAAATACGGCGGTCAGGAACGCGCCCTGCAACAGGGTCTGGACATCCTGGTCGCCGCGCCCGGCCGCCTGCTGGACCACATCCAGCAGAAGAACCTGGACCTGTCGCAGACCGAGATCTTCGTGCTGGACGAGGCCGACCAGATGCTGGACCTGGGCTTCATCAAGCCGATCCGCCAGATCGTCTCCAAGATCCCGGCCAAGCGTCAGAACCTGTTCTTCTCGGCGACCATGCCGGGCGAGATCGGCAAGCTGGCGGGCGAGTTGCTGAAGGACCCGGTCAAGGTCCAGGTCACGCCGCAGGCCACTACCGTCGAACGTATCAGCCAATCGATCGTCTGGGTCGAACAGGGCAAGAAGCGCGCCCTGCTGACCGAGATGTTCTCGGATCCCGAATATACGCGCTGCCTGGTCTTCACCAAGACCAAGCACGGCGCCGACAAGGTCGCGGCCTATCTGGAAGCCGGCGGCGTCGAAGCGGGCGCCATCCACGGCAACAAGAGCCAGCCCCAGCGTGAGCGCACCCTGGCCGCCTTCAAGGCCGGCAAGCTGCGGGTGCTGGTCGCCACCGACATCGCCGCGCGCGGCATCGACGTGGACGGCGTCTCGCACGTCGTGAACTTCGAACTGCCCCACGTGCCGGAAAGCTACGTCCACCGCATCGGCCGCACCGCGCGGGCGGGCAAGGACGGCACCGCCGTCAGCTTCGTCGCCGGCGACGAGATGAAGCTGCTGAAGGATATCGAAAAGGTCACGCGCCAGAAGATCCCGGCCATCGACCGTCGCAACGACAAGGCCCTTGGCCAGCTGGACGCCACCATCATGGCCACCGGCGTCGGCAAGAAGGCGACCATGCCGGAACGCGAAGGCGGCGACCGCAACGAAGGCGGCCGGGGCGGTCGTGGACGCAGCCGCGTCCCGCATCGCGACGGCGTGCGCCCGGAAGGCGGCGGCCAGCCTCATCGCCAGCGTCGCGCCCGTCCCGGCGAGACCCCGGCGGCCCCGCGTCCCGAACGCGCCTACAACCCCCTGGCCGGCGAGCGCGTCCCGTCGATCAACGACAACGTCAAGCCGGCTGAAGGCGAAATGAAGCGCCGTCCCCGTCGCCGCCCGTCCAACGGCGGCAAGGGCTATGTCGGCGGCGCCAAGGCCTGATCTAAATCCTCCCCCGTCAAGCGTAGCGAAACGGGGGAGGGGGACCGCGAAGCGGTGGAGGGGGCGAACGCCGCACGGCGTGAAACGTCGGATATCGCGCCCGTTTCCGCCCCTCCACCCCGCTACGCGCGGTCCCCCTCCCCCGCTACGCGGTGGAGGAATAAAAAACGGCGGCTCCTTCGCAGGAGCCGCCGTTCTCATGTCAGGCGTGTGCGGACCTTAGAAGGCCCAGGTGGCGCCCATCGAGAAGCCGACGCCCGAGCCCTTGGCCTCGCCTCGCAGGTTCGAGATGACCAGGCCGTTGCCATAGACGTCGCGCGTGTCGTTGATCGTGGCGGTGTCGATGTCGATGTAGGTGACGGCGCCGTCGAAGGTCATCGAACCGATCGTCTTGGACAGACCGGCGGCGTAGAGCCAGCGGTCGCCGTCCGGGATACGGGCGGTGCGGTGATCGTCCGAGGTCGGGGTCGGGTCGTAGCCCAGGCCGGCTCGGACCGTCATGGTCGGATCGATCTTGTAGTCGATGCCGATCGCGCCGGTGGTGACGTCATCATAGTCCTGAACGATGGTCGACGAGCCGGTGGCTCCGTAGGCGACGCGGATGGCGTCGAACTCGCTCCAGCCGATCTGATTGACCTGGGCGTTCAGGGTCAGGCGGTCGTTGACGGCGTAACGGGCCGAGACGGTGGCGTACCAGGGAGTGTTGAAGCTCGCCACGCCGTCAGCCGAGACGTTGGCGGCGGCCAGGGCGCCGGTCAGACCTGAGATGTTCACCGTGCCCTCAAGCTCGTGCTCGATCTTGGAGCGGTAGGACACGCCCAAGTCCAGCTTGCCGAAATGCATCTGGGCGCCGGCGTTCCATCCGTAATCCCAGCCGTCGCCTTCCAGGTCGTTGCGGCCGTCGGTCGCTGCAGGGATCAGCACCAGCGGGGCCACGCCGGCGACGGTCGGCAGGTTCGGCAGGGCCGACGACAGGGTCGCCTTGGCGTACTGGGCGTCGAAGCCGGCGCCGATGTCCAGCCAGTCGGTGACCGTCATGGCGGCGACCAGGCTGACGTTGGCCGAGCGCAGCTCGGACGTCAGGGCGTCGTAGCGCGCGAAGTCGGGTTGTTCGTATTTGGTGGTGAAGTTGTAGGGGGCCTGGACGGCCAGGCCGACGTTGAAGCGGTCGCCGATGGGCATGGAGATGGCGAAGTTCGGCACGATGCCGCTTTCGACCACGTTATGGACGTGCGGATCACCGGCGACGACGGTCGAGCCGCTGAGGATGGTGCCGGCCGGGAACGGTGGTGTCGGGGCAGGCAGATTGTAGCCGAGGGTTGAGCCGCGGTCATCGACGTCGGAGTTTAGGATCAGGCCGTGCATGCCGACATAGACTTCGCGCTGGGTGCCGGCGATGGCGGCGGGGTTCCACCACAGGGACTGGACGCCCTTGTCGGCGCCGACGCCGGCGTTGGCGCGGCCCTGGGCGCGCGTCGATTGTTCTTGGACATAGAAGGAGCCGGCCATGGCCGGAGCGGCGACGCCGGCCAGCAGGGCGGTCGTAAGGGCGAGCCCGCCCACGCGGGCGAAGTTCCTGGAGGTCATTTCAAACACCTAATAAACGCCGATCGCATTACGCGCGGTCGATCCGGGGAGGAGCCCTCTCAGCGTTCGCGGCGCGAAAGCGTTGCGGGCAAGGCCCCCATCGGACCGGAAACGGGCGAAACCGTGGCGCCGAAGCCGCACATGATCACGGCTTCGAGAGGTTACGTTACGGCAACGTCGATGCCCGTATTTCGCAGTTCGGCGATCAAATCTTGCGCCGCTGCCCCGACAATCCCCGCGTCTCGGCCACGGATGACCAGCTGTGTTCCGATCTCGCCGACGCTGCCGTGACCAAAGGGGTAGCTGCCGAACGACAGGTCACGGCGCATATTCGCGGCCGTCCGCAGCACATCGGCCACAGCCCCCTCGCCCACTCCGGTGACCTTCAGCGTTTGGGCATGAACAATGGCGCCGGTGCGCAGGCGCGGGGCCACATCCTCAAGCATCGCCTGCATGATCCTGGGCACGCCGGCCATGACGAAGACATTGCCGATCTGGAAGCCCGGCGCATCGGTGACGGGATTGGCGATCAGGACGCCGCCGTCGGGGATGCAGGCCATGCGGCGGCGCGGCGCATTGAAATCGTCGCCATAACGCCGCGCCAGAATGGCCAGAGCCTCGGGATGTTCAGCCAAGGCCACGTCGAAGGCCGCAGCGACCGCATCGGCGGTGATGTCGTCATGCGTCGGACCGATGCCGCCGGTCGTGAAGACATAGTCCCAGCGCGTCCGCAGCGCATTCAGCGCCTCGATGATCCGGTCGTGGTCATCGCCGACCACCCGCGCCTCCATCAGGTCGATGCCCAGCGCGGCCAGAAAGCGGGCGATGGCGTTGGTGTTGGTGTCCTGGGTGCGGCCCGAAAGAACTTCGTCGCCGATGACCAAGACTGCGGCGGTGGGCCCGGTAGTAGTGGGATCGGGGTCGGTCATGCGGGAATCCAAACTCGGGGTTGAGGTTTCATGCTATAACGACCATCTGCGGCCAACGGATTTCGCCGCATCCCGCCTTTTGCAGACCGATCGATCATGTACGAAACGCCCGAAATCGAAACCGACGTCCTGGTCCGCTCCAGCGCCATTCGCGTCCACGAAGCCGAAGACTTCGAAGGGATGCGCAAGGCCGGCCGTCTGGTCGCCGAGGCGCTGGACATGATCGCCGCCCATGTGAAGCCGGGCGTCCTGACCAGCACGATCGACGATCTGGTGCGCGAGTTCACCCTGGACAACGGCGGCCTGCCCGCCTGCCTGGGCTACAAGGGCTATGAGAAGACTGTCTGCACCTCGATCAACCACGTCGTCTGCCACGGCATTCCCGGCGACCGGGTGCTGAAGGACGGCGACATCGTCAACATCGACCACACCGTCATCGTCGACGGCTGGCACGGCGACAGCAGCCGCATGTATGCGGTCGGCGAGATCAACGCGCGGGCCAAGAAGCTGATCGACGTGACCTATCAGTCGCTGGATCTGGGCCTGGAACAGGTCAAACCGGGCAATACCTTCGGCGACATCGGTTTCGCCATCCAGAAGTTCGTCGAGGCCCAGCGCATGAGCGTGGTGCGCGACTTCTGCGGCCACGGCATCGGCCGCGTCTTCCACGACAGCCCCAATGTCCTGCACTACGGCCGTCGCGGCGAGGGCGCAGTATTGAAGCCCGGCATGTTCTTCACCGTCGAGCCGATGGTGAACCTGGGCAAGCCGCACGTGAAGGTGCTGTCCGACGGCTGGACCGCCGTGACCCGCGACAAGTCCCTGTCGGCCCAGTGCGAGCACACCATCGGGGTGACGGAAGACGGATTGGAAATCTTCACGGCGTCTCCGGCGGGGCTGTTCCGGCCGAACTGACGGCATTCTTTCGTCATCCTCCGGCAAGCCGCTTGCGGCGCTGACCGGGGGACCCAGCGGCGCGCGCGAGCGCGAACCTGCCGCAGACGCCTTCATTCGACATCATGCCGATGGACGCATCGCCTTCGGCGCCGCTGGCCCCCCGGTCTTCGCTGCGCTTCGCCGGAGGATGACGAAAGAAGGTGTGCAGGCACACGTCGAACTTGCGCGCGCACACGGATCGACCGATCCTGTGAAGGTTGCGCATCTGCGAGCCTGACGGCGTATGACCGACGAGATTTCGACCAAGCCGATCCCGCGCCACAGCGGCCATCGCGACCGGCTGCGCGAGCGGGCGGCCAAGGGCGGCTTGGGCGCCCTGCCCGACTACGAGCTGCTGGAACTGCTGCTGTTCCGCAGCGTGCCCTACAAGGACACCAAGCCGCTGGCCAAGGATCTGCTGGCGCGGTTTGGGGGGCTGGAGGGGATCGGGGCGGCCAGCCATGAGGCGATCGAGGATCAGGTGGCGCGGTCGCTGGGCTATGTGCCCGGCAAGGCGACGCGGGCGGCGGCGCTGGACCTGCAGCTGATCTTCGACGTGACGCGGCGGATCGCACGCGAGCCGACCGCGAAACGGCCGGTGATCTCGTCATGGACGGCGCTGCTGGCCTATGTGCGGATCGCCTTGCAACACGAGCCGCGCGAGCAGTTTCGGGTCCTGTATCTGGACAAGAAGAACCAGCTGATCCTGGACGAGGTGCAGAACCGGGGCACGGTCGATCATGCCCCGGTTTATCCGCGCGAGGTCGTGCGGCGCGCGCTGGAGCTGTCGGCCAGCGCCCTGATCCTGGTCCACAACCATCCGTCGGGTGATCCGACACCCAGCCGCGCCGATATCGAGATCACGAAACAGGTTGTGCAGGCCGGGCGCGCGCTTAACGTCGAGGTGCACGACCATCTGGTCGTCGGCCGCGACGGGGTGGCCAGCTTCAAGCAACTGGGCCTGATGTGACCGACGCCATTCTGACGACCGAGCGGCTGGTGCTGAGCCCGGTCTCGACGGACGATTTCGACGACCTGCTGACGCTCTGGTCGAATGAGGATTTCACGCGCTACATCATGGGCCGCGCGCTGGGACGCGAAGAGGTCTGGTTCCGGCTGTTGCGCGACATCGGCCATTGGGTCGCGATGGGGCACGGCAACTGGACGATCCGGCTGCGCGAGGGCGGCGCCTATCTGGGCAGCGTGGGGGTGTTCGACTATCGCCGCGAGTTGGAGCCGCCGTTCGATGCGCCGGAGCTGGGCTGGGGCGTCGCGCCGGCGTTTCAGGGCAAGGGTTATGCGGCGGAGGCTTTGTCGGCGGCGCTGGACTGGACCGATTGGACGCTGGGGGCGCGCACCGTCTGCATGATTGCGCCCGAGAACCTGGCCTCGTTGAAGCTGGCGGCGCGGGTCGGTTATCGCCTGTATGCGACCGCGACCTACAAGGATCATACGGTTCAGCTGTTTGAGCGACCCCGCCGTTCCGTGTAGGCCGCCATTAAGGTTTATCCGTCAAAATCGCGTCGAACGAGCCGCGAGTTTTTTGCCATGCCCATGTCCGTCGAAACGCTGCGCCAGCATCTGGTCGAGGCCTTTCCCGACGCCGAGATCGACATCGAGGATCTGGCGGGCGACGGCGACCACTATCGCGCGCGGATCGTGTCCGACGCCTTCGCCGGCCTGGCGCGCGTGCGTCAGCATCAGCTGGTCTATGCGGCCCTGAAGGGGCAGATGGGCGGCGAACTGCATGCGCTGGCGCTGGAGACCTCGGCGCCGGCGAAGGAGGCCTGACGCAATGCGCTATCGCCCATTCGGCGCTTCGGGCGCAGCGATTTCAAACCTGACGCTGAACTTCGGCGCCGATGCGCTGAAGCGTGGGCGTGAAGCGGGTCTGGACCTGCTGTATTCGGCGCTGGAAGCCGGGGTGAACAGCTACCGCCTGGACAGCGCCGACCCCGTGGCGGCCGAGGTGCTGGGCGAAGCGCTGTCGCATGTGGACCGCAAGCTGGTCTATGTCGGTTTGACGCTGGGAGCCGGAGACGGGCGTGACGGAAGCCGCGACTTCTCCGCCGAGGGCATGACCGCCGCCATCGACCGGGTGCTGCACTTCTCGGGTCTGGCCTGGATCGACATTGCGGTGCTGCATGAACCCGGCGAGACCGAACTGCCGCAGACGTCGCTGAACGCCCTGAAGGCCCTGCGGGCCACCGGACGCATCAAGCTGCTGGGCATCGCCGGCGGCGGCGATGTGATGGACGCCTATGTCTCGACCGGGGCGTTCGACGCCCTGCTGACGCCGTTGGGCATCAACGCCGATTGGCGGGTCCGCAACCGCATCCGGTCGGCGCGCGAGCAGGACATGTCGGTCTTCGCCTATGACTTCTACACCGACCGTCGCTCCGGCCCCCGTATCGCACCGATCTTCAAGAAGGGTCTGTTCGGCATCGGCGCCCAGAAGCGCCCGCCGGATACGCCGCAGAGGGACGCCTTCGGCTTCCTGTACCGCACGCAGAACTGGACGGCCGAGGCGATCTGCCTGGCCTACGTCCTGACCGACCCGACGGTGTCCAGCGTGATCGTCAACGCCACCGACACCGACCGGCTGGCGACGCTGGCGGTGGCGCCCGAGCGCGACATGCCGCCGGGCCTGGCCGCGCAGATCGAGATGGCGCGCGTTGTCGCCAGCCAGGCCGCCTGACGCAGAGCAACCCGCGCCATACAGATCGTCGCGGACGCCTTGACCGAACCCTCTCGGCTCCCTAGCTGACGGGCTTCACGAAAGGCCCTTCCCGTGACCGATACTGCTCAGACCGCCGATCCCGTCCACGCCTTCATCGGCGAAACCGTCGCCCAGCACGACGTCGTGCTGTTCATGAAAGGCACGCCGGACCAGCCACGCTGTGGCTTCTCTTCCCTGTCGGTTCAAATCCTGGATCAGATCGGTGCGGGCTTCGTCGGCGTCGATGTGCTGCAGGACGAAGCTTTGCGCGAAGGCATCAAGGCCTTCACCGACTGGCCGACCATTCCCCAGCTCTATGTGAAGGGCGAATTCGTCGGCGGATCGGACATCATCCGCGAGATGTTCCAGGCCGGCGAACTTCAGGCCCTGATGGTCGAGAAGGGCGTGCCGCTCGGCGAGGCCTGATGGCGCGCAAGACCCTGACGCCGCGCGAGGACCGCGAGGTCTTCGTCGTGCCGCTGGACGTGCGGCCCGAGCACATCGACGCCAACGGCCACGTCAACAATGTCGTCTATGTCGGCTGGCTGCAGGACGCCGGCACGTCCCACTGGAACGTGCGCTTCGACGAGGCGACGCGGGCGAAATGGTCGTGGGTCGCGACCCGGCACGAGATCGACTATCTGCGCGGCATCGAGCCGGGCGCGCAGGACGTGGTCGCGCGCACCTGGGTCGGCGATCCGCAGGGGCCGCGCTTCACCCGCTATGTCCGCATCGAGGACGCCCAGGGCCGCGTCTGCGCCCAGGGCGTCACCGAATGGGTGCTGGTCGACGCCCGGACCCTGAGGCCGCAGCGTATTCCACCCACGATGCTGAGCGTGTTCGAGACGACGGCGGGCTGAGCCTTACCTTCCCTCCGTCATCCTAGGCCTTGTGCCTAGGATGACGAGATTTAAACGTGGGTCGTGGGCGTCTTACTTCAGCGGATTGAGGATCCGCGCCGGGGTTCCGGGCTCCAGACCCAGGTCGGCGTAGGTCCAGCGCAGTTCGACGCCGTTGGGGACCAAGGCCTTGCACAGGTCTTCCTTGGTGCGCCGCAGCGTGATCTCGGTCGGGCTGTTGTCCGAAACCGACACTTCGAAATCGGACGCCTGGGTGCAGCCGTTGGAATCAACCCGCGCGACCAGGGCGCCGTCCGCGAAGCGGGCCTCGCGAATGGCCTCGGCCGGCGGGGCGTCGTTTCGGGTGACATTGACCGAGACGTTCTCGCCCGCATCGCTGTCATAGATGACGCAGGCCGACAGCAGCGGCGCGACCAGCGCCGCGACCGCCAGACCCTTTACGAGGCCGCGCATCACTGGCCCGAAGCCGGGGCGGTGATGACCCGCGTGGTCGGCTTTTCGGTCGAGACGATGATGCAGCCCGACAGCAGCGGGGCGGCGATGGCGATGGCGAGAGCGAGACGAAGCATTTGGGTTCCCCTTTGAAAGCTTGACCCTATGTGCCGCGAGGGCCGGCTGTGCACACGTGAATAATCGGCAAGCTGGATGAACAATTGGAAAGGGTCGGGGTTGAACGTGACCGCAACCGCCATAGCTACAGTCCCTCCCCTTTCCTTCGGATCGCCTCTCATGAGCCTGCTGTTCTCGCCCCGCGCCGTTGGGCCCCTGACGCTGAAGAACCGCGTCGTCATCGCCCCGATGTGCCAGTATTCGGCCGTCGATGGCGTGCCCCAACCCTGGCACGTGCAGCACCTGGGCAAGCTGGCGATCTCGGGCGCAGGTCTGGTGATCGTCGAGGCCACGGGGGTCGAGGCGGCGGGGCGGATCACGCCGGACGACACAGGCCTGTGGAACGACGCCCAGGAAGCAGCCTTCGCCCGGATCATCACCGACATCCGCACCTACAGCGACACGCCGATCGGGGTTCAGCTGGGCCATGCCGGGCGCAAGGCCTCGACCAGCGCGCCGTGGAAGGGCGGTCGCGCCCTGGGCGCCGACGAGGGCGCATGGGAGACGTTCAGCGCCTCGGCCGAAGCGTTCAAGGACGACTGGCACACTCCGACGGCGATGAGCGAGGCCGACATGGACCGCGTGGTCGCCGCTTTCGAGGACGCCGCGCGCCGGGCGGACCGCGCCGGATTCGATCTGGTCGAGCTGCACGCCGCCCACGGCTATCTGCTGACCCAGTTCCTGTCGCCCCTGTCCAATCACCGCACAGACGAGTTTGGCGGCGAATACGAGAACCGGGCGCGCTTCCCCCTGCGGGTGGCGCAAGCCCTGCGCGACGCCTGGCCCCGAACCAAGGCGCTGGGCGTGCGGTTCAACGGGTCGGATTGGGTCGAGGGCGGCATTGCGCTGGACGAGGTCACGGCCTTCGGTCAGGCCCTTCACGACATGGGCTATGACTATCTGCACCTGACCTCGGGCGGCAATGTCGCGCGCGCCGACATTCCGGGCGCCGAGCCGGGCTATCAGCTGCAGTTCGCACAGGCCGTGAAGGCCGCGACGCCGGACGCCAGCGTCATGGCCGTGGGCATGATCTTCGATCCGCAACAGGCTGAGGACATCGTGGCCTCGGGTCAGGCCGACCTGATCGCCATCGCGCGTGCGGCGCTGGACGATCCGAACTGGGCGCACCATGCAGCCGTGACGCTGGGTGAAAAGGAGGGCCTGCCCCCGCAGTACGAGCGGGCGGGCAACACATACTGGCCGGGTTACGGCAAGGCCGGCTAGGCGGGCGGCCTGATCAGGCCGCCTCTTCCAACGCTGGGTCGGGAGCCCAGAGCACCCGCGCCGCCGCCTGGACCTCGCCCTCGGCCGTCTTTTGCGGCCGTCCGAGCAGATAGCCCTGGACCTCGTCACAGCCCTGATCGCGCAGGAAGGTCAACTGTTCCAGCGTCTCGACGCCTTCGGCCAGAACCGGGATCTCCAGGCTTTCGCCCAGGGCCAGGACGGCGCGGATGATGGCGGCGGATTGCGGCCCGCCGTCCAGCTCGGACATGAAGGAACGGTCCAGCTTGATCTTGTCGAACGGGAAGGCGCGCAAGGTCGACAGCGACGAATAGCCGGTGCCGAAGTCGTCCATGGCGATGGAGACCCCCAGCAGCTTGAGCTGGCGCAGCACGTGGGTCGTGCGCTCCATGTCGGTGATCATGGCCGTCTCGGTGATCTCCAGCTCCAGCCGGGCCGGCGACAGGCCGGTCTCGATCAGGACCTGATGCACCAGGCGCGGCAGATCGACGTGACCCAGTTGGACCGGCGACAGATTGACGGCGATCTTGTGCGGCTCGGCCCATTTGGCGGCCTCGGCGCAGGCGGTGCGCAGCACCCATTCCCCGATCGGCAGGATCAGGCCGTTCTCTTCGGCCAGGGGGATGAAGTCGGCCGGCGAGATGAAGGTCCCGTCCGGCTGGATCCAGCGCAACAGAACTTCGTAGCCGGTGATGTCGCCGGTATCGACGGCGGCCTGAAGCTGCCAGTTCAGGCTGAACTGACCCTGGTCCAGGGCCTCGCGCATCTGCTGGGCCATACGACGGCGCGTGCGCACCGCCTCGTCCATCTCCTCCTCGTAGAAGCAGACGTCGGTCCCCAGCGAGGCCTTGGCCCGGTACATGGCCAGGTCCGCGTCGTTGATCAGGGCGGACGGATCGTGGGCGTCGTCGGGCCAGATCGCGATGCCGGTGCTGAGGCCGCAGGCGACCTCGGCATGGTCAAGAATGACGGGTTCGGTGACGGCGTCGCGCAGGCGCGCCACCAGGTCCAGGGCGTCGTCGCGGTGGCGGATCGGCATGACGGCGACGAACTCGTCTCCGCCCAGGCGGGCCACAAACTCGTCGTGGCGCAGGCAGGCCCGCATCCGTTCGGCGATCTGGATCAGCAGTTGGTCGCCGGCGGCGTGGCCGTGAACGTCGTTGACCTCCTTGAACCGGTCCAGGTCCATGGCCAGCAGGGCGACCTTGGTCGGGGCGTTGAGGTCCGAGGTCTGGCGTGTCAGCCATTCGAGGAAGGACGAGCGGTTCGGCAGGCCGGTCAGGCCGTCGTTGCGCGCCAGGTGGGCGATGCGACGTTCCTGGGCCAGGCGCATGCGCAGGTCACGCACGGCGTAGATCATCATCAGATCGGTTTCGACGGCGTGTTCTCCGTCGCGACGCACGGCGATCTCGACCGGGATTTCGGCCCCGCCTGCCGCGATCAGTCTGGACTGGGTCAGGCCGCCCACCGCCAGGTCGGCGGTATGAACCAGCCAGCGCGACAGCGGCTCGCCGACCAGGGCGTCATGCTCGACGCCCGCCAGTTCAGCGAAGGCGGCGTTGGCAGCCAGGATGAGGCCGTCCTGCTCGACCACCATGCCATCGACGCTGCCTTCGATCAGGTGATCGAGGCGGGCCTTGGCCTGAAGGCGGGATTGCATGTCCAGAGCGTGGCTGGCGACGCCCGTGCCCAGCATCATCAGGCCAACGGCGGCGACGGCGAAGGCCATCACGACATTGGCTGGATCGCCTACGTGGCCCGCCGACATGGGCGCGAGCGGAATGACCGTCATGGCCGCCATGCCGGTGAAGTGCAGCGCGACGATGCCCAGGACCATCAGGGCGACCGGAAGCACCTGTCCCGAACGCCGCGCCCGGTTGAACGCCAGGGCGCCGAAGACGACCGCGCCCACGACTGAAGCGGCGACATAGGCGGCGGACCAGTGGATGACGGCATCGGTGGCGAAGGCCGCCATGCCGGTGTAGTGCATCGCCACCACCGTCAGGCCGAACAGCACGCCGCCGATCTCGGCCGAAAGGCGCAGGGCCCGCGAAGCGACCCACAGCGCCAGCGCGCTGCCGCCGATGGCCACACCCAGGGACACGCCTGTCAGAACCGGTTCATAGCTGATGTCGGTTCCGGGCTCATAGGCGATCATGGCCACGAAATGGGTGCACCAGATCGTCGCCCCGGTCGCCACGGCGCCCATGAAGGTCCAGGCCAGGCGCGTGCCCTTTTCGGCGACGCGCAGCCGGCGATAGAGCCGGAAGGTGATGATCGAGCCGATCAGGCACAGGCCGGCGGCGAGCCCGACCAGCCAGAGGTTATGATCGTCGGTCAGGCAGGTGAAAAAGCGCATGAAAAGCTACAGACCGTGGAGTGACAGCCGGGCTTCCTAGCAGCAGAGAATTTAATCAGACGCGCCTGAACAGGCTTAACCAATCCTATCCGGGATCAGGAACGCGGCATCTGATAGGGGTTGTTGACGCTGATGGGCGAGCCGGGCGGCAGGCCAAGTTCCTCGAACGACCACTTCAGTTCCACACCCTCGACCAAGTCCTGACGGCACTTGTCCTCGTCGATGCGGCGCAGGGTGATGACTGCGGCGCCGCCCTGCAGGCTGACGATGGGGATCAGGTCTTCCTTGTCGGTGCAGCCGTTGGAGCTGACCCAGAAGACGGCCTCGTTCTTGGTGAAGGCGGCGGCGTGGATCGGCTCCAGCGCGCCGGGCATGCCTTGGGTCGAGACGGTCGGTTCGCCGGCGGTGACGCAGGCGGCAAGGCTCGCCGATGCGGCGGCGATCAAAGCCAAGCGTCCCATGATGGAGTCGCGCACCGACGACCTCCCCTGTCTCTCAAAGCCTGAACGGGCCGAGAATGCGCCTGTTCGCCCGTTGAGGGAACAGGGTAAAAAAAACGAAAGGCCCCGGACGAATCCGAGGCCCCTCAAACTCAAGTCTCCAAGACCATCACCTGCGGGGCTCAAGTAGCCCGAAGGGCGATAGCCCCCTGGAGAAAGCTTCGTAAGCTCTGCTTACGAAGCGTAGTATTCGACGACCAGGTTCGGTTCCATCTTCACGGCGTAGGGCACGTCCGACAGTTCCGGCACGCGGACGTAGCGGGCCGAGAACGAACGGTCCGACAGTTCCAGGTAATCCGGCACGTCGCGTTCCGACGATGTCTGGGCTTCGATCACCAGAGCCATGCTGCGCGACTTTTCCTTCACCGTAACGACGTCGTCCGGCTTCACGCGGTAGGAGGCGATGTCGACCTTCTTGCCGTTGACCAGGACGTGGCCGTGGTTGACGAACTGACGGGCGGCCCAGACGGTCGGGACGAACTTGGCGCGGTAGACGATGGCGTCCAGACGCGATTCCAGCAGGCCGATCAGGTTTTCCGAGGTGTTGCCCTTGCGACGCGTGGCTTCGTCGTAGGTCTTGGCGAACTGCTTCTCGGTGATGTTGCCGTAGTAGCCCTTCAGCTTCTGCTTGGCCTTCAGTTGCAGACCGAAGTCCGAGACCTTCGACTTGCGACGCTGACCGTGCTGACCGGGACCGTAAGAACGCTTGTTGACCGGCGACTTGGCGCGGCCCCACAGGTTCTCACCCATGGCGCGGTCGATCTTGTATTTGGCGCTGTGGCGCTTGGACATTCTATTCTCTTTTCAACGATACGGCCCGGCATCCCCTCGATTGGGAATGCGATCTCAACGGCGGTCCACGCATCTTCCGTCATCAATCCCCGGCTCCGTCGAAACGGATCCGTGGAAGGCGGCGCTTATGGCCACCGACGCGCAGCGAGTCAAGCCGGACGGGCCGTTAAGCACGATGGAATGGAACGATCACCCGATTCCACCCTTCATCTGACGCAACCGAACACTGCGCGAGGACAAGGAGGAGTGGAATGCAGACTGAATCCAAAAGCTTTCAAACTGGCCTGTCCGATCAGGCGGTGGAAACCCTGAAAAAACAACTGGTCGATCTGGTCGAACCCCTGACCGATCATCAACTGCTGGACCTCGCCGACGGCATCCACGAGATGCTGCGCCAGCGCCGCGCGGTCAGGCAGCACCATGCCGAACGCATGAACGAGCGCGTTCGGCAGGGCGTGGACCTGAGGGTCTGACCCCTATCTGGCGGCCTTCCCTTATTTTGAAGGCTGCGCCTCGGAGATGAACATCGCCCGGCCCTCGCGGGTGGCGATCTTGCCCAGGCCCGGGAAGGGGAAGTGATAGGCGTAGATGTGGGCGCCAGAGTTGCGCAGCGCCGTCACCTCGTCCAGCCGCGCCTTCTCGCCCGCCGTTTGGTCGTCATCATAGCCGACCTTCCAATCCGGGTGCTCCACAGACAGGATCCAGTGGTGCATCAGGTCGCCTGTGTAGAGCAGTTGGTTCTGGCCATCGGCGATCAGATAGGCGACGTGGCCCGGTGTGTGGCCCGCCGTATCCTGAGACGTGACGCCAGGCGCGACCTCTCCGCCCGGCGCAAAGACCTGGACCTTGGGCGTGATGATCCGCACCAGATCGGCGAGTTCGGGATTGGCGCGCATTGACGCCCACTCCGCCTGCGACAGTCGGATCGCCGCATTGGGGAAGGCCAGGCCGCCGCTACGGATCAGACCGCCGACATGGTCGGGGTGGCCGTGCGAGATCAGCACGTCGGTGATCGAGGCTGGATCGACGCCAGCCTTTTGCAGGCTGTCCATCAACTGACCCTTGCCCTCGCCCAGGCCCGTGTCGAACAGCATGGTGCGGTCGCCGTTCCTGACCAGCAGCGGGTGGATTTCCAGCATGATCGGATCGGCCGGCTGACCGGCGGCGGTCAGGGGTGCTGCGACCGCCTGAGGATTCAGACCGACGCCGAACACCTTGTTGTCGTTCGGCACCGGGTTCTCGCCGTCGAACAGAGCGATGGCGTCCAGCGCGCCGATCTTGAAGCGATAGACCGGCTTTTCCGCCGGCGCGGCGACCGTCTGCTGCGGCGTGGGCGGGGCGTGGTCGCCGGGCTTCTGCTCGCTCGCCGGCTGCTGGCACGCCGCCAGGGTCAGGCAGGCCAGGGCCGCCCCCGTCATCATCATCCGCATCGCATTCGTCTCCATCTGTAAGACCTGAATCGAAAACGCCCGCCGGAGGTTCCGGCGGGCGTCGTCATGTCTCGATCTTGGGGCCTGCCTTACTTGGCGGCTTCGTACAGTTCGTTGACCTTGTTCCAGTTCACGACCGACCAGAACGACTTCAGATAGTCGGCACGGCGGTTCTGGTATTTCAGATAGTAGGCGTGTTCCCAGACGTCAGCGCCCAGGATGACCTCGCCGCGCTCGTCCACGACATCCATCAGCGGATTGTCCTGATTGGGGGTCGAGGTGATCTTCAGCTTGCCGTTCTGCACGATCAGCCAGGCCCAGCCCGAACCGAATTGCGCGGCGCCGGCGGCGTTGAAGTCTTCCTTGAACTTGTCCATCCCGCCGAGATCGCTCTCGATGGCGGCGGCGAGTTCAGCTGACGGTTCGCCGGCTTGATCGACCGGGGCCAGCAGTTCCCAGAACAGGCTGTGGTTCCAGTGACCGCCGCCGTTGTTGCGGACGGCCTTGGGCGCGGTGGAAATGCTGGTGAAGATCTCTTCCAGCGACTTGCCCTGCAGACCGGCGTCGGCGTCGACGGCCTTGTTCAGGTTGTCGACATAGGTCTGGTGGTGCTTGTCGTGGTGGAAGGTCATCGTCTCCTTGTCGATGGCCGGCTCCAGCGCGTCATAGGCGTAGGGCAGCGGGGGCAGGGTGAAGGCCATGTCAGTCTCCTGAAGACGGTTTGTTCCTGAACCCCATTTAGGGGCTGTGGCGTCTGACCCAAGCGATTTCGTCGGGTTTTTGTTCAGCTTGGCCATTTGCATTGACCCACAAGGCGCGCGATTGTCCACCCGTCAATCGGAGGCTGTCATGTCGCGTATAAGATTCGTCGTCCTGCTGGCGCTCGCCGTTTCAGGAAGCGGTTGCGCCGGTTTCCAAGCGCTGGACAAGGCGGCGGCGGATATGGCGAGCCAAACGCCGACCTGCACCCAAGACCCCGCGATCGGCGCGGATAACTATGGCGGCAAGACCTGCCGCGTTAGTCATACGGTCTGGTCTTCGACGACGACTACGGTCGAGGAGACGGGCAAGGCGCCCGTCACGAGCCGCACAGTCACGATGCCGTCGGGTACCACGACCGAGATCGTGCCGACGCCCTGACGACATCAGGTCAGGCGGCCGGCAAGTTCGCCTTCAGGCATTCGCGCACGGCGCGCTTCACGTCGCCCGGCGCATTGGGTTCGTCCACGCCCTCGGCGGCGAAGACGGCGCGGACGGCGGCGTCCAAGCCCTTGGGCAGGGCCTCGACCACACGCTTCTGGCCCTTGGCGTGCAGGCAATAGCCCACCTCGCGGCACAGGGCGGAAAACATCGGTTCGTAGGGATCGGGAGCGCTCATGGCGCCCCTCTATCACCGCTGGGCGATCAGCGACAGTCGGTCAGCCCTTCAACCGCTTGGCGTGGAAGGCGACATGGTCGGCGATGAAGCTGGTCATGAAGAAGTAGGAGTGGTCGTAGCCGGGCTGCATGCGCAGGGTGATGTTCTGGCCGGCGGCGTCGGCGGCGGCCTGGAGCAGTTCCGGTTTCAGCTGGTCGGTCAGGAAGCTGTCGGCGTCGCCCTGGTCGATCAGGATGTCGTCGTAGACGCCGCGTGCGGCGCCGGCCGCGATCAGCTTGGCGGCGTCGTGGCGATCCCAGGCGGCGCGGTCATCACCCAGATAAGCGGTGAAGGCCTTTTCGCCCCAGGCGCATTGGGTGGGGGAGCAGATGGGGGCGAAGGCGGAGACGGACCGGAACAGGTCGGGGTGGTTCAGCGCAAGGGTCAGGGCGCCGTGACCGCCCATCGAATGGCCGCTGATGGCGCGGGCGCCCGTGGTTGGAAACTCCGCGTCGATCAGGGCGATCAGTTCCTCGATGACATAGGTTTCCATGCGGAAATGCGGCGTCCAGGGGGCCTGCGTGGCGTCCAGATAGAACCCAGCGCCCTGGCCCAGGTCATAGGCCGGATCGTCGGCGACGCCGTCCCCGCGCGGGCTGGTGTCGGGGGCGACGATGATGACGCCGTGCTCGGCGGCGGCCTCGTAGGCGCCAGCCTTGGTGGTGAAATTGTCCTCGGTGCAAGTCAAACCCGACAGCCAGATCAGGACCGGGAACGGCCCCTCGCCCGCCGGCGTGAAGACCGACAGGGTCATGGGCGTGCCGGTCGTTGTGCTGTCGTGCTTCAGATAGCGGAGGGTTCCGTCGTGGACGATGTGGGTCTTGGTGGTTTCGAAGGTCATGACGACTGGCTAGTCCACCTCGCCGTTGCCCGCAACGCGCAAGCCTGACACCTTGGGCGCCTGATCGGACAGGAGGGTCGCATGATCACCGTCACCGCCTTCAAATGGGTTCCGCCCTTCGCCGCCGGTCAGGTGCGCGACCACCGGGTGCGATGGATCTTGAACGAGGCGGGCTGGCCCTATGAAATCCGGCTGTTGGATGCGGTCGATCAGAAGTCGGCCGACCACAGGGCGCGCCAGCCGTTCGGCCAGGTGCCGACGTTGGAGGAGGACGGTCGCCCGCCGATGTTCGAGAGCGGGGCCATCGTCTGGGACATCGCCGAACGCGCTGGCGTGCTGATTCCCGCCGTTCCGGTGATGCGGGCGCAGGTTCTGGGCTGGTACTTCGCCGCCCTGAACAGTGTCGAAGGGGCGCTGGCCAATGTCGCGGAGGCCGAGTTCTTCATGCCCGACGAAGCCGCCAAGACGGTGCGCCGGCCGCAGGTCCTGCCCTTTGCGGAGCAGCGCCTGGGGGAACTTCAGACGGCGCTGGGCGACCGGGACTGGCTGGTCGGCGAAGACTTCACGGTCGCGGACCTGATGATGAGTTCGGTGCTGAAGATCGCCGCGTCGCTGAATCTGCTGGATGGGTTTCCCGCGCTACACGCCTACTACGACCGCTGCCTGGAGCGCCCGGCCTACAAGAAGGCGGTCGCCGATCAGTGCGCCACCATCGCCGCCCACGGGCCACGCGATATGCGATACCGCGAGGCTCAGGCGGCCGGTTGACCGTCGCCCAGGCGTCGTTCGCCAAACGATTCAAGGATGATAGGCTGACCGCATGACGCGAACGATCCTTGTTGCCGCGCTTGCCCTGCCCGTCGGCGCGCTGATCGCCCTGAGCATTCGCGCCGTGGCGAAGGGGACCAATCCGGATGCCGCCAACGTCCTGATCTTCAACGGCGTGCGGGCCGCCCTCGCCGGATTGCTGGCCGCCGCCTTGATCAGTTTGGGCGCGACGGGTCAGGCGTCATGGCCGATGGCGATCGGCCTGGCCTTGCTGCCTGGCCTGCTCGCCTTCTGGTTCGTGCGACGCGCCATCGTCGGGGCGAGACACCTGCGAGACCGCTAGGTCAGCCGACCCGGTGCATCGCCACGATCTTGTTGCCCGACGGATCGCGCAGATAGGCCAGGATCATCGGGCCGAAGGGGCCGTTACGCTCGCCCGGAGGATCCTCGATGGCGCGACCGCCGGCGGCGGTGCCGGCGTCATGGAACGCCTGGACCATCTCGGGCGTCTTGGCGTGAAAGCCGATGGTGCCGCCGTTGGCGTGGCAGGCCGGATCGCCGTCGATCGGCGCGCCGACCGCAAAGGCGCCCATGCGGGTGCGCCACCAGTAGCGGCCCTTGGGGTCCGGCCCCTGCCCCCGCTCGACACCCAGGGCGCCCAGCGCCGCATCATAGAATTGGCGCGACGCCTCGATGTCGTTGGCGCCGACGGTGACGTGGGTGAACATGGTCAAACCTCCCTCTTGCAGTCCGTTTCTTTAGACAACTAACTACGTGGCGCGCAAGTCGATCAGAACACCACGACGCTGCGGATGCTCTTGCCTTCGTGCATCAGGTCGAAGGCCTTGTTGATGTCTTCCAGGCCGAAGGTGTGGGTGATCATCGGGTCGATCTCGATCTTGCCGTCCATGTACCAGTCGACGATCTTGGGCGTGTCGGTGCGGCCGCGCGCGCCGCCGAAGGCCGAACCACGCCAGACCCTGCCGGTGACCAGCTGGAACGGGCGGGTCGCGATCTCCTTGCCGGATTCGGCGACGCCGATGACGACGCTCTCGCCCCAGCCGCGGTGGCAGGCCTCGAGCGCCTGGCGCATGACGACCGTATTGCCGGTACAGTCGAAGGTGTAGTCCGCGCCGCCGCCGGTCAGTTCGACCAGATGGGCCACCACGTCGGAGACTTCCTTCGGATTGACGAAATGGGTCATGCCGAAGCGACGGCCCCACTCCTCCTTGTCGCCATTGATATCCACGCCGACGATCATGTCGGCGCCGACCATCTTCAGACCCTGGATGACGTTCAGGCCAATGCCGCCCAAACCAAAGACCACGGCGTTGGCGCCCGGTTCGACCTTGGCCGTGTTGACCACCGCGCCGACGCCCGTCGTCACGCCGCAGCCGACGTAGCAGGCCTTGTCGAACGGCGCGTCCTTGCGGATCTTGGCCAGCGCGATCTCAGGCAGGACCGTGAAGTTCGAGAAGGTCGAGCAGCCCATGTAGTGGGCGATGGCCTGACCCTTGTAGGAAAAGCGCGACGTGCCGTCGGGCATGACGCCCTTGCCCTGGGTCGAGCGGATCGAGGTGCACAGGTTGGTCTTGCGCGACAGGCACGACTTACACTGGCGGCATTCGGGCGTGTAGAGCGGGATGACGTGATCGCCGACCGCGACCGAGGTCACGCCCGGCCCGACTTCGACCACCACGCCTGCGCCTTCGTGCCCCAGGATGCTCGGGAAGATGCCCTCGGAGTCCAGGCCGTCCAGCGTATAGGCGTCGGTGTGACAGATGCCGGTCGCCTTGATCTCGATCAGCACCTCGCCAGCGCGCGGCCCCTCCAGATCGACCTCGACGATCTCCAACGGACGTTTGGCCTCGAAGGCGACGGCGGCGCGGGTTTTCATGACGAGGGCTCCTTGGTTTGCGCCTGTTTCTCACGAGCGACGCCGGGAAGGCCAGCCCGTCCGCCAATGAAGGCCGCTGAATTTTTTTGAGTGCACTTTCGTGCATATTTTTGAGACTTGTTCGCAGACCCCCTTCGATATGACCAGCCATAGGCTGCATCTACGTCACAGGCGGACGTAGGCTGACCAAACAGGCGAGACGCGCTAATCAGGGTCATGATCCACCGCAACCTCGTCGTGCTGACCGGCGCCGGCATATCGGCCGAAAGCGGCGTGCCGACGTTTCGGGCCGACGATGGGCTGTGGTGTGGGCATCGGGTTGAGGATGTGGCGACGCCGGAGGGGTATGCGGCCGATCCGGCGCTGGTTCAGGACTTCTACAATCAGCGGCGGCGGCAGTTGGCCGAAGTTCAGCCCAATGCGGCGCATCGGGCGCTGGCGGAGTTGGCGGCGCGATGGGAGGGCGACTTTCTGCTGGTGACGCAGAACGTCGACGATCTGCATGATCGGGCGCACGCGCAGACGCCGCCGGCCGCAGGGTTCGAACTGATCCACATGCATGGCGAGCTATTGAAGGCGCGCTGCACCCGGTCGGGCGTGGTGATGGACTGGACGAAGGACATGGCGGCGGATCAGACCTCGCCGCATCATCCGCAGGGCCTCATGCGGCCGCACATCGTCTGGTTCGGGGAGATGCCGCTGGAGATGGAGCGGATCGAGCGGGCGCTGGAGGCGTGCGACCTGTTCGTGTCGATCGGCACGTCGGGGGCGGTCTATCCGGCGGCGGGCTTCGTCCAGGCTGCGCGGTACGCCGGGGCGCGGACGGTGGAGATCAATCTGGAGCCGACGCAAGGGGCGCGCCTGTTCGATGACGGCGTCTATGGGCCGGCGACGCAGGCCGTGCCGGGCTTCTTCGACAGCCTGTAAAATACGAAAACGGCGACCGCTGCGAAGCGGCCGCCGTTCGGGTCTTTCGAAGTCGAAGCGGATTAGGCCAGGACGACGATGGTCACGCGGCGGTTCTGCGAACGGCCTTCGGGCGTGTCGTTCGAGGCCACCGGTTGTTCCTGACCATAGGAGATGGTCGCCATGCGGTTCAGGGCGACGCCCTGACGGTTCAGGAAACGACGCACGGCCTCGGCGCGTTGCTCGCCCAGCTGGTCGTTATGGTCGGGCGTGCCGGTCGCATCCGTATAGCCCTGGATTTCCAGATAGACGTTCTTGTTCTCGCCTTGCAGACGCTGGGCGAACTGGGCCAGGCGCTGTTCGGCTTCGGGCGACAGGGCCGCGGCGTCAGTGGGGAATTTCACGGAATCGTCCGACAGCACGACCTGATAGAGGAACTTGCCCTCGGCCAGTTTGTGCGCGTCGTTGGCGCGTTGCAGCGCCTGACCCGCCGTCCCTTCGACGCCGGTCACGCGGGTATCGACGACTTCCACCTGATCGCGCACGAAACGATGGCTGGCGCAGCCGCTGGCCGCAAAGCCGAGGGCGATGAGGGCGCCGCCGACGACCGCCGTCCTGAGTTTCGATCTGCTCAAGTTCTGTCTCCTTCTAGCCGGGGGCGCCACGCCCAGTTCATGCGCAAGATGAAAATGGCGTAGGCCACAAGGCGGAGTAATGACGCGCTTGGGGCAGGATCGTGTCAGCTTGACCATAAATATATGGGGTATTTCGCGTTATTATTGCGCGACAGCGGAACCATCGCCGAAATGAATGCGTTGCGCCGCCGACGGTCGAGGCCGGAGGGCGGACGCGTTCATCTATCGCTGATCTGAAACACCGAACGGTTGTATTCCACGCGACGCCACTTTCCTGACGCGACCGAATGTTTTCAACAGGGCCTCGTGATTTTTACAGGCGTTTTGTTGTGATGACCATGCGACGCGGTGTTCAACTGTCATCACGGATAGGCGATTGAGCCCCGGCCGCACGCGGCGATGGGCGCTGGCGGCGACGCCCATCCTGGCGGCGCACCTGGGTCTGGCGCTGCTGATGACGGGGCGCACGACGCCCGCGCCGGAGATCGTCGAGCCGCCGCTGATGATGGTTGAACTGGTTCAGCCGCCCCCTCCCCCGCCGCCGCCCGCGCGGGTGATCGCGCCCGATCCGTCCCCCAAGCCGGATGCGCCGGCCGCCGCGGCCCAGGCGGCCGCGCCGCCCAAGCCCGCGCCGCAGCGTCGCCCGCCTGCCGTTGCGGCGGCGCGCCCGCGTCTGGTCGTCGCCAAACGCCCGCCCGACGTCGAACCCCTGCCCGCCGCGCCTGCGCCGCCGGGGCCGCCCCTGCCCTTGCTGGGCGCGGCCCAGATCGCCGGCGCCATGACAGTGGGCGCAGGACCGGGCGGCGGAGGCGGAACGGGCGTCGGCGGCGGCGGCGGATCGGGCGGGACCGGCGCGGGCTCAGGCTCGGGCGGCGGATCGTGCGACATGGTGCGCTGGGTTCAGGACGCGGTGCGCGACGACCAGGCGGTGCGCCGCGCGGTCATCGCCGCCTCTCAGGACATGGACGCCAATGGGCGCGCCATCCTGGTCTGGAACGGCGACTGGCTTCAGAGCCGCAATCAGTCGGGCAAGGGCCTGGCCGGCGTGCGCCAGGCCATCGCCCTGGAAGTCGCCTTCGCCCCCGCCGAGTGCAAGAACCAGCGGATGACCGGGCTGGCGGTGCTGAAGCTGGAAGACCGTCCCGGCGGCGCGCAGCTGGCGCTGGGCAAGGGCAGCTGGCGGTGGTCGGACCTGCTGGGGGCGGGTTAAGCGGCCCTCGGGCCGAACAGAATGATCCCCGCACCGACCAGGCAGACCAGGCCGCCCAGCACGTCCCAGTGATCCGGCGTCGTCTTCTCGACCACGGCCATCCAGACCAATGAGGCGCAGATATAGACCCCGCCATAGGCCGCGAAGGCCCGGCCCGCCGCGTCGCTGGGGACCAGGGTCAGCAGTCCGGCGAAGGCGATCAGGCAGACGACGCCCGGCGCCAGCCACAACGGCGAACGATCCAGCTTCAGCCACGCCCAGAAGGCGAAACAGCCGCCGATCTCCGCCAGCGCCGCGAGGGGGTATATGAGGGCTAGCTTCATGAGGGTTACCTACGCCGTCTTTTCCCGCTCCGTCATCCTCGGGCTTGACCCGAGGATCGGATTGTCCGCCTGCAATCGACGGGGAGAACCGACGCACGTTGCGCCCGATCCTCGGGTCAAGCCCGAGGATGACGGAGAAGGAGGGACAAAACTCCTATTCGCCCGTCTTCGCCTTCGCCGCCCGCTCGGCCGCCAGCTTGGCGAGCACCCGGCCGCGACCGCGCGACAGGGCGTGGATGGCGCCGCGCATGGTGGCGACCTCCTGTTCGGAGAAGGCGGCGCGGCCCAGCATGACGCGCAGGTTCTGGCTCATCGAACGCTTCTTCTCGGGCGGATAGAAGAAGCCGCCGTTCTCCAGCTCTTCCTCCAGATGTTCGTACATCCCGACCAGCAGGTCGTTGGGCGCCGGCGGCTCGCTTTCGCGGAAGCGCGGCGGCGGGGCGTCCAGGATCAGGGTGCGCCACTCATAGGCGTTGATCGCCACGGCCTGGGCCAGGTTCAGCGAATGGTGCCGGGGATCGATGGGGATGGTGACAATGCCGGCGCACAGGGCGATGTCGGTCGTCTCGAGCCCCGCGCGCTCGCCGCCGAAGAGCAGGCCGGTCTTCAGGCCCGAGGCGGTGTCGTCATAGAGGACGCGGCTCGCCTCGCGCGGGGTGCGGACCGGCTGGCGCGTCTCGCGCGGGCGGGCGGTGGTGGCGAAGACGGTGTTCAGATCGGCAACGGCGTCCGCGACGCTGTCGAACACCCGCACGCCCTCCAGCACCCAGTCGGCGCCAGAGGCCATGGCCCAGGCCCGTTCCTGGGGCCAGCCGTCGCGGGGCGTGACCAGGCGCAGGTCCGTCAGGCCGAAATTGGCCATCACCCGCGCCACGGCGCCGATGTTCTCGGCCATCTGCGACTTGTCGAGGATGACGGCGGGGGGTGTGAGGTCGGACAAGGAAATCAGTCCTCGCCCACCATGGCGATCCAGGGGTCGGTGGTTCCGGCCTCGACCTCGGCGACCTTGACGGCGGGCCAGCCGATGGAGGCGCTGCCCGAGGCGGTCCAGGCGGTGACGATGAAGTCGCGCAGCTCGCCGGCGCCCGCAGCCAGACGTTCGTTGACGAAGGCCGCGCCGCGCGGATCGGCGTCGCGGAAGCCGCCCGCCCTTTCCAGCCGATAGAAGGGGATGACCGTGCCGAGCGTCGTGGTCAGGTAGGAGACGGTGCGCGCCTTGACGTCGAAACCGTCCAGATCAGCGGCCGGCATGGCGGCCTCGACAGCGTCCAGACGGGCGACGCGGTTGGTGAATTCGCCCTCGAACAGGGCGTGGGTCTGACGCGAGTTGGTGAAGCCCTCCGGATTGGGGAAGTCGCCCCAGCCGTTGTAGTGAATGCTGGTGTGATGCGGCTGGGAGCCGTCGCCGACATAGTGGCCCATCACGCCGATGTCGCGCAGGATCAGGGCCTCACGACGGATGCGGTCTGCGCGGTACCAGGCCTGGCGCTCCATGTTGGTCTCGCGCTTTTCGGCGGCGTTCAGCACGCGCCAATAGGCGAAGTCGCGGCCCAGCTGCTGCCAGCCGTCGATCATGGCGTAGGGCAGATAGCCGGCGTCGTTGACGTCCAGACCGGCCTTGGTCAGGGCGGCGTCATATTCGGATTTCAGGCGCGGCAGGTCGGCGAGGCTCATGCCGCGCTGGTCGAAGACCCGGCCCTGGTCGTCCATGTCGAGGAAGTGGGCGGTGTCACGTTCGCGGTCGTGCGGCTGGCCGGCGCCCTTCCAGCGGTCCGGCTCGCGCGCCAGCTCGCCCACGTCGGCGATCGCGGCCGGGGTGCGCAGGAAGGCGGGCAGATCGTCAGGCAGGGCTCGCATCGCCGCCACGCCGATCAGGCGGTGACCGGTATTGCCCCAGGCGGTGACGGTGACGGCCGGCGCGGCGACCGCGATCAGGGCCAGGGCGGCGATGGCGAGACGTTTCATGAAGACGAACCTTTGGAGCGATCACGTCCGTCTAACGTATCCTTGATCGCGTCTCCAGCGTCGAAGACTGGCGATCCGAGCGTCAACGCCTAGGTTATTGAAGGCTCCCCCTTCGTCTTATCCAGGCTCCACACTTCTCGGGGAGCGACGACGTGATTGCGTCGTCGCCGTCGTTCGACGGCGCCTCCAAGTGGACGCCAGATCGAAAGGACATGCCCATGCGCACGCCCCGCCTCGCCCTTTTCGCCTCCGTCGCCGTTCTGGCGACCGCCGCGACCGCCCAGGCCCAGGACGCCTCTGCTCCGACTTCTGCCGCCACGCCTGCGGCCTCGACCGGCGTTGCGACCTTCACGGATGACGAGCTGAAGAAGTTCGACGACGCCATGGTCAAGGTGAGAGCCGTCAGCGACACGCTGAACGGCGCCCAGCCCACGCCGGAACAACAGGCGCAGATGGCCGCCGCCGTTCAGGATTCCGGCCTGGAAGTGACGCGCTTCAACACCCTGTCGAACGCCGTCGCCGCCGATCCGGCCCTGGCGGCGCGCATTCGGGTGGTGAACGCCACGCCGCCGGCGCCCGGCACGCCCGCCGCCGCCGTGACCGACGACGAGCTGACCCGCTTCGTGACCGCCATGACCCAGATCCGCGCCATCACGGCCGAGGTCCAGAACAACCAGGCCACCCCGGCGCAGAGCGCTCAGCTGACCGCGGCTGTCGAGGCGTCGGGCCTGACGACGGAGCGTTTCAACACGATCTCCCGCCTGGTGTCGGAGGCGCCCTATCTGCAGGCCAAAGCCGAACTGGCCAGCGCGCGTCTGGAGAAGGGCGTCGGCCAGTAGGGATCAGACGTCTGCAGGCTCGCGCCGGATGTCCGGGGCGGCCGGGCCCGCCTCGTCCTCGTTCAGCAGACGGCCTTCGCGCTTGGGCTTGATGTAGGGGGCGGGTTGCGGCGTCGGCAGATTGCCGCGCATCAGCTGGCGGCCGGCCTTGAGGCCGCCCGTCAGTTGCAGGTCCAGACGGGCCTCGTCGCGACGGCGCACGTCGCCGATGGTCTCGGCCGCCTGGGTCTCGTCCAGGCCCAATTCGACCAAGGCGCGCTCGCCGAACTTCAGCGCCGATTCGAAGGTCTCGCGGATCTGATAGTCGACCCCGGCCTGGATCAGGCGCATCGAATGGCCCCGGTCGAAGGCGCGAACCATGATCTTGGTGGTCGGGAACTCGGACTTGACCAGTTCGACGATACGGTCGGCGGCCTCGGGCTTGTCCACACAGACCAGGACGATCTCCGCCTGCTCCGCGCCCGACGCGCGAAGTGTGGCGAGCTGGGCGCCGTCGCCGTAATAGACCTTGAACCCGAACTGGGAGGCGGCCTGGATCATCTCGACGTCGTTCTCGATGATCGACACGTCCACGTCGCGCGCCAGCAGCGGCTGTGACACGACCTGGGCGAAGCGGCCGAAGCCGATGATCAGCACCTGGCCGCGCAGATCCTTGGCGAAGTCCACGCCGTCGGCGTCTTCGGCCGACAGCACCGGCTTGGGCAGCAGGCGTTCGGTCAGCAGGCTGGTCAGGGGCGTCAGGGCCATGGACAGGATGACGATGGCCGACAGCATGGCGCCGACCTGGGCGTCGAACAGGCCCGCCGTGACGGCCGCGCCATACAGGACGAAGGCGAACTCGCCCCCTTGCGCGAACAGGGCCGCGCGCTCGACCGCCTCGTGGTGCGAGGCCTTGAACAGGCGGGCGACGCCATAGATGCCCAGCGCCTTGACCACCATGAAGGCGACCACGCCGCCGATGACCAGACGCCAGTCGGTGATCACGACCGACAGGTCCAGCGACATGCCGACGCTGAGGAAGAACAGGCCCAGCAGGATGGCGCGGAACGGCTCGACGTCCGATTCCAGCTGGTGGCGGAAGGTCGATTCCGACAGCAGGACGCCGGCCAGGAAGGCGCCCATGGCCATGGACAGGCCGCCCAGCGACATGGCCCAGGCCGCACCGACCACGACCAGCAGGGCCGCAGCCGTCATCACCTCGCGCCCGCCATAACGGGCCAGCAGGCGGAAGATCGGATCGACCAGATATTTGCCGGCCAGCAGCACGCCGCCGACCGCCGTGACCGCAAAGCCGATGGTCTGCCACAGGGGCGGGGCCTGCTCGTTCGCCACACCCAGCACAGTGGCCAGGACGGCGACGATGGCCAGCAGCGGCACGATGGCCAGGTCTTCCAGCAGCAGGATGGAGACCGCGCGCTGGCCCGGCCCGCCCGCGATCTCGCCGCGCTCCTCCAGCATCTGCATGATGACGGCGGTGGACGACAGGACGAAGCCCATGGCGCCGACGAAGGCGACCGGGGCGGAGAAGCCGGCCAGCATGGCCGTCAGGGTCAGGATCAGGCCGCAGAACAGGACCTGGGCCGCGCCCAGGCCGAAGATTTCCTTGCGTAAGCCCCACAGCCGCTTGGGCCGCATCTCCAGCCCGATGATGAACAGGAAGATGACCACGCCGAACTCGGCGACGTGCAGGATGGTCTCGGGTTCGCGAAACAGCTTCAGACCGAAGGGACCGATGGCCAGACCCGCCGCCAGATAGCCCAGCACCGACCCCAGGCCGATCCGCTTGAACACCGGCACCGCGAGCACGCCCGCCGCCAACAGAGCCGCAGCCGCGCCCAGATCCAGTCCCGTCGTCGCCTCGGCCATCGTATCCCCTCAAGCTTGGCCTCTATAGTGGGGCGCGTTGCGCACGATTGCGAGATGGCGCCGAAGACACGGTCGAAGATCGCCGTGCGGCGAGCGGCGCGGACGCCACAGTTTCGCCCCAGGACGACCCGCGACTGGCGTCAAGAAAACAACCGGAGGAAGCCATGTCACGTCTCGCCCGGATCGCCGCCATGTCGGTGTTGAGCCTGTCGATCGCCGCGCCGCCGGCGGCGCTGCCGTCCATCGCCCTGGCCAAGCCGCTGGACGGCGAGGCGACGCCTGCGGCCTGTGGGCCTCTGGGCTTCGACCTGGGCCAGCCTGCACCGGTTGCTGCACCTCCGGTGCGGCGCGTCAGACCGCCTACGCCGCCCGTGAACATTACGCCCACCCGCAAGGAGGACCGCGTTCCATACGGCGCGCCTCCTCCTCCTCCTCCTCCTCCTCCTCCGCCACCACCACCGCCTTCGCCGCCACCGCCTCCCATTGCATCCACACGCGCTCCGCTTAACGAGATCGTCGTTACGGGAGGCAGGGTCGTACGAGGCTCAGACATAACGACGCCACCTGCCGATACCGAACGCTATCCCGATGCGACGCCCAATCCGGTGAAGCGGACCAGCGATCAGCCGGTCTCGACCTTCTCCATCGACGTTGACACCGCCGCCTATTCGAACGTTCGGCGCTTTATCGACGAGGGCCGCGCCCCTCCGAGGGACGCCGTGCGGGTGGAGGAACTGATCAACGCCTTCGACTATGACTACGCCCGGCCGACCAGCCAGAGTCGGCCATTCGCCATCACCACGGCGGTGGCGGCCTCCCCTTGGGCGCCGGATCGGCAGATCGTGCATATCGGTCTGCAAGGCTATGCGCTGCCGGCCGGGGAGCAGCGGCCGTTGAACCTGACCTTCCTGGTCGATGTGTCGGGATCGATGGGGTCGGCGGACAAGCTGGACCTGGCCAAGAAGGCGATGAACCTGGCCATCGACCGGCTGAGGCCGCAGGACACATTGGCTGTCACCTATTATGCCGAGGGCGCCGGCACGAAACTGCAACCAACGCGCGGCGACGAGAAGCTGAAGATGCGCTGCGCCGTGGCCAGTCTGCGCGCCTCGGGCGGCACAGCCGGGGCCACCGGCATGACCAACGCCTATGACCAGGCCCAGGCCAGTTTCGCCCGCGACAAGGTCAACCGCATCCTGATGTTCACCGACGGCGACTTCAACGTCGGCGTCACCGACGACAAGCGGCTGGAAGACTATGTCGCCGACAAGCGCGGGACCGGCATCTATCTGTCGGTCTATGGCTTCGGGCGCGGCAACTATCAGGACGCGCGGATGCAGACCATCGCCCAGGCGGGCAATGGGGTGGCGGCCTACGTCGGGGATCTGAGGGACGCACGCAGGCTGTTCGGCCCGGCCTTCGACAAGGGCGCCTTCCCCATCGCCGACGACGTCAAGATCCAGGTCGAGTTCAATCCCGCGCGCGTCGCCGAATGGCGGCTGATCGGATACGAGACCCGGCTGCTGAACGAGGAAGATTTCGCCAACGACCGCATCGACGCAGGCGAGGTCGGATCGGGCGCCAGCGTCACGGCCCTGTACGAGATCACCCCTGTCGGCGGCCCGACCCAGGTTCCCGAGCGGCGCTATCCCGACAACCGCATCGGGGTGGGCGGCGGTGATGCGAACGGCGAGATCGGCTTCGTCCAGGTGCGCTACAAACAGCCGGGCCAGAGCCGGTCGGAGTTGATCCAGCAGCCGCTGACCAACCGGGCGTCCGGTCCCGTCGGCGCCCAGCCGCCGGAGGCGACCCGCTGGGCCATCGCCGTCGCCGGGTTCGGCCAGAAGCTGCGGGGCGACCCATGGATGGCGGCCGACTATGGCTGGGACCAGATCGTCGATCAGGCGCAGGGGGCCAGGGGCGAGGATCCCTATGGCGACCGAGCCGAGTTCGTCCAAATGGTGCGGGCGGCCGAGAGTTTGCCTACACCGCAGACGCCCTGATCGGAACCGCTACGCTCGCGGCGGGTTTCCAGCGCAACGCTTCAACCAAGGAAACCCGCCATGAAGATCCGCGACGTGATGACCAAGGACGTGCATCTGGCCCGCCCCGCTGACACCATCCAGGACGTGGCCAGCCGCATGGCCAAGGGCGGTTTCGGCTTCGTGCCCGTGGCGGACGGCGACCAGTTGATCGGCACGATCACCGACCGCGACATCGTGGTGCGCGCCCTCGCCACGGGCGCTGCCTCCAGCGCGGCGGTGGTGGAGTTCATCACCCGCGATCCGCACACGGTGCTGGACACCGACGACCTGAAGGTCGTGCTGGACCTGATGGGGTCCAAACAGATCCGCCGCGCGCCGGTGGTGGATAAGCATGGCCGCGTCGTCGGCGTGGTCTCGCTGGGCGATCTGTCCACGCGGGTGAAGGAGAAATACGCCGGCGAAACGCTGGAAAGCATCTCGCGTTAAGACCTGCGTAACCGCGCCCTGACACCGGGCGTCAAGGATCGTCGTTCATCCTGTCCGTCAGAATTCGGAGAGAAGAATGGCGCGCGCGCAGTTCCAGAAGGGTCAGAAGGTCTGGGTCGAATGTGTCGGCGCCTGGGCCTTCGTCGAACAGGTCCAGCCCGTCTGGGCCAAGGGCTTCGAAGAGCCCGTGCGCGTCACATACGACGTAGGCCTGGGGCGTGAGTTCACCGCCAACGAACTGATGCTGGCGATGGATGATCCGTCGGCGAGCGACGGCGTCGGCGAATGGCGGCTGCTGCGCGCGCGCAACAAGTGGCAGTTGCCCGAGGACTGCCTGCACCATCCGCACCCCGGCACCTACCCCGTCGTCGTGACCGACCGCGCCGACTGGGGCGGCTGGCGTGTACCGGGCGCCGAATACGACCGCGACCCGCAGCAGATCGAGCTGCAGGCCCGGCTGATTGCGGCCGCACCCCAGCTGATGCAGATCGCTCAAGGGTTGGCGGACCTGGTGTCGGAGGCGCCCGACGACGCGCCGCCCGTCGTGCTGACGCTGGCCCGTCAGGCGCGTGACACGCTGCAGGGCGTGACGCGGGTTCTGGAGGCGGCGCCGGATCGCGTCGCTTCGCCGGTCGCAGCCGCTTAAAATACGGTTAAAAGCGCGCCCCAAGCCTCGACAGGAATCCGCGACGCAGCCTAGATTCCCCTCACAGCAGATTTGCCGGAGGGTCGGGGCTTGCGGGACGAGGAGCGGCGGGAAAATCGGTCGGGGCGTCGCGCCTCCGACCGCGCCGCCGGCGCGCCCGCCTGGCTGCGCGTTTCCGTGCTGGTCCTCGCGCTCCTCGCGACGGGCTATGTGCTTCTGGCGTCTCGCGAAATCACCCGACCGACGCGGGAGGTCAGCCGGCTTGAAGCCGAAAACCTGACCCTGAACGCGCAGCTGGTCGCCAGCCAGACCGCCGTCCTGATCCAGTCCGCAAATGCCGGCCTCGCCGCCGGTCAAGCCGAAATCCGTGCGGGTGGCGCGCCCATTGCCGTGGTCGAGGCCGCGCGTGGCGTCGCGCCCCGAATCGGGTTTTCGCTGATCGGTCCCGGCGAAACCGTTCAGGCGGCCGAGGGCGAAGGCGCCGTCGTGGCGGCCAGCGCCAACGTCAATGGTTTGAGGCTGGAGGCGCGGATGGACCCGCCGCTGCCGGCGTCGGGCGAGGCGCGGATCGTGTCGACGGCGGGCGTGGTCCTGGCCTCCCCGCGTGCGGCCGAAGTCGGCCAGCCGATCCGGGCGCTGATCGGCGTGGACGCCCCCGCTCTGGCCGATCAGTCCGCGCCACGAAACGTGACCGTCGACGGCGAGGGCCGGATCGCGACCGCCGCGCGAACGACGCCGAACGGTCCCTATGTGGTGACCCTGTCCAAGGGGGCGGCGGCGTCGGTCCTGGATGACGCCTGGCTGGTGGCGGCGCCGTTGCTTCTGGGCCTCGGCGTCGTGGGTCTGTTCGTCTTTTACGGCTATCGTCGGACGCGTCAGCACCGCGAGCGGGTCGCGACCGAGAAACGCTTCCGCATCGCGGTCGAGGCTGCGCGTTGCGGCGTGTGGGAGTGGGACCTGAAGAAGGACGAGGTCTCCCTGTCCGACTTCATGGCAACCCTGTTGGGCTTCCAGCGCGGCGGCGTGGCGCCGGCCGAGGACGTGATCGCTCGCATCCATCCGCGCTTCCAGGACGACTTCCGCCACGCCCTGCGCCAGGCCGCCGCCTATGGCGCCTTCGAGATCACCTTCCCTGTGCAGGGCCCCGATGGACGCGCGCGCTGGATCGACGCGCGTGGACAGGCGCGCGGTCCGCGCAGCGACACGGGTTTTTCGGCCATTCTGGGCGTGGCGCTGGACATCACCGAGGCCCGCCGCGCCAAGGCCGCCGCCCAGGCGGCCGAGAGCCGACTGCGCGATGGGGTGGAGAGCATTTCCGACGCCTTCGTCCTGTTCGACCGTCAGGGGCGGCTGATCCTGTGGAACCAGGCGTTCGAGGACGCCTTCGGCTTCGAGCACGGGGTGGTGCGTCGCGGCGCGCTGAAGGACGAGTTGAACCGGATCGCCGCCCTGGCCATCAAGGCCGAGCATAAACCCGCAGGGGGCCGCGCGGGCCTGCGCGAGGTCGAGCTGCACGACGGGCGCTGGCTGCAGCTGTCCGAGCGGTTCACCTCCGAGGGCGGGTCGGTCGTCACCGCCGCCGACATCACCGCCATCAAACGCCAGGAGGCCGAGCGCCGCCGCGCCGCCGACGACCTGCGCGTCACCGTCGATCAACTGGAAGCCAGTCGTGAGACGCTGGCGCTGCTGGCCCGAAAATACGAGGTCGCCATGACCCGCGCCGAGGCCGCCAACCAGGCCAAGTCCGAGTTCCTGGCCAATATGAGCCACGAGCTGCGCACGCCGCTGAACGCCATCAACGGCTTCTCGGAGATCATGGCCAGCGAGCTGTTCGGGCCGCTGAACGAGAAATACAAGGGCTATGCCGGCGACATCCTGAAGTCGGGCCAGCATTTGCTCAGCCTGATCAACGACGTGCTGGACATGGCCAAGATCGAGGCCGGGAAGATGACCCTGCACTATGAGCCGGTGTCCTTGCAGGAGGTGTGCGAGGACGCGGTGCGCCTGATGCGCGGCAAGGTTCAGGAAGCGGGGCTGAAGATTTCCGTCGAGGGCGGCGACCTGCCCGACATCGAGGCCGACCACCGGGGCGTCAAACAGGTGTTGCTGAATCTGATCTCCAACGCCGTGAAGTTCACGCCCGACGGCGGCTCCATCGTCGTGTCCCTGGACCGGTTCGCAGGCCCGGCGGGCGAGGACCGCATCCGCGTCGCCTGCGCCGACACCGGCATCGGCATCGCCCCCGACGATCTGGTGCGCCTGGCCCGCCCGTTCGAACAGGTCGAGGGCCAGCATTCCAAGACCACGCAAGGCACCGGCCTGGGCCTCGCTTTGACCAAGGCCCTGATCGAGATGCACGGCGGCAAGCTGACGATGGAAAGCGAACCGGGCATCGGCACGGTGGTCAGCTTCGACCTGCCGGTGAAGCGGCCGGACCAGACGGTGCAGCCGATCCGGGCGGCGTTCGCGGCTTAGGGCGTTCGCTTGACACTATTCTAGCTCGGCGAGCGATGCCGCTTTTTGACCCATCTTGCACAATGGGATTGTCTGCTCGCGGGGCTTGAGGACCGTAAAACTTCAGAGGGAATCAGAGTAGCTTTTTGCTATGGCCAAGCTCCCCGTTCCTGACATGACAGTTAAGCTCGTAGGAGAAGGGCCGGACTGGCTCAGCTCCATTGCCTCAATGGTAGGAGCGATGGCGTGGCCGGCGGTCATTGTAACCTGTCTCGTACTCTTCCGAGTAGAAATAAGAGCAATCCTATCTCGAGTGACCTCGATTGGGATCGGAAGTGTGACTGCCCAAGTTGACCAGAGCCTTCGTGCAACTGAGGTTTTGTCTGCGGCGACAGCTTTGGAAGGAGCTGGAGGGGATGAGTTGAGTGCAGACCAAGCTGCTGTGTCCACACCCACATCCGAGAACGTTTCAGAGAAACTTGACGGCTCTAAATCCCCGCCCGAGGAGACTAGGGCCGTAATGCCATCGCCGCAGCGACGTATAGAATCTCAAGCTAGAACCTCACGCCGTGAAGATTCAATAAAGTCCTATGAAGAGTGGTTGAATAAGGCTCGTTCTGAGATAAGCACTCCCATAGCGCCGAGGATGATACAAGCGTTTAAACCTGTAGAAGATCTTATTCGAACATTGGCCAATCACCATGGCGTGCCGGATGACATCTCGATCGAAGATACGCTTCTCGCGCTCACCGGGATGGGAGTGATTTCCGGCAGCTATGGATCTCTACTTGCCTCCCAAACGAACTTACGCAACATGATCGCACAGAACGGTGATGTTGGAATCTCAGAGTTTCAGGCCCGGCAATACATTGAGCAGCTTGGTGAAAGCCGACGGCGCCTCGAGGGGCTTTTGGCGCAGACGGAGGTCTCAAGGTCTGCTTAGCCCTCTTTAAACCAACTCCACGCCCATCGCCGTGGCTTCGCCGCCGCCGATGCACAGGGCGGCCATGCCCTTGGTCTTGCCGTGGGCTTTCAGGGCGGACAGGAGGGTGGTCAGGACGCGGGCGCCGGAGGCGCCGAGCGGGTGGCCCAGGGCGCAGGCGCCGCCGTTGACGTTGATCTTGTCGTGAGGGATGCCGAGTTCCTGCATGGCGATCATCGGCACGATGGCGAAGGCCTCGTTGACCTCCCAAAGATCGACGTCGTCGGCGCTCCAGCCGGCCTTCTTCAATGCCTTTTGCAGGGCGAAGACCGGGGCGGTGGTGAACAGGCTGGGCTCTTGGGCGTGGGCGGCCTGGCTGACGACGCGGGCGACCGGCGTCAGGCCCAGGGCCTCGGCCGTCGACTGGCGCATCATGACCAAGGCGGCGGCGCCGTCCGAGATCGAGGCGGCCGAGGCGGCGGTGATGGTGCCGTCCTTGCCGAAGGCGGGTTTCAGGTTGGGGATCTTGGAGGGATCGGATTTGGTCGGTTGTTCGTCGCGGTCGACGGTGACGGGTCCCTTGCGCGTCTTGACCTCGACCGAGGCGATCTCGGCGTCGAAGGCGCCTGAGTCCTGGGCGCGCTTGGCCCGGCCGGCGCTTTCGATGGCGTAGGCGTCCTGCTGCTCGCGGGTGAACTGATAGACCTTGGCCGTGTCCTCGGCGAACTGCCCCATCAGCTTGCCGGGGGTGTAGGCGTCCTCAAGCCCGTCCAGATACATGCTGTCGGAAATGACGTCGTGGCCGATGCGCGCGCCGCCCCGGTGCTTTTGCATCAGATACGGAGCGTTGGTCATGGACTCCATGCCGCCCGCCACGATCACGTCGGCGGATCCGGCCGCCAGGGCGTCGTGCGCCATCATCGCCGCCTGCATGCCCGAGCCGCACATCTTGTTGATGGTGGTCGCCTCGGTCGAGACGGGCAGGCCCGCGCCCATCCCCGCCTGACGCGCCGGCGCCTGGCCCAGGCCGGCGGGCAGGACGCACCCCATGATGATCTGCTCGACCTTGTTCGGGTCCAGCCCGGCGCGCTCCAGCGCCGCCTTGACCGCCACGGCGCCCAGGTCGGTGGACTTGGCGTCCGACAGCGCGCCCTGGAAACCGCCCATCGGGGTTCTGGCGTAGGAGACGATGACGACGGGATCGGACATGGAGTGGCTTCCTCTTCTTTCGCGGACAGATAGCGATCCGCCCGATCAATTCAAAGCGTCAGGAAAAGTGCAGCCGCCGATACTTGCCCCGGAAATAGAGCAGCGGATCGCGTCGCGGCTCGAACCGCGCCCGCGTCACCCGGCCGATGATGACCAGGTGATCGCCGGCCTCGACGATCTGTTCGGTCCCGCATTCGAAACTGGCCAGGGCGCCCGACAGGATGGGCGCGCCGGTGTCCCAGGTCTCCCACGCCACGTCCTGGAACCGGTCGGCCTGGGACCGGGCGAAGACGCCGGAGGTCGGCTGCTGGCCGATGTGCAGGACGTTGATGGCGAAATGCTCGGCCTGGCGGAAGCGTTCGACGTTGGTGGACGAGCGCGCCAGGCAGAACAGGATCAGCGGCGGGTCCAGCGACACCGAGGAGAAGGAGTTGGCGGTCAGGCCGACGGGCTGTCCGGCCTCGTCCAGCGTGGTCACCACCGTCACCCCGGTCGCGAAACAGCCCAGGGCGTCACGCAGGGTGCGCGGGTCGGACCCGGCCTGATAGACCATGGCCTCGCGCGGGGCCTGGCGTTCCAGAAAGCCCAGCAGGACGGCGTTCTCGGCCTCGGCGTCATCGAGCGTGCCGGCGCGCGAGATCACCTGCATCGGCAAGCCGGCCAGCATGGACTCGACCTCGGGCGAGATCGCGCCCTGCTCTTCGCCGGCGACGATCACCAGGCAACTGGCCAGCGCCGGGCCGGTGACAGCGAGCGCAGGCGCCACGATCGGCAAGGTCTCGTCCGAACAGACGATGGCCGGGCGCGAGGGAACTTCGGTTAGCAGGCGCCTGAGCGCGACGGACGCCTCCTCCTCTCCGTCCAAGGCGGCGGCGAGCACGACATGACGCCCGGCCTCGACCAGGGCGCGCACCGACCGTCGCCAGTCGCCCGACAGACGCTCGGGGGCGCCGATCAGCAAGACGATGGGATCCTCCGGGTCGCCCCAGCTTTCGACGTCCAGGCCTCCGATCCGGGGCGGCGATGCGGTCATGGGGCGGGGCGGTCCAGTCAGTGGCGAGGCAGGGAGCGAACCCTAATAAGGGAAGTCCCGCTGCGGACGCCAGAGACGTATCAACCGCCGTAAGACCGGCCGCCGCCGCCGAAGCCGCCGCGCGAGACCACCGCAGTACGGCTCTGGACGCGGCTCGGCGCCTGACGCGCCACGTCGCCGTGCTCGCGCCCGTTCGTCAGGGTCTTGCCGGTGCGGTAGTCGCGGTAGGTGTAGCCGCCGCCGTAGCCGTTCGACAGCCGGCCCTCGCGGTCGCGATACAGAGGACCGCCGCCGCGATAGCCGCCGCCGCTCAACATCTGGCCGACGATGAAGCCGGTCAGAAGCGGGGTGAAGAAGGAGCCGTTGCCACCCTGGTTGTTGGGCTGGCACTGGGACGGTCCCCACTGGCCCTCGCACTCCTCACGCGAGGCATAGCGGGGCGCGGTCTTGGCGGCCTCTTCTTGGGCCTTGGCCAGGGCGGCGTCGCATTGGTCGGCCGGGATGTCGTTGGCCGCCTTGCACTCGTCCAGAGACTGATAGGCCAGGGTCGGTTCGGGATCGGGCGCCGGGACGCGCTGGGGCGAGCCGCAGGCGGCCAGCGAGAAACTGGCGGTCGCCATCAGGCTGCTGACGTGCAGCACGCGCGAGCGCTTCAGCCGGCGCATCGTGTCTGTTTTGGGAAGGTCTTTCGGATCGGTCATGGCGGTCACGACGTCATGCAGGCGGCGTTGAGCAGGCCGACGCAGATGGAGATGGAAGCCAGATAGACGGCCGCGGCGATCTCGCCCGCCTCGATGCGGACGACCAGGTTGCGGAAAGCCATGCGGCTGATGGTGACGAAGACGACGATTTGGATCACGCCGGCCAGCAGGGCCCAGGCCGCGAACTCCATCAGGCTGACGGTGTGCGACAGGGCCGAGGCGAGCGGCAGGACATAGCCGATCAAGGCGCCGCCCAGCGCGATGGCGGCGGCGGTGTTGCCCTGACGGATCAGCGTATGCTCGTGATACGGCGTGACCCACTGATAGACCAGTTTGAACGCCACGGTGAAGGCGCCCGCCATGGCGAAGGCGATCAGGAAGGCGATCGCCCCTTGCTGAAATACGAACCAGTCGAACATCTGTCTTGCCCCTCGGATTGCGCGCTCAGGCGCGGAACTCGGCCATTTCCAGCGGAATGCCGATCATGATTTCGTGCGTCGTCTCGCCGCCCTCGGGCTGCTGCTCCAGGGCGATCATCAGTTCGCGCCCGCCGCCCAGCTCGCGGGCATACAGCATGCAGGTCTGGAAGATCTTGGCATAGGGGATGGTCGCGGCCCGGTCGTCCCAGATCGTCTCCCACAGGGTGACGGGCGGCTGGATGGCGTCGCTCTCGGCGAACCAGAAGCGCGGATAGTCGGGCAGCTCTTCGGCCGCGCCGTGGAAGACCGGCGCCGACAGGCGGTCGCGCCAGATGCGGCGTTCCCGCTCGCCCGGCGGATAGGCCGAGGTCCACGGCACGAACAGGCTGAAGTCGTAGCTTTCCAGCCCCGCCTCGTCGTCGCTCATGGCCTGAAGCATGACGTGGTCGTCGGTGTAGAAGCGATGCACGAACTGACCGCTGTCCAGGCTGACCAGCCCCTGCGCCGAGATGTCCAGTACGTCGCGATCCAGGGTGAAATGGGTTTCGTCGCCCAGCCGGCGCCAGGCCAGCGGGTCCAGCGATACGGTGCGGCCCACGGTGATGTTGCGCACCGTCGCCAGCCGATTGGCGGGTACGGCCTTCTCCGACGATCCGAAAAGCTTCTTGAACATGGGCGACTATCTAGGCCCGATGCGCGCCGACGGCGAGCGAACAGAGACGATGCGACCGAATGATGCGGTTCATGGCGTCAACTTCCGTCCGAACTTGCGTCAAGTCAAGCGTTCATGTTACGCGTTTCATGTAACGATATGCCCAACGACGCCTTACCCTCTTCCGCCGCCAACGACCGCATCCGTGCGTGGCGACAGGCGCGTCGCGAGGCGGGTCTGGTCAAGCTGGAGCTCTGGGTGCCCGAAGCCGCCCGTGACGACGTGAAGGCCGCCGTGCGCGCCATCATCACCGATTCTACACGCGGCCCGCAGCTTGCGAGCCGACCGCGCCGCCCCACTTCTGATCCCATCACCTCTGGAGACGACCATCAAATGGACGCCGTGATCGAAACCCCCTGGACCGTGCCCGCCATCAAGTCGGCGCTGGACGGTTCCGCCTTGCTGCGTGACGGGGAAATGACCCTGCGCGTGGTCGAGGGCGCCGAGCCCGTTCTGCTGGCGACCATGCACGAATACGGCGACCTGCCGGTCTATCTGAGCGTCGGCGGCGCCCAGATCGTCTGTTCTGTCCTGCTGTGGCCCGTCGCCGAACAGGCCGACCGCCACGCCTTCAACGAGTTCCTGCTGAAGGCCCAGCGCGTGGTGCCCCTGTCCAACTTCGCCATCACCAACGTCGGCGGCGAAGACGTGTATGAGCTGATGGGCGAACTCTCTTGCAAGACGACACTTCAGACCATCCTCATCGAACTGCGCACCCTGGCCGAGAATGCGATCGACGCCACCGAACTGCGTGAAACCTTCGGCGCCGACGCCGCCTGATCCGGAAGACCGACCATGTCCATGCTCAGAAAACTGTCCGCCCTGTTTCGGGGCTCGGCCCATGACGCGGCCCAGGGCGTCGTCGACGCCAACGCGCTGAAGATCCTCGATCAGGAAATCCGCGACGCCGACAATGCTCAAGGCAAGGCGCGCGACGACCTGGCCGGCCTGGTGGCGCGCCGCCGCATGGCCGAAAACGAGATGGCCAGCTTCCGCGACCAGATCGGGAAATACGAAAGCTCGGCCCGCACCGCCCTGGGCCAGGGCAAGACCGACCTGGCGCGCGAAGTCGCCGGCCGCATCGCCGAGCTGGAAGTCGAGATCACGAGCCGCGGCCCGCTGATCGAGGACATGAAGACGGCCGAGACGCGCCTGCGCACGGCCATCGCCTCGACCGACCAAAAGATCGAGACGCTTCGTCGCGAGATCGACATCGTCAAGGTCAACGATTCCGTCCAACGCGCCCAGACCTCGGTCGCCCTGAACTCGGCCGGCGCCCAGTCGCGCATCGGCTCGGCGGCCGACAGCCTGCAACGCATCAAGCAGCGCCAGGCGATTCAGGAAGAGAAGCTGAACGCCAATCAAGCGCTGGAGGATCGCCGCACCGGCGCCGACCTGGACGCCAAGCTGCGCGAGGCCGGCATCCTGCCCGGCCATTCGTCGGCCGACGACGTCCTGGCCCGCCTGAGCCAGCCGGAGGTGACGGTCGTCACCCCGCGCATCGGCCAGTCTACGCCCGACAAAGACCCGGCCTGATCCATGGAGCGTCTGCGCTTCGATCCCCGCACCGACTGGGACGCCAAGGCCGAGGAACTGGGCTTCACCTGGCGCCATACCGACGGCAAACCCTATTGGGACGAGACGGCGGCCTACGCTTTCTCGCTGGCCGAGATCGAGGACGGGATCGAGGCGCCGACCGAGGAACTGCACGGCCTGTGCCTGGCACTGGTGAACGAGGCCGTTCAGTCCGAGCGGCTGATGGAACAGCTCGATATTCCCGAGACCATGCGGGACTATGTGGCCGACAGCTGGAAGCGGGGCGATCCGTCCCTCTATGGCCGGTTTGACTTCGCCTATGATGGCACGGGTCCGGCCAAGCTTTACGAATACAACGCCGACACCCCGACCAGCATCTATGAGACGGCGGTGTTCCAGTGGTTGTGGCTGGAGGATCAGATCGCGGCCGGCGCCCTGCCCGCCGACGCCGACCAGTTCAACAGCCTGCATGAGAAGCTGGTCGACCGGTTCCGGGCCATCTTCCCGAATGGCGGCTTCGTCCATTTCGCCTCGGACGCCGAGTTCGTCGAGGACCGCCAGACGGTGCGCTTCCTCGAAGACCTGGCGCGCCAGGCAGGACTGGACCCGCAGTTCGTCGCCATCGACCAGATCGGCCTGAATGCCGACGGCCGGTTCGTGGACCACGACAACTGGATCATCCAGGCGATGTTCAAGCTGTATCCGTGGGAGCAGATGCTACGCGACGAATACGCCGCCCCCCTGCCCACCGCCGACGTGACGGTGCTGGAACCGGCGTGGAAGGGCATCCTGTCCAACAAGGCCATCCTGCCCCTGTTGTGGGAACGGCATGCGGGCCACCCCAACCTGCTGGAATCCTATTTCGAGGGCGATCCGGCCGAGAGCGCGCTGGGATCGTCCTATGTGCGCAAGCCGCTGTTTTCGCGCGAGGGCGACAATGTCGAACTGATCGACCAGGGGCATAGCGCGGCCGAGGTGGTGGACGGCGGCTATGGCGAGGGGCGCTATATCCGCCAGGCGCTGTGCGATCCGCCCCTGTTCGACGGCAACCATGTGATCGTCGGGTCGTGGGTGGTCGGGACGGAGCCCGCCGGCATCAGCCTGCGCGAGGATGTGGGCCGCATCACCCGCAACACCTCGCGCTTCGTGCCGCACTTCATTCGGGGCTGAAACGACGTCACGCCGGTTGGCGAACGCAGCAACCAACCTGGGCGCGGGTCGTTCTTGGGGTCCCTCACAGACGCCCGAAAGCCGTACCCATGCCCAACATCCGCCTCGCTCTGGTCGCCACGACCGCCCTGACCCTCGCCGCCGGCGCCGGCGCCGCCAGCGCCCAGACGCAAGCCCCATCGACGACCCAGGACCGGCTCGGCGCCGTGGTCGGTGCGCTGTTCGGGGATCGGCTCGGCCTGTCGGCCATGGACCAGGCCTGGCTGCGCGGCGGGCGTCCCCTGCGTGACGGCCAGAGCCAGTTCTCGACCCAGGTGGACGCCAGCCTGAGGGCTGGTTCGGTGTCCAGCTCGGCCGCGACGCGGTTGAGGTCGGACTATACGGCCCTGGTCGATCTGGAGACCCGTTACGCCGCCGACGGCATCAATACTCAGGAGCGCGCTGACCTGAATGCCCGCTACACCACCCTGACCCAGACGTTGCAATCCGGCGCCTCGGGCTATGACGACGCCAGCACGGTCGCCCAGGGGCGGGCCGCCTTCGATGCGCGCGTGGACGCCGCCGTGACCGCTCGCCGCCTGACCCGCACCGAGGCCACCCGGCTGAAGACCGACTATCAGGCCCTGATCCAGGTCGAGACCCGCTACAATGCGGACGGCGTGATCGACGCCACCGAACGCGCCGATCTGGACGCTCGCCTGGACGCGTTGGACCTGCGTGTCGGCGACGGCCCAACCGGCACGACGCCCCCGGCGACGAACCTGCCCGCGCGCACCCGCCTGGCGAACCTCGAGACGGCCCTGACCGCCGCCGAACGCGCGGGCGCCGTCACCCGCGCCGACGCGGCCGATATCCGTGTCGAGGCCGGCGATCTCGCGCGTCTGGACGCCGCCTACACCCGCACCAGCCCGTCGTCGGACGACACGGCCTATCTCAGCCGGCGCATCGGCGAACTGGAAACGCGCGCCCGCCGCTAGGCCGAACCGAGAAGCGTCCTGCTCCGTCGAGCGGGACGCTACTTCCCCCGCGCGGTCTTGAGCCTGGACAGCAGCGCCTTGCGACGTTTTTCGTGCTGATCCGCGACTTCCGCTCGACGCGCTTCCAGCCGGGCCGCTTCTTCGTCCAACTCGCTCATCGCAGTGGCGTGGTCGGCGTCCAGCGCCTCGACCTCCTGCTCAAGCGCCGCGATCCGGGCGCGCTTGGCCTTGGTCTGGGCCGACGCCTTTGGAGGTCGCGGCGCCTTGGCGATCTTGCCCACATCGATGGCCAGACCGCGCTGGATGACCTCGCCCGGCGCGGCCATCGCGGCATCATAATCCGGCCCGCCGCTCAGTTCGCTGGCCAGGCCTGTGGCGAACAGATCCTGTTTCGACCCCCAGGCCTCCAGCGCCTTGGGTCGCGAACTGACCGCGACGGTGAAGGCGTGAAACCCGTCGGACCAGGTGAAGACCTTGAGCCTGGGCGCCATCAGCCGATCGTCACCGCATGTTCGCCTTGGGAACGGAGATCAGGACGACGCCTTCGTACTCACCGACGATCCGCCCGGCCGCCTTGATCCGGGGATTGTTCATGGCGTCGCTGGGGCAGCCCAAAAGGTTGGCGCTATCGTCCAGCAACTCCGAGGTCGCGAAGGTCTCGCCCAGCAGTCGGCAAGGTCCGCCAGCATAGGGGTATCCCCCATCCATCACCCTGAGGCCCTCGGGGAAGACGAAGGTTTCCGCCCGGTCGTTGGACGATGTCGCACACGCGGCAAGTCCGGCGGCCGCGAATGCGATCAAGGCAAGGGTTCTCATGGGATTCTCCGTTTCCTCACCCTCTCAAACCTGGTGATGGAAGTCGAGGTCCGGCAGCGCCGCAACGACCCGGATGCGACGGCCGTCAGCGAGACCTTCCGTTCAATCGCTCGGGATGTACCTCAACGTCTTAAAGACCATGGCCACCGTAAGCTATCGCTCACGGCGCGTCGTCAACAGCTCGGGCAATGTGCACGCGATCAACCCGTTCTGACTCGACCCATCTTTACACGAGGGCGATCGGCACAAGAATAACCATCAGGAAAAAGAGGGGGACCAAGGCTTCAAGTCGCTATCATCGCCGCCGTGGTCTGGGCGTTGGCAGTAACTGCGCGGGCGCCTTGTGACAACGCTTCCGGCGGAGGCACGTGAAGGGCGAACGCCAGAGTGTTTGAAATCACCAGCGTCACGAGACGATCCGTTCATCGATCAACTGGCTGTTCGATTCGGGCCGGGTGATCGCAGGGCAGGAACAGCGTGACGCCGTCGCCGACGGCCTCCACGGCCCCGGCCGCAGCATAGCCCAGCACCCTGGGCTGCGGTTCGATCTTGTCCTTGGGCGCGCGACCTTGGTGTCGACCGGATTGACCGAAACAGCTTCGACGCGCGCTGGGTGATGAACGCCGACCGGCGGATGCCCATCCGGTCGGCGCCGATCTCGCCGCAGTTGCGGGAATGGGCTGGCGAGGCTGCGCCTCAGCTTCTACAATCGTCCTACATCATGCTGGGAGGCGGGTTTGCGGGGTGAGGTTCTGACGTTCGACGGGGCGACCGGATTGGGGTTCATCCTCGGCGACGACGGCGCGCGGTATTCGTTCACAAAGGAGGACGTTCAGCCGCCTTCGGTTCTGGAACGCAGCCAGAGAGTCGATTTCATCGCGGAGAAGGACTGGCGCGCCCAGCAGATCATCGCCATGCGGCCGCCGCTGGTCACGAGCGCGACGCCCGGCGGCGGGCGCGGCAGCGGCGTGTTCGACCTGGGGCGCGTGATCCAGCGCACTTTCGGCGCGATCCAGCAGAACGCCGCCATTTTCTTTGGTGCGGCCGTCATTCTGGTCGGCTTGCCCAGCATCCTCGCGGCTGTGGGTCAGAGCACCATGCTGAGCGAGGACTATGGCCCGGGCGTACTGATGATGATGGCCGGCGCGGTGCTTAACTTTGTCGGCCTGTATCTGCTGCAGGGGATGGTGGTGAAGGCGGCGGTCAATGGATTCAATGGCAAGAAGACCGCTTTTGGCGACGCCTTCAATGTCGGGGTGCAGAACTTCCTGCCGCTACTGGGTCTGGCGATTATCGCCAGCCTGGGGATGATGCTGGGCTTCGTTCTGCTGATCGTGCCGGGCGTGATTCTGGCGGTCATGTGGTCGGTCGGCTCCCCCGCCGTCGTGGTGGAAAAGCGCGGCGTGTTCGCCGGCCTGCAGCGTAGCCGCGAACTCACCAAGGGTTATCGCTGGTCGGTGTTCGGCCTGTTGGTCATCTATGTGATCCTGTCGTGGATCATCGGCGCCGCGATCGGCGGTCTCAGCCTGGCGACCGGCGGCACCTTCACGGGCGGCACGCCCAATCTGACGGTCAATCTGATCACCGAACCCCTGGTCAGCATCCTGTCCGGCGTCGTCGCGTCGGCAGGCGTGGCGTCGCTGTATTACGAACTGCGCTCGGCCAAGGAAGGCGTCGGGTCGGAGGAACTGGCCTCGATCTTCGACTGATCGCTTGCGATGTCAGACGTCGTGCTTGTCGCGACGCCTGACGCCCATCAGCAGCTTCTGTTCCAGTCGGCCGCGCAGGGCGGCGTAATAGGCGCTGAGGAAGTCGCGGTCCGCCTCATGGGGAGCGCGCGTCCAGCCGATCTTCTTGGCGATGCGGTCGGCGACGTCGCGCTGGGTCTTGCGATCACCCTGGCGCAGGACGGTTTCCAGGACGTGCAGTTCCTTGGCGCCATAGGCGTCCACCTGGGCCGGCGTGAAGTCGTAGGCGGCCATCCGTCCCGCGCCGTCGTCGGCCATGTCGCGGATCAGCTTGCGACGCGGCGTGCGCACCACCCATGTCCCCCCGATCAGGTCGCCGACACGCAGCCGGTCCTTGTTGAACAGGGGGAAGAAGACGAAGATCGCCGCCCAGACGAAGGCCAGCAGATACATCCAGCCCTCGACGCCACCCTCCTGACTGCGAGCGACCAGGATGGACAGGGGCAGGAAGACTTCCAGCTCGCGCATGGCGTTGCGGGCGAAGACGGCTTCGGCCTTCAGCCGTCCGCCGTCGCGCGATGCGACCCGCAGCCCCATGATCCGCTTGCCCGGTGTGGCGGCTGAGGCCGACAGCTCGAAGGCGGTGAAGTAAAAGTTTCGCAGCAGGAAGAAGACGATCAGCCAGATGACGGCGATCATCTCGGCGCCTGTCGGACCGCCGACCATGGACGCCCCTGCGCTGAACGCGAAAATCGAAGCGATGGTGAAAGCGATCAGCACGCCGATGATGATGGCGGCGTCCAGCAGAAAGGCGCCCGCCCTCTGGCCCGCATCGCCGATGTTCAGGCGCAGGTCCACGCCCTCGGGCGTGACGAAGGCGCGTTCAGTGCGGGGCGCGACGGGTTCAGCGGACATGGGCGACCCCTGGTCTCGGCGCGTAGAAGTAGAGGCCCCAGAGCACCGCGGTCGCCGCCGCCACGGTGTAGCGAAGGCCGGTATCGACGATCAGCTGGCGGCCAAAACCTTCCAGCAGGCCGGCAAACATCAGCATCACCACCACCCCGCCCATGGCGATGGCTGCGGTGCGTCCTGCCTCGACTGCTGCGTCCATCCGTCGTCTCTGGCCGGGGAAGGCGACGGCCCAGCCGATCCGCAATCCCGCTGCCCCCGCCAAGACGACGGCGAATAGCTCGGTCACGCCGTGGATCAGCAGCCAGCCGCCCAGCTCGAACCCCAGTCCGCGACTGGCGAACAGGGCGAAGAAGGCCCCCAGGGTCGCGCCGTTGTAGAGGATCAGAAGCCCGGTCGGCAGGCACAGTGCGAACCCCAGGGCGAAGGCCAACAAGGCGACCTGGGCGTTGTGAGTGAACAGATACGCGGCGAAGACCGACAGGCCCTGGGCGTCGTCCGCGCCGTTCAGCGTGGCGCGAAGGGTCTCGGTCGAGGCGGCGGGATCGCGTCCGCCGCTGAGGTCGGCGGGGACGAAGGCGTAGAACCACTCCGGCTCGTGCATAACCAGCCAGGCGCCGACCAGGGCGCCCAGCAGCATCAGAGCCGTAGAGATCAGGGTCTCGCGCCACAGGCCGCGCACCGCAGCGGGCCAGTCGGTGCGGAAGAAGGCGACCAGCCGGTCCTGGATCGTCGCCCGCGAGCCATAGACGAAGAAATAGGCCCGCGCCGATAGGGTCTCCAGATAGTCGATCAGGCCTTGGTCCAGCGAGGTCTCGCGCGCCACCGACAGGGCCGACAAGGTCGAACGATACAGCACCGGCACGGCGAGGATTTCTGCGTCGGTCAGCCTGGACGCCGAGCCTTTCTCGGCCTTGTCCATCAGCCGTTCCAGACGACGCCAGTCGTCCTCGCGCGCCTGGCGGAAACGCTGGCTCTTGAGCAGGCCGGAGGGGCGCACGTCGGTCACAGCAGGTCCCTCCGCTTCAGGTCCAGATAGGCGTTCACCACCTCGATCCCCACCCGCTCGGCCGGGGCGTCCACGATGTGCGCCCCCATGCGCCGCAATCGCCCGATCACCGTCTCGCGTTCGCGCAGCAGGGTTCCGGCGACCACGGCGCGGGACACATCCTCGGGCGTCTGGGGATCGGCGGCGGTCAGCCCCTCCAGCTCGTCGTCGCGCAGGACGACGAACAGGACAAGGTGGCGGCGCAGCAGCCGGCCCAGCGACTCGATCATCAGCTCGGCGGCCGTGGAATCGGTGAAGTCGGTAAAGACCACGATCAGCGAGCGGCGCTGGAGCTGGCCCGACAGGGTCGCAAGAGCCAGGGTGTAGTTGGTCTCGTGCGTCGAATAGTCGATACGCCCCACCACGGCCTGGAGGGTGCGAAAGGCGTCCAGCCCGCCCACCGCGCCGGTGGTCACGCGCGGCTGGGAATCGAAGGCGAAGATCCCCGTCCGGTCCCCCGAGCGCAGGCAGGCGTAGGACAGCAGCAGGGCCGCATGGATGAAGCGGTCGATGCGCGGCATGCCGCCGACCGGCTCGCAGGCCGCTCGACCACAATCCAGCGCCATGATGACGTTGTGGTTGCGCTCGGTGCGGAACTCCTTGGCCAACAGGGCGGCGTGGCGGGCCGACTGTTTCCAGTCGATCGAGCGGCGGTCCATCCCGGCCTGAAAGTCGCGCAGAGCCTGAAACTCCGACCCTTCGCCGATCTCCAACTGGGTCTTGGCGCCGAAAAGGGCGTCGCGGGCGAACAGACGCACCGCCTGGTCGCGCACCCATTTCAGGTCGGTCAGGACAGGGGCGGCGATGTCCAGGGCGAAGGTCTTCTGCTTCCACACCAGCCCCATCGGCCCGCGCCAACGCACCCACAGAGCGTCCAGGCTGGCGGCGCCCCGGCGGTTGGGGGTGAAGGGAAAGGCCAGGGCCGCGCCGCGATCCGACACCGTCGCCTGGCGCGTCGCATCGTCCAGCCCCAGCCGGGCCTCGCCCGACAAAGCGGCCTCGACGGTCCTCGGAACAGGGCCTTTCGCGCCAAATCGCACTCTCAGCCCGGCCATGTCCGACCGACCGACGGCTGCGCGCATGGGTTTAGGCTCGTCCAGCTCCAGCCCGCGTCTCGATCCGCCCGACAGGGCGTCGACGGCGACAAGCAGCATCAAGCTCGCGATCCAGACCGGGCCCGCGATCCAGCCCAAAGGCGTCAGGACGCCGGCCAGCAGGGCCACGGGAACGCCCGCCGCCATCGCCGTCACCGCACGTCGGGTGGGATAGATCACCGGGGCGCCGCCACCTGATCCACCAGGCCGGCCAGCACCTGTTCGACGCGGCGTCCCTCGATCTCGGCCGCCGGCGACAGGACCAGGCGGTGACGCAGGGCCGGGATGGCCAGAGCCTTCACGTCGTCGGGAATGACATAGTCGCGACCGTCCAGCGCCGCCCGCGCCCGCGCTGCGACGGCCAGCATGGCCCCGGCGCGGGGAGAGGCGCCGGTCTCGACGTCGGCCGAGGTCCGGGTGGCGCGCACCAGACCGGTGATATAGCCGATCACCTCGTCCGTCAGGCGCACGTCCGCGACGGTGTTCACCGCCGCATCGATGACGGCGGCGTCGGCGACGACCTCGACCCCCAGGGCGATGGGGTCCATCAGGCCGGTGCGCGAGCCGTGGGCGGCGACGATGGCGCGCTCCTGCTCCAGGCTGGGATAGTCAAGCACCTGTTTGAACAGGAAACGGTCCAGCTGGGCCTCGGGCAGAGGATAGGTGCCCTGCTGCTCGATAGGGTTCTGGGTGGCGACGACGGTGAAGCGCGCGCTGAGGGCGTGGGCCTCGCCGTCGATGGTGATCTGGCGTTCCTGCATGGCCTCCAGCAGGGCGGCCTGGGTCTTGGGCGGGGTGCGGTTGATCTCGTCCGCCAGCAGCAGTTCGCAGAAGATCGGCCCGCGCGTGAGCGTAAAGCTGGAGGTCTGGAAGTTGAACAGATTGGCGCCGATGATGTCGCCGGGCATCAGGTCGGGCGTGAACTGGATGCGGCCGTAGTCGAGCCCCACCGTGCGCGCGAATGTCTGGGCCAGCAGGGTCTTGGCCGTGCCGGGCGGACCTTCCAGCAGGACGTGCCCGCCGGCGAACAGGGCCGTCAGCAGCATGTCGACGGCGTCCTCCTGGCCGACCACGGCCTTGGCGATCTCGGCGCGGATGCGCTCGGCGATCGTCTTCACCTCATTGACGTGCACGGGTCAGCTCCTGGTTCCAGCGATGAAGGGCGCTGGCGACCTGCATCAGGTCAGCCGGCGACTTGGCGGCCCGGGCCTGTTCGGCCAGGGCGGTGTAGGATTCGGTCGCGCCGCCGGTGCGGCCGACGCGGTCGAGGAAGGCGTCCAGCGCCGCCTCGTCCAGATTGCGCGGCGCCCCGATGGCGCGGGCCACGGCGGCGCGCACCAAAAGGGCATAGGGGGCGGCCATGCGATGCTCGCGCCGCGCCAGACGGACCAGGCCGGCGGTATTGTCCGCCAGTCCGCGCTTTCCCAGGGCGATGATCCGACCCTTTTCGCGCGCAGGCCCGAAGCGGACGGCGGCCTGGAAACCGGCGAAGGCCGCCAGTGCGACCAGCACCAGGGTCATACCGGCCAGCGGCGGCTCCAGCATCAGCCGCAGCATGTTGCGCGTGCGCTGGAAGCCATGCAGCGTCAGGTCGAACATCACCGGCGCATCGTCGGCGCGCACCAGGTCGATAAGGCCGACGGCGGTGGTCGCCCCGTTCAGGGTCTTGAGCGCAGCCGTGCTGACCAGGTCGGGATCGGCCAGAACATAGGTCCGCAGTTCGCGATGCATCGCCAGGACCGCACGCCCCTGATCGTCGACCACGACGGGAATCCAGGCCGGCCCTTCGAGCGTGCGCAGCTCTTCGACCTGAATCGGCTTGCCGAACGGCGCGCCGCTGGGACGGCGCAGTGTCACGGTGGCGCGACCCTTGCGCTCCATCAGTTTCAGGTCCTTGCGCAGGTCGTCCGGCAGGGACGCCAGCACCAGCGACGACGGCAGGACGCCCAGGGTGCGCACCCAGCCGGGGTGATCCGCGTCGGGCACGGACGTCCATTTCGGCAGGACGACCAGCGTGGCGCCGTAATGTTCGATGTCGTCGATCTGTTCGGGCTTCGTCTGGGCCGACGGTGTCAGGATCAGCAGGCTCTCGTCCGACGCCTCGGTCAGCGCGCCCCGGTTCAGAACCACCGGCACGCCCAGCCCACGCAACAGCGAAGGCAGGCCGCCGAAGCCGGTGGACGACCGCGACAGGGCATGGCCGCCGCCGTCGTCGCCCGACCTCAACTCCGGCGCATAGGCGGACAGGACGCCCAGCCCCGCCAGCGCCACCACCCCGACCAGCAGGACGGCGATCATGGTGACGGGCGAGAAGCCGCCGTCGCCGGCCTTGCTGGATCGGCTCATGCGCGCCAGCCCTCGGGCAGGGCGAAGGCCTCATAGGCCTGGCGACAGTCGGCGAAGTCCTGGGCGCCGACGGGGGCGCCGCCGAACAGGCTACGCTCCACCATCCGGCCGATCAGGTCGAAGGCCGGACGGGCGGCGTCGGGCAGGGCTTTCAGCCGAGCGATCTCGCGCGTGGTCAGCGAAACGCGCACGGCGCGCGGCTGGCGCTGTTCGATGTCCTGAACGCTGCGCAGCAGCAGCAGGTGAGCGGCATCGGCATAGAGGCCTCGCGCCGCCAGGGCGTCGGCGTCGGCCAGCAGATCACGCGCGACGCGCGGATCGGGCCGCCATTGCGCATCGGCGACGATCTTCGGCTTCGTCGGCTTGGCGGGCGGCGCGCGCATCCGCAGGATTTCGCGGACGATAGCATACAGGATCAGAGCCGCGACCAGGGCCAGGCCGATCCAGAACACCCACTGCAGCACCGGCGCAATGAACTGAAGAACATCGCCGATCCAGTGCAGCCAGCCGGGCGTCTTTATGTCGGGACGGTCGAAGCCAATGCGGTCGAACTGGAGGGAATCGTCCCTCAGGAGACGGGCGTGCGCCTGGACCAAGGCCTCATCTGTGGGCGAAGCCCTATCCTGCATCTTGCGAACGCACCCTTACTGTACAGCTAAGCCATACCGGCCCGAGAAGACGAGTCAACCACAGGCGCCTATGCCGCCCCCTTGCACTCGTTCACGCGTCGGCATTCAACGCGGCCAATGTGGTGATTACGTCGAACTGGTGATGAACAGGACCCTGAGGTCCGGCCGGTTTCGCGTGCTGCGTCATCGTCTGGGTGGATGGAACCGAAGTTCAGAAGCCTGCTCCCCGGCATCGCCTAGCTTGCGCTCATCCCTCAACGCGGCCCGCCTGTGAAGGCTTCATGGAATTACGAAACGAAGATGCATCGAGCAGACTTCTCGTCGCGAGGCCTGAATGAATGAACAATCCCGGCCCGGGCCTAGCCGCTGAAACCCGGCCTGGCTTTGGGGCCTGGCCGCCACCGATGCCGCTCTCGGCTGCGGCGGCCCAGCGGCGTACATCGCGTTTGGGGAAGGTTTCGCCTATATAGCGGCCCTTGCTCCTGACCGGACGCTCCATGTTCCGGAGGAGAAGTTGGAATACGTCGCCATTTTCGTGCGCGCTCTGTGTGCACTTACTTGTCGAAAAGCCCTTAAGAACATCGTAGATTTGACCTCGCGCGTCGCTTTCATATTGCTGAATAATGACTCTCACCCAAGCGCGTAGAACTCTCTATCGCCCCGATGATGGACTGGACCGACCGGCATTGCCGGGCGTTTCACCGTGCGCTGACGACGCGGGCCTTGCTCTATACCGAAATGGTGACGGCGCCGGCGGTCTTGTATGGGGATCGCGAGCGGCTGCTGGGGTTCGACGCGCTGGAGCATCCGGTGGCGCTGCAGCTGGGCGGGTCGGACCCGGTGCAGTTGGCTGAGGCCGCGAAGATCGGCGAGGCGTTCGGCTATGACGAGATCAATCTGAACGTCGGCTGCCCGTCCGATCGAGTCCAGTCGGGCAAGTTCGGGGCCTGTCTGATGCGCGAGCCGGAGTTGGTGGCCGACTGTATGGCGGCGATCGCCGAGGCCGTGACCGTGCCCGCCACCGTCAAATGCCGCATCGGCGTGGACGATCAGGATCCGGCCATCAGCCTGTTCGCCACCGTGGACGCCTGCGCCGCCGTCGGGATCGAGGTCTTCATCGTCCATGCGCGCAAGGCCTGGCTGAAGGGTCTGTCGCCCAAGGAAAACCGCGACGTGCCGCCGCTGGATTATGCCCTGGTGCGCCGGCTGAAGCGCGAGCGGCCGCATCTGAACATCTCGATCAACGGCGGCATCGCCTCGTTGGACGAGGCCGAGGCGCATCTGGCCGAGGTCGACGGCGTGCGGCTGGACGGCGTCATGCTGGGCCGCGCCGCCTATCACGAGCCGGCCATCCTGGGTCAGGCGGACCGTCGCCTGTATGGCGAAGCCGTCGCCGACACCGACGCCTTCGCGGCGCTGGATCGCTATCGTCCCTATATGGCGGCGCGCCTGGCCGAGGGGGTCGCCCTGCCCGCCATGGCCCGGCACATGCTGGGCCTGATGCACGGTCGCCCCGGCGCGCGCGCTTTCCGGCGCATCCTGACGGTCGAGGCCATCGCGCCCGGCGCCGGGTTGGAGGTGCTGGACCGCGCTGTCGAGGCCGTGCGCGAGGCCGAGGCGCGTCGCGACGAAGCGGCGTAACTCACCCGGCCACGTCAGCAAGCTGGGGACGAATAACTCTTTTTTCTCAGCGAGTTAACTTAGAAACAAATCGTAACGCACAGCGCGCTGGACGATTTGGTCGCTTTCTCGCCACAAGTTAACGCGACAAGGCGGGCGCCGGCGGCGTTGGGAGCCGGTGTCTCCTGAGCGAAACTCATGATCGGCGCTTCCGCTGCTATCGCCATGCTTTGGGCTGCCGTGTCGTCTGTGACGAGCGGTCCTGTCCCCTACAATGATGTCGTAGCGGCGGATGAAGTCAGGGTTGAAACCCCTGCCGCCACCGTCGGTTCCGCCGAAATCGAAACCGCTCTGAACGCCGAACAGACCGAGCTGATGGCCGGCGATCCCGACTGGCGCGCCTCGGCGCGCCTCTATCACGCAGGCGGCGGCGGCGCGACGGGCAACGATTCCCTGGGTTGCCGTCCGATCGCCATGCGCACCGTCGCGGTCGATCCCCGTGTGATCCCGCGCCGCACCAAGCTTTTCATTCGCGAGACGGTCGGCCTGCGTATGGCCGACGGCTCGATCCACGACGGCTACTGGTACGCCTCCGACACCGGCGGCGCGATCAAGGGCCAGAAGATCGACCTCTACACCGGCAACGGCCGCGGCTCGATGAACCAGGCGCAGCGTCTGAACATGCGCACCCTAACCATCGTCGATGCCGGTGATTTCGACGGCTGTCCGCCGGCCTGGACCACCGCCTCCAACTGATCCGATGCAGAATTGAAAACGCCGGCTGACCGCGATGGTCAGCCGGCGGTGTCGTGTCTGGCTCTGGCCGAGATCAGTCCAGTTCGGACACTTCCAGCGTCGATTGCACCATTGAGCCGTTATAGGTGCCGACCCAGATGTCGTAGCGGCCGCTCTGCGGATTGGTGATCGTGACCTTGGGGTCCAGGTTTCCGCCGCTGTCGTCGTCGCAATAGAAGCGGCCGTTCGGCGTGTTGATCAGCAGGGTGGTGTCCTCGTCCGCCCGCACGCGGAACGTCAGGTCGCCCTCGCCCGGTTCGAAGAAGATCTGCATATCCGGCGCCGCGCTGACCGAGCCTTCGCAGCCCGACTTGGCGGCCGAGGCGGGCGACGAACCGCCCGCCAGGATCGACTTGGTCCAGGGATCGGGCGTGAAGCCGCCGCGCAGATTGGCCGTGCCGTAGTTGGGCGTCAGCTCCATATCGGGCGCGCCGCCCGCCGTCGTGTCCGTGCCGCCCAGTTCGCTGATCTGCAGCGTCGACTGGACCATGCTGTCGTTATAGGTGCCGACCCAGATGTCGTAGCGGCCGCTCTGGGGATCTGAGATGGTGACCAGCGGGTCCAGGTCGCCGCCGCTGTCGTCGTCGCAATACCACCGGCCGCTGGGGGTGTTGACCAGGACAGTGGTGTCCTCCGACGCCACCGCCTTGATGGTCAGGTCCAGATCACCGGCTGTGAAGTTCAGTTGCAGGTCGGGCGCGGCGCTGACCTTGCCTTCGCAACCCGACTGGGCGGCCGAGGCGGCGATCGAACCGCCGGCCAAGATCGACTTGGTCCAGGGGTCAGGCGTGAAGCCCGTCTCCAGCTCGACCGAGCCATAGTTGGGATCGAGCGTGAAGTCGGGTTTGGCCCCGCCCTTCTGCGCCAGGCTGACGCCCGGAGCGAGCAGAACCGAAGCGGCTGCGACGATGGCGATAGATTTCATGATGCTCCCTCCAGCAGCGGCGCGATGCCGCAGGGGGAGACTAGTCGGTTTCAAATAACCGCGCAGCTTCAAATACGGATCAAAAGCGGCGTTTGCCGGATGCCGTCTCGAAGAACAGGCGGAAGTCCCCCATCAGGCTCCAAAGCGGATATTTGAACGTGGCGGGCCGGTTCTTCTCGAAGAAGAAATGCCCCACCCAGGCGAAGCCGTAGCCGATCAGCGGCATGGCCAGCAGCCACCAGGGATTCTGCGTCGCCACAAAAACCCCGAACGCCAGGATCACCAGGCCGGTGCCGACGACATGGATACGCCGACACGTGCGGTTGGAATGCTCGTGGATGTAATAGGGATAGAAGGCCTCGAACGAGGCGTATCGTCCGTCGGGGGCGGTCGGCGTGCTCATGGACGAAGGGTGCGCCTCCGCCCACGATCAGGCAAGTCTCAGCCCTTGGGCTTGCCCTTGAAGCCGTCCTTCTTGAAGTTCGGCTTGCCCTGGAAGGCCTTCTTGACGAACGGCTTGTCGGCCGCTGCGTTCGAGCGCGGATTGCCGCCGCCGTCCGCCTTGGGCGCCCACGGCTTCTTGAAGGCCGGACGGGCGTCGCCTGCGCCGCCGTCAGCGCGTTTGTACGGCGTCTTCTTGAACGGACGATCACCCTCATCGCGGTTCGGCTTGCCGGCGAAGCGGCTGGACTTCATCGAACCCGGCGTCGGGGCTTCCGACGGCGTGATCTTCACCTCGTCCTTGGAGGCGGCGACGGCTTCGCGGAAGGCCTTCTCGTGGGTCTTGGCGACCTCGAACCGGGTCTCGTCGGGGAAGGTGCGGATGGCGCCGATCTGGGGCTTGGTGATGCCGCCGATGCGGCAGATCAGCGGGATCAGCCACTTGGGATCGGCGTTCTTGTTGCGGCCAACGTCCAGGCGGAACCAGACCACGTCGTCTGAGCCCAGGCGGTCGCCGGGCCAGGGCTGGGCCGCCGTGCCGTCGTCGTTGCGCACGGTGCGTTCGCGCTTGGCGGGGCCGCGATCCGAACCGGGATCGGACAGTTCTTCAGGCGCCGGTTGTTCCTTGCGCAACAGGCGCACCAGGGCGGCGGCGATCTCGTCCGGCGTGCGCTCGGCGATCATACGCTTGGCGACGATCATGTCCTCGTCGGAGACCTCGGCTTCGAAGAATTCGGGCGATAGCAGACGACCTTCGTCGGCCTTGCGGATTTCATCGAAGGTCGGCGCGCCGGTCCAGACGGCGTCGACGCCGGCCTCGTCCATCAGACGCTCAGCCTTGCGACGGCGCGAGTGCGGCACCAGCATCACGGAGACGCCCTTCTTGCCCGCCCGGCCCGTCCGGCCCGAACGGTGCAGCAGCCCCGCGCGGTTCATCGGCAGTTCGGCGTGGATGACCAGACCCAGGTCGGGCAGGTCCAGACCGCGCGCGGCCACGTCGGTGGCGACGCAGACGCGGGCGCGGCCGTCACGCAGCGACTGAAGCGCGTCGGTGCGCTCGCGCTGACCCATCTCGCCCGACAGGCTGACGGTCGAGAAGCCGCGTTCCAGCAGCGACGACTGCAGGTGACGCACGCTGTCGCGCGTCGAGCAGAAGACCATGGCGCGCGGCGCCTCGAACCAGCGCAGGGTGTTGACCACCGCATGCTCGATCTCGTTGGGCGCGATGCGATAGGCGCGGTATTCGATGTCGGCGTGCTGGCGCGTCTTGTCGGTGGCGTCGATGCGCACCGCGTCCTTCTGGTAGCGTTTGGCCAGGGTCGCGATCTCGCGTGCGATGGTCGCCGAGAACAGCAGGGTGCGGCGTTCGGCCGGCGCCTGGTCCAGGATGTGCTCCAGATCCTCGCGGAAGCCCATGTCCAGCATCTCGTCGGCCTCGTCCAGGACGGCGACCTTCAGCTCGGACAGGTCCAGGTTGCCCCGGTCGATGTGGTCCTTCAGGCGACCGGGCGTGCCGACGACGATGTGGACGCCGAAGCTCAGGGCGCGCGCTTCACGACGCGCATCCATGCCGCCGACGCAGGTGGCGATCTTGGCGCCGGAGTCGGCGTACAGCCACGTCAGCTCGGCCGCGACCTGCATGGCCAGTTCGCGCGTGGGGGCGATGGCCAGGCAAAGCGGCGCGCCGCCGGGACCGAAGATCGGCTTGTCGCCCAACAGGGTCGGGGCGGCGGCCAGGCCGAAGGCGACGGTCTTGCCCGAACCCGTCTGGGCCGAGACCAGCAGGTCGCGTCCCGCATATTCAGCTTCCAGGACCGCAGCCTGAACCGGGGTGGGTTCGGCATAGCCCTTGTTGATCAGGGCGCGGTCGAGCGCGGGATGGACGGCGGGAAAGGGCATAGGAAACCTGGGCAAACGGACAAGGGCGGTCGTTGAAACGACCGCGCCCGGCCGAGGTCAGACCTCAGGCCGGGCGAATGATGGCGCTCTATACACGAATAAGGGCGCAAGCGGGGCGGAAAACATCGTTACCGCGATCACTCTGCGAAAGACCGACCTCGGATCGGACCTTCGCCCGCTCGGTTTTGCCGGGTTAGACTTTAAAAGCCAGGAAGCCGTCGTCGGCCGCCACCGTCGATCCGTTGACAGCCGAGGCGGCGTCGCTGAACAGGAAGGCCACGACGCTGGCCACCTTCTCGGGCGAGATCAGTTTGTTGGTGACGTGCTGGGCGGCCAGGGCCGCGCGGGCGGCCTGATCCAGCTGCCCCATCATCGGCGTGTCGATGAAACCGGGCGCGACGGCCGTGACGCGGATGCCGTGCTCGGCTAATTCCAGCGCGCCCGACCGGGTCATGGCGATGACGGCGGCCTTGGCGGCGTTGTAGTTGAAGCTGCCCTTGGCGGCGACCGAGCCATAGATCGACGCCGTGTTTACGAACACGCCCTTTACGCCCCGCTCGACCATCTTCCTGGCCCCGTAATGGAGGCCGTAATAGACGCTGAACTGATCGACCTCGATAACCCGGCGATACGACGCAGGGTCCATCTCCAGCAGGGACTGGACCTTGGAGATGCCGGCGTTGTTGAACACGCCGGTCAGGGTTCCCAGCGTCTCGACCGCGAAATCGACCAGGGCCTCGACGGCGGCGGGATCTGACACATCGACCTTGAAGGCGAACGCCTTGACGCCCAGCGCCTGGACCTCGGCGGCGACCCGTTCGGCGCCGTCGATGTCGAAGTCGGCGATGATCAGATTCGCGCCCTGTCGCGCCAGCTCCAGCGCCGACGAATGGCCGATGCCGCTGGCCCCGCCCGTAACGATGATGGCCTGATCCTTGAGTGTCATGGCGCCGGTCTCCTTTGATGCATTGGCGTCCACCCGATATGGATCGGCGTTGGCGATATGTAACCCTTGCGGGCACATTTCACCGTTCACCCTGTTTGTTCGCGCCACGTTGACGGATCAGGCCTCATCTGGCCGCCGAGGGATTTCCTTTCGGGAGGCTTGAGATGCAGGCCCTATCCATCGGCGCCGCCGGAATGCTCGGCGCCCAGACCCGTTTCGACAACAGCGCGCGCCGCACCGCGACCGCGCCGCTGGATAACCTCGCCGAGGAAACCGTCGAACGCCTCCAGGCCAAGACAGCCTTCAGCGCCAACGCCGCCGTGATCCGCACCGCCGACGACATGATCGGGACATTGCTGGACATCCTGGCCTGAGGTTGGCCGTCAGGCCGCAGCCTTCTCCGGCAGGTTGAAGAAGCCCACGAAACGCTCGAACACGGCCCGGTCGCCGGTCAGGGTCATCAGCCCGTCGGCCTCGAATGCCGCGGGCGGAACCTTGCCATAGACGCAGGCGGCGACCAGCGGCGGCTGGGTGGCGATCACCACCTCGGCGGGGTCCGTCGCGTCGCGGCGCGTCGTGATGATTCCGCCTTCCACGCGGACCACGAAAGCCTCGTCGCCGAAGACGACGCCCAAGGTCATCGCCGCATCGCCGGCCAGGGCCGGGTCGAACATCGTCTCGAACGACATCATGATCGATATCGCACTGATCGGCAGGGTCGGGTCATGCACGGGCGAACGCGCCGCCCAGCCGCCCAGCACCATGAAGACCGGCTTGATCTCGTACCCCCAAGGCGTCAACTCATAGACCTGGACCGAGGCGGGCGGCGGCAGCTTCCTGCGCCGCAGGATGCCCGACGCCTCCAGCCCCTCCAGCCGCTGGGTCAGCACATTGGCCGAAATGCCGTGCAGATCCTTCCTCAGATCTCCGAACCGGCGCGGCCCCATCATCAGTTCGCGGATGACCAGCAGGGCCCAGCGTTCGCCGATCAGATCCAGCCCATGGGCCGCACCGCAGGCGTCGTGATACTTGCGCCCGGCCTTGTCAGTTACTTTTTCTAACTTCATGGTTGACTATCATAATCATCCGAGTCAGGTTTCGCAAACAAACAAGGAAGAGGAAACGCCGTGCCCCAGCTGATTTTCATCAACCTGCCCGTCACCGACCTGCCCAAGTCCATCGCCTTCTACGAGGCCGTCGGCGCAACCAAGAACCCCATGTTCAGCGACGACACGGCCGCCTGCATGGTCGTGTCGGACGTGATCCACGTCATGCTGCTCACCCACGACAAATGGCGCACCTTCACCGACCGCCAGATCCCCGACGCCCACGCCTCGGCCCAGGTCCTGCTGTGCCTGTCGCGCGACAGCCGCCAGGCGGTGGACGACATTGTCGATCAGGCAGGCGGCGCGGGCGGTCTGGTCGACCCCACCGCGACGCAGGACTACGGCTTCATGTATGGCCGCAGCTATGCCGACCCGGACGGTCACATCTGGGAGGTCATGTGGATGGACCAAGCCGCCGTCGCGGCCGGCCCCGAGGCCTTCGCCGCCAACGAAATGGCCTCGTGATGGCCGACCCTCGCGAGCTTAGCATCAGCCGCCTGATCCAGGCGTCGCCGGAAACCGTTTGGAAAATCTACGTCGAACGCACCACCGAGTGGTTCTGCCCGCGCCCCTGGACCACGCCCGTCGTCGATTGGGACCTGCGTGTCGGCGGACGGGCCAATATCGAACTGGCCTCGCCCGAGGGCGAAAGCCATCCCCATTCCGGCGTCTTCCTGGAGGTCGTTCCGGGCCGCAAGCTGGTCTCGACCGGCGCCTTCACCGAGGGCTGGGTTCCCCAGTCCGGGGACCTGGACTTCGTGCGCATGGACACCTTCGAACCCGAGGCCGGCGGCACGCGTTACACCTCCATCGCCCGTCACTGGGACGAAAAGACCGCAGAGAAGCACCGGACGATGGGCTTCGAACAGGGCTGGGGCGCCGTCGCCGATCAACTCGCCGCCCTGGCTGAGGAAGAACAGGCATGAAGATCACCCCCAATCTGATGTTCGTGGACCAGGCGCGCGAGGCGTTTGGCTTCTACGCCGAGGTGCTGGACGCCGACCAACTGAACCTGATCACCTTCGCCGACATGCCCGACGCCCCGGTCGGCCCCGAGTGGAAGGACAAGATCGCCCACGCCTGGATGCAGGTCGGCGAGCAGGCGATCATGGGCTCCGACAGCCCGCCCGGCGTGTGTGCTGACGACGCGGCTGACCGCGGGGTCGCGTCACGGACGCCCCCATCTGCCAACTCGATCGCCCTGCACTACGACGATGCCGATCAGGCGCGTCAGGTCTTCGACCGCCTCGGCGACGGCGGCCTGATCCAGCTCCCTTTCGCCGCCACGTCCTGGTCGCCCGGTTTCGGCATGGTGCGCGACCGTTTCGGCAAGGACTGGATGGTCAATACCTTTCCGCAAACCCACCCCTGAGGAGCGCGCGTCATGACCGATAAGATCATCCCCTGCCTGTGGTTCGACGGCGATGCTGAAGCCGCCACCGCCTTCTATGTTTCGCTGCTGCCCGACAGTCGCATCACCGCTGTCAACCGCTCGCCGGTCGATACGCCATCAGGCAAGGCCGGCACGGTGTTGACCGTTCAATTCGTGCTGGCGGGCCGGGCCTATCTGGCCCTGAACGGCGGCTCGGCCTTCAAGTTCGACGAAGCCGTCTCCTTCATGGTCATGACAGAGGATCAGGCCGAAACCGACCGGCTGTGGAACGCCCTGACCGCCGACGGCGGCCGCGAGAGCGAGTGCGGCTGGCTGAAAGACCGCTGGGGCCTGTCGTGGCAGATCACGCCGCACCGGCTGATGGACCTGACCACCGACCCTAATCCCGCCCGTGCAAAGGCCGCCATGCAGTCCATGATGACCATGCGTAAGATCGACATCGCGGCGCTGGACCGCGCCGTCGCTGCGGTCGCCTGAGGGACTAGGGCCGGTGTCACCCACCATCACGGCGTTCGAACGGTCGCCGGATCGCGGTCGCGGGCTGGCGCGCGACATGCGGGTGCGCTGGATGCTGGAAGAAATCGGCCAGCACTACGACGTCCGCTCCGTGTCGTTCGAGGCCTTGAAGCAGCCGGCGCATCTGTCGCGCAATCCGTTCGGTCAGATCCCCACCTATGAGGACGGTAATCTGACGTTGTTCGAATCCGGGGCCATCGTCCTGCATCTGGCCGAATGCCACAGCCGGCTTCTGCCGACCGATCCCGACGCGCGGTCACGGGCGATCTCTTGGATGTTCGCCGCGCTGAACACCGTCGAGCCGGCGGTGTTCGACCACAGCCTGACCCAGGTGCTGGAGCGTGATCGCCCCTGGTTTGACGAGCGTATCCAGACGTTGGAGCAACGCATCCGTGTTCGTCTGGCTCAACTGTCGGACCACCTTGGCGAGGCGGACTGGCTGGAGGGAGATTTCAGCGTGGGCGATCTGCTGATGGCGTCCGTCCTGCTTCGGCTGAAGGACAAGCCCCTGCTGGACGAACGACCCAATCTGCGCGCCTATCTCACCCGTGCGGAGCAGAGGCCCGCGTTCAAACGCGCGTTCGATGCCCAAAAAGCCGCCTTCGACACAGCCGACGCCTAACCCGTTCAACCCGAGGAGACACCCGATGACCTATGTGACCGGCTTCCTGACCCCCGTGAAAACCGAGGATAAAGACCGCTACGTCAAGTCCGCCGAAAAGGCCTGGCCCCTGTTCAAGAAATACGGCGCCGTGTCCCACGTCGAGACCTGGGGCGAGGATGTCCCCGACGGCAAGCTGACCAGCTTCCCCTTGGCCGTGAAGCTGGAAGAGGGCGAGGCGGTCGTATTCTCCTGGCTAACCTGGCCCGACCGCGCCACAGCCGACGCCTGCTGGTCGCAGATGGAGAAGGACCCCGACTTCGCCAACATGGACATGCCCTTCGACGGCAAGCGCATGATGTGGGGCGGGTTCGAGACTATCTTCCAGGGCTGACGGCTTCCTAGAGTGATGGGCGGCGGCCCTGTCGAACGCAAGTCGCCTTGATGCATTGTGCAGGGCGAGGAGAAACGACATGGCCGCTCGCCCCACCTGGCAAGGACATCTGAAGCTGTCGCTGGTCACCTGTCCGGTGGCGCTCTACACGGCGACGACCAGCACGAACGACGTGCGCTTCCACCTGATCAATCCCGACACCAACAACCGAATCCGCATGGTGCCGACCGACCCCGACACCGGGCCGGTGGAGCGCAGCGATCTGGTGCGCGGCTATGAGGTGTCCAAGGACGAGTACGTCCTGTTCGACGACGCCGACTTCGACAAGGTGAAGCTGGAAAGCACCAAGACCATCTCCATCGACAAGTTTGTAGACGAGGATGAGATCGATCGCCTTTATTGGGACGATCCCTTCTTTGTGGTCCCCGAAAAGGGCGCGGGCGTCGAGGCCTTCGCCGTGATCCGCGACGCCATGAAGAAACAGGGCAAGGTCGCCCTGGGCCAGCTCGTTTTGCGCGGCAAGGAACGTCAACTGGCGCTGGAGGTCCGGGGCAAGGGCCTGGTCGCCTACACCCTGCGCGCCCATGACGAGGTGCGCTCATCCGACGACTATTTCGATGACATTCCCACGGTGAAGGCCGACCCCGACATGGTCGAGATCGCCGCCCGGATCATCGGCCAGAAGGAGGCGGATTTCGACCCCGAGGAGTTTAAGGACCGCTACGACGACGCTCTGCGCGCCATGATCAAATCGAAGGCCAAGGGCGGCAAGGGCGTGGTCGATGTCGCCGAACCGGACGACACCAACGTCATCGACCTGATGGCGGCCCTGCGAAACAGTCTCAAGGGTTCGGCCTCGGGAGCGAAAAAGCCCGCCAAGAAGGCGGCTGCCTCAAAAACTGCTGCTAAGAAGAAGCCAGCGCCCAAGAAGAAGGCCGCCGCGTAGATCAGGCGGCGGCTATGAGGCGCCACCTCTTTTTTTCCGCTCATCCCGGCGAAAGCCGGGACCCAGTTCTTTCGCATCACCAGTGCCTTGGATGAACACCGGCCGTCGATCTCATGGACCTTTCGCCCAAAGCACTGGGTCCCGGCTTTCGCCGGGATGAGCGGGATAATGGGCGCAACTGAAGAGTAAGGTTAGACCCCCATCGCCTTCAGCGCCGGTTTCAGACTGACCGCCGAGGCGCGGAAATCGGTCCAGGGATCGGGCTTCTTCAACAGGCTCTCATAGGTCCACAGGTTGAAGGCCGCCGGGTCCAGCCCCGCCTTCACCTGCCCCCATGACAGCGGGAAGGCGACGCCCGCCCCGGGCCGTGCGCGCGGCGACCAGGGGGCCACCGCCGTCGCCATCCGGCCGTTTCGCAGATAGTCGAGGAAGATCTTCCCGCCCCGCGCCTTCTTGGCCAGGGTCGTGGTGAATCGGTCGGGCGCTTCGGCGCGAATGGCCTCGGACACCGCCTTGGCTAAGGCCTTGTTCTGATCCCAGGTCACGCGGGACCGGGCGTCCGTCTTGATCGGCACGACGACGTGCAGCCCCTTGCCGCCGGTGGTCTTGACGAAGGCCGCCAGGCCCAGCGACTCCAGCTTGGCCTTCACCACCTTGGACGCCGCGATCACGTCACCGAAATCCAGCCCCTCGTCGGGATCGAGGTCGAAGGTGATCTGATCGGGGATTTCCGGCTCGCCCGGCGCGCAGCCCCACGGGTGCAACTCCAACCCGCCCGACTGGGCGATGGCGACCAGGCCGCCGACATCGACGGCGGCGACATAGGGCGTGCGCGCCTTGACGTCGATCAGCTTCAAACGGGGGTTCGACCCCGCCATGGCGTGCCGCTGGAAGAAGGTCTCGCCGCCGATCCCCTCGGGCGCGCGAATGATCGAGGTCGGCCGGTTCGCCACATGGGCCAGTATCCGCTCGGCCGCCGCCTCGTAATAGCGCGCCAGGTCGGCCTTGGTGATCGCCGGCCGGCCGCCGACGGCGGGCCACAGCACCTTGTCGGGGCTGGAGATCGTCACCCCCGCCACCACGACCTTGCCCGGCTTTGACGCCGATCGCACCGTCGGCTTCTTCGTCTCGCCCATCTCCGTCGGCGGCTGCGGCGCCTCGGTCACCTCGGCGGCCGTCTTGTCTTCGCGCAGGCCCTTGAACGCCGCCTGCCTCAGCGAGCCGGACTCGGTGTATCCGCCATGCTCGACCTCGGCGACCAGCACCGGCTTGACCCAATGGATGTCCTTGGCCGATTTCGGCGCGCCCGCCCCGGAGAAGGGCGACTTCTCCGCCGCCACGCCCTTCAGCGCCGGGACCAGGGTCTTGGTCACAGCCTCGCCATAGCCGGTCCCAACCCGGCCGAGATAGCGCAGACCGCCCTTGTCACGGACGCCGACCAACAGAGACCGGAACCGCGTCCCACCCTCCGACGACCAACCGCCGATCACCACCTCGTCGCGTCCCCGGCATTTGGACTTCAGCCAGGTCGAAGATCGCCCCGCGTGATAGGGCGCGTCCAGTTTCTTGGAGATCACGCCTTCCAGATCCATCTTGCAGGCGCTCTCCAGCACCGCCTGCCCGGTCGAGGCGAAATGCTCGACGTAGCGCAGCCGCGTTGCGCCCGCCTTGCCGATCCGGTCCACATAGGCCTGCAGCCGCGCCTTGCGATGCGACAGCGGCAGCTTGCGCAAATCCTCCGCCCCCTCGAACAGCATGTCGAAGGCGAAATAGACGAGCCCCCCCGTTTTTTTGTCCGAGATCGCGGCCTGCAACGCGCTGAAGTCCGGCATGTGATCGTCGTCCAGCGCGCACAGCTCCCCGTCGATCACCGCATCGGGCCAGGTCGCCGCGTCCGCCGCCAGGTCCGAAAACTTGTCACTCCAATCCAGCCCCTTGCGCGTCCTCAGCACCGCCTTGCCGCCGCCGACGCCGATCTGGATGCGATAGCCGTCGAACTTGATCTCGTGCGCCCACCCCGCCCCCCCGGCGGATGATCGGTGACCTTGCACAGTTGGATCGGCGCAAAGGTCGGCGGCTTGGTCGCCTTCGCCGCCGCCTTTGACGGCTTGGGCTTGGCCGGTCCCTTGCGCCCCGTCGGCTTGGACGAGGTCCATTCCTTCGTCCCGTCCGCAATCTCGGCCAGCGACCGCCCCGTCGTCACCGAGGCGTCGATCTCGGCCAGGGCGTCGCCTTCGCCCGCCACCGCAAACTCATCCTTCTCCTTCAACAGCAGCCAGTTGTTCCGCTTGGACGGCTTGCCCCGGTCGCTCTTCAACCGGATCAGCGCCCATTTGCCCTTCAGCCGCTCGCCGTGAAGGATCATCTTGATCTGGCCCTTGGCCCAGGCCGCCTCCAGGTCCGGTTCCTGCGGTTCCCAGGTCCCGACGTCCCACATCTGCACCGTCCCGGCGCCATAGTTGCCGTCGGGGATGGTCCCCTCGAACGAACCGTAATCCAGCGGATGATCCTCGACCTCGACCGCCAATCGCTTGACCGCCGTGTCGCGTGACGGCGCCTTGGTCACGGCCCAGGATTTCAGCACCCCGTCCGCCTCGATACGGAAATCGTAATGCAGCCGCGTCGCCGCATGGCGCTGGATCAGATAGCGGAAACCGGCCTTGGACCGCCCGCCCTTGGCCCCTTTCGGCTCTGGCGTCTCGCCGAACCGCCGCTTGGCCTGATAGGTCTTCAGTTCACCGCGCATGAAGCGGTAATCCGCCTCGGCCCAAACCGTTGCGCTTGTCCGGTTTCGGTCTATCGACAGAAGCGCGTGTCCGTCGCCTCCAGGTGCAGGTGGTCGTGGTGGACGGCGTTGTAGTCGGGGCTCAGCGTCGTGCCGAAGATACGGCAGGCGTCATCGCGGATGCGGCGCAGGAAGCGCGCCTCGGCCGTGTCGCCGTTCCAGTCCCTAGCCACCGTGATCCGCCGCCCGTCCCTCAGCCGCACCCCGGCGAAGTCCAGCGCCGCCGCCTGGGAATGGGCGCTGATGCGGTTCGATCCCACGCCGTTGTTCACGTTGCGACAGGCGTAGGCGCCCATGTGATCGATCTGGACCACGTCCGAGCCCAGGATCTCGCGCGCCGCCGGCTCCAGCGATTGCCGACGCCAGATGCTCAGCGCCAGCGCCGTCTGGCAGGTCATCTCCACCTCGCCCGGCGCCATGCGCGCCACCGTCCCCAGGTCGGCGCCCAGCACCCCGCCCTGGCTCAGGCCGCAGGTCGCGGTGTTCTGGCGATCCGGCACGGGGCTGAACCGCACCCGCGCGGCGTTCAGCTCGGCTAGGCACCGCCCCAGGTCCCGCCCCTCGCGCACCACCGCGCCTTGCGTGCCCCCATCGATCAACCGATCCACCAGCCCCCCGACCAGGGGCGCCTCGGTGCGCGACGGATAGGGTGACGGCCGCAACGGCTCGGGCGGCCGCCGCACGCAGGCGCTCAGGATCAGCACGACGCTGAGGCAGATAAGAAAGGGCGAAACGCGGGATACAGATGACATCGCCGGGACGCTATCTGATTCCCGCCCCGCCCGTGGTCACGACGCGGAGAGCCGTCTATCGCCGGTCTTTGGTCGCGCCCTTCGCCCGACAGCGATCCGAGCAGAACCGCACATATTCCCAGTCCCGCGCCCACTTCTTGCGCCACGCGAACGGCAGGCCGCAGGCGGCGCAGACCTTTTGCGGAAGGTCGGCTTTGGCGGACGCCATACCGGGTTGACGTGCTTTCGGCCCATGTCGTCCGCCATGAAAAAGGGCGGCCCCGTCGGAGCCGCCCCTGATCGTATCAGCTGTCCAGGAAGGACCGCAGTTTGCGCGACCGGCTCGGGTGCTTCAGCTTGCGAAGCGCCTTGGCCTCGATCTGACGAATCCGTTCGCGCGTGACGCTGAACTGCTGGCCGACTTCTTCCAGCGTGTGGTCGGTGTTCATGCCGATGCCGAAACGCATCCGCAGGACCCGTTCCTCACGCGGCGTCAGCGAGGCCAGCACGCGGGTGGTGGTCTCGCGCAGGTTCGACTGGATGGCGGCGTCGATGGGCAGGACGGCGTTCTTGTCCTCGATGAAGTCGCCCAGGTGGCTGTCTTCCTCGTCGCCGATCGGCGTTTCGAGGCTGATCGGCTCCTTGGCGATCTTCAGAACCTTGCGCACCTTTTCCAGCGGCATGGCCAGCTTTTCGGCCAGCTCTTCCGGGGTCGGCTCGCGGCCGATCTCGTGCAGCATCTGGCGGCTGGTGCGGACGATCTTGTTGATCGTCTCGATCATGTGCACCGGGATACGGATGGTCCGCGCCTGGTCGGCGATCGATCGGGTGATCGCCTGGCGGATCCACCAGGTGGCGTAGGTCGAGAACTTGTAGCCGCGACGGTACTCGAACTTGTCGACCGCCTTCATCAGGCCGATGTTGCCTTCCTGGATCAGGTCCAGGAACTGCAGGCCGCGGTTGGTGTATTTCTTGGCGATGGAAATGACGAGGCGCAGGTTGGCCTCGACCATTTCCTTCTTGGCTTGCCGGGCTTCGCGCTCGCCCTTCTGCACGGTCTGGACGATGCGGCGATAGTCGTCGATCGGCAGGCCGGCTTCCAGCGCCACGGCGGCGACGTCGCCGCGGATGGTCGCGATCTGCGCCGCTTCATTGTCGCTGAACTTGGTCCAGCGCACGCCCTGTTCCTTGATACGGTCGGTCCAGGTCGGGTCCAGTTCGGCGCCGAAATAGGCCTTCAGGAACTCAGGACGCGAAATGCCGTAGCTGTCGGCCAGACGCAGCAGGCGGCCTTCCAGACCGATCAGGCGTTTGTTGATCGCATACAGTTGCTCGACCAGCGCCTCGATACGGTTGTTGTTCAGCTTCATCGTCTTCAGACGGTCCGAGATGGACAGCGTCAGGGCGCGATAAGCTTTCTCGTCCTTGGCGCTCAGCACCTCGCCCTTCAGACGGGTCTGGACCAGCTTGTCCTGCAGCCCCCGGAACGCGCCGAAGTCGGCGGCGATCAGGTTCAGGACCTCCATCACCCCATCGCGCAGCTCGGCTTCCAGCGCCGAGATCGACATGCCGCCGCCGTCGTCGAAGTCATCGTCGTCATCGTCGTCGTCGGATTCGGGCTTGGCTTCAGCCGCCGGTTTTTCCTCGGTTTCTTCTTCCGCCTCAGCCTCGGGCTGAGCGGCGCCCGGCAGGGAGGAGGGGTTCAGCACGCCATAGGTGGCGTCGAGGTCGATGACCTCGCGCAGCAGGATGCGGTTGTTCTCCAGCTCGTCGCGCCAGACCATGATGGCCTCGAAGGTCAGGGCGCTTTCGCACAGACCCGAGATCATGGCGTCGCGACCGGCCTCGATCCGCTTGGCGATGGCGATTTCGCCCTCGCGGCTCAGCAGTTCGACCGAACCCATCTCGCGCAGATACATCCGAACCGGATCGTCGGTACGGTCATAGGCGGCCTTGGCGGGCGCCTCGGCGACGGCGGTGCCGGCGGCGGCTGCGACGTCGGTGGACTGCTGCTCCTGCGCGTCCTCCTCGGCCTCGACGACGTTGACGCCCATCTCGGACAACATGGCCAGGGTGTCTTCAATGGCGTCGGGCGTGACTTCTTCGGACGGCAGGACCTTGTTCAGCTCCTCCATCGTCACATAGCCACGGGCCTTGGCCTGTTTGATGAACTTCTTGACGCCGGCGTCGGTCAGATCGAGCAGGGGTCCATCGGTCGAAACCTCGGTGTCCTGCGTCTCGGTCTGTGCGTTCATAGTCAGTCTGTCTCCAGCCGGAGGGGGTGATCAATCCGCCCCGGCGAAAAATACAATGCCTGGCGGGCCGTAAGGTTACGTGCCCGCGCTGTCTTCCCAAATCGTCCCGGCTTTGATCGCACGGCGAAGCGCATCCCGCTCGGCCTTAAGCCGGCGAAACGCCTCATCCTGCCCAGGCACATCACGTGCATGAGCCAAGGCGTCCTCCAACGCGGCGACCCGCGTCGAAGCGTCGAACGCCTGCGACCATCGGACCCTTGCCTCGGCGAGGGGCGCATTTGCGGCCAGGAAAGGCGCGCCGGACTTTGCCGCCGCCTTCTCGACCTCGCGCACTAAGGCATCATGACCCGATTGCGCCAGATGGCGTCGCAGGGCGGCAGAGTCAAGGCTATGTCCCGACAGACGCAGGCGAACCAGTTCCTGGGCCAGTCCATCCAGCCCCTTGTCGCCGAAACCATGGGCCGCGATCTCCTCCAGATGGTCGTCCATTCGTTCGGGGTCGTCGATGGCGCCGTGGGCCAGGGCGGCCGGCACCGGCTCGATGGCTCGGAATAGCGACTGCATCGCCTGCGCGCCCTCCGCCGTCTGGCCCAGTTTGGGCGGCGGGCCGCCGAACCGCCCCTTGCCCTGCCCCGGCGACCAGGGCGCGCGAGGAGGACTGCGGGGGAAAAGGGCGTCGAAGCGGTCGAACAAGTCGCGGCGGTATTGCTCGGCTAAATCCTTGTCCTGGATGGCCGAGGCGGTGTTGCGCAGCCGCGCCTTGAAGCCCGCCTTGCGCTCCGGCGTGTCCAGCGGCTCCAGATCCTGTTCGCGACGGAACAGCACCTCGGCGAATCCATGGGTGTCGGCCAGGGCCTGACGCAGGGCAGGCGCGCCTTTTTCGCGAAGGATATCGTCGGGGTCCTGTCCTGCGCCCAGCAGCGAGAACCGGAACGACCGCCCAGCCTTCAGCAGCGGCAATGACCGCTCGATGGCGCGATAGGCGGCGCGCAGGCCCGCCGCATCCCCGTCGAAACACAACACCGGCTCGGACGACACCCGCCACAGCCGCTCCATCTGTTCTTCGGTCAGGGCCGTGCCCATTGGCGCCACGGCCGGCAGGCCCGCGCGCTGACACGCGATGACGTCCATATAGCCTTCGACGACGATGATGGCCTGGTCGTTCTTGCTTTCCGCCCCCAGGATCCGGCGCGCCTCGGGCAGGCCGTAAAGCGTGGCGCCCTTGTGGAAAAGCGGGCTCTCCGGTCCGTTCAGATATTTGGCCCGGTCGTCGGGGTTCATGGCCCGGCCGCCGAAGCTGACGATCCGCCCGCGCGCGTCCAGGATCGGGAACATCAGCCGGTCGCGGAACCGGTCATAGGGTTGGCCGCCGCTTTCGGGCGAGATCAGCATCCCGGCCTCGACCAGTTCGGCGGGCTTGGCGCCCCGCTGAACCAGGGCCTGTTTCAGCCCCTCGCGGTCGTTGGGCGCATAGCCCAGGCCGAACCGTTCCCACTGATCTTCGGGCAGACCGCGTTTCTCGAGATATTCGCGCGCCGCCTTGCCCGGCGTGCGGCGCAGATTGGCGGCGAACCATTTCTGGGCCAGGTCCATCCAGTCCGACAGGCCCGCCCGCTTCTGCTCGCGCTCGGCCTCCTTGGGGTCCTCGGCGGGAAGCTGCATCCCGGCCTCACCGGCCAGACGCTGCACCGCCTCGACGAAACTCAGCCGCTCCGTCTCTTGCAAAAAGGAGATGATATCGCCGTGTTTCCCGGACGAGAAGTCGTGGAAAAACCCCTTGTCGTCGTTGACGAAGAACGACGGCGACTTCTCTTTCGAGAAGGGCGACAGGCCGACGTATTCGCGCCCCTGACGTTTCAGCTTCACCGTCCGCCCGATCACGTCGGACGGCCGAAGGCGGGCCTTCAGTTCATCGATGAATTTTTCGTCGAAACGCACCCGCGATCCTTAGGGCCAAGCGGCCTCTACGTCGATGGATGGAGGACGATCAGGCGGCTCGTCCGGGTATCCCCCGATATCCGAACGAACCGCCGCATCGCAGAAGGCGTAAACCGCCGCGTCCCCCAACGCCTTGGCTAACGAAGTCCTAACGCCTCGCGGACCGGCATCTGAAGTCAGGACCGGCGTTCTGTCGAGAGGGCTACCGGTTTCCGTCGGCGGATCGTGGCGAGACTGTGTCTTTTGCGCCGCGTGCACTTCGCCTCACGGGCGACCGAAGGGCACGACCTTGTTGGCGCCGTCGTGCCCGATATCGGCGTTTCCGAGGAAACCTATGCCCGATCTCAGGCACCAGTATCGAACGATCTCCTCGGGAGTCTGTCCGAAATCGGGATCGTTTGGCGTGACATCCGAAACACGCCCCAGGCGAATTCCGGCCACACGCCGAATGCTCGCCTGGCTCGTCAAATGAAACATCATCCGGTCGATCCGGTAGGCGGCCTCCGAAACCTCCTCCAGCATCAGGACGTGACCGGACAGATCCGGCTCTAGAGCCGTGCCGGTCAGCTCATTCAGGATGGTGAGATTGAACGCCACGGCCGGTCGCGGATCGGTCGCCAGCGACGGCTCGATCCAGTCGGTCCGGCCGGTGGTCAGCCAGGACAAGGCCCCGCGCGCCGTCGCGTCGTCGCGCACCGAATCCGAGGCCATCGGCCCGTGCGCCAGATGTTCGAACCCGGCCTTGTACATCCCGGCCAGCAGGCTGCCCGCATCGGAATAGCCCATGTAGCGCTTCTTGCGCGCCACAGCGCCCAGGCGCGGGATCACGGCGTCGGCGATGCGGCATGAACCGTATCCTCCGCGCGCGAACCAGATGGCGTCGATGCGCGGGTCGTTGGCGAACTCGACGAAGGCATCGGCCCGCGCCCGGTCGTCGCCGGCGAAATGGCCGTGTTTAAGGAAGCTGGCGGGGTGAAAGACGACCGCCACGTCGCGGTCGGGATGGTTCTGCGTCATCCAGGCCTCGACGGCCTCGGCGCGCTCTTTCGAAAACCGCGAACTGGCGCAGACGACGCCGATCTTGAAGCTATTGGTCGCCACGCGCGCCTTCTTCGTCGTTTTTGCGATCCCCACTGGCGGACCGGCCCGATCCCCTGTTCTAAGGGGGCATGAACCAAGACGCCTCCTATTTCTTCTGCGGCATCGGCGGGTCGGGCATGCTGCCCCTGGCCATGATCGTTCAGGCGCGCGGCGCGACCATCGAGGGCTCCGACCGCGCGCTGGATCAGGGCCGCACGCCCGAGAAGTTCGACTGGCTGCGCGCCCACGGCGTCACCCTGCACCCCCAGGACGGGTCGGGCGTCACCCGCGCCGATCAGACCGTGATCGCCACCGGCGCCATCGAGGACACCGTGCCAGACATCGGGGCGGCGAAACGCGCCGGCGCGATCATAAAGACCCGGCCCCAGCTGCTCAGCGAAATCTTCAACGCCGCCCCCACCTCGATCGGCGTAGCAGGCACCAGCGGCAAGTCCACCATCACCGGCATGATCGCCTGGATTCTGCACCAGACGGGCCGCGACCCCACGGTCATGAACGGGGCGGTGATGAAGAACTTCGCCGACGCCGACCATCCGTTCGCCAGCGCCCTGATCGGCGGCCCGGACCTGTTCGTGTCGGAGGTGGACGAGAGCGACGGCTCCATCGCCGGCTATGATCCGACGGTGGCCGTGGTGTCCAACATCTCGCTGGACCACAAGTCGATGGAGGAACTGCGCGACCTGTTCGGCGGCTTCACCGCGCGGGCGACGACAGCGGTGCTGAACCTCGACAACGTCGAGACGGCGGCCCTGGCCCAGACGCTGCCGGCCGGCAAGGCGATCACCTTCGGCCTCGGCGAGGAGAAGGCCGATCTGTCCGGCCATGACCTCCAGCCCCTGCCGACGGGCATGAAGTTCCGCCTGATCGAGGGCTGGAGCGAGCACGACGTGATCCTGAACGTGCCCGGCGCCCACAACGTCGCCAATGCCCTGGCGGCGCTGGGTGCGACCAGGGCGTTGGGCGTGCCGACGAGCGAGGCGGTCAAGGCGCTGGAAAGCTTCGCCGGCATCCGTCGCCGCATGGAGGTGGTCGGAACCGCGAACGACATCACCGTCATCGACGACTTCGCCCATAACCCCGACAAGATCGCCGCCACGCTGAAGACCCTGCACGCCTTCGACGGCCGCCTGCTGATCCTGTTCCAGCCGCATGGTTTCGGCCCGCTGAAGCTGATGAAGTCGGAGTTCATCGACGGTTTCGCCGGCCTGATGCGCGAGGACGACGTGCTGCTGATGCCCGAGCCGGTCTATTACGGCGGCACCACCGACCGCAGCGTCGGGTCCGAGGACATCGCCTCCGGCGTCCGCGCCGCTGAGCGCCAAGCCGAGGCGCTGGCGACGCGGGCGGATTGCGGCGACCGCATCGTGGAAATCGCTCAGCCGGGAGATCGCATCATCGTCATGGGCGCGCGGGACGACACCCTGTCCACCTTCGCGGCGGAGCTGCTGGGGCGTCTTAGCTAATTTAAACACCGTCATCCTCGCCCTTGTGGCGAGGATCCAGATTCCCGGTGACGGCCGTGGCTCACCGTCATCGACGGAGCGTATGGATCCTAGGCACAAGGCCTAGGATGACGGGCCTTTTGAAGTTTCAGTACACATCCCGCCGATAGCGACCGTCTTCCAGCATCGTCAGCATCCCATCCGCACTCAGCGCATTTTCCAGCGCCGCATGGACGCCTTGGGACATGCCTTCCAGGCTGCCGCAAACATAGATCGCCGCCCCGCGCGCCACCCAGTCGCGCAGGTCGTCAGACGCCGCAGCGACCAGATCCTGCACATACCGACCGTCGCCCGCATCGCGCGAGAACGACCGGTCCAGCCGACGCAGCACGCCCGACGCCCGCCAGGCCTGCAGTTCCGCATCGAAGAAGGCGTCGTGCGCCTGCGTCCGTTCGCCGAACAACAGCCAGGCCCCGCCCGCCGCCGTGCGCGCCTTCAGATGGGCGCGCAGCCCGGCGATCCCCGTGCCGTTGCCGATCAGGATCATCGGCGTCTCGTCCGCCGGGCCGTGGAAGCTGCGGTTGGTGCGCAGCCGCATCCCGATCTCACCGCCGAGGGCCAGGTCTTGGGTCAGCCAGCCTGAAGCCAGGCCCGGCGCGCCGTCGGGATGGCGCATCAGGCGGATCAGGAACTCGACCCGGCCGTCCGACGGAAGGGAGGCGATGGAATATTCGCGCGAGCCCGGCGTGACGCCGTCCCGCTCGGGCAGGCCGACCTCGGCGATGTCGCCGGCCGACCAGTCGGGCGCCGCGCCCACGGCTTCGAACGCCAGATGATACGCCTCGCCGCCCGGACTGCCGGGGTTGACCAGGGTCCGTTCGACCAACCGCCAGGGGTCGTAGGCGGGCGGGGTCCAATCGGGGGCGGTGACGCTGCCTGTGATCTGGTTCAGTTGGTGCTGCCAGTGGCGGATGGCGCCGGCCTCGCCGTTGTCGACCTCGACCGTGTCGAACAGGGCCTGCGCGCCCGAGCGTCTCAGCCAGCCATCCACCGCATGGCCGAAGCCGCAGAACTGATCGTAGCTGCGGTCGCCCAGCGCGAGCAGGCCGAAGCGAAGACCGGACAGGTCCGCCGCCTCGCCCATGGTCTTTCGCACAAACCGAGCCGCGCTGTCGGGCGGATCACCTTCGCCTGTCGTGGAGACGATCAGCAGCGCGCGGTCCGTCGCCCTCAGCATGTCGGCGTTCAGATCGGCGAAGGACAGGACGCGCGCGCCCACGCCGCCGTCGCTCAAGGCGCATGCCGTCATCCAAGCCAGTTCCTCGGCGAAACCCGTCTGGCTGGCGTAGGCGATCAACACCGCCTGCCCCTCGCCCCCCCCGGCCCCAGCGCCCGCAAAGGCGTCGGACCTCGCACGCGCCGCCGCCCTGGCCCGACGTTCGCGCCAGACGATGACGGCGATCAGGGCCAGCCAAAGCACCAACGCCCCGACCGCCCACAGCCAGCGCTGCGGATCGGCTGTCACCCCGGCCCAACTCCGTCGGGATCGTCCATCATCGCGGCGAAGGCCGGCGTCATCCGCTCGACGGGCCCGCGTTCGGTGCGTTCGACGAAGTGAGCGATCAGGCCCAGCGCCTCGGCATACTCAGGCCCGTCGAACGGCCCCATGACCGTCAGCGCCGTGGCGTAGGCGTCGGCCATCATGGCTGAGGCGTGCAGCACCGTGACCGAGCTCAGATTGTTGCCGACCGGACGGCCCGTCGAACCGTCGAGGGTGTGGGGATACAGCCGGCCGTCGTGGCGGAACGCCCGGCGATAATCGCCGCTGGTCGCCACGGCTAAATCGAACAGGGCCGCCACGGTGTGAGGTGCAGGCGAACCCTCGACCCGCTCGATCTCGACCCACCAGGGTTGGGCGTCCGGCTTGACGCCGCGTCCCTTCAACTCGCCGCCGATCTCGATCAGGTGCGAGGTCGCGCCCATCGCCATCAGCCGGTCGGACACCCGGTCCACCGCATGCCCCTTGGCGATGCCGGAGAAATCCAGCTTCATTCCGCCCATCTGCATCACGCCGCGCGCCTCGGGATTCAGCCGCAGCTTCTGCCAGCCGGACACGGCCATGGCCGCCGTTATCTCTTCGTCGGACGGCACCGGCAGCAGGGCCGAGCGCGGTCCAGGCGGGCCGAAACCCCACAGATCGACCAGCGCTCCAAGCGTCGGATCGACCGCCCCGTTGGTCTCGTCGCCCAGGGTCATCGCCGCATCCAGCAGGTCCCAAAACGCTGGCGACACCGCCCAGAAACCGGCCGGCGCATTGTTGAACCGGCTGATCTCGCTGGATGGCTCCCACGGGCTGAACAGACCGACGACGGCCGCCAGTTCTTGTTCGATCGCGTCCTGGATCGCGGCCTCGTCCACGCTCGGCGGCGCGATCACGCGCGCGCTCCAAGTCGTGCCCATGGTCTGACCGCCCAGAGAACGGATCAGGTCGCTGGGCGGACGGGGCGGCGCGCCCTCGATGACGGGCACCAGCACGCGGTTGTCGATACGGTCCGCCAGCGGGCTGGCGTCGCCGAGATTGACCGTGGGCGGGGCGGCGCGGGAACCGCGCGAGGGAGGCGTGTCTGACATGGCCCTTCGCTTAGGGCAGGACTTCCATCGCCGCCACATAGCTGGCGTTGGAACCGAGGGTTTCGCCCTGCCCTTCGGTGCGGACAGAGGCGTTCAGCCAGTACATGCCCGCCTCCGGCCAGGTCACGGTGAAGGCGCCGTCGGCGCCGGTCGTGACAGTCGATTCCTCGGGATTGTCGCGATAGCGGATGGCGCCGCGCGCCACGGTGACCTCAAGGCCCGACGCCGGCTGGCCGTTGTTCAGCAGTTTGAAGGTGGCGGGCTCACCGACGACCAGGTCGTTGGGGTGGGTCACGGGGACCAGCTCAAGCCCTTCGCCGGTCGTCTTGAAGACGGTGTCGGTCGGATTGTTCAAGGTGACGAAGGTCTCGATGCGGCTGGCGGTGCGGGTCGCCTGCACGTCGGTCGCGCCCTCAGGCAGTCCCGCCGGATATTCGGCCGCCGCGCCGCGCCAGCGCTTCTGTTCGCCGTTCAGCTTGTAGCTGGCCATGACGCCGCCCATGACATTGGCGATCTTGTAGGTGCCGTTCTGCGTCAGGTGCGCGTCGAAGGTCGAGCGATACTGGCCCTGCATGGCGTGCTCGGGCTGAATCGCCGAACCGTCCGGCGCGGTGATGGCCAGACCGGTCAGGCGCATGGCGGCGTGGTCGGGGTTGAACACCTGGTTCGACATGCCGGCGTCGAAACCGACCCAGGCGTCCGTGCCCGACAGGGTCGTGGCGGTCGGCGCCAGCCAGGCGCGGTGCGCCTGAGCGGCCATGGGGGCGGCCAAGGCTGCGGCCAGCGTGAGGAGAGCGATCGTCTTCTTCATGGTCATGATCCTTAGCGAGAGACGGCGACGCGCACGGCGCCCAGTTCGGTGGAGCCGGTTCCGGCGCCGGTGTTGGCGGCGCCCCAGCGGAAGGGCACGCGCACGACCTCGCGGCCGCCCAACTCACGGGCCGCCTCGACGACGATGTTGTACTGGCCAGGTTGCAGGCCAGCCAGGCGCGCGGCCGGCACGGTGACGGTCTGACGACCCGGCGCGCGCGTGGCGCCCGACACGCCGTCGGCCGGCAGGCTCATGGCCCGGCCGCCCTTGCGCCACCAGGTGCGCAGGTCCTTTAGCCAGTCCTTGCCGTCGCCTTCGTTGTTGCGGGTCTGCTGATACCACACGGCCAGGGTCCGCTCGGCCGACTGGTCCGGCTTTTCGATCCACACGGCGACATAGGGGCGGTGATAGGAGGCGGTGTTCAGGCGCGGAATCTCGACCGACACCGTCAGGTCGGCGGCCATGGCGGGCGCGGCGGCGGCGGCGAGACCGACTGTGGTGATGACGATGGGGAGCAGGCGCATCGGAATACTCGTCAGTGAATGAAGATCAGGGCGATGACGACGGGGATCAGCAGGCCCAGCGCCGCCAGCGGCCAGGTCGAGGGCCGACCCTTGGCGTGCAGGAACATCAGGCCCAGCCCCGTCAGGGCGAAAATGGTGCAGGCGACGGCGAAGACGTCGATGAACCAGAACCAGACCGAGCCGGCGTTGCGGCCCTTGTGCAGGTCGTTGAGGTAGGCGATCCAGCCACGGGTGGTCTTCTCATGCAGGGTGTCGCCGTTTGAACGGTCGATCGTCACCCATCCGTCGCCGCCCGGCATGGCCAGGGCGACATAGACCTCTTCCGGCGTCGTTTCCGTCGGCTTGCCGGCGATCTCGACCTTCAGCGCCTCGGACGCCCAGCGCGCCACGGCGTCGGGGACGGGATCGGTCGTCTCCTGCGGGAAGGCCGCCAGCCGCTCCAGCAGGGGCGCCGGCAGGGTCTCGGTCTGTTCGACCGTCACCGGATTTCCGGGGATCGAGGCCGCGTGGTTCAGGGTGATGCCGGTGACGGCGAAAAGGATCATGCCCACCAGGCTGACCGCCGCCGAAATCCAGTGCCAGCTATGAAGCTGCTTCAGCCAGAACGACCGCGCGCCGTTCAGCGCCGCCTTGGGTTTGGGGCCCTTGGCTGCGGTTTCGGCCTGACGCTGTGTGGCGAGTTCGGTCACGGGGTCGCTGTGCCATTGTTGCGAACGGGTTGCAATAGCATTCAACAGCGCCGCGACACCTTGCGCCTCAGACCTCGGCCCAGCGGCGCAGCAGATTGTGATAGACGCCGGTCAGTTCGATCACAGCCTGATCCTTCGGCCCCCTGTCCACCGCGACCCGCTGGGTGGCGATGTCGAGGCGGAACAGCATCTCGCGATCCGCATCGTCGCGCACCAGGCTTTGCATCCACATGAAGGACGACACCCGCGCCCCGCGCGTCACCGGCGTGACGCTGTGCAGGCTCTTGGACGGATACAGGACCAGATCGCCGGCCGGCAACTTGATCGACTGCGACCCGTACATCTCCTCGATGATCAGTTCGCCGCCGTCGTATTCCTCCGGCTCGGACAGGAACAGGGTCGCCGACAGGTCGCTGCGGATGCGTAAAGCGCCCCCGCCCCGCGCCTGGCGAATGGCGTTGTCCACATGCAGGCCGAACTCGCCCCCGCCTTCGTAGCGGTTGAACAGGGGCGGAAAGATCGTGTGCGGCAAGGCCGCCGCCACGAACATCGGATTGGCGTTCAGCGCCTGAACGACCAGGGCCGAGACCTCTTTGGCGACCTCCGAATCCTCGGGCAGTTGCAGGTTCTTCTTCGCCGTCGCCGACTGATGGCCCGAGGTGGCGTTGCCGTCGCTCCAGGGACCGGCGTCTAGCCGCGCGCGCAAGGCCTTCACCTCGGCCTTGGAGAAGACTTCCGGAATCTGCAGCAGCACGTGAGCCTCGCGGAAAGAAGAAACGGCCCCGCGGGGGATCGCGGGGCCGTCAGGATAGGCTGCGGGAGCGGCCTTTAGAAGCGCAGGTTCAGGGCCAGGGTGGCCGAACGACCCGGCGCCGGGTCGGCGTGGTGAACGCCGTTGGTGCGGATGATGTAATCCTCATCCGCGGCATTCTGCACGTTCAGTTGCAGGGTGGCGCGATCCGTCAGGTCATAGGAGGCGAAGGCGTCCAGACGCGTGTAGGCCGGGGCGTAGATCGCATTCGCGCCGCCGCCGGCGCCGCCCTGATTGCCGCCGTTCGACTTCGAAACGTAGTAGACGCCGCCGCCTAGAACCAGCTTCGGCAGCAGGCGATAGGTGGTGAACAAGCTGGCGCTGTTCTGCGGCGTGTTGGCCAGCGGATCGCCCTCGTTGACGTTAGTGTCGGCCCCCTGAACGAGTTCGCTGTCCTGGTAGGTATAGCCCCCGAACACCTGCCAGGCCGGCGTAATATTGCCAGAAACCCCAATCTCAATGCCCTTGACTTCGACTTCACCGATTGGCTGGGCGAACCCGTCGACCACGACCGAAGCGTTCTCTCGGCTCAGGCTGAAGGCCGCGATGCTGAGCTGGAGCTGCTCGCGGAACAGGCTGGCCTTGGCCCCGATCTCGTAGCTTGTGGTATCTTCCGGATCGAGGATCGATTGCGCCGGCGTGGCGCTGGAGTTGCCGTCGCCTCCATTGACGGGCGGCGGTGTCGAGGACGTAGACACCGAGCCGTAGACGCTTGTGTTGCGGGTCGGCTTGTACACGACGCCGACCTGATAGTTGACGAAATCCCATGACGCTTCGGCGACCGACGCGCCCGTCGAAGCGACGCCGTCCACCGAATAGTCGTCCCAGCGCAGGCCGAGGTTCACCAACCATTTGTCGCCGATCTCGATCGAGTCGAAGCCATAGATGGCCTTGGTGTCGGTGGTGTTGCGGGTAACGGCGCCCAGGACCTTGGTCCCGGTCCAGGGATCGCTCGGATTGGGGTTGTAGAGCGGCGCGCAGTCCACGCCGGTCAGCGGCGCGGGACAGGCGGTTCCCGTCAGGGAGGTCACGGTCCAGGAGGCGTTGTCGTTGACCTCATGGGTGAACTCGGCGCCCAGGCTGAAGCTGTGCTTGATGCCGCCTGTGTTGAACGTGCCGAACAGTTCGGTGACGTTGGCGGTCGTATCGACCGGGTTCCAGCGCGACTTGAGGCCCCGCTTCATCCACCAGGTGTCGCCGATCAGGACAGCGCTGCCGCCGTCGCCAGGATTGGTGACCACATAGTCGTTCAGGGTTTCGGCGTAGCGTGTGCTGTTGCGCAGCGTCAGGTTCGGCGTCAGCTGATGCTCCAGCTTCAGGGTCACGCTCTTGACCGTATTGTTCAGATAGTCGCGCGCAGTCAGGCCGTAGAAGGTGTCGTACGGGACATCCAGGATGCCCTCGGCATTCTCCCGCGGAGCCGCAGCTCCGCCCCGCTTGGTGTAGAGCGGGATGCCGTAGTCAGGCATCTGGTTGCTGTCGAGGTAGTTGAAGCTAAGCGTCGCGGACGTATCGGTGTCGATCCCCACGGCGAACGAGGCGGCGACGCCAAGCTTGTCGTAATCGACGGCGTTGCGGCGCGCCACATCACCCGAGGCCGACAGAACGTTGATGCGGAAGGCCGCGCTGTCGCTGATGGCCCAGTTCTGGTCGATCGTGCCGCGCCAGTAGTTGTCCGTGCCTCCGCCCAGCGAGACATTGGTGAAGTCCACCAGCTTAGGCGACTTGGACGACAGGTTGATCGAACCGCCGCCCGAACCCCGGCCGGAATAGGCCGAATCCGGGCCCTTGATGACCTCGACCTGCTCGAGGTTGAACACCTCGCGCTGCTGGCCGCCCGAATCGCGGATGCCGTCGACGAAGATGTTGTTGCCCGAGGACTGGCCCCGAATGAACGGACGGTCGGCCAGGGGCTGGCCGCCTTCGCCCGCGCCGAAGGTGATGCCCGGCGAGGTGCGCAGCAGGTCCTGCAGCGAGGTCGCGCCGATCTGCTCGATGACCTGCTGGGGAATGATGGTGACATTGCGCGGCGTGTCGACCAGGGGCGCGACGTATTTGGAGGATTCCGGTTCGCGACGGACGCGCTGACCATTGACGTCGATCGTGCCCAGGTTGGCGGGCTGCTGCTGATCCGCAGTGACAACCACGCCGTCTTCGGCGGCTGCGGCTGCGGCTGCGTCAGCGGCGAGAGCGGGGGCGGCGATCAGCATGCCGGCGGCGCTGGAAGCGAACAGAAGCGCACGGAGGGAGGCGGCGCGGGAGTCGGACATAATGTTGCGACCTTTTGGTCTGATTTTGCGATGCGGTCGCAATAACCAGCTTCACTTTGTCGCACAAGTGAATTGCGAACAAATCGCAATCTTAATCAGCCGACGACGGTCATCGTCCTTGGGGCGGGCTCCGCGTTCAGATCCAGCCAGGTCGGATCAGGCATGGCGCGATGGGCGGCCGCCAAGGCTTCAGACCAGCGACGGCCCAGGTCGCGGAAATAGGGATCGTCGGCTTCGATGCGCCGCGCGGTGCCGCTCAACTGGTCACGCGTCATGACGATCAGATCCAGCGGCGGCCCGACGGCGATGTTCGAACGAATGGTCGAGTCGAACGAGATCAGCCCCAGCTTCACCGCCTCGGACAGGGTCGTCGAACTGTGCAGGGCCCGATCAAGGATCGGCTTGCCGTATTTCAACTCACCGATCTGAAGATAGGGGGTGTCCGGCCCGCACTCGATGAAATTGCCCTGACCATAGATCAGATACAGGCCCATCTTGCCGCCCGAGATCTGACCGCCCAGCAGCATGGAGGCCGTGACGTTCAGGCCGTCGGCGGTGGGGGTCGGCGGCGTATTGATGCTGGCGCGCACGCTGGCCATCGCATGGCCCAGGATCTGAGCCGCGCGAAACAGGGTCGGCGCGGTCTCCAGCGTCTCGACATCGATGGAATCGGGTAGTTTCACGCCCGCCGACGCCATGGCCAGCGCCGTCTGGGTCACCGACAGATTGCCCGCCGTCGCCACCGCCAGCATCCGCTCGCCGGGCGACTTGTAGATGTGCAGCTTTCGGTAGGACGAGATGTTGTCCACGCCCGCATTGGTGCGCGTGTCGGCGATCATCGCCAACCCTTCGTCCACCAGCATGCCTACGCAATAGGTCACTTCGCTCTATCCGCTCCCCGCGTTGCGAATTCGATGAAGCTAACAGATTCGCGCGACATGCCTATCAGGGCCATCCGCGTGACTGCAGTTGTTGCTGGGTCTGTTGCACGGGCCGCACGTTCAGGGCGACCGTCAGGGTCTCCTGACCGCCGCCATAGCTGGTCCCCCGGATCGGCGTGGCCCCGCGCGCGTCAAGGCCGACAGCGACGCGCACATAGTGTTCGGTCGGGCTGATGCCGTTGGCCGGATCGAACCCGACCCAGCCCAGGTTCTCGACCCAGGCCTCGGCCCAGGCGTGGGCGGCGTCCTGGTCGTGCTGACCGTCCTGGCGGCTGAGGTGGCCCGAGACATAGCGGGCGGGAACCCCCATCCGGCGCGCGGCCGCGATGAAGATCTGGGCGTGGTCCTGGCAGACGCCGCGCCTCTGGGCGAAGGCCTCGGCGGCGGTGTGGCTGGCCGAGGTCGAACCGACCTCGAAAACCACGTCCTGCTTCAACGCCCCCATCAGGGCATGCATCCGGCCCAAGGTCGCGCCTTCGGGGATCGAGCGGGCGAAGTCGTCGATGGCCGCATCCGGCTTGGTCATCGGCGTCTCGCGCAGGAAGACGATGGGCGACAGCCGTTCGGCCTGGCCCCGCACCACGCCGCCGGTGTTGACGGTCGCCACCTCGCCAGTGACGCGGATGGTCAGGGCGTCGGTCGGCCGCTCGGTATAGAGGCTGTGGACCACATTGCCGAAGGCGTCCTCGCTGCGACGCAGGCGGGCGTCCACATCGGTCTCGATGCGCCAGTCGCGCACCTGCTGGCCTTCGCACGAGCGCGGCGTCAGCCGCAGCATCTGCACGATGAACCGCGCCGGGCGGGCGTAGGCATAGCGGGTGGAGTGGTCGATCCGGATCCGCATGTCAGACCAGATACTGTTCTTGGACGGCCGCAGCCAGGGCGTTGTTCTGGTTCAGGAAGCCCTGAATGTACTCGTGCAGGCCGGACTGGAAGATGTCCTCGATCTTGGCTTCGTTGAACTGGGTCAGGCGGTTGGAGGCCAGTCGCTGGGCCGGGCCGCGCCGTCCATAGTCGGTCGCCAGCCGCTCCAGATAGCTGACGATCATCCCCTGGCACGACGCCAGAGAACGCGGCATCTGGCGGTTCAGCACCAGCAGATCCGCGACCAGCCAGGGCCGCACGCTCTCGCGGTAAACCCAGCGATAGGCGGTCAGGGCCGAGACCTCGCGCAGCAGGGTCGTCCACTGGAAATAGTCCAGCTGTCCCCCCACCCGTTCGCCGGGCGGCAGCAGCAGGTGATATTTCACGTCCAGCAGACGTGCGGTGTTGTCGGCCCGCTCGATCGCCATCCCCAGCCGCAGGAACCAGTAGGCGTCGTTGCGCAACATCGTCCGCGACGAGGCGCCCTCGACCGCCAGGGACGTCGATTTCACGAAGTCGAGGAAGTTGGTGAAGTCGTCGCGCTTGGTCGGCTCGCCCAACTCGTTCAGCCCGTTCCAGGCGCCGTTGATCGCTTCCCACAGTTCGATCGTCAGGGCCGTCCGCACCGAACGGGCGTTGGTCCGCGCCTTGGTGATGCAGGCCTTGATCGAGGTCGAGTTGTCGTAGCCGAAGGCCAGATATTCGCGGACCGACTTCTCCGAGATCGTCCGGCCCGAGGCGTCGAACCCGCTCTTGACCCCCGACGAGGCGATGGCGCCCGCCCAGGCCGTGACCGTGGCCTGGTCCTTGGCCGGCAGGGCGGCCAGGCGAATGGCGGCCTCCAGAATGCGCGCGAGGAAGTCCGCCCGCTCCATGTAGCGGCCTGTCCAGTAGAGGCTGTCTGCAGTGCGTGAAAGCATCAGTTGTCCAGCACCCAAGTGTCCTTGGTTCCGCCGCCCTGGCTGGAGTTCACAACCAGCGACCCCTCTTTCAGCGCGACCCGCGTCAGGCCGCCGGGCGCAACACGCACCCCGGCCGGGCTGGACAGGACGAACGGCCGCAGATCGACGTGGCGCGGCGACAGGTCGCCGCCGTTCAGCGTCGGCGCGGTCGACAGGCTCAGCGTCGGCTGGGCGATGAAGTCGTCGGGGTCGGCGATCAGCTTGGCGCGGAAGGCCTCGATCTCGGCCTTGGTCGAGGTCGGCCCTACCAGCATGCCGTACCCGCCCGATCCACCCACTTCCTTGACCACCAGTTCCGGCAGTTTCTCCAGCACCTCTTTCAAGGCGTCCGACTCGCGACAGCGCCAGGTCGGCACGTTCTGCAGGATCGCATCCTCGCCCGTGAAGAAGCGGATGATCTCGGGCATATAGGTATAGACGGCCTTGTCGTCGGCCACGCCCGTACCGATCGCATTGGCCAAGGTCACCCGTCCGGCGAAATAGGCCGACATCAGCCCTGGCACCCCAACCGTCGAGTTCGGCATGAAGGTCAGCGGATCGATGAAGTCGTCGTCGATGCGGCGATAGATGACATCGACCCGTTTCGGCCCCTCGGTCGTGCGCATGAAGACCGTGTCGTCGTTGACGAACAGGTCAGTGCCCTGAACCAGTTCGACCCCCAGCTTGTCGGCCAGGAAGCTGTGCTCATAGTAGGCCGAGTTGAACGGTCCCGGCGTCAGCACGACGATGGTCGGATCCGCCCCTGCCCCTGCCGGCGCCGAGGCCTGGAGCGAACGCAGCAGCATGTCGGTATAGATTTCGACCGGCCGAACCGCATGTTCCGCGAACAGGTCGGGGAATAGCCGCATCATCATTTCGCGGTTCTCCAGCATGTAGGAGACCCCCGACGGCGTGCGGCAGTTGTCTTCCAGCACGTAGAAGCCGTCTTCACCGGTGCGCACCAGATCCACGCCCGAGATATGACACCAGACATCGCCCGGCGGCCGACGGCCCTGCATCTCGGGTCGATAGTGCGGATTGGTCAGGATCAGATCGGCAGGGACGATGCCCGCCTTGATGCATTCCTGCGCGCCATAGATGTCTTTCAGAAAGGCGTTGATGGCGGTGACCCGCTGCTTCAACCCTTTTTCCAGTCCGCTCCATTCGTCCGCGCCGATGATGCGCGGCACCACGTCGAAGGGGATCAGGCGTTCGTTGGATTCCTCGTCGCCATACACGGCGAAGGTCACGCCCATGCGGCGGAAGAACAGCTCCGCCTGGCGCGAGCGCGCCTGCAACAGATCTGCCGGCGCGTTTTCCAGCCACGCCGCCAGGGTTTTGTAGCTGTCACGGATCGCACCCGACCCGCCGCCGTTCATTTCGTCGAAAGCTCTCGTCATTCGCCCCCGCCGCGTTGAAGTCGCAGCTTGATCGTCCCCAAACGAAAAGCGCAACAGTTTTGTTGCACTGCGGCGACGAGGGACCTGTCTCCTCCCTATCGCAAAGCGATGGGGAGGTGGCGCGGCGCTCTTCGCGCCGTGACGGAGGGGCTCTTCACCGCATCCACCAGCGCCGTGGGACGTCGAGAGCCCCTCCACCGCTTCGCGGTCCCCCTCCCCACAAGTGGGGAGGAGACAACTAACCGGCCGCCACGGCTTTCATCGAAATCGCCGGATCGGCCAGCTTGGCTACGTCCACCGGCGTCGCCTTGCCGATCAGCTGCTTTCCGGCCATGAACTCGGGCGGGGCGTTGACGGCCTCGACGCAGACCACACGGTCGCCATTCAGGTGAAAGACCGCAAAGCCCCCCACCGACGAATCGCCGCGCACCACCTGGCGGTCGGCGTCGAACGGCAGGCCCGCGATCTGCAGCTTGAAGTCATACTGATCCGACCAGAACCACGGAACCTCGGGCGTCGGTCCGGCGCGCCCGACGATGGCGGCGGCGGCCTGTTTCGCCTGCTCCAGCGCATTGGGCACGCTTTCCAGACGGTGATGTACGCCGTGCACCGGAACCGGCCGCCGCGTCATGTCGCCGACGGCGAAGATGGCCGGATCGCTGGTGCGCGCTTCGCCGTCCACCACCACCCCGTCATCACAGGTCAGACCCGCCGACCGCGCCAGGCTGTCGCACGCCAGCGCCCCGACGCCGACCAGCACCGCATCCGCCCGCACCACCGATCCGTCCGCCAGGCTGACACCGTCATGGGCGACGGCGACCACCTCTGCGTCGGTCAGGATCTCGACCCCGTGCGCCCGGTGCTGGGCCGTGAAGAAGGCCGACAGCGTCTCCGACGCCACCCGCGCCAGCACGCGCTGCGCCCGCTCGATCACCACCGCCTCTGCGCCCAGGGCGCGGGCCGAAGCCGCCGCCTCCAGCCCCACATAGCCGCCGCCGACCACCGCCAGCCGCTTGCCCGGCCCCAGCACGGCCTTCAGCCGCTCTGCGTCCTTGAGCGTGCGCAGTTCCAGCAGGTCGGGGTGATCCCCGCCCGGAACCGGCAGCTTGCGCGCCGTCGATCCCGTCGCCAGCACCAGGAAGTCATAGGTCTCGGACGAACCGTCATGGAAGGTGACCGTCTTCGCCTCTGGGTCCACCGACACGGCGACGGTCGAAGGCCGGAAGTCGATCCCCTGTTCCTCATAGAAGCTCAGCGGCCGCAGCAGCAGCGCCTCCAGATCCGCCTCGCCCTTCAGCCAGGCCTTGGACAGGGGCGGCCGCTGATACGGCGGCGCATCCTCCTCGCCCGCCAACACGATCGGCCCCTCATGGCCGTACTGCCGCAGAAAGGCCGCGACGGAGCCGCCGGCGTGCCCGGCGCCGATGATGAGAACCTTGGTCATGGGAGGGATGTAGAGTGGCGAGTGGCGAGTGGCGAGTGGCGAGCACGAGACGGATGCTCAGATTTTCTCGCCACTCATCACTCGCCACTCGCCACTGAACACCCCTTGACCGTTCCACCGTTACAGCATAGTGGAACGCGCATGACGACCCCGCCCGCCCGTGACGCCCTCCATGACGCCCTGCTGTCGATGCAGACGCGCACGGAGATCGACGCCTTTCTGGCAGACCTCTGCACCCCGGCGGAACTACGCGCCTTCTCCGAGCGCTGGCAGGTGGCGCGCCTGCTCGACGCGGGCGGCAAATCCTATCGCGAGATCGCGGCCGAGGCCCACGCCAGCCCCACCACCGTCGTCCGCGTCGCCCGTTATCTGAAAGACATGCCGCACCAGGGCTATCGCCTCGCCCTGGATCGCCTGAAGAACACGAACTGAGTATCCGAACATGAGCACCGTCCAGGGCCGGCTTCGCATCGCCGTCCAGAAATCAGGCCGTCTGGCCGACCGCAGCCTCGACCTGATCCGCGACGCGGGCCTGAAATGGGTCAAGGGTCACAACGACCTGCTCTATCGGGTCGAGAACTATCCGATCGACCTGCTGCGCGTGCGCGACGACGACATCCCCACCTTCGTGGCCGACGGCGTGTGCGACCTGGGGATCGTTGGCGAGAACGTGTTGGAGGAAGGCAAGAACGGCGGGGCCAACGCCTCCATCGTCATGCCGCTGGGCTTCGGCCGCTGCACGCTGAAGATCGCTACACCTCCGACCCTGGCCTATGACGGCGCGGCCTCGCTGGACGGTCTGCGCATCGCCACGTCCTATCCGAAGATCCTGCGCCGCTTCCTCGACGAACGCGGGGTCAAGGCCGAGATCGTCGTCATGCGCGGCGCCGTCGAGGTCGCCCCCCGGCTGAAGCTGGCCGCCGCCATCTGCGACCTGGTCTCGACCGGCGCGACGCTGGAGGCAAACGGCCTGGGCGCCAAGGACACGGTGCTGGAAAGCCAGGCGGTCCTGATCCAGTCCCCCGTCGCGCCCGAGCCCGGCCTGCAACATCTGTTGGACAGCGTTATCGAACGCATGTCCGGCGTGGTGTCCTCGCAGGGCGCCAAATACGTGATGCTGAACGCGCCGCGCGCCTCGCTGGACCAGATCACGGCCATCCTGCCCGGCGCAGGGTCGCCGACCGTCATGCCCCTGATGGGTCGTGACGACGCGGTCGCCGTCCACGCCGTCTGTCAGGAGGCCGTCTTTTGGGAGACGCTGGAGAAGCTGAAGGCCGCCGGCGCCTCGGCCATCCTGGTCCTGCCCATCGAGAAGATGATGTAATGACCTCCGCCTTCAAACGCATCGACTGGTCTTCCCTCGACGCCGCCGGGAAAAAGGCGGCCTTGGCCCGCCCCGCCCAGCGCACCGCCGGCGACGTGACCGAGGTGGTCCGCACCATTCTGGACGATGTGCGCGAACGTGGCGGCGCGGCCGTCACCGACTGGTGCATGAAGCTGGACAAGGCCCCGCCCCGCCGCATCGCCATAACGCCGCAGGCCGTAGCCGAGGCCCGCAACGCCCTGCCCCCCGGCGACGTCCGCGCCCTGCGCATGGCGGCCGAGAATGTCCGCGTCTTCCACCAGGCGACCAAGCCGGAAGACACCCCCTTCATCGAGACCACGCCCGGCGTGCGCTCCAAACTGGCCTGGCGTCCCATCGCCTCGGCCGGTCTCTACATCCCCGGCGGCACCGCGCCCCTGTTCTCGTCCCTGTTGATGCTGGCCATCCCGGCCGGCGTCGCGGGCGTGGGCCAGCGCGTCGCCGTCACCCCGCCTTCAAAAGACGGCGGCGTCCACCCCGCCATGATCCTGGCCGCCGCCGAGGCGGGCTTGGACGCGATCTGGCTGATGGGCGGCGCCCAGGCCATCGCCGCCCTGACCTTCGGCGTCGAGCTGGAGGACGGAACCATCCCCGCCTGCGACAAGCTGTTCGGCCCCGGCAACGCGTTTGTCGCCGAGGCCAAGAAACAGGCGACCGCCTTGCCCGGCGGACCCGCCGTCGACATGCCCGCCGGCCCGTCCGAACTGATGATCATCGTCGACCGCGACGCAGCCCCCGAGATCGCCGCCGCCGACCTGCTCAGCCAGGCCGAGCACGATGCGGACGCCCAAGTCATCCTGGTCTCCACCAGCCGCGCCACCATCGACTACATCCTGTCGGAGGTTGAGGTTCAGATCGCCACCCTGCCGCGCGAAGCCATCGCTCGCGCCTCGCTGAACGAGGCCCGCGCCATCCTGGTCCGCGACCTCGACGACGCCGCAGAGGTCGCCAACCTCTATGGTCCCGAACATTTGGCGATCCAGATCGACGATCCAGAGCCTCTGGTGGATTCGATCAAGGCCGCCGGCGCCGTCTTCGTCGGCCGGTTCGCGGCCGAGACCCTGGGCGACTATGCGGCCGGCCCCAGCCACGTCCTGCCCACCGACGGCGGCGCCCGCACCCTGGGCGGCGTCACCACCGCCAGCTTCATGACCACTATGTCGGTCCAGCTGGTTACCGAGGCCGGCGCCCGCGCGCTTGCTCCCATCGCCGCCCGCCTGGCCCGGATGGAAGGCCTCGACGCTCACGCCCGCGCCGCCGATTTGAGGAGCGAGGGATGAACCTTATAGCAAACGTCCTTCTCCCCTTGGGGGAGAAGGTGGGCCCGGAGGGCTCGGATGAGGGGGCTCTGTCCGCCTCGCTGACGGCAAGAACAGGCCTGTATCTGACAGCCCCCTCATCCGTCTCGCTCCGCGAGCCACCTTCTCCCCCAAGGGGAGAAGGAGAACGCTCATGACCCTGCCCGCCCCCTATCCCCCGCTGGTCTCCGGCGGCGAGGGCCTGGACCGCTATCCCGGCGACGCCTCGGCCCTCGGCGCCCGCATGGCCGCCGTCTACGCCGTGCCCACCGAACAGGTTCTGCCCGTGCGCGGCCTGACGCACGGGCTGGAACTGGCCTGGCGCCTCGCCGCCCGCGACGGCGGTTCGGTCGAGGCGCCCAAGGCCGAGCCCTATGACAGTCTGGCCGCCATCTATCCGGCCCAGGGCGAACCCGCAGTCGTGGTCATCCGCGCGCTGGGCTCGCCGGAGGCCGTCGCCGAAATGGCCGCCCGCGTCGCCCCTGCCCTGCTGGTGGTGGACGAGGGCCTGATCGAGTTCTCCGACAGCGTCTCGGCCGTCACGGTCGTCGCCGACCAGCCCAACCTGGTCGTGCTGCGCAGCCTGTCCCTGGCCTACGGCCTGGCCGGCGCCCGCGTCGGCGCCGCGATCGCACAGGCCCCGACCCTGGCCCGCCTCGCCTCGGTGCTGGAGCCCTACGCCCTGCCCGAACCCCTGGTGCGGCTGGCGCAGCAGGCGCTCGACCCTTCCCGCATGATCGAGACCGCCGAACGGATCGCGTCGGTCCGGCGCGAGCGCGAGCGGGTGGCCCGCGAGCTGGGTCGCCAGATGAACGTCGAGGCCGGCGTCGGCCCCATCATCATGGCCCGACCCGAAGACCCCGCCGCCGCCCTGGCCGGTCTTAAGGCCTACGGCGTCGAGGCCGACCTGTCCGGCGACCGCCTGCGTCTGCCCGTCTCCATCAAACCCGAGGTCAACGACCGGCTGCTGGCCGCCTTCGGCCTGACGCCCGCCAAGCGCCGCCCGGCCCGCGTCGGCCAGGCCGTGCGTGACACCAAAGAGACCCGCATCGTCTGCGCCGTCGATCTGGACGCGCCCGGCCCGGTGAAGATCGAAACCGGCGTCGGCTTCTTCGACCACATGCTGGAGCAGATCGCGGCCCACGGCGGCTTTTCCCTGCGGCTTCAGTGCGAGGGCGACCTGCACACCGACCCGCACCACACGATCGAGGACAGCGCCATCGCTCTGGGGCAGGCGCTGAAACAGGCGCTGGGCGAAAGGAAGGGCATCGCCCGCTACGGCTTTGTCCTGCCGATGGACGAGGCCAATGCGACCGTGTCCATCGACCTGTCCGGCCGCCCCTATCCGCTGTTCGAAGGGACGTTCGAGACCCCCTTCATCGGCGACTACCGGACCGACCTGACGGCCCACGTGTTCCGCTCCCTGGCCGAGGCCATGGGCGCCGCCGTCCACATCAAGGTCACGGGCCAGGACGACCACCACAAGACGGAGGCCGTCTATAAGGCCTTCGGCCGCGCCCTGCGCCAGGCCATCCGGGTCGAGGGGGATACGGTGCCATCCACCAAGGGGGTGCTGTGATGCACATGCGCCAAATCCTCCCCCGAGAAGCGCAGCGCAACGGGGGAGGGGGACCACGAAGTGGTGGAGGGGGCGAACCCGCACTCCGTCATCTGACGGTTAACACCCGGCCCGTATCCGCCCCCTCCACCACCCTACGGGCGGTCCCCCTCCCCCGCGTCGCCGTGGAGGATTGCTGATGGAAGTCGCCGTCATCGCCTATGGCGCCGGCAATGTCGCCTCGGTCCAGTTCGCGCTGGAGCGGCTGGGCGCGACCGTGCGCTTGACCGACGATCCCGCCGTGATCGCGGACGCCGAACGAGTCATTCTGCCCGGCGTCGGCGCAGCCGGCTACGCCATGAGCCGCCTGACCGAACTGGGTCTGGTCGAACCGATCCGCGCCTTCCCCCGCCCCCTGCTGGGCGTCTGCCTGGGTCAGCAACTGCTGTTCGGCGCCAGCGAGGAGGGTGAGGGCGTTGATCTGCTGGACCTGATCCCCGGCACAGTGACGCGGCTGGAGCCGGCAGGGGCCCTGCCCGTGCCGCACATGGGCTGGAGCCGCCTGACGCGGGACCGCGACGACCCGCTGCTGGAAGGCGTCGCCGACGGCGCCTACGCCTATTTCGTCCACGGCTATGTCTGTCCCGACGGCCCGGCGACACTAGCCCGCGCCGACTATGGCGGCGCCGTTCCGGCCATGGTGCGATCCGCCAACCGCTGGGGCTGCCAGTTTCACCCCGAACGCTCGGCCGAGGCCGGGGCGACCATCCTCAAGAACTTCCTGGGCCTGACATGCTGATCTATCCCGCCATCGACCTGAAGGACGGCGTCTGCGTGCGCCTGATGCACGGCAAGTTCGACCAGGTGACCCAATATGACGAACAGCCGGCCGCCCGGCTGACCGCCTTCGCGGCCGAGGGGGCTCAGTGGATCCACATCGTCGATCTGGACGGCGCCGAGGCGGGCGAAGCGCGTCAGCACGGCCTGATCGGCGAAATGACCCAGGCCATCGACGTCAAGATCCAGTCGGGCGGCGGCGTCCGCGGCGCCAATGACGTGGCTAAGTTACTGGACGCGGGCGTATCCCGCGTCGTCGTGGGCTCCCTGGCGGTGACCCAGCCCAACGATGTGGCCGCCTGGCTCAAGGGCTTCGGCGTCGAACACATCACCCTGGCCCTGGACGTCAAGATCGAGGACGGCGTGCCCGTCCCCGCCCTAAAGGGCTGGACCCAGTCGTCGGGCGTGACCCTGTGGGAGGCGCTGGATCGCTATCCCAAGGGGACGGCCAAACACCTGTTGGTCACCGACGTCGGCCGCGACGGCGCCCTGACCGGGCCGAACCTGGACCTGCTGGCCGAAATCCGTCAGCGCCGCCCCGACCTGGTGCTCCAAGCCTCGGGCGGGGTCTCGTCGTTGGACGACATCGCGGAGGTCAAGGCTCTGGGCTGTCACGGGGTCATCGTCGGCCGCGCCCTCTACGAAGGCCGGTTTACCCTGCCCGAAGCCATCGCAGCGGCGGAATGACCGCCCGGCGGATCATCCCCTGCCTGGACGTCAAGGACGGCCGGGTGGTCAAGGGCGTGAAGTTCGTCGGCCATACCGACATGGGCGACGCGGCGGAACTGGCCGCCCGTTATCGCGACGCGGGCGCCGACGAACTGGTCTTCTACGACATCACCGCCAGTCCCGAGGGCCGGACGCTGGACTATGGCTGGATCAAGGATATCGCCCGGCTGCTGGACATCCCCTTCTGCGTCGCCGGCGGGATTCGCAGCGTGGACCAGGCGGCCCGCTGCCTGGATCACGGCGCGGACAAGGTGTCGATCAACTCCCCCGCGCTGGAACGTCCCGAGCTGATCGCCGAAATGGCCGCAAGGCTGGGCAGCCAGTGCGTCGTCGTCGGCGTCGACAGCCGTCTGGAGGATGGCGAATGGGTGGTCCACAAATACACCGGCGACCCCGACGCCCGCCGCCACGCGGGCAAACGCACCCTGGACTGGCTGGACGAGGCGCAAGGCTTGGGCGCAGGCGAGATCGTGCTGAACTGCATCGACCAGGACGGGGTCCGACGCGGCTACGACATCGACCAACTGTCCGCCGCCCGCGCGCGCCTCACCATTCCCCTGATCGCCTCGGGCGGCGCGGGCGCGCCCGAACATTTCAGGAACGTGTTCGAACAGGCCGACGTCTCCGGCGCCCTCGCCGCCAGCGTCTTCCACACCGGCGCCATCGCCATTCCCGACCTCAAGCGATACCTGGCCGACCAAGGCCTGGAGATGCGGATATGACCCTCGATCCAAACACCATCGACTTCGCCAAGGGCGACGGCCTGGTTCCCGTGGTGGTGCAGGACGCCGCCACGCTTCAGGTCCTGACCCTGGCCTATATGGACCGCGCCGCGCTGGACGAGACCATCGCCTCCGGCGAGGCTACCTTCTTCTCGCGTTCGCGAAGCGGGCGGTGGAGGAAGGGCGAGACCTCGGGCGACCGGCTGCATGTCGTGGGCGTCACGCCCGATTGCGACAACGACGCCCTGGTCCTATCGGTCCGGCCCGTCGGCAACGCCTGTCACCTGAACCGGACCAGTTGTTTCGGCGACGCCGATGCGCCGGGCGTGGGCCGTATCGCCCGGCTGGAACAGACCATCGCCGTGCGCGCCGCCGCCGATCCGTCCGAAAGCTGGACCGCCAAACTGATTGCCCAGGGGCCCAAACGCATCGCTCAGAAGGTCGGCGAGGAGGGTGTCGAGACCGCCCTGGCCGGCGTCGCGGGTCCGGACGAGGAACTCGCCAGCGAGGCTGCGGATTTGATCTATCACCTGCTCGTTCTTCTCCATGCCCGTAACATGGTGTTTCAGGACGTGCTGGACGTGTTGGCCTCGCGTGCGGAAGCGGCCAAAGACAGCGGCTAGGCCGTAAAGGCGTTCGTCCCGACAAATGGGACAGTCGAGGGAAATTCTATGGCGGCTCTCATTCTGTTCGGCGGCGGCGGCGATCTGGCGATGCGCATGCTGCTGCCGTCGCTCTATTTCCTCGAACACGACGGTCTTCTGCCTGAAGGGCTGAAGATCATCGGCGCCGCCCGCTCGGAAGAGAGCGCCGACGACTATATCGCCAAGGTTCATGAGGCCGTGAAGGCCCGCGCCGAGGCCGACCAAGCCTGGGACGAAACAAGCTGGACCAAGATGAAGGCCCGCCTGGATTATCTGGCGGTAGACGCCACCTCGCCCGCCAGCCTCAAGCCGCTGAAGGACAAGGTCGGCGACGGCGAGGTCACATCCTTCCTGGCCGTCTCCCCCTCGCTTTACGCCCGCATCGTCACGGCGATGAAGGCGGCGGGTCTGGCGGACAAGAACGCCCGCATTGTGCTGGAGAAGCCGGTCGGGCGTGACCTGAAGTCCTTCCGGGAAATCGACGACGCCGTGGCCCACGCCTTCAGCGAGAGCCAGGTGTTCCGCATCGACCACTATCTGGGCAAGGAGACGGTCCAGAACCTGATCGCCCTACGCTTCGGCAACACCATCTTCGAGCCGCTGTGGAACAATCTGACCATAGACCACGTCCAGATCACGGTCGGCGAGACGGTGGGGGTCGGCGACCGCTGGCCCTACTATGACGAATACGGCGCCCTGCGCGACATGCTGCAGAACCACATGCTGCAGCTGCTCTGCCTGGTGGCGATGGAGCCGCCCAGCGACCTGGACCCGGACTCGGTGCGCAACGAGAAGGTCAAGGTGCTGCGGTCCCTGCGGCCCGTCACGGTAGACGAGGTCGAGCGCGTCACCGTGCGCGGCCAGTATGTGGCGGGCGTCAGCGAGGGCAAGCCGGCCAAGGGCTATGATGAGGAACGCGGAGCCGAGTCCGACACCGAGACCTTCGTCGCCGTGCGCGCCGACATCGACAACTGGCGCTGGGCCGGCGTGCCCTTCTTCATGCGGACCGGCAAGCGCCTGCCCGAAAAGCGCACCGAGATCGTCATCCAGTTCAAGCCGGTGCCCCATTCGATCTTCGACCGCGATGATCGGGGAGAGGTTCAGGCCAACCGCATGATCATCGAGTTGCAGCCCGAGGAAGACATCTCGCTGACGGTGATGAACAAGCGTCCGGGCCTGGATCGCCGGATGCAGCTTCAGCCGATCAAGATGAGCCTGTCGTGGGGCGTGCCCAATTCGGGGGACGGCAAGTCCGCCGCCCCGCCGCGCCGCCGGGTCGCCTATGAGCGGCTGCTGCTGGATGCGATGGCGGGCGACTCCACCCTGTTCGTGCGCCGCGACGAGGCGGAACAGGCCTGGAAATGGGTGGACGAGGTGTCCGAGGCCTGGGCCGAATCCGGCCTGAAGCCCGACGAATACGTCGCCGGCACCTGGGGTCCCGACAGCGCCGACATGCTGATGATGCGGACCGGCCGCGACTGGAACACGACCGATGTCTGAGGCCCGCCCCATCGAAACCTTCGCCACCGTCGAGACCTGGGCCGAGGCTATCGCCGCGCGCCTGGCCGAGACCCTGGGCGCCGCCGTGCGCGACAATGGCCGCGCCCTGTTCGCAGGGCCGGGCGGGTCGACGCCGGCCCCAGTTTATCGCCGTCTCGCCGCAACCGATCTGGACTGGTCCAAGATCGCCGTGACCCTGGTGGACGAGCGTTATGTGCCAGAGACCTCGCCGGAATCGAATGCCCGCCTGATCCGTGACGTGCTGTTGCAGGACGAGGCGGCGGTGGCGCGTTTCATCCCGCTTTATACGCCCGAGGTCACGGTGGACCGTGCGGGCATCGTGGCGGCCCATGCCCTGGCCGATGCGGGCGGGCGTTTCGACGCGGTCCTTCTCGGCATGGGCGAGGATGGCCATATCTGCTCCATGTTCCCTGACAGCCCGACGCTGAAGACCCTGCTGACGCCGACGCTGAAGCCGACGGTCCTGGGCGTGCCCCACGGCCGCGACGGCGCCGCGCCTACCCTGGAGCGGCTGTCGATCAACCTGCCCTATCTGATGTCGGCCGGTCGGGTGATCCTGGGCCTGAAGGGCGAGACCAAGCGTCGGGTCTTCGAAGAGCAGGCCCAGGGCGACCCAAAGATCCAGCCCATCGCCGCCCTGATCGCCGCCGGCGTTCCCCTTGAAGTTCTGTGGACGGAGGAAGGCTGATATGGCGCTTCACCCAACCGTTGCGGCGGTCACCGCCCGCATCGTCGAAAAAAGCCGCGAGACCCGCGCCGACTACATCCGCCGTATGGACGCCGCCCGCGACAGCGGCGTCGGCCGCGCCAAGCTGAGCTGCGCCAATTGGGCCCACGCCTTCGCCGGCCAGACCATCGCCGACAAGCTGACGGCCATGGATGGGTCCAAGCCCAACCTGGGCATCGTCACCGCCTATAACGACATGCTGTCGGCCCACCAGCCGTTCGAACGCTTCCCCGATGTAGTCAGGAAGGCCGTGCGCGAGGTCGGCGCCACGGCCCAGGTCGCCGGTGGCACCCCCGCCATGTGCGATGGCGTCACCCAAGGCCGCCCCGGCATGGAGCTGTCGCTGTTCAGCCGCGACGTGATCGCCATGTCCACCGGCGTCGCCCTGACGCACGACGCCTTCGATTCCGCCCTGATGCTGGGCGTCTGCGACAAGATCGTGCCCGGCCTGTTCATGGGCGCCCTGGCGTTCGGCCATCTGCCGGTCGTCTTCGCACCCGCAGGCCCGATGCCGTCGGGCATTCCGAATGCGGAAAAAGCGCGCGTCCGCGCCGAGTACGCCCAGAACAAGGTCGATCGCCACACCCTGCTGGAAAGCGAGATCGGCAGCTACCACTCGCCCGGCACCTGCACCTTCTACGGCACGGCCAACTCCAACCAGATGATGATGGAGCTGGGCGGCCTGCACATGCCGTCCACCGCCTTCGTCCATCCCGACACCGGCCTGCGCGACGCGCTGACGGCGGCGGCGGCCAAGCGGGCGGTCGAACTGGCCCGCAGTGGCGAATGCCGCATGGCCGATGTCATCAGTGAGAAGTCCATCGTCAACATGATCGTGGCCCTGCTCGCTACGGGCGGTTCGACCAACCACGCCATCCACCTGGTCGCCATGGCGCGGGCGGCGGGCGTGCTGATCGACTGGACCGACATGGACGAGCTGTCGTCGGTCACGCCGCTGCTGGCGCGGGTCTATCCGAACGGCTCGGCCGACGTGAACGCCTTCCAGGCCGCCGGTGGCGTCGCCTTTATCGCCCGTGAACTGGCCAAGGCCGGTAATATCCACACCGACGTCACGACCATCATGGGTCAGGGTATCGAGGCCTATTTCCAGGAGCCGTCGATGGTGGACGGCGAACTGGTCTGGCGCGACGGCGTCGCGGAAAGCCTGGACCTGGACATCCTGCGCCCCGCCTCGAACCCGTTCGACAAGGAGGGCGGCCTGCGACTCGTCAAGGGCGACCTGGGCCGCGCGGTGATCAAGATCTCGGCGGTCAAGCCCGAGAACCGCATCGTCGAAGCCCCCGCCGCCGTGTTCGAAACCCAGGAAGACGCGCTGCAAGCCTTCCGGGACGGCAAGCTGTTCCGCGACGTGGTCGTGGTCCTGCGCTTCCAAGGACCCAAGGCCAACGGCATGCCCGAGTTGCACAGCCTGTCGCCGGCCCTGTCGGTCATTCAGGACAAGGGGTTCAAGGTCGCCTTCGTCACCGACGGCCGCATGTCGGGCGCCAGCGGCAAGACGCCCGCCGCCATCCACGTCTCGCCCGAAGCCTTGGCGGGCGGGCCCCTGGCCCATGTGCAGGACGGCGACATCATCCGTCTGGACGCCGAGGCCGGGGTGCTGACCACGGTCGGGATCGCCGACCTGACCGCCCGTCCTCTCGCCTCCCGATCCGCCGCCAACGCCGAGGGCTCGTCCTGGGGCTATGGCCGCGAACTGTTCGGCGCCTTCCGCCATGTGGTCACCACGGCCGAACAGGGGGCGACCGTCTGTTTCGCCGTCCCGACCGGCTCACGCGGTCATGACGACACACCGCCCAACCCCAACTTCGTCGATCGGACCGTGGACGCCTGATCCACCGAACCGAGCGCAGGAAACGCCTCAATGAATGACAAGACCCTTCTCGTCGGTGACGTCGGCGGCACCAACGCCCGCTTCGCCGTGGCGCGCATGGTGGACGGAAAGCCCGTCCTGGACCACCACGAAAGCTTCCCGGCCGAGACCTATCCGACCTTCCTGGAAGGCGTCGCCGCCTTTGTGGACGGCTGCGAGGTCAAGCCGACCGGCGGCGTGATCGCCGTGGCCGGCCCGGTGACGGACGGCGCCATCGACCTGACCAACTCGCCTTGGGCGGTGTCCGAGACCGAGCTTCAGACCCTGGGCCTGAAGCCGGTCAAGCTGATCAACGATTTCGAGGCCCTGGCCTGGGGCGCGCCCATCGTGCCGGAAGACCAGCTGGAAAGCCTGGGCGGACCGGTGGACGGCGATCCCCACTCCACCGTGGCCGTGCTGGGTCCCGGCACCGGCTTCGGCGTCGCCGCCCTGGTGCGCGACTCCCACGGCAAGGAAATGGCCATGCCGTCCGAGGGCGGCCACGCCTGCTTCCCCCCCGGCGATCCGATCGAGGACGAAATCCTGCGCATCCTGCGCCGTCGCTATGACCGCGTCTCCATCGAACGCCTGATCTGCGGTCCCGGCCTGCTGAACATGCACCGCGCCCTGGCCGAGATCGACGGCCGCGAGACCCACATCGACGACCCGGCCGAGATCACCGAGACGGCGATGAAGGATCCCAACAGCCCGTGCGGCGCGACCCTGGCCCGCTTCTGCGCCATCCTGGGCGCGGTCGCCGGCGACATCGCCCTGACCACCGGGGCGCGCGGCGGCGTCTATATCGCCGGCGGCATCGTCCCGCGCATCCTGCCCTTCATCAAGGCCAGCCCCTTCCGCCAGCGGTTCGAGCGCAAAGGGCGGTTCAAGGACTATATGTCCGAGATTCCGACCAAGGTGATCATGCACAAACACGCCGCGCTGCTGGGCGCCGCACGCGTCGCCTTCGCCCAATCCGACGACTGACGATGGTGGGCGATCACGAAAATCTCACGGCGGCGTGAACCGAAACGTCGCCATAACGTTTCCTGATCTCCACCAAGGAGAGGAAACAAAAATGAAGAAATTCGCCATCGCCGCCGCATCGCTGTTCATGCTCGCCGGCGTCGCCGCCTGCGGTGAAAGCGCTGCCGACAAGGCCGCAGAAAAGCAGGCCGACGCCATCGAAGCCACGGGCGAGGCCCGCGCTGATCAGTTGGAAGCCCAGGCCGCCGCCACTCCGAACGAAGCGCAGGAGAAGGCGCTGAACGACCAAGCCGATCAGGTCGAGAAGAACGCCGACCGCAAGGCTGACATGGTCGAACAGCAAGCCGGCAACGCCGACGGCGGCGCCACGACGGCCAACACGCCTTCGACGCACTAAGGTCGGGCGACCCACTAAATCCGTTTACGGATGGATCAGCCCCCGTCGTTCGCGACGGGGGCTTTTCCTTGCCCGAAGGATCAGTCGATGCAGAGCGTCGGGCCGGCCTTGCCGTCTTCGACCGGAGTGTTGCAGCCGAAGCGGTTGCTGGTGGCCTGACAGACGCCCGCCGCGGCCGCCCCCGGCGCGACGCCACTGTTGCCCTCGATCAGGCAGTCAGCCTGGCATTGGTCGCCGTCGGTGCAGCGCTTGCCGGCGTCGGCATAGCGGACGACGCACTGCCAGGACTGCATCCGGCCCACCTGTTGCATCGTGCCGCCGCGCGTGGCGCAGGACGAGGCCTCGGCGCTCTGCATCGGCGCATTCGCCCCGGCGCTGGTCGTCGTCTGGGGCGAGCAGGCGGCAGCCAGCAGAGCGGCGGCGGCGATGAGCGAAATACGGATCATGAGATCTGTCCTTTGGTGAAGCCTGACCAGCAGTCGTCGTAGTCGAGCTGCATCTGCGGTGATTCGGACGCCCATTTCGTGACGCGGATCGGCGCGCGCGTTTCGAACATGAAGGCCAGGGTGTCGGTGATCTTGTGCGGCTTCAGCTCCGCCTTGATCGCCCCCTCATAGCTGGCCTGATCCGGGCCGTGCCCGCTCATCCGGTTGTGCAGGGAGGCGCCGCCTGGTGCGAACCCGCCCGCCTTCGCGTCATAGGCGCCGGTCACCAGCCCCATGAACTCGCTCATGACATTCCTGTGGAACCAAGGCGGGCGGAAGGTCTGTTCGGCCACCATCCAGCGCGGCGGGAAGATGACAAAATCGATGTTGGCCGTGCCCGGCGTCTCCGATGGGCTGGTCAGGACGGTGAAGATCGACGGATCGGGATGGTCGTAGCTGACGGTGTTGATCGTGTTGAACCGCGCCGTGTCATAGCGGCAGGGCGCCAGGTTGCCATGCCAGGCGACCACGTCCACCGGGCTGTGATCGAAGGTGGTGGCCCACAGACGGCCGCCGTATTTCTGGACGCACTCGGTCGGGCGATCCACGTCCTCGAACGCCGCAACCGGGCTCTCGAAGTCGCGCGGATTGGCCAGGCCGTTCGAGCCGATGGGGCCCAGATCCGGAAGGCGGAACGGACTGCCGTAGTTTTCGCAGACATAACCTCGAACAGGCCCCTCGACCTCGACCCGGAACCGCACTCCGCGCGGGATCAGGACCACATGCCCCGGCTCGGCCTCGATTACGCCCATCTCGGTGACGAAGCGATGCGCGCCCTCCTGGGGCACGATCAGCAGCTCGCCATCGGCGTCGTAGAAGACCCGGTCGGTCATCGAACGGTTGGCGACATACAGGTGGATGCCCGCCCCCGCCCCGGCGTCCGGCTCGCCGTTGCCGCCATAGGTGGTCAGCCCCTCGACCCAGTCGGTCGGCGCTTCGGGGATCGGCAGGGGATCCCACCGCATCCGGTTAGGATTGGGCGGTGCCTCGTCGAACGGACCGGAACGCACCAGACCTTGGCCGAAGGGCGTGTACGGCCCGTGCTGGGCCGAGGGACGCAGGCGATACAGCCAGCTTCGGCGGTTCTCGGCCCGCGGGGCGGTGAAAGCCGTGCCAGACAACTGTTCGGCATACAGGCCCATCGGCGTCTTCTGCGGCGAGTTCCGGCCAACCGGCAGGGCGCCGGGCGCAGCCTCGGTCGCGAAATGATTGCCAAAGCCGGTCAGATAGGCGGGCGCGCTGGATCGCGTCATGTCGTGTCTCCCTATGACGCCGGTTTAGCCGCCCCTCGGGCCAACGTCACCCTTTGCGGATCGGCGATCCGCCGAGGTCAGCTCGCCTTCGGGAGGAACGGCGAGAAGGTGATGACGGTGAAGGTGTCTCGCACATGCGGCCGCGTCTGCACCTGTTTCGTCACGAAGGTGCCGATGTCGGCGTCGCGCGGCAGGTTGAACTTGGCCAGCAGGTCGTGCTGACCCGAGGTCGAATAGACCTCCGAGACGTTCTCGACATTGTCCACGATGTCGGCCGCCACCTCATTGGCGTAGCCCAGCTCGCATTTGATGAAGACGAAGATGGCGGTCATCATGGCGGATCAGTCCTCTGGTTCGAGGGCGTTCGTAGAGCATGATCGTTTCTGGTGGAACCGCTACGCGGTTCCACCAGAAACGTGAATCATGCTCTCGCTTAAATTTGGGGCGGATGAACACGTGCTGGGTAAGCCGCAAGACACAGACGCCGTTCTTGAGGGGCAATACAACAACCGCGCCCTGGTCCCCGACCACCCCGCCGTCATGGCGCGCTGGAAGGCGGGATCGGCGGCCGCTCGCGCCGCCCATCCTCCACAAGTCCTGCAATACGGCCCCGGCGCGCGCGAGCGGATCGACTGGTTCGACGCAGGGAAAGGCGCGCCCGTCGTGGTCTTCATCCATGGCGGCTACTGGCAGGCGCTGGATGCGAACTGGTTCAGCTTCGTCGCCCCGCCCCTGCTGGCCCACGGCGTCAGCGTCGCCATCCCGACCTATGACTTGGCGCCGACCGTGCGGCTGGGCCGGATCGTCGATCAGATGCGCGCCGCCGTCGATCTGATCCAAGACCGCACCGGCGCCCGCCCCGTCGTCAGCGGCCATTCGGCTGGGGGCCATATGGCGGCCTGTCTGTTGGCGGACGGTCGCGCCTCGGCCGCCGTCTCCATCTCGGGCGTGTTCGACCTGGAGCCGCTGATCCCGACCTCGCTGAACGCCGCCCTGGACCTGGGCCCGGCCGAAGCGCGCGCGCTGTCGCCGATCCACTGGCCCGCACCCGCCGGCGCCGTTCTGGACTGCATCGTCGGCGGGGCCGAAAGCGACGCCTTCCGACGCCAAAGCGAGGCCATGGCCGCGCGGTGGGGCGCCCACGACGCGAAGACACTGTTCAAGCCCCTGCCGGGCCTGAACCATTTCACGGTGTTGGACCCGCTGTTCAATCCGGACAGCCGCATGGTCGAACGGCTGGCCGCCTTGGCGCAGGCGCGCGTCGTAAGTTGACGGCGAACGCGTGGACGAAAACGCTCCCGCGCTCCACAATATCGCCATGATCAGACACGCGCCGATCCCGATGCTCGTTTTCGGCCTCGCCCTGGCGGGGTGCATGGGGACGAAATATCCGATGCTGACGACGTTGAGTGCCGTCGATGCGGGCGCGATGACCTGCAGCCAACTACACGGCCAGCGTCTGGTCGCCGAGGACACGACGCAGCAGATCGCCCAGATCGCGCAAGGCGGACCGCCGAGGTTCTCGCAGCGGCCCGTCCTCTATTCGACGGCTAGGCCCGACGCCGAGCACGCCGCTCAGGCCCGTCTATCGGTGATCGACGCCGCCCTGCTGGCCAAGGGATGCGGACCGGACGGCGGTTGAGCCGTCGCCGCCTGACACCGGTGAAACAATAAGTTCCGCCCTGCCCAGCGAAAGCGCCGCGCGGCGCTTTCGCATTTCGCGTCGGCTGGGATAAGCAGGGGTTCAGGGCCGGGACGACCGGTCGTTGCAACACAAGATCCCGGCCCGCGCCGGGACAGGCGGAGACAGACCATGGCCCATGATCGCGTCAGCGTGCTTCAGGCGCTGGAGACCCAGGGCGTGTGCCCGGTCTTCTATCACCCCGACGCCGAGGTCAGCCTGAACGTCATTCGCGCCTGCGCGCGCGGCGGGGCGCCGGTGGTCGAGTTCACCAATCGCGGCGACTTCGCCTGCGACCTGTTCGGCGAGATCAATCGCGAACTGATCAAGACCGATCCGGACGTGGTGCTGGGCATCGGCTCGGTGGTCGATGCAGGCACGGCGTCGCTGTATCTGAACCGGGGCGCGCGGTTCGTGGTCAGCCCCTGCCTGATCCCCGACGTGGCCAAGGTCTGCAACCGTCGCATGGTCGCCTATTTCCCCGGCTGCGGCTCGGTGACGGACATCGGCGAGGCGCACGAACTGGGCTGCGACATCGTCAAACTGTTCCCCGGTTCGTCGGTCGGCGGCCCGGACTTCGTCAAGGCGGTCAAGGGGCCGATGCCATGGGTCAAGATCATGCCGACGGGCGGCGTCGATCCCGATGAGGCTTCGATCGCCAAATGGTTCGGCGCCGGCATCGTGGCGGCGGGCATGGGCTCCAAACTGGTGACCGACGAGGCCGTCAAGTCGGGCGACTGGGCCGCCATCGAGGCCAAGGTCCGCGCGACGGTGGACGCCGTCGCGACGTTCCGGGCGTCTAGGAAGGGCTGATCGGCTCGGCCGTCAGCGGGGCGCACGGTCGTCCGGCTGACGGCCCTTCCGTTCGTCATGCACGATGGCGCGACGGGCCTCGCCCTTGCGCTGCAGAATCGGCGTCAGGGCCTTGCGCTCCTCGGGTGTCAGCGTGCCGAGAACGGCGACGGCGCCGTTTTCCAGCCGTGTACGGCCGCGCATCTCGGCGACCCTGGATTGTTCGAGCAGCGTCTGAACACGGGCCGCGTCCAGCGAAGGCTGGCCCGCGACGTCGATGGCCTCACGCCGCGCCGCCCGCGCCGCCTCGAAATCGGGACGCGCCGCCAGCGCCGATTCTCGCAGAGCCGCGCGCACGCGTTGGCGGACGGCGGGATCCAGATCGGCCAGCACTTCGGCCAGCGGTCCTTCGCGACCGGGGCGCCTCTGGTCCTCGATCTTGCGTTCGATCCGATCGCGATTGACGCCATAGGTCACGGCGCCCGCGACGGCGAAGACGTTCAGCGCCACCGAGACGGCCAGGGCGATCTTCAGGGTCTTCGGCGTCATCCCAGAACCTCAGTGTCGTCCACGCCGGTCAGCGAGGATTGATAGAGCACCGCATCGGCCCGCGCGTCGGCGGTCAGATGGGTCGTCAGGCCGACCCCGGCGACCACGCCCGCGCAGGCGGCGGCGGCCCAGCCCGCTCCCAGATACCAGACGGCCTTGCCCAGCCGTCCACGTGCCTTGCGCTGAGGCGCGGCAGCCAGAATGCGCGCGGCCAGGGCGGCGGACGGAACCGGGGCCGACGCGGCGTTCAGCAAGGCGTCCAGCGTCGCCGCCTCGGCCAGCACCGCTTTCAGCGACGGATCGGCCGCGATCAGGCTTTCGGCGAAGGCACGCTCGGACGCGGGCCACCGACGCAGGTCGGCGCCGTAGGCGTCCGCCAGTGCGTGCAACCGTTCCGCCTTCATCGTCCGTCTCCTCTACCCGCCCTCGGCGACCCGGCTGGGGCCATGTCCGAAAGGGCCTGACGCAATGCGCGACGACCGCGCGACAACAAACTTTCCAGCGCCTCGACGCTGATCTCCATCAGGGCTGCCGCCTCGATATTGGACAGCTCCTGATAATGGCACAGGACGATGGCCTCGCGCTGGCGATCCGGCAGCCGTTTCAGCGCCGCCTCGACCCGCACGCCCGTCTCGGCGGCCAGCAGGCCCCGATCCGGCGCCGGTCCCTCGTCGGGGCGATCCGGCGGCGTGTCCGTCGGGATTTCGCGGCGTCGCCTCAGCCGGTCGTAGCAGAGGTTCAGCGATACCCGATGCAGCCAGGTGTCGAACTTGGCCTTGCCGGGCGTCCATTTCGGCGCCTGCCTCCAGGCCTTGAGCATGGCTTCCTGGGCCACGTCCTCGGCCTCGGCCGCGTCGCCCAGCATTCGCTGAGCCAGGGCCAGGATGCGCGGCAGCTTGCGCGCGACGAGCGTCTGCGCGGCCGCCGGGTCGCCTTGACCCACCCGGCGCACCAAATCCTCGTCGGGGTCGACGATCGCGACCAAGCCTGCCTCTTCCGTTGCTGACGAAAGGGACCGGTTCGTTCATGACGGCCGACCCCGACACCGTTCTTACTCCGAAGCCGGGGCGGGGGAAGCCAGTTGTTGCGCCGGACGGGCTGCGCGGCGTTCCGCACGCTGGGCCTGACGCTCCGCACGATGGGCGGTCATGGCGGTGCGGCGCTCGTCGGCCGAGATGACGCCGTCGCGGTTGGCGTCCATCTTGTCGAAGCGCTCGCCCAGCTTGGCGGCGACGTCGGAGATCACCACCGGACCGCGTACGCGGCCGGGACCACGCCCTTCGGCGCCCGGACGACCGGGACCGCGCAGGGCGTGACGCGAACCGCCGCGAGGGCCTTCACGATTGCCGGCGCGTTCTGCGCGCGGGCCGCGATCGGGGCGAGCGGCATGGCCGGCGTCGAACTCGGCGCGGCTGATGGAGCCGTCGGCGTTGGCGTCCAGCTTGGCGAAGCGGGCGTCGGCGAGTTCGGCCCGGCGGGCCTGCATGCCGGCCTGACGTTCCTCGACGCTGACCGTGCCGTCGCGGTTCGCATCCAGCGCGGTCAGGCGGGCGACGCGTGTATCGACGAACTCGGCGCGCGTGATCTGGCGGTTCGGTTCGCCGCGCGCTTGATGCGGAGCAGGCGGAACCTGTGCGGTCGCGGCCCCGGCGACGGCGGCCAGCGCGATGACGCTCAAGCCGGTCAGAAAGGTCTTTCTCATCTCGATCATCTCCATGGACCGCGTGGCGCGACCCTTTGACATTGCCCTGTCAGGAGATTGAACGCGGCGCCTCCAAATCTCCGTCGCGGCCCGCAGGAACGGCGCGCTCGAAGGCCTTGCGCGCCCTCGCCCTCAGATCGGTCAGTTCGGTCTTCAGGCTCTCGAAATCTTGAGCGCCCGCCGCCTCGGCCAGACGCAGCTGGACGACGGACGGCTCGGCCTCGGGATCGACCCGCCCCTCGAAGGCGGCGGCCAGCAGGTGCGCCAGACGCTGCTGCACCCGCCAGGCCTCGGCCAGGACCGGATCGTCGTGCAGGGCCTCCAGCGTCGATAACGTCAGAGGTTCACCGATGGCGGCGGCCTGCAGCTGACGGAACTGGGCTGCGAACTCAGCATCCACCTGGCCGCCGGGCGACAGTTTCAGATCCCAGAAGCCATGGGGCCGACGTTCGCGATCCATGAGGCCGCGCATCTTGCGCACATCGGCGGCGATATCGACGCCGGAGCGCGGGCGGCGCAGGGCGGCCTCGATGGCGGCGGACACCTGGGCGCCGAACTTGGCGTCGCTGGCCCACACGACGCGGGCGCGGGTCAGGACCATGAACTCCCAGGTCTCGGCCTCGCGGGCGTAATAGTCGTCGAAGGCTTTCAGGCGCACCGACACCGGCCCCTTGGAGCCGGTAGGCCGCAGCCGCATATCGACCTCGTACAGGCCGCCCTCGGCCGTGTGGGCCGACAAGGCCGCGATCAGCCGCTGGGTGAAACGGGCGTAGAAGACATCGGCGGTCCAGCCCTTGATCGCGGACGCGGCCTCCGGCGGCGCCTCGTAAAGGGTCATCAGGTCCAGGTCGGATCCGGCCGTCATCTCGCGCGATCCGGCCTTGCCCAGGGCCACCACCGCCACCGCGCCGGGCAAGGCGCCGCCCAGCCGTTCCGTCTCGGCCAGGGCCGCCGGCGACAGTGTCCGCATGGCCGCATCGGCCAAGGCGGCATAGGCGCGGCCCGCCGCCTCAGGCCCTGCACGGCCGGTCAGGGCGTGGATGCCGATGCGGAACATCTGTTCGCGGTGCAGGCGGCGCACGGCGTTCATGGCGCCTTCGAAATCCTCGGTCTCGCCGGCTTCGCGCAGGATCTGTTCCGTCAGGCCGGTCTCGGCGGACAGGTCGGCCAGAAAGCGGGCGTCCAGCACCCCGTCCAACGCCGCCGGTTGCCGCCCCAGGGTCCGGGCCAGGCGCGGCGCAAAGGCCATGACCCCCAGCACCATCTCGAACAGTTTGGGCTGGTTCAGGAACAGGGCCTGGACCTGAACCCCGGCAGCCAGGCCCGAGAAGAAGGTCGCGAAACGCCGAAACGCATCGTCTGGCGCGCCGGAGCGCGCCAGGGCCTCCAGCAGGCGCGGGGCAAGGCGGGTGAACAGTTCGCGCCCCCTCGCCGTCCGCGTCGCCGGGATGCGGCCGTGGTGCCAGCTGCGGATGGTGTCGGCGACGGACGGGGCCTCGGAGAAGCCCATGCGGCGCAGGGTCTCCAGCGTCTCGGGATCGTTCTCGACGCCGGTGAAGACCAGGCTGCCGTAGCTGGAATCCAGATCCTCGCCGCCCTCGAACAGCTCGCCGTAGCGGGTGTTGACCCGGACCAGCAGGGCCTCGACATGGGCGTCGAAGGCCGCCAGATCGCCGGAACCGGCCAGCGCGGCGACGGCGGCGCGGCGTTCGCGGTCCTCGGGCAGACGGTGAGTCTGCTCGTCGTCGAGCATCTGCACCCGGTGTTCCAGCCCGCGCAGCTCGACATAGGCGGCCGACAGCTCCTCGCAGACCGCCTGGGGGATATGGTCGGCGTCAGCCAGCGCCTTCAGCGCCTCCAGCGTGCGCTGTTTGCGCAAGCCCGGATCGCGCCCGCCCAGGATCAACTGCTGGGTCTGGGCGTAGAATTCGATCTCGCGGATGCCGCCCCGCCCCAGTTTCAGATTGGCGCCGGCGGCGCGCAGCCCCTCGCCGGTCTTGTGGACGTGGATCTGCTTCTTGATCGACTGGATGTCGAGCACGGCGGCGTAGTCCAGGCTGCGCCGCCAGATGAAGGGGATCATCGCCTTCAGGAACCGGCCCGCCGCCCGCATGTCGCCCAGCACCGGCCGCGCCTTGATGAAGGCCGCCCGCTCCCAGTTCTGACCGACGCTCTCATAGTAGGCCAGGGCCATCGGCCCGGCGACTACCGGCGGGGTCGAGGAGGGGTCGGGCCGCAGCCGCAGATCGACGCGGAAGACGTAGCCGTCGGCCGTCCGCTCGGTCAGCAGAGTGGCGATCCCCTTGCCGACGCGATTGGCGAAATCCTGCATCTCCTCGCCCTCGCGCAGTGCCAGGACCAGCAGGCGCGGCTCGAAGAAGAGGGAGATGTCGATGTCGGAGGAATAGTTCAACTCGTTTGCGCCGTGCTTGCCCATGGCCAGGCCGAACAGGCCGGGGATCGGACCGCGCGGATCTCCGGGGGGCGAGACCAGCCGACCGCGCGCCCTCTGTTCGGCGGCGACGGCGCGCAGGGCGGCGCGGCATGATGCATCGGCGAACTTCGACAAGGCGTCGGTGACCTGATCCAGATCCCAGACGCCGCCCAGATCGGCCAGGGCGGTCAGCAGGTGCAGATCGGCCTTCAGCACTCGCAGCGGGGCGCGGACCTCGTCCGGCTCGGCGTCCAGCGCATCGGTGTCGCGGATGATTTCGGCGAGGCTGGCGGCGGGATCCTGTTCCAGCAGGCGGCGCAGATCGGCGGGGCGACGACGCATCAGTCCGGCGAGATAGGGGGAGCCTCCCACGACCGGGGCCAGAGCGGGCCAGGCGGCGTCGAGGGCGTCGCGCCAGCCATCGGTATCGGCGGCCTCGATCAGGGTTTCCAGCAGGCGGTCGGCTGCTGCCGTGTTGGCGACAGGTCCTGCGGGCTTGATCCCCTGGCCCAATGGGATCGGTGCGGAGGTTGCAGTATCGGCCATTAAATCATCCGCTCATCCCCGCGAAAGCGGGGACCCAGTGCTTTCGCTCGGCAAAGCGTTGGACCACGATCCTGACACACGCCACAAGCCTGACCACCCAAAGAACTGGGTCCCCGCTTTCGCGGGGATGAGCGGAAATTGTTAGTTCTGGACCGCAGGGGGAAGAACTAAGGCCACCCGCAACCCCGGCCCGAAATCACCATAGGCTCCCGGCCCCTCGTCCAGCACCACCCGCCCGCCGTGGGCCTCGGCCACCGCCGTGACCAGCGACAGGCCCAGGCCCGAGCCGGGCTCGGTACGGCTGTTGTCCAGGCGGACGAAGCGCTGGACCACCCGCTCGCGGTCCTCCTCGGGCACGCCCGGTCCTGTGTCGGTGACCGAATATTCGATCTCGCCCGACGATCGCCTGCGCGCGCGCAGCTTCACCGCCCCACCCGCGGGGGTATATTTGATGGCGTTGTCGATCAGGTTGGCCAGGGCCTGGGCCAGGAAGGGTTGGTTGCCCTCGATCATCAGGCCGCGCTCGACCTCGGACGAGAAGTCGATCTCCTTGTCCTCGGCCGCCGGCTCGTACAGTTCGGCCATGTCGGCGGCGAGGTCGGCGGCGTCCATCAGCCTGGGATCCGGCGCGCCGCCCGCTTGCAGCCGCGCGATGGCCAGGACGGTATTGAAGGTCTTCAGCAGATGGTCGGCCTCGTCCAGGGCGATGCCCAGGGCGTCGACGCCGTCGATCTTGCCGGCTTCCGCGTCGATCAGCGCCACCTCCAGCTTGGCCCGCATCCGCGTCAGGGGCGAACGCAGGTCATGGGCGATGGCGTCGCCCGCGTGGCGGATGGAGGACATCGACGCCTCCAGCCGGTCCAGCATGGTGTTGAGCCCCTGGCCCAGTTCGTCCAGTTCGTCGCCGGTGTGGCGGACGGGGGCGCGGACCTTGAGGTCGCCCTCCTGCACCGCCTGCACGACCTGGTTCAGCCCGGCCATGGACTTCTCCACCCGCCGGCTGATGTAGAGACCGCCCGCCAGGCCCAGTAGCATCACCAGCGCCATGGCGCCCCACAGGGCCTGGGTCAGCCGCGCGAGGTATTCCTCAATGTCGCCGATATCCTGACCGACGAACAGATGCTCGCCCCCCGACAGGGTGGTGATCACCCCGATGGAGCGCCGACGCTGGACCTTGCCCTGCGCATCCGTGTCGGTCAGGCGGAAGGTCTCCCAATCGCTGGCGCCGGCGGGCAGGCTGAGGTCGATGTCGATCGGCGATTCGGTGATGTTGCCGGTGATCGTCTTTCCGGCCGCGTCGGTCAGCAGATACAGATACGGCCCGCCCCGGATCGACCGCTCCACCAGCGCCTGGTTCAGGGCATCGACGCCGCGCGTGCGGTGGATCGCCGTCAGGGCGCCCAGTTCGATCTCCACGTCCGCCTTGGCCCGGCCCTGAGCCTCGGACGCCGAGGCGAAATAGACATAGGCCAGGATCGCCCCCGCCGCCGCCACGAACAGCGCCAGGAACAGCAGCGTCAGCCGGAAGGGCGTGCGACGAAGGAGGGAGGGAAGGCGCACTAAAATCCTCCCCCGTTCACGGGGGAGGGGGACCACGAAGTGGTGGAGGGGGCGGCATCAGCGCCGGTGTCTGGGGTCGCCCCCTCCACCGCCGTGCCGGCGGTCCCCCTCCCCCGCGTTGCGGGGGAGGATCTCAAGTCACGCCTCCAACCGATACCCCGCCCCGCGCACGGTCTGCAGCATCGCGCGGTCGAAGCCCTTGTCGATCTTGGAGCGCAGGCGGCTGATGTGGACGTCGATGACGTTGGTCTGAGGGTCGAAATGGTATTCCCAGACCTTCTCCAGCAGCATGGTGCGCGTCACCGACTGGCCGGCGTGGCGCATCAGGAACTCCAGCAGCTGGAACTCGCGCGGCTGAAGGTCGATCTCGGCCGTCCCGCGATGGACGGTGCGGGCGATCAGGTTCATCTCCAGATCGCCGACCTTGAGCACGGTCTGGACCCCGCCGGTCTCGCGCCGCCGGGCCAGAGCCTCGACCCGCGCGATCAGTTCGGCGAAGGCGTAGGGCTTGACCAGATAGTCGTCGGCGCCGGCCTTCAGGCCTGTGACCCGGTCCTCGACCTCGCCCAGGGCCGACAGGAACAGGACCGGCGTCTGATCGCCGCCCTTGCGGACGGTCTCGACCATGCCGACGCCGTCCAGACGCGGCATCATCCGGTCCACCACATAAACGTCGTAGCCGCCCTTTTGCGACTCCAGCAGCCCAAAGGCGCCGTCCACGGCGTGGGTCACCTCATGTCCGGCTTCGGACAGGCCCCTCACCATGGCGGTCGCCGCCTCGGCGTCATCCTCGACCACAAGAATCCGCATCAAAACCCCTCCCGGAATCAAAATCGCCGCCGATGGTAGCGCATCGGCGGCGATAGAGTGAGTTAAGGCTTGGTCAGAATACCGATCAGTTCTTGTCCTGCAGCGGAAGAACGATCGGACTGTTGCCCCGAGGCGTCCGCACCAGAAGCAGAACGCCCGGTCGCCCGGCGCTCTTGACCGCTTCCACCGCACCCTTGAAGTCAGCGGTGGAGCCGACGCTGCGCCCATTGGCCTGGATGATGACCATGCCCGGCTGGAAGCCGAGACGACCGGCGCGAGACTCTTGGCTTACACCGGTGACGACCACTCCTTGAACGCCCTCGGGAATATCGAAACGACTACGCAGAGCCGCGCTGACCGGCGCAATCGTCAGGCCTTCGACCACTTCGCCTGCTGGGGCGCTGGGATTGTTGGGCGTAGCGGATCCTTCGCCGTCATCCGTCGCGGCGGTTTCAAGATTGGCCGGGCGCGTGCCCGCGCGCACATTCACAGTTTGACGACGACCTTCGCGCAGCAGTTCGAGCCGCAGGGTGTCACCAGGCTTCGCTGAGCCTACGGCGCGGGTCAGTTCGCTGGAGCCTTCGATGGCGCGACCATTCAGGTTCACGACGACATCGCCCGGCTGGAGACCCGCACGCGCAGCGGGAGCATCCGGCGTGACCTCGACGACAAATGCGCCTTTGGTGGTCGCAGGAAGGCCAAGGCTTTCCTTATACTCGTCGGTCAGATTGCCGATCTGGACGCCCAGATACCCACGCTCGATAGATTCGCCGCGCATCAGGCGTTCGGTGATCGTCTTGGCCGTATCCGCAGGAATGGCGAAGCCGATGCCGACCGATCCGCCGGTGGGCGAATAGATGGCCGAGTTCACGCCGATGACGCGGCCGTGGATGTCGAAGGTCGGGCCGCCCGAGTTGCCCCGGTTGATGGCGGCGTCGATCTGGATGTAGTCGTTGTAGCCCGACGGATCGATGTCGCGCGCCTTGGCCGAGACGATGCCGGCCGTGGCGGTGCCGCCCAGGCCGAACGGGTTGCCGATGGCGATGACCCAGTCGCCGACACGCGGCTCGGCCGTCTCTTCGAAGCTGACGTATTTGAAGTCGTTACCCTCGACCTTGATCACGGCCAGGTCCGTGCCGGGATCGCGGCCGATCAGGCGGGCCGGCAGTTCGCGGCCGTCCGACATCTTGACCTTGATCTCGGTCGCGTCGGCGACAACGTGGTTGTTGGTGACGATGAAGCCGTCCTGCGAGATGAAGAAGCCAGAGCCGGCGCCCTGGGTCGTCTGCGGCTCATCTCCGCCCTGACCGCCACGACCTTGCGGAGGCACGAACTGGAACGGCAGGCCGGGAATGGTGAAGGCGCCGCCCTGGGGCTGATCGACCTTGACCGTCACGTCGATCTGGACGACCGCGGGCGAAACCTGATCGAAAATTGTCGCGAAACTGCTGGGCGCGCCCGGCGGGGGCGTGAAGGCGTCGCCGTTGGCCGGGACCGGGGTGATGCGGTTGACCGCCTGCGGCTCCGCATGCGCGCCGGGCCAGTTGATGACGCCGCCGGCGGTCGCCGCCGCCGCCAGGGTCAGGCCGGCCGCGGCCCCGAGAATGAACTCCTTGCGCTTCAGCATCGTGGTCCTTGCGATCCTCTGTCCAGCGCCATGCGGGCGCCGGTTTCGCGATTGATACAGGCCGGACGGCGCTTACGCCAATCCCAGCCGCCGATCGTTGATCTCGACTAGCGCCCGTCGTGAGGCGAGGTTGCGTCAGGATCGCGGCGAAGCTTCTCATTTCGTAGAACTTCGTCCAGCCGGCCTTCCTCTTCGGCCGTCAGGGGCGCGGCCTCGACCGGACGGCGGCGCGCGCGCAACATCAGGACGGCGACCGCCGACAGCACCAAGACGAACGGCCCGAACCACAAGAGCCAGGTCCCCGCCCGCACCGGCGGGGTGAACAGCACATAGTCGCCGAACCGCCGCACCAGGTCGTCGCGCACCGCCTGGTCCGAGGCGCCGGCGGCGATCTCCTCGCGGATCAGGCGGCGCATATCGCCGGCGACGCCGGCCGGACTGTCGGCGATGGCCTCGTGCTGGCAGACGACGCAGCGGACGTCCTTGAACAGGGCCTGGGCGCGGGCTTCCTGGGCCGCATCGGGCAAGGGCCGGTCTGGCGCGGCAGGCGGCTCGGCCGCCGTCAGCATCAGCGCCAGGACGGGCGCAGCCAGCAGGATCGCCAGGCGTCTCATGCGGTCTTGCGACGGCGTGCGCCGACCCCGATCCTCAATCGCCGATCCAGCAGGGACAGGACGCCGCCCAGCGCCATGATCATGGGCCCCAGGAAGATCAGTCGCGCCCACGGGTTCCAGTACAGACGCACCACCCAGGCCGGCTGCTGTGGACTGCCCGCCCGTTCGCCGATCACGACATAGACGTCGTCCAGCCCCCGGAAATCCAGCCCGACCTCGGTGGTGGTCTGGCCGCCGGCGGGGAAGAAGCGGCGCTCGGCCGTGACCGTGCTGGCCCGGCCGCGATCATCGGTCGGCCGCACCGTCAGCCGGCCCTGTTCGGCCAGATAATTCGGGCCCTCGACCACGCGGACGTCGTCCAGGGTGACGGTCCAAGGGCCTGCGGACACGCTCTGGCCCAGCGAAAGGGCGCGCGCCGTCTCGGCCTTGAAGCCGGTCTCGACCACCGCCCCCAGGATGAAGACGCCCAGGCCTAAGTGGGCGAAGGTCATGCCGCAGGCGCCCAGCGGCAGGCCTTTCAGACGACGCAGCGTCTCGGCCGCCGAGGCTCGGAACAACCGCGCGCGTTCCGCCACCTCGGCTAGCGATCCCAGGATCAGCCAGGCGCCCAGGCCGATCCCTGCGGCGGCGAACGCCTTCTTCGGCTCCCAAAGGGCATAGGCCGCAAGAGCCGAGACGATGGCCAGGCCCGCCGCTACGGCCAGCCGCTGCATCGCGCCTGGCAGGTCGCCGCGCTTCCACGCCAAAAGCGGCCCAGCCGGCAGGATGATGAAGGCGACCATCATCAGCGGCGTGAAGGTCGCGGCGAAATAGGGCGGGCCGACCGAGATGGTCGCGCCGGACGCGGCCTCCAGGATCAGCGGATACAAGGTGCCCAACAGCACGGTCGCGGCCGCCGCTGTCAGGAACAGATTGTTCAGCACCAGCGCGCCCTCGCGGCTGACCGGTGCGAACAGGCCGCCGCCCTTGAGCTGGGGCGCGCGCCAGGCGAACAGGGCGAAGGCGGCGCCGGCCGTGACGCCCAAAATCGCCAACAGCATCAAGCCCCGCTGCGGATCGACGGCGAAGGCGTGAACGGAGGTCAGCACGCCCGAGCGCACCAGGAAGGCGCCCAGCATGGAGAAGGTGAAGGCCAGCAGGGCCAGGAACACCGTCCAGCCCGCTAGCGCCCCGCGCCGCTCGGTTACGACCGCGCTGTGCAACAGGGCCGCGCCCGCCAGCCAAGGCATGAAGCTGGCATTCTCGACCGGATCCCAGAACCACCAGCCGCCCCAGCCCAGCTCGTAATAGGCCCAGAACGACCCGAGCGTGATGCCGACGGTCAGAAAGGCCCAGCTGGCCAGCGCCCAGGGCCGCACCCAACGTCCCCAGGCCGGCCAGAAGGCCGTCTGCGCCCGCCCTTCGATCAGAGCTGCGACCGCCAGGGAGAAGCAGACGGAAAAGCCGACGTAACCTGCGTAGAGCAGCGGCGGATGCACGGCCAGGGCCGGATCCTGCAACAGCGGGTTCAGCGACGCCCCCTGGAACGGCGCGGGATCCAGGCGTGTGAAGGGGCTGGAGGTGAAGACGGCGAAGGCCAGGAACAGCGATCCCAGCGCGCCCTGCACCGCTACGGCTGAAGCCTTCAACCCGAACGGCAGGCCGCGCGCGCGGGCCAGCGCCCCGCCGAAGACCGTCAACACCAGGCACCACAACAGCAGCGACCCCTCGTGACTGCCCCAAGCGCCGGCGACCTTGTAGAGCATAGGCTTGTCGGTATGGCTGTTGGCCGCGACGTTGGAGACCGAGAAGTCGGACACGACGAAGGCGTAGATCAGCGCCGCGAAACTGAGCGCCACCGCGCCCGCCGCCGCCAGCGCCGCGCCTTGCGCCGCGCCAGCCAACACCGGACTGCGTCTCGCGCGCCCGGCAGCCGACAGGCCCGTCTGCAGCATCGACAGCGCCAGAGCCAGCGCCAGGGCGAAGGCCCCAAGCTCAGCGATCATAGGGGAACGGTCTTGCTGGCTGCGGCGGCCGTCGTCGGCGCCGCATCCGGCCGCCACTCGCCCTTTTCCTTCAGCCGGTCGGAGACCTCGCGCGGCATATAGTTCTCGTCGTGCTTGGCCAGGACCTGGCTGGCATGGAAGGTGCGGTCGGCGCCGAAGGCCCCTTGCGCCACGATCCCCTGCCCTTCGCGGAACAGGTCGGGCAGGTCGCCGTGATAGACGACGCGCGTCACGCCCACATTGTCGGTGACGGAGAAGGCCACCACGCCGTCGCCGGATTTCTGAACACTGCCGACCTCGACCAGACCGCCCAGACGGATGTTGCGTCCCTCGGGCGCCTTGTCGGCGGTGGCCTCGGACGGGGAATAGAAGAAGGTCACGCTGTCCTGCATCGCCCACAACGACAGGCCGACCGCCAGCGCCAGGATCGGCGCGACGGCGGCGACGACCCACAGGCGACGACGCGCCTTCGGCGATTTGGGCAGCCAGCTCATGCGACGGACGTTCCGGGTTCGGAGGGCGGATTGGCGGCATATACCGCCGTCGTGGCGCGCGACCAACGCGTCATTGCGCGCCGTCCTTCGGCAGTCGCCGCCCCAGGTCCAGACGACGCGGGTCGGCCGGGTGGAGCGCGGCGATCAGCGGCGTCCACAGGGTGCGCGCCGATGCGCCGTCGCCCCGCCGCAGGGCCGCCTCGCCCAGGAAGAAGCGCGCGCCCAGCTGATCCGGATCCAGTTTCAGCGCCTCGCGGAAGGCGGCCTCGGCGTCGCCGCCGATCTGGTCGTCATTGGCCACCACCAGGCTTTCGCCCAGTCGCGCCCAGGCCTGGGCGTCCTTGGGGTCGAGGGCGATCAGCCTACGGAAGGCCGACGCCGCGCCCAGAGGATCGCCGGCCGCATAACGCGCTGCCCCCAGCATGGCCAGCGCCTGGCGATCCTGGGGCCGTTCGCGCACGACCCGCGCCGTCACGGCGGCGAGTTGCGCCGGCTCCAGCCCCTCCAGGTTCGCCGCCCAGTCGTCGACGCGCCGCTCATAGGCCTGATCGGGCAGTCCGGGCGATCCGGTGAAGACATAGAGGCCCAGCGCGCCGGCGACCGTCACGGCGATCCCCCCCAGCACCCAGAACCGATCCTTAGGCCCAACCACGGGGGTCGCGGTCGTCGTCATGGCCAAAAGCCGTCGCCCCGCCTCGGCCCGCGCGCCCGCATAGGCCGCGTCGTCCAGCAGGCCGCGCGCCTTCAGCCGATCCAGCTCCTCGATCTCGCGCGAGCCGGCCTGGGTCTCGGCCCCCGCGGCCGGATCGGCGCCGCGCCGTGCGCCGGTCAGCACCAGCAGGGCGGCCAGAGCCGCCGCCGGTCCCGTCATCATCCAGAAGGCGATCATGCTAGCCCTCTAACCCATCCGCGAACGCCGGGCGAGGCGTCGTTTCAGCCCAAGCGCGCCATTTCCGCCGACGCTGCGCGCCGCCGCACGGCCCGCGCCGCCTCTAGCGCCTCGATCAGGGTCAGGAACCGCGCCGCCACCCCAACCAGGCGCAGGACATGGTCGGGATCCTCGACCTCGCCGTCCGCCGCGCTGTCCAGCGCTTCATTGGCCCAGGTGGTGAGGTAGTCGGTCAGTTCGGTCTTTAATGCCGAACGATCGGCCTCGCAGCCGAAGGTGTTGGCCGCCCCACGCAAGGCCGCGACCGCCGCCAGCAGAGCCGCCGCCGCCTCGATCGGTTCGCCGTCGCTGGGCGCCTCCAGCCACGGACACAGCCGGGTCATGCGTCCGGTGATCGTTCGCCGCTTCATCGGCAGGGCCGCATGGACCGCCGCCGAAGTGGATTTCATCAGGCCCGACAACTGACCCGAGACCTGGACCCGCGCCATCCGAGCGGTCTTGCCCCAGCTGGAATCTGGCCGGATCTGCAGGCTCATGTCCATCTCGGCCAGAACCCCGGCGCACCAGGTCACGTCGTCCACGACGCCCAGCATGGTCGCCTCGCCCAGCGACGACCGCACCGCGGCGATGCGCCGAACCCGCGCCTGGACCGAGGTCAGCAGCCGTTCGACGAAGACGCCCATTTCCGAATGGCTGAGGGTCGCCTCGCGGTCGGCCAGACGGCTGGTGCGCGTCACGACCCGCAACATCCGCTCGGCGTCGGCCACATGGGCGAACAGGATGTCGATCATCCGCCGCCCGCCGTCTGGCGACATGACCAGACAGTCCTGGATCAGCAGCCGTAGCCCCGCCAGTTGATTGTCGTCGGGCCTTTCCAGCCAGACCGGCAGGCGCGGCAGGGCGCCGCGCGCCAGGGGTGTCAGATCGAAACAGCCGGCAAGTTCGACTGGCGTCGCGGGCGGCTCGCCCTCCGGCGGGCGCTGGAACTCGGGCCAGACCTCGCGCGGCCGGTCGCGCAGCACTGCGGCCGCCTTGGCGCACAGCCGGTCGGCGGCCAGGGTCCATTCGCCGTCGATGGTGACGGCGCCGTCCAGCAAGGGCAGGAAAGCCTCTTCACCCTGAACTGCATGACGCCATACGCGCGCCAGAACCCGAGGGGGAAAGGTCAGGGCTGGCGCCCCGTCCGCACGGGGATGAAACAGGGGCAGAAGGGGGCCGAAAGCGGTGCCGCGACGCGCCCGGTCGCGCGCCTCATCCGCCACGATGATCGCCAGTTCCGTCGCCTTGTCGCCGTTCAAGGCCGCCACGGCCGCCCCCAGCGTCGCCAGCGACTTGTCGGGACAGGCCTGAACGACCGCCGTCAGGGCGGCGCGGTGGACGGCGGACAGGGACGACACGAAAGCTCCCGCCAACGAAGGGACAGCCTGCACCGTGCGGCAATCCGGTTAACAACGACTTGGCGCCCCTTGAGCCGCGCGGCCCTTGCGTCGGGCACCCCCTTGAGTCGTGCGCAAGGCACGCCATATTGCCGCCACACCCGGTCGGCGTCGCCGCGCTCGCCGGAAAGGAACGCCCATGCCCGTAATCGAGATCGACGGCCTGACCAAGACGTACAAGTCGGGGCTTCAGGCGCTGAAGCGTATCGACCTGACCATCGAGAAGGGCGAGATTTTCGCCCTCCTGGGTCCGAACGGCGCCGGCAAGACCACCCTGATCTCCATCGTCTGCGGCATCGTCACGCCGACGACGGGGACGGTGGTCGCCGACGGTCATGATATCCAGAAAGATTTCCGCGCCGCCCGCACCAAGATCGGCCTGGTGCCGCAGGAACTGACCACCGACGCCTTCGAGACGGTGCTGGCCACCGTCACCTTCAGCCGGGGCCTGTTCGGCAAGGCGCCGAACCCCGCCTTCATCGAAAGCGTGCTGAGGGACCTGTCATTGTGGGACAAGCGCGACGCCAAGATCATGACCCTGTCGGGCGGCATGAAGCGCCGGGTGATGATCGCCAAGGCCCTCAGCCACGAGCCGGACATCCTGTTCCTGGATGAGCCGACCGCCGGGGTCGATGTCGAGCTGCGTCGCGACATGTGGGCGATGGTCAGGAAGCTGCGCGAGCGCGGCGTCACCATCATCCTGACCACCCACTATATCGAGGAGGCCGAGGAGATGGCCGACCGGGTGGGCGTGATCCTGAAGGGCGAACTGATCCTGGTCGAGGAAAAGTCGGCCCTGATGAAGAAGCTGGGCAAGAAGACCCTGACGCTGAACCTGATCGAGCCGCTGACCGCCCTGCCCGCCGACCTGTCCGATTGGGACCTGACGTTGAAGAACGACGGGGGTGAGCTGGAATACAGCTTCGACGCGAACGCCGACTACACGGGCGTGCCGTCGCTGATCCGGCGGCTTGAGGCGCTGAACATCGGCTTCAAGGACCTGAACACCCGCCAGAGCTCGCTGGAAGACATCTTCGTCAGCCTGGTCCACCAGAACGGAGCCGCCGCATGACCTTCAATGCTTTCGGCGTCTGGGCCATCTATCGCTTCGAAATGGCGCGCGCCCTGCGCACCCTGTGGCAGAGCGTGGTTACGCCCGTCATTACCACCGCCCTGTATTTTGTCGTCTTCGGCGGCGCCATCGGCAGTCGGATGCAGGAGGTGGACGGCGTGCCCTACGGCGCCTTCATCGTGCCCGGCCTGATCATGCTCAGCCTGTTCACCCAGTCTATTTTTAATGCGTCATTCGGCATCTACTTCCCCAAGTTCACGGGCACTATCTACGAGATCCTGTCTGCGCCGGTGTCGTCGCTTGAGATCGTGTTGGCCTACGTCGGGGCGGCGGCGACCAAGTCGGCGGTGCTGGGCCTGATCATCCTGGCGACGGCGGCCTTCTTCGTGCCGCTGCAAATTCTGCATCCGATCTGGATGATGGCCTTTTTGATCCTGATCTCGGTGACCTTCAGCCTGTTCGGCTTCATCATCGGGGTCTGGGCCAACGGGTTCGAACAGCTTCAGATGATCCCGATGCTGATCGTCACGCCCCTGACCTTCCTGGGCGGCGCCTTCTATTCCATCGACATGCTGCCCGACGGCTGGCGCACGGTGACCCTGTTCAATCCGGTGGTCTATCTGATCTCGGGCTTCCGCTGGGCCTTCTATGGTCAGGGCGATGTCGCGATCGGCGTCAGCGTGGCGGCGACCCTGGGCTTCTTCGCCGTCTGCCTTGCCATCGTCATGTGGATGTTCAAGACCGGCTATCGGCTCAAGAACTGATCCGTCACGAAACGGGCCAGATCGCCAGCGAATGGAATAGAATGTCCGACGACCAGAAGACCCCGCCCGAGCCCTTCGCCCGCAAGCCGGTGACGTGGGGACGCATGCCCGCGACGACCTTCCACGTCGGACCGGTGCCGATCGCGCCCAATCCGCTGGACCGCATCCCCAATCCGCCGCCGCGCAAGCCCTCGCCGCAACAGCAGCAAGCCTCGATCCAGACCCAGAGCCTGGCCTCCGGCGTGGCGCCCGCCAAGGGTCAGGCGGCGGCCCCGAGCCGAGCGCCCGCGCAGCCCAGGCCGCCGCGTCCGCAGACCGGAAGCATCCTGGGCGGATCGCTGATCCCGACCGCGCGTCCGGCCCAAGCGCCGACGCCCCAGCCCGAAACGCCCCAGCCCGCTCCGCAAGCCGCGCCCTTGCCCGACGCCGACCTGACCGTGCGTCCTCTGCCGACGTCGCGGGCCGCGCCTGCACCCACGCCGAAGCCGGCCGAGACGGCGCCGGTCGCGGCCAAACCCGTCGTCGCGCCGCCGGTCGCGTCCAAACCTGCCGTTGAAACGCCTGCGCCTCAAGTGACGCCCAGCTTCGCTCGCGCGCCGGCCAAGCCCTCGCGCCTGCCGCTTTATGTCGGCGCGGGCGTCGCCGCCCTGCTGGTGATCAGCGGCGGCGTTTGGTTCGCCATGCGTCCCGCCTCCACGCCGGCCCCGGCCGCCGCCGTGGTCCCCGAGGCGCCGCTGACAACGCCGCCGGCCGAGACGGTCCCGACGGGCGCAGCCCCTGTCGTTCAGGCTGAAACGCCGACGCCCGCGACAGCCGCACCCGCCCCGGCCCCTGTCCAGGCGCCGACCGCGACCCCCCCGGCCGCCCGCACGACGACGCCTGCAACGCGGACAGCCCAGCCTCGACCGACGACCGTCGCGCCACGCCCTCAGACGCCAGCTGCCACGACGGCTCAGACCGCCGCATCCGCCCCGGCCCCGACGCCTGCCCCGACAGTCCAGACCGAGCCGCTGGTCGTCGTGCCCCCGACGCCGGCCCCGACCGCCGCACGTCCTGCGGCCAGCGATCCCGACGCCCCGGTCGTGACCCGGCCGCAACCGCTGGACTGATCCGAAAGATCGCGCGCCTCGGCAGGTGACGAAGCGGCCTTCAGCCCCTACCTACAGGCCATGACCGTTCACGCCTCCCCGCCGCCCATCCTCGACGCCGCCGGCGTCGATACCGACGAAGCCCTGTCGATCCTGAAGACGGCCTTGGCCGGCGCCGACGACGGCGAGCTGTTTCTGGAGCGGTCCGAGAGCGAGAGCCTGGTGTTCGACGACGGCCGGCTGAAGTCCGCCGCCTATGACGCCACCGAGGGCTTCGGCCTGCGGGTCGTGGCGGGCGAGACCGCCGGATACGCCCACGCCAACGAGATTTCGGCCGCCGCCTTGCGACGCGCCGCCGACAGCGCCGCCCTGGCCAAACAGGGCCACGCCGCCCTGGTCGCCGACGGCCCACGCGCCACCAATCAGAAACTGTATGGCGAGGTCGATCCCCTCGCCTCGCCCGCCTTCTCGGACAAGATCGCGCTTCTGGCCGAGATCGACGCCTGGGCCCGCGCCCGCGATCCGCGCGTCGTCCAGGTCTCGGCCTCGCTGGTGGGCGAGCGCCGCGCCATCGAGATCCTGCGCGCCGATGAGCGGGCTGTGCGCGACGTCCGTCCCCTGGTGCGCCTGAACGTCTCGGTCACCGTCGAACAGCACGGCAAGCGCGAGAGCGCCTCGTCCGGCGCCGGCGGTCGGGCCGGGTTCGAGACCTGGGTCGCCCCCGACCGCTGGCAGGCCCAGGTGGACGAAGCCCTGCGCCAGGCCCTGGTCAATCTGGACGCCATCGACTGTCCGGCGGGCGAGATGGACGTGGTCCTGGGCGCCGGCTGGCCTGGCGTCCTGCTGCATGAAGCCATCGGCCACGGCTTCGAAGGCGACTTCCACAGGAAGGGCTCGTCCGTCTTCAACGGCATGATGGGCAAGCGGGTCGCCGCGCCGGGCGTGACCGTGGTGGACGACGGCTCCATCGCCGGGCGTCGCGGCTCCCTGTCCATCGACGACGAGGGCACCCCGACCTCGCGCACCGTCCTGATCGAGGATGGGATCATGGTCGGGCTGATGCATGATCGGCTGTCGGCGCGTCAGATGGGCGTCGCCGCCACCGGCAACGGCCGTCGCCAGTCCTTCGCCCACATGCCGATGCCGCGCATGACCAACACCTTCATGGAGGGCGGCAAGGACTCCAAGGCCGACATGATCGCCAATACCAAGCGCGGCCTCTACGCCGCCAACTTCTCGGGCGGCCAGGTGGACATCACCAACGGCAAGTTCGTGTTCCAGTGCAACGAGGCCTATCTGATCGAGGATGGGGTGATCACCGCCCCCGTCCGCGGCGCCACCTTGATCGGCGACGGAGCCACCGCCCTGACCAAGATTCAGATGGTCGGCGACGACTTCGCCTTCGATCCCGGCGTCGGCGTCTGCGGCAAGGCCGGACAGGGCGTGCCCGTGGGCATCGGCCAGCCCTCGCTGAAGATCGGTGGCCTGACCGTCGGCGGCACGGCGGTCTGAGCGAGCGGAACCGTATCGTAGCGCTAGGTGTTCCCCCGCCACCACTGGAGAGGAAACACCATGCCGACCGAACGCGAAGTCCAACATCCCGATGGTCGGGTTGAACGCATCACCGAAACCACCGCCGCCCCCACGACCGTCGTGGAGCGCCGCAGCGGCAGCGGCATGGGCGCCATCGTCGCCCTGATTATTGGCCTGCTGGCCGTTCTGGTGATCGGCTATTTCCTGATGAACATGAACCGCAACGACGCGATCGAGTCCAACGCCGTCGCCGGTGCGGCCGAGAGCGTCGGCAACGCCGCCGACAACATCGGCGACGCGGCCCGCGACGCCGTGCCGGAACGCGCGCCGGCTCCGGCCAACTAAGACCTCGTCAGGGGACGGATGGGCGCCAGTCGGGACCCAGCAGTTCCAGCCCATCCGCCTCCAGACGATCCAGGACGCCGCCCGGCTCGGCCAACAGCCGCAACGGCGCGATGGCGACCGTGACGCCAGTCTCGGCCAGCGCCTCGTCCACCGCCGTGTTCCAGATGCCCCGCAGCGTCTCTCCCTGTCCCATCACCGCCCAGTAGGAACAGGCGTTGGTCGCCTGATCCAACGACGATGCCAATACGGCGGGCACACGCCGCAGACGCCAGGCCTCGGCGCGCTGCGCGGCCTCTTCCGGATCGGCCTCGGCTGCCGTCACCGCCGCCGTGATGCAGTCCACATAGGCCTCAGGCGGCGTGGTCAGAATCTTGTCGACCATCTCGTCGCCGCGAAAGACACCCACCGGCTCGGCCGGGGTGCGGTTGGTCCGGGCGGCGCGACGCACCACCTCCGACACCGGCCGCGCCCGACGCGCATAGCCGCCGTGCTCCATCAGGTCCGCCGACAGCATCAACATGCTCTTGCGGCTGGGGCCCTCGCCTGTCGCCTGTTCCACCCGCGCCTCAAGCTCGGGGGACAGATAGTCCGCGCTGGTGCGGTCGCCCGGCAGGCGCGTCAGGGTCCGCATCCGCCACAGCAGACGCCCGACATCCGCCAGCGACGCCTGGCCCTGCACCGGGAACAACACCCGATCCGCGCGTTCGACCGCCGAGGTCAGGGCGTCGGTGCGCCACTCCATGTCGCGCGGCAGGCCGTCGATCGATCCGACCAGGATCAGCACGCTGTCGCCGCGCCGCACCTCCCACATCGGCCCTTCGATCCGGCGCGCCGTGACGACGATGTCCTCGACCGCGTCGGAGGGCGTATCATCAGGCGCCTCCTGAGCCGCCGCCGGGCCAGCGAGGACGGCCATCGCCAGCAGAGACAACAATAGAGAAGATGAGCGTTGGATCATTACATCGCTGTAAGATGCTTTACTGTCCTGGGCGTAATGAAATCTCTGTAATGATGTCGTCGATTTAATCCACCTTTCAGCCTTGTAACTGGAGATGAACGCGTCGGATCGGCACACCTCTCGTCAACAACCCGAGGGGAAACCGATGACCAAGACCCTGCTGCTGGCCAGCACCGCCCTGCTGATCTCCGCCGGCGCCGCCTTCGCGGGAGACGTCTCCACCGGGGATGGGCCGCAAGTCGCGGAAGCCCCGGTCCCGACCGGCCCCACAAGCGAAGCGCCGCTGGCCGACGCCAGCCAGCGCGGCGTGCTGGTCTTCACCCCTGACTTCTTCGCCGCCCAACGCCCCAACACCGCGCTGGACATGGTCAACCGGGTGCCCGGCTTCTCCATCGACGACGGCTCCGGCGCTCGCGGTTTCGAGGGCGCGGTCGGCAACGTTCTGATCAACAACAACCGCCCGGCATCCAAGAACGATGTTGGATCCAATGTCCTGGGCCGCACACTGGCCAGCCAGGTCGAGCGCATCGAACTGATCCGCGGCGGCGCGTCCGGCATCGATATGCAAGGCTATTCCGTTGTCGTGAACGTGGTCCTGAAATCCATCAGCAGCCGCCAGTCGATCCTGACCTGGAACGCCATGCTCTTCGAAGGCGGCCATGACATCTATGGCGGCTCCTATCAGTTCACGGCGCAGAATGGCGACCGCAGCTGGGGTGTCATCCTGTCGGACGGCATCGGGTCCAGCGATTCCAACGGCGTCGGTCGTTCGATCCGCACCAATGCGGCAGGCGAGGTCATCCGTGACGAGCGGTATGAGAACGACGGCTGGGGCGGCAGCAACTCGATCCGCGGCAACTATTCCGGACCCCTGTTCGGCGGCAAGGTCGAGAGCACGGCTCGCTATGGCATCAGCGACTATCAGGACTGGGCCGAGCTGACGTCGGACAACTCATTCCGCCGCAGCGACTATGCCGAGGACGAGAAGTTCGGCGAGGTGGGCGTCACCTGGACACGGCCGATCAATCCCCGCTGGCAGTTCGAGACGCGTTTCATTCATGAGTTCAGCAGCTTCGACAATGTCTCCAACAGCAACGAGACACTGAACGGCGCAGTCGACCCGGAACAGCAGTTCAAGTCCAACGGCGATTCGTCGGAAACCATCCTGCGCGCCCTGGTCCGCAACGAGCGCTCGCCGGCCCTGACCTTCGAGGCCGGGGGCGAGGTGGCCTACAACATGCTGGACGTGCAGCAGGGCTTCACCATCGGCGGGACCGTGATCGATCTGCCCAGCGCCTCGGTCAAGGTCGAGGAGACGCGCGGCGAGGCCTTCGGCAAGGCGACCTGGCGCGTAAACCCCAAGCTGACGCTGGAAGGCGGCGTGCGCCTGGAGGCCTCGACCATCAAACAATCCGGCGATGCGAACCAGGAAAAGAGCTTCTTCTTCGCCAAGCCCCGCCTGCTGGCCACCTGGACGCCGATGGCGAACAACCAACTGCGGTTCCGCTTCGAGCGCGAGCTGGGCCAGCTCGACTTCGGCGACTTCGCCGCATCGGCTGATCTGGACGAGAACAATGTGTTCGGCGGCAACGTCGATCTGGAGCCGGAGCAGCGCTGGATTTCCGAACTGTCCTATGAACGCCGCTTCTGGGGCGAAGGCATCGTCGCCATCAGCTATCGCCACGATGAAATCATCGACGTCATCGACCGCCTGCCGCTGCCGGAAGGCCTGTCGGCGGTGGGCAATATCGGCGACGGCACGCTGGACCAACTGTCGCTGAACGTCACCGTTCCGCTGGACAAGTTCGGCATCTCGGGCGGGCGCTTCACCTTCAAGAACGACTGGAACAAGACCAGCGTCACCGACCCCACCACGGGCGAGGAACGGCCGATCTCGGGCGTGCGCGCCAGCCAGGCCAACATCGGGTTCCAGCAAGACATCACGAGTTGGAAGACCCAGTGGGGTATCAACTGGCTTCCCCGCTTGGGTCAGCCCACCTATGGTCCCGATCAGGTCAGCATCTGGCGCGGCTCGGGCTATGTCGAGAGCTTCGTCGAGTACAAGCCCACCCCCACCCTGGCCATCCGCGCCCAGTTGAACCTGTGGGACGACTTCACCATCCGCCGCACGGTCTATGCCTCGCGCGACCCCCGCACCGTCGCCTTCGTCGAGGACCGCGACATCGACCCGCGCACCTTCCTGTCGCTGCGCGTCCGCAAGACGTTCTGAGGGGAGACGGCGCCCAGCAAAAAGCCCCGGCGGATCGCTCCGCCGGGGCTTTTCTTCGTCAGGCGGTCGGGATCAGTGAACCCCGGCCATGCCCTTCTTGAGCAGCGGCGAGATCAGCAGCAGGAAGACGCCGACGCCGACACCTGTCCAGCCGATGGTGCCGAAGATCGACCCATAGGTTTCCAGCGCCAGGGCCGGGCTGGTCACGACGCCCGCGACCGTATCGGTCGCCGTCGCCTTGGCGATCAGGCCGGCGACGATATGCGCCACCGAGCTGGACAGGAACCAGACGCCCATCATCAGACCGACCACGCGCGCCACCGACAACTTAGTGATCATCGACAGGCCCACCGGCGACAGGCACAGCTCGCCGACCGTGTGGAAGAAGTAGGTCAGGAACAGGAACAGCAACGGGACGCGGAAGGCCTCATTGGCCTGGTTTCCCGCCGCCCAGGTCAGGACCAGGAAGCCGATGCCCACGAAGACCAGACCGAACGAGAACTTCACCGGCGTGGACGGCTCCAGCTTGCGCTTGGCCAGCCAGAGCCACAGGGCGGCCATGATGGGGCCGCCGATGACGATGATGCCGGGGTTGAACATCTGCGTATAGCCGGCGTTGAACCACGACGGCATCTGGGTCGACTGGTCCGCGAACAGGGTCAGCGACGAGCCGGCCTGTTCGAACAGGGCCCAGAACAGCACCGAGAAGAAGATCAGCACCTGGGCGACCAGCATGCGGCTGCGCTCGGCGCCCTTCAGGCGGAAGACGGTGAAACCGACGACGGAGGCGAAGATCACGCCGGCGATCCAGGGCAGGCCCGTCTCGATGATCTCGTGGCGCTGCATCAGGAGCCAGGTCGGGATGACGGCGATGATGCCGGCGATCCAGAAGAAGGGCACCAGCGGCACGCCCAGGATCGAACGCCCCTGGATCGGAACCGGCGGTCCGCCGCGACCTTCCAGCCACGACTGGCCCAGCACGAAGGTCAGCAAACCCGCCAACATGCCGATGCCCGCCAGGCCGAAGCCGTAGGCCCAGCCGTAGTTGAAGCCCAGATAGGAACAGGCGGCCGTGGCCAGGAACGAGCCCAGGTTGATGCCGACATAGAAGATGGTGAAACCCCCGTCGCGACGCGGATCGTTCTGCTCATAAAGTGAGCCGACGACGGTCGAGATATTGGCTTTCAGGAAGCCCACGCCGACGATGATCAGGGCCAGGGCCAGGAACAGGACGGGCTCGCCCAGCTTCTGGTCGCGCTCGGTCTCCAGCGTATAGGCGCCGGTCGCGGTGAAGGCGGGGAAGCCAGCGGCGGCGGCGGCCTGCGGGGCGGCCTGGGTCGCGGGATCCAGCGCGCCGGTCGGCGGCGTGCCCAGGCCCGTCCCGACGGCGGCGGCCGCCGCGTCTGCGGCGTTGGCGGCCGAGGGCTCAGCGCCAACGGTCGAGACGCCTTCGGGCGTGATGGCGATATGGACCCGCTCGTCGCCGTTGACGGCAAACATCTTGCGGTTCTGGTCGCGGCCTTCGACCTGAATCTGATAGGTCGTCTCGCCGATGGTCAGGCTTTCACGTCCGCCCGTGCCTTCGAAGGCCATGGTGAAGTGGCCCAAGACCAACAGGACGGCGCCGATGATGACCGCCTTGCGCGATCCCAGATAGCGGTCAGCGATCATGCCGCCGATGACCGGCATCAAATACACCAGCGCGGCATAGGCGGCGTAGATGCCTTGAGCTTCGGCCGGGCCGAACAGGAAGTGCTGCGTCAGGTACAACACCAGCAGCGCGCGCATGCCGTAGTAGGAGAACCGCTCCCACATCTCGGTGAAGAACAGGATCACCAGCCCCCGCGGGTGCCCCAGGAAAGTCTTGCGAGGCTCGAGCGCCCCCCCATCCGTCGCTGTCAACGGCTCACTCCCAACTGCCGCGCCGCTTATCGGGCGCGCGAAAGGCGCATACCCAGCACAGCGGGCGAATCCGAACAAGTGTTAAGGCCATTGTGGGACAGCGTGCCGCGAAGACCTGTCGCCAGATGCAACCTTAGGTGATATAAGTTGGCCCCCATTCTGCAATCCTCGGGCCTAGGAGAGACCTCCGGTTTCATAATGGGAAGGAGCGCCCGATGTCCGTGCGACCCATCGTCGGATCCGACCATGAGGCCCTGAACCGGCTTCACCGCGACGTGGGCTGGCCCGAACGGTCGCCGGCCGGCTGGCGCTGGTTGGAGGCCAATCCGGCGCGCCAGGACATCGCGGCTCCGACAGGCTGGGTGGTCGCCGATGACCAGGACGAGGCCGTGGCCATGCTGGGCAACTTCGTGCAGCGGTTTCGGCACGGGTCGCGCAGTCTCTATGGAGCGACCGGCTTTTCGATCATCGTGCCGCCCAGCCAGAAGGGCGCCAGCCGTCCGTTGATCCGTACCTTCCTGAAACAGCCGGGCCTGTTCGCCCGCTACACCTTCAACGCCAACGCCCGGTCCGCGCCGCTTTACGGTCTGTTCGGAATGTCGCCCTGGCCGACCGACACGCATGCGCTGAAACTGTCATGGGTGACGGACAGACTGGCCTGCGCCAAGGGCCGGGCACTGCGCGCGCTCCTCGGGCGAACCTCGGCCTCGACCGCTGCGCGGCTGGGCGACCAGTTGATGAACGGGCGCGTATTTCGCCAGAACACCCTGTCTCTGCCGCCTCACGTGGAGGTGTTGCGCGACCTGTCGGACGGCTCGCCCTACGCCGACTTCTGGCGGCGGTTATCGTCGGAGGATCGGTTGCTGGCGGATCGCGGTCCCGACACCCTGCGCTGGCGCATGGCGGACCCCGACCTGACGCTGAAGCCGCTGCTGCTGGCCTGTGTGCGCGATGACCGGATCGTCGCGACCGCCATGGCGCAAATGACCAAGACCAGCCTGATCGAACCGCCCTGCCTGGACATCATCGACTTGGTCGCGCTGGAGACGGCGCAGGATGCGATCGAACTGCTGACGCAGGCCCTGATCGACAACGCGCGCGCCATGGGCGCCGCCAAGGTGCGGTTGCAGATGGTGACGCCGCAGATGCTGGCGGCCCTGGGCGAACTGACGCGAACGGCCCGACGCGAAGGCGGCTGGGGCCATTGCCATGCGATCATCGACGATCCGGCGCTGGCCTCGGCCTGGGCGCCGACCCCGTTCGACGGCGACTACGGCATCTGTTCGCGCAGTCCCCCGACGCCAGCGCGTCGCAGCCGGCCGTCCGCGGCGCGCGCGACCTCACGCGGCCGCGTCTCCAAGGCCTGATCAGACCTTGGGGCGGGCCTTCAGTTCGTCGCGGATTTCGATCAGCAGGGATTCCGTCGCCGTCGGCGCGGCAGGCGCCGGATCCGGCTGGGCCGCCTGCTGACGACGCAGGGCATTGATCCCCTTGACCACCATGAACACGACCCAGGCCACGATCAGGAACTGGATAACAGTGTTCAGGAAGGCGCCATACTGGATCGATACCTTCTCGATGGCCTCCGTCGCGGGATTTTCGGCGCGCAGCACCCACTCCAGCTTGGAGAAATCGATCCCGCCGGTCACAAGGCCGATCGGCGGCATCACCACCTGATCGACCAGGCTTTTGACGATGCCGTTGAACGCTGCGCCGATGATCACGCCGACCGCCAGATCGACGACATTGCCCTTGACCGCGAACTCACGAAACTCAGACAGCAGGCTCATGGGATTTTCCTTGGATGATCGTCAGAAGACGAAACGCAGGCTCACGCGTCGCCGGAAGCGTTCAGCCGCTCGCGCAGTTCCTTGCCGCTCTTGAAGAAGGGCACGGCCTTGGCCGGCACTTCGACGGCCTCGCCGGTGCGGGGGTTACGTCCGGCCCGCGCCGGTCGCGAGCGAACCGACAGGGCGCCGAAACCACGCAGCTCGACCCGCCCGCCCTCGGACAGGGCCGTGGTCATGGTGCCCAGGATGACGTTGACCAGCCGCTCTACCTCCGCGTGGGTCAGGTGGGTGTTTTCCGTCGCAAGCTTTTCGATCAGTTCGGACTTGATCATCGGCGCCCCCGAGAGCTCGGACTGACGGGCCGCTTAGCCCGGCGTCATCCAGAGCAGACACCCTAACCTTCGACTGCCTCTCGAAAAAGCCCTTATCCGCCAACGATGCGCGCCATTCGCAAGAAATGTGTCCGCTAGCGAACACAAGGGTGTGCCAGACAGAGAAAAGGGCGACGGGATCGCTCCCGCCGCCCTTCATTCTTTTTCCCGCTAACGCAGAGCGCGCGGCGCTCCACTGCTTAAGCGGGGACTTGTTCCGCCACCGCAGAGCGCGCGGCGCCTCGCGGCTTGAGCGAGGCGCCTGACGCTCTTCGGATGAGCGTTTAGTCCTTGGTGCCGGCGTTCTTCAGCGCAGCGCCCAGGATGTCGCCCAGCGAAGCGCCCGAATCGGACGATCCGAACTGTTCGATGGCCTCGGCCTCGTCCTTCATTTCCAGCGCCTTGATCGACACCGAGACGCGGCGCGAGGCCTTGTCGACGGCGGTGATCATGGCGTCGATGCGATCGCCGACGGCGAAGCGCTCCGGACGTTGCTCGTTACGGTCGCGCGACAGGTCCGACTTGCGGACGAAGGCCGTCACCGGCGCGTCGTCTTCACCGAACTTGACCTCGATGCCGCCCGACTCGATCGACGAGACGGTGACGGTGATCTGCTGGCCACGGCGATAGGTGTCGCCCTCGCCGATCGGATCGCCGCCGAGCTGCTTGATGCCCAGCGAAACGCGTTCCTTCTCGACGTCGACGTCCAGGACCTTGGCCTTGACCATCTCGCCCTTGCGATAGCGCTGGATGGCTTCTTCACCCGACACCGACCAGTCGAGGTCGGACAGGTGCACCATGCCGTCAATGTCGTTGTCCAGGCCGATGAACAGGCCGAACTCGGTGGCGTTCTTGACTTCGCCCTCGACGGTCGAGCCGATCGGGTTGTTGGCGACGAACGCATCCCACGGATTGTCCTGAGCCTGCTTCAGGCCCAGCGAGATGCGGCGCTTGGAGGCGTCGACATCCAGAACCACGACGTCGACTTCCTGCGAGGTCGAGACGATCTTGCCGGGGTGGACGTTCTTCTTGGTCCAGGACATTTCCGAGACGTGCACCAGACCCTCGACACCGGCTTCCAGCTCCACGAAGGCGCCGTAGTCGGTGATGTTGGTGATGCGGCCCGTGTATTTGGCGCCGACCGGATACTTGGCTTCCACGCCGTCCCAGGGGTCCGACTGCAGTTGCTTCATGCCCAGCGAGATACGCTGGGTGTCCGGGTTGATCTTGACGATCTGGACCTTGACGGTGTCGCCGACGGCGAGAACCTGCGACGGGTGCGAGACGCGCTTCCACGACATGTCGGTGACGTGCAACAGGCCGTCGATGCCGCCCAGGTCGACGAAGGCGCCGTAGTCGGTGATGTTCTTGACGACGCCTTCGCGGACTTCACCCTCGGCCAGCTGACCGACCAGTTCCGTGCGCTGTTCGGCGCGGGCTTCTTCCAGGATGGCGCGACGCGAGACGACGATGTTGCCGCGCGGACGGTCCATCTTCAGGATGGCGAAGGGCTGTTCCTTGCCCATCAGCGGACCGACGTCGCGAACCGGGCGGATGTCGACTTGCGAACCGGGCAGGAAGGCCGAGGCGCCGCCCAGGTCGACGGTGAAGCCGCCCTTGACGCGACCGACGATGGCGCCGTTGACCGGCTGGCCTTCGGCGAACACGACTTCCAGACGGGTCCAGGCTTCTTCGCGACGGGCCTTGTCGCGGCTGATGACGGCTTCGCCCAGGGCGTTCTCGACGCGCTCCAGGTAAACCTCGACGTTGTCGCCGACCTTGGGCAGTGCGCCCTCGTCGCCTTGACCGAACTCGCGCATTGCGATGCGGCCTTCGGTCTTCAGACCGACGTCGATGATGACGATGTCTTTTTCGATGCCGACGACGCGGCCGTGGACGACTTGGCCTTCGCCGAAGTCGCGACCCTGAAGTTGTTCGTCGAGCAGCGCCGAGAAGTCGTCGCGCGTGGGATTGAGAGTATCAGACATGAAGCTCTGGTGTTTCCGGTAGGGCTGTGGCGCGCGACTGCAGGGCGGTCCCGCGCGAGGTGAAACCCCTCACGCAGCTAAGGGCCGCGCGCGAGGCGATGGGAAAAGATGGAATCAGGTCGTCGGGATGCGAGGCCGTTCAGAACGATCAAAACGCCCGCGGAAGCCGAGGGTGGGAGCGTTGGATTTGCGATGAACGGTCTCAGAGACCGTGTTTCGCGCGCGCCGCCTCGACGATACGGCGGGCCGCATCGAAGGCGGCCTCTATACCCATGTCGGTCGTATCCAGCAAGACCGCGTCGTCGGCCTGGACCATGGGGGCCGCGCCCCGCCCGGCGTCGCGTTCGTCCCGGCGCTGGATATCGGCCAGCATCGCCTCGAAGGCGATGTCCGATCCGCGCGCCGTCAGCTGCTTCCAGCGGCGGGTCGCACGGACCTCAGGCGTCGCGGTGATGAACAGTTTGGCCTTGGCGTCCGGCGCGATCACCGTGCCGATGTCGCGCCCGTCCAGCACAGCCCCGCCCGCCTGGGCCGCAAAGGCCTGTTGCAGTTCCAGCAGGGCCGCGCGAACGCCGGGATGGCCCGCCACGCGGCTGGCCGCCTCGCCCGCCTCGCCTGTGGTCAGACGCTCGTCTTCCGACAGGGCCGACGCATCCAGCCCCCTCGCCGCGTCGGTCGCCGCCGTCTCGTCGTCCAGCGAGCCGCCGGCCTCCAGCACCTTCACCCCCACGGCCCGATACAGCAGCCCCGTATCCAGATGCGGCAGTCCATAGGTCTGGGCCAGGCGCGCGGCGATGGTCCCCTTGCCAGAGGCGGCCGGTCCATCGACGGCGATGATCAGGGTCAAGCGAAGGTTCCGGACGCGTGCATTCAAGTCTAGTCAGGCCTTAGCGGTCGACGCACGCCCTTGTCCAACGCCCCGTTGGCTTTGCTGCGTCGCCGGATCAACCAGTCGCTCTCTTCGTCGGACCGCCGCGCCCAGGCGAGGCCGATACCGAAGACAGGCGCCATCAGCATCATGAAAGCGCGCTGGAACACTTCCCACCAGAAGGCGACCGGACTGTCGGCCAACGAGATGATCCGCTCCACGCCTCTCAGCTTTGGGGTTTCGCCCTCCAGAGCAGGGACAAGTCCCTCCAGACCAATGAAGGCGCAAAGGCCGCCGACAGCGACAGCGGGCACATAGAGGCCGATGTATCGTTTTAGGTTAGCGACGAGCGACATGGCCAAGATCTCGCAAGAGCTACGCCATTCGTGGGGCGACCGTCAGGCCTCAGGGCGTCGGCTTGACGCAACCGCCCCGGCCCGCTCACGTCCAGTCCCTCCAACGAACCAGAACAACGACCGCGAACGCCGCCAGGCCCAGCCACACCAGACAGGCGACACCGTTCAGCGCCACCGTCGAATAGAAGAAGAAATCGCCCTCCGCCCTCATGTGGACGGCGCCGTGCTTGCCCCTGACGCTGCCGGTCAGCATCCCCTGCCAGACGGTCCAGGCCGTCCAGCCAGCCCCGCCCAGACAGGTCAGAAGCCCGAGGACCGCGACGCCGCGATAGGGGACGTCGCGCGCCGGCTTCACGCAATATGCCCGCCCAACCCGTTCATCATTTCGACGAAGCCAGGGAAGCTGGTGGCGATCATGCCGGGCTCGTCGACCGAGACCGGCTGTTCGGCGGCAAGGCCCAGGACCAAGTGGCTCATGGCGATGCGGTGGTCGTGGGCGGTGTGGACGGTCGCGCCGCCGCGAACCCCTCCACCCGTGACGATGAAGCCCTCCGGCTCCTCCTCGACCTGAACGCCGCAGGCGCGCAGGCCCTCGACCATCAGCGAGATCCGATCGCTTTCCTTGACCCGCATCTCACCCACGCCGCGCATGACCGTGACGCCGTCGGCGAATGCCGCCGTCGCCGCCAGGATCGGATATTCGTCGATCATCGAGGCGGCGCGCGCCTCGGGCACCACCACGCCCTTCAGCGCGGAATGGCGGGCGGTGATGTCGCCGACATCCTCGCCGCCGGCCTCGCGCCGGTTGGTGATGGTCAAGTCCGCGCCCATCTCGACCCAGGTGTCGAACAGGCCGGTGCGCAGACTGTTCAGCATCACCCCCTCGACCGTGACCTCCGACCCCGGCACGATCAGCCCCGCCGCCAGGGGGAAGGCCGCCGAGGACGGATCGCCCGGCACAGCGACGAAGGTTCCGGTCAGCGGCTGCCCGCCCTTCAGCGTCACCTTCCAGCCCTCGCCCATCTCCTCCACGCCGACCTCGGCGCCAAAGGCGCGCAGCATCCGTTCGGTGTGGTCGCGGCTCTTTTCCGGCTCGACCACAGAGGTCACGCCCTCGGCGTTCAGCCCGGCCAGCAGGATGGCCGACTTGACCTGGGCAGAGGCCACCGTCTGCACATAGTCGATGGCCTTCAACGTCCCGCCCGTCAGCGTCACCGGCAGCCGATCCTCGGCCGACAGCCAGCCGAACCGCGCGCCCATCTCGGCCAACGGCCCGGTCACGCGTTTCATCGGCCGCTTCCTCAGCGAGCCGTCGCCATCGAAGGTCGCCGTCAGCGGATAGCCCGCCGCCGCCCCCATCAGCAGGCGAACCCCGGTCCCCGCGTTGCCGCAGTCGATTACCGACGAAGGCGTTTTGAAGCCGCCCGCGCCCTCGATCCGCCATTTGCCGTCGCCCGTCCGCTCGACCTTGGCGCCGAACGCCTCGACCGCGCGGCCGGTGGCCAGAACGTCGTCGCCTTCCAGCAGACCCTCGACCTCGGTCACGCCCGACGCCATTCCACCCAGGATCATCGACCGGTGCGACATGGATTTATCGCCGGGCGCGCGAACCTTTCCGGCCAGGGCGGACGAACGGCTCGCGGTCAGTTGGGCGGTCAGTTGGGAAGGCATATGCACCCGCTTCAGGCTGTATTGTCGAAACGGCCGCGCGGGCGGCGCGAAAGATGGCTTTTGACAGCGGGTCAAAGGGGTGGCAAGGGACCGCCCCGAATTCAACCCGTTGAAAGTGTCCTCACGTGGCCAATCCAGAACTGGGCGCCAAGCAGGTCTGCCCCAACTGCCAGGCGAAATTCTACGACCTGAACCGTAGACCCGCCCACTGCCCCAAATGCGCGACGGAATTCGATCCGGAAGAAGCGCTGAAGCTGCGCAGCCGCCGCGCTCGCCCCGGTTATCCGGCCGACGACGAGGCTGAAGACCAGGTCAAGGACAAGAAGGTCGACGGCGACGAGGACGAGGAAGAAGACGTCAAGACGCCCGAGATCGACGAGGAAGGCCATGAGCCGATCCTGACGCCGGACGACGAAGACGAAGACACGCCCGCCGATGCTTCGGAAGAAGCGGGCATGGGCTCGACCGACGGCGACGACGATCTGGCCGACGACGATGACGACTCCGTGCCGTTCATCGAAGACGACGACGATGACTCGATCGACGACGAAATCGCCAAGCCGTCGCGCGACGACGACTAAATTCTTCGCCTACCGCGCTTCGCGCTACTTGAGGCCGGCTTTCCTGCCTCTGATGCGCTTCTCGCGATTTGGCTCAGATTCTTGTTGCACCCGCCGCATTTCCCGTTAGGGAAGCGCGGCGGGACAGCAGCCTTTTCGAGCCTCTTCGGTTTGAAAAATCTGCGTATTTTCACCGTCGGGAACGCGGTGAAAATAAATCTCGAAACGGGCTTGATCACAGAAAAGCCCTGACATAGTTTCCGCCGCCTCGCCGGGGGCCATCGCAAGATGAACCGGGCGATCCAGACCGACAGGTCCGGGGCTTTAGCTCAGTTGGTAGAGCGCTTGCATGGCATGCAAGAGGTCAGCGGTTCGACTCCGCTAAGCTCCACCATCGTCACCTCCGAGCACCGCAAGGTGTTCGGAGGGACGGCCACCTTCCCTCACATCCTCGATGCACCGCAGCGGCCGTTCGGCGCGCGATGAAGCCCCTCGTGGTTCGTCCAATGACGGACGCGGCAGGCGGCTCGATCCGAACCTCCCGCCGCGACAGTCGCTGATCAGTTCTCGACTTCGGTCGATCCCTGCCGGAACTCTTCGGCGGGCACGAAGGCGGAGCCTTCTTCGTCCAGCACCCACACGCCGATCAGGGCGGGATGGTCCGGGGTGACGTCCTCGTCCAGCAGGTCGCCTTCATAGATGCCGACATTGCTGTAATCGAAATCCAGCAGCAGCTGAGCGGCCATGTCGATCATCTCGTCGGCCATGCGGCGCGCATAGCCGACGGCCTCGCTGGCGTCGGAAAAGTCGTCCGTCAGCGTATTGACCTCTGCGGCGTCGCTGCCTTGGACGGCGCTGGTGGTGACGATGGTGAATGCGGACATGATGATCTTTCTTAAAGTCTAAGTCGCTCACCTAGCCTGTTTGGCGGCGCGACAGGCCTAAATTCTTAGTAGTCGAAGAGGTCGAAAGCGAACGGGAAAGCCCCGATCAATCGGCGCCGCCCCGGTCGTTCCGCTTCGTCGCGCGATAGACCTTCTGAAGCCCGCCCAGCCGGCGCCGTTCGGCGGCCTTGGCGACCCGTTCCGCCTTGTCCCCGGCCTCCGACAGTTCCAGCGTCAGCTTCTGGAAATGCGCCCACCGCGAGGCCTCCAGCGCCCCGTCCGCCAGGGCCGCCTGCACGGCGCATCCCGGCTCGTTCGCATGGCTACAGTTGGTGAAGCGGCACGCCTGCATCAGGCGTTCGATATCGTCGAACACCGCGCCCACCCCCTCTTCGGCATCGATCAGGCCCACTTCGCGAATCCCCGGCGTATCGATGATCAGACCGCCGCCGGGCAACGGGATCAGTTGGCGATGGCTGGTGGTGTGACGCCCCTGGTCGTCGGACGCGCGGATCGCCTGGGTCGCCATCCGATCCTCGTTCAGGAAGGCGTTGACCAGGGTGGATTTGCCCACGCCGGACGAGCCGATCAGCACGCAGGTCTCGCCCGGCTTCACCTGAAGGCGCAACGCCTCCAGGCCGACGCCTTCGCGGGCCGAAACCATCAGGACGGGACACCCCGTCTCCAGCGCGGCGACCTGAGCGGCCTCGGCTTGCGGTTCGGTGCTGAGATCCGATTTCGTCAGCACGAGCACAGGCCGCGCCCCGCTCTCCCACGCGGCGGCCAAAAACCGCTGAATCCGGCGCGGGTTGAGATCCGCATTCATTGAGGTGACGACGAAGGCCACGTCGATATTGGCGGCCAGTATCTGCATCCGCCGCACGCTGTCCGCCGCCCGGCGAACGAAGGCCGTGCGGCGCGGCAGAATGGCGTGGATGGTGGCGGTTCGGCCCTTGGGGTCTATCGACAGCGCGACCCAGTCGCCGACGGCGGGATGCCCGACCTCCTTCGCCTCGTGACGCAATCGACCGGACGCCTTGGCCCGCAGTTCGCCCTCGTCCGTGGCGACCACATAGCCGTCCCTGTGCTGGAGGACGACACGCCCTGGCGTGTGACCGGCCCCAGCATGAGGCGCAAAAGCGATCGCCCAGGCGTCGGACCATCCATACTGTGCGATCAAACTAATGGCATCCTGTCACCCGCGAGTCCTCAGCCGGCATGTGCTGAATGACGTCGCACAGCCTTGCCAGTCAGGGACGCCGCGAACAAGCGCCGCTGTCTCCAACCGTAACGGGAACGGAATCCCGCCCGGCTGCGCTGATCCCTCGATATCCATTCAACCAGGAGAGACAGCGATGAGCGAGATCAAGGAAGGCATGGAAGTCATCGGGGCCGACGGCGTCCACGTCGGCGTCGTGGACCGGGTCGAGAGCGACCGGATCAAGCTGACCCGCCGCGAAAACACCGGCCCCCACGCAGACCACCACCACTATATCGAAAACGGCTTCGTCGCGGGCGTCGAGGGCGACAAGGTGCGCCTGTCGGCCAACGCCGACGTCGCCGTCACCCTTGAGGAAGAAGAGTCTGGCCGCCCGGTCGATTTCTGATCAAGACGGCGGCGGCGCTTTAGAACAGTGTCGCCGCCAGATTGACCGTCAGCGCCAGGATGACGGCGTTGAAGAACCACGCGATCAGGCAGTGAAGCGTGGCCAGGCCGCGCAGCTTGCGGCTGGAAATCTGCACGTCCGCCGTCTGGTTGGCGACGCCGATGATCAGCGCGAAATGCAGGAAGTCCCAATAGTCCGCATCCTCCTCGCCCGGAAAGATCAGCCCCCCGCGATCACCCTTCCCGCGTTCGCGCGGGGCGTAGAAGCCATGGGCGTAGTGCAGGGCGAAGATGACGTGCACATACAGCCATGACAGCCCCACGGTGAAGACCGAGAACGCCGCCTGGCCCAGGGTCGGCTTACCGTCGCTAGCCATCATGGCCAGGACCAGCACCACGACGCTGGCCACGGCCGCCGCCATGCTGAGCGGCAAAACCAAAATGCCCGCCTGATCGAGTTCGGCGGCGCGACGCCGGATATCGACCTGCGAACGCGCCCGAAAAATACGCGCGAAGGTGACGACCAGAAACGCCGCGACGCCCGCGTCCCAACCCGCAGCGAGCCGAAGCGGCCATCCCTCGCTCGTCGGCGTCAAGGCCGCCACGACCGCCAGCACCGCCAGTCCGAGCCAGAGCGAGAAATGTAAACGGAACAGGCGCGCGACAAACCCCATACCTCCGAGATCGCCCATTCCACGGCCCAGGTCCAGCAAACGTCGTTCCGATGGGCGGAAACTGGTCTTGTTGAGGCTTTCGAACGTCCACGGGCGGTCCATCTGCATGGGTAAGTCAGCGATCCGGACAACCCTCGCCGGTCGAGGACGGACCAAGATCGAGCGTCACGCGTTGATCCCCATCGGCCGGCGCGCTTTCTACGCCGATGCTGCTCGCGCGGAGGACGCCCTGACCGACACGAACGCGCCTTCGCCGCAACGCATCCGCGTCATCGATCTGGAAACCGCCGGCAATGGGCCCCAGGACGTGTGCGAGATCGGCTGGCAAGACGTGGCGGCGAACGAATCCGGTCTCTGGCGCGTGGACGAGACGCGCGGCGCGGTCTTCGTCGATCCGGGCCGACCCATTTCACCCGACACGATGGCCATTCATCACATTCTGGATGCCTGGGTCCAGGGCGCCGGCTACTGGCGGACCGTCGCCCCGCCCATCCTTCGCCCTGAGCCCGGCGTGATCGCCCTGGCCGCCCACCGCGCCGCCTTCGAACAGCGGTACTGCACCCCCAGCCTGACGGGCGGCGCGGACTGGATCTGCACCTGGAAATGCGCACTGCGGCTCTGGCCCGACCTGCCCCGGTTTTCCAACCAGATGCTGCGCTACCTGCGCCGTCCTGAAGGCTTGGTTCACGAGTTGGGCCTTCCGGCCCACCGCGCCCTGCCCGACGCCTATGTCACCGCGCATCACCTGCGCGACATGCTGAACCAGACGTCGGTCCAGCAACTGCTGGCGTGGAGCCGAGAACCCGGCCTTCTGCCCCGCGTCCCCACCGGCCCCGCCCGCGGCAAGGCCTGGAGCACGCTCGACATCGACACGCTCGAAGCCTTCAGATCAGGCCGAGACATCGACATCGACATCGCCTTCACCGCCACAACCGAACTGCGCCGACGTGGCGTGCTGGCGGACAAGATCGTGACGCCGCCTGACCAGGGCCGACTGCTTTAGCGACCAGACATAAGCCGTCGCTCGGCGCTGGCCGCTGCAAGCCTGAAGGAAAGCACATGGTGGACGCGACAGGGATTGAACCTGTGACCCCCTCGATGTCAACGAACTGCGCTCTGATAGAAAACCAGACGACGATTGAGCTGGGGCCTCACTTCGTTTGCGACTGATGTATCTGGATGATGCCGTTTTCATGTGTTTCTGGTTAGTTTCTGGTCAGTGCCGTCAGCAGGCATCCTGGGCGCGGCGTCATATCAGACTGCCAGAATCTCCACAGCGACGCGCTCCGGCGACTACTTTCATCCAGCGCCTTGGCGGCACGATTGGCGCTACGCCCTTGTTCGCATAAAGGTGACGAGAATATCTGCCCGTTCCTACCAGGGCACCAGCTTAAGTGAGTGGCGCATAGGCGCAAACACACCTGCCCGCGCTCGGCCACCAGGTCGCCGATGCGCCAAAACCGGTCATCTCGGCTGCGCCAACAATGCGACACTGGGCGATGGGATTTGGAGGTTCTTGCAAGCAGACGACTAGCCGCATTCGACAGCCCGCCCCGTAGCTAGAAAAGTTCGGAACGGGCTGTCGTCGCTCGACCGTCGTCTGGAGCACAATGGTCCACACTACGGCAAGGCTATTGGAGAACCGGGCCTACGCTTCGGTTCGACCTATTCGGTTCCGATCGGCAAGGACTCCTGTCGCGCTACCCCGTCCTCGCCCTTGGTCAAACGGAAGGCGTCCAGTTCACGCCCCGTGGCGGTGAAGGCGCGATAGACCACCGCATCTCTCGACACGTCCAGGGTCTGGAAGGTCTGGGTCCGCTCGGCCGTGCGGTCGGCCCAGCTCAGTTCGGCCATCGGATACATCTTGGGACCGGCGACCGAGACCACATAGGTCGAGCCGTGATCCGAGACATGGCCCGGTCCCTTGTTGTCCATCGCGCCTGCGCCGATGGCCCCGCGCGCATAGCCGTGGTCGTGCGCCTGCAGCACCAGGTCGACGCCGTATTTGTCGATCAGCGGCTTTAGGGCGTCGCGGACCCGCGAGTTGTCGCGATCGGGGTCAATCGAGAACAGCGGGAAATGCAGGAACATCACCGTCCAGCGATTGGGATTGTCGGCCAGCAGGCCGTCCAGCCAGCGCACCATCTCGCCGCGCATCGCCTCGTCGCCGTGGAATAGGGGCGCGTCGATCGAGATCAGGCGCATCCCCTGATAGTCGACGGTCCAGGCCGTCTCCTTCAGCTTCTCTACGCCCGCCGGTCCGGTCTCCGGCAGGGTGAACTGGCGCCGCCACTGCGGGTTCAGCACCGGGCCGCGTCCGTATTCGTGATTGCCCGGCGTCGGCATCTGCGGCGTCTGCCCATACAGGAAACCGCCCGAGGCGAACCATTCGCCCCATTCGTTGTCGCTGTCGTGCCGGTTGATCAGGTCGCCGGCATGGATGACGAAGGCGGCGTCTCCGGCCTTGCGGAAGCCCATTCTCAGCGTGCGCGAAGCCTCGCTGAGGATATTGTTCTGCATGTCCCCCATATAGAGGAAGGTGAAGGGCTGGGCCGTGTCCGCCGCCGTGCGGAACTGCAGCCACTCCGACCAGTCCTGCCCCGACCCGACCCGATAGACATAGGTTGTCGCCGGCTTCAGCCCGGTCATCACCGCCGAATGATAGGCAGCGCGGAACTCGGTCGCCTCGCGCACGGTCAGGACGGCGTCGTCGGTCACGGCGTCCAGGCGCGTCGCCGTGGCGATGAAGTCCGGTCCGTCCAGCGCCTCGGCGAACTGCACCTGACCAGCCATCCCCGGCGCGGTGCGCCAGGTGACGGCCATCTGGTGCGCCGGATCGGCGGTCAGGTTCAGGATGATCCGTTCCGGCTGAACCGTCGCCGGCGGAATGGGCCGATCCGACGCCTGGACCGGCGCCGGTTCGGGACGTTGTTCAGCCTGAGCGAGAACCAGGTTTCCGCCCAGGGCCGCGAACGCGGCCCCGAGCATCAGCGTCTTCACAGCCTTAGAAGACATAGTTCAGGCCCAGCGAGATCGACCGGCCGTTCTTGATATAGGCGCGGCTGGAACTGGTGCCGGACCCGGCCGTGTACCAATAGGTGTGGTTGTCGAACAGGTTCTGCACCTGCAGCGAGGCGGTGGCCCCGCCCCACAGCTTGCGCCGCACGTTCAGGTCGACGAACTCATAGTCCTGCTCATACGGGTTGTTGCCGAAGTCTTGAATCCCCTCCAGGAATTCCGACTGGTAGCTGTAGGCCACATAGGATTCCCAGCCCGAATATTCCCAGAACAGCTGGACGTTGGCGATGGCTTCCGGCGTCTCCATCAGCGGCAGGGTATAGCCGGCGGGGTGCCAGGAAATCCCCGTCTCGGCCTCCGACTTCTGCAGCGTCAGGTTCACGCTGGCGCCCAGGCCCGACAGGGCGCCCGGCAGCCAGTGGAAGACCTGTTGGGCGCTCATCTCGACGCCATAGACCTTGGCCCATTTGCCGTTGTTCGGCATCGAGATGGTCACGCCGTCCGGGCTTTCGTTCACGCCCGAGGTGCCGTCGCGGATGTTGCTGGACGAGGAGCGGAACAGGAAGTTGCGGATGTCCTTGTAATAGACCCCGATCGAATAGGCGCCGGTATTGCCGTTGTAGCGTTCGATCGACAGGTCGTAGTTGACCGCCCGCATCGGCTTCAGGTCGGGGTTGCCCTGTTCGATGGCGATCAGCACCCATTCCGAGGTCGGGTTCTCGACGCCGTCGCCGTCGGGATCGGCGTCGTAGCCGTACTCACGCGACGACGACATCCGGGCGATGTCGGGACGGGCGAAACTGGTCCAGATCGCGGCCCGCACCTTGGTGCTGCGATCCAGCGCATAGTTCAGATGGATCGACGGCAGGACGTTGACAAAGTCGCTCTTGTCGTTGGCGTAGCCTTCGCCCTGAACCGGATCCAGCGCATAGGCGGCGATGTCGTTGCGGGTGCTCTCGACCCGCACGCCGCCGATGACCTGGGCGTTTCCGAACCGGGCCGTGCCCATCAGATAGGCGGCCAGGATGTCTTCCTTGAAGGTGAAGCTGTCCTCGCCGCTCAGCAGCGCCTGCGACGGGTCGGTGGCGAAGCCTTCGAAGAAGGTGCTGTCGCCCGCCATGGCGCGCTGCAGCTCGGCCAGCATGGCCTGGTTGTCGATGGTCACGCCCAGCCGGTATAGGCCGGTGTACTGGCCGTCGAAAAGGTCGGTGACTTCCTTGCCGTAGAAGGACGAGAAGTCGGCCAGGGTGCCGTCGGCGTCCAGGTCCAGGAACTCGCCATTATAGGTCGAGCGTTTGGACGAATAGAATTTCGCCCCCGCCTTGACCGATTCCAGCCACGGCGAAGCGGGCTTCCACTCGACGTTGAACTGGCCCTGCCACAGGTCTTCCTTGGCGCCTCCGATCTCGCCGGACAGGCCGGCGTAGTCGTATTCCGCCGGGTCCTGCACCGCCGCCATGCCGGCGTCGTTCAGCACCCATTTGGGGAAGCGGCTGTCGCCGAAGTTGGTGACATTGACGCCCTCGTTGCCCAGCCAGCCGTATTTGTCGCTGCGGAACTCCATCTCGTAGCTGTCGTCGGTATTGTCCTCGGACTGGGCGTAGGACAGGTCGTAGTCGGTCTTGAAGTCGCCGAACCGGCTGACGCCGCCCAGGTTCAGCGACAGGACCGTGCCGGTCTCGCGCGAGCCTTCCCAGAAGCGACGCAGGCGGAAGCCCTGCGGATCCCAGGTCCCCGAGGCGCCGTTCAGCGTATAGTAGGACCGGGCCGAACGGTCGGCGTCGGTGATGACGCCGTCACCATCGCGGTCGACGATCTGGGCCGTCGTATAGGAATAGATATTGCCCTTGGCGCCCGAGCCGACGATGGCGGCGTCGGGGCTGACCAAGCCGGTCTGACTGGTGTCGACCTGGGTCAGGCGGGTCGAGTTCTGGCTCGTGTCGTTCCGGAAATTCAGGCGGTTGCCGAACTCGTCTTGGGTGTACTCGTTGTAGTTTCCGCGAAAGTGAAAGTCGTGATCGGCGCCGCGATAGTCCAGGCTGGCGTTCAGCCCCTTGCGCTCCACCTCGGTCTCGCCGAAGCCCAGATCCATGCCGCGCAGGACGAAGCTTTCGGTGTCCCAGCCCAGGCTTTCGCTGTTGTCGTACCAGACCGGCGGCTGGTTATCGCCGTCCACGCCGTTCTGTTCGAACTGCGACTTGCGGCGCGACCAGCTGGCGGTGACGAAGACGCCCCAGTTGTCGTTGAACTGGCGCCCGAACGAGGCCGACAACTCGCCTGACTTGCGGTCGTCGAACTTGTCCAGCATCCCGGCCGAGGCCGACAGGACGGCATAGGTCGGATCGTGGTCGAAGGCGGTCGGGGTCTTGATGTCGATCGAACCGCCCAGGGCGTCGCCGTCGCGATCCGGCGTCAGGCTCTTGATGACCGTGATGGAGTCGATGCCTTCGGGCGGCAGGAAGCTGAGGCGGACGCCGCGATAGAAGCTGTCGCCGGGCGAGCCCGTGCCGCCTATGCGGACGCCGTTCATCGTATAGTTGTTCAGCTCGGTCGACAGGCCGCGAATGGTGATCCGGTCGCCCTCGCCGGTCGTGTGGTTGCGTACGGCGTTGACGCCCGGCAGGCGCGACAGGGATTCCGCGACGTTATTGGTCGGTAGATTGCCCATATCGTCGGCGCTGATCACGTCCGAGATGAAGTCGGCGTCGCGCTTGGCGTCCAGCGAACGGCGCAGGCCGGCGGCGTAGCCGACGACGACGACGTCATCGACGACCACCGCGTCCGGACTTGCGGTCGAGAGATCCGCCGACTGGCGCACTAAAGTCAGAACGCCTCGAATATCGCGGACTTCGACGCCGGATTCGGCGATCATGCGGCGCAACGCCTCGCGCGGCGTCATCGAACCTGAAACCGGCCGAGAGTTCAGCCCGCGGGTGACACTGGGATCGTGCACGATCTGCAGCCCAGTCTGCCGCGACAGGGCGCGGACTGCCTGATCCAGATCCTGTGCCGGCATATTGATGGCGACGCGCGCCTCAGCCGCCGACGTGGCCTGCCAAGCCTGGGCCGGCGCTGCTGCAGACGCGAGAACGGCCACCGCCGCTGCGGCGAGCAGCCCGGTTTTGCGATACAACATTGAAACATTCCCCCGAGGCCGAAAATGACCGTCACAGAGGAAGACGACGCCGTCGCCAAACCTGACAGCCGTCGCAAAAACTTGCTCTTATCGTCGTCTAATCTTCCGACATGACGTAGCGATCGAGGCCTTGTCGCGTCAGCTTGTAGCCATGCAGGCGCGCGATCGCGGCCAGGGCGTTTTCAGGCTGGCCATAGGCGAAACGCCCGCTGACCAGAGCCTGCCCCATGCCGCTCTTGGTCAGTTCGACCTTGACGCCGGTAGCGCGATTCAAGTCGTCGATCACGCTAAGCAGGCTGGCTTCGTCCAATTCCAGCCACCCCTGTGTCCAGGCAGGCAGCGCCGTTTCGTCGTCAGCCCAATCAAGAACGACGTGCTGAACGGCGCCCTTGAGAACCCGCACCCTCTCACCGGCCTTGGCGCGTGTAACCGATCCCCTTTTCGAGGCCACTTCGACCACGCCTTCCAGCACGGCCACCTCGACCAGGGGACCGTCAGGCGTATCATGCTGCTCGACGTTGAAGCGGGTGCCGACTGCAGTGACGCGGACATCGCCCGCATCGACAGTGAACGGGCGGTTCTTGTCCGCCGCCACCTCGAAGAATCCCTCTCCCTTGAGATGAAGCGCGCGCGCGCGCCGACGCAGATCTGCACGAACCTCGCTGGTCCCGTTCAGGCGAACGGTTGACCCGTCGCCGAGTGTGATCGCCTCGACCCGACCCTGCTCGCCCCGAATCCGTTCTCCCCGCGGCATCGCATCGACAAGGACTAGGCACGCCAGACTCGCCGCGACAAGGCCCGAGGCGGTGACCCAGGGAAAAAGCGGAGCGCGCCTGACCGGGCTCCCGGCCTCACCTTGTCTAGACACGCGCTTGGCCGCCAACAGCATGGCGGGATCGGCAAGCAGTCGCTCGTGGCGCTCAAGCAGTACCTGACGATCCGGCCGGCCGGACAGCCACGCCTCAAACGCCTCCTGTTGCGACGGCGCCAGCCCCCCTGCAAGACGCGCATCGGCCCATAAGGCCGCCGCGCGGTCGTCCGTCCGATTGCTCCGTTCAGTCGACATGCCGGTCCTCCACGGCTTGCCGCAGCATCCGCGCGGCTCGGCTGTAGTGTTTCTGGACGGCCTCGGTCGACAACTTCAGATCTCGCGCAATGACGTCATAGGCCTGTTCCTCGACCCTTCGCCGGATGAAAACCTCTCGACGGAGCTTGGGCATGGCCTCCAGCGCTACCTGAAAGAGGTGAAGACGCTCAGTCATGTCTAGCGCCTCCAGGGGCGTCGCGGCCGCATCGATAGGCGTGTCTCCGCTGTCGAGATCATCCAACGAGACGGGCGGCCGTGTCGCGCGTCTCTTGTCAATCAGGATGTTTCTAGCCGCCCGCATTGCATAGGAAAGAGGATCCGCGATCAGCGAATCCCGCGCACGCGACAGCACCCTGGTCATCGCTTCCTGAACGACGTCTTCCGCATCGACGGCAGAGCGCAGGCGGCGTCGAACATATGTGAGGAGCGTGCGGTTATGCGCGACAAGCGCGCGCCCAACCTCCTGCTCATGACTGACCACGCGCGTCTTCCCCGAAAACAAGGCCCCCCTCTAGAAGCGTTGCGTTACGAGAACCCCGAAGTTTCGTGTCAGTTTGCCGAAGGGCGATCGTGAGAGCTCGCATGGCGGGCGAGTTTGGTTAAGCTCCGCCCTTAAAGTGACGATTGCCTGTTAATCACGCAGCATCCTCCCTCGCCCGACCAGGTAGGTCAGCAACGCGCCGATACTGCTGAAAAGTCGGCGAGCCCGCCGTGGTCGGCCCATTTGGCCCAATCTGGCGACGCCGCGAAAACTAGGCGATTGATTTCGTTGGGGCAGGACTTCACGCGCCGCTCGCATTCTGCGCCGTTCGAGCCGCTACCTGACTTTTTCAACAGGATCCGCCAGGAGCGGACTCTGGCACGGATGCTGAAAGCAGACATTGGATCCACACGCGTGTTGCCTCCGATGTGCGACGTGGAGCGGAGGCCGCGTAACCCTATTGCAGAGGATAGCGGAAGGCCGCCATGCTGGTTGCTTCGGACAGTTTGTCGGGATTGCGGGTTATGAAGATCGAGACTATGCGGCCGTTCTCGATCTCCAGGGCCGTAGTCTGGAGCGCGCCGTCGCGTTCGTAGCTGACATAGCCGGGCAGGCCGTCGATCCGAACCCATTCGACCAGCACCGGCGGCTCGCGGGTGAGCTTGCGGAACAGGCCCCCGAATAGGCGAACGACATGGTCCAGCCCGACGATGGGGCGCAGCCAGGCATTGGACTTGCCGCCGCCGTCCGCGGTCAGGACCACCGCATCGGCCAGCAGGACGCGCAGGCCGGCAAGGTCGCCTTGGTTTGTGGCGGCGTAGAAGGCGCGTGCGATGCGATCGCCCTCCTCGCGGCTGACCGGATAGCGGGGTCGAGCGTCCCGGACATGTTTGCGCGCACGGGCCGCCAACTGGCGGACGGCGGCGGCGTCGCGATCCAGCGTCCGGGCCACCTCTCCCAAGGGCGTGCCGAACACGTCGTGCAGCAGGAAGGCCGCACGCTCTAGAGGCGACAATCGCTCGAGCGCCATCATCAGGGACAGGGTCAGGTCATCGAGGGCCGGAGCTGTTTCCTCGGGTTCGAAGATCGGTTCGGGCAGCCAGTTGCCGACATAGGCCTCGCGCCGCGCCCGCGCTGACTTGAGGTTGTCGAGGCAGAGACGGGTCACGGTACGGGCCAGAAAGGCGGCGGGCTGCTCGACCGTGTCGGCATCGACCCGGCGCCAGCGCAGCCAAGCGTCCTGGACGATGTCCTCGGACTCGGACGACGACCCCAGCATGCGATAGGCCAGCCGCAACAGCCGGGGGCGGTGCTGTTCAAAGGCCTCGGTCGAGGGATCAGTCAGTGTCATCAAGCCGCTGTTCTTTCCGACAGGAGACCTTCGTACACCATCGCGGCGCGAACGGCGGGTCGTGTCCGCATCCGGTCGCGCATCGCCATCAGGGCCGCAGGCGCCTCGATGCCGAACCGTTCGGCCCAGAGGAGCATGACGAACAGATAGAAGTCCGCCACGCTCGGTCGATGCCCAAACAGATAGTCGCCGCGCATGTCGGCGGCGGGCAGGGCCAGAAGGGCGGTGACCTTCGCCGCCGCCTTCGCTTTTTCGTCCGCCGAGCCGCCGTGCCACATCGGCTTGAAGGCGTGGTGGATCTCGGTGGTGATGTAGGTCAGCACTTCAAGCGTGCGCGTCCGGCCCAACGGTCCATCGGCGGACAGGTCGGGCGCCGCTGTCGCGATCCAGTCGAGGACCGCGACATTCTCGGTGACGATCTGGTCGTCGTCGAGCACCAGGACCGGCACATAGCCCTTGGCGCTGACCTCGTGGAAATCGCGGCCGGTCTCGGTGCGATGAGTCTTCAGGTCGACCCGTTCGAGGTCGAAGGTGAACCCTGCTTCGCGCAGGGCTATGTGATCGGCGAGGCTGCACGCCAGCGGGCTGTAGTAGAGTTTCATGGCTTCGATCCTGATGCTGGGGGTGGGTCAGTCGGCGCTAATGGCGTTGCGCAACCAGTCGTCCAGCGTGATCTTGCCAATGCGCGGGTTGGGGCCGGGCGTCAGGGAGGCGTCATCGATCACCGAACCGAAGTACAGGCCGTCGGGTTCGGCCACGATGGTGCGGCGATCCTCCTGGGCCGCCAGGTATTCCCGGGCGAAGGCGTCCATGCGGATGGCTTCGGGTCCGGCGATCTCGACCGTGTCGTTGAGCGGCGCGGCCAGGACCAGTTCGATCAGGGCCTCGACCACGTCCTCGGCCGCCACCGGCTGGACCATGGCGGAGGACAGATGGACCTCGTCGCCGACACTGCCCGACTGTATGATGCCGGTTACGAACGGGAAGAACTGGGTCGAGCGCAGGAGGGTCCAGGGCACGGGCGAGGCCTTGATCAGGTCTTCCTGCGCCAGCTTTGCGCGGAAATAGCCGCTGGATTGCAGCCGGTTGGTGCCGACAACCGACAGGGCGACGTGGTGCGCGACCCCGGCGGCCTGTTCGGCGGCCAGAAGGTTGGTCCCCGACGTGCGGAAGAAGTCGAGCGCCGCATCGGCCTCGAACGAGGGGGAGTTGGCTACGTCGATGACCGCCTGGGCGCCGGTCAGGACCTCGGCCAGGCCTTCGCCGGTCAAGGTGTTGACGCCGGTGTTGGGCGAGGCGGCGATCGCCTCGTGCCCTAGGGCCTTGAGGCCCGAAACGACTTTGGCCCCGATCAGGCCGGTGCCGCCGATCACAACGATTTTCATGTCTGTCTCCGGGATCGCACCGGACTTCGCCATCGAAGCCCCGGTCGACCTTCGAAGCGAAGACGAGACAGGGTCGGCGGATGTGACATCCCGCACGAAGATTATTTCTTAGTCCCGCAGTCGGCGAACGTCAGGTCAGCCTTGCGTCTCCGACAGCCCGGATGCGCCAGTAGCGGAACTTGGCTTCACCGCTGAACGACGACCTTCGGGCCGCGATGCGGCGCTTCCATCAGGTCGCGCTTCCCCAGGTTGCGGCCAGTTCCGCCGTGTCGCGCGCAGGCGACCGGCCGAAGAAGCGACTGTATTCGCGGCTGAACTGCGACGGGCTTTCATAGCCGACACGGCCGGAGACCGCCGACGCGCTCAGGGCCTCGGTGATCATCAGGCGGCGGGCGTGCATCAGCCGGATGGTCTTCTGGAACTGCAGCGGGCTCATGTTGGTCACCGCCTTGAACTGGCGATGGAAGGCCGAGACGCTCATCGCCACCCGGTCCGCCAAGACCTCGATTCGCAAGGGCGCGGTGAAGTTCTCGCGTATCCACAGGATGGCGGCGTGGATGCGCGACAGGCCGGACTCGGGCGTGGCGATGTCGCGCAGCATCCAGCCCTGCGGGCCCTGCAGGACGCGGTACAGGATCTCGCGCTCATAGGCGGGCGCCAGCACGGGGATGTCCTCCGGGTTCTTCATCAGGCGAAGCAACCGAACCCATCCATCGAGCAGTTCCGGCGTGACTGCGGCGACAGAGAAGCCCCGACTATTGGACCGCCCGGCGGAAACCGGGGCGGAGCCGAGGATGCCGGCGATGATCCCGGGATCGAGTGTTAGGCTGACAGCCAGATAGGGCTCGCCGTTCCCGGACGGATGGACGCTGCCGACCGCCGGAAGATCGACGGACATGACGAAATAGGTTGCCGGATCGTAGTGCAGAGTCCGATCACCGACGGTCATCGACTTCGATCCCCGCAGGATGAGGTTGATCATAGGATCGTACAGGGCAGCGAGGTCGTGTTCGGGGATCTTCCCCTGAACCATGGCGAGGCGTGGAATGCCCGTCTCGGTCCGCCGGTTCTCGGCGTGGGCGGCCAGACGGCGCAGTTCCTCAAGGGCGGTTTCCATCTCGCAGTCCTGCGCGCGAGAGGCGTGGCCCGCAAGCGAAAAGCAGGATCAGGCAAGACTGGAGCAGGATCGCGTAAAGCCCTCCGGTTCCTCGGGGCCTACCTCTCTGGTCATCAACGACACGGAGCGAGGCCATGGACATCGTCATCATCACCGGGGGCAGCCGCGGTCTCGGCCGCAGCGCCGCCCTGCAATGCGCCCGCCGCGGCATGGGGGTCATCCTCACCTACAACAGCCATCCGTCCGGCGCCGAGGCCGTTGTGGCCGAGATCGAGCAGGCGGGCGGCAAGGCCGTCGCCCTGGCGCTGGATGTGGGCCAGACCTCGACCTTCGGAACCTTCCGCGATCAGGTCGCCAAAGCCCTCGAACAAGTCTGGGGCCGCGGCGACTTCAACTATCTCGTCAACAACGCCGGCTACGGTCTGTTTGAACCGATCGCCACGGTCACCGAGGACCAGTTCGACGGCCTGTTCAACGTCCACCTGAAGGGCCCCTTCTTCCTGACCCAGACCCTGCTGCCGTTGATCAAGAACAGCGGGGCGATCGTGAACATGACCAGCGCCACCACCCGCGTCGCCACGGCGGGGGTGGCGCCCTACGCCGCCTTCAAGGGCGGGCTAGAAGTGCTGACCCGCTACATGGCCAAGGAGTTCGGCGAGCGCGGCATCCGCGCAAACTCCATCGCGCCCGGCGCCATTCGCACCGATCTGGGCGGCGGGCTGAACGATAAGTTCGAGGCCATGCTGGCGGCCCAGACCGCGCTCGGCCGTGTTGGCGAGCCTGACGACGTCGGCCGCGTCGTCGCCAGTTTGCTGTCGGAGGATGGCGGCTGGATCAACGCCCAGAACGTCGAAGTCGGCGGCGGCTACATCATCTGATCGGACCTGAATCATGCTCGACCACGTCTTCATCTCCGTCAGCGACCTGACGCGATCCATCGCCTTTTATACCGCCGCCCTGGCCCCGCTCGGCATCCACGACCGCGTCGACTACGACGGCGCCGACGGCCCGCTCGGACATCCCGACCTCAAGGGCTTCGGCAATGGCGGCAAGATCTTCTTCTGGCTCAGGCCCGGCGTGGTCGAGGGCCGCGCAGCCCATGTCGGCTTCGTCGCCAACAGTCGGGCCGAGGTGGACGCCGCCTATGCCGCCGCGATCGCCGCCGGCGCGACCGACAACGGACCGCCCGCCGCCCGTCTCTACTACGACCCCCGATACTACGCCGCGAACGTCCTGGACCCCGATGGGTACAGCCTCGAGTTCGTCTACAAGAATTGGCAACACTGACCATGAAGACCCTGATGATCTATGGCGCGGCGGGCTACACCGGGCGCATGGCGACCGAGCACGCCAAGGCTGCTGGACTGAACATAATCGTCGCCGGACGGGCGCAGGATCCGGTCGCTGACCTGGCCGCAGAACTCGGGCTGCCGGGCAGGACCTTTTCCGTCGATGACCCCGCCGCCATAGCGGCCGACCTTGAAGGCGTAGACGTCCTTCTGAACTGCGCCGGACCGTTCATGCGGACGGCCGAGCCCCTGATGCGCGCCGCTATCGCTGCGGGCGTCCACTATCTCGACTTCGCAGCCGAGCTCGACAGCTACCGGCTGGCGGAGGCGCTGGACGCGGAGGCCACAGCGGCCGGCGTCATGTTGTTGCCGGGCAGCGGCGGCAGCGTCGCCATGCTGGGATCGCTGGCAAGCCATGCCGTCGCCCGCGTCGCCGATCCCCTCAAGGTCAGCATCGCACTTCACGTCACCGGCGCGATGTCGCGTGGCTCGGCGATCAGCGCCACCGAGAACCTGACCACCGAGACCCTGGCCCGGGTCGATGGAAGACTGGTCAACCGCGGCGCCGCGGACATCCGTCCGTTCGATTTCGGCCTGGGCGAGGTGGACTGTTTCCCGCTGACCCTGCCCGACCTGATCACGATCTGGCGGACGACCGGTGCCCCCAACGTCGAGACCTTCGTCCATGTCTCCGGTGACGCCTTCCCTGAAGGCGACCTGAAGGCGCTGCCAGCGGGGCCGAACGCCCAACAGCGCGACGCCAACCGCTATCAGGCGGCGGTCGTGGTGACGGGGGCCGACGGGACCGTCGCCCGGTCGATCCTCGACACCGTCAACGGTTACAGCTTCACGGCCCTTGCGGCGGCCGAGGCTTCGCGCCGGGTGTTGGGCGGCGAGGTCCGTCCCGGCTTCCAGACACCCGCCGGCCTGTTCGGCGCCGGCTTCGCCGAGACCATCGCCGACACCACGATCACTGACATCCACGACGATCCCCGTCATCCGGGCTGAACAGGAGAGCCATCATGCAAGCGCTGGAAGTGACCACCTTCAAGCTCCGCTCAGGCCTCACGGTCGGAGATTTCATCGTCGCCAACGCCGACGTCGACGCCTGGCTGCTAAAACAGACCGGCTTCGTCTCCCGCAGGATCGCCGAGCGCGACGACGGCGTCATCATGGACACCCTGATCTGGGCAAGTGTCCGGGACGGGGAAGACGGCGCCGCACGACTTATGACGGAACTGGCGGACTCGCCGGTCCACGCCGCGATCGACCAGCGCACCGTCGATTGGACCGTGTCCCCGATCCACCACGTCATCGGTCGCTGACGGGCGGGGTGGATCATGGACCGGCTCTCGACACTGCAGCTCTTTGTTCGTGTCCTCGAACTCGGCAGCTTTACCCGGACGGCCGGTGAACTGGGTCTCGGCCAGTCCGCGGTCTCCAAACAGGTAGCGGGGCTCGAAGCCAGGCTTGGCACGCAACTCTTGGAGCGAGGCTCCAAAGGGCTGCGTGCGACCGCTGCGGGCCAGGATCTCTACGAGTCCGCCGTGCGCCTTCTCGGCGAACTGGAAGAGACGGAGAGCCGCGTCCGCAGTCACGGCCACCAGCCTTCCGGGGTCGTTCGTGTCGCGACGCCGCCGGCTCTGGGCCGGATGTATATCATTCCCAATCTGCCGCCCTTCCTGGCGCGGTATCCGGAGATCGTCGTCGAATTCTCCGTCGGAGATCGGCGCGTCGATCTGGTGAAGGAGGGCGCCGATGTGGCGCTGCGTGTGGGAGATCTTCCGGCTTCGAACCTTTCCGCCCGCCGCATCGGCAGTCTCCAGATGATCAGCGTCGCCACGCCCGCCTATCTGGCCCGGCATGGCGCGCCGTCCAACCTCAGCGACCTTGCGAACCACCGGCTCATCGCAGGTCAGATCGACGGCGCGCTCCTTCCATGGACGTTCAGCGGTGAAGGTGGGGCAGTCTCCCTGACGCCATCGGCCGTGGTGCGCTCCAACGACGGCGAGGATCTCAGAGCGTCGGTCCTGGCCGGTATCGGAATCGGATATGGGCCAACCGCCCTGTTCGGCTCGGACCTCACGGAGGGCAAGATTGTGCAGGTTCTGGAGAGCTACGCCCCACCGGCCGTCCCTATCCATGCCGTCAGTTCCGGCGGTCGAAAGATGGCTCATAGGATGCGGGTGTTCGTCGATCATCTCGCCGCCACCTTCGCGGCCGAGCCTCGTCTGCGCCGAGGCTGAGGCGTCTATTCCTCGCTGGAATAGCCGGTATTCCCAAGGCGGCCCTACCTGAACCGGCGCCACCCCATACTTCCAAATCGCCTTCACGCAAGGCTGTCTCAGTTCAGGAACCCGCTCATGTCATCCACCGACCTCGACCCCGTCCAGATCGCCGCCGCCGCCGACCGCCTCGCCGTGGTGGAGGCCCTCTATCGTTTCGCCGCCGGCGTGGATCGTCGTGACTGGGACATGTTCGCCTCGGCCATCGCCGAGACCGTCGTCTCCGATTTCGGCCCCGCGTCGGCCAAGGCCGGCTTTCACTACCCGGTGATCGAAGGGCGTGAAAATCTTGTCGCCGCTCTTTCGGGCTCACTCGCCCCGTTCGACACCTCCCATTCGGTCAGCAATCCGCTGGTGACGATCAACGGCGACACGGCTCGCCTCGATGCCCTGGTCGAAGCGCAACATGTCCCCAGGAACGACCCGTCGCGCCACTATCTGATGAAGAATCGCTATGACGTCGAACTGGCGCGTCAGGGCGACGGCTGGGTCATCACGCGCAACACGGTCGACAATATCTGGCGCTCGGGCGACGTCACCGTGATGGCGGGCGTTTGACCGTGAACAGGTCACAGCCCTTGCCCGACGGCGTCATCATCGAGACCTTCGAATCCGTTGTCTGGAAGGATTTTCCGAACGCGCCCGGCGTCCAGTACGTCGATGTCGAGGGCAGCATCACCAGTGCGGGCCCCTTCCTCGCCCGCGTGCGGTTCCCGGGAGGGACAGACACCGTACCCCACGCTCACAATGCCCCATTCGTCGATCGAAACACCGTGATCTCCGGCACGCTCTGGGTCGGGATCGGCGAGACCTTCGACCGGTCCAAGGGTGTCGCCGTGCCGCCTGGCGGGGTGGTCGTGATTCCACCCGGCGTGCCTCACTTCGCCTGGGCCGACGAAGACACGGTCGTTCATGTCCACGGGGAAGGGCCGTGGCTCCCGGGATAGCAAGCCTCAGCTGGTCGCTCAGGAACCATCTCGGTGAACCTCGCCGCCGGATTGGAGTCTCGTGTCCGTCGACGCGAGGAAGTCCCATCCTGGCGCGAAGCCGCCATCGTGCGACAATACCCGGCTCAGGGAGGCTCATCGTAGGAGGTGGCTATGCGCCAGCCCGACCTATTCCGTCTGCCACTTAAACCTTGGAACTCTGGCCGCAGGATCGGGCCGAAGTCTCCGCTCATCCGACAGCAGCTCAAAACCGCAGGCCGAGTTCGAGATTTGGCGATGTTCAACTGCGCACGCACTGGACGCCAAGCTTCGCGGTTGCGACTTGGTAAAGCTGCGTCTCGGTGACGTCGCCCACGGAAGAACGATCCGACATTGATCGACGATGGTCCAGCAGAAGACTGGACGACCTGTACCGCTCGAAATCACCGAGCCGACGCGCGAGGCGTTGTCGGCATGGCTGGATCGGCGAGGTCGTATTATTGGCGATTGGCTCTTTCCGAGCCGAAGCCGTCCCGGCAAGCATATCGGTACGTGGCAATATGCACGGCTCGTCGACCAATGTGTCACAATGATCGACCTTGATGCGTCGTCTTACGGAACGCACAGTATGCGGCGGACCAAGGTCGCGATGATCTACAAGAAGACCGGAAACCTCAGGGCGTGCCAACTTCTCCTCGGCCACGGCAAGCTGGAGAGCACAGTCCGCTACCTCGGCGTCGAGGTCGATGACGCCCTCGAGCTTTCTGAGCAGATTGACCTCTAGCGAATGTGCGGGCCCGGAAACGGGCTCGCTACCGCGGCTTCGCGCCAATAGCGGCCATTCACCGTTGGCCAAGAACACGACATTCCGCGTCGGTGCTTTCGTAGGCGCGCCCGCTTCCCCGGGCATCGGCGTTACCGATCCTCAGATCCGCACCCATTAGAGATCTGCAATTCCCACATGTCGCCTCGACCAACATTCAATTTTGCGGGACAGTGTTCATCGAACTAAAGAGGACGACCGATGATCGCTGCTTTGGCCTTCGGCGCCGTTTTGATCGCGGCTCCAGCTCAGGATGACAAACCCGTGGTCAGGTCGGCGGCCGACCTGCCACCGACGACATTCAGCCTGGAGAGTTCGCCGAGCGCGGCCTTCCTCGACGAGGCGTTCATGAGCGAGACTGTTCCCGCGTTACGGGCAGAGGCCGAGCGCGTGCTGGAAACCTATGAGATTGAAGATCCGGCTGTGCTTCAGCGCCTTCGGTATGGTCTGGCGTCGATCGCGATTCTGCAGGACCGGCCGGCGGACGCGACCGCATTGATAGCGGCCCAGAGGGCCGCCGAAACAAAACCTCAGCTCAAGGCCATTGGCTTTCTGCTGGGCGATGCGATCGCCGCGAGCCGTCGTGCGGCCGAAGCAGACCGCTGTACGGTCGCCGTTGATCGCATCACCACATTGCTCGCCCAGGCTCGTCCGGATGTCGTGCGTGAGGAAGTGCTGGTCCGTTACGGCCGGATCCAGGTCGCCAGTCGGGGCTATTACGCTGGAACGGCGATGGGCGCGCTGGACCCGATCTACGAAGCCCGGGGATCCATCAACCTCATCCAGGGGATGGTCCTGGCGACCTGGCGGATGGAAACTCTGACGCTGCCGCCGTGCCGCGAGCCGGTCGCCAACGTCCTGTCCGCCTGGATAGACGCGCCCGAGCATCAGCCCGTGGAGGTCTGGAGCGAGCGCGAACCGGCAGCCGCCGCGTTTGCAGGCGCCACACCGGTGACCGTGGCCATCTGGGACAGCGGCTTTGACACCAACCTGTTCGCCGATCGACTGGCGATCGATCCCGCCGAGCCGCTGGACGGCATAGATAACGACGGCAACGGCGTCGTGGACGATGTCCATGGACCGACGTTCGACTACCGGCTGGAGCCGACGCCCTTCCCGTTTCCAACCTTGTCCGACTTCCTGGCTCCCCGCCTCGGACTTCAGCTGGCGATCGACAAGGGCGAACGCGATCTCGGCTACGGTCTGGATACGCAGGAGGCACGCCTGTTTGCGCAGCGAGCCCGCGACGGATCCACGGCCGATCAGGGCGACGATTTTGATGGCTCTGTGGAGAATGGCGGCCGGGGTCACGGCACCGCGGTCGCTAGCATCGTGGCCCGGGATGCGCCCTGGGTCAGACTGTACAATGTCTACGCCCTACCGTGGGGCGAAAGACCCCGGCGCATGCCCTACTCCGAGCCGGAAGTGGCGCGCTGGGTCGCCCTGATGCCGGCCATCACCGAGCGGATGCGCGGGGCGGGGGTTCGGATTGTCAACATGAGCTGGGAGGTGGACGCCCCCGGGTTCGCCGACGCCTTGCTGGAGACAGGTCTCGAAAGCGATCCGGACCGGGCGCGCGTGCGCGGGCAAGCGATGTACGATCAGGTCGCGCCGGTGCTGCGCGCGGTGATCGAAGCCAGCCCGAACATCCTGTTCGTGACCGGTGCGGGCAACAGCAACCAGTCCGACGAAATCCTCAGCGCCGTTCCGCAGACGCTGCGCCTGCCGAACGTCATCGTCGCTGGAGCGACCGGAGGCAGCGGAAGGGCCACGGCCTTCACCACCTTCGGAGACAGCGTCGACCTCTATGCTCTGGGTGAGAACATCCCGATCTTAGCCCCGGGCGGAATGACAATGAGGGGCCAAGGCACCTCTTTTGCGTCGCCCGTCGTCGCCCGTGCGGCGGCTGCCATGCTGGCGGTCAACCCGACGCTTACTGCTACGCAGCTCGTAGAGGGGTTGAAGGACACCGCTACCGATGGCGAAGACGGCTTGAGGCTGTTGCATGTGGGCCAAGCGGTGAACTGGGCGAGGGCGCAGCCACGTTGACGGCAGCAGCAAAGGGCTGAATTGCGTCAACAGCGGACTCCGGGACTGCGTCGATAAGCTGACATTCAGCCTTTGCCGCCACGCCCTTCGCCGTCTCCGACGATCAGACCTCGATCCGAACCGATGGCGTCGTATTGGGGAATATCGGCTCTATCAGAGCACGCCCGTCCGCATCGACGGGCGTGCGCATACCGTAGGCGTTGACCGGCTGTGCGCGGTTCACCCACAGAGCATAGTGCAGGTGATCCGCTTTCGGATCGTCGGTGTTGGGGTGGATAAGGATGGTCAGGCCCAGGCTGTTCAACTGCAGCCAAGGGACGATCACCGGCAACTGCTCCGGCAGGAAACCGAAGTAATAGGACGGGGTCACGTGAGGGCCGCGCGGCTCCAGGTTCCAGTTACCCAGTTCTACGGTGAATCGCTCGGCGGACCACCGGCGCAACAGAGCGGCTTTCTCGTAGGTGTCCTCGTCGAAATAGACATGGGCATGATAGCTCTTGATCGCCGTATACGGTCTTGGCCGGTCGGGCAGGACCTGCTCGTCGGGCCTCACGGACGTCGGCCTTGGGGTCGGCTCGCCCACGGTTTCGTAGCCCCACGGGCTTCGACCGCTCGCCGGGGCCGGCGTAATCACCGCAAGCGTTTCCGTGCGGGGGACGGTCGAGACGCTTGCGGACGTCCCTGAATCGGCGCGTGCCGGGCTGCCGGCGCCGAGCGCCATTAAACCGGCCGCCACCCCCGTTCCTGTGAGCAGACCGCGTCGGCCGGGAGAGACAAGATCAGCCCAGGCCTGATCGGGTTCGACATCATGGGGCATCCGGGAGTCCTGAGGTGTCGCTATCGCTCTCGCGAACGAAGCTGCCGATGAACTGGAAACTAGGTCGGGGCGACGACCTGGGAGCCCCGATCGGAGCGACGATCTGTCTGCGAGCCAAGGGATTGCCCACGGGCCGTGGCCGGATCCGGAACGCCCAGGCGGCAACCGCCCCGGAGGCGGCGTCGGTCGAGGCCAGGGTGGCGATGGAGACGCCGCTGTCCGACAGATGAATTTTCAAACGCATCGGTCGCGCCTTTCATCCTGCGCCAGGTTCGCGCGGTCCGCAAAAAGGCCGCGCCGCGGATACGACGCGGCCTTAGTTGGGAGAACGCCCCGCGTCGGTCGATGCGGGAAGGCGTTCCTACCGCCAAGCCTGCGGCTTCGCACCCAAGATTTTCTTGTTTATGAAATAGTTTTTCTCATACTTGAAGTTCCAAAAATGTCCGGATTTATCCGATTACAGCAGGGCAGATCGTTGTGAGGCTCAGATAGATTTCCTATTTGCATGGCGTGTATTTCTCCTTTGCCCAAAGCCGTGATCTTCGGGCCATCTCTGATCTTGCAACTGCGAAACGGCGCGTCGGGACGCCGGTGCAACAGGGACTTCGGGGACAGTCGATGGGGAAGATTACGGGCCTGCGGGCCGCATTGGCGTCCGGCGCCGCTCTGACGGTTCTGGCCGGGGCCGCGCCGTCGCTCGCCCAGGAAAGCCATCAGGTCGAGGACATCGTCGTCACCGGCCGGCGGACCTCCGACGCCACCATCGCCATCGGCACGGATCAGGTGTCGAACACCATCTCCATCACCCGCGACGCCCTGCTGTCAGCGCCCGCCGGCGTCTCGGGCCTGAAGATGCTGGAGGGACTGCCGGGCTTTAACGTCCAAGCCAATGACGCCCTCGGCCTGTACGAGTTCGGCAACTCCGTCTCGGTGCGCGCCTTCAACTTCCAGCAGATCGGCTTCGTGCTGGACGGCGCGCCGACGGGCCGGTCCGATCAGTTCGGCGGCAGCCCGATCTTCCGCTATGTCGAGAACGAGAACCTGGCGCGGGTCACCGCGTCACAGGGCGCGGGCGACGTCACCCAGCCCAGCTATGCCTCGCTCGGCCCCATCGTCCAGTATGTGACGATCGACCCGGCCGGGACCTTCGGCGTCACCACCACCTTGACCGCCGGCAGCGACAATCTGAAGCGCGGCTTCGTGCGGGTCGACACGGGCGAATACGGCGGGGTCTCCGCCTACGCCAGCTACTCCGACTTTTCCGCCGACCTGTGGCGCGGGCCCGGCGACATCAACCGCCAGCACGCCGAGGGCAAGCTGCGCTACCGGGCCGACAGCGGCGCCGAAATCGGCTTCGGCGTCGTCTGGAACGACTATTTCGACTATGACGCCCCGGCCATCACCAAGGCCCAGTATGGCGGATCGGCGGGCGACGCCTTCGGCCGCAGCGGGCGGGACTTCGCCTATCTCGGCTATGTACCCGTCCTGGCCCAGACCACGCCCGGCGTGGTCTATTCGAACCCGCTCTACAACCAGTATTTCAAACAGGCGATCAACAGCCGGACCGACACCCTGTACCGGCTGTCGGGCGCCCTGCCCGTCGGCGAGAATGTCCGGCTGGAGGCCACGGCCTACTATGAGGACAAGGAGGGCTACGGCGTCTCCCCCGAGGCCTATGTAACCTCCCTGGCCAGCTACAACGCCCAGCGACTGATCCTGACCGGTCTGGTCGCGCCGCGCGGCCTGCAATACGGTCTCTCGACGGTGGATGGCGAGCGCTCCGGCCTGGTGGCGCGGGCCGTCTGGGACCTGGGCGTGCACCGCGTCACCGGCGGGGTCTGGCTCGAGACCGACGACTATCACCGCACCCAGGCGCGCTACAATCAGGTGGACGGAAGCCCCGACGGCGCGGCCCTGTTCAACGAGCCGGTCCACCGCCAGCGCGACTTGGTCTCCACCCGCGAGACGCGCCAGCTGTTCGTGCAGGACGTCATCAGCCTGCTGGAAGACCGGCTGAAGGTCGAACTGGGCGTCAAGGCGCTCGACATCGACTACGAGATCAGCGGCTACCGAAACCCGGCCGACTACATCAATCGGCGCCAGCCGACGATCTCCGACAACTGGTCCGACAGCTTCCTGCCCAATGTCGGTCTGGTGTGGAACGCGACCCGCACGGAACAGGTCTTCGCCTCCTACGCCGAGAACCTAGCCCTGCCGCGCGGCGCCGACGACGTCTATGCGCTGGCCAGCCCCACGGCGGTCACGCCAGAGGCTGAAATCTCGAAAAACTGGGAAATCGGGGTGCGCACCAACCGCCCGACCTTCAACGCCGCCCTGGCCCTCTACAAGACCGTCTTCGACAACCGGCTCCAGTCCTTCGCCCTGACCGTGCCGGGCAGCGCGACCACCGAGACCTTCTTCCAGAACGTCGGCGAGGTCGAGGCGCACGGGGCCGAGTTCAGCGGGGTCTGGAAGCCGGAATGGGCGGGCGGAAAGGCCTATTTCAACGCCAACGCCAGCTACAACGTCGTCGAATTCAAGGACGACATCCCCGGCTTCACCCCCGTCACCGGAGCGCCGCTTGTCATTTCCGGCAACACCGTACCTGACAGTCCCGAGTGGATCATCCAAGGCGGGGTGACAGTCGAGCCGACCTCATGGATCGTGGCCAACGTCTCGGCCCGCCACATCGGCGAACGCTTCTCCAACTTCACCAACACCGAGCGGACGCGCGCCTACACGATCGTCAACGCCTACATCGATTTCGGCGGCGAGGACTGGTCGGTAGGGCCGGCGAAGGATTTGAAGCTCCGCCTCAACGTCGACAACCTGCTGGACGAGGACTACCTCGGCACCATCACCACGACGGTGAACACGGCCGCGACCTTCCGTCCGGGTCCGCCGCGCACGGTGCAGGTGTCGCTGACGGCGAGCTTCTGATGCGCCGGATCGTACGCGCGGCCCTGGCCGCCGCCCTGTCGACGGTCGCCCTGCCGGTGAAGGCCCAGGAAGCGGCCGCCGTCGCACCGGATGTCCGAGGCCTTCACGAACGTCTGCTGGTGCTCGACACCCACCTCGACACCCCGGCCAACTTCGCCAGACCGGGGTGGAGCATCCTCGACCGGCATAGCGCGACGGAGGATTTCTCGCAGGTCGACTATCCCCGACTGGTGGAGGGCGGCCTCGACGGCGGCTGGTGGGTCATCTACTCGCCACAGGGCCCGCTGACGCCAGAGGCGACGGCCGCCTCCCTCCGCACCGCGCAGGAACGGCTGCGGCTGATCCGGGCCCTAGCGACCGATCATCCCGACAAGTTCGAACTGGCCCTGACCTCGGCGGATGCAGCCCGCATCGCGGCCGCGGGCAACCGGGTGGTCTATGTCTCGATCGAGAACGCCTACCCGCTGACCGGGCATCCGGAACAGCTTGAGACCTTCCATGACCAGGGCCTGCGGATGGTCAGCCTGGTTCATTTCGCCAACAATGATCTGGCGGATTCAGCCACAGACGCCGCCGGACCGAAATGGCATGGGATCAGTCCCGAGGGCCGTCGGCTTGTGGCCGAGGCCAACCGGCTGGGCGTCGTCGTCGACGCCTCCCACGCCTCGGACGATGTCTTCGACCAGTTGATCGCCTATTCGGCCACGCCGATCATCCTGTCCCACTCCGGTCCGCGCGATGTCTTCGACCATCCCCGCAACGTCAGCGACGAGCGGCTTCGTCGTCTGGCCGCCTCTGGCGGGGTCATCCAGATCAACGCCCTCGGCGCCTATCTGAAGGCGCTGCCGGAAAACCCGGAACGGCAGGCGGCGCTGACCGCCCTGAGGGACGAGTTCGGCCCTTCGGCCCGGCGCTCACCCGCCCAGGCGACCGCCTATGTCGAGCGTCTGCGCGAACTGAACCGTCGCCTCCCGCCACCCCAGGCGGAGTTCGAGGACTTCATCGGCCACCTCCTGCACGCCCTGGCCGTGATCGGCCCGCGTCACGTCGGCATCGGCGCCGATTGGGACGGCGGCGGCGGGGTGGTCGGGCTGAACGATGTCGCCGCCCTGCCCCGAGTCACCGAGCGCCTGCTGGCCGAAGGCTATTCGCCCGCCGACCTCGCCGACATCTGGTCCGGCAACGCCCTGCGTCTGCTTCGGCTCGCAGAGGACCACGCCGCCGCCCTGCGCGCCCCACCGTCCGCTCCCTGACCTTTTTCCGACCTCCCAACCCAAGGACACCTCCCGTGACCCATCGCTTCCTCGCCGGCGTCGCCTCCGCCGCCCTCCTCCTGATCGCAGGTCAGGCCGCAGCCCAGACGGCGACGGCCCAGGCCACGGACGCCGCCGCCGTCCATCGCCGCGCCCTCGTGCTCGACGGCCATGCGGACATCCTCCTGCCCTCCACGCCGCAGCGCTACCACCTGCCGGGCGGCGGCTCCCGCGCCGATCTAAATCACCTAACTCGCGGCGGAGTGGACGCCATCGTCCTGTCCCTGGCCGTCGGGCCCGGACCGCGCGACGCCGCCGGCGCCGCCGCCGCCCGCGCCGAGGTGGACGAAAAACTGGCCAGGATCCGCGCGTTCGCCGCCGACAATCCCGCCCGGGTCGGCATCGCCCTCAGCGCCGACGACGTCACCCGTCTGGCCGGAGAGGGCAAGGTGGCCGTCATCATCGGCTTCCAGAACGCCCGTTCTCTGGGCGACGACCTGAGCCAGATCGACGCCCTGTATCGAGACGGCGTCCGGGTCTTCGCCTTCAACCACGCCGGCCACAACAGCTGGTCGGATTCCTCGCGACCCGGGGAGGCGCCGCCCGCCGAACACAACGGCCTTTCGCCGATCGGTCGTCAGGCGGTCGCGCGGCTGAATGATCTGGGCGTGCTGATCGACGTGTCGCAGCTGTCGAGCGACGCCCTGCTCCAGACCCTGCAGCTGACCCGGGTTCCGGTGGCGGCGACCCATTCCAATGTGCGCGCCCTGATCGACAACACCCGCAATCTGTCCGACGCCGAACTGGACGCGATCAAGGCCAATGGCGGCGTGGTCCAGGTCACGCCGTTCAACTCATACCTTGTCGTTCCCGACGCCGCCGCGCGCGAGAAGATCGCGGCCGTCCGCGTCCAGCACGGCTTGTCGGCCGCCTTCGCCGCCGCCAACGACGGCTACGGAACCCTGACGGGCGCGCCCCAACAGGCCTTCCTCGACGATCTGGCGCCCCTGCTGCCCCGGGCGACCGTCAGCCACTATGTCGATCACATCGAATACATCGCCAAACGGATCGGCTGGGAGCATGTCGGCATCGGCACCGACTTCAACCACGGGGCGGGCATCACCGGCTTCGACAGCGAGGCCGACGCCGCCAACGTCACCGCCGAACTGCTGAAGCGCGGCTACACCGAGGCACAGATCGACGCCATCTGGAGCGGCAACTTCCTTCGGGTTCTGAAGTCGGCGGAGGCAGCGCGCCGGGGCTAGCATCCTATCTAGAATCTGGCCGTCGCCGACATGACGGCGGCGTCCAGGATCATCGGCCGAATTCTGATGGTCTGCTACACAGCAGGACACGCACAAGCGGACGTTCCCAAAGTCAAAAATGAGTCATACCTGTGCATTCGACAACTGAACGACGCTTGCTCGAAAGCGGACATCGCCAAAGACCGCGTTTGAGTCAGAATCGTATGCCGGGGACGACTGTTCGGCGCACCCCGACGGAAACTATGCGCAGATCAGCATTTGAACACGCGGCATTTCCGGCCAGTTTTTGGCCAGCGCGCCAACACTGCAGCAAGCTAAGTTATTGAAAGAAATGGTGGACGCGACAGGGATTGAACCTGTGACCCCCTCGATGTCAACGAGGTGCTCTCCCGCTGAGCTACGCATCCGCCGTAGGGCTCCGAAAAAGCGGTTCGGAGCGGGAAGAGCGGTCGTATAGCGGCGCGGCCTGTCGGCATCAAGCCGATTTCACGGCAAGAAAGAGATTTCTCGAAAACCGCCGTCGGGTCAGCCGCTCAGGCGGCGACCATGCGCTCGACCTCGTTGACCAGGTCGCGCAGATGGACGGGCTTGGACAGGACCTTGGCGTCGGGCGTGGCCTGGGCGGCGGTCAGGGCCACGGCGGCGAAACCGGTGATGAACATGATGCGCAGGCCCGGCTGACGGGCGGCGGCGACGCGCGCCACCTCGATGCCGTCCGCGCCCGGCATGACGATGTCGGTCAGCAACAGGTCGTAGGGGCCGTGCTCCAGGGCGTCGATGGCGTCGTCACCGTTCTCGCAGTCGATGACCTGATGGCCCGCCCGCTCCAGCGCGCGCGTCAGAAATCCGCGCAACGAACCGTCGTCTTCGGCCAGGAGGATACGCGCCATTCGAGAAACACCTTTGAAACAGGCGACCAGACTAGGGGCGCAACGGTAAACCGCCGATGAAATTCACCGATCAGCCGACTTCCTTCCACAGCGAAACCCGCTATGCGGAGGCATGACCGACGGCGGCGACAGCTTTTCGATCACCGCGCCGGCCTCGGGCGTCAAGGCGACCGCGCTGGTGTTCGCCTCGCCGCACTCGGGCGACCGCTATCCGACGGACATGGGCGCCGCCCCCGACCTGGCGCCGGCCAGCCTGAAAAGCGCCGAAGACGCCTTGGTCGGACAGTTGATCGCGGACGGTCCCTGCCAAGGCGCGGCCCTGATCGAGGGGCGGATCGGCCGGGCCTATGTCGATCTGAACCGCGACCCCGGCGAGTTGGATCCCGCCTTGATCGACGGCCTGGACGGGCCGGTGGGGGCCAAGACCGCCGCCGGCTACGGCGTCGTGCCGCGCCTGGCGGGCGACGGGACGCCCCTCTATGCGCGTCGGCTGAGCCTGGCCGAGGCGCGGGGCCGCATCGCTGCGGTTCATCACCCCTATCATCAGGCGCTGGGCGAACTGATGGAGACGACGCGCGCGCGCCATGGGCGGGCGGTGCTGATCGACTGGCATTCGATGCCGGCACGAGCGGTGGGGGCCGAGGTGGTGCTGGGCGACCGTTACGGCTCGGCGTGCAGCGCGCGGCTCAGCCGACGGCTGCGGGACCTGTTCGAGGGACTCGGTTGGCGGGTGGCGCAGAACCACCCCTATGCCGGCGGTTGGTCCACCCAGCGCTGGGGTCGGCCCGACGACGGCTATGAGGCGATCCAGATCGAGCTGAGCCGGCGGCTGTATCTGGACGAGGCGACGCTTCAACCCGCCGCGACCTACGCCCCGACGCAAAAGGCCCTGTCGCGCGTGATCGCCGCCCTGTGTGCGGAGCCGTGAGCGCGGAGCCATAGGCGCAAAGCCTTGGGTGCGCCTGACTGATCGCTGATCAGATCAAAAAAAAAGCCGCACCCGAAGGTGCGGCATTAAAGTCTATAGGGAGGAAACGCCCAGGAAGGGCAAGACGCCCGGAGGCGTCAGAGGTCAACTTAGGTTGCGATGCACAATAGGTCAAGGCCGATGCGCGTCCTGGTGGTCACGCCTTGTTACGCAAATACGGCGATGTAACCGGTAACATGGCGCGTATTAGACCAAAGTCTGACATCGACCTTATCTCGCATGTGCGAGATATAGGCCCTCAATGCTCCAGCAAACGCCGCGCATTGCGAATAGCCCGCGCGGCCGGCGAGGCTTCCTGGCGATAGATCAGCAGGCCGAACGACGACGCCACACCGAGCGCCAGCCACAGCGGCCCGAACAGCCAGGCCGCCGCCGCCAGGGCGAAATAGTATCCCCTAACCCCCTGGCTGAATGAACTGAGGGCGGGGTTCAGAAGCTGACCCGCCGCCTCGCTGAACGCCTTGCGGTCGGTATTGGAATGCAGTTCGGGGGCCGAGCCGATCAGGGCCAGGGTGTAGTTCATCTGGCGCAGCGCCCAGATGAAGTCGAGAAAGCCCCGCGCCAGACAAATCAGCACCAGGGCCAGCTTGGCCTCCAAGATCTTGATCGGCACATTCTCGGCCCCGACGGCGGCGAACCCCTGGAGCGCGCTCTCGCCGCCGAACAATATGCCGCCCACCGCCGCGATCAGCAGCAAATTTGTCGAGGCGAAGAAGGAGGCCGAGTTGATCGAATGGCCCATCAGTTGGCTGTCGATCAGCTTCATCTCGCGGTGGGTCATGGACTGCATCCACACCGCACGGACATGCTCCATGTCCTTGTTCAGCGAGCCGCCCTTACGGCTGATGAAGGCCAGGATGGGGCTGTATCCCAGCCAGCAGATGAAAAAGAGCGCCAGGGCGGCCCAGTCGGTCAAGGTCATGGACAAGATGTCCGCGATGATGCGCCTGGACGCAAGCCTGTCCGCCGCATGTCGCGCTTGCCGTTACGGGCTGGTAGGCTTATCACGCCTCGCCTTTTCGAATTTCGCAGTCGCAGCAAAGATCCGCCATGAACCTTGACGCCATTCCGGTCGGCCCGAACGCTCCCTGGGACATCAACGTCATCATCGAGATCCCGCAGGGCGGTCTGCCGGTGAAGTACGAGATGGACAAGGCCTCCGGCGCCCTGTTCGTCGATCGGTTCCTGCACACCGCCATGTACTACCCGGGCAACTACGGCTTCGTGCCGCACACCCTGTCGGACGACGGCGATCCCTGCGACGTGATCGTGCTGAACCCGACGCCGGTCGTGCCCGGCTGCGTCATCCGCTCGCGCCCCATCGGCGTGCTGAAGATGACGGACGAGGCCGGCGGCGACGAGAAGATCCTCGCCGTGCCGGTCGACAAGCTGAACCCCTACTACACCGAGATCGCCAGCTATCGTCAGCTGCCGGCCATCCTGATCGAGCAGATCGAACACTTCTTCACCCGCTACAAGGACCTGGAGAAGGGCAAGTCGGTCACGGTCGAGGGCTGGGGCGACGCCGGCGAGGCCGCCGACATGATCGCCAAGGGCATGCAGGCGCACCTGGACAAGCTGGCCAAGGGCAAGGCCGCCAACGCGGCCTGATCGGGCGCGACAACGGCTGAGACATCAAAGGCGCCCTCCGGCTGGAGGGCGCCTTTTTGCTGGGCGGGAGACGGCCCAATCTCACGTCTCCTCCCTGCGAAGCGGGGAGGTGGCGCGGCGCGTCTTCGCGCCGTGACGGAGGGGTTCTGCGCCGCACCACAGTCGCCTGCGGGACTTCAAGAGCCCCTCCACCGCGTAGCCTGTCCTCGGGCTCGCCTTTGGCGAGACCCGGGGGCGGTCTCCCTCCCCGCTTCGCAGGGAGGAGACTTGGCGCCTCGGCCCAACTCCAGATCGCCCAGCGCGACATTGCGCGCGCCCCCTCCCGCTCCGCTTTGCGACCTCCTATCTGCACCACATGACTGAATTGACCCCCCGCGAGATCGTCTCCGAACTGGATCGCTATATCGTCGGCCAGGACGACGCCAAGCGCGCCGTGGCCGTGGCGTTGAGGAACCGCTGGCGCAGGAAGCGCGTGCCGGCGGACCTGCGTGACGAGGTGACGCCCAAGAACATCCTGATGATCGGCCCCACCGGCGTCGGCAAGACCGAGATCGCCCGGCGCCTGGCCAAGCTGGCGGGTTCGCCCTTCCTCAAGGTCGAGGCCACCAAGTTCACCGAGGTCGGCTATGTCGGCCGCGACGTGGACCAGATCGTGCGCGACCTGGTCGAGAGCGCCCTGATCATGGTGCGCGAGCGCAGGCGCGGCGACGTGCGGGCCAAGGCGGAAGCCGCCGCCGAGGACCGCATTCTGGACGCCCTGGTCGGACCGGGCGCGGGGCCGGCGACGCGCGACAGCTTCCGCAAGAAGCTGCGGGCCGGAGAACTGGACGACAAGGAGATCGAGATTTCGCTGGCCGACACCGCCTCGCCGATCCAGGGCCTGGACATTCCGGGCGGCGGCAACGTCGGCCTGCTGAACCTGTCGGAGATGCTGGGCAAGATGGGCGGCGGGCGCACCAAGACCGTCAAGCTGACCGTGCGCGACGCGACCACGCCCCTGATCGCCGAGGAGGGCGACAAGCTGCTGGATCAGGACAGCCTGACCCAGGAGGCGCTGCTGCTGGCCGAAAACGAGGGCATCGTCTTCCTGGACGAGATCGACAAGGTCGCCGCGCGGCAGGGCGCATCCGGCGCCGACGTGTCGCGCGAGGGGGTCCAGCGCGACCTGCTGCCGCTGATCGAGGGGACCACCGTCTCGACCAAATACGGGCCGGTGAAGACCGACCATGTGCTGTTCATCGCCTCGGGCGCCTTCCACGTCGCCAAGCCGTCGGACCTGTTGCCCGAGCTTCAGGGACGCCTGCCGATCCGGGTCGAGCTGAAGGCCCTGACGCGCGACGACTTCAAGCGCATCCTGACCGAGCCCGAAGCCAATCTGATCCGTCAGAACCAGGCCCTGCTGGCGACCGAGAACGTGACCCTGACCTTCACCGACGATGCGGTCGAGGCGATGGCCGATGCGGCGGTGGCGGCCAACAGCGCCATCGAGAACATCGGCGCGCGGCGGCTTCAGACCGTGATGGAGCGGGTGCTGGAAGAGACCAGCTTCAAGGCCTCGGACCTGTCGGGCCAGACCGTGGCCTTCGACGGCGACGCCGTGCGCCAGAAGATGGACGCCCTGACCAAGGACGTCGATCTGAGCCGCTTCATTCTTTAGAGACGACCTCCACGGCCTTGCGGTTCTGGCGGCCGCGCATTCGGTCCGCCACCCGCTCGGCCTGGCGCTGGGTGAAGGCCAGGGCGGCGGGGTTGCCGCGCCGGGCGCCGATGCTGTCGGCGACCTTGGCGCCGCGCTCGCCGATCGGCAGCGGCTTGCCGGTCGTGGTGTCCACGGCGGTCTGGTGCTCGATCTCGGCGTTCAGCTCGGCCCCCATCAGGATCACCTGCACCGACAGCCAGGTCCACAGCAGGAAACCCATCATGGCCGCCAGCGGCCCATAGCTGTCGGTCCGCACAAAGTTGTTCAGATACCAGCTGAACAGGAAGGACACCGTCAGGCTGAGCACGGCCGCAAAGATCGCGCCGGGCGTCACCCAGCGCCAGCGGGCGCGCTGACGGCAGGGGCCGAAGCGATAGATGACGGTCAGGGCGGCGATATAGCCGGCCAGCAGCAGCGGCCAGCGCAACGGCGCCAGATAGCCCCACTCCTCCTCCAGCCCGAACAGCCGCACCACCACCGGCACGCCGACCACCAGCACGGAGGTCAGCAGCACCGCCACGATGGCCCCCACGGTGAAGGCCATGCACAGCAGGTTATAACGGATCAGGTTGCGCCGCTCGACCTCGTGGTAGGCGACGTTCAGGCCGTAGAACAGCACCTTGACCGCTCCGTTGGCGGTCCACAGCGACAGGGCCAGGGTCCAGATCAGGGTGAAGGTCAGCTGGCTGTTCGAGTTCTGGGCCAGGCGCTGCATCTCTCCGCCCAGGAAGACGGCGATGCTGTCGGGCAGGACGGCGTAGAGGAAGTTCAGCCGCCCCCAGGCGTCCGCCGGATCGGCGAACAGGCCGTACAGGGTCACGAACGTACCCAGCAGGGGGAACAGCGACAGCAGGGTGAAGAAGGTCACGCCCCCCGCCACGAACCCGACCCGGTCGCCGAAATAGGAGCCGCCGGTGCGCCAGACGATGTCGGACCAGCCCCTATGCGGGATGTGCTCGGGCCGTTTGGCCATGCGACCGCGCCCCGGCTCCTTGGCGTCGTAGTCCTCGGGCGTCGGCGGCTTAGGCGGTAGGGGTTCTGGGCGTTCGGGACGCAGCTCGACCCCGACCTTGTGGCCCTGGCTGTACAGCAGGTGGGCGGCGCCCGCTCCGGCCGTCAGCCCACCGACGGCCGCCGCGACATAGCGCCAGATCCCGCCGCCGCCCTTGCCGCCCCGCCGCACAGGGCGGGCCGAGGACGACAGGCGTGACAGGACGGACGGGCGTTGGGCGGACTTGCGGTCGGACATGGCTGGCGAACGGTATAGCTGCGCACCCGTTCCGCAAATGCTTGAAATCGGCGCCCGCGCGGGCCAATCAGCGACCATGACCGCATCCAACACCCTGCTGACCGCGTGGAAGGCCGCCCAGGCCAGGCTGAAGACCGGCAGCATCGACAGCCCCGCCATCGACGCCCGCCTGCTGCTGGAGGCCGCATCGGGCGCCAGCCGCATGGACATCCTGACCGATCCCTATCGCGTCATCACCGACGACCAGCTGAGCGCCTATGAGGCCATGGTCGAGCGCCGCCTGAGGCGCGAGCCGGTGTCGCGCATCATCGGCAAGAAGGGCTTCTGGAAGATCATGCTGAACGTCACCCCCGACGTGCTCAGCCCCCGCCCCGACACCGAGACCCTGATGGACGTGGCCATGCTGGCCTTCGCCAGGAACGAGGCGTTCGAGGCCATCGACCTGGGCACCGGCTCGGGCGCGATCCTCTTGGCCCTGCTGGCCGAGCGGCCGGCCGCCAAGGGCGTCGGCACCGACATCTCGTCGGAGGCTTTGGCCGTGGCCAAGGAGAATGCGGCCAACCTGGACCTGAACGACCGCGCCGTCTTCCTGCGCACCGAATGGGCGGCGGGCTTTGGCGACGCCAGCTTCGACCTGGTCTTGTCCAACCCGCCCTATATCCCCACCGACCATATCGCGACCCTGGACCCCGAGGTCCGCGACCACGACCCGCACCTGGCCCTGGACGGCGGCCCCGACGGGCTGCAGGCCTATCGCGACCTGGCGCCCGAGGTGAAACGCATCCTGAAACCGCTGGGCGTCTTCGCCGTCGAGATCGGCTTTGATCAGGGCCCGCAGGTCAAGGCCCTGTTCGAGGCCGCCGGCTTCACCGACGTCAAGATCATCAAGGACCTGGGCGAACGCGACCGCGTCATCACCAACGGCCCGGACCCGAGGACCAACCCGATCCCCAAGGACTGAGGGATTTCAGACGGTCGGCTGCGAAAAACACCGTCTGAATAGTGCAATTCGTCTCAAATCCGCCCTCCCCGGCTGCGCCGCGCGTCCGATGCGGACGAGCGGAAACAGGATCGCACGGTTTTGGAGGATGGGCAGGAAGAGGACGCTGGTGGGCGGTAGAGAGTTGAAATCTCTGGCTCCCTTGGCCGCAGATGCGCGGGTTAGCGGCTTTCGCTTGCCGAAAGCCGGCGACGGATGTGGGATGGGGTTCTAACGGAGACCCGCGCATGACGACCAGCCGCCTGACGCCATGCTCGCGGGGGCTTCGCCAGAGCGGCGGCCTGGCCGAGGACCGCATCTGGGCGCGACTGCGGGGCGGCGCGGTCGACGGCTGGAAGGTGCGACGCCAGCACCCGGTCGGCCGCTTCGTGGTCGATTTCGCCTGCGTCCCGCTGCGGCTGGTCATCGAGATCGACGGCGGGGTGCATGAGCACGATGAGGTCGCGCTGAACGACCACTACCGCCAGCAGGAGATCGAGGCGCTAGGCTGGACCGTCGTCCGCTTCACCAACACCGAAGCCCTGACCGACCCCGCCCGCATCGACGACGCCATCCGTGATCGCGCCAGGACGCTGGGCCTCTAAGCTTCCCTCTCCCATTGGGAGAGGGCTTGAGCCTCCGAGAGCGCAGCGATCGGCAAGGCGAAAGGGTGAGGGTCGCGCGCCGCCCAGACACCCGCTGCGGCCCGACCGGTGCGACGGCTCACGCCGACTTCAACACCCGACCCTCATCCGTCCGCTTCGCGGCCACCTTCTCCCAATGGCAGAAGGATCAAGTTGGCCTCCCCTCTCCCATTGGGAGAGGGCTTGAGCGCACGGCGGTGCAGCCGTCGTCCTTGCGCGAAAGGGTGAGGGTCGCGCGCCACCCGGACACCCGTTGCGGCCCGACCGGCGCGACGGCTCACGCCGACTTCGACACCCGACCCTCATCCGTCCGCTTCGCGGCCACCTTCTCCCACCGGGAGAAGGATCAAGTTTTGCCCTCCCCTCTCCCATTGGGAGAGGGCTTGAGCGCACGATGGCGCAGCCGCCGTCCTTGCGCGAAAGGGTGAGGGTCGCACCCCCCGGACACCCGCTGCGGCCCGACCCGTGTGGCGGCTCCCGCCGACTTCGACACCCGACCCTCATCCGTCCGCTTCGCGGCCACCTTCTCCCAATGGGAGAAGGACCGCACCCTACTTCTTCTTGTCGGGACGTTGGGACAGGGCTGACCCCGCCGCGCTCTTGGAATCTTTGCCCGTTCGATCGTCGCGCAGCACCTTGGATGCGGATTTACCGGCTTTATCGCTGGTCTGCTCATTCTTAGCCATGACAGCCTCCTAATCAGACAAACCAAAAGCGTTAATGTTCCTGTTTGGTTCCCATGCATCCCTCTCCCATTGGGAGAGGGCTTGAGCGCACGGCGGCGCAGCCGACGTTCTTGCGCGAAAGGGTGAGGGTCGCGCGCTGCCCAAACACCCGCTGCGACTCAGCCGGTGCGGCGGCTCACGCCGACCTCGACATCCCGGCCTTATCATCCGTTTCGCAGCAATTTTCTCAACGGGAGATAACGATCCGAGACGACAACGGCTGGGCTATGACAGACACCTGCACGCGCCGCTCCGACTTTTTTACCAACCTAGAGAGCACACGAACAACTAACAGCAGTAGCGTCTCATAAATTTGCTGGATACTGCTGTCATATGGACGGACCCTGCCGTAAAATTGGCATGGCAGCACGGGAACGGTTAGAATGGCAGCCACTCGGAAAGCTGAGCAAATAAGAAGCTACGAAGAGGTTCGACCTCAATATGTGGCTTTGTCTGCGAGTTTACAAAATCTGATTGAAAGCCTTCTGCGATCTGAAGGGATAAGATTCCATCTTGTAGAATCTCGCGCCAAGACAACTGAATCTTTCTCTGAAAAAATTTCGCGGCCGGGAAAGCGTTATAAATCTCCTCTTTCCGACATGACTGACCTTTGCGGCGTACGTGTGATATGTAATTTTCACGATGATATCGCAAAAGTAATAGATATCATGAGGACAGAATTTGTTGTTAAAGAAGAACAATTTAGCAATAGCCGAGAAAGTCTAGAATCTTTCCGGTTTGGCTATTTGAGCTATCATCTAATATGTCAAATTAGTGAGCGAAGATACGAACTTCCGGAGTGGCGGCAGTTCAAAAACATGAACGTAGAAATACAGGTAAGAACAGTAGTCCAGCACGCTTGGTCAGCCGTTTCTCATATTGTAAACTACAAGCAAGATTCCGATGTGCCGTCAGCACTTCAAAGAAAGCTGAATAGATTAGCCGGTCTATTTGAACTTGTAGATGAGCAATTTGTAGAAATAAGAAACGAGCGGCTGGACAACCAACTTCAGGCGAAGAATTCAATCGCTTCAGGTGATAAAACTATAAAAATATCAGCATATAGCGTTAAAGAATTTCTTGCGGCTTCTGATGTTACAAAATTACTTGTGGATAACGCGACCGAAGCAGGATTTGATATTTATGAAGATGGTGAAAATCCGTATAACTTTACGGAGGATGAAACTGATGAGGATTCAATTTCCCACCTTTCAAGCATTTCTCAACGGCTAGGCCTGAAATCCGTTTCAGATCTAGAAATAGCTCTGAAATCTGCAGATTTCCGCATATTTGAGCGCTTAATCAATGATGATGATGGAGATTCATGGAGCGCATCGCCTGCATTTTTAGCAATTCTTGCTTTGATTGACGTCTACAAGAAGTCGATAAAGAAAGAAGACCTAACAAGTAACGGTTTCCATGAATCAATTGCAGATCGCGCAATAAAAGCTGCAAAGGCAGCTTGAAACCCTTGCCCTAATGCACCCGCACCTTCCCGATCTCTAGCCCGCCGTCCCCCGCCGTCACAGCAATCACCCCGCCGTCCTCGATCTCGCCGGCCAGTAGTTTCCTTGCAATCGGATCGACCAAGTCCTTCTGGATCACCCGCTTCAGCGGCCGCGCCCCATAGGCGGGGTCGTAGCCGCGGTCGGCGAGCCAGGCCAAAGCTCTGTCATCGAGGTCCAGCGACAGACGGCGGTCGGCGAGGAGTTTCTCGAACCGTGACAGTTGGATCCGCACGATGCCGCCCATCTGGTCGCGGCCCAGGCGGTGGAACAGGATGATCTCGTCGATCCGGTTCAGGAACTCGGGCCGGAAGTGGGCGCGGACGGCGTCCATGACGAAGGGGCGGACGGCTTCCACATCATCGCCCTCGCCCTGTTCGGCTAAATACTGGCTGCCCAGGTTGGAGGTCATGATGATCAGGGTGTTGCGGAAGTCGATGGTGCGGCCCTGGCCGTCGGTCAGGCGGCCGTCGTCCAGCACCTGCAGCAGGACGTTGAAGACATCGGGGTGGGCCTTTTCGACCTCGTCGAACAGGACGACCTGATAGGGGCGACGGCGCACGGCCTCGGTCAGGGCGCCGCCCTCGTCATAGCCGACATAGCCGGGAGGGGCGCCGATCAGGCGGGAGACGCTGTGCTTCTCCATATATTCCGACATATCCAGGCGGGTGATGGCCGCCTCGTCGGTGAACAGGAACTCGGCCAGGGCCTTGGTCAGTTCGGTCTTGCCCACGCCGGTCGGGCCCAGGAACAGGAAGCTGCCCAGCGGTCGGTTGGGGTCGTTCAGGCCGGCGCGGGCGCGGCGCACGGCGTCGGAAACGGCGGCGAGCGCCTCGTCCTGACCGACGACGCGGCCGCCCAGGGCGGTCTCCATCTGGAGCAGTTTCTCGCGTTCGCCCTCCAGCATCTTGTCGACGGGGACGCCGGTCCAGCGGCTGACGACGGCGGCGATCTGTTCGGCGTCGACGACCTCGGGGGTCAGCGGACCCTTGCCGCTGGTCTCGTTGGCTTCGGCTTCTTCGAGCTGTTTTTCGATCTGGGGGATCTGGCCGTAGGCGATCTCGGACGCGCGGCCCAGGTCGCCGGCGCGCTGGGCGTTGGCCAGTTCGAGGCGCAGGCGGTCCAAGGTTTCACGCAACGTCGCGCCCTGGCCGACCTTGTCCTTTTCGGCCTTCCACTGGGTGGTCAGGTCGTCGGACTGGCCTTCCAGATCGGCGATCTCGTCCTCCAGCTTTTCCAGCCGGGCCTTGGACGCCGTGTCCGTCTCCTTCTTCAGGGCCTCGCGTTCGATCTTCAGCTGGACCAGGCGGCGGTCGATCTCGTCCAGGGCCTCGGGCTTGGAGTCCACCGCCATGCGCACGCGGCTGGCGGCCTCGTCGATCAGGTCGATGGCCTTGTCCGGCAGGAAGCGGTCGGTGATGTAGCGGTTCGACAGGGTGGCGGCGGCGACGATGGCGCTGTCCGAAATCCGCACCCCGTGGTGGACCTCGTACTTCTCCTTCAGGCCGCGCAGGATCGACACCGTGTCCTCGACCGTCGGTTCGGCGACGAAGACCGGCTGGAAGCGACGGGCCAGGGCCGCGTCCTTCTCGACGTGTTTGCGATACTCATCCAGCGTGGTGGCGCCGACGCAGTGCAGTTCGCCGCGTGCCAGCGCCGGCTTCAGTAGGTTGGAGGCGTCCATGGCGCCGTCGCCCTTGCCGGCACCGACCAGGGTGTGCATCTCGTCGATGAACAGGACGATGCCTCCCTCGGCCGCCGAGACCTCGGACAGGACGGCCTTCAGCCGCTCCTCGAACTCGCCGCGGTATTTCGCGCCGGCGATCAGGGAGCCCATGTCCAGCGCCATGACGGTCTTGTCGCGCAAGCTCTCGGGCACGTCGCCGTTGACGATGCGCAGGGCCAGGCCCTCGACGATGGCGGTCTTGCCGACGCCCGGTTCGCCGATCAGGACGGGGTTGTTCTTGGTGCGCCGGGCCAGGACCTGGATGGTGCGGCGGATCTCCTCGTCGCGGCCGATGACCGGGTCGATCTTGCCGTCGCGGGCAGCCAGTGTCAGGTCGCGGGCGTAGCGTTTCAGGGCGTCATAGCCGTCCTCGGCGCCGGCGCTGTCGGCGGTCTTGCCCTTGCGCACCTCGGCGATGGCGGCGTCCAGTTTCTCGGCCGTCGCGCCGGAGGATTTCAGCACCTCGGCGGCGACCCCGCCTTCCTTGGCGAGCGCCGCCAGCAGGCGTTCGGTGGTGACGAAGGCGTCGCCGGCCTTTTTCGACGCGTCCTCGGCGGCGGCGAAGACGCGGGCGGTGTCGCCGTCCAGATAGAGCTGGCCCGAGCCGCCAGAGACCTGGGCGCGTTTCTTCAATGCGGTCTCGACATCAGCCTCGGCGCGGCGGGCGTCGCCGCCGGCGGCCGTGATCAGGTTGCGGGCCAGGCCGTCGCGCTCCTCCAGCAGCACCTTGAGCAGATGCTCGGGCGCGAACTGCTGGTGACGGCGGGCGAGCGCCAGCGACTGGGCCGACTGGACGGCCTGTTTGGCGCGGTCGGAATAGAGTTCGAGATTCATGGTCTTCAGTCCCCTCGGGAGGCGGATTTCAACCCAATGCGCCCTTGCAGGAAGCGACGCCATGAGCCGTTGCATCCGAGGTGGGTGTGGCCGGTTGGACACGCAAGACCCCGCGCAAAAACGCCCGCCGCCGGAGGGGCGACGGGCGTCAAGACAGGCTCTGCAAGAGTGGTCAGCCGCCGGTCGGGCCGGTCGAGAAGTCGAACTGTTCCGGCTGACGACGGGGGCCGCCGAACGACCAGCTCAGGCCCAGATAGAAGGCGCGCAGGTTAATGTCCTGATCGACCCGCTCGCGGAACTGCGGCGTGTCATAGGTGGTGGCGCCGCCGAAGGAGTTCAGCAGGTCGCGGGCCGTGAACTGCAGCGACAGGGTGTCGCTCAGCTTCCTGCGATAGCCTAGGTTCAGCATGCCGCCGCTCTCGCGCGTGCCCTGGGCCAGCAGTTGATCGCCCTGCCAGAAGCCCGACACCTGGACGAAGTCCTTGGCCGTGGGCTGCCAGTTCAGGCTGAGGCGGCCCGTCACGAGGTCGCCCTCGCGGTTGCGGGCGCCGGGGATACCGGCGGTGTCGATTTCCTGGCGGAAGGCGTTGAGGCTGGCGTTGTAACGCAGGGTCGGATGCAGTCGCCCGCTGGCGGTCAGTTCGACGCCCAGGTCACGCCGCGCGCCCAGATTCTCCGGCCGCGTCAACAGGACGCCGCCCCCGATGTCGGTCGCCACGTCGGTGAAGGCCTTGGTCGTGTCGCGGTAATAGGCGGTGGCCTGATAGAAGCTCTGGCCGCGCCGCAACTGCCACATGGCCTCGAAGCTGTCCGTCTCCTGCGGCTCCAGATCGGGATTGCCCGAGCGCAGGTTCAGCGGATCGCCATAGGTCACAAAGGGATTGAGCTGGGTCGGCTGGGGCCGCTGGATGCGACGCGAGTAGCTCGCCCGCAGGGTCTGCTCGTCGTTCAGCTTGTACTGGAGGTGGCCCGTCGGATAGGCGCGGAAATAGTCCTGGGACGCACGCACGCCGTTGGTGACGTCCTCGACCTCGATGTCCGCCTGTTCGAGACGCAGGCCGAACTGGGCCGACAGCTTCTCGCCGAACGGCCGCTCGTAGGTGGTGTAAAGGGCGTGGACGGTCTGGTCCGCCTCGAACCGGTTGCTCAGCGCCGGGACTATGGCGAGCGCGGATTCGGAGGCTCCACGCCGCAGCACATTGTCCTGATCCGGCCGGCTGATGCTCAGCTCATAGCCGGCGCGCAGCTTGGACCCGTCGCTCATCGGCCGGGTATAGGCGCTGGTGAAACCGATCGTCTCCTGGGCGCTGAGCCAGCGCTGCTGCTCGTAAAGGTCGGGCGCGACCGGCGTGAGAAAGGCGTTGGCGACCAGGGAGGTGTTTTCGTTGTCGTTGCGGTCGTAGCGCAGCTCGTTGGACCATTCGTGGCCCGACGTGTCGAACTGATGCAGCAATCGGGCGGTGGCGCCCCAGCCGTCCAGGACGAAGGCGCCGTCGCCGTCGCGGGTGTAGGCGTTGACCAGCTGCCCCGAGGCGTCGCGGGTCTCGAACAGGCCCTGGTTTTCACCATCGACATCGAAACGGTTGCCCCGCAGTTCGCCGGTCAGCATCGTCTTTTCCGTCAGGCGATATTCGGCGGAGAGGCGGCCGAAGGCGCCCTTCTGCGTCGAGTCATTCTGCTGGGCTGTGGTCGTCGTCGAGGTGACGGCGCCGGCCGGATCCAGTCGCTCGCGCAGGCGATCGAAGGAGAAGGTCTGGTCGTCGTAGCGATAGCTGAGGTCGCCCGTCAGGGTCAGCTTTCCGCTCTGGCGCGAACCGCTGGCGCCCACATTCCAGCGGCCGTTGTCGCCTAGGTTGACCCGCAGCGAGCCGGTCGTCGTGGTCTCCGCCGGAGCGCCGGGCGCGCCGGCCACGGCGACAGGGGTCGGCTTGGTGATCAGATTGATGACGCCGCCGGATCCTTCCGGGCTGTAGGCGGCCGAGGGGTTGGTCATTACCTCGATGCGGGCATAACGGTCGGCGGAAAGCTGCAGGATGGCGTCGGCCCGGTTGGGCCCCGACAGGATCGCCGACGGGCGGCCGTCCACCAGGATGGTGACGTTGCCGTCGCCGCGCAGCGAGACATTTCCCTGAGGATCGACATCCACGGACGGCACGTTGCGCAGGGCTTCAGCCAGGGTGCCGGTCGCGGCCTGAAGATCGTCGGCTAAGCTGTGGCTGATGGAATCGATGGAGGTCCGCACATCGCTGGCGCGGGCGTTGACGACCACATCCCCGACCGTGGCCGCGTCCTTGTCGGCGTCAGGCGCAGGCGCGGGCGTTTGGGTCTGTTGGGTCGCGGGGGCGGGGGCGGGCGTCTGGGCCATGGCCGCCCCGGCGGGCAGGGCCAGAACGACGCCGACCAGCGGTGCGAGCTTACGAATCGACATGGCGCCAGTCCCCCGCGGACGTCCCTCAACGTCCTTCTGCTTCGCGCACTATCAGGCGACCGCCACATCCCTCAGTTACATCTTTTTCATCCCCGTGGCGGGGCTGTGGCCAAGCCAGGGAACCCCCAGCTTCGCCATACGCTTTGACCCGATGCTGACCACGAAAATGAACCCGCGCGTGTTCTGGGGCGCAAGCGCCATCATCGCGATGCTGCTGCTTGTCGCCATCGTCGCGCCGGGGCAATCCGACCGCGTCTTCCAGAATGTTCAGGCCTGGGTGATCGACACCTTCGGCTGGCTTTATATCGCCTCGGTGGCGGGGTTCGTGGGGCTGGTGCTGGTGCTGGCCATCGGGCCTACGGGTGCTCTGAAACTGGGGCCGGACGACGCCGAGCCCGACTTCCCCTATCTGTCCTGGCTGGCCATGCTGTTCGCCGCAGGCATGGGCATCGGCCTGATGTATTTCGGGGTCGCCGAGCCGATCCAGCACTATATCAATCCGCCCTCCGGCGAAGGCGGCACCTTCACCGCCGCCCGCGAGGCGATGGGGATCACCTTCTTCCACTATGGCGCGCACGCCTGGGCCATCTATGCCCTGGTGGGGTTGAGCCTGGCCTATTTCGCGCACCGAAAGGGCCTGCCGCTGACCCTGCGGTCGGGGTTGTCTCCGCTGCTGGGCAAGCGGATCAACGGCCCCATCGGCGACGCCGTCGACATCTTCGCCATCTGGGGCACAGCCTTCGGCATCGCCACCTCGCTGGGCTTCGGCGTGTCGCAGATGAACAGCGGCCTGACCTATCTGTTGGGCATTCCAAACACCGCCTGGGTCCAGGTCGGGCTGATCGTCGTGGTCATGGCGGCGGCGACCGCCTCGGTGATGAGCGGTGTCGGCAAGGGGGTGCGGCGTCTGTCCGAGCTGAACCTGACACTGGCGGTGCTGCTGATGCTGTTCGTGCTGGTGGTCGGGCCGACCAACTTCCTGTTCAAGGCGCTGGTCCAGAACTTCGGCCTGTATCTGGATCATTTCTTCGAACGCACCTTCACCCTCTACGCCTATGAGCCGCGCGCCTGGATGGCGGACTGGACCCTGTTCTACTGGGCCTGGTGGATCGCCTGGTCGCCGTTCGTGGGCATGTTCATCGCCCGGATTTCGCGCGGGCGGACGGTGCGCGAGTTCCTGCTGAACGTGCTGCTGGTTCCGGCCGGATTCACCTTCCTGTGGATGACCGTCTTCGGCAATACGGCCATCAGCCTGGACATGGGACAGGCGGCGGGGGCGATTTCCAACGCCGTCTCGACCGACCTGTCGACCGCCCTGTTCTATTTCCTGGAACAGTTGCCGGGCGCGGCCTTCACCTCAAGCCTGGCGATCCTGCTCGTGGCGGTCTTCTTCGTCACCTCGGCCGATTCCGGCGCCCTCGTGATCGACACGATCGCCTCGGGAGGAGCTGACGATACGCCGCGCTGGCAGAGGGTCTATTGGTGCCTGCTGCTGGGCCTGATCGCCGCCGCCTTGTTGCTGGCGGGCGGGTTGGGCGCGCTTCAGGCCGCCACCCTGGCCGCTGCCCTGCCCTTCGTCCTGATCATGATCCTGCTGTCGATCGGCCTGGTGCGCCAGATGAACGCCGACCTGGCCGGGCGCAACGTCGAGACGGAAGGGCCGCCTCTGGCCGAACGGCTGAAGCGCATCCTGTCCCCCGCGACCCGTGCCGACATCGTCAAGGAGATCGACTGCCACGGCCTGCCCGCGCTGGAGACGGTGCGCGCCGCCCTGGAGGCCGAAGAGCCGGACGCCGAGATCAGCACAGACGAGGCCGCCGCCTGGCTGACCTTGCGGCACGGCGAACGGACCTTCGTCTATCGCATCGGCGCGCGGTCACGCCCGCGGCCGACCATGACCGCACGCGAAACGTCCCAGGGCCGCCGCCTGCTGGAGTGGCGACTGATGGCCCAGACCGGCGACGGCGCCCGCCCGCACGACATCACCGGCTTCACCCACGACCAGATCGTCGCCGACGTGCTGGAGCAACTTCAGCGGTGGCGACTGGCCTAGAGTTCGAAGGGGCGCTAGCGTCCGGCGTCTTCGCTGGAGTTCGCCATGTCCCTTCGTCTGTCGCGCCGTTCCCTGTTCACTTCCGGAGGCGCGGCGGCGCTGGCGGCCCAGCCGGCGTTCGCCCAGACAACGGCTCAGGCGCCCGCGAACGACGATGCGTCTCTGTCCCAGGCGGTGGACGCCTATGTGGCGAAATGCATGGCGGCGTGGCCCGATCAGCCGGCGCTGGGCGTCGCCGTTGTCAAGGATGGGACGACCGTTCTGGCGCGCGGCTACGGCGTCAAGGTTCAAGGCAAGCCGGCGCGGGCCGACGAGCACACCCTGTTCGCCATCGCCTCCAACACCAAGAACGTCACCGCCGCAGCCCTGGCCATCCTGGTCGACGAGGGCAAGGTGAAGTGGGACGCGCCGGTTCGGACCTACCTGCCCGGCTTCACCCTGTCGGACCCCTATATCGGCGAGCACATCACGGTGCGCGATACGCTGAGCCACCGGGCCGGGTTCGGCCTGGGCGCCGGCGACCTGCTGTTCTGGCCCAATTCGGACCGCACCCGCGCCGAGGTGCTGGCCCAGGCCGCCTTCGTGCCGATCGAGGACGGGTTCAGGGCGCGCTATCACTACTGCAACCTGATGTTCGTGGTCGCAGGCGCGGTGTTGGAGGCGGTGTCCGGCCTGACCTGGGAGGCCTTCATCCAGACCCGCATCCTGGACAAGGTCGGCATGACCGAGACCGTGCCCCTGGCGCGTCTGGCCGACCCGGCGAAATCCGCCCTGCCCCACGGCCGGGTCGGGCCGCCGCTGCGTTATCAGGGGGCGATGACGCCCATCGCCAAGTCCATCGTTGAGGTGTGGAACTGGGATTCGGCGGCGGCGGCGGGCGGCATCTGTACGACGCCGACCGACTGGGCCAAATGGATCGCCGTGCGCCTGAACGACGGCAAGCTGGCGGACGGGTCGCGGCTCTATTCCGAGGATGCGGCGCGCGAGATGGTTCGCCCCAACATCATCGTAGGATCCTCGCCTGGACCCACGGCGGAACTGCCCAACCGGTCCATCGCCTCGACCTACGCCATGGGGCTCCAGGTCCAGGACTATCGTGGCGAGCGGATCGCCAGCCACGGCGGCGGCTCGCCCGGCGGCATTTCGGCGACGGTGTTGATCCCCGGCCGCAAGACCGGCTTCTGCATCTTCTCCAACGCCGAGGAGAGCTTCCTGCTGCGCGCGCTGCGCTCGGGGATTTCGGACATCTGCATGGGCAAGGTGGATGTCGACTGGATCGCGGACTCCAAGCGGATGGAGACCGAAGGCAATGCGAAATCCATCGCCGCCGCGGTCGAGATCGACGCCAAACAGGCGGCCGGCGCGGCGCCGTCCATGCCGCTTGAATCCTATGCCGGAACCTGGCGCGACCCCTGGTACGGCGACATCGTCATCGCGCCCAAGACCGAAGGGCGGGGGCGCAATCGCAAGAGCGGCCTGTGGTTGAGCTTCACCCACACGCCCGCCCTGCAAGGCTGGTTGGAGCCCTATGACGGCGAGACCTTCCGCACGCGTGTCCCGGACAAGCGCGAGGAGGACGCCTTCGTCACCTTCGCCATCCTGGCGGCCAAGCCCGCGACGGCGACGATGAAGGGGGTCAGCCCCGACATCGACTTCAGCTACGACTATCAGGACCTGAGATTGACGAGGGCCGACTGAGATGATCGCGACCGTCGCGCTGATCCTGGGCCTGTCCCTGGCGCCGCAGGACGCGCAGACGCCTCAGGACATTCCCGCCGTCTGCCAACCGAACGCGGCGGGACAGATGAACGTCCAGGCCTGCGCCGATGCGGCGCCGAAGGGGTCGCCGGTGCGGGCGCTGGCGCTGATCAACCTGGCGTCCCAGGCCTATCTGGCGGGCCAGTACGCCAAAGCCCTAGGTCTTTATGACGAAGCGGTCCCGCCCGGCATGGCGGTGACCTCCGACATCGTCTTCCACGCCTTCAGAGGCGACACCTACTTCCACGCCGGACGCAATGAGGCGGCGCAGGAAGACGCCAGCCTGGCGTGGCGGATGCTGAAAGGCGAAGTCAGCGCGTCCGGCGATCCGGCCAACGACATGCCGGTGGATGACCAACTCAGGTTCGAGGTGCTGATCCGCATCCTGCCGATCCTGAAGGACGGCGATGCGACGACCTTTGCGGCGGCCAAGGCTCAGGTGATGTCCCTGCCCGCGACTGACGGGATCGCCCTGACCAATCGGGCGGGTCTGCTGGCCAAGCTGGGCGACTATCCGGCCGCCGTCGCCGACAGCAGCGCCGCCCTGGCCCTGTCGCCCAACGAGGCCGGAGTGCAGAACAACCACTGCTTCATCCTGTACCAGGCCGGGCGCGCGGCCGAGGGCGTGGCCTATTGCGAGGCCGCGCTGGCGACCCTGCCGCAGGCCGCGCCGATCCGACATTCCTATGCCCGGGTTCTGGCCGCGACCGGCCGCTGCGCCGAGGCCGAGACGCAGATCGCCCAGGCGCGCCAGCTGGACCCCAGCGCCGTGGAGTATGCAAAGCCGCTGGACTGCACGGCGCGCTGACCTATCGAGCGATCTCCAGCAGCTCCAGCTTGGCCTCCTGTTTGGGCCAGGGCAGGACCAGGCGCCAGCGGTTCTGGCCGATCCGCTCGATGACGCCGACCTGATCGCGTTCCGTCCTGTCGCCATATTCGGGGAAGGTCTTTTCGTCCGCCCCCCAGGCCTGGGCGCCGACATAAACCGCGCGGCGCTCGGTGTCGGGATAGATCAGGCCGCGCGTGCGCTGCGAGCCGGTCGTCTTGGTCAGGACCAGATCACCGCCCGGCGTCAGTTCGACCGAGCAGGTGAACCAGGGATATTCGACATAGGCCAACCCCTGGCCCTCGACGCGGCGGCCCATCTTGATGGTGCGGCAGCGATAGGTCCCCGGCCCCGGCTGGATGCGGCCCGTCTGCGCCGCGTTCGGATCGGCGAGCGGCCCCAACGCCTCGACCTGACGCGCGAACCCGCCGTCTTCCGCCTCGGCGCGGCCCAGGCGCCACGCCTGGTCCAGCCGGCCCAGCAGACTGGCGTCGGCCGTATTGGCGACTTGGCGCCAACTATCGGTTCCGCCCTGCATGCCCTCTACGGGCGCCGCCTGTTGCTGCGGGGTGGCTGCGGCCTCGGGCGCCGCTTGAGCCGGGACGCCAGCGGCCGTTTCGGTCACGGCGGGCGAAGTCTCGGCTGGGCTGGCCGGACGGTCATCGCCACAGGCCGCCAAAGCCGTGGTGGTCATCAGGGCCAGAACGGCCAGAGGGGTGCGGCGCATGGGCGTCTCCATCGGTGATGGAGATGCAAACGGCCCAGCCGCCGCCCGGTTCAGCGCGCGGTCAGCTTCGCGGCGCCGGGACCAGTTCGATCAGGTCGAGGTTGGACTCGTACTGGGGCCAGGGAAGGACCAGGCGCCAGCGGTCCTCGCCGATACGTTCCAGCACGGCGACCAGGTCGCGGTCGGCGTTGCGGCCATAGGAGTTGGCGGCCGGTTCCTGGGCCAAGGCCATGGAGCCGAGCAGGACCATGTGGCGGTCGTCCTCTGGGAAGAGCAGGCCCGAGGGACGCTGGGAGCCAGTCAGTTTGGAGAACTTCAGTCCACCCGGCGTCTGTTCGATGCGGCAGGCGAACCAGCCGTAGACGACATAGCCCAAGCCGTCCTCGCCGCCCTGTGAGCCCAGTTTGACGGTGCGGCAGCGATAGTCGCCCGGCGGCGGCGCGACGCCGGGCCGGTCAGCCTTGGGCGCGATCAGCTCGCCGAGGGTCCGCAGATCGCCGGAGCCGCGCTGACGATTCGCCTGCTGCAGGGCGAGGGTCCAGGCGGCGTCGACACGGCGATAACGGTCGCGGTCGCCCGAGGTGATGACGCCGCGCCAGTCCATCAGGGCGGCGCCCGTGCCTGCGCTCGACGGCGGCGGCGGCGGGGGCGGGGGGGTCGCGGCGCAGGCGGCGACGGCGCAGAGGGCGACCAGGGGCGCCAACCGGCGAACGAGCAGACGGGACGAAACGAACCGGGCGAACTGACGCATCAACGCTTCCCTTGGGGGCGACCTTGCGGGCGAAGTGGCCCTCTTAGGCCCTCTGACGCCGGTCGGCGTCAAGGCCGCCGGGCGCCGGCGCGCTGCCCAGCACGTCGTTCAACGCGGCAGCCAGGGCGGTCAGGTCCAGCGGCTTGGCCAGCCAGGCGTCGAAACCGGCGGCGCGCCCGCGCGTGCGATCCTGCGGCGAGACGGCGGCGGTCAGGGCCAGGACCGGCACGTGGCGCGTCATCGGATCGGCGTCCAGCCGCGCCTTGACCTCATAGCCGTCCATGTCCGGCAGGCCGATATCCAGCAGGATCACGTCGGGCCTCAGGGCACGGGCCAGCTCCAGTCCCTCCGGCCCCGTCGCCGCCGCATGCAGGGTCAGGCCCAGGCCCGAAGCCGCCTGGCGCATCAGGGCGATGTTGGCGGGGTTGTCCTCGACATAGAGGACCACCGCCTGTTTCGGAGTCGAGACAGACAGGGCGCCGACGGCCGGCAGGCTGAGCGAGAAGATCGTCCCGCCCCAGTGTTCTCGCTGCTGGGTGATGGCGCCGCCCATCCGCTCGGCCAGGCGCTGGATCGAGGCGACGCCCAGGGTGGTGCCGCCGCGCGCGTCCTGTCCGTCCAGAGGATGGAACAGGCGGTCGGACCTCTCGCCCGTCGGCGTCGCGCCGGCGTCATGGATGGCGATGATGACGTTAGTGTCGTCGCGCCTCATCTCCATGCGGACGGTCCCGCCTCCCGGCGAATGACGCAGGGCGTTCTCGACCAAGCGGCGCAGGATGCGGCGGACCTGGCCGGGGTCGGCCATGACGCACAGGCCCGACGCCGGCGGCGGACAGGCCAGGGTCACGCCCACCTCGCGCGCCTGGGGCTCGACCCCGTCGCAGACCTGACGCAGGGCCAGGCGCAGGTCGACGCGGTGGATGGAGGGCGAGGCGCCGGCGTCGCCCGAGGTCATGAAGGCGTCCGCCTCCTCGACCAGGGCCAGCAACACCCCGCCCGCCGCCTCGATGTGGCGGATAGCCTGAGCCTGCCGCGCTGTCAGCGGGTCGGCCTCGGCGTTGACGTTCAGCAGTTGGGAAAAGCCCATGACCGTGGTCAGCGGCGTGCGCAGTTCGCGCCCCAGGGCCTGCATGACCTCGCCGCGGGTGCGATCCTCGGCGGTAAGACGCTCGACATCGGCCTGGGCGGCCATCAGGGCGCTGCGCAGCGCCTGGGTCTGCTGGACGATGCGGGTTTCGAGCCGATCATTCTCACGGCGCAGACGCACCGCGACTGCGTGCGCCTGAAGCCAGAGCCATATTCCCGCGCAGGTCCCGGCCAGGGCCAGGGACAAGACAAGCAAGACGATATCCATGACGCCCTCCTACGCGTCAGAATGACGCGCAGGAGTTGCGTTCAGGTAAACGTGCTCGTTTGAGTTGTTTTTAGTCTTCGCTGGTCGCGGCGGCTTCCGGCTTGCGACGCGGGGCGCGACGACGCGGGGCCGCCTCGCCTTCCGCTTCCGGGGCCGGAGCAGCAGCCGCCGAGGCGGGGGCGCGGGTCAGAAAGCCCGGCAGCGCCGTCGGGGCGTCGCCTTCGTCCGCGGCGATGGCAGCGGCGGTGCGACGCGGACGGCGCGCGGGACGGTCCTCGACGACGGACGTTTCGACAGGTGTCTCGACGACCGGCGTCTCGCTGACAGTCTCGACATCAGCGGCGTCGGCGTGGACGGGGGCGCCGTCTTCCGCGCCTTCCTGGCCGTCAAAGCGGCGATTGCGTTCCTCGCGGCGACGCTCCCAGCGTTCGCGCCGGCTCTCGCGGCGACCGCCCTCGCCATCGGCGCGGACATCGTCGCCCTCGCGCGGCTCGCGGGGTTCACGCGGTTCGCGAGGCTGCTGAGCCTCGCGGTTCTGATCCCGGTTCTGATCCCGGTCGCGGTTTTGATCGCGATCACGATTCTGATCGCGGTCCCGATCACGGTTCTGATTCTGATCCCGGTCGCGATTGTAGTCGCGGTCGCGGTTCTGGTTCTGCTCACTGCGCTCGGCGGCTTCCTGAACCTGGCGGTCGGCGGCCTGCTGGGCGGCGACGAAGGCGGCGGCCTGGGCGCCGGATTCATCCTCGAAATCGATGTCGAAGCCCTGGTTCGACTGTTCGCGCGCGGCGATGTCCGAGAAGGACCGCTGCGGCTGCAGCGCGCGCAGGACGCGGTAATAGTGTTCGGCGTGCTGCTGGTAGTTTTCGGCCAGCACCCGGTCGCCGCCGGACGAGGCGTCGCGGGCCAGCTGCTGATAGCGCTCATACACGGTCTGGGCGTTGCCCCGGACCTTGATGTTCTCGGGGCCTTGCGAGTCCCACGAACGATTCGGATTGGCGCTGTTGGCGTTTGACGCGCCCGCCTTGTTCCGATTGCGTCCGCGCTGACGCTTCATGCCCTTGAAATCTCTCATTCGCGCTACCGTGTGCAGGGGCGGACCAAAGCCTTCAGGCCGGTTCCGTCCGTTTCGTGGTTCCGTCTCGCTCGGGGCCGATCCCCGATTGTCGAACTGTCGGAATGCCTTGCCGCCCGCATGGTGCGCCGGTCCTTTCGGGACCGACCGTCATGATCAGCTCAAGCCGCGAACAGCCGGGTGTAGGCCCGTAAAGCTGCGTTTGAGTGGGAGACGAGCGAGACTTACCCCGTGCGACGCCCCTTTCCAAGAGGTATTCGTCAAAGCGTCGCACCGGGTCGTTAACAGCCCCGCTTTGCCGATGCCTGCCTGCTGGGTTAGGCATGACCTTTGAGACGACGACGAGGCTATCCCATGCGTGTTCTGGTTCTGGGCGGCGACGGTTTCTGCGGCTGGCCCACGGCCCTGCATCTATCGGCTAGCGGGTGGGACGTGACCATCATCGACAACCTGAGCCGCCGCAACATCGACAACGAACTGGAGGTCCAGTCCCTGACGCCGATCCGCACCATGGGCGAGCGGATCAAGGCGTGGAAGGAAGTCTCGGGCCGCGACATCGGCTTCGTCAACATGACGGTGGGCAAGGAATTCGACCGTCTGGTCGCCCTGATCCGCGACTATGCCCCCGACAGCGTGGTGCATTTCGCCGAGCAGCGGGCCGCCCCCTATTCGATGAAGTCGGCGCGGCACAAGCTCTACACCGTCGACAACAACATCAACGCCACCAACCACCTGCTGGCCGCCATCGTCGAGAGCGGGCTGGACGTGCATCTGGCCCACCTGGGGACTATGGGGGTCTATGGCTACGGCACCGCCGGCCTGCGCATCCCCGAGGGCTATCTGAAGGTGACGGTGGACACCGACCACGGCCCGGAGGAACAGGAAATTCTGTTCCCGCCCAATCCGGGCAGCATCTATCACATGACCAAGACGCAGGACGCCCTGCTGTTCCAGTTCTATGCTCGCAACGACAATCTGCGCATCACCGACCTCCACCAGGGCATCGTCTGGGGCACCCAGACGACCGAGACCAAGCAGGACGAACGGCTGATCAACCGGTTCGACTATGACGGCGACTACGGCACGGTGCTGAACCGGTTCCTGATGCAGGCGGCGGTGGGCTATCCGCTGACCGTTCATGGATCGGGCGGCCAGACGCGGGCCTTCATCCACATCCAGGACACGGTGCGCTGCGTCGAACTGGCGTTGAAGAACCCGCCCAAACGCGGCGAGCGGGTCAAGATCCTGAACCAGATGACCGAGAGCCGGCGCGTGCGCGACCTGGCCGCCATGATCGCCGACAAGACCGGCGCCGAAATCCACAATGTCGCCAACCCTCGTCAGGAGGCGGACGAGAACGATCTGGTCGTCGCCAACGACCAGTTCCGCGACTTGGGTCTGAAGCCTATCACCCTCGCCCAGGGGCTGATGGACGAGGTGACGGACATCGCCCGCCGGTACGCCGGCCGGGCCGATCTCAGCCGGATCGCCTGTGTGTCCGCCTGGAACCAACGCCGGGCGGAGGCGCTGAAAAATGAGGCGCGCCCGCCAGTGGCCGCGCCGGTTTCCAAAGTTCTGACGGCCTGAGTAACCCGATGCCCACTGACGCCTCCCCTGCCCTTAACTTGCTGGTCTTCGGCGGCGGCTATCTGGGACGGGCGACGGCGCTGGAGGCGATCCGGCGCGGCGGACGGGCGACCGCCACCTCGCGCGATCCCGAACGCCGTCGCACGCTGGCGGCCGAGGAGATCGTCGCCATCGACCCAACCGATACGAGCGCGCTGAAGACCGCGCTGGAGGCCGCGACCGCTGTCCTGATCACCGCCGCGCCCGACGCCCACGGCTGTCCTGGTCTGCGCGCCCTGGGACCGCTGGCGGGCGACGCCTGGCCCGACTGGATCGGCTATATCTCCTCCACCTCCGTCTATGGCGACCGGGCCGGCGGATGGGTGTTCGAGGACGGGCCGCTGAACGCCGCCACCCTGGAGGGCGCGCGCCGCGTGCGGGCCGAGCGCGACTGGCTGGACGGGGCGCAGGGGATGGGGCTGACGGTGCAGATCTTCCGCCTGCCGGGCTTCTATGGGCCGGGGCGCAGCGTGGTCGAGCGGCTGCGGGACGGGACGGCGAAGCTGGTTCGCAAGCCGGGCCAAATCTTCAACCGCATCCATGTGGACGACGTGGTCTCGGGTCTGTTCGCCTCGATGGCGCAGCCGCGTCCGGGGGCGGCCTATAATCTGACCGACGACGAACCCTCGCCGGCGGACGTGGTGGTGGAATGGGCGGCCCAGCGGATGGGCCTGCCCCGCCCGCCCCAGGTCAACTGGACCGACGACAGCGTCAGCGAGGCGATGCGGCGCTTCTACCTGGATTCCAAACGCGTCTCGAACGCCCTGGCCAAGGCTGAACTGGACTGGCGGCCCGCCTATCCGACCTGGCGCGAGGGGCTGGAGGCGATGCTGGATGCGCCGCCGCCGTTGAGACTTGTAAGCTGACTTTCGTCATCCTCCGGCGCGCAGCGACCGGGGGACCCAGCGGCGCGCGGGAGCGCGAACCTGTCGCGGATGCGGTCTTCGGCCATCGTCGTGGCCGACGCATCGCCTTCGGCGCCGCTGGGTCCCCCGATCTCGCTACGCTCGTCGGAGGATGACGAAAGAGAAGATCAGAACGGCAGCAGATTCCGCTGGCGGCTGTAGCTCATGGTCCCGACATTGGCGCCCAGGCGCAGGCCGACGCCGGTGCGGATGGGAGCCAGCACGATGCCGTCGGCGCGCTGATAGTTCACACCCAGGCCGGCGACCAGATAGGCCGATCCCTCGATGCCCGGATAGCGGCGATAGATCATGTCGGGGTGATACAGGCCATAGACCAGGGTGAAGACCCGGCTGGCGTTGCCGCCCCAGTCCCATCCCACGGACGCGCCCTGCCAGAACACCTCCTGCGAGGCCGACAGGTCCTTCATGTGCAGGGCGCCGCGGCCGTAGCGGGCGCCGAACACCACGGCGCCGGAGCCCTCCTCGCCCGCGATATAGGCGGTCGGACGGTCGCCCTGGTCGGCGAAGACCCGCTCGATGGCCCCGCCGACCACCTCGGCCGCGATGCCCAGCTCGCGAGATCCCGCCGAGACCAGTTCGTCGAAGCTATAGGCCTGGGCGGTCTGATCCGAACGGATCGGATAGTTGGGATCGCGCGCCGGCGCCGAGGCGCAGGCGCCGACGGCCGAGGCGCCGGCGGCTGTGGCCAGGCCGGAAAGGATCATTTGGCGACGATGCATGGGACGCTCCGAGGGCGGCGAGAGGACGGCCGGCTGGCGCGCCGGTCTTCGCTGCACCGTCCCCGACCTTTGCGGCAGCCTTGCGGCTTCAAGGTTAACGGGGGCTTACGGACGGTGGGGAAGTCGTCTCCTCCCCACTTGTGGGGAGGGGGACCGCGAAGCGGTGGAGGGGCTCTTGAAGTCCCACGGTCGTCCGTGCGGTGGCAAAGAACCCCTCCGTCTCTCCGCTTCGCTTCGAGCCACCTCCCCATGAATGGGGAGGAGCCTCTACTCGTAAGCCTTACCCCCGCAGCTTCGCTCCCTGCTTCTCCACCGCCGCCACGACCTTGGCGGTCAGGGCTTCGATCTCGGCTTCGGTCAGGGTGGCGTCACGGGGTTGAAGGACAACTTCCAGGGCGACGGACTTGAAGCCCTCGTCCACGCCCTTGCCGCGATAGACGTCAAAGACGCGGACCTCGGCGATCAGGGCCTTGTCGGCGCCGGTGGCGGCCCGGACCAGATCGCCGACCGGCTTGGCGTCCTCGACCACGAAGGCGAAGTCGCGGGTCAGGGGCATCAGGGCAGACAGGTCGGCGGAACCGCGCGCCTTGCCGCCCTTGCCGCGCGGTTCGGGGACATTGTCGAGCACGATCTCGAAGGCCAGCATCGGACCGTCGGCGTCCAGGCTTTTAAGCACTCGCGGATGCAGTTCGCCGAACTCGACCATGATGTTCTTGGGCCCGAGCTGCAGCCGGGCCGAACGGCCGGGATGCCACCAGTCGCGGTTCTGGCCCTGCGTCAGTTGCAGGGAGGCGACCGGCGCACCGATCTCTTCCAGCAGGGTCGTCAGGTCGGCCTTCAGTGCGAACAGGGCGTCCTCTCCGGCGCCGGCCCAGTGGCGCGCGGCATGGGGGGCGACCAGAGCAGTGATCACCGTACGCTGATCCGCCGGACCGTCGCCCAGATAGATGGGGCCGATCTCGAACAGGGCCGCGTCGGCGAAACCGCGCGCGGCGTTGCGCGCCGCCGCCTGAATCAGGTTCGGCAGGGCCGAGGGCCGCATGCAGTCCAGATCGGCCGCGATGGGGTTCTCCAGCACCAGCCGCTCGTCGCCGCCGCCGAACAGAACGGCCGTGGATTGCTTGGTGAAGGACCAGGTGACGGCCTCAGCATAGCCCAGCGCTGCCAAGGCTCGGCGCGCCACGCGGACGCGGGCCTGGCGCGGGCTCAGCACGCCGCCGGCGGGGCGGGCGACTTCGGGCAGGGGCGTGTCGGGCAGGCTGTCGAAGCCCTCGATCCGCGCCACCTCCTCGACCAGATCGGCTCGGCCCTCGACGTCGCGACGCCACGACGGCGGGGTCACGGTCCAGGGCTCGGCCTGATCGGCGGGGCCGGCGGTGACCTTGAAGCCGAGCTGGCCCAGGATGGTGCCGATCCGGTCGTCGGCCAGGTCCATGCCGCTGAGCCGCTTCACATAGGCGGGGTCGAAGGCGAAGGGCGCCGGGCTGGCCGGGGGTTCGCCGACGAAGACGATCTCGGACGGCTCGCCGCCGCACAGGTCCAGGATCAGACGGGTGGCCAGTTCCAGGCCCGGCGTGACCGAGACCGGATCGACGCCGCGCGCGAACCGGTACTGGGCGTCGGAATGGATGCCGAGCGCACGGCCCGTCTGGGCGATCACCAGTGGGTCGAACCAGGCGCTTTCGACGAAGACGTCGGTGGTGGTCTCGTCACAGCCGGTGCTTTCGCCGCCCATGACGCCGCCCAGGCCGATGGGGCGCTCGCCCCCGGCGTCGGCGATGACGCAGTCGGCGGCCGAGGCCGCATAGGTCTTACCGTCCAAAGCGATCAGATGCTCCGGCTCGCCGCCCTCGATGTGAGCCGTCTCGGCTGAGACTTGGCCCGCGCGCACGACGATCTCGGTCCCGACCAGCTTGGCCACGTCATAGACGTGCAGCGGCCGGGCGCGGTCGTAGGCGATCAGATTGGTGACATCGACCAGCCGGTTGATCGAGCGCAGGCCGATGGCGGTCAGGCGTTTCTGCAGCCAGGCCGGCGACGGGCCGTTCTTCACGCCCCGGATCACGCGGCCGGCGAAGACCGGGCACATCTCGGGCGCCTCCAGCCGCACGGTGATCGGCGACGGGAAGGCCCCGCGCACGACGGCGATGTCGAAATGCTTCAGCTTGCCGACGCTGGCGGCCGCCAGATCCCGCGCGATGCCGGCGACGCCCAGCCAGTCGGGCCGGTTCGGCGTGACTTCGAAGTCGATGACGGGTTCCGCGCCGAACAGGCCGGCGACCGGCGTGCCGACCGGGATCTCGGGCGGCAGTTCCTGGATGCCGTCGCTCTCGTCGGCCAGCTCAAGCTCGGACGCGGAACACAGCATGCCGTTCGACACCACGCCGCGCACAGGCTTCTCGACCAGGGTCACGCCCAGGCCAGGCACATAGGCGCCGATGGGGGCGTAGATGGTGGTCAGGCCCGCGCGCGCGTTCGGGGCGCCGCAGACGATTTCCTTCAACCCATCGACCGTCTCGACCTGACAGACCTGCAAACGATCGGCGTTGGGGTGACGCTCGGCCGATAGGATCCTGGCCACGGTGAAGGGCGCCAGCTTGGCGGCGGGGTCGAGAACCTCCTCGACCTCCAGCCCGGCCATGGTCATGGCTTCGGCGATCTGATGGACGTCCGCCTCGGTCTCGAGGTGGTCCTTCAGCCAGGACAGGGTGAACTTCATGGTCGTCTCAGGCCTTGGGCTGGTCGGTCAGAGCGCTGACCTGGTCGAGGAACTCTTGTGTGCCGGTAAAGCCGACGCCGTAGAACTCGCAGCCGATGAATTTACAGTCGCGCATCGGGATCGTGCCGATGGCCTTGTCGCCGACAGGGTTGAGCAGCAGGTTGCGGATGCTGCCTCGCCCATCGCCGAAGTTGGTGTCGGTGAAGGTCACGCCATTGGACACCAGAACGACCGCCGGCCCTTGGAAGCGACAGCCGATGAAGGTGCGACCTTCGACCAGCGGAACACCCTTGGCCGAGGCGGCCGAATAGAGTTCGTACAGAATGATGTCGACGTTCTCGAACGTCGTGGCGCTCAGATCCGACACGTCCGCGAGCGGGCGATTGATCGGCAGGATGGACTTCATGACGACTGTTTTCCCTGGCTGAGAACAGCTTCGAAGTTCGTTAGGAAGGCGGGCGCGCCGGTAAAGCCGACCGCGTAGAATTTGCAGCGCACGAAGGCGCAGTTCTGAAACGCGATCGTGCCGATCACCTTCTCGGGGCCGACCGGCGCCAGCAGAAGATTACGGATGTCTCCGCCTGAGTAGCCCATGTCGCAATCGTCGAACTTACAGCCGCCGGCGGCGAGCAGCACGGCTGGCCCTTCGACACGGCAATCCGTAAAGGTTTTGTTTTCGATCAGGTTTTTTCCTGCCGCCATCGCCTCGGCGATCAGTTGCGGCAGCCAGATGTTGGCCTTGTCATAGGCAGGACCTTCGCCGATCCGTTTGAAGGTAATGGTGTCGTTTGCGTCGGTCATTGTTCAGCTCAGGCCCGAGGCCGGATTGGGGGCGGCGAAGGCGGAGAAGCCGTAGTGCGATAGCCAGCGGGTGTCGGCGTCGAACATGGGGCGCAGATCGGGCACGCCGTATTTCAGCATGGCCAGGCGATCCACGCCCATGCCGAAGGCGAAGCCCTGATACTCGTCCGGGTCGATGCCGCAGTTGCGCAGCACATTGGGATGCACCATCCCGCAGCCCAGGATCTCCAGCCAGTCGTCGCCGGTGTTGAACACCAGCTTGCCGCCCGAGCGGTCGCAGCGGATGTCCATCTCGGCCGAGGGCTCGGTGAAGGGGAAGTGGTGCGGCCGGAACCGCGCCTGGACCTCGTCCAGCTCGAAGAAGCGGGCGATGAAGGTCTGAAGAGTGGTCTTCAGGTGGCCCATATGGATGTCGCGGTCGATCACCAGGCCTTCGATCTGGTGGAACATCGGCGTGTGGGTGGCGTCCGAATCCTTACGAAAGGTGCGGCCCGGCGCGATGATGCGGATGGGCGGTTTCTGCGACATCATGGTGCGGACCTGCACCGGCGACGTATGGGTGCGCAGCACCTTGCGCTCGCCCGTCTCGGGATCCGGCTTCAGGAAGAAGGTGTCGTGCATCTCCCGCGCCGGATGTTTGGGCGGGAAGTTAAGGGCGGTGAAGTTGTGGAAGTCGTCCTCAATGTCCGGGCCTTCGGCGACCGCGAAACCCATCTCGGCGAACAGGGCGATCATCTCGTCCATCACCTGCATGGTGGGGTGGACCCCGCCCTTGCGACGCGGGCGAGCCGGCAGGGTCAGGTCGATGCGCTCTGCCTGGAGCCGGGCGTCCAGTTCGGCGGCCTCAAGCTCGGCCTTCTTGGCCGTGATGGCGGCGGCGACGCGGTCGCGCAGGCCGTTGATCATCGGCCCCTGTTCACGGCGTTCATCAGGGCTCATCGCGCCCATCCCCTTCAGCAGGCCGGAGACGGAGCCGGACTTGCCCAGGGCGGCGATGCGCACCTCTTCCAGGGCGACGACGCTTTCGGCGCCGCCGATGGCGTTGATCAGGTCGAGTTCGAGTGTGGCGAGATCGGTCATTTGTCCCGTGCCTTAACGGGTGGAACGGCTTTCGTCACCCTTCAAGGCGTTGCAGCGAACGTCCCTCGGCTTGAGATTGACCGGCCCTTTCCGTCCGCTCACGGATCGATTGTCGAAAACCCGCCGCGAAAGGTTCATGAACGGCAAAGCTGGCGTTAAATATCAGCCGCTAAGCCGAGGGCCGAACGAGTGAGGACCTTGATGCCGCGGATCGGTGACTTCGTTGATTTGATCGCGCCGGTGGCCACGTCCACGCCGGGCGCCGAGGTGTTCGAGCAATTCCAGACCGAGCCCAACACCCTGGCCCTGGCCGTCGTGGACGACGACGGCCGGCCGGTCGGCATCATCGAGCGCAACGCCTTCACCCTGAGGATGGCGGCCGAGTTCGGGCGCGCCCTCTATGCCAAGAAACCCGCCGAAAGCCTGATGGACCGCAACGCGCCTGTCGCGGACGCGGCGACCAGCGCGGAGGCCTTCTTTCAGGCCTATGGGGCGGCGGAGCTGGGCGCCCTGCTGGGCGGCTTCGTCGTGGTGGCGGACGGTCGCTACGTCGGGGTCGGCACGGCGCTGCAGATCGTTCAGGCCGGCGCCGCCCTGCACCGCCAGCGCGCCGAAGAGATGGGCGCCCTGGCCCGTGACCTAGCCATCGCCGAGGCCGAGGCCGTCGCCTCCAGCCGCGCCAAGTCCGAATTCCTGGCGGTGATGAGCCACGAAATCCGCACCCCGCTGAACGGGGTGCTGGGCGTCGCCGCCCTGATGGACAAGAAGCTGGAGCAGGAAGAACTGCGCCCCTATGTCCGCACCGTCATCGATTCAGGCCAGAGCCTGCTGCGGCTGCTGACCGATGCGCTAGACATGTCGCGCGCCTCGGCGGGCATGCTGACCCTGGAAGAAGAGCCGCTGGACCTGTCGGCCGTCGCCTTCGACATCGACGCCCTGTGGCGCGCGCGGGCCGAGGAGAAGGCCCTGGCCCTGACCATCCGCACCGACTTGGCCGTCCCTTACGTTCAGGCCGACGGCATGCGGTTGAAGCAGTTGCTGAACAACTTGATCGGCAACGCCCTGAAGTTCACCCTGACGGGCGAGGTCGTGGCCCTGATCGAAAGCCGACCCGACGGCGAGGTGATCTTCACCGTGGACGACAGCGGCCCCGGCGTGCCCGAGGCGGCGGCCGCGACCATCTTCGACCCCTTCAACACCGGCAAGGCCGGGCGCGAGGGCGCGGGCGCGGGCCTGGGCCTGGCCATCTGCCGCCAGATCGCCGAGCGGATGGGCGGCGTCATCTCCCTGGCGACCTCGCCCCAGGGCGGCGCCCGGTTCCAGGTGCGGCTGCCGCTGCGCGTCGCGACCGAACGAGGGACGACGACGCCCGAACTGGCCGCGCCGACGCCGCACGACACCCTCCATGTGCTGGTGGTGGACGACAATGCGACCAACCGCTTTGTCGCCGGCAAGCTGCTGGAGATGTTCGGCTGCACCTGCGAGATGGCCGAGAACGGCCAGGAGGCGCTGGACGCCGTCGGCGCACGTCCGTTCGACCTGGCCCTGATGGACATCAAGATGCCGGTGATGGACGGGGTCGCCGCGACGCGGGCCATCCGCGCCCTGCCCGGCCCGGCGGGCGCCCTGCCGATCCTGGCCCTGACGGCCAACGCCGACGAGCGGGACGAGTTGGACTATATCGCCGCAGGCATGAACGGGGTGGCGCAAAAGCCGATCCAGCCCGACGCCCTGCTGAACGCCATCCGCATGGTGCTGGCGCAAAGCCGAATGGCCGAGGCCGCCTGAAACGAAGAACGCCCGCCCCGGAAAACCGGAGCGGGCGTTGATCTTGGTCGGTGCGACTGTGGCTTAAGCCAGAGCGGCGCGGACCTTGTCGGCGACGGCCTTGAAGCCGGTCGCGTCGGCGGCGATCGAGGCCAGGACCTTGCGGTCCAGTTCGATGCCGGCCTTGTTCAGGCCGTTGATGAACTGGCTGTAGGTGAAGCCTTCAATACGCGCAGCGGCGTTGATGCGCTGGATCCAAAGGGCGCGGAAGTTGCGCTTCTTGGTGCGACGGTCGCGATAGGCGTATTGCCCGGCGCGGTCGACGGCGGCCTTGGCCGTACGGATCGTATTCTTGCGGCGGCCGGAGAAGCCCTTGGCCTGCTCCAGAACCTTCTTGTGCTTGGCGTGCGAGGTTACGCCACGTTTTACGCGAGCCATGTCGCTATTCCTTCAAATTCTTTGGGATGGAGATCAGTCGTACAGCGCGCGCCGATCAGGCGTACGGCATGTAGGATTTGATCTTCTTGGCGTCGGCGTCGGCCATGACCTTGGTGCCGCGGTTCTGGCGGATGTATTTCGAGTTGTGGCTGATCAAGCGGTGACGCTTGCCTGCAACGCCCGACTTCACCTTGCCAGTGGCCGTGAATTTGAAGCGCTTTTTGGCGCCCGACTTCGTCTTCAGTTTCGGCATTTCAGTCTCCTATTTGGAGGGCTACCGCCCTTCGGGCTGCTTGAGCCGTGGGGGAGGTGGTCTTCCAGAGTTTAAGAACCGCCCAGGCATGCCTGTTCGCCCGGCGGTTCGGTACGCGAAGGCGCGGCTTGTAGGCGAAGACGCCCGCCGACGCAAGATGAGTCAGGACAAGGACTTGGCGGGCGTATCCGCCGCGACCTGACCTCGCCGGATCGCCCGCCCGGCGTTGATTGCCATCACCGCCGCAGGGATGGTCAGCAGGGCGCCGACCACAAAGGGCCAGTCGCGCCCCAGGCCTGAGAACAAAGCGCCCGCGATCATCGGCCCGAAGATGCGCGCCACCGAGCTGGAGGCCATGTTCAGCCCCAGCATGGCCCCCTGGCGGTCAGGCGGCGACGCCCGGCTGATCATGGCCGAGATATTGGGCATGGCCATCGACATGCCGCACGCCCCCAGCGCCATGATGATCGGGATGCTCCATCCCTGCACCACCGGGATCGACAAGGCGCCCAGCTCCAACCGGGTCGCCGGGAACCAGGCGACGGGCGCCAGCACCTGCAGCACCAGCGAGCTTCCGAACAGCAGCATGCCGACCGCCAGCACGCGCGATTCGCCGAACCGTCGCGCCAGCTTTCCGGCGAAGAACCCCTGGTTCAGGGTCGAGACGATGCCCACGATCATGAAGCTGAGCCCCACCTCGCGCGCACCCCATTGATAGCGGCTCTCGGCCCACAGGCCGAACACGCTCTCCATCGCCGAAAACCCGGCCATATAGATCAGGGTCACCACCAGCACGCGCGACACCACGTCATTGTCCCGCGCGTCCTTCAGCCCCGACAGGAAGGCCGGGCGCGGCGTGGCGGGATCGGCCTTGGCCCGGCTCTCGCGCAGGAAGACGATCACCCCCACAGCCGCCACGGCCGCCAGCGCCGCGGCCAGGAAGATCGGCAGCTGATAGCCCAGACGCCCCAGCTGCGGCTGGGTTAGAAGCCCGCCCAGGCCCGGCCCGACGATGAAGCCCAGGCCGAACGCGGCCCCGATCAGCCCCATCCGCCCCGCCCTCTGCTCCGGCGGCGTCACATCGGCGACATAGCCTTGGACCGTCGAGATATTGCCCGCGCCCAGGCCGGTGAACAGCCGCACCGCGATCGCCAGCCAGATGTTGGGCACGAAGGCCAGCATCAGATAGCCCAGCGCATTGGCGATCAGCGTGATCAGCAGCACCGGCTTGCGCCCGATCCGGTCCGACAGCCGCCCCCAGAAGGGCTCGGCGAAGAACTGGCCCAGCGAATAGGCCGAGAACATCAGCGTGATCTGCCACGCCTCGGCCTGCAGGCTCTGGGCGAAGAAAGGGAGCAGCGGCACCACCAGCCCGAACCCGACCAGATTGATGAACACCGTCGCGAACAACACGGCCAGCGCCGGGATCTTGAGCTGGGGCGGGGTCGTGGAGGTCGCGGTCATGGCCAAGGCTTAGCGCGGCCGTTCGCCGCTAGCGAGCCGGATTGTTCGCCTCCAGGAACCGCACGGTCTCGCGCAGCATCCGCTGGCGGGTTTCGGCGCGCGACAGCCAGTGATCTTCGCCCTCTAGCTCGATCATTTCGACCGGTTTGCCCTCTCGACGCAGGGCGTCGGCCATGACGCGGCTCTGTTCGATGGGGACCACCGTGTCGTCTCGGCCGTGGATCAGCAGCAGAGGCACATCCGCCGTCTTGGCCAGACGTGCCGGAGACAGGCTGTCCAGCGTTCGGTCCCCCGTCCGCTCCGCCCCCATGAACCGGTTCCAATAGCGCACGCCGGTGCTGTCACGACGCGCACCCGTTTCGGCGACCCAGTTCACCATGCGGCGCAGGTCGGAGACCCCTGCGACCGAGACGGCGCAGCGGTAGACGCCCGGATCCAGGGTCGGCCCCGCCATGGCGGCATAGCCCCCGTAGCTGGCGCCCACGATGCAGACGCGCTTCGGGTCGATCATGCCCTCGGCCGCCAAATGGCGTACGCCGTCCGAGAGATCCGTCTGCATCTTGCGGCCCCACTCGCCGTAGCCCGCTTCCATGAACGCAACGCCATAGCCCGTCGATCCCCTGAAGTTCGCTTGCAGCACCGCATAGCCGCGCGACGCCAGCGCCTGCGCCCACCAGTCGAATCCCATGGTGTCGCGCGCCGCCGGTCCGCCGTGGGCCAGAACCACCAGGGGAAGCCCTGCGGGGTTTTCGACGCCCGGCGGCGTGGTCAGATAGCCATGGATTTCCAGACCGTCCGCCGCCTTGTAGCTTACCGCGCGTATCGGCCCGACCTGATCGGGCGTGATGGCCGGATAGGCTTCGCCGACGATGTCGGCACGGCGCTGGTCGAAGTTGACGTAGTGATAGACGCCGGAATCTCCGGCGCCCTCGGTGAAGATCACGATGCCCGACAGGTCGTTGGTCCAGGACACCAGGCGCGGAGACCGACCAGAGAATGCCCGCTCGATACTCGCCCAGCGCCTCTTGGCGTCATCGTCCGAGAACGCGTATTCGACGCCTTCATCGGTCACTCGGCCAACGCCGAGCAGCAGCTTGGTGCGCGGGTGGTGAACCAGAACGTCTACGCGCCCCTCGAAGGGCAGACGCATCCATTCACCGGTGTCCACATCGACTTCGAATACACCACCAGCTTCGCCGAACTCACTCTCTCCCATATCGGGACAATTCGCGCTGATCAGGGCGGTGCGCTCGCGACGCCCCATTCCGAGGAGACGCGGCTGATCAATGGGTGCATCGACATACCAGGCGCCACTGAACATCGTGCCTGATCTTTGTAGGTGCAGGCTCCAGCGCCGGCTCTGAGGGTCATACTGGGAGCGAGCGATCGGCATCCCCGCCGCATTGATCACGAATTCTTCGACATCGGCATTGGTCTCGAGCGCGATGCGACCCCGTCCGGTTCTCGGATCGATGCTGAAAAGATCCAGACGACGCCAGACATCGGGCGCGAAACCGCGCGCCAGAATCGTCGGCCCATTCGATGTATCGCGGACCTCGACCGGCCCGATCAGAATGGGCAGGACACCCGGCGTGCGGTCGAACACCGACGCCAGCTTGCGCGACCCCACCTCGTAGATCCGACCGAAGAACAGCTCCGTGCGAGGCACGTTGAGTTGCGGAATCGACTGAGTGGTCGACATGGTCGTCAGGACGCGATCCTCGCCGACCCACTGAAGTTCACGCACCTTGACCGCACCGGCGCCCACGCCGCCCAGGATCTCGCCGCTCGAAAGATCGGTGACCAGCATGGCGCGCTGCTCGCCCGCGACCGTCACGGAAACCAGCCGCGCTCCGCTGGGTGAAATCTGAACCATCTCCAGCGCCGGAAGCGCGCCATAAGCGTCCAGCGGCGGCGGGTCAGAGGCCATCGCCGCATCCGCCATCAATCCCGACACCACGACCGACGCCAACCCGAGCCACATCCTGCGCATGCACCGCCCCGTCTCAAAGCCACGCCTCGCGTGTCCTGACCTCATCCCAGGCGGGTGCATACAGCGGTTACGCCAAAGTTCCAAAAACGAAAAACGCCCCGGTCCTGCGACCGGGGCGTTTCGTATTCAGCGATGGATCGCGATCAGCGCGGGGCCAGGATCATGATCATCTGGCGGCCTTCCATCTTGGGCGAGAACTCGACCTTGGCGACTTCGTCGAAATCGGCCTGGACCTTGTTCAGCAGCTTCATGCCCAGTTCGGGGTGCGCCATTTCGCGACCGCGGAAGCGCAGGGTCACCTTGACCTTGTCGCCCTCGTCGAAGAAGCGGTGCATGGCCTTGGCCTTCACCTCATAGTCGTGGGTGTCGATGTTCGGGCGAAGCTTGATTTCCTTCAGCTCGACGACCTTCTGGCGCTTGCGCTGTTCGGCCTTCTTCTTCTGTTCCTGGAAACGGTGCTTGCCGTAATCGAGGATCTTGGCCACCGGCGGTTCGGAGGTGGAGACGATCTCGACCAGGTCCATCCCGGCTTCCTCGGCGGCTTCGAGCGCGGAAGAGGTGGGCATGACGCCCTGTTTCTCGCCGTTCTGGTCGATGAGCAGAACGCGGGGGGCGCGGATATCCTGGTTCATACGCGGCCCGTCTTTCACGGGTGGCGCTTGCATGGGACGGCGAATGGGCGTCGTTTCCTTATGTGGTCAAAGTCGGCGTGTGTCTCGATAAGCGGAATGGCGCGGCTTGCGCCACGTTCCCCTCAAGGCCGCAATATGCGCCCGGAAGCCCGGTTTTTCAAGGCTTCGCAGGCGTCGCGCCGATATAGGCGTCGTGCAGCGCCAGGACCGCCTCGAAGACATGATCCACGCTCAAGTCCTCGATGGGCGCGAACTGCCCGCGCGTCTCGTTGGACGCCGCCGTGCGCGTCTTCGGACCCCACGGACCATACAGCCACCACTCGGTCGGACCGAACAGGCCCAGCGTCGGCCGCCCCAGCGCCGCCGAGACGTGCATCAGGCCGCTGTCGTTACCAACGAACAGATCGGCCCGGTCGATGGCGGCGGCCGAGGCGAGAATGTCGCCCTTGCCGACGAAATCGATCCCTCTCGGCCCGGAGGCCTCCAACGCAGGCGTCGCCGGCGGCCGGTCGCCCGGCCCGCCCACAGGCATGAAGCGCCAGCCGTCGAAACGCGGTTCGGCTTTCAGCTTCTCGACCAGGGCGCCCCAACGGTCGGCGGGCCAGCTCTTGCCCGGCTGGTGCGCGATGGGCGCCAGCGCAATGATCCGGCCGGGGCCAGCCGCGCCCGCCAGCTGCGGATCGATGACGGCGGCGGCTTCGGCCCGCGCCTGATCGTCCAAGAAGATTTCGGGATCCAGCGGCGCGGGCGACCCCATCAGGCGCGACACCATCTCGACCTTGCGAAGGCCGGTTTCCCAAGACCGGTTATAGACGATGCGCCGCTTGGCCGGGATCATATAGCTGAGCGCCGAACCCCGGATATCGATGACCAAGTCCCAGCGCATGCCGACCGCCTGTTTCCACAGGTCGAGCCAGTGGCCGGACATCTTCTTCTTGTCGAGCACGATGGTCCGCACCACGCCCGGCGCATTGCGGAAGAAGGGCGCGGGCGGCCGGCCGCAGGCGACGGTGATCTGCGCCCCCGGAACCTGGCGCGCGATCTCGCGGATCACCCCCGACGAGATGACGCAGTCGCCGATGCGGTTGGAGGTGACGAACAGAACTTGAGGCGCGGACACTTATTCCTCCGTCATCCTCGGGCTTGACCCGAGGATCGGCGGCGCCGCGCGACACCTGCGGGACGCAGGGTTACGGCCGGGACCGCCTTCAGTCGTCCGTGTGCGTCACGCCCGATCCTCGGGTCAAGCCCGAGGATGACGGAAGAGAAAAGTCGAGGCACAAGTCCCCTCATGACCGACATCCAGCACCTGTCCCGCCCCGACGGCGAAACTCTGGCCTTCAAACGCATCGAGGGCGCCGGCCCGACCGTGATCTGGGTCGGCGGCTTCCGCTCGGACATGGAGGGGACCAAGGCCCTTGCTTTGGAGGCGGCCGCGCGCGAACGCGGCTGGAACTACGTCCGTTACGACCATTTCGCCCACGGACAATCCTCCGGCGACTGGCGCCAGGCCACCATCGGCCGCTGGCGCGAAGACGCGATCGCCCTGATCGACAGCCTGTCGGGCCCGGTGATCCCGGTCGGGTCGTCGATGGGTGGCTGGGTCTCTCTGCTGGCGAGCCTGGCGCGGCCGGACCGGATCAAGGGCCTGGTCCTGGTCAATCCGGCCCAGGACTTCACCGAACGGCTGATGTGGCCCGGTTTAGCCGACCACGAACGCCAGGCCATTCTGCGCGAGGGCGAGACCCTGATCGTCGAGGAAGGCCTAGGCGAATACGTCCTGACCCGTCGCATGTTCGAAGAGGCGCGCGACTGGCTGCTGCTGGACGGCGTGATCGCCATCGCCGCCCCGGTCCATGTGCTCCAGGGCCGGGCTGACGACGTGGTGCCGTGGCGTCATCAGATCGAACTGGTCGAACGGCTGAAAGGCGACGACGTGCGGCTGGACCTGATCGAGGGCGGCGATCACCGGCTTTCGACCCCGACCGACCTCGACCGGCTGGTCGCGGCGTTAGAGGCGATGCGCGCCTAACCAACCAACCCTTTCGTCATCCTCCGGCAAGCCGCGCCTTCGCGGCGCAGACCGGGGGACCCAGCGGCGCCGCGAAGGCGAAATCTCTCCGTTGCACGACTGCAAAACCTGGTCCGCGACAGGTTGGCTGCTACGTGCCACCCTTCGGGTCGCGCTATCGCGCGCCGCTGGGTCCCCCGGTTCCGCTGCGCGGCCCGGAGGATGACGAAAGTAAACCTACTTCGCCCCCGTCAGCGCCCCATACAGATCCGTCCGCCGATCCCGGAAGAAGCCCCAGGCCGCGCGATACTTATCCAGCGCATCCAGGTCGAAGCGGTGCACCAGCACCCCCTCCTCCTCGGCGCCCAGGCTCTCGACCAGTTCGCCGCGTTGATCGGCGATGAAGGAATGGCCGTAGAAGGTCTGGCCCACCTCCGTCACCGTCTCGTGCCCGATGCGATTGGCGCCCACCACGGGCACGGCGTTGGACACGGCATGCCCCTGCATGGCGCGCCGCCACGGCTCGGCCGTGTGCAGGTCCGCGTCATGCGGCTCGGTGCCGATGGCGGTCGGATACATCAGCACGTCGGCGCCCATCAGCATCATCGCCCTCGCGGCCTCCGGGAACCACTGGTCCCAGCAGATGCCGACCCCGACCTTGCCGAACCGGGTGTTCCAGACCTTGAAGCCGGTGTCGCCAGGCCGGAAATAATACTTCTCCTGATAGCCGGGGCCATCGGGGATATGGCTCTTGCGATAAATCCCCAGCGCCTCGCCGTCCGCGTCCAGCATGACCAGCGAGTTGTAATACTGCGGCCCGTCCTTCTCGAAGATCGAGACGGGGATGGCCACGCCCAGTTCTTTCGCCACCGGCGCCATGGCCGTGACGCAGGGATGTTCGCGCCATTCATAGGCCTGGGTGAACCAGTGCTCCTCCTGCGAGACGCAGAAATACGGCCCCTGGAACAGTTCCGACGGCAGGATCACCTGCGCGCCCTTGCTCGCCGCCTCGCGAACGAAGTCGATGGTCTTCTTGATATTCGCCTGCATGTCCTCGCCATACGAGGTCTGGATGCCGGCGACGGTGATGTTGCGGGTCATGCGGGCTCCTGCTGGGAGATGCAGTGGAACGAGCCGCCGCCGGTCAGGATGGCCTTGGACGGCAGGGGGATGATCTCGCGATCGGGGAAGGCTCCCTTCAACGCCTGGCAGGCCATGTCGGCTGCACGATCGTCGCCATAGGTCGGCACCACGACGGCGCCGTTGGCGATCAGGAAGTTCATGTGGCTGGCCGGGATCGGCCGTTCGTCCTCGTCCAGCACCAGACCCGGCGACGGGATCCTCAGTACGCGGATCTTGCGGCCCTCGGCGTCGGTCATGCCCGACAGATCGCGGGCCGTGGCGTCATAGACCTCGGCGTTCGGGTCTTTCTTGCCCCAGGCGATCGGGCAGGCGACGACGCCCGGCGCGACGAAGCGAGCCAGGTTGTCGACGTGGCCGTCGGTGTGGTCGTTCAGCAAACCATCGCCCAACCACAGCACGGCCTTGGCCGCGATGGCGGTCTGCAGCGCAGCGGTCGCCACCGCCTCGTCCTGATTCCAGGCCGGGTTGCGATTGGGGTTCAGCAGGCACTGGCGCGTGGTCAGCACAGTCCCCTCCCCGTCATGATCCAGCGACCCGCCTTCCATGACGAAGTCGTTCCAGGTCAGGGCCACGCCCGAACGTTCGCCGATCTGACCCGCGACCAGATCGTCGCCCGGCATGTCGTATTTCCCGCCCCAGCCGTTGAACTTGAAGGCGGCGGCCGTCTTCGATCCCGCGCCGAAGATCGGCCCGGTGTCGCGCAGCCAGATGTCGCCGAACTCGCCGGCCACGACCTCGACATTCTCCACGCCTTCGAAGCGCGCCTGAGCGTCCGCCAGAACCTCGGCCTTGCCGACCATCAGCTTGACCTGTTCGCGCCCCGGCCCCGCCAGCGCCCGCACCAGTCCCTCGACCTCGTCCTGAGCCTGCTCCAGCGCCTCGAACCAATATTCGCCATGGCTGGGCCACCCCACCCACATGGCGCGGTGCGGAGCCCATTCGGCAGGGATGGCGGCGGAGATGGGAGCGGTCATCGGCGAACGGATCCTGTCTTGTCTCGGGCACAAAACGCGAGCCGCGCCATATGGCCCCTCCCGCCCCCGACTTCAACGCCGGGCGTCATCATCCCATTGGAGCAAAGAAAAAGGGCGGCTCGCGAACGGACCGCCCCTGATCGTTTCAGCCTCGGCTAAGCCTTAGAAGGCGTAGGTCACGGTCGCTTGCACCGTGCGCGGCGGGCCGCGGTAGGCATAGGTGGCGCGCGAAGCGTTCGTCGCACCCGTGATCGAACCGAAGTATTCTTCGTCCAGCAGGTTTACTACACGCACGGCCAGGCTCGAGCTCTTGTAGCCGAAGTAACCCAGGTCGAACTTGGCGTCGGCGTTCACGACCGTATAGGCATCGGTGTACAGGTCGTTTTCATCGGTGACAAAACGCTCGCCCGTATACTTGACCTGTGCGCCGAGTTGCAGCGGGCCGGTTTCGTATTGGACGCGACCACCGAAGGTCCAATCCGGGGTTTCCGTCAGCGACTTACCGCCGGTGCGGATGACGGTGGTGCCGTCCAGGTAGTCGTTGGCGATTTCCGAGTCCGTGTACGAAGCCGTGGCGTACAGCGACAGACCCTCGACTGGCGACCAGCCGACTTGCGAGTCGAAGCCGTACAGATCGACGTTGCCCACGTTCGAGTCGAACGAAACGCCCAGATCCTGGTCAAAGCGCGACACGATGCGGTTGTCGAACTTGGTGTACCAAACGTTGGCCGAAGCGATCAGGACGCCCGTTTGGTAGCGGTAGCCGAAGTCGTAGGTCGTGGTCTTTTCCGGCTCGGTGATCGGCGAGGTGATGTCGCCGTCGGCGTCGAAGAAGACGGTGTAGAGGTTGTCGGTGCGCGGCAAGGTCAGCGACTGAGCGAACGAACCATAGACCGAGTGAGCGCCGGTGAAGTTCCAGCTGACATTGATGTTCGGCAGGATGTCGTCGAACTTCACGTCACGCGAGTACGGAGCGAGGTAGCTCGCGGTACGGGTGCCGAGCTTGTAGGTGCCGTCGGCTTGCAGAACCGCATTCTCGGTGCCGCAGACAACCGAGCTGCTCTTGGATTGCGAGTAGCAGTTCTGGTTCAGCTCGCGTTTGAAGAAGGGCGCGCGGACGCCGACGTTCACGCGAAGCGAGTCGTCCAGGAAGCGGCCGACATATTCGACGGCGAACTGGTTAAGAATGGCGAACGACAAGCGGTCACGCGAGCGAATTTCGTAACCGTCCAGATTGACGATGCGGCGGCCCTCGTCACGCAGACCGGCGAAGGCGTCGAAGAAACGCGGTGCGGTCGGGTTCGAGAAGTCGATTTGGCTATTCAGGCCCGTCTGGCGGTGCCGAGCGTCGTCGAGGGTGTAGGCGGCGCGCAGGGTCTGCGTGTCCGACAGCTTCCAGATCAGCGACGAGCTGATGCCGTAACGCTGGGTGTGCGTATTGTTCGTCGAGTGAACGCGCACGGTGTCCAGGATGTCGCCGTCGCCGTTCAGATCGACGCCGCCCGTGGTCTGGGATCCACGGATCGAGCGATCCGTTTCCGACAGGGTGAACTGGCCCGAACCACCGGTCGCCAGGGTGTACTGGAACGAAGGGTCGAAGGTGAAGATCAGGTTGTCGCGCAGGGTGAAACGCGACTGGGCGCGGAGGTTGCCAGTGTCCGACGGGTTTTGACGCAGAGCCCAGTAGCGGTTGCTGTTACCGTCGACATCGGCCACGCCGTTACGATAGGTCGGGGCGGTGTAGTTGTTGTCGAAGTCGCTGTTCCAGGTCACGCCGTTGGCCAGGCTGGCCGAACCGTCAGCGTTACGTTGAAGTTGCAAGTCAGCGTAGTTGTTGTTGCGGTTGCGGTTCCAGTGACCGGCCAGCGAAACGAAGTCGCCGTTGTCGCGGATCGGCTGGAAGATCTTGAAATTGTACTGGGTCTTGTTCAGGTCGCCCTGCCCCTTGTACTTGTCATACGACTGGTCGGAATAGGCAAGCCATGCACGGGTGCCGAAGGGGCCGACCTCGCCAGTGTTCAGTTGGGCGAAAACGCGACGGAAAGCGTCGTCACCGAGCGAACCAATAATGCGGCCGCCGAACTCGGACGGGACGGCGATCGACGACATATTGATGGTGCCGCCCGAAGCCGAGGCGGTGGGCAAGTCGACGTCGGTCGTGCCGGTGTTGACCGAGGCCGAACCGATCAGTTCGCTGTCCAGTTGCTGGTTCGAATAGAGCGAATAGTTGCCCGAGTCGTTCAACGGCATTCCGTCGAAGGTCTGCGAAATGCGCGGGCCGTCAAAGCCGTGCAGACGGATATTGCCGCCGGACGAGCCGTAGGCGTCGTTGTTGGTGAAGCTCATGCCCGGAACCAGGTTCAGGATCTCGTTGATCGTCTGACCGGCGGCTTGGGTCGAGATGAACTCCTGCGTGATCGTCGAACGGCTCTTGCCGACGGTTTCAGCGACGATGGCGCCGTCGATGGTGCGCGGACCACGCGCGCCCGTCACGACGACTTCCTGGACTTCGACGGCTTCCGTGCCGGTCGATTGAGCGGAGGCCCCGCCTGCGAAGGCGAGGGAGCCGACGAGGGCGGTGGTCGCCCAGATCAGGCTTTTGCGAGTTATCATTACATCTATCCCCAGATGGACGGCGCGAACGGCCAGGGCGGCAAGCGGCCATCGCCTGTCGCAATCCAGCCCCCTCTAGGACCCATGTTGAAACCTGGGACGACAGTTATGTAACAGCAATATGACACCGATGGAGGCGTGGTCTTGGCGCCACACCTAATGACGAGCAACACGCTTCAGCGTGGTGTTAGTCGGCTACGCGCTCGAACATATCCGCAATACCGCGTGCGGTCGGTTGAATAGCATGCGGCTCGTGGAAGTTGCCGTTGACCTGGCTCTGCGCGATCACATGGGCGCGGAACCGCGTGAACAGGGCCGTGTCGGGCGCTTGGGGCGCGGACCAGAAGCCGTCGATCGACTGTTGATCGGTCAGGCCATCGAAGTCGAAGAAGGCGTCGCCCAGAACCTTGACCGGCGTGTGGAAGCCAAGCGCCGACAGTGCGGCGCTGGAATTGTTGACCACCATGCCCAGCGACGCGCGGCACAGCGCCGCCAGATTGCCGCCGTCGATGAAATCGACCCGCCCGGCCAGCCCATGATCCTGGGCCAGGCGCATTGTGACGGCGCGAAGGTTAACCAGGCCGGGATCCAGCGGGTGATTCTTGATCACCAACCGTGCGCCGGGCGGCGCGTTGGCGGCAAAGCTGGTTATGACGGCGGCCAGGAAGGCGCGGTTGTCGGCGTAGCGCGAATAGCGCAGCAACTGTGCGTCGCCCTCGCGCTGCAGACAGGCGATGAAGAAGTCGCCGCGCGCCTTGATCACCTCGGCGTCACAGTTTTCGACCCTGCGGAACGCCAGGCCGACATAGCGCCGGATATGTCCGACGCACTGTTTCAGCGGCGAAAAGACGTAAGGTGCGGTGTAATGTGGGAAGAGCGCTTTTCCGACCACCTGGACCGTATGATAGGCGCTGATGTTGGCGACGTGGTGCGGCAGAATCTTGCCCACCGCAACCGGCTCGGGCAGGTGCGGCGCGGGTTCGGGATAGCCGTCGCGAAAGCGGGGCAAGGCGCTGGAGCCGTTGACGCCATTCCGCTCGACCGTCACCCAGTCGGGGCGGAAATAGCCGTTTTCCAGCACCCAGATTCGAGCATCCAGCATCTCGGCCGCCGCCAGAACGGCGCGGTTGTAGGGGCCGGCCTCGCCGAAGACGACGATGTCGCTGAACCCTGCGGCGAACTTGGCCAGGCCATCGACCCAGGCCTTGGCCGTGTCCTTGAAGACCAGGCCGCCGGGCCGGCGCCAGTTCAAGGCGTCGCCGGCGTTGAAGATCATCCGGTTCACGACGGCGCCCCGCGCCTCAAGCACCGAGGCCATCGCAGGCCCGAACGCGCCGAAAGGCGCGGATACGATCAGAAACCGACGCCCCGACAATGATTGTGATCCGGGCCGCCTGGAGGGCGGAAATGAGGAGATGACTGCCGACTGCGATATATGCGGCGCTCGAAGCCGCAACTGGACATCGGGACGAATCCCGTCCGCCCGCAACCGATAGCGTCGACGACGTCGCGCCGAAAGAAGCCTGGAAGACGAACGTAAATCCACCATTACGCCCACCCCCGCGGTGAACTGGCGACGCAAACGCTGGCGAGGCAGATACAATCACGACGTTTGCGAAGGGGGGTCATCCGGGCCCTTGTGTCGCGATGATCCGACGCGATCAATCGAAATCGCAAGCGCCTAGCCGGTTTCGGCGCGCCGCCTCCACGACGTGGTTTTCTAGCATCAAAACCGCCGCCGCCCTGAGGGCGACGACGGCTCGATGTCTTGTAATCGACAGCTTCCATAATCCGCCGGTCGCCGGTCTGGAGGTCCAGACCGGCTTCCTCAGAGGTCTTAGAAGTTGATGTCGATGGTCGCGCGGCGGTTGAGCGGTTCGCGCACACCGTCGGCGGTCGGCTTGGCCAGGTTGGTTTCGCCCTTGCCGTCGAGGGCGATGACGCCGCCGTTGACGCCTGCAGCAACCAGCGAGTCCGCGACGGTGCGCGAACGGCGGTTGGACAGACCCAGGTTATAGGCGGCCGAACCCGAGGTGTCGGTGTAGCCGACGATCACGACGCGCGTCGGACGACCCGACTTGGCGTAGTTGGCGGCCTGCGTCACCACCGAACGGGCTTCCGCCGTCAGGTCCGAGCGATCCCAGTCGAAGTAGACCACGAACTGGCGAGCGACCGGGGTCTGAGCGACCGGCGGCGGGGGCGGCGGGGGCGGGGGAGGCGGCGGCGGCGGCGGCGGCGGGGGAGGCGGCGGCGGCGGCGCATCTTCCGCGCCGAAGCTGTAGCGCAGACCCAGGGTCACGGTGTGCGACTGATCGTAGTCGCCGTCCCATTCGCCGAACGAGGTTGCGCCGACGCCCGTGCCGACCGTCGTCGAAGCGAACGAAGCGTCGCCCGTCAGGTAGCGGTAGGTCAGGTCGATGTTGGCGCGGTCGCCGACGGCCCAGGCCAGACCGGCGATCGCCTGAGCGGCGAACTTGGTCGAGTCGTCATCGGCGGTGAAGGTGGCGCCGCGGTTGGCGCGCAGGTTGCCCGTGATGTCCGTCTTGACGTGGTTCACGCCGGCGCCCAGGCCGACGAAGGGACGGATGCCCCAGGCTTCGAAGCCGAAGTCATAGATGACGTTCGCCATCAGGGTCATCGATTCGATGTCACCTTCAGGAGAGAAGCAACCGCCCGTCGCCGGGGTGAAGTTGCAGACGCCCTGCGTGCCGGAAACGGCGCGAACCGTGCCGACGTCGCCCGAGCGGTAGCCGCCTTCGAGTTCGGCGCGCCAGTTGGGATTGAAGCGATAGCCGAGACGGGCGAACGCCGCCCAGCCGTCGTTCACTTCATAGTTCCAGTTGGCGCCGGTCGTCGACAACTCGGCGTTGATGTCGTCGATCATGTGGTAACCGGCGTCGATCGCCCCGTACCAACCATTGGGTTCTGCCGATGCGGCTCCGGCTGCGAACAGCCCGGCTGCGGCGACAGAGGCGAGAAGTTTGAGCTTCATAGCTTCCTCACTGTGTGAATTGCGCGAAGCTGCACATAGGCACAGCGTTCCCGAGCCGAACGGCGTGGCTGGCGCACGGTTCCGCTCTCGGATTAGGATTGTGACGACTGTGGCGCCGTTTCAACACATTGGGCGCCTGCGAAAGGAAAAGATTATGGCGATGCGGTTTGACGGACAGGTGGCGATCGTGACGGGCGCGGGCGGCGGCCTGGGGCGCGAGCACGCCCTGGCGCTGGCGGCGCGGGGGGCCAAGGTGGTGGTCAACGACCTGGGCGGCGCGCGCGACGGCTCGGGCGGATCGGCCGGCGCCGCCGAGGCGGTGGTCGCCGAGATCGAGGCGGCCGGCGGCGAGGCCATCGCCAACGCCGCCTCCGTTACAGACTATGCGGCTGTTCAGACAATGGTCGATCAGGCGATGGCGAAATGGGGTCGGATCGACATCCTGGTGAACAACGCCGGCGTGCTTCGCGACAAGAGCTTCGCCAAGATGGAGATCGAGGATTTCCGCTTCGTCGTCGACGTCCACCTGATGGGGGCGGTCAACTGCACCAAGGCGGTATGGGAGATCATGCGGGGGCAGAACTACGGCCGGATCGTGATGACGACCTCGTCGTCGGGCCTGTATGGCAACTTCGGCCAGTCGAACTATGGCGCGGCCAAGATGGCCCTGGTCGGCCTGATGCAGACCCTGTCGATCGAGGGGGCCAAGAACGACATCCGCGTCAACTGCCTGGCCCCCACCGCCCACACCCGCATGACCGAGGACCTGGGCGCCGCCCTGCCGCTGGAGGCCCTGTCCCCTGCCCTGGTCACGCCGGGCCTGCTGTATCTAGTCAGCCGCGACGCCCCCAGCCGCGCCATCCTGGCTGCCGGCGCCGGCGGGTTCGAACGCGCCTATGTCAGCCTGACGCAAGGCGATTTCATCACCGGCGAGGATGCGCCCGAACAGGTCGCCGTCCGCTTCGACGCCATCTCGGACCGCGCCGGCGAGATCGTCCCGGACATGGGCGCCGCCCAGGGCATGATCGAACTGACCAAGGCCCAGAAGGCGCACGCCTAACCGCGTCATCCTCGGGCTTGACCCGAGGACCGGGCGTCGATCGATCTATGCCTCGCCCGTTCGCACCTGCGGCGGAACATCCGATCCTCGGGTCAAGCCCGAGGATGACGAGGGTGTGGGATCGTGTCTTGCGTTGACGTGGCGGCAGGCGCCTAACTTCCATCCAGAGGAAACCGGCCTCAAGCAGCGCGAAGCGCGGTAGGCCAAACAGGAATGGGCTCAAGCAGCCCGAAGGGCGATAGCCCAAGGAGAAACTCATGCGCGAAGCCGTCATCGTCTCCACCGCCCGCACCCCGATCGGCCGGGCCTATCGCGGGGCCTTCAACGACACCCAGGCCCAGCAGCTCGGCGCCCATGCGGTCAGACACGCGGTCCAGCGCGCCGGCGTCGACCCGGCCGAGATCGAGGACGTCGTCATGGGCGCGGCCCTGCAGCAGGGCTCGACCGGCACGAACGTGGCGCGCCAGATCGCTTTGGCCGCTGGCCTGCCCTCTTCCGTGCCGGGCATGAGCCTGGACCGCCAGTGCGCCTCGGGCCTGATGGGCATCGCCACGGCGGCCAAACAGGTGGTCTTCGACCAGCAGAAGATGGCGGTCGGCGGCGGGCTGGAGAGCATCTCCCTGGTCCAGAACCAGCACATGAACCTGTACCGCAGCAAGGACGAGGCCCTGCTGAAGCTGGCGCCTCATATGTATATGTCGATGCTGGAGACGGCCGAGGTCGTGGCCCGGCGCTACAATATCGACCGTGACCGCCAGGACGAATATGCGCTCCAGTCCCAGCAGCGCACGGCGGCGGCGCAGGCCGAGGGTCGGCTCGACGCCGAGATCGTGCCGATGACCACCTCAATGCTGGTCACCGACAAGGCGACCGGCGAGACCTCATCGAAAGAAGTGACCCTGTCGAAGGATGAGGGCAACCGGCCCGAGACGACACTGGAAGGCCTGAAGTCGCTTAAGCCTGTGTTCGGCGCCGGCGAGGAAATCCAGCAGGGCGAGTTCATCACCGCCGGCAACGCCTCGCAGCTGTCGGACGGCGCCTCGGCCTGCGTCATCATGGAGGCCGGCGAGGCGGTGAAGCGCAACCTTCAGCCGCTGGGCGTCTATCGCGGCATGGCGGTCGCCGGCTGCGAGCCGGACGAAATGGGCATCGGCCCGGTCTATGCGGTGCCCAAACTGCTGAAACGCCACGGTCTGACGGTGGACGACATCGGCATCTGGGAGCTGAACGAGGCCTTCGCGGTCCAGGTCCTCTATTGCCGTGATGCCCTGGGCATTCCGAACGAGCTGCTGAACGTCTCGGGCGGCGCCATCTCCATCGGCCATCCCTACGGCATGTCCGGCGCCCGGATGACCGGTCACGTCCTGATCGAGGGCAAGCGTCGCGGCGCCAAATACGGCGTCGTCACCATGTGCATCGGCGGCGGCATGGGTGCGGCCGGGCTGTTCGAGATTTATTGAGGTTCCCGTCTCCTCCGTCGCGGAGCGATAGGGAGGTGGCGCGGCGCTTCTTCAGCGCCGTGACGGAGGGGTCTGCGACGTATCGGAGATCGGTGGCGCTTCAAGAGCCCCTCCACCACGCTACGCGCGGTCCCCCTCCCCACAAAGTGGGGAGGAGACGGCCTACACCCGCTCGCTGACCTTGATCGCCACCCGGCACCCCGCCTTGATGACCCCGCTCAGCAGCCGATAGGCCGGCGCCTCGCGGCTGCCGTGTTCGATGGCGTGGTCGTGGTGCGCCAGTTCTTCTTCGCGAAACTGTTTCAGCTCGGCCGCCAGGGCCGGGTCGCGCTCGCCGATCTCGGCGATCTGATCGGCATAGTGTTTCTCGATGACGCTCTCGACCGCTTCGGTGCAGGCATGGGCCGCCTTTTCGCCCATCAGGGCCGTGCCGGCGCCCAGGGCGCTCGCCGCAATCCGCCACAGGGGCGTCATCACCGTGGGCCGCACCTGCCGCTCGTTCAGCAGCCTGTCGAAGCGCGCTAGATGCACCGCCTCCTGGTCCTGCATCTCGCCCAGGTCATGGACGATCTCGCCCTTGCCCTTGCGTCCCTCGAACACCGCCTTCTGGGCGCGATAGATCAGGACGGCGGCGTATTCCCCGGCGTGATCGACCCGCAGGATCTCGTCCATCCGCGCCTTGTCAGCGCCGCGACCAGGACGGGGAAGAGGAATGGAGCCGCTCATCAGGTCAGGCCTTCTCGATACGGGGGGCGCGGGCGTCCTTGGGGCGTTTGGCGGCCAGCAGGCTGAACACCGCAAGCGCCGAGGCGACGAGGGCGTTCCATCCGGCCATCGACAGGCCCAGCCAGCTCCAGGCCACGTCGCCGCAGCCGATCACCTTGACCACCGGCCCGGTGCCCATGGCCAGCGCCGTCAGACTGTCCAGATCGACCGACCCGCCGACCGACGAACAGGTCGCGGGCAAGGCCCACCACTTGTACTCGCCGCCCATGTGGAACACTGCCGTAACCGCGCCGGTCGCAAAGATCGCGGCCAGCAGGAAGGCGGCGATCCGTGGCGTGCCGCGCCGGCTGCCGCTCAACAAGGTCCAGGCCGTGGCGACCGCCGCCACCGCCGCCGCGCCCCAATAGGCCTCGCGCTGCTTGAGGCACAGGTTGCAGGGCTCAAGCCCGCCGAACCGCTCGAACGCATGGGCCGCGCCCAGCATGGCCAGCGACGCGGCCAGGGCGAAGGCGGTCCACCAACGGGTCAGGAGGCGATAGGCATCGATCATCGCGAAAAGCCTTACCGCGCGCCGAAGCCGCCGTCGACTTACAGAAGCTTCACGGCGACGATCAGTCCGACCAGCACGACCAGGGCGATCCCGCTCCACAGGGCCAGCCGCTTCTCCACCTGGGCCAGCATGGCCGCCCCCCAGCGTTTCAGGATCCAGGCCTCCAGGAAGAACCGCCCCCCGCGCGTCACCACCGACGCGGCCATGAAGACCGGAAAGCTGAACGCCGCCAGGCCCGAGGCGATGGTCACCAGCTTGTACGGGATCGGGGTCAGGCCCTTGATCAATATGACCCACAGCCCCCACTGGTCGAACCAGGCGCGGAACTGCGCCAGACCGTCCGAATGGCCCAGCAACCGCATCATCGCCAGGCCCAGATCGGTCAGGAAATAGCCGATCGCATAGCCCAGTATCCCGCCCAGCACCGAGGCGACGGTGCAGACGGCGGCGTAGAAATAGGCCCGCTCCGGCCGCGCCAGGATCATCGGCGCCAGCATCACGTCGGGCGGAATGGGAAAGAACGAGCTCTCGGCGAAGGAGACCACGGCCAGGGCCTTCGTCGCATGGCGGCTGCGCGCCAGATCGAAGACGCGGTCGTAAAGCTGGCGAAGCATGGTGATCCTTAGAGGGGCCGCAGGGCGGACTGGCGCGTTACCACCCCTGCGGCGTTCCGTCATCCTCAGCCGTCGCCGTCAACTGCTAGAGCGAAATCCCATGATCGCCCCTTCCCCGCCCGCCTCGCAGCAGGATGACGTCAGCCACAATATCACCCGCCTGCTGCGGCGGCTGGCCGAGGACGGCGGCGAGGCTGGCCTGACCCTGCACGAGATCCGCGACCGGCTGGACGAGCGCGCCTATGGGCTGCTGATCCTGCTGCTCTCCATCCCCTGTCTGGTTCCGGGTCTCTATGGCGTGCCGCAGGTGGTCGGCCTGATCGTCATCCTGCTGGCGGGCCAGATGCTGGTCGGGCGCGAGGAGCCGTGGCTGCCGCGCTGGTTCCTGAACCTGAGATGCAAGGGCAAGTGGCTGAAGGCCATGGCCGATTTCGCCGAAACGAAACTGGGCTGGATCGACCGGCTGTCACGCCCCCGCCTGCGCCGCTTCGCCGACGGACCGGGCGAGAAACTGGCCGCCGTCTTCATGATCCTGGCGACCCTGACCATCGTCATGCCCCTGACCAACACCATCCCGTCGGTCGCGCTCGCCCTGCTGTCGGTCGGCCTGATCCAGCGCGACGGCCTGTTCGTCCTCGCCGGCTGCGCGGTCACCACCGTCTGGCTGTCGATCCTGGGCGTCCTGGCGACCGGCCTGCTGATGGGCGCCGAATGGGCGACGCGGTGGCTGCCGGGGTGAAGGGCCGTCTGTCGAAAGTTTAACGGGTAAGCGGGGCTGTTCTGTCGGATGTTCGGGCGTCGCGATCGGCGCGATGTCGCTCCTGGCCCAAATCCATGTTCCTGTCTCGCCGTTCTCTGTCGTCCTGCCTCGCCCTGATCGCGCTGCTTTCGACGGCCGCCCTGCCTGCCGTCGCCCACGACTACCGTCCCGACTTCCATCCTGATCAGTTGAAGGGGCCGCCTGCGGGGACGTTGAACGAGGTGCTGGTGCTGGGCACGCCGCATCTGTCCAACATGGACGACGCCTTCCGGCCGGTCATGCTGACGCCGCTGATGGATCGGCTGGCGGCGTGGCGCCCCACCGTCATCGCGACCGAAGACCTGTCGGGCCTGCAGTGCGACAGCCTGCGTCGCTATCCGTCGCGCTATGCAGAGACCATCAAGACCTATTGCCAGGACACCGCCGCCGCCAATGCAGCCGTGAGCCTGGACGTGCCAGCCGCCAATGCGGAGGCCGAACGCCTTCTGGCGGACTGGCCTGCGCAGCCTTCGCCGGCCCAGCGACGCCATCTGGCGGCGGTTTTCCTGGCGGCGGGAGAGAATGGCTCGGCGTTGGTGCAATGGCTTCGTCTTTCGCCTCAGGACCGGACCGCACAGGACGGTCTGAACGCCGCCCTGGTCACCACGCTGGACCGGATCAAGGACCAGCGGAACGAGACCTATCTGATCGCGGCCCCGCTGGCGGCCCGGCTTGGGCTGGAACGTCTCTGGGCAGTCGACGATCATTCCGCCGATACGCCCGACGGCGCCGATCCTGCGGAAGCCGAGGCGTATGGCGCCGCCATCATGAAGGCGTGGGACAATCCCGCCAGCCACGCCCGGCGGGCGACGGACGAGCGGCTGGGCGCCGCCCTCGCCCAGCCCGACGGCCTGCTTCAGATGTACCGCGCCTACAATACGCCCGACGGGCCCTTGCTGACCTACCAGTCCGACTTCGGCGCCGCGCTGACGGAGCCGTCGGGCAAGGGCTATGGCCGCCGCTACGTTGGCTTCTGGGAAACCCGAAACCTGCGGATGGTCGCGAACATGCGCGATGTGCTCGGCCGCTATCCGGGCGCGCGGATGCTCACCATCGTCGGCGCGTCGCATACGGGCTACTACGAGGCCTATCTGGACATGATGCACGACGTCCGGTTGGTCGATCCGGAGCCCGTGCTGCGCTGATCGCATGAGGCGCTGCGGGGCGCTGTTCATCACGTCCCCGTGGCTTCGTCTTGGCTCCGTCGCCTTCTGTGACTAGGTTCCGCGCCAATCGGCGGCCCCTTTCGGTTAAGCCCGCCTCAAAAATCTGTGCGGGAGACGCGCCATGAACGACATGACCCAGGCTCAGGTCGAAAAGCTCGACCTTGAAAACCCCCTCGGCGTCGACGGTTTCGAATTCGTTGAATTCACCGGCCCCGAGCCCAAGGCGATGATCTCGCGCCTGGAGCTGATGGGCTTCACCCAGACGCACGTGAACCCCAGGACCGACGTGGTCCGCCTGAAGCAGGGCGACATCAGCTTCCTGGTCCAGCGCTCGCCCAAGGGACAGGCCGAGACCTTCGCCAAGGATCACGGCCCGTCCGCCAACGGCATGGCCTTCCGCACCACCGACGCCAAGGCCGCCTATGAGGGCGCGGTCGAGCGCGGCGCCAAGCCGGCGCAAGGTGTCTCGGGCGGGGCTCTGGGCGGCGACTATCCCTATATCCTGGAGGGCATCGGCGGCAGCCTGCTCTACGTCATCGACCAGTATGGCGACGCCGGCTCGCTGTATGACGCCTGGGACGAGATCAAGGGCTGGGAGGAATCCGAGCGCAAGAATTCGATGGGCCTGGAGATCCTGGACCACCTGACCCACAACGTCCGCCGCGGCGAGATGCGCACCTGGTCCGGCTTCTACGGCTCGGTCTTCAACTTCGAAGAGCAGAAGTATTTCGACATCAAGGGCAAGGCGACCGGCCTGTTCTCGCAGGCCATGATCGCGCCCGACCGCGCCATCCGCATCCCCCTGAACGAAAGCCAGGACGACAACTCCCAGATCGAGGAGTTCCTGCGTCGCTACAACGGCGAGGGCATCCAGCACATCGCCCTGACCACCGAGAACATCTTCGAGACGGTCGAGGCCATGCGCGAACGCGGCGTCGATTTCCAGGACACCATCGAGACCTATTTCGAACTGATCGACAAACGCCTGCCCAACCACGGGCACGACGTGGAGCGGATGCGCAAGAACCGCATCCTGATCGATGGTTCGGACGAGGACGGCCTGCTGCTGCAGATCTTCACCCAGGACACGTTCGGCCCGATCTTCTTCGAGATCATTCAGCGCAAGGGCAACGAGGGCTTCGGCAACGGTAACTTCCAGGCCCTGTTCGATTCCATCGAACTGGACCAGATCCGTCGCGGCGTCATCAAGGTCGACGCCTGAATGCAGATGCGGCCGCCGTCTTGGCTGCCCTGGCTCGGCCCGGTCCTGGCGGCCGGCGCCGGGGCCCTGGCCGGCGAATACTGGCTGGGCGGCGGCTTCTGGATGGTCCTGATCGCCGCCCTCATCTGCGGCTTCGCCCCCATCGTCGGCTATCAGGTGTGGAAGCGGCTGCATCACCGGGGGTGAGGATTCTGGACTGGGCTGCTCTGATTCGCAAATAGGCATCCGCCGCCGAAGCCGGACGTTGGCTGGCCCGGCCCATCAGCCGACGCTCTGAACTTCAGCTAGGGGTGGAAAGAGGACCTACGATCAGCTGCTCACAATTGTCGGGAGGATCACGCCCTGCCGGTAGGCCGTCTTGTCTCGTTTCCACCTGCCACTTGGCCCTGAGGCGTCCAGACGGATTTCATCGCGGACAATCTCACACATGAGCAGTCCGAGGCATTCGTAACGGTCGAGGCCGATATCCCGGTCGCTTTCGACATGAAGCATCAGGCGACGGGGATCTGGCCCCCAGTTTCGAACTACGGCGTCTTTTCCGTAGTATGCCCGGATGGTCTTCAGAACATATTGCTCTTCCTCGGCAGTGAGAGGAGCGGGTTCTTTGAGCGGCAGCGGAGGATGAGCCTTCGGCATAGCTTGAGGTTGGCGACTTTCACCAATGTCCGCAATGGGTCGAGGCCGTGTAAAAACGCGCGGACCTGGTTTGAACCAGAGCAGGCATTGAGGCGCGCAGCGCCATTCTTTCAGGCTCTGATCGCTTCCATCAGAGGCTTGACGCCCAGCACCGCGATCACCCGCTTCATGTTGTAGGCCAGGATATGGAGTCCGATCTCGGTCTTCACGTTGGGCAGGCGCTTCATCAGGAAGTGGGTGTGACCCATCCAGGCCTTGATCGTGCCGAACGGGTGCTCGACCAGGCTTCGCCGTTCACGCATGGCTCGGGGCCTCAGGTCCATCCGGGTTTGCAGGGCATCGATCACCGCCTCATGCTCCCAGCGGGTGACCTTGCGCTCGACCGCAGGCGTGCACTGAGCCTTGATGCCACAGCCTGTGCAACTGGCCCGATCCCAGTATCGATGCAGCGTCATGCCTCTTTCGACGACGGTCATGTGGTACGGAAGCAGGGAGCCGGCCGGGCAACGGTAGACGTCTTGATCAGGCAGATAGACGAAGTCCTGCTTGCCGAAGCGTCCATTCGCCTTTGCGCCCGACGTCAGCGTCTTTGGCACGAAGGGCGTCGCGCCCAGGGCCTCACAGGCCAGGATCTCCTCGCCGGAGAAGTAGCCTCGGTCCGCCAGCACATCGAGCCTTTCCACGCCCATGGCGTCCTTGGCCTGACCCGCCATGTTCGCCAACTGTTGCTTGTCCGAGCCGGTCATCACCACCTCGTGGGCGACGATCAGGTGATGCTCGCCTTCTACGGCGGACTGGACGTTGTAACCGACGATGCCGCTGCCCCGGCCTGATGTCGCCATGGCGCGAGCGTCGGGATCGGTCAGGGAGACCTGGCCGTCCGGCGACGCCTCCACCTCGGCTTCCATGGCCTTGAGCATCGCCATCTGGGCGCGGAGCCGATTGATCTTCTCGACCAGCCTCACCGACCGTGCCTCCACGCCATCCCCCTCGTGCCGATCGGCCGTATCGAGGTCCTCGAGGTAGCTGGCGATGTGCTCGGCAACCTGCTCGATCCGCCGCTTCACCTTGTAGACGGTGAAGTTCTTGTCGCGGGTGTTCACCGCCTTGAACTTGGAGCCGTCGATGGCGACCAAGGCCGCGCCGAACAGGCCAAGCTGGCGGCACAGAACCACGAACTGCGCACAGGCCGCCTGGATCGCCGGACCATTCTCGCGGCGGAAGTCGGCGATGGTCTTGTGATCCGGCGCCAGCCGCCCCGTCAGCCACATCAGCTCGACGTTGCGCTGCGCCTCACGCTCCAGACGGCGGCTCGACTGCACTTTGTTCAGATAGCCGTAGACGTAGAGCTTCAGCAGCATGGCCGGGTGATAGGCCGGTCGGCCCGTCGCCGCCGGTGTCATGCCCTCAAAGCCCAGACCCTTCAGATCCAGCTCGTCCACGAAGACATCGACCACCCGGACCGGATTATCCTCGGCCACATAGTCGTCGAGACACTCGGGAAGCAGCGTCTGCTGCCGGCGATCTGCACCCTGAACGAAGCGGCTCATACCCACCTCCTGCTGACCGCAAGAGGCTAACCTAATTCGCTCGATCGGGAGGCGTTTTCACACAGCCTCGGTCGGGAGCGGCAGTTCGCTCGCGGGCAAAAGGCGGACGTTAGCGCGGGGGCACCGGGCCAAGTAGCTGAACTTCGGCTTCCGTCGCCACGTATGCTTTGCCAGCAGCGTCGCGCATTCCAAGCACGGCGCCTTGATCGTTGGTCTCGGCTTGGACGACGACAACCTTCAACCGCCGTCCTGACTCACTTGTAAGGTAGGCCATCTGAGGGATGACAATAGGTGCAGGGGCACGTTACGACTAGCTCACTTTGATCCGCTGACGGCCCGCGAGAGCCAAGCGGTCAGGAGGATGGGCAGGAACGCGATGACGACATCTCCCACCAGCATACCGATGTCACCGCCGACTCTGTGGAAGGCGTAGACCCCCGCTAGTCCGATATGCCCTGCGATACCGGCCCCCAAGGACAGGGCCAGCCCTTTGCCGCTCATGATCCGGTCCTTCAAACTGACGTAGATCACCCATGCTGATATCGGCAAGAACAGGAGAGCCCCGGTGACAACGCCCGGACTGGCAAGCAAGTTCGCACCTGCGGCGATGCCCGTCACGACATGGAGCAGGCCATTCGCCAGAATGAACCCGTAATAGGTGAGGCCGATCACAGGATTTCGGCGGCAGAGCAAGGCAGCTATCGGAGCCGCCATCCACACAAGGGCGATATTGACGACAGAGAAGTGGGCCATCGGAAGCCCACAGGTCGCGTAGGAGCTGTATCCTTGAGCCTCGCATACGGTTTTGATGATGACGTAGGCGCCGTCCATCGGGTCGATATGCAGCGGATACTCCTCGAACTGATGCAGGAGGTAGAGCGGCACGGCCAGCCAAGCGAGCCAAACTGGATCGCGCCAGCGAGAACCCGATCCGGTCGTCCGCGTGCGCGGACTAACAAGCAGGGCGACCCCGACCGCTACGGCAATCGCCAAACCGATCCACGGCCAAGCAAGATCAAACCACGCCATTCCGCAAACCTCTTCCCTCGGTCATCCGCAAGTGAACACAGGTGGGGTATGACAGGAAGCGTTGAACTACAAACGAGCCGCCAGTTGCGATCAGTGTCCGCAATGGGTCGAGGGCGGTCATTTGCGAACCGCCCTGGAGCGGACGTTGCTGCCAGCACCGGAGAGCGGACCTCCCCGAGTTCGTCTAAGGGTGGATAGCGGACCTACGGCCGCTCGGGTCTCAGCAGAAACTGGAAGGGCCATACGCCTCGCCGCGAACGCCCGCACTTGGGGCAATCGGCTGAGGGCAGATAACCAACCTCGTAGCCAGCGCGCTCTCGGCTATCGACGCCCAACCCACATCGAGGACAGCGCATACCTAACGCCGCTCCCAAGAAAGCAACGGCAACCAGAGCCAAGCTCATCCCTGCAATGTAGCTAGTGCTCCAGACGGCAAGTGACGCCAGCGCTGCTGCCATACCGCCGAACCAGTAGATGGCAGTCCTGTAGTGGCGTCCCATGGGCTCCCCGCTTATCCGGCCACTCCCCGTTTAGCGGAAGTGACCAGTGTCTGCGATGAGTCGGTTTGCGGCGTAAGCAGTCAGTCTGAAAGCGGTCCTGCGCTTCAGACTTCCAAATCGCACATCACGAAAAGCCGCCTGTGCCGAAGTGAGCGGGACTGGCAGCACTCCAACGCTGGATCGGCCGTGGCGTCATGCGACACGTTCGGACGACGGGCGCCCTTTCGAATAGGCGAGCCGTCGCATCGTTGATCTTCAACACTCTGACTTCGCGGCATTTTCACTTTTATTCAGCCAATCGACCTGACACGCTCCCGCGCTGGGTTAGACTGCGACTGACCGGCGTCCCTGAGGGAAGTGCACGAACCGCACCCTGTTTTGGCGCCTGGAGGGATTTCACGATGCGCGCCGCCTATTCCGGACTGATTGCACTCTTTGCACTGTGTTTTTCCTCGGCCCACGCCCAGGACGCCGCCCCGCGTTGGTCCCTTGCCATCCACGGCGGCGCAGGCGTGATCGAGCGGTCCAGCCTGACGCCTGAGCAGGACGCCGCCTATCGCGCGTCGCTGCAGCGCGCGCTGGACGCCGGCTCGGCCGTGCTGGCGCGTGACGGCTCGGCGCTGGACGCGGTCCAGGCCGCCGTCGAGGTCATGGAGGACGATCCCCTGTTCAACGCCGGGCGCGGCGCCGTCTTCACCGCGGCGGGCCGCAATGAACTGGACGCCGCCGTCATGAATGGCTCGGACCTGACCGCCGGCGCCGTCGCCGGATTGACCACCACCCGTCACCCCATCGCCGCCGCGCGCGCGGTGATGGAGAAGTCGCCGCACGTCATGCTGATCGGCCCCGGCGCGGACGCCTTCGCCGCCTCCGTCGGGCTGGAACAGGTCGATCCGTCCTGGTTCTTCACCGAACGGCGATGGCAGGGTCTGGTCAAGGCCCTGACCGAGGCCGGCCTGCCCGTCCCCGAACGCTCCGCCGGTGCGCCCGTGCCCGGCGACCAAGGCGCCGAGATCGCCCCGCCCCTGAACGAGAAGAAGTTCGGCACGGTCGGCGCCGTGGCCCTGGACGCTCAGGGACGTCTCGCCGCCGCCACCTCGACCGGCGGCATGACCGCCAAACGCTGGGGCCGGGTCGGCGACGTGCCGGTCATCGGCGCGGGCACCTATGCCTCCAACGCCGACGGCTGCGCGGTGTCGGCAACCGGCGACGGCGAATATTTCATCCGCGCCACCGTGGCGCGCGACATCTGCGCCCGGATCGGCGCCCAAATCGGCGGCACGACGGCGGCGCCCGCAGCCGCCCAGGCCGAGATCGACGAGGCGAAGTCCCTGGGCGGGCTGGGCGGCGTCATCGTCATGACCACGGGCGGCGCCCCGGCCTTCGCCATGTCCACCTCGGGCATGTATCGCGGCGCGGTGTCCTCGACCGGCCCGGCCCGCGTCGCCATCTACGCCGACGAGCCGTGAGCCCTCTCTTTCGTCATCCTCCGGGCCGCGCAGCGGAACCGGGGGACCCAGCGGCGCCAAAGGCGAAATCCATCCGACGCACTCTGTCGGACGACCGAAGCCGCGACAGGTTCGCGCTCTCGCGCGCCGCTGGGTCCCCCGATCTTCGCCGCTGGCGCGACTTGTCGGAGGATGACGAAAGCCCATTTCAGACTATTCAGATGTTTCAGAACTCTCTTTTCCAGACCGAGCCCATGCCCGCATCCGATGACGAACTGACCGTGATGGCCCAGGAGGAGCTGGACGCCGCCTGCGCCATGCCCTTCGTCGAGCTGAAGAAGATCACCCCCTGGGGCGACAGCTACGAAGGCTTCGCCCCCTCCGGCAGCACGGTCGAGGTCGAGCGCCGCTACCTCTGGGCCGTCGATCCCGAGGGCGGCGTCATCGTCGAGGTCGAGGTGCGCGACGCGGCGGCCCGCCCAGGCTCAGCGGGGGGCGCCGAGGCCCGCGCCCTGCTGACGCCCACCGGGTAAGCGGCGTGTGATCGGCGCTCGGTTTCCAATCCCCCGATTTCGGTCTAGGCCTAGATGATGAAACTCGCCTCGCTCAAGCACGGCCGCGATGGCCGCCTCGTCGTCGTCTCGCAGGACCTGAACTGGTTCACCGACGCCTTCCTGATCGCCCCGACGCTGCAGGCGGCGCTGGATGACTGGGACCAGTGCGGTCCCCGGCTGGAGGCCCTGGCCGAAAGCCTGGAGCACGAGGGCGTGCCGCGCGGCCGCTTCCGCGAGCACGAGGCCGCTTCGCCCCTGCCCCGCGCCTATCAGTGGGCGGACGGATCAGCCTATGTGAACCACGTCGAACTGGTGCGTAAGGCGCGCGGCGCCGAAATGCCGGCCACCTTCTGGACCGATCCCCTGATGTACCAGGGCGGTTCCGACGGCTTCCTGGCGCCGCGCGACGCCATCCCCCTGGCAGACGAAGCCTGGGGCTGCGACCTTGAGGCCGAGATCGTCGTGGTCGTCGGCGACGTGCCACAAGGCGCGACGCGGGATCAGGCCCTGGCCGCCATCCGCCTGGTCGGCCTGGTCAACGACGTGTCCCTGCGCAACCTGATCCCCGCCGAACTGGCCAAGGGGTTCGGCTTCGTCCAGTCCAAGCCCGCCAGCGCCCTGTCGCCCGTCCTGGTTACGCCGCAGGCCCTGGGCGACCGCTGGCAGGACGGCAAGCTGCACGGCGCGCTGAACGTCCAACTGAACGGCGCCGATTTCGGCAAGGCCGACGCCGGCATGGACATGACCTTCGACTTCGGAACCCTGATCGCCCACCTGGCCAAGACCCGGTCGCTGGGCGCCGGCACCATCATCGGCTCGGGCACCGTGTCCAACAAGGACGCGGACGGCGGCCCCGGCAAGCCGGTGTCCGAAGGCGGCCTGGGCTATAGCTGCATCGCCGAGGTCCGCACGGTCGAGACGATCCTGCGCGGCGCCGCCGAGACCCCCTTCCTTAAGCACGGCGACACGGTGCGGATCGAGATGCTGGACGACCGCAACCACTCCATCTTCGGCGCCATCGAACAGATGGTCGGACCGCTTTCCAGCGACGTTTGACGGCATTAGGTTGATCACGCTGGCCTCGGGGGAGGCCGAAAAGTCCTGGGGAGAGACGACGTGCCGCCTGAAAAACTGATCCCGCTGCTCATGATCCCGATCATGCTGGTGGTCGTGCTGCTGAAGAACCGCAGGAAGCGGGTGCTGAAGCCGCATCTGCTGTGGGTCATGCCGGCCATCGTCCTGCCGCTGATTGGCCTCGGGCTATGGGGCACGGCTCAGAACCCCCACATGGCCCACGCGCCGTTCGGCCCCGACGCCTGGGCCGTGCTGGCCATCGGCGGCGTTCTGGGCGGGATCGCCGGCTGGTATCGCGGCAAGACCGTCACCATCGAAAAGGAGCCGGACGGCTCGCTAATGGCCCAGGCCTCGCCGCTGGGCCTGATCCTGCTGGTCGTGCTTTTCGCGGGCCGGTCGCTGCTGCGCGACCTGATCGAAAGTCACGCCGCCCAATGGCACCTGAACGCCATGGCCGTGACCGACGCCTTCCTGGTCTTCGCCATGGGCCTGATCGTCATGCAACGCGTCGAAATGTACATCCGCGCCAAACGCATCCAGGCCGGCGGCACGGACAGCCATGTGGAGGTCGTGGCGTGAAGCCGAGCGCCAGCATCAGCTCGGCGGCCCTGGCCGGCTTCCTTTGCGCCGGAAGCGCGCTGGCGCAGCAGGCTCCGGCTGACGCCGATTGGGATCTGGTCAAGGACGAGGCCAAGAAGACCACCATCGCCTACGTCACCACCACGGCCGGCCTGTCCATCGCCACACGCTGCGTGAACGGCGGCTATTCGGCCCTTCTGGCCGGCCTTCCTGAAACACCTCGTCGCACCAAGACCCGCGCCCTCGGGCTGACCTTCCGTGATGAGGAGGGGTCGGAGTGGCGCTGGAACGTGACCACGGACCGTACGGCGGTCGTGGCGGATTTCCCCGCCCCCTTCGCGCGCGAGCTGCGTCAGGGCGGCCGCCTTCAGATCGTCGTGCCCAATGGCGGCGGCGAGGGTCGCAACCTGCGTTACGATCTTGAACTGCCGGCGTCAGGCTCGGCGATCGATGAGACGCTGAGCGCCTGTGATCGCCCTCTGTTGGATCCGCGGGACCAGGAGCTGGACGCCATCGGCGAAGACGGCCTCCAGGTGGGCATGCGCTGGGACCGGCGCATTCGTCCGACCTATCCCTTCAGAAGCCGCTATGCGGAAGGCTTCGCCGTAACCACCTGCGTCGCCCAGCCGGACGGCAAGCTGCGCGACTGCGTGATCGAGACCGAACATCCGGGCGATGGCCGATTCGGCGAGGCTGTCCTGAATGCGGCCAGAAACGCCACCGTCGCCTATGACGGCGACCAACCGACGGCGCCGCGCATGATGGCGTTCCGCGTCAACTTCATCATGCAGTAACAAGCCCTCTGGACCCGCGTCGTGGGTCTGTGGCATGAGGCGGCCTCTGCGGGCGTGGTGGAATTGGTAGACGCGCTGGATTCAAAATCCTGTTCCGAAAGGAGTGCCGGTTCGACCCCGGCCGCCCGCACCACCTTCTCTAAAATCTGATCAGCCCAGCTCACGGTGGAAGAACCCCGCCACGTCGGCGAGGACCGTCGCCTTCTTGCGGAACAGGGGCGAGAAGGTCGCGATCAGGTCGGCGTGGTCCAGGCCTGGATAGAGCTTGGCCTCCGAGCGGCCGCCGACCGCGCGCATCCGATCGTTCAGAATGATGGTGTCCTCGTCGTGGACCACCGTGTCGGCCGTGCCGTGGCCCAACCACAGCGGCGGGGCGTCGGCGCGCACGAAGGTGACGGGCTGGGTCAGGGTCGGATCGGGCGCGCGGCCGAAGGCGTTTTGCGACGCCGCCACGTCGAACGGCAGGAAGTCGTAAGGCCCCGCCAGCCCCGCCGCCGCCTTGATCAGGTCGGGCCGACCGACGGCGGCCATATAGCGCCGGTCCAGCGCGATCATCATCGCCAGATGCGCGCCGGCCGAATGGCCCAGCACGCCCAGGCGCGCGGGATCGCCGCCATACTGAGCCGCCACATCCGCCGACTTGGCCGTGGCGGCGGCGGCGTCCTCGATGAAGGCCGGGAAGATCACCTGGGGCACGACGCGATAGTCCGGCAAGGCCACGACGAACCCGCGCGCGGCCAGGGCCTGGGCCGCCCAGCCGTACTGGCTGCGCACGCCTGAATCCCAGCCGCCGCCATAGAAGAAGACCAGGGTCGGATACGGCCCCGGCGCAATCGGGGCGTAGATATCCATCTGCTGGCGCGGATCGTCGCCATAGGCGATGTCGCGTGCGACGCGGCGCGCACCCCCGTCTCTCGGCCCCAGGCTGTTGAGCAGGCCCAGCGGCGAGCAGGCGGCGGCGAGAAGCCCCAGGGCGGGCGCGAACAGGCCACGGCGGGTCATGTGCAAGGTTCCATCGCGCTCAATACGTTCGCGCCGCCGATTCGGTCTTCTTGGTCCCGATGATTACCGCGCTCCATATCACCTGGCGTTAGCGATCAGTCGACCACAGTCGGCGTCTTCGGCCAGGCCCGGATCGACGAAGGCGAACAGGGCCGTCACCGGCGCCACCACCGCGCCCAGCAGTCCCGCCAACCCGCCCTGCGACACCACCTCGCCGACATCGACGCCGACCTTGGGCGCCGTCAGCGGGCCGGAGACGGTGATGGGCGCCCACAGACGCAGCAGGCGCGGCTTCTTGGATTCGCCCTCGATGCGCAGGTTCATGGTCTCGGCGCCCAGGTCGATCGTGCCCTTGCCCTGCGCCAGGACCACATCGGTATCGATGACGAAGGTGCGCGCGGTCGCCGTGCCGCCGCTGACGTTGAAATCGGCGACGGCGCAGCGAATCTGGCTGGTCGACTGATCGCCGCTGAGCAGTTTCAGCAGACCGGCGCTGGCGTTGATGCCCAGCAGTTCGGCGAAGGCCGCCCGCATCTGACCGTTCGGCACCACTAGGCTGAGCGAGCCCTTGGACGCCGCGGCGAAATCATGGATCGAGGCGCCGGGTCCCTCCAACTTCGCCCTGCCCAGGGCCCGCCCGCTCAAGGGGACCGAACCGTTGCGGGCGGGAATGATCGATTCCAGCGGATAGCCGGCCAGCCGCAGATCCACCGTGCTGTAGGGCGTCTCCCGCGTCGCATTGATCCGCGCCGTGCCGTTCAGTTCGCCCCGGTTGAAGTTGAAGCTGATCGGGTCGAGCTTGAGAACACCGTCCTTCAGGTCCGCGCCCAGATCGACGGCGCGAATGTCCATCTCGTTCGCCTTCACCGAGGCGGCGCGATACGTTAGAGTCCCGTCCATGGTCCGCAGGCGTTCCGTCTGCAGCTTGGCGTCGGGCAGCAGCTTGCCGCCGACCGCGACCGGGGCCTCGGTGTTCGTACCGGCCGCATTGGTCTGCGTCCGTGCGCCCAGCACGGCGGCCAGGTCGTCGATGTCCAGCCGGCGCGAGGTCAGTTGCGCATCCACGCGCAGGCGCTGGGCGGAATCGACCCGCACCTCGCCCGACAGGTCGGATGCGCCGACGCGTCCGTCGAAGTCCTTGAAGGTCCAGATTCGCTCATTGCGGTTCAGCGCACCCGATAGCCGATAGGGCGGCGTATTGGGCAGGGTGACCCCCGTCAGCAGATAGAGATCGGACAGGTCGCGCCCCTGCATCGTCAGGGTCGCGTCGAAACGGCCGAGGTCGAACGGCCGCGTGATCGCGCCCTTTGCGGTCAGCGACGACCCTGCTCCGCTGACGTTGGCCTCGAACTGATAGGGTCGGTTGCGCCGGATATTAACGAAAGGACCGCCCTGCACCTTCAGCGTCAGGGGCGAACCGTTGACCGTGCCCTGGCCGTCCAGCAGGAAGCCGGCGTCGCCGCCCGCCGCCTCGCGCGCATTGACGGCCGCTTCCAGCGTCAACCCGCGCCGCTGCTCGTCGAAGAAGAGCTGACCGTCGGTGATGATCAGTTGCTGAATGACCGGCAGCTTCAGTCCCTCGCCATTGTCGGGCTTGTTCGGGTTCAGCTCCCAGCTCTTGCGACCGTCCTTGGTCGCGATCAGCACCACCTTGGGTCGGGTGAAGCTGAGCAACGGCATCTCGATCTGGCCGGCCAGCAGCTTTCTCAGCCTGACCGAGGCGCGGAGTTCATCGACATCGGCCGTATCGCGCTCCCGCGCCCAGTCCGGCCCGCCGATCTTGAGACCACGCACCACGGTGGACGGGGTCCAGCTGAACAGGTTGACGTCCAGATCCCCCGTCAGGGCGATCTGGCGATCATATTTGACCGAGGCCCAGCGGCCGATGGGACCGCGCAGCATGTTCCAGTCGAACAGGGCCAGGAACAGCACCACGACAGCCACGAGGACCAGCACGACCCCCGCCGCCCATTTTTCCGCCCAACCGGGCCGCCGCGCCGCCGCATAGACGGGGTCGTTATCGCGAATCCAGTCGCGCCAGGACCGCAGGCGTGCACCAGCGGGGACCATGGCCCTCTGATGCACGTCAGCTCTAAAAGTCCGCCAATTCCGTGGGTTCGACAATCGCTCGTCTCCGTCAGCCAGAGGAAACGCATCAGCTTCGGTTTGGCGCCGCGGGGTCAACCTATCGTTGATCGTCGTCTATTTGACGCAGACTTGTCGCATAATCTTTACAAACGAGAATATCGGCGCATATTTCGTCAGAGTCCTGATCTTAATTCAGGCCATGGAGGATGCCCCGTTGACCCGTTTTCTCACGCCCGCCCTGATCATCGCCGCCCTGGCGGCCGCCGCGACGCCCAGCCTGGCCCAGCAGACGCAGCGCCACGATGCCGTTCGTGCTCCCGGCCTTCAGGCAGTCATGATGTGCAAGACCGACACAGCCACGCGTCGCGCTTATCAGCGCGAGTTCGGCGCTGCGCCCGTATTCGTGACCGCGCAGGAAGCCGTCGCCGCCCGCCAGAACGGCCAGCGCTGGGCTACGCCGCGCTGCATGACCGAACACCAGTACAACCGGCTGGTCGCCTCCACCCAGACACGCGCGTCGCTCTGAGCCAGAGACCGAGTTCATAAGACAAGGGACGCGGCCTTTCGACCGCGCCCCCTTTCGTCTGCCCTGGATGCCGCCTCAGCGGGCCGGCGTCAGGTATTTGTTCAGCCAGCCGAACACTTCGTTGTGCCATTGCAGGCTGTTGGCGGGCTTCAGCACCCAGTGGTTCTCGTTGGGGAAGACGATCAGGCGGCTATCGATGCCGCGACGTTGCAGCGCCGTGAAGGTCGATAGGCCCTGGGCCGTCGGAATGCGGAAATCGCGGTCGCCCTGGACGACAAGCATTGGCGTCTTCCAGTTCTCGACATGGTTGGCCGGGTTGAACTTCTGATAGCCCTCGGGATTGTCCCACGGCGTGCCGCCGTATTCCCATTCGGTAAACCACAGCTCCTCGCTGGAATAACCCATGCCGAAGGTGTCGAACACGCCGTCATGGTTGACCAGGCATTTGAACTCATTGGACCAGTTGCCGGCGATCCAGTTGATCATATAGCCGCCGTACGACGCGCCCAGCGCGCAGGCGTTGTCGCCGTCCAGGAAGCTGTATTTCTGCTGCGCGGCCGCCCAGCCCTTCTGCAGGTCTTCCAGCGGGCGGTCGCCCCAGTGCTGGCTGATCGCGTCGGTGAAGGCCTGGCCGTAGCCGGTCGAGCCGTGGAAATCGATCATCACCACCGCATAGCCCGCGCCGGCATAGGTCTCGGGGTTCCAGCGATAGGACCAGCCGTCGCCGAACGAACCCTGCGGCCCGCCGTGAATCAGGAAGGCGACCGGATATTTCTGACCTTCGACATAGCCGACCGGCTTGATGACATAGCCGTGGACCGTCTCGTTGTTCCAGCCGGGGAAGCTGAACTGCTCGTATTCGCCGAACGATTTGGCGGCGAAGGCGGGGTTGGCCTGGGTCAGGCGAAGCGGCATCTCGCGGCCGAGATAGGTCTTGAAATAGAGGTCGCCCGGCTCGCGCAGGCTGTCCTGGGCGAAGACGAAGCCCGAGGGCGTCTGCTGGAAGGCCGAGACGTGGCCCGCGCCCGTGATCGGCGTCACCACCCCGTTGCGCGTATCCACCGAGAACAGCCTGGTCGAACCGACGTCGCCCGCCGTCGTGTACAGCGTCTGGCCGTCGCGCGACCATTGCAGCGTATCCGCCGACCGGTCCCAGTTCGAGGCGATCTCGCGCTTCTGGCCGGTTTCGACATCCATCAGCACGATCTGATAGCGGTCCGCCTCGAAGCCCGGCCGCGCCATGGCGCGATAGGCCAGGGTCCGCCCGTCCGGCGAGAAGACCGGGCCGGTGTCCCAGGCGTCGTTGTCGTCGGTCAGGTTGGTGAAGGTCCCGTCGCCCGACAGGCCGTTGGTCTTCCACAGGTCGAAGTTGGTGCTCCACGGCTCGGTCTGGCCCGCCAGACGCGCCGAGAAGACCACGGCGTCGCCCGCAGGCGTGAAGACGAACTCGCTCTCGTCGCCGAACGGCTTGGAGGGCGTATCGCCGTCGAAGCCCTTGGTGATCCAGGCCGGCGTTCCCGTCGCCTTGCCGTCGCGACCGATGGACTGGACGAACAGGTGGTTCTGGGTGTGGTCGTTCCAGGTGTCCCAATGACGCACGAACATGCGGTCATAGACCTGGCCGGTCGTCTTGCCTTCGGCGATGGCCTTGCCCTGTTCGACCGAGGCGTTCAGGTCTGCCGCGTTCGGATAGACCGCCAGCGACACCGCCACCTTGTCGCCCGACGGGCTGATCCGATAGGCGTTCACGTCGGTCGGCAGATTGGTCACCTGCACCGGCGCCGACGTGGGCGAGGCCACACGCCAGACCTGGCTCGCGCCCGACTTGCCCGACAGGAAATACAGATTGCCGTCCCCGCCCCAGCGCGCGGTGTTGGCGCCTTGGTCCGAGATGGCCAGGCGACGCGGCGCCGTGTCCGGCGTGGTCAGGTCCAGGATCCACAGGCTGCCTGCGCGTCGGTTGGCGTCCACGTCCGTGGTGGTGACCGAATAGACGACATAGCGGCCGTCCGGCGAAACCTGCGGATCGCCCAGCCGGTTGGCGGTGATCATGTCCTGATAGGTGAAGGCGTCGGGCGTCGCGGGCGCTGCGGGAACCGGCGCGGGCGGAACCTGGGCCTGGGCCGGAACGGCGCTCATCAGAGCGACAGCCGCGCAGGCGGCGGACAGAAGGGAACGGTGACGCATCAAGCTCTTCCTCGGAAATCTTGCTGCGGCAAGGCGTAGCACCGCCGTTCGCCGGGCGGAAGTTGTCGCGAACGACCGACTTAGCTAAGATGGTTGGACCCACTTGAAGTCGGGGAGCACGACATGACCACCGTCACCGTCCATCACGCCAAGACCCACCTGTCCAAACTGATCGCCGCCGCCGAACGCGGCGAAGAGGTCGTCATCGCCCGCGGCGACAAACCGGCCGTGCGGATCGTGCCATTCGAGCCGGCCGCCAAACCTGATCGCAAGCCGGGGCGGCTCAGGGGCGTCGTGGCGATGGATGCGCGTTTCTTCGACCCCTTGCCCGAGGATGAACTGCGCCTTTGGGAGGGTCGCGGCGAATGAGGCTGTTGCTCGACACCCACGCCCTGATCTGGTGGGTGTCCGGCGAGGCTGGCCTCAGCCACACCGCCCAGGCGGCGATACAGGACGGCGGCAATACGGTCTTCGTCAGCGCGGTCTCGGCCTATGAGATCGCGCTCAAACACGGCATGGGCCGCCTTCCCCAGGCCGCGCCGCTGGCCGAGCGCTTCGAAGCCGAGGTCGATTTGGAAGGGTTCGCGATCTTGCCCATAACCGCCCGCGAGGCGTCGCAAGCCGGCCGCATGGATAATGCCCACCGCGATCCGTTCGACCGGCTGCTGATCGCCCAGGGCCTGCTGAACGAACTGACGCTCGTGTCCAACGAGCGCCTGTTCGACAGTTTCGGGGTGGCCCGAATCTGGTGACTTACTGCTCCGCCGTATAGCGACCGACCCAGGTCAGGATTTCCTGCTGCCAGTCGACCCAGGTGCGGGGCTTCAGCACCCAGTGATTCTCGTCCGGCACATGGACGAAGCGGCTGGGGATCCCCTCGCGCTGCAGGGCCGAGAAGGTCGCCAGACCCTGTTCCATCGGCACGCGGAAATCCTTGGATCCGTGCAACACCAGCATCGGCTTCTTCCAGTCGCCGACGAAGGTCTCCGGGTTGAAGGCGTCGTAGACCTCCTTGCGCTCCCAGCTCGGCCCGCCGAACTCGTGGATGAAGTTGCCGATATCCATGGCGTTCATCAGCTGGGGCACGTCGAACACCCCCGCATGGTTGACCAGGCAGCGCCACGGCCCGTTCCACTTTCCGGCGATCATATTGACCATATAGCCGCCATAGGAGGCGCCCAGGGCGCAGGCCCGGTCGCCGTCGATCCAAGGATTGCTCGCCAGCGCCGCCGCCCAGCCCTTCTCCAGATCCTCCAGCGGCCGGTCGCCCCAATGGTCGTTGATGGCGTCGGTGAAGGCCTGGCCATAGCCGGGCGAGCCGTGGAAGTTGATCATCACCACCGCATAGCCGGCGGCCGTATAGACTTGCGGGTTCCAGCGGTAGGAGAAGCTCTCGGTCCAGGGCGACTTGGGCCCGCCATGGATCAGATAGACGGCCGGATAACGCCGCCCCTCGACCGCCCCGGCCGGCTTGAACACCCACCCCTGCACCGGCTCGTCGTTCCAGCCCGCGAAGGTGAAGGCCTCGCCCTTGGGCAGGTCCAGTTGGGCCAGCACCTCGGCGTTCTGGCGGCTGATCTGGCGCGGCTCGCCATTGGCGTGGACGAAGACCTGCGCCGGGGCGACGAAGCTCTCTTGGGCATAGGCCAGGACGCCTGCGACCTCTTCATAAGACCCGACCGTGCCGGTCCCGGTCAGGGGCGTGACCCGGCCGCTGCGTGCATCGACCGAGAACAGCCGGTTCTGGCCCTCGTCCGCCGCCGAGACCAGCAGCGATCGGCCGTCGGTGCGCCATTGCAGGCCGCCCGCCCCGCGATCCCAATCGGTCAGCTTCTTCGCGCCCGAGCCATCGGCGTTCGCGAGCCAGACCGCCGCCTGATCGCCGCCGACATTCTCGCGCGGGGCCGACAGCCAGGCCAGTTGGCGACCGTTCGGCGAAAAGACGGGATTGCCGTCCGGCCCCTTGTTCGCCTCGGTCAGGTTGACCGGCGCGCCGCCGTCGAGCGCCACACGGAAAACGTCGCTGTTGCTGGTGAAGGGCTCACCCGCGCCTTGCGTCTGGGTGCCGTAGACCAGCGTCCGCCCGTCCGGCGAAATGTCGAAGCTGGAATTGCCCGCCGACACATCGGCGTCCAGGCCCGCCAGCAGATCGCGCGGTTCGCCGCCCCCCAGGCCCGATCCGTTCAGCGGCTGGACAAACAGATGGGTGCGGCGCGTATCCACCCAGTGATCGAAGTCGCGCAGCGGCAGCCGGTCATAGGACTGGATCGTCGACTTGCCACGCGCGTCCAGCCGCGTCTTGGTGCAGGCCAGGGTGTCACAATCGACGAAGACCGAGACCGCCAGCACCAGCGACTTGCCGTCCGGCGCGATGCGGAAACCCGAGACGTCGAACGGCAGGGTCGTGACCTGGGCCGCCGCCATCCCGGCCGCATCCGTGCGCCAGACCTGGTTCGATCCGCCCCGCGACGACAGGAAATAGATCGCCCCGCCGTCCGGCGCCCAGCGCGCGCCCGAGGCGCCGCCTTCGGAAATCGCCAGTTTGCGCGGCTCGCCGCCGTTGACGTCGGCCAGCCACAGGCCGTTGACGCCCTTGTTGCCGTCCCAGTCCGTGGTGCGCACGGCGTAGACGATCTGGCGTCCGTCCGGCGAGACGCGCGGCTCGCTGACCCGCTCCATCATCGCCAGATCCTTCAGCGACAAGCCACGCGAAGCGGGCGCTGTCGCTTCGACCGGCGCAGGCGCCGCCTGCTGAGCGAACGCAGGCGCGGCGGCCAGCATCAGGGTTCCAAAGGCGGCGGCCGCCATCCAGCGTGAACGCGTCATGTCTCAATCCCCACAGGTTTGCCGACCTTGATAGGGGCCGCCCGCCGCATCGCCAAGCGCCCAAGCCGTCGCGCCTCAAGACGCCGCGCATCTTGCCCCGCCCCCCCGAACCGGCGACAAGCGGACTTCCATGAATTCAGCCCCGCTCCCTGCCCAGACCCCGGCCCGACGCCAACCGCACATCGTCGATGTGCTGATCGCCGAACGGGCGCCGCGCCTGACCGCCTCGCCCCTGTGGCCCGTGGTGCGACCGGCCCTGTATGGTGTGCTGGGCTATGGGGCGGCGGTGCGGATGGCTGACGCCATCCAGCCCCTGTCGGGGACGCAGACCTTCGACTACGTGTCCGACCTGCTGAAGCTGAAGGTGACGACGACGAATCTCGACCGCCTGCCCGCGACCGGCCGCTGCATCGTCGTGTGCAACCACCCGACCGGCATCGCCGACGGGGTCGCCGTCTTCGATGCGATCAAGCAGAGGCGCAGCGACATGATCTTCTTCGCCAACGCCGACGCCATCCGCATCTCACCCCGGCTGGACGAGACCATTATCCCGGTCGAATGGGTCCACGACAAACGCACCCGCGAAAAGACCCGCGCCACCCTGACCGCCGCCAAGGAGGCGTTCGAGGCCGAACGCTGCGTCGTCATGTTCCCGGCCGGTCGTCTGGCGCGCGAGAGGAACGGCGTCCTGACCGATCCCGAATGGGCGCCGACCGCCGCCTCGATGGCGCGCAAATACGATGCGACGGTCGTCCCCATGCACGTCACCGGCCCCTACAGCCGCCTGTTCCACCTGTTCGACAAGGTCTCGCAGGAGCTGCGCGACGTGACCCTGTTCCATGAGCTTCTGAACAAGGCGGGCAAGCCGTTCGGCGTCGATGTCGGCCTGCCGATCCCCGCCGACCGGCTGGACGTGGACGCCGTCAAGGCCACCATGGCGCTGAAACATTTCACCGAATGCACCCTGGCCGCCGATCATGACGCGGTGTTCGCATGAAGATCGAACTGCCCGACGCCGAGGCCACCACCGCCCTGGGCCAGGCCATCGCCCCCCTGCTGGCGCAGGGCGACAGCCTGCTGCTGTACGGGCCGCTGGGCATGGGCAAGTCCACTCTGGCGCGCGGCCTGATCCGCGCCCTGACCACGCCGGACGAGGACGTGCCCAGTCCGACCTTCACCCTTGTCCAGTTCTACGAGTCCGATCCGCCTGTCGCCCATTTCGACCTCTATCGCCTGACCCGGCCCGAAGAGGCGTTCGAGATCGGCCTGGACGAGGCGCTGGACGAGGGTTGCGCCGTCATCGAATGGCCCGAACGGCTGGGCGACGATCCCGGCCGGTTCCTGGGGCCGGATCGCCTGACCGTCGTCCTCGCCGAAGACGGCGAGGGCCGCCTTGCGACCGTTTCCGGCGTAGGGGCATGGGAGGCCAAGGTGAAGGAACTGCATGTCTGATCGCGAACGCCTCCGTCTCGACTTCCTGAAGGCCGCTGGCTTGGCCGACGCCGTGCGCGCCCCCCTGCCCGGCGACGCCTCGACGCGGCGCTACGAGCGGCTGACGCCCGCGTCCGGCCCCACCCTGATGCTGATGGACCAGGCCCCCGCCGCCGAAAGCCCGCCCGCCGATCCGGCCTGGACGCCTCAGCAGCGCCACGCCGCCGGCTGGAACGCGGTCGCCCGCCTGTCCGCCGGCCGGATCGAGGCCTTCGCCGCCGTTGCCGCCCATCTGAAATCCCTGGGCCTGTCCGCCCCCGAAATCCCGTCGCTGGACGCCGCCAACGGCCTGGCCGTTCTGGAGGACTTCGGCGACGCTCTTTTCGCCCGCGTGATCGAAGACGGCGCCGACGAGACGGCGCTCTATCTGGCCGCAATCGAGGCCCTGGCTGTCCTGCACGAGGCCGGAAACCCGCCGCAGACTCTGCACGGCCCCGGCGGCGACTGGCCCCTGCTGACCTATGACGAGACCGCGCTTCAGGGTGGGGCCGATCTGTTCGTCGACTGGCTGCCGAAGTTCGACGACCGTGTCAGTTTTGACGCCTCTGCGATCGCCGACTGGCGCGCGGCCTGGGCGCCCATCGTCGCCTCGGGGGCGGCTGGGGCCTCGGTCATGGCCCACCGCGACTATCATGCCGAGAACCTCATCTGGCTGCCCCAGCGCGACGGCGCCGCGCGCGTCGGCATGATCGACTTCCAGGACGCCGTGCGCGCCCACCCATCCTGGGACCTGCACTCCCTGCTTCAGGACGCCCGTCGCGACGTGTCGCCGGCGCTGGAGGCCGAGGCCCTGGACCGTTATTTCGCCCTGCGTCCCGGCGTGGATCGCGCCGCCTTCATGGCCGACTACGCCGGCCTCGCCGCCCTGAACGAGGCGCGGATCATCGGCATCTTCGCCCGGCTGATCGCCCGCGACGGCAAGCCCCGTTACCGCCAGTTCCTGCCCCGCATGTGGCGGCATCTGAACGCCAATCTGGAACAGCCGGCCCTGGCGCCCGTCGCCCGCTGGTTCGACCGCCATGTCCCCGTCGAGGTTCGCGCATGACCCACAAGATCGCGCCCAAGACCGCAATGGTGCTGGCCGCCGGCCTTGGCACCCGCATGCGTCCTCTGACCGACGACCGGCCCAAGGCCCTGGTCGAGGTCCAGGGCCGCGCCCTGATCGACCATGTGCTGGACCGATTGGCGGACGCCGGCGTCGAAAAGGCGGTGGTCAACGTCCACTGGTTCGCCGACCATCTGGAAAGCCATCTGGCCGCGCGCGAACGCGGGCCTGAGATCGTCATCTCCGACGAACGCGCCGAACTGCTGGAGACCGGCGGCGGGCTGAAGAAGGCCCACCCCCTGCTGGGCGAGGATCCCGTCTTCGTCGCCAATATCGACAGCGTCTGGATCGACCGGGGCGATGCATTGGGTGACCTCGTGCGCCTGTGGAATCCCGAAACGATGGACGCCGCCCTGCTGCTGGCCCGCCGCGAAGGCTCCATCGGCTTCGAGGGCGACGGCGACTTCTTCCTGCGCGATGACGGCGGCCTGGCCTTCCGGGGCGCGGCCGCCTCCGCGCCCTACGCGTATATGGGCGTCCACATCACCCGGCCCGGCTATGCCGACAACGGCTGCGAAGGCCCCTTCTCCCTCAGCCCCCTGTGGCGCAAATCCGCCGCCCAGGGCCGCCTGTTCGGCTGCGTCCTCGACGGCGACTGGATGCACGTGGGCGATCCCCAGGCGCGGGATCAGGCCGAGGCGAAACTGGCGGGATTGGGGTGACGACGCCTCTTCTTTTCTCGTCATCCTCGGGCTTGTCCCGAGGATCCAGAACTCCCGGTGTCGATCGTGGCCCACCGGCCTCGGCGGAGTGTCTGGATCCTAGGCACAAGGCCTAGGATGACGGATTGTGAGGGAGGGATATGACGATGAACGCCCCCTTGCCCTTCGACCCCTTCGCCGCCTCCAGCCCACGCTGGTACGCCATCCCCGCGCACCGGCCCTTCCTCGAAGACCTGGCCGCCGGCGTCCTGGCCTGGCTGGGCGACCTGCCGCCCGAGACCCTGTCCGACGCCACCATACTGCTGCCCAATCGTCGGGCTGCGCGCGCCTTCACCGGCGCCCTGTCGAAGCTCTCGCAGGGCCGCCCCATCCTGCTGCCGCAGGTCCGCCCGCTGGGCGATCTGGAGGAGGACGAGCCGCCCTTCACCCCCGGCGCCCTGGGCCTGGATCTACCGCCCGCCATCCCCGCCCTGACCCGCCGGTTCGAGATGGCGCGGATGATCGTCGAACAGTTCGACAGCAGCCTGACCCCGATGCGCGCGCTGAATTTAGCCGACGCGCTCGGCGGCTTCCTCGATTCCTGCCAGCTGGAAGAGGTCCCGAACCCCGAACGGATCGCGACCCTGGTCGACGGCGAGATGGCCGAACACTGGGAACGGTCGGCCGAGTTCCTGGGCCTCGCCGTCACCGCCTGGCCCAAACGCCTCGCCGAACTGGGCCTGGTCGATCCGGCCTGGCGCCGCGCCACCCTGCTGCGACGCTTGGCCGAACTGTGGGACGCCCACCCCCCGACCCAAGCCGTCATCGCCGCCGGCTCGACCGGCACCGTCCCCGCCGCCGCAGACGTGCTGGGCGCGGTCGCCCGCGCGCCGCTCGGCTGCGTCGTCCTGCCGGGCCTCGATCTCGACCTCGACGACCGGGTCTGGGACCAGATCGACGCGGAGAACGAACAGCATCCCCAGCGCGCCCTCAAACGCCTGCTGGAACGCCACGACATCGACCGCCACGCCGTGCGCCCCTGGTTCCGCCCGGCTGTCGAACCCCGGGTCGAACAGCGCGGTCTGGCCCGTCAACGTCTGCTGAACGAGGCCCTGCGGCCCGCCGACGCCACCGGCGACTGGCGCGCCGAGATCGGCTTGATCCGCGCCCGCGCCGCCGAGGCCGGTCGCGCCGCCGACCCGATCGCCGAGGGGCTGGAAGGCCTGTCGGTCCTGACCCTGCGCCACGACGAGGAGACCGCCGCCGCCATCGCCCTGATGATGCGAGAGACGCTGGAGACCCCCGGCCAGACCTGCGCCCTGGTCACCCCGGATCAGGGCCTGGGCCGTCGCGTCGCCGCGCGGCTGGAGCGATGGGGGATCACCGCCGACGCCTCGGCCGGTCAGCCGCTGAACCGGATGCCCGCAGGCGTCCTGGTCGAACTGTGCGTGCGCTGGATGGCGGCGCCGACCGATCCGCAGGTGCTGCTCGGCTTGCTGAAACACCCGTTTGTCCGGGTCGATCTGGGCGAGATCGACGCCGACCGCGCCATCGTCGCCTTCGAAAGCCTGGCCCTGCGCGGCCCCCGTCTGACGAGCTTCGAGCGCCTGCGCAGGAAACTGGACAAGGCCGCCGGCACTGACCGCGACGGACAACCCTCGTCCGACGGCAAGCTGAAACGCCTAGCCCTGGCCCGCGCCCTGTCGGATCATCTGGAAGGCCTGATCACGACCGCCCGCGCATCGTTTGCGCCCAACGCGCCTTTGGACGCCGCCGCGCGCGCCCTGACGATGTTGATCGAGGCCTTGGCGGGCCAGAACGCCTGGGGCGGGCCGGATGGGGAATGCGCCGCCGGACTGTTGTCCGACCTGATCGCCGGCGGGGCCTCGCTGGGCGCCGTGACGCCCGCCGATATGGTCGAGCTGGTACAGGGCCTGTTGGCCGACGCCGTGGTTCGGACCGGCGGGGCGACCCATCCTTCCTTGCGTATTCTGGGCGCCATCGAGGCGCGTCTGGTGCGCGCCGACCGCATGATCCTGGCGGGACTGGAGGAAGGCGTCTGGCCCCAGGGCGCGCCCATCGACCCCTTCCTGTCGCGCCCCATGCGCAAGACCCTGGGCCTGCCGCCGCCCGAGCGCCGCATCGGCCAGAGCGCCCAGGATTTCGTACAGGCCGCCTGCGCCGACGAGGCCATATTGATCCACACCGAACGGCGCGGCGGCCAGCCGGCCGTGCGCTCGCGCTGGCTGTGGCGATTGGACATGCTGACGCGCGGGGCCAACACCGACGACACGCCGGTCGCCGTCGCCGCCCCCCCCCATGTCGCCTCATGGACCCGCGCCCTTGACGCCCCCGCCCGCGCCACGCCCGACTATGCGCGTCGCCCCGCGCCGACCCCGCCGGTCGCACGCCGCCCGCGCGAGCTGCCCGTCACCGGGGTCGAACGCTGGGTGCGCGACCCTTACGCCGTCTACGCCCAGCGCATCCTGGGTCTGCGCGTGCTGGACCGGCCCGGCGCCTCGGCCGAGGCCATGGCGCGAGGCAATGCGGTCCATGACGCCATCGAACAGATCGTCCGCGTCTGGCCCGACGTCCTGCCCGACGACTGCGCCGACCAGATTTCGGACTTCATCGTCGACGCCATGATCGAGGCCGGGTTCGAGGATTCCGCCCTGGCCCGCGAACGCCCCCTGGCCAAAAACTGCGCCCGCTGGCTGGAGCGGTTCGAGCGCGACCGCCGTGCGCGCGGCGCGACCCTGCTGATCGAACAGTCGGGCCGCATCGCCTTTTCCGCCCCCGGCGGGTCCTTCGTCCTGACCGCTCGCGCCGACCGGATCGAACTTGATGCAGAGGGCGCCGCCGTCCTCGACTTCAAGACCGGCCAGACCCCCAGCCAGAAACAGGTCGTCCAGGGTTTCGCGCCCCAGCTGACCCTGACCGCCGCTATCCTGGCCGAGGGCGGTTTCCCCGCCCCGCCGACCGAGGCGACGGAACTGCTGTATGTGAAGGTCACCGGCCGCCGCGATCCCGGCAAGGTCGAGGACGTCTCGCGCCAGGGCCGGGGCAACACCCAGACCGCCGCTCAGTTGGCCCAGCGCGAACTGGACCGGCTGAAGCTGGGCGTCGCCGCCTTCGACGACGAGGCCACGCCCTACACCTCATGGGTCGCGCCCCAGTTCATGGGCAACTTCGGCGGCAACTACGACCATCTGGCGCGCGTGTGGGAATGGCACGTCGTCGGCGGCGAGGACGAGGCGCCCGAATGACCGAACTCAGCCCCGTCGACCCGAACCCTGTGGACATGGCTCGCGCGCATCAGGCCACCGCCGCCGATCCCGCCCTGTCCGTCTTCGTCACCGCCAACGCCGGATCGGGCAAGACCACCACCCTGGTCAGCCGCGTGGCTCGCCTGTTGCTGAAACGCGTGCGCCCAGGCGAGATTCTTTGCGTCACCTACACCAAGGCGGCGGCCGCAGAAATGCAGGCACGGCTGTTCGAACGACTGGGCGAATGGGCGGTCGCCGACGACCGCGCGCTGGCCAAGGAACTGGCCGAACTGGACGGCCGCGAGCCCGCGACCCTGACCGGCGACGAGCTGTCGGACGCCCGGATCCTGTTCGCCCGCGCGCTGGAGACGCCCGGCGGGCTGAAGATCCAGACCATTCACGCCTTCTGCGAAAAACTGCTGCGCCGCTTTCCACTGGAGGCCGGCGTCGCGCCCGGCTTCACCGTGCTCGAGGATCAGGCCGCCCTGAACCTGTCGCATGCCGCGCGCGAGGATCTGGCCCGCTACGCCCTGAAAGACGGCGACGGTCCGGTCGGCCGCGCCTACGCCCATTTCGCCGTCGAACTGGCCTGGGACGCCTTCCATGCCCTGCTCGACACGGTGGAGGCCAGGCGCGAGCCCCTGCTGGACTATCTGGCTCGCATCGACGCCGGGACCGCGCCGGATCCGCACGCCCTGGTCGGGGTCACGCGCGACGAGACGCCGGAGCAGATCGAGGCCGACTTCATGGCCTGGCTGAACCCCGCCGACTGGCTGGCCGCCGCCGAAGGTTTCGCCATGGGCGGGATCAACGACAAGAAGATCGCTGCTCAGATGCGCGAGGCCGTCCCGCCCGTCGCGACGCTTGCCGCCATGACGTCGATCTTCATCGATTCCAAGGGCCAGCCCCGCGACAAGTTCGGCACGTCCAAGGCCCCGCCCGGCGCCGCGACCTATCTCGCCGGCGTGTCGCTGAAATACCTCTCGACCCTGGACCGGGTGCGCGCCGCCCGCGTGGCCGACGAGACGGAAAAGGTGCTGACCCTGGCCCGCGTCCACGCCGCCCTCTACGAGACAGCAAAGCGGGCGCAAGGCGCGCTGGACTTCACCGACCTGGTCGGCCGCACGGTCGAGCTGCTGACCAAACGCGCCACCGCCGCCTGGGTCCTGTACAAGCTGGACGGCGGCATCGAGCACGTCCTCATCGACGAGGCCCAGGATACGGCGCTGGATCAGTGGGACATCGTCCGTGCCCTGACGGAACCCTTCTTCGCCGGCTCGGGCGTCGAACGCCGCGACCAGGCCATTCCCCGCACCGTCTTCGCCGTCGGCGACGAGAAACAGTCGATCTACTCCTTCCAAGGCGCCCGGCCGGAGCGGTTGCGTCAGGAGGCCCGGACCTATGACGCGCTGGTGCGCGAGGCCGGCGCCGACTTCCGCGAGGTGCCGCTGGATACCTCCTTCCGCTCGACGGAGGAGGTGCTGACCTTCGTGGACGCCGCCTTCGCCGGGCCGGAACGCACCCGCGCCCTGGTCGGAGAGACCGGCGACATCGCCGTTCACCGTCCTGCACGCCTGGGTCAATACGGCTCGGTCGATCTGTGGCCATTGTTCGAAGACCCCGCCGCCCCCGACCGCGAGGCCTGGAACGCCCCGGTGGACAAGGAGGGCGAACACACCGCGCGCAAGAAGCTGGCACTCGCCCTCGCCCGCGACATCAAACAGCAGGTCGCCGACGCCGTCGCCATCCACGATCCGAAAAAGCGCGGCGCCATGCGGCCCGTCCGCTATGGCGACTTCCTGGTGCTGGTCCGCCGTCGCGACGCCACCTTCGAGGAGATCATCCGCGCCCTGAAGACCGAGGGCGTGCCCGTCGCCGGCGCCGACCGGCTGAAGCTGAAGGCGCACATCGTCTTCGATGACCTGATGGCCCTGGCCCGGTTCGCCCTCTTCCCCGACGACGACCTGTCGCTGGCGGAAATCCTGCGCAGCCCCTTGTGCGATGTCGCGGACTTCGGCCCCGCCGACGCCCTCTATCCGTTGGCGGACAAGGTCGCACGCGACGGTCGCGGTCTTTGGCGCGAACTACAACGGCGCGCCCATGAACATCCGGCCTGGACCGCCGCGCGCGACCTGATGCACGGCCTGATCGCCGCGCGTGACCGGGATCCGTTCAGCTTCTTCTCCACCGCCCTCAACCGCGTCGGCCCCGATGGCCGTTCTGGCCGCGCCCGCATTCTGGACCGGCTGGGCCGCGAGGCCGAAGAAGCCATCGACGAGACCCTGGCCCAGGTCCTGGCGGCCGAGGAGCGCGGCGGCCGCGATCTGGAGACCTGTCTTCACCTGCTCGAACAGGCCGATGTGGTGGTGAAGCGCGAGATGGAGGGCGCGCGCGACGAGGTTCGCGTCATGACCGTCCACGGCTCCAAGGGGCTTGAGGCGCCCATCGTCATCCTGCCCGACACCACGGGCAAGGCGAAGCCGCAGGGGCCCACCCTGATGCCCGCCGCCCTGCCGGATGGGACCGAGGCCTGGCTGATGTGCCCGTCCAGCGCCAAGGCCGACTGCACCGCCTCCGCCGACGTGCGTCAGGCGCGGGCCGAGCGCACCGACGCCGAATCCCTGCGCCTGCTCTACGTCGCCTTGACCCGCGCTCGCGACCGGCTGGTCGTCATGGGTCGAAAGATGAGCCGCCCGAAAGAGACCGGCTATGAGGAAGGCAGCTGGTGGGACGTGATCGCCGGAACCTTCGAACGCCTGGCCCAGGACCGGCCAGACGCAGTGCAGATGCTGGACGACGGCCGCCTGCGCTTCGGCGTCGATCCGGAGGTCGTGCCGCGCCAGACCCTCGCCGCCCCGACCGCGACCGCTCTGCCCGCCTGGGCCGCCACCCGCCCGCCCGCCGACGCCGCCGCCCGCTTCGCCTCACCGTCGCGGATGGAGGGGTCGATCCGCATCCCCGCCCCCTCGCCCCTGGCCCGCAGCGCGGCGGGGGGCGCGTCGCTCGGTCGGTTCCGGCGCGGCGACCTGATCCACCGGCTGCTGGAACGCCTGCCCGAGATCGCCCCCGCCGACCGTCCCGACGCGGCCCGGCGCCTGCTGGCGCGCGAGACCGATCTGGACGAGGCCCAGCGCGCCGAGATGATCGCCGCCGCCTTCTCGGTGCTGGACGACGCCCGTTTCGCCCCCGTTTTCGGCCTGGGCTCGCGCGCCGAGGTCGCCCTCACCGGGTCCGCCCCTGGCCTTCCGTCCGGCGTCGCCATCAACGGCCGCATCGACCGGCTGGTGATCACGCCCGAGCGGGTTCTGGTCGTCGATTACAAGACCAACCGCCCCGCCCCCGACGCCATCGCGGCGGTCGATCCTGCCTATGTCTTGCAAGCCGCCATCTATGTCGCGGTGCTGAACCGCCTCTATCCCGACCGCCCGGTCGAGGCCGCCCTGGTCTGGACCGACGGCCCGAAACTGATGCCGATCCCGCAGGCGATGCTGGACGCCGCGCTCACGTCCTAACCTCCGTCATCCTCGGGCTCGACCCGAGGACCGGGCGTCGATCGGGCTATGCGTCGCAGTCTTCGCACGAGCGGCGGAACATCCGATCCTCGGGTCGAGCCCGAGGATGACGGACGGAGAGAGGGTGTGACGGCAGGAGTTGAATTGCCCGCGATTCGCTCCCACATCTGCATCCGAACCCGGACGCTCCGGCCAACATCAACATGCGCTCAAGCAGCGAGGCCCCGCGGGCCGAGCGATAGTGCCCCAAGGAGCCATTTATGGCGACGGTAAAAGTCACCGACGAAAGCTTCGACGCCGACGTCCTGAAGTCGTCCACACCCGTGCTGGTGGATTTCTGGGCCGAATGGTGCGGCCCCTGCAAACAGATCGGCCCGGCGCTGGAACAGATCGCCGACGAACTGGGCGGCAAGATCACCGTCGCCAAGATCAACATCGACGACAGCCCCATGACCCCGTCCAAACTGGGCGTGAAGGGCATCCCGACGCTGATGCTGTTCAAGGACGGTCAAATGACCTCGATGAAGGTCGGCGCCATGCCCAAGGGCAAGATCGTCGAATGGCTGGCCGAGGCCGGCGTCAAGGCCGACGCCTGATCCTTATCCGCCTGTGAAGATCAAACGCCCGCCGGTCCGACCGGCGGGCGTTTTTCATGTTAGGATGCCGCCATGAGCGACGAAGACACCCCGATCCCCGCCCGGATTTCTGACGAAGAGATTCCCGGCGAAACCTCTGTCCAGCGCGCCCTGCGCCTGAAGAACGCCAAGCTCGACGGCCGCCCCCAGGCCCCGCGTGGCGGCCGGTTCCAGCGCGAACAGAACGCCCGCATCGCGGCCGGCAAGTCGCGCCCCTGGATGAGCAAGTAAAAAGCAGGCGCAGGCCTTTCCCTCCCCCTGCGGGGGAGGGTCGTCGCGCAGCGACGGGGTGGGGGCGGCCGGTAAGGCCGCAGGAGAAAAATCCGTGGGGCGTCGCCCTGCCGCCCCCACCCGGTCTCGCCTTCGGCTCGACCACCCTCCCCCGCAGGGGGGAGGGAGAAGCCGGCGCCTAGTCCGGCCAGGTCTCTTCGCTCGCCCCCAACACCTCGCCCGCCAGATACAGCGACCCGCAGATCGCGACCCGCCCAGCGCCCAGCCGCAGCGCCAAGTCCAGCGCCTCGCCCACAGACCCCGCCGGCGTCGCCGCCAGTCCATGCCCGCGCGCCACGGCCGCAAGCGCCGCGGGATCGGCCGCCGCCCCGTCGAAGCCCACAGTGAAGACCGTCGCCTGGCTGTCCTTTAATGCGGCGAAGAACCCGCCCGCATCCTTGTTCGACAGCATGCCGCAGATCAGGGCGAGGGGACGCGGCGCCCTCGCCTGACGCTCGGCCAGAAACGCCGCCAGCGCCCGCGCAGCGTGCGGATTGTGCCCCCCGTCCAGCCACAGCTCGGCCTCCGCCGCCCGCGCCGCCTCACCATAGGGTCCAGCCGAAATCCGTTGCAGCCGCGCGGGCCAGCGCACGGCCTTCAGCCCCTCGGCGATCGCGGCTTCAGGCAGATCCAACTCGACCGCCGCCGCCACGGCCAAGGCCGCATTGTCGATCTGGTGCGCCCCCGCCAACGCCGGCGCCGGCAGGTCCATGAACAGTTCGGCCGTCTGGAACGCCAGACCGCCCCGCTCGGCCCAGGCGTCGAAATCCACCCCCAGCACCGTCAGCCGCGCATGGACGTCGGCGGCGCGGCGTTCGATGGCGGCCATCGCCTCTTCGCGCTGGCGCGCGATCACGGCCGGCGCCCCGGCCTTCAGCACACCCGCCTTTTCCGAGGCGATGGCGGCTAGGTCCGTGCCCAGGAACTCCGCATGGTCGTAATCGACCGGAGCGATGATGCTGAGCAGCGGCCGTTCGATCACGTTTGTCGCGTCCAGCACCCCGCCCAGGCCGACCTCGATGATGGCCAGGTCGGCCGGCGTCTCGGCCATGGCCAGGAAGGCGGCGGCGGTGGTGCTTTCGAACACCGTGGCCTCGCTGTCGGTCTCGGCCATCACGGCCTCGATCCGGTCCAGGATGGCGTTCAGCACCTCGTCCTCGATCAGCTTGCCGGCCAGCCGGATCCGCTCATTGAACCGCACCAGATGGGGCGAGGTATAGGCATGCACCTTCAGCCCCGCCGCCTCGGCTATGGCGCGGATCATAGCGACCGTAGAGCCCTTGCCGTTGGTGCCCGCCACATGGATCACCGGCGGCAGCCGATGCTGCGGATCGCCCAGGGCGGCGCACAGCACGCGCATTCTTTCCAGCGACAGGTCGATCCGCTGGGGGTGGCGCGCACGTAGACGTTCGGAGACGGGATCCATCCGCCTCCTTTAGCCCCTGATTTCGAGAACCGCGACATGACTTCCAGGCCGGACATCAGAACGACGGCCCGCATCGTCCTAGCGACCGTCTTCCTGGGCGCCGGCGTGCTGCATCTGCTGGTCCCGGGTCCGTTCGCGCGGATCACGCCGAACTGGGTCGCCGACCCGGAACTGGTCGTGGCCCTGACCGGAGTGGCGGAACTGCTGGGGGCGGCGGGCCTGATGATCCCGCGACTGCGCGTCGTCGCCGGATGGGCGCTGGCCGCCTACGCCGTCTGCGTCTTTCCGGCCAATGTCCAGCACGCGATCAACGGCCTGACGTCAGGTACAGGTCTTGGATGGGCCTATCACGGCCCCCGCCTGCTGTTTCAGCCGGTCATCATCTGGTGGTGCCTGTGGGCCTCGACCGCGGTCGATTGGCCCTTTAGACGGCCTCAGGCGGCGACGCGCGTGCCGCCCATCAGCATGGAGAGGATCTGACCCAAGGTGCGCGACAGGTCGGCGCGGGCCACGACCCGGTCCACCATGCCTTTTTCCTGCAGATATTCGGCGCGCTGGAATCCCGGCGGCAGCTTCTCGCGGATGGTGGCCTCGATCACGCGCGGGCCGGCGAACCCGATCAGGGCGCCCGGTTCCGCCAGATGCACATCGCCCAGCATGGCGTAGGAGGCCGTCACCCCGCCCGTCGTCGGATCCGTCAGCACCACGGCATAGGGCAGTTTGGCGTCCTTCAGCTCTTCGATGGCCAGGGTGGTGCGCGCCATCTGCATCAGCGACAGGGCGCCTTCCTGCATCCGCGCGCCGCCGGCGGCGGTGAAACAGATCATCGGCACCTTGCGCGACACGGCCTCGCGCGCAGCCTTGATGAAGGCCTCGCCCGCCGCCATGCCCAGCGACCCGCCCATGAAGGTGAAGTCCTGGACGATCACGACCGCGTCCTGACCGCCGACCACGCCATAGCCGATGGCCATGGTGTCCTTGCGGCCCGACGCCTTGCGCGCCGCGCTCAGGCGATCCTTGTAGGATTTGCCGTCCGAGAATTTCAGCGGATCTTCCGGCACGTCCGGCGTGTCTATGGCCTGGAACACGCCGCCGTCGAAGGTGGCCTTCAGGCGCGTCGGCGCGTCGATCCGCATGTGACGGCCAGACGGCGTCACCCACAGCGACGCCTCCAGATCCGAGCGATACAGCATCTCGCCGCTATCGGGATCCTTGACCCAGAGATTGTCCGGCGTGTCCCGGCGCGAAACGATCTTGCGGACGCCCGGCGCAAAGCGGCTCAGCCATCCGCCGCGTTTTTCCTGCGGCTTGTTCTTGTCGACCATGGGCGCGCTCTTAGACGGTTTCTGGCTGGGATGCACCAGTGCGAAGGGACCGAACCGCATCGCCCAGCGCCTTGACCCTGGCCAGAACGCGCGGCGCGGCCGGTTCGTTCGCCGCCAGCGCCGCCGCCACCTCGTCCACCAAGGCCGAGCCGACCACGACGGCGTCGGCCACGCGCGCGATCTCGGCGGCGCGTTCGGGCGTCTTGACCCCGAACCCGACCGCGACCGGCAGGCCCGACGCCTTGCGCACCCGCTCCACCGCCGGCGCCACGACATCGGCCTCGGCTTCCTTGACGCCCGTCACGCCCGCCACGGCGACGTAATAGACGAAGCCCGAGGTCCCCTGGACTACGATCTTCAGACGCGCATCGTCCGAGGTCGGCGTCGCCAGCCGGATCAGCGAAATCGAGACCTTGTCCAGCGCCTCGATCAGCGGCCCGGCCTCTTCCGGAGGACAGTCGACCACGATCAGCCCGTCGATGCCGCAGTCGGCCGCATAGGCGGCGAAGGCGTCATAGCCCAGGCTCTCGATCGGGTTAAGATAGCCCATCAGCACGATCGGCGTGGCGTCGTCGCCTTTGCGGAATTCCTTGGCCAGATCCATCGTCGAACGCAGCCCGAACCCGGCCGCCAACCCCCGGATCGCCGCCCGCTGGATCGGCGGCCCCTCGGCCATAGGATCGCTGAACGGGAAGCCCAGTTCGATGATGTCCGCGCCCGCAGCAGGCAGGCCGTTCAGGATCGCCAGCGCCTCCTCGCGCGACGGATCGCCCCCCATCACATAGGGAATGAAGGCCGCACGGCCCTCGGCCTTCAGCGCCTTGAAGCGCGCATCGATACGGGCGGTGGTCATTGCTGCGGCGATCCGGCGGGAGCGGCGGGCGTCGCAGCAGCAGCAGCCGCGCAGACGTCGCCGGGGATAGTGGCGAAGCCCAGATAGGCGGGCAGTTCGGCGACGGCGGTCTTGGCGGTGTCGTAGAAGGCGACCATCTGCATGCCGTCGCAGCCGCCGGCCTCGCGGCGCTTGATGAAGACCACGCGATTCTCGTCGCCGCCCGCCGCCAGCCAGTTCTTGGCTTCCAGATCGGCGATATAAGCGTCGGCCAGGGCCCCGATCTGGCCCAGCTGCGCCGTCACGCAATATGCCCGGCCCATCAGATTGTTCAGCCCGCCGCAATCGGCCGACAGCTCGGCGCCGGGCAGCAGGCCGACATCGGCCGGGCCGCCCTGCTGTGCAGCCGGAGCGGGCGCCGGCGTCTGGGCCTGAACGGCGGTGGACAGGGCAAGCGCGGCGGTCGCCGCCAGCAGGCTACGGATCACAGTTCCACTCCCAGATGTTTGGCGACCTGGAAGATGTCCTTGTCGCCCCGGCCTGACATCAGCAAAACGACGTCGCCGCCCTTGCCGACTTCGCGCGCCACTTCGCCGGTCCGCGCAAGCGCGTGGGCCGGTTCCAGTGCTGGAATGATGCCTTCCAGCTTCGAGCACAGCTGGAAGGCCTCCAGCGCCTCGTTGTCGGTCGCCGAGCGATATTCGGCACGGCCGATGTCGTGCAGCCAGGCGTGCTCCGGCCCGATGCCCGGATAGTCCAACCCGGCCGAGATCGAATGCCCCTCGACGATATTGCCGTCCTCGTCCTGCAACAGATAGGTCCGGTTGCCGTGCAGCACGCCCGACCGCCCGCCCTTCAGCGAGGCCGCGTGATCCGGCGTATCCAGCCCGTGGCCCGCCGCCTCGACGCCGATCAGGCGCACGGCCTCGTCCTCGATGAAGGGGTGGAAGGCGCCGATGGCGTTCGACCCGCCGCCGATACAGGCCACCACCGCCTCGGGCAACTTGCCCATCTGCGCCATCGACTGGGTCTTGATCTCCTTGCCGATCACCGACTGGAAATCGCGCACCATGGCCGGATAGGGGTGCGGGCCCGCCGCCGTGCCGATGATGTAATAGGTGTCCGAGACATTGGTGACCCAGTCGCGCATCGCCTCGTTCATCGCGTCTTTCAGGGTCGCGGCCCCGGCCGTGACGGAGAAGACTTCCGAACCCAGCAGACGCATGCGGAACACGTTCGGCTGCTGCCGCTCCACATCCACCGCGCCCATATAGACGGTGCAGGGCAAACCGAACCGCGCCGACACGGTCGCAGACGCCACGCCATGCTGGCCCGCGCCGGTTTCGGCGATGATGCGCGTCTTGCCCATGCGGCGCGCCAGCAGGATCTGGCCCATGCAGTTGTTGATCTTGTGCGCGCCCGTATGGTTCAGGTCCTCGCGCTTCAGCCAGATATTGGCCCCGCCGAAATGCTCGGTCAGCCGCTCGGCGAAATACAGCGGGCTCTCGCGGCCGACATAGTGGGTCAGGAAGCTGTCCAGCTCGGCCTGGAAGCTCGGATCCGCCTTCGCCGCCTTGTAGGCCGCGTCCAGCTCGTGGATCAGCGGCATCAGGGTCTCGGCGACGAACTGCCCGCCATAGGGCCCGAACCGACCCTGCGCATCCGGCCAGGCGTAGGCGTTCGACAACGGCTGACCAGCGGACGGGGCTTGGATGGGGGTCTGGGCGTTCACGGTTTCGACTTTCACGCGGAGAGGCGTCGCAATTACGTCCGGCGCGCGTTTTGGATGAAGGCCGCGATCCGGTCGGGGTCCTTAACACCCGGCGCGCTTTCCACGCCAGAGGACACATCCACCATCGGCGCGCCGGTGATCCTCAGCGCCTCGGCCACATTGTCGGGGTTCAGCCCCCCCGCCAGGAACCACGGATGGCGAAACGCCCGGTCCGCCAACAGAGTCCAGTCGAAACTGTGTCCCACCCCGCCGGGCAGTACAGTCCCCTCCGGCGGCTTGGCGTCGAACATCAGATGATCGGCGTGATAATCCCACTCGTCCGCAGCGACAAAGTCGTCCCCATGCCGGATCGGCAGGGCCTTGATCACCCCCGCCCCCGTCAGCGTCCGCACCTGTTCAGCTCGCGCCGGGGTCTCCGATCCATGCAACTGGATGAAGTCGGGCCGCAGCACCCGCGCGATCTCGTCCAGCAGCGCGTCGTCGGGATCGACCGTCACCGCCACGATCTTCGCCCGCCCCCGCGCCCGTTCGAACAGGACCGCCGCTGCCTCGGGCGCGATGTGCCGCGGGCTTTTCGCAAACACCACAGCCCCCACGAAGTCCGTCCCGCCGTCGAGGGCGGCGTCCAGCGTCTCGAGCGTGGTCAGGCCGCAGATCTTGATGGCGGTCATAGCGAAACCACCTCCACGCCCTTCAACCTCGCCGCCGCTGCAAGCTCCTTATCCAAGGTCGCGAGATCGAAGGCGTGTCGAAGCACCACAGCAAGATGCAAGGCGTCGGGGGTTCTCAATCGAACCTCATCGCGCAGCAGCGTGCGGCATCGCACGAAATCCAGGTCGTCCAGGCGGCATTCGTCGCGCCCGACCCGCCAACCGTCGAACTCCGCCTCGATCTGATCCCGCTTCTCAGTCTTCATGGCGCCAGACCGCACGCGCAATCCCAGGGCTGAAGTGAACTCGGCCTCGGCCCAGCGGCTGATCACGACGTCATGCCTGCGTATCAGCAGCGCCGCCGCCCACTCCGAATGGTCGTCTTGAACGAAGGCCGAAACCAGTACGCTAGTATCCAGATAGAGGGCCAAGGTCAGTCTTCGTCGCGCATTTGACGGATCAGATCGACCGCGTTCACACCATCGTCAGGCTTGGCGCGCACCCGGCGAAACCAATCCATATCGACCTGTTGGGATGACGGCTTACGCATCTGCGCCGGCTCCAGTCGCGCCACGGGGACGCCGCGCCGCGTGATGGTCACGGCCTCTCCCGCCAGCATGCGATCCAGCAGCTTGGGCAGGTTGTTCTTGGCTTCTGCGACGGAATAGCTGGACATGGCTATCAAGATAGCTATCTGCCGCCAAATGTCCAATCAGGACCGATACAGATCCCCATCCGGGTCCGTTTCTCCCCGCACCGCGCGGCCGATGATCTGCGAGGCGATGACCGAATAGGTGATGCCGTTGCCGCCGAAGCCCATGACGGCGTGGACGCGGTCCATCCCCTCCACCGGCACGATCTGCGGCAGGCCGGTCGCGCTCTCGCCGAACGCCCCAGCCCACGCATAGTCCACCTCGAACTCGATTTCGGGCAGAAGGCGACGCAGCTTCTGAGCGATGGTCTCGCACTTACGCTTCAGCTTGGCCTTGTCGTCGTGAGCCGTCGGGGACGTCTCGTCTTCGCCGCCCACGATCAACCGCCCGTCCCCGCCCATGCGAAAATAGAGGTAGGGGTCCGACGCCTCCCAAACCAGCATGTCGCGCAGCCAGGCCGGGCACCGCATCCGCGGCTTTGACGCCAGCGCCCAGCTGGAGATCACCTTGGCCCCCGGTGTCGGCACGCCCTTGGGAAACTCATAGCCGCAGCAGAACACGACCTGTCTGGCCCGCACCGCATGGCCCGCATCGGTCAGCAGGGTGACGCCGTCCGGGTCGCTGATCGCCTCCAGCACCTCGACCTTTGAATAGATTTTCGCGCCCTTCTCGCCGGCCCGCCGCAGCAGGCCCGCCGCCAGCCTTGCGGGGTCGGCGCTGGCCGACCCGTCAGAGACGATGGCCCCGGTCCGCTCGATGCCGAAGGTTTCGCGAAGTTGGGCCGGCCCCAGATAGCGGCTCTCCAGCCCCATCGCCGCCCGCGCCTCGGCCTCGGCCTCCAGCGCGCGATGGCCGTATTCGTCACCCGCCAGATACAGCGACTGTTTGGGCTTCAGCCCGCAGCGAATGCCCTCGTCCGCCACGATCCGCTTCAGCGCATCCACCGCCGACCGCGACCGGCGATAGGCCCGCCGGGCCTTCTCCGTCCCGATCCGCCGGCTCAGCGTCGTCAGCGGCAGGTCGATCTCCCACTGCAGCATGGCGGTGGAGGCCAGGGTCGATCCCATCAGGGGCGGGCGCCGATCCAGCACCGCCACCGAATGATCGCGCGCCAGTTCATGGGCGGTGAAGGCGCCGCTGATCCCCGCGCCGACGATGGCGACATCGACCGAGATCGCCTCGGTCAGCAGACGCGTCTTGACGCCCAGGCCCGGACTGTCCGCCCACAGCGACCGTCCCGTCCTCAGATCCCGTTTGATGGTCGCGCCGGTCATGTCAGGCTCTCAAAATCTAGCTGAGCCATAGATCGTCAGGCGGCGGTCGGTTCCGTGAAGATGGAGGCGATCTCGTCAGGGCCCAGCAGCCGCCACTGTCCGGGCGCCAGATCGGCCGGCAGGACCAGCCCGCCCATCCGCTCGCGGTGCAGGGTCTCGACGTGATTGCCGGCGGCGGCGAACATGCGCCGCACCTGGTGATAGCGCCCCTCCGTCACCGTCAGCAGGGCCTCGGTCGGCGTCACCACCTCCAGCACCGCGGGCGCCAGCGGCTTGTCCTCGCCCTCCAGCACCAACTCCCCGGCGGCGAACAGATCGCCTTCGGTCCCAACCAGCGGCCTTGCCAGCCCCGCGCGATAGACCTTGGTCACATGGCGCTTGGGCGAAATCACCCGGTGCAGCAGATCGCCGTCGTCGGTCAGCAGCAGCAGGCCCGTCGTCTGCTTGTCCAGCCGCCCGATGGTCGAGATGGCCGGATCGCGCGCCCGCCAGCGGCCCGGCAGGATGTCATAGACCAGCGCCCCCTCTTCCTTGTGCGAACAGGTCATGCCCAGCGGCTTGTTCAGCATGATCACCAGCCCCTGCACGGGGTCCAGCGGCTGGCCGTCGATCTCCATCCGCGTCGGCAGGTCGCGCGTCACCGGAATCCGCTTGGACACGTCCATCAGATCCGCCCCGTCCAGCACGATCCCGCCCGCCTTGGCCATCCGCGCCATCTCGGCCCGCGAGCCATAGCCCATCGAGCCCAGCAGACGGTCGACGCGGGATGTGGGGGTCTTGGTCATGCGTTCACACCCACACCCACATCCGTCATCCGACCCACACCCGACATCCTAGGGCTTGTCCCTAGGATCCAGACTCCCGGTGCGTCGGCAGACAACGCTCCCCTCGAATACCGGGAGTCTGGATCCTCGCCACAAGGGCGAGGATGACGGCTTAAGGAGAAGTGGCTCACTTCACCGCCTCGAACAGCTTGTAGCCGCCCGCCTCGGCGACCAGCCGCACCCGCTTGAACGCTGCGTTCAGTTCCGCCTCATAGGGCAGGTGTCGGTTCGCCACGACCCAGGCGACGCCGCCCTTCTTCAGCAGTTCGGCCGCCTTGCGAATGAAGGCCTGGCCCAGGCGCCGGTCCTCGGCCCCGCCGTCGTGGAAGGGCGGATTGCTGACCACGAAATCCTTGTCGCCCTTGGCCTCCAGCGTCCGGGCGTCCGACCACCAGACCTTGGCGCGTTCGTCGGTGACGTTCTCGCGCGCAGCCCGAATGGCGCGGCGGTCCAGATCGACCAGCTTCAGCTTGGTCACCGCCGGCGAACGCAGCGCCACGATCGACAGCGCGCCATAGCCGCAGCCCAGATCGACCCCCTCGCCCTTCATCGGCGGCAGGTGTTCGGCCAGCAGCGCCGAGCCCGCGTCGATCCGGTCCCAGGCGAAAATCCCCGGTTGAGACCAGGCTTCCAGCCCCGGCACGAACTGCGGTCCGCCCGCGGCGATGGCGGCGTCGACAGCCTCGTCCAGGCCCTGCGCCGTCTGCGGCTTGAAGACGATGCAGCGCCGGTGGTGCGCCTTGGCCGTTTCCGCGACCTCGACGCCGAACGCCTTCAGCTCCTTGCCCAGGCGCGACCCACCCTTGTCCTTGAGCGCCATGACGTCCAGCCGCCCGCCGACCTTCAGCGCCCTCAGCGCCAGGGCCAGGACATAGCGCCGCTCCAGAACCCCGGGCGGAGCGTAGATCATGATCGTATCGGCCGAGCCGGCGTCCTGCGCCTCCAGCGCGGCGGAATCGGGGATCAGGGGCGAGGTCTGGGTCGCCCCACCCTCGCCAGTGCCCGGCGGATCGAAGACGACAGGCGGGCGGCCATAGAGAAGCGTGGTCATGCCCCGCCCTTAGAGGGAGAAGGCGTCGGGGACCAGCCTCAGAACCCCGCCTGCAACAGCACCAGCCCCACGACCCCGACCACGATCCGCCACCAGGCGAAGACGCCGAAGCCGCGACGCGACACGAAATCCAGCAGGAACCGCACCACCGCCAGGGCCGAAATGAAGGCCACCACGAAGCCCACGGCGATCAGGCCCACGTCGCTGAAATCCAGCGTCTTGTGGTTCTTCAGCAGGTCATAGGCCACCGCCGCCCCCATGGTAGGCAGTGCCAGGAAGAAGCTGAACTCGGCCGCCGACCGCTTGTCGGTCTTCAGCAGCAGACCCCCTGCGATGGTGGCGCCGGACCGCGACACGCCGGGGATCATGGCCAGGCATTGGAACAGGCCGATCAGGAAATAGATCCGCATCGGATAGGCCTCGGCGTCCAGCCATTTGGGCCGCTTGTCCATTCGGTCCAGCAGCAACAGGATCACCCCCCCGACGATCAAGGCCACGCACACCACCTGCGGCGTCTCGAACAGCACCGTCTTGATGAAGTCATAGGCCAGAAAGCCGATCACCACGGCGGGCGCGAAGGCGACCAGCAGGCCGATCAGGAACCGCCGCGCCTCGGGGTCGAAGGGCCAGCGCGTCGCCAGCGCCCACAGCCGTTTGAAATAGACGCTGATGATGGCCAAGAGGGCGCCCAACTGGATCACGATCTCGAACGTCTTGCCCGAACTCTCGAAGCCCATGAAATGGCCCAGCAGCAGCATATGGCCCGTGGACGAGACCGGAATGAACTCGGTCAGCCCCTCGACCAGACCCAGGATGATGGCCGCCAGCCAGTCCGACATGAAAACCCCGAAACAGGTCCGGGATCACGACGCGCCCGGTTCGGTCCTGCCTTAGCGCAATCGCCCCTGATTAGGCGAGGGATGGCGAGCGGTTGGCTTTCCGCCATGATTGCGCGAGAAGAGGCCGCATATGACGACACCCGCCCCCGCACCTGCGCCCCCGCCCTTGGAAGATGCCCATTTGGCTGCGCGCCGCATCACCCGCCTGTCGGTCGGGGTCGCGGTGGTGCTGATCGCGATGAAGGCCTTTGCGCTCGGCGCCTCCGGCTCGGTCTCCATCCTGGCGACCCTGGCGGATTCGGTGCTGGATCTGGCGGCGTCCCTGACAACCTTCTTCGCCGTGCGCTGGGCCGCCGCCCCGCCGGACGAGGACCACCGCTATGGCCACGGCAAGGGCGAGGCCCTGTCCGCCCTGGTCCAGGCCGGCCTGGTCTTCGCCTCGGCCATCTTCATCGGCTGGGAGGGGGTGCAGCGCATCTTCGATCCCCGCCCCGTCACCGCAGGCTTCTGGGCGACCGGGATCATGGTCGTCGCCATCGCCATCACCGCCTGGCTGGTGTGGATGCAGACCCAGACGCTGAAAAAGACAGGCTCCCTGGCCGTCGCCGGCGACCGCGCCCACTACGCCGCCGATCTCGCCGCCAATGTCGTGGTGCTGATCGGGGTGATCTCGGGCGCCTTCCTGGGCGCGCCGGGACTGGATGCGGCGGCCGGCATCGTCGTCGCCGTCTGGCTGTTCTGGGGCGCGACCGGCATGCTGAAGGTCGCCGCCGATCACCTTCTGGACCGCGCCGTGCCCGAGGCCGACCGCGCCGCCATCACCCAGGCCGTCCGGGCCGATCCTCAAGTCTTCGGCGTGCATCAGCTGCGCACCCGCATGGCCGGCCAGGTGATGATGATCCAGATGCACGTCGACCTGGACGCCCACCAGACCCTGGACGCCGCCCACGCCATCGTCGTCGCGGCCGAGAACCGGGTGCTGAGCCAATATCCCGCCGCCGACATCCTGATCCACGCCGACCCGCGCGGCCATGCCCGTCCGCAGGCGGAAACGTCCGTCGTCCCTGCGGCGGCGCCTGCCGAACCCAAGGCCGTCGAAGCCCCGACCAGCTCTGCGCCCAAGGGGCCGTGGTCCTAAACTCTGATCACGATTTCAATGCAGTAAACGCGCATTAACGGGTCGGGGCGCATCAACCCCTGATGGCCGACCCTTGCGTTCTCTTCCACTTCGCCTTCCAGCCCGCCTCGCGCGCCGCGCGTCTGGCCCTGGGCGAGGCGCGGATCGAATGGACCGACACCCCGGTCCGTCCGTGGGAGGCCGACTGCCCGGTCAACGACTTCAATCCGTCCGGCCTGCCGCCGGTGATCCAGACGATGGATCGCGGCCGCCCGCTGGTCCTGTGCGAACTGCCCGCCGTCCTGGGCTGGATCGAGGATCAGCAGAAGGGGCCGCTGCTGCTGCCCGCCGACCTCGCCGAACGCGCCGAGGCGCGCCGCCTGACCGGCTGGTTCGAGCGTCGCTTCATGGACGAGGTCGACGCCGTCCTGCTGCACGAGCGGATGGAGAAACCCCTGCTCAAGCTCGGCCCACCCGAAGCCCGCGCCCTGCGCGAGGGTCGCGACGCCCTGAAAGCCCACCTCGCCATGCTGGAGGATCTGGTCGCCGCCCGCGACTGGCTGGCCGGCCGCCGCCTCAGCCAGGCCGACCTGATCGCCGCCGCCCACCTGTCGGTGCTCGACTATTTCGGCGAGATTCAGTGGAAGAACTGGCCCGGTCTGAAGACCTGGTACTCCAAGCTCAAATCCCGCCCCTGCTTCCGCCCCCTGCTCGCCGACCGCTTCGTCGGCGTGCCGCCGTCGGTGTGGTACGCCGACCTGGACTTCTAGGCGCGTCCCGACCGCCTCTCCCTCCCCCCGCGGGGGAGGGTGGTCGCGCAGCGACCGGGTGGGGCCGGCAAAGCACAAGCGCCCCTAAAGCGCCTCCGCCCCCAGCCGCGCGGCCCACAGCTTGGCGCGACTGACCAGCTCGTCCTTGCGCCGCAGATCCGAGATGTCCTCTGGCAGGCGGTCCAGCTGTTCGAAGCGGAAATCCTCGGGCGCGTGCGCCTTCCACGCCGCCTGAAGCGACCGGTACGGACTGCCGCCGTGGCGCAGCGCGAACCACAGGCCGTTCTGTTCGGTGTCGATGTGGCGGCTCTTGCCGACCCAGGCCTGGCCCGTCGCATTGCAGATCACGGCATAGACGCCGGCGATGGTCACCCGCTCCTTGTATTCGGCGATCAGGGTCTTGCGGCTTGTGGTCATGACGGCTTTCCTTATTATCCGGGTATTATCCTATCTGCTAATTTTACCCGGGTAAATATATGGACGACGAGATGCGCCAACTGGTCCTGTTCGACGGCCCCGCCCGGATCGCCAAGGGGCCCGAAGCCGTCGTGTCCGCCGCCTTCAAGACCGCCCTGTCGGCCTCGCCCCAGGCCGCGCTTCGCGTCTTCGACCTCCAGACCGGGCGCGCCGTCGATCTCGATCTGCGACCGGCGCCCCCGCCCCGGCGTGGCCGGCCGCGCCTGGGCGTCGCCGCCCGCGAGGTCACCCTCCTGCCCCGTCACTGGGACTGGCTGGCGGCCCAGCCCGGCGGCGCCTCGGCCGCCCTGCGCCGTCTGGTTGAACAAGCCCGCAAGACCGGCGCCGACGACGATGCGCGCCGCCGTCGCACGGACGCCGCCTATGGCTTCATGGTCGAGATGGCCGGCGACGCCCCCGACTTCGAAGAGGCCAGCCGCGCCCTGTTCGGCGCCGATCGCGACCGTCTGGCCGCCCTGATCGCCCCATGGCCTGCGGACATTCAGGCCCAAGTTCTTGAACTGTTCGACGGCGAATGACCGTCTCCTCCCCACGAAATGGGGAGGGGGACCCTGCGTAGCGTGGTGGAGGGGCTCTTCAAAGTCCCCCAGGCGCCAGTGATGCGGTAAAGAACCCCTCCGTCACGGCGCAAAGACGCGCCGCGCCACCTCCCCGCTCCGCAGGGAGGAGACTTCATGCTATCCCCCGCTCGTGTCCGACCGCCTGAAAACCTTCATCCGCCAGCGCGCGGCCGAGCTCGGCTTCGATGTCTGCCGCTTCGCCTCGGCCGCCGACGCCTGGCCGGCGGGCGAGCGGCTGCGGCATTTCGTGGACAAGGGCCGGCATGGCGACATGGAGTGGATGCAGACGACGCTGGATCGTCGCCAGCACCCCACCGCCATGTGGGACGAGGCGCGGACCGCCATCGTCCTGGGCATGAACTACGGCCCCGACGACAATCCGCTGGACCAGCTGGCCGACCGCTCGGCCGGCTACATCTCGGTCTATGCGCGCGGCGACGACTATCACGAGGTCATCAAGGGCCGGCTGAAACAGCTGGCGGGCCAGATCGCCGCCCGCAACGGCGCCGACATCAAGGTCTTCGTCGACACCGCCCCCCTGATGGAAAAGCCCCTGGCCCAGCGCGCCGGCCTGGGCTGGCAGGGCAAGCACACCAATCTGCTCAGCCGCACCCACGGCAACTGGCTGTTCCTGGGGACCATCCTGACCGCCGCCGAGATCGAACCGGACGCGGCCGAGACCGAACACTGCGGCCGCTGCACCGCCTGTCTGGACGCCTGCCCCACGAACGCCTTCCCCGCCCCGTTCCAGCTCGACGCCCGGCGCTGCCTGTCCTACCTGACCATCGAGTTCGCCGATCCCTGGCCGGTCGAGTTCCGCACCCTGACCGGATCGCGCATCTATGGCTGCGACGACTGTCTGGCGGTCTGCCCGTGGAACAAGTTCGCCCAGGAAGCCCGCGAAATCCGGCTCTTGCCGCGCGAGGCCTTCGAAAGCCCCCGGCTGCACGACCTGCTGGCGCTGGACGACGCCGCCTTCCGCGCCCTGTTCACCAAGAGCCCGGTCAAGCGGATCGGTCGCGACCGCTTCCTGCGGAACGTCCTCTACGCCGTCAGCAACTCCGACGACGCGTCCCTGATCGCCCCGACGCAGGCCCTGCTGGACGACCCCTCGCCCCTGGTGCGCGGCGCCGCCGTCTGGGCGCTGTCGCGGCTGACATCCCCCGGTGAATTCGCGACCCTGGCCGAGGCGACGACAGAGACCGACCCTCAGGTCCTGGCCGAATGGCGACAGGCGAAAACGCCTCAACCCGCATAGTCGCCGCGACGAATCACAGCGATTTCAAAGCCCTGAAGACGACCAGCGACCGCGACCCTACCGCCCCTGAACGCTGGGCTATACTGCTCGCCTGGTCTTTGACATTCGCCGCAGAACTGCAAACCGCTCGCAAAAATCTGCACTAAAGTGCACTCAAAAAATCCGCAGTGCACTTTTCCGTCTCCTCCCCGCTTCGCGGGGAGGGGGACCGCCCCCGGGTCTCGCCAAAGGCGAGCCCGAGGACAGGCTACGCGGTGGATCGGGCGTCGGCACAGAACCCCTCCGTCACGGCGCGAAGACGCGCCGCGCCACCTCCCCACGAAGTGGGGAGGAGACGGGTCGCTGGGATCACCCCATCGCCGTGCCGACGCCCGATCCACCGCCCGGCACCTTGGCCACGTCCAGCAGTTTCAGCCGGAAGATCAGCACGGAGTTCGCCGGGATCTTGGGGCTGCTGCGCTCGCCATAGCCCAGCTCGGGCGGCACATAGAGCAGCCATTCGTCGCCGACCCGCATCTTCTGCAGCGCCTCGGTCCAGCCCTTGACCACTTCCTCGGGCGTGAACACCGCCGGCGCCCCGCGCGCGAACGAGCTGTCGAACACGCTGTTATCGACCAGCTTGCCCTCGTAATCGACCTTGACCAGGTCGTTGCGGTCCGGGTTGACGCCGTTCGCCGGTCCCGCCTGCACCACCTTGTATTGCAGGCCGCTGGGCAGGGTCACGACGCCGTCGGCCTTGGCGTTCTCGGTCATGAAGGCGACCGCCTCGGTCTTGCCGGCGTTCGGATCGACCGGCTCGGCTTGGCCGCAACCGGCCAACAGCACCGCGCTCAGCAGCGCCGCCTTACCCCATCCGAAGTTCATAGCCGCGTTCCTTCAAGGCCTCGCCGATCTCGTCGGCGTGGGCGCTATCGCGCGTTTCGACCATGATGTCGAACTCGGCGCCCTTGGCCGGCACGTCCAGCGCCAGACGGTTGTGGACCACGTCGATGATGTTGCCGCCCAGGCCGCCGATCACCGCCGCCATGGCCGACAACATGCCCGGCCGGTCGTCGCCCAGGATCCGGTAAACCAGCAACCTCCGTTCACGGACCATCTCGCGATTCAGCACCACGGCCAGCATCCGCGCATCGATGTTGCCGCCGCACAGCTCCAGCCCGACCTTCATCCCCTTGAACCGTTCGGGATAGGCCAGAAGCGCCGCCAGGCCGCCCGCGCCTGCGCCCTCGGACACCGTCTTCTCATAGGTGACGTAGTGGGCCACGGCCCGTTCGAAGTCGGCCTCCTCGCAGACGAAGACCTCGTCCACCAGCGGATCGGCCAGGGCGAAGGGGATGTCGCCCACCGCCTTGATGGCGATGCCTTCTGCGATGGTCTGGCCGGTGCAGACCGGCGGCAGGCCCGCCCGCCGCGCGGTGAAGGATGGGTATCGCGCCGCCTCGACCCCGAAGATCTTGATGTCCGGCTTCATCGCCTTGGCCGCGATGGCGCAGCCGGCGATCAGGCCGCCGCCGCCAATGGGGATGATCAGGGCCTCGATGTCGGGCGCATCCTCCAGGAACTCGATGGCGCAGACCCCCTGGCCCGCCACGATCCCTTCGTCGTCGAAGGCCGAGACGAAGACATAGCCCTTCTCGACCTCCAGCCGCTTGGCCTCCTCGGTCGAGCCGGTGAAGTCCAGGCCGTGGATCACGACCGTCGCCCCGTGCGACCGGGTGCCGTTGATCTTGGCGAAGGGCGTGCCCTCCGGCATCACGATGGTCACCGGCACCCCCAGCCGCCCGCCGTGATAGGCCAGGGCCTGGGCGTGGTTGCCGGCGCTGGCCGCCACCACGCCGCGCTTGCGCTCCTCGGGGCTCAGCATCAGCAGCCGGTTCAGCGCGCCGCGCTCCTTGAAGCTTCCGGTGAATTGCAGGTTGTCGAACTTGACCCAGACCTCAGCCCCGGTCAGCTGCGACAGCTTCCTGGAATAGCGGGTCGGGGTGTGGTCGACCTGACCGGCGATACGGGCGCGGGCGGCTTGGATGTCGGCGAAGGCGACGGTCATGCGGGCGTTTCCAACTGTCGCGCCTCGACGAATGGGCGCGTTGTCGGGGCCTGTTTCGCGCGTTGTCGGGTCCGGGTCCAGAGCCGGACATCTTGACCGTGGAAGTCGGGCGGCGGGTCGTGCGATAGTGGGCGCGGTCGTCCCCCGCGACCGTGTAATCCCCCGGAGGAAGCCCCCATGTCGATCCGCCCGTTCGCCGCGCCCGGCCTCGCCCTCGCCCTGGCGGCCGCCGCCCTGTCGGCCTGCGCCCCCACCGTCGGCGGCGGCCTGCCGAACAGCGGCCCCGCCGCCTTCAATGAAAGCGACTTCGACTGGTCCCAGGCGCCCGGCCGCAACAGCATTCAGGGCCAGATCGCCTTCGCCCAGGACGGCAAGGCCTTCGACTGCGTCGCCAGCGTCGGCCTTACGCCGGACACCCCCTATACCCGCGCCCGCTTCCGCACCCTGTACGGCTCGACCCAGCGTGCGGCCGTGCCCGCCGCCGTGGTGCGCGCCCGCACCGTGGCCGACGCCAACGCCAACTACAGCAGCTATGTCCGCTCCGAGCGTTGCGAGAACGGCCGCTTCCGCTTCGACGGTTTGCCCGACGGCGGCTGGTTCCTGATCGTACCGGTGACCTCGGGCGATGCGCCTCTGGTGCTGATGCAGTCGGTGCAGACGCGCGGCGGCCGGGTCGTCTCCGTCACCCTGTGACCCGCATGCCCGTTCTCACGAAGATGCGACCCCGGTAACGCGGGTCGCCATCTTCTGGCCGCGAGCGCCCCGGACTGATCGCCGCTTCTGTGCGAGAGTTCGGGGAGCGCTTTTCTTGTCCCAACACAACATCATAGGGTCCGAGGCCTTTACGCGAGGGCCGTCGGTCATCATCCGCAAATACAAGGCGGGCGGCATGCGGCGGCGACGGTCGAAGACCATCGCCACCTTCATCGCCGGCGCGGGCGCCATGCTGGTGGTCGGCCTGATCGCCGTCGCCGCCGTCTATGGCCCGGCCGTAGCAGGCTGAGCCCTCTGGCTGGCCCTTTAGGCCAGCCAGACCATCATGCGGGTGTCCGCCTCGGCGAGACGCGCCTTGCTCCACGCCCGGCGCGTCTCGCCGGTGTAGAGGAAGCCCGCCTTCTCCAGCACGCGACCGGACGCCGGGTTGTCGGCGAAATGCCCGGCGACCAGCGCCCGCCGCTTCCACTTGCGGCTGGCCCAGACCAGGGCGGCGTCCAGCGCCTCGGTGGCGAAGCCCCGACCCCAATACTCCCGACCGATCCAGTAGCCCGTCTCGGGCACGAGATCCTCGCCCTCGAACAGGCCGATCACGCCGATCGGGCCGACATCCTCATGGTCGATGACGAAGGTGTTGGCGCGCCTCGGATCCTGCGAGGCGACCTGCAGCACGAAGTCGTCGGCATGGCCGATGTGGAACGGGTGGGGCATGCGCTTGGTCATGCGCGCGATGTCCAGGTCGTTGGCCAGGGCCGCGATGCGCGGCGCATCCTGGGGCGCGGGCGCGCGCAGCACCAAACGCCGGGTCTCGACGACGGGAGAGGTTTCGATGACGCACATGGGCGTTGCCTCGGATCTTCAACCGTCTCCTTGAAGGGCTCGGACGGTCTTCGAGGCGGGGAAACGCAAACGGGGAGCCTGGTGATCCAGACTCCCCGCGGAATATAATCCCTGGTCCAGATCGGCTGCTTTCAGAAGCAACGCCGATCCGGGAAGGTCCAGATCGCGTTACTCGGCGGCCATCGCCACTTGGGCGTCGTCATTGGCCGCGAGGATCGACACGTAACAACGGCCGCCCGCTTTCTTGGTGAATTTCACGGCGCCGTGCGTCAGGGCGAACAGGGTGTGGTCGCGGCCCATGCCGATGTTCTCACCCGGGTGGAAGGTGGTGCCGCGTTGGCGCACGATGATGTTGCCGGCCAGCACGCGCTCGCCGCCATACTTCTTCACGCCAAGGCGCTTCGACTCGGAGTCGCGACCGTTACGCGACGAACCACCGGATTTCTTGTGAGCCATCTTGCCGCTCCGTCTTTCTTGAGTGTCCTACCGGCCTTTCGGCCTACTTGAGGACGTCACTCTGAACTGTCTGGCGCCGCGAGGCGCCGGTGAATGTCTTAGGCTTCGTCGCCGGCGGCTTCAGCCTTGGGCGCAGCCTTCTTCTTGGCCGGGGCCTTCTTGGCGGGAGCCGAGCTCTCGACCACGACGCCCTTGACCTCGGCGCCGTCCACGTCGGTCACGACCGTCTCGGTCGAACCCAGCGAGGAAGTCGCATCGCGCGAAGCCAGGTTGCGGGCCCGCAGGTTGATCTCGGCCTTGGTGGTCAGATCGACCGTGCCGTCCCACTTGGCGGTCTCGCCGGCGCCGTCGATGCCGGTGATGCGCAGGACCGATTCCATCTGGCGGTGGCCGTTCGTACGGCGATAGCCCTGGCGACGGGTCTTCTTGAAGATCTTGATCTTCTCACCCTTGCGGGTCTCGACCAGGGTCGCACCGACGAAGGCGCCGTCGATCAGGGGGGCGCCCAGGGTCACGCCCTTGTCGCCGCCCAGCATCAGGACGCTGTCGAACTTCAGCTCCGAGCCGGCGTCGCCGTCGAGCTTTTCGACGACGATGGTGTCGCCCGGTTGGACCCGGTACTGCTTGCCGCCGGTCTTGATCACCGCGTACATGTTGAAGCCTCAGCGCAAACGCAAAAAAAGATACGCCGTCCGAGGGCACCCCGGGCGGCGAAGAGCGGCGACATATACGGAAGGGTGTCTGAGAGTCAACGCCGAACCCGGCGGAAATTCAGCCCCGGCCGGATTATCCCCGACCATCTAGTCGTTGTTCGACCAACCCGATATGGTCAAGCTCTGCACGCTGCCGGGGGGATACGACCGCATGACGACCGACGCTAACGACCAGGATCCGCGCATCGTCGCTGCACGCCGGATCGTCGCCGAAGTCTCCACCCATCTGCAGGCCGACCTGTCGCTGCGGCTGTGGAACGGCGAGGTCCTGCCGCTGGGGCCGACGGCGCGCGACGACATCCAGATCGTGATCGCCCGCCCCTCCACGATCCGGCGGCTGATCCTGAAGCCCGGCCTGATGACCCTGTTCGAACTGTTCGCGTCCGGCGACCTGCGGGTTGAGGGCGGCAGTCCGCTGGAGGCCGCCGACCGCTGGGACCACGGCCGAGCCGTCCATCTGGGCAAACGGGTGGACAAGTTACGTATCCTGCGCGCAGCCCTGCCCTTCCTGATGAAGAACGACGACCGGGGCGCGGGCGAACTGCCCGCCTGGGACGCGACCGGCGACGACGGGGTGGGCCGCGACCGGACCGGACGGCGCGACCAGGACTTCATCCAGTTCCACTATGATGTCGGCAACGACTTCTACGCCCTCTTCCTCGATCCGGAGATGGTCTATTCCAGCGCCTATTTCCCCGACCACGAGGCCAGCCTGGAAACCGCCCAGCGCGAGAAGCTGGACCGGATTTGCCGCAAGCTGAGGCTTCAGCCCGGCCAGAGCCTGCTGGATGTCGGTTGCGGCTGGGGCGGGCTATCCTGCTGGGCCGCCGCCAACTATGGCGTGCGGGTCCATGGCGTGACCCTGTCCCAGGCCCAGCTCGACTTCGCCCGCGCCAAGGTCGAGCGGCTGGGCCTGCAGGACCGCGTCACCCTGGAATTGAAGGACTATCGCGAGGTCGATGCGGTCGAAGCCTATGACGCCATCGCCCAGGTCGAGATGTTCGAACACGCCGGCTTCGCCAACCACGAACGCCATTTCAATCAGATGCGGCGGGTGCTGAAGCCCGGCGGTCTCTATTTCCACCAGGCCTCGGTGCGGCGCGGCGGCAAGGGGGCGATCAAGCCGACCCCGACGACCAAGGTGATCACCCGGTTCATCTTCCCCGGCGGCGAATTGGACACCATCGGCATGACGGTCACCAACCTGGGCCGGCTGGGGTTCGAGGTCCTGGATGTCGAGGACATGCGCGAGCATTTTGAGCTGACGCTCCGCGAATGGACCGCCCGCCTCTATGCCCGACGCGAAGAGGCCTATGCCTTGGCGGGCGAGGCGCGGTCGCGGCTGTGGATGATCTATTTCGCCCTGTTCGCCAAAGGCTTCGAGCGCGGCGGCACCCTGGTCTATCAGACTGTGGCCCAGAAGCGACGCGCCGGACCGTCGGGCCTGCCGCTGGATCGGGCCAGTCTCTATCGCTGAGGGCCTATATCGCTGGAGGCAGCTCAATCCAGCGCGCAGATGTCGGGCAGGCCGCGCAGGGCGCCGGCGTGGTCCAGGCCATAGCCGACCAGGAAGCGGTTCGGCGCCTCCCAACCGACGAAGTCCGGCTCGGGCGCACGCGGCGCGGGCCAGGGCTTCCTGGCGAAGACGCAGGTCAGGACCTCGGACGCGCCGGCCTCCCTGGCGATGCGGACCGCCTCGGCCAGCGACAGGCCGGTGTCGAACACGTCGTCCAGGATCAGGACGCGACGCCCGGCGATGGGGCGTTGGAACGGGGCATAGACGTCGATGCGGCCCCGGCTGGTCTGTTCGTCACCGTAAGAGGCCAACCACAGGGCGTCGAAGCGGACGTTGCGGCCGACACGCGACAAGGCGCGGGTCAGGTCAGCGGCGAACCACAGGCCGCCCGTCAGCAGCACGGCGGCGACGGTCTCGTCGTCGATCACGGGGGCGATGCGCCGGGCCAGGTCGGTGACGATGCGCGCCACCTCGGCCTCGGGCAAGAGAACGGTCGGCGTCGGGGAGGGATCAGCCATGATGCGAGGGCGATAACGCCTCACCATGCCCCTTGTCCACCGCGCCCACGGGTCGCGCGTCGATCGGCGCCGCTGTGTTCGGCGCCTCGGCGCCAGGCGCGGTCGCCGAGCGCAGGCCGTGCGCGGTCGCGGCACGCGTCGCCTCTGATGCAGCGGGCGGATGGTCGGCGGTCGGCTGAGCGTCATGAGGCGCCGCCTGCGTCTTATGATCGTCATGCCCGGCGGCCGGCTTGGCCGTGGCGGGTTTCGCGGGGGCGAAATCGACGCCTATGCCCGCGCCGTGACCGCCCGGATCGGGGATCAGGGCGGCGAAGCCCTGGACCTTGCCCGGCAGGACGGGTGCGGCGTCGATCTGGACGATCTTGAAGCCCACCTCGGCGCCGTTGGCGTCCACCAGGGCGACGCGGACGGGCGGCGAGACGATCTCGACGTCGCGTACATTGCGAATGGCGCCGGACACCACGACCATGCCGGGATGGCCGGGCGCGGCCTTGGCGGTCAGGGCTTCGAAGTCCAGCCCGACCGGGTTCACCGTGGCGCCAAAGAATTTGTAGGCCGAGGCCGCCTTGGGGAAGGCCTGGACGATCTCGACCCGGAACAGGAAGGCCGCCACGATCAGGCCGATGAAGACGCTGGCCAGGCCCGCCCAGACGACGCCGTGGGCGGCGGCGCGACGCAGCTTCTTCTGGCGGTCGGCGCGGGCGCGGAAGGCGCGGGGCAGTTCCGGCGCCGGGGTCTCGGCCAAGCTGGCGGTCGGCGCGGGTTCCGGCTCCGGCGATACAGTTGCTGCGCCGACTGGCTCAGGCGTCAGGGTCAGTTCCAGCGGCTCGTCGGGCGTGGCGCGCCACACTTCGCCGCACGACTGGCACCGCACCTTGCGGCCCTCTGGACCAACCGCGTCGTCACGAATGAAATAGCTGGTGGCGCAGGCCGGGCAGGTCAGTATCATGTGGCTGACTGCGAGGCTGTCGCCCCCTCCCGTAAGGCGCGACGCCGCGCCCTGTTCCTGAAACACATACCATGCCGCCCTCGCCCGCCGAACCCGCCCCCGTGACTGAGACCGTTCGCCTGTCGGGCGTCGGTTTCGGCTATGTGGGCGCGCCCGATGTGCTGAAGGACGTTAACCTCATTCTGCCGCGTGGCTCTTTCCACTTCCTTACCGGGCCGTCCGGGGCCGGAAAGTCTTCGCTGCTGCGCCTGCTGACGCTGGCGGACCGGCCCAGGACGGGAATCATCCGCCTGTTCGGATCGGATGTCACCCACATCGACCGGCGCGACATCCCCGCCTTTCGAAGGCGCATGGGGGTGGTGTTCCAGGATTTCCGCCTGCTGGACCACCTGTCCGCCTTCGACAATGTCGCCCTGCCTTTGCGCTTGGCCGGCGGGTCGGAGACCGACTACGCCGCCGATGTGCAGGAGATGCTGAAATGGGTCGGTCTGGGTCGTCGGATGGACGCCCGTCCCCCGGCCCTATCCGGCGGCGAGAAACAAAGGCTGGCCATCGCCCGCGCCGTCATCACCCGGCCCGGCCTGATCGTGGCGGACGAACCGACGGGCAGCGTGGACGCCGTCATGGCCGACAAGCTGCTGCGGCTGTTCCAGTCGCTGAACAAGCTGGGGGCCACGGTGCTGATCGCCAGCCATGACGAGGTACTGGCCCAGCGTTCGGGCGCGCGCGTCCTGAGGCTGGATGCGGGGCGTCTGAGCGAACCGTCGCGGGCCGCCGCATGATCCGCCTGTCTGACTTCAGCCTGTCCAGCCGCCGCCCCGGCCTGCTGCCGCCCGCCGCGGCCGGCGAGCCCTGGCTGATGACCGTCATCGCGGTCCTGTGTTTCCTGGCGTGTTTAGCCGCCGTCGCCGCTTCAGCTGCGGATCGCGCCGCCCACGGCTGGGCCCGGCAACTGGGCGCCGAGGCCACGGTGCAGGTGCGGCCCAGCGTCGGCGAGACCGGCGACACCGCCGCGGCCCGCGCGGCCGAGACCCTGTCGGGCGTCGACGGGGTCGAGGAGGCCGCCGCCCTGAGCCGCAAGGCGGCCGAGGATCTGCTGCGGCCCTGGCTGGGCGACGCCGTCCTGCCCGATCTGCCCGTGCCACATCTGGTGACGGTGCGGCTGAACGCCCAGGCGCCGGCCAGCGCCGTCACCCTGAGCCGAGCCTTGGCCGAGGCCGGGCTGGATGCGACAGTAGACGACCACAGCCTGTGGCGCGGCGAGGTCGAGCGGTCCGCCGCCCTGATCACGGCCCTGGCCGGCGCCGCCTTCCTGGCCATCGCCTTCGCCGCCGCCGCCGCCATCGCCTATGCGACCCGCGCCGGTCTGGCGGCCGGGCAAGGCGTGATCGAGACCCTGAGCCTGAACGGGGCGACCGACGGCGCCATCGCCTGGCTGTTCCAGCGGCGATTCGGCCTGATGGCGGCGGGCGCGGGCGCGATTGGGGCCGGGCTGGCTGCGATCCTGCTGGCCTTCCTGAGGTTCCTGGGCGGATCGGACGGGCTGTCGGCGGCGTTGCCGATCACCTGGAGCGACCTTGCGCTGCTCTCGCCATGCCCTCTGCTCGCGGCTACGGTTGCGGTTCTCGCGGCGAGATTCGCCGCCATGCGGGTGCTGGCGTCAGGCAGGCCGACAGAAGGGGGAGGCGCATGAGACTGTTGAGCGTCGTCGCCATCGCGGCCCTGATCTGGCTGGTCGGCCTGTTCGCCTTTGCGCATCGGGTGCGCGAGCTGACGCCCGCCGACGATCCCGCACGCGCCGACGCCATCGTCGCCCTGACCGGCCCGTCGTCCGAACGGGTCAACACCGCCATCCGCCTGTTGGAACAGGGCAAGGGCGAGCGGGTGCTGATCTCGGGCGTCAATCGCGAAGTCCGCCGACAGGAGCTGCGTGAGCTGACGCCCGGCTCCAGCCGCCTGTTCAACTGCTGCGTCGATCTGGGCTTCGAGGCCGAGGACACCGTCGGCAACGCCCAGGAGATCGCCGCCTGGACCCGCGCCAAGGGTTACCGCAGCCTGATTGTGGTGACCTCCGACTATCATATGCCGCGTTCGCTGGTCGAAATCCGGGGGCAGTTGCCGGGGGTGAAGCTGACGCCCTACGCCATCTCCACACCGTCGCTGGACAATGCGCGCTGGTGGCGGGCGGCGGTGACGGCGCGGCGCATGACGCTGGAATATATGAAATACCTCGCCGTGCTGGGTCGCGAGGGCGTGCGTCGCATCACCCGCGACCGGCCCGCCGCCGTAACGCCCTCCACCGACACGTCTCCTGACGAAAAGGCCGCGCCTTAAGTGAACACCCTGCGTTCCCTGCTCTTCACCGCCTGGCTCTATCTGTCGATGCCGGTCATCGCCGTCGGCCTGTCGCCCGCCCTCCTGGGTCCGCACCGCTATGCCCAGGGCGTGTGCCGGCTGTGGGCGAAGATCGTCCTGTTCGGCCTACGCTGGATCGCCGGGGTCAAGGTGGAGGTGCGCGGGCTGGAACACGCCCCTTCCGGCGCGGCCCTGATCGCGTCGAAACACCAGGGGATGCTGGACATCGTCGCCCTGCTGGCCGTCCTGCCCGACGCCTGTTTCGTGATGAAGAAGGAACTGATGCCCCTGCCCTTCTTCGGCTGGTTCGCCTGGAAGGCCAAGATGATCGCGGTGGACCGCGCCGGTCACGCCAAGGCCCTGAAGGACATGACCCGCCAGGCGCGCGAGCGCCTGTCCGAGGGCCGCCAGATCGTCATCTTCCCCGAGGGCACCCGCAACGATCCCGGCGTGCCCGGCGACTACAAGCCCGGCGTCGCGGCCATTTATCGCGATCTGGAAGGCCCCTGCTGGCCCGTCGCCACCAACTCCGGCGTCCACTGGCCGGCCCATGGTTTCCGCCGCTATCCGGGCACGGTGGTGTTCGAATTCCTGGAGCCGATCCCGGGCCAGCTGAAGCGCGGCGCCATGATGGCGTTGCTGGAAAGTCGCATCGAGACGGCTTCGCTCGCCCTTTTGGAGCCAAAGGCCCAGCTAGCGCATTCTGATCCGGCCTGAACTCCCCGCTCGGGCCTAATCATGGAAACGCCCGATGCTTCGCCCCCTTCTGCTCTCCGTCGCCTTCGCCGCCGTGGGCGGCTCGGCCCTGGCCCAGTCGCAGCCCTATGAGCAGGTCGAGACCCCCAAGACCTGGCGGGTCGAGGTCGGCGGCGGGATCACCCACGGCTTCAGCGCGACGGGCAATACCGGCGACGACATCAACTACACCGCCTGGGGTTCGGCCAACTACAAGGACGTGGTCTATGCCAACGGTCTGGACGGTGTGGGCTGGAACGCGGTCAAGAGCGACGACTTCCGCGCCGGCGCTCAGCTGCGCCCCCGCTTCTCGGCCGGCGACATCGAGGGTTCCAGCCTGGAACGCCCGGGCCTGGGCGCTGACGCCGCCCTGTATGCCTACAAGCGGTTCGGCGGAATCGTGGTCGGCGGGCGCATCGCCCAGGACGTCTCGGGCGACGACGCCGGGATGCAGTATTTCGCCTCGGTCGGCCATCAACGCGTGACGCCGGTCGGCCTGCTCCGGGTCAGCGGCTATGTCACCGGCGGCGACGACAAGCGCCTGCAACGCTATTACGGCGTCACCGCCGAACAGGCGCCGGGCAGCGGCTATCAACCCTACGAAGCGTCAGGCGGCCTGTCGGGCGCGGGCGCCGTCGCCTTCCTGGCCATTCCGGTCGGCAAGCGGTTCGGCCTCGGCGGTTTCGTCAACTACGAGCAGCGCCTGGGCGACACCAAGGACAGCCCCCTGGTCGACGACGAAGGCATCTGGCGCGCCGGCCTGATCGGCGTGGTACGTTTTTCAAGCGTGGACTGACGGTGGGAGTGTCTCCTCCCTATCGCGCAGCGATGGGGAGGTGGCGCGGCGCGTCTTCGCGCCGTGACGGAGGGGTTCTGAGCCGCAACACCAGCGCCTGTGGGACTTCAAGAGCCCCTCCACCACGCTGCGCGCGATCCCCCTCCCCACGATGTGGGGAGGAGACGCGGATCAGCCCGCCGCGAACTCGCTCAGCGCATCGATCACGGCGCGATTCTGGTCTTCGGTGCCGAGGGTGATGCGCAGGGCCTGGGGCAGGCCGTATCCGCCGACCGGGCGCACGATGATACCCTTGGTGTTCAGATACTCGTTGGCGGCGGCGGCGCGTTCGGCTGCGTCGAACATCACCAGCACGAAGTTGCCGGCGCTGGGCAGCACCTCAAGGCCAAAGCCGCGCAGGGCCTGGGTCAGGCGCGGCTTCCAGTTCGACACCAGGTCGCGCGACGCCGTCTGGTGCGCCTCATCGAACAGGGCGGCGGTGGCGGCGTCGACGCCCGGCACCGAGACGTTGAACGGCAGGCGGATGCGGTCGATGGCCTCGGCGACCTTCAGCGGCGCATAGCCGAAGCCTATGCGTAAGCCCCCAAGGCCGTGGATCTTGGAGAAGGTGCGGGTGACGACGATGTTCTGTGCGTCGCGGGCCAGCGGAAATGCGGTCTCCCAGTCGGCCTCGGTCACATATTCCGCATAGGCCTCGTCCACGACCAGGATCACGTGGGCCGGAAGCGCGGCGTGCAGGCGGCGGATTTCGTCGCCGGTATTATAGCTGCCGGTCGGGTTCGACGGGTTGGAGACATAGACGATCTTCGTCCGGTCATCGACCTGGGCCAGCAGGGCGTCGACCTCGGCCTTGAAGTTCGGCTCGGGCGCCAACTTGACCTGGGCTTCGCAGCCCAGGGCGCTGATCCGGTAGGCCAGAAAGCCGTACTGGCCGCAGACGATGTTGTCGCCCGCCGTCAGATAGGTCTGGTTCAGCAGGGCGAAGACCTCGTCGGAGCCATTGCCGAAGATCAGCCGCTCGGGCTCCAGTCCGTGGATCTCGGCCGCCGCGTCGCGCAGCTTGGTCGCGCGGCCGTCGGGATAGACGTGGATGTTCTTGATCGCGGCCTCATAGGCGGCGCGCGCCTTCTCGCCTGCGCCCAGCATGTTCTCGTTTGAGGACAGCTTCAGCGGCTCGGCGACGCCGGCGATGAACGACTTGCCGCCGACATAGGGGGCGATGTCGAGGATGCCGGGCTTGGGGGCAGGCGCGTCGGTCATGGGAAACCTTGAACTAATAGATGGGGGCGGCGCCGATGACGCCGTTCAGGCGGCCGGGCGCGGTCTTCAGCCGCCCGTCCTCGGCCTGCACATAGCCCGTCAGCATGAACAGCTTCAAGCCGCCCGCCGCCGCCAACGGATCGGCGACCAGTCCGGCCTCGCGCAGGGCCTCGACGATCTTGGTCTCGGACCAGCCGCTGTCGGTGACCCAGAAGCTGCGGTCGTCACCGGTCGGACCGGACATGTCCCTGGACACCACGAAGGCCTGGGGCCGTCCGCGTCGGTCGTCGGGCAGGGCGGCGACGATCTTCAGCTCGGGCCGGGCCAGAAGCCGCCCCCACCATGGCCGATCGGGCGTCAGGTCGATCACCGCGCGCGACCCGGCCTCGACCGCCTTCAAGGCGTCGTCCGCCGACATCGGCCGCGCGCCTAATCCATAGCGGTCGGTCGCCAGGGTCTGGGCCACGCCGCCGCAGACGACCAGGGCCGGGCCGGTCGCGACCTCCAGCCGGCCCCACACCGCCTTGACCGCTGCGGCCTCGGCGGGCGACGCGCCGTCCAGCAACTGGCGCAGGGCGATGGCCGAGGCGTCAGCCCGGTCGCGCGGCCCCGCCGTCACCCGCGCGCGCACCGCCACAACCAGGGCGCGGTCCAGCGCCAGCAGGGCCTCGTTCGTTTCGGGTTCGTCCAGCAGGGTCATCAGAACAGCTTGGGCGCCGGCGCCAGGGGGAAGGGGCCGAGCCAGGTGCGGCCGTCGCGGAACACCAGCGTCAGCGGCAGTTGCTCCTGACCCGTCGCTTCGGCGGCGCCCGCCGCAGCGGCGGCGCCGGCTGCGCCGATTCGGTTGACCGGCCCCTGCCGCGTCGCCATCAGGCCGGCCAGTGCAGGCAGAGGTTTCTGCGCCTGCAGTTCGACCTGTCCCGTCAGCCGTCCGTTCGCGTCGGCTCTCAAAACGTCGCTGCTGAGGGTCGCGCGGCTGTCGCCGGCCTGCAGGTCGCCGCGCACATTGCGGAACGTCCCGCCCGCCTTCGTCCAGGCCGAGAAGACCCCGGCCGCATCGCCGCCCGTCTTCAACAGGCTGGCCTGGCCGATCACGGCCTCTAGCTGGGTGGTCAGGCGGCCGTCCTGGGCGAAGCCTTCGACGGGGCCGTCCGCCCGCCCCTGCCCGTCCACCAGCCGGAACATGACATCGACGTCGTCGGTCGGCGTGGTGGAGCCTTCCAGATGCGGCCGGGCGTAAAATTCGATCCGCGCGGCGCGCGCGATGGGGAAGGGTTCGGCGCCGGTCTGGGTCGTGAAGACCGGATTGACCATCTCCAGCGCCAGATTGGGCCAGCGTTGATCGATGCCGCTGGCGCTCATGCGGATGGCGTCGCCCTTGACCGCGACCTCGCCCTTGCCGGCGCGGGTCAGCATCAGCCCCTGCGGCGCCACCACCACCCATTTGGTCGGCTGATAGGCGTTGGCCTCGGCGTTCAGTTCGGCCGCATTGATCGCATGCCCCGACGGCGTCTCGACCACCAGCTGGGTCAGGCCGACACGGGCGCGGAAGGGCCAGCCGGTGATCGTCTTGCCCGCGAACCGCACATCCCAGCCGTCCTGACGCAGGGTCTGGACCTGAGCCTCCAGGCGCGTGTCGATCTGGCGCGTCAGAAAGACCCACCAGCCGGTCCAGGCCGCCAAGGCGATCAGCACGAGGATGAAGGGCGCATAGAGGCCCTTGCGGCTGGGTCGCTTGGTCGAGGTGTCGGTCATGAAAACTCCAGTGTTCGGCGGTCCTATAGCGCAACGAACGGCGCGGGGATAAGGCGTTCTAGGCCGTCAGATCAGCCAGCACGGCGCCCGTCGCGCGCCGCGCCTCGTCCGGTGCGACGCCCAGCAACAGGCCCCGCTGGCCCGCATTGATCAGCACCTGATTGAACAGGATCGCCGTCTCGTCCATCGCAGTCGGCACGGACTTGCGCTGACCAAAAGGGCTGACCCCGCCGACCTTGTAGCCCGTCAGCCGTTCGGCGTCGGCGGGCTTCATCATCTGGGCCGACTTGCCCCCAAGCACCGCCGCCAACTTCTTCATGCTGACCTCACAGTCGGACGGCACGATGACGCAGGCGGGCGCGCCGTCGACCAGCACCATCAGCGTCTTGAACACTTGCTCGGGCGCAATCCCCAGCGCCTCGGCGGCCTGCAACCCCACGCGTGGCGCATCGGGATCGTAGTCGTAGGGAAACAGGTCGAAGGTGACGCCGGCCTTGGTCAAGGCGACGGTCGCGGGCGTGGTCTTGGACATCTCAGGTCGTCTCGGGGTTCAGGAAGCTGCGGGTCAGTTCCACCGCATCGGCCAGGCCCATACGCTGGACCTCGGTTCCCGGCGGCAGGCTGGCGAACAGGCGGGTCGGGGTGGCGGCGTCCAGCATCAGGAAGACCCCCTTGTCGTCGCCGCGCCGGATCAGCCGACCGAAGGCCTGGGCGATGCGGGCGCGGGCGAGCGCATCATCATAGCCCTTGCCGCCCAGCCGTTCGCGACGCGCCTTGTGCAGCAGGTCCGGGCGAGGCCACGGCACACGGTCGAAGGCCAGAACCCGTAGCGACCGACCCGGCACGTCCACCCCGTCGCGCACGGCGTCGGTGCCCAGCAGGCACGAGTTTTCCTCGACCCGGAACATGTCCACCAGCGCCCCGACCTCCAGCGGATCGACGTGCTGGGCATACAGAGGCACGCCTGACTTCGCCAGATCCGGCCCCAGCCGCTCATAGACCGCCTTCAGCCGGCGGATGGCGGTGAACAGGCCCAGCCCCCCGCCCCCCGCCGCCAGGAACAGTTCGCGCATCGCCGCCGCCGTCTGGCGCGGGTCGTCCTTGACCAAGTCGTTGACGACGATGACCCGACTGTTGGCGGCGTAATCGAACGGGCTTTCGACCTTCAGGGTGCGCGGCGGATCGATCAGACGGGCCGATCCTGTCCGCATCCGCGCGAGATCGAACGGATCCTCCTGCATCGGATCGGACAGGGTCGCCGAGGTCACCAGCACCCCGTGCGATGGCACGATCACGGCGGCCTCCAGCGGCACGGTCGGATCGATCCAGTGGCGACGCAGGGCCACGTCGTGGATACGGCCGAACGCCGTCTCGGCCGACAGCCAGTCGACGAAGTCGGGATCGGGTTGATCCCCCCCGTCCTCCAGCGCCGCCAGCATCGACCGCCAGCCCGGCAGGGTCATGCGCGCGCGACGGTCCAGACCGCGCAAGGCCCCTTCGATGCGGGACCGTTGCGAGCCGTCCAACTCGGCCGCCTCGTCATCGAGGATGTCCTCCAGATGCCGCGACAGCGCCAGCAGGGGCGCCTCGATGGCGGCCAGGGCCTGGGCCGCCGCGCGGGCGGTCTCGGCCACCGGATCGGTCACGGGCTTCAGCGCGCACTCCATGCCGAACTCGGGCCCGCCATAGGTATTGGTCTCCGCCGTGCGCGCCCGAAGTTGGTCCAGCGCGGCGGCGAGGAAGGCCTCGATCGGGCCGATGGGATTGACCTCGCCGGACGCAGGCGCGACGCGACCCGACACACCTTCGCCCGGCAGCGAAGCCGAGGCGCGGATCGCGTCCTGAAGCGCCTTCAACGCCGCGTCATTGTCGCCGACCATGTCGCCCAGCCGCTGTTCCAGCCCACGCCCGCGACGGCCTCGCCCCTCCGGCCCGCGGATCCAGCGGCGCAGCTCGGCCGCCTCCTGACCCGACAGACAGGCGGAAAAGGCGCTGTCGGCGGCGTCGAACAGATGGTGGCCCTCGTCGAAGACGATCCGCTTTAGGGCCGCCGTCTCGCCGTCCTGCTTCTGGCCCCGGGCCGACCGCGCGCCGTCGAACGCCGCCTGGGTCAGGACCAGCGCATGGTTGGCGATGACCAGGTCCGCGCGGCGGCTGGCGCGAATGGTCTTCTCCACGAAACAGGTGCGGTAGTGCGGACAGGCGGCGTGGACGCACTCGCCGCGCCGATCCACCAGGTTCGCCGCTCCCGCCGCATGGGCCGCCGGCATGGCGAACAGGCCGGGCAGCCAGCCGGGGAAGTCCCCGCCCGTCATGTCCCCGTCGCGCGTATGCAGCGCCCATCGCCCGGCCAAGGCCAGACCGATCAGGTCGCCGTTCCCCAGCTGGGCCGCCTGGACCATGTCCTGCAGGTTCAGGACGCACAGATAGTTTTCGCGCCCCTTTCGGATCACCGCCTTCTTCTTGCGCTCGGCCGGATCGGGCCACAGCGAATGGCTCTCGCGGTCGATCTGGCGTTGCAAGGCGCGGGTATAGGTCGAGATCCAGGCCGCCCCCTGGTTCCGCTCGGCCCACACGGAGGCGGGCGCCAGATAGCCCAAGGTCTTGCCCGTGCCGGTCCCCGCCTCGGCCAGCAGGACGCGCGGCCGCCCTTCTTCGTTGCGAGGCGAAAAGGCGAAGGCGACCTCGGCGGCGTAGTCGGACTGTGTCGGCCGCGTCTCGTCCAGACCAGAAGCCTGAAGCAGTTTCTCCAGCCGGATGCGCGCGCTCTCGCTGTCGACCGGGGCCGATCCCGCCTCGCCGCGCGGCGCCTCGTCCTCCCATTCGGTCAACCGCGACCAGACATCCATCCCCGACCCGCGATGCTGGCGCGCGCGCACGCCGCCGGCCTCCAGCGCCTGAACCACCCGCTCGCCCCAGGCCCAGCCGGCGCGCTGCATCGTCAGGGCCAGGACATAGGCCGCCTCGCGCTCGGGATAGGCCGGTTCCGCCAGTTCACGCAGCAACAGGCCCGCCGCCTCGCGCAGAGCCGACGCCTGCTCCTCCGCCGACTTCGGCTCGGCCAGGCCCAGCGACAGGGCCAACCCCGTCGGCGACGGCGCGCAGAACCGCGCCGGCCGCACGAAGGCGTAAAGCTCCAGCACATCCATCAACTCGGGCGACCTAGGCGGCGGCGTCAGCCCCAGCCGCCGCGCCGTAAGCGACGCATGGGCCACCAGCACCGCCCCGATCGTAAACACCCCCTCGGCCGCCCCCCGCCCGATCTTGCGCGCCCCCGCATCATCACACATCGCCCCCGCCCCCGGCGGCGTGGCGAGCGCCGGCGGCAGCGCCAGCCACGGCTCTGCGCCAGTCAGGCGCGTTTCAGCGATGACGGATTCGTCGGACACAAGCGATAGATAGCGACCTCGGGGCTGAAACGGAACGGGAACATTTCATTGACCTCCACGCTAAGCGAGGGTATGGCCATAAACGATAGCCAGATTGGAGAACCGGCGATGAGCTGGAGCGTGGCGAAGGCCAAGGACAACTTCTCCGAGGTCATCCGAAAATCCCGAACTGAAGGCCCGCAGGAAATTTCACTGCACGGCGAAGCCGCCGCCGTGGTGATATCCGCCGAGGACTTCCGACGCCTGAAAGATCCGCGCGCGTCGCGTGACTTCAAGGACTGGCTGCTGAACGGCCCGTCCCTGGAGGGTGTCGATCTGGAGCGCGACCGCCGACCGGCGAGGGAAATCGACCCCTTCTGATGTTCCTGCTCGACACCAACGTCATCAGCGAACCCAAGCGCGCGCGTCCTGATGCGGGGGTGATGGCATGGCTCGCCGACCAGTTGCTGTCGGACCTGCATCTCAGCGTCATCACCGTGGGCGAACTGCGACGCGGCATCGTCAGATTGGAGCCCGGTCGGCGTCGCGACGATCTGGATTACTGGCTGACTGATCTCATCCTGAGATATGACGCCCGCATCTTGCCGGTTGATCTGGAGGTCACCGAGCGTTGGGCATCCTTGGCCGAAACTGCTCGCGCCTTGGGCCGTCCGTCGGAGATGACGGACGAGTTGATCGCGGCGACGGCTCATGTCCACGGCCTGACGGTGGTGACCCGAAATCTTCGCCACTTTGAACACAGCGGTTGTCGTCTGCTCTCGCCGTGGAGCGAATGACGCCGCTTCCCCCGCTTTTCGCCGACTGGTTCGCGTCGCGCGGCTGGTCGCCTCGGCGGCATCAGTTGGAGATGGTCGCGGCGGGTGAAGCGGGCCGGCATGCGCTGCTGGTCGCGCCGACCGGCGGGGGCAAGACGCTGGCGGGGTTTCTGCCCAGCCTGATCGAACTGGCGGAGCGTGGGCCCAGGCCGGCGATCGGGCCGGGGTCGGGGGTGCATACCCTGTATCTGTCGCCGCTGAAGGCCCTAACCACCGACGTCGAACGCAATCTGATGACGCCGATCCGAGAGATCGGGCTGAACATCCATGTCGAGACGCGAACGGGCGACACAAAGCAATCCAAGCGCCAGCGGCAGCGGGATTTCCCGCCCGACATCCTGCTGACCACGCCGGAACAGTTGGCCCTGTTCTGCGCCTGGGAGGGGGCAAGGGCCTATTTCGCCGACCTGAAATGCGTGGTGCTGGACGAGGTCCATGCGATCTGGAGCGGGAAGCGAGGGGATTTGCTGTCGCTGGGGCTGGGGCGGTTGCAGAGCTTTTCACCGGGGATGCGGCGGGTGGGCCTGAGCGCGACCATCGAGGATCCCGATTTGATCCGGGGGTGGTTGGCGCCGGGTGATACGGACACAAAGAACCCCTCCACCGCTTCGCGGTCCCCCTCCCCGCACAGCGGGGAGGAGACGCAGGCCGAGCCGTCTCCTCCCCATGAAATGGGGAGGGGGACCGCTGGCGAAGCCAGGGGTGGAGGGGCTCTGGACGCCGTCCAACTGGTCCGTGGCGACCCCGGCGCGCCCGCCGTCATCGACGTGCTGATCTCCGAGGGCAAGGTGCCGTGGGCGGGCCACACGGGCCAGCACGCCATCCCGGAGGTCTATGCCGCCATCCAGCGTTCGACCCTGGCGCTGATCTTCGTCAACACCCGCTGGCAGTCGGAGTTCGTGTTCCAACAGCTCTGGGCCGTCAACGACGAGAACCTGCCGATCGGCCTGCACCACGGCTCGCTGGCGGCGGAGCAGCGGCGCAAGATTGAGGCGGCGATGGCGCGGGGCGACCTGCGGGCCGTGGTCTGCACCTCGACGCTGGATCTGGGCATCGACTGGGGCGATGTGGACTTGGTGATCCAGATGGCGGCGCCCAAGGGGTCCAGCCGCCTGGTCCAGCGCATCGGTCGCGCCAACCACCGGCTGGACGAGCCGTCGCGCGCCCTGCTGGTGCCCGCCAGCCGGTTCGAGATGCTGGAATGCCAGGCCGCGCGCGAGGCGGTCGCCGACAACGCCTTCGACTGGGAGCCGGTCCATATCGGCACCCTCGACACCCTGGCCCAGCATGTGATGGGCGTGGCCTGTTCGGAGGCCTTCGACATGCAGGCCCTGTACGACGAGATCGTCGGCTGCGGGCCCTATCGCGACCTGACGTGGGAGCAGTTCGAGGAGGTCGTCGATTTCGTCGCCACCGGCGGATACGCGCTGCGCACCTATGACCGGTTCGCGCGCATCGTGCGCACGCAAGACGGCCGCTGGAAAGTGCGCAACGAGCACATCGCCCAGCGCCACCGCATGAACGTCGGCGCCATTGTCTCGGCTGGCACATTGAACGTGCGGGTCGCCAGCCGCCGGGGCGGAGCGTCGCGCCAGCTGATCGGCGGCCGCAAGGTGGGCGAGGCCGAGGAGTGGTATTTCGAACAGCTGACGCCCGGCGACACCTTCCTGTTCGCCGGCCAGGTCTGGGCGTTCCAGGGCATTACCGGCACCGACGCCCTGGTCACCCACGCCAACGACAAGGATCCCAAGATCCCGTCCTGGGGCGGGTCGAAGTTCCCGCTGTCGACGTCGCTGGCCGACCGGGTGCGGACGATGATTCACGATCGCGACCACTGGCGCGTCCTTCCGCCCGACGTGCAGGAATGGCTGGAGCTTCAGGAGACCCGCTCGGTCATTCCCAATGCCGAATCCATGCTGGTCGAGACCTTCCCGCGCGGCAGCCGGCATTTCCTGGTCGCCTATCCGTTCGAGGGCAATCTGGCCCACACCACCCTGTGCATGCTGCTGACGCGGCGGCTGGACCGGATGGGCGTCGGGCCGCTGGGGTTCGTCGTCACGGACTATTCGCTGGCCATCTGGTCGATCAAGCCGATGGACGGGATCGACCTGGACGCCCTGTTCCAGTCCGACATGCTGGGCGACGATCTGGAGGCCTGGCTGGAGGAAAGCTTCATGATGAAGCGCTCCTTCCGCAATTGCGCCCTGATCTCGGGCTTGATCGAACGTCGCCAGCCCGGCGCCGAGAAGACCGGCCGCCAGGTGACCTTTTCCACCGACCTGATCTACGACGTGCTGCGCCGCCACCAACCCGACCATCTGCTGCTCAAGACCGCCCGCGCCGACGCCGCATCCGGCCTGTTGGACGTTGCTCGCCTGGGCCAGATGCTGGCGCGGATCGAGGGTCGAATTCGCCACCAACCCCTGACGCGACCATCGCCCTTTTGCGTGCCGGTGCTGGTCCAGATCGGGCGCGAGCGGGTGGGCGGGGACGCCGCCGAAATGATCCTGGACGAGAGCGCCGAGCTGCTGATCGCCGAGGTCATGGACGACGCGGAACCGCAAACCCAGTCGGGGGCCGCATGAACGCCGCCCTGCGCCAGACACTGTCTCCCGCCCGCAAGACCTGCGGATCGCTAAGCGTACGGATCGCGGGCGAGGCCTGCGTGCTGCGCTGTTCCGGGGCCATGTGGGTTCCAGCCTACGGCGCCCTGATCGTCGCGGATCTGCACCTGGAAAAGGGGTCCGCCTTCGCCGTGCGCGGACAGTTGCTGCCGCCCTATGACAGCCGCGCCACGCTGGACAAGCTTGAGGCCGAAATCGCCGAACTGGACCCGGCCATGGTCGTGCTGTTGGGCGACAGTTTCCATGACACGAAGGCGATCCCCCGCATGGCCGCCGAGGATCGCGCGCGGCTGGACCGGCTGGCGGCGGGGCGCGACTGGCTGTGGCTGGAAGGCAATCACGATCGGGAGGCGCTCGCTCGGGATGCGAACGCCGCGACCCGCCTGCCCGGCCGCATCGTCGGCGACATGGCCCTGGGCGGGCTTCGTCTGACGCATGAGCCGGAACCATTGACGGCCGAAGACGACCGGCGCGGCGAGGTCGCGGGACACCTGCATCCCGCCGCGCGCGTCGCCGCCTATGGACGCGGCGTGCGGCGGCCGTGTTTCGTCACGGACGGGTCGCGCATCGTCCTTCCGGCCTTCGGCGCCTTCACCGGCGGATTGAACGTGCGCGATCCCGCCATCGCCGATCTGTTCGCCGCACCGCCTCTCGCCGCCGCCCTGGGACGGGACCGGGTCCACGCCTTGGTCTGGGACGTGTTGCGATAGGCCGTTCGTAAACCGTTCAGCACGTCGCTTCACCGCATCTTGGCGGACGGCGATGCAGGATCACGGCGGATCAACGTCACGGACGCCGCCTCATGCTCACGCCCCGCCGCATCGTCATGGCCGCCCGCCTCGGCTTCGCCCTGGCGGCCTTGGGCATGGCCGTCCTGATGTTGGGACCGTTCCAGGGGCTGGAACAGGTCTTCGGCCTGAACGACAAGGCCGCCCACGTCATCGCCTTCTACGCCTTGGCCAGCGGCCTTTTCCTGATCGCGCCTCGACAGAGACGCGACGACCTGGCCCTGTATGTCATCGCCGCCGCATTCGGCATCGAACTGCTTCAGGCCCTGACCGGGCGCAGTGTGTCGGTCGTGGACTTCCTGGCCGGCGCCGCCGGTGTTGCGGCCGCGTGGGCGCCCGGCCGTATCGAACAGGTGCGCCACGCCTTCCGGCGCCATCCAGACCTGACCCTGTCGGAGATCGACCGGCTGGACCGCCGCCTGCGTCGCCGCCGCGTCGAGACCGGCCGCCCGGGCGTTGTCGTCCTGCGCCCCTAGGGCTCCAGCTCAATGTCCCAGTACAGGTAGTCCAGCCAGCTCTGGTGCAGATAATGCGGCGGGAAACGTCGGCCCGCGTCCTGAAGCTGCCAGGCGTTGGGGCGATAGGGTTCGCGGCGGATCGGCATCATGGCCTGGCGCGGCGTGCGACCGCCCTTGGTCAGGTTGCAGGGGCTGCAGGCGGCGACGATGTTCTCCCAGGTCGTGCGGCCGCCGTGCGAGCGGGGGATGACATGGTCGAAGGTCAGCTCCTTGGATTCCCCGCAGTACTGACAGGCGAAACCGTCGCGCAGGAAGACGTTGAAGCGGGTGAACGCGGGGTTTCGGTCTTGGTCCACATAGCTGCGCAGCGCGATCACGCTGGGAAGCTGCATCTCCATCGAGGGGGAGCGGACGACCTTGTCATACAGGGAGACCACGTCCACGCGGTCCTGATAGACCGCCTTGACCGCCTCCTCCCACGGCCAGAGCGACAGTGGATAATAGGACAACGGCCTGAAGTCGGCGTTCAGCACCAAGGCGGGAAAGCCGGAGGGCGGTCGATGGAGAACCTGCATCAGGCCCTCCCGCGCGGACGGGGGGATATCGAGGCGACAGAGGTGAGGACACGTCTCCTTCCCTAGTCTTGCAGCGACAGCCTACGCGTGATTCCCGCTCATCGCCATGACCAGTGTGCAGCGTTTTCGTGACGCGGCGTCAGAAGACCTGGACCAGTTCGAAACGCTCGCAGACGACCTTCATGCCCGGCGCCCAGCTGCCTTCGCGTCTGTAATAGGCCTCGTGCGCGTCCCGCCACCATGCGTAGCTCAGATCGCCCTCCCCCTCGGCGCGAGCGAAATCTTCGCTGACGTCTTCGAAGGCCATGATCTCGACTTGGGTCGTGCGGATGGCGCAGCGGGGCGCGCCCGCGCCGTCCAGGATCACGCTGACCTCGCCGACGGTCGGCATGATGTCGGCCTCGCACGCCGCCAGGGACGAACAGGTGGCCCGCTTGTCGCCCGCCAGCACCAGGGCCAGCAGTTCGTCGGCCAGTTCCGGGCTGTCGCCGAACGGCCAGCGCGGGGCGTCGCGATAGGCGGCGGGGATTTCGCTCATGACCTAGGCCCGGCTGGCGTGCGTCGGGAAGCCCGGCAGGGTCCAGCCCCAGCGCAGGGCTGCTGCGCGCAACAGGAAGCCTGACAGGGCCGCGACGATGGCGGCGGGCCAGATCGGCGTGCCGGGCGCCCTCAGCACCATATAGACGGTCGCCGCCAATATGGCCGCCGTGACGTTGATCTCTCGTCGCAGCAGGATCGACGGCTGACCCGCCAGGGTGTCGCGCACCACCCCGCCGAAACAGGCCGTCAGCGTGCCCATGACGATGCAGATCAGGGCCGGCGCGCCCGCCGCCTCGGCCTTGGCCGCGCCCATGACGCCATAGGCCGCCAGGCCTACCGCATCCAGCCACAGCAGGGCGCGGAACCGCCAGTCGCGCTGGCCCACCAGCCACAGGGCCGTCGATGCGAACAGGCAGACCGCCAGATAACGCCAGTCCTGCACCCAGAAGACCGGCAGGCCCAGCAACAGGTCACGCAGGGTTCCCCCGCCAACGCCGGTGATGGCGCCGAAGAAGGCGAAGGTGACCACGTCGTGCTTCTCGCGCGCGGCGGCCAGGGCGCCGGTCGCGGCGAAGACGGCGACGCCCGCGAAATCCAGCGCCGTCAGCACGGTCTGGGGATTGCGCAGCGGTTCGGTCAGGACGGGATCGAGCGGGGTCATTGCGCAGGCTCCAGCACGATCTCTCCGCGCTTGACGCCGGTGTACCAGGCCCACAGCAGATGGGTCGCCACCGCGCGATAGGGCCGCCAGATCTCGGCGCGGGCATAGGCGGCCTTCTGATCGGGTCGCACCTCCGCCCCGTCAGCCCAGCGGATCGCCTCCTGCAGCGCCACGTCCCCGCCGGGGAAGACGTCCAGCCGCCCCTCGCACATCAGCAGATAAGCCTCGGCCGTCCACAGCCCCACGCCCTTCAGCGCCGTCAGGGCGGCGATGGCGGCTTCGTCGTCGAGACTGGCCAGATGCTCCAGATCGATTTCGCCGGCGATCTGGGCCCGCGCGATGCCCTGACCATAGGTCGCCTTCTGCCGCGACAGGCCCATGCCGCGCAGTTTATCCAGATCATACGCCAGCAGCAGTTCCGGCGTGATCCCGCCCATCCCCTCACGCAGCCGCGCCCAGACCGAGGCGGCCGAGGCCACCGATACCTGCTGCTCCACGATCATGCGGAACAGTCCCTCGAACCCGCCGACTCGCAGCCGCCATTCGAAGGCCGGCGTCTGGGCATGCACCCGCGCCATGGCCGGATCGGCGGCGACCAGCGCCTCGCGCGCGGCGGCGATATCCTGGGGCGTGGGCTGAAGCGGCATACCTACCTATGACCTGCTCAGGCGCTCAAGGAAATGGAGGCGCTGGCGGATTTCGGCTGGCGACAGCGTGAGGTAATAACTATTATTGGTTGGTCGATTGAGGGTGCCTTTATGACCATGACCGTCGAACTGGGTGCGCTGGAACAGGTGGTGGACCGTCTGGTCCGCGACGGCCGATACGGCTCCAAGAGCGAGGTGCTGCGCACCGGCGTGCGGTTGGTGCAGGAGCATGAGGCCCGACTGGCGGCTCTGCTGGGCAAGTTGGAAGAGGGAATCGCCGACGCCGACGCCGGACGGTTGACCTCGCTCGAAGACGCCCGTGCAGTGTTTGAGGCCCGCTGGGCCGCCGAAGGCGAATGAGGGTTCGTCTCGCAGACGCCGCCTTGCAGGATCTGGCTGTGATCGAAGACCATGTGGCGCTGGACAGCCCGAACGCGGCGCGCCGACTGGTCAGGACGCTTTTCGAACGGTGCGAAACCCTCGCTCAAAATCCGCGACGCTACCCAGAAGCCGGCGTCACCGACCTGCGTAAGCGCCCCGAAGGCAGCTATCTGATCTTCTATAGGGTGACGGCCGATGTCGAGGTCGTCCGCATCCTTCACGCGGCGCGTGACTGGACACATCTGCTGGCGACGGACGAAGACTGAGCCGTGTTCACGACCCGCTTCGCCCCCTCGCCCACCGGCCGCCTGCACAGGGGCCACGCCTTTTCGGCGCTGACCGCTTGGACGGCGGCGAAGGCGGCGGGCGGGCGGTTCGTGCTGCGCATCGAGGATATCGATCCGACGCGGTGCCGGCCCGAGTATGAAGCAGGCATTTTGGAAGACCTGACCTGGCTGGGTCTGGATTGGGAGACGCCGGTGCGGCGTCAGTCCGATCATCTGGACGACTACGCCGTCGTGATCGAAAGCCTGAGGGCGCGCGGGCTGCTCTATCGGTGTTTTCGTACGCGCAAGGGCATCCTGAACGCCATCGGCGATGCGCCGCACGGGGCGATGGAGGCGGTGCGGCCCGGCCCGCATCCGGCACAGGAAGAGGCGCGCCTGCGGGCCTTGGGCGCGCCGTTCGCCTGGCGGCTGTCGCTGGACCGGGCGCGCGAGGCGCTGGGGGACGCAGCCTGGAAAGGTCTGAGTTTTGTCGAGGAGGGCGAGGGTCCGAACGGCGAGACCGGCGTGGTCGCCGTCGATCCCGAGGCGGCGGGCGACGTGGTGCTGGCGCGCAAGGATACGGGCGTCGCCTATCATCTGGCGGTGACGCACGACGACGCGCTGCAAGGCGTGAGCCATGTCGTTCGCGGTCAGGACCTGTTCGAGGCGACCCATGTGCAGCGGCTGATCCAGATGCTGATGGGCTGGCCGGCGCCGACCTATCGCCATCACCAGCTGCTGGCGGGACCGGACGGGCGACGCTACGCCAAGCGGGATCGCTCGGTCACCTTGGCTGAACTGAGAGCGGGGGGATTGACGCCCGAGGCCCTGCGCGCCGAACTGGGCTTCAGCTCCGGCGGCTGAAGATACGCGAGGCGCCGTAGCCGGTCAGGGCGGCCAGCAAGACGCACAGCACGCCGTACAGCCACGGACGACGATGGGCGAACTCGTAGATGTCGCGCTCAAGCCCGACCTTCTCGACCGTCAGCGTCAGGTTGGACACCGACTGCGGCTCACCGTTCTGGAACAGCCAGACCTCGGCGTAGTATTTGCCGGTCGGGGCGACGGTGGGCAGTTCGACCTCGGCGCGGAACAGGCCCCGGTCCACGAACTCGACCCCTTGAGAATCGGTGTCGTAGAGGGCGGCGGCCTCCTTCAGCCGGATCACGGCGCGGCGCCAGTCCAGATAGTCGTCGCCCAGCCGGCTGACCACCACGTCGCGCACGCCATAGCGGGTGACGGTGCGGCTTTCCTCCGGCGCGTCGATGCGCAGGTGATCGACCCCGACGCCGAGACGCCGCAGCTGGCCGAAGTCGGCGATGTCGCTGAGCGGGCGGGTGGATGCGGTCATGTAGAAGCCGGGCGCCCCCTCGAACAGCACGGGCCGGCTGTTCAACCAGACACCCGAGGTGCGGGTCTTCTTGACCAGACGGATCGGCGCGTCCGGCCCCCGCACCACCACGACGACATCGGCCGGTTCGGACGTCGGATTGAACACCGCGCCATAGAGGACGATGGACGCGCCCGTGAAGCTGGAATCGACCCGAACCTGGGCGTCGGTCAGGGCGGCGGCGACGCGCAGGTCGCCCGTCGTCGCCTCGGATCGATCTGGGGCCGGAGCCGGCGCTGTGATCGCCGGCGGGGGAGGAGGAAGCGCCTGCATCAGTCCGCGATCCCCGGCGCGATCATGAAGATGTCATTGGGGCGCACGAACAGGTCCAGCCCCATCTGAATCCCGACCAGCAGCACGATCAGCCCCAGCGCCGCTCTCAGTTCCTCGGCGCGGAACCGACCGGCGAACCGCGCACCGACTTGGGCCCCGACCACCCCGCCCAACAGCAGGATTGTCGACAGGACGATGTCGACCGTCTGGTTGCGCCCGGCCTGGAGAATGGTGGTGATGGCGGTGGTGATGATGATCTGGAACAGGCTGGTCCCCACCACCGCGCCCGCCCGCATCCGCAGGATATAAAGCATGGCCGGCACCAGGATGAAGCCGCCGCCGACCCCCATGATGGCCGACAGGACGCCGGCGAAGACGCCCAGGCCGAACGGCGGCAGGGCGCTGATGTACAGACCCGACTTGGGGAACTTCATCTTCAGCGGCAGACCATACAGCCACATCGGCCGCCGACGCTGCTTGTGCGGCGCAGGCAGGCCGCGACGACGGCGCAGGATCTCGGTCAGGCTTTCGTTCAGCATCAGCACGCCGATGGCGCCAAGGAAGACGAGGTAGGAGACGGCGACGACCAGGTCGGCCTGACCCAGCAGGCGCAGGTATCGAAACAGCTCGACCCCCGCCAGGGCGCCGACCGCGCCGCCGGCCGCCATGACCGAACCCATCTTGAAATCGACCGCGCCGGCGCCCGCATAGCGGATGACGCCGGAAGTGGAGGAGGCGACGACGTGGCTGGCCTGGCTGGCGACGGCGACGGTCGGGGGAATGCCCAGGAAGACCAGGATCGGCGCCATCAGAAAACCGCCGCCGATGCCGAACAGGCCGGACACGAACCCGACCACCGCCCCCAGGATCACCAGGGTCGGCCAGTTCACCGAAACCTCGGCGATCGGCAGATAGATGTCCAAAGGACGCGCCTTCGGCTGGAGCGGTTAAAGGATCGCCGTCAGGCGGGGACGAGGTCGTGACGACACGGGCGACCGATAGCCGCCCGGCGCGCGTGAATCTAGCCCGTCGCCTGCGAAGCGGGTTGGGACTGGGGCTGGGACTGGGCGACGAAGGCGTCAGCGGCGGTGCGGGCGGCGCGCTGGGCGGTGGCGCTAGCCGTCGGACGCAGGCGCGTTACGGCGGCCTGGGCCTCTGTGTCCCCGCCGCGCGCGGCGATCATGTACCACTTCAGGGCCTCGGTCGGATTCTTGGCCACGCCGTCGGCGCCGGTCTCGTAGATGCGCGCGACATTGTACTGGCTGTCCGGCAGACCACGCTCCGCCGCGTTCAGCAGCCAGGTCAGGGCCTCGGCCTGATTGGTCGCGCCGCCGTCGCCTTCATAGAGTTGCATCCCGTAGAGATGCATTCCGCGCGGATCGCCGCCCTCGGCCGCACGACGGCCCCACTGACGGCTTTGCGCCGGGTCGGCGGGAACGCCGTTGGCGCCGTCCAGATAGAGCTGACCCAGATAGGTCTGGGCCGGGGCGTAACCCAGGTTGGCGGCGCGCTTCATGCCGTCCAGGCCCGTGCTGTCGCCGGCCTCAAGCTTGCCGATAGCCGTTTCGTAGTCGGCCGCGCCGGGACCGGCGAGATCGAAGGTCGGCCGCACGCCCGTCGGCGTCACGGCAGAGGCGGCCAGAGGCATGGCGGGTCCAGCAGCCTGGGCGCCGCCGCCGAAGGACGGCAGGTCGAAGTCGGGCGCGCCGCCATCGGTCAGGGACAGATAGCCATAGACGCCGCCGGTCAGAGCGACCGCCGTGACCGAGGCCAGGAAGGTCTTCTTGACGGTGGAGCCGTCCTTGGCCGCCTGCCTGTCCAGCCGTTCCTGCAGTTTGGACTTGCCGCCGCGCTTGAGGCCGAAGCCCGAACGCGCCGCCGGTTCCGGCTCGGGCGGGGTGGTGATGGCGGCGCGCGCGGCGTCGATGGTGCTGCGGGTCGCCGAGGCGCGACCGGCGGCGGCGGCGGCTTCCATGCTGGCGCGCAGGCGGCGCGGATCGACGAACTCGGTCTCGCCGCCGAAATCTTCGTCGTCGGCGTCCAGAACGGGAGCCTCACGCTTCTCGGTCGAGAAGCCGGGCGAGGTCGCTTCCAGCGCGTCCTCGACATCGGCGCCGCCGAAGCCGCTGAAGGGCTGGATGATGGGTTCGACGCCATCGGGATCGACCTGGCGCGCCGGCGTATCGTCCGCCTCGGCCGTGACCGTGTCGGCTTCAGGCTCGGCGAAGGCGGTCGCCGGGAAGGGCGAAGCAGCGGCGACCTCGGACGTGACCGGATCGCTGGACCAGGCGCCTTGGTCGGTGAAGGTCTCGTCGGGGAAGGCGGCGGCGCGCCAGTCGCCATCGACCGATGCGGACTGGATCGGCGCAGAGGCGGCGCGTTCCAGAATCGGGCGCGGCGGAGTCCACGTCGATTCGTTGTCCAGGGGCTTGTCGCGGATCGGCGTCGGGCCGCGCGCATCGATGCTCTCGCGCGCCTCGGCCAGCAGGCGGACGGTGCGCTCCTCGCTCATCCGCATCCGCTCGGCCAGTTCGCCCGAGGCGCGGTCGTAGCGCTGCTCGATCTTGTCCGAGCTTTCCGAAAGGCGGCGGCCGATGTCTTCCAGCGCCTGCTGAGAGCGGCGCTCCGACTGGGCGATGCGGTCGCTCAGCTGGTCCGATATGCGGGTAATCTCGCCGCCCAGCTTCTCCAGCGCGATGGCGTGGCGGTCGTCGCTGGCGGTCAGGCGCTGATCGACGCGGTCGACGTGACGCGCGAACTCCTGATCCAGGCGACCGGCGCGGCGCGCGACCTCGGTCTCGATGGTCTGGCCGACGGCCTCGGTGACGGCGCGGGCGACGGCGTCGGTGCGACCGTCGCTGTCTGTTTCGACCTTCTGGACGCGGGCGTTCAGGTTGCGGGCGATGCGCAGGACTTCGCGGCCCATGGCCTCCAGGCCCACGGCGCCCTTCTGCTCGGACGTCTTGATCTGGTCGCCAACGGCCTGGACCGCGCGTTCGATGCGGTCGATGCGCGCGCCGGTCTCGGCGGCGTCGAGACGCTGCATCATTTCGGCGCGATTGTTCTCGATCTGGCGCGACAGGCTTTCGGCCAGCTTTTCGAACCGCGCGAGATCCCGCGCGCTTTCCGGCTCGACCCGGCTTTCGGCCGACCGCATCCGCTGATCCAGCTCGGCGAACGAGCGTTCCAACGTCTTCAGCGCTTCGGTGGTGCGGTTCTGGGCCTCGTCCAGACGCGCGCCGACCTGGGCCAGCATTTCCGTGCCGACGCCGGGACCAGCGGCCTTTTCGACCGCCTCCATGCGCTCGCGCAGATCGTTGACGCCCAGACGCTGGCGTTCTTCGATATCGTAGAGACGGCCGCTCAGCGCGCCCAGCGAGGTCTCGACCTTGCCGAAGGCTTCCTGTGTCAGGGGACCGGTGTCGCGTTCGAAGGCGCGCAGGCGGCGATGGCCCTCGCGCAGTTCTTCGGCGATGTCGTCGATACGGCGGGCATTGCCCTGGGCCTCGACATCCTGGCCGTCGAGGCGACGCATCAGGCCCGACACGGCCTGGTCCACGCCCTGGATGGCGACCGTCGAGCGGCGCTCGGCGGCTTCCAACCGCGCGGCGATCACGTCGATGGAGGCGCTGATCCGGGGACCGCTGTCCTCGACGTCATAGGCGTCGTCCAGCCGACGGCTACGATTGCGGCGCTCATACTCGGACATCTGGGACCGGCGCGGCAGGGTGGCGTAACCCTCGTCCTCGTCCTCCATGATCATGGAGTTGAGCCATTCGCCCAGCGTCATGCCGGAACGGCGCGCAAGGTCCTTGGCGACCTCACGGGCCTTGGGATCAATTCCCTTAACGCTCCACGGCGCTGCAGCGCTCACTGATTCGTCTCCCGGCCCATACGAGTGAGGCTATACCGTCAATATCGAGGGTGTAAACTGATGGTTAACCGCAATATCTAGCGGCGGTCTCCCAATCCTGTGGACATCCCGCCAGACGGCGGGATTAGTGAATCATCTCGGTTAACGCGCCGTAAAGATTAACCTCCCGGCAAGGGTTCGCTTGCCAAGCGGCGCGGCTTTCGCCACGTGCGGCGCATGAGCCTGATCCTCACCCTCGTCCTGTTGGGCGTCGCCATCGCCGTCATGGTCTTTTGCGGGTGGCGCGGCGCCAGGCCCCCCGATCCGCTCAAGGGACCGCGCATGATGCCTTGGCGCTTTCTGATGGTCGGGTCCGCAGCGATCGCCATGCTGCTTCTGATCCACCTGGCGACCCTGTTCGGCGCCGAACGCGCGCCGTGGATTCCCGGAGCTTAGCCTTGGGAACCCGATCCCGGCCGGTCTGTTGATCCTGCAACCCCACAGGAGATTTGGCATGACCGACAAACTGACCCCCGCCGAGGCCGAGAAGGAGTTCTGGAAAAGCCTGAAGGAGTCCAACACGGGGATGCTGGGCATCGACCGGGCTGGCTATCATCACCAGCCGATGACCGGCTTTGGCGAGGATGAAACGGGAACCATCTGGTTCTTCAGCCGCGACGACACCGACTTCGCCCGCGACGTGGCGGGGGGCGGGCAGCAGGGCATGTTCTGCTATCAAGCCAAAGACGGCAAGGTTCAGGCCTGCATCCACGGCCGCCTCGCCGTCGATCAGGACCGCACCCGGATCGACAAATACTGGAACCCCGTCGTCGCCGCCTGGTACCCCGACGGCAAGGATGACCCGCACCTGACCCTGATCCGTTTCGACGCCGACGACGGCCGCGTCTGGGTGTCCGACAAGGGTGCGCTGGGCTTCGGCTATGAGGTCCTCAAAGCCAATCTGACCAAGTCCACGCCCGACGTCGGCGGCGTGTCGGACGTGAAGCTGTAAGCGATCACGTCGTCGGAATGAGGAGAGGGCGGTCGCGCGGCGACCGCCCTTTTTCTTTAGCCGCCAAAGCACCAGGCCAGGACGGCCTTCTGGGCGTGGATGCGGTTTTCGGCCTCGTCCCAGACCAGCGAGCGCGGGCCGTCGATGACGGCGTCGGTGACTTCCTCGCCGCGGTGGGCGGGCAGGCAGTGCAGGAAGACGGCGTCGGGGTCGGCCAGGGCCATCAGGGCCTCGTCCACCGAATAGGACTCGAAGGCCGCCAGACGCGCCTCATAGTCCTGATCGCCCATCGAGACCCAGGTGTCGGTGACGACGACGTCGGCGCCCTTGACCGCCTCGCGCGGGTCGCTGGTCAGGGTGACGGCGTTTGCGCCCTTGGCCAGGTCGCGCAGGTCGGGATGATATTCCGCCGGGCAGGCGACGTTCAGGTGGAAGCCGAACTTGGGCGCCGCGTGCATGAAGCTGTGGCACACGTTGTTGCCGTCGCCGATCCAGGCGATCGTCTTGCCGGCGATGGGGCCGGAATGTTCCTCGATCGTCTGCAGGTCGGCCAGGATCTGGCAGGGGTGCGAACGGTCGGTCAGGCCATTGATCACAGGCACGGTCGAGACGCGGGCGAAACGCTCGACATCCTCGTGGTCGTTGGCGCGGATCATCACCGCATCCACCATGCGCGACAGGACGCGGGCGGTGTCCTCCACCGGCTCGCCGCGACCCAACTGCATGTCGGCGGCGGTGGCGATGATCGACGACCCGCCCAGCTGGCGAATGGCGGCGTCGAAGCTGAAGCGGGTGCGGGTCGAGTTCTTTTCGAAGATCATGGCCAGGACGCGGTCCTCGCCCGGCGCATCGGCATCGGCGCGACCCTGGGGCCAGCCCTTGCGCGCGGCCTTGCGGGCATGAGCGTCGTCCAGAATGGCGCGCAGTTCGGCGGCTTCGAGCCGGTGGATGTCGAGGAAGTGCCGGACCATGTGTCAGTTCTCGGATAGAGGCGTGATCTCCGCCCCGATGATGTAGCGACTGTCGCACACCTCGTAGTGCGCGGCGTCACCGCCCGTTCTTAGGAAAACGACGTCGTCCCCATTGAAGACGCCGTAAAGCCCTGTCACCCGCACCCTGCCATTCGAAAGAGGCCGGTTTTGAATCGTCTCGCGACGCACGATCTGAATGCAGCCCTCATGCCCGCCTTCGTCACGCTGAGCGCGCGTCTCATAGAGCAGCACGCCTCGAAGAGATTTCGCCAGATAGCCGTCCCTGACGTCCGGCGCAGGCCTCGCCGTCGCATATCCTCCCGATAGAAGGGCAAGGAGACATGCGACGGCAAGCGCCCGTATCACGCAGCCAGCTTTTCGCGCGCGACTTCGCAGGCGCCCTCGAACCGGGCGATGGCCTCGCGGGCCTCGTCCAGCGTCAGGTTCAGCGGCGGCAGCAGGCGCACGCAGTTGTCGCCGCCCCCGGCGATCAGCAGCTGTTGCGTATCGCGCGCCAAGGCCATGAACTCGCGATTGTTCGGGACCAGCTTGACCCCGATCAGCAGGCCCTTGCCGCGCACATCCACGATCACGTCGGGAAAGCGCGCCTGAAGACCGGCCAGTTGCTGCTTCAGATAACCGGCGATCTCGGCGACGTTGTTCAGGGTTTCGGGGCTGTTGATCAGGCTCAGCGCCTTCTGGCCCACGGCCATGGCCAAGGGGTTGCCGCCGAAGGTCGAGCCGTGGACGCCGACCGTCATGCCCGACGCCGCCTTGGCCGAGGCCAGGCAGGCGCCGATTGGGAAGCCGCCGCCCAGGGCCTTGGCCACCGCCATGATGTCCGGCGCCATGCCGGCCCATTCGTGGGCCCACAGCTTGCCGGTCCGGCCCATGCCGCACTGGACCTCGTCGAAGATCAACAGCACGCCGTTGTCGTCGGCCATCTGGCGCATCCAGCGCAGTTCCTCGACCGGCGTCTCGCGGCAGCCGCCCTCGCCCTGGACAGGCTCCAGGATAATCGCCGCCGTGGTCGGGTTCTTGAAGGCGGCTTCCAGCGCGGGCTTGTCGCCCCAGGTCAGCTGGTGGAAGCCCTGCATCGGCGGGCCGAAGCCCTCGGTGTAGCTGGGGTTGGCGGCGGCGTTGATCGCGCCATAGGTCCGGCCGTGGAACGAGCCGTCGAAGCCGTAGATGTCGATCCGCTCGGGCGCGCCGTTGGCCGAGTGGTATTTGCGCGCCGTCTTCAGCGCGCACTCGACGGCCTCGGTGCCCGAGTTGGTGAAGAAGACCACGTCGGCGAAACTGCTGTCGCACAGGGCGTCGGCCAGGGCTTCCTGGCCCGGGATGCGGAAGATGTTGGACACGTGCCACAGCTTCTCGGCCTGATCCTTGACCGCCTGGACCAGCTCGGGGTGGGCGTGGCCCAGGCCGTTGGTCGAGATGCCGGCGACGCAATCCAGATATTCGGTCCCGTCGGTCGACCACAGGCGTGCGCCTCGGCCGCGTTCCACTTCCAGCGGCGCGCGATTGTAGACACCCATCAGATGGTTCGTGGACACGGGACTAAGACCTCCAAAAGCGAGACGGCCCCGACGCGAGCGCGACGGAGCCGGATTGATACGGACAGGCGTTGTCGGATTAGTGACGGTGTTAGTCAACACCGACGCCGAGGCGACGCCTAGGGGTTGCTAGGCGCCGGCGCCGGAGCGGCAGGGGCGGTCTCGGCGGCGACGGCGGCGTCCTTGGTCTGGATCTCGACCAGGCGCTTGTCCAGGGCCAGGCCGAGATCGGCGATGAACAGGCCGAAACGGGCCACGTCCACGCCCTTGAGATAGGACAGCCGATCCTCGGCCGAATGGATGCGCTGGAACACCGGCGGCACGAAGCCTTCCTTCAGGCCGTTGTTCTCGCCGCCGTTGAAGGCCAGCCACATCTGGTGGGCGCCGACGGCGTCCTGGGTGCCCATCGACACCACCGGCACGCCGGCCGCCGAGAAGGCACGGTCGTCGCTGGGCGGATAGACCGGATAGGGCATGCAGTCGAAGCCTCGTTCGGCGCACAGGGAGCGCAGCGTCTCCAGCACGAACCCGGATTGCGGGCCGTTGTTCTCGCCATACATGACCGTCCGGCCATAGGCGGCGACATCGGCGTTGATGACGGCGGCGATCCGCTCCTTGCCGTGTTTTTCGAGGAAGGCCTTGGCGCCCAGCAGGCCCAGCTCTTCCTGGTCGGTGAAGACGAAGACGAAGCGGTGGGCGACCGGCTGACCCTCCAGCGCCATGTCCAGCGTCTTGGCCGCCTCCATCATCGCCATGACCGAGCCGATGTTGTCGACGATGCCCTGTGACAGGGTTCCGTCGCGCAGCTTGACCGCGTCATAGTGGGCGGTCAGGACGATGTCCTTGTCGCCCTGCCCCACCGTGACGACGACGTTCGCCCCTTCCATCGGTCCGCTGGCCTGGTTGCCTCCAGCGAAGACCTGGATCTCGGGCGTGAAGCCCAGGGTCGTCAGGAAGCCGACCAGGACCTGGGTCCGTTCGGCGTTGGTGGGCTTGACGAACTGGGCGGCGCCGGCGGCGATGTCGGGGCGGTCACCAGCCTGGGGCGTCGCTTCCTGAGCCCAAGCCGGGGCGAATGCGGGCGTGGCGGCGGCGAACAGCGCCGTGGCGGCGACGAGCGAACGAAACTTCATGACGGACCTCTCGGGGGAGCGATCCGTCACAGGTAGCGATCTAGCTCTTAAGGCGCCAGCCCGAGCGGAACACCAGCCAGCAGGCGGCGCCCATGGCGACCATCAGGACGGCTGAGCCGATGACCCCGACCGTCAGATTGCTCTCGGCATGGCCGATGAAGCCGTAGCGGAAGCCGTCGATCAGATAGAAGAAGGGGTTGTAGTGGCTGATCGAGCGGAACGGTTCGGGCAGGTTGTCGACCAGATAGAAGGTGCCCGACAGGAAGGTCATGGGCATGACGATGAAGTTCTGAACCGCCGCCAGATGGTCGAACTTCTCGCTCCACAGACCGGCCAGCACGCCCGTCATTCCCATGACGAAACAGGCGGCCATGGCGAACCAGACGACGGCGAAAATGTTGGCGATGCCCAGAGGCGCGAACGGCAGGACGCAGATCGCCGTCACCAGACCGACCGCCAGGCCACGCGTCGCCGCGCCCAGGGTGAAGCCCAGCGTCAGCTCCAGCGGGCTGAGCGGCGGGGTCAAAAAGTCGGTCGCCGTGCCCATGATCTTGGCCTGGATCAGGCTGGACGAGGCGTTGGCGAAGGCGTTGTTCAGCATGGCCATCATGATCAGGCCGGGCGCGACGAACAACGCAAACGGCGTCCCGTGCAGCGGCGGCCGCGCGTTCTGAAGCGCCACCACGAACACCAGCATATAGAGAAGCGTCGTCACCACCGGCGCCGCCACCGTCTGGGCGCCCACCTTCCAGAAGCGCCGCACCTCGCGCAGATACAGCGTCTGCACCCCGACCCAGTTGATCCCCGGATAGCGACGCGGCTGCGGCAAACCGGCGGGACGGGTGGAGATCAGATCGGGCGTATCGGTCATGCGCCGCCAGATGCGCTTTGCGCCCTTGCTGCGCAAGGGAGTGGCGAGTGGTTAGTGGCGAGTGACGAGGAAGAAGCGCTTAGGGTGGCCGTCAGGCCTCGCCACTCGCCACTCGCCACTCGCCACTCGAAACGCCTTAACCTTAACGATGATTCAATATCTGGTTCCTGTGGACGATTGATTCGCACATCTTGCGTCTCTTAACGGCTGGTTTACGATTAGTTGTAGGTCGAGACCCCGGAGGGGGAGCCTAGACCTAGATATTGAATCCAAACTCGCTGGAGGGTGGCATGACCGCAGGCTGGACCGACGACCGCGTAGGCGCGCTGAAGAAGCTCTGGCTTGAGGGCCAGTCCGCGAGCCAGATCGCCAAACAACTGGGCGGCGGGGTCACCCGCAACGCCGTGATCGGCAAGGTGCACCGCCTGGGCCTGTCGGGCCGGGCCGCCCCGTCGCAACCGGCGCGCACCGTCGCCGCGACCTTCCGCACCGCCCGTCCGCGTCCCGCGCCGGCCGCCCCGGCTCAGCCCTCGGCCCCGCGCCGTCTTGAGGCCGTTCAGCCCAAGCCGGTCCAGCCCGCCGCCCCCGTCCCCGCTCCGATCCCGGACCTGCCGGGCACCGCGACGGTGATGACCCTGGGCGCCCACATGTGCAAATGGCCGATCGGCGACCCGTCGTCGCGCGAGTTCAGCTTCTGCGGCCGCCGCTCCTCAGAAGGCGTCTATTGCGTCGAACACGCCCGCGTCGCCTACCAACCGCAAGTCCGTCGCGGCTCCAAGGAAAGCGGTTCCGACCTGGCCCGCAGCCTGCGTCGCTATATTTAAGAGCGCTACCGCGCTTCGCGCTACTTGAGCGCGGCGCTTCGCGCAGGAGCGCACGAATGCGCTCAAACCGTGAGCGACCGCGTCGCGAACATAGCGCCACAAAGAGATGCTCCCTAGGGAGCCGACTTCCCCCTCGCCGGCTCGCGCAAGCAAGCCGGCGAGACTTCAGGGGCGGGGCTGCGGTTCATCCGGGTTGACGCAGCCCCATCCGCCTTTCTCGATCCTCCCCAGCGCAGCGGGGGAGGGGGACCGCGCGAAGCGGGGTGGAGGGGGCGAAACCGGACTCGATCTTCACAGTTCAGCATCAGGCCAAAGCAGACCGACTATCGGCGTCTGGTGCAGAGGCTGCGTTCGCCCCCTCCACCGCTTCGCGGTCCCCCTCCCCCGTTTCGCTACGCTTCTCGGGGGAGGATATGCCTAGTTCAACACCCTGCGCGCATCCGGCGTGTCCAGCGAGAAGGCCGGGATCTCCGCCTCGAAACTACGGCCGTCCGCGTCCGTCATATAATACGCCCCCACCATCGAACCGCTGTCCGTACTCAGTGGACAGCCTGACGCATAGGCATAGCTGCCGCCCGGCTCGATCACCGGCTGTTCGCCGACCACGCCGGGTCCGCGCACCTCTTCGACATGGCCGTGGCCGTCGGTGATGGTCCAGCGACGCGCCATCAGCTGCACCGTCGATCCCGTCAGATTTACGATCTCGATCTGATAGGCCCAGACCCAGCGGCCTTCGTCGGGATCGGACTGGCCCGCCAGATAGCTGGGCCGGACCCGGATCAGGATGCCGTTCGTTTCGGCGGTATAGGCAGGACCATCGTGCATGGGCTATATGCTCGCCCCGCCGCGCGCGGGCTGCAAGCGCGACTTGGAGACAAGTCGTGAAAACCGTGTGAGACAGACGCCATGAGCTCCTTCCAAGCGCCCCGTCCCGGCATCCTGCCCGCCCAGTCCATCGAGACGCTGATCGCCACGGGCGCCATCACGTCGGACACCGAATTCGATCACGACCAGGTCCAGCCCGCCAGCCTGGACCTGCGCCTGTCCGACCAGGCCTGGCGTGTCCGCGCCTCCTTCCTGCCCGGCCAACGCAAGGTCGAGGCGCGGATCGCCGACGTGGCCATGCACGCCATCGAGATCACCGACGCCGGTGTGGTGCTGGAAAAGGGCTGCGTCTACATCGTGCGCCTGCAGGAGCGGCTGAAACTGCCAAAGGGCCTGATCGCCCGCGCCAACCCGAAAAGCTCGACCGGCCGCGTCGATGTCTTCGTGCGCCTGCTGACCGACCAGGGCGCCCGTTTCGACGACGTGGCCGAAGGCTATGACGGCCCACTTTATATGGAGGTCGCGCCCCAGACCTTCTCCATCCTGGTCCGTCCCGGCACCCGGTTGAACCAGTTGCGCCTCAAGGCCGGCGATCCGCCCAAGCTGGAGACTCGCAGCGTTGGCGTGGACCTGCAAGGCGGCGACATCGTCGGCTTCCGCGGCCGTCGCCATGCAGGCGTGGTCGACCTGGACCATATCGCCGGCCACGATCCGCGCGACTTCTGGGAACCGCTATCCTTGCGTCGCGGCGAACTGCTGCTGGATCCGGGCGAGTTCTACATTTTGGCCTCGTCCGACGACGTCGAGATTCCGGTCGATCAGGCCGCCGAAATGACCCCCATCGATCCGTCGGTCGGCGAATTCCGCGTCCACTACGCCGGCTTCTTCGATCCCGGCTTCGGCACCGACGAGGCGCACGGCGCGGGGTCGAAAGGCGTGCTGGAAGTCCGCACCCACGACACGCCTTTCCTGTTGGAACACGGCCAGACCGTCGCCCGCCTGGTCTACGAGCCCCTGACCGAACGCCCCAGCCGCCTGTATGGCGAAAGCGGCAGCCACTATCAGAGCCAGGGCCTGAAGCTGTCGAAGCATTTCAGGGTGTGGTGATCTAGCCGAGTGGCGAGTGGTCAGTGGCGAGTGACGAGCCGTTCGCTTTCGTCCTCGCCACTCGATACTCGCCACTCAAGTGAGCTTGTCGGCCTTCCTCAGCCCCGGGAACATCGTCGCCCAGGCCCCGGTGGCCGCCAGCGCGCCGAAGCCGCCGAACACCGCCGCCCCGACCGCGCCCAGCAGCCGGACCATGACGCCCGAATAGGCCTCGCCCAGCTCGTTCGAGGCGCCGATGAACAGCATGGACACGGACGACACCCGTCCGCGCATGTGATCGGGCGTCGCCAGCTGGATCAGGGTCTGGCGGATATTGACGCTGATCATGTCCGCCCCGCCCCCGATCAACAGGGCCAGCGCGCTGATCCAGACGATCTTGGACAGGCCGAACGTCACCGTGCAGATCCCGAACACCGCCACCGCCGCGAACATCCATCGGCCGCCGTGCCGCACGATGGGGTAACGGCTCAGATAGATGGCCACCGCCATCGCCCCGACCCCGAACGACGCCCGCAGCAGGCCGAACCCTTGCGGTCCCACATGCAGAATGTCGCGCGCGAAGATCGGCGTCAGCAGGGCCACGCCGGCCAGCAGCACCACGACCAGATCCAGCGAAATGGCGCCCAGAACGATCTTGGTCTTGTAGACATAGGCCAGCCCCTCCTTGACGGACTCGATGGGCGACAGCGGATTGGCCTGGGGCGCGGGCTTGCCGCTGGTGCGGATCAGGATGAAGGCCGCGACCGCCAGCAGGAACATGCCCAGCGACACCGCATAGGCCAGGGGCACGTTCACCCCCACGATCACCCCGCCCAGGGCCGGGCCGGCGATGGCCCCGGTCTGGAAGGCGATGGACTGAGCCGCGATGGCGGGCGGCAAGGCCTTGCGCCCCACCACCATCGGCAGGAAGGCCTGGCTGGCCGGAGCCAGAAACGCCCGCGCCGCGCCGAACAGGGCCGCAACCGCCAGCAAGCCCCACAGGGGCGGGTTTCCGTGCAGCGCCATGGCCAGAAACGACCCCGCACAGGCCGCCTCGACCAGGATCGAGATCCACACCGTGCGCTTGCGATCACGCCGGTCGGCCATGGCCCCGGCCGGCAGTGTAAAGGCCAGCAGCGGCAGGAACTGACACAGGCCGACCAGGCCCAGATACAGGCTGGCCTCCTCGATCGGGTGATCGCGCCTGGCGATCTCATAGACCTGCCACAACAGGGCAGAGGACTGGATCTGGATCGCCAGCACCGCGACCACCCGCCCGAACCACAGCAGACGGAAATCGCGGATCCCCCACGGACTGGACGGCCCTTCAGGCCCCCCAGATGATGGAGCAGGCGGAACGGGCGGGGCGGCGGGGCCGGTGTCTATGGATTCTGTGGTCACGTTCTTCGGGACTGTTTCGGATAGGGCGAGCCGTCGCGGTGGAAATAGCCGTCGACGCCCGCATTGAGCACCATGTCGATGTCAGGATAGTCGCAGGCCGTCACGGAAGGATTGCGCGTTCCGACCTCAAGCAGGACCGCCTCGCGGCCGGATCGGTTCTCTATTCTGTGACCATTCGGCACGCCCGCCTTGAACCCGGCGCAGTCGCCGGCGCGCAGCACGGTCTCGCCGTCGTCGTCCACCAGCACCACCTCGCCCTCGACCACCATGACGAACTCGTCCTCGGACGCGTGCCAGTGCCGCTGGCTGGACCAGGCGCCGTCGGGCAGGCGCAGCAGGTTGACGCCGAACTGGCTCAACCCCGCCGCATCGCCCAGCTTCCAGCGGCGACGCGGCTTGCACGGGCCGGCGAATTCCTCGGGATAGGTCGTGCCGTCGCCTCTCGGCGCGCTGTCGATGTCGATCTTGGGCATGGGCCTTCTCGCTTTGACGCGATTTCCCTAAAGCATAGGCGCATGAGCCGCGCATCAACTCCCGTAATCGATCCTGTCGAACTGACCCGCGACCTGATCCGCATTCCCTCCGTGACCCCTGCGGACGAGGGGGCGATGGACGTGCTGGAACGGCATCTGACGGCCCTGGGCTTTACCTGCCGCCGTCTGGCCTTCGAGGGGCCTGGGGGCGAAGGGGTTCATGCGCGGATCGAGAACCTGTATGCGCGGCGCGGGACCGCCTCGCCCAACCTGTGTTTCGCCGGCCATACGGACGTGGTCCCGACCGGCCCGTCGGACCAGTGGTCGTCGCAACCCTTCAACGCCGAGGTCCGGGACGGCGTTCTGTATGGCCGCGGCGCGGTGGACATGAAGGGCGGGATCGCCGCCTGGGTCGCCGCCGTGTCGCAGGTGCTGGCGGACGGCGAGCCTAAAGGCTCCCTCTCCTTCCTGATCACCGGCGACGAGGAAGGCCCGGCGCTGCACGGCACCAAGCGGGTGGTCGAGGCCCTGGCGGCCGAGGGCGAGGTCATCGACGCCTGCGTGGTCGGCGAACCGTCGTCGTCGCAACAGCTGGGCGACATGATCAAGGTCGGCCGGCGCGGCTCGCTGAACACCTGGATCACCGTTCACGGCAAACAGGGCCACGTCGCCTATCCCGAGCGCGCGGCTAATCCCGCGCCTGTGATCGCGCGCCTGATGGCCCGCCTCAACGACCACGTGCTGGACGACGGCTACGAGAATTTTCCGCCGTCGAACCTGGAAATCACCACCATCGACATCGGCAATCCGGCGACCAACATCATCCCGGCCGAGGCCAGGGCGCGGCTGAACATCCGCTTCAACCCCAGCCACACCGGCGACGCTTTGATCGACTGGCTGAACCGCGAGGCCGGCGCCGTCCAGGCCGAGACGGGGCTGCAGATCACCCTGGAGCATCTGTGCTCGGGCGAAGCCTTCCTGACCGAGCCGGGAGCCTTCGTCGCAGCGGTGCAGGACGCCGTCGAGGCCGCCGTCGGCCGCCGCCCCGAGGCCTCCACCACCGGCGGCACCTCCGACGCCCGCTTCATCCGCGCCCTGTGCCCGGTGCTGGAACTGGGCCTGGTCGGCCAGACCATGCACCAGATCGACGAACGCGTGCCGGTGGCGGAGTTGGAGACGCTGACGGCGGTCTATCGCCGGGTGATTGAGACGGTGTTCGAGCGGCTGTAGGGTTTGCCTATCGGTGGTAAAATCTCGCTAGATCTGACTCCGCATGATCCGCCCCAAACCAAGCCTTCGGATAGTCGGAAAAGGGTAGAATGCCGACCTTCGATGATCGAAGATGTCAGTATGGAACCACAGGAACGAAAGTTGGCGCTTGAGGCCCTATCGGCAACGCTGGTCGAGTTCCATAATGACCAGCCGCTGTTTACCCCCGGCGAGCTTGCCGCATTGAGCGACCGCGATGCGAGATATGGGCTGGGGGACTTACAGGAAGCTGTCCGTGGTATGAGCGTAGTCGAACTCCGCCACCTGTCCTCAGAACTAGACCGGCTCGGTCTAAGCCTCACGAAGTTGGTGCTGGAAAACGTCTCGATCACCAGTTCGATTGCTCGAAAGACAGTGTGGTCAGAGTCAGATCTGATTTTGCTCAGCGCGTCTCGGGACGTTCTGCCGGCCGAATTGCGGTCTCGTCTTTCCCTCGCGCTGGGCGAATAGACAGACGTCCGCAACGGGTCGATCAATGAAATTGGCGTTCGGCCTAACAGCGCCCCCCACGCCCTCTCAAAGCTGGACGTGAATGAAGAACCGGCCGATCACTAGTCCACCAACCAGCAGAGGGGGGACACAGTGAGTATGGAATGGAAAGCGTTAGAGGGGCAGAGAATTCAGTCTGTCTTAGGGGCGATAGGGGCTCTGCCTGCGGCGGCCCTAGTTTTTGGTGATGATGCTGCAGCTTCGGCACCTGGAGCGCCCCTCTACACAGCGGCCATCGTGCTCATGATCGGCGCGTACATGCACTGGGTGTACACCGACAGCGTTTATCATCTCGGATCTTTCGAGTTTCGCTTTACCGAGGTCGATTTGAAAGCATTCCGAGACTGGGAGACTAACACGCTGCATCCAGCAGGCTATCGCTTTCAGTGGTCAACATACGCATATGCGATCGCGAGCCTTCTTTGCACAGTGTGCGGGTTGATGGGAGTTTATTCAACGATCCGCTCTGGAGTTTCTGTCGAAGTCGGATTTTGGACTGTCATCGTATTGGCGTTGTGCGTGTCGGGGGAGGTGGTGTTGTCTGGCTTAAAGAGGAACCTTCTGCTCCGAGAATGCAGGGCTTGGTCTGAGAAGGATGTGGCTCCGGCGTGACGCATCCAGGCTCGTAGATGATCCGGGCTCGTCTGGAGCCGACACCATGAATCTCCGCAACAGGTCTGTTCGCGACATCGACCTCCGCTGCAATCGCCCCACCTAACTACGCTCCAAAAATCGCAACGCCGTCAGCACATGCGTCTTCACCCCCAGCGGCAGGACCTTCTCGTTCGGCGAGAACTCTGGCGAATGGTTCGGCGCCGACTGTGACGGGTCCACCCCGTCGGGGCTGGCCCCGAGATGATAGAAGACGCCGGGGATGACCTGCTGGAAATAGCTGAAGTCCTCGGCGACCGTGGTCGGGGGCGTGGCGGGGTTGACGTTCCCTTCGCCCGCCGCCTCGGTCAGGACCGGGGCCAGCCAGGTGGACAGGCCGGGGTCGTTGAAGACCAGGGCGGCGTTCTGTTTGACGCCGAACTCGGCGGTGGCGCCGTAGGCGGCGGCGACATGGTCGATGGCGGTTTCGGCGCGGGCGACCAGAGCGTCGCGCTGAGCGACGTCGAAGGTGCGCAGGGTGCCGGACAGGGTCGCGCTGTCGGGGATGATGTTGTAGCGGACGCCGGCGTTGATCGTGGCGATGGTGAAGACCGTCGGGGTCGTGGTCGGATCGACCGTGCGGGCGGTCAGGGTGTTGACCGTCTCGATCACCTGGCCCGCCACCGCGATCACGTCCACGCCGCGCCAGGGCCAGGCGCCGTGGGTCTGCTTGCCCTTCAGGCTGATGTCCACGCGGTCCGAGGCGGCCATGAACCCTTCGGGCCGATAGAAGACGCTGCCCGGGCGGCCGGGCACGACGTGCAGACCGAAGATGGCATCGGGCTTGGGATCGTTCAGCGCGCCTTCGGCGATCATCAGAGCCGCGCCGCCCTTGGGCTCTCCCGGAGGGGCGCCTTCCTCGGCCGGCTGGAAGACGAAGACCACTGTCCCGGCGATCCGGTCCTTCATCCCGGCCAGCACCTCGGCCGCGCCCATCAGCATGGCCATATGCATGTCGTGGCCGCAGGCGTGGGCCACCGGCACCGTATTGCCCATGTATGTCCCGGTGGCGGTCGAGGCGAAGTCGAGACCCGTCGCCTCCTGCACCGGCAGGGCGTCCATGTCAGCGCGCAGGGCCACGACCCGGCCCGGCTGCGCGCCGTGCAGGATGCCGATGACGCCGGTCTTGCCGACCCCGGTGCGGACCTCCAGCCCCAGGGAGCGCAAATGTTCAGCGATCACCCCGGCCGAGCGAGTCTCGGCGAAGCCCAGTTCGGGATGCTGATGGAAGTCGCGGCGCCAGGCGGTCACCTCGGGCATTACGCGCTGGACGGCGGCGTCCACGCTCGCCGTATCGACGGCTTGGGCGTGAACGCTCCCCGCCGCAAGCAGCAGCGCCAGGGTGGAGGCGGCGAACAGTCGGCGCATGTGAAGGTCCCGTGAAATTTTTAGCCTGATCGCAGGTGACGGCGCCGCGACCGCTTGTGCAAGCCGCCGCGAACGGCGATTTCTGTCGGCATGGGCGAGAAGGACTTCAAGAGCGCGAAGACGGAATGGCGGGACGTGGTCCTGGTGTGCCGCAAATGCTCAAAGAAGCTGGACGGCGGCTTCGGTCCCGGCGGCGACCTGACGCTGAAGAAGGCGCTGCGCAAATACCTGCACCTCAAGAAAGGCAAGCGGGGCCGAAGTGGCGAACTGACCGTCACCGGCGCCGACTGTTTCGACATCTGCCCCAAGGGCGGGGTCGTCGCCGTCAACACGGCCCAGCCCAAGAAGCTGCTGATCATTCCAGCCGGCGCCGACCTGTTCGAGGTCAAGACCCGGCTGGGGCTGGACGACGGGCGGCGGCTGAAGTTGGTCGAACCGGACTAAGCGCGTTGTCGGCGGCGACAAGCCGTGCCAGAGCGAACCCATGGATGACACTCGTATCGAAAAACGCGTCGGCGTTCAGGCGACCTCGGACCGGATCTGGGACCTGATCGCCGACCTGTCCGGCTGGAGCGCCTGGAACCCGGTCGACACCGATGTCGAAGGCGCCATCGCCTATGGCGGCCGCCTGACGATGAACGAGGTTTGGCCCGATATGGAGCCGCGCCAGGCCCTGGCCCAGGTCGTCGAATGGCAACCGCGCGTGCGTCTGGTCTGGGCGGAACGGCGCGGCTTCCTGTTCCAGAGCCTGCGCTACATTCAGATCGAAGAGCTGGCGCCGGGCAACTGCATCCTGACGGCCGGCATCCGCTTCTCAGGTCTGCGCGGCGAGCTGTTCCACGACAAGCATCGCCCATCGATCCGCAACGCACAAGATAGCATCGTCGAGGGCTTGAAGGCGGCGGCGGAAGCGGGCTAACCGCCCCCCTTCATCATGTCGATGACGTTCAGGATCGCCGGGGCAAGGATCACGATGAAAAGCACCGGCAGGAAAAACAGGATCATCGGCACGGTCAACTGAGCCGGCAGGGCCGACGCCTTCTTCTCGGCGGCGGACAGGCGCAGGTCGCGGTTTTCCTTGGCCATCACCCGCAGGGCGGTGGACAGCGGCGTGCCATAGGTCTCGGCCTGGGTCATGGCGGTCGCCACCGACTTCACGCCCGGATGGTTGGTGCGCTTGCCCAGGTTCTCATAGGCCATGCGACGCTCTGGCAGATAGCTGAGCTCGGCCGACAGCAGCGACAGTTCCTCGGCCAGATCGATCGACGACGGCCCCATCTCCTGGCTGACCTTGGTGATCGCCGCCTCGATGGACATGCCGGCCTCGACGCAGATCAGCAACAGATCCAGCGCATCGGGAAACGCCTGCATGATCGAGGTGCGGCGCTTGTTGATGCGGTTCTTCAGATAGAGGTTGGGCGCATAGAAGCCCGCCACGGCCGCCGCCATGACCGCCGTCACCTTGTTCATCGTGGGCCAGTCCACGACCTTGATGACGAACATGTAGAAGGCCGCCACGATCAGGAAGACGAAGGGCGTGGCGAAACGGAAGAAGTAGAAGGTCGTCAGCGGCTTTGGCCCGCGATAGCCGGCCTGGGCCATCTGGCCGGCGACCTTGGGATCTTCCAGCAGCTTGGTCAGGTTCAGCCGGTCGACGACCCGCTTCTTGAACCCCTGGTCCGTGTGACGCAGGCCGCCCTGCCCGCTGGCGATATTGGCGCGCGAGCGGCGCTTCAGGTCGTCGCGGCGTTCGGCGACGGCCTTCATCCGCTTGTCGAGCTGGACCCCGCCGCCCATCGCCGACAGCAGGGTCAGGACGGTGACGAAGACCAGCACGCCCACGCCGATGCTGAGCAGGTTCTGCGGGTCGGTGATGAAGCGCATCAAGCCTTCCATGATCCCGCCTCAGAACTTGAACGAGATCATGCGCTTCATCACGAAGACGCCGGTGGCCATCAGCAAGGCCGCCACGAGAAGCATGAAGTTGCCGCGGAAGTCCGTAAACAGGGGCATCATGTAGGACGGCGCCGTGATCATCACCATGGTCATGACCACCGGCGGCAGGGACGCGATGATGCCGGCGGAGGCCATGGCCTCGGACGACAGCGCCTTGATCTTCTCGCCCATCATCCGGCGCGCGCGCAGCACGGTGGACAGATTGCCCAGCGCCTCGGCCAGGTTGCCGCCCGTCTTCTGCTGAATGGCGATGACGATGGTGAAGAAACGCAGTTCCGGTGTCGGCATCCGCCCGTACATCCGCTCCAGCGCCTGCTCCAGCGTCAGGCCGACGCCCAGGCCCTCGACCAGCATCTGGAACTCAGGCCCCAGCGGCGCAGGGCTTTCGCGGGCGATGATCTTGAAGCATTCATGGACAGGCAGGCCCGACTTGATGCCGCGCACGATGACATCGACGGCGTTGGGAAACTCCAGCGAGAACTTCTTCATCCGCCCCTTGGCGAGGAAGCCCAAGACCCAGCGGGGCAGACCCAGACCGAAGATCAGGGCGACGCCCAGCGCCAGGAGAATATGCAGGCCCAGCACCAGGGCGACGACTGCCGCCGCCACGCCGACCACGGCGGAGATGATGTAGAAGGTGCGAACGGAGAGGTTCAGCCCCGCCTGCTTCAGCCGCGCCGCCAGGGTCGTGCGGGCCTTGCGCTCGCGACGATCCGCTTCCTGTAGCTGAACCAGAATCTGCTTGCGGCGCGCCTCGGGCGTATTGGTCGCCGCCGCCTTGCGGGCGACGGAGGGGTTCTTCTTGCCGTCGGCCAGCCCCTGCGCGCGCTTGACGGCCTGGGCCGAGGAATCGTCGCCACCGACCAGGACCCAGCCCAGGCCGCCGATGGTGATGAAGGCCAGAACGGCGGCGAGGATCGGCAGCATGGTTTGTTACTCCGCCGCGTCCAGGGCGTCGGCCAGCTCACGCTCCAGCCCATAATAACGGGCGCGGTCCCAGAAGCGGGGACGGGCGATGCCGGTCGAACGGTGGCGGCCGACGATCTTGCCGTGCTCGTCCTCGCCGGTGATGTCGTAGACGAACAGATCCTGGGTCACGATCACGTCGCCTTCCAGCCCCACCACCTCGGTGATGTGGGTGATGCGACGCGAGCCGTCACGCAGGCGGGCGGCCTGGATGATGACGTCGACCGAGCCGACGATCATCTCGCGGATCGTCTTGGACGGCAGGCCGTAGCCGCCCATGGTGATCATCGATTCCATTCGGCTGATGGCTTCGCGGGGCGAGTTGGCGTGCAGCGTGCCCATGGAACCGTCGTGACCGGTGTTCATCGCCTGCAACAGGTCGAACGCCTCGGGGCCGCGCACCTCGCCGACGATGATCCGTTCGGGACGCATCCGCAGGCAGTTCTTGACCAGATCCCGCATGGTGATCGTGCCCTGACCTTCCAGGTTGGGCGGGCGGGTTTCCAGACGCACGACATGCGGCTGCTGCAGTTGCAGTTCGGCGGCGTCCTCGCAGGTGATGACCCGCTCGGTCGGATCGATGAAGGCCGTCAGGGTGTTGAGCAGGGTCGTCTTGCCCGAACCCGTGCCGCCCGAGATCACCAGATTGCATCGCGACGCGCCGATGACGCCCAGGACGCGCGCGCCCTCGGGACTGATGGAGGCGTACTCCACCAGATTCTTCATCGTCAGCTTGTCCTTCTTGAACTTCCGGATCGTCAGCGTCGGGCCGTCGATCGCCAACGGCGGGGCGATGACGTTGACGCGCGAACCGTCGGGCAGACGGGCGTCGCAGATGGGGCTGGATTCATCGACACGACGGCCGACCTGCGACACGATCCGCTGGCAGATGTTCATCAACTGGGTGTTGTCGCGGAAACGGACGTTGGTCAGCTGGACCTTGCCCGCGACCTCGATGAAGACCCGACCGGCGCCATTGACCATGATGTCGGCGATGTCGTCGCGCGCCAGCAGCGGCTCCAGCGGCCCATAGCCCAAGACGTCGTTAACGATGTCCTGAACCAGATGCTCCTGCTCGGCGACCGACATGGAGACGTTCTTGATCGCCACCAGTTCGGCGACGATGTCGCGGATTTCCTCCGACGCCGCCTTCTGGTCCAGATGCGCCAGCTGGGCCAGGTCGATGGTGTTCATCAACGCGTTGAAGATCGTCGTCTTCGTGGCGTGATAATAGTCGCTCTGTTCACGGACGATCTCGGCGACCGCCTGCGCCTTCTTCAGTTGCTCGAGACCCGCAGTGGCCTTCGGCCCGGCCCCTGCGACATTGCCCGTCGGACGCGCGGCTTCCGGCTGAGGTTTGGGGCGCGAGGCCAGGGCGTCGAGACGGTCGGCGGGCGCGGGTTGGGTCGGCGCGGATGCCCGCTCGAAGGCTTCCGCCGCCGGCTCCAGATTCTCGTCGGCGAAGGCATAGGCCTCAGCCCTGGCCTGGGCGGCCATTCCCGGCGGAGGCGCGGCGGCGTCGACCTTGAAGACGGACACAGGCTCGCCGGCAGGCGCGGGCGCCGGACGCATCGGCGCCGTCGTGACGCCGGGCTGGCCTGTGCGCTTGCCGAACATGCGTCAGCGCTTCTTGAACATGTTGGCGAACAGGGACTTGGACGCACCATCGGCAGGCTTGGACGCCTTTTCCGACTTGGCGGACTTGCCCGGCTTGCCCTTCGGACCCGCGACCATGGGCAGTTCGCGACGCGACACGATCTGGGCCAGGGTCTGGAAGGCCTCGGCCGCCTTGGTCTTGGCCCCCGCGTCCAGGATCATCTGGCCGTTGTTGGCGGCGGCGCCAAAGGTCTTGGCGTCGAACGGGATCAGTAGGCTGGGATGCACGCCCAAGGCGGCGCCGAAGTCCTTGGCAGGGATTTCAGGACGACCCGGCACACCGATCTGGTTCAGCACTAGGCGCGGCGGCGCATCATTGGGACGACCCTGACGGATCAGGTCGATCATGTTCTTTGCGTTGCGCAGCGAGGCCAGGTCGGGCGTGGCCACCACCACCACCTCGTCGGCGCTGATCAGGGTGCGGCGCATCCACGGCGACCACAGGTGCGGCAGGTCCAGCACGACGAACGGCGCCGTGGCGCGGATCTGGTTGGTGACCTCCTCGAACGCCTCGGTCGAGATGTCCCAGTCCGTGTCCAGGCTGGCGGGCGCGGCGAACAGGCTCAGCTTGTCGGTGCAACGGACCATCATCCGGTCCAGCAGGGTCGCGTCCAGCCGGTCGGGCTGGCCCAGGGCGTCGGCGACGCCGCTCAGCGGATCTTGGTTGAAGTCCAGGCCCGCGGTGCCGAACGGCAGGTCATAGTCGACGATGACGGTGTTGGCGCCGATCCGCTCGGAGATCGCATAGGCTGTGTTGTGCGCCACGGCCGAGGCTCCCGCCCCGCCCCGTGCGCCGACAAAGGCGATGGTGCGGCCGACGAAGGGCTGGGCCGGGTCGTTGAACAGGCCGCCGATGGCCGCGATCAGCTGCAGCGGCTGCAGCGGCGCGACCAGATATTCGCTGACCCCGCGCCGCATCAGTTCGCGGAACAGAATGATGTCGTTGGTGGCGCCGATGACCACGACCTTGGTGCCCGCGTCGCAGACCTCGGCCAGCTGATCAACTTCCCAGAGCAGGGTCTGGGGGTCTTTCAGGCACTCGACGATGATCAGCGGCGGCGTCGGTTCATGGTGATAGGTCTCGACGGCGGCCGGCACGCCCCCGACGCGGATCTGGGTGGTCGCACGCGACAGACGACGATCCTGAGCCGCGCGCTCGGCGGCGGCCAAGGTGTCCTGGCGCTCGGCGAAGACATGGATGGCGATACGCGGCACCGACACTTCGCCGATATTGCTGGACGAGGCGAGGCCGGTGGAGCCCAGGCCTGTCACATCCAGACCCGTTTCCATGAGGCTGGCCTGCGCCTGGGCCACCACTTCGCCGACCGGGTTGAAGCCAGCGTGTTCGGGGACATAGGCGGGAGCGACCGGGACCGGCGCAGGCGGCGCGGGCTGAACCGGCGCAGCGGCCGTGAACTGCAGCGGCGCACGCGCCGCCTCAAAGTCTGCCGTCGGTTCGGAAAAATCCAGATCCACGTCGAAGCCGTCTTGGAAGGCGTCGAACTCGCGGGGGGCGGGGGCTGTGCTCATGATCTAGTTCACCGCACTGGAGACGGCGGTGTCCTGAACCAGGGTTTCCGCCACCGCCGCCGTCTGCTTGCCGCCGCGATACAGATCGAACACGACCGTGCGGCGGCCTGCATCGGCAGGCGTCATTGCGCGCGGCGTCTGGATGTCGCGCGGGTCGGCGATCTGGGCGGCGAGGTTGGCTGTGACTGCGCAGCCGAAGTTGGAAGCGGACTGGTTGTCGCCAGTACGGCTCAGATTGCCCCATGCAGTTCCACACTGCGGCACGGCGGCGCGAAGGGTCTGATAACCGACGACGACCGGCGCGCGCGGATCAGGCGCGGCATAGCTGACCAACATGATGCGGTCCGGCGCGACGCCCGAGGCCGCCAGGGCCGACTTGATGTCATACGCGGTCTTCAGCGCGACCGGATCGTTTCCGGCGGGCGCCTCGATCACGATCGGCACGGGCTCGACGTAGCGATAGCGTCCGACCAGGGCCTGAAGCGCGTCGCCCTGCGCCGGAGACAGGCCGCTGTCGTGAACCGCCAAGGCGATGCGGTCCAGATCGGGTTCGACCTGGAGCTGATAGCGTGAGGTCGGCGTCAGCGGCGGTTCACCGCCCAGGCTGGCCGGGCCGCCGACACAGGCGCCCAGCGACAGCGCGGTCGTGGCGAGAAGAACAATAATCGGGGTGCGGTTCATGTCGCTCACTCGATCACATAGCCGACCGAGCCGGCCGGGGGCGCATTCGGCAACCCATAGACCTGGTTCAACTGGCCAAAGAGGATGGTCTGGCTGTCGCTGGCGATCCGCAAGCCATCGGCCGGCGTCTGCATCCGATCGGGCGAGGTGGGGCTGACGATATAGGGTTCGACGATGACCACCAGTTCGGTCTCACCCATCAGATAGTCGCGCGACCGGAACAGCGATCCCAGCACGGGAAGGTTGGTGACGCCCGGCAGGGAGTCCACCGTCTGGCGCGTGCTTTCCTGAAGCAGGCCGGCGATCATCATCGATCCGCCCGAGGGCAACTCGACCGTATTCTCGCTGCGACGGACGGTCAGGCCCGGCAGGGTGATGGACGAAGGCGTGCCCGCGCCGATGGTAAACCCGCCCTGGGACGTCAGTTCCGACACCTCGACCTTGACCTGCAAGGAGATACGGCCGCCTGACAGCACGACAGGACGGAACGCAAGACCCACGCCATACGGCTTGTAGGTCACGGTGATGTTGCCGTCGCGGTCGCGACCCGTCGGCAGAGGAAACTCGCCGCCCGCCAGGAAGTTGGCGGCCTCGCCGTTCACCGATGTCAGGTTCGGCTCGGCAAGGGTCCGGGCCAGGCCCACGCGCTCGAACGCTTCCAGGCAAGCGCTCGCATTCGTGCCGGTCACCGCGCGGAAGGCGGTCGAAGCGATGTTGGAGATCGTGTTGGTCAGCCCGCCGTCCACGGTCGTGCCGGTGGTCGAGTTCGAAGTCGTGCCGTTCGTCGTCTGGACGCCTGTCTGATCGTAGCAGAGCCCGCTTCCTCCCAACGGCGCGCCGTTGACGCCGTAGGTGTTGGGCCGGTTGAATCCATACGAATGGTCGCCCGAGGCCTTCAGAATGTCGGAGCCGAAGCCGAGTTGCTTCAGGGTGCTGCGCTGCACCTCGACCACGCGAACCTTCAGCGTCACCTGGTCCGAGCCGACGACGCTGATCATGTTGATCACCTTCTCCGGCGCCGAGACGAAGGCGGCGGCGACCCGGGCCGCCTGGGCGGCCTGGGCCGGCGTATCGGCGAAACCGGTCAGGATGACGCTGTCATTGACGGCTTCCGCATGGATCTGTCCGCCCGGCGCGACACGGCTCAGCGTGTCCTGAAGGGCGCTGGTGCCGGCGTCGACGCGGACGCGCAGGCTCAGGATCGTACGACCGGCGGCATCCAGGAAGACCGCATCGGTCTCGCCCGGCGTGATGCCGATGACGGTAATGCGGCGCGGCGAGTGCAGCATGGCCTCGGCCACCTGCGGATTGGAGACGATCACGTCGCGCGCATCGGCCGGCAGATCGACCGCGAAGGAGGTCCCACGCGGCAGATTGACCAGTTGCGGCGCGGCGCCCATCGACACGGCGGCGCGCGTCTGGGCCACCCCGGCGGGTGCGGCGGTCAAGCTGGCCAGTAGCGCGCACGCGGCGGCAAAGGCGGTCTTGCGCATCAACAGAGCTTTCATGGCACAGCCACCACTTCGGGCGCGCCGCCGCGATAGATGCGCACGGCCTTCGATTGAGCGGCTGCGGCGGACGGGCGACGCGTGGCGCCGGACGGGCCGGCGGTGTCGGCATAGGACCGCAGGGACAGCGACAACTCGCCCTCGGACTTGGCCTGAGCCAGCAACACGGAATCCTGCGGGCGGACCTCCAGGGTGGCGGTCGCGCCCACCACGGCCTGTTCGTCGTCGCCCGCGCGGGTCGACTGGTCGATGGCCAGGACTTTTATGTTCTGAAGGACGACGCCCGACGCGAACTTGGAACTGGTCGCGCCTTCGACGGCGCCATTGCGATTGGTTTCAGCGGTCAACACGACATCGACCCGGTCGCCCGGCAGGATGAAGCCGCCAGCGGCGGATTCCACGGTGACGGCGATGGCCATGGCCCGCATGCCGGGTTCCAGATAGGCGGCCAGATAGCCGCTGTCGCCGGCGCGCACGATCTTGCGCGCTACGATCGGCTCTCCGGCCAGAATGGGTTCACGCACCACCGAGCCGATATAGTCGGCCTTGGCCCCGGTCCCCGACAGTTCGTTGGCCGCCTTGGCGACACTTTCAACTGCGTTGGAGGCCTTCTCTGTCGTGGTTTCCGCAACCGGCTTGGCGGGAACGGGCGTGGAGCCGTCGGTGATGAAGACGGGATTGACCTCGTCCACCGGCCAGTCCTTCCAGGCCAGGTCGCCCTCGACCAGACGTTTGCCCGGCTCCAGATCCTTGGCGGCGACCAGCACCTTGGCCATCGGACGGACTTCGACCTGGGCGGCGGCGGCGGGCGCGGCGGGTTCGTTCGACGACGATCCCATGGCCCGGACCACCAGGGCCAGACCGATGGCCGAGACGGCGGCGATGCAGATGACGACGATGCGGGCGGGCTTCATCCAGGATGTCTCCAGCAGGCGCAATGTTTCGGACTCATCCCCCGACGCCTACCGTTAACGATCATGGGCCTTGCGGGTTAACGCTTCCTAAGCGGCGCGAACGGCGGTCAGCAAAGGCTCAGCGGCCGGATGCGAAAGTCGCGACCAGACCGCTTTCGGGCAGGGCGAGCAGCGCGCCGACGGCGATGGCGACGCCGTAAGGAATGTCGCCCTTGGGCTGCATCAGATTGACGACCCAGCCTTGCGACGCTGTGGGCGCAACCATCGGGAAATACTGGCGTGCAGTCATCAGCAAGAGGCAAAAGGCCCCGCCGGCCAGACCCGTCCAGATCAGGAAGGGCAGGACGCCGCTGACGCCCATCCAGAGGCAGCTGGCGGCGAGCAGTTTCGCATCGCCTCCCCCCACCCAGCCGGCGGCGAACATCCCCATGCCGATCAGCAGCGCGATTACGCCGACCCCGACGTGTACGGCGATGTCCATCGGCGCAGCGCCGATCAGCAGCGCGACGGGAAAGAAGGCGGCGACGAGCGCAAGAGAAATCCAGTTGGGGATCTTCATCGTGATCAGGTCGTGCAGACCGCCGACGATGACCAGAGCCGGAAAGACGCCAAGCGCGATGAGCAGAAGGATGTCCATGAGACCTTCCCTGGCACGGAGACCTTAAATCCTGGTTTCCAAGTCCGCCTCAGCGCTTCGTGACGTCCGCCGGGGTGGCCAGATCGGACCCCATTTTCACAAAGCCCGATTTCATACTCGGGCCGAAGGCCGAGAGAACGGTGATGATAAGCACAGCCATCAAGGCGGCGATCAATCCGTATTCGATGGATGTCGCGCCTGAGCGATCATCGAGGAACCGACGTGACGACTGATACATCTTGAACGCTCCCGACGCAGTTTTGAATCAAAAGGGCCGGCCATGCCGGCCGGCCCTCCAGACGATAATCTCGACTTCAGAGATTACGCGCCTTTGGTGATATCGTTGCCCTGAGCGCCGCTCATGGAGTCGCCGATGCCGGTGAAGGCAGCCTTCATTTGCGGGCCGAAGGCGCTCAGGCAAGCGATGATGGCGACGGCCATCAGGGCGGCGATCAGGCCGTATTCGATGGCGGTGGCGCCCGATTCGTCTTTGGCGAAGCGCGAGATGAACTTGGTCATGGGGTAGTCCTCTTTTTCAAATGGTCTAGCGAGCAACTTGGCGGGGGGAGCCGGTAGCCCGCTTGACCCCCAAACGCAGGATCAAAATGCCAGACCCCCGTTAAATCTGAGTCACGAGGTTTGGTTACGCGCGGATTTACCAAACAAATTTCTCAGTCAGCGGGTTCAGCCTTTGTTGAGGATCGTCGTTGCATCATGCGTGCGTCCGCGTCTGCACGCGCCGTTATTCAGAGCCGCCGATGTCCCGCATCCCTGCTGCCCTCCTCGCTATCGCCCTGATCGCCGCGCCCATCGTCGCCAGCGCCCAGGACGGTGCGCTCAATGTCGAGATTGATCGCTCTGCGCGTGTTCAGCTTCGCGGCGCCGCGGCTTCCATCATCGTCGGCAATCCGCAGATCGCCGACGTCTCCATGGTGGACGCCAACACCCTGTTCATCGTCGGCAAGGGCTATGGCGTCACGGAAGTCGTCGCCGTCGACGGCACAGGACGCACCCTGTTCCAGCGCGAAATCGTGGTGACGGGCGGATCGACTGGCTCGGTTCGCGTCTGGCGCGGCGCCCAGGCGACAGAGATGGCGTGCGGCGCCTCCTGCACCCCCAGCATCCGGGCGTCGTCCGCCGCCCCCTCGACCGCCCCCTGATCTTCGACATGGCTTTTCCGGGATCGTTGATGCGACGTCTGCGACGCCAGCGCGGACGTGAAGGGGTCGCGGCCGTCGAGTTCGGCATGGTCGCGATCCCCTTTTTCCTGATGATCTTCTCGATCCTGGAACTGGGCATTGTCTTCATTCTGAATTCGGTTCTCGAAACGGCGACGACGGACACGGGCCGTCTGCTCCGCACCGGTCAAGCTCAAGCCCAGGCGTTCGACAAGGCGCGCTTCAAAAGCGAACTTTGCAGCCGAATGGCGCTGTTCGAGAACGATTGCATCAATCGGGCGACGGTCGACGTGCGCGTTATTCCGCAGTTCGCCCTGACCGACGAGGACCGCGAGGAGCCGATCACCGACGGCGCGCTGGATTCCAACAAGACCACCTATGACGGCGGTGGCCCGACCAGTCTGGTTCTGGTGCGCGTCTGGTATGCGCATCCGCTGATGACGCCGTTTCTGAGCCAGTCTGTCTCGCGGATCGGAAACGGCAAGGTGCTTCTCACCGCCGCAACCGCCTTCCGCAATGAAGAATTCCCGGCAATAATTCCGCCCGCATCCCCGCCAGGATCGCCCTCATGATTTCGTGTATAAGGCTGTGGACGCGGGATACGCGCGGCGTCGCGGCGGTCGAGTTCGCCTTCATCGCCCCGATCGTGATCCTGCTTTATTTCGGCATGGTCGAATTCTGCCAGGGCTATATGGCGCTGAAACGCACCGGGCACACGGCCTCGATGGTGGCGGATATCGTGTCTCGAAACGGCGGCGCCATGACCAAGCTACAGGTCGAGGAGGTTCTCGACATCGGCTATCTGATCATGGCGCCGTATCCCGGGTCAGGGTTGAAACAGCGGGTCAGCAGCGTCACGCGGATCAATGCCGATACCTATCGGGTCGACTGGAGTGTCGGGGTCGGAGACGGGATGGACGCAAAGCTGCTCGCGGCGGACGCCAAAATCCCGCCGGCCCTGCTGGCCGTCGACCAGTCCGTCATCGTCGCCGAGGCCGAGTACGACTACAAGTCGCCGTTTGATCGGGTGTCGCCTGTCCCCGCCAAGTTCCGCCGCATGGCCTATCTGCAACCGCGCATCGTAGACTTCATCGCCTGCACGGGCTGCTGACTTCACCGCCCGGCCAAGGCGTCCCGCATCGCTGAAATCTTGGCGTCGGTCTCGGCCTCTTCGGCCACAGGATCACTGTCGGCGACGATGCCGGCGCCCGCCAGGGTGCGAAAGCGCCAGACGCCCCCCGACCGCTCGAAGCCGGCCGTTCGGATCAGCACAGACGCCGTCAGGGCGCCGTCATCTTTGATCAGGAACAATGACCCGCACCAGGGGCCGCGTGGCGGTTCGTGCGCCGCTATGACCTTCATGGCCTGATGTTTGGGCGCGCCGGTGATCGACCCCGGCGGAAAGGTCGCCTCCAGCAGGTCGGCGGGACCGACGCCGGCCTCCGCCACCGCAGTCACGGTCGAGACCAGATGATGCACGGTCGGGTGATGCTCGACCTCGAACAAGGTCTCGACGCGCACGGAACCCGGCTGTGACACGCGCGCCAGATCGTTTCGCATCAGATCGACGATCATCAGGTTTTCGGCGCGGTCCTTGGCGCTGGCCTGCAACTCGTTCGCCAGGGCGGCGTCCTCGATGGCATTGGCGGCGCGCGGGCGGGTGCCCTTGATCGGGCGGGCCTCGATGCGGCGACTGGCGGGATCGAAAGCGAGGAACAGCTCGGGCGAGTTCGACACCAGAGCCCGCTCCCCGATCCGCCAATAGGCGCCGAACGGCGAGGCGCGACCCTGTTGCAAGCGCAGGAAGACATCGAACGGCTCGGCGTCCGGCTTCAACCCACCGGACCAGGCCCGCGCGATATTGGCCTGGAACAGCTCGCCTGCAGCGATCCGCTCCACCACATTTGACACGGCGGCGCGGTAGGCTTCGGACGGCGCTTCGGCCTCGAAGGTCTCGGACGGCGCCGATGGCGGCGTGATCGCCACGGCCTTCGCCAGCCAACTCATCGCAAGGTCCGCCGCCTCACCTGCCGCCTCTGCGGTCGCGCCCCGCCCGACGGCGCGCACCGTGCGCTGGTGATGATCGAAGCTCAGCATGGCCGGATACCGGGCCAACATCAGGTCGGGCCAAGGGGTCTCTCGCTTCCCCGTCGCCGGCCGCGCCCCTGCGTCATAGGCGGCCAGCCCTATCACGCCCGCGGCGAACGCCGGGTCTCGCAACGCCGCAAAAGGGGCCGCGTCATTGACCGGACCGACCTGGACCATATCCGGCGCCGTGGCGACATGCGACCAGCGCCCGCCCGGTCCACCATCCGACAACAGAGCCAAGGCTCCGTCGCCGCCGCCTAGTCCTGCCGCGACCTCGACCGGCTCGACCCACAGAGCATCGCGCTTGACGACGTGGCTCAGAACCTCGCTCACGCCGACAGCCGCTCCACGATCCGGTCGCGCCGGGCGGTATCCACACCAAGGGCGTCGCGCATATAGGCGTCCACCGACCCATGCCGCGCCTCGACCGCAGTCACCGCCGCCTGCAGATAGGCGGCCTCGACTCCCAGGAAGGCGACGACAGCGTCGTCCGACGCCAGGCGTCCGGTCATCTCGTGCAGTTTCCTGGCGATACCAGGCGCGCGTCCGGCCAGATCGACGGCCGTATTGGTCAGCAGATAATCCTCGATCATGTCGTCACGCGACACGCCCAGCAGGTGGTGGGTCAGGGCGGCGAGGAAGCCCGTCCGATCCTTGCCCGCCGCACAGTGGATCACCACCGGCCGATCCTGCTCGGCCAAGGCCCGAAAATAGCGAGCGAACACATCCTGGTGCGACGCATCGAACGGCAGGGTCCGATAGGTGGCTTCCATGAACCGCCGCCCCGAATCCGGCGTCAGGTCCGCAGTTTTCAGGAAGGCGATGTGCGGCGCCTCGGCCCCGTCGTCGACGCCGCCTTCGATCACCAGACCGTTGAAGCCCTCCGGTCGACGCGAGGGCTGGTCGCGCCGCTCGCCCGGGCGGCGCAGATCGACCACCGCCCCGATATCCAGCAGCCTCAGCCGCTCCAGATCGGCCTCGCTGGCCCGCGCATGGTGGGCCGAACGCAGCAGACGGCCGGGCTGCACGCGCCGCCCGGCCGTCGTGGCGTAATCGCCATAGTCGCGGAAGTTGTCGATGGCCTCGAAGGCGTGAAGGCGGGTGGTCATGGCCCCGCTTCTAGCTTGATTTCATCGCTCTGGCAGCAGGCCCGCCATCGCGTCGAGATAGGCGACAAAGGCGTCGCGTCCCACATCGGTCAGGCTGGCCTCGGTCAGGGGCTTTCGGCCCTTGAAGCTCTTGGTCACGGCGACGAAACCGGCCTCTTCCAGCTTGCGCAGGTGAACCGACAAATTGCCGTCCGTGGTCTGCAACCGGGTTTTCAGACTGGTGAAGTCCGCCGTCCCGGCCCCTGACAGATAGGCCATGATCCCCAGCCGGATGCGTCCGTGAATGACGTCGTCGATCCGGCTGATGTCGAAATCATCGGCCATGCTCAGATCACCTCCGACGGTTCCTGACGCATCAGGATGATCCCGGGAACCAGGGCGACGGCCATCAGGACGACCGTGAACACTAAATAGATCATCGGACTGTCGATGAACCAGGCCACCGCGACCGCGCCGGCATAGGCTGCAAGCGCCGTCACCGACATCCAGCGCGTCCCAGTCATCGCTGCGCTGATCATCCAGGCCGAGCCATAGGCGACCAGGACCGTCGTCGGCATCACCGCCATCCACGACCAGTTCCCGGTCTTAATCGACAGGGCGACCAGCGCCAGCCAGGTGACGAAGATGCCGTAACCGACGCCCGACCATGCCGCGCTGACCGCCTTGTTGCCGGCCGAGTTGATGCCTGGCTTACCCTTCATGCGTCCGATCAGGACCGTCAACCCGATGGCGAAGATGACGCCAGAGGCGATCCACAACCCCAATTGCATCCATGAATTGACCTGGATTATCCCCGCCTGAATGGCCCATTGGCCGATGTTGGCGGCGCCGAAAACGATGGACGCCATGATCAGGATCGGCCCCGCCAGAAGCGGCGCATGACGCCCCTCGTGCGCGAGGCTGCGCATATAGGCGATGTCGTCCTGAATGGCCTGGGTCTCGCGGGTCATAGGTCTCTCCTCCTCAAATCCGATGAGGAAGCCTCGCCTAATAACTTTGTGTTGTAAAGTTCTTTTTTGCTATCGTTTTCGCGCATAGAAAAGGGGCGGAACCGAAGTCCCGCCCCTCAATCTGTTTGATCCGTCGCCTATAGTCGGGGCGAGCCGCCGCGTCCGCGAAGTCCGCCTGCCACCAAGGCGATGACGAACAGGATGATGGCGACGACAGCGACGAATTTGGCGATCTCAAACGAGAAGTTCGCGATGCCGCCGAAGCCGAGAACGGCCGCGACCAAGGCCACGACCAGGAAGATAATTGCCCAACGCATCATGGGTTTAGCTCTCCTGAGTTGATGTTGCCGTCGGCGACCCTAGAGCCGTTCGTCGGTCCGATACATCAACGTCGTCGCGGCTTGGCCGTTCCGTCGTTCTGTCAGATTCTATCAGCGGCGACGACGGCGCGAGAAGCCGCCCTGGTCCATTTTGCGGTCGGCGACCATGCTGGCGACGATGGCAGCCAGCGCCGGATTGCGCAGCAGCAGGAAGGCCGCGCCCAGACCGCCGACGGCGCCCACTATGGGTCGCTCCCGCACGATGTGGATCACCTTGCCCAACAGGCCTTCAGGCTCGTCCTCTTCGTCGTGCTCGTCGTGCTTGTCGCTCTTCAGGAAGACGACCGCCACGATCAGAGCGACCAGAGCGAACAGGCCGAAGGTCACGGCCGCCGCGCCCAGCGGCGTCAGCTTGAGGCTGAGCGCATAGAAGAGGGTCAGGCCCAGGAAGACGACGGCCAGAAACACGCTGGCGGCGACGACAGCCGTCGCCACCAGCTTTTTGACGATGCCCTTGAACATCAGCGGCGGCGGCCGGCCAGCAGCATGCCCAGAATGACGCCGACGCCGAGCGCAACGGCGGTCGATTGCAGCGGACGCTCCTGCACGCGTTCGACGACATAGCGTTGCGCCTCGTCGAAGCGTTCGGCGGCGTCGTCGTAATATTCGCGGCCCTTCACGCGGGCTTCGTCGTAATAGCCCCGGGCCTGTTCACGTACTTCGTCGCTCTTGGCGCGCAGCTTGGCCTCGGCCTCGGCGGCCTTCTCGCGCAGGCGTTGGGTTTCCTCGCGGGCGCCGGTCTTCAGATCCTCCTTGAGGGTCTTCAGGTCGGCCTTGATGTCTTCTCGAGCCTTGGTGGTGGCCATGGTGCGCGCTCCGTTGAAAGCTTGGCGGTAGAATAGAGAACCCCGTCTGGCAACGCCACACTCCGAACGAGGTTCCAACAGATGGGCGCCCGCCTCTGCTCTCGCCACGGGCTTTTCGCCGCACTAGAACAGCTGCATGACCCAATGGCTGTTCCCGCCCCGCCCCACCGCTTCGTTGCCGATCGTTGGAACCGACCAGCGGTTTCCCGTCCGCCGCATCCTTTGTGTGGGCCAGAACTACGCCGCCCATGCGCGCGAGATGGGGTCGGACCCTGACAAGCAGACGCCCTTCTTCTTCGCCAAACCCGGCGACGCCGTCGTGTCGGATGGGGCGAACCCGGCCTATCCGTCGGCGACGGCGAACCTGCATTATGAGGCCGAACTGGTCGCGGCCATCGGGCCGGATGCGGACGGCGGCGTCGCCATCGTCGGCTGGGGCGTCGGTTGCGACCTGACGCGACGCGATCTCCAGGCCGAAGCCAAGAAAACCGGCCGCCCATGGGACGCCGCCAAGGGCTTCGACCAGTCGGCGCCGTGCGGCCCCATCACCCTGGGCGCCCTGCCCCATCCTGCCGGCGCCATCGGCCTCAGCGTCAACGGCGAGGTCAAACAGGCGGGCGCGCTGGACGACATGATCCTGAACCCCGACCGCATCGTCGCGGCGGCGCAGGCCCTGTGGAGCCTGCAACCCGGCGACCTGATCTTCACCGGCACCCCCTCCGGCGTCGGCCCGGTCAGCCCCGGCGACCGCGTGGTCGTGACCGTCGAGGGTCTGGAGACGCTCAGCTTCGAGATTCAGCCATGATCCTGCACGGCTACTGGCGTTCGGGCGCCAGCTACCGCGTCCGCATCGCCCTGAACCTGAAAGGACTGGGCTATGACCTCGCCGCCCACGACCTGCGCAAGGGCGAGCAGAAGACGGCCGACTATCTGGCGCTGAACCCGCAGGGCATGGTCCCCGCCCTTCAGGACGGCGACCTGATCGTCACCCAAAGCCCGGCCATCCTCGAATGGCTGGAGGAGACCCACCCCGAACCGGCCCTGTTGCCGCGGGCGGCGAATGATCGCGCGGCCGTGCGCGCCATGGCCGCTCTGATCGGCTGCGACATTCATCCGCTGAACAACTTGCGGGTGTTGAAGGCGATCCGAAGCGACTTCAATGCCGATCAGGCCGCCGTGGACGCCTGGGCCGCCCAATGGATCGCGCCGGGATTCGACGCGCTGGAAGCCCTGATTGCGCGCCACGGCGGCGCCTGGTGCTTTGGCGACGCGCCGACGCTGGCGGACTGCTATCTGATTCCACAGATCTATTCGGCCCGCCGGTTCAACCTGGACCTGACGCCTTGGCTCCGCCTTCGGGCTATCGAGGCGACCGCCGAAGCCCACCCTGCCTTTGCGTCCGCTCATCCTGATCGCCAGCCCGACGCCGACGCCTGAAAAACACCGGACCGCGCATATCAGCGGTGGATAAGTAAGGTTCGCGTAAGGTCTCGCTCAGCGTCCCTTAAGCATTAGCCGCCATTGTGCCGGGGTGTCGTATTCCCCCGCCACACCTTCGGCGTCGTCGCCCATCCATCGCCTGGCCCTCGCCGTGGTGACAGAGCCCGAACGCGCGCCTGGCGCTTTCATGAGCGCGCCGTCCGGCGCCCGCGAAGAAGCCATGCGGTTCCTGCTGCAAACGGGGGCCGACGCCGGCGTCAAACTGATCGCCACCCGGCCCGAGGGCGACGGCGAACGCCTGCTGGGTCAGGCCTGGCCCTTCCCCTCCCCCTTCCAGGTGACGGTGCGGACCGTGCCGATCGGCGAAGGCGTGGACCGGGTCGAGGCGCGCGCCCGGCGCTCGCTGGAGCGGATGGGCCTGCCGCGCGGCGACGTCCTGCTGATTTCCAACGCCGCCGACTTGGCCGGCGCCGAGGGTCGCGCCCTGTGGGATCGCGCCCGCAGCCTCAAGGATCGCGGCCTTTATCGCCGCATCGGTTTCTGCGCCACGATCGAGGACGGACCCGCCCTCTTGGCTCGACGTCTGGAAGCGGACGTGGTCCAGGTGCCGTGCAGCCTGCTGGACCAGCGCGCGGCCCAGGACGGGACGCTGGAAGCCATCGCCGATACGGGCGCATCCGTTCATCTGTCTTCGGTCTTCGCCGGCGGCCTGCTGTTCGCGGGCGGCGACGATCTGCCGGTCGAACTGGCCAGCCATGCCCAGGCCCTGTCGCGCACGCGTCGGCGCTTAGCCGAGCAACGCTGCGACCCGATGCAGGCGGCCCTGGGTTACGCCCTGGCCCTGAAGGGCGTGGACAAGGTGGTGGCCAGCGTCGCCTCGGCCGCCGAACTGCGCGCCATCCTGGCCGCCGCCCACGCCCCCTGCCCGAACCTGGACTGGGCGGCCCTGGCGCTAGAGGCGCCAGCGGCCTTCACCGCCGGCGCCCGCGCCCGGATCAGCAGCGCCGCCTGATCGTCGCCCAACGGGCCACAAGCCTGTGCAAGGCCCGTCGTTCGCCCTTGAGACCCAAGGCGCGATCCGTCACCCTGTCGCGACATGAACGCGCCTGTCACTCATCCGCCCGAAATCGCCGCCTCGCTGGAGGGCGCGACGCCGTTCATGGCGCAATATCTGACGGCCAAGGCGGGTCAGCCGGACGCCATCCTGTTCTTCCGCATGGGCGACTTCTACGAGTTGTTCTTCAAGGACGCCGAGGTCGCATCGGCCGCCCTGGGCATCACCCTGACCAAGCGCGGCAAGCATCAGGGCGGGGACATTCCGATGGCCGGCGTGCCGGTCCATGCCATGGAGGGCTACCTCGCCCGCCTGATCCGCATGGGCCACAAGGTCGCCATCTGCGAACAGCTGGAAGACCCCGCCGAGGCCAAGAAGCGCGGCGGAAAGTCCGTGGTCCATCGCGGCGTAGTGCGGGTCGTGACGCCCGGCACCCTGACCGAGGACAGTCTGTTGGACGCGCGCGGCGCCAATCGCCTGGCGGCGGTCGCGGTGCGCAAAGGAAGGGCGGCGGTGGCCGTGGTCGAACTGTCGTCCGGCGCGGTGGATTCCGTCGCCTGTTCGCTCGAAGACCTGGGCGCGGCCCTCGCCGCCTTCCGCCCGTCCGAGGTTCTGGTCACCGACCGGATGTATTCGGACGAGGCGACGCGCGATGCGCTCGACGGCTCCGGCGGCGTGGTCCAGGCGCTCGCCAGCGCCATCGCCGAACCGCAAGCCGCGCGCGTGCGGGTCGAGCGGCTGTACGGCGTCTCCGCCCTCGACGGTTTCGGCGCCTTCGAGGAGGCCGAGGTCTCGGCGCTGGGCCTGATCGCCGCCTATCTGGAGACGACCCAGGCCGGCAAGGTTCCCGCCCTGGCCCCGCCCCGCCGCCTCGGTGAAAGCGGCTTTCTGGCCATCGACCCGGCGACCCGCGCCAGTCTGGAGATCGACCGCACCCAGCGCGGCGAGCGCGAAGGATCGCTGCTCGCCTGTATCGACCGCACCTTCACCTCGGGCGGGGCGCGGGCTTTGGCCGAACGCATCGCCCGGCCCTTGCGCGATCCGCTGGCGATCAACGAACAACTCGACGCCGTCGAATGGCTGCTGGAGCGGCGCGATCTGCGGCGAGATTTGCGCGAGGCGCTGAAGGCCTCGTCCGACATCGCCCGCGCCGTCGGCAGGTTGGCGCTTGGCCGCGGCGGCCCGCGCGACCTGGCGGCCGTGCGCATCGGCCTGTCGATCGCCGAGGGCGTCGCCGGGTTGTTCGTCGGTCAGGTCGATCCCCTGACCGGCCAGCCGCGCCGCATCGCCTCGGCCCTGGATCGGCTGACCCTGTCTGCGGACGTGTCGCGGCTGAAGGCCGACCTGATCGACGGCCTGGTAGACGAACCCTCGCACCTGGCGCGCGACGGCGGCTATGTACGCCCCGACTATCGTCCCGAACTGGACGCCGCCCGCACCCTGCGCGACGACAGCCGCCGCGTCGTCGCCGATCTGGAAGCCCGCGCCGTCGCCGAATCCGGCGTGCCCTTCAAGGTCAAGCACAACGCCGTCCTCGGCTATTTCCTGGAGACCTCGGCCAAGGCGGCGGAACCCCTGTTCCGCGCCGGCCCGGAAAGCCCCTTCATCCACCGCCAGACCCTGGCGGCTCAAGTCCGCTTCACCACCGTCGAACTGTCGGAGCTGGACGCCAAGATCAGCCAGGCCGGCCACCGCGCCTTGGCCATCGAGGGCGAGACCTTCGAGAGCTGGCGCCGCGAGGCCGCCCGCCTGGCCCAACCGCTGCAGGCGGTCGCCGAGGCTTTAGCCGAACTGGACGCCCACGCCGCCCTGGCCGAATGGGCGCAGGAAGTCGGCGCCGTTCGGCCCGTGGTGGACGACACCCTGGTCTTCTGCGTCGAAGCCGGCCGCCACCCCGTCGTCGAGGCGGCGGTCAAGGCGCAAGGGTCGCCCTACACACCCAACAACGCCCGGCTGGACGGGTCGGGCCAGGACGGATCGCGCCTCGCCATCGTCACCGGCCCGAACATGGCCGGTAAGTCCACCTTCCTGCGCCAGAACGCGCTGCTGGTGATCCTGGCCCAGGCCGGCGCCTTCGTGCCTGCGCGGTCCATGCGGCTGGGCGTGGTCGATCGGCTGTTCAGCCGTGTCGGGGCGGGCGACGATCTGGCGCGCGGGCGCTCCACCTTCATGATGGAGATGGTCGAAACCGCCGCCATCCTGACCCAGGCGACGCCCAAGAGCTTCGTCGTTTTGGACGAGATCGGGCGCGGCACCGCCACCTACGACGGCTTGGCTATCGCCTGGGCCACGGCCGAGGCCCTGCACGAGACCAACCGCGCCCGCACCCTGTTCGCCACCCATTACCATGAGCTGGCCCAGCTGGAGACGCGGCTGGACCACGTCTGCAACCTGTCCATGGTCGCCAAGGAATGGAACGGCGAACTGGTCTTCCTGCACGAGGCGGCGCCCGGCGCGGCCGACCGATCCTATGGCGTTCAGGTCGCCAAACTGGCCGGCGTCCCCGCCGCCGTCGTCGCCCGCGCCCGCTCGGTGCTGACACGGCTGGAGGGCGAAAAGGCCGCCGCATCCCGCCTGGACGACCTGCCCCTGTTCGCTGTCGCCGAGCCGGAACCCATGCGCGGCCCCTCCCCTCTGGAAAGGGCCATGCAGGACGTCGATCCCGACGCCTTGAGCCCCCGCGAGGCCCTGGAAGCCTTGTATCGCCTGAAGGGACTAGCCTGAGTCGACTACGCAAGAACCCTTATAGGTTGAGAATTTTAACCTCGTTCCGGCAAGTCTGAAGCTCGGCCCCTCCCCCGGCCTTTCCACCCGGACCAGACGATGAAGCTCAGCGCCCTTTCCCTGTCGGCCAAGACGGCATTGATGGTCATCGCCGCCCTCGGCGCCCTGACCCTGGCCGTGATGGCGGTCGCCGCCGTCCTTCTGACCCGCGACGCCGAGGCCAGGGCGGCCGAGCGTCAGGAAACAAACATGCGGGTCGCCTGGGACGTGCTGGCCGACTATGGCGACGGCTTCACCGCGCGCGATGGCAAGCTCTACGTCGGCTCGACCCCGATGAACGATTTCACCGCCCCCGTGGATCGAGTGAAGACCCTGGTCGGCGGCACCGCGACGGTCTTCATGGGCGACCTGCGCGTCACGACCAATGTGGTCAAGGACGACGGCTCGCGCGCCGTCGGCACCCGGCTGAAGCCCGGCCCTGTCTTCGACGCCGTGCTCAAGGACGGCAAACCCTATCGCGGCCAGGCCGACATCCTGGGCAAGCCCTATTTCGTCGCCTACGACCCGATCAAGACCACGGCGGGCCAGACCATCGGCGTACTGTATGTCGGCATTCCCAAGGCCGACTTCATGGCCTCGGTGAACCATATGATGATCGCCCTGTTCGCCTGTGGCTTGGTCGTGGCCCTGCTGACGCTAGGCGCCTGCCTCTATGTGTCGCGCCGGATGTTCTCGCCGCTGAAAGGCCTGTGCGAGCGCATGGAGGCCCTGCGCCAGGGCCGCACCGACTTCGACGCCCCCTGGGTCTCGCGCGGCGACGACATCGGCCAGATCTCGCGCGCCGTCATCGCCTTCCGTGACGCCGCCGTGCGCCAGAAGGAGACCGAGACCGAGGCCGAGACCATGCGCGAGACCGCCCGCGCCACGCGTCTGGCCGGCGAGGCCGAACGCGAACGCCTGGCCGCCGAAGACGCCGTGATGGTCGAGGCCCTGGGCGATGGCCTGGCGGCCCTGGCCCGCGGCGACCTGACCTACCGCATCGCCACCACCTTCGCCGAGCGCAGCAGGAAGCTGAAGGACGACTACAACGCCGCCGCCGACACCCTGACGGCGACCATGGGCGACATCATCGAACTGGTCGGGGCCATGCGCGCCGGCACCGCCGAGGTCACCACCGCCACCAACGACCTGTCGCGCCGCACCGAGCAGCAGGCCGCCGCGCTGGAAGAGACAGCCGCCGCCCTGGATCAGATCACCGTCACGGTGAAGAAGACCGCAGAGGGCGCCCAGTCCGCCGCCGGCATCACCGCCAAGGCCCGCAGCGGCGCCGAGGAGCGCGAGCGGATCATCGCCGACACCACCGCCGCCATGGGTCAGATCGAGAGCACCTCGGGCCGCATCGGCGAGATCATCGGCGTCATCGACGAGATCGCCTTCCAGACCAACCTTCTGGCCCTGAACGCCGGGGTCGAGGCCGCCCGTGCGGGCGAGGCCGGTCGCGGCTTCGCCGTCGTCGCCTCCGAGGTCCGCGCCCTGGCTCAGCGTTCCGCCGACGCCGCGCGCGAGATCAAGGGCTTGATCGCCGCATCCAGCGCCAGCGTCGGCGACGGCGCCCGCCTGGTGGCCCAGACCGGCGGCGCCCTGACCGCCCTGATCGGCCAGGTCGCCGACATCAACCTTCTGGCCGCCGAAATCGCCGCCTCGGCTCGCGAACAGGCTGTGGGTCTGGCCGAGGTCAATGTCGCCGTGAACCAGATGGACCAAACCACTCAGCAAAATGCTGCGATGGTCGAACAGACCACCGCCGCCAACCAGGCCCTCAGCCACGAAGCCGAGACTTTAGCCGAACTGGTGTCGCGCTTCCGCATCGAGGCCGGCCACCAATCTCAAGGGCGAGAGACCGCTTGGGCCGCCTGACGCACCCCTGAACAGCAAAAGGCCCGGCCGCTGCGAAGCGACCGGGCCTTTTTCTCGTCCTGAACCACCGCGCCTTGCGACGCGGCGCCGGATCAGGCCTGCATCATCCAGCCTTCGACATCCATGGCCGCCTGGCGCACGGCTTCCGAACGGGTCGGGTGGGCGTGGCAGGTGCGGGCGATGTCTTCCGACGCGCCGCCGAAGCTCATGGTGATGGCGGCTTCGTGGATCATCTCGCCGGCCTGCGGGCCCATGATGTGGACGCCCAGCACCTTGTCTGTCGCCGCGTCGGCCAGAACCTTCACGAAGCCGTCGGTCTCGTGGTTGATCTTGGCGCGGCTGTTGGCGGCGAAGGGGAACTTGCCCTTCTTGTAGGCGACGCCGGCGGCCTTCAGCTGGTCCTCGGTCTGACCGACCCAGGACACTTCGGGGAAGGTGTAGACCACGCTGGGCACCAGGGCGTAATCGACGTGGCCGTATTTGCCGGCGATGGTGTCGATCACGGCGACGGCGTCTTCTTCCGCCTTGTGCGCCAGCATCGGGCCGTGGGTCACGTCGCCGATCACCCACACGCCGCCCTCATTGACTTGGCCAGCGACCTTGAAGTGGTCATGGTCGATGAAGCCGCGCTTGTCCGGCGTCACGCCGACGCTCTCCAGACCCAGGCCTTCCGTGTAGGGACGACGGCCGATGGCGACCAGAACCACGTCGCCCTTGACCGTTTCCGCCGCGCCGCCGGCCGACGGTTCGACCGTCAGCTCCACCCCGTCCTTGACCGACTTGGCGGCCGTGACCTTGGCGCCCAGTTTGAACGTCATGCCCTGTTTGGTCAGGGTGCGCTGGAAGGCCGTGGCGACCTCGGTGTCCATGCCCGGCGTGATCCGGTCCAGGAACTCGACCACGGTGACCTCGGCGCCCAGGCGGCGCCAGACCGAGCCCAGCTCCAGGCCGATGATGCCGGCGCCGACCACGATCAGCTTTTTCGGCACGGCCGGCAGCGACAATGCGCCGGTGGAATCGATCACCTTGCCGTCCTCGAAGGCGACGCCCGGCAGCGGGGTGGGCTCGGAGCCGGTGGCGATGACGATATTCTTGGCGTCCAGCGTCTGGACCGAACCGTCGGCGGCGGTCACCTCGACCTTGCCCTTGCCCACGATCTTGCCCCGGCCCTTGATCCAGTCGGCCTTGTTCTTCTTGAACAGGAACTCGATCCCCTTGGTCAGGGCCGTGACGCTCTCGTCCTTGGCCTTGTGCATCTGGCCTAGGTTCAGCTTGGGCTGGACCTCGATGCCGATCTTGGCGAACTCGGTATTGGCGGCGTTCCACAGTTCCGACGCATGCAGCAGGGCCTTGGACGGCATACAGCCGACGTTCAGGCAGGTGCCGCCCAGCGTCGAACGCATCTCCACGCAGGCGACCTTCAGGCCCAGCTGGCCCGCACGGATCGCGGCGTTATAGCCGCCAGGGCCTCCGCCGATGATGACGACGTCGTAGGAAGCTTCGGCCATGGTGTCCTCTGATCGTTCGGCGCGGAGGGAGAGGCCCCGCAAATACAGGCTCTCGGGGCTGTAGGCAGACGCCCCGTCGGGGTCAACCGCCCCGCTGGCATATGGGGTCGCGATTGCGACCTTTGGAGGGGAGGCGGAACGGAAAAGGGCCGGACGTCGCCGCCCGGCCCTTCGTCGTCTGGAAAGGCGAAGCCTCAGAAGGCCATCCGCGCGACCAACTGGAACACCGGACCCGCGTTCTCGGACTCGATCTCGAACTCGTCGTAGCTGCGGTCGATCTGATCTTCGATCGTGTTGAACTTGTCGAACGTCTCGTCCTTGGACGAGTCGAGCAGGTTCGAGCCGGTGAAGCGGATCACCACGTTCGACGCGACCTGTTTCTCGATGAAGATCTCCAGATCGCCGCCGTATGAAGTGACGACCTCTTCGCCGACGATCCGGCCTTTGGCGTCGCCCTGTTTGCGATAGGTGGCGCCGAAGGCCGCGCCCCAGGTCGGGATGTCCTGGGTGAAGCCGACGTTGAAGACATAGTCCGACTGCGAGTTGAAGCGACGGTCGCCCAGGAAGTCGTCGACCGAACTGTCCAGCCACGAATAGTTCAGGAACACGCCCGTATGCTCCATGCCGATGAAGTCCAGCGGCGTGGACAGGTCGAACTCGACGCCCCAGACCTGGCCGTCGCCGACGTTCTCGGCCGTCAGGACGTAGGACACCAGTTCCTCGGCCGCTTCGTCCGGCGTCGCGCCGTCGTCGATGGCGTCGTCATAATCGTCTTGGGCCTGCTCGGAGAAGGCGCCCGTGTTCGTGATTTCGATCAAGTCCTTGATGTCGCGATAGAAGGCGTTGACGCCGATCACGCCGCGACGGCCCAGACGACGCTCGAAGCCCAGGTCCGCGCCCCAGGCCGTTTCCGGCTCCAGGTCGGGATTGCCGAGGAAGTCGTTGTCGCCGTATTCGCCTTCCAGCAGCGCCGGCGACAGGAAGTCGAAGTTCGGGCGACGCACGGTGCGGGCCACCGAAGCCGTGATCCGGTCGCTGTCCGACAGCTTGAAGCGCACGCTCGCGGACGGCAGCAGGATGCCATAGTCCTTGTCGTTGGTGCGGTCGGCGGCGCCGACGGTCTCGTCCGTGATCGAGAAGTCGGTCGTCTCGTAACGCAGGCCAGCCTCCCACTTCGCAGGGCCGTTCTCGCCCGACAGCATGATGTAGGGGTCGATCCGGGTCTCTTCGATCGAATTAATGCCGCCGTCGACGACTTCATAATCCCCATATTCGCTGTCCAGCAGCGCGCGGAACACCGGCTCGTCCTCGACTTCGGCAGAGGCCGACAGGACCGAGGTGTCGCGGTTCTTCTTCGAATACTGGATGCCGAACTCCAGCTCCATGCCGCCGCCCAGCTTGAGCTTGTGCTCGATGGCGGCCTGGATTTCCTCGTCGGTGACGTTGGTGCGGGTGCGTTCGCCCTCGATCACCTCGTCGCCGACATCCAGTTCCTCTTCCTGCTCGAACTGCTCGTCGTCGATGTTGGCGTAGCCCAGCTTGAAGGTCGTCTCGCCGCCCAGCATCTCGCGCTCGTAGCGGCTGTTGACCGACCAGTTGTCCGTCAGGATGTCGAGCGGGTTCCTGTTGACCTTGGCCACGTCGGTGACGTCGCCTTCGTCATATTCGATCGAGCTTTCGTCCTGAACGCGGTCGGTGCGGACGAAAACGCCGCTCAGTTCAAGATTGCCGCCGGCGACCGGCATTTCATACGACAGGTTGGCCGAATAGTCGGTGCCGTCGCGGGTGTCGGTCTGGGCTTCGGTGTCGGTCAGCTCGCCGCCCGGCTCGTCGTAGCGTTCCGAGAACTTCTGCTTGGGGTTGCGACGATCCTGGATGTTGCCGCCGATCAGCAGACGGCCCGGCCCGACCTGGCCGCCCCAGACGGCGCCGTAGGTGCCGCCCCATTGGCCGTATTCGCTGTCTTCCCAGTGCAGCGCGCCGAGGCGCACATAGCCGCCGTCCAGCGACATGGCGTCACGCAGCACGATATTGATGGCGCCGGCGACCGCGTCGCCTGAGCGGTTGGCCGACGAGGAGCGGACGACCTCGACCCGCTCGATCAGTTCGGCGGGGATGCGGTCCACGAAGAAGGAGCGATCCAGGTTGGCGCCGGGGACGCGCTCGCCGTTGATCAGGATCTGGGTATAGGCCGAGTCCAGACCGCGCATGCGCACGCCGTCCGATTCCAGCACGTCCGACAGGAAGGTCACCGAGGGCACCCGCTTCAGGGCGTCGCCGGCGGTCAGGGGCTCGAAGCGCTGGAAATAGTCCAGGTCGTACGACAGCGTGGGCACGACGTCGTCGGTGCGATTGCGCATCGCCGGCTCGCCGGTGACGACAACTTCCGCCAGCGACGTGACCGGGGCCTGGGCGATCTGCTGCGGCGCGACCTCGTCGGCGGCGAGAACTGGAGCGGCGAAGGCGAGGGGCGCCAAGGCGGCGCCCATGAGCAGTTTGATTTTCATCTCGATGATCCCCAGCGGCGGGCGACGTTTCACCTCTGCCGTTGGGCGGCCCGATAGCGGGGACTGGCGACGCGAAAGCGACGTTTCGACGACGGCGATTTCGCGGTTTCAGGACATTTGCGCGACGATCCGTCCTGACACCGACCATGCGTCATCGAACCGCATTCAAACCGTCACCATAAGTCCGTTGACCTGTCGGCGGTCGGCCTTGATCTGGGCCCCGACGAAATCACGTGACGAAATCACATCCGGGAACCTGCCATGACTTCGCCGATCCGACGCGCCGCCCGTTTCGCGGCCACGGCCTCCCTTCTCGCCCTCCTCGCCGCCTGCGCCACGACCGAGGTCGACTTCCAGGGCGAGGGCGAAGGGTTCGTCGGTCCCGGCGCGCCGGTGCAGGCCGTGCTGGAAACCCCGTCGGTCGGCACCGCCGGTCAGGACGCCGCCGACGACCCCGCCGTCTGGGCCAGCGCGACGCCGGTCACGGTGATGGGCGAACAGACCCCCGGCTTCGTCGCCGGCACGGACAAGAAGTCCGGCCTCTATATCTATGGCTTCGACGGCCGGATCCTGCAGTTCCTGCCCGAAGGCCTGCTGAACAATGTCGATGTGGTCGAGGGCCTGTCGGTCGGCGGCCGCCCGCAGGTGGTGCTGGGCGCCAGCGACCGCACGCCGGGCAAGACCGGCATCTCGCTCTATACCTTCGATCCGGCCGGGACCGGCGACAACGGGGTGCGCTATTGGGGCGCCGTCGCCACCGACGTGATCGAACCCTACGGCTTCTGCTTCGCGCGTCGCGGCGCCGAGGTCCACGCCATCCTGGTCGGCCATGAGGGCGAACTGCGTCAGTTCATCCTGAGCGTCGGCGCCGACGGCAAGCCCGCCGCTCGCGAGGTGCGCCGCGCCGAGATCGGCACCATCTCCGAAGGCTGCGCCGCCGACGAGGCGACCGACGCCCTCTATATCACCGAGGAGAACGTCGGCCTGTGGCGCTATGGCCTGAACCCGGCGTCGGGCGCGACCCGCACCCTGATCCAGCCCATCGCCAAGGATATTCTGGTCGCCGACGCCGAAGGCCTGACGACCATCACCGACGCCTCGGGCCGTTACCTGATCGCCTCCAGCCAGGGCGATTCCGCCTTCCCCGTCTGGCGCATCGACGGCGCGGCGCCGGAATATAAGGGCCGGTTCAAGGTCGTGGACGGCGCGGTGGACCGCATCACCGGCACGGACGGCCTCGCCGCCGCCAGCGGCCCGGTCGGCCCCTTCCCCGACGGCGTCGTCGTCATCCAGGACGACGTCAACGACGTCGGCACCCAGAACTTCAAATACGTCGACTGGCGCGACATCCGCCGCGCGCTGGGGCTGTAAGACTTGGCTACGTCAGCCTGGACGAAGCATTTGTGAGGGTGGTGCGAGTTTCTCGTTGAGATATCAACGTCCGCAAGTCGGCGTCGGTGCGAAGTCCACATCGACCCAAACCGGACATTCTCGATGTCCGCTCTCGAGCGTAAGCATCCCCGCTATCTCTGGGGAGTGACTGGCTGATCGAACCAACGTGTGATCGCTTTGTCTGTGCTATCGTGGACAAGATCGCGTCGTCCACGGATAACTCGGTCGGCGATCTGACCAGCGATGGTGCCAAGAAGCCGCGCCCTGTCAGCTTCGCTATCTCTGGACTCGGATCCGAACTGATCAGTTACGACCTCGCTCGCGTAGCGAACGAACAGCCCATCAAGGTCATCGCTCACTTCGATCATCTCACGCCCGCACGTTTGCATCAAAACGTTCAGCAGTTGGATTTGATATTCGATCGAGGCTTCTTCCTCCGGCACCGGGCCCGCCTTTGCCCAATACGTTGCTGCCGTCTTCTGTAGGTCTCCCAGCGTTGCGAGTAGGAGATCCACCGACTTGACCAAATGATCGCGGCGACCGCGGTGTCCCTCATTCAGGCGCGCGAGCAACCAAGAGCCGACAAGGGCGACAGCCAAACCCGCGACCAGCGGCGGCGCCAACTTATCTAGCGCCCAGCCCCATCCGCTCAAAGGCGCAGCGCACGCCACCTGACAGTGAAGGCTCAACTGATCGGCTAATGCTGGAGGCGACGAATAGCTTGGCGCTCGAGATATTGCATCGCGAGCGTCATGTATGGGCGCAGCAGTGGGGTGCTAGGTGCCTCTAAACGGATCGAATTTTTCACCTGGTCGAGGGTCCACTCAGGCCGTTCACGAAGCAGACCCCCGAAGGCCTCTTCGAGGAACGACGTCGGTGTGCCGCTCACTCCGTCAAAATTGATGCGCACAACCTGGCCGGAAGATATGGCGCGATCAACAAGCGGAATGAGGTGCGCCCGTCTAAAAACTTCACCGCTGTAGGGACCATTCTTTTTGTAGCGACCACCAAGGTCGCTAGAGAAGATATCCGCTACACGAAACTCGATCATATCATCGGTCCCATTAAGGCGGCGCTCTCCGACGGCATTCTCAACGTCCATTGGACCAGCGTACCACAGAATGGATTTCCATACTTCTTCTTGGTGATCGACCCGTCGCTCGAATAGGTCACCTCGCCACAGCCGCTTAAAATACGCACGTTCGAACCGTCAAGTTCCGCCACGACCTGGCATATCGTCCACAACCCATTACCACGCTCAGGCATATCGGTGCTGGTGCGGCCTAACTCAATAGCTGCCTCGATGAGGTCTGCGTCTTCTGACCCTTTTAGAAAGCGCCTCAGGAAGCCGAAATATGTCTGATCTGACGGGATGCGTGCCGGAATGCCCACGCCTTGATCATAAACCACAAACTCTAGTGTTTCGGTGCTGGCATCGAAGGCGCCCGCGATCCACCAGCTATCGATGGGACTGTACACCTCTGGAGGGCGATCCAAGTACGCGTGATTGTTCACGTTCATCATAGCCTCGACCAAGCCACTGTAGATGTCTTCCCGCCTTGGCGTGCTGCCTGCCACAGCGGCAATCTTATTGATCAGCGCAGTCGCCTGCGCCCCGCGAACCTGGCTTCCCGTCTCAAATTTCACGAACTGCCGACCACCAGGTTCAGGAGGAGCGTCTTCCCCTGAACGCCCGACCGCCTTCACGAACTCGTAAAACCCAAGCTGCTCGAGAAGCAGTCTAATTTTCGGGCTCCATTTTGCGTCATCAATCAACGGCCGATAGTCGATGTTTCGGCAGTTGCGCGAGTATTCCGCGACTAACACCAATGCAGCATCTAGCGTCAGTTCCGTGACTGGAGCGAGATCCACGAGAGAGCTCGTACGATTGTGCTTCTCCAACGTCGGAGCGACGAACGCTTCCCACCTGTATGCATAAAGGAGGCCAAGGAAACGGTCGCGTTCAGTAGGCGACAGGCTAAGGACAGCCGGAGCATGTAAAATGGTGCCGAGCTTGGCTGGGCCTCGCGGAACTTTCACAGGCCCTGCGTCGATTTTTGGCAACGGAAGATTTGCCCGGGCGATGGTTAGCCGCTCGACTGCAACCCTCATGTCTCGCTGAAAGCCATTCCAAGTGCGACCGCCACTGGGTGACCTAGACGGAGCAGCGCCGCTACGCCGTCGAAAGGCAAACCGTAGCCGTCGTCCACGACAGGTGCGAGAGAAATAAAACGTGGGGGCCTTCATGCGATTTCTATCGCAGGTGGCGGACGATTCACCAACCTCAAGCGATACCTCTGGCGATAATGCTGGTCGGATCGCTCGATCATCATCACGGCAGCAGACCGCGTCATTTGTCGCTGTGGTCGGGCCGCTTGCTTTGGTGGACGCAGGGAAGCCCTACTGATCCTCGTCAAACTTCCGCGCGACCAGGTCGGTCAGGGCCTCGACGGCCTCTTCGGCGTCCGGCCCTTCGGCGGAGACGTCGATGCTGCAGCCGATGCCGGCGCCCAGCATCAAAAGGCCCATGATCGAGCGGGCGTCCACCGTCACGCCGTCGCGGGTGACGTGGATCTCGCTCTCGAAGCTGGAGGCCAGTTTGACGAACTTGGCCGAGGCGCGGGCGTGCAGACCCCGGGTGTTGCAGATGTTCAGGGTCGCGGTGACGGTCATTTTTCGCCTGCGAGCACCCAGGACGCGACGGAAATGTATTTGCGCCCGGCGTCCTGCGCATGGGCGACGCAGGATTCCAGCGTCTCGCGCCCGCGCACGCTGGCCAGCTTGATCAGCATGGGCAGGTTCAGCCCGGCGATGACCTCGGCGTGGGTCTGTTCCATGACCGAGATCGCCAGGTTCGAGGGCGTGCCGCCGAACATGTCGGTCAGCAGGATGACGCCGTCGCCGTCGTCCACGGCCGCCGCTGCGTCCACGATGTCGCGACGCCGACGCTCCATGTCGTCTTCCGGCCCGATGCAGATGGCCGCGACGCCGCGCTGCGGGCCGACCACATGCTCCATGGCGGAGAGAAATTCGGACGCCAACCCGCCGTGGGTGACGATCACCAGACCGATCATGAGGACTTCACTCGCATCCCGCCCCGAACCGTCCCAGGCATTCCCCCGCCCGGCAAGGGAGGCCGGACGCCGCCCTCTTTGGACCGCAAGGGGCGTGTCATAGACCCGTCGCTCAGGGTTTCAAAGCGTCTCCAACGCGACTGCGACCACATCGACGGCAGAGGCGGGTCGGGGGTCCAGCGCCAAGAGGGGCAGGTCCACCCCCGCGAAACGCCGTGTCTGCGGCTCTGGAAGCCTTTCGACGGCCTCTGGGACACAGGCGATCACCAGCGCCACTCTAGACAGGGGGCGTGTCGCGGCGGACACGATTCCGACCCCGCGAACTTCGATACGACCCGCGATCGAAGCCGGCGACGAGGCATGAACCGCCCCGCCGGACGTCCAGACCTGGGTGTAGTCGTCGCTGATCAGCCGCCAGCCGCGCCCGATCAGCCGCAGCGCCAGATCGCTCTTGCCGACGCCCGACGGCCCCAGGATCATCACCCCCTGCCACTCGCCGCGCCTGCGAACGGCGACCGTGGTGGCGTGGACGGGCGGTTCGATGCTCATGCCCTGCGGCCGACCGCCGGGAAGACGATCTCGAACCGGGCGCCGCCGTCCGGGCGGTTCTCGGCATGGACCCGACCCCCGTGCGCCTCGGCGATCTGACGCACGATCGACAGGCCCAGGCCCGAGTTCGATCCGAACACCGCCCCCTTGGGCCGCGAGGTGTAGAAACGCTCGAACACCGTCTCCAGGTTCTCGGCCGGAATGCCCGGCCCCTGGTCCTCGACCCGGACGCGGATCGGCAGGTCGTCTGTCGTCTCTTCCAGCGTCACCTTGACCACGCCGCCGGCCGGACTGAACGAGCGGGCGTTGTCGATCAGGTTGCGGAATACCTGCCCCAGCGGCCCGTCGCGCCCCATGACCCGCAGCGGCTGCTCGGGCGCCGTGAAGGTCACCGGGATATCGCCGGGCTTGGCCGTCGTCTCATAGATGCCGACGATGTCGCTCAGCAGCCGGTTCAGCTCGACCGGGCGCGGCCGATCCCGCGACAGTTCCGCATCCAGCCGCGACGCATTCGAGATGTCGGTGATCAGCCGGTCCAGCCGGCGCACGTCCTGCTGCAACAGGGCCGTCAGCTTCTCGCGGTGCGCGTCGGTCTTGACCAGCGGCAGGGTCTCCAGCGCCGAACGGATCGAGGTCAGGGGGTTCTTGATCTCGTGTGACACGTCGGCCGCGAACCGCTCGATGGCGTCCATCCGCGTCGACAGGGTGTCGGTCATGGATTCCAGCGACCGCGCCAAGTCGCCGATCTCGTCCTTGCGGTCCTCCAGATCGGGCAGGGAGATGGCGCGCGCGCGTTGGAGCTTGACCTGATCCGCCGCCGCCGACAGCCGCATGATCGGCCGCGCCACGAACAGATGCAGCAGCAGCGAGGCCAGCAGATTGACCCCCAACGCGACTAGGGCGAACGGGAACAGGGCGCGCCGCTGGGCGCTCAGGATCTCGTCCACGTCGCCGGATTCGACCGTCAGCACCCCCAACACCTGACGCACATGGCGCACGGGAATGGAGACGGACACCACCCGGTCGCCGGATTCGTTGCGGCGCAGGGTCGCCTGGGGCGCGCCTTCCAGCGCGGCCGTGACTTCGGCCGCCAGTTCGCCGTCGGCGCGAGCGACGCGGCGTTCGGAGACGATGCTCGCCGCCGCGCTGTCGGGCGTCGGGGCGCCGGCCGGGTTGGCTTCCGGCAAAGGCCGTCCGCCGATGGCCTCGGTCACCTGATAGCTGTCCACCAGCAACAGACCGTTGATGTCGTACAGCCGCACCCGCTGCCCCGCCGGAATGAACCGGTCGGTCAGCCACAGCGAGGCGCGGATCGGATCCAGCTCGGGCGTCGGTTCGCCGCGGGTCACCCCCTCCTCCCGCAGGACGTTGGCCAGCAGTTCAGCCTGAACGCTCAACGATTCCTGGCGCGCCTCGATCAAGCCCTGACGCCATTCGTTAAGGGCCAAAGCCCCGCCGAACAGGATCAGCAGGCTGAGCAGATTGAGCACCAGGATGAAGCCGCCCAGCCGCGATCCGCCGAAGCGGAACAACGGCCGGCGCACAGGCTCCTCGTCGGGCTCGCGCCCGCCCGGAAGATCAGCTCTCGCGGTAGCGGTAGCCGACGCCATACAGGGTCTCGATCGCGTCGAACTCGTTGTCCACGGCGCGGAACTTCTTGCGCATCCGCTTCACGTGGCTGTCGATGGTGCGGTCATCGACATAGACCTGATCGTCGTAGGCGGCGTCCATGAGGTTGTCGCGGCTCTTCACGAAGCCGGGACGCTGGGCCAGGGCCTGCAACAGCAGGAACTCGGTCACCGTCAGCTTGACCGCGCGGCCGTCCCAGGTGGATTCATGGCGCGCCGGGTCCATCGACAGCTTGCCGCGCTTGATGGCGCGACCCGACACCTCGGCCGCCGTCTCCGGCTCGCCGCCGTCGGCGCCGGTGCGGCGCAGCAGCGCCTTGACCCGTTCGATCAGCAGACGCTGGCTGAAGGGTTTGTGGATATAGTCGTCGGCGCCCAGGTTGAAGCCGAGGATCTCGTCGATCTCCTCGTCCTTGGACGTCAGCATGATGACGGGGATCTGCGAGGTCTGGCGCAAGCGACGCAGCACCTCCATCCCGTCCATACGCGGCATCTTCACGTCAAGAATGGCCAGATCGGGCGGCGACGATTCCAGCGCGGCCAGGCCCGACGCGCCGTCGTGATAGGCGGTGATCTTGTGGCCATGGCTTTCCAGCGCCAGCGATACGGACGCCACGATGTTCTCGTCGTCATCGATCAGGGTGATGTTGGCCAAGTGTGTCTTCTCCTGAACTTACGTTCCCGCGAACGAGAACGCGCAACAAGCGTAACCGTTCGATCGCGGTCACATTAGGGCTGGAGCCCGGCGGGCAGAAGGGAATTCGATCCACAATCTCCAACAGCGCGCGAACGCCCAAGATGGTTCGTCGCCCCGCCCATTTCAACGCGGCGCCGAATTCGCCTCTGCAAACCTCGCCTTAAAGCCTTGCGCGCCAGGGTGGCGCCATGGCCGGTCCGATCCACTACGAAGTCTATGTCCGCAAGAGCGCGCCGTCCGCGTGGACCCTGCTGATCGCCACCGAAGACCGCAAACACGCCCTCGAGACCGCCGAAGACCAGTTGAACGACCGCCTCGCCGTCGCCTCGCGCGTCACCAAGGAGACGCTGGACCCCGACACGATGGAGTTCAGCTCCCTGACCATCCTGACCCTGGGCGCGCCGGAAGAGAAGAAGAAGAAGGTCGCCGACCCGACCCTCCGCCCGGCCTGCAGCGGCCCGGCAGAGTTCTATTCCCCCCACGCCCGCGCCCTGATCGGCCGGGTGCTGGAGGATTGGCTGAAGCGCGAGGGCGTCACCGCCTTCGAACTGCTGCACCGCCCGGACGTGGCCGAACGGCTCGAGGCCTCAGGCGTCGAGCTTCAGCACGCCATCCAGAAGGTCGCCGTCCCCGAAAGCCAGGCCACGAGCCAGGACGTCCACGGTGTCGTACGCCATTATCAGAAGCTGGTCGAACAGGGCATGGCCCGCCTGCGCAAGGCCGGCCGCGACGGGCGTTTCCCCGCCCTTGAAGACCGCTCCATCGCCGACCTGGCGCACCGTCTGGCCGGCGCCTCCGACCGCGCCTTCAGCATGGGCGGCGTCATCGCCGGCGCCCTGAAGGACAGACGCGGCGCGCGAGAGCGGCTGGGCGCGCTGATGGATCTGATGGACGCGGCCCCGGCCGACGGACCACCCCGCGCATTGGTCGTCGTCGCCGTCGAACAAATCGTCGCCGAGATGCTGGCGGTGCGCACCAATCTGACGGAGATCCTCGGCCCGTCGCTGGATCAGGGCGCCAATCTGGCGGCCATCGTGCGGATGGTCGCGCCGGACGAGATGGACGGGCTGTTGCGCATGGACCCGCGCCTGGCCTTGATGATGCCCGACGTGGACGGTCCGGCGGCGCGCCTGGGCGTGCATCTGGCGGCCGGCGACTTCCCGCTGCTGGCGGCGTCCCTGGCCCGTCTGGTGACGCGCGAATTGACCAGCCCGCGCCGGCTTCGTCCCGCCGACCCGGTGGGCGAGATCGACATCCTGCGGCTTCTGGCCATGGCCCTGACCGCCTCGGCGGGTCGCCTGCTGACGCTGGAAGAGGTTCAGACCGCCTTCGTCGAACGCTCAAAGAGCCTGGTCACGGCCGATTTCGTCGGCGCCTACGTCAACCCCTGCCCCACGGTTTTAGCCGAGGCCGAGCAGCTGACCCGGCTGTGCGAGAACGTCACAGGCGGCGCCAACAAGCGCGCCGCCGCCCGCTGGCTCAGCGCCTGTGTCGGTTCGCTGCGGTTCGAGACCGAGATGCGTCAGGCCGTGCCCGGCGGCCCCAGCGCGTCGCAGAAACTGGCGACCCTGGCGCGGTTGCAACGTTCGGTCCGCGCCGCTCATCTGGGCGAACACGACCAGGCCCAGATCGCCGAAACCATCGGCGCGGTCGGCGCCAATCTGGAGGCCGACGCCAATCTGGTCGCCCAGATCGTCCGCGCCCAGGTCTCCGCGCCCCAGAAGCTGGCGGCCCTGCTGAAACTCGCCGTGGGCGAAGCCGGCCCCTTGGGGCCCGCAGCCGACCGCGCCCGGTCCGAGGCTGTCAAGCTGCTGCGAGCCCCGGAAGTCCGCATCGCCCTGTCCGCCGCGCCCGAAAGCGTCGCCGCCCTGAAGGGCCTGATGCAGGCGGCAGGTCTCGCCGCATAGTCTCTCCCCCAACCCGTCACCCTCGGGCTCGTCCCGAGGGCCTACGGCAAGTTCGGACACGGAAGGTCAGGGTTACCCACCGCCCGTTTGAACCCTCATGCAAAGCGCGATCGATGGTGAGCCCGAGGGTGACGGCATTGGGGCTGCTTAGTCGAAGATGTCGAAAATGCTGTCGCGCTTCTTTTTCTTGTAGCGATAGTCGTCATCGCGATGCCGGTCGTCGCGCTTGTAGCCCCGGTCGTCGCGATAGGGCTGCGGCGCGGCGCCTCCCCACGGCTGGGGCTGAACCGGCGGCGGGGCATAGGCCTGGGGCGCGGGCGCGACAGGCGCAGAGGCCCGGCCTTCCTCGACGGCGGCGGCCATCAGTTTTTCCAGCTCGCCGCGATCCAGCCACACGCCACGGCAGTCAGGACACATGTCGAACTGGACGCCGTTACGCTCCAGCGTCTGCATGGCGGCATTGTCGTTGGGGCACATCAGAAGAGGCATTTCGGGCTCCGGTCGAAGGATCAGGATCGGGTGGTCGATACGACAGGCCAGGAGGGGAGAAAGTCCCACCGCATCGACGCACCCGTGCGGTCCGACATCGCGTCGCACAGCCCGGCGCAAGGAAGGGGGAACGCCAGACCGCAACGACGCCAGAGGGGCCCGTTCCGCTCCCTAAAGCTAGGCGCCGCCCGGCCCCGCCGCCATGCGTCGCGGGGCCGCAGGCACGACCTTTGATGGGGTTTGGCGGCCAGCCATCGCATCTGCGGCGACGAACCGACGCGTTTTCAGGACGTTGAGCCCCAGCAGCGACAATCGACCAGCCAGGATGTCGGGTTGGGTTATGGTCCCCGCCCGGTCTTTGACATCGCTGATCCGTGCTGGAAACTTGGACTCGTTGGACTGTTTTTTTTCGGAGTCCAACATCCGACGATTCAGACCGTCTGAATTGACGAGCTAGGAATTTACAATCGAAACAAGGCTTTGGTTTGGAAAATGCACTGATTGCACCCTGTTTTGTCGCCGCCGGAGTCTGAAACCTGCCCGCCTAGCAGACCTGGCCGGCCGCCCAGCCCGACGACCAGGCCCATTGGAAATTATAGCCGCCCAACCAGCCGGTCACGTCCACCGCCTCGCCGATGAAATACAGCCCCGGCACGGCCTTCGCCTGCATCGTCTGCTGGTCCAGCGCGGCCGTATCGACTCCGCCCAATGTGACCTCTGCGGTCCGGTAACCCTCCGACCCGACCGGCTTGACGGCCCAGGCGTTGACCGCCTGATCCAGTCGCCGCAGCACCTTGTCCGACAGGTCCGCCAGATTGCCCGACGCGCCCTCGCGAACGCACAGGCTTTCGGCCAGACGACGCGGCACGATATGGCCCAGCGCCGTATGCACGGCTTGGCGCCCGTTCGACGCCTTGGCCGCCTTCAGTTCCTCGAACACGTCGCGGCCCGGCGCCATACTGGCCACCACCGCCTCGCCCTCGCGCCAATAGGAGCTGATCTGCAGAATGGCCGGGCCGCTCAGGCCCCGGTGGGTGAACAGCATGGCCTCGTTGAAGCTGGCCTTGCGGGCCTTGTCCGTCGGCGCAGAGGCCACGCGCGCCTCGACCGCCACGCCCGCCAGCGGGACCAAGGTCTCCAACAGCCCCGCCTCGAACGTCAGCGGCGCCAGCGCCGGCCGCGTCTCGGTGACGCGAATGTCGAACTGGCGCGCCACATCATAAGCCCAGCCGGTCGCCCCCATCTTGGGGATCGACTTGCCGCCCGTGGCCACGATCAGCGACGCCGCCGCGATCTGCGATCCGTCCGACAAGGTCGCCGACCAGCCGTCGCCCGAGCGCGCGATCCGCTCGACGCCGGTCTTCATGTTCAGGGTCGCATCCGCCGCCGCCATGTCGTCCGTCAGCATACGGACGATCTGCTTGGCGCTGTCGTCGCAGAACAGCTGCCCCAGCGTCTTCTCGTGCCAGGCGATCCCGGCCTTGTCGATCCGCTTGATGAAGTCGTGCTGGGTGTAACGGCGCAGGGCCGAGGTTGCGAACCGGGGGTTCTCGCCCAGGAAGTTCGCCGGCCCGCAGCCCAGATTGGTGAAGTTGCAGCGCCCGCCGCCCGAGATGCGGATCTTCTCGCCCGGCCGGTCGGCATGATCGACGACCAGCACCCGGCGCCCGCGCCGCCCCGCCTCGATCGCAGCCATCATCCCGGCCGCGCCTGCCCCCACGACGAGGACGTCGAACGACGCCCTCGTCATGACAGGCCCCTCGGTTCGAGGGTCTTAGTAACGATAGTGATCCGTCTTGAACGGGCCTTCGACCGGCACGTTGATATAGTCGGCCTGGTCCTTGGTCAGGACAGTCAGCTTGGCGCCCAGCTTGGCCAGGTGCAGCATGGCGACCTTCTCGTCCAGGTGCTTGGGCAGGGTATAGACCTTGTTGTCGTAGGCCTTGGCGTTGGTCCACAGCTCGATCTGGGCCAGGGTCTGGTTGGTGAAGGACGCCGACATCACGAACGAGGGGTGACCCGTCGCATTGCCCAGGTTCACCAGACGGCCTTCCGACAGCAGGATGATCTTCTTGCCGTCCGGGAACTCGATGTGGTGGACCTGCGGCTTGATCTCGTCCCACTTGAAGTTCTTCAGGCCGGCGACCTGAATCTCCGAGTCGAAGTGACCGATGTTGCAGACGATGGCGTTGTTCTTCATCTGCCGCATGTGCTCGACGGTGATGACGTCCTTGTTGCCGGTCGTGGTCACATAGATGTCGGCGCGGCCGGCGCTGTCGTCCAGCGTCTGGACCTCATAGCCTTCCATCGCGGCCTGCAGGGCGCAGATCGGATCGATCTCGGTCACGATCACGCGGGCGCCGCCCTGGCGCAGCGAAGCGGCCGAGCCCTTGCCCACGTCGCCATAGCCGCAGACCACGGCGACCTTGCCCGACAGCATGACGTCGGTGCCGCGACGGATCGCATCGACCAGCGATTCACGGCAGCCGTACAGGTTGTCGAACTTGGACTTGGTGACGCTGTCGTTGACGTTGATGGCGGGGAAGGGCAGCTCGCCCTTTTCGGCCATCTGATACAGGCGGTGAACGCCCGTGGTCGTCTCTTCCGACACGCCGCCGATGGCGTCGCGGATGGCCGAATAGAAGCCGGGCTTCTCGGCGATGTAGCGCTTCATCACCGCGAACAGGGCTTCTTCTTCCTCGTTCTGCGGGTTGGCCAGGACCGAGATGTCCTTCTCGGCCTTGGGGCCCAGCACGGTCAGCAGGGTCGCGTCGCCGCCGTCGTCCAGGATCAGGTTCGGATAGCCGCCATCGGCCCATTCGAAGATCTTGTGCGCGTAGTCCCAGTATTCTTCCAGCGTCTCGCCCTTGGTGGCGAACACCGGCGTGCCGGCCGCGGCGATGGCGGCGGCGGCGTGATCCTGGGTCGAGAAGATGTTGCACGAGGCCCAGCGCACATCGGCGCCCAGGGCTTCCAGCGTCTGGATCAGGACTGCCGTCTGGATGGTCATGTGCAGGCTGCCGGCGATGCGGGCGCCCTTCAGCGGCTGATCCTTGCCGAACTCCTCGCGCAGAGCCATCAGGCCCGGCATTTCGGTCTCGGCGATCTCGATTTCCTTGTTGCCCCAATCGGCCAGGGTGATGTCGCGAACGATGTAGTCGGTCATGTCAGGGCTCCGAGCCGCAAAAAGGTTTGGGGCCTCATAGCCCGAGCGGATCAAAGGAGCAAGAAACCCATAAAGATATCCTTATACGATCAGGCTGCACGGCGGCGTTAACGCCTCGAAAACCCACACTCCGTATGGGGACATGGCCCAGACGGGGCGTCCGGCTAGTGCGCTTACCAAGGATCCAATCATGTCCGACACGTCGATCCAGCAACGGACGGCCTTCGCCGGTCTATCGGCGCCTTCGCCGGCCTATCGCGCCATGCAGGACATCCTTCGCACCGCGACGCCGGCCGCTCTGGACGCCTTCTATGACCGGATCCGCGCCACGCCCGAAACACGCAGCTTCTTCCGCGACGAGACCCACATCGGACGCGCCAAGTCCGCGCAGATCGGCCATTGGGACGCCATCATCGAGGGCCGGATCGACGCCGACTACGGCCGCGCCGTGACCACCATCGGCCAGACCCACGCTCGCATCGGCTTGGAGCCGCGCTGGTATATCGGCGGCTACGGCCTGCTGCTGGCCGAGCTGGTCAAGGCGGTGGCGCTGCGGCCGCGCAAGACCTTCGCCGGCGCCGCCCATGAGCGCCAGACCGGCGAGGCCCTCGCCGAACTGACGCAGCGCGCCATGCTGGACATGGACCTGGCCATTTCCATCTATCTCGAAGCCCTGGAAGCCGAGCGGGATCGCGCCGCCGCCGCCAAGGCCGAGGCTGATGCACGCCAGGCTGAGGTGGTGGCGGCCTTGGGACAGGCCCTGAAGACCCTGGCCGGCGGCGACCTCAGCATCGCCATCGAAAGCGACTTCCCCCAGGAATATCGGACCCTGAAAGACGACTTCAACACCGCCGCCGCCAGCCTGCGCAGCGCCTTCGGCGCCGTCGCCGAAAGCGCCGAGGCGGTGCGGACCGGCTCGGACGAACTGGCCAACGCCTCGGACGACCTGTCCAACCGCACCGAGCGCCAGGCCGCCGGACTTGAGCGGACCGCAGCCACCACCGAAGAAATCGCCGCCGGAGTTGAACAGACCGCCAAGGGCGCCCAGAACACCGCCCAGGCCGTCGCCGCCGTCCGCCGCGACGTCGAGAACGGCGGCGCCGTCGTCGGCGAAACGACCCAGGCCATGACCGCCATCCAGGAGTCGTCGGTCGAAATCGCCCGCTTCACCTCCCTGATCGACGAGATCGCCTTCCAGACCAATCTCTTGGCCCTGAACGCCGGGGTCGAGGCGGCCCGTGCGGGCGAGGCCGGTCGCGGCTTCGCCGTCGTCGCGTCCGAAGTGCGCGCTCTGGCCCAGCGCTCAGCCGAGGCGTCGGGCGAAATCCGCACCCTGATCGCCACCTCGGCCGCCCAGGTCGCGCGAGGCGTGGACCTGGTCGAACGCGCCGGCCAAGCCCTGGACCGGATCGGCGAACGGGTCGCGGCCGTGGACGACCTCGCCAACGACATGGCCTCGGCCTCGCGGCATCAGGCCGATCGCCTGTCAGAGGTTCGCCAGGCGCTGGGACAGCTGGACGAGATCACCCAGCAGAACGCCGCCATGACCGAACAGGCCACCGCCGCCAGCCGGCAGTTGGCCGGCGAAGCCGAGACCCTGGCGCGTCAGATCGCCGACTTCCGCTTCGAGCCCGCGGCGCACGACGTCCACTCCCCCCACCGTCGTGCGGCGTGAGGCTTTCTTAAGCGGTCGGGGTTAGGGTCGCCCTCATGGAACGCCGCGCCCTTCTCGGTCTCGCCGTCGTCGCGACGGCCGCCGCCTCATCCACTGCTCGCGCCTCGTCGAGCGGCGGCGGGGCTGCGTCCGCCGACAGCTATTTCCGCCTGCCGGTCATCACCGCCTCGATCATCCAGGCCAGCGGCCGTCGCGGGGTCCTGACCATCGAGACGGGGATCGATGTGCCCGACGCCGCCCTTCGCACCCGCGCCCAGCAGTCCGCGCCGCGTCTGCGCGCCGCCTACAACACCGCCGCCCAGCGCTTCGCCAATGGCCTGCGCCCTGGCTCCGTGCCCAATATCGACCAGCTGTCGGCCGAGCTTCAGGCGGCGACCAACGCCACTCTGGGCCGGCCCGGCGCCCGCGTGCTGCTCGGCACGGTGATGGCGACCTGAGGGCTTACAAGAAAGAATAGGGGTCCACGTCCACTGTCACACGGACCGAGCTTGGCGCCTTCACCCGCGCCAGCCAGGCCCGCAGAAAGGCCTGGATGTTCACGTCCCTGTCGGCCCGCACCAGCAGCCGCTTGCGCCGTCGTCCCCGCACCAGGGCCAGGGGCGCGTCGGCGGGGCCATAGACCTCCAGCCGCTCGGCGTTGGGGATGGCCTGGGCCAGGTCGTTGGCCGTCTTCTCCACCGCGGCCGCATTCTCGCTGGACAGGATGATCGCCGCCAGCCGCCCATAGGGCGGCAGGGACGCCGCCTCGCGCTCCGCCATCTCCGCCTCGACGAAGGCGTCGCGGTCGCCCGCCGCCAGCGCCATCAGCACCGGATGTTCGGGCGTCCAGGTCTGTAGCAGCGCCCGCCCCGGCCGATCCGCCCGGCCCGCCCGACCGGTGGCCTGGGCCAGCAGCTGATAGGTCCGCTCGGCCGCCCGCAGGTCTCCGCCACGCAAGCCCAGGTCCGCATCCACCACCCCGACCAGGGTCAGGCGCGGGAAGTTGTGCCCTTTGGCCGCCGCCTGGGTGGCGACCAGAATGTCGATCTCGCCGTCGGTCATCCGCTGGATCAGGGCGCGCGCCGACCGGGCGTCGGGCGCGGTGTCCGAGCTGAACACCGCCGTCCGCGCCTCGGGGAACAGCTGGCGCACTTCCTCCTCGACCCGCTCCACCCCCGGCCCGACCGAAACCAGCGAGTCCTCGGCCCCGCACGACGGACACAGCTTGGGGCGCGCCATGGAGAAACCGGTCAGGTGACAGACCAGCCGGCCGGTATAGCGATGCTCGACCAGCCAGCTGTCGGTATCCGGCGCCGTCAGCCGATGCCCGCAGGCGCGGCACAGGACGACGGGGGCGTACCCGCGTCGGTTCAGGAACAGCAGGGTCTGCTCACCCCGCAGCAAGGTCTCGCCGATGGCCAGACGCAGCGGTTGCGACAGCCAGGTCTGGGGATCGGGCGTGTTCTGGCGCAGGTCCAGCAAGGCGATGTCCGGCATGACCGCCGTCCCGTGCCGCGCGCCCAGCTTCAGCCAGTCGTAGCGCCCGCTCTGGGCGTTCCACAGCGTTTCCAGCGACGGCGTCGCCGAGGCCAGGACCACCGCCGCCCCCTCGATCCGCGCCCGCGCCACCGCCAGGTCGCGGCCGTGATAGACCAGCCCCTCCTCCTGCTTGAACGAGCCGTCGTGCTCCTCGTCCACCACGATCAGGCGCAGATTGACGAAAGGCAGGAACAGGGCCGACCGCGCCCCGACCACGATGTTGCAGCGGCCGGCGACCACCGCCTCCCACACCTGACGACGGCGCGGCGGGGCGACGCCGGAATGCCATTCCGCCGGGGCCGCGCCGAACCGGGTCGTGATCCGCTCGATCAGGGCCTGGGTCAGGGCGATCTCGGGCAGCAGGATCAGGACCTGCGCCGCCGGATCGGCGCGCAGCACTCGCGCGATAGCCTCCAGATAGGCCTCGGTCTTGCCCGAGCCCGTCACCCCGTCCAGCAGGAAGGGACGAAACCCGCCGCCGGTGACGCCGTCCGCCAGGGCTGTCGCCGCCGCCGCCTGATCCCCGTTCAGCGATGCGGGTGCATGGTCGGGATCGGGTCGGTCGAACGCCGCCTCGGCCGCGATCTCGATGATCTCCAGCACGCCTTCGTCGATCAGTCCCTTGACCACGCCCGACGACACGCCCGCCGCGCGCGCCAGATCGGCGCCCGCCATGGACCGCTCGCCCAGGGCCTCCAGCACGCCCGTCCGCGCCGGCGTAGCCCGCGACGGCGCCCGCTCGCCGACCCGCCGCACCCGGCGTTCCGGTCGGGGACGCGGCGCGCGAAGGCCCTTCAGCGCCGTCGCCGCCATCTCGCCGGGAGGCGACAGGGTCCAGCGCCCGGCCCATTCGACGAAATCCACGACGCGCGACGGCAGGGCCGGATCGTCCAGCAGACTGTCCACCGCCTTCAGACGCCGGTTCGATCCGGTCGTCTCGAACACCTCGGACACGATGCCCCGCATCAGGCGCGGGCCCAGCGGCACGGCGACCTGATCGCCGCGCGCCAAGGTAAGCGCCTCGGGAACCTCGTAATCGAAGGCTTCCGGCACCGGCAGGGGAATGAGGACCGAGGCGACTTTCACCGAACTTCGCCCTCGGCTATGAAGCCGCCCATGAAACTCTTTCTCGATACCGCCGACGTCGCCGTCATCAAGGACATGGTCCCCACCGGAATGGTGGACGGCGTCACCACCAATCCGTCGCTGATCGCCAAGTCGGGTCGGAACATCGCCGAGGTCATCGCCGAAATCTGCGCCCTGGTCGAGGGGCCGATTTCCGCCGAGGCCGTCTCGCTCGATTTCGAGACCATGGTCAAGGAGGGCGACAAGCTCGCCGCCATCGCCCCGAACGTGGTCGTGAAACTGCCCCTGACATGGGATGGCCTGCGCGCCTGCCGCGTCTTCACCGACAAGGGGATCAAAACCAACGTCACCCTGTGCTTCTCGGCAGCCCAGGCGCTGCTGGCCGCCAAGGCCGGCGCCACCTTCGTCTCGCCCTTCGTCGGCCGTCTGGAAGACAACGGCGCCGACGGCATCGGCCTGCTGGAAGAAATCCGCGTCCTGTATGACGTCCACGGTTTCGACACCCAGATCCTGGCCGCGTCGTTGCGCAATGTCGCCCATGTGGCCGCCGCCGCCGTCGCCGGATCGGACGCCGCCACCTTCGGCGCCGACACCTTCAAGGCGCTGGTGAACCACCCGTTAACCGACAAGGGTCTTGATGCCTTCGTGGCGGACTGGGCCAAGACCGGTCAATCTATCCTGTAGCATTCACGTCCCGGAGAGGTCTGTTTGAGCGGCTCATTGGACCTTTTCGAAACGTCGGAATCGGACGCAACGCCTCACGTGGGCGACGGCCTGCATTGGCCCGACGTGCGCGGCTGGCTTCAGACCCATCCCCAGACGCTGCTGGACGACCGGTCCCTGCTGGAAGAGATCGGCTTGCGCCCGCACGGCCGCAACGTGGTCGAGTTCGGCGCCGCCGCCCTGACGCGGCTAGAGGCCGTGGTCGAGCGCGAGACCGGCGCCCGGCGCGAGATCGAACTGATCGCGCGCGCCAACTTCGCCGCCCAGACCCAGACGCACGTCGCGACCCTGGACCTGATGGAGGCCAAGAACCATTCCGACCTGGCCCGACGCCTGGATGCGGCGGCGCAGGGGCGGTTCGGGTTGGCCGGCGCCGCCATCGCCTTGGAAAAGCCCGGCGGCGTGCCGTTCGGCTGGCGCGCGCTGGAAGAGGGCGACGTCGACAACCTGCTGGGCGAACATGGCTTGACCTGGCTCGGTTCTATGATCCCGGGGCTGAATTTCTTCGGCGCGACCGAGGATCAGGTGAAGTCCATCGCCCTGGTCCGCATGGCCCCGCACCTGACGCCCGGCGGACCGCCGCGCCCCTGCATCTGCGCCTTCGGCTCGCCCGAGCCCGAAGGCTTCACCCCTAACATGGGCTGCGAGCTGGCCGCCTTCCTGGCGCGGGTGACGGAGCGGATGGCCGAGCGATGGCCCGTTCTGAACTGACCGCCGCCCAATCGTTCACCGTCACCCTCGGGTTCGACCCGAGGGCCGGATGCGCCGTCGCAAATGCGAGCGGGTTTGCGCACGGCCCCTGCCGTTCGTCACGCACGACGCCCGATCGTCGGGTCAAGCCCGAGGATGACGGAAGGGGAATGGGCCAATGACCGCCCCCGACGCTCTGCGCGCCTGGCTGGACCATCTGGCGCACGAGCGTCGGCTGTCGCCGCGCACGTTGGAGGCTTATGGCCATATCGGCCGGCTCTATGTGGCCTTCCTCGAACGCCATCGCGGCGAGACCCTGTCGCTGAAGGACATGGGCACGATCACCGCCGCCGAGGTCCGCGCCCACATGGCCGAACGCCGGTCAGGTGACCATCCGCTGGCGGCGCGGTCGCTGAGCCAGAGCCTGTCGGCCATTCGCGGATTTCATGCCTTCCTCGACCGGCGGCTGGACACGCCCGCCCCGCAACTGGCCCTGGTGCGCGGCCCCAAGGTCAAGCCATCCCTGCCCCGCCCGGTGACCGAGGATCAGGCGCGCGGCCTGCTGGCCGAGCCGGACGCCGATCCCGACGCCGAACCGTGGGAGGCCGCGCGTGATCGCGCGGTCCTGACCCTGCTCTACGGCTGCGGCCTGCGGATCTCCGAGGCCATGTCCCTGACCCGTTCCGACGCGCCGCTGGGCGAGACCCTGCGCATCGTCGGCAAGGGGTCCAAGACCCGGATCGCCCCCATCCTGCCCGCCGTGCGCGCGACGGTGGACGCCTATCTGGCCCTGCTGCCCTTCCCGCTCCAGCCCACCGACGCCCTGTTCCGCGCCCGACGCGGCGGCCCCCTCAGCCCCCGTCACGTGCAGGCCTCGGTCCAGCGGCTGCGCGGCCGGCTGGGCCTGCCCGAACGCACCACGCCCCATGCCCTGCGCCACAGTTTCGCGACCCATCTGCTGGGCGCCGGCGCCGACCTGCGTTCGATCCAGGAACTGCTGGGCCACGCCAGTCTGTCGACGACCCAGAAATACACCGGCGTCGATGCCGATAGACTTTTGAATGCCTATGCGGCCGCCCATCCTCGCGCCTAAAAAGGCCGGATGACCATCGACATCCTGGCCATCGGCCTGCCCGCCCTCGCCGACAAGATGCTGACCCAGCGCGCGCCCGACCTCGGTTGGAGCCTGCACCGCCCCGGCCCCGACGGCCTGGCGCCGCCCGAGGTCGCCGAGCGGATCGTCGGCGTCGCCGCCTCGGGCGCCGCGACCGTGGACGCCCGGCTGATCGACGCCCTGCCCGCGCTGAAGATCGTCTCGGTCCACGCCGTCGGCTATGACCTGACCGATATCGCCCATGCCCGATCGCACGGCGTGATCGTGACCCATACGCCCGATGTCCTGAACGAAGATGTCGCCGATCTGGCCCTGCTGCTGGCCTTGGGGACCTTGCGCCGCCTGCCGGCCATGGACGCCTATGTCCGCGCCGGACGCTGGACCTCGGACGGGCCGCCGCCGTTGTCGCGCAGCGCCACGGGCCTGCGCTACGGCCTGCTGGGCCTTGGTCGGATCGGTCAGGCCATCGCGCGCCGGCTGGAGCCCTTCGCCGCAAACATCGCCTATCACACCCGCAATCCGGTCGCGGATGCGCCGTGGCGGCATGTGCCGAACCTGGTCGATCTGGCGACGCAGGTCGATGTGCTGATCGTGATCGTGCCGGGCGGCGCCGCGACGCGCGGCCTTGTCTCGGCCGAGGTGATGGAGGCCCTGGGTCCGACCGGCGTGCTGATCAATGTCGCGCGCGGCGAGGTGGTGGATCAGGACGCCCTGGTCGCCGCACTGATCTCGGGCCGGCTGGGCGGCGCGGGCCTGGATGTGTTCGCCGACGAGCCAAACGTGCCCCAGGCCCTGATCGACAGCGACCGCTGCGTCCTGACGCCCCACGTAGCATCCGCCACCGTCGAGACCCGCAACGCCATGGCCGAGCTGATGATGGCCAACCTGGAGGCCGTCCTGGCGGACAAGCCGCCGGTTACGCCTGTTCCCGAATGAACTTTATCTACCGGGCGCCGGCAGGGCTTGTCGCGAGGCCGCATCCGCGCCTGGCTCCGCCAGATTTCGCTCCACCGCCCTTTGGTCGGGAACCGCGTAGCTGATCGGCAGGGGGCAGTTGTTCTGATCGCGCCGATCCAGCAGCAGATAGCGCCGCACCTGACCGTCATCCAGCGAGCGATCCAGCGACAAACCGGCCCGGTTGCCGCGCCCTTGCCGCGCCTGGAGCAGAGGATCGGCGCAACGCGCCATCGCCTGATCCACCACAGGCGCGATCCGCACAATGGCGTGATCGACCGCCGGGGCCGGATGGACCATGGCCGAACTGTTCGAAAGAGCCAGCACCAAGATCAACATCGCATCCCTCCAAGGATCGAGCCCGACAATATTCCCGCAACCTCGGATTGGCCAGATCGTCTTGCGTCGGGCGTCCTTCAGGCAACCTGTGACCGCGACAGGACGACAAGAAAACGTCTCATGCCCTTCGCCGAAAGCGCCTAACGTGGATCACCTTGGCGGAGGCATGAGGAGGACGTGCGGGTGCGCCTTTCAGTCGGTGAACGGACGATCTCCACCGCGTCGCGGCGCGAGACGCTGAGCCTGCTGGCGGCTGTCCCGTTTCTTTCCGCCCAGACCGCTCCCCCGTCCGAGCCGCCGTCCGATCAGATCCGGCTTTTGCAAAACCTGCTGACGCGGATGGGCGTTGGGGTGCGTCTGAACGGCGGCGCCCAGCAGGTGTTCGTCATCGATACCGGCGCCGAACGCAGCGCGCTTTCGGCCGAGCTGGCGCAGGCTCTGGCGCTGCCGCCCGGCCGCCCGGTCGTGGTGCATGGCATCACCGCGGCCGAGGTCACGCCGACCGTCGAAATCGCACAGATCGAGATCGGACGGCGGCGTTTCGCCGACCTGACCCTGCCGGTCTTCCCCCGCGCCGCCCTGGGCGCCGACGGCCTGTTGGGGCTGGACCTGCTGTCGCGCTTTCGCCTGACGCTGGATGTCAACGCCCGCCAGGTCGCCCTTTCGCCCTCGGGCTCGACCAGCATCGCCCTGACGACCAGCGTCGACGGCACGCGGCTTCGCCAGCAGGACGTCCTCGTCGCCGGCCATCGCGGTCGGTTCGGCCAACTGATCCTGACCCGGATCGACGTGGCGGGTGTCGAGGTCGCCGCCTTCATCGACAGCGGCGCCCAATACTCGATCGGCAATCTGGCGCTGATGCGGGCGGCCGGGATCGGCCAGACCACCGACCCGTCGCGGCCCGTGCGCATGGTCGGCATCGTCGGCGGCGCAGTGACGGCGCAGTCGGGGACGGCGCTGGCCGTACAGGTGGCGGGGCGGTCGCTGGGACCGACCCCGCTGCTGTTCGCCGACCTGCATGTGTTTCAGGTCATGGACCTGATCGACAAGCCGGCCCTGTTGCTGGGCGCCGACATCCTCAGCCGGTTCAGCCGGATCACCCTGGATTACGGCCGCAGCCGCGTGGCCTTCGGCGGCGTGCTGCGCAGACGCCCTTCAGCCGCCGGCGCGGTCAGATCGCCTTGATCGCCCCGCCGTCCAGCCGGATCAGCGAGCCAGTGACATAGGCCGCCAGCGGACTGGCCAGGAAGGCGGCGGTGGCGCCGAACTCCTCGGTCGTGCCGATGCGGCCGACGGGGATGGACTTGACGGACTCGGCCCGCGCCTCCTGCGGCGTGACGCCGGTGCGTTCCGCCGCCGCCTGGTCCAGCCGTTCGATGCGCGGCGTGTCGATCCGCCCCGGCAACAGGGTGTTGACCGTCACCCCGTCGGGTCCGACCTCGTTGGCCAGCGTCTTGGCCCAGGCCGCGACCGAGGCCCGCAGGGTGTTGGACACGCCCAGCGCCGCCGACGGCTCCACCACCGTGATCGAGGCGACGTTCAGGATCCGCCCCCAGCCGGCGGCCCGCATGCGTGGCAACACCCGGTCCGTCAGGCGAAAGATCGACAGCACCATCGATTCGAAATGATCGCGCCACACCGCCGGCTCCAGACCCGACACCCCCGACGGCGGCGGCCCGCCCGTGTTGTTCAGCAGGATCTCGATATGACCGCCCAGCAGCTCCTCAGCGAGGTCCGCCGCCTTCAGCAGCGCCGCGTGATCCGCCAGGTCCGCCGTGACCACGACCGCCTTGCCCGGCCCGGCCGCATTCAACGCATCCGCCACGGCCTGAAGCTTTTCCGCATCGCGCGACAACAGGGCGACATGCGCCCCCTCGGCGACCAGGGCGGTCGCCACGGCGCGACCCAGGCCGGATGATCCGCCACAGATCAGGGCGCGCTTGCGGTCCAGTTTCAGGTCCATGGTCGATCTCCGGCTTCGATTTCCAACCCCGCATATCGGACGCCTGCTCGCCCGACGCAACGCGGCGTTAACCGACGCGGCGCACCTTCATGTCGAAGCGGCCGCCATCAGCCGCCAGGACAGGCCGGGGAGGGCTCGCCCATGTCGACCAAAATGACGTCGAGCATCCGCCGCCACAGCGATCATTTCGAGCCGCAGGACGCCGATCCCCAGGAACAGCGCCGCCTGCGCGGCCAGCTGGAACAGATCGACTACGCCGCCTACGTGGCCAACAAGGAGGTGATCGGTCAGGCCCTGACCGGCGTCGACGCCGCGTCCCTGCAGAAGCTGGCGGTCATGACCGCCACGGCCCGCGCCAAATGGGTGGCCGAATCCCTGCGCCTGGCCCACTCCGGCTCGGCCGTCACCGCCGACCAGGTCGCCCGCCTGACCGCCGCCCGCACCGCCTACGACGAACTCGCCGAAGCCTACGAGGCCCTGCGCCGCATCATTGAACGCGGGTATATCGCGCTGCGGTGAAGCGCTTTCAGGAACCTGGCTCCAGCTAGGCCGTTCAGCGGCGATGAAGATCGCACGCACAGCCGCCATCGCCCTCATCGCCGGCGCCGCCCTGGCTCTGAGCGCCTGCGCCACCCTGCAACGCGGCCCGGTCGGCAACGCCGCCGTGCCCCAACCCGCGAAGGCGGTCGATCTGAACCGCTACGCCGGTCTCTGGTACGAGATCGGGCGCTACGAGAACGGGTTCGAACGCGGCTGCGAGGGCGTGACCGCCCAATACACGGTGCGCGACGACGGTCTGGTCGGGGTGCTGAACACCTGCCGCCAAGGCGCCGCCACCGGCCCGGTCAAGACCTCGCAGGGCAAGGCCAAGGTGGTCGAGGGCACCGACAACGCCAGGCTGAAGGTCTCCTTCTTCGGCCCCTTCTACCTCGGCGACTACTGGGTGCTGGATCACGCCGACGACTATTCGTGGTCCATCGTCGGCGAACCGTCCGGCCGCTACCTCTGGCTGCTCAGCCGCACCGCCCAGCCCTCGCCCCAGACCCGCGACGCCATCCTGACCCGCGCCAGGGACCTGGGCTACGACCTGACATTGGTTCGTCCGACGCTGCATTGAACGCCCGCCTCACGCCGAACCCGCAATGACCAGCCTCTAAGGATCACCCCATGCGCATCGCAGCGCTTGCCGCCCTGTCCGCCCTTCTGATTTCCGCAGGATCGGCCTCCGCCGAGACCATCTCGACCCATGTCCTCGATCTGGCGCGTGGCGTCGGCGGCCGCGACGTGCCCGTGACCCTGGCGATCAAGGAAGGCGACGGCGGCTGGCGACAACTGGCCACCGCGCGCACCGACGAGAACGGCCGCGTCCGCTCATTCGGCGATCAGGTCACGACCCAGGCCGCCACCTACAAGCTGACGTTCGACATGTCGCACTATGGCGACACTGACGCCCAACCGTTCTTTCCCGAGATCGACGTGGTGTTCCAGGTCCGCGACCCCAGCATCCACTACCACGTCCCCGTCGTCGTCAGCCCGTACGGCTACAGCACCTACCGCGGCAACTAGGCTGGATTTCAGGACGCCTGGTGGAGCCGAGGGGAGTTCGAACCCCTGACCTCGTCATTGCGAACGACGCGCTCTACCAACTGAGCTACGGCCCCGTTTCCAGCGTGGGATCGGGTTCACAGGCGAGGCGGACATAGAAGGCGGGCGGGCGCGGTGTCAACGGGCTTGTGCGCGCAATCGGCGCAGGTCGGAGACGGCCGTTGTCGGACGGGGTGCGAACACGCTAGAAGCGCCGATCCAAGCAGGAGTTACGGTTCATGGGCTACGCGATCGTCTGGTTGATCAACGCCATTATCAGTCTGATGATCTGGTTCATCATCGCCCAGGCCATATTGAGTTGGCTGGTGGCGTTCGACGTCGTCAACTATCGCAACCGCTTCGTCTATTCGGTGGGGACCTTCCTGGATCGGGTCACTGCGCCCCTGCTGGAGCCGTTCCGCCGCATCATCCCGAACCTGGGCGGCATCGACATCTCACCCATCGTGGTGATCCTGCTGCTTCAGTTCATCAGCGTGCTGTTCAACCGCACGGCAGGGCCGGCGCTATACCAACTGCTGGGCTGAGCCGACACGGCGGGCGGAAATCTGACGTCGGGGGGCCGATCCGCTCTTGCGCCGCGCGCCTTCCTTTCTAAAGGTGCCCGCCCGACCACTTTCGACCACGGTTCATGACCACGATCACCACAGTCGCCATTCTGGGCGCCGGACAGATGGGCGCAGGCATCGCCCAGGCGGTTGCGCTCGGGGGCTATTCGGTCCGGCTCTATGACGTCGTCGCCGACCGGCTGCCGCTGGCGCAGGGCGAGATCGCGGCCAGCCTGTCGCGCCATGTGGCGCGCGGCCTGATCGATCAGGCCGCCGCCGACGCGGCCCTTGCCCGCATCAGCATCAGCGACATCATCGCCGAAGCCGTCGCCGGCGCAGATCTGGTCATCGAGGCCGCGCTGGAAGACGAGGCGGTCAAGAAGGCCATCTATGCGCAGGTCCTGCCGCACCTGGGGCCGCAGACCCTGCTGGCGTCCAACACCTCCTCCATCTCGATCACCCGCCTGGCGTCCTCGACCGACCGGCCGGATCGGTTCGTCGGCCTGCACTTCATGAAGCCGGCGCCGATCATGAAACTGGTCGAGATCGTGCGCGGCATCGCCACCTCGGCCGAGACCCATTCCGCCGCCGTCGCCTTCGCCGAGAGCCTGGGCAAGACGACCACGGACGCCGAGGACTTCCCCGCCTTCATCGTCAATCGCATCCTGGTGCCGATGATGAACGAGGCGATCTTCACCCTGTACGAGGGGGTGGGCGACGTCGCCTCGATCGACAAGGCGCTGCGCCTGGGCGCCAATCATCCGATGGGGCCGCTGGAGTTGGCCGACTTCATGGGGCTGGACGTCGTCCTGGCCATCATGAACGTGCTGTACGACGGTCTGGCCGACAGCAAATATCGCCCCTGCCCGCTGCTGGTGAAATATGTCGAGGCCGGCTGGCTGGGCCGCAAGAGCGGACGCGGCTTCTACGACTATTCCGGCGACACGCCGGCGCCGACACGATGAGTCGGTTCGAGAGCTATTCCGACCTGCCGGGTCAGGCGACCATCGCCGCGCGTCCGGCGCCGCTGTATCCGGTGCTGGCCTGTCTGGCGGGCGCCGCCTGGCCGCCGCTGTGGCTGACCTTGCTGTTCTGGCGGCCCCACGCCTTCATGCCGGGGCGCGACATGGACTGGCGGCTGGTGGTGATGCTGATCGGCCTGATCGCCGTGCCGCTGGCCCTGTATCGCATCCTGAACGAGCGCAGACGCGACGGCAGGCCCGGCACGCGGCTGGGCGTCGTGTGGCGCTTCATGATGTACGGCGGCCTGGCGGCGGCCCTAGTGCAGATCGTCGTCGCCCTGGGCATGAGCGTCATGGGCTGGATCGAGGCCGGGGACTTCATGCAGGCCTTGGGCGCCACCGAGACGACCCTGCTGATCTACGGCGTCGGCGGCCTGCCCATCGCCATGATCGTGGGCGTCAGCTACGCCCTGTGGGCCGGTCTGTGCGCCGCCTTCATCGCCTTCGAGGCCCGGCCTGTGGTCAAGGATAGACTGGGGCTGATGCCGAAAGGCTGACATCTGCGTCACGGGCCAGTTCAGGGTATTGGGGGATCCGCACATGGCTATTGACCCGCCCGTACTGTCGCCCGTCGCCCCGACCTCGCGCATCGCCAGCCTGGACGTGATGCGGGGCCTGGCGGTGCTGGGCATCCTCGCGGTCAACGTCGTGTCGTTCGCCCTGCCCTTCATGGTCTATGACGATGCGAGCCTGAGCCCGTTTGCGGTGACGGGCGCCAACGCCGTGGCGCGCTGGACCGTGGACGTCTTCTTCCACCAGAAGTTCATCACCCTGTTCTCCATGCTGTTCGGCGCCTCGATCTTTCTGGTCGGGGGCGAGCGAGGCGATCCGGCGCGCGGACGGTTGCTGCGGCGACGGCTGTTCTGGCTGGCGATCATCGCCCTGATCCACGGCCTGGCCTTCTGGTACGGCGACGTCCTGCTGCTCTACGCTTGGTCCGGCCTGTTCGTGATGCTGATGCGGTCGATGCGGGCAAAGACACTGATCGGCGTCGGCCTGGGCGTGACCCTGGCGCTGGGCGCGATGCAGGCGTTCGCCACCTGGATGATGGTCGCCGGCCCGCCCGTGGTCACCGAGGCCATGGGCCAGGGCGAGCCGCAATACACCGCCGCCATGGTCGCCGAGGCCATCGCCGCCTATCGCAGCGGCTGGGCCGGGGCCATGGGCCAGAACCTGCAGAGCTGGCTGTTCCTGCAAGGGGCCAGCCTGACGATGTTCGTCTTCTCGACCGTGGCTCTGATGATGCTGGGCATGGGCCTGTTCAAGGCGGGTGTGTTCAGCGGCCGGGCGCCGACCTGGGTCTATGCGGCGTTGATCGGCGTGGGCGGGGCAATGCTGGCCCTGCTGGGCGTGCTGGAATGGGCCGAGGCCATGGCGGCGCCCAACACAGACCCGACGCGCGGCCTGGCGGGCGTGGTCGCCTCCTTCCCGATCTTCGTCACCCTGGCCTATGTCAGTTTGATCGTCCTGGCGACGACGCGCGGCCTGGGATGGATCACGGCGGCGCTGCGGCCCGTGGGCCAGATGGCCTTCACGAACTATCTGACCCAGACCCTGATTATGACCACGGTCTTCTACATGCCGTGGGGCCCGCGCCTGTTCGGACAGGTGGACTATGTGCAGATGTGGGGCCTGGTGCTGGGGGTCTGGGCGCTGCAACTGGTCTGGTCGCCGCTGTGGTTATCGCGGTTCAGCATGGGGCCGCTGGAGTGGGTTTGGCGCTGTCTGACCTACGGCCGTCGGGTACCGATTCGAAAAGGCGGCTGACGGCGCTTTTATCGCAGGCGCGAAGGGATTAACTGAGGGCCATGGCCGCCCCGGATACTCCCGCCGAATCCTTCAAACGCGCGCTGGGTCATGCCGCGCGGGCGCTGGCCGAACAGCCCGAGCTGGAGGTCCTGTTCGGGTCCGACGGCCCAAAGCTGTCGAACGGCGTCCTGACCCTGCCCCATCCGCCGCGCGATCCGTCGGGTCCCGAGAGCGCCTCCCTGCGCGGCCAGGCCGACCGGCTGGCGCTGCGGCTGGCCAATCACGATGCCACCGTAAACACGAAGATGCGGCCCGTAGACACCAAGGCGGCCGAGGTGTTCGACGCGGTCGAGCAGGCGCGGGTCGAGGCGTTCGGCTCTGAACACCTGTCCGGGGTGCGCGACAATCTGGGCGCCGCCCTGATCACCCGGCTGGAAAAGACCGGCGCCCTGCGCATCAATGACGCCGACCGCGTGCCGGTGTCAGAGGCCGTGGCCCTGTTGGTGCGCGAGCGGCTGACCGGGCGTCCCGCGCCCGACGGCGCCAAGGCCATGCTGGACCTGGTCCGCGCCAATATCGAGGCCAAGGCGGGCGCCAAGCTGGACGCCCTGGCGGGCACGGCGGGCGATCAGGAAGGCTTTGCGCTGAAGATGCGCGAGGTGCTGCGCGCGCTTGATCTGGATCCCGGCGACGGGCGCGGAGAGGATTCGTCGGACGATCCTGGCGACGAGGAACCCGATCCTCAGGATCCGGCCGCCGACGACGATCAGGACGAGGAGGAAGAAGAGGACGGCGGCGAGGGCTCCCAGTCGCTGGAGGGCGACGCCGACGATCAGTCCTCGGACGAAGAGCGAGAAAGCCGCCCCGAGGGCGCGCCCGCCGATCCCGACGGCGAAGGCTCCGACGACGGCCCCGAACTGCAGGAAGGCCAGCAGCCGAACCGTCAGCAGACCGCCGACGACGGCCGCGCGGTCGATTTCTACCGCGTCTTCACCACCGCCTTCGACGAGGTGGTGGACGCCGCCGACCTGTGCGACCCGGTCGAGCTGGACCGGTTGCGCGCCCTACTGGATGGCCAGCTGGCGATATTGTCGAGCGTCGTCTCACGACTGGCCAACAAGCTGCAACGCCGTCTGCTGGCCCAGCAGAACCGCTCCTGGGTCTTCGATCTGGAAGAGGGGATGCTGGACACGGCGCGCCTGACCCGGATCGTCACCGATCCGACCGCCCCCCTTTCGTTCAAGGCCGAGAGCGAGAGCCCGTTCCGCGACACGGTCGTGACCCTGCTGCTGGACAACTCCGGCTCGATGCGCGGGCGGCCGATCATGGTGGCGGCGGTCTGCGCCGACATCCTGGCGCGCACGCTGGAACGCTGCGGGGTCAAGGTCGAGATCCTGGGCTTCACCACCCGCGCCTGGAAGGGCGGGCAGAGCCGAGAGGCCTGGATCAGCGCCGGCAAGCCCGCCAGCCCCGGTCGCCTGAACGACCTGCGCCACATTATCTACAAGGCCGCCGACGCGCCCTGGCGCCGGGCCAAGAAGAACCTGGGCCTGATGATGCGCGAGGGTCTGCTGAAGGAAAACATCGACGGCGAGGCCCTGCAATGGGCGCACAATCGCCTGCTGGCCCGCACCGAGCAGCGGCGTATCCTGATGGTCATTTCCGACGGCTCGCCGGTGGACGACTCGACCCAGTCGGCCAATGCGGCCCTGTATCTGGACAAGCATCTGCGCCAAGTCATCGCCGAGATCGAGGATCGGTCGCCCGTCGAACTGCTGGCCATCGGCATCGGCCACGACGTGACCCGCTGGTATCGCAAGGCCCTGACCATCGTGGACGTGGAACAGCTGGCGGGCGCCATGACCGAGAAGCTGGCCGAACTGTTCGAGAACGAAGGCCCGGCCGGTCCCACGCGACGGACGCGAAAGAAGCTGGCGGCATGAGCCGTTTCGGCCGTCTGGCCTCGATCTGGATCGCGCTGTCGCTGACGGCCTGCGCCGCCTCGCTCGGCGCGCCGCAGCCCTATCCGCTATCGTCCGATGGTTGGACGCCGGCGGTCGCGGAACTGAGAAGCGTCAGCCTGGGCCTGCCCGGCGGGGCGCAGTTGGCGGACGGCGTGAGTTTCGCCGGGGGCCTGCAACTCATCGCCGCCCCGACCTCCCCCCTACATAGCTTGTCGGACCTGAAGCTGACCGGCGACGGCGGCTTCGTGACCGTGTCGGATGCCGGCGATCTGGTGCGGGGCGACATCCGTCTGGACGCCGCCGGGCGGCTGATCGGCCTGGATCATTTCCGTTCGCGCCGCCTGATGCTGGAAGACGGGCGCCCGATCTCCGACAAGCAGGACGGCGACGCCGAAGGCCTGGTCGTCACACCCTCCGGCGAGCTGTTGGTCAGTTTCGAACGGCGGCACCGGATCTGGAACTACGGCCCGCTGTCGGCTCTCAAGGCCCGGCCGACGCCGATGCGGTCGCCCGACTTCGCCTTCACCGAAAACGACGGCATGGAAGGCTTGGCCGTGGCGCCCAACGGCTGGCGTGTCTCGGGCGAGGCCGGCGGCGTCTGGGACTGCTCATCGGCCCGGTGCACCATCGTGACGGCTCCGCCCGCGACGCCCATTCCCGACAGCGAGTACCGCATCACCGGCCTGGATCGTGATCCATCGGGTCCCGGATGGTTCGTGGTTCAGCGCCTGTATCGCGCGCCCATCGACATGCGCGCACGCGTGCGCCGCATGGCTCCAGATGGAGCCCTGGGGCCGATCCTGATCGAACTGAAACTGCCCGGCACAACCGATAATTTCGAGGGGATCGCCGCCGAGACGCGCCGCGGCAGGACGCGCCTCTACATCCTGTCCGACGACAACTTCAATCCTGCCCAGCGCACCCTGATGCTGGCCTTCGACCTGAACTGACCGTCAGGCGGCCCCGGCCCACTGCCTCGATTGGGCCGTCGTGTCATCGGCTCGCAAGGCGCGCACGAAGTCGTCGCGCCAGATGCCCACGTCGGTGGCGCGCACCACCTCCATCAAGGCTTCCCATTTCCGAATGCGTTCGGCCTGCGGCATGGTCAGCGCCTTCTGGATCGCGTCCGACAGCTCCTCGCGGCTGTAGGGATTGACCAGCAGGGCCTCGCCCATCTGTTCAGCGGCGCCGGCGAACCGCGACAGGATCAGCACGCCCGGATCGTCGGGGTTCTGGGCGCAGACATATTCCTTGGCCACCAGGTTCATGCCGTCGCGCAGCGGCGTGACCAAGCCCACCCGTGCCGCGCGATAGATGCCGGCCAGTTGATCCCGGCGATAGGTGCGGTTCAGATAGCGGATCGGCTGCCAGTCCATGTCGCCGAAGGCGCCGTTGATCCGACCCGCCAGGGCGTCCAGTCGCGCGCGGATATCCTGATAGGAATCGACATCGTCGCGCGAGATCGGCGTGACCTGCAACAGGAAGACCTCGCCCCGCATCGAGGCGTTGTCCTGCAGGAACTGCTCATAGCCCAGCAGACGCTCTTCCAGCCCCTTGGAATAGTCCAGCCGGTCCACGCCCACCATCATCGACCGGAAGGCCGAGGACGCCGCCATCCGGTCATAGGTCCGTGCGCCCAGGGTCGAGTTCCGCGCCGCCAGGAAGCCGTCCACGTCGATGCCGATGGGGAAGACGCCGGTCTGGACCTTGCGTCCGAAACACTCCAGCCCGCCGGTTCCGTCCAGTTCGCCCTGGGCCTCCGAGACCACATAGTCGGTGAACAGGTCGCTCCATTCCTGGGTGTGGAAACCGATCAGGTCGAAGTCGAACATGGATTCCACCAGCCGCCGGTGGTGCGGCAGGGTCACCAGCAACTGACGTGCGGGCCACGGCGTATGCAGGAAGAAGCCGATCCGGTTCCGGATGCCCAAGCGGCGCAGGTCCCGCGCCATCGGGATCATGTGATAGTCGTGGATCCAGATCATGTCGTCGGGCTGGATCAGGGGCGCCAGCACCTCGGCGAAGCGGCGGTTCACCCGCTCGTAGCCCTCGCCATACGACCGCTCGTACTGCGCCAGGTCGATGCGGTGGTGGAACAGCGGCCACAGCGTCTTGTTGGCATAGCCGTTGTAGTATTCGTCGACGTCCTGGGCTTCCAGATCGACCAGGCCCACGGTCACGCCGGCCCGGTCCTCGATCTTCACCTCGCCGGTATAGTGTTCGATCGTCTCGCCGGACCAGCCGAACCACAGGCCGTCGTATTTTCTCAATGCGGCGGACAGGGCCATGGCCAAGCCGCCAGCGGACCCGGCGGCGGGGTCAGCCGGGGCGGAGACCCGGTTGGAAACGACGATAAGGCGGCTCATGACTTCACTTCAGACGGCGACCCCAGCCCCGGGGTCCAAAAGACTAACGCACATCGGTCCACGAACGGCTCAACAGCACGGCGCAATTGATGATCCCGACCAAGGAATAGGTCTGCGGATAGTTGCCCCACAGCTCGCCGTCGTCGATCGAGATGTCCTCGCTCAACAGGCCCGCGGCGGTGCGGCGGCTCAGCATCTCCTCGAAGATGGTGCGCGCCTCCTCGATCCGACCGTTCTGGTGAAGAGCCTCGATGAACCAGAAGGTGCAGAAGTTGAAGGCGGTTTCCGGCTCGCCGAAATCGTCCGGCTCGACATAGCGGAACAGGAACGGACCCTTCTTCAGATCACGTTCGATGGCGTCGAAGGTGGCGACCTGACGCGGGTCGTGCGCCTCCAGGAAGCCGAGATCGGTCATCTGAAGCAGCGAAGCGTCCAGCTCGCGCCCGCCGAAGCTGGCTGCGAACCGGCCTTCGTCGGGCAGATAGGCCTCGGCCTCGATCCGCTCGCGGATGATGCGGGCCCGCTCACGCCAGAACTCGCCCCGATCCGGCAGGCCCAGATGATCCGCCGCCTTGGCCAGACGATCGCAGGCCGCCCAACACATGACGGAGGAATAGGTGTGGACCCGCGCGATGGTGCGAAACTCCCACAGACCAGCGTCGGTCTTGTCGTGCATGGCGAAGGCCCGGTCGCCGATGGTCTCCAGCGCATGAAAGTCGTCGAGCGTGCCGGGGCGCAGCAGGCGCGCGTCGTAGAAGGCCTGAACCAGCGGCAGGACAATTTGTCCGTACACGTCATGTTGCAGGTGTTCGTGCGCCTGATTGCCGATCCGCACCGGCTTCATGCCTCGATAGCCCTCGACGGAGTCGATGATGCTTTCGCCGATGCCAGGCTCTAGCCCCACGCCATAGACCGGCTGGACGTGGCCGCCCGCCGAATCGTCGACCAGGTTCCTCAAATAGACGAGGTAGTTCTCAAGGATGTCCACCGCGCCCAGCCGGTTCAGCGCTCGCACCGTATAATAGGCGTCGCGGATCCAGCAGTAGCGATAGTCCCAGTTGCGCCCGCTCTCCTTGAACTCGGGCACCGAGGTCGTCATGGCGGCGACGATGGCGCCGGTCTCTTCATAGGCGCACAGCTTCAGCGTAATCGCTGCGCGGATCACCGCCTCCTGATAGTCCAGCGGCAGATAGAGTTTGCGCACCCAGTCCTGCCAATAGGCGACGGTCCGGTCCAGCGCGCCCTGCACCCCGTGACCTACGTCCTGATCGTAGCCCTCGTCCGGCCCCAGGAAGAAGGCGTGCGGCCGTTCCAGCCGGAACACCCGTTCTTCCAGCACATGCGACACCGGACAATCGGTCGTCAGGCGGAAGGTCACGTCGGCGCACATATAGCGGATGTGGTTGGAGCCGGAGGTATAGGGCGCCGGCCGCGCGCCCCAGTCCGTCGAAGGCCGCAACCGCAAGCGGATGCGCGGCGTCCCCGACAGCGGCCGCACCATCCGAGCGAAAGCCAGCGGGCGATAGGTGCGCGAATGTTTGGGATGGCGCGGTGCGAAATCGATGATCTCTGCGCTCGAACCGTCCTCGGCCGTCATTACCGTGCGCAACACCGGGGTGTTGCGGACATAGGCCTGCTCGATCGATGTCATCCCCTCCATCTCGATGGCCCAGAAACCGTGCTCAGGTTCCTCCCCGTCCATCAGGGCGGAAAAGACCGGGTCGCCGTCCACGCGCGGCGCGCAGGCCCAGACGAAGCGGCCCTGACGATCGATCAGGGCGCTGACGCCGCAGTTGCCGATGGGAAAGAGGTCCAGATTGGGCTTCATCGGTTCAGGCCTTCGCTACGGCTTCAAGCCAGGTCAGTACGGCGTCGACATCGTCCAGGCGGTAACGCGCCGCCGTCTCGCGCTCCGGTCCGACCAGCACGCCATAGCCGCCCAGCGCCGCCGCCGCCTCGAACCCGTATTCGTCTGTCAGGTCGTCGCCCAGCATGACCGGGACCGCGCCCTTGAACGGCGCCTCCTGCATGAAGGCGGTGACGGCCGTGCCCTTGTCGGCGCCGGGCGTCTTCAGTTCCAGCACCATATGGCCCGGTTGAAGCGTCAGGCCGGTCTCGGACTGAAGTTCGGCGGCCAGCGCCTTGGCCGCGCCCGCTTCGTTCGGCGCCTGGCGGTAGTGCAGGCCGACCGACACGCCCTTGTCCTCGACGATCACACCGGGCCTGCCAGCGGCGAAGGTCTCGAAGGCCTCCATCGCCTCGGCGACCCCTGCGTCGGCGACCTTGCGCTCAATTGAGCCGTCCTTCAGCCGTCGCTCCAGACCATGCACGCCCGAACCGGACATCAGGGCGTTATCGGAAATGCGGTCGATCTCGGCGATGGTGCGCCCGCTGACGATGGCGACACGGCCTGACAGTCGCGCCTCGACCGCCTTCAGCGCCGACGTGCGTCGCGCAGTGGGCAGAACCGCGTCGGGCGTCGGGGCCATCGGCGCCAGTACGCCGTCCATGTCCAGAAACAGGGCGATCCCGTCAGCGACGACAGGCGGTGTCGGGAGCAATAGCGAAGCGGCTCCGGCATGAGACGGCATTTACGATCAGACTCTTTGTTTGACTTCCCCGACGATCCTAACGCGCCAATGCGGCAAAGGTTGACCAGAAACCGACAAAGTCGTCTGAAAGGAGGGCGGCGCGCGCCAAGCAGTCACGGTGGATCGCGCCTGTCAAAGAAGGAGAGCCCGGTTGCGGGCCGTCAAAGCATGACCGAGATCGTTCACTCGACCCCCGAAGACATCGTCGTCATGACCGATCGCGCACGCGAGGTCGTCCGGCTGAACATCGAGGCGCTGGAGGCGCTGGAGCGTTCCATTGATGTCTCCATCGCCCGCGCGGTCGATGTGATCATGAGCCGACCGGGCTATGTTGTCGTCACCGGCATGGGCAAGTCCGGCCATATCGGCGGCAAGATCGCCGCGACCCTGGCGTCCACCGGCACCAACGCCTTCTTCGTCCACCCGGCCGAAATGAGCCATGGCGACTTGGGGATGTTGCGCCCCGACGTGACCCTGCTGGCCATCTCCAACTCGGGCGAAAGCCGCGAGCTGCGCGATCCGCTGATCTATTGCCAGCGCAACGGCATTCCCGTGATCGCCATCACCCAACGCCCTGCCAGCTTCCTGGGGCGCAACGCCGCCGTCTGCCTGACGATGCCCAGCGTCGCCGAGGCCTGCCCCAACGGTCTGGCGCCCACGACCTCAACACTGATGACCCTGGCCCTGGGCGATACGCTCGCCATGGTGCTGATGGACCGTCGAGAGTTCACGGCGACCGATTTCGGTCTTCATCACCCCGGCGGCGCCCTAGGAATGAGCCTGCAAAGCGTGCGCGAATGGATGGGCGACAACGCCGCGGCCCCGGCCAGTGTGCCGCTGACAGCAGGCTTCAGCGATGTCGTGTCGGCCGTGACGGAGGGCCGCAAGGGCGCCGTCGCGGTGCTGGATGACAAGGGCGCGCTGGTGGGAATCGTCACCGACGGCGACCTGCGCCGCGCATTCCAGCGCGACACCACCAATCTGACGGCGGCGGACATCATGGGGGCCAACCCGATCACCGTCGATCCCGACGCGCGCATGAGCGATGTCGTCGATCTGCTGACCGCCAACAAGATCGCCAATCTGTTCGTGGTCGAGGACGGACGCCCCACCGCCATCGTCCATATCGCCGAACTGATGCAGGCCGGCTACGTCGCTTAAGATGCGTATCCTCTATGACGCCAGCCGGCTGATGAGCCGGGCCGACCGCTCCGCCCCGACCGGCGTGGACCGGGTCTGTCTGGCCTATGCCGAGTGGCTGCTGGCTTCGCCGAACGTGACGACCATTCCGGTGCGTGGCCGCAAGAACCGGCTCGTCGCCGTCGAGATCGGCTGGTTCCGGCGGTTCGTCACCGAGCTGCGCGCGAAATGGAATGGCGCCGCCAGCGCGCCCGCCGACTTGGCGCACGAACAGCGACTGCTGGCGGCCCTGACCTCAGAGACGAGACCCGCCGCATCAGTGCTGGGCGTGCCTCCAGCTCTTGTTCAAGAGAAACCCGCCGACAAGGCTCGCGTGCTGAAGCAGTTCTTCCGCTCGCGCCACGTCGTGCCCCTGCCGGAGGCCGACCTCTATTTGACAGTAGGGCATACCACCCTGCACGATCCGGCCGCGCTTCAGGACCTTAAGGCGGTCGGAATTGAGCGGGTCGTCCTGATCCACGACCTGATCCCCGTGACCCATCCCGAGTTCTGCCGCCCTGGCGACGGCGAGAAACACCACGCCCGCGTCGCGAACACCCTGCGTCACGCCAGCCGGATCATCGTCAACTCGGCCTATACGGGCGAGGAACTGCGCGCCTTCGCGGGGCGGGAGGGCCTGCCCCTGCCGCCTGTCCACGTCGCCCACCTGGGGTTGGAGCCGGCCTTCGTCGCCGGCGACGCGGTCGCGGCGCCTCGCCCCTATTTCGTCCACGTCGGCACCATCGAGGCGCGCAAGAACCTGGCCCTGCTTCTGACCCTGTGGCGTCGGCTGGAAGAGCGGCTGGGCGACAGGACCCCCTCGCTGGTGCTGGTCGGTCGCTATGGCTGGGAAAACGAGGCGGTGCTGGACCACCTGCAACGCTCACCCAATCTCCAGGGCGTGGTGCACCAAGCCTCCAACCTGTCCGACGCCGTTCTTGCGCGTCTGATGCGCGGCGCCCGCGCTGTGCTGGCCCCCTCCTCAGTAGAGGGATTCGACCTGCCGGCGGTCGAGGCCTGCGCCATGGGCCTCTCCCTGATCGCCTCCGACATCCCGCCGCATCGCGAACTGACACCCAACGCCGAACTGATCGATCCGCTGGACGGCTTGGGCTGGCTGAACGCCATTGAACGCGCGACACAGACGGCCCCAGCCCCGCCGCCAGCCTATGTCGCGCCGGACTGGACGGGGCATTTCCGCATCGTCGCCGACGCCATCGGCCTTGAACCCGCTTCGCCTCTGGCGAGCGCGCTCAAAGGCTTGTAATCAATCCGCGAACAAGGGCTAACCAGCTTCATGACGCGTACTATCCTGCCGCTTGCCATCGTCGCCATCCTCGGCGGCTGCTCCACCTTGCCGCGCGACGGGCCGTCGGGCGCCTCGGTCAACGCCGGCGCCACGACCGCATCCGCCTTGGGCAGCTACGCACTCGTTCCGCTGACCTATGAAGTCACCGAGCGGATGAAACAGGTCCCGCCGCAGTTCTTCGGCACCCTGGCCGCAGGGTCCAGCGATCAGCCCGCCGACGTGATCGGCGAAGGCGACACCCTGGCCATTTCGATCTTCGACCCTTCCGGTTCGCTGTTCGGCGGATCACTGGGTTCCGGTTCGTCGTCCAGCCGCACGAACACTACCCTGTCCGGCGGCAACCAGGCCCTGCCGGGCGCCGTCGTCGATCGCTCGGGCTCGATCGCCATTCCCTTCGGCGGTCAGGTTCGTGTCCAGGGCCTCACCTCGACCCAGGCCGCGTCGGCGATCCGACGCTCTCTGGTCGGTAAAGTCGCCAATCCGCAGGTGCTGGTGTCCATCGCCGGCAATGCGTCCAACACCGTCAACGTCCTGGGCGACGTGCGCCAGCCGGGCCGCGCGCCTCTGGGCGTCAACAGCGATCGCATCCTGGACGTCATCGCGGCGGCCGGCGGCTCGGCCCGCACCACCGATGACCTGACCATCTCGATCCAGCGCGAGGGCCGGACCTACACCGCGCCCCTGTCGGCTGTGACGACTGAGTTCGGCGAGAACGTCCGCCTGCAACGCGGCGACGTGGTCAATGTCCAGTACAAACCGCGCCGTTTCTCGACCTTCGGCGGCCTGAACGCTGTCGCCCAGGTCGACATGCCGGCCGGCCCCATGACCCTGACCGGCGCAATGTCCAAGGTCGGCGGCCTGAACACCAACACGGCCAACGCCCGCCGCGTGCTGATCTTCCGCTTCGAACGTCCCGAGGTAGCCCAGGCGCTGGGGATTAACCAACCTGCACAGCCGCGCGGCGTGCCGGTGGTCTATGAACTGGACTTCAGCGACGCCGCCAACGTCTTCGCCGCCACCAACATGCAGGTCATGCCGGAAGACGTGATCTATGTGCCGCTGGCCGGCGCCGCCGAGATGCGGAAGTTCTTCGAGGTGGTTCAGAGCCTGACCCGCGTCGTCTATGATGTGTCGGTGACCAGCACTCTGAACAACTGATCATGGCCAGACGGCGGGCGCTGCTTTCGGGTCTGTTTTCACGCAGGTCCGCGGCCGCGCCTGCCGACGACCACGCCGATCCATTCGAGCGCCCCGCCGACCTCGAACCCGCCGAACCCGACGCCCTCGGCCTGGTGCTGGACGAGATCGAAGCCGGCGCCCTCGACATCTACGCCAGCGCAGGCTTGCCGACGCAGCCCGGTCACTACCGTCGCGAACCCGACAGTGAGGACTGGACCTTTCTGTCCGCCGACCTTGGGCCGTCCGAACGGTTCGCCCTGGCGTTGGAACACCCACCGGAACAGGGTTGGCGGTTCGCCAGGCTTCAGGATCTGGGCGCACGCTCGGAACGCGAAGATCTCCGCGCCGCCGCCCGTCTGTTGGGCGATGTCGCAGCGTTGCGAAATTCCCGGCGCGAAGTTCTGACCCAAGATCATCTTCTCACCGCGATGGAGCTTGGCGCCGCCTGGCGCGCCTTGCGTGACGCTCAGGCGGTGCGAACCTCCCGCCTGACGCTGTCCGTGCCGGCGCGGACAAGACCGCTCAAAGGCGACAAGCCGCAAAAGCCGCGCTAGAGACCCCGCCTCCCCGACCACTAGGCTCCATCATGTCCGACGCCCCCGAACAACCGCCCGAATTCCAGCCCGTCGGTCGCATCATCGCCATGCCGGCGGACACCAACCCCGAAGGCGATATCTTCGGCGGCTGGCTGCTGGCCCAGATGGACGTGGCGGGCGCGACCCCGGCGTTCGAACTGGCCTGCGGACGGTGCGCCACCGTGGCCCTGGACGGCATGGTCTTCCACCAACCCGTCTCCGTCGGCGACGAAGTCAGCATCTACGCCCATGTCATCGGCTCGGGCCGCACCTCGATCCGCATCCACGTCGAGGCCTGGAAACGCGCGCGGGGCCAGCCCCAGGCCGCGTCCGTGCGCGTGACCCAAGGCGTCTTCACCTATGTGGCCATCGACGAACACCGCAAACCCCGCGCTCTGCCTGGCAAGGAATAGGAAGCGCCAAGTCCGACTGCGGCGGTCGGAAATCTTGACCTTGCGCCGGGGCGCGCCTACGTCCCGGCCATGGCCATCCGACGCATCCTCACCATCGACATCCCCGCCGACCTGGCGATCCTAAAGCAGGTCTCCACGCCCGTCGCGGCGGTGGACGACGCCGTCCGCGCCCTGATGGACGACATGCTGGAGACCATGTACGACGCGCCCGGCATCGGCTTGGCCGCCGTGCAGATCGGCGCTCTGGACCGGGTCATCGTCATGGACCTGGGCGACAAGGACGGCGTGGTCTGCGAGACCGAGGAAGAGGCGGCCGAGAATGCCGAGGCGCGCAAGAATCCGCGCTTCTTCGCCAACCCGGAAATCCTGTGGACCTCGGACGAGCTCTACACCTACGAGGAAGGCTGCCTGTCGATCCCCGAGTATTTCGACAAGGTGGAACGCCCGGCCCGCGTCCGCATTCGCTATCTGAACCGTGACGGTCAGTCGGTGGAGGAGGAGGCCGAGGGCCTCTACGCCGTCTGCATCCAGCACGAGATGGACCACCTTAACGGCGTGCTCTTCATCGACCATCTGTCGCGGCTGAAGCGGGATCGCGCCGTGACCAAGGTCAAGAAGGCCGCCCGCGACAGGATCGCCGCCTGATGACCAAGACCGTCCGCCCCGAACGTATCGAACGCGCCGCGCGCCGCATTGCGCCGTCCATTCCGCGCGGCCGTTCGCTGATCATCGATTCCTCGGGCCGGCGTCGCCTGACCCGCAGCCAGAAGATCGGTGTCGCCGGCGTTGCGACCCTGGCCGGCGTGGCCCTGCTGGGCGTGGTGGCGGGCCTGCTGCTGGATCGTCTGCTCGATTTCGACGACGCCCTGGACGCGGGCGGCGAATGGGATGAAGGCGGCGGCGTCTTCACCCGCTGGCAGTAGAAGGCCTAAACCTCTTTCTTGGAGAGCATGATTCACGCTCCGGCCTGAACCGCATTGCGGTTCCGTCCGAAACGATCATGCTCTAAAGCCCTGCCCATGCGCCTTGCCTTCATGGGAACTCCCGACTTCGCCGTGCCGTCTCTGGCCGAGCTGATCGCCTCGGGCCACGAGATCGTCGCCGTCTATTCGCAGCCGCCGCGCCCCAAGGGCCGGGGCCAGAAGCTGACGCCGTCGCCGGTCCACGCCTTCGCCGAAACCATGGGCCTGCCCGTCTTCACGCCCGAGTCGATGAAGAGCCCGGACGCCATCGCCGCTTTCCAGAGCCTGGACCTCGATGCCGCCTGCGTCGTCGCCTACGGCCAGATCCTCAAGGCCGAGGTGCTGGATGCGCCCCGCCTGGGCTGTTTCAACCTTCATGGTTCGCTGCTGCCCCGTTGGCGTGGCGCTGCGCCGATCCAGCGCGCCATCATGGCCGGCGACGCCCAGACCGGCGTCCAGATCATGCAGATGGGCGTCGGCCTGGACGAAGGCCCCATCCTGCTGACCGAACTGATGGACATCCGCACCGACGACACGGCCGCAACGCTGTCGGAGCGCATGTCTCATGTCGGCGCCGGTCTGTGGCCCCGCGCCCTCGCCGCCATTGAGCGCGGCAGCGTCACGCCGTCGGGACAGGTCGGAGAGCCGACCTACGCCAGGAAGATCACCCCCACCGAGGCCCGCATCGACTGGACCCGCCCCGCCGCCGAGGTGGACGCCCACATCCGCGGCCTGTCCCCCTTCCCCGGCGCCTGGTTCGAAGCGCCTTCCGACACCGGGCCTGTGCGGGTGAAGGCCCTGCTGTCGGCCCTGGCGGACGGTTCGGGCGCGCCGGGCGAGATTCTGGACGACGCCCTGACTGTGGCCTGCGGAACCGGCGCCGTGCGCCTGATCCGCGTCCAGCGCGAGGGCAAGGCGGCGCAGTCGGCCGACGAGATGCTGCGAGGCTTCGCGTTGCCGGTCGGGACCGTGCTCGGCTGATGCCGCGCTACAAGCTGACCATCGAATACGACGGCACGGCCTATAACGGCTTTCAGGCTCAGGACGGCCAGCCGACGGTGCAGGGCGCGCTGGAGGCCGCCATTCACGCCTTCTCCGGCGAGCGGATTCGCATCGCCGCCGCCGGTCGCACCGACACCGGCGTCCATGCGACCGCCCAAGTCATCCACGCCGATCTGGAGCGCGACTGGCCCGTCGATACGGTGCTGAACGCCATGAACGCCCATCTGATCAAACAGGACGTCTGCGTCCTGTCGGCGGCCTATGCGCCCGATCTCGACTGGCACGCGCGGTTCTCGGCGACGGGACGGGGCTATCTGTATCGCATCCTCAACCGTCGCCCCCAGCCGGTGCTGGAGCGCGACCGCGTCTGGCACGTCAAGAAGACGCTGGACGCCGAGGCCATGCACCATGCGGCCCAGGTCTTGGTCGGGCTGCACGACTTCACCACCTTCCGCGACGTGGCCTGCCAGTCCAAGTCGCCGGTTCGGACGCTGGACGTGGCCCGCGTCTCCCGCTTCGGCGAGGAGGTGCATCTGGTCTTCCAGGCGCGCAGCTTCCTGCACCGCCAGGTCCGGTCGATGGCCGGAACCCTGGTCGAGGTGGGGCTGGGCCGCTGGAGCGCTCATGACGTCAAGGCGGCACTGGAGGCGAAGGACCGCGCCCGGTGCGGCCCCGTCGCCCCCTCGGCAGGGCTCTATCTCAGCGGCGTGCGCTACGACTGAACCCCGCCTGTGGTCCGATCAGCCGCGCTGCTGAACCAGGACCTCGGCGATCTGGACCGCGTTCAGGGCCGCGCCCTTCCTCAGATTGTCGTTGGACACGAAAAGGGCCAGGCCGTGCTCGACCGTCGGATCGGGACGCACGCGACCCACGAAGACCGGATCCTTGCCCGTGGCGTCAAGCGGGTTCGGCACGGCCGTCACCACCACACCCGGCGCCTGGCCCAGCAGCTCCAGCGCCTGGGCCGCCGACAACGGCTGTTCGAACTCGACATTGATCGACAGCGAATGGCCGGTGAAGACCGGCACCCGCACGCAGGTGCCGGACACCGGCAGGCCGGGAATCTCCAGGATCTTGCGGCTCTCGTCGCGCAGCTTCAGCTCCTCGTCGGTATAGCCGTCCTCGCACAGCGTGTAGTTCAGGGCCACGACGTTCGCGGCGATCGGCACCACCCACTTCTCGGGCGCACCGAAGTCCACGGCCGATCCGTCGCGGGCCAGGGCCGCGCCCTGTCCTACGGCGGCGCGCGCCTGGTCCTCCAGCACGCGAATGCCCTCGACCCCGCCGCCCGAGACGGCCTGATAGGTCGATACGGTCAGACGCTTCAGGCCCGCCGCGTCGTGCAGAGGCTTCAGCACTGGCATGGCGGCCATGGTGGTGCAGTTGGGATTGGCGATGATCCCCTTGGGCAGGTTCGGCAGGGCGTGGGGGTTCACCTCGGCGACCACCAGCGGCACGTCGGGGTCGCTGCGCCAGGCCGAGGAGTTGTCGATCACCACCGCCCCGGCGGCAGCCACCTTTGGCGCCAGGGCCTTGGACGTGTCCCCGCCGGCCGAGAAGAAGACGATGTCCAGCCCGGCGTAGTCGGCGCTGGCGGCGTCCTCGACCACGATGTCGGTCTCGCCGAAGCGAACCATCTTGCCCGCCGACCGGGCCGAGGCGAACAGGCGCAGCGAGGCCAGCGGGAAGTTCCGCTCGGCCAGCAGGCCGCGCATCATCTCGCCGACGAGGCCGGTGGCGCCGACGATGCCGACATGCGGCGGATTGGACGGGGAAAAGGACATGGAAGGCGTCTCCTTACAGGATGGAGGCGCGGGGTTGAGCCGGATCGACCGCCCCGCGCATCGGCGGGGCTTGGGATCGGGGTTCGGCGCTTCAGACCTTGCGCACACCCGAAACCGCCCCGCCGAAGCCGGTGGTTTTCGAGGTCATCGCTTTGGTCGGGCGCTGGGTCACGGCGACGCTCTCTAAGGGCGACAATCGGTCGTGTAAACAGCCAAGTTGAGAACGATCGGGCGTTCGAGGTTCTAAAAAGAACAGTTCACGCAAAAACTTCGTCATCCTCGCCCTTGTGGCGAGGATCCGAACTCCCGGTCCATCCGCAGGGCGCGCCGCGCCATAGTCGAACACCGGGAGTCGGGATCCCAGGGACAAGCCCTGAGATGACGGGTCATCGGTAGAGGGTCAGACCTTCGACAGGATCAGCGTGCCGTTCGTGCCGCCGAAGCCGAAGCTGTTGGACATGACGTGGGTCAGTTCGCCTTCGTGCCGCTGGCGCAGGATCGGCATCCCCTCGAACGCCGGATCGAGGTTTTCGATGTGGGCGCTTTCGGCGGCGAAGCCGTTCTGCATCATCAGCAGGCAGTAGATGGCTTCCTGTGCGCCCGCAGCGCCCAGCGAGTGGCCCGTCAGCGACTTGGTCGAGGAGATCATTGGCATCTGGTCGCCGAAGACGGCGCGCACGGCCTCCATCTCCTTGGAATCGCCGACCGGGGTCGAGGTGCCGTGCGGGTTCAGGTAATCGATCCGGGGATTGCCGGCCTGTTCCAGCGCGATCTTCATGCAGCGCTGAGCGCCCTCGCCAGAAGGGGCGACCATGTCGTGACCGTCGGCGTTGGCGCCGTAGCCGGTGACCTCGGCATAGATGGTCGCGCCGCGCGCCTTGGCCCGCTCGTATTCTTCCAGCACGACGATGCCCGCGCCGCCGGCGATGACAAAGCCGTCGCGGTTGGCGTCATAGGCGCGCGAGGCGACCGACGGATTGTCGTTGAAGTCCGAGGACATGGCGCCCATCGCATCGAACATGTTCGACATGGACCAGTCGATGTCCTCACAACCGCCGGCGAAGACCACGTCCTGCTTGCCCCACTGGATCTGTTCGACCCCGGCGCCGATGCAGTGAGCCGACGTCGCGCAGGCCGAACTGATCGAATAGTTGACGCCGCGCATCTGGAACCAGGTCGACAGCACCGCCGACGGGCCGCTGGCCATGGCCTTGGGCACCGCGAACGGGCCGATGCGCTTGGGCGAGCCGCGTTCCACCGTCGTGGCGGCGGCCTGCAAGATCACCTGGGTCGAGGGGCCGCCCTCGCCGACGATCAGGCCGATGCGGTCGTCCTTGATCTCGTCGGCGGTCATGCCCGACGATTTCAGCGCCTCTTCGAAGGCGATGTGCGCCCACGCCGTGCCGTTGGCCAGGAAGCGGGCCGCGCGACGATCGACCAGCTCTTCCCATGGGCCAATCTTGGGCGGGGCCCAAACCTGACTGCGGAAGCCGTATTTGGCGTGATCCGCTGCATGGACGACGCCCGAACGGGCTTCGCGCAGAGACTGGGTGACCTCTTCGGCGCCGTGGCCGATGGAGGAGACGATGCCCAGGCCGGTGACTACGACACGACGCATGGTGTTTCCTTCTTGATGCTTCTTGGCCCGAGGACCGTCCGCCTTGTTCGCGGTTATATAGGGGCTTAACCGCCCGCCGCCTCATCCTTGGCCCCGAACAGGCCGACCCGCATGTCGTTGCAGGTGTAGATGACCTGGCCGTCGGCCTCCAGCACGCCGTCGGCTATGCCCATGACCAGCTTGCGGTTGATGACGCGCTTCAGGTTGATCTTGTAGACCACCTTCTTGATGTCGGGCGTCACCTGGCCGGTGAACTTGACCTCGCCGACGCCCAGGGCGCGGCCCTTGCCGGGTCCGCCGATCCAGCCCAGGTAGAAACCGACCAGCTGCCACATGGCGTCCAGGCCCAGGCAGCCCGGCATGACCGGGTCCCCGATGAAGTGGCACTGGAAAAACCAGAGCTCGGGATTGATGTCGAGTTCCGCCTCGACATAGCCCTTGCCGTGCTCGCCGCCGTCAGAGTTGATCGTCGTGATCCGGTCGAACATCAGCATCGGCGGGGCGGGCAGCTGAGCGTTGCCGGGACCGAACAGCTCGCCGCGGCCCGAGGCCAGCAGGGCCTCGTGATCGAAGGACGAAGGATATTGGGACTGGGTCAAGGCGTTTCCGTTTCTTAAGGCGTTGCGCGCGGGTTACACGACCCCGCCGCTTCGCTCAACAGCGTGCGGTCAGTTGCGTCCCGTGCCCGCCGGGCGATTGGCGTTGCACAGCGCGCGTTCCTGGGTCCCGAACACCGCCCGCTGCGCCACCCAGCCTTCCAGCCGTCGCGCGCGGACCTTGCACCAGCCCTCTTCGCATTCGTCCAGCGACACCAGGGCGCGGGGCGACAGGCGCGCCCGCACCGAGGCCGTTTCGGATCGGCCCGACCGGATCGGCACTTCCTGAGCGGTCGTGTTGAAGACATAGCGGCGGCCCGACGACACGGTGCGGTGGATCCAGGCGACGGCGCCGTCCGGATCGCAGATCTTGCGCCATTCGGTCGTCTCGGCGATCACCTGAACCGGCAGGCCGGCGGCGCGATATTCCCACAGAATCGGATAATCCAGCCCTGGCCCCTGACGGGCGCGGACGTGCGAGGACTTCAGCGAAATCCAGCGCGGCACCTCAAGCCCCGTGGGCGTCGGTCGCCCGTCGGGCATGGTCGCGCCCGCGCTGGCCATCACGCCCAGGCCCACAACGGCGAGAACGATGGCGATGCGGCGTCGCAGGCTTTGGAAGATGGCGGCGGCTTTGCTAGACACTGAATGGAACGACCCGTCGCGCGGGCTTTCGATCCGTCTGAATCGCCGCCCGCAAACCAAGGCCCGCAATGTCCGCCCGCAAGCTTAAGGTCGTATTAACCAGACGCCTGCCCGACGCGGTGGAAACGCGGATGCGCGAGCTGTTCGACGCCGAGCTGAACCTGAAGGATCAGCCGATGGATCGCGCCGCACTCCGGGCCGCCGTCCAGCGCGCCGAGGTTCTGGTCCCCACCATCACCGACGTCATCGACGCCGACCTGATCAATGGCGCGGGCGATCAGTTGAAGATGATCGCCAACTTCGGCGCCGGCGTGGATCACATCGACATCGACGCGGCCGTGGCGCGCGGCATCATCGTCACCAACACCCCCGGCGTCCTGACCGAGGACACCGCCGACCTGGCCATGAGCCTGATTCTGGCCGTCAGCCGCCGCATCGTCGAGGGCGCCCAGGTGGTCGCCGAGGGCCGGTTCGAGGGCTGGACCCCGACCTGGATGTGCGGGCGCAAACTGTGGGGCAAGCGGCTGGGCATCGTCGGCATGGGCCGGATCGGTCAGGCCCTGGCCCGCCGCGCCAAGGCGTTCGGGCTTCAGGTCCACTACCATAACCGAAAGCCCATCCCCGCCCTGATCGAGGAAGAGCTGGGCGCCACCTATTGGGATGACCTGGACCAGATGCTGGCGCGGATGGACATCGTCTCGCTGAACTGTCCAGCGACGAAGGACACCCACCATCTGCTGTCGGCCGAACGCCTGGCCAGGCTTCAGCCCCACGCCATCCTGATCAACACCGCGCGGGGCGAACTGATCGACGAGGCGGCCCTGGCCCAGGCCGTCGCCATGCGCGCCCTGTCCGGCGTCGGCCTGGACGTGTTCGAGAACGAGCCGGACATCCATCCCGGCCTGCTGGGCCAGCCCAATGTCGTCCTGCTGCCCCACCTGGGCTCCGCCACCCTGGAAGCGCGCCAGGACATGGGCGACCGCGTCATCGCCAACGTCATGACCTACCAGAACGGCCACCGCCCGCCCGACCGGGTGATCCCTGCGATGCTTTAGGCCGAAGCCAGCAACCGCTCGGCCGCGTCCGGATATTTCTGCGCCAGCCGCGCCGCCCAGTCCGCCTTCGAGGGCAGAGCCGTGCGAACCTCGCGGATGCGGCGCTCGACCAGGGCCGCCGCCTCGCGGTGGGCGGGCCAGTCCATCAGGAAGCCCAGCGCCGTCTCGAAATCGGCATGGGTCGCGGCGTACGCCAGGGCGCGGTCCAGCGCCTCGACATCGTCGAAGTCCGGCAGGCGCGCCAGATAGGCCCTCAGCACCGGCGCCGACAGGTCGCGTTCGAACATCGCCCAGCGCAGTTCCTGCGCCTCGTCCTTGCGGCCTTCGGCCTCCAGCAGGTCGATCGAGGTCGCTTCCCAGGCCGGCGTCAGGATGGGCGGCCCGGCCTGAGGCGAACGCCCGAACGTCCAGCGCCGATTGCCCGCCGAGGGCGCCAGCGCCGCCTCCAGCGCCTGTCGCGCCTCTGGGATGCGGTCCGCGACCAGAAGCCGCTTGGCCATCACCGCCGCGAAATCCGGCGAGCCCCGCTCCTCCGGCGTCGTCAGCGACAGCCACAGATCCAGATCGCCCGCCCGGTCCGCCAGCCGCCGCATCACTGTCCGCATCCCGCGCGCGCTCGACGCCTTGTCCAGAGGGTCCAGCAGCCGCTTGGCCAGGTCCGCCGTCAGTTCATCGCCGCCCGCCCCGATCCAGCGGGCGTATTCCAGCGGCTGACGCTCCACCGCCTGGGCCAGTAGCGCGACAGCCTTCTCGTCCGCCTGAACCGCAGCCTGGGCGATCCGCCACAAGTCCGGCGCCGCCGTCTCGAACGCGGCCGCCACCTCGCCCTTCTGATCCTTGACCCGCGTCGTCAGGCCGCGAAACAGATCGAACCAGGCGATCAGCCGCTCCAGCCCCGCTCCCGGCGCCGCCACGGCCAGATCGCCCACGATGGCCCCGCGCAGGATGTCCAGATCCCTCAGCAGGTCCGGCCGTTTCCTCCACGACACCCGCGCCCGGCTGGCGGCGATGGTCGACAGACGCTTGTCCAGTTCGAGCGCCAGCAGGTCCGGTCCGGCCTCGGCTGCAAGCACCAGACGGAGTCGGCGCTTCAGGATGGCGTCCGCGTCGGCCGCCTGCATCAGCAGTTCGCCCAGGCGATCCGCTCCCAACCCGCTCAGATTGGCGGCGTTCAGGCGTTTGGGCGAGGCGGGACGTCGGGCCATCGGGCCTCCTTTTTCACAAGTCTGTCGGACCGGACTCACACGGCTGTCGAAAACCACGGGCAGGGGAGGAACCGCCACGAGCGAGCTTCGTTTCCGGCGGCGTATTCGAGGAAGTGTTGCGTTGGACTCCTACTATTGCATCGTCAACCTGCCCGGCGTTCCGGTACGGGACATCTGCGTCCTCGACGCCGCCAACGACACGGCGGCCAATCAGGCGCTGGAAGGGATCGCCCGCAACTGGGTCGGGTTTGAGACCCTTTATCTGTATTGCGGCGAACGACTGGTGACCGTGCTGAGCAACCCCGCCCTGGGTTTCGCCGCGCCTTTGCCGGAGCTGGACCTGGCCGACATCCGCTTCGCCACGGCCGCCTGAGGCTCAGCCGCCGCAGATCGGGCAATGGGGATCGGCGGCGATCCGCACGGTCCTCGCCGTTCCCGCCAGGCCGTCATAGAGCATCAGCCGTCCCGTCAGGGCCTCGCCCGCGCCCGTGATCAGCTTGATGACCTCCAGCGCCGCCATCGACCCGATGACGCCCGCCAGCGCCCCCACGACGCCGACCCGCGAACAGGTCTCCGCGTCCGGCGGAACCTCGGGCGTCAGGCATTGATAGCAGGGCCGACCGGCGAACACCCCGACCTGACCGTTCCAGCGGCCCAGCGCGCCCGACACCAGCGGCTTGCCCGCCGCCACGCAGGCCGCATTGACCCACATCCGGGTCTGAAAATCGTCAGTGCCGTCCAGGACGATGTCGAAAGCCCCGACCCGCGCCGCCGCATTATCGACCGTCAGCCGCTCGGCAAAGGTCTCGATGGAGACATGGGGATTGAGCCCCTCCAGCCTCTGCTGCGCCGCCTCGACCTTGGGCCGCCCGACCTCCGCCGTGGAAAAGGCGATCTGGCGCTGCAGGTTGGACAGGCCCACGACATCGTCGTCGATCAGGCCCAGCGTCCCCACGCCCGCCGCCGCCAGATAAAGCGCCGCCGGCGCGCCCACGCCGCCGGCGCCGACGATCAGCACACGCGCGCGTTTCAGCGCCTGCTGCCCCGGCCCGCCCACTTCGGACAGGACCAGATGCCGCGCATAGCGTTCGACTTCGTCTTCGGAAAAGATCATCGCCCCATCTAGCCATCCGCGCGGCGGTCCGCGAGGGGCGCCGCGCTAGACGGCGTCAGCCGTCGTCTGAACCAGACCCGCCAGCAGGCGATCCACCTCGGCAAGGACGTCCGACTGCGTCAGATCGGTCGCCAGAAAGGCCTCGACTTCAGGCGTCGCTTCCAGCCGTCCCATGGCCCAGGCGGGAAACAGCCGTTCCAGAATCGGCCGGTCCGACAGGATGCGCAGATTGTCGTGACGGCAGTCGGCGCTCACCCGCGCCATGACGCGGTTCAGATCGGCGCGCGCCCCTTCGAGAATCTGAATGAATCGCCCGTCGTGGCGCATCAGCACGCCGGTCAGATGGTCGCGGCGATTGTTCTGTTCGGATACGCCGATGATGTCGATCAGGGGCATCAGGCCAGAGCCGACAGATCCCGTCGCCTCGCTGACATAGACAATTCGAAACAACGCCATGAGAACTCTTACGCAACTCAGGGCCACGGCCCGACGGGGACAGCTAGGCGATCAGGGGTTAACAGAAGGCGCCGCTCGATGCCCGGTCAGGCGGCCATCTTGACCTGTTCGCTGGACAACAACTTTTCCAGCCCGGCGCTGGACAGCTCGCTGAGCCGCCGACCATGCAGCATGTTCTGAGCCTGGGTCGCGCTGAGCGCGCATAGACGCGCAGCATCGCCCACCCGGCGCTGGATCACGGGCCGGTCGTCCAGCACCTGGATGTTGCGATGACGCGGATCGTTGGACAGTCGCGCCAGCAGGCGATCGAGATCCGCACGCGCGCCCTCCGCCAGTTGAGCCGCCTCGCCCTCATGGAACATCATGGCGCTGCTGATTTCGTCGCGTCGGTTGTTGCGCTCGGACGCGCCGAGGATTTCGGCGACCGACTGCACGTCCGTGCCGATCCCGCCGACCATTTCGCTCACAAAAACCAGCCGATAGAGCAACGTACGTTCCAAGTTTCGCGGCATTCACGCCTGCATATTGCCGTTATACGGCTAAGTTCGGTCAGAATATGGCCACCGGTGTCAGCAGTTGGACAAGACTTGATCCCGCGCCGCCGACTGTCCATCTGATCGGGATGAACCGATCCTTCGACGCCTCCTCCTCGTCCTTTCCCGACTGGCACGGCACCACCATTCTGGCGGTGCGCAAGAACAGCCGCACCGTCATCGTCGGCGACGGCCAGGTCTCGATGGGGCCGACCATCGTCAAGGGCGCGGCGCGCAAGGTGCGAGTTCTGGCCGGCGGCAAGGTGCTGGCGGGCTTCGCCGGGGCTACGGCCGACGCCTTCACCCTGATCGAACGGCTGGAGGCCAAGCTGGAGCAGTATCCGGATCAGCTGGCGCGCGCCTGCGTGGACCTGGCCAAGGACTGGCGCACCGACCGCTATCTGCGGCGGCTGGAGGCCATGCTGCTGGTGGCGGACAAGTCGTCCATCTTCACCGTGACCGGCGTCGGCGACGTGCTGGAGCCGGAATACGGCGTCGCCGCCGTCGGTTCGGGCGGCAACTACGCCCTGTCGGCGGCCCGCGCCCTGATCGAGGAGACCGAGCTGGACGCCGAACAGGTCGCCCGCAAGGCCATGAAGATCGCCGCCGAAATCTGTGTCTACACCAACGGCAATCTGACGGTGGAGACGCTGGAGGCCTGACCCGGCGGTCAGATCACCTCGGCGATCAGGCCCAGCGCCTTGGCTTCCTGAGCCTCGATATACCAGTTGGCCGGCGCCCGTTGCAGCACGTCTTCCATGGTGACGGAGGATCCCCGCACCAGGTTTTCGAACCCTTCGTTCTGGATGGCGATGGAGTGTTCCAGCTCGTTCAGCATCGCCTTCACCGAAGCCACGCAGGTCGTCAACGGGCCGGTGACGTGCAGTTCCTTGTCCATCTTGCGTTCGTGGATCATCACCCGCGTTCCGCGGGTAAGATAACGGTTCTCGACTGCGAAGAAGCTCATGAAGGTGGCGCCGGCCGAATAGATCGCCGCCTTGCCCAGGAAAACCAGCCGTCGCGTCGGATTGATGTCGCTCTGGAACCGGACATCCTCGCCCATCATCCGCGCCACTTCGGGATCGCCCCCCAGGGTCGACAGTTCGATCACCGTCAGTCCCGTCGTGGGCGCTTTGGCGAACTGATCTCGGAACCGGTCGTACATGGCGTAATCGACCTCCCCGGCCAGCAGGATGCGCGGGGTGTCGAAGGCCTCTGCGGTGAGGACTCCCGTCGGCGCGTCCCTGGACATCAGGCTTCGGGGGACGACGCGGCGTCGTCGCTGACGGGATAGCCCTGCGCCAAAGCCCAGGATTTCGCTTCGCCGATGGAGAAGAAGGCCTGATGCCGAATGCGTCGAGACCCATCCGTATCGACGAGTTCGCACTCCCACCAGCGGATGGTGCGTCGGTCCGACGTGTTGCAGGTGCGGGGTACGAGAAGGGCGTGTGGCGTCATGGCGCTCAACAACGGAAAGCATGCCGCCCAGGTTCCGCCCCAATGCGATTTCTCTTTGCGTAACAAGCGCCTGTGTCCGACGCCCGACACTCGACGATCCGAAAGCCGCCAGCCGCCATCTCGTGGAATTTGCGATGACCCGCCCCTTGGCTTAAGCGCGCGCCATGACCGACGCCGCCCTCCCTCGCCCCCTCGCCCGCAACCCACGCGGCTTCGCAGACAAGCGCGGCCGCGATCTGACCGCCGAGCGGCGCATCGTCGCCCGCGTATCCGAGGTCTATGAGCGCTGGGGCTTCGAGCCGCTGGAGACCCCGGCTTTCGAATATGCCGATGCGCTCGGCAAATTCCTGCCCGACGCCGACCGCCCCAACGAAGGCGTCTTCGCGCTTCAGGACGACGCCGGTTCGGACGAGCCGGGCGAATGGATGGCCCTGCGCTACGATCACACCGCGCCCCTGGCCCGGTTCGCAGCCCAGACGTGGGAAACCCTGCCCAAGCCGTTCCGGCGCTACGCCTATGGCCCGGTGTGGCGCAATGAAAAGCCCGGCCCCGGCCGCTTCCGCGAGTTCTGGCAGTGTGATGCCGACACCGTCGGCTCCGACCGGCCCGAGGCCGACGCCGAGATCATCGCCATGGCTTGCGAAGGTCTGGCCAGCGCAGGCCTGGACGCAGGGCAAGCCCAGATCCGCGTGTCGAACCGCAAGCTGTTCGACGGCCTGTTCGACGCCGGCGGCGTGACCGAGGCCGGTCAGCGCCTGACAGCTCTTCGCGCCATCGACAAGTTCGACCGCCTGGGCTGGGACGGCGTCGTCCAACTGCTGGGCGAAGGCCGACTGGACGAGTCCGGCGACTATACCAAGGGCGCCAGCCTGCCGACCAAGGTCACGGCCGCCATCGAGGCCTTCCTGGCTTCCGCCAACACGCCCGGCCTGTCGCGCGCCGAGACCTTGGACGCCGTCGCGCGTTCCGGCGACCTGGGCGCAGCGGGCGAGGCGGCGTTGAACGAACTGGCCGCCATCGACCGGGCGCTGGCCGCCATGTCGGTCGGCCAGGAGGCGGTCAAGTTCGACCCCACCATCGTGCGCGGCCTGGAATATTACACCGGCGCTGTGTTCGAGGCCGAACTGCTGCTGGACACCGTGGACGAGAAGGGCCGCCCGGTCCGCTTCGGCTCCATCGGCGGCGGCGGCCGCTATGACGACCTGGTCGCCCGCTTCACCGGCCAGAGCACGCCGGCCACCGGCTTCTCCTTCGGCGTCTCGCGCCTGGCCTCGGCCCTGCGCGCGGCCGGTCGCGGCGCAGAGGACGCCGTGCGTGGTCCCGTAGTCGTCATCTTCTTCTCCGAGGACGACATGGCCCATTATCTGACCGCCGTCGCCGAACTGCGCGCTGCGGGCGTCTCCGCCGAGCTCTACCTCGGGCGGGCGGGCATGAAGCCCCAGATGAAATACGCCGACCGGCGCGGCGCCCCTGCCGTCGTCATCCTGGGCGGAGACGAGATCGCGGCGGGCGAGGTCACCATCAAGGATCTGGACGCCGGCCGTGCCGCCGCCGCCGCCATCACCGACAACGACGCCTGGAAGGCCGAACGTCCGGGCCAGATGAAGATCCCCCGCGAGGGCCTGGTCGCCGCCATTAAATCCATTATCGAATAAACTTCGATAATGAGGGGCCTCAAAGATGACTTATCAGCGATAAGTCGAAGAAAGTTCGACTCGGGCAGATCCAGCCGTTGACGCAGCCGGGGCCGATGCGTCAAATGAACTCACTCGAGGGCAAGCGTTGCTCAAGCGCGCAGCACTCGAAGGCGTTTCGGGGAGGAAACGTCCGCTCTTCAAAGAGCGCGAAAGCCCGCTGCGATGTATCCCCCGCAGCGGGCTTTTTCGCGTCTGGAGCCCAGCGCGACCTTTGAAAAACCTCGATAAATTGTCGATGCGATGTCGAGGTTTCGACAGGCGATTGTCGACATGAAAAGGCCGGGGCGAACCCCGGCCTTTCCATTCTCGAACAAGCTTCGCCTTACCAGAGGCGAACGCGTTCCTCAGGCGTCAGATAGTATTTCGTGCCTGGCTGAACGTCGAAAGCGTCGTACCAGGCATCGACGTTGCGCAGCGGGCCGATGACCCGGAACTGGGCCGCCGAGTGCGGGTCGGTGGCGACCTGCTGCTTCAGGGCTTCGTCGCGGTATTTCGACTGCCAAACCTGGGCCCAGCCGTAGAAGAAGCGCTGGTCGCCCGTCGCCCCGTCCAGAACCGGCGCCGGCTGGCCGTTCAGCGACAGGTGATAGGCCTCAAGCCCCACCGCCACGCCCGAGGCGTCGCCGATGTTCTCGCCCATCGTCAGGCCGGGATTGATGGTGTAGCCCGCGATCGGCTCATAGGTCGCATATTGCGCACCCAGACGCGCGGTCAGAGCCTCGAAGTTGGTCTTGTCCTCAGGCGTCCACCAGTTGCGCAGCACCCCGTCGCCGTCGGACTTGGAGCCCTGGTCGTCGAAGCCGTGGCCGATCTCGTGGCCGATCACCCCGCCGATGCCGCCATAGTTGACCGCTGCATCGCCGTTCGGATCGAAGAAGGGCGGCTGCAGGATGGCCGCCGGGAAGACGATCTCGTTGTTGGCCGAGTTGTAATAGGCGTTCACTGTCTGCGGGGTCATGCCCCACTCCGACTTGTCGACCGGCTCGTTCAGGCGCGCGAGGTCGTAGTTCCACTCGAACAGACCCTTGCGTTCGGCGTTGCCGACCAGGTCGTCGGCACGGACGTCCAGGCCGGAATAGTCGCGCCACTTCTCAGGATAGCCGATCTTGACCGTGAACTTGCGCAGCTTCTCCTGCGCCGCCGCCTTGGTCTCGGTCCCCATCCACGTCAGGGTCTCGATCCGGTGCGACAGGGCGGTGCGCAGATTGGCGACCAGTTCTTCCATCTTGGCCTTGGATTCGGCCGGGAAATACTGGGCGACATAGAGCCGGCCCGTAGCCTCGCCCAACGACCCTTCGGCGAAGGAGATGGCGCGCTTTTCACGCGTGCGCTGCTCGGGCTGGCCCGACAGATCGCGCGAACGGAACTCCCACTGGGCGTCGGAGAAACGCTTGGACATCATCGGCGCCATGTCGTCGGCGGTGTGGAAGGCTTCCCACGCCTGCAACAGTTCGACCGGCGTCTCGGCGTAGATGGCCGCGATCTTGGGCATGGCCGTGTCCTGACGCACGATCAGGCGCGGCACGCCGCCCAGCTCTGCGGCGTCGTAATATGCCTGCCAGGCGAAGCCGGGCGCGTCCTCGGCCAGCTTGGCGATGGAGAACTCGTTGTAAGTCTTGTCGCGGTTGCGGTTTTCGGCCGGCGACCAGTGGGCCTCGGCGATCTTGCTTTCCAGAGTCACGATCTGGGCGGCGGTCTCGGTCGGATTGGCCCAGCCGATCATGCCCAGCATGCGCGCGACATAGGCCTCGTACAGGGTCTTCTTGTCGGCGAAACGGGCGTCCAGATAGTAGTCGCGGTTCGGCAGGCCCAGACCCGACTGACCCGTCGATACGACGTAGCGGGTCGGCTGTTTGGAGTCGATGGTGATGCCGGTGCCGAAGAAGGACGAACCGAAGCGGCCGACCGTCTGGCCCATATAGACGGCCATCTTTTCATGGCTGTCGGCGGCGCGGATCGCAGCCAGATAGGGTTGCAGCGGCTGGGCGTCCAGTTGCTCGATGCGCGCCTCGTCGATGTAGGAGCGATAGGCGTCGGCGACCTTGGCCTCGTCCGAACCAGGCGCCAGGTCGGTGCGGTTCGCCAGACCCAGCACCAGTTCCTTCATGCGGTTGTCCGACAGTTCGCGCAGCAGGGCGAACGAGCCATAGCTGGTGCGGTCCGACGGAATGACCAGTTTCTCCAGCGCCTTGCCGTTGGCGTACTGGAAGAAGTCGTCGCCCGGCTTCACCGCCGTGTCGCGACCGGCCATGTCAAAGCCCCAGGTCCCGTAGCGGGGCGCCTCGGTGCCTTGCCAACCCGCCGCCGTCTCTTCGCCCGAGAACAGCGAAACGATCGAGCATGTCTCGTCGATGCAGGCGTGGTCGTGGCCGACGTCCTGCGCAAAGGCAGCGCTGGCGGGCAGAAGAAGAGCGCCGACAGCGGCGCCGATAAGCAGTCTTTTCATCACTGTGTCCTGGATGCCGCCCCCGAAACGGGCGGGTCGGGCCGGACCCTAGACCCGGACGGTGGGCTGTCGCCTTAAAAAAAATTCATGAAAGCGCTGCGACCTCTCGCCACGGCGTGGAGATCAGGGTCACATACATGGACTTCAGGAGGGCGGATGCACGGTCAGGGCGGGGACTATAAGGATCTGGTGGTCTTTCTGGCCGCAGCCGGCGTCATCGTGCCTCTGGTCAACCGATTGAAGATCAGTCCCGTCCTAGGTTTCCTGGCGGCGGGGGTGCTGCTGGGACCGGACGGGCTGGGCCGGTTCGCGCACGCCCTGCCCTGGCTGTCGTGGCTGACCATCGGCGATCCGGGCCAGTTGGCCCAGCTGTCCGAACTGGGCGTCGCCTTTCTTCTGTTCATGATCGGGCTGGAGCTGTCGTGGGAACGGCTGCGCGCCATGCGTCGGCTGGTGTTCGGCCTGGGCCTGATGCAGGTCGTGGTCTGCACCGCCGTTCTGGCCTGCGGCTTCCTGCTGATGGGTCAGACGCTCGCCAGCGCCGTGGTGTTGGGCATGGGCCTGGCCCTATCCTCGACCGCCGTCGTCATGCCGGTCCTGGCCGAGCGCGGGCGGCTGAAGGGCACCGTCGGCCGCTCCACCTTCGCCATCCTGTTGGCCCAGGATCTGTCGGTCGCGCCCATCCTGATCACCGTCACCGTCCTGGCGGCCCTGGCCCAGCAGGGTGGCGCATTGGATCCTGCCGTGCTGGGGCGCGCCCTGTTCACCCTAGTGCCTGCCGCCCTGGGCCTGGGGCTGATGGTCTTGCTGGGCCGTGTCGTGCTGCGCCCGATGTTCCGTTCGGTGGCCAAGGCGCGAAAGGTCGATCAGGGCGGCGAACTGTTCGTCGCCGCCTCCCTGTTGGTGGTGGTCGGCGCCGGCCTCGCCGCCCAGGCCAGCGGCCTGTCCATGAGCATCGGCGCCCTGTTGGCCGGCGTGCTGCTGGCCGAGACGGAGTTCCGGCGCGAGGTCGAGGTCTCCATCGAACCGTTCAAGGGCCTGTTGCTGGGCGTCTTCTTCGTCGGGGTCGGCCTGGGGCTCGACCTGGACGCCATCGCCGCCGATCCCCTCGGCGTCTTCGGACTGGCCCTGGCTCTGACAGTCGTGAAGACGGGCGTCATTTTCGGCCTGGCGAGGTTCTGGGGCCTGGGCGCGCGACCGGCGCTGGAGACGGCGCTGGTCCTGGCCCCGGCGGGCGAGTTCGCCTTCGTCGTCTTCGCGACCGGCCTGGTCGAGGGTCTGGCGCCGCCGCAACTGACCAATACCGTGGCCCTGTCGGCGACGGTCAGCATCTTCTCCATTCCGCTGCTCGCTCTGCTGGGTCAGCGACTGGCGCGCAAGTCGGCGACCGCCGGCCAGCAGCTCGATCTGCCCGCCCTCGAAGCGGCGGACGGGGCCGTCATCATCGTCGGCTTCGGCCGCGTCGGACGGCTGATCGGCGAGATGCTGAAGGAGCACGACCAGGCCTTCATCGCCCTGGACACCGATCCCGGCATCGTCTCAGCCGGCAGGCGGGACGGCTTCGACGTCTTCTATGGCGACGCCGGCCGCCGCGAGATGCTCCAGCACTGCGGCGTCCAATCCACCCGCGCCCTGATCGTGACGATGGACGCCCCGACCAAGGTGGACGAGGTGGTCACGGCCGCGCGGTCGATGCGCGAGGATCTGATCCTGATCGCCCGCGCCCGCGACGACCAGCACGCCATTCGACTGTATGGCCTGGGCGTCACCGACGCCGTGCCGGAAACGACCGAGGCCAGCCTGCAGTTGGCCGAAAACACCCTGGTCGATCTGGGCGTGCCCATGGGTCTGGTGCTCGCCTCCATCCACGAGCGACGGGATCAGTTCCGCAAGGCCTTCCAGGCGGCGATCCCGATCGAGCGCCGCAATCGTCCAAGCCGGGCGCTACGCCGCACGGTCCGTCCGACCAAAACCGCCCCCAGTCCAGAGTAGGGGGTCATACCTACGGTCGCATCGCGGACCCATTTTCGTCATGGTTCCGTGATGCAAGCGCGGCTTCGTATTCCTGCATCCTCGGAGCAGCAGCGCCCATCCGTCCCGCCCTCGGGCCGAGATATTCACCTCAAGTCACCGTCGGATGCGCCCCCTCATCCGCGACTTAAAGTAGAGTAAAAGCCTGATTTTATGACAGATACCGTCGCCTCCCTCGCCGTCGAACCCCGCCTGAACCGCCGCCAGGCCGCCAAGATCCGCACGCGACAAAAGGTTCTCGACGCCGCCCGTTCGCTCTTCGCCGAGCGCGGCTATGAGCCCGCCACTATCCGCGACATCGCCAAGGGCGCGGGCATGTCGACCGGCGCCGTCTTCGCCAACTTCCAGGACAAGGCCGAACTGTTCGAAGCTGTCCTGACCGAGGACATGACGCGTCTGGCCGAAGTGGTCGAGGCCGCCGCCCCCAAGGGCGAGCCCGTCCGCCAGCGCCTCGTCACCGCCCTCAGCGCCGGCTACCACTCGTCATTGGATCAGTTGCCCCTGTTCCAGGCCATCGTCGCCCGGTCGTGGTTCCAGCCGCTTGCCGCCGAGATGCGCGCCCGCGCAGCGACCAAGAACCTGCTGCTCGCCATCGGCGGCATCCTGCAGGACGCCGTGGCCAAGGGCGAACTGTCCAAGGACTCCGACAGCCGCCTGCTGGTCGAGCTGATCTGGGACGCCTATCTGTCCAACTACCGCCGCGCCGCCTATGACGAATGGGACGCGCAGGCCCTGTCGGACCATATGGGCAAGCAGATCGACGTGATCCTGGCCGGCGCCATCGCCGCCAAATAGGTCGGCGACAAGCCGCTTTCGAAAAGGTCGGGTCCGCCAGCGCGGGTCCGGCCTTTTTCTTTGTCCTCAGATCCGCTTTTTCAGAGTGACGTAGAAGGCGCCGTTTCCGCCGTGCCGCTGATGGGCGACGGTGAAGCCCGACACCACGCCGCGCAGTGCGGGCGATTGCATCCATTCCCCAAAGGCCGAACGGATGACCCCGCCGCCCATCCGGCCCTGCCCCGTGATGACCAGCACCGCCCGTAGCCCGCGCGACTGACACGAGGTCAAAAAGCCGCGCAACTGATCCTCGGCCTCGAACCGGCCGAAACCGTGCAGGTCGATACGCGCCTCGATGGGATCGCGCTCTCGCGACAGCCGCTGCTTGCGACGCGGCTCCAGATCCTCGGGCGCAGGCTTGGGGCGTGCGGGCGATGGCCGTTTCTCGACCGGCGGCGCGACGGCGACGCGTTTGGGCGAGGACTTGGCCAGCGGGCGTGGGCGTTCCACCGGTGTGACGACGATCTCGGGCGGGGTCTCGGCGCCGGGGGTGACGCGGGCGGCCTTGCGCGTCTTGGGCGTCGCCACCGAGCCGGCGACGCGGGTCCAGATCCGACGGTCTTCGGGCGTCAGTCCGTTCTCGTCGCGGCTCGGACCCTTTCGCCTCATGCCTCGCCGTCGTCCTCGATGACATCGCCCGGACCCGGTTCGTGCGCCAGGAGGTCGCCGGGCTGGCAGTCCAGTTCGCGGCACAGGGCGTCCAGGGTCGAGAACCGCACCGCGCGCGCCTTGCCCGTCTTCAGGATCGACAGGTTCGCCACCGTCACCCCGACCCGGTCGGCGAGTTCGGTCAACGACATGCGGCGTTCCACGAGGACGCGGTCGAGCTGGACGCGAATGGCCATGCAGGGAATCCTATTCGAAACGGCTCAGATCGTCAGTTCGGATTCGCGACGCAGGCGCGCGCCCTCGCGGAACACCTCCGCCAGCACGAAGACGATCAGCACGGAAAAAATCGGGGTCAGCAGTTCGCCCAACCCCTGCGGGTCCATGACGCCGGGCGCCAGCCGTTTTGCCACGAAGCCCTGCGCCACCCAGACGCCGCCGGTCACGACGGCCAGGGTCAGACCGATCTGGCGCAGACGGCGCACATTGTCGGGCTGGAACGGGTCGCCCATGGTCAGGGTGCGAATGATGCGGCGCAGGCTGCGCAGGATCAGCATGAAGCCGCCGAAATAGGCCGTCGCGGCGCCCAGGCCGAACAGCAGCAGGGTGCGCGTCAGCGGCAGTTGCTTGCCGCCGGAATCCCCGCTGACGGTGATGTTCACATTGTCCAGAGGGATGAAGATCGCGGCGATGACCAGCAGCAGCAGAAAGCCGGTGATCAGCCACAGAAGGATATAGGCGATATCCAGCACCACCTTCAGCATGCTGGAGACCGAGCCTGGCCCCATCGCTTTAAAGGGGACACGCAGGGCGTTCAGCCCCTTCAGGGCGCTTGCCTCGCCTCGCTTCAGCGGATTTGGCGGCGTCGGCAGGCGCATGGTCGTTTTGATCTCAGGCCGGGGAAGGCGGGGCGATGGCCACGCGGGGTCCGGCGAACCCGCGCGCGGCTCTATACATCGCGGTCTTCATGCTGGTCGTCAAAGCTCTCTTGATCGAAAAAGGCTAGATCAGAAGCCTTGGAACAGAATGACGACCAGGGCGGTCGGCAGGGCGGCGATCAGAACGGTGGCGACAAAAGCAGCGCCAACCTTGTCGAGCCACATCGAGGCGTTCATCGTGTGCATGGTATTTCTCCGTCTTTCCTGTTTGGGCGATTATCGCCCTTTGCATTTGTTAATCGCATGATCATTTCCGTTTTCGAGGAAGTCATGAACGCTGCGACCTCGTTCCTGACGATCAATAGATAGGCCGTGCGAACGGAAAAGGCACGTTACATATCGTTTAACGATATTAAACTTTGGCAATAGACTGTTTCAGGGGCGTGATCGTCGATGAATCTCAAACTTATCAAGGGGATGCGGCTCGTCGTCGCCACCCACAACCCCGGCAAGGTCCCGGAAATCTCGGCTTTGCTGGGCGGAAATTACGAGATCGTCACCGCCGGTCAGTTAAATCTGCCCGAACCGGATGAGACCGAGACCACTTTCGCCGGCAACGCCATGCTGAAAGCCCGCCACGCCGCCCAGCTGTCGGGCGAGGTGTCGCTGGCCGATGACTCGGGTCTGTCGGTCGCGGCCCTGGACGGGGCGCCCGGCATCTTCTCCGCCCGCTGGGCCGGCCCGGGCAAGGATTTCGCCGTGGCCATGACGAAGGTCGAGGAACGGTTGGAAGAGATCGGCGCGACCGACCGCGCGGCCTGGTTCACCTCGGCCCTGGCCGTCGCCTGGCCCGACGGCCCCTGCGTGGTGGTCGAGGGCGAGGTTCACGGCCAACTGACCTTCCCGCCGCGCGGCGACCGGGGCTTCGGCTATGATCCCTTGTTCATTCCCGACGGCGGCGACCAGACCTTCGGTGAGATGGAGCCGGCGGCCAAGGACGCGATCAGCCATCGCACCCGCGCCTTCGCCAAGCTGAAGGCCGCCCTGATTGACTGATCCCCGCGATCCAGGGACCGATGTCGGCCTCTACGTCCACTGGCCCTATTGCGCGCGCATCTGCCCCTATTGCGACTTCAACGTCGTGCGCGACCGGGGGCGCAGTGAGGAGCAGGCCAGGCTGGTGGAGGCGATCCTGGCCGACCTGCGCGCGCAGAGGGTTCTGACCGGCCCGCGACGGCTGGCCTCGATCTTCTTCGGCGGCGGCACGCCATCGCTGATGGCGCCCGAGGCCGTCGCCCGCATCGTCGCGGCGGCGCATGACCTGTTCCCGCCCGCTGGCGAGATCGAGATCACGCTGGAGGCCAACCCCACCGACGCCGAGGCCGGCCGGTTCGCCGCCCTGGCCGACGCCGGGATCAACCGCCTGTCGATGGGGGTTCAGGCGCTGGACGACGCCGCCCTGCGCTTTCTCGGGCGCGACCATTCGGCCGCCGAGGCCCTGCGCGCGGTCGATCTGGCCCGCCGCGCCTTCGACCGCCTATCGATCGACCTGATCTATGCCCGCCCGGACCAGACGCCCGAAGCATGGACCGCCGAACTGACGGCCGCGCTCGACCTCGGGTTTGAGCACGTTTCGCCCTATCAGCTGACCATCGAACCGACCACCGCCTTCGGTCGGGCGTTTGCGCGAGGCGCCTTGACGCCGCCGGACGAGGACCGCGCCGCCTCTCTTTATGAAACCACACAGGCCGTGCTCTCGGGCGCCGGTTTCGACGCCTATGAAGTGTCCAACCACGCGCGAGGCGCAGCTGCCCGATCGTCACACAATCTGCATGTCTGGCGCGGCGGCGACTATCTGGGCCTCGGCCCCGGCGCCCACGGACGACTGACCCTGGACGGCGTCAGGACCGCGACCGTCGCCCATCGCCGCATCGCAGACTATGTCGCGGGGGTTTCGGCCGCTGCACCTTGGTCGGACCGCGACGCCCAGACTCCAGCCGATGCGGCCGAGGAGCGGTTCCTGCTGGCCCTTCGCACCACAGAGGGCGCGCCTGCCGCCCTGCTTTCGCCCCTGGGCCTGTCGTCGCATCATGCGCCGGTCGCGGACCTGATCGCCGATGGCTTCCTGATTCTTCAGGACGACCGGCTGATCGCCACCGCACGCGGCCGCCCGGTACTGGACGGGGTGCTGAAGGCGCTTCTGACCTAGCCCTTCCTCAGGCCCAACATTCCCAACCAGCCGCCGCCGGTCAGCAGCGCCACGTCCAGCAGCGCCAGCGGCAGGGGCGTCGAGACCGGCGCGGCGATGAAGCGCGAACGCCAGTCGGGTGCGAACTTGGCCTTGTAACTGCGCAGCCCCTGGAAGCCGTACAGCGCCCCGCCCTCGTCGAACACCAGGGCGCCGACCCGTGCGAACACCGGCGCCAGGCGTCGATCCTCCAGTCCTGCCAAGGGCGCCATGCCCAGGTCGAAACTGGCCAGACCCTCGGCCTTGGCCCATTGAGCGCAGCGGATGAACAGATAGTCCATCACCCCGTGCGGCGCGTCGGGATGGTGCCGCATCAGATCCACCGCCGCCTCGTCCGGCGCGGTCAGTAGATTGGCGAAGGCCACGATCTTCCCGCCCTCGCGCACGACGGCCAGCGGCGTCAGGTCCAGATAGGCGGCGTCGAACCGCCCCAGCGAGAACGACTTCTCGGCGCCTTCATGCATGGCCAGCCAGGCGTCCGAGATCGCCTTCAGTTCGCCCGCGATCGGCCCGACCGATCCGGGCGGCAGCACTTCGAACGAGGCCCCTTCCCGGTCGGCGCGATTGATCGCCGTGCGAAGGTTCTGCTTGCTCTTGCCCTCCAGCGAGAACTGGTGGGCGTCGATCACCGCCGTCTCTCCGACCTTGCGCATCGCCAATCCCATGGTCGCCAGATCGCCCAGCACGTCCTCGCTGACGGAATAGAAAACCCCCGCTCCGCCGTAGCTGTCCGCCATCTCGGCGAAGGACCACAGCAGTTCGCGCCGTTCGCTTTTCAGGCCTGCGGGCTCGCCCATGGCGATCCAGCGCCGTCCCCGCACGCGGTAGGCCAAGAAACTCGCCCCCGAGGGGCTGAACATCAGCGCCTTGTCACCCAGCATGGCCAGCCAGGCCTCGGGCGTGGCCGAATCCGCCGCCTTCAGCGCCACCGTCGCGCGTTCGATGTCGGCGGCGCTGGCCGGGCCGTGACTGTGCGATCCCGGCGAACTCAGCAGCGAACGCCCCGCCACCACCAGCGTCAGGATCGCCAGCACCAGCCCCGCGCGCAGGAAGCCCGAGGCCTGTCGGTCGCTGAGGAAACGCCACCACAGCTCGTCATTATAAGCCACGTCGCGATAGGCGAAGAAGCCCAGCCACAGCATGGCCGCCACCACCGCCGTCAGCAGCAACAGCCAGCTGGGCCGCAGCGGCTCGCTAAGCCTCGAACGCCGATTGAAGGCCGTGCGGCACGGCGCGAGCAGGGCCGCGACGATCACAAGGTCGGTCGCCTGCTGCCAGTCCAGGCCCTTGAGCACCGAAAACACCGCCCCCGCCGCCAGCACCAGCAGCGCCGCCCAATAGGCGCCCCGCCTGCGACGCCACAGCCCCGCCGACAGCATCAGCAGCAGAAAGCCCGCGATGCTTCCGACGAAGTGAGACAGGTCGACTAGGATCGGCGACACCACCCCGGTCAACAGGCGCAGCCGTCCGTCGAATTCGGGCGTCACCGCCGAGACCAGCATCAGGGCGCCCGCCCCGAAGGCCAGCACCGCGAAGATCTGCGGCGTCAGTTCATAGGCCAGACCCAGAAGGCGGCGGATCAGACCGGGCGTGCGCCTGGGGCGGCTAGACAAACTTTGCCTCTCGAATCGTGGATTGCCCGAACATAGACCAAGAATTGTCCAACCGGGGCGCTCCTGAGGTCATTTCGAGGCAGACGAAACATTCCGTAACATCGCGAGTTTGGTCTGGTGCGGGCGTCGGGCCCGTGTAACCGGGGATCTCCCATGAACATCAAGACCGCTCTTCTGGCTGGCGCCGCCGCCTTCATGATCGCCGCGCCGGCTATGGCGCAAGAAACCACTCCCGCTCCGGCCGCCGCGCCTGCTCAGGCCCCCGCCGCCGAAGCCTCGGCCCAACAATCGCTTTCGCTGAACCCCGGTTCTAGCGTCGCCGGTCCTGATGGCGAACTCGGCAAGTTGGAAGGCGTCCAGTCCAATGCCGAAGGCAAGCAAGAGCTTACCGTTCGCGGCGCCGACGGCCAACTTCGCGCCGTGCCGCTGAGCGGCATCCGCCAAGAAGGAACGGGCGTGGTCGTCGCCTATACCAAGGCTGAGTTCGATGCTGCCGCTCCGATCGCAGGCGCACCGCCTGCTCCGGCCGCCGCCCCTGCCGCAGCTCCGGCCCCGGGCGCAGCGCCTACGCCGGACACGATGAGCGAACCGACCACGGAGCCGACCGAGCCGACGACCCCGGCTCCGGACGCTGCGCCGGCTCCCACCGAGCCGCAATAAGCAGCTTGCACGTTGAATGAAGAAGGGCGGCCAGGTTCCCTGGCCGCCCTTTCGTTTGTCCGTTCAGGAGGCGGGTGGCGAAAAGCCCGCAGCAAAAAGGGCGGTTCTTTCGAACCGCCCTCTTCGTCTTCAGCCTGTTGCCGAAATCAAGCGCGACGCTTGACCAGTCCCAACAGGAACAGCAGCAGGCAGGCGCCCAGGAACGCCACGATCAGCGTCACGAAGTTGAAGCCGCCGACTGGTGTGCCGAAAATGTTTGCGGAGATAAAGCCGCCGATCAGGGCGCCGATGACGCCGACGATCAGATTGGTGAGCAGGCCGTGATTACGACCCATGACCTTTTCAGCCAACCAGCCGGCGACGATGCCGATGACGAGCCAACCAATGATTCCCAAACCCATGCTGTGGTTCCTTCCTGTAAAAGCCAAGCTGTTGCAGTAAATGCGGCTAGGGCCATACGGTTGCGTCGTCCCTCACGCTCGCCGCAATAAAGCCGGACTCGCCTCGGACGCGATCCGGCATGGCGATTGCCGCCATCGACGTGTGTCGTCCCGCTTCGGGACAGACGTTGAGATGAGGATCACGGCATGGCCGCCGACATCGACCTGCACCTGGGCCGCCGCCTGCGTCGGCGCCGCCGTCTGTTGGGCCTGACCCAACAGCAGTTGGCCGTCCAGGTCGGCATCCGCTTCCAGCAGATCCAGAAATACGAGTGCGGCGCCAACCGCATCTCGGCCGCCCGCCTGTGGCAGCTGGCCGAGGCGCTGGAAACCCAGGTCGCGTACTTCTACGACGGTCTCGCCGAGGCGATGGAGGCCGACGCGCCGCCACTCAAGGGCGGCGAAATGTTCTCGCGCAAGGAGACCCTGGACCTGATCCAGGCCTATTATCAGCTGGACGAACGGCCCCGCCGTCGCCTGCTGGACCTGGCCAAGTCTCTGCACACGGATGTGGCCCCCGCCTGAAACGCTGAGGGGCGCCCAAGCCGGCGAAAGCGCGGTAAGGGAGCCTCATGACCGAACACGAAGCCTTCGCCATCGAACTGGCGCACGAAGCCGCGCGCGTGACCCTGCCCTTCTTCCGCTCGGACATCGCGCATGAGGACAAGGGGGGCGCCGCCGGCTTCGACCCGGTGACGGAGGCCGACAAACAGGCCGAGGCCGCCATCCGCCGCCTGATCGCCGCCCGCTATCCCGACCACGGCGTCATCGGCGAGGAATACGGCCAGGACCGGCCCGACGCCGAGCACGTCTGGGTGCTGGACCCCATCGACGGCACCCGCGCCTTCATCTCGGGCCTGCCGCTGTGGACCACCCTGATCGCCCTGCGCCAGGAGGCGTGCCCCACAGTCGGCGTCATCGCCCAGCCCTATCTGGACGAAATCTTCATCGGCGGCCCGTCCGGCGCGCGCATGCTGCGCGGCGAGACCGAGACGCCGCTGGCCGTGCGGGCGTGCGAGAAACTGACCGACGCCGTCATCTCGACCACCGATCCCGACATCTTCAACGGCGCCGAACTGGGCGCCTGGACCCAGGTGCGCGCGACCGCCCGCCTGGCCCGCCTGGGCTGCGACGCCTATGCCTATGCGATGGTGGCGGCGGGCAAGATGGACCTGGTCGCCGAAACCAGCCTGAAGCCTTGGGACTGGTCTGCCCTAGTCCCTGTGATCGAGGCCGCCGGGGGCAAGGTCGTCAACTGGCGCGGCGGGGCCCCCGACGATAACGGCCAGATCCTTGCCGTCGGCGACGCCCGCCTGATCGACCAAGCCCTGGTGACCCTGAAACGCGCGGCGACCTGAGCTCCAAGCCCCCGAAAACCAACACGTATTGACGCCCGATGAATAGCGGCGTCAGGTGATCGCGGTTGGGGGACACGGTCGATGTCTGGGCATTCCACGCTGGTCGTCGGCAGCGACGTGCCCTGGGTCACCAGCTGGAGCGGCGAGGAAATCCTCCGCGCCGCACCTTGCCAGACGGTCGGTGGCCGTCTCGCCCTGATGCAGGCCAGCGACCCCAGAAGCGGCAAGCCCCAGTATTCGAAAAATCATCTGGTCCGCCAGCGGCTGACCGTCATGCGTATGCTGTGCCCCATGTGCGGCGAACCGACGGACGAGGCGGATCGCTGGACCCAGATCGCGACGCGCCGTTGCGCCGGACAGCTTCGGGCGCGCGGGGGTCAGGTTCGAGCGGATATCGCGGATGACCGGGTCATGATCGACGCCGGCTCGATCGCGCCCCTGCATCGGCGATGCGTCGACCGTTCGATGAAATACTGTCCGCATCTGCGGTCCAGCGACGACGTGATGGTGATGCGTTTCCCGCGCGAATGGCTGGTCCTGCCCCTGCTGGTGAAGTCCGAGACGGGCGCCGGCGTCGCGGTCGCCTTCCTCCAACTGTGCGGCGTCACCCAGACCATCGATCGACGCTGGCGCGGTCAGGCCGCACTCGGCTGAACAAGCGAAGGCGCGCTCAGACCGCTGTCACGTCGACGGTTCTCGCCGACGGATCAGTGACCGCATCCGCCGTCGGGGCGACTAGGTCTGCCATGGCGTCGAACTCGTTCAGGAAGACGGCGCGCAGGTCGTCGGCCTCCATAATCACCTCGTGCTTGGCGCCCGTCACCTCAACGTAGCGGCCGCGCGGGATGCGTTTGGCGGCCCAGCGGTTCGTCTGTTTCCACACCACGTCGTCGGCGTCGGCCTGGACGATGACGACCGGCGCCTTGACCGCCTTCAGCGCCTTGGGCTTCAGCGCTCGCTCGCCCGCGTCCAGCGCAAAGGCCAGCCAGCCGTAGGTCGGGCCGCCGATAGCGAGGTGCGGGCAGGCGTACAGCTGCTGACGCCACATCTCGTATCGGCTCTCGTCCGAGGTCAGGGCGTCCTCGGCGAAGTTGTGGTCGAACGGATCGTCGGGATCGCCCAGGATATAATCGCCCGCCTGGCCGTGGCGGATGTTCCAGCGCACCACCAGCTTGACCGACCACATCGACCGCTTGCCGGTCTTGATGCGCAGCATGGGGCTGGACAGGACCGCGCCCGCGAACCGGCTCTCGCCGCTCTCCAGCGTCAACAGGTTCAGGCAGGCGCCCATCGAATGGCCGACCATGATCCAGGGCTTGGGACACTGGTCCTCATAGGCGTTCAGCAGGCGGTTATAGTCGTCCAGGAACTCCTCGACCGCGCGGGCGTGTCCCTTCAAACGGTCGGGCAGCAGGCGCGCCGACAGCCCCTGGCCCCGCCAGTCGTGGGTCAGCACGCACCAGCCGCGCGCCAGGAAGTTGCCGATGACCTCGTAGTATTTCTCGATCGGCTCGGTGCGGCCGGGGCTCAGCACCACCGTGCCGCGCACCTTGTCCGCGCTCAGGTGCGATGGCTTCCACAGGCCGGCGCGCAGGCGCATCCCGCCCGCGCCGCGGAACCAGTCGCCCCTGCCGCCGGGAGGCGAGGCGGCGCCGGGAACCCCCATCAGGGGGGCGTTGGCGGCGAAGGCTTGGGCGCGGTTCACTCGGGCTTCCTGAACTTCAAGGTCATGCGATCGCTCTCGCCGATCGCCTCGTATTTGGATCGGTCGAAGGCGGGATCGGCGGGCTCGCCGCGCGGCGCGGTCAAGCGCGCAGGCGCCAGCGTATCGACACCGAAGGGGTGGTCCTTGGTGTCTTCGGGATTGGCGTTGATCTCGGAGGCGGCGACGAAGACGAAGCCCGCCTCGGCCGCCAGCTGGCGCACGAACGCCTCCTGGACATAGCCGTTGGCCGCGACCGGATCCTGGTCCTCGGCCGGCGACAGCCGGTGCTGCTCGATGCCCAGGATGCCGCCGGGCCGAAGCGCGGCGAAGGCGTCGGCGAAGGCCTTTTCGGCGATGCCCGCCGCCATCCAGCCGTGCAGGGTGCGCATGAACAGGCACAGTTCCGCCGTCCCCGCCGTGGTCACCGGGCCGGAGCCGGACCCGAACACCGTGAACTGCGGCTCGCCATACAGTTTCTTGTCGCTGGAGAACCGTGTGCGGAAGGCGGCGTTCAGTACAGCCTGGGCCGGATCGGCGGTAGGTCCTTCCGGGAACAGGGCGGTGACACAGGTCCCCGCCCCCTTGGCCAGATAAGGGGCCAGGATTTCGGTGTACCAACCGCTGCCGGGCCAGAACTCCACCACCGTCATGCGCGGTTGAAGCCCGAAGAAACGCAGCGTCTCCATCGGATGACGGAAAGCGTCGCGCGCCTTGTCCTGGGCCGAACGCCAGGATCCCTGCACCGCCCATTCCAGCGACCCTTCCGGCGGACCGGCGGGCTTGGGCGGCGCCTCGGGCGTTTTGGCGGCCTCGTCCTTGCGACCGCAAGCCGCCAAGCCGGTCAGCGCCAGCGCGGTCGCGCCGCTCAGCAGGAACCGACGCGACAATCCGCCCGCGCTCGCCAGACAATCAGCCATTCAAAACTCCCGCAGGACGCCGGGACCCGCGTCCGACACACCTTGGCGGATTGGGCTTAATCAGGTTCGCAGGCCCGGTCAAAACGCAAGACTGCTTATTCCGGCTTGCGGAACCGCAGGGTCATCCGGTCACTCTCGCCGATGGCGTCGAAGGCGGCCCGTTCCTCGGGCGTCAGGGTGCGGCCCGACGGATCGTTGCGCGCCGCCGACTGGCGGATGGGCGGCAGGGTCCATACGCCGAACGGATGGTCGTGATCGTCCTTGGGATTGGCGTTCAGCTCGCTGCGCGCCTCCAGTACGAAACCGGCGTTGCGCGCCTCGTGGATCACGTAGCTTTCAGGCACATAGCCGGTCGTAGCCACGTCTGCGACGTTCAGACCCTCGGCGCTGCGGTGCTGTTCGACGGCCAGGACGCCGCCGGGCTTCAACGCCTTGAAGAAGGCCTGGAGATAGGGCTGGGTCCGGTCGTTGCGCGACCAGTTGTGGAAGGCGCGCGCCACCAGGATGAAGTCCGCGCCCCCCTCAGCCACGCCCATGTCTTCCAGCGGGCGGTTGACCGGCACGTAGCGGCCTCCGGTTGCCGCCGCATAGGGCTCAAGGATATGCCGCCACCAGCTGGCGCCGCCCGGCTCGATCTCCACCACCGTCATGCCCGGCGTCAGGCCCCAGAAGGTCAGGGATTCGTACGGGTGCCGATAGACGTCGCGCGCCCGGTCTGCGGCGGGCCGGGTCTCGGCGGCGATGGCGGTCTGCAAAGCCGTGTCCTCGGCGAAGGTCGGCAGGGCGCTGGACAAGGCCGAGCGCGGCGGCGTCCACGCGCCTTCGGTCTGGGGCGACTGCTGCGCCAGTGCCGGGGCGGCGGACAGCAGGATGGCGGCGAGGCCTAAGACGGCAGGGCGCATGATCAGGGGCTCCGGGTTCAGGTTCTTCTCCATAGGCAGGCGCGGCGCCCGAGCAAATGACGTTCGCGAGACGCAGGCCAATTTGACGCAAGCAGAATCATCGCCGCCGCGCCCTTGACGCGGTTTTGCAGGTCACCATCTCTTTTCCCGAGAGCGCCGATTTCGGGTTCTCCAGACTGACGGCGCCGGTTTCGGGTCGTCGGACTGCATCCCTACCGTCCGGGCCAAACCGCCGGGCGGCTCAACCTTGCTGATCCTCAGGAGGATGCTGATGCGTACCTATGATTTCACCCCGCTGTACCGTTCGGCCGTCGGCTTCGACCGTCTGGCCAATCTGCTGGAAAGCGCGTCGCGCACCAGTTCGGAAAGCGGCTATCCGCCCTACAATATCGAGACCACGGGCGAGAACGCCTATCGCATCGAGATCGCCGTCGCCGGTTTCACCACCGACGAGCTGAATATCGAGGTGAAGGAAAACCTGCTCACTGTCACCGGCCGCAAGACCGCCAACGACGATACGGCGACGCAGAAGACCTATCTGCATCGCGGCCTGGCCGAGCGTGACTTCGAGCGCCGCTTCCAGTTGGCTGACTATGTCGTCGTGACCGACGCCGATTTTGTCAACGGCCTGCTGTCGATCTCGCTGAAGCGCGAACTGCCCGAGGCGCTGAAGCCCCGCCGCATCGAAATCGGCGCCGGCCAGCCTCTGATCGAAGCCAAGGCCGACAAGAAGGCCAAGGCGGCCTAAGTCGTCTTCAGGCAGACTATGAAAGGGCGGCGTTCGCGCCGCCCTTTTTCTATGTCGCGAGATGCGCGAAGGCGGCCACGACCTGCTCATAGGCCGGTCGCTTGAACGGCACGATCAGGTCGCAGGCGTCCGAAAGCGGTCCCCACCGCCAGGCGTCGAACTCCACCTCGTCGTCGGCCGCCAGATCGATTTCGCTTTCGTCGCCGGTGAAGCGAAAGGCGAACCACTGCTGCTTCTGACCCTTGAAGCCGCGCCAGGCCTTGGCGTTGTTCATGGCCTCGGGCGGGAAGTCGTACAGGATCCAGTCGTCCGTCCGCGCCAGCAGTTCGACCGAGGCCACGCCCGTCTCCTCGCGCAGTTCGCGCCGGGCGGCGGCTTCCAGATCCTCGCCCGCATCGACGCCCCCTTGCGGGAACTGCCAGTGATGCGGACCGGGCGTGGCGTGGCGCTGGCCGTACCAGACCAGGCCGTCGCGATTGAACAGCACGACCCCGACATTGGGGCGGTAGGCCTCGAGATCGGACACTAGCGCCCCGGCCGCATCGACATGGACGAGGCGGGCGCCAGTTGCAGGCCGCGCTGTTCCAGACCCGCGGTCCAGCGCGCGGCGGCCTCGACCGTCACCGGATAGCTGAAGCCGGTCCCCAGGGCAGAGCCGCGCAGCTTAGCCTGAGCCTCCAGCCCGTTCAGGGCGGCGATGATGGCGGCCGGCGACTGGGTCCGGTCGATGACGCGGTCCGCGCTGGCCCGCGCCCAGGCCCCCGGCCGACGCTGGAACGACCCGTCGTCCAGGAAGGCCACGCCACGCTGACGCAGGATGCCCAGGAAGGCGTTCATGCCCGTGTCCGAGCTTGAGAAGCGGTCGCCCAGATAGTTGGTCACGCCGAAATAGCCGGTCGCCCGGCCCAGCAGCCAGTCCATCTTGGCGCCCACGTCGTCCGCGCCGCCGTCGGCCAGCAGCGTATAGGGGCCAGGATCGTTGTCGGGATAGCCGGTCGGCTCCATCGGCATTTCCAGCATGACCTCGTGGCCCTGCGCCCGCGCCTGGTCGATCCAGGATTGCAGGTTGTCGGCATAGGGCACGAAGCTGAGCGTCACTTCCGGCGGCAAGCGTTCGATGGCCGCGCGGGTCGTCACCGCATTCAGGCCGAGGCCGCCGACGATCAGCGACACGCGCGGCTTGCCGTTCGGACGGAACGGACGGGCGTAGGCCTGGGCCGGTACGCGACCGTCGGGCGCGATCATGGGCAGAACGCCATCCGGGCCCGGCTGCGACAGGCCCGCGATCGGCGCCTTGGCCAGGGGCGAGGCGGCATGGATCGGGGCGCTGTAGGCCGCCCCTGCGCCAGACACGCTGCCGCCGTCCGGCAGGGTGATGACCGCGTCGCCGCCAGTCGCCGCATCGCCGCCGCCCGCGAGATTCTGATAAAGCCCCATCGCCCCCATGGAGAAGGCCTCGAACCCGGTCGGCGCGGGCGCCTGTGGGGCAGGCGCCTCGCGCTCAAGTGCGACATGGGCCGAGGGCGTTCCGGCCTTGGGATCGCCCAGCACCGTCAGGAATAGGGCGCTTGTGCTCAGCAGGAACAGGCCAGCCAGTCCCGCCACGACCGGCGGCTTCTTCAGCGCATTGATGACGGGCGTCAGGCTCGGGCCGTCCTTTGCGCGCGGAGCGGCTCCGGCGGCGGCGGCGAGGGCGGACTGGCGTTTGGCGAACATGGGCACGGGCGGAACCGATCTGGAATCCTACGCCGGCATCATCGCCCCGCGCCGGTTAAGAAACCCTAACGGCGGGTTCACCATGAACGCTGCGGGGATCTCTGCGCGCGGCTGTCACGGATCGTGCGTTGACGCGGGCGCATTCGCACTTCCAGATGCCGATCTCCCCGTGCCGACCAAGGATATTCCACATGATCAGCCCCGCCGCCGACGACGCCCTGCGCGACGAAGTCCGACTGCTGGGCGGTCTTCTGGGCGACATCATCCGCGACGAGGGCGGACAGGCCCTGTTCGACCACGTCGAGGCGGTGCGCCAGGCCTCCATCGCCTATCACCGCGACCCGGCCTCGCACCCGGCCAAGCGGCTGGAGAAGCTGCTGACCGCCATGTCTGTCGATCAGGCGGCCGGGCTGGCCCACGGTTTCGCCCTGTTCTCCCTGCTGGCCAATATCGCCGAAGACCGCTCGACCCGCAGGCGCGCCCAGAGCCAGGCCGAGGCCGGCGCCCGTCCCGACACGCCAGAGGGCGCGCTGAAACGTCTGGCCGATCAGGGTGTGGACCGCGAGGCCGTGCGCGCCCTGCTGGATCAGTCGCTGATCTCGCCCGTCCTGACCGCCCACCCATCGGAGGTGCGCCGAAAGAGCGTGATCGACCGCATCGCCGCCATCTCGGACCTGCTGGACGCCTGCGACAAGGCCGGCGACGCCTGCACGCTCGACGCCCTGAACGAGCCGCTGCGCCGCCAGATCGTCATCCTGTGGGCCACGCGCCTGGTCCGCACTCAGGGCCTGGTGGTGCAGGACGAGATCGACACCGTCGTCTCCTTCCTCGACCGCATCTTCCTGCACGTCGCGCCCAAGCAGCTGTCGGCATGGCGGCGTTTGCTGGACGCGCCGGACCTCAAGCCCTTCATGCGGGTCGGCACCTGGGTCGGCGGCGACCGCGACGGCAATCCGAACGTGGACGCCACGGTCATGACGGCCGCCTTCCGCACCCAGGCGCGGGCCGTATTGACCTTCTATCTGGAGGAGGTCCACGCCCTGGGCGCCGAGCTCAGCCTCGCCGCCGAACTGGCCCAGGTCTCTCCTGAACTTCAGGCCCTGGCCGACGCCGCCCACGATCCCTCGCCCCACCGCGCTGACGAGCCCTATCGCCGCGCCCTGACCGGGGTCTATGCTCGTCTCGCCGCCACGCACCAGAAGCTGGGCGACGCCCCCGCCCCGCGTCGTCCCGCCGTCGAGGCCCAGCCCTATCCCGGTCCCGACGCCTTCGAGGCCGACCTGAAGACCCTGCACGACAGCCTGGTCTCGCACCACGGCGGCGTCTTCGCCGACGACCGGCTCAGCGACCTGATCACGGCGGTCGAGGTGTTCGGCTTCCACATGGCGACCCTGGACATGCGCCAGAACGCCGACGTCCACGAACGCGTCGTCGCCGACCTGCTAAAGGTCGCAGGCGTCCAGTCCGACTATCTGGCGCTGGACGAGGAAGGGCGGCTGAAGGTGCTGGCCGAGGAACTGGCCTCGTCGCGCCTGCTGTTCAGCCCCTATGCCGACTACGAGCCCGAGACGTTGAAGGAGCGCGCCATCCTTCAGGCGGCCGCGATCGCGCTCGCCGCCTTCGGACCTCAGGCCATCCGAACCCATATCGTGTCCAAGACCGACGCGGCGTCGGACCTTCTGGAAGTCTATCTGCTGCTGAAGGAGGTCGGTCTCTATCGGCCCGAAGACCCCGCCGCCTGCCCAATCCAGGCCGCCCCCTTGTTCGAAACCATCGAGGATCTGCGCGCCGCCCGCCCGACCCTGGAGCGGTTGCTTCAGGAGCCGTCCGCCCTCGGCGTCGCCAAGGCGCGCGGGGTGCAGGAGGTGATGATCGGCTATTCGGACTCGAACAAGGACGGCTCGTATCTGACTTCCGGCTGGGAACTGCACGAAGCCTCGCGCGCCCTGGTCGAGGTGACGCAGAAACATGGCTTGAAGCTTCAGCTGTTCCATGGTCGCGGCGGCACGGTCGGGCGCGGCGGCGGTTCGTCCTTCGCCGGCGTCCTGGCCCAGCCGGAAGGCACGGTCCAGGGCCGCATCCGCACCACCGAACAGGGCGAGGTCATAGCCAACAAATACGGCGAGCCCGAGATCGCCCTGCGCAATCTCGACGCCCTGACCTGCGGCGCCATGCTGGCCTCGCTGGGCAAGGGGACGGATCACGCCTTCACCGCCGAACACGGCGCCACCCTGTCGGACCTGTCGGCCCGCTCGATGGCCGCCTATCGCCAGCTGGTCTACGAGACCGACGGCTTCGTCGACTACTACCGCGCCGCCACCCCTATCGCCGAGATCGCCGACCTGAAGATCGGCTCGCGCCCGTCATCGCGGACGGCCTCGACCCGGATCGAGGATCTGCGCGCCATTCCCTGGGTGTTCAGCTGGTCGCAGAGCCGGGTCATGCTGCCCGGCTGGTTCGGCTTCGGCTCGGCCGTTCAAAGCCAGGACATGGGCGAGCTGAAGGCGATGGCCGAGGCCTGGCCCTTCTTCAAGACCCTGGTCCAGAACATGGAAATGGTCATGGCCAAGTCGGACATGACCATCGCCCGCCGCTACGCCACCCTGGTCCCCGACGCCTCTCTGGCCGCCCGCATCTATGGCGAGATCAGGGAGGAGTGGCAGCGCACCCACGACGCCATCCTGGCCATTACCGGCCATGACCAACTGCTGGGCGGACAACCAGAGCTGGACCGGCTGATCCGCCTGCGCATGCCCTATGTCGAGCCGCTGAACCACGTCCAGATCGAACTGATCCGCCGCCGCCGCGCCGGCGACGACGACCCCCGCGTCCGCGAAGGCATCCTGCTGGCGATCAACGGCGTGGCGGCGGGATTGAGAAACAGCGGGTGATTACAGCCATTTCGTGCGCTTGAACGTCACATACAGCGTCGCGCAGATGGCGGCGATGACGCCCAGAACCGCATAGTATCCGTATTCCCAGCGCAGCTCGGGCATGTGTTCGAAGTTCATGCCATAGATGCCGGCGACGGCGGTGGGCACGGCCAGGATGGCGGCCCAGGCGGCCAGCTTGCGCGTGATCAGGCCCTGGCGTTGCTGCTCCAGCAGATTGGCGACCTCGAACACCGACGACAGGATGTCGTTCAGCCCGCCCAGCCGGCTGTTGACCCGTCGCACGTGGTCGCCGACATCGCGGAAATAGGGTCGCACATCGGGATCGATGCAGGGCAGGTCCAGCGACTGCAGACGCCCCAGCACCTCCTCCATCGGCCCCAGAATCCGCCGGAACTTCATCAATTCGCGCCGCAGGGTGAACAAGCGCCGGATCTCGCCCCGCGACAGGAAGGCGTCCAGCGTGCGTTGCTCCATCTCCAGCACGCTGTCCTCCACGTCATCGACGATGGGGGCGTAGGCATCAACGATGAAGTCCAGGATGCCGTGCAGGACGAAGTCCGGCCCCTTCTTAAGCTGTTGCGGCGACGCCTCCAGTTGCGCCCGCAGCAGATTGTGAGACCGCGCCGATCCGTGGCGGATGCTGACCACATGGTCGTCGCCGACGAAGACATGGGTCTCGCCATAGGCCAGCCGGTCGTCGATCTTCAGCGCCGTGCGCGCCACCACGAAAAGCTCGCGGCCATAGACCTCGACCTTGGGCATCTGGTGCGCCGCCAGGGCGTCCTCGACCGCCAGCGGGTGCAGGGCGAACCGGTCCACCAACACATCGATCTCGGCGTCAGTTGGGTCGTAGAGGCCGATCCACACGAACTCGCCCGGTTCCGTCGCCAGCCCTTCAGGCGTCAGCGGCGCCTCACGAACGCGCTGGCCGTCGCGATAGACGTAGGAGGCGACGACGGTCATGCAGGAATCCTGATCTGCGCGGGTCTCGACCTGCTCTAGGCCAGGTCGGGCCCAAACGAAACGGCCGGCGGATCGCTCCGCCGGCCGTCCAGTCATTCAGTCACAAAGTCGGCCGAAGGCCCAGGATCAAGATACCGGGAAGCCCCGGACCTTCAGCAGGGCCGCCACGTCCGGGTCACGACCGCGGAAGGCGCGATAGGCTTCCGCACGGTCCGTGGTGTTGCCCGGCGCCAGCATGATCGACTTGAAACGACCGGCGATGTCCGGGTTGAACACGTCGCCCGACTCTTCGAAGTAGGCCCAGGTATCGGCGTCCATCGTCTCGGACCACAGATAGCTGTAGTAGCCCGCCGAATAGGCGTCCGACGTGAACAGGTGATTGAACTGCGGCAGGCGGTGCCGCATCACGATCTCCTTGGGCATGCCGATCCGCGCCAGGCTGGCCTTTTCGAACGCGTCGATGTCGGTCGGGGGCGTGGCTTGGGTGTGCAGGTCCATGTCGACGATGGCCGAGGACAGATAGCTGACCGTCGCATAGCCCTGGTTGAAGGTGGACGCGGCCTCGATCTTGGCGACCAGTTCCTGAGGCATGGCCGCGCCCGTCTGATAATGTTTCAGATAGCCGTCCAGGATCGGACGGCTCAGCACCCAGTGCTCGTGCACCTGCGACGGATATTCCACGAAGTCGCGCGGCGTGTTGCCATACGACGGATAGGTCACGTTCGACGAGTAGTAGTGCAGGGTGTGGCCGAACTCGTGGAACAGGGTCTCGGCGTCGTCCAGCGAGATCAGGACCGGCTCGCCCGGCTCCGGCTTGGTGAAGTTGTTGTTGTTCGAGCCCAGGATGATCTTGGATCCGTCCAGCGTCGAGAACGACCGATAGGTGGTCATCCAGGCGCCCGAACGCTTGCCGGGACGGGCGTAGTCGTCGGTGTAGTAGAGGCCGATCTGGCGGCCCTTGGTCTTGTCATAGACCTCATAGACCTCGACGTCCGGCTCGAAGGTTGGGACGGTTCCCTTAGCCAGCTTCTTGAACTGGAAGCCGTACAGACGCTCGGCCATGGCGAAGGAGCCGGCGCGCACCGCGTTCAGCTCGAAATACGGCTTCAGCTGGTTCTGATCCAGGTCGTACTTGGCTTTGCGCACCTTCTCGGCGAAATAGAGGTAGTCCCACGGCTCGATGTCGAAACCGGCGATCGCCTTCATGTCGGCGACCTCTTCGGCGACGCGGGCCTTGGCCGGCGCCCAGACGCGGTCCATCAGGGCCTGGGCTGCCGCAGGGGTCTTGGCCATGGTGTCCTGCATGCGCAGGTCGGCATGGTTGCCATAACCCAGCAGCTTGGCGCGCTGGTCCCGCAGCTTGACGATCTCGGCGATGGTCGCATTGGTGTCGTTGGCGTCGCCGTTGTCGCCGCGATTGACGAACTTCTTCCAGACCTGCTCGCGCAGCGCCCGGTCGTCAGCGAAGGTCAGGAAGGGATCGACCGCCGAACGCGTGTTCAGGATGGCCCAGCCCTGCAGGTTACGACTGCGTGCGGCGCCGGCGGCGGCGGCCTTGTTCGAATCCGGCAGGCCCGCCAGACCGGCTTCGTTCGGGATCAGGGTCCAGGCGTTCTCGTCGGCCACTACCTTCTGGCCAAAGCGGGTGAAGGCGTTGGACAGGGCGGTGTTGATCCGGCCCAGCTCGGCCTTGCCGGCGGCGTCCAGATTGGCGCCCGAACGGATGAAGGCGTCGCGGCGACGCTCGGCCAGACGCTTCTGCTGGGCGCTCAGACCCGCCGCATCGGCGGTGTCGGCGACGGTCTTGACCCGCTGGAACAGCTTCTCGTTGAAGGTGATCTCGTCCGAAGCGGCCGACAGCAGCGGCGACAGTTCGGTGTCCACGGCGTCATAGGCTTCGCCGCCGATGTTGGAGGTCATCACCCCATAGATGTTGGACGCCCGGTCCAGCGGCTCGCCCGCCAGTTCCAGCGCCGCCATGGTGTTGGCGAACGTTGGGGCCTCGGGATTGTTCGCGATCGCGGCGATGTCGGCGCGTTGCAGTTCGATGCCTTCCAGCATGGCTTCGCGCAGCTTGGCCGGCGTCACCTTGTCGAACGGCGGCACGCCGTCATAGGAGCCGGTCCAGACCTGCAGCAGCTCGGCGCGCGGCGTCTGGGTCGGCAGGACGGCGCGGGCGAGGCGCGCTTCCTCGGCCAGGCTGGCGGCCGACGGCGCGGCGGCGGACCCGCCCGAGGCGGCTCCGGTCGAGGCGCAGGCGGACAGGGCCATCAGGCTGCCGCCCGCGATGAGAAGCTGGCGTCTATGCATGGAATGCTCCGAAAGAAGATCATGATTGCCCACACACTTAGGCGCACGGAACGGCCCCGTCACCTGACGGAGACGTAATCTTCTCGCCAACCCGGTTGGATACGTCGTCGCACTGTTCTAAAGCGCGCCATGGCTATTGGCGTTTTCGACTCCGGCGTGGGCGGTCTGACCGTTCACCGCGAACTGACCCGGCGGTTCCCCGCACGCGACTTCGTCTATTTAGCCGACCAGGCCCACGCCCCCTATGGCGGGCGCGGCGGCGAGGACATTGTCGAACTGACCAAGGCCGGATGCGAGCGTCTGTTCGACGCCGGCGCATCGGTCGTCGTCCTGGCCTGCAACACCGCCAGCGCCATTGCGCTCCGACGCCTGCAACAGACCTGGCTGCCTAGCTTGCGCGAACGGCTGGCCCGCCCGGTCAACATCCTGGGCATCATCGTCCCGACCATCGAGGCCGCGACCGGCAAACCCTGGAGCTTTGAAGCCGAGCGCCCGCAGGAGGGCGAAAAGGTCGCCTCCATCGACATCACCGGCGTCTTCTGCACCGCCGCCACCGCCATCAGCCGGGTCTATGAGATTGAGATCGACAAGCGGCGCGAGGATATCGCCGTTTTCTCCGAACCCTGCCCTGGTCTGGCGGGCCTGATCGAGCTGGGGGCGCCGCCTGAGGAGTTGAAGGTTGTGATCGATGACCATGTCGACGCCCTGCGTCGCCGCATCGGCCGCCATCCCGACAAGGCCATACTGGGCTGCACCCACTACGAGATCGTCGCCCAACTGTTCGCCCAGGCCCTGCCGGCGGGCACGGCGCTGATCGAGCAGCCCACGGCCGTCTCCGACGCGCTTGAGCGCTATTTCAAGGCCCATCCCGAATATGACCTGGGCGACAGCGGCCGCCGCGATTTCCTGACCACCGGCCAGGCCGGTCCGCAGTCGGAAATGGTGTCCCAGTTCTGGGGCTCACCCCTGACGTTCGCCCAGGCGTAGAGCGTCAGCAGCCCGGACAATCCGGCAGCGGCTCGTTCTCCAGCTGCAACGTCGTGTGGCCGATGGCGTAGCGTTTCGCCACGGCCTGAGCCTCGCCGATCAGGGCCGCCGCATCCTCGCGGTCATGCACCAGGTGCGCCGTCAAGGCCGTCTCGGTCGTCGATAGACCCCAGACGTGCAGGTCATGCACCGCCCGCACGCCCGGCAGGCCGACCAGCGCCTTTTCCAGCGCCGGCACGTCCACGCCCGTCGGGGCTCCGTCCATGGCCAGATTGACGGAATCCTTCAGCAGGCCCCAGGTCGACCACAGGATCACCACCACGATCGCCAGGCTGACCAGCGGATCGACCACCGACCAGCCGGTCACCATGATCAGTCCGCCCGCCAGCACCACGCCCAGCGACACCCCGGCGTCGGCCATCATGTGCAGATAGGCGCCGCGCGCATTCAGGTCGTGCTGCGACTTCATGAACAGAAGCGCCGTGCCCAGGTTGATGACGAAGCCGATGCCCGCCACCGCCATGATGACGCCCGACCCGACCGGCGCCGGCTCGTTGAAGCGGCGCACCGCCTCGAAGGCGATGGCCCCGCAGGCGAAGATCAGCAGCAGCGCATTGCCCAGGGCCGCCAGAACCGTCGCCTTGCCGAACCCATAAGTCCGCCGACCGCCCGCCGCCCCATGCGCCCCGCGCCGCGCCAGCCAGGCCGCGCCCCCCGCCATGGCCAGGCCCAGCACATCCGACAGATTATGCCCGGCGTCGGCCAGCAGCGCCGTGGAATCCGCGATCAGACCCGCGCCGAACTCGCACGCCACGAACAGCAGATTGACCACCAGACCGACGGCATAGCGCCAGTCGCCGGTATCCACCGGCCCATGGCTGTGTCCGCCATGCCCGTGACTGTGCCCATGATGGCTGTGCGAATGGTCGTGACCGTGCCCGTGATCCGAGTGATCGTGGTCATGGTCGTGATCGGCGTGGTCGTTCGCGGCGTTCATGGTTCGCCTATACGCCTTTTGGGCAAACAGCCAAGCTGCTACATGATAACGCGTTGAATGTTATCATGTAATGTCGCCTCAGTGCTGGTGCATGGCGACGACGAGGCCCAGCGCGATCAGGGCCACGCCCAGCACCGCCCCCTCATACCTCGCCCACCGCTCCAGCCGCAGGATCGAGGCGCCGGCGCTGGCCAGGGCCGTGAATGTCGCCATGCCGGCGATGGTGCCGAGGGCGAACACCACCGTCAGCATCGCAAGAGCGCCGATGCCCGCCGAGGCCGAGGACAGATAGATGGGCAACAACACTTCGCCCGGCGACACCGCCATCATGGCGATCAGGCCCAGAAAGGCCGCCTTGTCCGACACTGCGGGCTCTGCGGTCTCCAGGGCGGGACCACCGGCCACGGCCGGCCGGCGCAAGGTCGCGCGGGCCAGATAGAAGGCGCCGAACAGGAACAGCAGCACCGCCGCCAGATGGGGCAACACCCCCTCGATCCACTGGTCCAGCGCCAGACCCGCCGCCACGATCAGACCGCCCACCACCGCCGTCGTGGCGATATGGGCCAGGCCCGCCGCCGTCACCGCCATCAGGATCCGCGACGGTCGCCAGCCTTGCGCACGCCCGACCAGCGTAAAGGGCAGCCAATGGGTCGGCAGGGCCGCATGCAGGAAGGCCGCAACGAAGCCGCCCCCCAGCAGGGAAAGCATGACGGAATGTTCGGGGCCGGGCGACATGAAGCGGCCTATACCGTGTTACTTTATAACGGTCGAGAACAATTCGCGCCTAAAGCCAATCGGCGAATGGCTCTCGATCCAGCATCTCTTCATATGTGGGGCGCGGCCGGATCACGGCCCACTGATCGCCGTCCACGAGAACCTCGGGGACCAGGGGCCGGCTGTTGTATTCGCTCGACATCACCGCGCCGTAAGCCCCCGCCCCGGTGAAGACGACCAGGTCCTCGGCCTCCAGCGGAGGCAGGTCGCGATCGCGCGCGAAGGTGTCGCCCGTCTCGCATACCGGCCCGACCACATCGTGCGGCAGGCGCGCACCGCTGCGCGGATTGACCGGCTGGATGTCGTGGAAGGCGTCGTACAGCGCCGGCCGCATCAGGTCGTTCATCGCCGCGTCCAGCACCAGGAAGCGTCGCCCGTCCGAGCGTTCGTTGACCTGGATCACCTGGCTGAGCAGCACCCCGGCGTTCGCGGCCAGCAGCCGCCCCGGCTCGAATGCCGCCTCGACGTCCAGCCCGTCCAGGACCCGCGCCGCCATGGCGACATATTCGGCCGGCGACGGCGGTTCCGTCCCGCCGGAGTAGGGCACGCCCAGCCCACCGCCCAGGTCCAGCCGCGTCACGGCATGCCCCTGGGCCCGCAGGTCGCGGGTCATCTGCGCCAGCACCATAAAGGCGGCCTCCAGCGGGGCCAGGTCGGTGATCTGGCTGCCGATGTGACAGGCCAGCCCCACCGGCGTGACGTGGGGCGAGGCCGAGGCGCGCGCATACAGCCCCATCGCCTCCTCGACGGGCACGCCGAACTTGTCGCCCTTGCCGCCCGTGGTGATCTTGGCGTGACCGCCCGCGCCGACGTTCGGATTGACCCGCACGGCGATGGCCGGCGACGTATCCATCATGGCGGCGATGGCGATCAGCCGATCCAGCTCCGCGCCGGACTCGACGTTGATCTGGCGCACGCCGACGCTGATGGCGAAGGCCATTTCCACGTCGGTCTTGCCCACGCCGGAGAAGATGATCCGGTCGGACGGCACGCCGGCCGCCAGGGCGCGGCGGATTTCACCCTCGGAGACGGTGTCGGCGCCCGACCCCAACTTGGCCAACGTCGCCAGCACCGACAGGTTGGAGTTGGCCTTGACCGCAAAGGCGATCAGCGCCTCGCCCAGGGCGTCGCGATGCGCATCGGCGGCGGCGCGCAGCAGGCCGTAGTGCCGCTTCAGCGTCGCCGTCGAATAAACATAGGCAGGCGTGCCCACCTCGTCGGCGATCAGTTCCAGCGGCACGCCCTCGGCATACAGGGCGCCGTCCTTCAGGTCGAAATGGTGCAAGGCTAGCGCGGGTCGTTCTGGGCGGCGCCGGCGCCGATGGGGTTGGAGGGGCCGCCGTCGATCGGGATGCTGCTGGAGGGGCGGTTCATGGTCGCCGGCTCAGGCAGGCCAGGCGCGCGGCTGCTGCGCGGCGCCCGCTCGGTCTCGCGCACCGGAGACTCCAGGTCCGCCATGCGACCGCAAGCGGAGGTCAGAAGGGCGAGGACGCCCGCAACGATGAGGGTCTTTTTCACAGGCGGGCTCTCCAGTCGGCGATACGCGCACGGACCTGTTCCGGCGCGGTTCCCCCATAGCTTTGACGGCTTTCGCAGGAAGCCTGGGCGGTCAGCACCTTGTAAACCGCTTCGGTGACGCCCGGCTCCAGTTTCTGCATTTCTTCAAGCGGCAGTTGCGACAGATCCACGCCCAGCGCCTCTGCCCGCTTCACCGCCGCGCCCGTCACATGGTGCGCCTTGCGGAACGGCAGGTTCATCTCGCGCACCAGCCAGTCGGCCAGGTCCGTCGCGGTCGAGAAGCCTGCGCCCGCCGCCTGGGCCATGCGTTCCGTATTGGGCTGCAGCGCCGAGACCATCGCGGTCATGGCGACCAGGGCCAGGTCCAGGGCGTCGAAGGCCTCGAACACCGGCGGCTTGTCCTCCTGCATGTCCTTGGAATAGGCCAACGGCAGACCCTTCATCACCGTGGACAGGGCGACCAGCGAGCCCATGATCCGGCCGGTCTTGGCCCGCACCAGTTCGGCGGCGTCCGGATTGCGCTTCTGCGGCATGATCGACGACCCGGTCGTCAGGTCGTCGGGCAGCGAGGCGAAGCCGAACATCGGCGTCATCCAGATCACGATCTCCTCGGCCAACCGCGACAGGTGGCCGGCCGTGATCGAGGCGGCGGCCAGGCTTTCCAGCGCAAAGTCCCGGTCCGACACCGCATCTAGCGAGTTCGCCATGGGCCGGTCAAAGCCCAGCTCCGCCGCCGTCATCTGCCGGTCGATGGGGAAGGGCGAACCGGCCAGGGCCGCGGCGCCCAGCGGGCTCTCGTTCATTCGGGCGCGCGCATCGTTGAAGCGCCCCGCATCGCGGCCGAACATCTCCACATAGGCCATCAGGTGATGACCCAGGGTCACAGGCTGGGCGGTCTGCAGATGGGTGAAGCCGGGCATCAGGTCGCCGGCATGCTGTTCGGCGCGCGCCAGCAGGGCGGCCTGCAGCGCCTTCAACTGGGCGACCGAGCGATCGCAGGCGTCGCGCACCCACAGGCGGAAATCGACGGCGACCTGGTCGTTGCGGCTGCGCGCCGTGTGCAGGCGGCCCGACGGCTCGCCAATCAGTTCGCTGAGCCGAGCCTCCACATTCATGTGGATGTCTTCGAACTGATCTCGGAACGGGAAGGTCCCGGCCTTGATCTCGGATTCGATGGCGTCCAGCCCACCCAGGATGGCTTCGGCGTCGGCCTGCTGGATGATGCCCTGCTTAGCCAGCATCCGGCAGTGGGCGCGCGACCCGGCCAGATCCTGACGCCACAGACGCTGGTCCACCCCGATGGAGACGTTGATCGCCTGCATGATTTCGGCGGGGCGCGACGAAAAGCGTCCGCCCCACATGTCTTGACCCGCAGGCTTCACCGGCGCAGTCGAACCGCCGGACAGATTGGCGTCGGAAGAGGTGGATTCAGTCATGAGCGGCTCTAGAAAGGCGATCTGGGCGGTCGTGGGCGCGGTCGTGGTCGTCAGCACCATCGCCGGCGCCGGCGGAATGGCGATGTCGCTATACGCCAATCATCGCCAGAAGGCACAAGTCGATCAGGCCGCAACCGCCGCCGCGACGCCAAAAAGCGATCTGGCGCGGCTCGCCGTCGGTCCCCTGACGGCGCTTTCGACGCCGGCTGAGGCCAAACTCGCGCCCGAATACGCTTTCCGCGACCGCACCGGCACGGCCGTCCGCTTCTCGGCCTTCCAAGGCAAGGTGGTTGTCGTGAACCTGTGGGCCATGTGGTGCGCGCCGTGCAAGGCGGAGATGCCGACGCTTCAGGCCCTGGCCAAGGCCTATGAGGCGAACGAGAACCTGGTCGTGTTGCCCATCAACGTCGATGCGACGCCCGAGGCGGCGGCCGAGGCCAGACGCTTCCTCGACGACCACGCCCCCCTGCCCTTCTACAGCGACATCCGCTTCCAGCTGCCGTTCGAGTTTCCCGGCAAGGGCGCCATGCCGCAGACGATCATACTGGATCGCCAGGGCCGTATCCGCGCCACGATGGCCGGCGAGGCGGACTGGTCCAGCCCCCAGGCTCGCGCTCTGATCGACGCGGTGCTGGCGGAAGGCGGCACGCCGCCTCTCGCCTGACCCGAAATTAGTTCTTGTCGGGAACCCGCTCGTCCGTGGCGGGATTGATCGCACCCGGCTTGCCTTCGGCGGCGGCCTCGGCCTGCTCGCCTTCCAGCTTGTCGGCGACCTTGCCGGCGCCGGTTTCGACAGCCTGCGCCGCCTTCATCGCGCCGCCCTCGATCACCTCGCCGGCCTGAGACGCCACATCCGCCGTCTTGTCGGCGGCGGCATCCGCATGGGCTTCGGTCTTTTCCTGCTCGGCCTGGGTGCAGGCGGCGGCGCCCAGGGTCAGGGCGGCGACGGCCGCCATCAAGGCTTTGGTTCGGATCGTCATGGCGGATCTCCGGTCAAGGTTAAGGTCTCGACCGAAACGCAGCACAACGGCGCAGGTTGCAGTTGGCGAAAGGTGGTGACTGGAGGCGGGATCGAACCGCCGACCTGTGGGTTATGAATCCACCGCTCTAACCATCTGAGCTACCCAGTCGCATCCCTGTTCGGGGACGTTCGCGAGGCCGGGGCCAGCGCGAAAGAGGCGTGCCTATATCGCCGTCGCGCGCGCGGTTCAAGTCGTCTCGGTTCAGAACGTGCGGCGATAAAGCGCAAGACGACTAGAACCCGGAACGGTAACGCTGGCGTCGCCGTTCCTGAACGACCGCCATTTCCGCCGGAGCCCCCTTGCTATGCGCCTGATCGTCGCCGCCGCCTCGACCTCCCTGCTCGTTCTCGCCGCCGCCTGTGGCGCGAACGGCGAAAGCGCCAACACTCCGCCTCAGGTTGGCGCCCCGCTGGAAACCCGACCGGCCAACAACCCCGACCAACAACCCGCCATCGCCGGTCAGACCCGCGCGCCGGGCGTAAAGACCGAACAGGCCATGACCCACACGGTGATCGCCTCGGGCCTTGTTCACCCCTGGGGTCTTGCGGCCTTGCCTGACGGCCGATGGCTGGTGACGGAAAAGCCGGGCCGCCTGCGCATCATCAGCGCCGAGGGCCAGATCGGCGAGCCGATCACGGGCCTGCCCGCCGTCGATGCACGCGGCCAGGGCGGCCTGCTGGACGTGATCGTCGGGCCAAGCTTCGCCCAGGATCGGATGATCTACTGGAGCTATTCCGAGCCTCGCCAGGGCGGAAACGCGACCTCGGTCGCTCGGGCGCGCTTGTCCGACGACGGCTCGCAGGTGGAGAATGTCCAGGTCATCTTCCGCGCCCTGCCCATCTATGACGGCGACAAGCATTTCGGCTCCTCGCTGGCTTTTGCGCCTGACGGCAAGCTGTTCATCACCCTGGGCGAGCGCTCCGACAAGCCTATGCGGCCCCAGGCGCAGGACCTGGGTTCGCACATGGGCAAGACCATCCGCATCAACGCCGACGGCACCGTGCCGCAGGATAATCCCTTCGTCGGCCAGGCCGGCGCACTGCCCGAGATCTGGAGCCTGGGCCACCGCAACGTTCAGGGCATCGCCGTCCAGCCCGGAACGGGCGCCATCTGGACCATCGAACACGGCACGCGCGGCGGCGACGAAGTCAATCTGGACAAGGCCGGCGCCAACTACGGCTGGCCGGACGCGGCTTACGGCGTCGAATACGCCGGCGGCCAGATCAATACCGGCGCGACGCAGAAGGCCGAAACCGAGCAGCCGGTCTACTACTGGGACCCGGTCATCGCACCCGGTGGCGCGACCTTCTATCAGGGCGCCATGTTCCCCGGCTGGGACGGAAACCTGCTGGTCGCGGGCCTCAAGGAAAAGCACATCGCCCGTCTGGTGCTCCAGAACGACCGGGTTGTCGGCGAAGAGCGGCTGCTGACCGACCTGGGCGAGCGCATCCGTGACGTCGCTGTGGGTGGGGACGGCGCCGTTTGGGTCATCACCGACGAAGACGACGGCAAGCTGGTCAGGCTGTCCCTGACGCAGTAACTTACACAGGCCGGGGGGCAGTTGAGGAGCGCACCGACGCTCCAAGGGAGCACCAAGCCATGCGTATCCTCATCCTCGCCGCCACGATTAGTCTGCCGATGCTGGCGGCCTGCGGCACCATGGGCGGCGTCAACAGCTATCAGAAAGACATGGACACGCTGGAGGCTGAATGCACTCAGCGGCAGGGCATTCTGACGCCTACGGGGATCCAGACCGGTCGCCCGGAAACCGAATACGCCTGCAAGATCACGGGCGGCGCGACCCGCATCCCGCCGCGCTGACGGCGGCACGTCGCGGGCCGGCGCACGGCGCCGGCCCGCCCAACACGTTCTCCGATCGATAAAGGCTCGACCCTCTGGCGCGGCATCACGCGGCTTATTACTTGACGTTGACGTAAACGTAGGGTTCTTGGCGAGCGAGCTTTGACCCGTCCTTATTGGAGACGCACTCCCATGGCTGACGCCTATATCTACGACGCCGTCCGCACGCCGCGCGGCAAGGGCAAGAAGGACGGCTCGCTGCACGAGATCACCGGCCTGAGCCTGGCGACCCAGGTTCTGGAGGCCCTGCGCGACCGCAACGACCTGGACACCTCCAAGGTTGATGACGTCATCCTGGGCTGCGTCACCCCCGTGGGCGAACTCGGCGCCGACATCGCCCGCACGGCGGTGCTCTCGGCCGGCTGGTCACAGTATACGGCGGGCGTTCAGGTCAACCGCTTCTGCGCCTCGGGCCTGGAAGCCGTGAACATGGCCACCGCCAAGGTGAAGTCCGGCGAGGCCGATTTCGCCGTCGGCGGCGGCGTCGAGGTCATGAGCCGCGTACCCATGGGTTCGGATATGGGCGCCTGGCCCACCGATCCGTCGTCGGCCTTCCCGACCTATTTCGTGCCGCAAGGCGTGTCAGCGGACATGATCGCCACCAAATACGGCTTCAGCCGCGACGACGTGGACGCCTATTCGGTCGAAAGCCACAAGCGCGCCGCCAAGGCCTGGGCCGAGGGCCGGTTCAAGAACTCGGTCATCGGCGTCAAGGACCAGCTGGGCCTGACCATCCTGGACCATGACGAGACCATTCGTCCGAACACGGACATGCAGGCCCTGGGCGGCCTGAACCCCTCCTTCGCCATGATGGGCGAACTGGCCTTCGACAGCGTCATCAACCAGCGCTACCCCGAGGTCGAGCGCGTCAACCACGTCCACACGCCGGGCAACTCGTCCGGCATCGTCGACGGTTCGGCCGGCGTACTGATCGGCTCGCTGGAAGCCGGCCAGGCCCTGGGCCTGAAGCCGCGCGCCAAGATCCTGGGCGGCGCCTCGATCGGCTCGGAGCCGTCGATCATGCTGACCGGCCCGGAATATGTGACCCGCAAACTGCTCGGCAAGCTGGGCATGACGCCTGACGACATCGACGTGTGGGAGCTGAACGAGGCCTTCGCCGCCGTCGTCCTGCGCTACATGCAGGCCCTGAACATCGACCACGCCAAGATGAATGTGAACGGCGGCGGCATCTCGATGGGTCACCCTCTGGGCGCCACCGGCGCCATGATCACCGGCATCGCCCTGGACGAGCTGGAACGCTCGAACAAGTCGACGGCCCTGATCACCCTGTGCATCGGCGGCGGCATGGGCACCGCCACCGTCATCGAACGCGTCTGAGGATCACACCCATGGAAAACTTCAAGATCGACGTCGACGCCGACGGCATCGCCCTGGTCACCTTCGACGTGCCGGGTCGTTCGATGAACACTCTGACCTCTTCGGTGATGAAGGAAATCCCCGAACTGGTCGAACGCATCAAGACCGACGACGCCATCAAGGGCGCCGTCATCACCTCGGGCAAGGCCTCGGGCTTCTGCGCCGGCGCGGACCTGGGCGACATGGCCAATTCTGAAGGCGGGGGCGGCGTACTGTCGGGCGGCGGTGACCTGCAGAAGGCGTTCGACGCCGGCTGGAAGCTGAACGGCGCCTTCCGCGCGCTGGAAACCTCGGGCAAGCCGATCGCAGCCGCGATCAACGGCCTGGCCCTGGGCGGCGGGCTGGAGTTCACCCTGGCGACCCACTACCGCGTGGTCGAGAACGACAACAAGATCCAGCTGGGCCTGCCCGAAATCAAGGTCGGCCTCTTCCCCGGCGGCGGCGGAACCCAGCGCCTGACGCGCCTGGTCGGCGTTCAGAACGCCATGATGGCCATGAGCGAGGGCAAGTCCTTCCGCCCCAATGACGCGAAGGGCGCCGGCATCGTCCATGAGGTGGTCGAAAAGGGCCAGTCGGTCGAGGCCGCCAAGGCCTGGATCAAGGGTGGCGGGAAAGCCGTGCAGCCGTGGGACGACAAGTCGTTCAAACTGCCCGGCGGCGGCCCCTATCACCCGGCCGGCATCCAGAACTTCATGGTCGGCAACGCCATGCTGCGCAAACAGTCCTACGGCAACTATCCGGCCGTGGTGAACCTGATGAAGGCTGTCTACGAAGGCGCCCAGGTGCCGATGGACGCAGCCCTGCGCATCGAGACCCGCTACTTCATCAAGACCCTGATGACGCCCCAGGCCCAGGCCATGATCCGCAGCCTGTTCCTGTCCAAACAGGAACTGGACAAGGGCGCCGTGCGTCCGGCCGGCATGCCCAAGTCCGATCCGAAGAAGGTCACGGTCATCGGCGCCGGCATGATGGGCGCCGGCATCGCCTATGTTCAGGCGCTCGCCGGCATCGAGACCATCCTGATCGACCAGACCCAGGAAGCCGCCGACAAGGGCAAGGCCCATGTCGAGGAGCTGCTGAAGAAGCGCCTGTCGCGCGGTCAGCTGACGCAGGAGAAGTATGACGCCCTGCTGGGTTCGGTCACCGCGACGACCGACTATGAGCTGATCAAGGGTTCGGACCTGGTCGTCGAGGCCGTGTTCGAAAGCCGCGAGATCAAGGCCGACGTCACCAGGCGCGCCGAGGCCCAGTTGGCCGAGGGCGCCGTGTTTGGCTCCAACACCTCGACCCTGCCGATCACCGGCCTGGCCGAGGCAAGCGTCCGGCCCGAAGACTTCATCGGCATCCACTTCTTCTCGCCCGTCGACAAGATGATGCTGGTCGAGATCATCCTGGGCGAGAAGACGGGTCAGGCCGCCATCGCCAAGGCGCTGGACTATGTGCTGAAAATCAGGAAGACCCCGATCGTCGTCAACGACAGCCGCGGCTTCTACACCTCGCGCTGCTTCTCCACCTTCCTGATGGAGGGCATGGCGATGCTGGAGGAAGGCTACGGCCCGGCCCTGATCGACAATGTCGGTCGCATGACCGGCATGCCGCGCGGCCCGCTGGAGATGCACGACGACGTCGCCCTGGACCTGTCCTACAAGATCGCCAAACAGACCCGAGCCGACCTGGGCGACAAGTATGTCGCCAACGAGGGCGAGCAGATCGTCGCCACCATGGTCGAGGGTGGACGGTTCGGCCGCAAGAACGGCAAGGGCTTCTACGACTATGACAGCAAGCCCAAGACCTTGTGGGCGGGCCTGGCCCAACTGGCGCCGACCACCAAGGGCATCGACAAGCCCGAGGAAGCGACCGCCTTCGCCCAGATCGACGAACTGAAGACCCGCCTGCTGTATCGCCAGGCCGTCGAGGTCGCCCGTTGCTGGGCCGAGGGCGTCATCGACGACCCCCGCGAAGCCGACCTGGGCGCCATCCTGGGCTGGGGCTTCGCGCCCTGGACCGGTGGCCCGATCAGCATGATCGACGGCATCGGCCTGGCCAAGTTCGTCGAGACGGCGGATCGCCTGGCCGCGACCTACGGCGACCGGTTCAATGTCCCGCAGTTGCTGCGCGACATGGCCGCCAAGAACGAGACCTTCTACGGCAAGTTCGCCCCGGAGAAGGCCGCCGCCTGATCGGCTGCGGACATCGTTAAACCACGGAACGGGCGGCCTTCGGGTCGCCCGTTTTCGTTTGGGAATCCGCTCATCCCGGCTTTCGCCAGGATTAGAGGATGTGCGGCCATTCGGCCTCAAGTAGCGCGAACGCGCGATAGGCCAACAAAAAAGACCCGCCCGACACGAGGTCGAGCGGGTCGCTCCGCCGCCCTTCGCGGGGTCGGTGGCGGGTCGCTAGGAGCGACGGAGTAGGGATGAAAAGACCGGGCCGCGACCGGAGCAAACCGCCAGGGTCCGCACCGGCCGCCCAGCCTCTTGTCTTGGTGTCAGCCTTCGAGATCCTGGCCTTCGTCCGGCTCGGGCGTGCCCAGCAGGTCGTCGGCGATCTTGTTGGTCGAGGCGCGCACGTTTTTTTCGATCGAGGCGGCGATGTCAGGGTTCTGTTTCAGGAATTCGCGCACATTCTCGCGGCCCTGACCGATCCGGGTCGAATCATAGCTGAACCAGCTGCCCGACTTCTCGATGATCCCGGCCTTGACGCCCAGGTCGATGACCTCGCCCAGCTTGGAGATGCCCTCGCCGTACATGATGTCGAAAATGACCTCGCGGAACGGCGGGGCGACCTTGTTCTTGACCACCTTGACCCGAGTGGTGTTGCCGACCACCTCGTCGCGGTTCTTGATCGCGCCGGTGCGGCGGATGTCCAGACGCACCGAGGCGTAGAACTTCAGCGCATTGCCGCCCGTCGTCGTCTCAGGGCTGCCATACATGACGCCGATCTTGTGACGGATCTGGTTGATGAACAGGACGATGCAGTTCGACTTGGAGATCGAGGCCGTCAGCTTGCGCAGCGCCTGGCTCATCAGACGCGCCTGAAGGCCCGGCAGGCTGTCGCCCATCTCGCCCTCGATTTCGGCGCGCGGCGTCAGCGCCGCGACCGAGTCGATCACCACGATGTCCACGGCGCCGGACCGCACCAGGGTGTCGACGATCTCCAGCGCCTGTTCGCCGGTGTCCGGTTGCGACACCAGCAGGTCGTCCAGATTGACGCCCAGCTTCTGGGCATAGCCGGGATCCAGAGCGTGTTCGGCGTCCACGAAGGCGGCGACGCCGCCGGCCTTCTGCACCTCGGCCACCGTATGCAGGGCCAAAGTCGTCTTGCCCGAGGATTCAGGCCCGAACACCTCGATCACCCGACCGCGCGGCAGGCCGCCGATGCCGAGCGCCATGTCCAGACCCAGCGATCCGGTGGACACCGAGGGGATCACGTCGGCGACCCCGCCCTTGCCCAGTTTCATCACCGAACCCTTGCCGAAGGCGCGATCGATCTGCGCGATCGCCGCCTCCAGGGCGCGTTGCTTGTCGCCGTCGTCCTTGCCCACCAACTTGAGTGCTGCCTGTGAAGCCATTGCCTTCGTCTCCCTTGCCATGATTCCCGTCATTAAGCTTGGGAGAGACCCGCCTGGACCCGCCCCCGTTTCGTGAGGACGACTATGTGCATGGTTTGTTCTGGTTCACAAGATGTTCTCGTTGATCAAAACAAGAACATCGAACCGGCACGACCGTTTCTGACGTAGGACCGTCCGGTCAAGCGATGGCCCTCGCCGCCAAGGCGGCGCCGCATCCGGCGATCAGACAGACGGCCGCGAGCACGCTCAGCCCCCTCGCCCCGCCTGTTGATATCGGCGCCAGAGGCCGGGCCGTCAGCACCACCAGCAGGGCGATCAGGCCCAAAGCCCCAGGCAGGTCCATGCCGACGCCGAGAAACACGCCGTGGCCCTGGACCAGTAGCCATCCGCCCACGACCACCGTCGCGGCCGCTGCCGGGATCAAGGCGCGCCAGGACGACAGGCTGGCCCCGATCACGGCCGCAAGCGCTGCGGCGAGCGCGGCGATCAGGCCGGGCCAGAGGAAGAGGAAGGCCGCCTCGGGCGCCACGGCCTGGACCAGCCCGCCCAGGATCAACACCAGCACGATCAAGCCCAGCCAACCGCCCCAAGGCGTCTCGTCCTCGCCGGAGGGCCACAGGCTCAGCCCCACAGCGACCACCGCCGCGCCGACGACCAGAAGGCTGAAACCGCCAAGCGCCGTGGCCAGCACGGCCGCGACGGCGACGATCCCGGCCGCGACCCTGCGGTCGATTCGTCCTCGCCCGACGACCAGCGTCATGACCAGCCCTGCGACCGCCAGCGCCACCCCGATCTCCAGCACCGGCAGTCGGCGCAGCAGGGCGTAATAGGTCTCTGACGAATCGATCCGGCTGCCGACCGGCCCGGCCAGCGCCCGCACGGCCTGGCCCACGACTACGGCGCTGGCCAGCAGCCACAGGCCGCCCATCGCGCCCCGCACCACCGCCATCCCGCTCAGCCCTGTGGCATGACGCGCCCCCCAGGCGGCGAAGGCGGTCGCAAGCCCTGCGACGATCAGAAGGACCCAGCCGACGACCGGCGGATGACGCAGAACAAACAGGCCGAACACGTCGGCATAGACCGCATTCTGCGTCGCCTGCGGCAGGGTCGGCGCGCGCAGGAAGGCGTCGGCAGTCTCCAGGGCCTGCGACCCGATATGCTGCAGACTGCCCCGATCCAGCACCTCGGGCGTCGAGGCCGGCGAGTGGTACTGGGCCGGGCGGCCGATGAAGGCCAGGTTGATCCCCGCCAACTCACGCCCCGCCGCCACCGTGAAATCCGTACCGTTCGGCATCAGCCGATAGACGAAGATCGCCAGGGCGTTGCTGGACGGACCGCCGGTCGCCTTCTGCGTCGCCTGGGCGTAGCGGGCGATGGTCTCGGCGTTGCCGGGGCCGGTCTCGAACATCATGGCGCGCCCGCCGCCGCCCCGCGCCTCCAGATTGATCACCGCCCCGATGCGGTCGCGCAACGGATGTTCGCTGAAGAAGGCGCGCGCCCCATCGAGGTTCAGTTCCTCGGCGTCGGTCAGCAGGACCACCAGCGTCCGTTCGGCCCCGCCCCGCGCCTTGATCGCCCGCACGGCTTCCAGGATCGCCGCCACGCCGCTCGCATCGTCGGCGGCGCCCGGCGAGTTGGGCACGCTGTCATAATGCGCCATCAGGGCGACGGCCGGCAGGCCAAGGTTGCGCCCCGGCAGAACCCCGACGATATTGACGGCTCTCAGCGCGCTGGCGTCGCCGCCGTCCTTCTCGATCCGCGCCACCGCCGCAGGCGACACGGCGCCGGATTGCAGGCCGGGTTGCAGCCCCAGGGCGGCCAGCCGCTCGACCAGATAGGTCTGGACCTGCTGATGTTCGGCTGATCCGACAGGATGGGGCGCGCGAGCGACGCGGCGCACATCGACCATGGCGCGTTCAGCGGAAAAGCCGATAGCGGACGTCGAGGCCGGCAGGGGCGCGGGCGTCTGGCTGGCGATCACGGCCAGCCCCAGGGCGGCGGCCAGAGACGCGAGAAACAGAACCAGCCGCATACTCAAATCCCCCGATCGATCAGGCGCCCAGTCAGCCTCGAACCGCGAGCCTGCGCAAGTGCGGCTCAAAGGCCTCACCGCTGGACGATGTTGCGCGCCGTCACATTGCCGGTGGCTCCATCGCCGTTCTCCACGCTGGAGCCGAAGGGCCAGCCCCGGTCGTCGCCGCAATAGCGCCGCCCGCCCTCGCGCGAGCCGATCACCACCGCGCGCGGCCGCAGCCAGCCGGCGTCGGTGAAGACATTGTCCGTGATCTGATTATAGGACGGCGTCTGGTGCCGGATCACCCCGTCCTCGCCGCAGTTGCGATAAAGGAAGACCCCGCCTTTTCCGCCCAGGGCCAGCCGGTTGCCGACGATGCGATTGGCGCCCGATCCGTCCACTGCGATCTGCTCGCGCCCGGTGCGGATGTCGAAATCGTTGTCCTGGATCAGGGCGCCCGCGCTCTCGGCGTCCAGATAGACGGCTGTGGAGGTCGAACGGCCGGAAAAGGTCGAACGCGTCACCGTCGTTCGCGTCACCCCCGGCCCGACATAGAGGGGTATGGTCCCGACGCCCTCGAACCGCACCCGGTCCAGGGTGACCCGGATCGGCGCCGCAGACTGGGCCGCCTGCGTATGACCGGCGGTGCGCGACGAGGCCAGAAGGTCTCGCATCGACCCGCCCGCCCCCATGCCCCAGATGCGCACATTGCCGACGACGGTGCAGTTGCGCACCATGACATCGACCGGCCGCGACCAAGCCTCTCCGTCACGTCGGGACCAGACGCCTACGGTCGGGGTCGCGGTCGTCGCCTGACCGGGTGCGCGGACAGCGCCCCCGCCGCAGTCGAGCGACGCGCCCGACGCTTCCGCGCCTTCGATCAGGACGCGGCGGCGAACGTCGACGCCCGACAGCTCGGCGCGACACCTCAGGCGATAGGGCTGGTCCGACGTCGTCGTCAGGTCGCGCAGTTCCTGCGCGGTGCAGGGCCGGTCGGCGGGCGACTCCTGAAACGCCAGGGCGACCAGGGCGAGCCACAGCGCCATGTCAGGGCAGAACGGTCGCCAGCGCCGCCCGCTCAGCCGCGCAGCCGGGATTGGTCAGTCCGCTGCGACGCGCGGTCGCCAGTTCCGCCCGCGCCGCCGCGACATCCGCCTGGAAGGCGGGCGTCCGCACCGCCTCAGCGACGACCACGCGGCCGATGTCCTCGCCCACGGCCACGTCGGTCGGATAATGCATGGCGCAGATCAGTCGGCTGACGCCGATCTGATGACCGATCCGCCGCACCGCCTCGGCCCGATCCGGCTCCAGCGCCGCGAAGGCCTCCCCATAGGCCACACCCACGGCGGCGCTGCCGGAGGGATAGGAGGCGCTGGTTCGTGCAGCGGCGGTCAGGGTCTGACAGGCGCGCCGCTGGGGATCGTCGCCGACAGGCCGGGGCCGCGCCTGGCGCGCCTTCACCCGTTCCGCCACCTCGTTCGCGTCATGGAATATCCGCGCCATCAGCCGATCCAGCGCCGGGGTCTCGGCGGACCCCAGCCGCACGCCCAGGGCGCAATCGAAATGCTGCAGGGCCAAGGGCGGACGCAGTTCCGCGTGTGATGTCGCCAGCAGCCAGCGGTCGCCATCCTCCAGCGCGACATAGCGGACCGACGCCGCCTTGTCCGCCAGATCCTGGGCCGACCCGACCGTCGGAGGCGGCAGAACCGCCTCGGCCAGCCGCGCGATTACGCCGGGCGCCAAAAAACCTTCGGTCGGCGTCGTCACGACCGGTTTCGGGGCGCCGGCGCAACCGACGACCAGCAGGATCGCCATCGCCGCACCCAGGGCGGCGACGGGTCTCACTGGCCTGCGCTCCAGCCTAGCTGAACCGAGGTCGCGCCCGCATCCGTGGGCGCCGCCACGACCTGGAGCGACGGCCCGTTCGCCTGGTCGCCGGCTGCGCCATAGGCCCGCGCCTCGCCCTGGTTCATGCCGGTGACGGACCTCAGCCCAGCCGCCTCCGCCCGCTCGCGATAGAAGGCCACGACCTGATCCGGCGAGGCGTCGGTGGTGAAGGTCACCAGACCACCGGCCCCTGCTTTGCCGCCGGCCAGCAGCGGCTGTCCATCGACCTGAGAGCCTGGATAAATCGCAGCGAAAGCCGGCGCGCCGTCGATCGCAGGCGCGGCCGCAACAGGGGCGACATCTGACGGCGCGACACGATCCGGCGTCGGCGTATCGGCGACCACCGACGGGGCCGCCGCATCGGGTGCCTGTTTCGCGTCGGCAGGCTTGGTCGTGCGGTCGCATCCCGCAAGACAGAACAGAACCACGGCGGCGGCGGCCGCCAAACGAAGCGTCATCGAGAGATCGTCCCTGACCGTTTTGGTCGAAGCGCCACCGTGGCGCATGCGTGCGGCGGCAGCAAGGCGCCGTCGTCAGTCGCCGCGCGCGCCTTCCGCCGGATCACCGCCAGAACCGTCGAAACGACGGCCCGAGCCCTCGACACCGCCACGATCGGCGTCCGAGGGGGAGTCCGGATCGGCGGCCGCCCGGCCTTCCTCGGCTAGTTCCTCATTGATCGCGCGCGAATCGGGATCGTCGTCCGATCCCGAGGCCGAGCCGCCTCGCAGCGATCCCGCGCGCGTATCCGACCCGGAATCGCTGCCGTCCAGCGCGTCGATCAGCGTATCCGCCTTATGACCCAGGTCCGGCTTCTCGCCCATGTCCGCGGCTTCTCTTGCGTCGTCGCAATCCACTTCGGGCTTGGTGGGATCGATGTCCGTCATGGCGCAGGTCTCCGATGGTCGAGATGAGTCTAAAGCGCCCGACCCGGTTGCGGTTCCGCCCCCGCGCCCTTGAACCCCGCCAGACAGCCCCGATCTAGGCGTCATGATCCCGTTCTCAGTTCTCGACCTCTCCCCCATCGTCGAAGGCGGCGACGCCCGCCGCGGCCTGGACGAAACCCTGGCCCTGGCCCAGGCCGCCGACCGCCTCGGCTACGAGCGGTTCTGGCTGGCCGAGCACCACAACATGCCCGGCATCGCCAGCGCCGCGACATCGATCGTCATCGGCCATGTGGCGGCGGGGACGCAGCGTATTCGCGTTGGCTCCGGCGGTGTCATGCTGCCCAATCATGCGCCGCTGGTGGTCGCCGAACAGTTCGGCACGCTGGAGACCCTGTTTCCCGGCCGGATCGATGTCGGCCTGGGTCGCGCGCCCGGCACGGACGGCGCGACCGCCCGTGCGCTCCGTCGCTATTTCGAGGGCGCCGACCAGTTCCCGCGCGACGTGGTCGAGCTGATCCAGTGGTTCGAACCGGCGCCCGAGAACCAGCCCGTCCGCGCCGTGCCCGGCGCCGGCCTGCGCGTGCCGGTCTGGCTGCTGGGCTCCAGCCTGTTCAGCGCTCAGTTGGCCGGTCAGCTCGGCCTGCCCTACGCCTTCGCCAGCCATTTCGCGCCCGAACTGCTGCTTGAGGCCCTGGCGCTGTATCGCCGCAGCTTCACCCCCTCGGATCGCCTGGCCAAGCCCCACGCCATGGGCGCGATCAACGTCTTCGCCGCCGACACGGACGCGGAAGGCGTGCGCCTGTCCACCTCGATGCAGCAGAGCTTCGCCCGCCTCTCGACCGGCAAGCCCGGAAAACTGCCCCCGCCCGTCGACGACATCACCACCGTCCTGACGCCGCAACAGATCGAGGGTGCCAAGGGCCGGCTGATCTATTCCGCCGTCGGCGGGCCCGAGACGGTCAAGCGCCAACTCTCTGACTTCATCGCCCTGACCGGCGTGGACGAACTGATGGTCACCGGAATGATGTTCGACAACGCCGCCCGCATCCACAGCCTGGAAATCGTCGCCGAGGTGCGCGAGCAGATGGACAAGGCGGAAGCGGCCTAAATCCCTTTCAAAAACTCCAGCAGCAGCGCGTTCACTTCGTCCGACCGCTCCTGCTGGATCCAGTGCCCGCCCCCCGGCACGACAACCGACCGGGTCAGCCCGGGAGCCCAATCCTTCAGCCCCGCCTCATGGCCTCCAGCGTAGTGGCGCACCGGGTCATCCTCACCGACGACGAACAAGGCCGGCGGCGTGATCGTCTGGTCCTGCACGAAGGCCGTCAGCGACCAATTCAGGTCCAGCGCCCGATACCAATTCAGCGGCGCATCGAACCCGCCAGCAGAAAACGCCTGCACATATTCGTCGAAATGATCCGCGCTCATCCACGGCGGCAGGGTCGCTGCGTCGTCGATGGTGTCCAGCAAGGCCACGCCTTCGGGCATGAAGCCGGTGGAGCGCCGATCCGCAGGCGTCGCCCCGTCATAAGCGTAGAATAGCTTCCTCAACGCCGTCGCCGGATCGGCGTCCAGCGCCAGATGGGCGTCTGGAGCCTGGAACCGGCTGATGTAGAGGTCGCCCAGCCCCGCCCGTTTCGAGATCGCGGCCATGGCGGCGGTGGGCGGTCCCTTGGGCCGGCGCGGCTGGAACGGCACCGACAGGCCCGCCACGGCCGTGAACACGTCGGGCCTCAGCAGGGCGCAATGCCAGGCCACCGGCGCGCCCCAGTCGTGACCCACGACGACGCAGGACGTCTTACCCAGCGCCCGGACCAGATCGACCATGTCCCCGACCAGGTGCAGGATGGAATAGGCGTCCACGCCCGCCGGCTTCTCGGTCCCGCCATAACCCCTCATGTCGGGAGCTGCGACGTGGTATCCTGCCTGGGACAAGGCCTCGACCTGGGCCCGCCAGCTGACCCCCAGTTCGGGAAAGCCGTGGATCAGCAGGACCAGCGGCGCGTTCTGGTCTTCGAACCCGGCGTCCAGAACCTGTTGGATCAGGCCGTCGGTCTTGATAAGCCGCGTTCGCATTCCACCCTCCTTTGCGGTCTTCGCCGCTTATTCTTCGTCAGGACGGACATGACCCGCCTCGTCACATTCGCAGACGGTACGACCGTTCCCGCCCTCGGCCAAGGCACCTGGGAGCTGGGCGACGACCCCGCCTGGCGCGACGAGGAGCAACAGGCCCTGGCGCGCGGCATCGACCTGGGCATGACCCTGATCGACACGGCCGAACTGTATGGCGATGGCCGCTCCGAACGGCTGGTGGGCGAGGTCATCGCCGACCGCCGCGACGAGGTCTTCCTGGTCTCCAAGGTCCGGCCCGAGAACGCCTCGGAGATGAAGATGATGCTGGCCTGCGAGAAGTCGCTTGAACGGCTGGGCGTCGAACGGCTGGATCTCTACCTGCTGCACTGGGAAGGCAATGTCCCGCTGGAAGAGACTGTCGAGGCCTTCCGCGACCTGGTCGACGAGGGGATGATCGCCCGCTGGGGCGTATCCAACCTGGACCTGCGGGCCATGGAGCAGCTGATGGAGATCGAGGGGGGCGAGGACTGCGCCGCCAATCAGTTGCTCTATAATCTGGCCTCGCGCGGGGTGGAGTTCGACCTCCTGCCGTGGATGCAGGCGCGCGACATGCCGATGATGGCCTATTCGCCCCTGGGACGCAGCGAGCTGCTGGAACAGCCCCTGATCCGCGACATCGCCAATCGCCATTCGGCCAGCCCGGCCCAGGTCGCCCTGGCCGCCGTCCTGCGCCACGACGGCGTCATCGCCATCCCCAAGGCCAGCTCCGTCGAACACGTCGAGGCCAACGCCGACGCCCTGGAAATCCAATTCGATCTGGAAGACCTGGAACGCCTGGACGAGGCGTTCCGCGCCCCGAACCATGCGGTGCCGCTGGATATTATCTGAGGCGCCAGCGCGCCCCACTCCGACGCCGTCATCCTCGCCCTCGTGGCGAGGATCCCGACTCCCGGTGTTTCCGCATTCATGCGCTGGCGTCGGACACCGGGAGTTCTGGATCCCAGGGACAAGCCCTGGGATGACGAACTTAAGAGAAGCAGTCTTCCGCGATCACTCCCAGCAGTCGCGCCCGCTCATCGTCCGTATACGGAACAACCGGCCCTCGCCCCCACACCGGATCGGGCCACAGGCCGTCGTCGCGCCTCCGCCCCACCACATGAACATGCAGTTGCGCCGTCACATTGCCGATGGCGCCGACGTTCAGCTTTTCCACAGCGCCCAGCCGCCGGACCAACGCCCCGGCCCGCACAGTCTCCTCGATCAGCATGGCCCGCTGCTCGACGCTCAAATCCTCCAGCTCTACCGCCCCCTCGACGTGCGGGATCAGGATCAGCCAGGGAAACCGCGCATCGTCCTGCAGCCGCACATGGCACAGCGGCCATTCGGCGGCGGCGACCGATCCGGCCTCGAAGGCCGGGGCGACCTCAAACCCCATCCTCAGTTCAGCCCGTAGATGACGCAGGCGCTGTCGGTCAGGGTCTGCAACGGCGGTTGCAGCGCCAGCCGCGCCGCCTCGATGTCCGACTCGCTCGGCCCTGCCCCGCGCGCCATCGGCGCGGGCGGCGGCGGGGGCGGTGCAAAGGCCGCCTCGGCGCTCACCCGCGATCCGGTCACCACGATGTCGTCCACAGTCGTCGCCTGTCCGCCGGCGGCATAGGAGGGCCAGCCCGCCAGCACGTCCGTCTGGCACACCCGCCCCGACGGATCGATGATCTTGACCCGGCCCAGGGTCGCGCCCGCATTCGTCGCCGCCGCCTCGGCCCGCCGCCGCGCATCCTTCATCGCCTCGGCCTGCAGATTGGCCTTCCAGCTGTTCTCCGGCTCCAGGTTGAAGTTCACCTGGCCGATCGACGTCGGGCGCGAGGCCACGATCGTCGCATAGACCCGCTCGATCAGGCGCACGTCGCGCACCGTCACGCTGACGGAGGCGTCGGCCTGATAGCGCGCCACGCGGTCGGCGCGGGTGTTGTCGCGCATCACCCCGTTCTCGTCGCGGTACTGATCGTACAGAGGCCGAGTGGTGACGCTGGTCTCGACCCGCACCTTGTCCGCACCGTATGCCGACAGCGACTGGCTCAACGCTCGCACCTGGTCGGCGGCGGCGCGCGAGGCCTCCGTGACGCTGCGGTCCACCGACTGGAAGCTGGCGGAGACGAAGGCGCGGTTAGCCTGGATTTCGACCCGCACCTGACCGACCGAGGCGATCACCGGATCGCGCATCCACCAGGGCGCGGGGATATAGCGGTCGCCGATGGTGGCGGGCGGGGTCTGGGCGAGAGCAGGCGTCGCAACGGCGGCCAGCAGCAGGGCCAGGGTCAATGAACGGCGCATCGAAATCCTCCGGTTTAGGCCGGACCTTCGCAAGCCTGACCAAGGCCGTAAAGCGAGGTTCTTGCGACAGCCGCTTGAGGGGTCTAGACCGCCCGCACGATTAATCCCCATTTCGCACACGCAATAAAACGGAGACATCCATGGCTCGCGCGAAGATCGCCCTTATCGGCGCCGGCATGATCGGCGGAACCCTGGCCCACGTGGCCGCGCGCGAAGCCCTGGGCGACGTGATCCTGTTCGACATCGCCGAAGGCACGCCGCAAGGCAAGGCCCTCGACATCGCCGAGGCCACCGCCGTCTTCGGCTCGGACGTGGCCCTGAAGGGCGCCAACGACTATGCCGACATCGCGGGCGCCGACGTCTGCATCGTCACCGCCGGCGTGCCGCGCAAGCCGGGCATGAGCCGCGACGACCTGATCGGCATCAACCTGAAGGTCATGAAGGCCGTCGGCGAAGGCATCAAGGCCCACGCCCCCAACGCCTTCGTCATCTGCATCACCAACCCGCTCGACGCCATGGTCTGGGCCCTGCAGAAGTTCTCGGGCCTGCCCAAGGAGAAGGTCGTCGGCATGGCCGGCGTGCTGGACTCGGCCCGCTTCGCCTACTTCCTGGCGGAAAAGACCGGCGTCTCGGTTCAGGACATCCACGCCTGGACCCTGGGCGGCCACGGCGACGACATGGTGCCGATGGTGCGCCACTCGACCGTCGGCGGCCTGCCCCTGCCGGACGCCGTCGCCGCCGGCCTGCTGAGCCAAGCCGATCTGGACGCCATCGTCGACCGTACCCGCAAGGGCGGCGGCGAGATCGTGGCCCTGCTGAAGACCGGCTCGGCCTTCTACGCCCCGGCCGAAAGCGCCATCGCCATGGCCAAGTCCTACCTGCTGGACCAGAAGCGCGTCCTGCCCTGCGCCGTCTGGCTGTCCGGCGAATACGGCCTGTCGGACCTCTATGTCGGCGTCCCCGCCCTGATCGGCGCCGACGGCGTCGAGAAGGTGATCGAGTTCACCACCAACGACGACGAAAAGGCGATGTTCGAAAAGTCCGTCGCCTCGGTCCAGGGCCTGCTGCAGGCCTGCAAGGATATCGACGCCTCGCTGGCGTAAGCCACGCGTCAATCGAATAACGAAGGGCTGCGGAGCGATCCGCGGCCCTTTTCAATTCCCGTGACTCTTCCCTTCTCCCTGAGGGAGAAGGTGGCCCAAAGGGCCGGATGAGGGGTTACGGTGCGGGCCGTGTCGCACAGCGGCGCATGGAAACTCTCCGAAGGTCAGACGTCACCCTAGCCGTCAGTCGCGGACGTGCGCCAGCCAGTCCTTGCTCTGCATCTCGTTGAAACGCGACACGGTCCGCTCGAACTCGAACGCCCCCATCCCCTCGGTATAGAGGGCCTCCGGCTTGGCCGCCGCCAGCACGATCAGCTTGGTCTTGGCCTCGTACAGCGCGTCCACCAGCGTCACCAGACGCCGCGCCTCGTGGTGGTTGGCCGAACTCAGGATCGGCACGTCTTCCAGGAACAGGGTGTGGAACCTCTGGGCGATGGCCAGATAGTCCTGCGGCCCCAGCGGCTTGCTGCACAGTTCCGCGAACGTCGCTCGCGCCATCGAGCCGACGGTGCGTTCCACCACCACGTCGCGACCCAGCACGGTCAGATGCGCCGGCTCCTCCGGCTCCCCGCCCTTCAGCTCACGCCACAGATCCTCGAACGCCGCCCGGTCGTCGGGCGTGTGCCACACCTGGGCCGAGGTCATTCGGTCCCGCCGCCAGTCGCGCGCCCCGGCCATCTCCACCACCGCGCAACGGTCGCGGATGATGTCGATGAAGGGCGTGAAGAGCTGGCGGTTGATGCCGTTCTTGTACAGGTCCTCCGGCGCGCGGTTCGAGGTGATGGCCAGCACCACCCGATCCTCGAACAGGGCCTCGAACAGCCGTCCCAGGATCATGGCGTCGGCGATGTCCGTCACCTGCAGTTCGTCGAAACACAGCAACCGGGCTTCCGACGCGATCAGCTTGGCGATCGGCGGAATCGGGTCGTCGCCCTTATGGGCGCCGAACACGGCCTTACGCGTTTTCGCATCCCCCTCGCGCCACTGTTTCACCAGCTCGTGGATGCGGGCCATGAAGGCGTGGAAGTGGGCGCGCGTCTTTCGCGGCTCAGGCGTCGCCGAATAGAACAGGTCCATCAGCATCGACTTGCCGCGTCCTGGCGGCCCATAGAGGTAGACGCCCCGCACCTCCGGCGCCTTGCCGAACAGGCCGCGCTTGGCCAGATCGACCTCCAGCCGCTCCAGCGCCGCGATCACGCCGGCCTGCTCTGGATCTGGCGTCAGCACGCCCTCTTCCACGCGGATATCGTAGGCGTTGCGGATGCGGGAGGTCATGGGACGGCTGCTTAACGCCCCCTCCGCCGAAAAGCGATTGCTTCGCGGCCCCGAACGCCTATTTGCAATGCCGAACACCACCAAAAAAAGGCGCTCAAGCAGCGAGGCTCCGCTGAGCCGAGCGTAGCGCGTCCGAAGGACCAAGCATCATGGGTTATCGCGTCGCCATCGTCGGAGCCACGGGCAATGTGGGCCGCGAAATGCTGAACATCCTGGAAGAGGTCGAATTCCCCGTCGACGCCATCCACGCCATCGCCTCGCGCAAGTCCAAGGGGGTCGAGGTCTCATTCGGCGACAAGACCATCAAATGCCAGGACATCGAACAGTTCGACTTCTCGACCGTCGACATCGTCCTGATGTCCGCCGGCGGCGACGTGTCGCGCGAATGGTCTGAAAAGATCGGCAAGGCCGGTCCCATCGTGATCGACAACTCCTCGGCCTTCCGCAAGGACGCCGACGTGCCGCTGATCGTGCCGGAAGTGAACCCGGACGCCATCAAACTGGCGACCAAGAAGAACATCATCGCCAACCCCAACTGCTCGACCATCCAGCTGGTGACGGCGCTGAAGCCCCTGCACGATGCGGCCAAGATCAAGCGAGTGGTGGTCTCGACCTATCAGTCGGTGTCCGGCGCCGGCAAGGAAGGCATGGACGAGCTGTGGAACCAGACCAAGGCCATCTACGGCCTGGGCGACGCGCGTCCCAAGAAGTTCCCCAAACAGATCGCCTTCAACGTCATCCCCTACATCGGCGCCTTCCTCGAGGACGGCTCGACCGACGAGGAGCAGAAGATGTCGGACGAGACGCACAAGATGCTGGACCCCGACATCAAGGTCACCGTCACCTGCGTGCGGGTGCCGGTCTTCGTGGGCCACTCCGAGGCCGTGAACATCGAGTTCGACCGCGCCATGGAACCCGACGAGGCCCGCGCCATCCTGCGCGAGGCGCCGGGCGTGCTGGTGATCGATAAGCAGGAGCACGACGGCTACATCACCCCCGTCGACGCCGCCGGCGAACACGCCGTCTATGTGTCGCGCATCCGCAAGGATCCGACGGTCGAAAACGGCCTGAACCTGTGGGTCGTGTCCGACAACCTGCGTAAGGGCGCCGCCCTGAACGCCATCCAGATCGCCCAGCTGCTGGACGAGACGGGCGTCATCACGTCGTCGTCGGGATACCGTTCGATTACGGTGTAAGCATCCGCCCCATCATCCTCGGGCTTGACCCGAGGATCGGACCTGACAAAGCGCCCATGCCTCGTCCGTTCGCACCAGCGGCCGATCACTCGATCCTCGGGTCAAGCCCGAGGATGACGTCGAAGGCTTGGAAGGACATGCGCCAATGACCTCCGCCACCCCCAATGACCCCCGCGCGGTCGGCACGGCCATCGCCTGCTACACCCTGTGGGGCCTCTTGCCGCTGCTGTTCATGGCGATGGCGGCCCACGGCTTCGGCGCGCCCGAGATCCTGGCCCACCGAGCCGTCTGGTCGGTCTTCGTCGCCGGCCTCGTCCTGCTGCTGGCGGGTCAGTGGGGCGAGGCGCGCAAGGTGCTGGCCACGCCGCGCACCCTGGCGTGGCTGGCCCTTTCAGCCCTGCTGATCGCCACCAACTGGAGCCTCTACGTCTACGCCACGACGCACCATGCGACGCTGGAGGCCAGCCTCGGCTACTATATCAATCCCCTGCTCAACATGGCGGCGGGCGCGGTGCTGTTCCGCGAGAAGATCGACCGCTGGAGCGCCGTCGCCATCGGCCTCGCCGCCGTCGGGGTGGTGATCCAGACCGTCGCCCTGGGCCATGTGCCGATCATCGGCCTGACCCTGGCCGTCACCTTCTGCGGCTATGCGGTGATCCGAAAGCGTGTCCCCGCCTCGGCTCAGACCGGCCTGTTCGTCGAATGTCTGGTGTTGCTGCCCATCGGCGCGGTCTTCCTGGTTTGGCTGACCACGCATGGCCAGGCGGTCGGCTTCGCCTCGCCGTCCGGCCTGATGTGGGCCCTGATCAACGGGCCGGCGACGGTGATCCCCCTGGTGCTGTTCGCCTGGTCGGCGAGACGCCTGCCCCTGTCCACCGTCGGCTTCATCCAGTTTCTGGCCCCCACGCTCCAGTTCGCCTGCGGCGTCCTGACAGGCGAGGCCCTGACCCCGCTGCGCATCGTCTCCTTCGTCTTCATCTGGGTCGGCGCCGGCGTCTTCGCCCTGGGCGCCGCCAATCGCAGCCGTGCGGCGCGCGAGGCGTTGAAGACCACGGCGGAACCGGCGTAGCCTCCGCTCTTCAAGGAGGCGAGGCCATGACGACCGCCCAACCCGGCCCCTGCGAAGGCGGACAGGTCCACGCCGCCGCCCATCCCGAGCATGACCTGTCGGCGGCGCGCAAACGCTGGGTGCTGGCGGCGACCGTCCTGGGATCCAGCCTGACCTTCATCGACGGCTCGGCCCTAGGCGTCGCCCTGCCCGCCGTGCAGCGCGACCTCGCGGCGGGCACGGCGGCGGTGCAGTGGGTGTCGAACGCCTATCTGCTGACCCTGGGCGCCCTCGTTTTGATCGGCGGGGCGGCGGGCGACCGGTTCGGGCGACGCCGCGTCTTCCTGATCGGCGTGGCGATCTTCGCCCTGGCCTCTATCGGCTGCGCCCTGGCGCCCTCGGTTCAGGCCCTGATCGCCGGTCGGGCGGTGCAGGGGATCGGCGCGGCCCTGCTGACGCCCGGCGCCCTGGCGGTGACCGGCGCGACCTTCCCGCCGGAGGAGCGCGGCAAGGCCTTTGGGACCTGGGCCGGCTTCGGCGCCCTGACCGGCATGATCGGGCCGCTGATCGGCGGATGGCTGGCCGACGCCGCCGACTGGCGCGCCATCTTCTGGATCAATGTCCCCTTGGCGATCCTGACCGCCGTCGTCACCCTGGCGGTCACGCCCGAGAGCCGCGATCCCGACGCCAAGGGCCTGGACTGGCTGGGCGCCGTGCTGGCGGTCGCAGGACTGGGCGCCCTGACCTGGGCGCTGACGGCGGCGCCCGATCTGGGCTTCGCCTCGCCGCTCATTCTCGGCGGACTGGTCGGCGGCGTCGCGCTGCTGGCCGCCTTCGTCTGGGCCGAGGCGCGCGAGCAGCGGCCGATGATGCCGCTGGCCCTGTTTCGATCTTCGGTGTTCAGCGGCGTCAATCTGCTGACCCTGCTGCTCTATTTCGCCCTGGGCGGCGCCATGTTCTTCCTGCCGTTCGACCTGATCCGGGTCCATGGCTGGAGCGCCACCGAGGCGGGGGCGGCCATGCTGCCCTTCGCCGCCGTCATGGGTCTGTTCTCGGGGCTGGCCGGGCGGATCGCCGACCGATTCGGCGCGCGCCTTTCGCTGAGCGTCGGCCCGGCATTGGCGGGCATCGGCCTGGCCCTGCTGGCGGTCCCTGCGCCCGGCGCGGGCTATGTCGACGGGCCGCTGGCGGGAATGACGGTGATGGCGATCGGCATGACCCTGGCCGTCGGACCGCTGACGGCGACAGTGATGGGGGCGGTCCAGCCGGGCCACACCGGCGTGGCCTCGGGCGTCAACAACGCGGTGGCGCGGGTCGCAAGCCTGCTGGCCGTGGCCCTGCTGGGTCTGGTGCTGTCAGCGGTCTTCGCCGCAGTCGCGGACCAGCCTGACGGCCGCGCCCTGCTGGCCCAGGTCATGTCGGGCGCCGAGATGACGCCCCTCGGCCGCGACGCCTTCCACGCCGCCTTCCGGACGGTGATCCTGGCTTGCGCGGCCTGTGCGGGCCTGGCGGGGCTGATCGGCCTGCTGACCGCGCCCGGCCCTGTTCAGAAGGCGGCGTAAAGGGCGTCCAACAGGCGCTTGGGCCGGGGATCGCCAATCAGGTGCGGCGACTGGCGCGTCATCACATAGGCCGCCGACAACCGGCGCGACGGATCGGCCATGGCCATCGACCCGCCCCAGCCGTAGTGGCCGAACGCTTCATCCGGCCCGAACACCTTCAGCCCGTCGTTGCGCATCAGCCCCGCCGCCCAACTGATCTCGAACGGCAGCACCTTGTCCGGCCCGTGGATGCGTTCGCGCGTCAACTGCTCCAGCGTCCCCGCCGACAGCACGGACCGGCCATCCAGCGTCCCGCCATTGGCGACCACGCCTAGCATCCGCGCCAGCCCCAGGGCCGTGCCGTGCAGGTTGGCCGACGGGATCTCCATCTCGCGCCACGCGGCAGAGCCCCGTCCGCCGGGCGCCGAACCGCGATCCAGGAAGGCGGCCTGTTTGATCGGATCAATGGTTCCCAGGCTGGGCGCTGCGGTCGGCTTCCTCATCTGCGCCACCCGCCCGTGCTCGCTCTCCGGCAGGCCGATCCACAGATCCAGCTCGGGGAAGTCCTGGCGCAGGGCCTGACCCATGGTCCGTCCCGTCGCGCGGCGAAACACCTCATTGGCCAGATAGCCGACCGTGACGGGGTGATAGCCCGAGGCCGTGCCCGGCGCCCACATCGGCGGCTGGGCCGCCAACCGCGCCAGCACGGCGGGCACATCGAACCAGATCGTCGGATCGACCGCCTCGGAGAAGCCGGGGAGGCCCGACTGGTGGCTCATCAACTGGGCCACGGTCACGTCCGCCTTGCCCGCCGCCCCGAACTCGGGCCACAGCGAGGCGACCGTCTGGTCATAGTCGACCTGCCCCGCCTCGACCGCCGTCGCCATCAGGATCGCCATCACCGCCTTGCCGGTCGAGAAGACCGAGGTCAGGGTCGCATCGGTGAACGGCGTCGTCTTCGCCGTATCCGCATGGCCCGCCCACAGATCGACGACCGCCTCGCCCTCGACCAGCACGCTGAACCGCGCCGCCTGCTCGTTCAGCCCCTCGGGCGCCTCGGTGAAGTTGGCGGCGAACGCCTCACGCACGCCCTCATAGCCGGGAGCGCAGACGCCTTGGATGTCGATCGGATCGGTCATGGGCTGGTCTTAGCCGCCCGCCGGCCGCCTGTCAGCCGCGCGCGGGCGTGCAGAAACTAGGACGGGCGTTATCAGCCCGGAAGACATTGGCGACGAAGGCGGGACGTCGCCCCTCGGTGCGCTTGACCAGAACCGCGATCATCGGCCGTTGCGCCTCGCCCGTACACCAGACTGTGCGGCTGTTGTTGTCTCCCGGGATGGTCTGGCCTTCGACGAAGGCGCCATGACGCGCCGTCAGGACGACCGCCGCCTCTCGCAACGCCTCGGGATCGCCGCCCTCCACCGAAGCGGAGCATCCCCCGTTCGGCAGGGCCACGACGAAGACCTTGGAATAGGAGGCCAGCCGCCACGCCGTCGTCGCCGTGGGCGATCCGGTCGAGCGCGGCGGAACGGGCCGCAGCCAGTGATCCAGCGCCAACGCCTCGATCGAAGACCCATCGCGCACCGCCGTCATGCAGATGTCCGAAAACACGATGCCCATGGCTGCGGTCGGCGAGGTCAGCGCCGCATAGGGCGCGGGCTGGGTGCGGCGCGCCTCGGGTGTCTGAGCGGCAAAACCACCGAGCAAGGCTCCGATCAGGCACGCCCCGGCCAAAGACGTCAGAACTCGCAGCATCCTGCCGCCAGCGCTCGTCCGTTCTAATTTCGACATCACCAGCCCCCTGCGATACCTGAGGGTTGCAGCAACACCCGGCTGGGTCAAATGAATAGCCTATTACGAAAAAGGCCCCGCACCGGAGCGCGGGGCCTTTGATCGTTTCGACCCTTGAACAGGTTCAGACCGCGACGACCTCGGTCGCCTGTTCGGCCAAGATGGTCAGGCCTTCGCCGTTGACGTCGGCAAAGCCGCCGTGGACATCGTACTGGATCTTGGTCCCGCCGTTATAGACGGTCACCAGACCCTCGCGCAGGGCGGTCATGAAGGGGGCGTGGTCCGGCAGGACGCCGAAGTCGCCCTCGACGCCCGGCGCGTCCACCTGGTCCACGAGGCCCGAAAAGACCTCGCGTTCCGGCGAGACGAGGGAGAAGTTCAGCTTGCCGGCCATGATCAGGCTTCCGAAGCCATCTTCTCGGCCTTGGTGACGGCCTCTTCGATGGCGCCGACCATGTAGAAGGCGGCTTCCGGCAGGTGGTCGTAGTCACCGGCGACGATGCCCTTGAACGAGCGGATCGTGTCGGCCAGTTCGACGAACTTGCCCGGTGCGTTGGTGAACTGCTCGGCCACGAAGAAGGGCTGCGACAGGAAGCGCTGGATCTTGCGGGCGCGCGAGACGACCAGCTTGTCCTCTTCCGACAGCTCGTCCATGCCCAGGATGGCGATGATGTCCTTCAGGCCCTTGTACTGCTGCAGCACTTCCTGGACCGAACGGGCGACCTGGTAGTGCTCTTCGCCGATGACCAGCGGGTCCATGATCCGCGAGGTCGAGTCCAGCGGATCGACGGCGGGGAAGATGGCCTGGGCGGCGATGTCGCGCGACAGCATGGTCGTCGCGTCCAAGTGGGCGAACGATGCGGCCGGCGCCGGGTCGGTGGGGTCATCGGCGGGGACGTAGATGGCCTGGACCGAGGTGATCGAGCCCTTCTTGGTCGAGGTGATGCGCTCTTGCAGATTGCCCATCTCGGTCGCCAGCGTCGGCTGATAGCCCACGGCCGACGGGATACGGCCCAGCAGAGCCGACACTTCCGAGCCTGCTTGGGTGAAGCGGAAGATGTTGTCGACGAACAGCAGGACGTCCTTGCCTTCTTCGTCGCGGAAATACTCGGCCTGGGCCAGGCCGGTCAGGGCGACGCGGGCGCGGGCGCCGGGAGGCTCGTTCATCTGGCCATAGACCAGGGCGCATTTGGAGCCTTCGGTCGAGCCGCCGTTCTTGGCCGGGTCCACGTTCACGTTGGACTCGATCATCTCGTGATACAGGTCGTTGCCTTCGCGGGTGCGCTCGCCCACGCCGGCCAGGACCGAATAGCCGCCGTACGCCTTGGCGATGTTGTTGATCAGTTCCTGCATGGTGACGGTCTTGCCGACGCCGGCGCCGCCGAACAGGCCGGTCTTGCCGCCCTTGGTGTAGGGGCAGATCAGGTCGATGACCTTGATACCCGTGACCAGGATTTCCGACGAGTTGGTCTGCTCCTCGAAGGTCGGGGCCTCGCGGTGGATCGGACGGTATTGCGTGGTCTGGATCGGGCCGGCTTCGTCGATCGGCTGGCCGACGACGTTCATGATGCGGCCCAGCACGCCCGGTCCGACCGGGGTCTGGATCGAGGAGCCGGTGTCGATCACGGGCTGACCGCGCGTCAGGCCTTCGGTCGTGTCCATGGCGATGGTGCGGACCATGTTCTCGCCGAGGTGCTGGGCGACTTCCAGAACCAGGGTGAAGGGCTCGCCCGTCTTCTGGTCGACGTTCTGGGTGTTCAAGGCGTTCAGGATCGCCGGCAGGTGGCCGGTGAACTCGACGTCGACGACGGCGCCGATGACCTGGGCGATCTTGCCGGTGGCGACGATGGAGCCGGGCGCGGTCGCGGCGGCGGGCGCCTTCTTGACGGCGGGCTTCTTGGCGACTGCCTTCGGGGCGGCGGTTTTTTTGGCGACGGTGTCGGTCATGGCTGGGGTCCGTATCGGAATGTCTGTTCGGTCGGGATCAGAGGGCTTCGGCGCCGGCGATGATCTCGATCAGTTCGGTGGTGATCTGGGCTTGGCGCTTGCGGTTGTATTGCAGCGTCAGGGCGTTGATGAGGTCGCCGGCGTTGCGCGTGGCGTTGTCCATCGCCGCCATCTGCGACCCGAAGAAGCCCGCCTGGTTCTCGTACAGAGCGGCCAGGATCTGGGTCGTCAGGTTGCGCGGCAACAGGGTTTCCAGGATTTCCTCTTCCGAGGGCTCGTAGTCATAGACCGCGCCGTTCAGGTCGATCGGGGCCGCGTCGCCCTCGACCACGGCCGGGATCAGCTGCTTGCCGGTCGGGACCTGTTGGATCACCGACTTGAACTGGCTGTAGAACAGGGTGACCACGTCGGCCTGACCGTCCTCGAACGCCGTGGCGATCATTTCGGCGACCGGCTGGGCCGAAGGCAGGCCGATGGTCTTGTGCTCGCTCAGTTCGAAGGTGTGGATCACCTTGTCGCCATACAGACGCGTCAGCTGATCGCGCGACTTCTTGCCGACGGCGATGATCTTCACGTCCTTGCCGTTGGCGATCAGGCTGTTGATCCGTTCGCGTGCGGCGCGGATGACGTTGGTCGAGAAACCGCCCGCCAGACCCTTGTCCGCCGTCGCCACCACGATCAGGTGACGCTGGTCGGCGCCCGTGCCGGCCAGCAGCTTGGGCGCGTCGGCGCCCGAGACGCCGGCGGCCAGGTTGGCGATGACCGAGGCCATCTTCTGCGCATAGGGTCGGGCGCTTTCGGCCTGATCCTGGGCGCGTTTCAGCTTGGCCGCGGCGACCATCTGCATGGCTTTCGTGATCTTCTGCGTCGCTTTGACGCTTCCGATCCGATTGCGCATTTCCTTGAGGCTGGCCATCCGGCGCTTACTCTCTCAGCTTATCCGGCGGGGTTCAGGCGAAGGTCTTGACGAAGGCGCCCAGGATGTCCTTCAGCTCGGCTTCGAGGTCCGAGGTCAGGTCTTTCTTGGTGCGGATGCCTTCGAGCAGCGAGGCGTGGTTCGCATGGATGCGCGCCAGCAATTCCCTCTCGAAACGCCCCACGTCGCCCACGGCGATGCCGTCGATATAGCCACGCGTGCCGGCGTAGACCGAGACGACCTGCTCTTCCATCGCCAGCGGCGAGTATTGCGGCTGCTTCAGCAGCTCGGTCAGGCGGGCGCCGCGCGCCAGCAGCTTCTGGGTCGAGGCGTCCAGGTCCGAGCCGAACTTGGCGAAGGCGGCCATCTCGCGATACTGGGCCAGCTCGCCCTTGATGGTGCCGGCGACCTTCTTCATCGCCTTGGTCTGGGCCGAGGAGCCGACGCGCGACACCGAGATGCCGACGTTCACGGCCGGACGGATGCCCTGGTAGAACAGATCGGATTCCAGGAAAATCTGGCCGTCGGTGATCGAGATCACGTTGGTCGGGATGTAGGCCGAGACGTCATTGGCCTGGGTTTCGATGATCGGCAGGGCCGTCAGCGAGCCCGAGCCGTAGTCTTCGTTCAGCTTGGCCGAACGCTCCAGCAGGCGCGAGTGCAGGTAGAAGACGTCGCCCGGATAGGCTTCACGGCCCGGCGGGCGGCGCAGCAGCAGGGACATCTGGCGATACGCAACAGCCTGTTTCGACAGATCGTCATAGACGATCAGGGCGTGCATGCCGTTGTCGCGGAAGAACTCGCCCATGGCGGTGCCGGCGAACGGCGCCAGGAACTGCAGCGGGGCCGGCTCGGACGCCGTGGCGGCGACGACGATGGTGTATTCCAGCGCGCCGGCCTCTTCGAGCGTCTTGACGATCTGGGCGACGGTCGAGCGCTTCTGGCCGATGGCGACGTAGATGCAATAGAGCTTGGCGCTCTCGTCGTCGGTCTTGTTGACGTTCTTCTGGTTCAGGATGGCGTCGACGGCGACGGCGGTCTTGCCGACCTGACGGTCGCCGATGATCAGCTCGCGCTGGCCGCGGCCGACGGGGATCAGGGTGTCGATGGCCTTCAGGCCGGTCTGCATCGGCTCGTGAACCGACTTGCGCGGGATGATGCCCGGCGCCTTGACGTCGACGCGACGGCGCTCGGTGAACTCGATCGGGCCCTTGCCGTCGATCGGCTCGCCCAGCGGGTTGACGACGCGGCCCAGCAGGCCACGGCCGACCGGCACGTCCACGATCTCGCCCAGGCGGCGCACGTCGTCGCCCTCGGCGATCTGGGCGTCGGCGCCGAAGATCACGGCGCCCACGTTGTCGCGTTCCAGGTTCAGGGCCATGCCCTTGACGCCGGCCTTGGTGAACTCGACCATTTCGCCGGCCTGGACATTGTCCAGACCGTGGATGCGGGCAATGCCGTCGCCGACCGACAGCACGCTGCCGACGTCGGAAACGTCGGCTTCGACGCCGAAGTTGGCGATCTGCGACTTGAGGATGGCCGAGATTTCAGCGGCGCGGATGTCCATGACGGGCTCTCTGTTCTTCAGTCTTCTGCGGGTGCGCCGTTCAGGCGCGCATTCTTGGTGGCGGGAGCGCGTTTATGCGCGCTTGAGGGCGAACTTCATCTGGTCGAGCTTGGTCTTCAGCGAGGCGTCGAACAGTTTCGAGCCGACCTTGATCTTCAGGCCGCCCAGGATCGACGGATCGACGCGCGCAGTCAGTTCCGGCGCCTTGCCCAGGCTCTTTGACAGGGCGGCGGTGATGGCGGCGACCTGCTTGGCGTCCAGCGCCTGGGCCGAGACGACCTCGGCGGCGACGACGCCGGCATGTTTGGCGTAGCGGGCTTCGAACCCGGCGATGACGGCGGGCAGGTCCTTGGCGCGATGGTTCTGGGCCAGCAGACCCAGGAAGTTAGACGTGGTCTGTTCGAACTTGGCCTTGGCGGCGATGGCGACCAGACCCTTGGCCTGATCGTCGGCGGAGATGACAGGCGAGGCGGCCAGACGACGCAGGTCGGCGCTCTCGATCCAGGCCGCCTTCAGCGACTTCAAATCGGTGCGCACGGCGTCCAGGCGGCCGGTTTCCAGCGCCAGGTCAAACAGCGCCTGTGCGTAGCGATCGCCGACTTCCGTCGTTCTGAAATCATCAGCCACTGATTAGGGTCCGAGGTCGTTGTGTCAGGGTCGCGACCGACTGCGAGGCTCGCAACGGTCAAAAGCTTGAAATGCTTACGGAAAGCACGACGGAGGCCGTATCCGTAAATACGCCCCCTCCAAGCCGGGCGCCTGATAGCACGGGGTTTCGCCGCTCGCAACATTCCGTGAAGGCGCGTCGATGCCGCAGGGGGCAAGGGACAGGCTGCAAGGAGGTGTCTCCTCCCCACATCGTGGGGAGGGGGAGCGCGCGTAGCGGGGTGGAGGGGTTTTGACGTCCCACAGTCGCCTCTCCCTCCCCTTCATGGGGAGGGACGATCGCGCAGCGATCAGGGTGGGGCCGTCAGGACGGGCGCAGCGCTTCACACGCCCCCACCCCGGCTTCGCGCCGCTTCGCCGCCCCTCCCCATAAAGGGGAGGGAGAAACACGCTCCAGCCATCACAATGCCGCTGGTCCATTCGCTGCGATTTCAATCGCTTGCCGATTTATGTCCCCCTTCTCCTGCCCACGGGGTCAAACGGCCGCATAATACACCCGTCCCGTCGCCCGGAGGGCTCGCTTGGCCTGCGACCTTGCGGCGGCGGGAGCGGATGGAACGGGGGCGATGGTGAAACTCCATCGCGCTGGCGGCGACACATGGTGCGCCGGCGGAGGGTCGAGGGGGATACTCGATCGCACTCGGGACGGGGTTCGCAAACTCCGCCGACCCGTCGCAGGCTTATGGGGTTAGGCGATAAGACCGCCACCGCTCGACGCCCCGTCCTCGGGCTTGACCCGAGGATCAGCAGGCCAACCACCCGCGCGGAGCGTCAACCCTTCGTCGAAACGGTAACAACAAAACCAAACTCCGGGCGAAGGCCCGGCGCTCTGCCCAGCCCTCCATAAACTTCGCAGGCCAGACGCCGCGAAGGCGCTTTTGCGCGCCATGTTCCATCGCAGAGTGACAGGGGGTGCGACCATGACGCCGCACCCTCCGGCTTGATCGGAACTCGCGGCGGCCCTAGCGCTTTCCGCTCAAGCTTTTCTCCCCCTCAGGAACCCCAATGCTCGACAGCATCACCCCGCTTCTCTCCGATCCGGCCGCCTGGGCCGCATTGGTGACCCTCATCGTGATGGAGGTGGTGCTCGGGATCGACAACCTGATCTTCATCTCCATCCTCTCGAACAAGCTGCCCGAGCACCAGCGCCAGAAGGTCCGCCGCATCGGCATCGGCCTGGCCCTGATCATGCGTCTGGCCCTGCTGTCGATCATCGCCTGGCTGGTCGGCCTGGTTCAGCCCGTCTTCACCATCATGGGCAACGAGTTCTCGTGGAAGGATCTGATCCTGATCGCGGGCGGCTTGTTCCTGGTCTGGAAGGCCACCAAGGAAATCCACCACACCGTCGATCCCACGCCCAGCGACGCCGTCCTCGACAAGAAGGACGTGATGATCATGAACGCGGGCGCCGCGATCTTCCAGATCATCATCCTCGACATCGTCTTCTCGATCGACTCGATCCTGACCGCCGTCGGCATGACCGAACATCTGCCGATCATGGTCGTCGCCGTCCTGGTCGCCGTGACCGTGATGCTGCTGGCCGCCGACCCCCTGGCGAACTTCATCAACAAGAACCCCAGCGTGGTCATGCTGGCGCTCGGCTTCCTGCTGATGATCGGCATGGTGTTGATCGCCGACGGCTTTGGGTATCACGTGCCCAAGGGCTACATCTATGCGGCCATGGCCTTCTCGGCCGGCGTGGAGGCGTTGAACATGATGGGTCGTCGCGGCGCCACCAAGAAGGAACAGGCCGAACAGGCCCGCAGCGAGGCGAACGCCGCCGAGGTCCGCGCCCAGAAGGCCGAGGCCGAAGCCGCCGCAGAGCAGGGCTGAGGCTGATGACCCGCCTGTCGTCCCGTCTCGCCGGTCTTGTCGCCGGCCTGCTGTTGGCGACAGGCGCGTCCCTGCCTGTCCGGGCCGAGGTTCCGGTCCAGTCCTACGAGGTCGTGCGGGCCTATCCGCACGACACGGGGGCCTTCACCGAGGGCCTCTTCTTCCATGACGGCGGCCTCTACGAAAGCACCGGCCTCTATCCGTCCTTCATCCGCCAGGTGGCCCTGGAGACCGGCGAAGTGCTGCGCCAGCGCGACCTGCCCACGGTCTATTTCGGCGAGGGCATGACCACGCTGAACGGCAAGCTCTACAGCCTGACCTGGCGCAACCACATCGGCTTCATCTGGAAGCTGGACGACTTCTCGCCGCTGGGCGGCTTCTCCTATCCGGGCGAAGGCTGGGCCCTCACCACCGACGGCCGCCGCCTGATCATGAGCGACGGCACAGACCAGCTGCGCTTCCTCGACCCCGAAACGCTGGCCGAGACCGGCCGGATCTCCGTCACCGCCGACGGCCAACCGCTGGATCAGATCAACGAGCTGGAATGGATCGATGGCGAGGTCTTCGCCAACATCTGGCAGGACAACCGCATCGCCCGCATCGACCCCGAGACCGGCGTGGTGAAGGCCTTCATTGATCTGACCGCCCTTGTCCCCAAGGACATCGGCCTGGACCCCAACGACGACGTCCTGAACGGCATCGCCTGGGACGCCGCCGGCAAGCGCCTGTTCGTCACCGGCAAACGCTGGCCGCAGCTGTTCGAGATCAAGCTGCGCTGATCCACACGGCGAAAGGGCCGGACGCTGCAGCGTCCGGCCCTTTGCTTTTCAGCCTGCGCTCAGGCTCAGCCGTGCAGGTCGAACCGGTCCAGCTCGGTCACCTTGGTCCAAGCCGCCACGAAGTCCGACACGAACTTTCCTTGCGCATCCGCCCCGGCATAGACCTCGGCCAGGGCGCGCAGCACGGCGTTGGAGCCGAACACCAGATCGACGCGGGTGCCGGTCCATTTCGGTTCGCCCGTGCCACGGTCGCGCCCTTCGAACACATCCTGGGCGTCCGAGGTCGCCGTCCACTTCACGTCCATGTCCAGCAGATTGACGAAGACATCGTTGGACAGCACGCCGGGCCGCTCGGTCAGCACGCCGTGGGTCGCCCCGCCGACATTGATGTCGATGGCCCGCAGGCCGCCGATCAGCACCGTCATCTCGGGCGCCGTCAGCGTCAGCCGCTGCGCCTGATCGATCAGCAGGGCCTCGGCCGGAACCGCATAGCGGGCCTTCTGGAAGTTGCGGAACCCGTCGGCGACCGGCTCCAGATAGGAGAAGGATTCGACATCCGTCTGCGCCTGGCTGGCGTCCGTCCGACCCGGCGTGAACGGCACGCTGGCCTCATGCCCCGCCGCCTTGGCCGCCTGCTCGACGCCCGCATTGCCGGCCAGCACGATCAGGTCGGCCAGCGAGACTTTCTTGCCGCCCGTCTGGCCCTGATTGAACTCGAACTGGATACGCTCCAGCGCCTTCAACACCCGGTCCAACTGCTCGGGCTGGTTGGCGGCCCAGTCCTTTTGCGGCGCCAGGCGGATACGCGCGCCGTTCGCCCCGCCCCGCTTGTCCCCGCCCCGGAAGGTCGAGGCCGAAGCCCAGGCCGTGCCGACCAGTTCCGACGCGCTCAGGCCCGAATCCAGCACCTTGGCTTTCAGGACCGCCGCATCCGTCGCATCGATCAGCGGGTGATCCACCTCCGGCACGGGATCCTGCCAGATCAGCACTTCGCGCGGCACTTCCGGCCCGACGTAGCGCGAACGCGGCCCCAGGTCGCGGTGGGTCAGCTTGAACCAGGCCCGCGCAAAGGCCTCGGCGAAGGCCTGCGGATTGTGCAGGAAGCGCCGCGAGATCGCCTCGTATGCCGGGTCGAAGCGCAGCGACAGATCGGTCGTCAGCATGGTCGGCCGCTTCTTCTTGGACGGATCGTGGGCGTCGGGAATGACCTCGCCGGCGTCCTTGGCCACCCACTGGTGCGCGCCTGCCGGGGACTTCTCCAGCTCCCATTCGAAGCCGAACAGGTTCTCGAAGAAGAAGTTGCTCCACTGGGCCGGCGTTTGGGTCCAGGTGACTTCCAGGCCGCTGGTGATGGCGTCGCCGGCCTTGCCGGAACGGAAGCTGGAGGCCCAGCCCAGGCCTTGCGCTTCCAGGCCGTCCGCCTCGGGCTCGGCCCCGACATGGTCGGCTGGGCCGGCGCCGTGGGTCTTGCCGAAGGTATGGCCCCCCGCGATCAGGGCGACCGTCTCCTCGTCGTTCATCGCCATCCGCGCGAAGGTGTCGCGGATGTCGCGCGCCGCCGCGATCGGATCGGGATTGCCGTCCGGCCCCTCCGGATTGACGTAGATCAGACCCATCTGCACGGCGGCCAGCGGGTTCTCCAGATCGCGCGTGTGCCTGTCGCCGTCCGCGTCGTCATCGCTGACCAGCACGGCCTCGTCGCCCGGCTTCACCACCCCGTGCGAGCCGTGGGCGTAGCGTTCGTCGCCGCCCAGCCAGGTCGTCTCGCGACCCCAATAGACGTCCTGATCCGGCTCCCAGACATCCTCGCGACCGCCGGCGAAGCCGAAGGTGCGGAAGCCCATGGTCTCCAACGCAACGTTTCCGGTCAGGATCAGCAGGTCGGCCCACGAGATGGCCTGGCCGTATTTCTGCTTGATCGGCCACAGCAGGCGCCGCGACTTGTCGATATTGACGTTGTCGGGCCAGGAGTTCAGCGGCGCGAACCGCTGCTGACCGCGCCCGCCGCCGCCACGTCCATCGCCGACACGATAGGTTCCCGCGCTGTGCCAGGCCATGCGGATGAACTGCGGCCCATAATGACCGAAGTCGGCCGGCCACCAGTCCTGCGAATCCGTCATTAGCGCGCGCAGGTCGGCCTTCAGTCCCTCATAATCCAGCTTGGCGAAGGCCTCGCGGTAGCTGAACCCCTCGCCCAGCGGGTCGGACCGGTTCGAATGCTGGTTCAGCAGGTCGGTGCGCAGTTGGCCCGGCCACCAGTCGCGGTTCTGCACCCCGCCGCCCGCGACGGATTCGGTCGTCCGGCCGGAGAAGGGGCATTTGGCTTCGTCGGTCATGGTGGCGTTTCCCTGCTGGATGAGCGCACGGACATCAGCGTCCGCGATAGCCCTTTTGGTCACAGGGTCATTCGACACGGCCATAAGAAATAAAGCCAATCGATTATCCTTGGCGTCACCATAGACCAGGCCTATCTTACGGCCATGCTTCCCACCCTGCGTCAGCTTCAGTATCTCAAGCTTCTGGCCGAATACGGCAGCTTCTCGCGCGCCGCCGAGGCCGCGCACGTCAGCCAGCCCGCCCTCAGCGCCGGGGTGCAGGAACTGGAGCGCATCCTGGGCGCCCCGGTGGTCGAGCGCGCACGCGGCGCCGTCATCATGACCGCCGTCGGCGCCGAGGCCGTGCGCCGGGCCGAGGACGTGCTGGCCCGCACCGAGGATCTGGTCGAGGCGGCCAAGAACGCCGGCCGCCTGCTGTCGGGTCGCTTCCGCCTGGGCGTCATCCCCACCGTCGCCCCCTTCCTGCTGCCCGCCAAACTGCCGTCGGTGAAGGCCGCCTATCCCAACCTGAAGCTGTTCATCCGCGAGGACCTGACGCCCCGTCTGATCGCCGCCCTGAAGGCCGGTCAGATCGACGCCGCCGTCATCGCCCTGCCCTATGAGGCGCCCGGCATCGAACACGCCCGCATCGGCGACGACGAGATCATGGCCGCCGCCCCCCATGACCACGCCCTGGCCGCGCCTGGACCCATCCGCCCCGGCGCGCTGCGGGCCGAGGACCTGATCCTGCTGGAAGACGGCCACTGCCTGCGCGACCATGCCCTGGCCGCCCTGGACATCGAGGCCCCGCGCGGCGACGACGTCTTCGCCGCCACCAGTCTGCACACCCTGGTCCAGATGGTCGGCTCAGGGCTCGGCGTCTCGTTCCTGCCGAAGATGGCGGTCCAGGCGGGCCTCGCTGACAACCCCTCCGTCGCCATCCGCGCTTTCGAGAACCAGGCCGACGGCGCGCCCCCTCACCGCGAGATCGTCGTCGCCTGGCGCGCCGGCTCCAGCCGCGCCGCCGAGGCCCGGCTGCTGGCCGAGGCCCTGACGCTGGACTGAAACTGGACCGACCCTGTTGACCTCGGCGCCGAACAGGCGGCTTGGGAAGCGCATGGCAACTGAAACCGTCTATATCGTCCAGGCCTATGTCCAGGGCCGGGGCAAGGCCCTCCGCGCCGAACAGCAGGTCGGCTGCAAGGACGTCGAGGAGGCGCGCCGCAAGGCCGAACGCCTGGCGCCGTTGCGTCTGGGCGTCGTCGCCTTCGCCGTCTCGGCCGACACCGAAATGGGCGACTACGACGAGGAGCCGACCATCATCTTCAAGTCCGGCCAGCTGCCGCCGCCCTTCAGCGACGCGGATTAAAAGCAGGGCAACCGCCCCGCCCAGCAGGCGTTCGTTTCCTTAGACAACGGATCGGCGCCGCCCCGGGCGTCCGACCGAAGCTTCAGGACGCCTCATGGCCTATCGCACCCTCAATCCCTTCACCGAACAGACGCTTCAGGAATACCCCGAACACTCGGACGACGCCGTCGAGGCGGCCCTAGCCAAGGCCGACGCCGTCTTCCGCTCCGACTGGTCCCAGGGCGACATCCAGCCGCGCCTCGCCGTGCTGAAGTCCCTATCGACCCTGCTGACCGAGAACCGCGACAGCCTGGCCCGCACCATCGCCGAGGAAATGGGCAAGCCCCTGGCCCAGGGCCAGGGCGAGATCGACCTGTGCACCGGCATCGCCGCCTACTATGCCGAAAAGGCCGCCGACTTCCTCAAACCCCAGAAGATCGACAGCGAGCTGGGCGAGGCCTGGGTCGAATTCCATCCCGTCGGCGTGCTTCTGGCGGTCGAGCCGTGGAACTTCCCCATCTATCAGCTGATCCGCGTCGTCGCCCCCGCCATCGCGGTCGGCAATCCGGTGCTCTACAAGCACGCCGGCATCGTGCCGCGCTGCGCCGCCCGCTTCGCCGAACTGGTCCAGGAAGCCGGAGCCCCTGAGGGCTTCGTCGCCAACCTCTACATCTCCTCGGACAAGGTCGCCGAACTGATCGGCGACGACCGCATCCAGGGCGTGGCCCTGACGGGTTCCGAGGGCGCCGGGGCCAAGGTCTCGGCCCGCGCATCGGAAATGCTGAAGAAGTCCACGCTGGAACTGGGCGGCAGCGACGTCTTCGTGGTGCTGGACGACGCCGATATCGAAAAGGCCATCGCGGCGGGCGTCGAGGGGCGGCTGTCCAACGCCGGCCAGGTCTGCACCGGCTCCAAGCGCTTCATCGTTCAGAAGTCCGTCGCCGACGCCTTCACCACCGGCTTCGTCGAGGGCATGAAGAGCGCCGTCATGGGCGACCCGCTGGACGAGGCCACCGTCCTGGGTCCGCTGTCATCCGAGGACGCGCTCAAGACCCTGACCAAACAGGTCGACGAGGCGGTTCAGCACGGCGCCAAGGCCGTCATCGGCGGCAAGCCCGCCGACCGCACCGGCTTCTTCTACGAGCCCACCGTCCTGACCGAGGTCGCCCGCGACAACCCGGCCTTCTACGAAGAATTCTTCGGCCCCGTGGCCCAGGTCTTCGTGGTCGAGGACGACGACGCCGTGGTGGCCCTGGCCAATGATTCGCGCTTCGGCCTGGGCGGGTCGATCTTCTCGAGCGACACGGCCCGCGCTCGCAAGCTGGCCTCGCGGATCGAGACCGGCATGGTCTTCATCAACACCACCACGACCTCCATGCCCGAACTGCCGTTCGGCGGCGTCAAACGCTCGGGCTTCGGCCGCGAGCTGGGCGATGTCGGCATCAAGGAGTTCGTGAACCGCAAGCTGGTGGTCGTCAGCGCCGGCTGATCCACCGCTTTCGGACAAGCAAAAGGGCCGGCGGATCGCTCCGCCGGCCCTCTTTTCATCTCAGCAGACCGCTGCCTATTCGGCGGCGATCGGCGCTTCGGTTTCCGGGCCGCGGGCCAGGTTGCGCAGCACGTAGGGCATGACGCCGCCGGCCAGCAGATAGTCCAGCTCGGTCTGGTTATCGATGCGGCAGCGGACCGGGAAGCGGGCCATCTTGCCGTCCGACGGACGGAACAGCTCGACCCACAGGTCCTGGCGAGGCTTCAGCTTGCCAATGTTGGCGTCGGACAGGCCGCGGATCGTGACGATCTCTTCGCCCGTCAGACCCAGCTTCAACCAGCCGTCTTGCTTGAACTGCAGCGGCACGACGCCCATTCCGACCAGGTTCGAACGGTGGATGCGCTCGAAGCTTTCGGCGATGACGGCGCGAACGCCCAGCAGACGCGTGCCCTTGGCCGCCCAGTCGCGCGACGAGCCGGTGCCGTATTCCTTGCCGGCGAAGACGACCAGCGGCCGGCCTTCCGACTGATACCGCATGGCGGCGTCATAGATCGACATGGTGTCGTTCGACGGGAAGTGTTTGGTCACGCCGCCTTCGATTTCCGGCGTGATGCGGTTCTTGATGCGGATGTTGGCGAAGGTGCCGCGCATCATGACTTCGTGGTTGCCGCGACGGGCGCCGTAGCTGTTGAACTCGGCCGCCTCGACGCCGTGGTTGGTCAGATAGACGCCGGCGGGCGAGGTCTTCTTGATCGAACCGGCCGGGCTGATGTGGTCGGTGGTGATGCTGTCGCCGAAGATGGCCAGGACGCGCGCTTCCACGATGTCCGTGACCGGGGTCAGGTCCATCGACAGGCCGTCGAAATAGGGCGGGTTGGCGACATAGGTGGAGCTGTCGTCCCACTCATAGGTCTGGCCGCCGGTGACCTTGATGGCCTGCCAGTGCTTGTCGCCCTTGAACACGTCCTTGTAGCGTTTGGCGAACATGGCCGGGGTGACCGACTTCTTCTGGATGTCGGCGATCTCTTGCGAGGTCGGCCAGACGTCCTTCAGGAAGACGTCCTTGCCCTTCTTGTCCTGGCCGATCGGATCCTTGGTGATGTCGATCCGCATCGAGCCGGCGATGGCGTAGGCCACGACCAGCGGCGGCGAGGCCAGATAGTTGGCCTGGACGTCCGGGTTCACCCGACCTTCGAAGTTGCGGTTGCCGGACAGGACGGAGGTGGCGACTAGGGCGTTGTCGTTGATCGCCTTGGAGATCGCCGGGTCCAGCGGGCCCGAGTTGCCGATGCAGGTGGTGCAGCCATAGCCGACCAGGTTGAAGCCCAGAGCGTCCAGGTCCTTCTGCAGGCCGGCGTCGGTCAGATAGTCGGTGACGACCTGAGATCCCGGCGCCAGCGAGGTCTTGACCCACGGCTTGGCCTTCAGGCCCAGAGCATTGGCCTTGCGCGCAACCAGACCGGCGGCGATCAGGACCGACGGGTTGGAGGTGTTGGTGCAAGAGGTGATGGCCGCGATGACCACGTCGCCGTCGCCGACGGTGAACTTCTGGCCATCGACGGACACGCGCTCGGCGTCGGTCGGGCGGCTGAAGACCTCGGCCAGGGCGGTTTCGAACGCCGGGGCGGCGGTGGTCAGTTCGACGCGGTCCTGCGGACGCTTGGGTCCGGCCAGCGACGGCACGACGGTCGAGATGTCCAGTTCCAGCACGTCGGTGAAGACCGGGTCTTCGCTCGTCTCGTCGATCCACAGGCCTTGGGCCTTGGCGTAGGCTTCGACCAGGGCGACGCGCGCCTTGTCGCGGCCCGTGGCGGTCAGATAGCCGATGGTGGCGGCCGAGACGGGGAAGAAGCCGCAGGTGGCGCCGTATTCCGGAGCCATGTTGGCGATGGTCGCCTGGTCCTCAATGGTCATGTTCGGCAGGGCGTCGCCGAAGAATTCCACGAACTTGCCGACCACGCCCTTCTTGCGCAGCATCTGGGTGACGGTCAGCACCAGGTCGGTCGCCGTCGTGCCTTCCGGCATGGCGCCGGTCAGCTTGAAGCCGATGACTTCCGGGATCAGCATCGGGATCGGTTGACCCAGCATGGCCGCCTCGGCCTCGATGCCGCCGACGCCCCAGCCCAGGACGGCCAGGCCGTTGATCATGGTGGTGTGGCTGTCGGTGCCGACGACGGTGTCGGGATAGGCGACGGTCTTCTTGCCTTCGTCCAGGGTCCAGACGGTCTGGGCCAGGTTCTCCAGGTTGACCTGGTGGCAGATGCCGGTGCCGGGGGGCACGACGCGGAAGTTGTTGAAGGCCGACGAACCCCAGCGCAGGAAGTTGTAGCGCTCGATGTTGCGCTCGTATTCGCGCTCGACGTTCTGGCCAAAGGCCTTGGACGTGCCGAAGTTGTCGACCATCACCGAGTGGTCGATGACCAGATCGACGGGCACCAGCGGGTTGATCTTGGCGGCGTCGGCGCCCAGGGCGCTCATGGCGTCGCGCATGGCGGCCAGGTCGACCACGGCGGGCACGCCGGTAAAGTCCTGCATCAGGACGCGGGCCGGACGGAAGGCGATCTCGTGCTCAACCGAGCCCTTGTTCTCGACCCAGGCGGCGACTGCGCGCAGGTCGGCTTCGGTGACGGACACGCCGTCCTCGTTGCGCAGCAGGTTCTCCAGCAGCACCTTCATCGAGCGCGGCAGGCGGGAAATCCCGGTCAGACCGGCTTCCTCGGCGGCGGGAAGGCTGTAATAGGCATATTTCTTACGCCCGACGGAAAGGTCCTGGCGGGTCTTGAAGCTGTCGTTCGACGGCATGGAGTCTTCCTCTGGTCAGCGCCGCCCGACAATCCGGTTGCGCCTTCGCGCGACAGACGCAGCGGCTCACAGGGCCCCTGCGCGCGCGGCGAAAGCCTGCTGCGGCGACCGTGCCTATAGCTCCACGGGATCGCACCGTCCATGTGTCCACACCCTCGACAGGGACATTGAGAAGGGTTCGCAGATTCCGCGAACTTGGCGGGGCCTAGATGATCCACACCCTCACCCTCTCGGACCTGACCGTCTCGCGCGGCGAGCGGCGGCTGTTCCACGGCCTCGACCTGACCCTGCGCGCCGGCGAGGTCCTGGCCCTGACGGGTGCGAACGGCGCGGGCAAGACCAGCCTGTTGCGGACCATCGCCGGCCTGTTGCGCCCTGACGCCGGAACGGTCGCCTTCAACGACGGCGACGGTAATCCGTTGGACGAACGGCAGGCGCGCGGACGCGAGGTCCATTTTCTCGGTCATCTGGACGGGCTGAAGGGCGGCCGCACGGCGCGCGAGGAGTTGGGCTTTCAGTGCGACTGGCTGGGCCACACCCAGTACGGCGTCGACCACGCCGTCGAGGCCTTCGGCCTGAAACCCCTGCTGGACCTGGAGGTCCGGCGTCTGTCCGCCGGCCAACGCCGCCGTCTGGCCATGGGTCGGCTGGTCGGATCGCCGCGCGCCCTGTGGCTGCTGGACGAACCGATGGCGCCGCTGGACGCCCGCTGGCGCGAGGCCTTCGCCGAACAGATGCAGCGCCATCTCGACGCGGACGGCCTGATCGTCGCCGCCGTCCACGACCCCCTGCCCCTGCCGACCCGCGCTCTTGATCTGGGGAGCCTGAAATGAGCCGCCGCGACGCCGATCAGGAACCGCGCCCGCCCGGCCTGCGCGGCGCCACGCGCGTTCTGCTGGAGCGCGAGCTGGACTTGGCGTGGGGCGGGGGCGGCGGGCCGCTGCTGGCCTGCGGCTTCTTCGCCTGTCTGACCGCCATCCTGCCGCTGGCGGCCGGCGGCGACCCGCGCACGCTCGGCCCCGTCGCGGGCGGCGTCGCCTGGCTGGCCCTGGCCCTGGCGTCCCTGTTGTCGCTGGAGCGGCTGTTCGAGCGCGACATGGAGGACGGCGGCCTGGACCTGCTGGCGCTCGGCCATCTGTCGTTGGAGCAAGTCGTGCTGATCAAGGCCCTGGCCCAGTGGATCGCCGTCGGCCTGCCGCTGGCCCTGACCGCCCCCATCGCCGCCCTGGCCCTGGGCCTGCCTGCGTCGCTGACGCCGCTCGTCGCCGTGACCGCCCTGATCGGCGGCGCGGGCTTCGCCTTCACCGGCGCGCTGGGCGCAGCCCTCGCGCTGGGCGCCAAACGCGGCGGCCTGCTGATCGCCGTGGTCGTCCTGCCTCTGTTCATCCCGCCCGTGGTCTTCGGCGCCGGCGCCCTGGAACGCGCCGGATCGGGGCAGCCCGTCGTCCCGGCCCTCGCCCTGCTGTGCGCCTATGTCCTCTTCGCCGCCGTCATCGCCCCCTTCGCCGGCGCGGCCGCCGTTCGGAACGCGCAAGGGTGAGCTTGCCCGCCGCCCATTCGTTGCGTAAGCGCTGAGCCGATGTTCGGCCTGTCCAATCCGCAACGCTTCATGGCCTTCACCGGCCCGTTGACGCCCGTTCTGTGGGGCCTCGCCGCCGTGCTGTTGGTTGTTGGCGCCTGGCTCAGCTTCTCTGTCCCGGCCGATTATCAGCAGGGCGACACGGTGCGGATCATGTTCGTCCACGTCCCCGCCGCCACCCTGGGCCTGGGGGCCTATGCGGCGCTGGGCGTCTCCAGCTTCTTCGCGCTGGTCTTCCGTCATGCCCTCGCCGACGCCGCCGCCCGCGCCGCCGCCCTGCCGGGCGCTGCCTTCACGGCCCTGGCCCTGTTCACCGGCTCGCTGTGGGGCCAGCCGATGTGGGGGACCTGGTGGGTGTGGGACGCGCGCCTGACCAGCGTGCTGGTGCTGTTTCTCTTCTACCTCGGCTATATGGCGCTCAGGGCCTCGATCGACGACGAGCAGAAGGCCGGGCGCGCCGCCGCCGTCCTCGGCCTCGTCGGCCTGATCAACCTGCCGATCGTCAAATTCTCGGTCGATTGGTGGAACACCCTGCATCAACCCGCCAGCTTCCTGACGCCCGGATCGTCGGGGCTGGACCCCGTCTATCTGCCGCCCTTCCTGACCATGCTGGCAGCCTACGGCGTGCTGTTCCTCGCCCTGTGGCTGACCGCCATCCGCACCGAGATCCGCCGTCGCCGCGTCATGACCCTGCGCGCCCGTTCGGCTCAAGAGGCCTAGATGCTCGACCTCGACATGACCCCATACGCCGCCTTCATCTGGCCCGCCTGGGGCGTCAGCGCCCTGGTCCTGACCGCCCTGACCGCCCGCGCCGTCATCGCCTCGCGCAAATGGAAGCGGGAACTGGCCAGACTAGAGGCGGCCGAGAACGAGACAGACGGCGCTCAAGTAGCGCGAAGCGCGGTAGCGCCAAAAAACACAGGGCAACGCCCGTGAACCGCTGGCTGGCCCTGATCCCGCTGGTCGTCCTCGCGGCGCTGGCGGCGCTGTTCGTCGGCTGGTCGCTGAAGCGCGATCCCGCCTTCAAGCCCGACGCCCTGGTCGGCCAGCCCATCCCCGAGACCGTCCTGCCCCTGCTGTCCGGCGACCAGGCGGGGCCGGGCAATCTGGACCTCAAGACCGCCGGCGTCGGTCGACCCATGCTGGTCAATGTCTTCGCCTCCTGGTGCGCGCCGTGCCGCATCGAACACCCCAAGCTTCTGGCGCTGAAGGCGCGCGGCGTCGCCGTCGTCGGCATCGCCTACAAGGACGAGCCGGTCGCGACCCGCGCCTTCCTGGACGAGCTGGGCGACCCCTATTCGATGGTTCTGGTGGATCGCGAGGGCCGCGCAGGCCTGGACCTGGGCATCTCCGGCGTGCCCGAGACCTTCGCCGTCGACGCCCTGGGTCGGATCACCGCCAAACAGTCCGGCCCCCTGCTGGACGACGCCGACATCGAGCGACTGGTCGCCTCCATGCAGGCCCCGCCACGCCCGGCGCCGCGTCCTCAGTAACAGTCCTGTCGGCGCGTTAACCCTTTTTCGAGGGTTTCCATTAACCATACCGATATGAGCGCGATTCGCACCGGCCTGCCGCTGAACATGCCCGCACCGGGCCTCGACCTGCCGAGCGCGCGCAACGCCCAGGCGGCCTTCTTCCGTGCAGCGATGGACCAGACTGCCGTCCCAAAGGCCTCCGCGCCCGCCGCCGCCGTCATGTCCACGATCCGCACCGCCAACCCGGCCCGGCCCGCCGAAGCCCCCGCTGCGGCGCCTCAGCGTGAAGAGCCCCGCATCATGCGCCCCGGCTCCTACCTCGACATCCGGGTCTGATCACTTCCAGCCGCGGCTGGCGATATATTGCTGCAGCATGTCGATCCGCGTCGCGTCGGACGGGCGGGTCGAGGCGAACTGCGGCGTCTGGGTCTGGCGCTGCGCCGCCATCAACCGCCACAGCGCGACGGCCTCAGACGGCTTGAACCCCGCCCCCGCCATATAGTCGACGCCCAGCCGGTCGGCCTCCAGCTCGTCGCGACGCGAATAGGGCAGCAGCAGGCCATACTGAGCCGCCAGACCGCCATAGGCGCTCACTGCATCCCATACCGCCCGGCCGCCCCGCCCACGGACGCCAGACCGCCGTCGGCCGCAAGCAGGCCGGCGCTGCCGTTTCCGTAAATGTTAACGTAGGTATTATTCAGGGTCAGGCCGCTCTCAGCGCCCGAGGCGATCGCGCCGGCAGCGTCATCGCCATTGCTGTACGTACTCAGGTCGTTGAGGGTGATCGAGCCGCCGGCGTCCGCGAACACGGCGGAGGCCCCCGCGCCGTAGGTCGTGACGCTGTGCGGGTAAGGGTGATCGTTCCACCCCCCGACGCATAGGCTCCGTGCGCCTTGTCCTGCGCCAAGAGGCGCACCTAGGCAAACACTTTCGTCCGCTGGCAAGAAGGCAACAGATGCGCACGAAATGTCTGAGGTGCGCCAGCACCGGATATTGAGCGAGCTTCGAGGGGCCGCATCTTTGCGACAATAGTCCTATGCCGTCCGGGGCCGCGACATCGCCGCAGCCCCGATAGCATCACCAGCCGTACTTCATGCCGATCTGGGCGCCGTGGCTGGTGCTGGCGTCGCCGAGGGCGCCGCGATAACCGAGGCTGAGCATCAGGCGGTCGCTCAGCGACCACTCGGTCCCCAGGTCCAGGTTGATCGCGTTCCGTGACCAGGCGTTCAGCGGGACCAGATAGGTCGGGCTGGTCGTCCAGTCGGCGTAGCGAACGCCCTGGGCGCCGATGTCCTCCAGCTCGTGCGACCACTCCACGCGCGCGGTCGGCCGGAACTGGCCGTAGCGACGGCTGTCCAGCGTCCAGCGCCAGGAGGCGCCGAGGTTGGCCGACAGGCTCTTCTGCTCGATCTCATCCCAGTTCAGGGCGGACAGGCCGCCGCCGGTCTCGGTGAAGCCGTCCAGCGTGATGTCGCGGGCGTCCAGTCGCGCATAGAAGTCGCTGGTCACTCGCTCGCCGCGCAGGACCCGGCCAAAGGCGGCCGAGGCGAAGCGCACGTCGCCGGACCGGTCGCCGTCGGCATAGCCGTCGGCCTGACCGGCCAGACCCTCGACCCAGCGCCGGGACGTGAAGTCCAGGTTGGCCAGGCCGAGCACGCCGTCGACATAGAAGGCCTCGGCCGGGCGCCAGCTGGCGTAGAGGGCGCCGGTGACCGCCTTGCCGTTGGTGACCGAGCCGTTGTCGCCGATCCGGGTCTTGTCCTCGCCATAGCCGACGCCGCCGCCGACGATCAGCTGATCCGAGACCTTGACGTCCAGACCCAGGGTCGCGCCCTGCGTGGTGAAGCGGCTGTCGCGCTGGCCCGTCGCATCCTGACGACCCCAGTCGACCGAGCCGGAGGTCCACAGGCCGATGGAAGCCCCTTCACGGGCCGTCGGTTGAGCAGACGCCGCGTTCAGACGCTCATCGCCTGCCGCCGCCGGAGCTGCGGCCTGGGTCCGCCCGGCCCAGAGGTCGAGGCCCAGCATCTCGCGGTCGCGATCGCCGCCCAGAGCGCCGGGGTCGAGGCTGCGGTCCTGACCCAGTTGACGGCGCAGGGCCTGCTGCGGATCGCGATCCGCCTCGGCGCCGCCCAGCCCCAGGTTGAGGCTCAGCCCATTGGACGAGCCATTGGTCCCGTCGTGCAGATCGCGCAGTCGCTGCTGGAAGTTGTTGATCTGGGCGTCGGCGAAGCGACGGGCCGAGGTGACCTGGCTGGTCGCCACACCTCTCACCTCGGGATCCAGCGACGGATCCGGGCGCGCCTCGACCGTGACGGTCAGGGTGCTGTTGGTCGTGCCGGACGCGTTGCTCAAGCTGTAGGTCACCACCGCCTCGCCGGAGAAGTCGCCGGTCGAGACGAAGGTCAGATCATAGTCAGCGCCGGCCTTGTTGATGGTCGCCTCACCCGCCGTCGCCGGGGCCATGGAGACCACGGCGGCGCCGGTGAAGGGACCGCCAGCGACGTCGCCGAGACGGACCGTCACCGGCACGCCCTGCAGGGTCTGGGCGACCAGGGCCTCTGATCCGGGCATGGCGTTGGCGGTCAGCGACACCCGGCCCGCCGCCGAGGGGCCGAAGGGCAGATCGACGACATAGTCGAACGTCGTCGTCCCGCCGTTGGCGCCCGGCGTGAAGACCAGGCTCAGCCCGTTCACCGTCGCCGTGCCGAAGCCCGGCGGACTGGTGACGCGAAGGGCCTGGAACGGCCCGCCGACCAGACCCGTGGTCGGGTTGAACGTCACCGAAGCGCCCGCGAGCACAGCGCCCGACAGATCCGGCGCCTTGCCCGCCACCTGGAAGGTGAAGGTCACGGGGGCGGATTCGCCCCCCGGCCCATAGGCCACCAGGGTGACGGTGTCCTCGCCCATGAAGTTGGCTGCGGGCGTGTAGACTAGGCGATAGGTCGGCGCCGCCTTCGGGCTGACTGATCCCGTCGCTTGCGCGCGCGCCGCCGCCGCGCCGTCGACAATCTCCGCTGTGCCGAACCGGCTGACAGCCGTGATGCGATAGCCGTCGATCATGCCCTGGCTAGCGGCGTCGAGCGCGACTGAGGTCGATCCACCGCCCGAAGAGGGAGGAACGACGACCGGATCCGTCGGTTGTTCAACGACCGGCGCTGGCGGCGCCGCCACCGTCACCTTCACCGTCGCCACAGTCGAGGTCCCGCCAGGACCTGTCGCGGTATAGGCGAAGCTGTCTGGGCCGAAATAGCCGGTCGCCGGCGTATAGGTGACCACGTCGCCCGACACGCTGGTCGTGCCGTGCGTCGGCGAAGTCGCCACCGCCAGGCTGGTGTGAACTCCAGTGATAGAGGCGCTCAGATCAATCGCCGTCGGGGTGTTATAGGCCGCGGCTGCCGAAGCCGCCGCCACTGTCGGCGCCCCCGGCGTCCCCACCGTCACCGTCACCGTCGCCGAACCCGAGGTCCCGCCGGGGCCTGTGGCGGTATAGGCGAAGCTGTCCGGGCCGAAATAGCCAGTCGCTGGCGTATAGGTGACCACGTCGCCCGACACGCTGGTCGCGCCGTGCGTCGGCGCAGTCGCCACCGCCAGGCTGGTGTGAACTCCAGTGATAGAGGCGCTCAGATCAATCGTCGTCGGGGTGTTGAACGCCGCAGCTGTCGAAACCGCCGCAACTGTCGGCGCCCCCGGCGTCGCCACCGTCAGCGTCACCGTCGCCGCAGCCGAGGTCCCGCCGGGACCCGTCGCCGAATAGGTGAAGCTATCGGCGCCGAAGTAGCCGGCGGCCGGGACGTAGGTCGCCGTGGTCCCTGCGATCGTCGCCGTCCCATGGGCGGGGGGCGTCGCGACCGCCAGCGTCGTGTAGACGCCGCTCGCCGGCAGCGGGATCGCCTGACCCGTCGAGTCGTAGGCCACAGCCGCTGAAGCCGCCGCTGCCGTCGGTGCAGGCGGCGTTTCCAGCGTAAACGTCACCGTCGCCGGGGCCGAGTTCCCGCCCGGACCTGTCGCCCTGTAGGTGAAGCTGTCCGTGCCGATAGCGTCGACCGCAGGCCTATAAACGCCCGTCCCGTCAGCGTTCAAGGTCAGTGAACCTTTGGCTGGCCCTGTCACCAATTCTACGCTCGTGTACTCGCCGCTGACCCCGCTGCTCACGTCAAAGCTGGTCGTGGTGTCGTAGGCCACGTTCTGCGTCAGGTTCTGCGCCGTCGGCGCAGGCGGCGCCACCACCGTCACATTCACCCTCGCCGGTGCCGAGGTCCCGCCTGGCCCGGTCGCCGTGTACTCGAAGCTGTCCGGGCCGAAATAGCCGACTGTGGGAGTATAACTTACAATCGTCCCGCTGGCCGTGGCCGTCCCGTAAACTGCAGCCGTCGAGACTGCCACACTTGTAGTAAGTCCACCGGAGAGGTTCAGCCAAATGGGGTTGGCGCTCGAGCCGAAAGCCACCGCTGCAGATAACGTTCCCGCAGTCGGCGCGGCCAGATAGGTGAACTGATCAGCTGCCGAGGTCGCGCTGGTCCCGCCCGCCGTGGTCACGCGAACATCAACCGTCCCGCTTCCGGCCGGGGCTATCGCCGTAATCTGCGTGGCGGCATTTACCGTGAAGCCCGTCGCCGCCGTTGCGCCGAAGGTCACCGCCGTCGCGCTAGAGAAGCCCGTTCCGGTGATGGTCACCGTCGTGCCGCCCGTGGACGGACCTGCCGTCGGCGAGATCGAGGTCACCGTCGGCGCACCGACATAGGTGAACTGATCGGCGGCCGAGGTCGCGCTGGTTCCGCCCGTCGTGGTCACGCGGATATCCACCGTCCCCGTACCGGCCGGGGCGGTCGCCGTGATCTGCGTCGCGCTGTTGACCGTAACGCCGCTAGCCGCCGTCCCTCCGAAGGTCACCGCCGTCACCCCCGAGAAGTTCGTCCCGGTGATCGTCACCGTCGTGCCGCCCGTGGACGGGCCTGCCGTCGGCGAGATCGATGTCACCGTCGGCCCCGCCAGATAGGTGAACTGGTCCGCCGCCGAGGTCGCGCTGGTCCCGCCCGCCGTGGTCACGCGAACATCAACCGTCCCGCTTCCGGCCGGGGCTATCGCCGTAATCTGCGTGGCGGCATTTACCGTGAAGCCCGTCGCCGCCGTTGCGCCGAAGGTCACCGCCGTCGCGCTAGAGAAGCCCGTTCCGGTGATGATCACCGTCGTGCCGCCCGTGGCCGGACCTGCCGTCGGCCAGATCGAGGTCACCGTCGGTGCACCGACATAGGTGAACTGATCGGTGGCCGAGGTCGCGCTGGTTCCGCCCGTCGTGGTCACGCGGATATCCACCGTCCCCGTACCGGCCGGGGCGGTCGCCGTGATCTGCGTCGCGCTGTTGACCGTAAAGCCGCTCGCCGCCATAGCGCCGAAAGTCACCGCCGTCGCACCGGAGAAGCCCGTGCCGGTGATGGTCACCGTCGTGCCGCCCGTGGACGGACCTGCCGTTGGCGAGATCGAGGTCACCGTCGGCGCACCGACATAGGTGAACTGATCGGCAGCCGAGGTCGCGCTGGTCCCGCCCGCCGTGGTCACGCGAACATCAACCGTCCCGCTTCCGGCCGGGGCTATCGCCGTAATCTGCGTGGCGGCATTTACCGTGAAGCCCGTCGCCGCCGTTGCGCCGAAGGTCACCGCCGTCGCGCTAGAGAAGCCCGTGCCGGTGATGGTCACCGTCGTGCCGCCCGTGGACGGACCTGCCGTCGGCGAGAGCGATGTCACCGTCGGCGCGGCGAGATAGGTATACTGGCTCGACGGGTTGTCGGGGCTGACGACCCCCTTGGCGGTGATGGTGATATTGGTGCTTCCTGCCGTATTGGCGGGCGCCACAGCTGTGATCCGGTTGTTGTTGTCGACCGTGTAGCTGACCGCATTTGTTCCGCCGAAGCGAACGCCGCCCCCCCCCGTGACGCCGTTGAAATCGTAGCCGGTAATCACAACACTGTTCCCGCCCGCCGTCGGCCCCGCCGCCGGCATGACCCCACTAATCAACGGCTGGATGTCATCGTTGCGGATCGTCCCGAGGCCCTGAGGCCTATCAATCGTGGCGTTGGTCGCACCACTTAGAGTGAGTATGAAGAGTTCATCGGGTTCGACCTTGAGATCGCCGTTGACGGGGACGATCACATGCTGCGTCGTTATCATCGGGGCGAAGGTCAGGGTGCCGCTGATCGCGACATAGTCATCCCCCGTCGTCGCCGTCATGTCGGAAGTGGCGTAATTGACCGTGACCGTGTTGAGTGCGCCCACCGACAGGCTGACGGTGAAGACGAAATTGGCGGCGCCCGAATCGCCTTCGACCTTGTCTACGCTGTCGATCGACAGCGACGGCGTCTGGGCCATCGCCAGCGAGGGCGCGACGAAGACCGCCAGAACGACCAACAGCAGCACGCTCGCCGCCTGCCGGGCCTTCGCCATCAGCGAATGCACAACGGCCGTCATGCGGCCTGACGGCCGCTGGATCTTCGACATAGGTAGTCCCCCGGTGCAAACGCCTGTTCGCGAACGTCAGCCTTCGAAGGCTTAGTGAACGGTAGTCATTTACTCGACGTAAACAGCATGTCGCCTGAGCGATTGCAACTGAGGATTGTATCGCGATCCCCGCGCTTGATCGATGGCTCGTTTGAATCCAGCAGCGATGCCCAGGTGTGGAGCGCCATCCTGCCCTTTACCCACTACCTGCGGCTGCAGGACGAGCAGATGGTTCTGGGCTCCGACCTCGCCACCTCGCTGGGACCGCTGCTGATCCTGCTGGCCGTCGCCGCCGGAACCTACGCCCTGTCGGTCCCGCTGGCCCATCGACGCGCCAAGCGCATTCCCAAGCCGGAAGACCTCAGCCTGTCCCTGCCCACACGCAGCTTCGGCGGCGCCTTCGTCGAGACCTTTGCGGGCATCTTCAAGCACCGCCTCCTGTCCAGCACCATCCTGTTGGCCGTGGTCGCCTACGCCTTCTACTACCCCATGGCCTATGTCGGTCAGACGCCGGTCAAACTGCCCGTCGCGGTCGTCGATCAGGACCATTCGGCGCTCAGTCGACGGCTGGTGCAGGAGATGAACGCCACCCGCGCGCTGGACGCCTCGGTCGTCACCGCCTCGCCTTCTGAGGCCGAACGGAAGCTGCGCAACGGCGAGGTAGACGCCGTCATGCTCATCCCCGAACGGTTCGAGTCGTCGCTGATCCACGGCGACGCCAAGGGAGTCGGCCTCTATCTGAACGGGGCCTATCTGGTTCGCGCCACCGCCATGGGCAAGGCGTTGGGCGGGGCTGCGGCCGCCGCCGCCGAACAGGTTCTGACGCCCGTGATCGAGGCCACCCATCTGCTGGAGCGTGCTCCAGCGGTGGTGCAGCGCCCGCTCTACAACACCACGGACGGCTACGGCAGCTACGCGGTCCCGGCGGTCAGCGCCATCATCCTGCAACAGACCCTGCTGCTGGGCGCCGCCCTGTTCGCCGGCCTGCGGCGGGAGACGGGCGCGCAGCCGCTCTCGACCCGCAGCTTCCTCGGCCTGTGGGCCGCCCTGACCCTGAGGAGACGGGCGCGCAGCCGCTCTCGACCCGCAGCTTCCTCGGCCTGTGGGCCGCCCTGACCCTGATCGGCAGCCTCGCCAGCCTCTTCTACTTCGGCTTCGTCTTCTGGTTTCAGGACTATCCGCGCATGGGCGACCTGCTGGGCCTCAGCATCGCCGTGCCCATCTTCGCCGCCAGCGTCTCAGCCCTGGGCCTGGCCATCGGTAGCCTGTTCGACCGACACGAGCGGGCGGGGCAGATTCTGGTCGGAACCTCGGCGCCGCTTTTCTTCCTCGGCGGCGCGGCCTGGCCGCTGTTCCTGATGCCCGAGCCTCTGGCCTGGCTCGCTCGCCTGTCTTCCTCGACCTCGGCCATCCAGGCCTTCGTCAAGCTGAACGCCGCAGGCGCGACCCTTAGCGAGGTGGGACCCGAACTTTTGACCCTGACCGCGCTGATAGTGTTCTGGGGCGCCGCAGCCTGGTTCCGGCAAAGGCGCCCCTAGATGAACCTCTGCACTCGGCCTGTATGGCCTTGAGGGCAGATCAATATCCGCCCGATGATGTCCCGGTCAGATCCTCAAAGCACCACCTAGGCAGTCAGGTTTTCTATTACAGGCTCTTTCGAGGCGCGCGCAAAATCAGCCGAACTCAATGGAGCTACGACGTGGTCGTATATGCTGCGACATTTTTCGCTTCCCACTGCTTCCCATTTGCTTCCCAGAGCGTGGCTAGGGTGACTGGGAAGCAGTTTGGGACCCCGGAGGGGAAGGCTAACTGCTTGTCTACCTTGATCTCGACTTGGAGCGGGCGAAGAGATTCGAACTCTCGACCCCAACCTTGGCAAGGTTGTGCTCTACCACTGAGCTACGCCCGCACTCCGTAGGAGCTAGGTGCGCTCCCCGTCGAGGAGGGGGCGTATAGCGGAGGGTTGATCGGTCCCGCAAGAGGTTTTTTGCGGCTATCGCGCTTCGCGCTGCTTGAGCCGGAATATTGCCGCCGGAACACTCCCGCTGCTCGCCGCCAGAGCGCCTTCGCGCTCAAGCAGCGAGCCTCGTCATTCCCGCGAAGGCGGGAACGCGTCGCGAGGGTAGCGCCCTTCCGCGCGTCAGCGCGGCGCCAGCCTGATGGCCCCGTCCAGACGGATGCATTCGCCGTTGATGTAGACGTTGCGCGCCAGTTCCAGCACCAGCGACGCATAGTCGGCGGGCGTGCCCAGGCGGCTGGGGAAGGGGATGGCGGCGGCCAGGGCGTCCTGAATCTTCTGGTCCATGCCGGCCATCATCGGGGTCCACATGATGCCGGGCAGGATGGTGTTGCAGCGCACCCCTTCCTGGGCCAAGTCGCGGGCGATCGGCAGGGTCATGGCGTAGACGCCGCCCTTGGACGCCGAATAGGCCGCCTGGCCGATCTGGCCGTCCTGGGCCGCCACGGAGGCCGTATTGACGATCAGGCCGCGCTCGCCGTCCGCCATCGGCTCCAGCGTGATCATGCCGGCCGCCGATTGCGACAGGACCCGGAAGGTGCCGAACAGATTGACGCGCACGGTGCGCTCGAACGCCGCCATGTCGTGGGCGCGGATCTCGCCGGTGTCCTTTTTGCGCGACACGGTCTTCTGGCCCGTGGCGATGCCGGCGCAGTTGACGGTCAGACGCTCCTGGCCATGGGCAGCGCGGGCCTTTTCGAAGGCTGAGGCGACCGAGGCGTCGTCCGTCACGTCCACCTGACAGAAGACGCCGCCGATTTCCTTGGCGATTTCCTCGCCGCGTTCGGCGTTCAGGTCGAACAGGGCGACCCGTGCGCCCGTCGCCGCGATGGCCCGGGCCGTGCCTTCACCGAGACCGGAGGCGCCTCCGGTGACCACTGCGGCGATGCTGCTGTCGAGTTTCATCCCGTTCGTTCCTATGTTTGTTTGAACCTGAGTTTCGATTGAGGATTTAGCCGCCATGACCGGCAAAGCCAAACCCATCTCGCCCGACGACGCCCTGGATCCCAGGAAGGCGCTCGTGCCTGCGGTGGTGAAGGTCAACGAGACACGGGTAACGCGCGGCTTCTGGCCCAAGATCACCCGCACGGCGGCGCGTATCCCCTTCGCCGATCAGGCCCTGGCGGCCTGGTACGCCGCGCGGGATCCCGCGACGCCCCTGGCGGCCAAGGGCATGATCTTCGCCGGTCTGGCCTATTTCGTCATGCCGATCGACGCGATCCCCGACATCTTCGCCGGCATCGGCTTCACCGACGACGCGGCGGTGATCACCGCCCTGCTGGCCACCGTCGGCGCCAATATCAAACGCCGCCACCGCGACCAGGCCGAGGACGCGGTCAAACGGCTGAAGGCGAAGTGACGATCACCTCGCTGCGACTCTACGCGGCGCCCATTCGGTTAACTCGGCTCCCCCTGAAAGCGGACCTGCCCAGCGTCTGCGCGGGACAGGTAGGGTCTAATAACCAACTGGCGGCGTCACCAACCCAATCGCAATTTTTGAAATCGGGTCACGATATCCGAAGTTCCGGTTGCGCCATCGACGAGAATAAACAGCCGATCAGGACGGTCTGCGAAATCCTCGCGGCGACCGATTATGGTTACTCCCCATCCTTGCCGGATGAAGGGCTGTCCACCGTCCACCGTTTCCCAATAGGATTCCATCAAGTTCAGCCGCGGGCAGGAGGCAAGATAGCCCCAAGGGATCACTAAACTTTGCGGGCCACCCTCCCCCCAGAGTGTTCTCGTTCGACGTATAGTGACAATGGGCCGGTCAAAATTCACCGGGGATTCATCGTACTGCGTGATGTCCATATCCTCGATAACGCCTCGATATAGAACATCGACTTGCCGCAAGGCCTGATCCTCATCTACACGTTGCTTGGCTGGAACCCAGCCAAGCGGAGGAGTACAGGCGATCGCGGTCGTAGATGTGACCGAAGCTAAAACAACAAGCGCTTGGACAATCGACCGGATGTTCATGCTGGAACGTAGCGCCGATAAATTCAAAGGTTGCAATAGGTCGAGCGCTGTCATCGCCAATAACGCCAACCCTTATATCTGTACGCGGCCTGCGCAGCCCGCGTTCTAGCAAAGCGCTCGACGTCGAAACCCCAGGACAAGCCCTTGGATGGCGACGCTTTCAGTCCCCGACCGTCACCACGATCTTGCCCAGGGCCTGACGGTCGCCAAGCGCCTTGATCGCCTCGCCGGCCTTTTCCAACGCGAAGGTCTTCGACACGCGCGGCTTGATCTTGCCGTCGGCGTACATCTGCATCAGCTCAGCCATATTGGCCGCGTGGCCCTTGGGATCGCGCGCAACGGCCGCACCCCAGAACACCCCGATCACCGACACCGACTTCAACAGCGTCAGGTTCAGCGGTAGGGACGGGATCCCGGCCGGGAAGCCGACCACCAGATACCGCCCGTTCCAGTCCATGGCCCGCAGCGCCGGGTCGCAATAATCCCCGCCCACCGCGTCATAGACCACGTCGGCGCCGTCGCGGCCGGTGGCCAGCCTGAACTCGCCCGACAACTCCTTCTGCGCCGCTCGATCCATCGGACCGGACGGATAGATCAGGCCGTTGTCGGCCCCGAGGTCCAGGGCGAACTGGACCTTGTCGTTGGTCGAGGCGGCGGCGACCACACGCGCGCCCATGGCCTTGCCCAGTTCGACGGCGGCGGCGCCCACGCCCCCGGCCGCGCCCAGCACCAGCAGGGTCTCGCCCGGCTGAAGTTTCGCCCGGTCCTTCAGCGCATAATAGCTGGTGCCATAGGTCATGATCAGGGCCGCCGCCTCCTCGAAGCTCATGGCCTCGGGGATGGGGATGAGCGTCTCGGCCCGCACCGCCAGCCGTTCGACCAGCCCGCCCCAGCCGGGCACGGCGATGACCCGGTCGCCCTTGCGCACGCCCTTGACGCCCTCGCCCACCGCCTCGACCACGCCCGCGACCTCTGCGCCGGGCGAGAAGGGCCGTTCGGGCCTGAACTGGTATTTATCCTCGATGATCAGCGTGTCGGGATAGTTGATCCCCACAGCCTTGACCTCGATGATCACCTCGCCCGCCTTGGGCGTGGGATCAAGCACGTCCTCGACCACCAGAGTTTCGGGACCGCCAGGAGCCTTGGACAGAACAGCGCGCATAGAAGTTTCCTTTCTTGGCCTACCGCGCTTCGCGCTGCTTGAGGCCGTTTGCATTTCCTTAGGCCTATCGCTTCGCTGCTTGAGGCCGTTTTCCCTGGACCGACATGGCGCGGCCTTCATCGCGACGCTAAAGAGCGCCACGCCCGATTGAAAGAGGCGACGAAAACCAGGCTCAGGAAGACCCCATGACCGCCCTCATCCTCCACGGCGGCGCCGGCGCCCGGCGCGAACGCAACTATGACGCCGAGATCGTGCATATGCGCCAGGTGGTCGAGGCCATGAAGGTCCGGCTGGACGCGGGCGACAGCGCCCTGGACGTCGCCACGGCCGCCGTCGTCATGCTCGAGGATTCCGGCCTCTATGTCGCCGGCAAGGGCGCCTCGCCCAATCTGGCCGGCGCCTATGAACTCGACGCCAGCATCATGGATGGATCGACAAAGCGCGCCGGCGCCGTCGCCGCCCTGCAGGGGTTCCGCAACCCCGTCGTCGCCGCCCGCGCCGTTATGGACCGCACGCCCCACGTCATGCTGGTGGGCGAGGGCGCGGCCCTGTTCGCCCATGACCAGGGGCTGGAACCCATCGCCGACGAGACCGCCTGGTTCACCGGCGCCGGCCAGGGTGAAGACAATCACCCGCCCGGAACCCTCAGCCACGGCACCGTCGGCGTCTGCGTGCTGGACAGCCAGGGACGGCTCGCCGCCGCCACCTCGACCGCCGGGGTGTTCGGCAAAATGCCCGGTCGCGTCGGCGACACCCCCATCCCCGCCGCCGGCACCTGGGCCGACGCCAAGGCCGCCACCTCCTGCACGGGCCAAGGCGAATATTTCATCCGTGTCGCCGCCGCCGCCCAGGTCGCCTGGCGCGTCGCCGGGGGCCAGACCCTGGCCGAGGCGACCCAGGCCGTGATCGACGAGATCGGATCCATGGGTGGCGACGGCGGAATGATCGCCCTGGACGCCGCAGGCAACATCGCCGCCCCCTTCAACAGCCAGGGCATGAAACACGCCTGGCTGACCCCCGCCGGCGAGATCGGCGTCGAGGTCTTCAGGGACTAGGTTTTCGCCGACATCACGTCGGAAATGGTGGTCAGCAGCACCTTCAGATCGATGGGCTTGGCGACCACCGCATCCATGCCCGCCGCCAGATAGGTCTCGACCTGCTCCACCATCGCATTGGCGGTCAGGGCGATGATCGGCGTCCGCGCCAGGCCCTCGTCGGCCTCGCGTTTTCGGATGGTCTGCGTCGCCGTGGGGCCATCCATGTTCGGCATTTGCACGTCCATCAGGATCAGGTCCCAAGCGCGCGCCTGCGTGGCCTCGACCGCCTGCAGGCCGTCCTCGACGATCTCGACCTCGATCCCGACCTGGCCCAGCAGGCCGCGTATCACCTGCTGATTGACCGGATGATCCTCGGCGACCAGCACCCGCAGCGCCGCCTGCGGCTCGGCGTCCGGTGCATCCCCGCTGTCCTTCACAGGCTGCGCCGACATCAGCGGCAGGGTGACGACGAAGGCCGCCCCCTCGCCCGCCTCGCTCTCGACGTCGATCCGGCCGTCCAGCAGGTCCACCAGCGCCGCAACGATCGACAGCCCCAGTCCCGCCCCGTCGCGCCGGTCCACCGCCGCCGCCTCGATCTGGGCGAAGCGCGTGAATAGCTGCCCGATCTGATCGGCCGGTATGCCCCGCCCGGTGTCCGAGACCCGCAACACCACCCCGGCGTCCGTGCGCGCAACATCCAACGCCACCTGGCCCTCGGCCGTGAACTTGATAGCATTGGACAGCAGGTTGAACAGGATCTGCCGCAGCCGCACCGGGTCGGCGCTAACCCATCCCAGCCCGTCGGAACGCACATGCAAGGCCAGCCCCTTGCTGTCCGCCAGCGGCCTCAGCGTCTCGGTCACCTCGTGGATCAGCGCGTCGGCGTCGATGGTCTGGGGCACGATCTCGAGCCTGCCCTCCTCGATCCGCGACAGATCGAGGATCTGGTTGATCAGATCCAGCAGGGTATGAGCCGACCGATCCAGGATCTCCAGCCGCGTCTTCTGCCGATCCTCGAGCGCATCTGCGGCCATAATCTGCGTCATCCCGATGACACCGTTCAGAGGCGTGCGGATTTCGTGGCTCATATTGGCCAGGAAGCGGGACTTGGCGGCATTGGCCTCGTCCGCCTCTTGCCGCGCGCATAGCGCGGCGTCCCGATCCCCCACGGCCGCTTCGTGCGCCGCCTGGACCTCGACAAGCAGCACCTTGTTGCGCTGGTCGGCAGCGAACAGGTCGCACCAGAGGGCGTGCGTCGCCCGCGCGATGACGAAGAGAATGGCGACCAGCATGACAAAAGCGGCCATGACCGCCAGCCCGTGCGGCCCGGTCAGGGACGGATAGATCACCACAAGCACGGTCGCGCAGATCGGCGCCGCCGCCAGACCCAGAAGCCTCGGCGCCGCGCTGAACTGGACGAAGGCCGCCCCGATCGACCAGACCTGGATCAGCACCACCACCAGCATCACGTCGGGGCGGGGGTTCATCAGCCAGGCGATCAACGGCCCCGACACCCCCAGGCCGAACCGAACCGCCACGATCACCATCAGCACGAGCGGCCAGCCGGACGCCGGCGCCGCGTCCCGCCGATAGCGCTTCACCCGCCGCTGCGCCCAGGCGTCAAACGCCATGCCCACGGCGGCGAAACCCAGCCCCAGCCAAGGCTGCCCCAAGGCCGCCAGGATCAGCCCAGCCGCCGCCCAACTGCCGTAGAGAACGGCCGGCGGAGTAACCATGTTTTCCAGGACGAAAGCCCAGACTGCGATCTTTTCGTCAGAGACAGAGGTCGCTTTCGCTCTTCTCGACACGCGTCCTCGGCATGGGTGGGCGCTGAATGCGACCTTTCGGCAATAGATCGCCACCATGAACTTGTCCATGAACGACCGGCTTGGTCCCCAGCTTCATTACATCTCGGTAAGGTGCAAGTCGGCCAATCGCTGATACGGTCGGCTCCGCCCGTTGTTCCGGGCTTCGGAGCCCTTCATGAAATTCCGCCTGACCGCCACCGTAGCCGCATCGGCCTTGATGCTGGGCCTCGCCGCCCCCGCCTTCGCAGAAGGCGCTGCCGCCTCTGCCGCCGCCGTTCAGGCGCCCCAGGGCGTCACCGTCCCGCCGCTGGGCTTCGCCAAGCGCGTCCTGCCGAACGGGCTGGAGGTCTATACGGCGCGCGACGCCGCCGCCTCCAACGTCACGGTCCAGGTCTGGTACAAGGTCGGCTCCAAGGACGATCCGGCCGGTCGTTCGGGCTTCGCCCACCTGTTCGAACACCTGATGTTCAAGTCCACGAAGAACTTGCCGCCCGAGACGTTCGACCGGCTGACCGAGGACGTGGGCGGCTCCAACAACGCCTTCACCGCCGACGACACCACCGCCTATTTCGAGACCGTGCCAGCCAACCATCTGGAGCGGATGCTGTTCGCCGAGGCCGACCGCATGGGCTCGCTGGTCGTGGACGAGCCGACCTTTGTCGCCGAGCGCGACGTGGTGAAAGAGGAATACCGTCAGCGTATCCTGGCCAATCCCTATGGCCGCCTGTTCGGCCTGTTCGTGCCCGAGACCATCTATCAGGACAGCCCCTATCGCCGCCCCGGCATCGGTTCAATCGAGGAGCTTGAGGCCTCGTCGCTGGAGGACGTGCGCCGCTTCCACGCCACCTATTATCGGCCGGACGCCGCCTATCTGATCGTGGCCGGCAACTTCGACCAGGCCCAGCTGGACCGCTGGATCGACCAGTATTTCGGCCCGCTGAAAAATCCGACGACGCCGATCCCGACCAACAATGTCGTCGAGCCCGAGCCGACGGGCCCCCGCAACGTCACCTATTACGCGCCGAACGTGCCCCTGCCCGCCGCCGTCGTCGCCTGGCCGACGGTCAAATACGCCGACGCCGACCGCGCCGCTCTGACGGTGCTGGACGGCATCCTGTCCACCGGTGAATCGAGCCGACTTTATCGCTCGCTGGTGTATGACAAGCAGATCGCGGCCCAGATCGGCTCGACCCCCGACTTCTCGCAACAGGCCGGAAACCTGTCGGCCCTGGCCATCATGGCCCAGGGTCACACGGCCGAGGAAGGCGTCGCCGCCCTGAACGAAGAAATCGCCAAGCTGCGCGACGCCCCCGTCACCGCCGAGGAACTATCAGAGGCCAAGAACGAGCTGGTCGCCGACGCCCTGCGCAGCCGCGAGACGGTGGACGACCGCGCCACCGCCCTCGGTTTCGCCCTCATCAACACCGGCTCGGCCGCCGCCGCCGACGACGAGGTCGCGCAGATCCAGGCCGTCACCATTGCCGATGTCCAGCGCGTGGCTCGCAAATATCTGACGCCGCAACGCCAATCGACGATCGCCTTCCTGGCCGCCGATGACGCGAACCCCGCCTCGATCCAGAAGATGAACGTCGGCGCCCCCGTCGCCGTCGCCGACCTGGCCCCGGCCGGCGTGCCCGCCGTCCTTCTGCCCGAGGCCGATCGCACGCCCCTGCCCCAGCCGGGCGCCGAGGTCGCGCCCGTGACCCCGGCTGTCGCGGACTTCCGCCTCGACAACGGCCTGCGCGTTCTGGTCGCCCCGACAGACGGCGTGCCGCTGGTCTCGGCCCGCCTCAGCTTCGACGCCGGCTCGTCCGACGATCCGGCGGGCAAGGCCGGCATCGCCGCCATGACCGCCGCCCTGCTGACGCAAGGCACCAAAACGAAGACCGCGCCCGAGATCGCCACCCAGATCGAACAACTGGGCGCCACCGTCGGCGCCGGCGCGGGCGTGGACTTCTCCAACGTCTACGCCAACGCCCCGTCCAACGCCTTCCCGGCGACGGTCGCCCTGATGGCCGATCTGGTGAAGAACCCGACCTTCGCCGCCGAGGAGCTTGAGCGTCAGCAGGCCCAGACCCTGGACGGCCTGCGCGTCGCCCTCAGCCAGCCGGCCGCCATCGCCGGCATGACCGTGGGCCGCGTTATCTACGGCGACGCTCCCTATGGCGCGACCATCACGCAACAGACGGTGCCGACCATCACCCCGGCCGACGTCGCCGCCTTCCACGCCGCCCGCTATCGCCCGTCGGACGCGACCCTGGTCTTCTCGGGCGACATCACCCCCGCCGCCGCCCGCGCTCTGGCGCAGCAGGCGTTCGGCGACTGGAACCCGGCCGGCGCGGCTCCCGCCGCCACCACCAACCCCGCCGGCCAGGCCCTGGCGCCCCGCATCGTTGTGGTGAACCAGCCCGGCGCAGGCCAGGCCGCTGTCGTCGCCGCCGTTCGTGGCGTGTCGCGCACCGACGCCGACTTCTTCCCTCTGACGGTCGGCAACAGCCTGCTGGGCGGCGGCTTCTCGTCGCGTCTGAACCAGGAAATCCGCATCAAGCGTGGCCTGTCCTATGGAGCCTCGTCGTCGCTGGGCGCGCGGGCGGATGCGGGCCTGTTCACCGCCTCGACCCAGACCAAGAACGAAACCGCCGACGAGGTCGCCGACCTGATCCTGGCCGAGATCGCCAAGCTGGGAACCGAGACCCCCAGCAACGCGGACCTGGCTCCGCGCCGCGCCACCCTGATCGGCGGTTTCGGACGCTCGCTGGAGACGGTGGATGGCCTGGGCGCCCTTGTCGCCAATCTGGCCCTCTATGATCTGCCGATGAGCGATCTCGCTGACTACGCCGGCCGGGTCCGCGCCGTGACGCCCGAACAGGTCCAGGCCGCCTTCGCCGAACACCTGCCGGTCAATCGCGCCAGCCTGGTGATTGTCGGCGACGGCTCGCTGTTCCTCGACGCCCTGCGCGCCAAACACCCGAACCTCGAAGTTATCGAGGCCGGCGCCCTGAACCTGAACAACGGGTCGCTGAAGTAAGGGCGCGCAAATACCCTCTCCCTCCCCCGCTAGGGGAGGGAGAGACGCCGTCTCATACTCGCCAACCATCCTAATCCGGCCGGCGCCGCCCAAGCTTTTCAATACCTTGAAGACCCGCAGCGTCTTTCACCCATACGCGGTCCCGACCGGGGTTATGATCCACCCCCCGGCCTTTGACATCGCGATCCCGCCGACTTGGACTCCTTGGCCGACTTGGACTGTTTTTCAGAGTCCAACTTCGAGTCCAACTCGCCTTCAAATTGCACAGTGCAGTTCGAGTTCGACTTTTTCTTTCAAAGATTACAGTTGGTTGACAGAAGATTGCACTTCGTTGCACTGTTTTTCCCGAGTGCAACTTTGCCGCCTAGACCGACAGGCACACCACCTGGGCCACGCGCAAATCGCGCCTCAGCCGGTTCGACACCCGCCCATAATCCTCGGTCGTGACCGCCAGGCCCCGCGCGTCCTCGCCCGCCGTCTGTTCGCCCCGGATCGCCGGGCCGAAGGTCTCGGGCGCCGTCGTATAGATCCGGCCCCGGCGCGGCGCCTCGGCGATGGTGACGCCCACGACCCGGCCTTGCGCGTCCAGGGCCGGCGCGCCAGACAGGCCCGACAGCGTGCCCTCCAACCCATTGGTGCGCCCGACCTCGGCCCAGGCCAGCACCGGCTCGTCGCGCGCCCCGCGTCCGAACACCTTCAGCGTCTCGCGACCCAGGAGACGCGAGGTCACCTCGCCCGGCCGCCCCTGCGGGAACCCGGGATGGAAGGCTCTCTGCCCCTTCCTCAACGGCGCCTCGGCCGCGACCGGAAGGGCGGCCGGCCCCCCGTCGGTGATCAGCAGGGCGATGTCCGCGCGCGGCGCCAGGCGCACGTCGGCCGCCACCGCCCGGCCCTGTCCCACCACCAGGGCCGGCCTGCGACAGCCCTCCACCACATGGCGCGCAGTGATCCAGCGCCCCTGCCCGGCGATGGAGAAGGCGGTCCCCGACGACGGCTTGAACGGCGCCTCGCCTGCATCGACGGTCACGGCGGCGTCGAACGGGGTGATCGGTCCCAAGAGCGGCCCTTCGACCTCGGAGGCGGGCGCCGACGCGGGCGGCGCATCCGCATTCTCGCGCCGGCCCAGCGACACCGCCAGGAAGACGGCCGCCACCGCTCCGTAGATGGCCCAGTCCGGCAGGCGGGGAAATTGCATGAACCCGGCCGATCAGCCGGTCAGCGCGGCGGACAGGATCACGGCCGTCGCCAGCTTTGCGCCCAGCAGCACCACCGCCGCGGCGATCTCGCCGTCCTTGATCCGCTGCGGCAGGCCCGTCAGCAGCAGGTCCACCACCCGGAACGCCAGCAGTTGCAGCATCACCGTCGCCACCCCCCAGATGGCGATGTCGCGCACCGAGGTCGACACCGAAAGAGACACCGCCAACGGCACGGCCAGACCCACAAGTATCCCCGCGAATGCGATGGCGGCGGCCGTATTGCCCTGACGGATCAGCGCGACCTCCTTCCACGGCGTCAGCAGGGCATAGACTGTGGCGCCCGCCGCGAGCAGCAGCAGGGTGACGATCAGGTGCATGACCATGACCGGGAAGCCCGAGGCGAAAGCCTGAACCTCGGCGCTGGAAAGGACGTTCGACAAGGACGGATCCATACCTAGACGCTTGCCCGATTGTCGCCCCAATCCGCAAGCGCGGCCGGGACACAGTGCGTGACATTATGTGTCGAGGGTTGTGTCTCCTCCCTATCGCGTAGCGATGGGGAGGAGACGCGGCGCATCTTCGCGCCGTGACGGAGGGGCTCTTTGGTCCATCACAAGCGGCAGCGTGACTTTAGAGCCCCTCCACCGCTTCGCGGTCCCCCTCCCCACAAGTGGGGAGGAGACGACGGATCAGGCCGCCGCCTGTTCCGCCTTGCGCAGCGTCGAAGCCCGGACCTTTTCGCTCTCGGACTTCAGCTGACCGCAGGCGGCCAGGATGTCGCGGCCGCGGGGGGTGCGGATGGGCGAGGCATAGCCGGCCTTGTTCAGGATGGCCGCGAACCGTTCGATCGTCTTCCAGTCGGAGCATTCGTATTCGACGCCCGGCCAGGGGTTGAACGGGATCAGGTTGATCTTGGCCGGGATGCCCTCGATCAGCTTGAGCAAGGCGCGCGCCTCTTCGGGGCTGTCGTTGACGCCCTTCAGCATGACGTATTCGAACGTCACCCGGCGCGCGTTCGACAGGCCCGGATAGGCTCGGATGCCCGCCATCAGCTGGTCGAGATTGTACTTCTTGTTCAGCGGCACCAGCACGTCGCGCAGCGCATCGTTGGTGGCGTGCAGGCTGATGGCCAGCATGGCCGCCGTGCGCGTGCCAAGCGCATCCAGTTGCGGCACCACGCCCGAGGTCGAGACGGTGATGCGGCGACGCGACAGGGCGATGCCCTCGTTGTCCGAGATGATGTCGATGGCGTCGGCGACGTGGTCCAGATTGTAGAGCGGCTCGCCCATGCCCATGAAGACGATGTTCGACAGGCGCCGGTCTTCCTTGGGCGACGGCCATTCCTCCAGGTCGTCGCGGGCGACCTGGACCTGGGCCACGATCTCGGCGGCGGTCAGGTTGCGGACCAACTTCTGCGTGCCGGTGTGGCAGAAGGTGCAGTTCAGGGTGCAGCCGACCTGGCTGGACACGCACAGGGCGCCGGCCCGACCCACGTCGGGGATATAGACGGTCTCGATCTCGATGCCCGGCGCGGTGCGGATCAGCCATTTGCGGGTGCCGTCCTTGGACACCTGGCGTTCGACGATCTCGGGGCGGGCCAGGGTGAAATGCTCGGCTAGCCTGGCCTGCATGTCCTTGGCGACGTTGCTCATGGCCGAAAACTCGGTCACGCCATAGTGGTGGATCCAGCCCCACACCTGGCTGGCGCGCATCTTGGCCTTTTCAGGCGGACAGACGTCGGCGTCGATCAGCGCCTGGCGCAGGCCCGCGCGCGTCAGACCGCTGAGGTTGACGGGGGCCTTCATGGCGGGCGCGTTCGAGACGCGCGAAAGGTCGAGCGTGATGCTCAAGGCGGCGATCCTGCGTGAGGTTGAGCCGGCCTATATAGCACGGATCCCGGCGATTGCATGGCCAGGGCGGATTCGGCAGCTTTAGAGGCCCACGTCCCAGACGCCGGCGTCGCGCATCCGGGTCTCTCGCGCCTCTTCGGCCCGGCCGCCCATGTCGCAGGCCATGCTGCGGATCGCGGTCGAGACGGTGGTCTTGTGCACCCCCGGCACGACGGCATGGGCGAAGGCGGCGCCCGCCAGACGCAGCAGTTTGAAGCCGAACCCGGCCGAGGCGGCCATATGCTGCAGATAGGTTTCCTCGACCTCGCGCGGGTGGTCGCGGAACAGGCGGTCGAACGGCGTCGAACCCGAACGGCTGCGGTCGATCGTCGTCTGGCTCATGGCGGCGGCCTCCCCTGTTTCGTCGCCCCTATGGTCACGCCGTACGGCGCCGGACGCAACCCCTGTCGCGATCTGTTCATTCCGCCCGCCCATCGCGCATCAGGGCCATCGTCAGGAGCGAAAACTCCGTCTAGGGTCACGGTTCGATCAAGGAATTGCTCATGCCGATCCGCCTCAAGGCCGCCTCCTCCATGGCCGTCGCAATGGCCTTGCTGGCCTCTGCCGGCCCGGTGCTGGCCCAGTCGAGCGCCGCCGGCCTGCCCTATGACGCCCGTCGCGGCGTGTTCAGCTTCTCGTCGGGGCTGGAGGGGTCGCTGCCGGCGGTGGTTCAGGTGACCACCCTGGGCCAGTCGCGGGGCCCCAGCTCCGACGCCGCCGATCCCAAACCCTATGCCTCCGGTTCTGGCGTCATCGTCGATGCGGCCGAGGGCCTGTTGATCACCAACAATCACGTGGTCGAGGGCGGGCGAAAGTTCACCGTCGACCTGACCGACGGCCGCCTGTTCGACGCCGTCCTGGTCGGGGCGGACAAGGCCACCGACATCGCCGTGCTGCGCATCGTGCCCGACGGCCGGCCGCTGAACCTGAAACAGGTCCAGACGGTGGATTCCGACACCCTGCGGACCGGCGACCTGGCCTTCGCCGTCGGCTATCCGCTGGGCCTGGACCAGACCCTGACCATGGGCGTCATCTCGGGCCTGAACCGCTCGGGCCTGGGCGATGCGGTCGAGGACTATATCCAGACCGACGCCGCCGTGAACTCGGGCAATTCGGGCGGACCCTTGCTGGACAGCCGGGGCCGGCTGATCGGCATCAACACCTCGATCCTGTCGGGCGGCCTGGGCGGCGGCAACGACGGCATCGCCTTCGCCGTGCCGACGCGGATCATGCTGTATGTCGCCGACCAGCTGAAGAAGAACGGCGAGGTCAAGCGCGGCGAGACCGGGGCCATCTTCGGCTCGCTGAACGCCGAGCGGGCGCGAGAGCTGCATCTGGGCATCGTGCGCGGCGCGGTCGTCGCCGATGTCGTGCCGGGATCGCCAGCCGAGCGCGCGGGCCTGCGCCACAACGACGTCATCACCCGCATCCAGGGCCGCCCCGTCGCCAACGCCGGTTCAGTCAACGCCACCATCGGCATCGCCGCGCCCGGTTCGGACCTCAGCGTTTCATATCTGCGCGGCGGCCGCGACGCCACGACCAGCCTGTCGGTCGAGACGCCCGTGGATCAGCCCGTGGTGGTCGGCGCCCAGTCGGTGCTGGCCTATGGCGCGACCTTGCGAAATCAGGACGGCGGCGCCCAGGTCCTGTCCGTCATGGCCGGATCGCCCGCCGCTCAGGCCGAACTGACGGCCGGCGACCTGATCACCACCATCGGCGGCGCAGCCGTCGCCGACGCGCAAGCGGCCGCCACGGCCCTTCAGGGCGCTACGGGTTCGGTCGAGGCGACCGTGCTGAGGAATGGAGAGACCCTGAACCTGACCCTGTCGCTCTAAGCGGCGGGCTCCAGGCCGGGTCAGCGCGTCCTCGCCGCTGTCTGGCAGAGGTCCAGACAGCGAAACGCCCGCCTTGCCAGGGAGGGGGAGGGGAAAGGCAGGGCGGGCGCTCGCTTGGAGGAAGCATCGGCCGCCGGAGCCCTTCGTGGAAACATCCAGGGGGGCTGGGGGGGCTGTTCAGGATCCGGGACGCTTCCGAACTCCGACGAGCCGATGATCGACATTTCGTCGCCTAACCGGGCGGGCGAAGGACCGAAAGAGGGCCATTTGGTGTCTGTGTCGTTTTCTATGCGGCCTCTGGCGCCGAGCCGCGCGCCCCTTAAGTTGAGGGCATGAGCATGAACCCTCACGAGGCGACGCCCAGCGCCGGCCCGGTCTTCTTCGACCGCCGCGAACTGGACCCCATCCTGCGCGTCTATGGCCGCATGGTCGCGCAAGGCGAATGGCGCGACTACGGCATCGTCGGCCATAAGGACTTCGCCGAGTTCGCCGTCTTCCGCCGCACCGGCGACGCCCCCGCCTACCGCATCGAAAAACGCCCGGCGCTTCAGACCCGTCAGGGCCAGTGGGCCGTCATCGGCGAAGGCGGCCAGATCCTGAAACGCGGTCGCGATCTGGCCTAGGTGCTGCGGGTCTTCGATGGCCGCAAGTTCCAAGTGGTGGACTAGGCAAAAAGAAAGGGCCCCGCGAAGGGCCCTTTCCATATCCGTCATGCGACAGAGCTTAGTTCCGGTTGCCGCCCATGAAGGCCAGCAGGAATTGGAACAGGTTCACGAAGTTGATGAACAGGCTCAGCGCGCCGAAGCCCGTGGCAACGCCCATCGCATTCTGGTCGCCGCCCAGTTGATAATAGGTCATCTTCAGACGCTGGGTGTCGTAGGCGATCAAGCCCGCGAAGATCAGCACGCCCAGACCTGAGATGATCAGGTAGAAGGTCCCCGACTGCAGGAACATGTTCACCACCGAGGCGATGATAAGGCCGATCACGCCGAAGATCAGGAAGGTGCCCATGCCGGTCAGGTCCTTCTTGGTGGTGTAACCCACCAGGCTGAGACCGCCGAACGCCGCCGCCGTGACCAGGAAGGTCGAAGCCAGCGAGGCGCCGGTGTAGCGCAGGAACACGATGCCCAGACCCGCGCCGATGGTGGCGACCACGGCCCAGTAGAGCAGGTTCACGCCCTTGGCCGACGGGTTCTTCATGAAGAACATCGAACCGAACAGCATCACCAGCGGCGAGAACTGAACGATCATGCCCAGCATGGTCAGGCCGATCCGGCCGTCAGCCGTCTGGACGAACAGCAGCTGCTGCACAGCCGGGACGTTGCCGGTGACGTAGGCCAGGGCGGCGGCGACCACCAGGCCCAGGGCCAGCTTGTTATAGACGCCCAGCATGAAGCTGCGCAGGCCGGCGTCGACCGACATGTCGGCCGTCTGCGGCAGAGGACGGGCGTAGCCGTTGTTGAAATCGCTCATGGCGACGAACTTTCTCCGATTGGCCGGAGAGGCTTCTCCGGTCACAGGGTTTGAATATCGTGAGCCGAGGCCCTCGCTGCAAGGAAAACCGGACTTGGAGGCCGTTGTTCCTGCCGCTACCTTCGGTCGCATGCTTCGCCTGTTCACCGCCCTGACCCTGCCGCCCGATGTCGGAGACACGCTGAAACGGCGCCAATCCGGCCTGCCCGGCGCGCGCTGGCGGCCGCTGGACGCCCTTCATGTCACGCTCGGCTTCTATGGCGAGACCGACGAACGCCGCGCCGACGACCTGGCGTCGGAGCTGGCGCGCGTGGCGGGTGGTCCGTTCGAGATCGCGCTGAAGGGCGTCGGCTGTTTCGGCGACGACCACCGCAGCCATACCTTATGGGCCGGGGTCGAGACGCCCAACGAACGGCTGTCGGTGCTGGCCGGGCGCTGCAAGTCGGCCGGCGAACGGGCGGGGATCAAAATGGAGGCGCGCACCTACAAGCCGCACGTGACCCTGGCCTATCTGAAGACCCAGACCAATCCCGACCGCATCGGCGCCTGGATGGCGGGACACAATCTGTTGCACTCGCCGCCGATCCGCATCGACCGCTTCGGCCTGTATTCCAGCGTCCTGACCGACAGCGGCAGTTATTATGAGCTGGAGCGGGAGTATCTGCTGTGAGCCCCAATCATGACTGGGCCGCCTACGCCGTGCCGCCCCATGTCACCCTGGGTCCGACGCTGGAGACCGAGCGGTTGATCCTGCGTCCCCCGGCGGTCGAGGACTTTCCGCGCTGGGCCGAGTTCTTGGCCGATCCCGAGACCGCCCGCTTCATCGGCGGCGTCCAGCCCGCACCCCAGGTCTGGCGCATGATCTGCACCGTCGCCGGCATGTGGGCCCTGACCGGCGAGGGCATGTTCTCGATCCTGGAGAAGTCCACCGGCCTGTGGGTCGGCCGGATCGGGCCGCTGCACCCCTATGGCTGGCCCGGCCGCGAGGTGGGCTGGAGCCTGCATCGCGACGCCACCGGCAAGGGCTATGCGGTCGAGGCCGCCGCCGCGACGCTGGACTATGCCTTCGACGTGCTGGGCTGGGACGACGTGATCCACTGCATCGACCCCGAAAATCTGGCCTCCGCCGGGGTGGCGACGCGGCTGGGATCGCACAATCGCGGACCGGGCGTCCTGCCTGAACCGCTACAGGACCACGCCGTCGATCTGTGGGGCCAGACGCGCGACGAATGGGCGGTCAATCGTTTGCGCCTGAAACCCTGAAGGCAACCGATCGCGCCGATGCGTCGTATCCCCTCCAGATCGAACGAGGATACGCCCATGTTTCGCGCCAGCCTGATCGCCGCCTCCGCCGCCCTGGCCTTCCTGCCCGCCACGGCTTTCGCCCAGGCGCAAAGCGTCGATCTGGCGCGCTTCGACGGCCGCTGGTTCGAGATCGAGCGCAATCACAACAATGTCCAGAAGGACTGCAGCCGCGCGCAGATCGACTTCACGCCACGCGACGCCGCCGACCGCTACGCCATCGCCGTGACCTGCACCCGCCGCAACGACGGCCAGACCGAGGTGCTGCGCGCCAACGCCCGCGTCACCGACACCACGACCAACGCCAAGTTTCGGTTCAGCCTGACCGGCCTGCTCAGCTTCGGCGGTCTGGCGGGCCAGAACTACTGGGTCTACGACCACGCCCCGGACTACAGCTGGGCCATCATGGGCCTGCCGGACAAGTCGAACTGGTGGATTTGGCATCGCAACCAGACTGCGTCCCAGGCTGAGCGCGACCGCATCCTGACCCGGGTCCGCGCCCTGGGCTTCAACACCGGCCGCCTGGTGCACACCGGCCTGTAAAGGCGACGCTTGCGATGGGAACGTAGCCGGAACATAACGGTCGGCATGTCCGCCGCCGTCCACCTCGAACTGGTCTTCAGCCGCCCCGAGACCACCCAGTCGGTCACGCGCGGCGTGGCGCGGCTGATGATGGACATGGGCTATGCGCCGCTGCTGGAGGTCTGCCTGCCCAATGGCCGCCGCGCCGACGTCATGGCGATCGGGCGCAAGGGCGACATCGTCATTTGCGAAGTGAAGTCGGGGGTCGACGACTACCGCGTCGACCGCAAATGGCATGAGTATGGGCCGTTCTGCGACGCCTTCTATTTCGCTGTAGCGCCCGAGTTTCCGCAAGACATCCTGCCGAACGAACCGGGCCTGATCGTCGCCGACGGGTTCGGCGGGGCGGTGGTGCGCGAGGCGCCGTCGATGCCGCTGGCGCCCGCGCGTCGCAAGGCTCTGACCCTGGCCTTCGCCCGGTTGGGCGCGATGCGGACGATGCGCGACTAGAGGCGGCGGAAGACGGCGACGGCGAAACCGTCGGCGACGAGGCGCGCCTCGACCTCGACCAGGGGTTCGATGACCACCCCCTTGCCGCCCGTCGCATGGATGATCCGTTCGCTGTCCAGCATCAGGGCCGAATGGCCGGTCCAGTCCTGATCGCCGTCCGGCGCCAACCAGACGACGATGTCGCCGCGATGGATGTCCGTGATTGCAACCGCCCGTCCGAGTTGGGCCTGGGCGTCCGACCGGCGCGGACCGGGCAGGCCGCACGCCAGCAGGGCCTGTTGCACCAGGCCGGAACAGTCGGTGGAAATCGAGGATCGAGCGCCCAGTTCATGCGGGCGGCCCAACAACCGTTCGGCCACCGCCACCGGATCGGGCTCGAACTCGCCCACAGGACGCAGGTCGGCCTCGCTCAGCTCCGGCTTCACGTGGATCACCAGGGCGTTCAGCGGCAGGGCCGCGTCCACGGCGGCGACGCAATAGGTCGCCAGCGGCGCACCGCTCGACAGACTGTCCAGCACGACCCAGCCGACCACCCCGTCACGACGCGCCCGCCCCCAGGCCCTACCGTTGGAACGGTCCAGAACGTCGAAGATTTCGCCGTGCAGCAGTTGGTCGATCCGCCCGTCGTCGTCGGACAGGATGTCCGCCACGGCCGCGCGGCAATGCATGGCCTCTGTCGCCCGATAGGCGTCCGCACGCACCAGCCCTTCCAGCGCCTGTTCGGCGAGGTCGGGGCGAGCAAGGCGATCGCCGGGCGGAAGAAGATCGAGGACGTCGGTCAACGTGAACTCGCGTGATTGAACCCACAGCCTTATCCCCCGATGGCTTAGGGGCCGTTAACGGCCGTCGCTTTTGCGAAAGAAATCAACAGAACCGCGTTCTCAGATATTGGAAGCACGCCCTCAACGCCTGGGCCTCGCCGCCTTCGGGGTGCCCAGGCCGGGCGCGGGGGTTCCAGGCGAAGATGTCCATGTGCGCCCAGGCGCCGGTGGTCGGGGCGAACTTCTGAAGAAACAGGGCGGCGGTGACAGACCCGGCCTGGGCCCAGGCGGAGGAATCGTTCTTCAGATCGGCGATCTCGGTATCCAGCGCGGCGCGATATCCGGCCCACAACGGCATCCGCCACAGCGGATCGCGCACCTGCCCCGCCGCCGCCAGCAGGCCGGCCGCCAGCGTCTCGTCGTCGGTATAGAGAGGCGGCAGGTCCGGCCCCAGCGCGACCCTTGCCGCCCCGGTCAGGGTGGCGAAATCCAGCGTCAGGTCGGGTTCGTGCTCGCCCGCCCGCGTCAGGGCGTCGGCCAGAATCAACCGGCCTTCCGCGTCCGTATTGCCGATCTCGATGGTCAGGCCCTTGCGGCTGTTCAGCACGTCGCCGGGCCGGAAGGCGTCGGCGGACACCGCATTCTCAACCGCCGCCACGATGACCACCAGACGCACGGGCAGGTCCGCCTGCATCACCAACCGCCCCAGGGCCAGGGCGTGGGCCGAGCCGCCCATGTCCTTCTTCATGTTGCGCATCCCGGCGGCGGGCTTCAGGTCCAGCCCGCCGGTGTCGAACACCACCCCCTTGCCGACCAGGGCCACCAGCGGCAGGTCGGTCCGGTCCAGCTTCCAGCCGATTTCGATCAGGCGCGGCGCCCGGTGCGGGGCGGCCGCGCGGCCGACGGCGTGGACGGCCGGATAGTTCTCTTCCAGCAAGGCGTCGCCGGTCGTGACCGTGATCGCGGCCCCGGCGCTCTCGGCGATCTCGCGGGCGATGGTCTCGATCTGCAGCGGCCCCATGTCGGCGGCGGGGGTGTCGACCATCTCGCGCGCCAGGGCGCAGGCGGCGGCGATGCGCGAGACCTCCGCGACATCCACCCTATCCGGCGCGACCAGCCTTGCCGGCGCCCGATCCGGCCGGGCCTTGTAGCGGTCGAACACATAGGCCCCCAGCAGGAAGGCCAGGGTCGCCAGCTCCGCGTCCTCGGCCGCCAGCTCCAGACGATACAGGCCGCCCGGCAACCGCGCCGACAGGCCCCGCACGCTCATCGGATCGAACGTCGCCCCCGCCCCGACCACGATCTGGGCGACCTCGCCGTCCGGTCCCGGCACGATCAGCAGCTGACCCGCCTTGCCCTCGAACCCGTTCAACTCGCCCCATCGACGCGCCCCGGCGTCCAGCGCGCCGCCCGGCTGAACGAAGCGGATCGGGATCGCGCCGTCGCCGTCTTGGGTGGAAACCAGCAGGGGATGCGAGACGGACATGGGGCCCTCGGGACGAAGTTAACCATCAGTTGACGCGAACAGGCGATTCTAGGGGCAAGACCCAAGGACCGCCTGGACCTGACCCATGTCGCGCATGCCCGCCCTTCTCGCAACCGTCGCCCTGATCGCCCTGTCGGGAGGATCGGCCCTGGCGGCCGACCCGACGCCCGCCACGACGGCCCAAAATCAGGCCCAAAATCAGGCCCAGACGCGTGCGCCGTCTTCGGCTGCGGTGCGCGCCACCTATGACCGGATGGACGCCCTGTCGCGCTCGGTCTTCTGGGCGTCGGAGCAGCAGGCCGATCCGACCGATGCGACAGCCGGCGTCAAACTGGCCCAGGCCCTGCGCGAACTGGGCCGCTACGATCAGGCCGCCGAGGCCGCCCAGGCGACCTTGACCGTCCAGCCGAACAATCTCGACGCCCTGCTGGAGTTGGGGCGCGCCCATATCGCGCGGGGTCAGGCCTTCTATGGCGTGGCGCCGCTGGAACAGGCCCGCAATCAGGCGCCGCGCGACTGGCGCGCCTATTCCCTGCTGGGTGTGGCCTATGAGCAGGTGCGCCGCACAGACGACGCCCATGCCGCCTGGAACCAGGCCCTGGCCCTGTCGCCCGACAACCCCGACGTCCTGACCAACGCCGCCACCGCCGCCCTGACCCACGGCGATGCGCCGGGCGCCGAGACCCTGCTGCGCCGCGCCGTCGCCCAGCCGACCGCCTCGGCCAAGGTGCGCCAGAACCTGGCCATGGTGCTGGGCCTGCAAGGCAAGATGGGCGAGGCCGAACAGATCCTGCGCCGCGAACTGCCGCCCGAGCAGGCCGAGCAAAACCTGCAATGGCTGCGGTCCCGCAGCACCGACGCCGCGTCCAGCGGCGGCGCACCGGCGACCGACACGGCCCGCACCTGGAATTCGCTGCAAGGCAGCTGATCGACCCGTTGCGGTCGGCCGGCGCGCGTGGTGGATGAGGCCATGGCTTCCCTCCCCGCTTCCCGCGCCTACCAGGCCTTCCTGTTCGATATGGACGGCACCTTGATCACCTCGACCCTGGCGGCAGAACGGGTCTGGACCCGCTGGGCCGAGCGTCACGGCCTCGATGTGGCGGCCTTGCTGTCGGTCATGCACGGGTGCGCGCCATCGACACCATCCGCAACCAGAACCTGCCAGACATCGACCTGGACGCCGAGGTCGCCTGGGTCGAGCGCGGCGAGATCGAGGACGTGGACGACGTGGCACCCATTCCCGGCGCCATCGACTTCGTCAAACGCCTTCCGCCCGACCGCTGGGCCGTGGTCACGTCCGCCTCCGTCCCCCTGGCTCGCGCCCGGCTGAAGGCGGCCGGTGTGACCCCGCCCGCCGTCATGATCACCGCCGAGGACGTCGAACGCGGCAAGCCCGACCCGGCCGGCTATCTGAAGGCTGCGGCGACCCTGGGCTTCGACATCGCCGACTGCCTGGTGTTCGAGGACGCCGAGGCCGGCATCAAGGCAGGCGAAGCTGCGGGCGCGGACGTGGTGGTCGTCACCGCCGCGTGGACCCATCCGCTGCAGACGGATCATTTCAGGCTGGCGGACTATGCGGACGTAGCGCTCGAGGTCGGTGCGGACGGGACGCTCAAGATGAACATCTGACACTCCCTCCTCGTCCCGGGGGAGAAGTGTCCTGCGACTTCCCCCAAGCCCTTACGCATCCTATCTTCGCCCCATGATCGACGATCTCTACAGCGCGCGCATCCTGTCGCTCGCGGCCAACCTGCCGCATGCGGGGCGCTTGCCCGCGCCGCAAGGCACCGGCGAGCGGGTGGCCAAACTGTGCGGGTCACGCGCGACGGTCGATGTGACGCTGGACGATCAGGGCCGCGTCGCCGGCTTCGCCCAGGACGTGAAGGCCTGCGCCCTGGGGCAGGCCGCCGCCGGGGTGCTGGGCCAGTCTGTGATCGGCGCGTCGGTCGAAGAGATCGCCGAAGCCCGCGACGCCATGTCCGCCATGCTGAAGTCTGGCGGCAAGGGCCCCACCGGCCGGTTCGAGGACCTGCGCCTGCTGAGACAGGTCGCCGACTATCCGGCCCGTCACGCCTCGACCCTGGTCTCAATCGAGGCGACGCTGGACGCCGTCAACGCCGCCCTGACCGCCCGAACGCGTCTCGCCGGCGCGGCCTGACGGGCACGACCGGTTGATCCCCCTGCGATGACAGGGGATAAGCGCGGCGAACCCATCCAGCCCCCGGCCCCATCAACCCCGGCGAAGGGACGTGATGTCTCTCTATGAACGCGGCGTGCGCGCGGCCCATCGGGGCTACAAGCTGACGCTGTCCCCCCTGATCGGCCAGCAATGCCGGTTCCTGCCGACCTGTTCGGACTATGGGCGCGACGCCCTGATCCAGCACGGCGCCGTTCGGGGGGGATGGCTCACCGTGCGCAGGCTCTGTAAATGCCATCCCTTCGGCGGGTCGGGATACGACCCGGTGCCGTCACGCGATGCCGCCTTGGCGGATCGCGCAAGAGAAAAGCCAAAGACGAAGCCATGATCGATCTGAAATTTCCCGACGGCGCGGTTCGCCAATATCCCGAAGGCTCCACGGCGCGCGACGTGGCGACCTCGATCTCGCCGTCGCTGGCCAAGAAGGCCGTTCTGGCCGAGCTGAACGGCGAACAGCGCGACATGGGCCGGGTGCTGGAGACGGGCGGCGACTTTCGCCTGATCATGCGCGACGACCCGGCGGCGCTGTACACGATCCGCCACGACACGGCCCACGTCCTGGCCGAGGCGGTGCAGAAGCTGTTCCCCGGCACCCAGGTCACGATCGGCCCGGCCATCGAGGACGGCTTCTATTACGACTTCTATCGCGAGACGCCCTTCTCGACCGACGACTTCGCCGCCATCGAAAAGGAGATGGGCCGGATCGTCGATCGCGACGCCAAGTTCGAACGCGAGGTCTGGGACCGCGACGAGGCGATCACCTTCTTCGAAGCGCGCGGCGAGAAGTTCAAGGCCGAGCTGATCCGCGACCTGCCGGGCACGGACACCATCACCCTGTACAAACAGGGCGACTGGATCGACCTCTGCCGGGGACCGCACTTCCCCTCGACTCGCCATGTCGGCAAGGCGTTCAAACTGACCAAGCTGGCCGGCGCCTACTGGCGCGGGGATTCGAACCGCGAACAGCTGCAGCGCATCTACGGCACCGCCTGGGCGACCAAGGAGGATCTCGACGCCCATCTGCTGCGTCTGGAGGAGGCCGAGAAGCGCGACCACCGCAAGGTCGGCAAGGCGATGGAGCTCTTCCACATGCAGGAAGAGGGCCGGGGCATGGTCTTCTGGCATCCCAAGGGCTGGGTCCTGTGGCGCGTGCTGGAGGCCTATATGCGCCGCCGCCTGGACGCCGCCGGCTATGTCGAGGTCAAGACGCCCCAGGTGCTGGACCGCAAATTCTGGGAACAGAGCGGCCACTGGGACAAGTACCGGCCCAATATGTTCGTCTGTGAGACGGTCGAGGGCGAGGAACTTTCCCTTAAGCCGATGAACTGCCCGGGCCACGTGCAGATATTCGATCAGGGTCAGCGGTCGTACCGCGAGCTGCCGCTGCGCATGGCCGAGTTCGGCGCCTGTCACCGCTATGAGCCGTCCGGCTCGCTGCACGGCCTGATGCGGGTCCGCGGCTTCACCCAGGACGACGCCCATATCTTCTGCCGCGAGGACCAGATCGTCGAGGAGACGGCCGAGTTCATCAAACTGGCCCGCAGCGTCCACGCCGACCTTGGCATGGAGACCGCCTACATCAGCCTGGGCACCCGACCCGAAAACCGCGCCGGCTCCGACGAATTCTGGGACAAGGCCGAGGCCCTGATGGCCGAGGCCGCCCGCGCCGCCGGGACCGAGCCGGTGGTTACGCCGGGCGACGGCGCCTTCTATGCGCCCAAGCTCGACTTCATCGTCAAGGACGCCATCGGCCGCGAATGGACCTGCGGCACGATCCAGCTGGACTATGTTCTGCCGGAACGTCTGGACGCCACCTACATCGCCGAGGACGGCCAGAAGCACCGGCCGGTCATGCTGCACAGGGCGATCCTCGGATCGTTCGAACGGTTCATCGGCATCATGATCGAGAACTACGCCGGCGCCTTCCCCCTGTGGCTGGCCCCGACCCAGGCCGTGGTGGCCACCATCACCTCGGACGCCGACGACTATGCCCGCGACGTGATGGCCCGCTTCAAGGCCGCCGGTCTGCGCGCCGAGATCGACCTGCGCAACGAGAAGGTCGGCTACAAGGTTCGCGAACACTCGGTCGGGAAGGTGCCGGTCATCGCCGTCGTCGGCCGCAAGGAGGCCGAGGAAGGCATGGTCGCCATCCGCCGCCTGGGCTCGCAAGCCCAGACACTGGTCACGATCGACGACGCCATCCGCATCCTGACGGACGAGGCGACGCCGCCGGATTTGAAGCGAGACCTGGCGGCGATTGAGACCGCGCCTTCGCGGTGATTGTCGCCTAGGATAGGGTGCCAGGCTTCAGCACGTCCCGGGTCTGTCCCGGCAAAGGTCGAAGGGGAGAGCAGGCATGCCCAGCACCATCCTGATCACGGGCGGCGCCGGCTATGTGGGGTCGCACGCCTGTCTCGCCCTGTCCCAAGCCGGCTTCACGCCGGTGGTCTATGACAATCTGTCGAACGGTCATGCGGCCTTCGTCCAGTGGGGCGATCTTGAGATCGGCGACATCCGCAACGGCGCGCGTCTGGATGCGGTCATCGCCAGACACAGGCCCGTCGCGATCCTGCATTTCGCCGCCCTGATAGAGGTCGGGGAATCGGTCAAGGAACCGGGCCGCTTCTACGACACCAATGTCGTCGGGGCCCTGACCCTGATCGAGGCCGCGCGGCGGGGCGGGATCGGTGCGATGGTCTTCTCCTCGACCTGCGCCACCTATGGCGATCCCGCATACCTGCCGATGGACGAGGTCCATCCCCAGGCGCCGCTGAACCCCTATGGCCGCTCCAAGCTGATGGTCGAACAGGCCCTGGCCGACTATTCGACCTATGCGGGCTTCCGCTCGGTCTGCCTGCGCTATTTCAACGCCGCCGGAGCGGACGAAGAGGGCCGGATCGGCGAGCGCCACCACCCCGAGACCCACGCCATTCCCCTAGCCTTACAGACGGCTCTCAGCCAACGGCAGGGCTTCAAACTTTTCGGCGACGACTATGACACGCGAGACGGCACAGCGGTGCGCGATTACGTCCACGTCATGGACCTCGCCGACGCCCATGTGCGGGCGCTGAAATACCTGCTCGACGGGGGCGAGACGACGGTCTTCAACCTAGGGACCGGGACGGGGACGACGGTCAGGGAACTGATCGACACCATCCGCCGCACGACAAACCGCCCCTTCCCCGTCGAGACCGCGCCCCGTCGCGCAGGCGATGCTCCCTGTCTGGTGGCTGACAACAGCCGGGCGCGCGAGGTGCTGCGCTGGCGACCGAGGCGGACGCTGGACGACATCGTTCGCACGGCTTGGCGCTGGCATGCCGCCGAGCGGGAGGTGCAAGAGGCTTAGCCTTTTTGAAGCCCTACGCACGAAACCGTTCACAGGAACATATACCGGCCAGATCGCTTTTGGTGGGGTGCGCCCCCGCGCCCCATCATAATTTGCGAGAGACGATCATGGCCGAGAAGACCCTCGACACCCTGTTCCACGACACGCTCAAGGACATTTATTACGCCGAGCGCAAGATCCTGAAGTCCCTTCCCAAGATGGCCCGCGCCGCTCAGTCGCCTGAACTGAAGGCCGCCTTCGAAAAGCACAAGGATCAGACCGAAGGTCAGATCGAACGCCTTCAGCAGGTGTTCGAAATCATCGGCAAGGCCCCGCGCGGCAAGACCTGTGACGCCATCGAAGGCATTCTGGCCGAAGGCGACGAGATCATGGAAGAATACAAGGACAACCCCGCGCTCGACGCCGGGCTCCTGGCCGCCGCCCAAGCTGTGGAACACTATGAGATCACCCGCTACGGCACGCTGAAGCGCTGGGCCCTCGTGCTGGGCATGAAGGACGCCGCCGCCCTGCTGGACGAAACCCTGCAGGAAGAGTCACAGACCGACGAAGACCTGACCGGCATCGCTGACGCCGCCGTCAACGCCGAAGCGATGAAGTCTGCCGCCTGATATCGGCGAGAGACAAATGGACACGGAGGCGACCCTGAGGTCGCCTCCGTTTTCTTTCTCCGCCTAGTCGCGGAGCAGTTCGTTGACGCCGGTCTTGGCACGCGTCTGGGCGTCCACCCGCTTGACGATGACGGCGCAGTACAGCGACGGCCCGCCGTTGGGATCAGGCAGCGCGCCCGGCACCACCACCGAATAGGCCGGCACCTCGCCGCGGAAGACTTCGCCCGTCGCGCGGTCCACGATCTTGGTCGAGCCGGACAGATAGACGCCCATGGCCAGGACCGCGCCCTCGCGCACGATCACGCCCTCGGCGACCTCGGCGCGCGCGCCGATGAAACAGCCGTCCTCAATGATGGTCGGATTGGCCTGCAGCGGCTCCAGCACGCCGCCGATGCCAGCGCCGCCCGACAGGTGCACGTTCTTGCCGATCTGGGCGCACGAGCCGACCGTGGCCCAGGCGTCGACCATCGAACCCTCGTCCACATAGGCGCCGATGTTCACGAACGACGGCATCAGGACGACATTCCTGGCGATATGGGCGCCGTGACGAACGATGGCGCCGGGCACCGAGCGGAAGCCCGCCGACTGATAATCCGCCGCCGTCCAGTCGCCGAACTTGTTGGGCACCTTGTCCCAGAAGGGTCCGACGGCGGCCGGATGATCCGCCGACAGCGGCATGACGGACGCAGGGCCGGCGCGCATGATCTGGTTGTCGTTCAGGCGGAAGGACAGCAGCACCGCCTTCTTCAGCCATTGATGCGTGGTCCAGACGCCGTCGTCGCCGCGCGAGGCGACGCGCGCCTGGCCAGAATCCAGCAGGGCCAGCGCCGTCTCGACGGCGTCGCGCACCTCCCCGTGGGTGGCGGCGGAGACCTCGGCGCGCTGTTCCCAGGCGGCCTCGACGACGGATTCGAGATGCGACAGATCGGTCATGCGGCGTCCTTGAAAGTCAGGCCGGAGAGGAAGTCGAGAAGGTCGGGGGCCACATGGTCGATGTGGTCGCCCAGCGGTTTGCCGTGGCCGTCGCCGATCAGGACCGTGGCCATGCCCAGCGCCTTGGCCGGCTCCAGGTTCTTTGGCGTGTCCTCGAAAAAGGCGGCCTGGTGCGGATCGATGTCGAACCGTTCCAGCATCCGGCGGAAGGTGGCGGGGTTGGGCTTGGGCGTCAGGTCGCCGTCCTCGATGGCGAAGACGTCGGCGAAACAGTCGGCGATCCCGATCCGCTCCAGCACCCGGTGCGCATAGTCGCGCGCGCCATTGGTGAAGACGTAGCAGCGGCCGGGCAGGATCTTCAACCGTTCCGCTAGGCGCGGATTGGGTTCGACCCCGTCCAGCGGCACGTCGTGCACCTCATGCAGGAACCGCTCGGTATCGACGGCATAGTTGGCCATCAGACCGGCCAAGGTGGTGCCGTGCTCGTCCAGGAACTGGCGCTGCATCGCCGCAGCAGCCTCGGGCTCCAGCCCCACGGCCTCGACCACAAAGGCGTTGATCCGCGCCTGCACCAACCGCATCAGCCCCTGCTCGCGCGGATACAGGGTGTCGTCCATGTCGAACACCCAGGCCCGCACGTGCCCAAGGGATGCAGAATGGGGATCGCTCAAGACGCCTTCACCAGAGTGCCGGCGCCGAATTCTGTGAACAGCTCGACCAGCATGGCGTGCGGCCGACGACCGTCCAGGATGACCACCGCCTCGACGCCCGCACGCACGGCCGCCATCGCCGTCTCCAGCTTGGGGATCATGCCGCCGTGGGCGACGCCGCTGTCGATCAGGGCCTGCGCCTCCTCCAGCGTCATCTGGCGAATGATGTCGCCGTCCGCGCCCTTGACCCCCGGCACGTCGGTCAGCAGCAGCATCCGCTTGGCGTTCAGCGATCCGGCGATGGCGCCCGCCACCGTATCGGCGTTGACGTTGTAGGTCTGGCCGTCCTCGGCCACCCCGATCGGGGCGATGACCGGCACCCAGTCCTCGGTCTCCGACGCGATCAGGCCCTTGATCAGCTTGGGATCGACCTTGGTCGGTTCCCCGACATAGCCCAGGTCCACCTCGTGCTCGATCATGCTGTCGGGATCGCGCTTGGTCCGGCGCGTCTTCTCGACCGTCAGCAGACCGGCGTCCTTGCCCGACAGACCGACGCCCCGCACGTCCGCCTCCTTGCCGGCCATGGTGATCCAATGGGCGATTTCCTTGTTCACCGCGCCCGACAGCACCATTTCGGCGACTTCCATCGTCGCCGGATCGGTGACCCGCAAGCCATCGACGAAGCTGGACTTCACCCCCGCCTTTTCCAGCATGGCGCTGATCTGCGGCCCGCCGCCGTGCACCACGACCGGGTTCACCCCCATCAGCTTCAACAGCACGACGTCGGCCGCGAACTGCCGCGCCACGGCGCTCTCGCCCATGGCGTGGCCGCCGTATTTGATGACCACGGTCTCGCGGTCATAGACCTGAATATACGGCAAGGCCTCGGCGAGCGTCTTCGCCGTCTCCCAGCTGCGTTCTTCCGACTGGCGTTCTGTTTCGTTCATCACGCGCGCGAGATAGCGGGGGAAGGGGGCGGTGTCACGCGGGAAGGGTCCTTCCATAGGTTTGGGATAACCTGCGATGAGCCGCTGGCTAGGCGGTCGCAGCCCATGTTAGGCCGGTCAGACACAACAAGCCTCCGCTTCGCGAGATGAGTCTGAATGTCCGCAACGCCGCGCGAGAAATCGGATCGGCCTTCGATCTGCATCGACGGTTTCAACCTTGCCGCGCCGCAGGGCACTGGGATTGCGACCTACAGCCGAAACCTGCTTGAAGCCGCCAGCCGCCTTGGCTTCAGAACAGAAGCTCTTTTCGGCCCCACACTTTCGCCAGCGTCCGTAAAGCCCTTTGGGGAAGTCGCTATCCTTGACCCAGAGCGCCCAGCGATGCCGCTGCGTTTCATGCAGAAGGTCGAACGGGATGTTCGGACACGCCTGAGCCCGGTAGGCCGAACGGCGCATCCCGTCGCCATCTCCCAGGATGTCATCTGGCCGGGAGGGGAAGCCGCGCGCCCTCGTGCGGACCGATTTTGGGCCAGCGACAAGCTCTACTTCCATGCCAGTCGGGCGTTCAAGAAGCACGGACGCGGCACACCCGTAAGGTTTGATACGCAAGACGCGCCCGCACCCGATGTCATGCACTGGACGACGCTGTTGCCGCTACGCGTGCGCGACGTCCCCAACATCTACACCATCCATGACCTCATCCCGCTGCGACTTCCGCATACGACGCTTCACAACAAGCCCGTGTTCATGGCCATGTGCCGCGAAGTCGTGCGTCACGCCGACCATATCGCCGTCGTCTCCGAGGCCACGCGTCAGGATGTCATCCGCATGCTGGGCGTTCCGGAAGACAAAGTCACCAACACCTATCAGGCCGTCAGCCTGCCAAAGGCTTTGATCGAAAAACCGGAGCGAGACGTCGTCATCGAACTGGAAGCGACCTTCCAACTCGGGTGGGGCGACTACTTCCTGCATTTCGGTGCCGTGGAGCCGAAAAAGAACCTCGGGCGCGTGGTGGAAGCCTATCTGGCGTCAGGCGTGAAGACACCGCTCGTGATCGTCGGCGGTCGAGGTTGGCTCAGCGAACCCGAGACGGCGCTTCTTAATCATGTGAAGGCCATCGGCGGTCCGAGCTCGGACCGTATTCATGTCTACGAATACATGTCCTTCGCCGCATTGATCAGCCTGATCCGCGGCGCGAAAGCGGTGCTGTTCCCCTCTCTGTATGAGGGGTTTGGGCTGCCGGTGCTGGAAGCCATGAGCTTGGGAACGCCGGTCCTCACCTCGAACCAGGGATCGTTGCCCGAGGTGGCGGGCGACGCCGCTCTTCAAGTCGATCCCTATGATGTCGACGCTTTAACCCAGGCGATCCGCACCATCGACGCCGATGCGGACTGGCGCTCTGACGCTTCTGCTCGCGGCAAGACGCAGGCGGCGCTCTTCAACGATGAAGCCTATGATGCACGGCTACGAGCGCTTTATGGGAAGGTCGGTGTTTCCGCCTGATCGGAAGGACGGCTTTCGGTCTTGATCGCCCAGTCCATCACTTCCTCTGCCGTCAGGCTTCGCATCCCCGCGAAAAGACGGATGCCGCGCCCTTCCCATTGAGGATTGCGAGTGGGGTCGAAACGAGAGCGATCGCCCCAACGCGCGAGTAACCGCCCCATTTCTTCTGCGACACGCTTTTTTTTGGCTTCGGTATTGGAATGACCGCGGCTCAGAGACTCATGATGTCGCAGAACCAGCTCAGGCGCATAGAGGATGGTCCAGCCCGCCGCGCCTGCACGAAGACAAAAATCGACGTCGTTGCAAGACACAGCGAAGTTTTCGGAGTCAAACCCGCCGACCTGATCGAAGACCGAGCGACGCATGGCCATAAAGGCGCCAGTCACAGCCGTCGCGGGTCTGCGCCTGACCCAACGATCAAGCGGCCCGCGTTCGTCCGGCCCAGCCCGCAGTCCTTCATGCAAAGGCTCGCCGTTGAACGCCCCCATCACGATGCCCGCATGTTGGACACGATCATTCGGGTATAGAAGCCGCGCTCCGACGACCCCGACGCCCTCCATAGCCAGCAGTCGCCGAACCTCCAGATCCCAGCCTTCGGTCAGCATTTCCATGTCGTTGTTGGCGAACACGACGATAGGCTGTGTTCGCCCTTCGCAGGCGGCATTGTTGAGATTTGACCAGTTGAAGGGTTCGTCACGGCGCAGGACTTCCACGCCCCGATGTAGCCAACGATCTAGCACCTCCAGGGTGCTTACATCCTGGCTTCCATTATCGACGACGACAATATCCACCTCCCCAATATCCGACGCTCGCTCAGACAGCGACGTCAGCATGACGTCCAGAGCCCCACCCTCATCACGCGTGGGAATGACCACGAGTATCCGGCCACAGAGCTGCGATCGGCGAACCGGCGGAGAATCGATTTTCGTTTGGACATGACGAGTCTGGACACACCCCAGGACTAAGGGGACGTGCCGGACGACGCCTCCGCCAAACGCATCCAGCAGCGTCGCCAGCGGGTCATGACCGCGGTCCTGATATTTGAAATCGCGATAAAGGACTAAGGCAGGCGGCGCAGGATTGGTCGCAAGGTCCAGCAGATGGGGGGCCGGCTGAAGGATCGGACGAGCAGCTCCACTCGCGTCCCTCTCTTCATGATCGCAATACACAGCGCTCACTTCCTCGGTGAGCGCCCAGAACAACCAGCAAAGGCAATCCGGCGTCACCACGGTCCCTGCCCTGATCAGCAAGACCGGAATTGAGGAGGTCGCCAGCGCGCCTTCCAGAGGAGCAAGCCGTATACGCACATCAGTTGAGACAGCGTCCCCGCCGAGCGCCGCATCAGCACCCCCTGATATCGTGGCGTGCCAATCCACCGACGCCAGTCCTCGCAACGATGCCAAGGTCGCAGTCAGGCAGCGGTCTTGGCCGACCCGGGCGTCGATCAGGATTTCGACCCGCTTGGCTGGGCTGGCGGGGGCCATGGGTCGGCGGGCGGCGCCCAACCCAGAGGGATTTGTTGAATTCACTGCGCCAGTTAGCTGCAGCGCGCGTTTGCGAATCTCATCCGCTTCACCTGCAAAGCCAGCCTCATCGAAGACCTCCGCAAGCGTGAACTGTATGCTCGCCTTTTCCGGGCGCGACGCCATGGCCTCCTGAAGGACCATGATGGCGGCGGGAAAGTCACCCGACTCTCTCAAGGTGTTGGCGAGGCGTATCCGCACCCCAAGGTCCTTGGGATATTTGGATAGATACCGTTTGTAGTGACTGACGGCAGCGTCCCACTGGTTACGATGTCGAGCTTGATCACCTTCATCGGCGCCGTAGCGCCTTCGCCTGGCTTTTACTCGATAATCGACGAGCGCTCTGAAAAGATGTCTCACCTAGAAATCCGAAGCGAAAGTCGTGGCCCAACACGCCAGAACCTCCCTATCTCAGATTAATTGTTCTAGATCATCTTTAGTTCGGTGGACGGCCACCCGGCCCCAGTTGGATTTCATGACAAGCTGTTCGCTGCCAACCCTAATGCGCCCTCGCCGTTTTGGCGACGCTCGCGGCTGGTTCATGGAAACCTATTCCGAGGCGGCAGCGCGGGCGATGGGTGTCGATGTTCAGTTCGTCCAAGATAATCAGTCGTTTTCGGCGGCGGAAGGCACGGTTCGGGGGTTGCACTTTCAGCGTCCGCCGCATGCCCAGGCCAAGCTCGTGCGGTGCGTGCGTGGGTCTATCATGGACTACGCCGTCGATTTGCGACGCGGCTCACATACCTACGGGCGGCATGTCGCCGCCAGGTTGACCGCTGACGGGGGTGAGCAGTTGTTCGTCCCGGTCGGGTTTGCACATGGCTTCGTCACGCTCGAGTCTGATGTCGAGATCGCCTACAAGGTGTCCGACATCTATGCGCCAGAGTGCGACGGCGGCATCGTCTGGAACGATCCCACCATCGGCATCGAGTGGCCGTTGCCAGCTTCGGGAGCGACCTTGTCTCACAAGGACAAAATCCTACCGACCCTGGGCGAGTTCGACAGTCCCTTCGACTACGACGGCGAGCCGCTCGCGCCGTTGCCTGCGCTCTGACGGAGGGGCCTAGATGCGCATCCTGATCACTGGCGGAGCCGGTTTCATCGGCTCGGCTCTGGTGCGGCGCCTTATCGAACACACGGATCACGAGGTCCTGGTGTTCGACAAACTGACCTATGCGGGCATGCTCAGTTCGCTGGAGCCTGTGGCGACCAGCAATCGCTACAGCTTCATTCGGGCTGACATCTGCGATGCCGACGCGGTGTCCAAAGCCCTGCAAGAGTTCAAACCGGATGCGGTCGCGCACCTGGCGGCGGAAAGCCACGTGGACCGTTCGATCGACGGCCCTGGCGCATTCATCCAGACCAATATGGTCGGCACCTTTGTGATGCTGAACCAGACCCTGGGCTACTGGCGCGGACTGGACGACTTGGCCAAGCAAGCCTTCCGCTTCCACCACATCTCGACCGACGAGGTGTTCGGTTCGCTGGGCGAGGACGGCTTCTTCACCGAGACAACCCCCTATGACCCCCGCTCGCCCTACTCGGCGTCCAAGGCGGGGTCGGACCATTTGGTGCGCGCCTGGGGCCACACCTATGGCCTGCCGGTTCTGGTGACCAACTGCTCCAACAACTACGGCCCCTATCACTTCCCCGAGAAGCTGATCCCGCTGATCATCATCCGGGCCCTGAATGGCGAACCCCTGCCGGTCTATGGCGACGGCTCGAACGTGCGCGACTGGCTGTTCGTCGACGACCACGCCCGCGCCCTGCAGGCCGTGTTCGAGACCGGCACGCCGGGCGAAACCTATAATGTCGGCGGCAACGCCGAGAAGAAGAACATCGAGGTGGTCACGACCATCTGCGCCATCCTGGACCGGCTGCGGCCCAAGGCGGACGGCAAATACGCCAACCAGATCACCTATGTGACCGACCGCCCCGGCCATGATCAGCGCTACGCCATCGATGCCTCGAAGATTCGTTCGGACCTGAACTGGACCCCGTCGGTGACCTTCGAACAGGGCATCGAACAGACGGTAACCTGGTATCTTAAGAACCAGACTTGGTGGCAGGACATTCTGGACGCCCGCTATTCGACCCAGCGTCTGGGGGTGGCCAATGGTTGATTTTTTCCAAGGCCGTCATCCCAAGACATCGTTGATGCAAAAATACGTCGGCGAAGCGCATCAACTGAAGGTCGGAGGAAACGCGGCATGAAGGGCATCATCCTGGCAGGAGGATCGGGCACACGCCTGCATCCGATGACCCTGGTCACGTCGAAGCAGCTGATGCCGGTGTACGACAAGCCGATGATCTATTATCCGCTATCGACCCTGATGCTGGCCGGCATCCGTGAGGTGCTGATCATCTCCACCCCGCGCGACGTACCCAGCTTCCAAGCCCTGCTCGGCGACGGCTCGCAGTGGGGAATGGATATCCAGTACGCGGTCCAGCCCAGCCCGGACGGGCTGGCCCAAGCCTATATCATCGGCGCGGACTTCGTCGGCGACAATCCGTCGGCGTTGATCCTGGGCGACAACATCTATTACGGCCACGGCATCACCGACCTGTTCACCTCCGCCATGAGCCGACCGGAGGGGGCGACGGTATTCGCCTATCACGTCAACGATCCTGAACGGTACGGCGTGGTCGAGTTCAACGAAAGCATGCGCGCCTTATCGATCGAGGAGAAGCCAAAGGTTCCGAAGTCCAAATGGGCAGTCACTGGTCTCTATTTCTACGACGCAGATGTGGTCGGGATCGCTCACGATCTTAAGCCTTCGCCCCGCGGCGAACTCGAAATAACCGACGTCAACCGCACCTACCTCGAGCGCGGCACGTTATCGGTCGAAAGAATGGGCCGCGGTTACGCCTGGCTCGATACAGGCACCCCAGATAGCCTGCTAGAGGCTGCGGAATTCGTCCGTGTGCTAGAAAAGCGGCAGGGATTTAAGATCGCTTGCCCAGAAGAAGTCGCCTTCGACAGGGGGTTCATCGATACATCTCAGCTAGAGCGGCTTGCTAACGCCTTGGGCAAATCCGGATACGGCGAATACCTTCAACTTCGCCTGCGGGATTTACAACGCAACTGAGGACGACACGCTAAGTTCTCAACCAAATGTGCGTGTCAGCATGCCTCCATGAAAGCAGAACTCCCCTTCCAGCGCAGGGATCATGAGACTGATCCTGAAGTCGGCAGGTTGAAATGCTGTCCACCGCTTCTCAAGCGAAAGCTCATATCGTCCGGCGACGTCGATGGGCGTGAGCAGAGACGCGACATCGTGACCGTGCCCCCATTCTATCAGCAACTCGGTCCTGCCAGGCGGATCGATCGAGATTTCAGCCACGAAGCTCCAAGAGCCCGCGGGAAGGAAGATATTCGGTCCGTTCAAAAGCAGCCGGCGCCGACCGACCAATGGAAATGAACCGACCGGTCCTTCGCTGGGCCGCGCGTCGGGATAAAGAAAAAGGTCGGGATTCCATCTTGTTGCCCCCACGCCTGCCGCAGAACCTCTTTCAAACATAAAGAGTGGGTGGTCGGTGCGCGGAGCATAAGATGACGATTGAGCTACCTGTCCAGCAACCTTGCCCAAGCCAGCAATCTCAAGCTCTGGTTCGTCAGACCAACTGACCGACGCTCCCCGCTCAACAAGCTCCCACGCCGCTGCAAGCCTTGAAGATGCTGCGTAAAAGGCGTCGTGATCATTTAACTTCCATTGAGACTTGAGGACGGAAACGGCCTCCAATGGGGGTGATAATTGCACAGCGCGGTGCGTAATATGCGGGCTTTCAGGCTCATCGAACCCAGCCACGACCAAAAGAGAGCGACCCGACACAGGCGCGGGGAGCGGATGACCTTGATCATGGACCGCAAAATCCCATCCGCGCGCCAAACATGCCTGAGCCAAGATATCGCGCCACACGTGCGCAGACGAGGATGGCGTTTGCACAAGCCATACGAGCTCTTCAGCGTCCATCAGACAGATCTCAGCCATTTGTAGACATCAATGGCCTCGTCCACGTCATCAAAAATTCTCGCCCTACCGCTTTCGATAACGAGCGCTCGTTCGCAATATTGGGCGATCATATGGGTGTCGTGCGACGCCATGAGAAAGGCGCGATCCGCTCTGCGTTCGAATAACTCCTCGTTGCAGCGTCGCTGGAATCGAGCGTCACCCACGGCGACAAGTTCGTCGATCAAATAGCAGTCAAATTCAATTGCCAGAGAAAGGCCGAAGGCCAATCGCGCTCGCATGCCCGACGAATAGTGTTTCACAGGCCGGTTCAACGCAGCGCCCAGTTCCGCGAAACCCTCGACGCGATCAAACACAGCGTCGAACCTTTTGCCGTATATTCGGGTAATGAAGCGGATATTATCAATACCCGTCAGGCTGCCTTGGAAACCTCCGCCGAACCCGATCGGCCAAGACCCCTTCATGTTCCACTGCACACGACCAGATGTCGGACGCAAAATACCGCCTAGAATCTTGATAAGCGTGGACTTGCCTTGGCCGTTTCGACCCAGAATGCCCATGCGCCCCTGCGCGCCCAGGCTGAACTCTAAATCCTTGAAAACAGGGCGAGCACCGTGGACCGGATACGTCATCCCCAAGCCCCTAACCTGCAGGCCGATACCGGTCTCCGCAGTCATCCGTGGACGTGGCTCTCACGCACGCCGGCTAGCACCAACCAACCGAGCCCATAAGCGAGCATCAACGAGGCGAAGACAGCTAGCAGAGACAAGAAGCGTTTGGGCTCGACGGCACGGTCAGGCCGGTTCGGGTTCACAACCCTATCAATGTAGAGCCGTTTACTGCGAGCAGTGAGTTGAGCGGCGTTCAAAGCCGCCGTCGACGACGCAAGCAATCGTTCGGAAAACTCGCGTTCTGTCTGAAGATTCTCGTAACTTGAAATCCGGGGAGCCAAGGACGCAGCGCCACCGACAATTTTTCCGCGCTCTATGGCGATCTGGCGCTCTAAAGCGCGAATGCGGCTGTCAATGACGGGCAACTGAGGGCTATTTGGAGTGTCCGTGGCGACTTGGCTGCGTTCGGCTTGCATCGTAGCGAGGTTCAAGCTCAACTGGCCTACGAGCTCTCCTCCGGACCTGGCGCTGCTTGTCGGATCAATAAGGCCTTCCCGATTGCGGAATTCCGTTAGCGCATTAAGCGATCGGTCTAGGCGCACTTGAGCTTCCACAACATTGCGTTCGGCCTGAGCCACTGCATCCGCCGAAGACCGTTCGCTCAAGCGATTGACAAGCGCCTCACCACCTTGAAGGAGGCCGTCGGCTATGCGTTGCGCGTCGCGTGCGTCGAAGGCCTGAACCCGCAACGTGCTGATTCCCGTTTGTGAATCATAACCGACGGTGACGTAGGAGTTGAATTGTTGTCTGAAACTTTCGTTGGACGAATCCGAAAATGGTCGAGGCAGACGCGAGAAGACATCTACCCCAGGACGGCCGTAGGCCTTCTTCACGTCTACTGTCCGAGACAGTTCATCAAGACCATCGGGCGATTTAATGTATTCTAGCACCGCGTGAGCGTTGGCTGACTTCCCGCCGATACCGACCCCCTCGAGTGCCGAACCAAGGGAAGTCACAGTTCCCTCGTCAGAGGAGCGAACGATGAACTGTGCCTCCGACACGTAGCGAGGAGAAGCGATAAATAGCAGATAAACAGCTGAGATCAGGGTTGGAATCACCACCAAGATAATGAAGACCCATGGCAGGCGCCGCCGTCTAGGGGCCGAAGCGCCGGGTGAATGCGGGCGTAAAAGCGGCCCCAAAAAGCGTATATTGGCTTCAGACATCGTTTCGCAACCTGGACTTCAATCGACTTCGATGAACTTCTGAGCGTCACTCAAGGCGAGCAGGCCAATAGTATTCATCACGGCACCAAAATAGAGCGGATAGTACGGATTATAATGGGTGGGTACAAATTCACCGAACACTGATGACCGCATCATTTCGATCGTATGTGGGAGCGGCACGAGGAGATATAGGTCTCGATAGGCGGAGGGTACCCAATCCACCATAATGAAGGCCCCAGACAACGGTATCATCAGATACATCGTTACAGGCACGATCCGTTCCAACACTTCGAATCTCAGCGCCAGCGAGGCAAGCGTAATACCGAAACCCATGCCAACCCAAGCCATCAACAGATAGCCAGCGTAGAGCGTCAAATAGTCTGAGGGCAACTCAACCACACCAAGGATCAAAAGCGTCACATAAACAATCGCGAACGCGAGGGCTCCGCCGGCGGTCTCGAGTAAGGCTCGCGTAAGATAAACATGGAGCGGCCTAACCGGTCGATGATGGAGAAGTCCGATGTTTGCCTGAATCGCCCCCATCGAAGCGCTCACCATGTGGCGGAACAACAACAAGCCCATGTAGCCTGTCATAACGAAGGGAGCGATGCGGACACCGTGTTCGTACTCAGGCTTGATCAGGGTCCACAAACCCATGACGCCGAAACAGAAAAACAGCGGCTCCAGAACCAACCACAAAAACCCCAGGCCCTCACGACCGTAACGCGTGATCAACTCACGCATCGTTAGCGCGCCGATGATCCGCGCCTGATTTTTGATCCCTCGCATTTAATCCCGAGCTTGATCTTAGGAGATTGAGCCGAGGTCGAAAGAGGGTCGGCGTGCGGACATTTGCGCTGAACTTGGCTCCGACGCAATGCTATAGTGGGTTTGTGCCTTATCAATTCGCCTGCATAGTTCGGCCCCAGCCATGAGGGCAGTTATCGAAACCGCCCGGATAGCGCACGGTGAAGCTGTCTATACGGGCTGGCTGGAAGTACATCGCGTCACGTTGATCCAAGCGGGTCAATCTTTGGGAACGCGGCATGTGGAGCATCACGGAGATGCGGCCGTCGTGTTGCCATTCGACCCAGATCGAGGCGTGGCGACTGTTATCTCAATGCCTAGGAGTTCTCTCCTTCATCGCGGCGAGGAAACACGCATTTTCGAATGCCCCGCGGGACTGATCGATCCCGGCGAAACATCTGAACAGGCTGCACGAAGGGAGGCTTTCGAGGAAGTGGGCATTGCGCTGGCTTCGCTTGAACTCGTCGTAGATTGTTGGACGATGCCAGGCGTCTCCACGGAACGATCGTGTCTTTACGTCGCCCCTTACACTCTGGCGGATCGGAAGGGACCAGGCGGGGGACTTCCTAATGAAAATGAAATGATTGAGGTCTATGAAGTCTCTTTAGTCGAACTGAGAGATGCTGCGGTAGGAGGTCAAATTCTAGACCTTAAATTGCTCGTCCTCGTTCTGTACCTAATGGCGACCAAGCCGTCCTTATTCTCATAATACACCTTCAAAGCTGCCTCGCTGGAGACGATGCGGCTAACCTTCTGGACATCCGAAACACACGGTAAAGTTTTGTTAGCGACCGCTATAGCCCCGGTCGTTTTTTTACTTACCAGCGAACATCTCAAGATAGTAATCGGCAAGTGCATCCCACGCCTCCGCTTCCGACCAGTGTCCGTTAACCGGATTTGGGTTAGAGTTTGTACGGAACATCGGTTCGGGAAACTCTTTTTGGTCAGCGTTGCCGAAATCGCATTCCCACGGGGTCCTCGCGGCAATTTCTCGAGAAAAACGATGCGTGAACGCGCCCTGCTGTTCAATATAGCCGCTGGGTGCCGCCCTAGTCAGCCCGGCTGACTGCGGAAGGGTAGTGCACGCCTCTAGGTAAGCGGCCGCAAGTAAGGAGACGTGAATGTTGTCGCGAACATAGGCTGGCGTACCCACAATAGGTCTCTTCCCCATCGACCACTCCTTTGCAAGGTACGACGTGAATCTGTACTCTTCTCGAGGACCGAACGGATTAGGGATAACAAATTTTCCGAGAGAAAGTCCTAAGCGCTCCGCCTCAAGACGGAACACCTCGAAAGATAGGTGTTTCGACAAACCATAGGGGTTGAATGACCGCTGCCTAAGATCGCCAACGCCCTCGTAAGGTTCAAAAACACTGCCGGTAAGCATCAACTTGCCCCCCCCCCTCTCGGCCAACAAGGTCAGCAAGCGGCGCGCGCCACGAGTGTTGTTAGCCGTCGCTTCAATTGCGTCGAAATCCCAACTGCGATATTCGGTCATTTCCGCAGCGTGATGGCAAACCAGATCAAAAGACCGATCTCCCAACGCATCGAAGAAGGCTTCGTCGCCGAAACTGACCCCCCAGATCGGTTCTACTTTATCCAAAATACTCGCAACCCGCTTGCCACGAGTGTCGGCGTAAGAATCATGCCCCCCCCGGAAAGTCGCGGTCACGACATGGCCGGCTCGCGCTAGAGCCAAGGCAAACCAAGAACCTGTGAAGGAGCTAGCGCCGGTAAGAAGGATATTCATCTACTCGCCCGCCAGCAAAGATCTTTACGCCAACCATCACTAGTCATATCTAATCAGCCTCCGGAATCCATAGATGTTGCGGCCTACGTTCCACCTCATGACGTCAAACGTCCTTCGAGTTTTGGTTTAACGCCGCACGGATTTAATAACCCGGTCTGTGCCAAGCCGCATCATAGTCTTGGGCGTCGTGATCCTTATCCGACAGGACGACCGGAAGTAGCGGCCAAGTTATAGCGAAAAGTGGATCATTCCACCGCAATATCCGCTCTGCCGGACCGTTGTAGGGGCCGGAGGCGGGATAAAGCATCTCGGTTTCGTCCATGAGGGTCATGAAACCATGAGCGCAGCCCTTCGGCACGTACATCATCAGACGGTTTTCATCCGTCAATGTTTGGGCTGCCCACCGACCGTAAGTTGGGGAATCCGGCCTAAGATCGACCACGACATCGAACGCCGAGCCCTTTAAGCATTTTACCAGCTTGGACTCTCCGTGGGGCGCGACCTGGTAATGCAACCCCCGTAAAGTGCCAGCCAACGCGCTAAAGGAAGTGTTGATCTGCGGATAGACGCTGTCCATCCCCATGCTGGCGAACTCGTCTGAGTCGAACATCCGGGCGAAGAAGCCGCGATCGTCGCCGCGCGGCTCCAGCGAGACGATGAAACAACCCTCGACGGCCGTGGACTGATATTTCATCTCAAGCGATCCGTCGGCCGATGGAAAGATACTGGGCTCCCCCGACCTGAGCCGGCGGGAACATTCTACGAGCGTCGAACAGCAGCTTGCCCGAGAGATCTTGAGATGTCAGCCTGGCGTAGTCCGGCCATTTGGTGGCGACGATGACGACCTGGGCCGACGCAACTTCGGCTTCCCAGTCCTCGACATAGCGGATTTGTTCGCCTGCCGGTCCGACTGCCTTCTTGAAGTGGTCGACGGCAATGGGGTCGTGGACGACCACGTCCGCGCCCTTCGCCACGAGTTGATCGACGATCTTCAAAGAGGCGGACTCGCGGACATCGTCCGTGCCGGGCTTGAAGGCCAGCCCCAGCAACAGCACGCGCTTCCCCGACAGGTCCGGCATGTCGCGTTCAACGATATCCAGAACCTGCGACGGCTGGGCGTCGTTTACGTCCAGCACGGCGTTCATCATCCGCATGGGCAGCCCCTTCTGCTCTCCTTGGCTTCGGAGCGCCTGAACGTCCTTGGGAAAGCAGGATCCACCGAAGCCGCAGCCCGGCACGAGGTAGGTCAGGATCGGGGGCTGGGCGCGCGCGCCGCCCTCCAGGATCGGATTCCAGCGTTTGTCCAAGTGCACGCCGCCCATAACGTCCAGCACGTCGATCCCGCCCAAGGCCGCCGCGAGGTTGGCGATTTCGTTCACGGCCGAAATCTGCGTCGCGAGCAGGGCGTTATTGGCGTATTTGATCATCTCGGCAGTGCGGGTGTTGACCCGAACCTTGTCGACGTTCCAAGGGGCGTAGAGTTCTTCCAGCCGGGTAAGCGTCTCAGGATCCTCGTTGCCGAGCACGATGCGATCCGGTTCGGCGAAGTCTTCGATCGCTTCGCCCTCGCGCAGGAACTCGGGGTTCATGCCGAGACCGAAAGCCGGATGCTTGAGGCCCGACGCGGCTTCAATTTCCTCCCGCACCACAGTATCCGTCGTTCCGGGCACGACGGTCGATTTGACCACGACCGAGATATGTCGCCGGGCGGTCTTGATATAGGCCCCGATCTCGCCGGCGACTTGGCGGATATATTTGAGATCGATCACGCCGTTTTCGGACGGCGTCCCCACCGCGATGAGGACCAGATCAGATCCGTCCAGCGCTTCGGTGATATGGGTGGTCGCGCGGAAACGCCCGCTGTCGCGGACCTCCCTGAGCAACTCTGGCAGACCCACTTCATAGATAGTCGGCTCAGCCCTGTTGAGCCGATCCACGATCGCGGGGTTGATGTCCACACAGGTGACGTCGTGACCCTTGGCGGCCAGACATACGCCCGAAACGAGACCGACGTATCCGGTGCCGACGACTGCGAGCTTCATGCTTACTGACCTTCGTGCTTGAGGAAGCGGAGGTAACGACCGATGCCTTCCTCGACGAGGATCTGCGGATCATAGCCCAGAATCGTACGCGCCTTTGTGATGATCGGGCTGCGACGGTTGGGGTTGTCCGTCATGTACTCAGGATCGTCGCTCTGTTCGTAGAAGACCTGACCGCTATAGCGGTAAACCTCGGCGCCAGCCTGTTGGTAGAGCTTGGCGAAATCCTTGACCATGATTTCGGGCTTCTCGATGCCGATGTTGAAATAGTCGTACTCGCCGTGCAGCAGACACAGCAAATAGCCGGTGACCGCATCTGACACGTAGCAGAAAGTCCGGGTCGGCGTGCCGTCGGACAGGATCACGATGTCCCGGTTCTCGGTCACGCAGGTCGCGAAGTCGGCAGGCAGACGCTTGTCGCCCAGACGCATCCCGGGACCATAGTTGTTGAACGGCCGCGCGACCGTCACAGGCATGCCGTACTGCTTGGCGTAGACCCAGCACATGGTCTCGCCGAAACGTTTGGACTCATCATAGCAGGCGCGCGGTCCATGGCAGGAGACGCTGCCACGATATTCTTCGTCCGTGGGGATGAACTGGGGGTCGGGGTCGCCGTAGATTTCGCTCGATGAGAAGAACAGGAAGCCCTTGAGGGTGTCACGACCGCGATAGAAATCGAGGAGGTGGCGAAGCCCCCAGATGTTGGCGTCGATCGTCTCCACCGGATACTGGCGATAGAAGGTCGGTGAGGCGATCGAGGCGCCGTGGATCACGAAGCGCGCATCGGCCGCGCCGTCTACCGTGGCGATGTCGTCCCTGGAAATATCGAACGCGCGCAAATCCAGGATTGACGGAAACTCGTCAACCAAATCGGTCAGCCACTTGGGCTTGTCGAGCAGGAAGGTGTCGAGACCGACCACCTTCTTGATGCCGAGATCGTCCGCCTTACGCACGAGAAACTGCAGGAAGTAGAAGCCGAGGAAACCCGCGCAGCCTGTGACGATGATCGTCGAGCCTTCGAAGCGATCACGACGACCAACGATAGAATACATGCGCTCGAGGTCTTCGAGGACGATAGGGTTGGCCATGGCTTTCCTTGAGGTTCAGAGCGTTAAGTGTATGACGGCGATCAGTTGCCGCGGGTATCCCACGGCGCTTTGCGCGATCGCCATAGCTCGTCCAGTTCGTCACGGTCACGCTGCGTATCCATGCAGGCCCAGAACGACTTGTGGCGGAATATATTCAGCTCGCGGTCAACCGCCAGCTGGATCAGGGGCTCCTTCTCGAGAACTAGCGCCTCATTCTCATTGAGATATTTGGCGAACTCCCGACGGAAGAAGAAGTAGCCGCCGTTGATCCATGTGTTCGACAGTTCCGGCTTTTCAGCGAAGGTCGTAACGGTGTCATCATCCGTCAGCAGTTCGCCGAAGCGGGACGGCGGGTTGATGGCGAGCACCGTGCCCACCTTGCCGTGGTTCAGGTGGAAGGCGAACTCGGCCTCCAGGTCGGCGTCGGTGACGCCGTCGCCGTAGGTCACGGCGAAATGCTCGGCGTCACCCAGATATTTGCTTACCGCCCGGCCGATACGGCCGCCCGTCATCGTCAGTTCGCCCGTGTAGGCGACCGTGACCTCCCAATCCTCGTCGTGGTGAGCACCGTGAACTTCGATACTTCTGTCCGCCAGATTGGTGGTGAAGTCCGAATTCATGGCGTCGTAGTTCAGGAAGTAATCCTTGATCACTTCCGACTTGAAGCCGGCGCAGATCACGAATTTGCGGAAGCCAAACTTTCCGTACCAGCGCATGATGTGCCACAAAATCGGTCGCCCACCGACCTCGACCATCGGTTTCGGACGGAACTCGGTGTGCTCCTTCAGCCGCGTGCCAAGACCGCCAGCCAGGATGAAAACGGGTGTTTTAGCGGGATCCATACTAGATGCCCGTCACGCGCAGATAGAGCCCGGCTCCTGCATTGCGCAGGATAACAGGGCAATCGGTTTCCAGAAGATCTCGACCGACTTGTGCAAAGTAGTCATTAAAGAAAACGATTTCAAATCTCGAGTTATACATCAGAAATGCACGCATGGCGTGGCACTCGTTCCAGGCGCGCTGGTCTCCCCGTATCCATTCTCTCGGATATTCGAACGGATAGAAAATATCGTGAAAATGAACGATCACGCCGCGCTTGAGGCGGGGAAGTATTTCCAGAAGTTCGTGGGTTACATCGCTACCGCCCTTGAACGCATGCGTCGAGTCGATGAACAAAAGGTCGCCGGATTCAAGTGCCTCGAACACCGCCATGTCAACAGACTGAACGGACTGCTCCATCAGCGTCGTTTTGGACTGAAGTTCCGAACCGATAACCTGACGAAGCCTGTCGGCGTAAGGCTCGATAAAGACTAGCTCCGGAGACTGACCGCTCTCAGCCAGTGTGTCGAGAAGGCAGGCCGAAGAGAATCCTGACCCTACCTCTACCACCTTGTTTGGGCGCAGATGACGGATCATCAGTGAATAGGTTGCAGCATCTCCGTACGAAAAGAAGTCATTTTCGTAGTAGTACTGCTTTCCTTCTTGTTTACTGTCTGGAAAAGTCAGATCCGCCGCGTGAGGAGCCAGTTTTTCTGTCCAGAACGTACGCATACGCTCTGGGTCGATGTTGATGCCCGGAACATCGACGCCCGGCTTATAAATATCCCTCAGCCAATCGGCATAATTACCGGCTACAGCAGGCTCTGGGATAGGGCTATAATAATGTCCCGCGGGTACAAACAACTTAGCCGTCTCATCGTAGTCTGACATTTGCGTGTTATCCGGTGCGATCGTTTGCGTTGGGTTTTGTACGAAGCAAGAGTTTTCGATTCCAAATGATCTGTCTCGCACTGGCCCATTGCCCCTGGTTGTGAAGGGCGACATCTTCGGGCTGGTCAAAGACTTGAATGCTATTTCTTCCATCGACATGCCAGTTATAAACACCCACGTACTGGTCACGGAGAGAAAAATCGAAGATGTATTTTCGGCCTAGCCGAAGCAGAAGATCGTAGTCTTCCAGTCGCGTTAGCGCTTCGTCTACATAGAGGTCCGATGCAATGACGATGGACCGGTCTATAACAAAGCTGTGGATGGGGCAGAAGTTTTCTCGGACCAGATCGTCGAAATTCTCCCCCTGATAAACATCAGACTTGGACGATGCATTGTAGATCCACTCACCGTCGTAGACGACGACGTGATTCACCTTGATGTTTCCAAACGCTACCGCGGCCCCGCTGGATTCCAACTGGTCGATAAGGCGCGAGTATGCGTTCTCGTATACGTAATCGTCGCTATCTAGGATGGCCACGTATCTGCTGCGGTTGACCGCCAGACCGACGTTCAAAAGTTTTGATCGAAGGTCGCCTTCGCCATCAACCGCAAGGATGACGGGCGTCTGATGGCGAGCCCAATCATATTTTTCTACAACCCGCCTGACCGCCTCCGCCTCGTCCGCCCCAAAGCGTTGCATGACGATGATCGGTTGAACGGGCGTGAAGGCCTGATTGATTAGGGAGAAGATTGCACGGTCGAGTTCAAAGAGCCGATTAGCATCGTGGACCCGGATGATGACATCAAGACCGGAGGGTCTCGAGTCACCGGTCGGCCTCTCTTGATCAGAAGCGCTGCTCAGTCCCATCGGACACCCGTGAAATGGAAGTAGTGATCGAAATCGGTGAACTCGTCGGGATTGTCTATCGAGGGAAGTTGCGACAGATCAGGTAGCTCGTGAAGAGCGCTGGCCATTCCCGTTTCGAGAAGTTGCAGCTCGGCCCACTTGCCGAAAGCCGGACTACCCCACTTGTGGGCGAGGTACCGCGCACCCGTCAGCATAAGGCCGTATCGATACGGGTCGTGAGCTCGATCGGACACGTCATGATAAAAGAGCGCCGTTGGGCAAATAAGGGTCTTGAAGCCGAGGCGCCGGGCGTTCCAGGAGATGTCCACATCTTCGCAGTAGAGATAGAACTGCTCGTCAAACATGACGCCGCGGTCATAGGCCTTGCGCGGAATCAGGAAGCACGCGCCAGAGATCCAGTCTGTTTCCAGCGTGGATGGGTCATAGAATTTGGGATGCTCGTCCGGAAACTGGATAGCTTCAATGATCGCGCCCGCGTTTTGGGCGGCGGCCATTTTCAACAATTCCGTAACTGCATCCGGGTGGAAAGCGCCGTCTGGATTGGCCCCGATGTAGACTTCCGCGCCTTGATCGAAGGCGGTGCGCATCAGCGTGTTGTGCCCAACGCTGAATCCCTGGTCCAGGCCGCGGCGGATGAACTGAACGTTGGCCGGAATATGCGCGTCCGGGATGGTGCCGCCGTTGTCGAAGATGATGACCTTGGGCGACCGAGACCCCGCTCTCGTAAGCGCAAGTAGCGACGTTTCGACGATGCGCGAAATCTGTTCCTTCGATTCGTTGTAAACAACGACGCCGATCATGGCGGCGATTTCCCCAGGGGCCTGCAGGGCTCCCCTGACGTGACGGGAGACGAACGTGTCCGCCCTGGACGGATGGCTCGCGGACTCGTCTGCGGCTTCAATGAGGAAACGGGTCAGCGGATCGCCCAAGGCCGGCCATTGCTTTTGGGTCAGGCTGTAGAACCGACCATCGAATTGCGGATGAGGCTCACGCCCTTCGGCCCACCCCCAACGCGCATAGTGGCTGAGGGGCTCCAAGCCAGCGCGTCGGATATCTGGGTAACGTGCGGTGTAAGACTTCAGGTCGAACAGCCGGTTGGGGTTGCGGTTATTGCGTGAGCCCGTTGTCAGGTAGTGGACCAGCGCATTCGTCCCCCCGGGAAGCCCCAGGGAATCGAGATACCAGTCAACGTCGACGAGCGGACTTATGCCCGCCTGCCCCACGGGATGCTCCTGGAAATGCTCAAGGAGCGTTCGAGACCCGGATTTGGGCGGCATCGCCGCCGCGTATTCGTCGGCGTCGAACAGCGGATGGGTCGATGCCGCAGAAGTCCTGCCTGCGCTCATATAGTGCGTGAGCGGGTGTTGATCCTTGAGACCCACCTGTTCTGCATAGAATCGGGAATCGAACAGAGGGTGTGGATTGCGCCCCTCATTCCCGCCCTGCGTCAGATAATGAAGCAACGGTTCGGTCGTATCTCGGCCCAACTCCTCGCGGTACCAGGCGGCGTCAAAGAGCGGGTGGGGATTAGCCCCCGCTCCGGCCCCTCTGGCAACATAGTGGGCGAGCGGATTCCCCTCGCCCAGATCCGGCGTCCTGCCCGCATACCACGCGCTCGCGAAAGCCGGATTGGGATCAAACCCGAGCCGCCGCGCGTTCCTGAAGTAGTGGCCCAGAGGATTTGAGCGGGCGAATCCGGATGACTTGTGTTGCTCGCGATACCAAGAGGCATCGAAGTAGGGACCAGGAGAGCGCCCTTCCGATGAGCCGTGTTCCAAGAAGTGCTTGAGCGGTTCTACGCCAGCGTTTGCGACATCCGGATTGCTTGTCAAATACCAACCGCGGTCGAAAATCGGCGATGGGCGCAAGTTCAACGACACACCGAGACGCACATAGTGACCTATGGGCGTCTCCTGAGTGTTGTTCGGCAGATAATGCTCTGCATACCATGCGCTATCAAATGCCGGATTAGGATCGTATCCGGGCACTCGCGCGTGGCGCTTGTAATGACCCCACGGGTCAAGCTGCGCCACCAAGGAGCCTGCATGCATCCGTCGGTACCACTGCGAGTGAAAGTAGGAAGTCCGGGCTATGTCCATCGACGATCGCCAACGTCGGCGGCGCTTAAGGGAAGTCCCTAAGTGTTTCACAGCATCCAGCAGTGATGGCAAAGAGAACCCCCATGATACAAATGCAGCGGCTTGGTTATATGGCCCCCGAGGGCCGATCTTGCTTTCTGACATGGACCTTATATCCGGGTGGTCCGTCATTATGTTTTCGTCATTGTTTTACAACATCAGGCGTCTAAGGCGCGCCTGCGCGCCAAAATATCACCACGCCTGATTCAGGGCTGCATAAGGGAAGGTCTATTGAGGGTCAACGGGACCCGAAGGGTATCGGGCAGAAGCCACTCCTCGATGGTTCAGCCTCAAGGAAACCTAACCCTTGACGGTGTTGGCATAAATTCCCAGCATGAAGTCGTGCTGCAGTGCGCCGGAGCGCGTTAGTTCATCTTCAAGATGAATCAACATTTCGACCAAAACTCGGCTCTCAGGCGATCCGTCATTCACTCGGCTCGCATTGAGGCAGCCAAAGAGCGGATGAAGCAGCGCGCCCCCAACAAACCGCTCGTACTCCGGCTTGAAGTACATCGGCACGAGTTGCGGTATCAATGCCGACCGTACGCCTTCGGTAGGATCAGACGCCTTTATCATCTCCATGCTCGGCATCTCCAGCCGGTCGGAAGCACGAAATTCTTCTGGTAAAGCAGCAATCGTTCGATCGACGATCGCTACTTGGCTGGGTGGATACAGCTGATAACAGGGGCCGCAATATTCGTTCACGATCACTTTTCCGCCCGGCTTCAGGACACGTTGGACGGCCGAAAGCATGCCTTCGAGATCGGTGACGTGATGCAGGGAGCCGGAGAAAAACACGACGTCGTGCTGATCCTCAGCGCCGGGATTCAGAACGAACTCCTCAAATAGGCGATTGCGGAAATCTATTGCCAGACCCTCCGCTGCGGCCACTTCCTGAGCACGTTGGACAGCGCCAGGCGCGGCGTCAAAAGCTGAAATGTTTCGAGCGTAGCCGCGACGGGCGATGAGGAGTTCGTGGAAACCGTCGCCACACCCAATGGATAGGAGGCTACCAACCGGCGACAACAGATGGGTGAAAACCCAGTCCAACCAGTAGCCCCGCTGACCAGTCATCCGCTGATATAGGGCTTGCTCTACCAGAGGGTTCTGGACCCAAGCTGATCGGGTAGCGGTGGCATATTTTGCATCCCAGTGAGCCGCGGTCGTTTCAACATCAAACATCAGCTACTTTCCAAGAGGCCGCGAGCGCCGCTTCACGGATCAGCGAAGCGTATTTTTGAAGCATGTCGTCATAGGTGGCGCGCGCCTCCAATACCGCCCGCCCCGCGTCAGCCATTACGGCTCGACGCTCCACGTTTTTCGCCAAGATAGAAATGTGTTCAGCCAGCACCGCTGTATCTCCCGGACGATAGAACATAGCGTTGACGTTTTCCTCCACGACTTCGGGAATGCCGAAGACTGGAGTGGTTATAATTGGCAGGCCAAATGCCATGGCTTCGACTAGAACGCGTGGTGCGCTTTCGATCCGCGACGTACATGCCATTATATCGGCAGCCGCATAGTAAAGGCTCATGTCGTCTACAGCACCGACCAGCTCGATACGCGAAGATACCTCTGGCGTGCAAGACTCGATCGTACTCGCTAGATGCACGGCGTATTCCGGCTCAACTAGCGCGCCGACAATCAGAATTTTAATCTGCTCGAGCTCCTCGGCAGCCAAAATCAATGCTGCATCTACGATGTCTTGCTGACCTTTGCGAGCGCAAACCGTACCCGGCAACATTACGACTACATCGCGATCTTGGAGACCAAGACGTCGTCTAGCCTCTTCACGACTCCAGCGCGATGTTTCTTGTGACAAGACAGCATCGGGGATGGCATGCCGGATTGTGACTGCATTGTGCCTTGTCTGGACAGGATGCCAAGCTTCTCGCGTAGCATCCGCAACGTAGGTGACGGCATATGCTTGCGCGAAAGCTGCATAAGCATGAAATTGTATTGTCGAATCATAGCAATCGTAATAGTTATACCAAGGCTCGCTCTCGTGCTGACACCAGAGGGAAGGCAGTCCCGCGAGATTAGCCGCACCGATTGCGTGATGGGCGGTCAGCGTATTGGCAATAATCACCTCAAGAGCTGCTGACCGAAATTCGGTTGCGAGAACCGACTGCGCGGCAACGTAGTCGGCCAAGTTGGATGTTGGTGACGGCTCGGCGACAAGACGGACTTCTATGCCTGCGTCAGCGTAGACAGACCCAAGAGGACCTTTGGCTGGTGCATAGACAACCGGCTCAATCACTCCAGTCCTCTTAAGTCCGATTATGAGATCGCACAGGGTCTTGGGCGCTCCCTCGTGCCGAAGATTATGGCTAAATACACCTACTTTCACTGGCCGCTTGGCTCGCATTGGAAGTCGTCGCGCGGCAACCTTGAACTTCTCATCATCCAGCGACAGGTTTGGATTATGGAACGGATCTGTAGCGCGGCCGTAGATCCGGCGCATTGAGGCGACCTCGCGGGGATCATCGGTCTTTGCGCGGGTGCGACCTTCGAAGTGATAAAGTTCTGCGTCGGGACAATACAAGTTCCTGTAGCCTGCCTGGTGCAGCCGGAACCCGTAGTCCGCATCATTATAGGCGACGGCGAAGGTGATTGCGTCAAACCCGCCCATTTCCTGAAAAAGGGCGCGAGGCGTCAGCATACAGGCGCCCGTTACAGCCATGCGCTCGTGAGGCGCACGCATCAGGCCGAGATACCCCCATTGGCTGGCATGAAGCCCTCGGAAAGCGTGCCCCACCAACCCTTCGCGGTAGCCTTGCACGATGCCAGCGTGCTGAATATGGTCGTCAGCAAATCGTAGCCGCGCGCCTACGGAACCGACGCCTCCAAACCCCGCCAGTCCAACCATCTGGCTGAGCCAGGACGGCTCGATGACCTTGGTGTCGTTGTTGAGGAACAGGATCAGATCGCCGTCCGCATGAGCCACCGCCTCATTCATCAAAGCCGAGTAGTTGAACCTGCCATCAATCTTCGGAATCCGCTCGACCCAGACACGAGGCTCCCGAGACAAACCGTCAAGGTAGGCCAGAGTGTCCGGGCAATCGCTGTCGTTGTCCACGACCATCACCCGATAATTGCGATAGGTCGTCGCCTCGAGCGACTTCAGGCAGACGGACAGCAGATCCGCCGCATTGTATGTTGGTACGATGATCGTAACCGACGGCCCCTCGTCCGGGAACCGGATCGAAAACATCCCCACCTTGGCGGCCTGCGCCCAGTCGGGGTGGACCACCTGCCCGGCCACACCCGTTCGGTCTAGGTGCTCCTGCACCGCTTTCCGTCCCGCCTCAAAGCTGTGCGGCTTGGCCTCGCCTGAAACAGCCGTTGATCCGGGGACGGCGCGCCAATGATAAAGGACACGGGGGATATGGCCGACATGCCTGGCCCGCTCGCTGGCGCGCAGAGCGAAGTCATAATCCTGGGAACCGTCGAAATCGGAACGGAAACCGCCGAGCTCCGCAAACAGCGAACGCCTGACCGTGAAGACATGGCTCATGTACATGAAGCTGGTCAGGAGTGCGGGCGACCAATCAGGTTTGAACTGAGGCGCATAGAACCGCTCCTCGTCGTCGACCTTGTCGTCATCGCTGTAGACGATATCCGCGTCCGGATGCGCCGTATAGTAGAGCGCTAGTTCCGCCAGGCAATCGGGCGTCAGCAAGTCATCATGGTCGAGAAAGACCAGCACCTCGCCCTTTGCCTTGGCCGCCGCAGCGTTCGTCGCCACGCTGATCCCCCCGTTCTGCGACGTAGTGAGGGTACGGATACGTTTGTCGAGACCCGCTACCTCGACCAGGGCGCGACGCGTGTCGGGGTCGGTGCTGGCGTCATCGGACAACCAAAGCTCCCAATCCCCGTACACCTGGGCAAGCACAGACTGAACGGTTTCGTGCAGATGCTCCGCACCCGTGTTGTAGACTGGCGTTATGATCGAAAATCGGACTTTCGGCTTAGTGGCCTTTATCGCGTGCTGCAAATCCGCCAGTGCGGCCGGCGTCAGGACATTGACTGCCCGCCACGCCGAATAGCGGTCCATAGGCTCGAACCAGGGCTGCAGGGCGCGAGGAGCGACCCTGCCCATATCACTTAGCGAATTCCAACCCCGAGATGCCTTGGGACGCCCCTTGGCGCTCGACCAGAGACCCAACGCTCGAAGACGCTTCCTCAACACCCGCAGGGGCCGAGGCAGATTGGCGCCGTCTGCGATCATCAGCATCTTATTATTCATGAAACAGATCGGCTCGGAGGCAATTTTCAGTCTTTCACGCCATTTGCGCTTATGGCCTTCGCAGCGCAATCACTGCGGACGACTTAACTTCACGCGTTCACGCCGCCCCCATCCAAGAGATCGTCCAGAACTCCTGAAACGAAGTCGTCCAGACGAACTTCACCGTTAAAGAGACGGCCGACGATTCCTGCTGCAGCGGCCGCCTTCATGTCACTTTCGCGGTCTCCGATCATCACGCTTCTGGCCTTATTAACCGGCCAGAAGCGCATCAGATCCAACAACATGCCCGGCTCTGGTTTGCGCCAGTCCGACGTTTTCCGATAGGCGGGATCAACGCCGTCCGGATGAAAGGGACAGTACCGCTCGTCGTCGAACCGCGCGCCCGACTGCGACAATTCAGCGCGCATATACCGGGTCAATTCGAGATAATCCGCTTCTGAATACAGCCCCTTGGCGATGCCTGCCTGGTTGGTCACCAGGAAGGCGTAGAACCCCTTCGAATTGACCATGGCGACCGCTTCTCTCGCACCGGAGGTCCATTCGAATCGCTCGACTTGACCGACGTGGCCATGATCGCGGTTGATCACGCCGTCCCTGTCGAAAAAGACCGCCGGCCGACGCCGATAGTCGGGAATCTCGATCTGCCCGCGTTCAAAATCCGCCGGCACTCCGATGTCGATGAAGAAGCCCTGAACCTTGACCGCAGCAAGCGCCCCTTCGCCGGCGAGGTCGGGCAGGGCCTGGGTCTCGAACGCACCCTGAGGCTGCAGTCGATCGACGAAAGAACGACGAAACGCCGCCACGCCGCCGTTGATCCACGCCGCCTCTCCGGGCAGCGGCGCTCGGCCGAAGCGGACGATCCGATCCCCCTCGACGTCCACCACGCCGTATCGCGAAGCGTCCGGCACATATCTGAGGGCGAGGCAACCGATAGTGCGCGGATTCTCCAGTTGCCGGGCGAGCGCGTCGAGCGGCGCGTCCAGCAGAGTATCGCCGTTGAAGAGGTAAAAGGCGTCGTCCAGTCTTTCGCGGGCGTGAAACAGGGCGCCGCCCGTACCCGCCTGATCGGGCTCGACGGCGACTTCGACCGTTACGGGGCGTCCGAGGCTCCGGGCCGCCTGGTCCGCAAAATCCTGGAACTGTTCGGACTTGTAGGCCGCCAGAAGCAGGAACCGATCAATGCCGTAACGCGTGATCTCCTGCATCAGCATCTGCAGAAACGGCGTGCCGTCCACCGGCAGAAGAGGCTTTGGCGTGTCGCGCGTCAGTCCGCCCAGACGCGTGCCCAACCCTCCGCAAAGGATGACGGCCTGGCGAATCGGTGTGGTCATGCCTGAAATCTCGATGGTTGCAGCCGCTGACATATGGTCCGTCTGGATGACACGACGCCTTCACTGCTCGCCATTCGGACAGGATTGATCCCGAGAGCGGTTGAATAGAGGAAAGGACAAGGGCTTGAAAGCGGTCCTCGACCTCCGAACAGCAAGCGGTTGTGATCGTCATTTTTTGTCGATAAGGCCAGCCGCAGGGAGCGACCATGGATTCCGACAAGATCGATATCATCACCGGCGGCGCCGGTTTCATTGGCAAAAACCTTGTCGAGCGTCTCGCCGCCTCAGACCGTCGCGTATTGATTTTGGACGATCTGTCACGCGGCGGCCAAGATCGCGTCGCCGCGCTCGTTCAGGATCCCCGCATCCAGTTTCGCCAGGTCGACTGCGCCGACGCCGACGCCATGGCCGAAGCCCTGGCCTCCGTCGGCGGCCGGCTGAGCGACGTCTGGCATTTGGCCGCCAACTCCGACATTCCCGCAGGCGTCGAAGATCCTCGTATCGATCTGCACCGGACGTTCCAGACAACCTTCGGCGTGCTAGACCTCATGAAACGAACCGGGGCTCACACCCTCAGGTTTGCTTCAAGTTCCGCTATCTACGGGCCCTTCGGCGAGGTCGCCATTTTTGAAGACATCGGCCCGCTAGCGCCGATCTCGAACTATGGCGCCATGAAGTTGGCTTCGGAGGCCCAGATCAATGCGGCGGTCGAAGCCTATCTTCCGCGGGCCGAAATCTATCGTTTCCCTAATGTCGTCGGCGCGCCGGCGACCCATGGGGTCATCTTCGACTTCGTCAACAAGTTGCGCGCCACGCCTGAGCGGCTCGAGGTTCTGGGGGACGGCACCCAACGCAAGTCCTACCTCCACGTCGACGACCTAATCGAGGCGATGCTGCATATTTCGACCCTAGACGGGCGTCGCCTGACCTTCAACATCGGCCCCAGCGACGAAGGCGTGACGGTTCGCTTCATCGCCGAGACGGTGCGTGATCGGGTTTCTCCAAAGGCCGCCATCGCCTATGGTGAAGGCCCGCGCGGCTGGGTCGGCGATGTGCCTTCCTTCCGGTATTCGGTCCAGCGCCTGATGGACACGGGCTGGAAACCTTCTCGCTCTTCGGCCCAGACCATCGTCCGCGCCGTCGAGGAAATCGTACACCCGGAGCAGCGAGGCTGAGCCTCACGAAAAAACCATCGCGGCGTCCCCCGCGATGAAACAACGGCCCACAGCATCGGAAATTTCCGCAGTATGATTATATCTAGGACGCCGCTGCGGATGAGTTTCGTGGGCGGCGGTAGCGACCTACCCGCATACTATAAGACAGCGCCTGGGGCTGTTCTCAGCACGACTATCGATAAATACGTCTACGTGAGTATCAATCCCAAGTTTGATGGTGGTATTCGCCTAGCATACTCTCAAACCGAAGAAGTCACCTCACTTGATCAAATCCAGCACTCGCTTTTCCGCGCCGCTCTAGAAGCTCTGAATGTCACGGGCGGTGTGGAGGTGACGACCACGGCGGACATCCCTTCACGTGGAACGGGATTGGGTTCGTCGAGCAGCTTTACCGTGGGCCTCCTGAATGCTGTCAATGCATATAAGAACCAGCATTCCTCGGCCGAATGGCTGGGAGCAAAGGCCAGCGAGATCGAGATTGAGCGTTGCGGCGCACCGATAGGTAAACAGGATCAGTATGCCGCTGCGTATGGCGGCCTCAACCTGATCGCTTTCAACTCCGACGACAGCGTAATAGTAGAACCTTTGGCCGTTCGGAATGAGACAAAGGCAGAACTCTTTTCGAAACTGATCGTCTTCTACACCGGCGTGACGCGAAGCGCGTCCGACATACTGGCCAGGCAATCCGAACAGGTCATAGACAACTCGAGAGTGCGCGCGCAGCTAGGGCGAATGGTCGAACTAACCTATGTGTTGCGCGATGAACTCTGCGCAGGACAGCTTGATGGGTTCGGCGAAATTCTGCGGGAGAACTGGTCCTTGAAGAAGGGACTAGTGAGCGGCATCAGCAACGGTCACATCGATGACTGGCATGACGCTGCAATCGCCGCGGGGGCCGAGGGCGGCAAGTTGCTAGGCGCCGGATCGGGCGGCTTTTTAGCCTTTTTCGCACCCCGTGATCGTCACGACGCTATCGAGAAAGCTGTCGGCCTGCGGCGCGTAGTTTTCAATTTCGAGCCATCTGGATCAATAATTCTGCTTTCCTCCAAGACATACAATGAGCCGAAATAATATGGAGCTGTTCCCTAGCCGTTTGATTTCGGGCGCCGATAGTTATCTCGAGGCCTATCTCAAGGAACTCGCGACCGCGTGGGAATCGGTCTCACGGGAAGCCATACTGGCAGCAGAAATCCTTCTCCGGAAAACCGTTTCAGAAGAAGGCACGATCTTCTCTTGCGGGAATGGTGGATCGGCGGCGATATCCAACCATCTGCTGTGCGACTGTCTGAAGGGCGTGCAGGCTGGAACATCCATTAAGCCGCGCGTGCAAAGCTTGTCTTCAACTCCGGAGTTGATGAGTGCTATTGCTAACGACATCGGTTTCGATGAGATTTTCTCATTGCCGCTGCGCTCACTAGGTCGTCGCGGCGATGTCCTAGTGGCCATAAGTTCGTCCGGAACGTCACCCAATATTGTGGCAGCTATTAAGGCTGCACGCAGCCAAGGCATGAAGGTGCTATCATTAACCGGCTTTGACGGCGGTCCCGCCGCTGCAGAGGCGGACGTTTCCCTGCACGTCACTGCAAATAACTACGGCGTTATAGAAGACGTCCACCAGTCTTTGATGCACGTCTTAGCTCAGAGCCTAAGAATGGGCGCGCTAGTCGACCATGATGATCTAGGCCGCGTTCGTTTCTAGACTTTGTCCCAACGTTCGGGACATCGGGTATTATAGGTTCAATAGCGCAGGATCTCCGCCCTGCGCGGCGATGTTCACGCTGATCGCCTTTTCCGCAGCATAACGGATCAGGCTGTTCGGCCCGCCTGCCTTGGGACCGGTACCGGATAATCCTTCGCCCCCGAACGGCTGCACCCCGACCACCGCGCCGGTGATCGAGCGGTTCACATAGACGTTGCCGGCCGGGACCAGTTCGGCCACCTCGGCGGCGAAGGCTTCGATGCGGCTGTGGACGCCCAGGGTCAGGCCGTAGCCGCGCGCGGCCAGCTTGCCGGCGACCGACTTCAGGTCGGACGGGGCATAGCGATAGATGTGCAGGATGGGACCGAACACCTCGCGCTCCAGGAAGTCGGGCGTGGGGATTTCGGCGATGGTGGGGGCGAACAGGTCGCCTTTTTCGGCGCCGAGCGGCAGGTCGGCGCGGGCGATGATCTTCGCCTCCTTCGACAAGCGTTCGACGTGGGCTTCCAGGGCGCGGCGCGATTCCGGGTCGATGACGGGGCCGATGTCGGTCTTGGGATCGGCGGGGTCGGCGACGGTCTGGACCGCGAGCGCCCCCTTGAGACCGTCAATCAGGGCGTCGGCCGAATCCTTGGGCACATAGAGGACGCGCAGCGCCGAGCAGCGCTGCCCGGCCGAGCCGAAAGCCGACTGGATCACGTCGTCGATGACCTGCTCCTTCAGCGCCGTCGTGTCGATGAACATGCCGTTCAGGCCGCCGGTCTCGGCGATGAAGGGGATAATGGCGCCGGCCCGGGCGGCTATGGAGCGGTTGATGGCGGCGGCCGTGTCGGTGCCGCCGGTGAAGGCGACGCCGTCGATTCCTGGGTGGGTGACCAGGGCCGCGCCAACCGTCTCGCCACGCCCGGGGACCAGGGCCAGCAGGTCGGGGTTCAGGCCGGCCTTGTGATACAGGCGCACGGCCTCGGCGGCGATCAGCGGCGTCTGCTCCGCGGGCTTGGCCAGCACGGCGTTGCCGGCGGCGAGGGCGGCGGCGATCTGGCCGGTGAAGATGGCCAGGGGGAAGTTCCATGGCGAGATGCAGGCAAAGACGCCGCGTCCGTGCAGGAACAGCTGGTTGGTTTCGCCCGTCGGGCCCTTCAGGGTTTCGGGCGCGGTGAAGTCGCGTTCGGCCAGCAGGGCGTAGTAGCGGCAGAAGTCGGCCGCCTCGCGCACCTCGGCGACGCCGTCGTTTAGGGTCTTGCCAGCCTCGCGGCTGAGCAGGGCGACCAGGCGGTCCATGTCCGCTTCCAGCGCATCGCCCATGGCCCGCAGGACGATGGCGCGCTTAGCGCCGCCTTGGCGATCCCATTTGACCTGAGCGTTGCCGGCGGCCTCGACGGCGGCGTCGATGTCGGCCGGCTGAGCCTCGGAGACATGGCCCAGCACCTGGGACCGGTCGAAGGGGTTGGTCACGGCCTGGGCGTCGATCCCGGCGCGCAGCTTGCCCCCGACGATGGGGCCGGAGGTCAGCTTCTCGCGATCGACGCCCTCCAGCGCCTTGGCGTGGGCTTCGCGGTCGGCGGCCTGGGAGTAATCGCGGCCGAGGGAGTTCTGACGATCGCCGTACATGTCTTGCGGAACCGGAATCTTGGGGTGACGGTCGGGCGCTTGCTCGACCAGGGAGATGGGATCGGCCGCGACGGCCGAGGCGGGCACGCGCTCGTCCAGCAGGGCGTGGACGAAGGAGGAGTTGGCGCCGTTTTCCAGCAGACGCCGCACCAGATAGGGCAGCAGTTCCTCGTGCCCGCCGACGGGGGCGTAGGCGCGGACGATGACGGTCTCATCGGCCCAGGCCTCGTGCGCCGCATCGTATAGGGCCTCGCCCATGCCGTGCAGGCGCTGGTGCTCGACGGAGACGCCGCGATCCCGCGCCATGCTGCGCACGGCGGCCAGGGTATGGGCGTTGTGGCTGGCGAACTGGCTGTAAATCGCCGGCGCCGCCTCGATCATGGCCTTGGCGCAGATGAGGTAGTTCAGGTCAGTCGCCGCCTTGGTCGTATAGACGGGGTAGTCGGTGCGGCCGAACACTTGGGCGCGCTTGATCTCGGTGTCCCAATAGGCGCCCTTGACCAGGCGCACCATCAGACGCCGGTCCGAGCGGCTTGCAAGGTCGGCGACCCGCTCTATCGTCTCCAGACCGCGTTTCTGATAGGCCTGAACAGCCAAACCCAGGCCGGTCCAGCCGCCCAGTGACGGCTCATGCGCCAGCCGGTCTAGCAATTTCAGCGACAGGGCCAGACGGTCCGCCTCCTCGGCATCCATCGTGTAGTTGATGTCGTATTTGGCCGCGATCTGGGCCAGACGAAGGACGCGGGGATACAGGGTCGCCCACACGTCGTCCTCATGCGTCGCCTCGTAGCGGGGCGACAGGGCCGACAGTTTTACCGACACGCCGTGACCGCGTTCCGGCCCCTGGCCCTTGGACGTCTTGCCGACCGCCTCGATGGCGTCAGCGTAAATCTTCTCGTAGCGGTCGGCGTCGGCGACGGTGCGTGCGCCCTCGCCCAGCATATCGAAGCTGCACAGCCAGCCTTCCTTGTTCGACCGCTTCAGCGCACCTTGGATGGTGCGGCCGACCACGAACTGTTCGCCCATGATCTTGACCGCTGTGGCCACCGCCTGGCGGATGACCGGCTCGCCCAGACGACCCGCGATCCGCTTCAGGAAGCCGGGCAGGTCGCTCCGCGCCTCGTCGTCGACGTCGACCAGCTTGCCGGTCAGCATCAGGCCCCAGGTCGAGGCGTTGACGAACAGGCTGTCGGACTGACCCAGATGGCTGGCCCAGTCGGCGGATCCGATCTTTTCCGCAATCAGTCGATCGCGCGTCTCCTCATCCGGCACACGCAGCAGGGCCTCGGCCAGGCACATCAGCGCCAGACCCTCGCGGGTGCCGAGCGAGAACTGTTGCAGGAAGCTTTCGACCACCCCCTGTTTTTTCTGGCTGCGGCGGGCGTGTTCGACCAGGGCCGTCGCCTCCGCCACCACGGCGGCGCGCTCGGCGGCGTCCAGAGGCATGCGGGCCAGGTTGGCGGCGACCGCCTCGCGCTCGTCGCGGAACTTGTACGCGTCCAGGCCGTCCCAGACGGCCAGGCTCGAAGGCGTTAAGGCGGGGGTAGTCATCGGCGACAAATCCTGTGGGTTCACGCCCTATATGCCGGAGTTCATTGAAGGTGCTTCGTATGATACGAACCCGAGCCGAAGATCGTTCGGCGCAAGGTCATGATCACCGATGATCGACATCGACACCGTCGACCGCCGCATCCTTCGAGTGCTTCAGACCGACGCCCGCATCTCCAACGCAGAGCTGGCGCGGCGCTGCAACCTGTCGCCCGCCGCCTGTTTCGAACGGGTCAAACGGCTGCGCGAGAAGAAGATCATCACCGGCTACGCCGCCATGATCGACCCGACCCAAGTCGGCCGCGACCTGTTGATCTTCGTCGAGGTGCTGCTGGACCGCACCACCGGCGACGTATTCGAAGCCTTCGCTGCCGCCGTCCGCAGCCAGCCCGAAGTTCTGGAATGCCACATGGTCGCCGGCGGCTTCGACTATCTGATCAAGGCCCGCGTCGGCGACATGGACGCCTATCGCGCCTTCCTGGGCGACGTGCTGGTGCGGATGCCGGGGGTGCGGGAGACGCGGACCTATGCGGTGCTGGAGGAGGTGAAGTCGACGACGGTGCTGCCGCTGTAAGCGCGATCGACAGAGCCCGCAGCAACCTCAGCGCTACTTTTCACAACGATGGATTTGGACCATTCGGCAAACTAAAGACGCGTCCTACTGGACTTGCACGATCCAATCGGAGCAGCTTTGACCATGGCGATGATTTATCCGGTTATCATGTGCGGCGGGGCCGGCACGCGGCTCTGGCCCGCCTCTCGGCCCTCGCGGCCCAAACAGTTCATTCCGCTGGCCGGCAATCGGTCCCTGTTCCAAGACGCGGTGGAGCGCGCCCTTCCGCTGATGGAGAAGGGCGGCGAACTGATCGTCGTGGGAGGAGAGCAGCATCGCCTGGAGATTCTGGCCCAACTGGACGAGGTCGGCGCTACGGCCACCATCTTCCTGGAGCCCGAGGGCCGCGATTCCGCCGCCGCAATGGCTGTCGCAGCCCTGTGGACCGCCCAACAGCACCCGCAAGCCGTCAATCTCTTCGTCGCCTCCGACCACCACATTCCCGACCATGGCGCATTTCACGCAGCAGTGCAGGAAGCCGCCACAGCAGCAGACAAGGGCCGCATCGTCACCCTGGGAGTCGTGCCCACAGAACCGTCCTCCGCCTACGGCTACATCGCACCGTCTGGCCCCGGCCTCTCGGACGTAGCGGCCTTCGTCGAAAAGCCAGATGCGGTTACGGCCGAACGCCACATTCACAACGGCTATCTGTGGAACAGCGGCAACTTCATCGTGCGCGCAGATGTGCTGATCGAGGAACTTTCCCAACAGGCGCCCGCAGTCATGACAGCCGCCAGGGACGCCCTTGAGCATGCGGAAATCAACGGGCGATACCGGTTGCTTGGGCCGCAGTTCTCCAACGCACCCAAGATTTCGATCGACTATGCGGTGATGGAAAAGACAAGCCGAGCGTCGGTCCTTCCCGTGCGGTTTTCCTGGTCCGACCTCGGGGCCTGGGACGCCGTACAGGCCTCTGGCGAAGGCAGCGTCGGGCTGCATCTTCTGGAAGACTCCGAGGGCTGTCTGGTACGGTCATCCGACGGCGTCATGGTCGCCGTTATCGGTCTGCGAGATGTGGGCGTCATCGTGGAACGCGATGCCGTGTTGGTCACAGACCTGAGGCGCAGCCAGGACGTCAGAAAAGTCGTCGAGCGGCTCGGGAAACTGTCACCGACGCATCTCGATTTTCCGACGCCCGCCCCGGAGTCGCTGAAAAGCGGCGCTGAACGGCTGGCGACATGGTTGCGTCAGTCCGCGCTTCCCGTTTGGTGCACGTTGGGACAGGGGACGTCCGGAGCCTTCGAAACACTTCTGAGCACGAGCGGGCGTCGCATTGCGACATCGCACCTTCTTCAAGTTCAGGCGGCCCAGCTAGAAGCCTACGCCCAAGCCGGTCGCCAGGACTGGCCTGGGCCATGGCGGGCCGTGATCGAAAAAGGTCTGCCGTACCTACCATTGGACGGCGATCAACCTGAACAAGGCGATCATAGCTGCTTGCCTGTCGCCTTGGCCGCTATTTTCGCAGCGACAGGCGCCTCCTCGGTGGAGCGCGACGCCACAACCCTTCGCGACCGTCTTATAGGGGACGAGAACGAACCACCCGACCAAGCGAAGTCTCTCGTCCTGCTGGAAGGCGCGCTTGCTTGGGCAGGCATAAGCGCCGACCCAGGCTGGCGCCGGGCTGCAGATCAGATCGTCAGCCTGATACAAGACGGATCGGACATCGATCATCCGGCGTCGCCTGGCGACCTGTTCCATCGGGCCTGGCTGCTGGCCCGCTACAGCCGATTGACGTCCGATATCGCTGCGCTCGTGAACGCCCGCAAGCTCTTCAAGGCTGGGCTTCAAGGCATCGACTTGAAACGTGGCGTCGTCGTGGAGGCCGTGAACGATCAAGGCTTCATCCAGAGTGGTCGCGCCCGGCTCTGGTCGCAGACGCAATGGCTCAAGGCCTCCCTGATCCTCGCGTCAATGGCCGACGACGGTCCCTGCGCGGCTTCGCTGGAACAGGCAGGCTACGCGTTGCGCGCCGTGTGGCTTTTCCTTACGCCTCAAGGCCTCTGGCGCGACGCTCTGCTCGAAAACGGCGACTTTATCGATGAGCCAGCACCGGCGCTGTCGCTCCACTCGATCATGACGGCTCATATCCAGCTTCGGGAAACGCTTGGGGCCTTGGCTCACGATGGGGACAATGGCCTTCAACTGTCCTGAGCCGCATTCACGGCCCGGCGACATGATAATCGCCGTCTCGCCTTCGTCATTCGAACCGTCTAGAAGTTCCGCCCTTACTTAACGGCTTAGGGTCCGCCCGCCTCAATGCGCATCGTTCTGGCCACCGACGCCTGGGAACCTCAGGTCAATGGCGTCGTCCGCACCCTGACCCGCACGGTCGCGGAATGCCGCGGCATGGGCCATGAGGTCGAGGTCATCGAGCCCAGCCTGTTCAAGACCATTCCCTGCCCGACCTATCCGGAAATCCGGCTGGCGCTCGGGGCGGAGGAAGAGATCCGTGAAATGCTGCGCGCCTTCGAGCCCGAGGCCGTGCATATCGCCACCGAGGGTCCGATCGGCATCGCCACGCGCCGCATCTGCGTGGAATGGAAACTGCCGTTCACGACCAGCTACCACACCAAATTCCCCGAATATGTCTCGGCCCGTTTCCCGATCCCGGTCCAGGTCGGCTACGCCTATATGAAATGGTTCCACAAGCCGTCGGGCCGTCTGATGGTGGCGACCCCGACCCTGCGCGACGAACTGGTCGAGCATGGCTTCAAGAATGTCTCCCCCTGGTCGCGCGGCGTGGATACGGACGTATTTAACCCCGACCTGGAACGGATTTACGATGAGCTTGGGGGCAAGGACTGGCCCCGGCCCTTCTTCCTGAACGTGGGCCGTGTGGCGGTCGAGAAGAACATCGAATCCTTCCTTCAGCTCGATCTGCCCGGCACCAAGATCGTCGTTGGCGATGGCCCCGCCCGCGCGGAGCTGCAGGAGAAGTATCCAGAGGCCAAGTTTCTCGGCGCCCGGTTCGGCGACGATCTGGCCAGATGCTTCCGCGATGCCGATGTCTTCGTCTTCCCCAGTTGGACCGACACCTTCGGCCTGGTGATCCTGGAAGCCATGGCTGCCGGCACACCGGTCGCCGCTTATCCGGCGCACGGCCCGATCGACATCATTCCCGGCTCGAACGCCGGGGCAATCGACAAGGACCTCAGGACCGCCTGCCTAGAATGCCTTGAACTCGACCGTAAGGTCGTGCGCGCCTATGCGGAGAAGTTCAGCTGGCGCGCCTCGGCCGATCAGTTTGTCGAGAACCTGCAGCCCTATCCCGAGCCGGAGCGCGGCCGCTTCTGGCGCCGCCTGCGCCGCATCGCCCGTATTCGCAAGCGCGCCGCAGCATGATCGGCCGGCCGTCGAGCCGACACCAAGGACAATCCATGCTGAAGCCCCGCCAGGACCTGAAGCCGAACACGGCCGCCTATGAGACGCAGGCCCTGGTCAAGCCGACCGGTTTTCGCGAGTACGACGCGCGCTGGATCCTGGAAAAGGAGATCAACCTTCTCGGCATCCAGGCCTTGGGCCTCGGATTGGCGACCTATGTCCACGAGATCGGCGTACCGCCGAAGATCGTCACCGGCCATGACTTCCGAGGCTACAGCCTCAGCGTCAAACAGGCCTTGATCCTGGGCTTGCTGGAAGGCGGGATGGAGGTTCTGGACGTGGGGCTGGCCCTGTCGCCCATGGCCTATTTCGGCCAATTCGAACTGGATGCCCCCTGCGTCGCCATGGTCACCGCCAGCCATAACGAGAACGGCTGGACCGGGGTGAAGATGGGGGCCAACAAGCCGCTGACCTTCGGCCCCGAGGAGATGAGCCGGCTGAAAGAGATCGTGCTGAACGGCGAGGGCGTGGCACGACCGGGCGGCAAGCTGGTTCGGGTCGAGGACTTCCGCGAGACCTATGTCGCCGACGTGGCCTCAAAGGTTCAGATCAAGCGGCCGCTGAAGGTCGTTTGCGCCTGCGGCAACGGCACGGCCGGCGCCTTCGCCCCCGATGCCCTGCGCCGCATGGGCGTCGAGGTGATCGAGATGGACACCGACCTCGACTACACCTTCCCCAAATACAATCCGAACCCGGAAGACCACGCCATGCTGGTACAGATGGCCCAGCGTGTGCGCGAGACGGGCGCCGACCTGGCCCTGGGCTTCGACGGCGACGGCGACCGCTGCGGCGTGGTGGACGACACGGGCGAGGAGATCTTCGCCGACAAGATCGGCCTGATGCTGGCCCGCGACCTGTCCAAGGTCTATCCGGACAGCACCTTCGTCGTCGATGTGAAGTCGACCGGCCTCTACAAGACAGACGAGATCCTCAAGGCCAACGGCGCCGAGGTCGTCTACTGGAAGACAGGCCACTCGTACATCAAGCGCAAGACCGCCGAACTGGGCGCCCTGGCCGGGTTCGAGAAGTCGGGCCACTTCTTCATGGCCGGCGACCTGGGCCACGGCTACGACGACGGCCTGGTCGCGGCCGGCGCCGTCCTGGCCATGCTGGACCGCAATCCGGGCAAGAAGCTGAGCGAGCTGAAGGCCGCCCTGCCCGACGCCTGGACCAGCCTGACCATGTCGCCCCACTGCGACGACGAGCTGAAGTACGGCGTGCTGGAGCGGATCGTGAAAGAGTATTGCGATCTGGCCGACGCAGGCGGCGAAATCCTGGGCCGCAAGATCCTTGAAGCCATCACCGTCAACGGCGTTCGGGTTCACCTTGACGACGGATCCTGGGTTCTGGTTCGCGCCTCATCGAACAAGCCGGAACTGGTGGTCGTGGTGGAAAGTATGAGGTCCGAAGACGACATGCGCGATCTCTTCCGCAAGGAGATCAAACCGCGCCTGGCTGCCTATCCGGAAATCGGCGCCTTCAACCAGGAAATCTGAAAGATCACAGAGGGCTGAACCAATCGGCCCGCCGACCACTTCCTCCCTTGCCTGCTGCCAGGAGGAATGATTGCCGCGCTACTTTTTCCATACCCAGAACGGCGATTGCGTCCGCGACGACCAGGGCGAAGAGTTGAAGGGCATCGACGCCGCCAAGGAGGAGGCCGTCGCCGTTCTGGGCGAGATTTTACGTTATCGCGGGTCGTCCTTCTGGACCACAGGAGCGTTCAGCGTCATCGTCACCGATGCAGACGGGGAGACGGTCGTCAGCATCACGGCCGCCGCCTCGGACGACGCGCCTGACGGATGGAGCCTGGTGGAAACAGCGTCATGAGCAGACCTCGCGCCGCGCCCAAGATCACCACACTGGTCGAGAAACTGTCCCTGCGCGACCGCATCTCGCCCGAAGAGATCGAGGCTCTGCAGAAGGCATTGGAGCCGCCCAAAACCGTCGCCGTTGGCTCCGATATCGTGCGCGAACACACCCGGCCGCTGCACAGCACGCTGCTGATTTCCGGCTTTTCGGCCCGCTACTCCACGTTGGAAGACGGCGCGCGCCAGATCACCGAGATCAATGTGCCCGGCGACTTCATCGACCTGCACAGCCTGTTGATGAAGCAGATGGATCACGGGGTCGTCGCTCTGACGGAGTGCGTCGTCGCCGAGGCGCCCCACAGCGGCCTGATCGACATCACCGAGCGCCATCCTCACCTGACACGCCTGCTATGGCTGGACACGATCATCGACGCCGCCATCCACCGCCAATGGCTGGTCGCCATGGGTCGGCGCAGCGGTCTGGGTCATCTCGCGCATCTTGTCTGCGAGCTCTATCTGCGTCTTCAGGCCGTCGGCCAAACCGGCGACCTAAGCTTCGACCTGCCCCTGACGCAGGCCGTCCTGGGCGACGCTCTGGGCCTGTCTACGGTCCATGTCAGCCGCCTGATCTCGGAACTGCGCGGCGAGGACGTAGTCAACTGGTCAGGCGGTCGGATCGACATCCTCGACTGGCGCCGTCTGGCGGCGATCGCCGAGTTCGACCCGACCTATCTGAGGCTTCAGAGCGACCCGGTCTGACCCCTTAACGCATGTTATCGCGCAGAACGCCGTTTGGCGGTCTACACGGCGCATGTCCAAGTCGAACCTCGCGCGGTCCCTGCTCTCCCTGCTGGCGGTACAGGGTCTGGACGACGGCGACGCCTTCAACGCGGCGCCCGGCGAACGCACCGCCCTGACGCGCGATGGTGAACCCCTGGTCACCTTCATTCTCGAAGGCGTGGCCGCGCGGCTTGGGTCGGACGAAACCCTGTCACACGGCCTGGCCTCCAGCGACGACCTGATCAACTTCGACGCCGTGCTGGGATGCGGTGAGAAAGAAGTCGCCCTGTGGCTGACGGCGGGACGGTTCCTGACCGTGCCAGCGCGGCGGCTGGCCCAGCGGATCGATCGCGACACCCTGGTTGAGGCGACCTTGACGGATCTGCGCCGCCGCAACGCCGCGCTTCGGGCCGAACTGGGTCGTCACGCGGCCCTCAAGGTCAGCCAGCGCCTGGCCGCCCTGATCCTTGACGTTCACGACCAGGGCGGCGGCGATACGGTGTCATTGCGTCAGAGCGACCTGGCCGACCTGATGGCGGTGCGGCGCGCCAGCGTCTCGACCGCCTGCACCGAACTGTGCGCGGCCGGTGCGCTGCGCCTGCGACGCGGCGCGATCCAGATCGCCGATGTCGAGGCCCTGCGCGAGATGGCGGCCGCGCCTCATTCCACCGTGACGGACTTGGCCAGGTTGCGGGGCTGATCCACGTCGGTGCCCTTCTGGACGGCGGTGTAATAGGACAGCAGCTGGACCGGCACCGCATAGACCAGGGGCGCGATCAGGGGATGACAGTCAGGCGCATGGATGCGGCGGATGCCGGCGCCGTGCGGGTCGGGGGCCTTTTCCGGCGCGATCATGATGACCGGACCTCCGCGCGCGGCGACCTCCTGCAGGTTGGAGGCCGTCTTCTCGAACACCTCGTCCAGCGGGGCCAGGGCGATGGTCGGGGTCTCTTCGTCGATCAGGGCGATGGGACCGTGCTTCAACTCGCCTGCGGCATAGCCTTCCGCATGGATATAGCTGATCTCCTTCAGCTTCAGCGCGCCTTCCATAGCCAGCGGGAACATGGCGCCTCTGCCTAGGAACAGGACGTCGTCGGCCTTGGCCAGGTCCTGAACGACGGCGCGGATGCTGTCGCCCATCGTCAGGGCCTCGGCGATCAAGCGGGGGCTTTCGAACAGGGCCTTGACCAGTTCGGCCTCTTGGGCCGCATCGATCCGGCCGCGCGCCACGCCCGCTGCGACGGCCAAGGCTAGGAGGGCCGCGACCTGGGCGGTGAAGGCCTTGGTCGAGGCGACGCCGATTTCAGGGCCGGCGTGGGTGGGCCACAGCACGGCCGCTTCGCGCGCCATGGACGACGAATGGACGTTGACGACGGCGGCGGTGTGTAACCCTTGCGCCTTGCACCAGGTCAGGCTGGCCAGGGTATCGGCGGTCTCGCCCGACTGGCTGACAGCGACCGCCAGGGTCTTTTGCATCACCGCCGGCGAGCGGTAGCGGAATTCGGAGGCGATCTCGACGTCGCAGGGCAGGCCGGCCAGCCTCTCGAACGCGTAGCGACCGATCTGGCCCGCGTAGAAGGCGGTGCCGCAGGCGACGATCTGGATGCGGTCTATGGCGGCGAAATCGACGGTGTTCGTCTTCGCCTTGCCGGTCACCAGATCGAGATATTCCGACAGAGTGTGCTGGACGCTGTCGGGCTGTTCATGGATCTCCTTTTCCATGAAGTGGCGATATTCGCCCTTCTCGACCATGGCCGAGGAGGCCGAGACTTGGACCACCGCCCGATCGACCGGCTTGCCGTTCACGTCGAACATCTGGGCGCTGGCCTTGGTCACGGCGACGTAATCACCCTCTTCCAGATAGGAAATCTTCTGTGTGAACGGACCGACCGCGAGCGCGTCGGAGCCCAGATACATCTCGTCCTCGCCCCAGCCGACCACCAGCGGGCTGCCGCGCCGGGCGCCCAGGATCAGATCGTCTGTCCCATCGATCAGCACCGCCAGAGCATAGGCGCCGGTCAGGCGATCCAGGGTGATCTTGAACGCCTCCAGCGGACTGCGGCCGGTGTTCAGTTCGGCGTCCAGCAGATGGGCGATAACCTCGGTGTCGGTCTGGCTTTCGAAGACATGACCCTCGGCGGCCAACTCGGCCTTCAGTTCGGCAAAATTCTCGATGATGCCGTTGTGGACCAGGGTGACGCGCCCAGCCTTGTGCGGGTGGGCGTTGGCCGTCGTCGGCGCGCCGTGCGTGGCCCAGCGGGTATGGCCGATCCCGACCGTCGCCGTCATCGGCTGTTCGGCCAGAACGGCCTCAAGATTGCGGATCTTGCCCTGGGCGCGGCGACGTTCGACCGCGCCGTCAACCACGGCGGCGACGCCGGCCGAGTCATAGCCGCGGTACTCCAGCCGTTTCAGGCTGCCGATCAGCCGGGGAACGACAGGTCCGTTGCCGGTGATGCCGATGATGCCGCACATGGCAGAGACTCCGCAGAATGGTGGTGAATATGTACGCCGCTTTGCACTGGCGGCGATCCGGGGCTAAGCCACACATCAAGCCCCACCGGCCGTCTATGCAATCTTAAGGCGGGCCGCATCAAAAAAGGGGTTTCGGAACGTTACCCGAAACAAAGGACCAGGCCTTGGGCGACAGAAAATACTTCGGCACCGACGGGATTCGCGGGCGCGCCAACACCTATCCGATGACGGCCGAGGTCGCGCTGCGTGTGGGTCTGGCCGCCGGGAAACTGTTCCGCACCGACGACGACCGCCGCCATCTGGTGGTGATCGGCAAGGACACCCGCCTGTCCGGCTATACGATCGAGCCGGCCCTGGTGGCCGGGTTTGCGTCGGTGGGCATGGACGTGCGCACCTTCGGCCCCGTCCCCACGCCGGGCGTGGCCATGCTGACGCGGTCGATGCGCGCCGACCTGGGCGTGATGATCTCGGCCTCGCACAACGACTATGCCGACAACGGGATCAAGCTGTTCGGACCGGACGGCTACAAGCTGTCGGACGAGATCGAGCTGAAGATCGAGGCCATGATGGACCAGGGCCTGGACCAAGGCCTGGCGCCGTCCAACAAGCTGGGTCGGGTCAAGCGGATCGACGACGCCCAGGCCCGCTATATCGAGATCGCCAAACAGGCCTTCCCCAAGCGGCTGACGCTGCAAGGCCTGCGCATCGCCGTCGATTGCGCCAACGGCGCCGGCTACAAGGTCGCGCCCACCACCCTGTTCGAGCTGGGGGCCGAGGTCTTCCCGGTCGGCGTGACCCCGAACGGGACCAATATCAATGCCGAGTGCGGATCGACCCATCCGGCGACGTTAGCCGATGCCGTCAAACGCTACCGCGCCGACATCGGCATCGCCCTGGACGGCGACGCCGACCGGCTGATCATCTGCGACGAGACGGGGCGGGTGGTGGACGGCGATCAGATCATGGCCCTGGTCGGGCTGGACTGGGCCAGGCGCGGCATCTTGACCGGCGGCGGCGTGGTCGCCACCGTCATGTCCAACCTGGGCCTGGAGCGCCGGCTGACCGCCGAGGGCCTGACGCTGGAGCGGACCAAGGTCGGCGACCGCTACGTCATGGAGCGGATGCGCGAGGGCGGCTTCAACATCGGCGGCGAACAGTCGGGCCACATCATCCTGCACGACCACGCCACGACCGGCGACGGCCTGATGGCGGCGCTGCAGGTGCTGGCGGTCCTGGTCGAATCCGGCAAGCCGATGAGCGAACTGGCCCGCCAGTTCGATCCGGTGCCGCAAAAGCTAGAGAACGTCCGCTTCACCGCCGAAAAGCCGCTGGAGACCACTGCGGTCAAGGCCGCCATCGCCGACGCCGAGGCCGCGCTGAGCGGTCAGGGGCGCCTGCTGGTGCGGCCGTCGGGCACGGAAAAGCTGATCCGCGTCATGGCCGAAGGCGACGACGACGCGCTGGTCAAGCGGGTGGTGGCCGATGTCGCCGGCGCGGTGCGCGCCGCCGGCTGAGGATCGGCCCTCAGGGCTTGCACGCCGCCGGCGGATCGCCGTCGCGTTCCCACAGCTTGCAGGACCGGTCGATCTCGCCCTGGATCAGGTCGCAAGGGTTGGCGGCGTTGCAGGGCGGGCGCGTCGCCGGGCTGACCTGGATGCAGCGCTCGACGAGCCGGGCCGAGGCGGCGGCCCCGATGGCTTCGCGACACGGAACTTCGCTGACCGGAACCGGCTGAGGCGCCATGTCCGGCCCCTCGGGGATGCTGGCCTGGGGCTCCTCGGCGGGCTTGGCCGGCGCCTTAGCCGGAGCATCCGCCTTGGCAGGCGAAGCGACCGGCGTGGTTTCCGGCTGTAGAGGAACCGCATCGATCACGTCGGGGTTCGACGCCGAATCGCTGGACGCGGGCGCTCCGGGGCCAGAGGGCTGACATCCGGCCATCAGCACGGCGCAGGCGGCCAGCGAAAGCCATTGGGATCGACGCATCGACTTGTCTCCGATCAGGACCAACCCGGCGAGGATGCCCGCCGGCGACCCGAGGCGAAACCCCCTATCGCTTCACCGCCGCCAGCGCCGCCTTCTGCAGGGCGAACAGTTCGGTGCAGCCGACCTCGGCCAGCGAAAACAGCCGGTCGAACTCGGCGCGCGAGAAGCCGCGTTTCTCGCCGGTAGCCTGGACCTCGACGATCTGGCCAGAGCCGGTCAGGACGAAATTCGAATCCGCTTCGGCTTCTGAGTCCTCTTCGTAATCCAGATCCAGCACCGGCACGCCGTTGCAGATGCCGCACGACACGGCCGCCACCTGGTCCAGGATCGGGTCAGCCTTCAGCACGCCCTCGTCGCGCAGATAGTTCAGGGCCGAGGCCATGGCGACCCAGGCGCCGGTGATCGAGGCCGTGCGCGTGCCGCCGTCGGCCTGGATCACGTCGCAGTCCAGCACGACCTGACGCTCGCCCAGGGCCTTCAGATCGACGACGGCGCGCAAGCTACGGCCGATCAGCCGCTGGATCTCCTGCGTCCGGCCCGACTGTTTGCCCGCCGCAGCCTCGCGGCGGCCGCGGGTGTGGGTGGCGCGGGGCAGCATGCCGTATTCGGCCGTGACCCAGCCCTGGCCCTTGCCGCGCATCCAGCCGGGAATGCTCTCCTCGACCGAAGCCGTCACCAGAACCTTGGTGTTGCCGAAGGTGATCAGGCACGAGCCCTCGGCATAGCGGTTGACGCCGGTCTCGATGGTCACGGGACGCAGTTGGTCGTCGGTGCGTTGCGAATGGCGCATTGAGAGCACTCCTTGGAAGTCTGGCCTTGGAAGCCGTGGCGGCGGTGCTTATCCTGAAACCGTGAGCCTGTATGCCCCCAAAACCCCGCCGTTCGATGGCGTCCAGTCCCTTGCAGGATTGGCGGGGCTGGACGCTCGCGCCCGCGACATCTTCCGCCGCATCGTCGAGAGCTATCTGGAGACAGGCGAGCCGGTCGGGTCGCGCACCCTGTCGCTGGGGGGCATCGCCCTGTCGCCGGCCTCGATCCGCAACACCATGCAGGACCTGACCTTGGCGGGTCTGCTGGCCGCGCCCCACACCTCGGCAGGGCGTATCCCCACCCACGCAGGCCTGCGGCTGTTCGTCGATGGCCTGCTGGAAGTTGGCGACCTGACGAAGGAGGAGCGGCGCGAGATCGACGGGCGGCTGGCCGGGCGGGGCCGGAACTTCGAATCCGCTCTGGACGAGGCGTCCAACCTCTTGTCCGGCCTGGCGGGCGGCGCAGGGGTGGTGTCCAGTCCGGTGCGCGATTCCGGCGTCAAACACGTCGAGTTCGTGGCTCTGGGCGGGGATCAGGCCCTGGCCGTCATCGTCGCCGACGACGGCACGGTCGAGAACCGGATCATGACCCTGTCGGCGGGGGTCACGCCCTCGACCCTGGTCGAGGCCTCCAACTTCCTCAACGCGCGCCTACGCGGCCGCCCCTTCGCCGACGCCAAGCGCGAGATGACCCACGAGCTGGAGATCGCTCGGCGCGAACTGGATCAGACCGCCGCCCGCCTGGTCGAGGACGGGTTCGCCGCCTGGTCGGGCGGACCCGACCGCGAGCGCGCCCTGATCGTGCGCGGCCGCGCCAACCTGCTTCAGGACACCGAAGGCCTGGCCGACCTGGAGCGGGTGCGCGTCCTGTTCGATGACCTGGAGCAGAAAGAACAGCTGATCGGCCTGTTGGACGGCGTCGATGCGGCCCAGGGCGTGCGCATTTTCATCGGCGCAGAAACACGGTTGTTTTCACTTTCGGGTTCCGCCGTGATCGCGGCGCCCTATATGAGCGGCCGACAACGGGTTCTGGGCGCCATCGGCGTCATAGGCCCCGCAAGACTGAACTACGCCCGTGTCATTCCGTTGGTGGACTATACCGCCCGAGTGCTGGGCCGGATGCTGGACGGGAACGACAAGTGAGCGACAAACCCCTTAATGACGACTTCGACGCCCTGGACGCGGCCGAGACCGACGCCGAACACGGCCTGGACGCCCATCCTTCTGAAACTCGGAGCGATGATCTGGCGCCGCTGGACGCCACCATCGCCGAACGCGACGAGTGGAAGGATCGCGCCCTGCGCGTCGCCGCCGAGATGGAGAATCTGAAGCGCCGTTCGGAGACGCAGCAGAACGACGCCCGCGCCTTCGCCATCCAGCGCTTCGCCAAGGACCTGCTGGGCGTGGCCGACAATCTGGAACGCGCCCTGATGGCCGCGCCCAAGGACGCCGAGGGCGCCACCGCCGGCCTGGTGACCGGCTTGGAACTGACCCAGAAGGCCCTGCTTCAGGCCTTCGATAGCAACGGCCTGAAGCGCGTCGCGCCGGAAGCCGGCGAGGCCTTCAATCCGCACCTGCACCAGGCGATGATGGAACAGCCGTCAGACACCGTGCCCGGCGGATCGGTGCTCCAGACCATGCAGTCCGGCTTCGAACTGTTCGGCCGCACCGTTCGGCCCGCCATGGTCGTGGTCGCGGCCAAGGGCTCTGGCGCGCAAGGCTCCAACCCCTATGGGGCCGCACAGGCGCCCGAAGGTCAGGCCTTCGACGGCAAGGCCTGATCCCGGTTCAGGAGGCGGCGTCGGTCAGAACTGACGCCGCCATGCTCCGATCAGGGCGAACTCCGGGGGCGCATCCGCCACATGGCGTGGCTCACGGCTGGCGACGGCCTGCAACGTCATGCTGGAGCCGTCCCACAACCGACGCTCACCACCCAGGATGAAATCGATCTGACGACCGCTGGGCGTCGCCGAGAAGCTTCGGCGCGAATAGGTCAGAGGATCGAAATATTCGACCGGCACATCGGCCAGCAGCGCCGAGAAGGTTCCGCTCTCGATCCGCAGCGGCTGCGACAGGGTGAAGCTGATCCGATCGCAGATCATCGAACAGCCGGTCAGCAGGCCCAGCCGCCAGTTCGAACTGATCGCCGCCTGATCCATCGACAAGAACCGCCCCTCGATCCGGGTCGATCCCATGCCCCCCTCGCCGATCAGGCGCAGACCGGGCGTCAGCGTCCAGTCCCCGCCAAGCGCATAGAAGGCGGTCCGTGACGGCAGGGCGAAATCCGACCCGCCGGGCAGGAAGGCGCCCAAGGGCCCAAGCCGTTCGTCCAGGGCGCCGACGCTGAACGATAGGCCGCCCTCGGCGCCCCGCCATCCGATCGCCGCCCGGCTATAGGTCGAGGCGTCCTGCTCGACCTGGCGCAGCGGCATTCGACGATCGCCGCCGCCGCTTTCGGCGGAAACGGTCACGGCGCCGAACCGCATCGCACCGCGAACCGCATGATCGGCCTGGGCCAGAGCCGCAAAACCGTCGCCCGCTGCGCCATCGAACGGTGAGGCCGCCCCGCCCTTGCCCTGCCAGACCGAGAAGTTCATCCGCCCGGTCTCCAGGTCCAGCATCGCCTCCTGGCGTGGCTCGTCACCCATCCACGGCGCATCATAGAGGTCGTGGCGCGGCGCGATCGGCTCGGGCGTCGGGCTGGGCTGGGCCGCGATCAGGTTCAGCCGCCCACCCCCGGGCAGGGCCAGGGTGGTGGTGGCGGTGGTGTTCTGCTCGAACGGCGCGGCCTGATAGGATCGGCTGGGCGCGGTCGGATAGGCTGCGCCCAGCTGGACCGCGAACATCCGGTCATAGGCGTCATACAACACCGTGTTCAGCGCGGTCTGGCGGTTGAAGGCGTCGCCGAAGGCCGCGCCGACGAAACTGCCCGGCTCGCTGATACTGACGATGTAGCCGCCGTCCGCCATTGGGGTGGAGGTCGCGCCGACCGGCCGGAAGGCGGCGGCCATGTCCAGCAGGCCGCGCCCATAAACGATGTCCGTGCCCGGATCTCCGGCGTCCCGCGCCGTATCGACCAGGATGGCCAGGGCCGCCCGCGCGGTGAGATTGGGGAAGGCGTCCATCAGCAGGGCCAAGGCGCCGGAGACATGTGGGGCCGAGAAGGATGTGCCGTTGATCCGGTAACATTGCGTCCCATCGCAGCCGGTTATGACGTCCTCGCCGGGCCCGGAGATGTAGGCCGCGGCCGTGTCGCCGGCCCGGTTTGAAAAGTCCGACATCAGGTTGTTCGCGCCATGCGAGCCCACGGCGATCACCCCGCCGGCGAAACGCGGATCGATGGCGTAGCGGGCGGGCCAGCCGGGATTGGCCTCGCTGTCATTGCCGGACGACGCCACGATCACGGCGCCGGCGTTGACCGCACGTAGCAAGGCGGCCTCGAAGCCCGACCCCAGCCTGCCGTCGCCGCCCAGCGACATGTTGATGATCTTGACCCCATGCGTCACCGCATAGTCGAGCGCACGCACCAGATCCGAGCTGGAGAAGCAGATGTCGTCGTCTTCGTCCTCGCAGTCGGAAATGTCGGCGCGGATCGACAGGATCGTCGATTCATAGGCCACCCCGATGGTGCCCAGTCCGTTGAAGTTCGAGGCGATCACGCCCGAGACCAGGGTGCCGTGGCTGTCGTTCGCGACATAGGGCGTGTTGCGCGATCCGACCACGTCCGTCGACGCGCTGGATATCCGCCCGACCAGATCGGCCTGGCTATTGCTGACCCCGGAATCGACGACGGCGACGGTAACGCCTGCCCCGGTCGCACCCGCCCGCCAGCCGACCTCAGCCTTCATATTGGCCAGGCCATAGTTCCGCAGATACTCGCTCGATGTCACCGAGGGAGGCGGAGGCGGAGGCGGAGGGGGCGGAGGCGGAGGGGGAGGGGGCGGAGGGGGCGGGACAGGAGGCGTGATCGCGCCGCCCCCGCCGCCGCCTCCCCCGCCGCCGCAACCGGCCAGCGGCAGAAACAGCAGACCCAGACCCAGGACGATCGCCCCGCGACGCCGCAATCCGTTCACGCCAAACCCTCCAAAACCCAGGCCGCCCTCCGCAGCCTTCACATCAGTAACGCCCTAATTCTTTAACGCTTTATCGAAGGTCGCCAGCAGTTTGGACCAACCGTCCCTGGCGTCGCTCTCGGAATAGCTGGCGCGATAGTCGGCGTGGAAACCGTGCTGGGCGTCGGGATAGAGGACGATCTCGCTGCCGGTCTGGCCGGCGCGGGCCAAGGCCTCCCGCATCCGCTCGACGCTGGCCAGCGGAATGCCCTGGTCCTTGCCGCCATACAGGCCCAGCACTGGCGCCTTGAGATCTGCGGCCAGATCGACCGGCCAGGGCTGGCCAGACGAGACCTGCACCGGCGTGGCATCGGCGGCGGGGGCCAGACGGCCATACCAGGCCACGCCCGCGCCGATGGCGGCGAAACGCGCCGCCGCCTGCCACACCACCTTGCCGCCCCAGCAGTAGCCGGTGATCCCGACCTTGCCGTCCTTGGCCCACGCCTGCTGGCTGGTCCATTCCAGCGTCGCCGACAGGTCGCCCATCACCTGCTCATAGTTGGCCGCCCCGACGATCTGCATGATCCGCTGCATGTCCGACAGCGGCGCGGGATCCTCGACACGATTGAAGAAGGCGGGCGCGATGGCGGCATAGCCCTGCTTGGCCAGGCGGCGGCAGATGTCGCGGATGTATTCATGGACGCCGAAAATCTCGGACACCACGACGACAACCGGGAAGGGCCCCTCGCCCGCGGGCCGCGCCACATAGGCCGGAAGCTGGAATCCGTCCGGCGCGGCATAGGTCACGGTCTCCGTGGCCAAACCCGCGTCGTCGGTCGTGATCGGCTTGGCCTCCTTCGCCAGGGCCGCGGCGGCATAGCCGGAGAACAGCAACCCCCCGAGCGCCCCCAGGCTTCGCCGGCTCAGCTTGAGATCGTCGGCGGTCTGGCCTTCGGGACGGATCAGGACGGTCATGGGACGCTCCAACGCGGGAAGCGGTCAGAGCATCACGCCCGGCGCCGAGCGTCCAGTCACGTTAAGGCGCGCTGTTGAAGTCTCGACGACCTCCACAAACGAGAAGAAGGGCGCTCAAGCAGCGAGCGACCGCGTCGCGAGCGGTAGCGCCCTTCCTTCCAAGATTAATGCCTGAAGACCCGCACGCCGGTGAAGGCCATGGCGATGCCCTTCTCGTCGGCGGCGGCGATGACCTCGGCATCGCGCATCGAGCCGCCCGGCTGGATCACCGCCGTTGCGCCGGCCGCAACCGCTTCCAACAGGCCGTCGGCGAAGGGGAAGAAGGCTTCCGAGGCGCAGGCCGAACCCTCGGCCAGGGAATGGGCCAGGCCTTTCGCCTCACCGGCCTCCTTGGCGCGGATGGCGGCGATGCGGGCGCTGTCGCGGCGGTTCATCTGGCCGGCGCCGATGCCGGCCGTCTGGCCGTCCTTGGCGTAGACGATGGCATTGGACTTGACGTGTTTGGCCACGGTGAAGGCGAACAGCATGTCCTGGATCTCGGTCGGCGTCGGCTGGCGCTTGGTCACGATCTTCAGGTCTTCCGGCTTGATCAACGACCGATCGCGCGACTGCACCAGGAAGCCGCCGGCGACCGAGCGGAACACCTCGCCCACGCCGTGCGGATCGGGCAGGCCGTCGGTGATCAGCAGGCGCAGGTTCTTCTTGGCGGCGAAGACGGCCTTGGCCTCGTCGTCCGCGCCGGGGGCGATGACGACTTCGGTGAAGATGCCGGTGATGGCGCGGGCGTCGTCACCGTTCAGTGGGCGGTTGACCGCAATCACCCCGCCGAAGGCCGAGACGGCGTCGCATTCCAACGCGCGGGCGTAGGCTTCGGACAGGTCCTTGCCGACCGCCACACCGCAGGGGTTGGCGTGTTTGACGATGACGACGGCCGGGGCCTCGAACTCGGCGACCAGCTCATAGGCGGCGTCGGCGTCGGCGATATTGTTGTAGCCCAGCTCCTTGCCCTGGACCTGGGTCGCATAGGCGACGCCCGGACGGCGCTCGCCGGTGCGATAGAAGGCGCCGGTCTGATGCGGGTTTTCGCCATAGCGCAGGGTCTGGGCCAGGGAACCGGCGATCGACTTGCGGGCCGGGGCGACGTCCTCGACTTGGCTCGCGAACCAGCCGGAGACGGCGGCGTCATAAGTGGCGGTGCGGGCGAAGGCGCGGGCGGCCAGGCGTTTGCGCAGCGCCAGATCGGTCGAGCCCTCAGCCTTCAGCGCCTCAAGGATCAGGCCGATGGACGGGCCGTCCACGGCGACGGCGACATAGCCGTGGTTCTTGGAGCCCGAACGGATCATGGCCGGGCCGCCGATGTCGATATTCTCGACCGCGGCCTCAAAGGAGCCGCCTGCCGCGACGGTGGATTCGAATGGATAGAGGTCGATCCAGACGATATCGATGGGCCCGATGCCGTGGTCGGTCATGGCCTTGGCATGGTCGGCCGCGTGGCGCACGCCCAGCAGGCCGCCGTGAACAATGGGGTGCAGGGTCTTGACCCGGCCGTCCATCATCTCGGGGAAGCCGGTCAGGTCCGCCACATCCTTGACCGGCAAGCCCAGCTTCTCGATCGCTGCGCGGGTGCCGCCGGTCGAGACCAGTTCGACGCCCAGGTCATGCAGGGTGCGAGCCGCATCTTCCAGCCCCGCCTTGTCGGATAGGGAAATCAGGGCGCGTTGCGGCTTCACATGATCTGGCGCAGGCGGAAAGTCGGGAGCGGCGGGCATGAGGCGGCGTCCGTGAAGGCTGGGGGAGGATGGCGCGCCCTCTAGACCCAAACCGGCGTCACGTCACCCTTCTACGTCGGTTCGCCGCTCGCGCCCGCCGGACTCAGCTTCCAGCGGATCTTGCTTTCGCTGTCGGTGCGGGCCGAGCCGCGCACCACAATCTGCAAGCTGCGGCGCGTCAGGCCGGCGTCGATGTGGACGCTGGGTTCGATGGCGACGTCGGGACCGTCGGTCCTGAACCACCAGCCCCGGCCCGAGGCGCCGCGCAGCAGGATGGAGCGGCGGTCGCGCGCCAGCGAGGCCTGCACCCCCGGCTCCAGATGGAAACGGATGGCGTAGGGGGCCGCGATCTGGCGCACCATCTCCTTGCGGCCCGGCGTCGGGAACAGCTTCTCCTCGGCCCGCAGCTCGTCCAGCCGCTGATCCAGATACAGCCGCCGCTGATGGTTCAGGCCGAACAGCTCGTTCCAGCCGTCGTGCTCCATCTCCAGCCAGACGGCGCCGTCGCCGTCGCGCAGGTCCGTCGTCACATGGATCGGCGGCCCGACCAGGCGCGGGCCCAGCAGGTCACCCTTCCAGCCGCCCAGCGGCTCGTTCAGCGACCGCTCGCCCAGGGTCAGGGTCGAATGGGCGGGTGTCAGCCGCAAGGCCTGACGATCCGTCGAGGCCGGGGTCCAGCCCGAGCCGGTCACCAGCCGGTCCTTGCCGCAGGCGATCTCCAGCGCCATCGGCTGGGCGCAGGAGGCCGCGCCCCAAGCCCCACGCGCCGGCGGTGCGGCGTCCGCCATGATGGTCAGCAGCGGGCTGGCGATGCGCGTCAGGCCGGCGACCGCGCCGGTGGGCGAATGGGCGGAATCGCCCTTGGCCGGGGCGGCCTCATCGTCATGGGCGCGGGCCGCAGCGACCCGTTCGGCGCTGGAGGGTCCGCCGCCCTGGAAACTGGCTAGGCGACCGTCAGGCAGGGTCAGCAGGCGCAAGCCCTGCGTCAATCGGGCGATGGCGGCCGAAACGCCGTCTGGCGTCGGCTCGGACAGTTGCGACAGGGCGTCGTCCAGCGTCAGCAGGTCGAGCAGAAGCTCCAGCCCCGCCTCGGGACTGCGCGAGGCATGACCGCCGTCGTTCTGGACCGTGGTCTTCAGGGCGCCGTCCAGCCGCGACAGGGCGCGACGACGCAAGGCCTGTCCCGGCGCCCCGGCCAGGACGCATCCGCCGATGGCCGCCGCCGTCAGCCGTTCGGCCCGGCTGGCCAGACCGCCGGGGGGACGCAGCAGCTGACGCGTCTGGCGCGCCAGGCTGTCGGCCAGTCTCAGCCGTTCGGCCTCGGTCGCGACAGCGCCCATCCGCCGCGCGCCGCATGCCAGATTGACCACCCGTCGGGCCAGGATTTCCGGTCCCCAGGCGAAGGGCGACCACCGCGCGAAGGCGTCGGCCCAGGCCAGGGTGAGACGCAGCGCCTCACGGGCGCCCCGATCCCCCTGGGCCATCAATCCCGGCAGCCAGGCGAAGGCGTGAAGCTCGACCGCGAACGGCCGCGAGGGGCTGGGCCGATTCCACGGATCGGACGGCGGTTCGACTTCCATCGAAGCCCCCGCCAGCATGAAGCGTCCGGCCAGGACATTGCGGCCCGGCGCCGGATCATGGGGGCGGAAGTCACGCGGCGTGGCGGCGAAGGCCGTCACCTTGCCGCCCCCCAGCGGCGATCCCAGCGTCAGTCCATAGCCGGGCAGGCCATAAAGCTCGATCCACAGCTGTCGCGTCGCCAGCCGTCCGGCGATGGCGGGCCACAGGCCCGGCCCCGCGATCGTGTCGCCCGAGCGCACCGGGGTGCGCACAGGCGCGCCGGGCAGGCCGGGAATCTGGCCCGAGGCGACGTCCAGCGTCGTTTCCTGCCCGCGCGGGGCGAAGGGGCCGAGCGGGCTCACGATACGGCCGGAGCAGCTTTCAGGGCAGCGATATTGGTCGCGTAGTCGCCCTTGAACACAAACGACCCGGCGACCAGCGCATCGGCGCCGGCGGCGACGCAGGCGCCTGCGTTGGCCGAGGTCACGCCGCCGTCCACCTGCAGGTGCGCCGATGAGCCGGCCCGGTCCAGAATGGCCCGCGCGCCGGCGATCTTGCGCAGCGAACTGTCGATGAACTTCTGGCCGCCGAAGCCCGGATTGACCGACATGATCAGCACCAGATCGACCAGATCGACGACCTCTTCCAGGATCGACAGCGGCGTCGCCGGATTGAATACGACGCCCGCCTTGGCGCCTAGCTGCCGGATACGGCCCAAGGTGCGGTGCAGGTGCGGCCCGCTTTCCGGGTGGACGGTCAGGACGTCGGCGCCCGCCTCTCGGAACGCCTCCAGCCACGGATCGACCGGCGCGACCATCAGGTGCACGTCGAACGGCAGGCTCGTATGCGGCCGGATCGCCTTCACGATGTCGGGGCCCAGGGTGATGTTCGGCACGAAATGCCCATCCATCACATCGACGTGGATCCAGTCGGCGCCCGCCGCCTCCAGCGTGCGAACTTCTTCACCCAGCCGCGCAAAATCGCTGGCGAGGATCGACGGACAGATCAGAGGGGTGACGGCCATGGCCTTCCGGATAAGGCGCGGCGCCGACGGGAGCAACCGGCTTGGCGAGGAAGCCCCGACATGTTCTACTCTTGTTCACGCCAAACTTGCGCAGGAAGTCCTGATGTCGATGCAAGACCCGTCCGTCGCCGAGCCCGTTCGCGTGTTCGAGGACGGCTCCGGCGACCGCTTTCTGATCTACGGCGCCCATGACGGAGCCAGGGTCGAAATCCGCTTCGATGGCGATGCGCTGTGGATGAGCCAGGCGCAGATCGCGAGCCTTTTCGGCCGCGACTTGTCCGTGATTTCACGCCACATCGGCAGCATTCTAGAAGAAGGCGAACTCGACGAGTCGATTTCTTTGCAGAAAATGCAAACAAACGGTCGGGGCCGGCCAAGCGTCCTCTACAGCCTCGATATGGTGATCTCGGTCGGCTACCGGGTCAGTTCGGCGCAGGCGACCCTGTTCCGCCGCTGGGCCACCGCCGTGCTGATCCGGTTCGCCACGCGCGGCTTCGTGGTCGATGTGGAGCGGATGAAGGCGGGCGGCGAGCAGGATCGCATCCGCGAACTGCGCGACATCATTCGCGACATCCGCAGCGAGGAAGCCAACCTCTATGCGGAAATCCGTCAGATCTGCAGCCTGTGCCAGGATTACGATCCCAAGTCGGACGCCTGGCGCACCTTCTACCGCAACACCCAGGCCAAGCTCTGCTACGCGGTGACCAGTCACACGCCCGCCGAGCTGCTGATGACGCGCGCCGACGCGGCGGAACCCGACATGGGCCTTCAGAACTGGAAGGGTGAGCGGATCGCTGCGGCCGATGTGACCGTGGCCAAGAACTTCCTGGCGCGGGCGGAAGTCCGCGAGTTGAACCGTCTGACCGACCTGCTGCTGACCATCTTCGAGGACCAGTTGGAAACCGGCCGCCTGACGACGATGGCGCAAGCTTCCGAACTTCTGGACGCCCAGTTGAAAGGGTTGGGCCGCGTGGTTCTGTCCCACGGCGGTCGTGTGTCCAAGGACGACGCCGACCGCCATGCGAAGGCGGCTTACAAGTCTTTCGACGCCCAACGACGATCGCTTGAAAAGGCGCGTGTGGAGCAGGAGTACGCCGACCTACGAAAGGCCGCCGACGCTCTGCCCGGGTCGAGACGCGCACCTTGAAAACCTAGGCGACCCGTTCCAGCCTAGCGGCGAAGAAGCCGTCCAGGCCGCCGTGTTCGGCCCACATGGAGGGCAGGATGCGCAGCCAGCCTTCGGGCGTCAGGGCCTCTGGCGGGGCGCCCAGCGCGGCGGGGTCGGCGGCGACGGTGCGGAAGGCGGGGTTGCGGCGCAGGAAGGCGATGATCTGGGTCTCGCCCTCCTCGCGCTCCAGCGAGCAGGTGCAATAGACCATCCGGCCGCCCGGCTTGACCCGTTCGGCGGCGACGTCGAGCAGACGGTGCTGGACGTCGGCCAGTTTGGCGACCTCGGCGGGCTTGGTGGCGCGCAGAACTTCCGGGTTGCGGCGGAAGGTGCCGGTGGCGGTGCAGGGCGCGTCCAGAAGCACGGCGTCGAAGCTGCGGACGTCTTCCCAGTCTTCGGCGGGAACGGCGATCACCTCGGCGGTCAGGCCGGTGCGCTCAAGGTTCTGGGTCAGGCGTTTCAGGCGTGAGGCCGAACGGTCCAGGGCGACGACAGAGGCGCCGGCGGCGGCCAGTTGCAGGGTCTTGCCGCCCGGCGCAGCGCACATGTCCAAGGCGGTCTCGCCGGGTTTGACATCCAGAAGGCGGCCGGGGACGGCGGCGGCGGCGTCCTGCACCCACCAGTTCCCATCCTCGAAACCGGGCCAGGAGGCGACATCGCCGCGACGGCCGGTGCGGACCGTGCCGCCCGCCAGCGCTTCACCTTCGACGGCGGCGGCCACGGCGGCGGGATCGACGCCGGGCTTCAGGCTGAGGTCGGTCGCCGGCTCCTCACGGGCGGCCAGGGCCAAACCGGCCAAGGCGGCCTCGCCATAGGTCGCCTTCCAGCGGGCCGCGATCCAGTCGGGTAGATTGCTCTCGGCCGTCGTCAGGCCGGGGCCTTCGCGGCCGACGCCGCGCAGCACGGCGTTGACCAGATTCTTGTAGGGGCGCGTCTTGGGATCGCGTTCGGCCAGCTTCACCGCCGTGGAAACAGCGGCGAAGGCGGGCGTTTCCAGCACCAGGGTCTGGGCCAGGGCGATACGCATCAGTGTGCGGACAGCCTCAGGTGGCGACTTCTTCAGACGACGATTTAGAATCTGGTCGATCTCGCCGAGGCGGCGCAGGCCGGCCATGGCCACGGCGCGGGCGAAGGCGCGGTCCACCGGCTCCAGCGCGCGGGCGGCGGGCTGGGACAGGGCCTCGTCCAGACCGTTGCGCTTTTCCAGAGCCGCATTCAGCAGAATGCCGGCGACGACGCGCGCCTCGACGCCTATGTCGTCCTGCGACGGGGCGGCGGCGGTATCCACGGCCGGAGCGGGGCGCGGGCGACCCTTGACAGCCATGCGGCGTCCACGCGCCTGCGAACTTTGTCCGCCTCGTCCCTCAGCACTCATACGGCCACCTGCGCGCCCAACTCGACCACGCGGCCGGGGGGAATATGGAAGAAGTCGGTCGGATTGGCGGCGTTGCGCATCAGGAAGATGAACAGCCGGTCCTGCCACAGCGGCATGCCCTGTCGCGCCGACGGGATCAGCGAACGCCGACCCAGGAAGAAGCTGGTCGACATGATGTCGAACTTCAGTCCCTGCTTGCGGCACAGGCCCAAGGCGCGCGGCACGTTCGGCGTCTCCATGAAGCCATAGGTGACCGTGACCTTTTTGAAGTCGTCGTTGATCGGCTCCATCTTGACCCGGTCGGCCTCCTTGACGCGTGGCCGCTCTGACGTGCGCACGGTCAGGATGACGTTCTTCTCGTGCAGCACCTTGTTGTGCTTGAGATTGTGCATCAGGGCGACGGGGGCGACGTCCGGGTCGCTGGTCAGGAAGATGGCCATGCCCGGCGCCCGGTGCGGCGGACGGGCCTGCAGCATCTCGATCAGGTCGCTGAGCGGCAGGCTGTCCTTGCGGGTCTTGGCCGTCAGAATCTGGGTGCCGCGCACCCAGGTCCACATGATGACGACCAGACAGGCGCCCAATACCAGCGGCATCCAGGCCCCGTCGGGGATCTTCAGCAGGTTGGAGGTCAGGAAGACGCTGTCGATGAAGGCGAACGGAATGAGCGTCCCGGCCACCGCCCACATCGGCCATTTCCAGCCCTTGCGGATGACGGAATAGGCCATCAGCGTATTGACCAGCATGGTCCCCGTCACCGCGACGCCATAGGCGGCGGTGAGGTTGTGCGAGCTCTGGAACACGAACAGCAGCACCAGAACACCGATCATCAGGAAGGTGTTCACCGCCGGCACGAAGATCTGACCGGCCTGGGTCTCGGATGTGTTCCTGATGTCGATGCGGGGCAGAAGGCCCAGCTGCACCGCCTGCTGGGTCACCGAGAAGGCGCCGGTGATCACGGCCTGCGAGGCCACGACCGTCGAGATCGTCGCCAGGATCAGCATGGGCCAGTAGGCGAACTGCGGCACCATGTTCCAGAACGGATTCTCGGCCGCGGCGGGGTTATCCAGGATCAAGGCGCCCTGACCCAGATAGTTCAGCGTCAGGCACGGCAGGACGAAGGCCAGCCAGCCCATGCGGATCGGCGCCTTTCCGAAATGGCCCATGTCGGCATAGAGGGCCTCGGCCCCCGTCACCGCCAAAAAGACGCTGCCCAGGATGATGAAGCCCAAAAAGCCGTCGTGCAGCAGCAGGCTGACGCCGTAATAGGGCGACAGGGCGCGCAGGATGCTGATGTCGTCGAAGATATGGACCAGGCCCAGGGCGCCCAGGCTGAGGAACCAGACGGCCGTGATCGGGCCGAAATATTTGGCCAGGCTGGCCGTGCCGCGCGACTGGACCATGAACAGGGCGATCAGGATGCCGGCCGAGATCGGCACGATGAAGGCGTCCAGCTTGCCCGACAGGCCCGGCGCGTCCTGCAGCCCCTCGACCGCCGACAGCACCGAAATGGCGGGCGTGATGATGCCGTCGCCATAAAACAGCGCCGCACCGCAGACGCCCAGGATGAAGATCCACGCGCTGCGCCGACCGACCGCGAACTGGGCCAGGGCCATCAGCGACAGGGTGCCGCCCTCGCCCTTGTTGTCGGCGCGCATCAGGAAGAAGACGTATTTGAACGTCACCACCACCATCAGCGCCCAGAAAGCCAGGGACACCACGCCGACCACGGCGAGGTCCCCGCCCACGCCGCGCTGGGCATGACCGATCGCTTCACGCAGGGCGTACAGCGGGCTGGTGCCGATATCGCCGAACACCACGCCGATCGCGCCAATAGTCAAGGCGAACATGCCGCCGTGCTTGGCGACTTGGCCTCCTGGAGCGTGGGACTCGGGTCCCGTGGCGTGGGTGGGCGTGTCCGGCGTGTTCGACGCGGGCGAGGGAGCGCTCGCGTCGTGGGGAGTATCCCCGGCCATGCGTATCCTCCGGGTCTCCGACGCGGCGTCGGTCCCTTCAAAGCGGCGAGCCTTTAGGCTCATTCCGCGCGGTCTTCAATCGTGCCGAAGGGGATTCGGTTTCGGCGTTCTGCGGACCGATTTGTGATTCGGGCCATGAGCGCCTATTTTCACATCAGGAACAAAACCATGTCAGACAGCCAGCGCTTCCCCGTCGCCGCCCACGCCCTGGCCTATATGGCCCACAAGGGCGCCTATGGACCTGCCCAGGCCGCGCCCAGTGGCGTGCTGGCGTCCTCGATCCCGACGAACCCCGTCGTGGTCCGGCGCGTGACGGCTCTGCTGGCCAAGGCCGGGCTGATCGCCACCCGTCCCGGCGCGACCGGCGGGTCGTGGCTGCTGCGCCGGCCCGAGGACATCCGGCTGGACGAGGTGCTGAAGGCGGTGAACGGTTGCGCCCACATCGGCTCGCCCCCCGCCGGCGCCAAGGGCTGCCCGATCAGCGAACATATACCGCGCCAGGTCGCCAAGGCCCTGACCGCCGCCGACGAGGCCGCGACCGAGGCCCTGTCCAAGATCACCATCGCGGACCTGCTGGCGCAAAATCCGGTGTCCTTGGCGGCGTTTGCGCCCCACACGTCCTGCCCCGTCGCAGCCTGATCGTCCCATGAGACGAACCGTTCTGATCACCGGCGCCTCGGCCGGCATCGGCGCGGCGCTCGCTCGAACCTATGCGGACAAGGGCTGGAACCTGATCCTGACAGCGCGCCGTGAAGGGCCGCTGCAAGCCCTGGCCGACGAATTGGCCGCCGCCCACGGCGTCACCGCAACCGCCATCCCCGAAGACCTGTCCGATCCCGTGGCGCCCGAACGACTGGTCGCGACCATCGCCGCGCGCGGCCTGACCGTCGACGGCCTCGTCAACAACGCGGGTTTCAGCCGGGTCACCGGCTTTCTGGACACGGACCTCGGCGCCCACCGCGCCATGATCCAGGTCATGCTGACCGCGCCGGTCGAGCTGTCGCGCCTGCTGCTGCCCGGCATGATCCAGCGCGGCTTCGGCCGGGTGCTGAATGTGGCGTCTCTCGCCGGCCAGATGCCGGCGACCGGCGGCGACACCCTGTACGGTCCGATCAAGAGCTTCCTGATCAAGGCGTCTCAGGGTCTGTATTTGGAGACGCAGGGGACCGGCGTCCACGTCACGGTGCTGAACCCCGGCTATACGCTGACCGAGTTCCACGACGTCAACGGCTCGCGAGACCAGGTGTCCAGCGCTTATCCGGCCTGGATGTGGATGGACGCCGCTCGCGTGGCGCAGATCGGCTACGACGCCTGCGAAGCCAATCGACCCAGCGTCACGCCAGGGGTCATGAACAATGTCATGGCCGGCCTGGCGCGGTTTCTGCCGGACGGCCTGGCGCTGCGCATGGTGGCGAACCACGCCAAACGGCTGGAGAGGCTTTAAGGGCAGCCTCCCACCCCACACCCCGTCATCCTAGGCCTTAGGGACAGAATGCGACGTCTTCGATAGCGAGCGTATGGATCCTAGGCACAAGGCCTAGGATGACGAACTTTAGAGAGAAGGCGCCGAACTTCGGGCAACGGCCTCAAATATGGATCGCGTGCCCCAGGGCGCGCAGCGACGCCTCGTGGAAGGCCTCGCCCAGGGTCGGGTGGACGTGGATGGTCCCGGCCACGTCTTCCAGCACCGCCCCCATTTCCATCATCTGGGCGAAGCTGTTGGACAGTTCCGACACGTGTTGACCCACGGCCTGGATGCCCAGGATGCGATGGTCGGCCTTAGACGCGATAACCCGCACGAAGCCGCCGTCATCGCCCGCCTCGATGGCCAGGGCGCGGCCGATGGCGGCGAAGGGGAAGACGGACTGGATCACGTCGTCACGGCCCGCGACATCGTTCGGACCCAGACCCGCCGAGACGATCTCCGGCTCGGTGAAACAGACGGCAGCGATGGTGACGGGGTCGAACACCCGGTCATGGCCGGCGATGATTTCGGCGACCACCTCGCCCTGGGCCGAACCCTTGTGCGCCAGCATCGGTTCGCCGGTCAGGTCTCCGACGGCCCAGACGTTCTTCATCGAAGTGGCGCAACGCTGGTCGATCTTCACGAACGGGCCGGCCATGGCCACGCCCATATTCTCCAGACCCCAGCCCGAGGTGCGCGGACGACGGCCGACCGTCACCAGCACCTTGTCGGCGTCCAGTTGCAGTGGCTCACCGTCGCGCGTGGTGATCGACAGTTTGCCGTCCCCGAACCCGCCGGCCCGCGCGCCCAGGTGCAGTTCGACGCCATGCTTCTCCAGCCATTTCGCGACGGGATCGGTCAGGGCCTTGTCGTAGAGGGGCAGGATGCGTTCGGCCATTTCGACGATGGCCACCTCGGCGCCCAGCTTCCTGAAGGCGATACCCAGCTCCAACCCGATATAGCCGCCGCCGACCACGACCAGCTTCTTCGGGACCTCCGACAGGCTCAGCGCCTCGGTGGAGGAGATGACGTCCCCGCCGAACGGCAGGAAGGGCAGTTCGACCGGCTCGGACCCCGTGGCCAGGATGACGTGTTCGGCGGTGATGCGGATGTCGCCGTCGTCCGTCTGGACGATGCAGGTCTTGGCGTCCTCGAACTTCGCCCAGCCCTTGATGACCTTGACCTTAGCCTTCTTCAGCAGGGCCGCGACCCCGGCGTTCAGCTTACGGACGATGCCGTCCTTCCATTCGACCGTCTGCGACAGGTCGATGGCGGGCGCCGCCGCCGTGATCCCCAGCGTCCCGCCACCGGCCGCCTTGGCCACCGTCTCGAACTTGCCTGCCGCATGGATGATGGCCTTGGACGGAATACAGCCGACGTTCAGGCACGTTCCGCCCAGCCCGTCGCCGCCGTCCACCAGCGCGGTGTCCAGCCCGAGATGGCCGCAGCGGATGCCTGCGACATAGCCGCCGGTGCCCGCGCCGATGATGAGGACTTTGGTCTTGAGCTGCTGCATCGTCTTTTCCGTCTCATCCTGCCGACCCTTTCCCAGGGGGAGAGGGCTTGAGCGCACGACGCCTCCGCGTCGTTCTTGCGCGAAAGGGTGAGGGTCGGACGGTGCGGACTGGCCCACCGGCAGAACCCTCATCCGGCCCTTCGGGCCACCTTCTCCAACGGGAGAAGGGTGTCGTCTAGTTCATCCACAAGGTCGCGGGATGTTCCAGCAGCCCCTTGATCCGTTGGACGAAGACCGCCGCATCATGCCCGTCGACGATCCGGTGATCGAACGACGATGACAGGTTCATCATCTTGCGCACGACCATCTGGCCGTCGCGGACGACGACCCGTTCGGCGATCTTGTTGGGGCCGACGATGGCGACCTCGGGGTGGTTGATGATCGGGGTGTGGACCACCCCGCCCAGCGTGCCCAGCGAGGTGATGGTGATGGTCGAGCCCGACAGTTCCTCGCGCTTGGCCACGCCGTCCTTGGCGGCTCCGGTGACGCGGGCGATCTCCAGCGCCGCAGCATAGGGATCGAGTGCTTCCGCGTGGCGGACCACCGGCACCATCAGGCCGTTCGGCGTCTGGGCGGCGATCCCTAAGTGCACCGGGGCGTGCTGGGTCAGGACGCCGGCCTCGTCGTCATAGGTGGCGTTGATCTGCGGCTGATCGCGCAGGGCGACCACGATGGCGCGCGCGATGAAGGGCAGCAGGTTCAGCTTGGGCTGGTCCTTTTGCTTCGTCGCATTCAGGTGGGCGCGAAGCTCTTCCAGCGCCGTGACGTCGATCTCCTCCACATAGGTGATGTGCGGAATGCGGCGCACGCTCTCGGCCATCTTCTCCGCGATCTTGCGACGCAGGCCGATGATGCGGACCTCGGTCGTTCCTTCGGCCTTCGCATAGGTCGAGCCGCCGCCGGACGGAGCGGACGCAGGCTGCGAACCGCCGCGCGCGATGAAGCCGTCCAGATCCTCGTGCGTGATCCGACCGGCCGGGCCGGAACCCGGCACGAAGGTCAGGTCCACGCCCAGATCGCGCGCGCGGTTGCGAACGGCCGGCGAGGCGGACGGGCGTTCGCCGGACGCGCGGCCGGTCAGGGCGGGGGCGGCGGACAGAGCCACTCCACCACGCCCGACGGGCGCGGTCCCCCTGCCCGTTTCACGGGGAGGAGACGATGCGGCGACCGTCTCTTCCCTGCGCGAAGCGGGGGGAGGTGGCTCGGAGCGAAGCGGAGAGACGGAGGGGGTCTTGGCGACATTGCCGCGCCCCTCGACATCGAACGCCACCAGCGGGCCGCCGACGGGCACGGACTTGCCGGCCTCGCCGTAAAGAGCGACGACCGTTCCGGCGACGGGCGAGGTGATCTCGACCGTGGCCTTGTCGGTCATGATGTCGGCGATGATCTGGTCTTCCTCGACCACATCCCCGACCTTGACGTGCCAGCCGACAAGCTCGGCCTCGGCCGTGCCTTCGCCCACGTCGGGCAGCTTGAAGACATAGTTGCCGGTGGAGGTCTGGGGGGCTTCAGGAGCCCCTCCACCACGCTTCGCGCGGTCCCCCTCCCCACTGACGTGGGGAGGAGACGATGCGGCGACGGCGGTCTCCTCACCGCGCGCGGCGGGGGGAGGTGGCTCGGAGCGCAGCGGAGAGACGGAGGGGTTCTCTTCCGCATTCCCGCCACCCTCGACCTCGAACTCCACCAGGGGTCCGCGTACCGGCACCATGGCGCCGGGTTCGCCGTGCAGGGCGATGACCTTGCCGGACACCGGCGCCGTGATCTCGACGGTGGCCTTGTCGGTCATGATGTCGGCGACGATCTGGTCCTCGGCGACGATGTCGCCGACCTTGACGTGCCAGCCGACCAGTTCGGCCTCGGCGGTGCCTTCGCCCACGTCGGGCAGTTTGAAGACGAAACGACCCATCTTAACGACCTCCCGTCATGACGCTCTTCAAGGCGTCTGCGACCCGTTGCGGCCCAGGGAAATATTCCCATTCGAAGGCGTGAGGATAAGGCGTATCCCAGCCGGTGACGCGCGCGATCGGCGCCTCCAGGTGATAGAAGCAGCGCTCCTGCACCAGGGCCGACAGCTCGCCGCCGAAGCCCGAGGTCTTGGGCGCCTCGTGCACGATAACGCAGCGGCCGGTCTTCTTGACGCTGGCCTCGATGGCCTCGATGTCCAGTGGCACCAGGCTGCGCAGGTCGATGACCTCGGCGTCCACGCCTGCGTGTTCCGCGCCGGCCAGGGCGACCCAGACCATGGTGCCATAGGCCAGGATGGTGACGTCGTTTCCTTCGCGCATCACGCGCGCCTTGCCGATGGGCTCGACGTATTTGCCGGTCGGTACCTGGGCCAGATCCTGGGCCTTCCACGGGCTGACCGGCTTCTCGTGCCATCCGTCGAACGGGCCGTTGTACAGGCGTTTCGGCTCGAAGAAGACGACCGGGTCGTCGTCCTCGATGGCGGCGGTCAGCAGACCCTTGGCGTCATAGGGGTTGGACGGGATGACGACCTTCAGGCCCGCGATATGGGTGAACAGGCTTTCCGGCGACTGGCTGTGGGTCTGGCCGCCGAAGATGCCGCCGCCATAGGGACTGCGCACCACGATGGGCGAGGTGAACTGGCCGCCTGAGCGATAGCGCATCTTGGCCGCTTCCGAGACGATCTGGTCGTAGGCCGGGTAGATGTAGTCGGCGAACTGGATCTCGACGACGGGGCGCAGGCCATAGGCGCCCATGCCGATGGCGGCGGCGACGATGCCGCATTCCGAGATCGGGGCGTCGAAGCTGCGGGTCAGGCCGTGCTTCTGCTGCAGCTTGTCGGTGACGCGGAAGACCCCGCCGAAATAGCCGGCGTCCTCGCCGAACGACAGGACATTGGCGTCCTCGGCCATCTTGACGTCGATGGCGGAGTTCAGGGCCTGGATCATGTTCATCGGAACGACGCCGGAACCGGTCGTCTGCGATGCAGGGGCTGCGTTCTGGTCGATCATGTCCGGCTCGACGCCGTCGTTGCGATCGGCGTCGGTGAAGGTGGTTTGCTCAGCCATGGTCAGACCCCCACCTCGCGGCGCTGTTCGATCAGCCGCCAGTCTTCGGTCGCATAGACCTCTTCGAACATCGTCTTCACGCTGGGGCGCGACTGGCCCAGGGTGCCGATGGCTTCGGATTCCTTGCCGGCGGCGCGGACCTGTTCCACAGCATCCTTCAGCGCGGCCGTGTGACGCTCGTCGTCCCACTCGCCGATGACGGTCAGATGCTGGCGCAGCCGTTCCAGCGGATCGCCCAGCGGCCATTTCTCGTGCTCGTCGCCGGGGCGATAGCGGCTGGGGTCGTCGGAGGTCGAGTGCGGGGCGCCGCGATAGGTGAACAGTTCGATCACCGTCGCGCCCTGGTTCGAGCGGGCGCGCTCCTCGGCCCACTGGGTCGCCGCCCACACCGCCAGGAAGTCGTTACCGTCCACCCGCAGGGCCGGCAGGCCGTAGCCGATGGCCTTGGAGGCGAAGGTGGTCTCCAGCCCGCCGGCGATGCCCTGGAAGGACGAAATGGCCCACTGGTTATTGACGACGTTCAGGATGACCGGGGCGCGATAGACGGAGGCGAAGGTCAGGGCGTTGTGGAAATCCCCCTCAGCCGTGGCGCCGTCGCCGATCCAGCTGATGGCGATCTTGTCGTCCCCCTTGTAGGCGCTGGCCATGGCCCAGCCGACGGCCTGCGGCACTTGGGTGCCTAGATTGCCGCTGATGGTGAAGAAGCCGTAGTCCTTGGCCGAATACATAATCGGCAGCTGGCGGCCTTTGATCGGGTCCGCCGCATTCGAATAGATCTGGTTCATCATCTCGACCAGCGGATAGCCGCGCGCGATCAGAAGCCCCTGCTGGCGATAGGTCGGGAAACCCATGTCCTCGCGGCTCAGGATCATGCCCTGGGCGACCGCGATGGCCTCTTCGCCGGTGCACTTCATATAGAAGCTGGTCTTGCCCTGACGGTGGGCGCGGTGCATCCGGTCGTCGAAGGCGCGGGTCAGGATCATGGCCTTCAGGCCGCGACGCAGGGTCTCAGCGTCCAGGCGCGGGTTCCACGGCCCGACGGCGGCGCCATCGTCGTCCAGCACCCGAATCAGGCGGAAGGCGAGATCGCGCATCTCATAGGGCGTCGATCCGACCTCGGGCCGTTCGACCACGCCGGCGGGATCCATCAGCAGGTGGCTGAAGTCCGGCGCATCGCCGGGTCGGCCGGACGGTTCCGGCACACGCAATGACAGGGGCTGGCTGTTCTTTTTCACGTTTTCGTCGTTCATGCGGGCGTCCATATCCATTCGGGGTCCGTCCGTGTTTCCTCTGGACGTGTGATAACACGGCCCCTAAGCAGGTGCTCGCTCAAATTGACCTTGCAAAATCCCGATTTCGGGTATTTTATTTCGCGATAATCGCCATCGGAGAAACGCATTGGCCGACGAACTCGACCCCATCGACGCCCGCATCCTGGATATCCTGCAGCAAGACGCCGGGCTGTCGGTCGCGGAGGTCGCGGATCGCGTCGGACTGTCGGCCTCGCCCTGCTGGCGGCGGATCAAGCGGCTAGAAGATTCCGGCCTGATCACCAAGCGGGTCACCCTGCTGAACGCGCAGCTGCTGGGCCTGGATTTCGAGGTCTACGCCATCGTCAAGCTGATGCTGCCCTCGGCCGACAATCTGAACCTGTTCGAAGCCGCCGTGGCCAAATGGCCAGAGGTGGTCCAGTGCGCGACCATCACCGGGCGCGAGGACTATGTGCTGCGCATCATCACCTCGGACATGCACGCCTTCGACCTGTTCCTGCGCGAGAAACTGCTGGCTCTGGGCATCGTCTCGGACTGTGAAAGCCACATCGTCACCCGCGGCGTAAAGAATGTGACCGCCCTGCCTCTTGGCATCATCACGCCTCACGTCGGATAAGAGGTCTCAGGCGACTGCGTTCGCCAAGGGACCAAAGTCATGATCGAACTGGTGATCGACGCGCGGCGCAAGGACCTGGGCGGGTTCGAGGTCGGGCGCGTCCTGCCCTTCCATTCGCGCCGGATGGTCGGGCCCTTCATCTTCCTGGACCAGATGGGGCCGGCCGAGTTCGCAGCCGGCGCCACGGCCATCGACGTGCGGCCGCATCCGCATATCGGCCTGTCGACCCTGACCTATCTGTTCGAGGGCGAGATCATGCACCACGACAACCTCGGCTATGATCAGGCGATCCGGCCGGGCGAGGTCAACTGGATGACGGCCGGCAAGGGCATCGTCCATTCCGAACGCACCGATCCGCTGAGAAAGAGCACCGGCGGGCCGATGCACGGGATGCAGGCCTGGGTCGCCCTGCCCGACGAGGCCGAAGAGATCGATCCGGCTTTCCATCACCTGGGCGAGGACGCCCAACCCGCCTATGAGAACGGCGGCCTGTTCGCGCGTCTGGTCGCAGGCGAGGCCTACGGCGCCAAGGCCGCCGTGCCTGTCTCGTCGCCGCTGTTCTATATCCATTGGGAGCTTCAGCCCGGCGTTCGCACCGCGCCGCCGTCCGGCAAGGGCACGGGAGGCATGAGCGAGCGCGCCCTCTATGTGGCCAAGGGCTCCATCGAGGTTGGCGACCGCACCTTCCACGAGGGTCAGATGATCGTGCTGGAGCCGACGGCCGAACCGACCGTCAAGGCCCTGGTCCAATCGACCGTCATGGTGCTGGGCGGCGAGCCGGTGGGCGAACGGCTGATCTGGTGGAACTTCGTCGCCTCCAGCCAGGCCCGCATCGACCAGGCCAAGGCGGACTGGAAGGCCGGCCGCATGACCCTGCCCCACGCCGACGACCTGGAGTTCATCCCCCTGCCCGACGAGCCGACCAAGGCTCAGGCCGCCCCGGCGCCGGTCGAGCCCAAGCCGACCGACCCGGTATAGGGCGACCACATCACGCAGAAGGTGACGCGGCGAGGCCGGATCGCTACATGCGGCCTATGAACTTCGATTTCGACGCCCAGGTCACCGCCGCCCTGTTCGACAACTCCGGCGCCGTCTTCGCCCTTGGCGACGGTTCGATCCGGTTCGAGGACCGGACGCGGGTCGAGGCCCACGACGGGGCCGTGCTGTGCGCCTGCGTCCATCCGTCCGGCGACGGCGTGGTCACCGGCGGCGACGACGGCAAGGTCGTCTGGACGCGCCGCGACGAGGACCCGGTCGTCCTGGCCACGGCCAAGAACCAGTGGATCGACGCCATCGACGCCTCAGCGGCCTCGGGTCTGATCGCCTTCTCGTTCGGCCGCACCCTGTCGGTGATCGATCCCAACGAGGTCGGTTTTCGCCGCGACTTCCAGCACGAGCGCACCGTCTCCGGCGTGGCCTTCGAGCCCAAGGGCAGGCGCATCGCGACCTCGACCTATGGCGGGGCGGCCCTGTGGTATGCGCGGATCGAGAAACAACAACCCGTGAGACTGGCCTGGGCCGGGTCGCACACCGGCGTCGCCTTCTCGCCGGACGGCGCCTTCGTCGTCACCACCATGCAGGACAACCAGATGCACGGCTGGCGCATCAAGGACGCCAAGAACCTGCGCATGGGCGGCTATCCGGGCAAGGTGCGGTCGATGGCCTTCCTGGCCAATGGTCAGTTGATGGCGACCTCGGGTGCGCAGGGCGCGGTGCTGTGGCCCTTCATCGGGTCGAACGGGCCGATGGGCCGCGAGGCGACCGAAATCGGTTATGACGACACCACCCTGGTCAATCTGGTCTCGGCCCGCGCCGATCAAGGCCTGCTGGCCGCCGGCCTGACCGATGGCCGGGTCTGGGTGGCGCATCCCGCCGCCCAAGGGCTGAACTTCGTCAAGGCTGAGAAGGGGCCGGCCATCGTCGCCCTGTCGCTCAGCCCCGCCATCGACAAGGTCGCCTGGGCCGACGAGGACGGCGCCGCCGGGGTGTTCATCCTCTGATGGCGAAGGGCCGCAAGAGCTGGCGTCGCGTCGTGCTGACCGCCCTTCTGGTTCTGGCCCTGATCCCGGTCGCCGGGGTGCTGATCGTCGCCGTCGTGCCGCCGCCGCCCACCATACTGATGCTGCGCCAGCTCGCGCGCGGCGAGGGCATGGATTACCAATGGCGCGGGCTGAACCAGATTTCACCCAATCTGGTCAACGCCGCCATCGCCGCCGAGGACGCCCGTTTCTGCAGCCACCACGGCTTCGACATGGAGGCGATCCAGCAGGCGCTGGACCACAACGCCGAAGGCGGCCGCATCCGGGGCGGATCGACCATCAGCCAGCAGACCGCCAAGAACGTCTTCCTGTGGCCGGGCCGCGACTGGATTCGCAAGGGGCTGGAGGCGGGCTACACCGTCCTGATCGAAACGGTCTGGTCCAAGCGCCGGATCATGGAGGTCTATCTGAACGTGGTGGAGTGGGCGCCGGGCGTCTATGGCGCTCAGGCCGCGTCGCGTCATTGGTTCGGCAAGGACGCCCGCGACCTGAGCCCGCGCGAGGCCGCGCGCCTGGCCGCCATCCTGCCGGCCCCGCGCCGGTACGAGGCGGCCGCGCCCGGCCCCTACGTTCGGCGCCGCGCGTCGCGCATCCAGGCGGCCATGGGCACGGTGCGCAACGAGGGTCTGAATGCCTGCGTCGTCGGGCGCTGAACCGTCTCGCTTGACGGCCGGCGACGCCTGATCTCTCCTGCCCGCGCTGTTCCAGGAGATCCACCATGAAGCGTCAGATGATGACCGCCGTCGCGGTCTGCGCCCTCGCCTTCGCCGCCGGTTGCGCCAGCACTAGCGAGCCCGTCACTGGCGCCCAAGGGGCCGAACAGACGGCCTCCACCGCACCTGCGCCGCCCGCGACTGGCGTCAGGGCCGACTATCCGATCACCGCCGAGGGCGCGACCGCCTTCGTCGCCGACGCCGAGGCGAAATGGGCCGAGGTCAGCGAATATGTCGCCCGCATCCAGTGGGCGCGCGCCACCAACATCACCTTCGACACCATGTGGCTGGAATCCAGGGCCAACGCCGAGGCGACCGAGCTTCAGGTCCAGCTGGCCAATCAGGCGGCGAAGTTCAACGACGTCCAGGTCGATCCCGTCGTGCGCCGCAAGCTGAACCTGCTGCGGCTCAGCCTGGTCCTGCCCGCACCCAACCGCCCCGGCGCGGCCGACGAGCTGGCTCAAATCACCACGCGGCTGGACTCGACCTATTCGACCGGCAAGTTCGATTTTAAGGGCCGTCAGATCACGCTGGACGACGCCTCGCTGATCCTGGCCGACAGCCGCGATCCAGAAGAAACCAAGGCGCTGTACGAAGGCTGGCGCACCATTTCGCCGGTCATGCGAGACGACTACGCCCGCATGGTCGAGATCGCCAACGAAGGCTCGCGCGAGCTCGGCTTCGCCGACACCGGCGCCCTGTGGCGTTCGGGCTACGACATGCCGGCCGACGATTTCGCCGCCGAGACCGACCGGCTGTGGGCCCAGGTGAAGCCCTTCTACGAGAACCTGCACTGCTATGTGCGCGCTCGGCTGAACGCCAAGTACGGCGATGCGGTCCAGCCCGACCATGGCCCGATCCGCGCCGACCTACTGGGCAACATGTGGTCCCAGCAGTGGGGCAATATCTACGACGTGGTCGCCCCGGCGCTCGGCGGCGCCTCCAGCTACGACCTGACCGAACTGCTGAAGACCGCCGATTACGACGCCACGAAGATGGTCAAGACGGGCGAGGGCTTCTACGTCTCGATGGGCCTCGATCCCCTGCCCCAGACCTTCTGGGAACGCAGCCAGATCACCCGTCCGCGCGACCGCGAAGTCGTCTGCCACGCCTCGGCCTGGGACTTGGACAACGCCGACGATATCCGCATCAAGATGTGCACCAACGTCAACGGCGACGACTTCTACACCGTCCACCATGAGCTGGGTCACAACTACTATCAGCGCGCCTACAAGAACCAGCCGATGCTGTTCCGCAACGGGGCCAACGACGGCTTCCACGAGGCCATCGGCGACTTCGTTGGCCTGTCGGCGCTGACGCCCACCTATCTGAATCAGATCGGCCTGTTGCAGAACACGCCGGGCGCGGAAGAGGACATTCCCTTCCTGCTGAAGATGGCGTTGGACAAGATCGCCTTTCTGCCCTTCGGCCTGATGGTCGACCGCTGGCGTTGGGACGTCTTCTCGGGCGAGACGGCGACGGCCGCCTACAACACGGCCTGGACCGCCGACATGCTGCAATACCAGGGTCTGGTCCCGCCCGGACCGCGTCCGGCCAATGCCTTCGATCCGGGCGCAAAATACCATGTGCCGGGCAACACGCCGTATACGCGTTACTTCCTGGCCGCGATTTATCAGTTCCAGTTCCAGCGGGCGGCCTGCAAACAAGCGGGCTGGACCGGGCCGCTGCACCGCTGCTCGGTCTACGGGAACAAGGAAGTCGGCGAGCGTTTCAACGCCATGCTGCAGATGGGCCAGTCCCAGCCCTGGCAGGAGGCGATGAAGGCCTTCACCGGCGACGACGGCAACGACGCCTCGGCCATCGCCGACTATTTCGCGCCGCTGAACGTGTGGCTGGAAGAGCAGAACCGCGGCCATCAGTGCGGCTGGAGCGCGGCCTAAGCCCGACAAGGCTTTGGGGCGGGTTAACCGTTCCCTTTGAGGCTTCCCTTAACCGCCGGATGGCAAACTGAGCGCTATTCGGGCGGTACTGGGCGATCTGCGCCCTCGGGGAATGGTCATCGTGAAGACTTCCACTCTGATCGGTAAAACGGTCCAGGGCCTACGCCAATTGACGGCGCGGCTAGCGTCCCATCGCGGCGGCAATGTCGCGTTGATCTTCGCCTTGGTCATGCCGGCTCTGGTTCTGATCATCCTGGGCGGGATCGACATCAGCCGCATCACGACCGAGAAGGCCCGCGTGCAGGACGCGCTGGATGCCGCTGCACTGGCCGCCGCGCGGTCATCCTACACGGCATCGGATGACCTCAGGGACGTGGCCTTGGTGACGTTGAGGGCCAACCTTCGCAACGCCTCAATGGAACCGTTCGCCGACACTGATCTGAAAATCGAACTGTCGCCCAATCAGGTGGTGATCGCCGACCTGAGGATCCAGGTGAAGACCCTGGTCGCCAACATCATCCTGCCCCCCTACGGCCAGCTTCTGGACAAGACTCTCCCAGTCGACGTCCACTCGGAGGTCAATCGGTCATCGAAGGACGTCGAAGTCGCCTTGGTGCTGGACGTCACAGGGTCGATGAGAGGCGCGCGGATCGCCAGCCTCAAGGATGCAGCGCGTAAACTGGTCGAGATCGTCGTGCAGGAAAAGCAGTCGCCCTACTATTCCCGCATGGCGATTATTCCGTATTCGTCGGGGGTAAATCTAAACGCAAGCGCCGACGGGCTTGGCGATTACCGCAGTAGCGGGCGGGGAGCGCCCGTCGGTCCTAAGACGATTTCCGGCGCCTCTTGGGCCTTGGGCGCAGCCAAGACAATCACCGCTGTGACCCGCGCCAATACTGGATACGTCACCGCCAATGGTCATGGCTTCCAAAACGGACAATTTGTGGGGATCAAGGGCGTTGAGGGCATGACCCAGTTGAACGGCAAAGCCTATCGCGTCGCCAATGCGTCAACCGACACGTTCTCGCTTGAAGCCTGGAACGGTTCGACCTGGCAGCGCGTCAACACGTCTAATTACAACCAATATGGTCGGCGGGGGTCGGTTCAGCGTTGCCAACTGTCGGATTGCACAATCGTGATCACCGCCAATGGCCACGGGCTTCGCGCTACAGACGCGGCGACGAACTTCCCAGGCACCGTCTACATCGCGGACGTGCGTGGCATGACCCAGATCAACAAGGGATTCGAGATCGCCAACGTCACGGCGAACACATATTCCATCAATCTGATCGGGCTTGATGTTGACCCTTACACGTCGGGCGGAAAATCCTACTGCGGTGCCGACGGTTGCGACTATCGCGTGTACCGAAATGTAAATGGGGCCCTGCTCTCCTATCCCCTCAGCGAGTGCGCAACCGAACGTGTCGGTTCTGATAGGTACAAGGATGTCAGCGCCGCAGATTCGCACGTAGGGCGTCTCTATCCCAGCGGTTCGGGCGACGACATGTGCACGCGATCTCCCATCCTGCCTTTGACGCACGATCGCGCAGACATGTACGATCTGATCGGAACGTCAGCGATTGTTTCAAGCGGACTTCAGGCTGGAGGGTTCACCGCAGGCCAGATTGGCCTGGCGTGGGGCTGGTACGCGGTCTCCCCCAGCTTCAAAAGTTTCTGGCCGACGGCGCCCGCTGACTACAATCCTCGCAAGACTTTGAAAGCCGTGATCCTGATGACCGACGGCGAGTTCAACATGTCTCATTGTTCAGGGGTCATGGCTCGCAATGCAGACACGAACAGCAGCACTCGCATCGCGTGCGACGCACCCAATGGCAAGCCGTTTGCTCAGGCCCTCGCATTGTGCAATGCCATGAAGGCCGTCGGGGGGGACACGCCTGCAATCACCATCTACACGGTCGGCTTCAGCGTGAGTACAAACCGTGGCGGCGCCGGTATCGACACAGCCAGAGAGTTGCTTGAAAACTGCGCCAGCTCCACCAGCCAAGCGTTCTTCCCCACCAGCGGCGATGACCTCGAAAAATCCTTCGCAGACATCGGCCGCGACATTACCCGACTACGTATTTCCCGCTGACGCTTTAAAGCAGTCGGATTTCGCGCAGGCGTTCGGTCAGATAATCCTCGGCCAGAATGGTCTTGCCGGCATAGCGGTCGGGATTGTCGGGCGTGATGGCGCTGGGCAGGGTCTCGATGGGGAAGTCGGGATTGAAGTGCAGGAAGAAGGGCGTCGAATAGCGGGCGAAGCCGCGACGCTCAGCCGCCGGGTTGACCACGCGGTGGGTCGTTGACGGCAGGACGTGGTTGGTCAGGCGCTGCAGCATGTCGCCGATGTTGACGACCAGGGCGCCGGGCGGGGGTGCGATGTCCAGCCAGCTGCCATCCTTTTCTCTTAGCTGAAGCCCGGCCTCTTCAGCGCCCAGCAGCAGGGTGATGACGTTGATGTCCTCGTGCGCGCCGGCGCGCACGCCCGGCGCATCGGCGGGCACCGGCGGATAATGCAGCATCCGCAAGACGCTGTTGCCCATCTCGACCTTGTCCGCGAAGAAGTCGTCGTCCAACTTCAGATAGCGGGCGATGGCGCGCAGGATCTTGGCGCCCAGGGCGTCCAGGTCCTCGAACATGCCATAGAGGTGCGGCTTGAAGCCCTCGATCTCGATGGGCCAGACGTTGTCGCGCATGTAGCGGCGATAAGGGTGATCCTGCGGCAGTTCGCGGCCGACGTGCCAGAACTCCTTCAGGTCCACCGTCTTGGCGTCCTTGGCGGCTTCGACCCCGAACGGCGTCAGGCCGCGCGCGCCGCCCGTGCCCGGCTGGTGATACTGGCGCTTCACGTCTTCCGGCAGGGCGAAGAAGGCCTTGGCGTCGTCGATGGCGGCGGCGATGCGGGTCTCGTCCAGACCATGGTCGGCGAGGACGGCGAACCCGTAGCGGGAAAACGATGCGCCCAGGGCGTCGCTGAACGCCTGAAAATCGGCGTCGTATTGGGTCATCGAGACCGGTGTGATGGCGCGGCCGGCGGGGCTGTCGTTCAGGGTCGTGCTCACGGACGTCCTCGATCTGGGAATGTGCGGCGGTTCCCATACGCCTAATCCACGCCCTTGTCAGTTCATCGTCGAATGGGTCGTCAAGGCCGTTCACGCGCCGTACAGCTTGGAACCTTCACAGTAAGCATACGTTTCCGCGCCAGATCACATTCACGAGGAGAACATTCCATGCGCGCCAAGATCATCGTCGCCAGCGTTTCGATCGCCGCCCTGCTGGGCGCTGCCGCCTGCACCACGACCGACCCCTATCGCTCCGGCCCCGTCCGCAACAACACTGGAACCGGCGCCATCGCCGGCGCCTTGGGCGGTGCGCTCCTGGGCTATCTGACCAACACCTCGAACGGCGAGCAGGGCCGCAAGAACGCCCTGATCGGCGCCGGCGTCGGCGCCTTGGGCGGCGCGGCCGTGGGCCAGTATATGGATCGCCAGCAACGGGCGATGGAGGCTGAACTGTCCGGCTCCGGCGTCGGTGTCGCGCGCCAGGGCGATGTGCTGGTTCTGCGGATGCCGTCGGACGTGACCTTCGCCACCAACCAGTCCTCGATCGATCCCCGCTTCCTGCCCGTCCTCGACGACGTGGCGCGTGTGCTGCAGCAGTACGACCAATCGACCGTGGACGTGATCGGCCATACCGATTCCTCCGGCGGCGATGCGATCAACCAGCCGCTGTCGGAGCGCCGCGCCGGCAGCGTCGCTTCCGAACTGGTGCGTCGTGGCGTGATCGCCCAGCGCCTCTATGTCGCCGGCAACAGCGCGCGCAATCCGATTGCGTCGAATGCTACGGCGGAAGGCAAGGCGCAGAATCGCCGCGTGGAAATCCTGATCCGCCCGTTCACCGGCTGATCGACGGCTTTCTCTCAAGTCCTAGAGACGGGCGGCGTCGCGAGGCGTCGCCCTTTTTGTTGTTCAATCACAGGCTTCGTGATTTGCGCGCAGTCGCACACCATGGTTCTCGACCTCATCTGATCAGGGAATGATGCAGTGATGCCTGAGGATCGGGAGTTCGGGCAGAGCCTGAAGCTGGTCGCAATCGCGGTGATCAGCGCCGTCCTGACGGCGACCCTCGTCATCGGCGCCGGCCAAGCGCTTCTGCGCAACTCCGAACCGATCGTCGCTCCAGAAGCGACCGTCGGCTTGCACGCATCTGTCGACTGACGCTGCCACCCTGATCCTGAAGACCTCCGGCAAAGAAAAACGCCGCCTCCTTTCGGAAGCGGCGTTCTGTCTTTCGACGACTTCGACATCCGAAGGTCGGCCCGGAGATAAGTCCGGGCCGACCCCTCAGAGGTCTTAGAAGTTGATGTCGATGGTCGCGCGGCGGTTGAGCGGTTCGCGCACACCGTCGGCGGTCGGCTTGGCCAGGTTGGTTTCGCCCTTGCCGTCGAGGGCGATGACGCCGCCGTTGACGCCTGCAGCAACCAGCGAGTCCGCGACGGTGCGCGAACGGCGGTTGGACAGACCCAGGTTATAGGCGGCCGAACCCGAGGTGTCGGTGTAACCGACGATCACGACGCGCGTCGGACGACCCGACTTGGCGTAGTTGGCGGCCTGCGTCACCACCGAACGGGCTTCCGCCGTCAGGTCCGAGCGATCCCAGTCGAAGTAGACCACGAACTGGCGAGCGACCGGGGTCTGAGCGACCGGCGGCGGGGGCGGCGGGGGCGGAGGAGGCGGCGGGGGCGGAGGCGGCGGGGGAGGCGGCGGCGGCGGCGCATCTTCCGCACCGAAGCTGTAGCGCAGACCCAGGGTCACGGTGTGCGACTGATCGTAGTCGCCGTCCCATTCGCCGAACGGCGTCGCGCCGACGCCCGTGCCGACCGTCGATGAGGCGAACGAAGCGTCGCCCGTCAGATAGCGGTAGGTCAGATCGACATTGGCGCGGTCGCCGATGGCCCAAGCCAGACCGGCGATCGCCTGAGCGGCGAACTTGGTCGAGTCGTCGTCGATGGCGAAAGTGGCGCCGCGGTTGCCGCGCAGGTTGCCGATCGTCTGGGTGCGGACTTGGTTCACACCGGCGCCCAGGCCGACGAACGGACGGATGCCCCAGGCTTCGTAGCCGAAGTCATAGAGGACGTTCGCCATCAGGGTGTAAGATTCGATGTCACCTTCAGGCGAGAAGCAACCGCCCGTCGCCGGGGTGAAGTTGCAGAGGCCCTGCGTGCCCGACACGGCGCGGACGGTGCCGATGTCGCCCGAGCGGTAGCCGCCTTCGAGTTCAACGCGCCAGTTGGGATTGAAGCGGTAGCCGAGACGGGCGAACGCCGCCCAGCCGTCGTTCACTTCATAGTTCCAGTTGGCGCCCGTCGTCGACGACTCGGCGTTGATGTCGTCGATCATGTGGTAACCGGCGTCGATCGCGCCGTACCAGCCGTTCGGTTCTGCCGACGCAGCACCAGCCGACAGGGCCAGGGCGGCCGCTGCGCTGGAGGCCAGCACGAAAGTCTTCATACGCATAGGGGGTGGCCCTCCGCCTTTGTTATAGTAGGGGCGGGTCTACCGCCTAAGCGGGTCTTATCAGCCTTGCTGTGGAAGGTCGAGGCGGAAACGTGACCACACACGCTGCACAATCGCACACCGTGGCGTTGATGATACAGGTAATTTTGGCGTCGTGGCTACGAATTGTTAAGATTCAGCCGTTCGCTCGTCACAATCGACGAACGTGCGGACAATAACCCATCCGAGCAATCACGCCGGCGGTATGTCGGCGCGTCGCGCCTGCGTCACCTGCATTCCTAACCATTCAGCGATCAAGGCCGGTTTGTCGCCGCCTTCGATCTCGACGGTCAGTTCATGTTTCAACAGCCAGCGTCCGTCGCCCCTGTTCTCAGCCGCCAGCAACTTGAACCTTCCGCGAATGCGCGATCCGGCCGGGACCGGCGTCAGGAATCGCAACTTGTCGAAGCCGTAGTTGACGCCCATCACCACCCCGTCCAACGGCGCGACCGCGTCATAACTCATGGCCGAGGCCAGGCTCAGTGTCAGGAAACCATGGGCGATGGTTCCGCCGAACGGCGTCGCCTTGGCGGCCTCGGGATCGACATGGATGAACTGGTGATCCTCGGTGCAGTCGGCGAAGGCGTCGATACGCGCTTGGGTGACCTCAAACCATTTGGACACCCCGAGCTCTTGGCCGATCAGTCCCTGAAGTTCACTGGCCTTGGTCATCGCGTCCTTCCTCTTTTGCTTTGAGGCGAGGTTGGCCGACCGGCGCGCCGAATGAAAGCCCCTCAGCCGCCGAACCGACCTTCGATGATCTCGGCATACAAGGTCGGATCGACATTGCCGCCCGACAGGATGATCGCCGTCGTCAGCCCTTGCGTCCCGATTTTTCCGGCCAGCATGGCGGCCAGCGAAACCGCGCCGCCAGGCTCGATGACCAGTTTCAGGTGACGGAAGGCGAAGCGCATGGCCTCGGCCACCTCCGCGTCGGACACGGTGATGGCGCCCGCCAGCCGCCGGTTGATCGGCCAGGTCAGGACGCCCGGTATCGGCGACATCAGGGCGTCGCAGATCGACGGCGCGCCCTGTGGATGCCCGACCCGCTCGCCCGCCGCCAACGACCGCGCCGTGTCGTCGAACGCTTCGGGTTCGACCACGAACACCTGGGTCGCTGCGCTGCGTTCGGCCATGACCAGATTGACCCCGGCCATCAATCCGCCGCCCGAAGCGCCGCACAGCATCTGGTCGAAAGGCGCGTCGGCCTGATCCAGAATTTCAAGCGCGACCGTCCCCTGTCCCTCGATGATGAAGGGATCGTCGAACGGGGGGACCAGGATGGATCCCCGCTCGGCGGCGATGGCGGCGCCGATCGCCTCGCGGCTTTCGGTCCAGCGGTCATAGAAGCGCACCTCGCCGCCGAAACCGATCACCCCCTCGACCTTCACCTTGGGCGAGTCCGACGGCATGACGATGATGGCGGGCGTGGCCAGGAGGGCGGCGGCGGCAGCCACCCCTTGCGCATGGTTGCCGGACGAGAAGGCGACCACGCCGCGCGCCTTCTCGTCATCCGTTAGCCGGCTGATGCGGTTGTAGGCGCCGCGGAACTTGAAGGCGCCGGCCCGCTGCAGGTTCTCCGCCTTCATCTGGACCCGCCCGCCGACCACGGCGTTCAAGGCGGGGCTTTCGAGCAGCGGCGTACGAACGGCGACGCCGTCGATCTGGCGGGCGGCGTCGAGGACGCCTTCATAGCTGGGCAGGTGCGTCGTCATATGCTCCCCTTAGCCCAAGGTCCGAGCGCCGCGTAAGGCGTCCAAGGGAGAAACGTCTTGAGCCTCATACTCGCCATCGACCAGGGCACGACCTCGACGCGGGCCATCGCTTTCGAAGTCCGCGACCAGGATTTGCGCCCCATCGCCGTCAGCCAGATCGAACTGGCGCAGCACTTTCCCAAATCCGGCTGGGTCGAGCATGATGCGGCCGAAATCTGGACCGCGACCCTCCAGACCTGCCGCGAGGTGGTGCGCAAGGCGGGCGGCGTCGCCCGTTTCGCCGCCATCGGCATCACCAATCAGCGCGAGACGGCGGTGATCTGGGACGCCGCGACCAGCGAGCCTTTGCACCGCGCCATTGTCTGGCAGGACCGCCGCACCGCCGACGTCACCGCTCGCCTGACCGCCGAGGGCCATGAACCCAAGGTCCAGGCCACGACCGGCCTGATCCTGGATCCCTATTTCTCGGCGACAAAGTTCGCCTGGCTGCTGGACGCCGTGCCGGGATCGCGCGAGCGGGCGGCGAAGGGTGAGGTCAAGCTGGGCACGATCGACGCCTGGCTGATCTGCAAACTGACCTGCAGCCGGGTCCACGCCACCGATGCGACCAATGCCGCTCGCACAGCCCTGATGGATCTGAAGACGGTCGAATGGCGCGACGACCTGTGCGCCCTGTTCGACGTCCCACGCGAGGCTCTGCCCGTCATCGTCCCTTGCGCCGGCGTCATCGGCGAGACCGATCCGGCGCTGTTCGGACGCCCTCTGCCCATCGCCGGATCGGCCGGCGATCAGCAGGCGGCCCTGGTCGGCCACGGCGCGCTGAAGGCCGGCGACGCCAAGATCACCTATGGCACCGGCGCCTTCCTGGTCGCCAATGTCGGCGCAGAGCCCGTCGCCTCGACGCGCCGGTTGCTGGGCACGCTGGGATACCGGGCCGACGGCCAGACCGCCTATGCGCTGGAGGGGTCGATCTTCTCGGCCGGATCGGCGATCCAGTGGCTGAGGGACGGGGTCAAGCTGATCTCGGAATCGCGTCAGTCCGAAGCGATGGCGCAGGAACTGCCCGACAACGGCGGGGTCTATATGGTGCCCGGCTTCACCGGCCTGGGCGCGCCCTGGTGGGAGCCGGAGGCGCGCGGGACCGTGGTCGGGCTAACGCGGGATTCCGGTCCTGCCCATTTCGTCCGCGCGGCGCTGGAGGCTTTGGCCTATCAGACGCGGGATCTGCTGGACGCCTTGGCCCAGGACGGTGCCCCGCCGCTGAAGACGCTGAAGGTGGACGGCGGCGTCACCGCCAACAGTTTCGCCATGCAGTTCGTCGCCGACATCTGCGAGGTCGAGGTCGAACGCCCGGCCTTCCAGGAGATGACCGCCCTGGGCGCCGCGCGCCTGGCCGCCTTGGGCGTCGGCCTGCTGCCCGATCTGGAGGCCCGCCCGGCGGAGGCGCCCGCCTGCTGGAAACCGCGCATGAAGACTGACGAGCGCGAGCGTCTGCTTTCCGGCTGGCGCCGCGCCGTGAAGGCCGCCATCATCGCCGCGCCGGACCGGGCCTAAGATCCGGGCGGCTCAAAGGAAACACCAAAGAACTGACTGGGCCGCCCATGACCGACGCCTCTTCCCTCGACGCCCAGACTGCGTTTTCCGGCACGCGCGAGGTCGATCCCCGCTACCGGCTGGACGAGGCGGCGCTGGACGCCTGGATGGCCGCCCATGTCGCGGGCTACGCAGGCCCGCTAGCGGTGCGCCAGTTCAAGGGCGGCCAGTCGAACCCGACTTATGAGCTGACCACGCCCACAGCCGCCTATGTCCTGCGGCGCAAACCGCCGGGCATCCTGTTGCCCAGCGCCCACGCCGTGGACCGCGAGTTCCAGGTCATCTCCGCCCTCGCCGCCCAAGGCTTCCCGGTGGCGAAACCCCACGCCCTGTGCCTGGACGAAGCCGTCATCGGCTCGATCTTCTATGTGATGGACAAGGTCGAGGGGCGGATTTTCTGGGACCTGAAACTGCCCGGCCTGTCACCCGCCGAACGCCGCGCCGTCTATGAAGCCCAGACGGATACTCTGGCCCGGCTGCACGCCTTCGATCCCGCCGCCATCGGCCTGGGCGACTACGGCAAGGCCGGCAACTATTTCGCCCGCCAGGTCGGCCGCTGGACCAAACAGTACCGCGCCTCTGAGACCGAACCTGTCGCCGCCATGGACCAACTGATCGCCTTCCTGCCCGACAGCCTGCCGCCGGAGGGACCGAGCCGCATCGTCCACGGCGACTTCCGTCTCGACAACATGATCCTGACCCCGGACAGGGCCGAGGTCCGCGCTGTGCTGGACTGGGAGCTGTCGACCCTGGGCGATCCGATGGCCGACTTCTCCTATCTGCTGATCGCCTGGGCCATTCCGGCGTCCTTGCGTAACGGCCTCGCCGGCGCCGATCTGGAGGCCTTGGGCATCCCGTCCGTCGAGGAGACCGTCGAACGCTACGCCGCCGCCACGGGAATGCGGCCCGCCAATCTGGAATGGCTCTACGCCTACAACCTGTTCCGTCTGGCGGCCATCTGCCAAGGCATCGCGGGCCGCGTCCGCGACGGCACCGCCGCCAGCGCCCACGCCAAGACTATGGCCGCCCAGGTCGGCCCGCTGAGCGACGCGGCCTGGGGGTTCGCGAAAAAGGCCGGCGCCTAATCTTTGACGGCGGCGCCGAGAATGCGTTTGTCGGTCTTGCCCTGGACCAGCACCACCACCGCCTCGCCGGAGCGGGCGGGGGGCAGGACGTAGAGCATGGGGCGGCCGCGCCATTCGCCCAGGCGGGTCACGCCGCGTACGACGTTCATGTGCCGCACGGCCTGGCCACGGTTCTCGCCCTGGCGGACTTCGACGACCTGAGGGCCGGGCGTATAGGTCACCGCCACCACCTCGGCGCCGCCGACGGGGGCGCGGCCCGAGCCGACGCCGACGCCGTTTCCGTTCTCGCGGAACTCGATCTGGGGCGGCCAGGCCTGGCGAACGGCTTCCTGGCCGATGGCGGTTTCAAGCTCAAAGCTGCGGGCGCCCGACACCTGACGACGGCCGTCGATCACCACCTGGGGCGTGGAGACGCCGCGCTGATGCAGGGCGGCGCGATAAGCGCGCTGGCGCTGAACGAACTCGGGCCGGGCGAAGGTGTCGGTCCAGCCCAGATAGTCCCAGTAATCGACGCCATAGGTCAGGGCGATGACGCCCGGCTGGGCCGCCGCCTTCTCGACCGCCGCATTGGCCTCGATGCAGCCGCCGCAGCCTTGGGCGGTGAACAGTTCGACCACCACCGGCGGGCCGTTGGCCGCGGCGTGACGCGGCGCGAGCGGCGGACGGCCGGCAGCCGGTTGGGCCGCCGAGGCGACGGACACAAGGGCGCCCGCCATGACCGTGCCCGCGATGATCCAGCCCTTGGTGTTCATGGCGTCGTTCTTACCCCAGGCCCGATGCGGAACGCCTCATAATCGCGTGACTTACTTTTCCTCAGCTTCAATCCATCAGCTGTTGCGACAGATAGACATAGTGACGCGCCCAGCGGCGGGCGTTGGCCACCGGGTCGGCGTCGTTGGAGTGACCGCCGGCGGTGTCCTCGTAGTAGAGATGGTCGTGGCCCTGATCCCCCAGGCGGGCGGCGAACTTGCGTGCATGGCCGGGATGGACCCGGTCGTCGCGAGTGTTGGTGGTCAGATAGACGCGCGGATAGGCCACGTCGGGGCGGAGCTGCTGGTAAGCCGAATATCGGGCGATCCAAGCTGCTTCTTCCGGGATGCGCGGGTCGCCGTATTCGCCAATCCACGAGGCGCCGGCCGGCAGCTCGTGATAGCGCAGCATGTCCACGAGCGGGCTCTCGATCACCGCCGCGTTGAACAGTTCGGGATGCTGGGTGATCGACACGCTGGTCAGAACCCCGCCGTTCGAGCGGCCATAGATGCCCAGGCGACGCGGGCTGGTGACGCCCCGCTGTTCCAGATCGCGCGCCACGGCGGCGAAGTCGTCGAAGGCCTTCTGGCGATTTCCGTCCAGCGCCGCCTGGTGCCAATCCGGCCCGAACTCGCCCCCGCCGCGGATGTTGGCCTGAACGAAGACGCCGGCCCGCTCCAGCCAGAGCTTGCCCATCTCGGGCTTGTAGGCCGGGTTCAGACTGACCTGGAAACCGCCGTAGCCCAGCATGATGGTCGGGTTCGACCCGTCCAGCTTCATGTCGCGCGGGCGGGTGATGAAATAGGGAATTTTCGTCCCGTCGGTCGAGGTCGCCTCATACTGCTCGGTCACGTCGCGCGAGGCGTCGAACTTGGCCGGCGCCGACTTCAGCGTGGTCAGGGTCGCCGCATCCGCATCGGCCAGGCTGAGGGTCGGCGGAACGAGGAAGCCCTGGGTCGAGACGAAGACCTCGCCCCGCGACTTGGACGAGTCGCCCAAGCCGACCGCGAGGTTGTCGGGCACGGCGATGTCCGTGCGCGGCCATCCCCATTCGCCTCGATCCAAGAAGACCGACGCACGCCCCCGAACATTGTCGGTGTACGAAACAATCACCCTGTCTGACATTACGCGCACGTCGCCTATCGCTTGCCGCGGGTTGGGCGAGAATATTAAAGGCGCGGCGTTACTTACAACAATCTCGCCCTCGGGCAGCGGTTGAAGTAACTCCAGATGAACAGAGAGAAGGTCACCCCCCTTGAATGGCTCGCGATCTTGCAGACTCCAGTTTTCCTCAGGAGAGAAAATCAGAGCGTCGTCCAGCACGCCATAGATCGATACCCGCGCTGGCAACTGGAGCCGAACCGTGCCGCCGTCAGGCGCCAACTGCCACGTCTCTGACCGGAAGGTGTCCAGCGGGCGGGTGATGATCACCGCCGTGACCTTGCCGTCCTTGTCGCGATAGACGGCCGGGCTGACGCCGTAGCCGCCATCGCCCTGTTCGCCGCGATAGACCTCGGTCGCCTGGGCCAGGGCCTGTCCGCGCTTCAATGTCTTGACGATGAAGGGATAGCCGGACTCGGTCATGGTCCCGGCGCCGAAGTCGGTGGCGACCAGAAGCGTGTCGCGGTCCAGCCATTCGATGCGGTGCTTGCCCTCGGGCAAGTTGAACCCGGCGTCCACGAAGCGTTTGGTGGTCAGGTCGAACTCGCGCACGACCACCGCATCCTTGCCGCCGTCGGACAGGTTGATCAGGCAGCGCGTCTCGTCGGGCGCCAGGCAGTCTGCGCCCTTGAACACCCAGTCCTTGCCCTCGGCCTTGGACAGGGCGTCGATGTCCAGCAGCGTCTCCCACTTGGGCGTCGCGGTGCGGTAGCTGTCCAGCGTCGTGCGGCGCCAGACGCCCTTGGGGTTGGTCGCGTCCTGCCAGAAGTTGCCCACGCCGTCGCCCAGGAAGCTGGGCGTGGGAATGCGATCGGTTGCGGTCAGGATGGCTTCGGCTTCGGCGCGGAAGGTCTCGTAGCGCGGGTCGCCGGTCAGGACGGCGAGGGATTTTCGGTTCTCCTCGGCGACGAAGGCCATGGCCTGCGCCCCATCGACCTGTTCCAACGCCAGATGATCGTCGGCGGCTGCGACGCCTGCAGGGGTCAGGTCGTGCGGGAAGTGTGGAGGGTGGAGTTGCGTCGTCAACGCTGCGCCATCTGGCCCAGAACAGTCATAACAGACCGGCTTGTCTTTCGCCGCAGCAGTCGACGTCTGTGCGAGCACGGGCGTCGCCCCCATCAGAAGGGCCGGAATGGAGGCGGACAGGATCAGGTGACGCATTCGAAAACTCCGCAAACTAATCCTCCTCCGCATCGCGGGGGAGGGGAACCGCCGCAGGCGGTGGAAGGGGCGGAACCAGACAGGGTGCATGGGGTCGCCCCTCCACCACTTCGTGGTCCCCCTCCCCCGTTCGCAAGCGCTCACGGGGGAGGATTGAACGCTATTCCTGCGCCGGCGTGTCCATCAGTCGGCGCGACAGATAGGTGTATTCCAGCGCCAGGCGGCGCGCGGTCTCGCGCAGGTTCGCCCCGGCCGCATGGCCGCCATCGACGTTCTCGTAGAACAGCACCGGATAGCCCAGCTCTTCCAGACGCGCCGCCGCCTTGCGGGCATGGCCCGGATGGACGCGGTCGTCCTTGGTCGAGGTGTGGATGAAGACTTCCGGGTAGGGCTGGCCCGCGCGCAGGTTCTGATACGGCGAATATTGCTCGATCCAGGCGCGCTGTTCGGGGATGTCGGGGTTGCCGTATTCGCCGATCCACGAGGCGCCGGCCAGCAGCTTGTGGAAGCGCAACATGTCGAACAGGGGCACCTGGATGACGGCGGCGTTTATCAGATCCGGCCGCTGGGTCAGCATCGCCCCCATGAACAGGCCGCCTTGCGAGCCGCCCATGATGCCCAGCTTGGGCTGGCTGGTGATGTTGCGCTGGGTCAGGTCCAGGGCCACGGCCTGGAAGTCTTCATGCGCGCGCTGGCGGTTCTGCTGCAGGGCCGCCTCGTGCCAGCGTGGGCCGAATTCGCCCCCGCCGCGCGTATTGGCGATGACATAGACCCCGCCACGCTCCAGCCACAGCTTGCCGACCGTCGCCGAATAGCCGGGCAGCAGCGAGCTTTCGAACCCGCCGTAGCCGTACAGCAGGGTCGGGTTCGAGCCGTCCAGCGGCATGTCCGCCTTATGCACCACGAAATAGGGGATCATCGTGCCGTCGGCCGAGCGGGCCTCGTGCTGGTCCACCGTCATGCCGGCGGCGTCGAACTTGGCCGGCATGGACTTGACCTGATCGACCGCGCCGGTCGCCGCATCGGCCAGCCACAGGCTGGACGGGTTCAGATAGCCGGTGACGCTGACGAAGACCTTGTCGTCCTTCTCGGAGGCCGAGCCGATGCCGACCGAGACGTTCTGTGGCAGGTCCAGCGTCGTGTGCGCCCACTCGCCTTCACCGGGAGTGTAAACGCGCACCGACCCGCGCACATTGTCATACAGGGCGACGACCAGACGATTGCGCGTGACGTTGACGCCCTCGATCGCCTGACGCTCGGTCGGGCGCAGCACCAGTTGGGCCGGGGTCGCCGGATCGGCCAGCCAGGCCTCCAGCGGCCAGGCGATCAGGTCGCCGGTCTTGAAATCCTGACCCGACGGCGCGGTCCAGCCCTGTTTCAGCGACACCAGCAGTCGGCCGTCCACCAGGCCGGTGATATCGGACTTGGCCGGCAACTGAAGCTGGGTCAGGGCGCCGTCGTCGGTCAGCCGCCAGGTCTCGGACGAATAGAAGTCCACCGAACGGTTGATCAGCGTCGCCTTCACCACCCCGTCGGCGTCGCGCAGCGTATAGCCGGACACGGCAACATCGGTTGACTTGCCGGTGAACAGGGTCTCTGCCTGATCCAGGCCCTGACCGCGTTTCATCCGCTTGACCACCATCGGATAGCCCGAGTCCGTCAGGGTGCCGGGGCCGAAGTCGCGCGAGATCAGCAGGGTGTCCTTGTCGATCCACGAGGCTCCGCCCTTGGATTCCGGCAGGACGATGCCGCCCTCGACGAACTTGCGCTCGACGCTGTCGAACTCGCGCAGCGTCACCGCATCCTTGCCGCCGTTCGACAGGCTGAGCAGACAATAGCGTTCTTCGGGCGCCAGGCAGGTCGCGCCTTTATAGACCCAGTTCTGGCCCTCGGCCGCCGCCAGGGCGTCGATGTCCAGGATGGTCTCCCATTCCGGCGTCGCGGTGCGATAGCTGTCCAGCGTGGTCCGGCGCCAGACGCCGCGCACGTGCTGGGCATCCTGCCAGAAGTTGTCGATATGGCCGTCGTGGGTGAAGCCGGGCGAGGGGATGCGGTCCTGGGCCTGGACGATCTCCAGCGCCTGCTGATGCAGCGGCTCGTAACGCGCATCGCCCTGCAGCACGGCGAAGGTGCGGTCGTTGTGGGCCTTGACCCATTCCATCGCCCGCTCGCCTTCGACCTCCTCCAGCCACAGGTAGGGATCGGTCGCGTCGCTGGTCGCGAAGCCGCCAGAAACGGGGGCGGAAGAAGAGGCAGGAGTCTGGGCCATGGATACCGAGGTCAGGCTGGTGGAGGCGAGAAGGGCCGCGAGCGCGACGGCGGAAGAACGGATCATGGACAGTCCCCGAAAACGACGCCGGCACCTTAGCGGCAAGACCTCGGGCGGCAAGCGCGCCGCCCGAAGCTTACGGCTTTGTCATGATCCTTCATCAGGGATGCAGAGCAGATTGCCGCAGGCCTTGCAGTGGACGGCGTCCTGATCGTGCGTCTGCAGGCCGCAGCGCTCGCACGGATAGCGCACCTTGTGTGGCTTGATCAGGGCCTGGGCCAGACGCAGGAACAGCGTGATCCCTACCAGCATGACGGCGATCGACAACAGCCGCCCCCAAGGGCCGGGCAGCGTCACGTCGCCGAAGCCTGTCGTCGTCAGAGTCGCCACGGTGAAATACAGGGCGTCGACGTAGCCGGAAATGCCGTCGTGGCCTCTGAACGTCGCATAGACGAAGCCGGTCGCCACGAAGACGAAGGTGATCAGGTTGGCCAGGGCGCGCGCGATCCCCTCGACCCGCGTATCGTCGAATCGAGCCCCGATGGTTCGCCAGAAAAAATCCGAGTTCAACAAGGTCCACAGCCGCAACATCCGCAGGAAGCCCAGGTTGAACAGCCAGGCCGGGAACAGCAGGGTCGCCAGCACAAACAGATCGACCCAGACGATGGGCCGCTTCAGCCAGTCCTTGATGTCGGCATAGGCATAGGCGCGCGCGGCGAGGTCCAACGCCAGAACGGTGGCGATCAGATAGTCCAGCGCATAGAAGGCCCAACCCATATTCTTCAGGATCGGCGCCGCCAGGAAGAAGGCGATGATGGCCAGGTCGATCACGATGACCGTCAGCCGGAACCGCACCGCCGGAGGCTGCGAGCCATGATACAGATAGCGCAGCCGCGCCCGCAGGCGCAGGCCGTCCTGCCGGGATTCGGTGTCGGTCTGAGACAAATCAACCTTCCGCTCGCCCGGGCGAAGCCGAGCTTGGTGCACCGGGCACTCAACCGCTTACGGCTCGGCATGTCCAACGGTTCCAACACAGCGAACCGAGCGGGAGATTTCGCGAACCGCGCGCGCGGCCTATATGGCCTGCATGACACGTCCTTTCGTCAAGATGAACGGCGCCGGCAATGACTTCGTCGTCGTGAATGCGCTGGAACAGCCGTTCGCTCCCAATGAGGACCAGATTCGCGCGCTGGGCGACCGCGAGACCGGCGAGGGGTTCGACCAGTTGATCGCCATCGAACGGTCAGAAACGGCCGACGCCTTCATGCGGGTCTGGAACGCCGACGGCTCGATGGTGGAGACCTGCGGCAACGCCCTGCGCTGCGTCGGCTGGCTGTTGATGCAGGCCAATGGCGCGGACCGCGTCGTGATCGATACGGCAGGCGGCCCGACCACCGCCACCCGCGCCGGCGACCACCGCGTGACCGTGGATATGGGCAAGCCTCGGCTGGAATGGACCCAGGTGCCGCTGGCCGAGGAGATGGACACGCGCGGGATCGAGCTTCAGGTCGGTCCCATCGACGCGCCGATCCTGCACACGCCGGGCGCCGTCTCCATGGGCAATCCGCACGTGGTCTTCTTCACCGACCGCCAGGATGATGGATTCGTCACCGGATCAGGCTCGCTGGTCGAGCATCACCCGCTGTTCCCGCAGGGGGTCAATGTCGGTTTCGCAAACGTGCTGGGCCGCGACCACATTCGCCTGCGGGTCTGGGAGCGCGGGGCCGGCCTGACCAAGGCCTGCGGCACCGGCGCCTGCGCCGCCCTGGTCGCGACGGCCCGGCGAGGCTTGACCGATCGCAAGGCGACCGTGGTCGTGGACGGCGGCGAACTGGTCATCGACTGGGATGCTGAGAGCGATCACGTCCTGATGACCGGGCCGGTCGAGATCGAGCGCACGGGCGTGTTGGCGATCTGAACACCGGCCGTTTTGCGGAAAACCGCACCCAGCCATTCCGTCGGGTCACCTTTTCCGCACAGCCGTTGAGACTGCTGCGGCCGTGACAGCCCTCGCGTCCTGATGCTGCGGGATAGGGCCGGATAGGGCGTCGGCGGTTGTCCCTTACCGCCCGCCGCTTTAGGAACAGACAAGCCAATCAGAAACGACGCGCCCGGAAACGCCCAAAGTCATGCCCGATCAGACCGAAAAACAGACCTTCTCCGACCAGGAGGCCCTGGATTTCCACCGCCTTCCCACGCCGGGCAAGATCTCCATGGCGCCGACAAAGCCGATGGCGACCCAACGCGACCTGTCGCTGGCCTATTCCCCGGGCGTGGCCGTGCCGGTGCTGGCCATCGCCGCTGATGCGGACAAGGCTTACGACTACACCTCCAAGGGCAATCTGGTCGCCGTGATCTCGAACGGCACCGCCATCCTGGGCCTGGGCAACCTGGGCCACATGGCCTCCAAGCCGGTAATGGAAGGCAAGTCGGTCCTGTTCAAACGGTTCGCCGACGTCGACAGCTTCGATGTCGAGGTCAAGACCACCGACCCGGACGAGTTCATCACCGTCGTCAAGAATATCGGCGACACCTGGGGCGGCATCAATCTGGAAGACATCAAGTCCCCGGAATGTTTCGTCATCGAGAGCGAACTTCAGGACCTGCTGGACATCCCCGTCTTCCACGACGACCAGCACGGGACGGCCATCATCTCGACCGCCGGCCTGATCAACGCCTGCCATGTGGCGGGCAAGAAACTGGATGAGGTCAAGGTCGTGCTGGCGGGCGCCGGCGCGGCGGGCCTGTCCTCCATCGCGCTGATGAAGGCGGCGGGCGTCAAGGCCGAGAACACCGTGATCTGCGACCGCGACGGCGTGGTCTACAAGGGTCGCGACCACGGCATGGACCAGTGGAAGGCCGCCCACGCGACCGCCACGCCGCTGCGCACCCTGGCCGAGGCCATGGTCGGCGCGGACGTGGTGCTGGGCCTGTCCGCCAAGGGCGCGATCACCAAGGAGATGGTGGCGTCGATGGCCCCCAATCCGATCATCTTCGCCATGGCCAACCCCGATCCCGAGATCACGCCCGAGGACGTCCAGTCGGTGCGGTCGGACGCCATCATCGCCACCGGTCGCTCGGACTATGTGAACCAGGTCAACAACGTCCTGGCCTTCCCCTATCTGTTCCGGGGCGCGCTGGACGTGCGGGCGCGCCGCGTGAACCACGAAATGAAGATCGCCTGCGCCCAGGCCCTGGCCGCTCTGGCGCGCGAAGACGTGCCGGACGAGGTCGCCGCCGCCTATCGCGGGCGCAAGCTGAAGTTCGGGCCGGACTATATCATCCCGACCCCGTTCGACCCGCGCCTGATCTGGTACATCCCTCCCTTCATCGCCCAGGCGGCGATGGATACCGGCGTGGCCCGCGTCCAGATCGAGGACATGGACGCCTACCGCAACGCCCTGCGCTCGCGCGTCGATCCGTCCGCCGCCCTGATGCAGAAGATCAGCTCGGCCGTGCGCGGCGGGCCGAACAAGCGCGTCGTCTTCGCCGAGGGTGAAGAACCCGCCGTCATCCGCGCCGCCTGGGGCTTCAAACAGGCCGATCTTGGCACGCCGATCCTGGTCGGGCGTGAGGACCTGATCCGTCAGAACGCCGCCGAGGCGGGTCTGAACTTCGACGAACTGGGAATCGAGATCATCAACGCCCGCGTCTCGGACCACAATGTCGAGGACACCGACTGGCTGTACGAAAAGCTGCAACGTCGGGGTTATCTGCGCCGCGACGTACAGCGGATGATCAATCAGGACCGAAACTATTTCGCCGCCACCCTGGTCGCCAAGGGCCGGGCCGACGCCATGGTCGCGGGCGTGACCCGCAACTTCAACATGGCGCTGAAGGAGGTCCAGCGCGTGCTGGACGTCGAGGACACGCTGATCGGCCTGTCGATCCTTCTGGCCAAGGGCCGGACCCTGTTCGTCGCCGACACCACCATCCACGAACTGCCCAACGCCGAAGAACTGGCCGACATCGCCGTCAAGGCGGCCGAGACGGTGCGCAAGCTGGGCCGTAACCCACGCGTGGCCTTCCTGTCCTATTCGACCTTCGGCAACCCGCCCGGCGACCGCGCCGAAAAGGTGCGCGAGGCGATCCGCATTCTGGACAAGAAGGGCGTCGACTTCGAATACGAGGGCGAAATGCCGCCGGAAGTCGCCCTGGATCCCAAGGGTCACCCGGCCTACGCCTTCAACCGCCTGACCAAGCCCGCCAACATCCTGGTCATGCCCGCCATCCATTCGGCCGCCATCTCGACCAAACTGGTCCAGGCCCTGGGCGGCGCGACCGTGATCGGCCCGCTGCTGGTCGGTCTGGAGAAGCCGGTGCAGATTGTCTCGCTGGGCGCCTCGGTCAGCGAGATCATCACCGCCGCCACCTTCGCCGCCTATGACGCTGGTCCCGCCTTCCAGGGGTCGGGCCTGACCTCGGCGCCGCGCCCGCCGGCGGCCGTGGTCGAGCGTTGAGCAAAACCTCGCCCTTTCCACCCGCCGCCCCGCCGCCCCGGCGGGTGGAGCCGGGCCTATATCTGGTCGCCACGCCGATCGGAAATCTGCGCGACATGACGTTGCGGGCGCTGGACGTACTGGCCGCTGCCGATCTGGTGCTGGCAGAGGACACCCGCGTCACCGCCAAACTGCTGGCGGCCTATGGGCTGAAGGCGAAGCTGGAACGCTGCGACGATCACGCGTCGGGCCGCGCCGCCGAACAGGCCATCGCCCGCCTACGCGAAGGCCAGGTCGTGGCCCTGGTGTCCGATGCGGGCACGCCCCTGGTCAGCGACCCGGGCTTCGTCGTCGCCCGTGCGGTCATCGCCGAGGGCCTGCCCGTCCATCCGATCCCCGGTCCGTCCAGCCTGCTGGCGGCCCTGTGCATCGCCGGCCTGCCCGCCGACCGGGTGCTGTTCTCCGGCTTCCTGCCTCCCAAGACCGCCGGTCGCACCGCTGCGCTGGAGGCCTTGAAGGGTCAGCGCCAGACCCTGGTCTTCTTCGAAAGCGGGCCGCGCCTGAAGGACAGCCTGACCGACATGGCCGCCGTGCTGGGTCCGCGCCCTGCCGCCGTCGCCCGCGAACTGACCAAACTCTATGAAGAGTGCGTGCGCGGAACGCTGGACGAACTGGCTGTCGATCCGCGCCTGGACGGCCCCAAGGGCGAGATCGTCGTGGTCGTCGGCCCCGGCGAAGAGGTTCAGGCGACCGAGGCCGATGCGGACGCCGCCCTGATCGACGCCTTGCAGAACTTGTCGACCGGCGACGCCGCCTCGGAGGTCGCCAAGGCCCTGGGGCTGAACCGCAAGACCCTCTATCGCCGCGCCCTGGAGCTAAAGGGCAAGTGAGCCCGCGTCTACCTCGGCCCGCGCCGGTCCGTCGCCCCAAGGCGGCGTGGCGTCAGGCGAAGGGCGGGGCGGCGTTCAAGGCCGGGCACGCCGCCGAATGGATCGCGGCGCTTTGGCTGATGATGCGCGGCTATCGGGTGCTGGGCTTTCGCCTCAAGAGCCGGGCCGGCGAGATCGATCTGCTGGTCTGTCGCGGGCCGGTGCTGGCCGTGGTCGAGGTCAAGCGCCGCGCGACGATGGAGGCGGCGATGCTGGCGTTGAAACCCGACCAGCACGACCGGCTGATCGCGGCGGGCGAGGCGATCCGGCGCAATCGGCCGGGGCTGCAACGTCTTGATTTGAGAATTGATATGGTGGCGCTGGCTCCGTGGCGCGTTCCACGTCATCTTCGCAACGTCGAAAGGCGCTGACGAAGGGATCGCATGACGCGCGAGGAGGCCGAGGCCATCCTGACCGCGGCCGGTCAGGCCGAAGACGACGTCTTCCCCCTGCTGGAGGCCGCGATCGCCTGCGCGATCCACGACCACCCTCTTCGTGATCCCGAACCCGTGCGCGCCCTGGCCCGCAACGCCTGTGAGCGCTTGAAGGAACGGATCGGCGGCGAAAGCCCCGACGACGCCCTGTCCGAAACCCTGTGCGCCGACCTGAGGCTGAACGGCGACCTGATCCACTTCGATCATCCCGGCAACACCGACATCATCGCGGTGGCCGAGCGGCGGCGCGGCCTGTCCGCCGCCCTGGCCGTCTTCTACCTGCATGCCGCGCGCGAGGCCGGGATCGCGGCGGCGGGCGTGGACTTCCCCGGCCATTTCATGATCCGCGTCGAGACGCCGGAAGGGCCGGTGGCTCTGGACCCTTTCAGCCAGGGGCGCCTGATCCTGCCCAGCGAACTGACCCGCCGCGCCCTGCGCGCCGGGCTGATGCCGCACGTCGCGGATCGGCTGGACATCCTGATGGCGCCGGTGACCGATCGACAGTCCCTGATCCGGCTGCAGAACGTGCTGTTCAGCCGCGCCATCCGGGGCCGGGACTATGAGGCCGCAGAACGCTCAGCCCTGCGCCGCGCCCTGCTGGATCCCGAGGACCACCGGCCCTGGCTCGACGTCGCCTCGGCGCGCGAGAAACAGGGCGCGTTGGCCGGCTCGCTACAGGCCCTGTCCCGCGCGCATGGTCTGGACGGGGCGGAAGAAGCGCGGCGGTTCACGACGTTTGAACGCGTGCGGATGCAGTTGAACTAGACTACGGCCTCGCCGCGCAGCAGGCGGGGCAGGTCGCCCGTCGCGCCGCCGGCCTCCTGCATGAAGGCCCGGCGCAACGGCCCGATCCGGTTGACGGCCGCCATGCCCAGATCGCGCGCCAGACGCACCGGCGCGATGTCGTTGGAGAACAACCGCACGAAGGCGTCGAAGCCCGCCGCCAGGGCCGCATTGTCGAACCGACGCCAACGGGCGTAGCGCTCCAGCACTGTCTCGGCGCCCAGGTCCTCGCCCAGGCGCGCAGCCTCGGCCAGCACCTCGGCCAGGGCGGCGGCGTCCTTCAGGCCCATGTTGAGCCCCTGGCCCGCGACGGGGTGGACGCCGTGCGCCGCGTCTCCGATCAGGGCGATGCGCGGTGCGACGAGTTTTTCGGCCAGGCTGAGCGACAGCGGATAGACGAAACGCGGTCCCTCGACCGTCGCCCCATCCAGAAACTCGCCGAACCGCCGCATCAGATGGGCGTGGAATGCTTCATCGGAGGCGTCGCGCAAGGCCTCGCCCCGCCGCGTCGTCTCGGTCCAGACCAGGCTAGCGCGCTGATCCGTCAGGGGAAGGATGGCGAAGGGGCCGCTGGGCAGGAAATATTCGTGGGCGACATTGCCGTGATCGCGACCCAGACGCACCGTGGCCACCACCCCGCTCTGGCCATAGCCCCAGCCGACGGTTTCGATCCCTGCGGCGCGGCGCACGGTCGAGCCCCGACCCTCGGCGCCCACGACCAGTGGCGCGATCAACGTCGATCCATCCGCCAGGGTCACGGTCGCCTTGCCCGCATCGGTCTCGACCCTGGCGACGGCGGCCGGCGCCCGCACCTCGATCCCCGCGCGCGTGACAGCCTCGGCCAAGGCGACGCGGATGCGGCGGTTCTCGACCATGTATCCCAGCGGCTCGCCCCCGGTGCGCCCGCCGATCTCGTCGGCGTCGAAGCGCAGGAAGGCCGGCGAGGCGGAGCGGCTGGCCGCGCCCGGCCGACGTCCATCCGTCACCAGAATATGGTCCATCCGACAGGCATGGGGACGCAAGGTCTCTCCCAGGCCCAAGGCGTCCAGCATGCGGAAAGTCGAGAAGGCGACGGCCGTCGAACGCCCGTCGAAGGTCGGCGCCAGTTGGGCGCTGAACGGCTGCGGATCGACCATGACGACCTTCAGCCCACCCTGCGCCGCCGCCAAGGCGAACGCCGCCCCGGTCAGCCCCGCGCCGGCGATGACGATGTCGTAGCGTTCGGTGTCAGCCATAAGAGGCTTGTCGCGCCAGGAGGCGGAAAGGTCCAGAGGACGAATCGCGTCAGGTCCTCTGACGCTTTTCCAACGTCGTGCAGTAGCGCTTGTAGTGGTCGGCCGCCGCGCCCGGTCCAGGCGCCTCGAAAACCCGGCCGCCCGACGAGACGGTGACGACATCCGCTGCAGACAAAGCCCGGAACCAGTCGGGATCGAAGTAACCCTCGCCCTTTGCGATCGGCTCAACGCCGTTCGAAGGGTCCGCCAGAGCCGTTTCCGCTGAAAAGGTCACGCCACGCGCTTTGATCTGGACCGGCCCGGCATGCGCCAGATCGCCACGAAGCTGAACCGCGCCGCGCCGTCGATTGTCGCACGTCATCATGACGTACGGGACTCCTCGGCCTGCGGAATCCATGCGGAGTATGGACAGGCTGCCCGTCACACCATGCGCGAGCCCCCACTCGTAGGTCGCCCCGTCCTTCTGAAACGCTTCGCGTGGCGGTACGCGATCCACTGGGGACGAACATCCAACGAGGCCGAGGCCGATGACGGCGACAACAATCCAAAGCTTCATGTCCGGCAATCTGTCATATCAGCAGCCGCACGTCCAAGGCCAAGCCGGTAAATGCGCTCTTAACCCTAAGGGTGCGACAAGGGCCGCTGAACGTCAGCCGCCCGGAAGGTCACGCCTTTCATGTCCACCGCCCTCGTCATCGGCCGTCAGGCCTGGATCAGCGCCCGCATCCTGTGGGACGCGCCCTTAGTGGTGCGGTTCAGGGGGGTGCTTCAGGCGCTTTTGGCGACCCTGCTGCTGGTCGCCCTGGTGTCGTGGAATCCGGCGGACGCCAGCCTGAATGCGGCCTCAAGCCTGCCGACCACCAACTGGCTGGGAACGAACGGCGCCCTGTTCGCCGATCTGTTCATGCAGTCGCTGGGCCTCGCCGCCTGGCCCGCCGCCCTGCTGTTGGTCGCCTTCGGCCTGGCCCGCGCGGTCGGCGATGCGATCCAGCAAAGGCTCAAGCCCACGCCGCTGAAGGCTCTGGCCGCGACCGGCGGGGTGCTTCTGCTCTCCAGCGCCTTGGCCGCTCTGGCCGCGCCGGCCGCCTGGCCCCTGGCGGCCGGCCTCGGCGGCCTGTGGGGGGATGCGGTCACAGGTCTGGCGGCGCGCGGGATCGGCGCCCTGCATATTCCCGGCGGACGCGTCATCGCCGGCGTCATCTTTCTGATTGTCGGCCTCTGGCTGGTCGGGTTCGCCATCGGCCTGCGCGCCATGGACTTCATCGACGCCCTGCATTGGGGCAAGTCTCTGCGCCCGGCCGCCGCACCCAGCGCTTCGGCCCAGCCTGCCCGCGAAAAGGCGCCGGCCAAGGCCCGCACGCCCCGCGCTGCGCCCCCGCCCGAGGAGGCTTCGCAAGCCACGCCCGCAGATACACCTCAGACGGCCTATGACGACCTGCCGCCTTGGGAAGACGACGCCATCCAGCCCGCGCCGCGCCCGTCGGCCGCCCGCCCTGTCGAGCCGCGCGTCGCTGCGGTCAAGGCGCCCAAGGCTCGCAAGGACGACGTGGACCAGCAGGCCTTCGACTTCGTGCGGCCCGAGGGCGATTTCGACCTGCCGCCGCTGGGCATACTGACCAAGCCCCCCCAGCGCGTGGGTGCGGTCGACGAGGATTCGCTGAAGCAGAACGCCAAGATGCTGGAAGGCGTCTTGCAGGAGTTCGGCGTGCGCGGCGTGATCGATCAGATCCGCCCCGGCCCGGTCGTCACTCTGTATGAACTGGTCCCCGCGCCCGGCGTGAAGCACGGCCGCGTGGTGGCCCTGGCTGACGACATCGCCCGTTCCATGTCCGCCCGCGCCTGCCGAATTTCTGTGGTCCAGGGGCGCAACGCCATCGGCATCGAACTGCCCAACGCCAAGCGCGAGACCGTCTATCTGCGCGACCTGCTGTCCAGCGCCGAATACGACAAGAAGGGCCATCTTCTGCCCCTGGCCCTGGGCGAGACCATCGGCGGCGAACCCTATGTCGCCGACCTGGCGCGGATGCCCCACCTGCTGATCGCGGGCACCACCGGCTCGGGCAAGTCGGTCGGGGTCAACGCCATGATCCTGTCGATCCTGTATCGCCACAGCCCGGCCGAATGCCGCTTCATCATGATCGACCCCAAGATGCTGGAGCTGTCGGTCTATGACGGCATTCCGCACCTGCTGGCGCCCGTCGTCACCGATCCGAAGAAGGCCGTCGTCGCCCTGAAATGGACGGTGCGCGAGATGGAGGATCGCTATCGCCGCATGTCCAAGCTGGGCGTGCGCAACATCGCCTCCTACAACGAGCGCGCCCGCGAAGCTCAAGCGAAGGGCGAGCATTTCGAGCGCACGGTTCAGACCGGCTTCGACGGTCAGGGTCGCCCGGTCTATGAGTCCGAGAAGATCCGGCCCGAGCCCCTGCCCTTCCTGGTCGTGGTCATGGACGAAATGGCCGACCTGATGCTCGTCGCCGGCAAGGACGTAGAAGGCGCGGTCCAGCGCCTGGCCCAGATGGCGCGGGCGGCGGGCATCCACCTGATCATGGCGACGCAACGCCCGTCGGTAGACGTCATCACCGGGACCATCAAGGCCAACTTCCCGACCCGGATTTCCTTCCAGGTCACGTCCAAGATCGACAGCCGCACCATCCTGGGCGAGCAGGGCGGCGAACAACTGCTGGGCCAGGGCGACATGCTCTATATGGCCGGCGGCGGACGCATCACCCGCCTCCACGGCCCGTTCGTCGACGACAAGGAGGTCGAAGACGTCTGCAAGCATCTGAAGGCCCAGGCCGAGCCCGACTATTTGGACCTGATCACCGACGAGCCGGACGGCGACGCGGACGGCGCCATGGATGACGGCGGCGCGGGCGGCTCGGGCGACGACCTCTATGACCGCGCGGTCGCCGTGGTCACCCGCGACCGCAAGGCCTCGACCTCCTACGTCCAGCGGCGCCTCCAGATCGGCTACAACCGCGCAGCCTCCCTGATCGAGCGGATGGAACAGGAAGGTGTGGTCAGCCCCGCCAACCACGCCGGCAAGCGCGACGTGCTGGCCGGCCCGCCGCCGATGGTGTGAGAACACCCGTCTCCTCCATGCTTTGCGGGGAGGTGGCGCGGCGCGGCTTCGCGCTGTGACGGAGGGGCTCTTCACCGCATTACAGTCGCCTGTGGGACGTCAAGAGCCCCTCCACCCCGCTTCGCGCGGTCCCCCTCCCCATCGAGATGGGGAGGAGACGCCATGCAACCGTCCTCGCCAATGTCCGTTCTCCACCCCGCTATCTCTCCCAAGCTTCAGCATTTCGATGAACAAGGCTTCATCGCAGCGCCGGAATATGGTCAGGCTCGCGTCATTCCGACGCCAAGCCGACCGGGCAAGACGGCAGGATCGACAACCATCCCGAACGGGAGACGGACTTCATGACCTCCAAGACGCTCGCCATCGCTCCGACCGACCTTCAGCGCCGCAGCCTGCTGCTGGGCGCAGGCCTGCTGACCGGGTTCGCCGCCCTGGGCGTGTTCGACGCCGCGCAGGCGCAATCAAACCTTTCGGCCGAAGACCGCGCGGCGGTTCAGCAGGCGCAGGGCTATCTGCAGGCCCTGACCTCGGCGCAGGGGACTTTCACCGAGACAGGTCCGGGCGGCCAGACCCGCCAGGGGCGGTTCTATCTGCAGCGTCCGGGCAAGATGCGGTTCGAATACACCAACCCGGCCGGCCTCCTGGTCGTGTCGGACGGCTATAATGTCAAACGCTACGACCCACGCCTGAACAATTTCCAGCAAGTGCCGTTGGGCCGCACGCCCCTGTCCACCTTCCTGGCGCGCAACGTCCGGCTGGACCAGGGCGTCCGCATCGAGCGCGTGACGCGGATGGCGTCCGGCGCCTTCGCCATCACCGCGCGCGACGCCAATCGTCCGAACGACGGACAGGTGATCCTGGCCTTTGCGGGCAATCCGATGCGCCTGCAGGAATGGACCATCACCGATCCGCAAGGGGCGCGCACCCGCACCCAGCTGACGGCGTTGCAGCCGGCGTCGAACCTGTCGGCGCGACTGTTCCAGCTGACCGACCCGACGCGTCGTCCAAGCCGCAACTAAAGACCCTGAGGAGCGGGTGACCATTCCTCAACCCCTGTTCCTCTAGACTGGCCGCATGAGCGTGACCGCCCCGCCATCGCTGAAATGGATCGTGGCGGTCGGCTTCGGGGCCTTCGCCCTGTTCATGCTGGGGGCGCTGGTGGTGGAGCCGGCGGTGCATCGCCTGATCGAACCGACGGATGACCCCACGCCGCATCGCCCGTCCGGCCGGGTCGAGGTCGGGGACGCGGTGCTGGCCGGCCGATACGCCACGGCCGGATCGACGCTGGTGATCGAGATCGAGGGCGGCGCGCTGTCGACCGGCACGGGCGGGACACTGACATCGGAGCCGCATCGACTGGTCGCGGCAGATCGGCGGGCCAGCGTCTCCACCCTCTTCGCCGACGTTATGATCGTGCCGACCCAGGCGCAGATCGAGATCCGTCGCGTGACGGCCGAAGACGACACCCGGCTTTGCGCGGGTCATCCCGTCGGCTGGCTTGCGCTGGCGGTGCGGCGCGACGGCGTCGTCATGATGCCTGTCCGGCAGGGGCCGCCGCCGGGCGCACTGACGCCCGATGATCGGCTTTGCGCGGTTATGGACTTGAGCCGGTGATGCGGGGGCTGGTGCTGGCCGCAATGATCGGGGCAGTGGCGGCGCTGCTGACCTGGACGAAACCGGGCGATGCGACGCCCTCCGACGCGCCGGAGACCGTCGTTGTTCAGGTGCTCGACAACGGATTTCATACCGATCTGGCCGTGCCGCGCGAGGCGCTGGTGCGACGCGGCGGTCCTCTGGCGCGCACGGTTGCGGGGCTGGCGCCCGGCGACTGGGTTCTGATCGGCTGGGGCGACGCTCGGTTCTATGTGGACCAGAGCCCGATCGCAGATCGGCTGCCCGACGGGGTCCGCGCCTTCTTTCGCCCCGGCAACCCTTCCGTCGTCATGCTGGATCCCGTGGCTGCCGATCCACGCCTCAGCTATGGCGAGGACAGCGCCACCCTGACCCTGACGCGGGTTCAGTTCGACCGCCTGGCCGCCCGCGTGGAGGCGTCGCTCGACCTGTCGGACGGCGCGCCGCGCGTAGCGGCGGCCCGGCCGGGCGACGACGCCCGCTTCTTCGCCAGTCGCGAGACCTTTTCCATCCTGCATCTGTGCAACCACTGGACGGCCGGAGTGCTGAACGCCGGCGGGGTTTCTGTCCGCCCGGTCCAGTCGATCACCTCGGCCGAGGTGATGCGATCCGTGCGGGCGGCCGAACGGGAGCGAAAACTGGACATGAGGCCGCCACGAGACTAGACCGCCCGACTTTCGCTTATCCGGCCGGGTCCGAGCCCCGGCGGGCGAACAAGAAGGAGAGGCCGATGGCCCACAAGCAATTTACCCGCAGTTCCTTCAGCGCCAGCCCGGCAGGAAAAGCGCCCAGCCAGCGCCAGCTGCGCGCCGGCGAACTGATCCGTCACGCCCTGGTCGACATCCTGCGCGAGGAGGACATCCGCGACGATGCCCTGGCCGACGTGTCCATCACCGTGACCGAGGTTCGCCTGTCGCCGGACCTGAAACACGCCACCTGTTTCGTCGAACCCCTGGGCGCCGGCGTCGAGGCCGCGCCGACCAACGGCCATGAGAGCGAGATCATCAAGGCCCTGAACGTCCACGCCAAGTTCATCCGCGGTCAGCTGGGCCGGCGGCTGGACATGAAGTTCACGCCCGACCTGCGCTTCCGCCACGACGAGAGCTTCGGCGCCGCCAACCACATGGACAAGCTGTTCGCCGATCCGCGCATCCAGGCCGACCTGGCGGCCCGCGACGACGAAGGGGACGACGCCTAATGATCCTCCCCCGTCCTTCACGGGGGAGGGGGACCGCGCGCAGTGTGGTGGAGGGGGCGACCCCAGACACCGGCCTTGCGTCCGCCCCCTCCACCGCTTCGCGGTCCCCCTCCCCCGCTGCGCGGTGGAGGATTTAGATGGCCCGCAAGAAGAAGGGCGACATCGTCGACGGCTGGGTCTGCCTGGACAAACCGTTCGAGATGGGATCGACCGAGGCGGTCAGCCGCATCCGCCGCCTGTTCAACGCCCAGAAGGCCGGTCATGCCGGAACGCTTGACCCACTGGCCAGCGGCATCCTGCCCATCGCTCTAGGCGAGGCGACCAAGACCGTGCCGATGATGATGGAGGCGCAGAAGGTCTATCGCTTCACCATCAACTGGGGCGTCTCGACCGACAGCGTGGATCGCGAGGGCGAGATCATCGGCCGTTCCGACGTGCGGCCCACGGTCGATCAGGTGAAGGCGGCGCTGCCGGCGTTCGTGGGCGAAATCGATCAGACGCCGCCGCGCTTCTCGGCAATCAAGGTGGACGGCGCCCGCGCCTATGACCTGGCCCGCGACGGGGTGGAATTCGAGCTGCAGGCGCGGCGCGTGACCATCCATTCGGCCGAGATTTCGGATGCGCCGGACGCCGACCATGTCGAACTGACCATCCGCACGGGCAAGGGCGTCTATGTCCGCTCGCTGGCGCGCGACCTGGCCGTCGTGCTGGGCGCCGAGGGTCATGTGTCGGCCCTGCGGCGCGAACTGGTCGGGCCGTTCAGCACGCAAAACGCCGTCACTCTGGATTCTCTGGAGGAAATGGTGCATAGGGGCGCCGCCTCGGAAGGCTTGCTTGCCGTTGCGACCGCCCTGGACGACATCCCGGAGCTGGCCGTGACGGAACAGGACGCCTTCTCGCTTCGGCAGGGACGCCCGATCGTTCTGCTCCCCCGTCAGGTGGAAACCCTCAAGGATCGCCTTATCGGCGGTTCGCGCACGGTTTCAGCCTTTCAGGGCCAGACCCTCGTCGCCCTCTGTCAGTTGCGGGCCGGCCGGTTAGAACCCGACCGCGTTTTCAACCTCTAGGCCCGCGCCATTCGGCAAGGGCCGAGACCTCACGGCCTCAAGTAGCGCAAAGCGCGATAGGCCAAGAAAGGACTCTTCGATGTCGGTTACTGCTGAACGCAAGCACGAGATCATCGCCGATAACGCCCGCACCGCTGGCGACACCGGCTCGGCCGAGGTTCAGGTCGCGATCCTGTCGGAACGCATCGCCAACCTCACCGAACACTTCAAGACCCACAAGAAGGACAACCACTCGCGTCGTGGCCTTCTGAAGATGGTGTCGCAACGTCGCCGCCTGCTCGACCACCTCACCAAGGTCGACGCCGGTCGCTACCAGGCGCTCATCGCCAAGCTGGGCCTGCGCCGCTAAGGCGTCGGATCAGTGTAGAATACGCTTTCGAGGCGCGGACGGTCACGTCCGCGCCTCGTTGTGCGACTAGAGACTGCCGCGCGCCGCGGAATTTGCCGGCGCAGATGCGAGGGCCATGCCGGCTCTCAATCGGGTCTTCCGCGATGGCGCGGCGACCCCCGGAGCCGAGGACTGAACGCCCGACGCATCCACCCCCAATGATGGGACCCCGCGCGGAATACGCCGTCCGGGATACGAAAGACGAAATATGTTCGACATCAAACGCAAGACGATCGACTGGGCCGGCCGCCCGCTGACCCTGGAAACGGGCCGCATCGCCCGCCAGGCCGACGGCGCCGTGCTGGCGACCTACGGCGAGACCGTGGTTCTGGCCACCGTCGTCTATGGCCGCTCGCCTAAGCCCGGCCTGGATTTCTTCCCCCTGACGGTCAACTATCAGGAAAAGACCTTCGCCGCCGGCAAGATCCCGGGTGGCTACTTCAAGCGTGAAGGCCGTCCGACCGAGAAGGAAACCCTGGTTTCCCGCCTGATCGACCGTCCGATCCGCCCGCTGTTCGTCAAGGGCTTCAAGAACGAGACCCAGGTCGTCGTGACCGTGCTGCAGCACGACATGGAGAACGACCCGGACATCGTCGGCCTGGTTGCCGCCTCGGCCGCCCTGACCATCTCGGGCGTGCCCTTCATGGGCCCCATCGGCGCCGCACGCGTCGGCCTGATCGACGGCGAGCTGGTGCTGAACCCGCACATCGACCTGATCGCGACCTCGGACCTCGACCTGGTGGTCGCCGGCACCCAGGACGCCCTGATGATGGTCGAATCCGAAGCCAAGGAGCTGTCGGAAGAGAAGATGCTGGAAGCCCTGATGTTCGCGCACGCGGGCATGCAGCCGGTGATCGACGCCATCATCGAACTGGCCGAACACGCCGCCAAGGAGCCCTTCGACTTCCAGGCCGAAGATCACTCGGGCGTCGTCGCCTCGATCAAGTCGCTGGTCGGCGAAGACATCAAGGCCGCCTACACCCATGCCGGCAAGTACGACCGCCGCTCGGGCGTCGACGCGGCCAAGAAGACCGCCGCCGCCAAGCTGGTGAAGACCGACGAGAACCCCGACGGCGTCGACGGCTCCAAGTTCTCGGCCGCCTTCAAGGAATGCGAAGCCGAGGTCCTGCGTCGCGACATCATCGAGAACGCACACCGCGTCGACGGCCGCGCCCTCGACAAGGTCCGCGCCATCGTGTCGGAAGTCGGCGTCCTGCCGCGCACCCACGGTTCGGCCCTGTTCACGCGTGGCGAAACCCAAGCCCTGGTCGTCGCCACGCTCGGCACCGGCGAGGACGAACAGTATATCGACAGCCTGTCGGGCACGTACAAAGAGAGCTTCCTGCTGCACTACAACTTCCCTCCCTATTCGGTGGGTGAAGCGGGCCGCATGGGTTCGCCCGGCCGTCGCGAGATCGGTCACGGCAAGCTGGCCTGGCGCGCGGTTCGTCCGATGCTGCCGACCAAGGAAGACTTCCCCTACACCATCCGTCTGGTCTCCGAGATCACCGAGTTCGAACGGCTCGTCCTCGATGGCCACGGTCTGCGGCGCTTCGCTGGCTCTGATGGACGCGGGCGTTCCGCTGATCCGTCCGGTCTCGGGCATCGCCATGGGCCTGATCCTGGAGCCGTCGGGCGAGTTCGCCATCCTGTCCGACATCCTGGGTGACGAAGATCACCTGGGCGACATGGACTTCAAGGTCGCCGGCACGTCGGAAGGCATCACCAGCCTTCAGATGGACATCAAGGTCGCCGGCATCACCAAGGAGATCATGGAACAGGCTCTGACGCAGGCTTCGGCTGGTCGCCTCCACATCCTGGACGAGATGTCCAAGGCCATGGACGCGCCGCGCACCGAACTGGGCGAGCACGCTCCCAAGATCGAAACGGTCAAGATCCCGGTCGACAAGATCCGTGAAGTGATCGGTTCGGGCGGCAAGGTCATCCGCGAGATCGTCGAGAAGACGGGCGCCAAGATCGACATCGGCGATGACGGCACCATCAAGGTCGCCGCCAACGACCAGGAGAAGATTGACGCCGCCAAGGCCTGGATCCAGTCCATCGCCTCGGAGCCGGAAGTCGGCACCATCTACTCCGGCAAGGTCGTGAAGGTCGTCGACTTCGGCGCCTTCGTGAACTTCTTCGGCGCCAAGGATGGCCTGGTCCACGTGTCCCAGATCGCTCTGGAACGCGTCGCCAACCCGGCCGACGTCCTGTCGGAAGGCCAAGAAGTGAAGGTCAAGTTCCTGGGCTTCGACGATCGCGGCAAGACCAAGCTGTCGATGAAGATCGTCGATCAGACCACGGGTGAAGACCTGACCGACAAGATCAACGCCGAACGCGCCGAGCGTGGCGAAGAGCCTCTGTCGGACGACACCGGCGGCCGTCCCAAGCGCGAAGGCGGCGGTGATCGCGGTGGCGATCGCGGACGTCGTCGTCGCGACTAAGCGACCTCACAACCAAGACTGAAGAGGCCCGGCGGATCGCTCCGCCGGGCCTTTTTCTTTGGCCACACCATGCAGAGATCGGGGCCTGTCTGGAATTTCACTTGCCGCGCCCGCGCCTGCGGTCTCCATTGCCCCATCCAATTTCTAGGGGCCTTTCCATGTTCGATCGTCGTCGTCTTCTTCAGTCCGCCGCGCTGGGCGCCGGTCTCGTCGCCGTGGGCGGTCCCGCCTTCGCCCGACAGGCGTCCGCTGCTCAGGGTGACGCCGCCGCCCAGCTCAAGACCTTCATGGACGCCACGTTCGAGCAGACGCTGGACAAGAGCCCCGAGGTCGTCACCATGTTCGGCCTGGACAAGGGCGACCGCGCCGCAGCCAAGTCGAAACTGACCGCGCCCACCCGCGCTGAGGAAGACGACCAACGCGCCTTCATGCGTCGCCAGCGCGCCGAACTGGCCCGGATCGACCGCACCAAGCTGGATGCGCGCAACGCCAACTATTACGACAGCCTGGCGCAGAACCTGGACGGGGTGATCGCCACCTTCGACATCCCCTATGGCCAGGGCGGCTGGCCCAATCCGTATCGGGTCAGCCAACAGGGCGGCGCCTATCAGTCCACGCCGGACTTTCTGGCCAACCAGCACACCATAGAGACGGCCGCCGACGCCGATGCCTATGTGGCGCGCGTCAACGCCTTCGCCGACGTGCTGCTGGCCGAGACGGACCGGGTGAAGGAGGAATATGCGCTCGGCGTCATCCCGCCCGACTTCATCCTGGCCAAGGCGATCCGCCAGCAGGAGGGCTTCCTGGCGACCCCGGCGGCGACCTCGCCCCTGGTGCAGTCGGTCGTCGATCGGGCTCGCGCCAAGGGGCTGACCGGCGACTGGGGCGCTCAGGTCGAGCGCCTGGTGACCGAGCGGGTCTATCCGGCCCTGGCCGCCCAGAACGCCGTGCTGAAGGCCGCCCAGCCGAACGCCGTCCACGAGGCCTCGGTGCGCCGCCTGCCGCAGGGCGAGCAGTATTACGCCAACAGCCTGCACTATATCACCACGACCCGGCTGACGGCCGACGAGATCCACCGCACCGGCGTCGAGCAGATGGCCGATCTGACGGCGCGCGCCGATGTGCTGCTGAAGGCGCAAGGGTTGACGCAGGGCTCGGTCGCCGAGCGGATCAAGGCCCTGGGGGACGATCCCAAATATGTCTACGCCAACACCGACGCCGGCAAGGCCGAGCTGATCGACAAGCTGAACGCCCAGATGGCCGACATGCAGGGCCGGCTGCCGAACGCCTTTGGCCGCCTGCCCAAGGCCAAGGTCGAGATCAAGCGCGTCCCGCCCGAAATCGAGGCCGGCGCGCCCATGGGCTATTACAACTCGCCCAGCCTGGATGGCACGCGGCCCGGCATCTACTGGATCAATCTGAAGGACACGGCGGAATGGCCGTCCTGGACCCTGCCGACCCTGACCTACCACGAGGCCACGCCGGGCCACCATCTGCAGATCAGCCTGCAACAGGAGAGCCCGTCCGCGCCCCTGCTGATGAACCTGTTGGGCTTCTCCAGCTATGTCGAGGGCTGGGGCCTGTACGCCGAACAGCTGGCCGACGAGCTGGGCGCCTATGAGAACGATCCGGTGGGCCAGATCGGCTATCTGCAATCGCTGATGTTCCGCGCCGCCCGCCTGGTGGTCGACACCGGCATCCACTCCAAGGGCTGGAGCCGCGAACAGGGCATCCGCTACATGATGGAGGCCTATGGCGATCAGGAAGGCGCGGCGACGTCCGAGGTCGAACGCTATTGCGGTTGGCCAGGCCAGGCCTGCGCCTACAAGGTCGGGCACAACGAATGGGTCCGCCTGCGCGAAAAGGCCAAGACGAGCCTGGGGTCCAAGTTCGACATCAAGGGCTTCCACGACACGGCCCTGGCCGCCGGCGGCGTGCCGCTGTCGGTGCTGGAGCGGATCGTGGACGGCTGGGTCACGACCCAGGCCTGACGAAGACGCCGCCGGCTGCGCCGGGCCGAAGTCCAAGATCCGCAGGGACGCGTCGGCGCGGCGCGATCCCCTCCGTAGAAAGTCCGTTGCATGATCGATCGTCGCCGCCTTCTGCTGACCGCCGCAGCTACAGCCGCAGTCGCGCCCTCTCTGGCCCAGGCCCAAACCGCCTCGACCGATGCGGATGGGCGGCTGAACAGCCTGCTGGACGGCTGGTTCGAGGCGGACATCGACGAGAGCCCCGAACGCGCCACCAACCTGGGCCTGGACCGCGGCGCGCGGGCAGGCCTGTCGTCGAAACTCAGCGAGGCGGGACCGGACGCCATTCGCAAGGATCGCGCGAAGGCCGTGACCCGCTGGGGCCAGCTGAGCGGCTTTGATCAGGCCGGCCTGTCGCCGGCCGGGACGCTGAACTACGCCATCGCCGCCTTTGGCGCGGAGACGGCGGCCCAGACGGCGCGCTTCGACTATGGGGCGGGGCCGGGACGGCCGTCGCCCTATATCGTGACCCAGCTGTCGGGCGCCTATTTCAGCACGCCGGACTTCCTGGACAACCAGCACCGGATCGGGGACGCGGCGGGCGGCGACGCGTTCCTGTCGCGGTTGGAGGCCTTCTCGGGCGTGCTGGAGGGCGAGACGGCCAAGGTCCAGGAAGACGCGGCGCTCGGCGTCATCCCGCCCGACTTCATCATCGACCGGATGCTGCCGCAGATCCGCACCCTGCGCGATACGCCCGCCGCCGACATGGCCATGCTGAAGTCGCTGGCGCGCAAGACGGGCGGGCTGAACCTGACCGGCTATGACGCCCGCGCCGCCGCCATCGTGGACCAGAAGGTCAAGCCGGCCCTGACCGCCCAGATCGCGGCGCTGGAAGCCCTACGCCCCCGTGCGACCCATGACGCGGGGGTCTGGCGTTTGCCGGACGGCGAGGCCTTCTATGCGGCCGGGCTGAAGGCCAATACGACCACCACCCTGTCGGCCAAGGAGATCCACGCCCTGGGCCGCGAACAGGTCGCCGAGATCAGCGCCGAGATCGACGCCATACTGAAGGCGCAGGGCTATACCCAGGGCACCGTCGGCGAACGCATCCAGGCCCTGAACAAGGAGCCGGCCCAGTTGTTCGCCAACACCGACGCGGGCAAGGCGGAGCTGTTGGCCTGGCTGAACCAGCTGGTCGCCGATCTGGAGCCCAAGCTGCCGCAGGTGTTCGGCCGCCTGCCCAAGTCGCACGTCGAGATCCGGCGCGTGCCGGTGTCGATTCAGTCGGGCGCGCCGGGCGGCTATTACCAGGGACCGCCGCTGGATGGCTCGCGACCGGGCGCCTATTACATCAACCTGCGCGACAGTGGGAACTGGCCGCGTTTCGCCCTGCCAACCCTGACCTATCACGAGGCGTCGCCGGGACATCACCTTCAGGTGGCGCTTCAGCGCGAGTCCGGCGAGCTGCCTCAGTGGCGGCGGGCGGGCGGCTTCTCGGCCTACAACGAGGGCTGGGCGCTGTATGCCGAGGCGGTGGCGGCCAACGATCTGGACGTCTATGCGACCAATCCGCTGGGCCGGGTCGGCTTCCTGATGTCCTATCTGTTCCGGGCCGTGCGTCTGGTGGTGGACACCGGCCTGCATTCCGAGCGCTGGAGCCGCGAACAGGCGGTCGACTACATGGCGGCCTCGGGCGCCAAGCCGCTGGACGCGTCGAACAGCGAAATCAACCGCTACTGCGTCTGGCCCGGTCAGGCCTGCTCCTACAAGGTCGGACACACCGTCATAGCCCGCCTGCGCAAGGAGGCGGAGGCCAAGCCCGGCTTCGATCTACGCGCCTTCCACGACAAGGTGCTGGAGAACGGCTCGCTCCCGCTGGCGGTGCTGGAACGGATCGTGAGTGGGAAGGCCTAGTCAGCGACGGTCAGGCCGTCGATGCGGCGCAGGCGGTTGTGGATGTCGGTGGCGGCGACGGCGGCCTCTGCCGTCGCCACGGCGATCTGGTTGAGGCCGCGCACCACGTCGCCGGCGGCGTAGAGCCCCGGCACGCTGGTCGCCTGGTGCAGATCGACCTCAAGCCGTCCGTCGTCTGACAGACCGGCGCCGAGCCCCTTCGCCAGCTCTGCATTGGGCGAGGTTCCCAACGCCGAATAGACGAGGTCGAAGGCCCGGGTCTGGCCGCCCCAGGTCAGGGCGGTCACCCGGTCCTGTTCGATTGCAACCGCTTCCAGCGGCGCGAAGATCAGTTCGACGTCCAGCCGTTCCAGCTCGTCGCGGCGGCTCAGCGCGTCGGGCGGGCCGATATGGATCAGCGTCACCCGGTCGGAATAGGTGCGCATGAAAGCCGCTTCGCGCGCGCCCTTGTCGCTGTGGCCGATGACGGCGACGGTCTTGCCGGTCGCCTCATAGCCGTCGCAAATGGGACAGACCCGGACCAGCGACCGCTGCACGGCGCGCTCGACGCCCGGCAGATCAGGATGATGATCGACGACGCCGGTCGCCAGCAAGACGGCGCGGGCGCGGATGGTGCGGCCTTCGACCTGGGCGACGAAGCCCTCGCCGTCATGGGCCAGGGTCTCGACCCGGCCCGGCGTGACGAGCGCGCCGTATTCTTCGGCCTGCTCGCGCATCCGTTTCAGAATGTCCGAACCGCCGATGCCCGCGGGAAAGCCCGGCATATTGTGGCTGACAGGGATCCAGCAGGCGCGCGGTTCGCCGGCGTCGATCACCAGGGTGCGCCTGCGAAACCGTCCCAGATAGGTCGCCGCCGTCAGGCCGGCCGGCCCGGCGCCGACGATCAGGACCTCGGGGTCGTTCACCGCGTGCGCCAGGCGACCGGCCAGAAGTCGGAGGGGACGCCGGCGCATTCGCCCATCGAGCTTTCCTCGGTCAAGGTGAAGCGATCCCCCGTCCAGGCCCAGGTCTGGTGTGTGCCGCAGTCGCCGATGCCGCGCGCCTTGGCGAAGGCGGACAGGGTGCGGCTGGTGGGGTCGTATTCGCCGTTGACGGTCACATTGTCCGGTCGCACCGGATCGGCGCCGGGTCCGCTGGTTCCGGCTAGAACCGCAGGCCGAGGATCGCGACCGCCCGGCCCCGTGACATACCAGTTGTGGCTGAGGTTATAGGCGCCCGAGCCGCAAGGCACGCCCCACAGTTCTGTGCGCGCGTCCAGTCGGGCGGACATGACCATGTCGCTGACCGCCGGCATGGCCGACTCCTTCAGGCAGTTTCCGACCTCGGTGCGGCTGCGAAGGGCGGCGGGCACGGTCTGGTTCACATCGCCGAAGCCCGCCTGGCTGACGGCCGGCGCGGCGGTGACGACAGGCAGGGGCGGGGCGACGGGCACGATAGATGCGGGCTTGTCGCCGCGCCGGATCAGGGCCGTGGTCGTGCTCAGACGGCCCTGTTTCTCGTCGATCCACAGCAGGGCGGCGGCGGCGCCGTGCAGGGATACATCCTGGGTCGAGGCGCCGCGAATGGTCATGACCTTGCCCTGCGCCACAGCGTCGATCACAGGGCGCGTGTCCGTGCGGATTTCGCCGATCGGCGCATCGTCCTGGCTGGCGTCGCCCAGCGTCGCCGCAAAGGCGCGACCGTCGATCGTCAGTGCGATCTGGTTTGACGCCTTGACGGCGTCGTCAGGCCAATAGCCGAACATGACCTCGGGCTGGACGTCCGGGCCGGGCGCCAAGGCGATACGAACCCAGCCTCCATTGTTCCCCGATGTGAACCCAAACGCCCAGCACGTCCCGTCATTGCTGCAGGTGGCGCTCCAGTCGCGGAACTGTCTGGTCTCGCTGGTGATCTGCAGCACCGGCGCAGCAGCAGCGGACGCCAGGGCGGCGGGCGAGGCGGCCTGAGGCGCGACGGTCTTCTTGGCCGAATCCTTGTCGCCGCACCCGGCGACCGCAAGGGCGGAGACGGCGAGCGCCGCCATGACAAGCGGAGTGCGGGCGACGTCGCCAGACAGGCCGGGAGTTCTCATGCCTTTTTCAGCTCCGACGGCTTGTGCGCCGCGCGCGCGCCGGTCTTGGCGCTCTCGACGATATACTCGGGATTGTCGGGCGACGCCGCCACCTTGTGACCCTTTATGTGGGTTTCAGCGGTGACCTTCTTGACCACCTTGCCGGTCGTCGTGCCTTGGCTGTGGTCCCACTTTACGCGGTCGCCGGCCTTGAATGTCTTGTCTGGCATGGCTGGGCTCCTTGCGGTCTGGCTTGCTGTTCAGCGATCAGCCGTCCCATCAGTTCCGCATCGATCACGGGCGGCGGCTCGCAGAAGGTCCGGACCCACCGCTCGACCATGTCACGCTCTTCATCCGTCATTGGGCCGTCCATCGTCATTGCAGGGCCAGGAACAAGCCGAAAGGCCCGGATGGGTTCAGCGTGGCCGCAGAAGGTTTTTTCGCGGCAGGCTTAGCGGACCACGGGGTTTGCGTGAGCGGCCCGCCCCGCTATATCCCCGCCACGACATTCCTTCCCCACAGTCACAGGCGGACCGCACGCATGGCCAAGATCAAGGTCGAAAACCCCATCGTCGACATCGACGGCGACGAAATGACCCGCATCATCTGGCAGATGATCAAGGACAAGCTGGTCTTCCCGTTCCTGGATCTCGAACTGGACTACTACGACCTGGGCATGGAGCACCGCGACGCCACCGACGACCAGGTGACGATCGACGCGGCCCACGCGATCCAGAAGCACGGCGTCGGCGTCAAGTGCGCCACCATCACGCCTGACGAAGCGCGCGTCGCCGAGTTCGGCCTGAAGAAGATGTGGAAGTCGCCCAACGGCACCATCCGCAACATCCTGGGCGGCGTGGTCTTCCGCGAGCCGATCATCTGCTCGAACGTGCCGCGCCTGGTGCCCGGCTGGACCCAGCCGATCGTCGTCGGCCGCCACGCCTTCGGCGACCAGTACAAGGCCACCGACTTCCTGATGCCCGGACCGGGCGTCCTGACGATCAAGTTCGTCGGCGAAGACGGCGCCGTGATCGAGCACGAGGTCTACAAGGCCCCCGGCGCCGGCGTGGCCATGGCCATGTACAACCAGGATGACTCGATCCGCGAGTTCGCCCACGCCTCGTTCGCCTATGGCCTGCAGCGCAACTATCCGGTCTATCTGTCGACCAAGAACACGATCCTGAAAGCCTATGACGGCCGCTTCAAGGACCTGTTCCAGGAAGTGTTCGACGCCCATTACGCCGCCGAGTTCAAGGCCAAGGGCCTGACCTACGAGCACCGTCTGATCGACGACATGGTCGCGGCGGCCATGAAGTGGTCGGGCGGCTTCGTCTGGGCGTGCAAGAACTATGACGGCGACGTGCAGTCGGACGTGGTGGCGCAGGGCTTCGGCTCGCTGGGCCTGATGACCTCGGTCCTGATGACGCCGGACGGCAAGGTGCTGGAGACGGAAGCCGCCCACGGCACCGTGACCCGCCACTATCGCCAGCATCAGAAGGGCGAGGCCACCTCGACCAACTCGATCGCCTCGATCTTCGCCTGGACGCGCGGCTTCAAGCACCGGGCCAAGCTGGACGACAACGCGGCCCTGGCGACCTTCGCCGAGACCCTGGAGAAGGTGGTCGTGGACACCGTCGAGAGCGGCGCCATGACCAAGGATCTGGCGCTGCTGGTCGGCGATCAACAGGGCTGGCTGACCACCGAGGGCTTCCTCGACAAGGTCGCCGAGAACCTGAAGACCGCTCTGCCTGACGTGGGCTGAAGGTAGGGGGAGCCGGAAACGTCGCGAGGCGTCCGGCCCCTCCACCGCTACGCGGTCCCCCTCCCCCAATGGGGGAGGAATGTCCTCAAGTAGCCCGAAGGGCGATAGGACAAACAAGAATGAGTCCCGTCGGAGCGATCCGGCGGGGCTTTTCGTTGTGTGATCGGCCGGGGCGTGCATGATCGGCGATAATGAGGAAGCGGTCGTGAAGCGTCTGTTCGGAAATCTGGTGCTGGCGGCGGTCGTGGCGGCGGTGCTGTCGTTTTTCGCCGCGCCCGCCGTGGCCTTCTTCGCCATTCGGTCGGCGGCCGAGGCTAACGACGTGGCGGGGCTGGCGCGGTTGATCGACTTCAACGCCGTGCGTCAGTCGCTGCGGCCGCAGCTGGCAGGACGGCCTGAGGCGATGGCGCCCGCGCCGTCGTTCCTGGAAGACCCCATCGGCGCCTTCCGGCGTCAGATTGAACAGAACCCCATCCTGCGCCAGCCGGACGTAGACGCCTATCTGACGCCGTCGGCCCTGACGGCCCTGCTGCGCGGCGAGGGCCGGTACGCCAGCCAGAGGACGACGGCGGGCGTGGCGCCTGCGTCGGCTCAGGCGCGCAAGCCCTGGCCCACTCCGGCCTATTGGAGCGTTAACCGGGCGCGGATGGCGGTGACGGACCAGGGCGGATCGCGCACTCTGTTCACCTTCGAGCGGCGCGGGCCGTTCGAATGGAAGCTGGTCCATATCGGCCTGCCCGATGGAACCGCGTCCGCCGTGACGGTGACGCCCCGGCCGTAAGCAACCGGGCGGTCGGGCGCCGCGTTGGCATTTCAAGGAGACTGAATGAACCGCAAAATCGTCACCGGAGCCCTGATCGCCGTCGTCGTGGGCGTGGTCGTCGCCCTGTTCGCCTCGCCCTTCATCGCCGCCCAGGCCCTGGTGCGGGCGGCGCGGACGGGGGATGCGGCGGGGCTTGAACGGCAGGTGGATTTCCCGACTTTTCGCGCCAGTCTGAAAAGCGAACTGAACGCGCGGGCGGCGCTGGAAATCCGCAGCCGAACCAAGGGGGATCGCGGTCTGGCGGCGCTGGGGATGCTGTTGGCCCCGTCGCTGGTCGAAGGCGCAGTCGACAACTTCGTCACGCCCCAGGGCATCGCCGCCATGGTGCGCTCAGGCGAGACGCCCGAGCCGGAACGCCCCGTCCCCGCCGACGACACGCCCGCCGTGCCCAAGGACAAGATCCACCAGTCCTGGGCCTATCGCGGCATCAACACCTTCGTCGTGACCCTGACGCGCGACGACCGGCCGGACGATGCGCTGGTGCTGATCCTCGAACGCCGAACGCCCTTAACCTGGAAGCTGGCGGGGATCGATCTGACGCCCGACCCGATGGGTTGAGATGGTCGAAGAAAAAACACCGCCTAAAGTGTCTTACCTGTCTGATTGGACGGTGTAGCGCCGATCCAAAAGTTGAGTGCAATTGGTGCACTTTTGTCGTGGGTGAGCGTCCTTCCCGTGGCTGGCGGCGATTATACGCGCGGTTTTAAGGGCCGTCAGGAGGCGGACGCTGCGGCCGGTTAAGTCATTAAAGATCGAGGCCGTTAGTCTCAGCAATAGGTCGACTTGACCCTCATTAAGAGAGGGCTTGAGCACACAACGGCGACAGCCGTCGTTTCATGAGAAGAAATTCCCGCCTCTCCAACATCCTCCGCGCTCTTCTTCACATGCCCGAGCATGAGGTGTGGACCGGCGCGCCCATGAACTCGGACCAACTGGCTGGCTGCCTGTCGACCAATCCTGACCATCGAGACGACACCGATCGAAGGCTGGAGGACGAGGCGCCGACCCTGACCGGCGCGCCGATGTGCCGGGTGATCAAGGTGGACGCAATGCAACAGACGACCCAGCCGGGCTTCTTCGCCGCCGGCTTGGCCACATCGGACGGAATGCTGGCCGCCCACGCCCTGTTCCGGTCGCTGGTCGAGGAGGAGACGGGGCGCGCTGCCTAACCGATCGTCGCCACGGTGGTGATGGTCGCGCGCACCGAGTGAGCCATTTCGCAATGCTCATGGGCCTGGTGATGCAGGGCGTCCAACTCCTCCTGCGAGGGGACGCGGCCGGTGAAACGGGTGCAGGGGCGTAGGGTCACCTCGGCGATATAGCCGCGGCCCTGTTCATTTTTGCCCATCCTGCCGGACGCTTCATCGACATAGGTGTCGACCACCAGTCCGGCGTTGACGGCGAAGGCCAGAAACCACAGCATGTGGCAGCTGGACAGGGAGGCGATCATCGCTTCTTCCGGATCGACGGCTGAGGCGTCGGACATCGGCAAGGGGACGCTGGACGGGGCCGACGACCCCGGCACGACCGCGCCGCCGTCGAAGGTCCACGAATGGGCGCGGCTGTAGCGCTTGTCGAGGAAGGGCTGGTCGCCCCGGCTCCAGATGATCTTCGCCTCGTAAACGCCCATGTCGGTCTCTCCTCAGTCAGCCAGGATCGTATAGGTCATCGGCGCACGGACTTCGAAGCCCAACGTGCGATAGAAGGCGATGGTCGCGTCGTGGTCGGCGAAGGCGTGCAGGAAGGCCGCGTCCCCCGCCGCATGGATTTCGCTGACCACCATCCGCGACAAAGCCGCCGCATAACCCTTGCCGCGATGATCCGGATGGGTGCAGACGCCGCTCAGTTCGGTGAAGCCGTCGATCCGCAGGCGTCGCCCGGCCATGGCGACGAGTTCACCGTCCTGTTTCACCCCGACGAAGGGACCCAGTTCGCGCGTTCTCGACCGGAAGGGGCCGGGCTTGGTCAGGGTCGCCAGGGCCAGCATGGCGGACGCGTCGGCTTCGGTCAGGGTCTCGAAGACGAGATCGGACACCCGGCCCGAAGACTTTTCGGGTGTCGGAACGGTCGAGGTCATCTGCACCAGGCGAATGCGGCGCTCGACCGCGATCCCCTCAGGCAGAACGTCGACCATCGGCCCGTCGGCACGCTCGACCAGGCCGGCGCCCGGATGCCGGCGGGCCAAGTCGGTAAGATGGGCGCGGCTTTCGGATGTGCTGTCGGCGGCGGACAGGAAGACCCCGACCTGAGGATCGATCCGCACGGCGCGGGCATCGGAATCGGCGGTGGCGAACGCTGACAGCCGCGTGTTCATGGCGTTCCAGACGGCGCGGTCGAGAGGATGGCTCATGGCCTCCGACCTAGACCCGCCAGAAGCCCACGATCTTCTTGACCTCGTCCACCACCGGGTCGGCGACTGCGGCGGCGCGTTCGGCGCCGTCCTTCAGCACGCGGTCGATCTCGGCCGGGTCGTCCATCAGGCGGCGCATCTCGGCCGTGACCGGGGCCAGCGATGACACCGCCAGGTCCGCCAGGGCCGGCTTGAACGCGCCGAAGCCCTGGCCGCCGAACTGTTCGATCACCTGTTCGCGGGTCAGGCCCGCCAGAGCGGCGTAGATGGCGACCAGGTTCTTGGCCTCGGGCCGCTCATTCAGCCCGTCCAGGGTTTCCGGCAGCGGCTCGGGATCGGTCTTGGCGCGCTTGATCTTGGACGCGATCGTGTCGGCGTCGTCGGTCAGGTTGATGCGGCTATTGTCGGACGGATCCGACTTGGACATCTTGGCCGCCCCGTCGCGCAGCGACATGACGCGCGTCGCTGGGCCCTGGATGATCGGCTCGGGCACGGGGAAATAGCCGGGGACGCCGAAGTCGTTGTTGAACTTGGCGGCGATGTCGCGGGTCAGTTCCAGATGCTGTTTCTGGTCCTCACCGACGGGCACCTCGGTCGCCTTGTAGAGCAGAATGTCGGCGGCCTGGAGCACGGGATAGGTATAGAGGCCGACCGAGGCCCGTTCCTTGTGCTTGCCCGACTTCTCCTTGAACTGGGTCATCCGATCCAGCCAGCCGAGGCGGGCGACGCAGTTGAAGATCCAGGCCAGATCGGCGTGGGCGCGCACGGCCGACTGAGGGAAGATGATCGACTTTGCCGGATCCAGTCCCGAGGCCAGATAGGCGGCGGCGATCTCGCGCGTCTGGGCGGCCAGCTTGGCCGGATCCTGCCAGACGGTGATGGCGTGCATGTCGGCGACGAAGACGAAGACTGGCGCGCCCTGGTCCTGCAGTTCGACGAACCGCTTCAGGGCGCCGAGATAGTTGCCCAGGTGCAGGGCGCCGGAAGCCTGGATGCCGGACAGGATGCGGCGCGGACCGTCGTATGTCGTAACGGCTGGGGTCTGGTCGGTCATGGGGTCGGGTCTCGGAAGGTCGAAAGGCAGGCGTGGTGAAGGCGGCGGCGGTTCAGCCGCGCCATCGCCGGTCGGAAATCAGGCCCGAGGTCGTCATGGCCTCGCGCTTATCGGTTCCCCGTCGGTCAGTCCAGACCGGAGACCGCGCCGCCGCCCGGCTCGCGGCGCAAGGTCGCCTTCAGTTCCGACAAGGTCACGGCGCGGAAGGCGAAGAGGCACACGCCATAGGCCGCAGCGCCCAGGCCGCAGACGACGAGGACGGCGATCTCCTTGGCCAGCAAGATCCGGCTCAGCAGCCCATAGTTGATGCTGGCCAGCAGCAGCAGACCGGCCATAACCGCGCTGGCGGCCAGGACGCGTGCAATGCGCGAGACGAAGGCCGGCGACGGTCTCCAGGCGTTCTCGTGAATCAGGACGCCGGCCAGCAGGCCGACATTGACCCAGGCCGAGACGCTGGTGGCGATGGCCAGGCCCAGCACCCCGTCCCAGCCTTGGGAGCGGAACCAGAAGAACAGGCCAGACCCGAGAACCACGGTGATGACCACCGCGGTGACGGCGAAATACATCGGCCGACGGGTGTCCTCGCGCGCGAAGAAGGGCGGGGTCAGAACCTTGGCCAGGACGAAGGCCGGTACGCCCCAGGCGAACTGACGCAGCACGTCGGCGGTGCGGGCGGCGTCGGCGCTTGTGAAGGCGCCGCGCGTCACCGTCGCGTCGATGATGAAGAAGGGAATGACGAACAGGGCGATGGCGGCCGGCAGGGTGAAGGCCATGGCCAGGTTGATGCCGTCATCCAGCGTCTTCTGCCCGCCCTCGTGATCGCCGGAAACGAAGGCTCGGGTCAGGCGCGGCACCAGGGCCAGCCCGATGGCGACCCCGACCAGGCCCAGCGGCAGTTGGTAAAGGCGGTCGGCGTTGTACAGCACCGAGCGGGCGCCGGCGTCGGACCCGGCCAGAACCTGGGACACGACCGAGTTGACCTGCATGGCCCCGCCCGCCATGGCGCCGGGCACCGCCAGGGCCAGGGCGCGCTTCACGTTCGGGGTCAGGCGCGGCAGGCCCAGCTTCAGCTTCACGCCCAGACGCCGCACGCCCCACCACAACAGACCGGCCTGGATCACGCCCGAAACAGTGACCGCCGCGCTGGTGGCCAACAGCACCATCGCGGGCGAGACTGGCAGGAAAAAGCCGCCCAACAGCGGCGCCAGGGTGCAGAGATTCAGGAAGACCGGCACGGCCGCTGACAGGGCGAACCGGCCGCCGGTGTTCAGCACTCCTGACAACAGGGAGGCGATGGTCATGCAGGCCAGGTAAGGCATGGCCAGTTGGGTGGCGATCACCCCCACGCGCATGACCTCGGCGTCGTCCTTCCAGGCCGACAGCAACAGCGGCACGATCCACGGCATGGCGATCTGCAGCAGGATGCAGAAGGCCGCGACCACGGCAAACATGAAGGACATGGCCTCCGACGCCGTGACGGCTGCGGCCTCGTCGCCCTCGCGCGTCTTGACCCCGCCATAGACCGGCACGAAGGCCTGGGCGAAGGCGCCCTCGGCGAACAGGCGACGGAACATGTTGGGCAGCATCAGGGCCGTGGACCAGACGTCCATCATCGGTCCCTGGCCGAAGTTCGCCGACAGGGCCAGATCGCGGCCGAAGCCCAGCAGGCGGCTGCCCAGCGTCAGGGTCGACTGCACCAGGGTATTGCGGGCGAGGCTCATGCGGACATTCGACAGGGCGCGAAAAGAAGACTTTCGCTTAGCGCGCTTCCCCGGCGGGCGATACGGGCTTCGCGCGTGGGCTGCGGCGACCCAGGTCGGAGACGTCGCGGGCGCTGGCGCGGGCCGAGGCGACCTTGCGACCGGCCGGCGCGGGCGCGCGGCTGTCCAGCACCCCCTCCAGGGCCGTGCGCAGTTCGGCGATGCTCTGTTCCGAGGTGACCTTTCGCCCTTTGCGGTCCACCACATAGAAGCTGTCGACCGCCCGCTCGCCATAGGAGGCGACGTGCGCCGAGCGGATGTTCAGACCCTCGTCGTTGAACACGCGCGAGAGGGCCGCCAAAAGGCCCGGTCGGTCGGCGCAGGAGACCTCGACCACGGTGGCCAGTTCGCTGGCGTGGTGATCGACCATGACCACGGGCCGAACCTCGAAGGCGGCCTTTCGGGCGTTGCCGGTCGGGTCGGGCGCCTTGCCGATGCGACCGTCGCCACGCGCGGCCTTTTCCAGCGCCTCGACCAGGGCCTTGATTCGACGCGGCTCGGCCTGGCCATAGGGCAGACCCGCTCCGTCCTGGATGCGGAAGACGTCCAGCACCAGACCTTCGGACGTGGTCGCCACGCGGGCGTCGGTCACGTCGGCGCCCAGGGCGGCCATGGTCTGGGCCAGGTCCGCGAACAGGCCCGGCCGGTCGGCGGCGGCGATGGAGATTTCTGTGGTCTGGACCGCCAGCCCCGCGACCGGGGCGGTCGGCGCGGCCTCGGCGGCGGCGCCCGTCTGGCGCGCGCGTTCGACCAGGGCCGGATGGGCCGCCAGCGGATCCTCGCGCGCCATGTCCTCGCCCCGGAACAGGGCGGCGACTTGGTTGTAGAGGGTGCGCATCAGCTGACCCTTCCATCCGTTCCAAACCCCCGGCCCAACCGCGCGAATATCGGCGACGGTCAGGACCAGCAGCATTCGCAGCCGCTCGGGCTCGCCCACCAGTTCGGCGAAAGCGCGGATGGTGGCGGGATCGGACAGGTCGCGCTTCTGGGCATAGTCGCTGAGCGCCAGATGGCTGCGCACCAGCCAGACGACCAGTTCGATGCGGCGTGGATCGACGCCCAGACGTTCGCAGGCCCGGCGCGCGGCGATGGCGCCGTCCTCCAGCTGTCCGCGCTCGCCACCCTTGCCCACGTCGTGCAGCAACATCCCCAACATCAGGGCTTCCATGTCCGAGATCAGCTGGACGATCTCGGTGGCCAGCGGGTGGTCGCCCTTCAGCTTGCCGCGCGCGATGTCGTTGATGATGCCGATGGCCTGCAGCGTGTGCTCGTCCACCGTATAGGCATGGTACATATTGAACTGGGTCTGGCCGACAATTCGCCCCCATTCGGGCAGGAACCGACCCAGCAGCCCTGTCTCGTTCATGATGGTCAGGACGCGATAGGGCCGCTGCCCATGCGCCAGCACATCCAGGAACGCCCGCGTCGCCGCCGGATCGCGCCTTAGCCGGGGCGTCACCAGCGACAACGACCGGGTCACGGCGGAAAAGGCGTCCGGGTGCAGATCCAGGTCGTGCTTGTCGGCGCAGACGAACAGGGTCAGCAGCTTGACCGGATCGGCGGCGAACACCTCCGGCCCCTCGACCGACAACCGGCCCTGATCGACCCAGAACCCCTCGACCTCCAGCTTGCGTCGGGTGGACCGGAAAGAGGTCATCAGACGCGACAGGCCCTGCGCCGTCTTCTGGTGTCGCGCCTCCAGCTTGGCCGACATGGCGCGGGTCAAGGCGCCGACGTCGCGGGCGACCAGGAAGTATCGGCGCATGAACCGCTCGACCGCCGGCTCGTCGCCGCGCCCCTGCCAGCCCATGCGCCGGGCCACCTCGGGCTGCATGTCGAACGTCAGCTTCTCTTCGGCCCGCCCCGCGATCAGGTGCAGATGGATCCGCACGCGCCAAAGGAAGTCGAAGGCGTCGTCGGAGGCGCGCCGCTCGCGCGAGGTGAACATCTCGTCCATCACCGTCGCGCCCAGCCGGCTGTCGGGCGCCAGGGACCGCGCGATCCAGTACAGGGTGTTCAGGTCGCGAAGCCCGCCCTTGCCGTCCTTGACGTTGGGTTCGACCTTGTAGCGGGTCACGCCCGCCTTCTGGTGCCGGACGGCCCGTTCTTCCAGCTTGGCGGCGATGAAGGGGCGGGGGTCGGACTTGGAGACCATGTCGCGGAACCGGCCGATCATCAGGTCCGACAGCCGTTCGTCGCCCGCCAGATGCCGGGCCTCCAGCAATGTGGTCCGCACCGTCATGTCGGTGCGCGACAGGCTGAGGCATTCCTCGACCGAACGCACCGCCGGCCCGACCTTCACCCCCAGGTCCCACAGCACATAGAGGATGAACTGAATGACGCTCTCGCCGCGCGGCGTGGCCTTGGCCGGGCGCAGGAACAGCAGGTCCAGGTCGGAAAAGGGCGCCAGGACGCCCCGGCCGTAACCCCCGACCGCCACCAAGGACAGCCGCTCGCTCTCGACGGCGGAGACGGGGAACAGCATCTGGGTTGCGACCCGCCACAGGCCCGCCAGCATGTCGTCGGCGGCCGCAGCGTAAATGCGGGCGACCTCGCGCCCCTTCATGCCGCCGTCCAGTTTGCGCTCGGCGCGGGCGCGGGCGGCGTCATAGATCTCGCGCAGAACGACAGAGACCGCCGCGCGCGGATCTCCCGCGCGGGCGGCCTCGTCAAGGCGGTCATCCAGACTGGGCGAAGCGATCATGTCAGCCACCTATAGGCCGCATCCCCCTTCGCGTCAGTGGAGGATTACTCGGGGCGAACGCGCTTCTTGCGGAACGAGGGGTTCAGCGTCTGCTTGCGCAGGCGGATGGACTTCGGCGTCACCTCGACCAGCTCGTCGTCGTCGATATAGGCGATGGCCTGTTCCAGCGACATCTGGCGCGGCGGGGTCAGGCGAACGGCCTCGTCCTTGCCGGAGGCGCGGACGTTGGTCAGTTGCTTGCCCTTGATCGGGTTGACGTCCAGGTCGTCCCAGCGTGCGTTCTCGCCGATGATCATGCCCTGGTAGGTCTTCTCGCCGGCGCCGACGAACATGACGCCGCGATCTTCCAGGTTCCACAGGGCGAAGGCCGCCGTGTCGCCGTCCGAGTTCGAGATCAGCACGCCCTTCAGACGACCGGCGATCGCGCCCTTGTAGCCTTCGTAGTGGCTGAAGACGCGGTTAAGCACGCCCGAACCGCGCGTGTCGGTCAGGAACTCGCCCTGATAACCGATCAGCGAGCGCGACGGGCATTTCAGGCTGATGCGGGTCTTGCCGGCGCCCGACGGGCCCATGTCGGTCATTTCGGCCTTACGGGCCGACAGCTTTTCGATGACGATGCCCGAGAACTCGTCGTCGACGTCGATCATGACGTCTTCGATCGGCTCCAGCTTCTCGCCGTTCTCGCCTTCCTGGAACACCACGCGCGGACGCGAGATCGAGACCTCGAAGCCTTCGCGACGCATGTTCTCGATCAGGACGCCCAGCTGTAGTTCACCACGGCCGGCGACTTCGTAGGCGTCGCCGCCTTCGGTCGTGGTCACGCGGATGGCGACGTTGGCTTCAGCTTCCTTCAGCAGACGGTCACGGATGACGCGCGACTGGACCTTGTCGCCTTCGCGACCGGCCAGAGGGCTGTCGTTGACCGAGACGGTCATGGAGATGGTCGGCGGATCGATCGGCTGGGCGGGCAGAGGCTCGGTCACCTCGATCGCGCACAGGGTGTCGGCAACGGTGGCCTTGGACATGCCGGCGATGGCGACGATGTCGCCCGCTTCCGAACCCTCGTCCAGAGCCGTGCGCTTCAGGCCGCGGAAGGCCAGGACCTTGGTGATGCGGCCGCGCTCGATTTCCTTGCCGTCGCGGTCCAGGGCGTGGATCGCCATGCCCGGGATCGCCTTGCCGCTCTCGATACGGCCGGTCAGGATGCGGCCCAGGAAGGGGTCGGATTCGATCAGCACGTCCAGCATGCGGAACGGCTTGTCCTTGTTTTCCTGAACCTTGGGCGCCGGAACGTGATCGACGATCAGGTCGAACAGCGGGGCTAGGTTGTCGTTGGGCTGGTTCAGATCCATCGTCGCCCAGCCGTTGCGGCCCGAGGCGTAGATGTGCGGGAAGTCCAGTTGCTCGTCCGTCGCGCCGATGGCGGCGAACAGGTCGAAGGTCTCGTTGTGGACGCGGTCCGGATCGGCGTGGGCGCGGTCGACCTTGTTGATGCACAGGATCGGGCGCAGGCCCATCTTCAGCGCCTTGGTCAGCACGAACTTGGTCTGGGGCATGACGCCCTCTTCGGCGTCGACCAGGATGACGCAACCGTCCACCATGCCCAGGATGCGTTCGACCTCGCCCCCGAAGTCGGCGTGGCCGGGGGTGTCGATGATGTTGATGCGGGTTTCACCGGCCTTGCCGTTCCAGAGCACCGAGGTGCACTTGGCCAGAATGGTGATGCCGCGCTCTTTTTCCTGGTCGTTGGAGTCCATCGCGCGCTCGGTCTGCGCCTCGTTGGCTCGGAAGACGCCGGACTGGGCGAGCAGTTGGTCCACCAGGGTCGTCTTGCCGTGGTCGACGTGGGCGATGATGGCGACGTTGCGCAGGTTCATTTGATAATCGCGAAAAGGCGCGGCCGGCATACGGGCGGCCGCTGGTCATGAAAAGGCATGCGGGAGGCGCGCGCCTCTTACAGGCATGTGGACAGAAACACCATAGCGGGCGTTCGCAGCGATTATTCCAAGCTTACCGATATTTCATCCGCGCGGCCGCATCCGATGATGTCGGACGTCTTCTCTCTCCAGCGAGGGCCTGAAGGCAGGCCCTTCTAACGCGGGAGATTGTGACGATGGGCCTGATGCTGGAATTGATGGTGGCTGGCGCTTTGCTCGCTGGCGAGGCGCCGGACATGCATGTCGATGCCCAAGGATTGCAGATGGCTCGACCAAGAGATGCGCTGATGTTGGCGGGACGCATTCGGGTCGCCAGTCATGACTGGTGCGCCGCGCACCGCGCCTTTCTCACCCCGAATTCTGTGGGCGACTCCCTGATGTGCGAGCGGGAGATGAGGCGTCGGCATGCCCTGACCCGGTCCAATCGCCTGGACTTCGTGCGAGCGGGCGGTCGGACGGCGCTGAATCGTTCCTAGAGCGGCCTGAGCATATAGCGGGCGTCCGGACCGTAGCTGGCCAGTTTCGCCGCCATGGCCTCGGCCGGCTTTTCGACGAAACCGTGCCGGGACCAGAAGCCGACGGCGTCGTTGACCGCGACCAGGGCGATGGCGGGCCAGTCGTCCTCAGCCGCCTGTTCGGCCAGCCGCTCTATGATCCCGCCCGTGACGCCCCCGCCCCGCGCTTCGGGATGCAGGGCCAGGTCATGCAGATAGATCAGGGCCGGTTCGGCCGGCAGGCCCTCGATCACCGTGTTCAGCGGTGGCGCGCTCTCGGCCCGCCACGGATAGGCGATCAGATAGCCCCTGGCCGCGCCATCCCCATCCGCCAGCACGAAACAGCCGCGCGGATACAGCGCCAGCCGATTTTCGAAACAGGACCGACCTTCGAAATGATCCGGGAAGGACAGGCGCGCGACCTCGACCACGGCGTCGATGTCGGTCGGCCGCATGGGCCGCCAATCCAGCCCCGTTACTAGGTCGGGCAGCGGGAGTTCAGTTCCGCCTTCTGGAAGCGCCATCGGATCATCCTTTCCTGACCGTCCATCACGCCTTCGATCCGGGCGTTCAGGACATCCCCCTCGCGTTCATAAACGACGCGTTTGGGAAAGTCGTCGTCCGCCGCCTGTTCGAACACGACGCGGCTCGGACCGGATGCGATGACCGGAAACAGGGTCGGAGCCTGCCCCTCGGGATGGGCGAAATAGGCCAGAGGCGCGGCAGGGGTCGGATCGGCAGGCGCGATGCGCGACAGCTCCCACCCCGCCCGGCCGCCGCGCACCGTCAGGGATGTTCCCAGCATCAGGTTCAGGCGCGGATCGGTCCAGGTCTCGGACGCCTCACGCTCCGCCTCGCACGACAGCCAATACCCGGACATCCAGCCCAGGTCGGGTCGCAAGTCCGCGTGAAGCGCAGCGGCGAGAAGCAGCGGGGTCAGCATGGTCGTCATCCCTCTCCAGTCGAGGCATGCAGGCTAGACCGGATGCGGCCCCGGCGGCTTGTAGGTTTGCGACGCGATGGCGCGGGCCAACTCATGCTGTTCGCGCGCCCAGTCGGTGGCGGTGCAGCCCAGGAAGCGTCGGAAGTCGCGCGCCATCTGCGGCTGGTCGAAATAGCCGGCCTCCAGCCCCGCCGCCAGCCAGCCCTCTGTCTCGCTGTCCGGCTGGGCCGCGTGATCGAACACCCGACGAAAGCGAAAGATCGAACGCAGCAGGCGGGGCGACACCCCCACCCGATCCGCGAACCGGCGCTGAACGGCGCGTTGTTCGGATGGCGACCGGACCGGCGCCGGGCGTTCGGCTGCGGCGGCCTCGATCTCGCCGCGGACTGCCGGGTCGATCGTCCAGTCCGCGTCCCGCCTCTGCGCCTCCAGCCAGGCGGCGATGGCCGCGACCTGGCCTGACGGATCCCCGACCGGAGCGGTGAGCCCGGCCAGCCGCTCGACCATGTCCAGACGCCGGTCGGTCGCCTCGCTCAGCGGCCGTTCCAGAAAGCCGCGTGCGCCATCGGGTTCGAACCGCACGGCGACCAGTTCGGTCGGGCCGGTCGGTCGCATGACCAGGGGCCGGGTCATCTGCCCCGCGAACAGGGCCGAGGGCTGCAGGTGAAACACACCGTCGTCGCCCTGTTCCGCATAAGGCGCGCCCAGGTCGAAGATCAGTTCGGGACAGCCATCGGGCGCAATGCGTTGGATGGTCGGCGAGGGATCGGGTGCGGCATAGGTCCAGATCACGCGGACGAAGGGTCGCAAGGACGGCGGCGGCGCGAACTCCTGATAGCGCTCCTCTCCCGAGGCCACCTCAGTTGACCTTGGACGGGTCCGGAGGGGCGTCAGGCAGGGCCGAGACCGGCACCCCGTCGTCCTTCAGCTTCTTGACCTCGGCAGGCGTGGCCTCGCCATAGATTTCGCGCTTCTCGGACCTGCCCTCGTGAATGTCGCGAGCCTCGCGGGCGAACGTGTCGCCGACATAGTCGAAGTTGGCCTCGACATGGGCGCGCACCTTGCGGGCGGCGGCCATCATCACGCTCTGCATTTTGGCGGCGACATCCGACGCCGGATCGGCCTTGCGCGCCCCGCTGACGGCCGGGGCCATGATCGCCTTTTGAACCGAATGCGAGCCGCAGAACGGGCATTCCACCAGACCACGCCCCGCCTGGTCGTCAAAGTCGGACGAGGAGCCGAACCAGGCCTCGAACTCGTGGGCCAAGTCGCATTTCAGGGCGTAGCGGATCATGGAACAATCAAACGGCGGGCAGGAAATCGCGATCGTGGGTCAGGGCGGGCACCGCCGCACGCGCCTTGGCCACCGCCTCCATGTCCAGCTTCGCCGTCACGATGCAAGGCTCGTCGTGATCCGCCTTGGCGATGATCTCGCCCCAGGGTCCGACGACGGTGGACCGACCCCAGGTGCGGCGACCATCCTCGTGCAGGCCACCTTGCGCCGGCGCCAGGACAAAGACCCCCGTCTCGATGGCGCGGGCGCGCAGAAGGGTCTCCCAATGCGCCTCGCCGGTCGGGGCGGTGAAGGCGGCCGGCACCGCGATCATCGACGCCCCCGCCTTGGCCAGCTGGCGATGCAGATGGGGAAAGCGGATGTCGTAGCAGATGGTCAGGCCCAGCCGGCCCCAGGGCGTATCCGCCAACGCCGCCCCGTCGCCGGGCCGCACCGTCGCGCTCTCGCGATAGGTCTCGCCATTGGGCAGGTTCACGTCGAAGACATGCAGCTTGTCATAGCGGGCGACGATCCCGCCGGACGCGTCGATCAACAGCGAGCGATTGGCGGCGCGGCCGTCACCGGCATGGCCGGACCTCACGATGGCTGAGCCGATCAGCAGCCAGACGCCCAGTTCCGCCGCCAGACGACGCAGGCCCAGAACGACGACGTCGGCGTCCTCGGTCGTGATCGCGGCGTCGCGTCGTTCCCGGCGCTGTTCCAGGACATTGGTCCCTTCCGGCGTCAGGATGAACTTCGCTCCGCCCGCCGCCGCCTCGCGGATCAGGGGCTCGACATGGGCCAGGGCCGCCTCAGCCGTCGCCGGCGTGCGGGTCTGGATCAGGGCGATGTCGAGCCCGCCGCTCACGGGATCAGGCCGCCAGAAGCGCGTCGAGCTTGCCGTCGCGATCCAGGGCGTGGACGTCGTCGGAGCCGCCGACGTGCTGGCCGCCGATGAAGACCTGCGGGAAGGTCATGCGGCCGCCGGACTTCTCGACCATCTCGGCCTTCTTGTCTGGATCGTTCGAGGCGACGATCTCGGTGTAGTCCACGCCCTTCTTCTTCAACAGCGACATGGCGCTGAAGCAATAGGGACAGCCGGGCTTGGTATAGATGACGACGTCAGCCAAAGGGTATTCTCCAATCAGAATTCAGCGCCCTCAAGCAGCGAGCCGCCGCGCGGCGAGCGATAGGGCGCTTTCTACATAGTCAGTTCACGGGCGTTTCGCACCCGTGCGATGACCGCCAGGTCCACGCCGCGCGCTCCGGCGTCGAGCAGGGCGCGCGCGCAGGCCTCTCCGGTCGCGCCCGTGGTCAACACATCGTCGATCAGAAGGATGCGCCGTCCTCGGATGCGACGCCGCCCGGTCTCGGTTACGGCGAAGGCTTTCTTGACGTTCAGACGCCGCCCGCGCTGGCTCTTGCCGCCCTGGCTAGTGGTGTGGGTCGTGCGGACCAGGGCGTCGGGCAGATAGTCGCGGCCTGCGTCGCGGGCCAGCGGTCGGGCGATCTCGGCCGCCTGATTGAAGCGGCGCGACAGCAGGCGAAAGGGATGCAGCGGGACGGGCACGACCGCATCCGCCTCTTCGACCAGATCGGCGGCGGACCGGCCGATCCAGCGGGCGAAGAGGGGCGCGAACTGCTGCTGGTCCCCGTGCTTGAACCGCAGGATCAGCCCCCGCGACGCCTCGTCATACAGACACGCTGCCCGCGCCCGCTGAAAAACATAGGGCTGGGCGATACAGGCGGTGCAGCGGTCCTCGGCGAAGACGCCGCCGTCATATTCGAACGCCGCGCCGCATCCGTCGCACACCGGCGCCTCCAGAAACCGGATGCGGCTCCAGGCGTCGGGCGTCAGGCCGGCGGCGGCCGTCGCCTCACGACTGTCGTGCGCCATCGGCGGCAGGATCAGATCCGCCAATCCGCGTCCGGCGCCGCGCAACTGTCGCCCCGCCCCTTCCCAGGCGCGCCGCCAACCCCCATCCTGTGCGTCCATGACCGTCCCCCCATCCTCGTCCGAAGGCCCCCCGCGCATCTTCGACGCCGCCCGGCGTCAGGCGCGTCTGGTGCGGTCCGCCGCACGGTTCGACCAGGCCGACTTCCTGCACGCCCGCGCCGCCGCGAACGCCGCCGAGAGCCTGGAAGCCATCTTGCGCGATTTTCCCGTTGCGGTCGATCTGTCTGCCCATCCAGGGGTGTTCGAGCGTGCGGTCACGTCCAGCGACGCCGCCGACCGTGTCGGTCCGATCCTGACGCCCGTCTCCCTGGCCCAACGCGCGGCGCCGGGCGCGGAAGGCCTGCCGCTGGAGGATGGATCGGCCGATCTGATCGTCTCGCTCCTGACCCTGCACTGGGCCAACGACCTGCCCGGCGCCCTGGCCCAGATCCGGCGCGCGCTGAAGCCGGACGGCCTGTTCATCGGCACATTGTTTGGCGCCGGCACCCTGAAAGAGTTGCGCGGTGTCCTGACCCAGGCTGAACTCGAGGAGCGCGGCGGCGCCCAGGCGCGCGTCTCGCCCTTCGCCGACGGCTATGACGGCGCGGCCTTGCTTCAGCGGGCGGGATTCGCCCTGCCCGTTTCCGACGTGGACCGGTTCACCGTCCGCTATGCCGATCTTTTCGCCCTGATCCGCGACCTGCGCGCCATGGGCGAGACCAATGTGCTGCATGGATCGGTCCGACCGCTGAACCGCCGCATCGTCGCCCGCGCCGCCGCCCTCTATGCCGAACGTCATGCCCAGGCCGACGGCCGGATCCCGGCGACGTTCGAGATCATTCACCTGGCCGGCTGGAAACCGCACGAGAGTCAGCAGAAGCCTTTGCCGCGCGGGTCGGCCAAGACGCGGTTGGCCGATGTCCTGGGTGTGAAGGAAATGACGGGCGAGGAGCCGGACTAGCCGCTGATCGCGCCTCCCTGGTCGGCGGTGATCAGAGCAGGTCGCGCAGCCAGGCGACCAGGGGTTCGTCGGCCGGCGGCATGGGATAGTCCGAAAGCTTGTTCGGCTTCACCCAGGCCAGGCCGTCGTGTTCATGCGGCGTGACCACGCCGTTCCACCGTCGGCACAGATACAATGGCATCAACAGGTGAAACGAATCGTAAGCGTGGCTGGCGAAAACGAACGGCGACAGACAGTTTTCGCTGACGTCGATGCCCAGTTCTTCCTTCAACTCGCGGATCAAGGCCGCCTCGGGCCGCTCTCCCGGCTCGACCTTGCCGCCCGGAAACTCCCACAGGCCCGCCAGTTTCTTGCCCTGCGGCCGCTTGGCGATCAGCACTCGCCCGTCCACATCGATCAAGGCGACGGCGACGACCAAGACGGTGGGAAGCGACGCCCCGCTCACCCGGCCTTCCGCAGCCACAGGTTTGACCGTTCGTCCATGTCCGAAGCTCGCGCGACGGCGACCAGCACGTCCGCCTCGCCGTTGGCGCGCCGTTCGACCACGACCTCGTCGCCGGGGTCGAAGGCCCAGCGTTCGTCCTCGGGCGCGGGGTCGTCGCTGAGGTGAAAGACATGGTCGCTAACGGCGCGGGCCTTCACCGGACGCCAGACATCGACGGCGTCGTCCACGATGCGGACGTGGACATCGGTCCAGTCAGTAGATGAAGCCATCGCCGCCGACATGTATAATCTCTCCGGACTCGTCCTCGATCACCACCGAGCGTCCCGTCTCGGGATGAATATAGCGCGTCGCAGGGCGGTCTGTCTCGCGGTTCGCCGCTGCGACGCGGGCGCCGCCCGCCACGGCCTCGGCGATCTGATCGTCGGTCCAGCCGCGCGCAGCCATCTGCCGACGCAGCTTGTCCGGCCGTTTGACCATCAGCTGCGATAATCGCCGTTGATCTCTATGTAGCCCTTGGTCAGGTCGCAGGTCCAGACGGTGGCGGAAGCCCGGCCCGCGCCGACGTCCACGGTGATGTCGATCTCCGGCTTCTTCATATAGGCGCTCATCGCCGCCTCGTCGTAGGTCGCGGACGGGGCGCCATCCACGGCGGCGACGTTGGGTCCGAACTTGATGCCCAGGCGGTCGCGATCCACTGGCTCCTCGGTCTTGCCGACCGCCATGACGACCCGGCCCCAGTTGGCGTCCTCGCCGGCGATGGCGGTCTTGACCAGGGGGCTGTCGGCGATGGACTTGGCCAGTTTGCGGGCCGATGCGGGCGAAGCCGCGCCGTCCACCGTCACCTTGACGAACTTGGTCGCGCCCTCGCCGTCGCGCACTAACTGATGCGCCAGGTCCAACATGACCTTGTCCAGGGCGGCCGAGAAGCTCTTCAGCCTGCGATCCCCGAGCCGACCGATGCGCGGCGCGCCCGAGGTTCCGGTGGCGAATAGCAACGCCGTGTCGTTGGTCGAGGTGTCGCCGTCCACCGTCACGCTGTTGAAGGTCGTGCGCACGTGCAATCCCAGCAGGGCCTGCAGCACCGCCGGATGGATGTCGGCGTCTGTGACGATGAAGGCCAGCATGGTCGCCATGTCCGGCGCGATCATGCCGGACCCCTTGGCGATGCCGGCGATACGCACCTTGTAGCCCTCGATCTCGGCCTCTGCGTAGGAGCCTTTGGGGAAGGTGTCGGTGGTCATGATGCCCTGCCCGGCCTTGGCCCAGGCGTCGGCGTCCAGCCCCTGTTCGATCTCGGGCAATTTGGCGACGATCTTCTTTTCATCCAGCACCACGCCGATCACCCCGGTCGAGGCCAGCATGACGTCGCGCTGGCGACAGCCGAACCGTTTGGCGACCTCCGAGGCCGTGCGGCGCGCGGCGTCGGCGCCGGCCTTGCCTGTAAAGGCGTTGGCGCAGCCGGCGTTGATGACCAGGGCCCGCACGTCCTTGCCCCCGTCGGGGCCGGCCAGATGCCTCTTGCACCAGTCTACGGGCGCCGAGCCGATCTTGTGGCGGGTAAAGACCCCGGCGCAGCTGGTGCCCCGCGCGAAATGGAACACCACCAGGTCGTCGCGCTCGTGCTTGTAGAAACCGGCCCGCGCGGTGGCGATCTCGACGCCCCCGATGGGCGGAATGGTCGGAAAAGGCACGGCCAGCGGCGAGATGGCCAGGCCGGGCTTGCCGGCGGCTGGCGCTGGCGTCGTGGCGGCTGTGTCCGAGCCGGGGGTGCGCGTCGCGCGCTTCAGGGCCGTGGCGAACGGGTCCAGCGCCTTTTCGAACGCATGCTCGATCTTCTGGCCGGTCGTGGAGGGGGGCTTGGTCATGTCAGGCGGCCGGTGCGGGAGACGGGGTGGACGACGGAGCCGGCGCGGAGGCGACGGGCGGCGACTGCGCCGGCAGGCGCACATCGACCTCAGCCTTGCCGCGCAACTGTTCCAGCAACTGCCGCACGCCTTCATAGGTCAGATAGCGCACGATCTGCGGCCGGGCCTGCTCCAGCGTCGGCGGGTTTTCCTTGCGCCGATCCTCGACCCGCAGCACGGCCCAGCCGCCCTCGGTCTGGAAAGGCCCGACGGTCGAACCGGCCGGCTTGTCGCGCAGGGCGTCGGCATAGGCTTGCGGCATGACGTCCAGCGTCGAATAGCCCAGGTCGCCGCCCGAGAACCGCGTCGCCTCGTCCACCGACCGCTCCGCCGCCACCGCCTCGAACCCGGCGCCCTGGCCCAGGATGCCGATCACGGCGTCGGCCTCGGGCTTGGTGCGCGAAAGGATCAGGCGCACCCGGATCTCCTCAGAGGTCTTCGCCAGCCGCAATTGCTCATTGTACAGGGTCTGCACCGCCTGATCGGACACGGCCTTGTTGACCACGCTCTCGACCAGCATGTCGCCAAGTATACGCTCGCGGGTCGCCTCCAGCCGCCGTTGCGCCAGGGGCGAGGAATCCAGGTGGCGGCGTTGCGCCTCGCCGGCCAGCAGTTTCTGGTCGATCACCTCGTCCAGCACGCGACGGAAAAGATCCGAGGTCGCATCCAGCGCCTCGCCCTCGCCGATCAACCCCTGAGCCACCGCCTCGCGCTTCACGTCCGACGCCCATATGGTCTCGTCTTGCACCGTCGCCACGGCCTGATCGCCCTGCTCGGGCGGCCGGTCGTCGCCGGATCGCGAACAGGCGGCCGTCGAAAGGACTGCGGTCAAAAGCGCCGTCGTCAGGATGCTGGAAGGTCGCCGGAATGGGGTCAAGAGGGCGCTCCGTCGAAGGCGGCCGAAAGCCCCTCGCGTTGACAGGGGTTAGGCCGGTGCTTAAGTCCCGCCTGCGCCCAAGTCGAGGGGTTTTGATCGTCTGCGCGGCCCTTCGCGCGCGCCTGTTGCGGCGCTCCGGGGCCGTCACCGGTTCGGGCCTCTCTCGCGGCGTCCGTATCGCCGCCCCTCACGGGATTTCAGAGCCGCTCCTCTAATGACGCTCGACCTTTACCGGATCTGACATGCTCGGCTTCGCCAAGAAACTTTTCGGCTCTTCCAACGACCGCAAGGTCAAGGCCTTCCAGGACCACGCCCAGCGCATCAATGCGCTGGAGCCCAAGTTCGCCGCCCTGTCCGACGACGAACTACGGATGATGACCGACGCCTTCCGGGATCGTCTGGCCAACGGCGACACGCTGGAGAAGATCCTGCCCGAGGCCTTCGCCGTGGTTCGCGAGGCCTCCAAGCGGGTGCTGGGCCAACGTCAGTACGACGTCCAGCTGGCCGGCGGCATGATCCTGAACGAAGGCGGCATCGCCGAGATGCGGACCGGCGAGGGCAAGACCCTGGTCGCCGTCGCCCCTGTCTATCTGAACGCCTTGCCCGGCAAGGGCGTCCACGTCATCACCGTGAACGACTACCTGGCCCGCCGCGACGCCGAGACGATGGGCAAGGTCTATCGCTTCCTGGGCCTCGAGGTCGGCGTCATCGTCAACGGCCTCAGCCAGGGGCAGCGCCAGCAGGCCTACAACGCCGACGTCACCTACGGCACCAACAACGAGTTCGGCTTCGACTATCTGCGCGACAACCTGGTCTATGACCGGCGCGAGATGGTGCAGCGTCCGCACAACTTCGCCATCGTCGATGAAGTCGACTCCATCCTGATCGACGAGGCGCGCACGCCCCTGATCATCTCGGGTCCGACCGAAGATCGTTCGGACCTCTACAAGGTGCTCGACGGCCTGATCAAGGAACTGATCAAGGACAAGGATGCGTTCGAGCTCGACGAGAAGCAGAAGCAGGTTCTGCTGACGGAGCTCGGCTCCGAGCGGATCGAAGAGGCGCTGGAAAGCGGCGGGCATTTCGCCGCCGACACCACGGGCCTCTATGACGCCGCCAATATCAGCCTGGTCCACCACGCCAACCAGGCCCTGCGCGCCAACACCCTGTATCAGCGCGACAAGGACTATATCATCAAAGACGGCGAGATCGTTCTGATCGACGAGTTCACCGGCCGCATGATGACCGGACGCCGCCTGTCCGAAGGCCTGCACCAGGCCATCGAGGCCAAGGAAGACGTCAAGATCCAGCCCGAGAACCAGACCCTGGCCTCGGTGACGATCCAGAACTATTTCCGCCTCTACGAAAAGCTGTCGGGCATGACTGGCACGGCCGCGACCGAGGCGCAGGAGTTCGGCGACATCTACAAGATGGACGTGCTGGAGGTGCCGACCAACCGCCCGATCCAGCGCAAGGACTTCGACGACGAGGTCTATCGGACCCACGACGAGAAGAACCAGTCCATCGCCAAACAGATCGCTGAATGCCACCTGGCGGGTCAACCCATCCTGGTCGGCACCGTGTCGATCGAGCGTTCGGAACAGTTGTCGGACCTGCTGAGCCGCTACGAATACAAGGTCGAGGTCTCGCGCGCGCTGAAGCCGGAATATGCAGGCAAGGCCAAGGAAGCCGAGAAGATCGGCGACGCCGCCTACGACATTCAATACGAGACCAAGCTGCGCGGCATTCCGCACAGCGTCCTGAACGCGCGACAGCATGAGCAGGAAGCCTATATCGTCGCTGACGCCGGTCTGCCGGGCGTGGTGACCATCGCCACCAACATGGCTGGCCGCGGCACCGACATTCAACTCGGGGGCAACCTCGAGATGAAGATGCAGAAGTGGATGCTCGAACAGCGCAACATGGCGGTCGAGGTCACCCACGAGATGGAGGTCGCCAAGGAAGCCGAGTTCAAGGCCGAGATCGCCGTCCAGAAGAAGATTGCCCTGGACGCCGGCGGCCTGTTCGTTCTGGGCACCGAGCGTCACGAGAGCCGCCGTATCGACAACCAGCTGCGCGGCCGCACCGGTCGTCAGGGCGACCCCGGCACATCGAAGTTCTACCTGTCCTGCGAGGACGACCTGTTGCGCATCTTCGCTGGCGATCGGCTGGACTCGATCATGAAGACCTTCGGCGTGGCCGAGGGCGAGGCCATCACCCACCCCTGGCTGAACCGCGCCATCGAGACCGCCCAGAAGCGCGTCGAGACCCGCAACTACGACATCCGCAAGAACCTGCTGAAATACGACGACGTCGTGAACGATCAGCGCAAGGCCGTGTTCGAGCAGCGCCAGGAGTTCATGGACTCCGAGGACCTGTCGGAACTGGTCGGCGATTTCCGCCGCGACGTGGTCTCCGATCTGGTCGAACGCTACATGCCGCCCAAGGCCTATGCCGAACAGTGGGACATCGACGGTCTGGACGAGAAGGTCCGCTCGACCCTGGGTCTGGAGCTGCCGCTGCACGACTGGGCCGCCGAGGAAGGCGTGTCGAACGAGGAGATCGAGGACCGGCTGCTGGCGGCCGCCGACGCCCGTGCGGCCGAACGCCTGGAGCAGATCGGCGCTGACCAGACGCGCGGCCTCGAAAAGCAGTTCATGCTGCAGATGATCGACATGCAGTGGCGCGAGCACCTGGTCCACCTGGACCATCTGCGCGGCGTCATCGGCCTGCGCGGCTATGGCCAGCGCGACCCGCTGAACGAATACAAGACCGAGGCCTTCTCCCTGTTCGAGAGCCTGCTTTACGATCTGCGCCACAACGTCACCCGGTGGTTGATGACGGTCGAGTTCCGCTTCCAGGCCCCGCCCGAACTTCCCGAGTTCCAGGAAATCCACCTGAACCCCGGCACCGGCGAGAACGAGATGGCCAATCCGTCGGCCCAGAACCCGGAAGGCACGCTGATCGGCGACGACCGCTCCAAACTGCCGATCGAGATGCTGCCGCCCGGCTGGGAAATGACCGGCCGCAACTCCCCCTGCCCCTGCGGCTCGGGCCGCAAGTTCAAACACTGCCACGGGGCGCTCGTTTAGAGGCACGCTACGCGCGGCGCTATCGCTCGCCGCGCGGCGGCTCGCTGCTTGAGCGCTTGGCGCGACGTCGGTTAGGCCGGTAAGAAAAGGGATGACTTACAAGTCCCTCTTCTCCCGCGCCCTGTCGGCAGCCCCGGAGCGGCTGCATTTCGCGGCGCACAGCCATCACCTGTGGCCCGAAGCCAGTTTCGAGGCGCAGCAGCAGGCTTGGCTGGACGCCAATCTGCACGCCGACCACAAGTGGGATCTGGTCTTCGGCCAGGTGATCCCCGAGGCTCAGGCCCATGTCGCGGCCGAGCTTGGTCTGCCTTCGCCGGACAGCATCGTCTTCTCGTCCAACACCCACGACTTCCTACTGCGCCTGTTCTCGGGTGTGGAGACGACGCCGGTTCGCATCCTGGCGACGGACGGCGAGTTCCATTCCTTCCGCCGCCAGGCCGAGCGGTGGGAAGAAATCGGTGAGGCGGTGGTCACCCGCGTTCCCCTCGCCCCCTTCGACACCTTCGCCGACCGCTTCGTCGCCGAGGCGGCCAAGGGCGGTTACGACTGGATCGTGGTCAGTCAGGTCTTCTTCCGCACCGGGGGGCTGTTCGACCGGATCCAGGATCTCGCCGCCCTGGCCCGGCCCGAAGGGCCCTGGGTGCTGATCGACGGCTATCACGGCTTCATGGCGACCCCGACCGACCTGTCGGCGGTGGCGGACCGGGTCTTCTATGTCGCCGGCGGCTACAAATACGCCATGGCGGGCGAGGGGGCCTGTTTCCTGCACGCCCCGCCCGGCTTTTGTCCGCGCCCCGTGGTGACCGGCTGGTTCGCGGAGTTCGGCGATCTGTCGGGACCGCCCGGCGGGGTTCAATATCGCAGCGACGGCGGCCGTTTCTGGGGGGCGACCTTCGACTGTTCGGCGCTTTATCGATTTAACGCCGCGCGGCGGATGCTTGAGGAGCAGGGTCTGACCACCGCCGCCGTCGCCGCCCACGCTCGCGATCTGGCAGACCGCTTCCAGGCGGCGGTACAGGACGGTCGCGCCGGGGTTCTGGGCCAGGCCGAAATTCTCAATCCGGTGGGCGGCGACGCACCGCGCGCCCGTTTCCTGGCCCTGCGCCATCCCGACGCGCAGGCCTGGTGCGCCGGTCTTCGCCAGGCGGACGTGGTCACCGATGTGCGCGACGACGTGATCCGCTTCGGCTTCGGCCTGTATCAGGACGCCGAGGACGTCGATCGCCTGATCGCCGCCTGCCGCACCCTCTGATCAATAGAAGGTCGTGTCGTCCTGCTTGGTCGGGGCCGGCGCTGCGCGCGGCGGAGTGGTCGGCCGGTTCGGTCGAGACGGCGCGGCGGGCTGGGCCTGAGGCGATCCCGGCGTCGGCGTCGTGTTCGCATCCGGCGCATCGACCGGCGGGATGGCCGGAAGCGCCGGATAGGGCATGGCGGGCGCCTCGCCTTGCGGCGTTGGAACCCCGGTCTCGTCCTCGGGCGGCGCAATGTCGCCCTGCGTCTCGCCCAGCCGATCCGGCGCCCCGACATCGTCACGGATGAAGGCCCAGGCGCGGCGGTCGGTGCAGCCGCACGCCTTCAGGAAGCCGTTCTGATCGCGCCACAGGATCAGCGGATAGCTGATCTTAACCCCGGACTCCTTCAGCAGCCGGCTCAGCCGTTCGTCGAACTGGCGTGTCCCCTCGACGATGAATGTGCGCGTCAAATTACCGTCGGCCTGGGGCAGGCCGGCTGCGGTCCAGCTGTTCGCCGGGGTGGCCATCCAGCGTTCGTACAAAGACCAGTCGCGCGTCAGCCACAGTTCGGCGACCGTCGCGCGCTCCGCCGCCGTCGATTGCGCCGCGCCCTCCAGATCGGGGCGGGCGAACAGGATGAAGCGGGTCTCGATCCCCGCCGCCTTCAGCTTGGCGACCTCGTCGCGTTCGTAGCGATGGGCCGAAGCGCTGTCGCGATAGGTGACGATATAGAGGGGCTGCCCGCCGCTTCCGTCCGACACCCACGACGCTTCGTCCAGCAACTGCTGCACCTCGGCCTGGTTGCGGCTGATCGTGACCGGCTGGAACCGGGAATAGAAGTTCCAATAAGCCCAGTATCCCGCGCCCGCGAGCAACAGGCCGACAACGGCCGCCACGATGGACCCTATAAGAAAGCGACGCATATGATCGGGTGCTCCAGCTTCACCGTTGACCCCTCACAACGCATAGCATCGAAATCCGTTGTCCATGCCAGTGGTCGGCCCCGGACAGAGGCCAAAATGTCGCTAAGAATCGCCGAGGTTCGCTCTTGAACGGCGAAACGGGCTTCCCATTTCTGTCTCGACGCTGCGGGACACCCCCCTCCGAACCGCAGCGAAGCGAAGCCGGCGCCCTCCCTCCCCTCCAGGCGCAGCTCGCGCAGGCCGCCGGACTCCCCCAGTCCGGCGGCTTTCTGCTTTGTGGCGGTGCACAATAATTCCAACCTGATCACTGATCATTACAAGGATCGGTCGCCAGGGGCTTCCCGAGCGACCGGACCTGGCCTAGTCAGCGGGGTGGCGCCGCGTCGCGCCGCATTTCTTGCGGCCCTGCCGCGTTGTTCGAGACTGCTCGTCCATGACCGCCCCCGATCTGCGCCAAACCTCCGTTCAGCCGATCACCAAGGCCGCGCTGGAGGCGGCCTTCGCCAAGATCGTTGGGACCGGGCCCGGTGCAGTCGAGCAGGCCTATCTGACCCAGGCGCACGAAGACTATGCCGCCGACGAGACGCCTGAGCTGAGCGGCGAGGATCTGGCCGCCCTGCTCGCCGCCTCCTGGACCGCCGCCAAAACCTATCCGAACGACGCCGCGGCGCCCGCCATCACCGTCGGCCCGCTGCAGGGCGCGGACGGCAAGGCGCTCGACTACGATCTGGTCCGCATCGTCCAGGCGGACGCCCCCTTCCTGGTGGACAGCGTCATGGGCGCTCTGGCCGAGGCCGGGGTCTCGGTGCGCGCCCTGTTCCACCCGGTGGTGGAGCTGGACGGCCGTCGCCTGTCGATCATCATGCTGGTCATCGACAGCGTGCCGCAGGAGCGTCGCGACGTCTTGGGCGAGGGCCTGGCCCAGAGCCTGTCCGACGTCCACGCCGCCGTCGCCGACCACGAGGCCATGACGGCCCTGATGCGCCAGGCCGTGCAGCGGCTGGAGGCGACCCCGCCGTCGGTCGATCCCGCCGTGCTGGCCGAGAACATCGCCTTCCTCAAATGGCTGAAGAGCGACCATTTCGTCTTTCTGGGCGCGCGCGACTACGACTATCCGCTGAACGCCGACGGCGACTATGAGGCCGAGGCGCCCCTGGGCCAGTCCACCGACGGCCTGGGCATTCTGGCCGACCCGGAACGCACCGTGCTGCGCCGCGCGTCCGAGCCGGCGGTCCTGACGCGTCAGATGCGCCGCCAGCTGGACCTCAGCGAGCCTGTGACAGTGGCCAAGGCCAACGCCCGCTCGCGCGTGCATCGCCGCGCCTACATGGACTATGTCGGGGTCAAGCGTTACGGCCCGGACGGCAAGGCGACGGGCGAGACCCGTTTCGTCGGCCTGTTCACATCGGAAGCCTATGACCAGCTGGCGACCGAAGTGCCGCTGCTGCGTCGCAAGGTGGCGAACGCCCTGGCGCGCGCCGACAAGGCGCCGGGCAGCCACAACGAAAAACGCCTCAAGAATATCCTCGAGAATTACCCGCGCGACGAACTGTTCCAGATCAGCGAGGACGAGCTGCTGTCCATCGCCCTGGGCATCCTTCACCTCTACGACCGTCCGCGCATCCGCCTGTTCTCGCGCCAGGATCCCTTCGATCGTTTCGTTTCGGTCCTGTGTTTCGTCCCGCGCGAGAAGTTTGATTCCGCCGTGCGCGAACGTATCGGCCAGATCGTCGCCCGGGCCTGGGGCGGCCGGATCTCGGCCTGGTATCCGCAACTGTCGGACGCGCCCCTGGTGCGGATCCACTATATCATCGGTGTCGAGCCCGGCGCCCACCCCATCCCCGACGCCGCTCAGTTGGAGGCCGATGTCGCCGAGGCCGGTCGCGGCTGGATCGATCGTTTCGAAGGCGCCCTGCGTCGCTCGGGCGTCGAGGAAGTCGCTGTCGGACCGCTGAGCGCTCAATGGGCCCGCGCCTTCGGGACCGCCTATCGCGACCGCTATGACGCCGATGAGGCCGCGATCGATCTGCAATATGTGAACCGGCTGAACGAGACCGGTCTGCCCGGCGAAGGCAAGGCGGTCGCCGTGCGCGCCTTCCGCACCGACGACGACAGCCGCCTGCAGTTCCGATTCAAACTCTATCGTCGCGGTCCGGCCGTGCCGCTGTCCGACGTTCTGCCGATCCTGGCGGACATGGGCCTGAAGACGCTGGAAGAGTACGGCTATCCGATCCGGCCGACAGGCGAGACCGAGATACACGTCCACGAGTTCCTGATGGAGGATCCGCGCGGCGAGGCGCTGATCTTCGACGACGTGAAGGGGCCGTTCGAACAGGCCTTCGCCGCCGTCTGGACCGGCCGCAACGAGAGCGACGGCTTCAACCGCCTGGTGATCGAACTGGGCGTCGAATGGCGCGAGGCCGCCCTGATCCGCACCCTGGCCCACTATCGCCAGCAGACCGGCCTGGATCCGTCGCAGACGGTTCAGGAAGAGGCCCTGCGCGAATATCCCGACGCGGCCCGCGCCCTGCTGTCGCTGTTCAAGGCCAAGTTCGAGCCGACCGGCGGCTCGGCCGACGACCGCGCCCCCGCCGTCGCCGAGCTGGACGCCAAGATCGTCGCCCTGCTTCAGGACGTGAAGAGCCTGGATCACGACCGGGCGCTACGCCGTATCGCTGCCCTGATCGGCGCGATCAAGCGCACCAACTATTTCCAGCTGAACGCCGACGGCGAGCCCAAGCCGCATATCGCGATCAAGATCGCCTCGCGCGAGCTTGAAGACCTGCCCCTGCCCAAACCCTATCGCGAGATCTTCGTCTGGGCGCCCCACGTCGAAGGCGTTCACCTGCGCTTCGGCCCGGTCGCGCGTGGCGGTCTGCGATGGTCGGACCGTCGCGACGACTTCCGCACCGAGGTGCTGGGCCTGGTCAAGGCGCAGCAGGTCAAGAACGCCGTCATCGTGCCGGTCGGCTCCAAGGGCGGCTTCTATCCCAAGCAACTGCCCCGCACGACGGACCGCGAGGCTATCCAGGGCGAGGCCATCCGCGCCTATCGCACCTTCCTGTCCGGCCTTCTGGACATCACCGACAATATCGCCGCCGACGGTTCGGTGACCCATCCGGCCAATGTGGTCGCGTGGGAGGGTGACGACCCCTATCTGGTCGTGGCGGCTGACAAGGGCACGGCGACCTTCTCCGACATCGCCAACGGCGTTTCGGCCTCCTACGGCTTCTGGCTGGGCGACGCCTTCGCCAGCGGCGGCTCCATCGGCTACGATCACAAGGCCATGGGCATCACGGCGCGCGGCGCCTGGGAGGCGGTCAAACGCCACTTCCGCGAGATGGGCAAGGACATCCAGACCCAGCCTTTCACCATGGTCGGCGTCGGCGACATGTCGGGCGACGTCTTCGGCAATGGCGCCCTTCTGTCCAAGGCGACGCGTCTGGTCGCCGCCTTCGATCACCGCGACATCTTCATTGATCCGAGCCCGGATCATGTGACGAGCTGGACCGAACGCAAGCGCCTGTTCGACCTGCCCCGCTCGTCCTGGCAGGACTACGACAAGGCCCTGATCTCGGAAGGCGGCGGCGTCTTCTCGCGCTCGGCCAAGTCGATCCAGCTGACGCCCCAGATCAAGGCGGCGCTGGACGTGACCGACGACGTGCTGGACCCTGTCAGCCTGATTCGCGCCATCCTCAAGGCGCCGGCCGAGCTTCTGTATCTGGGCGGCATCGGCACCTATGTGAAATCGGCCGCCGAGACCGACGCCCAGGTCGGCGACAAGGGCACCGACGCCCTGCGGATCAATGCCGACGAACTGCGGGTCAAGGTGGTGGGCGAGGGCGCCAATCTGGGCTTCACTCAAGCGGGTCGCATCGGATTCGGACAGGCCGGCGGCCGGATGAACACCGACGCCATCGACAACTCCGCCGGGGTCGACACGTCCGACCACGAGGTCAACATCAAGATCCTGGTCGGCTCGGCCGTCACCAACGGCGAACTGCCGGTCGAGCAGCGTCCGGCCCTGCTGGCCTCCATGACCGACGAGGTGGGCCTCAAGGTGCTGGCCCACAACTACGACCAGACCCTGGCCCTGACCCTGCAACAGGCCGAAGGCGTCGGCGCTCTGGACGCCCAGCAGCGGTTCATGCAGGCCCTGTCGGCGCGCGGCAAGCTGGACCGCAAGGTCGAGGGTTTGCCCAACGACCTCCGCGTCAAGGAGTTGATGGCCGCCGGCGTTCCGCTGGCGCGGCCCGAGCTGGCGGTCCTGATGGCCTATGCCAAGCTGGAGCTGTCGGACGACATCGTCGCCTCGCAGGCGCCAGAGGATCCCTTCTTCGAACAGATCCTGGTCCGCTACTTCCCCGACGCCCTCGCCCGGTTCGAGCCGGAGATGAAGAGCCACCGGCTGCGGCGCGAGATCATCGCCACCGTCATGGCCAACGAAGTCGTCAACATGTGCGGCCCGACCTTCCCCGACCGCCTGCGCGGTTCGGCGGAATGCGACACCACCGCCCTGATCATCGCCTTCGAGGCCGCGCGCCGCGTCTTCCGCCTGGACCAGGCCTGGGACGCCGTCTCGGCCCTGGACCTGAAGATTTCGGCCGAGGCCCAGACGGCCCTCTATCAGGAGATCGCCGTCGTCCTGCGCCGCCAGACCTTCTGGCTGGCCCGTCGCGCCAAGGGCGGCGTATCGGTGCAGGCCCTGATCGACCGTTATCGCCCGATCGCCGACGCCCTTCAGGCCGAGGGCTCGCTGGTCCTGTCGCGCTTCGAACAGGAACGTCTGGACGCGCGGGTCAAGAAGTTCGCCGATCACGGCGCGCCCGAGGACCTGACCCGCAGCATCGCCATCATGCGTCCGCTGGTCGCCGCCTCCGACATCGGGGATTTGGCGCAGGAAGCGAACTGGCCTGTCGCGGCCATGGCGCGCCTGTATCACCAGGTCGGGGCCGCCTTCGACTTCGACCGTTTGCGCGCCGCCGCCGGCTCCATTCCGTCTGCGGATCATTTCGATCGCCTGGCCGTCCGTCGCCTGATTGAGGATCTGATGAACGAGCAGGCGACCCTGACCCGCGCCGTCGCCCGCGCCTCCGATCCGTCGGTGGGCGTCAGCGAAGATGCGGCCGAGGGCGCCGTGGACGCGTGGATCGGCTCCAAACAGGCGGCGGTCGAAGGCGTGCGCGCCTCGGTGGACGAGATCGAACAGTCCGGCGCGGGCTGGACCTTCGCCAAACTGACCATCGCCAACGCCACGATCCGCGACCTGGCGACGGCGGCGGTGAACGGATAGGGCGGGAACGTCTTCGGCGCTTGACGAAGCGGGCGTCTCACGGCCTCTTCATTCGTTAATCTGGCTGGGGAGGCCGCCATGCCGAGAAAATTCCTCGTCGTCGTCGACGACAGCCCCGAGTTCGAGGCCGCCCTGCGGTTCGCCTCGCGCCGGGCGAAATCGACGGGCGGGCGCGTGGTCATGCTGCGCGTCCTACCCACCGACAGCGACGCTCACTGGTCGGGCGTGCGCGAAGAGATCGAACGCCAGCAGCGCGAGGAGGCGGAAATCCTGCTGAACCGGCTAGGCGAAGACGCCATGGCCCGTTCTGGCGCCGCCGCGATCTTTTTGATCGAACGCGGCGAGGCCCAGGCCGCGATCAAGAAGGTCGTCGCGGCGGATCCCGACATCAAGATCCTGGTCCTGGCGGCGGGAACCGGCTCGCGCGGCCCCGGCCCGCTGGTATCGGCCATCATCAAACAAGGCGCTCAGCTGGGCGGTCGAAAACTGCCCGTCACCATCGTTCCTGGCGAACTGACCGAGGAAGAGATCGAGGACCTGGCCTGAGGGGCGGGGACTAACCCTTCGGGACCAGCCGCCACATCCTTAAAGGATGGCGCACGGTCCCGGCCTCGGCCCCGGCCGCGTCGCCGCGCCCCATATAGAGGTCGGCCCGCACAGACCCGCGAATGGCCGATCCCGTGTCCAGCGCCATGGCCAGGCCGCGATAGCTGGCCGTGGCGCCGCGCAGATTACCGCCGTCGGCCTCCAGCCAGACCAGCTCGCCATAGCGCCAGTGCGCCGGATCGACGGCGATGGCGCGCCGCTCGGTCAGGGGAATCCCCGCTGCGCCCGCCGGATGACCGTCGTCGTCCCCATCCAGACGGAAGAAGATGTAGCGCGGGTTCAAGGCCATGACGGCCTGCGCCTCATAGCCCCGGTGATCGGCCAGCCAGCCCCGGATCGCATCGCCCGAGGTGCCGTTCTGCGGCAGCAGACCCTGCTGGGCCATCGGCCGGGCGATGCCGACGAAGGGCTTGCCGTTATCGGCGGCATAGGCGGCACGGCCGCGCGTCCCGTCCTCGAAGGTCAGATAGCCCGAACCCTGGATCTGCAGGAAGAACAGGTCCTCGGCCCGCATCCAGGCCAGGGCCTGTTCGGGGCGGGCGCTGGATTCGATATAGGCGCGGTCGCCGGCGCCGCGCGGATTGGCGGGCTTGGGCAGGACAGGGGCGGTGAACACGGCGTCCGGCCGACGTCGCGCGGGATACTCGGGTGCGAAATAGGAGGTCAGCAGGCCGGGACGACCGTCGGCCGTGGTCGCCGGAACCGCGCTGAAACTGGCCTCGAAGAAGGCGCGGGCGTCGGACGGGGTGACGGTGGTGGTCGTCGCCATCGCCTTGGCGCGCCCGCACACGGCGCGCGACGCCGTGTCACGCGCCGCGCCGCATCCGTCCAGATAGGCGCGGAAGGCCGCCAGATGGTCTTCTTCACTCCAGCCCGGCAGGACGGCGGGGCTGAGCGCGTTGGACGGCGTGGGCTGGGGAACGGTCGTCGGTGACGGCGTATAGGGGACGGGCCCCGTCTGCGGTCCGGTTGAACCCGTCGCGCCCGGCGTCATCGGCCCGGTGGAGCAGGCGCCGACGGCCAGCAGGCTCGCCAGCATCAGCGACCAGCCGCCCGACCGGCCTAGCACCGACATCAGGCGTTGGCCGGCTCGACGCGCGCCAGGACCCAGTTCGGATCGGCCGCGCCCAGGGTGCGCTCGAACGTCCAATGCTCGGCCGTGCGGCGCTCTTCCACCAGCGGCTCGCCGGTTTCGGAATCGGCGGTTTCGCCCGAGGCCTTGGTCACGCGGCTGCGCAGTTCGCCCAGGAACCGCACCTTGGCCACGGCCCGGTCGCCTTCGGCCACGGCGCCTTCCAGATCGGCGCGAGGCGGGAACAGGAACTCGACGGTTTCGGTCTCGCCGCGCGTCTCGCGCGCCGCGATGCCGGCCTCGAACGACGCAAAGACGTTCGGCTTCAACAGCGGCTTCAGCGCGGCGCGGTCGCCGGCGGCGTATCCGCGCACGATGGTCTCATAGGCCTGACGCGCGCCGTCCAGGAACCGCGCCGGATCAAATGCCGGGTCGCGCGCCTTCAGGGTGGCGATGGAGGCCAGGGTCGCGGGGTCGATGGCCGGGATCTTGGCGGTCTCGGCCGGCGCCGGGCCGGGCAGGACGGCCTTGGCGTCTTCCTGCGGCTGGCGGCCGACCCGCTTGCCCAGGACGTTATAGAGCTGGAACAGCACGAAGGCGGCGATGAAGGCGAAGACGACGACCTGGAACTGGACAGGTATGTTCAAGGGGAGATTCCTGTAGCGAACGACGGACGCGTCAAACGTATGTCTGGCGTGATTACGGTGTCATATAGGGCGAGGCAAGGCGAAGCGCGCCCCCCAATCGCGCGCGCGACGTTGCGGCCAAGCGTCCCGGCATGGTAGTCGCGGCGCCTCATTCCGGCCTCATCGGCCTCAAACTGCGCCAAAGACCGTTCCATGACCGACGTCGCCCCCCCGCCGAACAGCCCCAGCAAGGCGAGGCCCAACAGGGCCAGCCTGCCGGCCCCGGCTTCCGCATCCTGGCCCAGTACGTCCGCGACTTCTCGTTCGAGAACCCGCGCGCCCCGGAATCCCTGCGTATCGACGGCAAGCCGGCCATCGACCTCGGCGTCGAAATGGCCGCCCAGGGTCGCCCGGACGGCCTGTTCGAGCTGGACCTGAAGCTGTCGATCAAGGCCACCCACGAGAACCAGCCCGTCTTCCACGTCGAACTGGTCTATGGCGGCCTGTTCCAGCTGGCCAACGTCCAGGAGCAGGACATCGAGCCGCTGCTGCTGATCGAATGCCCGCGCTACCTGTTCCCGTTCGCGCGCGAGATCATCTCGGGCGCCACGGCCGACGGCGGCTTCTATCCCCCGTTCCAGCTCGACCCCATCGACTTCGCCGCCATCTACATCGCCCGCCAGCAGCAGATCGCCCAACAGCCGGTCGAGACCGGCCAGGCGTAAGGACTGCCCCGGACGTTTCCGGCTTGACGAAACGTCCCCCAGGCGGACGAACTGAGGCTTCGAACAACCGGAGCTGATCATGCTGTTGACCGCCTTGATTGCGGGGTTCGTCGTTCAGGCGGCCCCGCAACCGCCCCATCCGGCCACGCCTCAGCAGGTCTCCGGCCGCCGATCCAGCTATGTGCAGGGCACGCTGAACGTCGCTGCGGGCGAGCGGGCCATCCTGCGCCGCAACGCCGACGGGACCTATGATCTGACGCGGGTCGACCGGATCCAGGTCGCAGACGTCCTGCCGCCCGCCCAGGGTTCGCGCGATCCGCTCAACACGGCCGAGCCGGGCACGATCCGCTTCGCCCTGCACGCCCGCCAGGACGTGGGGTCGCTGCTCAAGGTCGAGAACAGCCAGGACCAGGGGCTGAAATACGCCGGCTTCGTCGTCCGCTACGCCGGCGGCCGCGCCCAGCCGCCCGCACCGACCTCGGTCTGCACCGTACCCGCAGGCATGGCCAACTTCGAACACTGGCCCGAGCCGGTCGTTCAGGTCGTCATCGGCGGTCTGGAACGCTCCGACGACGCGACGCCGGTCTGCCCGCCCCACGTCGAAGGCTGAGGCCGACCGCTTCTTCGAGAATCGCCGGTCTTTAACACATGTGAAGGACACGCCTGCCCGGCCGCGCCATCAATGGCCTTCTTTGGGAGGTCGAAATGCCTGTCAAACTGTCCGAACTTCGCGAACGGGGCCGCGGCCGGGTCATCGAGCCCATGTCGCACGGTTTCGTCGTGGTGCGCGCGACCTCGGCTGATCGGGACGCCTTCAACGCCTTCGTCCGCCAGGTCATCGACGCCTCGACCGACAAATATGTCGCCCTGCCCGTGACCGACGGCGCCTTCGGCTACGACCGGGTGGTGGTCCTGCCGCTGGAGGGGTGAGGGAGCGTAGGGGGGCGCCTCATCTGATCGCGAGCCGCTTCCCCATCCCTCAAATCGTCATCCCAAGGCCTGTCCCTGGGATCCAAACTCCCGGTGTCCAACGGTGGCGCGTCTTGCAGATCCGCCGGGAGTCTGGATCCTCGCCACAAGGGCGAGGATGACCGCATCCGGGGAGGGGCCGCCCTCAGCGAATGAAGTACCCGATCACGCGCCAGGTCTCGCCTTCACGCGCCAGAGTGACGGTTTCAACGGAAGCGGGCTTGTCACGAAAGGCTGTCCGGTACTGGATGATCTGATAGTCGCCGACAGGAAGCCCCGGCAGAATGGTCGCCGGGGTCGTGCTGCTCTGGGTGCGCGAGACAAGGGGACCGACGGATTCACGCACCGATCGGACCGTGGACGCCCAATCGGCCTCGGTCACTTGGGCCTTGAAAAAGCTCCCCGCCGTGCTCCAGCTGTCGGCCCACTGTTGTCGGTCCACAAGGCCGACCCAGATCAGGGCCGCTTCTTCGCCTGGTCTGGCCGCCGCAACCGTCGCGGCCGGGACGGTTGCGGCCTGGCCTGTCGGCGACACGATGGGGGGCGCAGGGGCGACAGCGGCCTGGGTGAAAATGAGGGCGGCGACGGCGAGCGACAGCATCACGAGGAGTCCTCCAATGATCCACCGTCCCGAACCCGGGCCGCGGCGGCTTTGCGATGGCGCGACCTCTGTCACGCTCTCCGTCGGCGCGTCCTCCCCGAAATCCTTGTATCCAAGAATTTTGGGCCGGTCCGAGCGCTCCGCGACGGCCAGTCTCCGGGCGGCCGCACGGCTGCTGGTCAGACCCAACTTGCGCCGGGCGGATCGCAGCCGCTCGTTGACTGTGTGGACAGACAAGCCCAGATGGCGTGCGACGGACTTGGCGTCATGGCCGTTGGCCAGCAGGCGCAACGCCTCCTTCTCCCGCTCGTTCAGGACCCGAAGCGCCTCTTCCATCATGCCCTCATCTCTAGGGTCAGAGCCTAGGCGACCGTCGGTTGTTTCGCCACCCTGCTTGATGCGTGGCCGCGTCTCAACGCCCCGTCGATCCGAACCCGCCGGTCCCCCGCGCGGTGTCGTCCAGCGTCTCGACCTCGACCCAGTCCGCGCGTTCGTGCTTGGCGATCACCAGCTGGGCGATACGTTCGCCCCGGCGGATAACGAAGGGTTCCGCGCCGATGTTGGCCAGGATCACCCCGCACTCGCCGCGATAGTCGCTGTCGATGGTGCCCGGCGCATTCGGGCAGATGATGCCGTGCTTCAAAGCGAGACCCGAGCGCGCCCGCACCTGGGCCTCGTAACCCAGCGGCAAGGCGATCTTCACCCCTGTGGGCACCAGCGCCCGCTGGCCCGGCGCCAGGGTCATCGGCTGGTCTTCCGGCACGGCCGCGCGCAGGTCCATGCCCGCCGAACCGGCCGTCTCATAGGCCGGCAGGGGCAGGCCCTCGGAATGCGGCAGGCGCAGGATCTGGATGGCGGTCTCGGTCATTGGGCACTCTTGAAATGGTCGGCGATACGGGCGGCGACGGCTCGGGCGATGGCGGTCTTGGACTGGCGCGGCCAGGTCTCGGTCCGGTCGGCCGTGACCAGCAGCACGGCGTTGCCGTCTGAGCCGAACACGTCGTCGGACACGTCGTTGCCGATGATCCAGTCACAACCCTTCCTCGACAGCTTGGTCCGCGCATTGGCTTCCAGGTTCGTGGTCTCGGCGGCGAAGCCGATGACCAGGGCCGGCCGGTTCGGTCCCGGCGCGGCGACGCCCGCCAGGATATCGGGGTTCTCGATCAGGGCCAGGGTCGGCGGGCCGCCCGGTCCCTTCTTGATCTTGCCGCCGGCGATGGTGTCCACGCGCCAGTCGGCGACGGCGGCCGACAGCACGGCGATGTCGGCGGGCAGGGCCGCACGCGTCGCCGCCTGCATCTCCAGCGCGCTCTCCACGTCGATCCGCGTCACGCCCGTCGGCGCCCCCAGCGCCGTCGGCCCGGACACCAGCGTCACCTCTGCGCCCAGTTCGGCCAGAGCCGCCGCGATGGCGTAGCCCTGTTTGCCGCTGGAGCGGTTGGTCAGGCCTCGCACCGGGTCGATGGGCTCGAACGTCGGCCCGGCGGTGACCACGGCCCTGCGACCTGCCAGCGGCCGTCCGCCCGCCCCGGCCAGCAGGCCCTCGATGGCCTCCAGGATCGCCGTCGGTTCCGCCATCCGGCCAAAGCCATATTCACCGCAGGCCATCTCGCCCTCGTCCGGCCCGACCACCGCCACGCCGTGGAAGCCGGGAAAGGCCTTCAGCCGTTCCATATTGGTCTGGACCGCCGGATGCTCCCACATCCGCACATTCATCGCCGGCGCCAGCAGCACCCGCTTGTCCGTGGCGATCAGGGTGGTCGAGGCCAGGTCGTCGGCCAAGCCGTTCGCCGCCTTGGCGATCAACCCCGCCGTCGCCGGCGCCACGACCACCAGGTCGGCCCAGCGCGACAGCTCGATATGGCCCATGCTGGTCTCGTCGTCGGGATGGAACAGGCCCGAGCGCACCGGATGGCCGCTCAGCGCCGCCAGCGACAGGGGCGTCACGAACTCGGCCCCGGATTCGGTCAGGATCACCCGCGTCTGTCCGCCCGCCTTGGCGATCAGCCGCACCAGCTCCAGCGCCTTGTAGGCCGCTATGCCGCCGCCGACGATCAGCAAGATCTTGCGGTTCGAGAGGGAGCGATTGTCCATGATCCTCGTCTAGCCGCCCCGCGTGACGCCGTCGAGACGAGAACATTGCACGAACAATAAAGTTGTGCTTTCGTCGCGCCCAGCGGGTATCTGGAGGGAAGAATGAGAACGCTGACGAGGGGAGGGGCCGCGCTGGTCCTGTGCGGACTGCTGGGGCTTAGCGCCTGCGACAACAGTTCGGCGGTGGAGACGCGGGACCGAACGGCGGCGGCCGAGCCGGTAGCCTTGACGTCCATGGCGACGAGCGGGGAGGACGCCGCGACGCCGCAGGAGAAACCGGTCCTGACCGCCAACCGGCGCGAGACCGTCGATGCGAAGATCACCCGTCTCTACGACCGAAATGGCGCCGACTTCGGCGCAGGCTCGGCCGAGGATTATCTGGACAAGGTCACGGCCTTCACCACCAAGCCGCCCAGCGACGCGGAAACGGTGAAACGGCCCAACGGCGACACCCTGATCTATCAGGCCTCGACCAACACCTTCGCCGTGGTGGCCCGCAACGGCGCGCCGCGCACCATGTTCAAGCCGACGACGGGCGCGGACTATTGGGCCGAGCAGAAGGCCGCCGCCCCCACCTTCGGCCAGCGTCGCCAATCGACGGGCGCGGCGGGCTGATATAGAGGGCGGGTTCCACCAAGGATCTCGCCCTCATGTCCGAACCCAAGACCCCGCTGCTGAAGACCGCCCTGATCTATGATTTCGACGGCACCCTGGCGCGCGGCAACATGCAGGAGGTGTCGTTCATTCCCTCCGTCGGCATGGGCATCGGCGCCTTCTGGGAAGAGGCGGAGCGCCTGACCAAGGACGCCGATGGCGACGGCATCCTGATGTACATGCAGCTGATGCTGCATCACGCGCGCCAGAACGGCGCCCCGGTGACGCGCGAGACCCTGCGCCAGCACGGCGAGGCCGTGGCCCTGTTCGAGGGTCTGAAGGATCTCAGCTGGTTCGACCGGATGAACGCCTTCGGCGCCAAATACGGGCTGGAGATCGAGCACTACATCATCTCGGCCGGGCTGGAAGAGATGATCGACGGCACGCCGATCCGCCCCGCCCTGAACCACGTCTTCGCCTCCCACTATGTCTATGACGACAAGGGCGAGGCGGCCTGGCCGGCGGTCGGCGTCAACTACACCACCAAGACCCAATATCTGTTCCGCATCAACAAAGGGGTGAAGAACCACTGGGAGCATGAGCGGATCAACCACTTCATCCCTGACGACGAGCGCGCAGTGCCGTTCGACCGGATGATCTTCATCGGCGATGGCGACACCGACGTGCCGACCATGAAGATGATGCACACCAAGGGCGGCTTCTCCATCGCCGTCTATGATCCGCGCTCGAACGAGAAGGACCAGAAGAAGGTCTATTCGCTGATCTCGGAAGACCGGGTCAACTTCGTCGCCGCCGCCGACTACCGCGAGGGTTCGGCGCTCGACCTGATCGTCAAGGGTCTGGTGGGCCGGATCGCCATCAACGCCGGCTCCATGCCCGCCGGGCTCTAGCGGCCCCCAGCTCTCAGCCAGGCCTCACGCGCCCCGACCAGACGGGCGGGCGCCAGGCCGCGTAGGGATTTGGCGCCGGTCTGTCTCAGCCCCGCCTCGTTCGTCCTCTGCCACACGACGGTCGCGGGATAGGCCACGGCTTGCGCGACATCGACCACCACCACCTCGCGCGGCAGGGCGGCGCCCCGGTCCATCCGCACCTTCATCCCGCCGTCCGACAGATCCACGATCAGACACGCCGTCTCCAAGCCGGGCGCACAGACGACGCCGCGCGCATTGGCCGGTCGACGGGCCGCCGACCGTCTGTCTTCCGTGGCGGCGGGTTTGGATCCAAACAGGCTCATGGCTGGATAACGCGCGAGGCCGCCTCCGGCGCCACGGCCGCCGTCGCCGCGAGGAAATCCCCGCCCTTCAGGCCCACGACCCGGCGATCCCGGTCCAGATCGACGATCAGGTCGGCGGCCACGCCGCCTTCGATCATATGCCGGGTCAGCCGCTCATAGTGCTGGACGAAGACCGCCAGGGCCGCGCGCCGCTCCGGCGGCACGGCGTCGCGCTTCATCAGCCCCGCCTCCTGTTCGCAGCGCCAGTCCAGAACGACATCGAACGACGGCGCCTTCAGAAACACCAAAGCGTCCAGCCCCGCGCGCAACTGCGCATAATCTCGCGCCAGGGCCGCGTTGATCGCGCCCCGCCACAGGCCGTCGGCATCCTGCTCGGCTTCCAGCCCATTGATCGGCGCGACCAAAGCCATCGCTACCTGCGCCGTCGCCCCCAGGCACCACCCCTCCAGCACGATCACCCTCGGCCGCCCCTTCACGACGATCCAGTCCGCCTCGGGCGCGCGGTCGTCGGCCAGCTTGTCGAACCGGGGCAGCAGCGTCAGGTCGTCCGGCCCGGCGCGCCCCAGCCGGTACAACAGCCGATGCAGCAAACCCAGGTCATGCGTCCCCGGCGGCCCACGCGTGGCGAACAGCGGATGCACACGCACCGCCAGGTCCATCCGTTCCGCCTTGGTCAGATAGACATCGTCCAGCGACACCGTCGCCCCGCCGAACCGCTCGGCGACCTCATGCGCCAAGGTGGATTTTCCAGACCCTTGCGACCCCGCGATCCCCAGGATCGGCGGCGGTCCGGCAGGGTCGGCCTCTTTGATCCAGCGGCCGATCCAGAGGCCGATCCTGTCGATCAGCCCCGTCTCGCCCATCTCAGTGCTGGTTCTGCGGCAACCGCACCACTAGGCCGCTCAAGGCGTCCGAAACGCGGATCTGGCATGACAGCCGGCTGTTCGGCTCGACCTCTTCGGCGAAGTCCAACATCGACTCCTCCATGGCGCTGGGCTTGCCTGTCGCTTCGCGCCAGGCCTCATCGACATAGACATGGCAGGTGGCGCAGGCGCAGGCCCCGCCGCAGTCCGCGTCGATGCCCGGTACATTGTTGCGGATCGCGCCTTCCATCACGGAAAGCCCCGGCTTCACGTCGACGACGTGCTCGGTTCCGTCATGCTCGATATAGGTGATGCTGGCCATGCGCCGCTCATATCAAGCCATGCCGCCCGCGCAAGACCGTAAGTTGGCGCCAGCATCTCGGTATGGCATTATCGACCCATGAACGACATGCGAAAGATCACCGCCATCCTGCCAGCCCGCCTCCTGGCGGCGGCTCAGGATGCGACGGGCCAGGGTGTGACGGAAACCCTGCGTCGGGCGCTCGAAACCCTGGCGCATTCGGACTGGAGCCGTCGCATGCTGGCCTTGGAAGGGCGCGCGCCGTTGGACGTCGATCTCGACGACCTGCGCCAGGATCGGACATTGGACGGATCGGATCGCACGGTTTGATCGCCGCCGACACCAACGCGGTCCTGCATTTCCTGCACGGCTTCGACGGACCGGCGCGACTCGCAGTTCGCCGCGCCCTTCGTGACGAGAGACTGGTGCTGCCGCCCCTGGTCCTGACGGAACTGCTGTCGGCCCCGTCGCCCGAAAGCGATCTCGACGCCCTGCTGGGCGCGGCGCCCCTCGTGCCGGTGATCGACGGCTATTGGGAGAGGGCGGCGCTCAATCGCCGCGCGCTTGCGATGCGCGGCCTCAAGGCGCGGTTGGCCGACGCCCTGATCGCCCAGTCCTGCATCGATGCGGGTATCCCGTTGATCTCCGGCGATTCCGACTTTCGTCATTTCGCCGCCCACTGCGGGCTCAAGCTGGCCGACTAGAGGACAACAAAAAACCCCCGAAGCGGCGCTTCGGGGGTTTCTAAGTCAGGCCGCTTGTTTTTTGCGGCTCGGCGCGACCATCAGCTTCTTGGTCTCGGCGATGGCCTTGGCCGGATTCAGCCCCTTGGGGCAGACCTGGGCGCAGTTCATGATCGTGTGGCAGCGATACAGTTTGAACGGGTCTTCCAGGTCGTCCAGGCGCTTGTCGGTCGCGTCGTCGCGGCTGTCGGAAATCCAGCGATAGGATTGCAGCAGCGCCGCCGGGCCGAGGTATTCTTCCTGGTTCCACCAGTAGCTGGGGCAGGAGGTCGAGCAGCAGGCGCACAGGATGCACTCGTACAGGCCGTCCAGCTTCTCGCGCTCGGCCGGGGTCTGGAGGCGTTCCTTCTCCGGGTCGGGCTCGTCCGACTGCAGATAGGGCTGGATGGAGTCGTACTGGGCGTAGAACAGGCTCAGGTCCGTCACCAGGTCCTTGACCACCGGCTGGTGGGGCAGGGGGGCGATGGTGATGTTGTGCGAGGCGCACTCGTCCCAGCCTTTGGTGCAAGCCAGGGCGTTGCGCCCGTCCACGTTCATCGAGCACGAACCGCAGATGCCCTCGCGGCAGGACCGCCGGAACGACAGGGTCGGATCGATGGTGTTCTTGATGTGGATCAGGGCGTCCAGCAGCATCGGGCCGTGGTCGCCGGTCGGCACCTCATAGCTGTCCCAGCGCGGGTCCGCATCGACCTCGGGATCGTAGCGATAGACCTTGTAGGTCTTGACGTCCTTGGAACCCGGCGCGGCCTTGTGGACCTTGCCCGTCGTCGGCTTGGAGCCTCTGGGGAGAGTAAGCTGGACCATCTTAGTAAACCCGCGCCTTCGGTTCGATATACGCGATGTCGTCGGACATGGTGTAGTTGTGGACCGGACGATAATCGATCTGGACCTGCTCGCCCGGACGTTTCCACGCCAGGGTGTGCTTCATCCAGTTGACGTCGTCGCGGTCCGGGAAGTCCTCGCGGGCGTGGGCGCCGCGCGATTCCGTGCGGTTCAGGCCGCCCTCGATGGTGACCATCGCCTGGGCGATCAGGTTGTCGTACTCCAGCGTCTCGATCAGGTCCGTATTCCAGATCAGGCCGCGATCGGTGGTCTTGATGTCGGCGCCGGCCGCCTCGATGGCGCGCAGCTTGTCGGTGCCCTGTTGCAGGGTTTCGCCGGTGCGGAACACCGCTGCATCGGCCTGCATGGCCTTCTGCATCGACAGGCGCAGCTCGGCGGTCGGGGTCGAGCCGTCGGCGAACCGGAAGCGGTCCAGGCGCGCCAGGTGGGCGTCGGTCTGGGCCTTGGAGGCCGACGGCACGGCGGACGCCTTGTCCACCACCTCGCCGCAGCGCAGGCCGACGGCGCGGCCGAACACCACCAGGTCGGTCAGGGAGTTGGAGCCCAGGCGGTTGGCGCCGTGCACCGAGACGCAGGCCGCCTCGCCCACGGCCATCAGGCCGGGCACCACGCTGTCGGGATTGCCGTCGCGCAGCGTCAGAACTTCGCCGTGATAGTTCGTCGGGATGCCGCCCATGTTGTAGTGGACCGTCGGCAGGACCGGGATCGGCTCCTTGGTCACGTCCACGCCGGCGAAGATCTTGGCGCTTTCGGAAATGCCCGGCAGGCGCTGGTGCAGGATCTTGGGATCCAGGTGGTCCAGGTGCAGGTAGATGTGGTCCTTGTTCGGACCCACGCCGCGGCCTTCACGGATTTCGATGGTCATGGAGCGCGAAACCATGTCGCGCGGCGCCAGGTCCTTCACGGTCGGCGCATAACGCTCCATGAAGCGCTCGCCTTCCGAGTTGGTCAGATAGCCGCCCTCGCCCCGCGCGCCCTCTGTGATCAGGCAGCCGGCGCCATAGATGCCGGTCGGGTGGAACTGGACGAACTCCATGTCCTGCAGCGGCAGGCCGGCGCGCAACACCATGGCGTTGCCGTCGCCGGTGCAGGTGTGAGCGCTGGTGGCGCTGAAATAGGCGCGTCCGTATCCGCCGGTCGCCAGAACCACCATCTTGGCGCGGAACTGGTGAAGCTGCCCGTTGTCGAGTTGCAGCGCCGTCACGCCGGTGCAGACGCCGTCCTGCATGATCAGGTCGAGCGCGAAATATTCGACGAAGAACTTCACTTCCCGACGCACCGACTGGCCGTACAGGGTGTGCAGGATGGCGTGGCCAGTGCGGTCGGCGGCGGCGCAGGTGCGCTGCACCGGGCCTTCGCCGAAGTTGCGGGTCATGCCGCCGAAGGCGCGCTGGTAGATCTTGCCTTCTTCGGTGCGCGAGAAGGGCACGCCCCAGTGTTCCAGTTCGTAGACGGCCTTGGGCGCGTTGCGGACCAGATATTCGATCGAGTCCTGATCGCCCAGCCAGTCCGACCCCTTGACGGTGTCGTACATGTGCCACTGCCAGCTGTCCTCGCCCATATTGCCCAGCGAGGCGGAGATGCCGCCCTGGGCGGCGACGGTGTGGGAGCGTGTCGGGAAGACCTTGGTCACGCAGGCGACCTTCAGCCCCTGCTGGGCGGCGCCGAGCGCGGCGCGAAGGCCCGAGCCCCCGGCGCCGACGACGACGACGTCGTATTCGTGATCGATCAGTTCGTAAGCGGCCATCAGTAAATCAGGCTCCGAAACCAGCGGGCAGCGGCGCCGAACCCAGCGCCAGCCGCACGATGAAGAAGACGCTGGCGGCGGCCAGCACGAGGAAGACGATGTTGAGCAGGATCACCAGCAGGCCGCGCGTTCCGGCGCTGGGCACATAGTCTTCCAGGATCACTTTCCAGGCCAGGCTGAGGTAGCCGAAGAACACCACGGCCGTGATCGCCATCAGGGCGGCGTTCAGCGGATTGGCGAACCAGGCCATCGCCGCATCGTAGCCGGCGCCCGCCAGGGTGAAGCCGGTCGAGGCGACCCACAGGCCCAGCGGCAGCAGAGCGACCAGCAGCACGCGCTCGGTCAGCCATTCGCCGGCGCCGTGGCGCTCGGAAACCTTGACGTTGTTCTTGAACTTGGCGGCGCCGCTCACAGCGAGACCCTCCCGATGGCGAACAGGACGACCCAGAACAGCACAGCCAGCGGGACCGGCCCCCACACCGCGATATTGGACAGCAGCGTCGCCGACTTCACCGTCAGGCCGTTGCCGGTGTCGTTATAGGTGTGACGCGCGCCGTTCAGGATGAAGGAGAACAGCACCACCGTCAGGCCGAAGAAGACGAACAAGCCCAGCGGCGAACCGGCCAGCCGCATCGCGCACTCGTAATGTTCCGGTCCGAACGCCAGTGCGCCCAGCCACGCAAGCACGAACAGCACGCCCACGGTGGCGGCGATGATCGTGGCCCGGAACAGGATCGAGGCCGTCATGGTGACGTGCCAGCGCCAGACGCTCATATGGGGCGAAAGCGGCGCGATGTGACCGTTCGGTTGGGTGACGAAACGACCGGTCCGGTCGCTAGAGGCGCCACCCGGCGTCGGGCTGGGCTGGGTCATGCGAATGGTTCTCAAAAGCGAATGAATTCAATCGCCGTGTGCGGTTGCGAAGGCTTTTGTGACCCTGGGGGGCCGGTGTCAACGCACAGGGACCAACATCGGCGGATTGTTGCCGTGTGAACGGTTCCATCACGCGGAATCACGTTTCCGTTCGAGCCTGCATCGACGGCTAGGCGCCGCGGGGCGGGATTTGGCAGGGTGTCTTCATGATCCTGTTCGTCCTGATCTCCGTCGTCGCTCTGGAGCCCGCTATTCAGACCACGGGTCTGCTGGACGCCACGCCCGAAACCTATCGGGCGCCGGTCGTCCGTCCGTTCGAGCCGCCCTCGGACTTTGGTCGCGAAGAGGCGCAGGGCGACGCCGCGACCGATCGGCATCGCCGCCCCCTGACCACCCCCGTCGACGTGAACGCCTATGTCGGCAGTTACGAGGTCAGCCCTACTGACGCAGAGATCGCCTATGATCAGGGCGTGGCCCAGGCCCAGATCGACGCGGACGCCCGCAGCGGTCCTCTGGACGGCCGCTGGCGCGTCGTCGGCCACGATGGAAAGCCCCTGCTGTCCCTGGCCCTGACGGATCGCGGCGCAGGGCGAATGATCGAGGGCGCTTGGCGTCGGTTGGACGCCCCGGCCGGGATCGACCAAGGTGGTTTGGCAGGGCCGGCCTCCAGGAGCGCCGACGTCGCCGTCATCCCCCTGTCCGGCGGCGAACTGCGTCTGCAACCCGCCGCCAGGGGCTGGACCGGCGAACTGATCCAGAACGGCCGCGCCCGCCCTGTGACAGTGTCGCGCGCAGGCTGAGGCTCGCCAGAGCCGATCCGCCACCCTATATGTGGCGAATGACCCAGCTCCGTCCCGTTCTTCACCTTCATCCCGCCGTTCGCGATGACATCGGCGATCTGACCACCCGTCGTCCGGTGCCGGGTCCGGGCCTGGACCAGGTCGATCCGTTCCTGTTCCTGAACCACCACGGACCCCAGACCTATGCGCCGGGCAACAATGGCCTGCCGTTCGGCCCCCATCCGCACCGGGGGTTCGAGACCGTCACCTTCATCCTCGACGGCGAGCTGGCCCACAACGATTCCGGCGGCGGGGAGAGCATAATCACGGCAGGCGGCATCCAGTGGATGACCGCCGGCTCGGGCCTGATCCACGCCGAACTGTCGCCGGCCGCCTTCAAGCGCGACGGCGGGCCGATGGAGATCCTGCAGTTGTGGGTGAACCTGCCCTCGCGGCTGAAGATGACCAAGCCGGATTATGTCGGCCTGCAGAAGTCCGACATCCCGACCTTCACCACCGAGGCCGGCGTCACGGTCGAGCCTGTCTCCGGCGAATGGCTGGGCGTCGCAGCCCCGATCCAGTCCCTGATCGACATCCATCTGGCCATCGTCCGCCTGCCCGGTGACGCCAGTTTCGAGACGCCGGTCGCGCCCGGCCGCAATGTCTTCCTCTATGTCGTGAAGGGCGAGATCGCGGTCGCCGGAACCGCCGTGCCGCAATGGACCCTCGCCGCCCTGGGCGACGGCGACGCCGTCCAGATCACGGCCGCGTCGGACGGCGTCGTCCTGCTGGGCCACGCCGACCCCATCGGCGAGCCGGTCTTCAGCCACGGCCCCTTCGTCATGAACACTCGCGAAGAAATCATCCAGGCGGTCCAGGACTACCAGGCCGGCAAGTTCGGCCCGCCGCCGAGGGTCTGAGGTGGCCCTTTTGGTTTCAGGCTCCCTCGAAGTATTGGCTGCGAAACATATACTTTAGAGGGTAAGGCCGTCATCTGGCAGCCGATCTAGATCCGATCAAAAGTAGCGAAATGACAGGCGTCCTGCCCATTTCAATCCGGTTGTAGTTAACGAAAGCCGTGCACTCGATCATTGCCGTGAATTGCTCTGGACATCGCGCGGCGAAGTTGTCGGCGTCGTCGATCCGTAATGTCATTAGATGGCCGGGCTGGACCGCGCGCTGAACCATTTGAGTTTCGGGGTCGTCTGCGTCCGCCATGCAGTCGATCCAGGCATTCATGTTGCGTCCGTAGAACGCCGGAAAGCCAAGGGTCTCCGCGAAGACCGCATGAAAAGTGTCCCAGTCCACGATGTGTTTGCTGGGGATGCTGATGAGCCTGGCGTGCATCCGGCCACTTTACAGCCTTGAGCGACGACCGCTACGCGCCGAAGCACAGAAGGTGCAGACCCGGCAAGCGCCGACGAAGCGTGAAGAACGGGTGTGTCGCCCGTCCAGCCTGGGTGATGCACTCGCCGCCAAAACCCTATATGACGCCGGTTCCTTAGCGACCGCCGAGCCGAAGACACGCCCTATGCCCAGCCTGAACGAGATCCGCGCCACCTACCTCGACTATTTCGCGGCGGACGGCCACGCCAAGGTCCACTCGGCGCCGCTGGTGCCGCAAAACGACCCATCTCTGCTGTTCGTCAATGCGGGCATGGTGCCGTTCAAGGACTATTTCACCGGCGCGTCCAAGCCGCCCTATCCGCGCGCCACGTCGTCGCAGAAATGCGTCCGCGCCGGGGGCAAGCACAACGATCTGGATAATGTCGGCTACACCGCCCGCCACCTGACCTTCTTCGAGATGCTGGGGAACTTCTCCTTTGGCGACTATTTCAAGGAACACGCGATCGATCGGGCGTGGAAGCTGGTCACCCAGGAGTTCGGCCTGGACGCCAAACGCCTGCTGGTCACCGTCTATATCGACGACGATGAGGCCGCCGCGATCTGGAAAAAGGTCACCGGCTTTTCCGACGACAAGATCATCCGCATCGCCGGCTCGGACAACTTCTGGGCCATGGGCGACAGCGGTCCCTGCGGCCCCTGCACCGAGATTTTCTGGGACCATGGCGACAAAATCCCCGGAGGCCCTCCCGGTTCGCCGGACGAGGACGGCGACCGCTACGTCGAGGTCTGGAACAACGTCTTCATGCAGTATGAGAAGGAGAACGATCAGATCGTTCGCAACCTTCCCAAGCCCAGCGTGGACACCGGCATGGGCCTGGAGCGGATGACCACCGTCCTTCAGGGCGTGCATTCGGTGTTCGAGACCGACCTGTTCAAGACCCTGATTGCGGCGTCCGAAGACGCCACCTCGACCAGGTCGGACGGCGAGCGCGCCGCCAGCCACCGGGTCATCGCCGACCACCTGCGCTCCTCCTCCTTCCTGATCGCCGACGGCGTCACCCCGTCGAACGAGGGCCGGGGCTATGTGCTGCGCCGCATCATGCGCCGCGCCATGCGCCACGCCCACCTGCTGGGCGCCGCCGATCCGTTGATGCACCGTCTGGTCCCCACCCTGGTGGCCCAGATGGGCGACGCCTATCCCGAACTGGGCCGCGCCCAGGCCTTCATCGAGGACACGCTGAAGCAGGAAGAGGTCCGCTTCCGCACCACGCTCGGTCGGGGCATGGCCCTGTTCGACACGGCGGTTCAGGGCTTCCGTCCCGGCGACATGCTGGACGGCCAGACGGCCTTCACCCTGTCCGACACCTACGGCTTCCCGCTTGACCTGACCCAGGACGAGGCCCGTCGTCGCGGCTTCTCGGTCAATGTGGACGGTTTCGAAGACGCGATGGCGCAACAGCGCCAGCGGTCGCGCGAACACTGGAAGGGCTCGGGCCAGACCGCCAACACCAACGAATGGCTGGCGATCCGCGACCGCATGGGGCCGACCGTCTTCAACGGCTATGACGCCATAGAGGGTTCGGGCGAGGTCCTGGCCTTGATGAAGGGCGCCGCCCCGGTCGAGACAGCCGAGGCCGGCGACATTGTCGAGGTCCTGTTCGACACCACTCCCTTCTACGCCGAAAGCGGCGGCCAGACCGGCGACCAGGGCACGCTGGAATGGCCGGGCGGCGAGGCGGAAGTTCTCGACGTCAAGAAACACGCCGGCGACCTGCATGTCCTGTCGGCCCAGATCACGGCCGGCACGCTTCAGATCGGCGCCCGCGTCGCCCAACTGGTGGACGCCGACAAGCGTATGACCACACGCGCCAACCACTCCGCCGCCCACCTGCTGCACACGGCCCTGAAGAATGTGCTCGGCCCCGCAGTCGCCCAGAAGGGCCAGCTGGTCGACGCCGAGCGCGCCCGCTTCGACTTCAGCCACGGCGCGCCCGTGACCGAGGACGAGCTGGCCGCCATCGAGGCCGAGGTCAACGCCGTGATCCGCCAGAACGTCCCGGCGGAAACCAAGCTGATGGCCCCGCAGGAGGCCATCGAGGCCGGCGCCATCGCCCTGTTCGGCGAGAAATACGGCGACGAGGTCCGGGTCCTGACGCTTGGCCGTTCGCTGGTCAGCGACAACGCCCCCTATTCGGTCGAACTGTGCGGCGGCACCCATGTGGCCCGCACCGGCGACATCGGACTGTTCAAGGTGATTCAGGAAACCGGCGTCGCCGCCGGCGTCCGCCGCATCGAGGCCCTGACCGGCGAGGCGGCCCGCCTCTATCTGGAAGGTCAGGCCAAGGTCACGCGCAACCTGGCCCGCGACTTCAAGATCCAGACCCAGGACGTCCCCGGCCGGGTCGAGGCCCTGCAAGGCTCGGTGAAGACGCTGGAGAAACAGGTCGCCGAGCTGAAGAAGCAACTGGCGCTTGGCGGCGGCTCCGGCGCATCTGCTGCGCCCGAAGAGATCGGCGGGATCAAGCTGGTGGCCCGCGTCCTGGACGGCGTGGACGGCAAGGGCCTGCGCGGCGTCGCCGAGGATTTCCGCAAACAGGTCGGCACCGGCGTCGTCGCCCTGATCGGTGTGACCGAGGGCAAGGCCGCCGTCACCGTCGCCGTCACCTCGGACCTCACGGACCGGGTCAACGCCGCCGACCTAGCCCGCGCCGCCGTCATCGCCATGGGCGGCCAGGGCGCCGGCGGCAAACCCGACTTCGCCCAGGGCGGCGCCCCCGACGGCTCCAAGGCCGAGGACGGCCTTGCGGCGGTAAGGGCCGCACTGGCCTAATTTCTTAACCCTTCTCCCATCGGGAGAAGGTGGCCGGCAGGACCGGATGAGGGTCGGCCAGTTCGCACCACCTGCCCCTCACCCTTCATGTAACTTCAACTGTTACTTGATGAGACGCACATCAAGACTGGCCTTCCAGATTCTTTTCAGACATGAGGGGCGACGTCGGTCAGGAAGGCGCGGAAGCGGCGCAGGGCCTCTTCGGTCAGCTCCGGATCGTGGCGCATCGGGCCGTTGTTGGTCGGCTCGTCGAACGCATGGGTGCCGATGGCGACCCAGCTCTCGACCTCGGCGCCGCAGTTGCGGATCATGGCGTTGACCTGTTCGGCGTTGCGCTCGGTCGTCAGGTGATCGCGCTTGCAGGTCACGGCCAGCACCTTGGGGCAATGCCGCCAGGGCTTCATCCGGTTGAAGGCGAACGGGCCGATATAGGGATACATCAGCCACACGGCGCGGACGCCCGACAGGTCGGCGTCGGCGGGGTTCGTGACGCCCATGGTGTTGGGCAGCGGCTCTGCGCTCATCATCTCCATGATCGACCAGCCGCCGTGGCTCCAGCCGCCGAGGGTCACTTGCGTTTCGTCCACATCCGGCCGGGCCGAGATTCCCTGGATCGCCGCCAGCACGTCACCGGCCCGCTCGTAGCCCCGGAATGACAGGCCTGTGCAGACCGCCGTCAGGGTGAAGGCGCGTCCCCAGCCGCGCGGGCCGTAGGAATCGATGATGAAGGCCCGCCACCCCGCCGCCTTGGCCGCCGCGGCATAGCGGGGCAGGTGGTCGCGCAGGCCGCCGCAGCCGTGAAACAGCAGCACAGCCGGCCGAGGCTTGTCGTCTTCAGGGCCCACGACGGTCATGTGGGGTTCGAGGCGGGCCCAACGGCTCTTGAGGTCGTCCATTCCCGATTTACGCCGCAGCTTGCGCCCGAACGCCAGCCCCTCTTGCGGATTTCGTCATTCAGATATATCTAAGTTCTCGTGAATAGATATATCGAAAAGGAATCGATCATGAGGTCCAAGGGGATCTTTCAAGGACGCCGCGACGGATGCGGCGAAAAACACGGTCGTCATGGCGGGTTCGGCCATGCTTTCGGCAGAGATATGCGCGGCGGACGCGGCGCCGATTTCGGTCCCGGCTGGGAAGGCGGCGAGGCGCGTGGACGCGGTCACGGCCATGGCCGGCGCGGCGGCGGGCGCCTGTTCGACCACGGCACATTGCGCTGGGTGCTCCTGTCGCTGATCGCCGAAAAGCCCAGCCACGGCTACGAACTGATCAAGGCGGTCGAGACGAGACTGGGCGGCGCCTACTCGCCCAGCCCCGGCGTCATCTACCCCAGCCTGACCCTGCTTGAGGAAATGGGCGCGCTGGAATCCGAGGCGCAGGGCGGCAAGAAACTGTATTCCATCACCGGCCCCGGCCGCGCCCTGCTGGCCGAGAACGAGGACATCCTGCGCGCCGCCGAGGCGACCATGGACAAGTTCGCCGCCCGCGCCCTGCGTCCGACCGCCATCCAGGACGCCATCGGTCGCCTGCGCCACACGATCCACGGCCGTCTGACGGGCGAGACCGCCCTGACCGAGGCCCAGGTCCAGGCCATCGCCGCCATCCTGGCCGAGGCCGCCGACAAGGTGGAACAGGCATGAGCGCCCGCGAAACCCGCCGCGTCCGGCACGAACTGAAGTTCCGCACCCTGACCGTCGCCTCGATCCAGGACCTGACCCCGGCGTATCGCCGCGTGGTCCTGACTGGGGCCGACCTGGCCGGCTTCGTCTCCCTCGGGTTCGACGACCATGTGAAGATCTTTCCGGTCGGCGAGGGTCAGGCGCCGATCCTGCCCACCGCCGGGCCGGACGGTCCGGTCTTTCCCGAGCCGCGCCCTGTCGCCCGTGACTACACCCCTCGCGCCTACGACGAGGGAGGCCGCACGCTGACAGTGGACTTCGTCGTCGGCCACGGCGGTCCGGCGACCGAATGGGCCATGGCGGCGAAGGTCGGCTCCGTCTTGGGCGTCGGCGGACCGCGCGGCTCCTTCATCGTGCCGACCGCTTTCGCCGATCATGTGCTGATCGGAGACGAGACCGCCCTGCCGGCCATCGCCCGACGCCTGGAGGAACTGCCTACCGGCGTCCGCGCCCATGTGGTGGTCGAGGTCGTCGATGCGGGCTCGACATTGACCTTCGACAGCGCCGCCGAGGTCACTGTGACTTGGGCGGTCCGTGACGGCGCCCCGCGCGCGCGGACCGAGACCCTTCTGGACGCGCTCGACGCGGGTTTGGCCGGGATCGACCCGACAGACGCCTACGTTTGGATCGCCGCAGAATCCGCCGTGGCCAAGGCGCTACGCGCGCGGGTGCTCGACCTGGGCTTCTCGCCCAAGTCCATGAAGGCCGCCGGCTACTGGCGCCTGGGCGGCGTCGGCGCCCACGACGTCATCGAGGACTGACGCTCAACCCGCGCAACGCAGCGTCAGGTTCAGCCGCCCACCGCCGGGAATCTGACGCGACGAACCGGCCAGCACGCGGTCGATCCCGTGTCGGGCCAGTCGCGCCGGTCCCGTCAGGGCGCAGACGTCGCCGCTTTCCAGCTTCAAGGTCGTGGTGCGGCCGCCCTCGGCCGCACCGACGCGGAACATGGCCGCGTCGCCGAGCGACACCGAAAGCACCGGCGCGGCCAGATCGGCCTCGTCTCGATCCTGATGCAGGCCCATCTTCGCGCCCTCGCGATACAGATTGACCAGACAGGCGTCCGGCGGCGTTGGCCAGCCGACCGTAGCGTCCCACAGGTCCAGCAGACCCTGCGGGATCGCGGGCCAAGGCTGGGCCGTCTCGGGATGGATCGCCTGATAGCGATAACCGCTTCGATCCGAGACCCAGCCCAACGGCCCGAAATTACTCATCCTCACCGAGAACGGCCGACCGCCCGGCGTCGTCGGGCTATAGAGCGGAGCCTGATCCAGCCGCGCGAACACCTCGGCGACCAGATCGGCCTGCGCCGCCGCATCGAGCGCCCCCGGCCACAGCCGAAAGCCCTCGACGGCGGTCTTCACCTCAGCGGGTGTAGCTGTATTCGCCGATTTCGCAGACATTGATGCGTGAACGGGTCAACTCCTCGCCGTTGGTGAACTCGGCCTTGAAGTCATAGATGCAGGCGCCCGAGCCGTCATCGATATTGATGCGCACGTTCTGCCCGTTCTCCAGCACGTCGTCGCCCAGGATGTCCTCTTCCCAGTCGTCCTGACGCGAGTCCGACGCATAGAAGCGCAGCATGGTCCAGCCGGTGCGGTTCTTGATGGTGACGTGGCGGTCGTAGCCGTCGCGCGACTGAATCGTCGGCGCCGTTGCAGGCGGCGGTGCTGCGGCGGCGGCTCCGACCAGAACGGCGGCGGCGACCGCGGCCTTGAGCATGGTCTTCATCATTGTTTCCTCTCCCTTCCTTGATCGCGATCCCCCTGAGCGCGACGAAAATTCTTATGCCTCACAATCGTGAACCCCGCATCTTCGAATTTCGTCGTTCTGTGAAGGGGGTTGAATCGAAGATCGCCCTTGCAGGCCGGGGGGATTTTCCCATATCGGGGCCAGCTTCGGAGAAACCCCGCGAAACTTGGGGCTATCCAGCCTGATCCACGCCAACCCAACCGGGGGCGGTCACGCGCGGCGCTTCTTCGAAGGCCGCCGCATCGCCCGCTGAACGAGAGAGACTGAAGAACACATGGCCAAGATTATCGGCATCGACCTCGGCACCACCAACTCCTGCGTGGCCGCCATGGACGGCAAGACCCCCAAGGTCATCGAGAACGCCGAGGGCAACCGCACGACCCCGTCGGTCGTGGCGATCCAGGACGGCGCAGAAGTGCTGGTGGGCCAGCCCGCCAAGCGCCAGGCCGTCACCAACCCGTCCAACACCTTCTTCGCCATCAAGCGCCTGATCGGCCGCAGTTTCGATGATCCGGTGGTGGCCAAGGACAAGGGCATGGTGCCCTATGAGATCGTCAAGGGTCCGAACGGCGACGCCTGGGTGCGCGCCTTCGGCAAGGACTATTCCCCCCAGCAGATCTCGGCCTTCATCCTGCAGAAGATGAAGGAATCGGCCGAGGCCTTCCTGGGCGACAAGGTGACGCAAGCCGTCATCACCGTCCCGGCCTATTTCAACGACAGCCAGCGTCAGGCCACCAAGGACGCCGGCAAGATCGCCGGCCTGGAAGTGCTGCGCATCATCAACGAGCCGACTGCGGCTGCGCTCGCCTACGGCCTGGAAAAGAACGAAGGCCAGAAGATCGCCGTCTATGACCTGGGCGGCGGCACCTTCGACGTCTCGGTCTTGGAAATCGGCGACGGCGTCTTCGAAGTGAAGTCGACCAACGGCGACACCTTCCTGGGCGGCGAAGACTTCGACCTGCGCCTGGTCGATTATCTGGCCGACGAGTTCAAGAAAGAACAAAGCGTCGATCTGCGTCAGGACAAGCTGGCCCTGCAGCGGCTGAAGGAAGAGGCCGAAAAGGCCAAGAAGGAGCTGTCGACCACGACCCAGTACGAGGTCAACCTGCCGTTCATCACCATGAACGCGTCCGGTCCTCTGCACCTGAACATCAAGCTGACGCGCGCCAAGCTGGAATCCCTGGTCGATGACCTGGTCCAGCGCACGATCGAGCCGTGCAAGAAGGCTCTGGCCGACGCCGGCCTGAAGGCCTCGGACATCGACGAAGTCGTGCTGGTCGGCGGCATGACCCGCATGCCCAAGGTCGTCGAAGCTGTGAAGGCCTTCTTCGGCAAGGAGCCGCACAAGGGCGTGAACCCTGACGAGGTCGTGGCGCTGGGTGCCGCCGTTCAGGCCGGCGTTCTGCAAGGCGACGTCAAGGACGTGCTGCTGCTGGACGTGACCCCGCTGACCTTGGGCATCGAGACCTTGGGCGGCGTCTTCACGCCCCTGATCGAACGCAATACGACGATCCCGACCAAGAAGAGCCAGACCTTCTCGACCGCCGACGACAACCAGTCGGCCGTGACGATCCGGGTCTTCCAGGGTGAGCGTCCGATGGCGTCGGACAACAAGATGTTGGGTCAGTTCGACTTGATGGGCATCCCGCCGTCGCCGCGCGGCATGCCGCAGATCGAGGTCGCCTTCGACATCGACGCCAACGGCATCGTCAACGTCTCGGCCAAGGACAAGGCCACCAACAAGGAACAGTCGATCCGCATCCAGGCGAACGGCGGCCTTTCGGACGCCGACATCGACAAGATGGTCAAGGAAGCCGAGGCCAACGCCGCCTCCGACAAGATCCGCAAGGATCTGGTCGAGGCCCAGAACGCCGCCGACAGCCTGATCAACTCGACCGAGAAGGCTTTGGCCGAACACGGCGACAAGGTCGGCGCGGACGAGAAGACGGCCATCGAGACCGGCCTGGCCGAGCTGAAGACCGCGCGCGAAGGCACGGACGTCGAAGACATCCGCGCCAAGACCAACACCCTGGTCCAGGCTTCGATGAAGCTGGGCGAGGCCATGTACGCCCAGCAACAGGGCGCGGGCGAAGGTGACGCCGCCCCGGCCGACGACGGCGTGGTGGACGCCGAGTTCGAGGAAGTCTCGGACACGGACGGCGACGACAAGAAGAGCGCCTGATCCGCCACAGTGCGCTGAAATGATACGGCCCCGCTTGTCTTGCGATAGGCGGGGCCTTTTTCTGAAACTTGCATCGTTCGTCCCGGCCCCCATGTCAGCCGGGACACCGTTTTCCTCCAGGGTCCGCAGAGATCCGAGGCGAACGGCAGGGGAAGTATGAGGACGGACGCCCGATGGCGCGTGATTATTACGAGGTTCTGGGCGTCGAACGCACGATCGACGCGCCCGGTCTGAAGGCCGCTTACCGCAAGCTGGCCATGATCCATCACCCCGACCGCAACGGCGGCTCGGAAGAGTCGATGGCCCAGTTCAAGGAAGTGTCCGAGGCCTATACGGTCCTGTCGGACGAGACCAAGCGCGCGGCCTATGACCGGTTCGGCCATGCGGGCGTGAACGGCGGCGGAGGCAACGGCTTTGGCCAGGGCCAGCAGGGCTTCTCGGACATCAACGACATCTTTTCCCAGGTGTTCGGCGATGCGTTCGGAGACGCCTTCGGCGGTCGCCAGCAGGGTCGGGGCCAACAGGGCGGGCCACGCCGCGGCTCGGACCTGCGCTACGATCTGGAGATTACCCTGGAGCAGGCCTACAAGGGCGAGGACGTCGAGATCGACATCCCCTCGACCATGACCTGCGACACCTGCGAGGGATCCGGCGCCAAACCGGGCACCAAGCCCGTCACCTGCACCACCTGCCAGGGCGCCGGTCGCGTGCGCCAGGCCAACGGCTTCTTCCAGGTCGAACGCACCTGCCCCCGCTGCCACGGCCAGGGTCAGATGATCGCCGATCCCTGCACGACCTGCCACGGTCACGGCCAGGTTCGCAAAAACCGCACCCTGAACCTGAAGATCCCGGCCGGCGTGGACGATGGCTCGCGCATTCGCCTGTCGGGCGAGGGCGATGCGGGCCAGCGCGGCGGACCGCGCGGCGATCTGTATGTCTTCCTCTCGGTGACGCCGCACGATCTGTTCGAGCGCGACAACCTGGACCTGCTGGTCACCGTGCCCGTGCCGATGACGGTGGCGGCCCTGGGCGGCGAGATCGATGCGCCCTGCCTGGTGTCGGCCGCCTGCGACGGCAAGTGCAGGGCCGCCGTTACGGTGCTGGCCGGCGCCCAGACCGGCAAGACCGTCCGCATCAAGGGCAAGGGCATGCCCCATCTGAACGGCCGCAACCGGGGCGACCTGGTGGTCGAGCTGTTCGTCGAGACGCCCACTGACCTGACCGCGCGCCAGCGTGAGTTGCTGGAAGAGCTTGCCCTGTCGTTCGGCGAGGGGCAGAACCCTCGCAACTCCAGCTTCGCCGGAAAGGCGAAGCGCTTCTGGGCCGACATCCTGGGCAATCAGGACGCGGACGGATCGAAAGAGACGGCGGCTTGAGCGCAATCTTCCACGCCGGCATTTCCGGCTATCGCGGCCGGATGGGTCGTGCGGTTTCCCAAGTGCTGGACGCCCGCGAGGACGTGGTGGTCGCCGCCCGCTTCGATTGGGGCGAAACCGCCGACCTGTCGCTGTGCGACGTGATCATCGACTTCTCGACGCCCGACGCCTCGGTGTCGCTGGCGCAGAGTGCGGCGGAACGCGGCGGTCCGGCCCTGGTCATCGGCTCCACCGGCTTCACGGCCGAGCAGGAGGCCGAGCTGATGAAGGCCGCCGAGAAGATCGCCATCGTCAAGAGCGGCAACTTCTCGCTGGGCGTGAACATCCTGATCGGCCTGGTCCAGCACGCCGCCCAGCGCCTGGACGCCCAGGACTGGGACATCGAGATCACCGAGGCCCATCACCGCCGCAAGGTGGATTCGCCCTCGGGCACCGCCCTGATGCTGGGCGAAGCCGCCGCCGAGGGTCGGTTCGCCGATCTGGCGGACCTTCAGTCCAAACCCTACGACGGCGTCCAGGGCGAGCGCGAGAACGGCAAGATCGGCTTCTCCTCGATCCGCGCCGGAGGCATCATCGGCGAGCACACGGTGCTATTCGCGTCCGAGGACGAGGTCCTGACCCTCAGCCACTCGGCCATCGACCGTTCCCTGTTCGCACGCGGCGCCGTGGCCGCCGCCGCCTGGGTCCGTACTCGCAAGACCGGCCTCTACGACATGCAGGACGTGCTGGGCTTCCGTCAGGCATAATGCCTGGAGCGCTGACGCGCCGCGCTATGTTCGCTACGCGGTCGCTCACGACTTGAGCGCAAAGTGATCGTGCGGCGGGGTCGTCGGAGAGTTTTAGGCCGCGTTTTCCTGCGCCCGCAGGCCGTAAGCCTCCCACAGCGAGCGATCCTTCAGCGCCTTGGCTAGGAAGGCGACGTGTGCGGCCTGTTCCTCGGGCGTGGAGCGCAGCGCCAGCGGGCGCTGACGCTGGCCGTAGACGGCGGTTTCCAGCGCGCCGCCGGGACCACGGCCGACCGGGCCGGACGACAGGTCCAGCACCCGCTCCTTGCCGCCGCGAAGCTCAAGATAGACTTCCGCCAGCAGGCGGGCGTCGATCAGGGCGCCGTGCAGCGTCCGCTCCACCAGCGACACCTTGTACCGTTTGCACAGGGCGTCCAGCGAGTTGGGCATGCCCGGAAACCGGGTCTGGGCCAGTTTTAGCGTGTCGATCCAGCGCGCCTCGCCGGTGATCGGCCGGCCGCACAGCTTGTACTCATGGTCGATGAAGTTGCGGTCGAAGGCTGCGTTGTGCGCGATCATCTGCGCGTCGCCGATGAACGCGATCAGGTCGTCTGCGATCTCGGCGAACTTCGGCGCGTCCTTGACCTTGTCGTCGGTGATTCCGTGAACCCGGATCGCGTCGGGCGGGATCAGCCGCTCGGGATTGACGAAGCGGTGGAAGGTGCGGCCGGTCGGCAGCAGATCCTGAATCTCGATACAGCCGACCTCGATCAGCCGATCACCCGTCTTGGGGTCGAAGCCGGTAGTCTCGGTATCCAGAACGATTTCGCGCGCCATGTCCCCTTAATGGCGGCATTCGCCTCAGTGCGAAAGACCAGCTGCGCCACGCCGGGGAGATATCCACGACGGGTCCAGGACCGTGGTGACGATCGCCTCCACATCCGCCCGCGCGGCATCAAGACCTCGGCCGGTGTCGATCACGAAATCGGCTCGCGCGCGCTTTTCGGCGTCCGGCATCTGGCGCGCGAGGACGGCGTCGAACCGTTCGCGCGTCATGCCGGGACGGGCCAGGACACGCTTGGCCTGGATCGCGGCGTCGGCGGTGACGACGACCACCGCATTGACCGCCTTGTCGCCCCCGGTCTCGAACAGCAGGGGGATGTCGAGGACCGCCAGCCGGGTTCCCGCAGCGCGCGCCGCCTCAAGATCCTCCGCCCGGCCTTGGGCGACTAGCGGATGGACGATGGCCTCCAGCCGGCGAAAGGCGGTCTCGTCGCGGCCCAAAGCTTGCGCCAGTCGCGTGCGGTCCACCGCGCCATCCACGACCACGCCGGGAAAGGCCTCTCCCACGGGCTCGACCGCTGCGCCGCCAGCCGCGTAGAGGCGGTGAACGGCGTCGTCGGCGTTCCAGACGACCGCGCCCAGATCGGCGAACATGGCCGTCGTCGTCGACTTGCCCATGCCGATGGAGCCGGTGAGACCGAGCAGGATCATGCCATCTCGCCCAGATGGCTCATCAGCAGGGCGCGCAGGTCCAGCGGCGGCGGCGGACGGCGGAACAGGGCCTGGAACGACGGCGCCGCCTGGCCGATCAGCATGGCCAGTCCATCCACAGTCGGCAATCCGCGCGCCCGCGCCGTCGTCAGGAAGGGCGTGGCCAGCGGCTTGTAGGTCATGTCCATCACCACCGTGCCCGGCGCGATCAGGTCGAAATCGATCTGCGGCGAAGCGCTGAGCGCATTGATGATCAGAACCGCGCCATCAAAGGCGTCGCCCGCCGCCATGACCCGCACCGACGGACCGAGATCGGCAGCCAGGGCCAGGGCCCGTTCCGGCGACCGATTGACGATGCGTACCTCAGCACCCGCTTCGACCAAGGCGCCCGACCCGGCACGCGCCGCGCCCCCGGCGCCCAGCATGACCACCGGCCGGCCGGCGACGTCCAGTTCCGGCGCCTGTTCCTTCAGGCCTCGCATCAGGCCAATGCCGTCGGAGCTGTCGGCCGAGACGCGGCCGTCGTCGAAGGTCAAAATATTGGCCGAAGAGGTGAGTCCCGCCGCCGCTGTCGCCGTGTCGGCCAAAGCGAACGCCTGTTCCTTGAAAGGCGCGGTGACGTTCAGGCCCATAATCAGGCCCGCGCGTCCCGCCGCGACCAGGGCCTCGAACCCGGCTGCATCGGCGGGGGCGAAGGGGACATAGGCGCCGTCGATGTCGCCTGCCGCCAGCCAGGCGTTGTGGATCACGGGGCTGAGCGAATGGGCCACCGGATTGCCGGCGATCCCGGCGACCATGGCGGGGCCGGTGATACGAGACGTGCCGACGCGATGCGTAGTCATGCCGCCAGCACTCCCGCCCGCCGCAGTTCGGCCAGCACAGGCCACAGGGGCAGGCCCAGGACTGTGAAATAGTCGCCGTCCACCGCCTCGAACAGCTGCGACCCCAGTCCCTCCAGCCGATAGGATCCGACGCAGGACAACAGGGCCTCGCCTTCCGCCGCCAGATAGGCGTCGAGGAAGGCGTCGGAGAAGTCCCTCATTCGCATTTCGACCGTATCGACGCCGGACCAGACGATCTGGCCCTTCGTCGCCAGGGCGGCGCCGGAATGGAGCTGGTGCGACTTGCCGCGCATGGACTTCAGCCGGTCGCGCGCGGCGTCCAGCGACTTGGCCTTGGACACCAGACCGCCATCGAAGGACAGGGTCTGGTCCGAGCCCAGCACCCAGGCGGTTTCGTCATCGCGCGACACGGCCAGAGCCTTGGCTTCGGCGAGACGCACCGCCAGGGCCGCCGCATCCAGATCGCCGGACACGACCTTGATCGCGTCTTCGTCCACATTGGCGACGCGCACCTCAAAGGCGACGCCGGCGTTTTCCAGCATGGCGCGACGGGCGGCGCTCTTGGACGCGAGGATCAGATTTTCCGATTTCACCAGGTCGTCCCGATCTTGTGGTTGCGATGCTCGCTAAGCAGGTTGGTGATCGCCGCCGCCGTCTCTTCGACCGAACGGCGGGTCACGTCGATGGTCGGCCAACCGCGCCGTTCGAAGGCCCGTCGCGCCTTGATCGTCTCGTCGCGCACGGCGTCCTGATCCGTGTAGTTGGACGACTGGTTGGCGTTCAGATTGTCGATGCGGTTGCGGCGGATCTGCACCAGCCGGTCGGGCGACACCGTCAGGCCGATCACCAACGGCTTCTTCAGCTTGGTCAGCCGTTCGCCATCTTCCTGGCCCGGCACCAGCGGCACGTTCGCCGCCCGAATGCCTCGGTGCGCCAGATAGATGCAGGTCGGGGTCTTGGAGGTCCGACTGACCCCGCACAGCACCACGTCCGCGCCTTCCAGCTGGTCCAGCGACCCCTGGCCGTCGTCATAGGCCATGGCGAAGTCCAGCGCCGCGATCCGGTTGAAATAGTCGTGGTCCAGGGCGTGCTGGGCGCCAACGCGCGTGGACAGGGCGGCGCCGAGATAGCGCGACATGGCGCCGACCAAGGGATCCAGAGCGCCGATCTGCGGCATATCGAGCCGACGACAGCCTTCCTCCAGCTGTTCGCGCAGCTCACGGTCCACAAGCGTGTGCAGCACCACGCCCGGCGCGGCCTCCACCTCCAGCAGCACCCGGTCCATCTGCTTGTCGGATCGGACAAGGGCGTAGATGTGCTCGATGGGGATGACGCCGTCGAAGCGGGCCGTCACCGCCTTGGCCATGGCGTTCAGCGTCTCGCCGGTGGAATCCGACACCAGATGCACATGGAAATAGGTGGCCAGACGGGCCGGTCCCGAAGGTCTCGCAGGGCTCATGGGACTGTCTGTCTCCCTGTTGAAAGTTAGGGGACGGCGTTGGACCGTCGGGGCGCCGTTTTCCTTAGCCGCTCCTCGCCCGACCCGCGAGCGGGGATGACGGTGGATGGCGATGCCCGTCCGATGGCGGATCATCCCAAGGCGGAAAACCGGTTTCTCCATCGCTGTGGAAAATCCTAACGAAGGGTTAACGCCACTTAACCGTGCTCACAGCCTCAAGTCCCCGCAAACCCTTGCCGGTTAAGATTTCGTTAGGGATTGTCCACCGGCGGGATTGTCGCCCATGGCGTCCCCGTTGAGGATGCGCGGGGCGTGGATATCCGCTTTTGGTCCGCCGACTGCCCTGAAGTCATCCCCGCCATTCCACCGCCCTACCTGCCACTTCGAATCTTTTAATTCTTAATCTGATTAGGGATTGAGAGCGGGGGGCTGTGACCTTAATCGTCCGGCATGACCGATCCGACCCAGAACGCCGATCAGACGCCCTTGATGATCCGGGCTCTCCGAGGAGAGACGTTGGAGCGTCCGCCGGTCTGGTTCATGCGTCAGGCGGGACGTTACCTGCCGGAGTATCGACGCCTGCGGGCCGAGGCGCCCGACTTCATCGCTTTCTGCTTGAATCCCGAGATGGCGGCAGAGGCTACGCTGCAGCCGATGCGACGGTTCGGCTTCGATGCGGCCATCGTCTTCGCCGACATTCTGTTGATCCCCCGCGCCCTGGGCCAAGACGTCTGGTTCGAGACGGGCGAGGGGCCAAGGCTCGGCGAGATGCCCATTCCCGGCCGGATGGCGGAACTGGCGGCGGGGGCGGGCGAGTACCTGTCGTCTGTGGGCGAGACCCTGTCGATCGTGCGCGCGGCGCTGGAGCCTGAGCGCACCCTGATCGGGTTCGCCGGCGCGCCCTGGACCGTGGCGACCTATATGCTGGACGGCGAACACCGCACCATCGGCAAGGGCGAGCGCGCCCAGGCTCGGACCTACGCCTATGCCGATCCCAAACGCGTGGACGAGACGCTGGAGGTGCTGGTCGAAGCCACGGCGCGGTATCTGAAGATGCAGGCTGACGCCGGCGCCCAGGTGCTTAAGATCTTCGAGAGCTGGGCTGAGGGCCTGCCGGACGACCTGTTCGAAAGACTGGTCCTGAAGCCTCACCAGGCGCTTGTCAGGCGCACGCGGGAGCTGGGCGTCACCGTGCCCCTGATCGGCTTCCCACGGGGCTCTGCGGCGCTTGCAGAACGGTATGCGCAGGAGGTCGAGGTCGACGCCGTCGCTCTGGACACCGCCTGCCCTCTGGAGGTCGGTAAACGGGTGCAGCAGATCAAGCCGATCCAGGGCGCGCTGGACCCGCTGTTGCTGCGCGCCGGCGGCGGCCTGCTGGACCGCCGCGTCGATCAGTTGATGGAGGCCTGGGGGCAGGGGCCGTGGATCTTCAACCTGGGCCATGGCATCCTGCCGGACGTGCCTATCGATCACGTCGAACAGGTTCTGAAACGGATCGGCGCCCAATGACGGCGCCGGGATCAGGCCGTCGCATCGCGGTGGTGCTGTTCAATCTGGGCGGACCGGATGACCAGGCCTCGGTCAAGCCGTTCCTGTTCAACCTGTTCAACGACCCTGCGATCATCGGCCTTCCGGGGATCGTGCGCACGTCCTTGGCCAAGCTGATCTCCAGTCGGCGCGAGACCAGCGCCCAGGCCAACTACGCCCTGATGGGCGGGGGTTCTCCCCTGCTGCCGGAAACCCGTCGTCAGGCCCAGGCGCTAGAGACGGTGTTGGGCACCCGGCTGTTCGAGGATGAGGTGCGGGTCTTCATCGCCATGCGATACTGGAATCCACTAACCGAAGAGACGGCGACGGAGGTCGCCGCCTTCGGGCCGGACGAGGTGGTGTTGCTGCCGCTATATCCGCAGTTTTCGACCACGACGACGCAGTCTTCCCTTAAGGCCTGGAACGCGGCCTACACCGGCTCGGGCGTCAGCCGCGCCATCTGCTGCTATCCGGCCGCGACGGGATGGGTCGAGGCCCAGGCCCAGACCATAGGCGAGAAGCTGGACGAGGCTGTGGGCCAGCCGGTGCGCGTGCTGTTCTCCGCCCACGGCATTCCCGAGAAACTGGTAAGCGGCAAGGGCGACCCCTATCAGGAACAGATCGAGACGACCGTCGCCGCCGTCGTCGCCGCGATCGAGGCCCAACGCGGGCTGATCGACCACGCCATCTGTTATCAAAGCCGCGTCGGACCGATGAAGTGGCTGGGACCGTCCACGCCTGACGCCATCGAACAGGCCGCCAGCGACGGCGTCGGTGTCGTCGTCACCCCCATCGCCTTCGTCTCCGAACATATCGAGACCCTGGTCGAGCTGGATATCGAATACGGGGAACTGGCCCGTGAAAAAGGGGCCAGTCCCTATCTGCGGGCGCCGGCGGTTGGGATCGAACCCCTGTTCATCGACGCCCTGGCCGATGCGGCGGTGAGCGCCCTGTCCCGCACCGGCGTCGCGCCGTTTGGACAGGGCTGCAAGGCGGACTGGAAGGCCTGTCCGCATCGCCATGGGAGACAGGCGGCATGAATACCTACGATCTGGCGCGCGGCCTGCACATCCTGGCCGTCATCGCCTGGATGGCCGGCCTGCTGTTCCTGCCCCGGCTCTACGCCTATGACGCCGAGCAGAACGCCAAACCCGAACCATTGAAAAGCGAGATGCAGACCCTGTTGCGCCAGTGGCAGACGCGGCTGCTGCGCATCATCCTGAACCCGGCGATGATCCTGGCCTGGGTATTCGGCCTATGGCTCATCCACATCGACGTTTCGGCGCGCGGAGCGGCTTTCCTGGTCGAACCCTGGATGATCGCCAAACTGTCCGGCGTCTTCCTGCTCAGCGGCTGGCACGGCTTCCTCGCTGCGCAACGCAAGAAGATCGCCGCCGGCACGTCGAAATATTCCGGCAAGTTCTGGCGCATGACCAACGAGGTTCCGTTCGTCCTGGCCATCATCATGGTGCTGTCGGTGACGACGGAATGGACATTCGGATAAGCGGCTCCGCTTGACCTGACCTTTCGGCTGTGGTTCCGCTGGCGGTGAACCGTTCGGTCCCTGGTCGGCGGTCCCTCTCTTTTCGCGACGCCTGCAGGTTTTGACCAGCGGGAGCCCGTCGCGCCTCCCTTCGGCCTCACGGCCAGACATTTTCAGAGACCCGCGCCGCAGCCGTTGTCGCTGTGCGCGCCCGCGAGCCTGCATCATGACCGACGTCCGCGACACCAATCCCGACACCCCCGAGAACGAAGGCGTGGAGGCGCAAGCCCCGACCCATCACGGCGCCGAGCACGAAGCCGGAGAAGCCGCCGGCGCGGATTCCGGCGTCGACACCACGGCCGATGACGAGGAGGACGGCGAGCCCGTCGTCGCCAACGGCCGCATCACCCTGGCCGAGCTGAACGAGAAGACGCCGGCCGACCTGGTCGCCTTCGCCGAACAGCTGGAGGTCGAGAACGCCTCCAATCTGCGCAAACAGGATCTGCTGTTCGCTATCCTCAAGGCCTTGGCCGACGAGGAAGTCGAGATCATCGCCGACGGCGTGCTGGAAATCCTGCCCGACGGTTTCGGCTTCCTGCGCAGCTCGGACGCCAACTATCTGCCGGGTCCTGACGACGTCTATGTCTCGCCGTCGCAGATTCGCCGTTTCGGCTTGCGTTCGGGCGACACCGTCCACGGCGCCGTGCGGGCGCCGCGCGAAGGCGAGCGTTACTTCGCCCTGCTTAAGGTCGATACGATCAATCTCGAAGACCCTGAGATGGTCAAGACCAAGGTCCTGTTCGACAACCTGACGCCGCTGTATCCCGAAGAGCGGCTGCACATGGAAATCCAGGATCCGACGCTGAAGGATCGTTCGGGCCGGGTCATCGACATCGTCGCCCCCTTGGGCAAGGGCCAGCGCTGCCTGATCGTGGCGCCGCCGCGCGTCGGCAAGACGGTGATGCTGCAGAACATCGCCAAGTCGATCGAGAAGAACCACCCGGAAGTGATCCTGATCGTCCTGCTGATCGACGAACGGCCGGAAGAAGTGACGGACATGCAGCGCACCGTGAAGGGCGAGGTCGTGGCCTCGACCTTCGACGAACCGGCGACCCGCCACGTCGCCGTCGCCGAGATGGTGATCGAAAAGGCCAAGCGTCTGGTCGAGCACAAGAAGGACGTGGTGATCCTGCTGGACTCCATCACCCGCCTGGGCCGCGCCTACAACGCCACCGTCCCGTCATCGGGCAAGGTGCTGACCGGCGGCGTCGACGCCAACGCTCTGCAGCGGCCGAAGCGCTTCTTTGGCGCCGCGCGGAATGTGGAGCAGGGCGGGTCTCTGACCATCATCGCCACCGCCCTGATCGACACCGGCAGCCGCATGGACGAGGTGATCTTCGAAGAGTTCAAGGGCACCGGCAACTCGGAAATCGTGCTGGACCGCAAGGTCGCCGACAAGCGCATCTTCCCCGCCATCGACGTGCTGAAGTCCGGCACCCGCAAGGAAGACCTGATCACGCCGAAGGATCAGCTGGCCAAGACCTATGTCCTGCGCCGTATCCTGAACCCGATGGGTCCGCAGGACGCGATCGAATTCCTGCTCGACAAGCTGCGCCAATCGAAGAACAACTCGGACTTCTTCCAGTCGATGAACACCTGATCTGCCGCAATCGAAGGCGGCGTTTCACGTGAAACAGGAGACGGTTCGATGAAGGTTCAGGTCGAAGTGGATTGCACCCCGGCGGAGGCGCGCGCCTTCCTGGGGCTGCCCGATGTGACGCCGCTCAACGACGCGATGGTCGCCGAGATGCAGAAGCGGATGGAGACCAATGTCGCCGCCATGCAGCCCGAAGAACTGATGAAGACCTGGACCAGTTTCGGCCTGCAGGCGCAGGATCAGTTCCGCCGTTTGATGGAAGCGGCCGTCAAACCATGACCCCACCGTCTCCTCCCCCATCGGGGGAGGATTGCAATGACTGACACCATCTTCGCCCTCGCGACCCCGCCCGGCCGAGGAGCCATCGCCGTCATCCGTCTGTCGGGGCCGGCGGTCGAAAAGATCCTTACGGCCATCGGCGCGACCAGGCTGAAACCGCGCATGGCGGCGGTTCGCGATCTGGCCCTGGCCGGCGACCACATCGACCAAGCTCTTGTCCTGCGCTTTGTGGCTCCGAACTCCTACACCGGTGAGGACTCCGCCGAACTGCATCTGCACGGCGGGCGCGCCGTGGTCGAGGCAACCAGCCAGGCCTTGATCAAGCTCGGCGTGCGTCCGGCCGAACCCGGCGAGTTCACGCGCCGCGCCTTTCAGAACGGTCGCATGGATCTGGCCCAAGCCGAGGCCGTCGCCGACCTGATCGACGCCGAGACCAGCGCCCAGGCCAGGCAGGCCTTGGGGCAGCTAGACGGAAAACTGAGCGAGACCTACGCCGGTTTCCGCCGCGACCTGCTTCACGCCCTGGCGCTGGTCGAGGCGGAGATCGACTTTCCCGACGAGGAGGTGCCTGACAATCTCGCTCGCACCGCCGGCCCGGTGCTGGATCGTCTCGCCGATGATCTAGGACGCGCGGCCGACACAGGGAGGCGCGGAGAACGGGTGCGGGACGGCTATCGTATCGTCCTGATCGGCGAGACGAACGCCGGCAAGTCGTCGCTGTTCAACGCCTTAGTCGCACGAGAGGCGGCCATCGTGACGCCGATCGCCGGCACCACCCGCGATGTGCTCGACGCCGATCTGGTGATCGGCGGTTATGCCGTGACCCTGTCGGACACGGCAGGGCTGAGAGAAAGCGACGATCCAGTCGAGGCCGAAGGCGTTCGCCGCGCTCGCCTTCGGGCGGAACAGGCGGACCTTCGTTTGTGGGTTCGCTCACCCGGCGATCCTGACGGAGTGGCGGCTGACTATGCTCAGCCGGGTGACCTGGTGGTCGCCAACAAGTCGGACCTTGGCGTCATCAGCACAGCAAGCAGTTTGGAGGTTCTGTCTGTCAGCACTGAAAACGGACAGGGCTTGCCAGCGCTTCATGACTGGATCGCCGCGCGACTTTCCACTGATCTGGCCGGCGCGGATTTTCCGGCAATCACGCGGGAGCGTCACAGGCTGAGACTGACCGAGGCGCTGTCGGCGGTGATTGCTGCGCGAGGCGCCTTGGATATTGCACCAGAAATGGCGGGCGACGATCTGCGCCGGGCGGCCGACGCCTTGGCGCGGGTCACCGGCGCCATCGGGGTCGAGGACATACTCGGTCAGGTTTTTTCGACCTTCTGCATCGGAAAGTAATACCGATGTTCCACGTGAAACATCGGCGGTCCGCCTAAGGCTTAAGGTGGCGAAGTCGAGCCAATTGGACTATGTGCCGCGCATGAGTTCTCCCACCGATCTCCTCTTCGACGTCGTCATCATCGGCGGCGGCCACGCCGGCTGTGAGGCTGCTGCGGCCTCTGCGCGGGCGGGCGCTCGCACCGTACTGCTGACCCAGAAGCTGGAAACCATCGGCGAGATGTCGTGCAACCCGGCCATCGGCGGCTTGGGCAAGGGGCACCTGGTGCGCGAGATCGACGCGATGGACGGGATCATGGGGCGGCTGGCAGACGTGTCGGGCATTCAGTTCCGCCTGTTGAACCGGTCCAAGGGCGCGGCCGTGCGCGGTCCGCGCAGTCAGATCGACAGACGTCTTTATCGCGAGGCCATGCAGGCCGAACTGAAGGCGACACCGAATCTGACCCTGATGGCCGGCACGGCCGAAAGCCTGATCCTGGAGGGCGACCGCGTGGTCGGGGTGAAGACGGGCGCGGGCGAGACGGTTCTGGCTGTGGCTGTCGTGCTAACGACCGGCACCTTCCTGAACGGCGTCATTCATCGTGGCGACGAGCGCATCCCTGCTGGGCGCCATGGGGAGGATCCATCGACCGGCTTGGCCGCCGATCTGCATGCCGCCGACCTGATGATGGGCCGACTGAAAACCGGCACCCCCGCACGGCTGGACGGCCGCACCATCGCCTGGGACCGCTTGGAGATGCAGCAGGCGGACGAAAATCCGTCGGCCTTTTCCTTCCTGACCGACAAGATCACTGTGCCGCAGATCGCCTGCGGCGTGACGCACACGACGGGAGAAACACACCGGATCATCGCCGAAAATCTCGGCGAAAGCGCCGTCTATGGGGGCAAGCTATCGGGGAGGGGACCGCGCTATTGCCCGTCGATCGAGGACAAGGTGGTGCGGTTCGCCGACAAGACGAGCCACCAAATCTTCCTCGAACCCGAAGGCCTGGATGATCCGACCGTCTATCCCAACGGCATTTCGACTTCTGTGTCGGAGCCGACCCAGCTTGCCTTCCTGCGGACGATCCCCGGTCTCGAAGCCGTGGAGGTGTTCCGTTACGGCTATGCCATCGAATACGACTATGTCGATCCGCGCGAGCTGAGCCCGGCGCTGGAGGTCAAGAAGCGGCCTGGTCTCTATCTGGCCGGCCAGATCAACGGCACGACCGGATATGAAGAGGCCGCCGCCCAAGGCCTGATGGCGGGGCTGAACGCGGCCCGCGCTTCGGCAGGACAAGGGGCGGTCATCCTGGGGCGCGACCAAGCCTATATCGGCGTGATGATCGACGATTTGGTGACGCGGGGGGTGACTGAGCCCTATCGAATGTTCACCAGCCGGGCGGAATATCGTCTGACCCTGCGGTCGGACAACGCCGATCAGCGTCTGACGCCGCTGGCGATCGAACTGGGAATCGTGGGCGACGGACGTCGGACGCGTTTCCACGCCAAGTCGGCGGAGCTGGCTAAGGCGAGCGCCGTTTCACGTGAAACACTGTTCACCCCCAACGAAGCCGGAGCGTTAGGGATCACCGTGAATGCGGATGGGCGTCGTCGGTCGATGCGTGAACTTCTGGCCTTCCCCGATGTCACTCTGGATCACTTCATTGCCGCTTGTCCGTCCATCGCGGACTGGAGCGCTGAAGTTCGCGAGCAGGTCGAGATCGACGCGGGATATGCCAACTACCTTGATCGGCAAACGCTCGACGCTGAGGCCTTGCGGACGGAGGAGGGGATGATGCTGCCCGCCGATCTCGACTATGCGGCCATCGGGGGTTTGTCGAACGAGGTGAAGGAGAAACTGACGCGCGTCCAGCCCCGCACTCTGGGTCAGGCCGGGCGGATCGAGGGTATGACACCCGGCGCTCTGACGGCGCTGCTCGCCCATGCGAAGAAGCCCAAAGCCTCGGTCACCGCCTGATGCTCGAGACGGAGAAGGCCGCCTTCGAGGCCAAGATCGGTGCGACGCCGCAGCAGATGGCGGACCTTGAGGCTTTTCGTCTTCGTCTCGGCGACGCCAACTCGGTGATGAACTTAGTCGGTCCCGACAGCCTGCCGGACTTTTGGAACCGGCATGTCTGGGACAGTGCGCAATTGCTGGCCCATGCGCCTGACGCGCGAGCCTGGGCCGATCTGGGAGCCGGCGCCGGGTTTCCGGGCGTGGTGTTGGCGATCCTGATGAAAGGGCGGGAGGGGGCGCATGTCTGGCTGATCGACAGTCTGGGCAAGCGGTGCCGATTCCTTCAGGAGATGGTCGATGCGCTGGGTTTGCCCGCGACCGTCATCATTGGTCGCGCTGAGGAACAGGAAGTGGTGTGCGACATCGTCACCGCGCGGGCTGTGGCGCCGATGGAGAAACTGCTGGGTTATGCACAGCCCTACTTCCAAAGGGGTGCACAAGGTCTGTTCCTCAAGGGGGAGAGGGCCGAATCGGAGTTGATCGAGGCGCGGAAATCCTGGCATTTCGAAGCTGAACTGGCCCCGTCGCAAAGCGACGTGCGCGGCCGCATCGTGACAATCCGGAGTCTCCGACGTGCCCGCACAAAGCGCTAGAAAGAGGCCTGCCCGCGTCCTGGCGGTGTCGAACCAGAAGGGTGGGGTGGGCAAGACCACGACCGCCATCAATCTGGGCACAGCCTTGGCCGCCATCGGCGAGCGCGTGCTGATCGTCGACATGGACCCGCAGGGCAATGCCTCCACCGGTCTGGGTGTTCCACGTGAAACACGTCGGGTCACCATCTATGACGTGGTGGTGGATCAGCGGTCCATCGACGATGCCGCTGTCCAGACGACGGTGCCGGGCCTATGGATCGTGCCCGCCGACGCGGACATGTCGGGCGTTGAGATCGAACTGAGCCAGGCGGATCGACGGTCCTATCGACTGCGTGACGCCCTGCGGGCGCACGATGATGGCCCTACCGCGTATGACTATGTGCTGATCGACTGCCCGCCGTCGTTGAACCTGCTGACGCTGAACGCTATGGCGGCGGCGGATGCGGTTCTGGTGCCGCTGCAGTGTGAATTCTTCGCCCTGGAGGGCCTGAGCCAGCTGATGCGGACTATCGACATGGTCAAGCACAGCCTCAATCCGTCGCTGGAAATCCAGGGCCTAGTCCTGACCATGTATGATCGCCGCAGCGCCCTGTCGGGGCAGGTGGCCAACGATGTGCGCGCCCACTTCGGCGACAAGGTCTATGAGAGCGTCATCCCCCGCAACGTCCGCGTCGCCGAGGCGCCGTCGTTCGGCAAGCCGGCCCTGATCTATGATCTGAAATGCGCCGGCAGCCAGGCCTATCTGCGCCTGGCCAAGGAAGTGGTGAAGCGCGAACGTCAGCGCTTGAAGTTGGCCGCCTGAGTTTTATTGGAAACGGAACAGTATCTTGGCTGAACGACAAAGAGGTCTGGGCCGCGGCCTGTCGGCGTTGATGGGACAGGACGCCGAGGCGCCGGTGGCGTCGGACGCACCCGTCCCGACCGGCGTGCAACGCGTACCGATCGAGAGCCTGAAGCCTAACCCGGATCAGCCGCGCAAGACCTTCCGCCAGGAGGATCTGGAGGAACTGACCGCCTCGATCCGCGACAAGGGCGTGCTTCAGCCCATCCTGGTGCGGACCCATCCGGGCGAGGACGGCGTCTGGCAGATCATTGCGGGCGAACGCCGCTGGCGCGCTTCTCAGGCCGCGCGCCTGACCGAGGTGCCGATCGTCGTCCACGAGATGGACGACGTGGAGGTGTTCGAGGTCGCCATCGTCGAGAACGTGCAGCGCGCCGACCTAAATCCGCTGGAGGAGGCGGAGGCTTACCGCGTCCTTATGGAGCGGTTCGGCCGTACCCAGGACGCCGTGGCGGGCGTCGTCGGTAAAAGCCGCAGCCACGTGGCCAACACCATGCGCCTGCTGCAACTGCCCGAGCGGGTGCTGTTCTATGTGCGCGAAGGCAAGCTGTCGGCCGGCCATGCACGGGCGCTGATCAATACGCCGGATCCGAGCCAACTGGCGGACATCGCCTTTGTCGATGGTTTGAGCGTGCGCGAGACCGAGGCCTTGGCCCGCCGCGCGGTCGAGGGGCCCAAGCCGGTCAAGGCCAGGTCTGCATCCTCGTCTTCGGGCGGGGAGGGGGCGGCCGATGTCGTCGCGCTTCAGCAGGATCTGGCCGACGCCCTGGGCCTGAAGGTTCAACTGACGGACAAGGGCGGCAAGGGCGAGCTGACGGTGCGTTACGGTTCACTGGAGCAGCTGGACGATCTGTGCCGCCGTTTGATGCGGGGTTGAACGGCCGGATGTGCTAGGATGGACGCATGACCGAAGACAACACACCTACCGCCGCCGAAAAGCTGAAACAGGCGCTTGCCGCCAAGAAGGCCAAGGCAGGGCACGGCTTCAACGCCCAAGCCGGCGCCAAGGCCGAAGAGAAGAGCGTTTCCGCGCGCAATGTCGCCATGGCTCAGCCGGCGTTCCGCAAGGCGTCCAAGCGGGGTTGAGAGCCTGTCTCCTCCCTGCGTAGCGGGGAGGGGGACCGCGCGCAGCGTGGTGGAGGGGCTTCTTGAAGTCCCGCAGATGTTTGTGATGCGTTAAAGAACCCCTCCGTCGCGACCTTGAAGAAACCTCGCGCCACCGCCCCACGATGTGGCGAGGAGACAACGGGTTCAGAGCCCGAGCCGTCGCGCTCGTCCGGCGATTTCCAGAAGCAGGCGTTCGGCGATCAGCTGGTCCGGCATGCCGGTCGTCTTGGTGGCCACGTCGGCCGTGTTGATGCTGTCCAGCACCTCGTCCAGCGCTTCGAGCCGCCAGGACCGCGCCTGACGCAGCATTTCCGCCTCCTGTTTCCAGAACACCCCGGCGGCCTTGGCGGCCTCCTTGGCGTTTGCGCCGTTGGCCTGCAAGATATTGATCCGGCGCAGTCTTCCCAGATGCATGGCGGCCGAACGGACGGCCAGAACCGAGGACTCGCCCTCGGCGAAGGCGCGTCTCAGACCCGCTTGCGCCGGGCCGGGCCGGGCGCCGAAAGCCTGAAGCGCCGCGTCGGACAGTGAGGCGTCCGGCTCGACGCCCAGGTGATGCTCCAGCGCGTCCATATCCAGCGTCCTGCCGGATCCGGGGCCGATGAACAGGGCCAGGCGCTCGATCTCCTGGCGCATCAGACCCCGCTCGCGCGGCAGGCGGGCGACGAAACGGTCCAGGGCGTCGGAGGTCAGGCCGACCTTGTCGGCGGCCAGGGCCTCGCGGACCATGCGGGCGACATCGCCGGTCTCGTCCTCGTAACAGACGATGCCGACGGCGCCGTTTTCCTTTTCGGCGGTCTTTCGCAGGGCGGACTCGCGACCCAGCTGATCGGCCTCGACCACCATCATGGCGTCGGGATTGTAGCCGCCTTCGGCGTGGATCTTGAGCGCGGCGGCGACGGCCTTGTCCACGCCGGGCTTCAGCGTCGATAGACGGATCCGCACCAGGCGACGACCGCCCATCAGGGACATGGCCGTCAGGGCCTCTTCCAGCTTGGTCTCGTCGCTATCGATGTCGCTGTCGGTCAGGACGGTGACGTTGAACGGGTCGTTCAGGTCGGGGGTGACGGTCCGGCACAGCACCTCGGCCCGTTCGGCGACGCCGGACCGGTCCTTGCCGTGGATCACCGCCGCCCGGATCGCCGGATCGGGCGCCTTCAAAAAGCGATCGATCTCGGGGCGTTTGGCCAGGATCACGGGTTCGACAGCGCCTGCATGAGATCAAGCCGAATCAGGCGCGCCAGCTCGGAGGCGGCGCGCTCCTCGCCGTCCTGCTGGGCGGCGATGGCGGCATAGGGCTGGTCGGCGGCGGCATAAGTCGTGGTGACCGTTTCCGTTCCGCTGACGGGCGTTCCGCCGGCGGCGGGCGTCAGGGTCCAGGTCGCCTTGACCGTCAGTTCGTAGCGGGTCGCGGTGTCGTCGATCCGGCGACCCAGCGAGCGGCGATCCTGCTCGACCTGTGTGGTCAGGCGATAAAGCGGCGTGGCGGATCGATCCCAGGCCAGGGCGTCCTCCAGCTGTTCGCGCAGGCGATAGCCCAGGCGGTCGTCCTGGGTCGTGACGGCGATACGGCGCAGGGACGAGCCCACCGCCGGTTCGGCGTACATGGGGGTGAAGCCGCAGGCGGAAACCGCCAGGGCGGACAGGACCGCAAAGGCCGCCGCGATACGCATCAGCCAGCCACCAGATTGACGATGCGGTCCTTGACCACGACGATCTTCTTCACGCTCAGACCCTCCAGCCGCGCCTGCACGGTCTCGTCGGCCAGGACGATGGCCTCGACCTGGGCGGGCTCCATGCCGCGCGGCACGCGGATTTCCGCGCGACGCTTGCCGTTGATCTGGATGGGCAGGACCACCTCGTCGTCGGCCGCGAGCGCAGCGTCCCACACGGGCCACGGCGCGTCCAGAACCATCCCTTCTTCGCCCAGCTGGGTCCAAGATTCTTCGGCCAGGTGCGGGGTGAAGGGGGCGATCAGGCGGGCGAGGGCCGACAGGGCCTGCCGCTTGGCGTCGCCGCCGGCCTGGGCGTTGTCGCGGATGGTGGCGACGAAGGCGTAGAGTTTGGCGATGGCCGAGTTGAAGCGGAAGCCCTCGACCCCTTCGGACACGGCCTTGATGGCCTTGTGCGTCTCGCGCAGCAGGTCGGCGTTGGCCTTGTCCTCGCCGGCGAAGGCGGGATCGTAGGTGTCGAACAGGGTCCAGGCGCGCTGGACGAAACGGCTGGCGCCCTCGACACCGCCGGGCGTCCATTGCACGTCGCGCTCAGGCGGGCTGTCGGACAGAACGAACAGACGACCGGCGTCCACGCCGTGGCTTTCCAGGATTTCGGCCGGGGCGACGACGTTCTTCTTGGACTTCGACATCTTCTCGATGTCGCCGATGACCAAGGTCTCGCCGGTCGACAGCTGGCGGGCCGAACGGACGCCATTGTCATTGCTCAGATCGACATCGGTCGGCTCGACCCAGGCGCCGTCGGCGCGGCGATAGGTCTCGTGGACCACCATGCCCTGCGTGAACAGGCCGGCGAACGGCTCCTTCACCGACAACATGCCGGCGTCGGACAGGGCGCGCGTGATGAAGCGGGCGTAGAGCAGGTGAAGCACTGCGTGCTCGACCCCGCCGATATACTGATCCACCGCCAGCCAGCGGTCGGCGGCGGCCTTGTCGATCGGCGCCTCGGCCGTCGGGTCGGTGAAGCGGGCGAAATACCAGCTGGAATCGACGAAGGTGTCGAGTGTGTCGGTCTCGCGCGTGGCGTCTTCGCCGCACGACGGGCATTTGACGCGTTTCCACGTCGCGTGGCGGTCTAGAGGATTGCCGGGCACATCGAAGGTGACGTCGTCGGGCAGGACGACCGGCAGTTGGTCGGCGGGAACCTCGACCACGCCGCAGGATGGGCAGTGGATGATCGGGATCGGGCAACCCCAATAGCGCTGACGCGAAACGCCCCAGTCACGCAGGCGATAGATGGTCTCAGCCCTGCCCTGGCCGGCGGCCTCGACCTTGGCGATGGCGGCGGCCTTGGCGGCCTCGACGTCCAGCCCGTCCAGGAATTCGGAGTTGAAGATCCGGCCGGCGCCGATATAGGCTTCGGTACCGATCTCGATGGTCTCGACGTCGTCCGGCTTAACCACCGGAACCACCGGCAGGTCGTATTTGCGGGCGAAGTCGAGGTCGCGCTGGTCGTGCGCGGGGCAGCCGAAGATGGCGCCCGAGCCATAGGTGGACAGCACGAAGTTGGCCGCCCAGACGGGCAGGGTCTTGTCCGGATCGAAGGGGTGGCGGACGCGGACGCCCAGATCGACGCCGAGCTTCTCGGCCTTTTCGATGTCGGCTTCGCTGGTCCCGGTCTGGGCGCAAGCCTTGATGAAGTCCGCCACGTCCGGCCGATGTTCGGCGACGGCCTTGGTCAGGGGGTGGTCCGGGGCCAGGGCCAGGAAGCTGGCGCCGAACAGGGTGTCGGGGCGGGTGGTATACACCTCGATGGGGTCGCGGGCGTGGTTCGGCTCACCCTCGGGCGAGGCGGGCAGGAAATCGGGAGCTTGGGCGATGTCCCACCACAGGGTCGCGCCCTTGGACTTGCCGATCCAGTTCTCCTGCATCAGCCGGACCTTTTCGGGCCAGCGGTCCAGGGTCTTCAGACCGTCGATCAGATCGTCGGCATAGTCGGTGATGCGCAGGAACCACTGGTTCAGCTTGCGTTTCTCGACAACAGCGCCCGAGCGCCAGCCGCGTCCGTCGATGACCTGTTCATTGGCCAGGACGGTGTTATCGACCGGATCCCAGTTGACCGTCCCGTCCTTGCGATAGACCAGGCCGCGCCGATACAGCTCCAGGAACCAGGCCTGCTGCTTGCCGTAGTATTCCGGATCGCAGGTGGCGAACTCGCGCGACCAGTCAAGCGACAGGCCCAGCAGTTTCAACTGCTCACGCATCGTGGCGATGTTGGAATAGGTCCAGCCTTTGGGGTGGATGCCGCGTTCCATGGCTGCGTTCTCGGCCGGCATGCCGAAGGCGTCCCAGCCCATCGGATGCAGAATGTCGAAGCCCTGGGCGCGCTTGGACCGCGCGACGACGTCGCCCATCACATAGTTGCGGGCGTGGCCCATGTGGATGTTGCCCGACGGATAGGGAAACATCTCCAGCACATAGTATTTCGGACGGCCGGTGTCCTTCGTCACGAAGGCGGACGCCTCGGCCCAGCGGGCCTGTTGGCGAGGTTCGGCGGTCTTGGGTTCGTAACGGGCCACGGTCGTCCTGAAAGTCAGAAAGGCGCTGACGCCCTCCCGGCTCAACTAGCCCGAAGGACGACAGCGCCCAAGAAGTAATGCGTCCCACAAACTCTTGGGCGCGTCGCGCTCAAGTAGCCCGAAGGGCGATAGCGCCTACAAAGAATCTAATGCTGGCGATCAGCCAGCATTAGACAGGTTCAGCTGGCGCGCCTTGGTCAGGATGGCGTTTTCCAGATCGGCCTCGGTCTGAGCGGCGACCGGGGCGGCGGTCCATTGCCCATCCGCGCCCTTCACTTCCTTGGTCACCGTAACGTTCAGCGCATCAGCGCGCAGACGGGTGTCCAGGATGAAGACCGTCGCCTTGAAGCGCTCGTTCGGCGTCTGGGGGTTGATGTACCAGTCATAGTTGATGACGCCGCCCCACGGATCGGCGGTCAGCAGCGGCATGAAGCTGAGCGTGTCGAGCGAGGCGCGCCACAGGAAGGCGTTGACGCCGATACCCTGCTGAACATTCGTCTTGGGAGCAGACTTCTCGCCGCCGACGAAGGGAATGCTCGAGCAGGCCGACAGGGACGCACCCAGGGCCACGCCCGAGACCAGCACGATCGCGACGTTCCGAACCAGGGCCTTGTTGAGGCTCATCAAGAGAAGTCTCCGTAAACTCAGGGACGTGAGAGCCCTCGCCCACACGCGCGCACGGCACGAGAATGCCGACTGCAGGGCTCTATAACACGGCGAAAAGGGGCGATGACAAGGCGAAGTCGCTTCTGAAAGTATCAAGCGTCGCGGTGTTTTGCGAACGGTAGGTCTCATCTGACGGGATTCGGCCTGAATCCCGTGACGCATGAGACACATGCGCCGACAACAATGACGAGGAACCTTGTTATCGAGCGGTCATTCCGTTGACCGAGAGGACACCCGGTGTCTAATCGCCGGGTTCACGACCATATAAGGTCGGTCCGGGGTTGAAACGTCGCCTCTTGGGCGGGGTTCGAAGGGTTTGGTTATGCGTTTCGGTGGTTTCTTGGCTGTGATGATGGCGACGACGGCGCTTGCCGTGTCGACGTCGGCGCTCGCCCAGAGCGGGTCGCCGACCGTATCGCTGTCGGAAGCTCAGGCCGCCCAGCGCAATGCCCCCGCTCCCCAACGTCGTGGCTTGCGTCTGAACGACAATGGCCGTTGGGGGCTGGACTTCAATCTGAACCAGCCCGTTGGACGCGAGACCGATTGGGGCGATGTCGAAGCCGGCGCCTATTACCGTCTGAACGACCGCCTGCGCGTCGGCGCCGCCGCCGCCGTGGGCGCACCCGAGGCCGACCCGGCCCGTGCGCCCGAAACCAATGGCCGCGCCCAGCCGCGCGTGCGTCTGGAAACGATCTTCAAGTTCTAAGTTCGTCGCGCTCCGCTTCGACCTGCGTGTTAGCCGGTCAGTCTGCGCAAAACGCCGACTGGATTGCGTCCACTCCGGCGAGGCCACAGGCTCCGGTTCCGATCAATGATGCTGCATTGTCCGGTCCGACCCCGCCCAGAGCATAGATCGGAAGGCTGGTCTCCAGACATAGGCGTCTGAATTCGGTGAGGCCGAGCGGTCGCTTGCCGGCCGACGAGCCTCCTGCGGTGAACGCCGGGGACAGGATCAGGGCGTCGAGGCCCTGGGTCCAGGGATCTTCCGATCCATGCCAGGCGCCGGTCAGGATCCAATCGGGCCGGGCCGCACGAACGGCCAATGCCTGCGCCGCTTCGCGTTCGGGCAGGTGAAGCCCGTCGGCCGAGATCGCTTCGGCCACGTCCGCGTCCAGTCCGACCAGCAGCTTCACCCCGCGATCCGTCGTCGCTGTGCGCAGTCGCCGGCCGGTTTCGACCGCGTCGGTCGCGCCGAACGCACGATAGATCAATGCCGATCCGGGCGGCAGGCGGCGCGCCGCCTCCCATGGGCGGGGCGTGCGGTCGGGATCGGTGAAGAACAGCAACGGCGGCAGGCCGGCGACCTGCGGGCTGACAGCGGCGGCGGCGCGGTTTAGAGCGGTCGCCGCATCCCAGAGCGCGCGCGCATCGTCGCTGTAACCGGTCGGCAGGGTCATGACCTCTTCTTCCTCCGCTTTAGCTCCGACGTCCATCGCCGAAAGGGTCGCCGCCGTTCGCACCCGCATCGACGCCGCCTGCCGCGCGGCCGGCCGCGATCCAGCGGCGGTGACCCTGACCGCCGTTTCCAAGACCCAGCCGCCCGAGGCCATCGACGCGATCTTGGCGACAGGCCTGCGGATCTTCGGCGAGAATCGGGTGCAGGAGGCCCAAGGCCGCTGGACGGAACGCCGTGCTACGCTGCCGGATCTGGAACTTCGGCTGATCGGACCCTTGCAGACCAACAAGGCCGAGGACGCCGTCGCCCTGTTCGACGTGATCGAAACGCTTGATCGTGAGAAACTGGCGAAGGCTTTGGCGCTGGCGGCAGAGCGGCGCGGCCGATCGCCGCGCGTGCTGGTTCAAGTCAACACCGGCGCGGAACCGCAGAAGGCCGGCGTCCTGCCCGACAAGGCGGATTCATTGATCGCGGCGGCACGCGAGACCTATGGGCTGACGGTCGAGGGCCTGATGTGTATTCCCCCTGCAGATCAGGAGCCGGGGCCGCATTTCGAGATGTTGCGCCATCTGGCCGAACGGAACGGTCTGTCGATCTTGTCGATGGGGATGAGCGGCGACTACGAGACCGCGATCCGGTGCGGCGCGACGCACGTGCGCGTCGGAACCGCGTTGTTTGGGGAACGAAATCGGCCTTAAAGCCCCTCTAGCCCGTAACCCGATGTGAATTCGCACCCCCAAGCCTTGGCGCGGGGGCCAAGCCTCGCCATTGTCTGAATATGCCCACGCCAAAGACCATTCTGATCATCGACGACGACGACGACCTGCGCGAGGCCTTGGCCGAGCAGTTGAACCTGCACGAAGAGTTCAAGACACAGCAGGCCGCCACCGCGACCGATGGAGTGCGCATGGGGCGCGAGATCCGCGCCGACCTGATCCTGCTGGACGTGGACCTGCCCGACATGGACGGTCGCGAGGCTTGCCGCCTGTTGCGCAAGGACGGGGTTTCGACCCCGGTCATCATGCTGACGGCCCAGTCGGCCGACGCCGACGCCATCCTGGGCCTGGACGCCGGCGCGAACGACTATGTCACCAAGCCCTTCCGGTTCGCGGTGCTGCTGGCGCGTATCCGCGCCCATCTGCGCAGCCACGAACAATCCGAGGACGCGGTCTTCTCGATCGGGCCTTACGAGTTCCGTCCCGCCGCCAAGGTGCTGATGGACGCCAAGGGCAAGAAGGTGAGGTTGACCGAGAAGGAAACCAACATCCTGAAATACCTCTACCGCGCCGGAGCCAAGCCGGTGTCGCGCGAAGAGCTGTTGACCGAGGTCTGGGGCTATAACGCGGGGGTCACGACCCACACGCTGGAAACTCACATCTACCGTCTGCGCCAGAAAATCGAGCCGGAGCCGGGCCATGCACGACTGCTGCTGACCGATGCGGGCGGGTATCGGCTGCAGCCGTAAGGTTCAGTCGGCCGTTTTCGGGCGGATCGTGAACATCGGCAGGAAGACGTGGACCAGGGGACCGATGGTCACGGCGTAAAGCACTGTGCCCAGCCCGACCGAGCCGCCCAGCAGCCAGCCGACGGCGATGACGGCCAACTCGATACTGGTCCGCACCCATTTGACCGGCCAGCCGGTGCGGGCGACGATGCCGGTCATCAGGCCGTCGCGCGGGCCGGGGCCAAGGCCGGCGCCGATATAGGCCCCGCTCGCCACACCGTTGAGGACGATGCCCGAGATCAGCAGTCCTGCCCGCAGCGGTATCCCCAGGTCGGACGGGATCCAGTCCAGGCCGAAGTTGGCGACTGTGCCGATGACCAGAACATTGGCCACCGTGCCGATGCCGGGCTTCTGGCGCAGGGGAATCCACAGCAGCAGCACGGCCATACCGATCAGATTGACCACCAGGCCGAAGCTGATTCCGGCCGGGCCGGCGAAGCGCTTGAACACGCCCTGGTTCAGCACGTCCCACGGATCGAGCCCCAGATCGGCGCGTACGATCAGGGCGATGGACAGGCCGTAAAGGACGAGGCCGGCGAAGAGCTGGGTCAGGCGACGGGTCATAAACAGACCAGATGAACCGAACTGGATATGGAAAAAAGGGCCAGTCATGGCATTCTGGCCTGATGTTGCTCCAATCCGTAGGCCTTGTCTCCCTGACCCGCCATCTCGGCCTCTGGCGTGCGCCGGGAGGCGGGGCTGCCTATCGTCAGTTGGCAGGGGCGGTACGACTTCTGATTCTGGATGGCCGACTGCCGTTGGCGGCGCGGTTGCCGGGCGAGCGCCAACTGGCGCAGGCGCTGGGCTTGAGCCGCACGACCGTGTCGGCCGCCTATGGATGCCTGCGGGATGACGGCTTTCTCGTGGGCGGGCAGGGGGCGGCGGCACGCACCGGCCTGCCCGCCGGTCCGGGATTAGGCCGAGAGGCGGTCGCAGAGGTGTTCTCCAAGTCGGGCCTGATCGACCTGACCGCCGCCGTCCTGCCGGCCGACTCCAATGTCCATGCCGCCTATGTCCGGGCGCTGGAGCGATTGCCGGCGAATCTGCCGGGACACGGCTACGAGACGGTGGGCCTGGAGGAACTGCGTGAGGCGGTGGCGGCCGGGTATCGACGACGGGGTCTGCCGACCTCGGCGGGTCAGATCCTGATCACCCACGGCGCCCACAATGGCCTGGTCCATCTGCTGCGGCTGACGACACGCCCCGGCGCCCCGGTGGTGTTCGATCATCCCACCTATCCGCAGGCCATCGACGCCATTCTGGCGGCGGGCGGTCGCGCCGTGCCGGTGGCCTTGCCGGATGGCGAAGGGGACGAGGGCTGGGATGTCGAGGGTCTTGTCTCGGCCTGTCGCAGCAGCAACGCGGCGATGGCCTATCTGGTGTTGGACCACAACAATCCAACGGGACGGATGATGCGGGCGTCGGATCGGACGCGTTTGCTGGCGGGGTTGAAGGGGGCCGAGACCCTGTTGGTGCTGGACGAGACGCTCGTCGAACTGACGCTGAGCGGACCGCCGGCGCTCAGCGCCTCCGCCGTTGATGCGCCGCGCATGGTCCGGCTTGGCTCCATGTCCAAGAGCGTCTGGGGCGGACTGCGGATCGGCTGGATCCGCGCCGACCGTGCCGTGATTCAGCGCCTGGCCCAGAGCCGCGGCAGTTTCGATCTGGGGGTGCCGATCCTGGAGCAGTTGGCGGCGGTCGAGCTGTTGAGCGACGGCGGCAAGGCCCTGGCGGCGCGCCGGCCTCTTTTGCGCGCGCGCCGGGATCATCTGCGGGCCCAGCTGGCGGAACGGTTGCCGGATTGGGTCTGCCCTCGGCCGGCCGGGGGACTGTCGATATGGCCGCGACTGCCCGCGCCGATCAGTTCCGCCCTGACCATCCGGGCAGAGGCGGAAGGGCTGCGCCTCGCCGCCGGTCCGCGATTCGGCGTGGACGGGGCCTTCGAACGCCGTTTGCGCCTGCCCTACACCCTGTCCGAGGCCGAGCTGGACGAGGTGGTGACGCGGCTGGTCCGCGCGGCGAAGAAGGTGGGACGGGGCGGAAAGCCGGTGGGGGCGGCCAAGCCGGTCCCCGTCTATTGAGGATCAAACGTCTAGATCGACTGTGATCGGTGCGTGGTCGGACGGGCGTTCCCACTCGCGGACATCGTCGTGGATGCGGGCAGTGTCCTTCACCACGGCCGAGGTCAGGCCGGGCGAGGTCCAGATATGGTCCAGGCGCAGGCCGCGATTGGATTTGCGGAAGTCGGCGGCGCGATAGCTCCACCAGCTGGCCAGTTTCTGCGGCTCGGGGAAACGATCGCGCAGCACATCGGCGAAACCGCCTGTTTCCTGAAGTCGGTTCAGGGTCTCGACCTCCAACGGCGTGTGGCTGACGATCTTGGACATGTAGCGGTGGTTCCACACGTCGCCTTCGCCAGGCGCGATGTTGAAATCGCCGGCCATGACCATCGGGCGTGATTTGTCCTGTCTGGCGATGGTAGCGGTCAGCTGTTCGTAGAAGTCCATCTTGTGATCGAACTTGGGGTTCAGCGCGCGGTCGGGCACGTCGCCGCCGGCGGGGATGTAGAAGTTCTGCACGTCAATCCCGGCGACGCGAGCCGAGACGCAGCGGGCGTGGCCCAGCTTGCAGACTTGAAAGGTGTCGCTGTCCTCAAGTGGCAGGCGGCTGGCGATGGCCACGCCGTGCCAGCCCTTCTGGCCCGCCACGCGCAGATGAGGCATCCCCATCTCCTCGAAGGCGCCGCGCGGGAACTGGTCCGTGGTGCATTTGATCTCCTGCAACACCAGAACATCGGGTGCGCGCTCGGCGACGAAGCGTGCGACTTGGTCGATGCGCAAGCGGACGGAGTTGATGTTCCAGGTGGCGAGGCGAAGGGTCATCCCTTCGTCTAGCAGGCGTGCGGCGTAAAAAAAGCCCGGCCGCAACGGCCGGGCTATGGGAGGTTCGTCTCTCTCGCCGCCGGGGAGGGGATTTCCGTGGCGGTAGAACGGCCGCCGCCGTTCCTGTGCTCAAAGTGTCACTCGCGAATATAAAAGTCAAATCGTCACAATCGATGCTTGCGCGTGCTCATTATGAAACAGTCCGGGGTCGGATCAGTCGGGTGTGGCGAGAGATGCGGGCGCCGTCGCCCATTCGCCGCGCCATTCATAGGTCAGGGTGACGCAATGGCGATAGGCGCCGTCCGACCAACGTCCGACCGCCTGCATGGTCAAAGGCCGCGGCGCGCGCACCCGGCTCATGATCAGCCAGACTTCGTCCGAGCCAGGGCACAGAGCGCGAGCCAGGCCGCGACCGTCGCCGTCCTGATCCACGCCATAGATGTCGTTTTCCTCGGCCCCCGGCGGCAGGGCGCGTCTCGCGGCATCGGGGCCGCCACGCGTGAAACCGGCCGTGCCGCGCGCCGAGGTGGAATAAAGTCTTTCGACCTGGACCGCGCCGAACAGGCCGCGCCGGACTTCCAACGTCACGCCCTTGGTCAGGGCCTGGGTGATGCGGTCCGACGCATTATAGGACAGGAACCGGGTGTCGGCCTGAGCCGGCGCAGCGGCGGAAGCCACAGCGACGAGAGCGAGGGCGGAGGCGATGAAACGGCGCATGCGTCTCTCTTCGTCAGGCTTTGCGGCGAGAACTAGGCTTCACCCAGGCAGCGTAGAGCGACTTCAAGATTGCGCAGGCCGTCCTCTCCCGTGACCGCCGCCGTTTCGCCGGTGGTGATGGCGCGGGCGAAGGCTTCCAGCTCCTTGCGAAGCGGCTCGGCCGGCCAGCTGTTCAGCATCCGCGTCGAATAAGAGCCGTCGGGCTGCTGGCCGAAATATTCGGTGACCTGGCGGGTGATCAGGTCGGCGACGATGAACTTGGTCTTGGTGGCGACCTGAAGCGTGCGGGTCTTGTAGGGCGTGACCCAGTTGGTGGTGATGTGGGCGATGACGCCATTGTCCAGCCGGAACTGCAGCAGGGCGGTGTCCTCGCGGTCGGCGCGGGTGCGGGCCAACTGAGGCTGGACCTCGGTGATTTCCGAACCCGTCAGATGGCGGATGATGTCGATGTCATGAACGGCCAAGTCGATGACCACGCCGACCTCGCCCATACGGGGCGGGAAGGGGCCGACGCGGGTGATCTGGATGGAGATGATTTCGTCATCGGCGACGGCGCGCTTGACCGTCTCGACCGCTGGATTGAACCGCTCGACCTGACCGACCATCAGGACGCGATCATTGGCCTTGGCGGCGTCGATCATGCGCTGGGCGTCGGCGACGGTGGCGGCGATCGGCTTTTCGACCAGGACGTGGACGCCCTTTTCCAGCAGAGCCACGCCGATCTCGGCATGGAAGCGGTTGGGTGTGGCCACGACGGCGGCGTCCAGGCCGGCGTCGACGAAGGCCTGGGCCGTCGTGACTGGCGCGGCGCCATAGGCGGCGGCGACGCCCTCGGCCGTCACCGCGTCGGGATCGAAGACGGTGGTCAGGTCGAACTCGCGCATTTCCGAGGCGACGCGCGCATGGTTGCGGCCCATGACGCCGACGCCGGCGACGCCGATCTTGAGGACGGGAGTGTTCGGCATCAGGTTCAACCCTTGTAGCTGGCGACGGCGGCGATGACCCGGTCCTGCGTCGCCGCGTCCAGATCGGCGTGCATCGGCAGGCTGAAGACCACGTCCTTCAGACGCTCGGTCACCGGCAGGCCGCCGGCCCCGCGCGGGAAATGCTCATAGGCCGGCTGCAGGTGCAGCGGGATGGGGTAATAGACGGCGGTCGGCACGTCATTGGCCTTCAGATGGGCGATCAGACCGTCGCGGTCGGGGTGTTCGACCGTATATTGCGCCCAGTTGGAGATATTGCCGGCCGGCACGTCCGGCACCTTGGCGACGTGGGGGCGCAGACCTTCGTTGTAGCGTGCGGCTGCTGTGTTGCGCCATTCGATCTCCTGGCCGAAGACCTTCAGCTTCTCGATCAGGACGGCGGCCTGGATGGTGTCCAGACGGCTATTCAGGCCGATGCGCATATTCAGATATTTGGGGTCGTGGTCGAAGGTGCGGTCCTTCAGGTCCACCGCCACGGCCTTGCCGTGGACGCGGACGGAATCGATCAGTTGGGCCAGCTCGTCGTCATTGGTCAGCACCGCCCCGCCGTCGCCGTAGCAGCCCAGCGGCTTGGCCGGGAAGAAGCTGGTGGTGGTGATGTCGGCCCACTTCAGTGGATGCTCGCCATCGATGGTGCAGCCGAACCCTTGCGCCGAATCCGAGATCAGCTTCAGACCATATTTGTCGCAGATGGCCTTGATAGCGGGATAGTCGGCCGGCTGGCCGAATAGATCGACGGCGATGACCACGCGCGGCGTCAGGCGGCCCTCGGCCTTGATTCCCTCGATGGCGCGTTCCAGCGCACCGGGGTCCATGTTGTAGGTGTCGGCGTCCACATCGACGAAGACCGGCTCGGCGTCGAACCATGGCACGACCTCGGCGGTGGCGGCGAAGGTGAAGCTGGGCACGAAGACGGCGTCGCCGCGCCCGATCCCCCAGGCCATCAGCGGCAGGGCCAGGGCGTCGGTGCCATTGGCGCAGCCCAGGGCGTGCTTGGCCTGACCGAAGGCGGCGAGGTCGGCCTCGAACTGACGGACCTGCGGGCCCATCACCCAGGCGCCGCCGACGACGGCCTCCTGGACGGCGGTCTCGATCTTGCCGGCGAGACGCAGGCGCTGGGCCTGAAGGTCGATGAAGGGGATCATGAGGGACGCTCTCCACGGGGGTCGGGCGGCGGCTCGACAGAGACGAGCCGCGAATGTCGGGTCGTCCTAGCAAGATCGCGCGCAGGGGCCAAATCGCGCGGCGTCACTTCGCGTTGCCCTTTGCTACCGCATCCGCCCCTTGGCGCCCGAAGGGATGCGTCCTAATCCAACGCGATGACGTCTCTCGCCGCAGCCCGGACCAGGGTCTCGAACTGGCTGTTCGATCACGCCCTGCCGCTGTGGGGCGAAAGGGGCGTGGACGCGCATGGCCGTTTCTTCGAGCAGCTGGATTTCGACGGGCGGCCCGTCGTCGGCATTCGCCGCCGCACCCGCGTTCAGGCCCGCCAGATTTATGTCTTCTGCGAAGCAGCGGCCTTGGGCTGGGAGTCGGGACGGGTTTTGGCCCAAGCCGGGCTGGATTGCATGATCACTACGGGTCGAAGCGACGACGGTCTTTGGATCGCGGCGACCGACGATGCCGGCGCGGTCGTCGATGCGACACCGGATTTGTATGATCTGGCATTCGTGTTGTTCGCTCTTTCGGCCTCGCATCGGGTGCTGGGCGATCCGCGCGCGCAGCCGTTGGCGATGGAGACGTTGGCGGCCATCGATCAACTGATGGCGTCTCCGCATGGCGGTTGGGAGGAGGCCTTGCCGCCGCGTCTGCCGCGTCGTCAGAATCCTCATATGCATATGCTGGAGGCCATGCTGGCCTGGCAAGCGACGGCTCCTGATCCGGCATTCCAGGCGGCGGCGCAGGTGTCGCTGGACCTCTGTCGGCAGCATTTCCTGATCGATGGCGCAATCCGGGAATATTTCGCCGACGATTGGGTGGCGGACCCGAGCGAGGGTCACGTGATCGAGCCCGGGCATCTGCAAGAATGGGCGTGGCTGCTGAAACAGGCGGGCGATATCGATCCAGGCGTGGCCGAGGGGCTGCATCGCCGCGCGGTGACCCAAGGCCGTCGTGACGGCTTCACGATCCGCGAGATCGACCCGTCCGGCGCGCCGCTCGACACCGGTCGCCGGCTGTGGGCCCAGACCGAAGCCATTCGCACAGGCCTGAGTTTTGGCGACGAGGCCGCCCCTGCACTGATCGCCAAGGTCTTCGACACCCATCTTGCCACCGCTGTGCAGGGCCTGTGGGTGGACAGCTACGATGCTGATGGCCGGTCGCATGACCAGTCCGTACCGGCGTCCAGCCTGTATCACCTGATGACGGCCTTCACCGAAATCCTGAGACACGACGCATGACTGGCGCCCCCGCGGCCTTTCTGGACCGTGATGGGGTCCTGATCGAAGACAGCGGCTATCCGCATCGGCCCGAGGACTTGAAACTGATCCCTGGCGCGGCGGCGGCGGTAAGGCGGATGAACCAGGGCGGCTTTCGCACCGTCATCGTCACCAACCAGTCGGGCGTGGCGCGGGGTTTGTTCAGCGAATCGCAGATGAACGCTTTCAATGATTTGCTGGTCGCGCGGCTGGCCGGGGATGGCGCGATCATCGACGCCGTCTATGCCGCCCCCTTTCACCCCGAAGCGATCAAGGCGCGCTATCGCCACCCTGATCATCCCGATCGCAAGCCCAATCCCGGCATGTTGCTGCGCGCGATCGCCGAGCACGATCTGGACCCGGCGCGGTCCTTTATCATCGGCGACCAGAAACGCGATCTGCAGGCCGGTGAACGAGCGGGCGTGGCGGGGTTTCTGTTCGAGGGTGGCGACCTGGACGCCTTCGTGTGCGACGTGGTCGGCCTCTAAAACCGACCGTCGCATTTCCTCGCCTGGTGAATTACTCTGATCGAAAATCGGAGGAGATCGCCAATGAGCGCGCAACATCCATTCGTAGAACGGCGCTGGACCTCGCCGGATGGCCTCAGCCTGTTCGCGCGCGACTATGCGCCCGGCCCCGGCGTCGCGCGTCCGCCGGTCATCGCCATTCACGGCCTGACCCGCAACAGCGCCGATTTCGAAACCATTGCGCCCCTATTGGCCCAGAGCGGGCGGCGGGTGCTGGCGGTGGATGTGCGCGGGCGCGGTCGGTCCGATCGTGCGCCCGATCCGATGACCTACATGCCGGATGTGTATGCGCGCGACACGCTGGCGCTGATGGAGCAGGCAGGCATCGACCGTGCCATCTTCCTCGGCACCTCGATGGGCGGGCTGATCACCATGGCGCTGACGGCGATCAAGCCCAAGGCGGTGGTCGCGGCGATCCTGAACGACATCGGGCCGGAAGTCGCGCCCGAGGGGCTAGCGCGCATCGCCGCCTATAGCGGCCAGCCGGTCGAGATCGGGTCGTGGGCCGATGCGGCGGCCTATGCCCGGCGGATCAACGCCGCCGCCTTTCCCCATTATTCGGATGCCGACTGGGATGCTTTCGCGCGGCGCATCTTTCGTCAGCAGCCGGACGGGGAGATCGGGCTGGACTATGACCCCGACATCGCCGTGCCGATCCGCGCGGCGGGCGCCAAGGCGCTGGTTCCGAACCTGTGGCCTTACTTTCGGCGGCTGGCGCGGAAAAAGCCGACGCTGCTGGTGCGCGGCGCGAACTCGGATCTGCTGAGCGCCGACATCGCCGGGCGAATGAAGAAGGCCGCGCCGGCCATGGCCTATGTCGAGGTGCCCGGCATCGGCCACGCCCCCATGCTGGACGAGCCGGAGGCAAAGGCGGCGATCTTCGAGTTCCTGTCCGAGGTCGACTAGTCCTTGGTTGGATCGACCCGCGACGCATCCCCATAGGTCAGGGCCAGGAAGACGTCTTCCAGGTCCGGGTCTTCGGTGGTGATGTCGGCGATGGTGACACCGGCGGCGCGGACAGCGTTGATGACCTGTTCCACCGATGACTGCCCCTTCTTGTAGGTTACGGCGAAGGCGCCGCCCGGACGGGGCGTGACCTGGAAGCCGTCAAGAATGGGCGGAGTTATCTGCGGCGTCTCTGGGGTCACGACCACATTGCGGCTGTCCAGACGACGCAGAAGCTGCGGCGTCGGTTCGCAGGCCACGACCTCGCCGTGGTTGACGATGGCGATGGTGTCGCAGAGCTCCTGCGCTTCTTCGAGGTAGTGGGTGGTCAGGACGATGGTCACCCCCTCCTCGTTGATGCGGCGGACATAGGCCCACAGCTGGCGACGCAGCTCGACGTCCACGCCTGCGGTCGGTTCGTCCAGGATCAGGATGGGGGGATTGTGGACCAGGGCCTTGGCCACCATCAGGCGACGTTTCATGCCGCCGGACAGGGCGCGAACATAGGCGTTGGCCTTGTCCGATAGGCCTAGCGCCGCCAGCAGTTCGTCCGAACGGCGCTCGTTACTGGGCACGCCATAGAAGCCAGCCTGAACTTCCAGCGATTCGCGCGGGGTGAAGAAGACGTCGGCGACGATTTCCTGCGGCACGACGCCCAGGGCAGCTGCGGCGTCGCGCGGCTCCTTGTCGATGTCGCGACCCCAGATCTTTACCGACCCTTCGGATTTCTTCACCACCCCGGCCAAGATGTTGATCAGGGTCGACTTGCCGGCGCCGTTCGGACCCAGCAGGCCGAAGACCGCGCCGCGGGGAATGACCAGATCGACGCCGCGCAGGGCCGTCTTGGGCGCGGCCTTCTTGGACCCGGCATAGGTCTTCTTCAGCCCGTGCACCTCAATGGCGTTGTCGGGCAGGGCGGGGGTCTCTGACATGATCGGCTATTCACTCGGGGCGGGACGGCGAGCGGCATAGGTAGGGCGCGCGGTTGCATTCGCCAACCTGTCCCACGGCGGCGATGCGACAAACGTGCCTGTCCTTGTGTCAATGGTGCTTGACTAGCGTGCTTATTGTGTCCAGTTTGCTTGTCATAAAGACAACCGCACTTGATGGAGAACCCAATGACCGCCGTTCAAAAATCCAAGACGCCCCTGACCCGCACCCGCCTGATCGGCTTCGTCGCCATGGGCGTCTGCGCCATCGGCTATGTGGGTGGTGGACTGGCGCTATTGGCGGGCAAGGCCGACCAGATCGACATGACGCATGCAGCCATCGCCGGCGCCTCCTTGCTGCTCATCGGCGAAGTTGGCCTGTGGGTCGGCGCCGCCTGCCTGGGTCTGACGCTGTTCAAGAAGCGCAAGGCGATGCTGAACCGTCTTCTCGGCCGTCGTCCGGCGGCGCCCACCGAGGTTTGACCTTCGGGGCAGGTCCGCCTAGGAAGCGCGCAAGCCTTTCAGACCGGACCGGACCATGCCCCCCCGCCATTCCGACGCCATCATCCCGCCGCCCGAAGAGGTCGTCGTCTCCACCAAGCGTGTGGCCTGCGACGGCGGCGGCGGCGCTCTGGGTCACCCGCTGGTCTATATGGACATGGGTGAGGACGACTTCATCGAGTGCGGCTATTGCGACCGGCGCTTCGTGCTGTCGGCCCATCCGCACGACGAGAACGAATACCTGAGCCCGGCGGCCCGCGCGCCCGAGGCCCACTGAGCCCAAGTGCCACTGAGTTCGTAACCTCAGTTCAGTCGCGGTGTGACGGCGCCCGGGTCTATACACCGCTGACACCCCGTTCGGACGGAGACGAGCCTTGCGCTATCTGCACACCATGGTCCGGGTAAAGGACATCGACGCCTCGCTGCATTTCTACTGCGACCTGCTGGGTCTGCAGGAGGTGCGGCGCACCGAGAACGAGGCGGGGCGGTTCACCCTGGTCTTCCTCGCCGCGCCCAAGAACCTGGCGCAGTCGGCGGCGGAACGCTGTCCCGAGGTGGAGCTGACCTTCAACTGGAACCCGGAAGAGTATCAGGGCGGCCGCAACTTCGGCCACCTGGCCTATAAGGTCGACGACATCTACGCCGCCTGCCAGACGCTGATGGACGGCGGGGTGACGATCAACCGCCCGCCGCGCGACGGCAATATGGCCTTCGTGCGCTCGCCTGACGGCATCTCCATCGAATTGCTGCAGGAAGGCGCGCCGCTGGCGCCGGCCGAGCCCTGGGTCTCGATGCCCAATACCGGAACATGGTGATGCGCGCAGGGCAGGGGCTTTCGCTGGCCTTGGCGGCCCTGGCCTTGACTCTATCGGCCTGCGCTTCGACCACCGAGAGCAATACAGGGCGCACGGCGACGGAACAGCTGCTGCTGGCGCGCGCCTCGGACAAGGCGATCGAGGGCATGGTCCTGCCGTTGCCGCTGGGAGCGTCGGTCTTCGTCGACGACGCCTATTTCCAGGGCGAGGGCACCCGCTATGCCGTCAGCGCCCTTCGAGGCGCGATCTCGGACGCCGGTTTCAGCCTGGCCCGCAACAAGGACGAGGCGAACGCGGTATTTGAAATCCGCGCCGGCGCCCTGTCGCTGGAGCAGATGCGGCGCGTGTTCGGCATTCCCGAGATGCGGATCCCGATCAACGAGACGCTCAACGTCGTCTCCCTGCCGGAACTGTCCGTCTACAGCCACCGCGACCGGGTCGGCGTCGCGGAGTTTTCCGGCTTTCTCTACGAGGCCAAGACCGGCGCGCCGCTGGGCGCCATTGTGCCGATGATCGGCACCTATCGCATCCGCAGCCACAAGGCCTTCATGGTCGTGGCATGGGGTCAGCAACAGGCCCAGCCGGGTCAACGTGATCCCGGATCGAGCTGGACCGAATTCTGACGCTGACGTGGGGGCTTTCGACCCCTATGTTCCAGCTATGACCGAGACTGCCGCGCCCGAAACCATCGAGACCCAACGTCCCCTCACGCAGGACGGCCCTGCGTTGCGGCTGTGGATGATCGACGCCTCGGCTTACATTTTCCGCGCCTATCACGCTCTGCCGCCGCTGACGCGCAAGTCGGACGGCCTGCCGGTGGGGGCGGTCCAGGGCTACTGCAACATGTTGTGGAAGCTGCTGAAGGACATGAAGGGCGCCGATGGCCCGACGCATCTGGTGGCCATCTTCGACCATTCGGAAAAGACATTCCGCAACACCCTGTACGACCAGTACAAGGCCCACCGTCCGCCGCCGCCCGAGGATTTGATCCCGCAGTTTCCGCTGGTGCGCGAGGCGACGGCGGCGTTCGGCGTCCATTGCGTCGAACTGCCCGGCTATGAGGCCGACGACCTGATCGCCACATACGCCTGCAAGGCGCGCGATGCGGGAGGCGAGGCGGTGATCGTCTCGTCGGACAAGGATCTGATGCAGCTGATCGGCGGCGGCGTCGTGATGTGGGATCCGATGAAGGATCGGCGTCTGGCCGAGGCCGAGGTGTTCGAGAAGTTCGGGGTCGGGCCCGAGAAGATGGTCGATCTTCAGGCCCTGATCGGCGACAGCGTCGATAATGTGCCCGGCGCCCCCGGCATTGGACCGAAGACGGCGGCGCAGTTGCTGGACGAATACGGCGATCTGGACACCCTGCTGGCCAACGCTGGCGAGATCAAACAGCCCAAGCGGCGCGAGACCCTGATCGCATTCGCCGATCAGATTCGACTGTCGCGCGAGCTGGTGCGCCTGACCTGCGATGCGCCGGCGCCCGAGCTGATCGACGACTTCGCCGTGCGCGATCCCGATCCCGCGACCCTGTCGGCCTTCCTGGAGACGATGGAGTTCCGCTCGCTGCAGCGCCGCGTCGGCGACGGCAAGGCCGGCCCCAGCGACGTCTCGGCCTTTGCGCCCAAGCGCGCGCCGAACCTGAACGCCCCCGTCTCCACGCCGCGTTACGGACAGGTCGTGGAAGGCCCGTCCGAAGTCCAGACTTTCGACCACACCGTCTATGAATGCGTTCAGACCGAAGAAGCGCTGGACCGTTGGATCGCGCGGGCGACCGAGGTCGGCGTCGTCGGTTTCGACACCGAGACCGACGCCCTGTCGGCGACCCATGCGGGCCTGTGCGGCGTGTCGCTGGCGGTGGGGCCGAACGAGGCCTGCTACATCCCCCTGACGCACGAGCATGAGCCGCAGGCGAACGACGGCGGCCTGTTCGGAGAGCCAGGCGAGGCGCGCGAGCCGATCCGTCAGCTGGACAAGCCCACGACCCTGGCGAAGCTGAAGACGCTGCTGGAAGACCCGTCGATCCTAAAGGTGTTGCAGAACGCCAAATACGACATCGCCGTCATGGCGCGCCGCGGCATTCGCGTCGCGCCTTATGACGACACCATGCTGATCTCCTACGTGCTGGAGGGCGGGATGCACGGGCATGGCATGGACGAGCTGTCGCGCCTGCACCTCGGCCACGAACCCATCCCGTTCAAGCGGGTGGCGGGGACCGGCAAGAGCCAGAAATCCTTCAAGCACGTCGCCCTGGAACCGGCGGCGGAATATGCGGCCGAAGACGCCGACGTGACGCTGCGCCTATGGCGCATCCTCAAGCCGCGACTGGCGCGCGAGGGGCTGTCCACCGTCTATGAGACGCTGGAGCGCGGCATGCCGACGGTGCTGGCGGACATGGAGCTGAACGGCGTCCGCATCGATCCCGACCGGTTGAAGCGGCTGTCCAGCGAGTTCGGTCTGCGTATGGCCGAACTGGAGGCCCAAGCCCACGAGATCGCCGGACGGCCCTTCAACATCGGCTCGCCGCGCCAGATCGGCGAGATCCTGTTCGGCGAACTGAACCTGCCGGGCGGCAAGAAGACCGCCTCGGGCCAATGGGGCACGGACGCCAGCGTGCTGGAGGAGCTGGCGCTCAGCCACGACCTGCCGCGCGTCCTGCTGGACTGGCGCCAGCTGTCCAAGCTGAAGGGCACCTATACCGACGCCCTGACCGCCGCGGCGGACCCCGCGACCGACCGCGTCCACACCAGCTATCAGCTCGCCGCCGCCACCACCGGCCGTCTGGCGTCCAGCGATCCCAATCTGCAGAACATCCCGATCCGCACCGAGACCGGCCGCGAAATCCGCCAGGCCTTCATCGCCGCGCCCGGCAATGTCCTGATCAGCGCGGACTACAGCCAGATCGAACTGCGCCTGCTGGCCCATATCGGTGACATTCCCGAGCTGAAGCGCGCCTTCAAGGCCGGGCTGGACATTCACGCCGCCACCGCGAGCGAGATGTTTGGCGTCCCTGTCGAAGGCATGCCGTCCGAGACGCGGCGCCGCGCCAAGGCCATCAACTTCGGCATCGTCTACGGCATCTCGGCCTTCGGCCTGGCCAACCAGCTGGGCATCGATCAGGGCGAGGCCGGGGCCTATATCAAGACCTACTTCGAACGCTTCCCCGGCATCCGCGCCTATATGGACAAGACCAAGGCCGAGGTGCGCCAGTCCGGCTTCGTCTCCACCGTCTTCGGCCGCCGCATCCATATCCCCGCCATCCATTCGAAGTCGGGCGCCGAACGCCAGTTCGGCGAGCGCGCCGCCATCAACGCCCCGATCCAGGGCGCCGCCGCCGACATCATCCGCCGCGCCATGATCCGCATGCCCACCGCCCTGACCGAGGCCGGGCTGACGACGCGCATGCTCCTCCAGGTTCACGACGAACTGGTCTTCGAAGCCCCCGAAGCCGAAGCCGACCGCGCCATCGTCGTCATCAAGCAGGTGATGGAGAATGCGTCGGACCCGGCTGTGGCCCTGACCGTGCCGCTGGTGGTGGATGCGCGCGCGGCGTCGAACTGGGACGCCGCGCACTGACGAGGCGTCAGGCCGCCATCATACCGATGTCGTCGGGGACTTCGCCGCGGCCCAGAAGGCCGGTTTCGAAATCCATGAAGATGTCCATCAGCTCTTCGACGTTTACCGGCGCGGCGCCGGGGCCGAAGCGGAAGCGCCAGTAGCTGACGATGTGCTGGACGGCGCCGAGCTGGTCGCCCAGCTTGGCGAACATCGAGGGGGCGTCCAGCAGGAAGTCGCGGAAGGCGGTGGGGCGGCCCTCTTGCGTCAGCTTAGCGTAGGCGTCGTCATAGATGCGCAGGGTGCGGCTGACCTCGTCGCAGGTCTTGATGATGCGACCACGCAGGACGTCGCGGCTGCGGGCCAGATATTCCTTGGCGGCGCGGTCGACCTTGCCGACGGGCTTGATGGTGCGCACGGCCTCGGCGACGCCGGCGACCTCGCCCAGCAGGGCGGCCAGCGTCCACTTGTAATAGAGGAAGCCCTTCCAGCAGAAGACGCCCTCCTGATACTGCTCCGGCGCCAGGCGCAGGGTCAGACGCAGGGCGTCCAGCTGGTCGCCCGGCGTGTTGGACAGGATTTTGGACGCCATCCGCCCCGCCGAATCGGAGTTCACAGCGACCGTGTCTGGGCCCAGGCTGAGGGTCACCAGCGGCTCGATCTCGCTGCGGACGAAGGCCAGCATGCGTTGCAGATCGCTGTCGCTGATCGAAAAATAGCAGGGCGAGGGGTCCAGACCGCCGCGCCGCAACTGCTCGCGCAGCAGGAAGGGATCCAGCGACGGCAGCTTGTCGATCAGGCGAAGGGTCTCGATGTCGGGATGGGTGGCGGCGACGCCGAACGCCTCCATCATCATCCGCTCGAACCCGATCTGATTGACGAAGACATAGCGCCCGCCGGTCTTCAGGTCCGCGTCGTCGATGGGGATGACCACCTTGGTGGCGACCTGGCGACGGCCGGTGAACAGGTCGGTCTCGTTGCGACGCAGCCGGTGCTTGATGATCAGGGCGCGGTTCAGGGCCGGGGTGCGGAAGATCGGACGCGCCGCCCAGTCGGGATTGCGCACGGCGCCGTCGGCGGAGCTGTCGCCATTCTCTTCCCATACCCGCAGCAGGTTCAGCACGCGGGCGGTAGAGGCCGAGCTCTTGAGATGTTCGAGATTGCGGACGGCGCGATCGGTCATGTCGCGCAGATTGCACCCGCAATGGTGACCAAATGGCTTAGTTTGGCACAAAAGAACGGGGTTCGACAAAGCGACCCCGTCCCATCGTTCAGATCGAGGGTTCAGAAGGCGGCGGTCACCGAGATCCAGAGGCGGCGAGGCTCCTGATTGTTGGCGAACTCGGGCGCATAGGCGACCGGGGCGCCGTAGGGCAGCAGGCTGACGAAGCCCTTGTCGAACACATTATAGACCACGGCATTGACCGTCAGATTTTCGTCGATGCGGTAGGCGCCGCCGAGGTGGAACAGGCTGTAGGCGCCATAGTCGCCCAGCGCCGTCTGGGCCGCGCCTTCGCCGCGATAGCGGGCCGAACGGTATTCGCCGCGCAGCCAAAGGTTCATCCGCTCGGTGGCGTTCCAGCGCAGGTTGGCGTTGACCATGTGCTCGGGCGTGTCGGTCAGGGGCTGGCCCACGTCCGCGCCCGACTTCTGCTCGCTGTCGGTGAAGGTGTAGTTGCCCTGAAGCGTCCACGCGTCGTTGAAGCGGAACCGGGCGGTGGCCTCGAGGCCTTGCGTGACCGCCTCGTCGATATTGATGCTCTGACCGAAGGTGGCGACGGTCGAGATATAGGCCGTGTAGAAGCCCACGTCATAGCAGCCCGACGTATTGTAGCCTCCAGCCGCATACTGTTCGGGGGTCAGGCCAAACACGCAGTTGGCGATGGGCACGCCGGTGGCGATCTTGTCGTCGAACTGGTTGTGGAAGACGGTGATGCCAGCGCGCAGGCGGTCATGGTCGTCATAAAGAACCGCGAACTCGGTCGAGGTCGAGGTTTCCGGCATCAGACCCGGGCTGCCCAGCAAGGGCAGGCGGCCCTGGGCGCCGAAGCCGTTGATGCCCGACGCCAGTTGTTCCAGGCGCGGGGTCTTGAAGCCCTGGCTGACGCCGCCCTTGACGGTCCACACATCGGTCGGGTTCCACACCAGATAGGCGCGTGGGCTGAAGTGCGAGCCGAAGGTCGAGTGATCGTCGTGACGCGCCCCGACCGTCAGGGCCAGGGTGTCGGTGAAGCGCCACTCGTCTTCGGCGAAGACGGCCCATTGGGTATGGTTGAATGTGCCCGACACCACGCCGTCGGTCATCTCGGCTTCCCAGTGCTGGCCGCCGACGGTGAAGGTGTGGTTGCGCCATTGCGAAAACAGCTTGGTGTCGAAGATGCGGTTCTCACTCTCCAGATCGCGCGGACTGCCGGCGCCGGCGACGCCGTTGGGGATGATCCGGCCCTTGGTCTCGGTCGTTGCGATCGAATAGTTGGATTCCAGCGTGCCGAACGGCAGGCGCCAGTTATGGGCGATGGCGATCTGGTCGCGGTTGAACTCCAGGAACTTGTCGTAGCCGCCGGCGGTGGTGGCCGTGCCCATCTGGCCTTTCGAGTTGTCGTACCACTGGCGGCCGACATCGGCGTCGATCCACAGGTCGTGGTCGGGGTGCAGGTTGAAGGCCAGGCGGGCGCCGGCCGACCAGATTTCGTTGGCGGTGGAGCTGCGGCCGAAACCTGTGACCGGGGTTTCCGCACCGGCGACGTTTTCGAACGTCAGGCGCGACTGTTCGCGTTCCGAACGCGAGCCGCGGATCGACAGTCCGACGCGGTCCTTGATCAGAGGTCCGGCCAGATAGACATCGCCGCCGCGGATCGGACCGAACTCATCATCGCCCTGGATCGTGTAATGGGCGCTGGCCGAGCCGTGCCATTCGTCGCCGATCTTGCGGGTGATGATGTTGACCACCCCGCCCATGGCGTCCGAGCCGTAAAGGGTGGAGACGGGGCCGCGCACGACCTCGACCCGTTCGATGGCCGAGACGGGGGGCAGGAAGCTGTTGGACGTCTCGCCGAAGCCATTGGGCGTCACGCTGCCGGCCGTGTTCTGGCGGCGACCGTCGATCAGGATCAGCGTGTAGTCCGAGCCCATGCCACGGATGTTGATGGTCTGGCCGCCTGTCTTGCCGACGGCGGCGCCGGTATCGACGCCTTCGACATTGTTCAGGATCTCGGCGAGGGAGACGGCGCGGACCTCTTCGATCTCGGCGCGGGGAATGACGCTGATCGAGGCAGGGGCCTGGTTGATGCGCTGTTCGAAGCCCGAGGCGGTGACGACGATCTCGCCCAGCTCGGCCGTCTGCGTCGCCTGTCCGGCCGTGACCGGCTGAACGGTCTCCGCCAAGGCTGCGCCCGAGGTCAGGCCGAAAGCGCAGGAAGCGCCGGCCAACAGGCGAGCGCGGGTCGAGAAGGTCATGATCGGAATAGCCCCTGATATTTGCGAGCGCCTCTCAACAGCATTCGCAACCACACTCCAAGGGGGGTGCGCCCATCGGTCGCAAGCGGCGCCGTATCGCGAGGGCCGGCGGGTGGGCGCCGCTGGCGTGTTGCAGCGATCCGGGTCTAGAACGACGGCATGCAGATCTTCGACATCCTGATCATCGTCGCCATCGCCGCCGTGACGATCACTCTGGGCTTTGGCCTCTATTCCCTGTTTCGGGGCGGGGACTATGCGCGGACCAACTCCAACAAGCTGATGCGGCTGCGCGTCGGGCTTCAGGCCCTTGCCGTGCTGCTGCTGGTCTTCGGCATGATGTGGAAGGCGACGCAAGGGGCCTGATCATGGTGACGCTGAACAAGATCTACACGCGGACCGGCGACGAAGGCCGCACGCGCCTAGCGTCCGGCGCGCCGGTGTCCAAGACCGACGCTCGCGTCGAGGCCTATGGCGCCGTCGACGAACTGAACGCGATCATTGGGGTTGCGCGGCTGAACAGCGGTCAGAACGACCGGATCGACGCCATGCTGGGCCGCATCCAGAACGAACTGTTCGACCTGGGCGCTGACCTGGCCACGCCGTTGGATCCGCCCCCGGCCTGGGAGGCGCTACGGATCATCGATACCCAGGTCGCGCGGCTGGAGCAGGAAATCGACTGGATGAACGAGAGCCTCAAGGCGCTCGACAGCTTCATCCTGCCGGGCGGCGCGCCGCTGTCGGCGCATCTGCATGTCGCGCGCACTGTCTGCCGCCGGGCGGAACGCGAGGCCGTGCGGCTGATCGAAAGCGGCGAGGCGGTGAATGTCGAGGCTGTAAAATATCTGAACCGGCTGTCGGATCATCTGTTCGTCGCCGCACGTCGCGCCAATGCCAACGGCGCCAGCGACGTGAAATGGAAGCCGGGCGCGACCCGTTAGTCGCTAGGCCGCCGGCCGTGCGGCCGCCAGGGCCGCCTTCTGGCGTTCGACCTCGGCGGCGCGGGCGCGGCCCTCGGCGGCGAGTTCCTGTTCGATGCGGACCAGTTCGCGGTTCTTCTCGGCTGAGGCTTCCTCGCGCGACACGCCGTTGGGACGGCCCGTGATCTGGGCGATGGAGATCGGTTGGGCGCAGATACGGCTATCCATATCGTACCACTTGCCCGCCGCTTCGCACCGCTTGCCCGGCGCGACCCAATAATCCTGCAGGACGAAAATCCCCACGATGGCGACGCCGAACAGGCCGAAGAAAATCATCGCCAGGCGGGGAAAGGTCAGGAAACGCTTCATCTCGTGGTCCGTTGGGTGAGGGTCGCAGCCACAGCTTGACCCCGCGTTACGTTGACAGGCCTTCGCGACCGCTCCATGTCCTGCCCTCACATTCAGGCGATTTCACGGATAGACCCATGAAGGTACTCGTCCCCGTCAAACGGGTGATCGACTATAACGTCAAGGCCCGCGTGAAAGCGGACCAGTCAGGCGTCGATCTGGCCAACGTCAAGATGAGCATGAATCCCTTCGACGAAATCGCCGTCGAAGAGGCGGTTCGTCTGAAGGAAGGCAAGGAACACCATGCTGCGGGCACAGCGACCGAGATCGTCGTGGTCTCCATCGGCGTGACCCAGGCCCAGGAAACCATCCGCACCGCCCTGGCCATGGGCGCGGACCGGGGGCTGCTGATCCAGTCGGACACGGACCTGGAGCCGCTGGCGGTCGCCAAGCTGCTGAAGGCGGTGGTCGAAGAAGAAAAACCCGACCTCGTTCTGATGGGCAAACAGTCCATCGACGGCGACAACAATGCGGTGGGCCAGATGCTGGCCGCTCTGCTGGATTGGCCCCAGGCGACCTTTGCCGGCAAGCTGGTGATCGATGCAGGCAAGGCGACGGTGACGCGCGAAGTCGATGGCGGCCTGCAGACCATCGCCGCCGAACTGCCGGCGGTGGTGACGGTGGACCTGCGGCTGAACACGCCGCGCTATGCGTCGCTGCCCAATATCATGAAGGCCAAGAAGAAGGAGATCGCCGTCAAGGCGGTCACCGACTATGGCGTCGATGTCGCCGACCGCCTGAAGGTCCTTAAGGTCACCGAGCCGCCCAAGCGGTCGGCCGGCGTCAAGGTCGCCGATGCGGCCGAACTGGTTTCCAAGCTCAAGTCCGCAGGAGCGCTGTAACATGGCTGTCCTCGTCATCGCCGATCACGACGGTTCGACCGTTCGCGACACCACCAACAAGACCGTGACCGCCGCGCTCGGCCTGTCGTCCGACGTGGACGTTCTGGTCGTGGGGCAGGGGGCGCAGGCCGCCGCCGACGCCGCGTCCAAGATCGCCGGCGTCCGCAAGGTGCTGCTGGCCGAGAGCGCGGGTTTGGGCCACGGCCTGGCCGAGGCCGTCGAGGCGACGGTGGTTCCGCTCGCCGCCGGCTACGACGCCATCCTAACCCCCGCATCGACGGACGGTAAGAACTTCGCTCCCCGTCTCGCGGCCAAGCTGGATGTCGCCCCGATCTCCGACATCGTCGAGGTCGTATCGGCCGATACCTTCGTGCGCCCGATCTATGCCGGCAATGCGCTCGAGACGATCCAGTCGTCCGACGCCAAGAAGGTCATCACCGTTCGCCCGACGGCCTTCGTCGCCGCCGCTGAGGGCGGTTCCGCTCCGATCGAGAGCGTCGCCGGCGCCGATGCGCCCAAGACGGCCTTCGTGTCGGAAGAAATGGTCAAGTCGGATCGGCCCGAACTGGGCGCCGCCAAGATCATCGTCTCGGGCGGTCGCGCCCTGGGCTCGGCGGACGAATTCCACGCGGTGATGGAGCCTCTGGCCGACAAGCTGGGCGCAGCCATCGGCGCTTCGCGCGCGGCGGTCGACGCCGGCTACGCGCCCAACGACTATCAGGTCGGCCAGACCGGCAAGGTGGTCGCCCCGGCGCTCTATATCGCCATCGGCATCTCGGGCGCGATCCAGCACCTGGCCGGGATGAAGGACTCCAAGACTATCGTCGCCATCAACAAGGACCCTGACGCCCCGATCTTCCAGGTCGCAGACTACGGCCTCGTCGGCGACTACAAGACCGTGGTGCCGGAACTGATGACGGCCCTGGGCTAAGTCTTAGGTAGACCCATGTGCAGAGGGCGCGGCTTCGAAAAGGAGCCGCGCCCTTTTTCTTGCCCGCAGAGGACCGCATGGCGAACCTGCCCATAAGGCCGCAGCCCGGCGCGGCGGTGGATCGCATCGAAGGCTGGGAGGCGGACGCAGAGGGACGGCGCGTGCTCAAGGTGCGTGTGCGCGCCCGTCCCATGGACGGAGAGGCCAATGACGCCCTGACCCGGCTTCTGGCCAAGAGGCTTGGCGTGTCGAAGTCTTCGGTGACCGTGACGCGCGGCGGCCAGTCGCGGTCGAAGATGATTCTCGTCGACGGCTTGGATGACGAAACGCTGAGCGCGCGAATCGCTGAAATCCTGTCCGGCGACTGAGGGCGACCCGTTTCGGCGATTGGCGCGTTCTCCATCCAAGCAGGAGAACAGACCCATGACCACGGACGCTCGTATCCTTCACGCCCGCAGCGGCGTCGTTCTCGAACAGAAGGGCGAAGACTACGCCGTCTCAAGCCTGCGCTTGGCGGAGCCGTTGACCTTCACGGATGTATCCCAGGCGAAGCTCGCGTTCGACAGCGAGGTCAGGGCTTCCGAGCAGGACCCGGAGCTGATGTCCCGTCTGGGCGGAGCCTGAAGCAGCCCGTCCGCCCCCAGTCTCCGCACTTACATAGCGGGCTGAGCAGCTGCGGCCGCTCGTTGATCATGAGTCTTTGAGAAACTTTCGCCTTCCTGTCAGAATCTGGTTGCGGACAAATCAGCCCCTACGTATAGAGCCGCCTCGCTCGGAAACGGGCTGGCCGACGGGGCCGCGGGGGTGCAAATCTCCAACGTCCCACGGAAGAGAGAAGCGAAAAACTTCTTGCTTTCATCGGTTGGTTTCACTAGGTTCCGCGCTCCAATCGAATCGCCGACGGGTTTTAAGAGGTAAGCCTCGCTTTCCTCCGGTGGTTTCTTGCGGTCTGAAGGGTTCGCCTTTCTCTCCAAAAGATCTCTGAAAAGAGCGGTTGACATGAGGTTCGGTGGTCTCTAAATCCCCGCCTCCGCCGACGACGACGGCGCTAAACAAGTCGGGCCGCTGACGCGGTTTAGGTCTTTGACATTGTTGATATGGAAAGAGAAACGCAGGCGGCGGTGTTCTTGCGATGACCCTAGAAGGTCATCATACGACACTGACTATCTGCGGTCTTTTTGAAAAGATACCATGCGTCGGTCTTCGGATCGATGAATGGGAACTCGTCAATAAAATACGTAGAACTAATGCCAAGACGTCCTTCGGGATGTTCTTAAGCTTAGGTCAGAAGTCAACTCAACCTGAGAGTTTGATCCTGGCTCAGAGCGAACGCTGGCGGCAGGCCTAACACATGCAAGTCGAACGAACTCTTCGGAGTTAGTGGCGGACGGGTGAGTAACACGTGGGAACGTGCCTTTTGGTTCGGAATAACTCAGGGAAACTTGTGCTAATACCGAATGTGCCCTTCGGGGGAAAGATTTATCGCCATTAGAGCGGCCCGCGTCTGATTAGCTAGTTGGTGAGGTAAAGGCTCACCAAGGCGACGATCAGTAGCTGGTCTGAGAGGATGATCAGCCACATTGGGACTGAGACACGGCCCAAACTCCTACGGGAGGCAGCAGTGGGGAATCTTGCGCAATGGGCGAAAGCCTGACGCAGCCATGCCGCGTGAATGATGAAGGTCTTAGGATTGTAAAATTCTTTCACCGGGGACGATAATGACGGTACCCGGAGAAGAAGCCCCGGCTAACTTCGTGCCAGCAGCCGCGGTAATACGAAGGGGGCTAGCGTTGCTCGGAATTACTGGGCGTAAAGGGAGCGTAGGCGGACATTTAAGTCAGGGGTGAAATCCCGGGGCTCAACCTCGGAATTGCCTTTGATACTGGGTGTCTTGAGTATGAGAGAGGTATGTGGAACTCCGAGTGTAGAGGTGAAATTCGTAGATATTCGGAAGAACACCAGTGGCGAAGGCGACATACTGGCTCATTACTGACGCTGAGGCTCGAAAGCGTGGGGAGCAAACAGGATTAGATACCCTGGTAGTCCACGCCGTAAACGATGATTGCTAGTTGTCGGGATGCATGCATTTCGGTGACGCAGCTAACGCATTAAGCAATCCGCCTGGGGAGTACGGTCGCAAGATTAAAACTCAAAGGAATTGACGGGGGCCCGCACAAGCGGTGGAGCATGTGGTTTAATTCGAAGCAACGCGCAGAACCTTACCACCTTTTGACATGCCTGGACCGCCAGAGAGATCTGGCTTTCTCTTCGGAGACTAGGACACAGGTGCTGCATGGCTGTCGTCAGCTCGTGTCGTGAGATGTTGGGTTAAGTCCCGCAACGAGCGCAACCCTCGCCATTAGTTGCCATCATTTAGTTGGGAACTCTAATGGGACTGCCGGTGCTAAGCCGGAGGAAGGTGGGGATGACGTCAAGTCCTCATGGCCCTTACAGGGTGGGCTACACACGTGCTACAATGGCGACTACAGAGGGTTAATCCTTAAAAGTCGTCTCAGTTCGGATTGTCCTCTGCAACTCGAGGGCATGAAGTTGGAATCGCTAGTAATCGCGGATCAGCATGCCGCGGTGAATACGTTCCCGGGCCTTGTACACACCGCCCGTCACACCATGGGAGTTGGTTCTACCCGAAGGCGCTGCGCTGACCGCAAGGGGGCAGGCGACCACGGTAGGGTCAGCGACTGGGGTGAAGTCGTAACAAGGTAGCCGTAGGGGAACCTGCGGCTGGATCACCTCCTTTCTAAGGATGCTTCTCCAGGCCGTCTCTCACGAGGCTGTCTATTGAGGCTCCAATAGCGAAGCGCTTCACAGCGCCGAGCACAAACGGCGGAACGCCGCCGTCTCCGTTTCTCTTTCCACTTTCGTCATCGACGCATCGACCATTCGGGTCGTTGTATTGGTGACGCGATCGCGAGCCTGGGTGTTTATGACCCGGCTGTCGCTGCCATAGGCCCGTAGCTCAGGTGGTTAGAGCGTACGCCTGATAAGCGTAAGGTCGGCAGTTCGAGTCTGCCCGGGCCTACCAGGACTTCTGGTTCGCTGGGGGTTCTCAGCCTCAAGACGGCATCGCCGACAGCTCTCCTGGGCTTCGCACTGTTCCTTGGAACGGGGCCATAGCTCAGTTGGTAGAGCGCCTGCTTTGCAAGCAGGATGTCGTCGGTTCGACTCCGTCTGGCTCCACCAGGATCTTGTGATCGCATTCAAGTTTGCCGTCGGCCTTTGGGTTGGCGTGCATTGAAATCGTAAAGGAAGAACGTGACCGGCTCCCCTGAGCTTTTAGGTCTTGTTCGAGAAGAAGACATTGTCTGACAAATATCAGGCTTGGTCCCCCGGCAACTTTCCAGTCGGGCGGAATAAACCAAGCATGAGTTTTGCTGAGAAACGATCAAACGTTGAAGGGCTTCTGACGGATGCCTTGGCGTAGAGAGGCGATGAAGGACGTGGCAAGCTGCGATAAGAACCGGGGAGGCGCTAGCACCCTTTGATCCGGTTATTTCCGAATGGGGAAACCCACCTTTACAGTCTTCCAACTCTGCTCTTCGGGGCAGCGATTGGCGGATTGTTGAAAGGTATAATGAACTGAATACATAGGTTCATTAAGCGAACCCGGGGAACTGAAACATCTCAGTACCCGGAGGAAAGGACATCAACCGAGACTCCCGTAGTAGTGGCGAGCGAACCGGGACCAGGCCAGTGCTCTTGTGAAATAAAGACGAACGATCTGGAAAGGTCGGCCATAGTGGGTGAAAGCCCCGTAGTCATCAAATAGCAAGAGACTCGAGTAGGGCGGGACACGTGAAATCCTGTCTGAACATGGGGGGACCACCCTCCAAGCCTAAGTACTCCTCTACGACCGATAGTGAACAAGTACCGTGAGGGAAAGGTGAAAAGCACCCCGACAAGGGGAGTGAAACAGATCCTGAAATCGGAAGCCTACAAGCAGTCGGAGCCCCCAAGCGGGGTGACGGCGTACCTTTTGTATAATGGGTCAGCGACTTCATGTGTCGAGCAAGCTTAAGCCGTTAGGTGTAGGCGCAGCGAAAGCGAGTCTGAATAGGGCGCTAAGTTCGACGTATGACGACCCGAAACCAGGTGATCTATCCATGAGCAGGTTGAAGGTTGGGTAACACCAACTGGAGGACCGAACCCGTGAATGTTGAAAAATTCTGGGATGACTTGTGGATAGGGGTGAAAGGCCAATCAAACCTGGACATAGCTGGTTCTCCGCGAAATCTATTTAGGTAGAGCGTCCGACGAATTCCTTGGGGGGTAGAGCACTGGATGGTTGCGGGCTGCGCGAGCGGTACCAATACTAACCAAACTCCGAATACCCAAGAGAACTATCGGGCAGACACACGGCGGGTGCTAACGTCCGTCGTGAAAAGGGAAACAACCCTAACCATCATCTAAGGCCCCCAAGTCACGGCTAAGTGGGAAACGATGTGGGATTGCTTTGACAATCAGGAGGTTGGCTTAGAAGCAGCCATCCTTTAAAGAAAGCGTAACAGCTCACTGATCAAGCGATCCTGCGCGGAAAATGTAACGGGGCTCAAGCCGTGCGCCGAAGATATGGGTTTGCAGTTTACTGCAAGCGGTAGCGGAGCGTTCCGTAGGCCGGTGAAGGTCAGGCGTGAGCCTGGCTGGAGGTATCGGAAGTGAGAATGCTGACATGAGTAACGATAGGAGTGTGAGAGACACTCCCGCCGAAAGACCAAGGGTTCCTGCGTAAAGCTAATCTGCGCAGGGTTAGTCGGCCCCTAAGGCGAGGCTGAAAAGCGTAGTCGATGGGAAGCAGGTAAATATTCCTGCACCAGCTGGAAGTGACGGATGGCTTAACTCGTACCCACTTATTGGATTGTGTGTGCGGGGGCGTTGTCCCAGGAAATAACTCCAGCAGAGACCGTACCCGAAACCGACACAGGTGGTCAGGTAGAGCATACCAAGGCGTTTGAGAGAACTATGCTGAAGGAACTCGGCAAATTGCACGCGTAACTTCGGAATAAGCGTGACTCACCCTGCGCAAGCAGGACTGAGTGGCACAAGCCAGGGGGTAGCGACTGTTTAGCAAAAACACAGGGCTCTGCGAAGCAGCAATGCGACGTATAGGGTCTGACGCCTGCCCGGTGCCTGAAGGTTAAAGGGAGTTGTGAAAGCGACGAACTGAAGCCCAGGTAAACGGCGGCCGTAACTATAACGGTCCTAAGGTAGCGAAATTCCTTGTCGGGTAAGTTCCGACCTGCACGAATGGCGTAACGACTTCCCCACTGTCTCCAGCATAGGCTCAGTGAAATTGAATTCCCCGTGAAGATGCGGGGTTCCCGCGGTCAGACGGAAAGACCCTATGAACCTTTACTATAGCTTCGCCTTGGCGTTAGCGACCGTATGTGTAGGATAGGTGGGAGACTATGAAACCGGGGCGCCAGCTCTGGTGGAGTCGTCCTTGAAATACCACCCTTACTGTCGTTGACGTCTAACCGAGGGCCGTTATCCGGTCCCGGGACATGGCGTGGTGGGTAGTTTGACTGGGGCGGTCGCCTCCTAAAGTGTAACGGAGGCGCGCGATGGTGGGCTCAGACCGGTCGGAAATCGGTCGTCGAGTGCAATGGCATAAGCCCGCCTGACTGCGAGACTGACAAGTCGAGCAGAGACGAAAGTCGGCCATAGTGATCCGGTGGTCCCGAGTGGAAGGGCCATCGCTCAACGGATAAAAGGTACTCTAGGGATAACAGGCTGATTTTGCCCAAGAGTCCATATCGACGGCAAAGTTTGGCACCTCGATGTCGGCTCATCACATCCTGGGGCTGGAGCAGGTCCCAAGGGTATGGCTGTTCGCCATTTAAAGTGGTACGTGAGCTGGGTTCAGAACGTCGTGAGACAGTTTGGTCCCTATCTGCCGTGGGTGTTCGAAGCTTGAGAGGATCTGTCCCTAGTACGAGAGGACCGGGATGGACATACCTCTGGTGTACCTGTCATGGCGCCAGCTGTGCAGCAGGGTAGCTAAGTATGGAATAGATAACCGCTGAAAGCATCTAAGCGGGAAACTAACCTCAAAACAAGGCTTCGCTGAGGATCGTGGAAGACTACCACGTTGATAGGCCAGGTGTGGAAGTGGGGCGACCCATGAAGCTTACTGGTACTAATAATCCGATCGGTTTGATCGTTTCTCAGCAAAACTCATTCGATGATTGCTCCTTGACTGAAGCAATCTCAGACAATGTCTTCTTCGCAATCCTTGTTCAAGCTACCGCGCTTCGCGCTGTTTGAGCTTGGATGTTGTTCTTGCTCGCTCTATCGGCCCTCGGCCTACTAGAGAGCGATCGGCCTCAAGTAGCGCGTAAGCGCGATAGGCCCAGCAAGAAATCATGTGTGCTTGGTTGACCTGGTGACTATGTCGGAGGTTCCCCACCCGATCCCATTCCGAACTCGGTCGTTAAGCCCTCCAGAGCCAATGGTACTTCGTCTCAAGGCGCGGGAGAGTAGGTCGTCGCCGGGTCTACCAAGCACACATGATATTCGCCCTAACGCGCTTCGCGCTGCTTGAGGGCGCTTCTCGAACCGTTCTTCCTTCACGACACTACCGTTTGCCGCGGGATGGAGCAGCCCGGTAGCTCGTCAGGCTCATAACCTGAAGGTCGTAGGTTCAAATCCTACTCCCGCACCCAAACTTTCAGAAAGCCCCACAGCACCAGCCGTGGGGCTTTCTGCTGCCTGAACGACAAGCAGCGGCTAAATCCCGCTCCCGCGCAAAACCACAACCGCGATCAGAGCCAGACAAACAAGCGCCGCAACGGCGATTGCAAGTGCAGTGATGCGGAAGGCTCCCTTGGTCGGCTTGTCGGGGCCGTCCTCATAGCCGATCGGGGTTTGGCGCGGTTCCTGGTCAGTCATGCACCGAGAACGCGTCACCACAGAAATTGTTCGCAGGCTTCCCGGGAATTCAATGTCAGCTGCATTCGGCTGCAATGATGGCATTACAGCCGTGTGAGGCGTGGGACGTACCCAAATGCCTGAGCTGCGGCCCATAAATCCTCATGTCGGAGATGATGCGGATATCGGCTGCTGAATGTTTCTAATGATCTGCGGTTCGCCCTGGTAATCCATGTCGATAAGACATCGAGAATCTCCGCCACAAGTTGGTCGAAACCTCATCTCTTGTTTAACAAGCGCTTCACTTGCCGGACACGGGGAGAACTTTCACCGATTGCACAGTAGACTCAGCGTTGCCTTTTTCCGCCTGACGTGCCCCTGAGAATTTCCACCACGCGGCGAGAGTGATCGCTCGGCGGGGTCGTCCCGCCATGATCGTCAGCGACAACGGCACGGACCCGAAGGGCGGCGCGTAGCAGTCAGTTCACGTCCACGGCCATCCTGGGCGCAGGATCATGGCGTCGACTGGCGCTACATCGCGCCCCGCAAAGCCACCCAGAACGGATTTGTGGAATCCTTCAACGGGCGGATGCGCGACGAACTGCTCAACGAGAGCCCGTTTTTAGTCTCGATCACGCCCCGCCAGAAGGTCGCTGCCTGGGCGCTGGACTACAATAGCCACCGGCCGCACTCATCGATCGGCTACCTGACCCCGGAGGCCTTTGCCGCCAGCCTGACCGCAACAGGCTGACCCGCTGCGCCGTCCGACCTGTTGCTCACCCCACGCTCCGAGGCGTAACTAACCCAAGAACTCTGGTCGCCGTTGGATGAAAACTCAGAGGCACGTTACTTCGAGCGCGCGACACTTAAGTAGGTGTTGGAGCACGCGCGAGCGTGTCATGGATCACCGCTGTGACAGGGGGCAGACCGACCTTCTGCAATCGCCAAGTCCGGTGCTGGCCGAGTTGCATCGGTATCTGGGGCGAAATGCCGAGCCTGATCGACTGTTTGTGGGTATTTTAACATGGGCCAGACTCCCACCGGATAGTCGTTCTAATCAGAAGCGATAGGCGACGCCTACACGCAGGTTGCGACCGGGAAGCGGTGCGATGTCCTTGAGGAAGGATACGTGTTCACGGGCCTCTTCGTCTGTCAGGTTGCGCGCCTCGGCGAACAGGGTGACGTTCTGCTGACTGAAGGGCCGTACTGCGACGGACGCATTGACCAGGGTGTAGTCGTCGGTTGGCAGTTCAAATTCGTTGGCGACGCGGTCCTGTTCGCCGACATGGCGGACCTCGGCACTGGCGTCGAAGCGGGTCGAAGTCCAGGTCAGGCGGCCGGTGACGGAATAGGGGGGGATGCGTGCAGCCGGGCCGAAGTCCGTCTGGGCGCGGACATAGTCGGCGGCGGCTTCCAGCGACAGCTTGCGGTCGCCGTCCTGCCACAGGGCATAGGCGCCTTCGAGCTCGAATCCGTAGAATTTCGCATCCGTCTGGACGAAGCGATAGATGGGGAAAGTCTCGTTCTCCTCCTCGAAGAGGAACTCCTCGCCCGTCGGCCGCTCGTCGATGAACCCGTCGTACCACGAGTGATAGACGTGCAGATCGCCGGTGAAGCGGCCGCGATCATAGTGAGCGGTGCCCTCAACCGTGGTGACCTTTTCTGAGTTCAGGTTCAGGTCGCCGGTCTCGTAGGCGGCGGTGGCGATGTGAACGCCGTCGGCGAACAACTCGACCTCGCTTGGCGCACGCTCGTTGTGGGCCAGGCTCAGCCCCAGGAACAGGCCGGCAGTCGGGCGGATGAAGGCGGCGGCCGAGGCCGACCAGTTGTCGAACTCGCGGTTCACCTCGCTGGTCTCGCCGATGGGCGTGGCGCTCAGTTCGCGCCGATCATAGCGCAGGCCGCCCTCGAAGCCGTGGTTGCCCCGGTCCAGGCGCTGCACCGTGTAGATCCCCAGTTCGTCAATCTTGACGGTCGGGACGAAGGCTTCCTCGCCGATGGCCTCGAAGTTGCGGGACAGGGTTTGAACGCCGACGGCGCCGTTCCAGCCGTCGCGTTCGCGCTGGACTAGATCCGCGCGGCCCTCCCAGCCGTCCGAGTTGAAGATTGTGCCGGGCTCGCCCACGGCCTCGAACTCGGTGTGGGTGTAGTCGGCGTGACCATAGGAGCCACGAAGGGCGGCGAAGGGGCCGGCGTCGAAGCGGTATTCGCCGCGCGCATCCCAGCGCTTCTGGTTCAGCTTGATGAAGACGGATTCCTCGGCGACCGTGCCGTATTCGCTATCGGTGTTCTTGTAGGAAACGCCGGCGAAGCCCTTGTCGCCGACATAGCTGCCGCCGACGCCCCAGGCTTCCAGGTCGCTATAGCTGTTGGGTTGGCTGCCGCCGTCGCCGCGCGCGATGCCTTCGGCGGCGGCGCGCCGGGCGGAAATGGCGGGGGTCGGAATGTCGTAGTCGTCGCTCTTGCGCTTCACGCCATCGACGTTGAAGGCGAAATGGCCGCTGCCGACCGTGACGCGTCCGAAGGCGCTGCGGCCGTCATCGACGCTGGAGGCCTGGGTCGAGACGGCGCCGGAGATGCCGCCCTCGGGGATTTCAGTCGGGATGCGGTTGTCCAGCACATTGACCACCCCGCCGATCGCCGATCCGCCATAGACCAGGGTGGCGGGGCCGCGAATGATCTCGATGCGGTTGGCTTCGGCCGGGTCCGTCGCGACCGCGTGGTCGGGCGACACCGAACTGGCGTCGATCAGGCCGATGCCGTTGGTCAGCACCTGAACGCGCGGCCCGCTGAGGCCGCGAATGACGGGGCGACTTGCGCCCGGCGCGAAGTCGGTGGAGCGGATGCCGGGGCGACCGTTCAGCAGGTCGCCCAGCGACGCGGCCGGCGCGGTGGCCAAGGCTTGTTCGTCTACCACGTCCGTCGCGATGACCGAGGCCCGTTGGCTGATGCCGTAGGGCGCGCCCGTGACGACGATGTCGTCAAGCTCGGCGGGGGTATTCGTCGACTGAGCTGCGGCGGCGCCCGCCAGAACTGTGGAACCGACAGCCGCGAGAAGGAGCGAGCGCGAGACGGAAGAGGGACGCATGACAGTGACCTTCGGGGAGTGATGTTGTCGTGTTATGAGATAACGTCACGAAAGGTCAATAGGCCGCAGGCATCGCTTTTTGATCGCTGCTGGCCTGTGAGGTGGTCGAAACAGCCGCGGACCAGCCATCGCCGTGGTGGGCGACGGATTCATACGACGACAAGTCAATGGGAAAGAGTGGCGCACCCGACAGGATTCGAACCTGTGACCCCTGCCTTCGGAGGGCAGTACTCTATCCAGCTGAGCTACGGGTGCGCATGCGGCGTGACGCCGGAAAGGGCCGATTACAGCAAGGCGCGTGTGGCCTCAATCCCGAATAAGCGACGAGGTCGGGATCTTCGGCTTCAGGCGGCATCCCTGCGGGCTTCAAGCAGCGCGAAGCGCGTCAGGCCCAAGAAGGAAAGGAATAGCGTCAGCGCCCTACTGCGCTGTCATGCCGCCGTCGATCTTGAACTCCGAGCCTGTGACGAACTTGGACTCGTCTGACGCCAGGTAGAGAACGCAATAAGCGACGTCGTCGGGCTCGCCGATCCGCTTCAGCGGGATGCCGCGCGCCAGGCGTTCGTGGGCCTTGTCCTCGTCGCCGCCGGCCATGGCGATGAAGGGGTCCAGGATCGGGGTCCTGATGAAGACCGGGTGGACCGAGTTGCAACGCACGTTCCAGTCGGCCTTGGCGGCCTCCAGCGCCAGGGTCTTGGTGTACATCCAGACGGCGGCCTTGGTGGCGTTGTAGGCGCCCATGCCGGGGGCGGCGACCAGGCCGGCTATGGAGGAGATGTTGATGATCGAGGCGGGGGCCGCAGCGCGCAGATGCGGCATGGCGTGTTTGGCGCCCAGCATGATGGAGCGCAGGTTGATCTCGTACTGACGCTGCCAGTTATCGACCGTGTCCTGTTCGACGAAGGCCAGCGGGCCGCCGACGCCGGCATTGTTGATCAGCACCGACAGGCCGCCGAGATCGGCGACGGCGCTGGCGACGACCCGCTCCCAATCAGCCTCGCCGGCGACATCGTGGGCATAGGCGACGGCTGCGCCGGCGCGTTCGTCATTGATGCGGCTCGCCAGGGCGGCTGCCCGGTCGCCGTCGATGTCGGTGACGGCGACGCGCGCGCCTTCGCGGGCCAGCATGAAGGCCATGGCCTCGCCCAGCCCGCCGGCCGCGCCGGTGATCAGGACGGTTTTGCCGGCGACGCGACCTAGATGTTCGGGGCCGCTCACGACTTCACTCCCATGCCGGCGGCGGCTTCGTCGATGAAGCGGGCGAGGGTCACGTCCTTGTCGGTCACGCCGTCGGCGTCGTGGGTCGTCAGCAAAATCTCGACCCGGTCATAGACGTTCGACCATTCAGGATGATGGTCCATCTTGTCGGCCATCAGAGCGACGCGGGTCATGAAGCCGAACGCCGTGTTGAAGTCCGCAAACTTCAGCGTTCTCTCGATAGCCGGACGGTCGCCTTCATGAGCGCGCCAGCCAGACAAATCCTTAAGCGTTTCCGCTACGTCAAGACGAGTGTCGGTCATCGCGTTTCCTCTTTTCTTCCGGCGTAAGGCGCCTGACGGACCTCGGCAAGCGGCGAGACTTTCGCGGGATCTCGCCCTGGGAACTCATGGTCAAGCTTCCGCGTTCTCAGGGCCGGCGAGATGTCATTCTGTGGCGTCTCCGATCGTCAGTGGGGTTAAGATGGACAATCTCTGGATCGCCGCCCTGGATGCGGCCGATCGCAAGCGGATCGAACCGCACCTGAAACAGGGCGAGATCGCGCGCGGACAAATGCTCTACGACGCCGGCGAGTCGGTGGATCAGGTCTGGTTCCCGATCAAGGGCGTAGTGTCGCTGATGACCATCCTGTCGGACGACAAGATGGTCGAGACCGCTGCGATCGGCCGCGAAGGCTTGATCGGCGTGACCTGCGGTCCGTTGAACGCCCGCGCGGCCAGTCGCGCCATTTCCCAGCGCGACGGCGTCGCGGCTTATTGTTCCGCAGAGGTGTTCGGCGAGGCGCTGGATGCGAGCGAGAGCCTGCGTCTGGCCCTGTCGCGCTTCACCGAGGGGCTGATGGCCCAGGTCCAGCAGGCCGCCGCCTGCAACGCTCAGCACCGGCTGGACGAGCGGCTGGCGCGCTGGCTGCTGATGTTGCACGACCGGGCCGAGGACGACCGCATTGACCTGACGCAGGCGGACATCGCCGGCATGCTGGGGGTACGCCGGGCGACGGTTTCCGAGGTCGGGACGGTGCTGGAGGGCAAGGATCTGATCCAGCGCGGACGCGGCTGGGTCAAGGTGTTGGACCGCGACGGTCTGGAGCAGGCGTCTTGCGGCTGTTACGGCCTGATGCGCGACGTGATGAAGGATCTCGACCTGCCGCGTCCAGAAGCGGCCTGAGGCTATCCTGTGTGCGTGACGACGGCCGCGCGACGCGCTAGACCCGCCTCATGACCGACGCCTCCTCGCACGGCCCGCATTCGTCGGGTGATCGTTCCTCCTTCGGCTTCCGCGACGTGGATGCGCGCGAGAAGGTCAAGATGGTGCGCGGGGTCTTCGATTCCGTCGCTTCCAGCTACGACGTGATGAACGACCTGATGAGCGTGGGCGTTCACCGCATCTGGAAGGACATGGCGGCCGCCAAGCTGAACCCCCGTCCGGGCGAGACCATCCTGGACGTGGCCGGCGGCACGGGCGACATGGCGCGACGCTATTCCAAGATGGCGCGCGCGGCACAGGAGCGGCGCGGGGGTGAGGACGCCAGCGTGATCGTGCTGGATTACAACGCCGAGATGATCCTGGCGGGCGTGCACAAGGGCGGCGAGCCGGAGATGCAGTGGAGCGTCGGCGACGCGATGAACCTGCCGCTGCCCGACGCCTCGGTCGACGCCTATTCGATCAGTTTCGGTATCCGCAATGTGGCCCATATCGAAAAGGCCCTTTCGGAGGCGCACCGCGTGCTGAAACCGGGCGGCCGGTTCCTGTGCCTTGAGTTCTCGCGGCCGACGACCAGCCCGATCCGCAAGGTCTATGACGCTTGGTCCTTCCACGCCATTCCGCGCATCGGCGGCTGGGTCGCCAAGGATCGCGAGAGCTATCAGTATCTGGTCGAGAGCATCCGCCGCTTCCCCGATCAGGCGGCCTTCAAGGGGTTGATCGAGGACGCCGGCTTCCGTCGCGTGTCGGTGACCAACCTGTCGGGCGGAATCGCCGCCATCCACCACGGGTGGGCGATCTGACCAGCCGGATCTATCGCACGGCCCCGCCGCCGCCCGCGACGGTGGCGGTCCAGAACCCGGTGGCGTCCTTCCTGCGGCTGCTGGGCTGGCTGTGGGTGCTGGTGAGGCACGACGCCCTTGTGCCGCGCGAGGTCACGCCGCTGTTGCCCGCATGGACCCGGCCCTTCGCCCGGTTCGTGCAAATGTTTTCCGGTCGCGCCGGCCGTCAGGGAAGGCCGGGCCAGAGGCTGGGCAAGGCGTTCGAACGCCTGGGACCGGTGGCGATCAAGCTGGGCCAGGTCCTGGCCACGCGCGCCGACATCTTCGGCCTGCAGTTCGCACGCGACCTGGGCCGGCTGAAGGACGCCTTGCCGCCTTTCTCGGAGGAAGAGGCGCGGCGCGAGATCGAGAAATCGCTGGGTCGGCCGGTCGAGAGCCTGTTCATTGACCTGAGCCCGCCGGTCGCCGCCGCCTCACTGGCCCAGGCGCACCGCGCGACCCTGGCCGACGGCAGGGCTGTGGCGGTCAAGGTGCTAAGGCCGGGGGTCGAGCGCAGGGTCGCCAATGGGCTGGATTCGATGCGCCTGGCCGCCCAGCTGGTGTGGCGGCTCGTGCCGATGGCGCGGCGGCTGGAGCCTTCGGCCTTCGTCGAGACCATCGCCAACTCGCTGGACCTGGAGCTGGACATGCGGCTGGAAGCCGCCGCCGCCAGCGAGATGGCCGATGTCCTGGCCAAGGACGGCTACATGTCCGCCCCCGCCGTCATCTGGGACGGGGTCGGCAAGCGGGTGCTGACGCTGGAATGGGCGCTGGGCGTGCCCATGACGGACCCGGCTCTGCTGGACCTGCCGGGGCTGGACAAGGATCAGCTGGCCGACAATGTCGTGCGCGCCTTTCTGGTTCAGGCGCTGGACCACGGGGTATTTCACGCCGACCTGCACGAGGGCAATCTGTTCGCCAGCGCGCCCGCCCATCTGACCGCCATCGACTTCGGCATCGTCGGGCGGCTGGGTCCGGGCGAGCGACGCTATCTGGCCGAGATCCTGTGGGGCTTCATCAGCCGGGATTACGACCGGATCTCTCGCGTGCATTTCGAGGCCGGCTACGTCCCCGCTCACCATTCGGTCGAGACCTTCGCCCAGGCCCTGCGCGCGGTGGGTGAGCCGGTGATCGGCCGCGCCGCAAGTCAGGTCTCCATGGGGCGACTGCTGGGCCAGCTGTTCGAGATCACCGCCCTGTTCGACATGCGGCTGAGGCCCGAGCTGATCCTGCTGCAGAAGACCATGGTCTCGGTCGAGGGCGTGGCGCGTCGCCTGCAACCCGACCACGACCTTTGGAAGGCCGCCCAGCCGGTGGTGGAACGTTGGATCCGCCGCGAGCTGGGACCCCAGGCCCAGGCCAGGGACGCCCTCAACGAGATGATCGCAGCGGCGCGCGCCATCTCGCGCCTGGTGCAGGAACCGCCTCGTCCGGCGGCGGTGGTCATCGAAAAGTCGGGAACTCCGGCTTGGCTGGTGGCTTCAGTCACGGTCGCGGTTCTCGCGGCTCTGACGGCCTTGGCCCTCTCGCTCTGGCCCTATCTGTCCTGACCGGAGCTTTCGTATGAAGCCGACCCTGATGAAGACCGCCCTAGCCGCAGTACTGCTGCTGGCGCCCGTTCCCGCCTTCGCCCAGGCCGCCGCCGGCGCCGTGCCGAACGCCTTTGATCGGCCCGCGCAGTCGGCGACCACTCAGGCGCGTCCCGCTCCTGCGGCACCCGCGCCGACCGGCGCAGCCCAAGCGCCCGACATCGCCCGTTCGGAAGAGGCTCTGCGCGCCGTGATCGCTGCGGCCCAGGGGACCGGCTTCGACTACGCGGACTTCACGACCGGTCTGGGAACCCAGATCCGCCAGCAGGAGGCCCAAGTCATTCCGCTGATCAAGGGCTTCGGCGCGGTCAAGACCGTCGAATACGTCAAGCAGGAAGGCGAGGCCCAGATGTTCAAGGTCACCTTCGACAACCAAGTCACCGAATGGATGATCGGCTTCGACGCCGAGGACAAGATCGCCGCCCTGCTGTTCCGCCCAGCCGAAAGCTGATCCCTCAGGTCTCCGTCGCGGGCGGCGCATCGTCGTCCGGGATGGGGCCGGTCTGATGGTACAGGCGCGCCGCCGCGTAGCAGGGCGCCACGGTGCAGGTCTTCATCACCAGGCGCACGGTGTAGGCGCCGTTCGCCGAGGGCTGGATGTTTATCACCGGCGCTGAGTCCGGAAGCGTGTCGCGTTCGACGATCTTGCCCGCCGGATCGAGCAGCTCCATGTCGAGGTCGGAGCATTCGTTGTCGCATTCGCCCAGGATGCGATAATTCTTGCCGTTCTCAAGGTTCAGTTTCCAGGCGTGAACTTCCGTCGGCTGCATCGCGACGACCACATCTTCGACGCCGGCGACGGGCGAAAAGCCCTTGGCCAGTTCCTTGGCGGCTTCATTAAGATAGCCACGCGCCACGCTGCGAATTTCAGCTCGATCCCGAGCGGACATGGAAACCTGAGGCGTTGCGGCGATGACGGCCTTGTCCTGTTCGGACTGGGCTGGCGACTGAGGTCCGGGATCGGCGCTGTCCTTCTTTCGGACTTCGTATTGGCCGCAGGCGGCGAGGCCACCCGTCGCCAGCATCAACCCGATCGTCATCGCCCGAAATCGCCGCATCCGCGCCTCACTCAACCGTTGCTGTGGAAGCTGAACGATATCGAACAAAAGACGTTCCTGCGTCTCAGTCGTCCTGACGGGGTTTTCCCCTGCCGGACTTGATCGTGGACCGTGTGGTCTTGGCCTTCAGCCGCCGCTCTTTCGACGCCTTGGTCGGGCGGGTCGGCACGCGATAGACGGGTCGGATCGAGGCCTCGTCCACCATGGCCTGGAGCCGTTCCATGGCGTCGGCGCGGTTGCGCTCCTGGGTGCGATGGCGGACGGCGGTGATCAGGATCACCCCTTCCAGCGTCAGACGACTGCCCGCCAGCTTCATCAGCCGCGCCTTGACCGGATCGGTCAGGGAGGGCGAGTTCTTGACGTCGAACCGCATCTGGACGGCGGTCGAGACCTTGTTGACGTTCTGACCGCCCGGCCCGCCGGCGCGGTAGAAGTGGAACTCCAGCTCGTCCTCTGGAATGACGGTGGTCATGTCGCCGCCTTGCGCGCCTTGACCACGGCCTGATCCAGGGCCTGCAGGAAGCGCGACCGGTCGGCGGCCGAGAAGGGCGGCGGGCCGGAGGTGGCCACGCCCATGGAGCGCAGATGCTCGCCCACCATCCGCCCGGCCAGGGCCGAGCCGATGGAATCCGGCGTGAAGGGCTGGCCATTGGACTTCAGCGCCTGGGCTCCCGACTTCAGGCAGCGGTCGGCCAGAGGGATGTCGGCGGTGATGACGACGTCGCCCACGGTCGCGCGCTCGGCGATCCAGTCGTCGGCGATGTCGGGCCCGGCGTCCACCACCACCTGTTCGATCAGGGCCTCGCGCGGCACCTGCATCCAGGTGTTGGAGACCACATAGGTCTTCAGCCCATAGCGGCGGGCGACGCGATAGACTTCTTCCTTCACCGGGCAGGCGTCGGCGTCGATGTAGAGCACAGTGGGCATGGGCGTGACCTAGCGCGGACGCGACAAATGAAAAAGGGCGGGACCGCGAGGCCCCGCCCTTTCCGTCAGACCGAAGCGATCGTCAGTTCCGATAGGCCGGCGGCATCGGCGTCTGCTGGCGGTAACGATCGCGTAGCATCAGCGGCCGGCTGGTCAGCGGCTGTTCGACGCCATTGACGAAGATCGCCGACGGTTGGCTCAGCGGCTCCAGCGGGTCGCCGGACCAGACCACCACATCGCCTGCTGCGCCCGGCGTGATCTGGCCGAACTGGCCAGCCATGCCGAAGATCTTGGCCGGATTGACCGTCAGGGCGGCGATGGCGGCGCCGTAAGGCAGGCCGTGCGAGACGGCGTTGCCGGCGTTATAGCGGGCCTCGCGCGCGCGGTGGGTCGAGCCTTCGTTGCCCTTGATGGCGATGACCACGCCGGCGGCGTTCAGGGCCGCCGCATTCTCCATCCGCGCCGCCCGCATTTCGAAGTCGCTGGGCAGGTTGGTGATGGGGTTCAGCAGCACCGGCACGCCGGCCGAAGCGATGTCGCCGGCGACCAGCCAGCCCTCTTCGGCGCCGTCCAGGATCAGCTTGATCCCTTCCTCACGCGCCAGGCGTAGCACCTGCTGGATGTCCGAGGCGCGGTGGACGCTGACGATCAGGGGCATGGTCCCGTTGGCGACAGGGATCAGCGCCTCCAGGTCCGCGCGCGACAGGCTGAGGTCGCGCAGGCCCGCACGCTCGTAGGCTGACTTGTTGCTGGCATAGAGGCGGACCTCCGACAGGGTCTCCTTGAACAGGACGAACTGCGCCCCGCGTGCGCCGCCGGCGACGCCCGCGCCAGCCTCGCCGAAGGGGGCGACCATGGCCACGCGCGGCTTGACCAGGATGTCCGTGCCCTGGCCCAGGTTGATGATCGCCGCCTGGCCTGCGAACAAGCCCGGCGTCTGATAGCCGCCGTCGCCCGCGCCGGCCGTCTCGTCTTCATGGACATGGCCGCCGGACGAACCGGGGTGCTGCGGCACGACGATGGCGCGCGTGATGCCGCCCAGGCGTGCGACCGGCAGGGTGAAGGACCAGGGGTCCAGCCCGTAGGAAATGTCGAAGGCCGCGCTGAGGGTGTTGGCGCTGTTGCGCAGCGCATTTGTGCCGCTGACCGAACTGACCTCGGTCCCGGCCAAGCCGGAATCGACCGCGACGAAGCCGGGGGCGACCGTCTTGCCGGCAGCGTCGATGACGCGCGCACCAGAGGGGGCGCTGCCTGAGCCGACCGAGACGATCTTGCCGTCGCGAATGACGACCGTGCCGTTCTCGATGACGGAGGTTCCGGTCAGGACGCGGCCGCCGACGATGGCGACTGTGTCCTGGGCGAGGGCGGGGGCGGCCAGCGACAGCGCCGCGACGGCGCCCGCGAGAATGTGAGACAGACGCATCAGCGGGCTCCTTCCGTGACGTTGGCGGCGCTCAGGCCATAGCCCGGCTGGCCCAGCTCGAAGTCGCTGGTCGGCTGATAGGCGGGGTTGGTCCGGTCGAAGGTCAGGGCGCCGTCGATGAAGACCTGATCGGCGCGGGCGTAGATCGAGAAGGGATCGGCGCTCCAGATCACCACGTCGGCGCGCTTTCCGGCCTCCAGCGACCCGGTCTGGTCGGCGATGCCGATGGCCTTGGCGGCGTTGGAGGTGATCCAGCCGATGGCGTGTTCTTCGGAGATGTTCAGGCCGGCGCGACGACCGGCCGATAGGGCGGCGGCGGCTTCCTGGTTGAGGCGCTGGGTCAGTTCGGCGTCGTCGGAGTGGATGACGGCGCACGATCCCTGCTGGGCGTCCACCAGGGCGGCGTTTTCCTCGATGGCGTCCAGGGCCTCCATCTTGAAGCCCCACCAGCCGGTCCACATGGCCGCGCAGATGTCGTTAGCGGCCAGTTGCGGCGCCAGCTTGTAGGCCTCGGTGGCGTGGTGGAAGGTGGTGATGCGGTAGCCGAACTCCTTGGCCATATCCATCATCAGCGCCATCTCGTCGGCGCGGTAGCAGTGGTTCTGGATCAGGATCGAACCGTCCAGAACGCCCATCAGGGTCTCGTTCTGCAGGTTGCGGGTCGGGGCGGCGCCTTCCCCGTCCTCACGCCACTTGTCCCATTTGGCCTTGTAGTCGCGCGCGGCGATGAAGGCGGCGCGGTAACCGGCCATATTGCCCATGCCGGTCGCCGGGCTCTGGTTGCGGCCGCCATAGACGCGCGACGGGTTCTCGCCACAGGCCATCTTGACCGTGTAGGGGGCTGCCGGGAACTTCAGGCCCTGCATGGTGATCGAGGGCACGTTGCGGATGGTCACGCCGCGCCCGCCGAACAGATTGGCCGAGCCGGGCAGGATGTGAAGCGTGGTCACGCCGCCGGCGCGGGCGGTGTTGAAGCCGGGATCCTGTGGCCACAACGAATGTTCGGCCCAGACCTGGGCGGTGTTCGGGCTCGTCGCCTCGTTGCCGTCGCTCATGCCGCTGACGCCGGGCGACGGGTAGACACCCAGGTGGCTGTGAACGTCGATGACGCCGGGGGTGACGTAACGGCCGCGCGCCTCGACGACGCGATAGCCGGTCGGGACGGGGGTGGAGGCGTCGCCGACGACGGCGATCTTGCCGTCCGTGACCACGACCACGCCGTTCTCGATCTTGCGATCCGTGCCGGTCAGGACCGTGGCGCCGACCACGGCGAAGTTCTCGCGCGGCAGGGGCTGATAGGTGGAAGGGTAGGGATCCAGCGTGGTCGCTGGATCCAGGCCGGCGGCCAGGGTCTGGTCCTTCGACGGTTTCGCGGCGGTGTCGTCTGAGGTCTGGCCGGTGGTGGCGCAGGCCGTCAGGCCCAACACGGCGCATGTGATGGCCGCGAGGCTGACGCCCCGCAGATGATGTCCGATCATCGAAATCCCTCTCCCCGCGAATGCGTCAGCCCCGACGCCGCTTGCAGCCGTCATAAAAAGGCGTTCGGTCGCGACCGTCAAAAGGTTTCGACGTTCGTCTGGGCGCGCTTGTTCTGGACGCCTCGCGCTGCGACGGCTAACGGCAGGCGCATGAACTCCGACGACCGTCCCGAGAACGAAAACCCGCATCTCGACCGCCCGCTACGGTCGTTCGGCCGCATCAAGGCCCGTCCGATCAAGCCGCGCCAGGCGGCGCTGATGGAGACGCTGCTGCCCGATATCGCCGTGCCAGATCCCAAGGCAGGGCCGCTGGACCCCAAGGCGATGATGCCCGAGGCGACCGAGGTCTGGCTGGAGATCGGTTTCGGCGGCGGCGAGCACATGGCGGCCCAGGCGGCGACGCGTCCCGACGCCCTCGTCATCGGCTGCGAACCCTTTCTGAACGGCGTCGCCTCGGCCCTGCGACACGTCGAGGAGGGCGGGCTGAAGAACGTCCGCATCCACGCCGACGACGCACGCGACCTGGTCGACGCCCTGCCGGACGCCTCGGTCGACCGGGTGCTGATCCTGTTCCCCGACCCCTGGCACAAGGCGCGGCACAACAAGCGCCGCCTGTTGCAGGACGAGACGGCGCAGGCCTTCGCCCGCATCCTCAAGCCCGGCGGCACGCTGCGCTTCGTCACCGACTGGCTGGACTATGCCGAGTGGGCGCTGGAGCGGCTGAGCCGCACGCCGGGGCTGGAGCGGATCGGCGCGGCCGATCAGGACTGGTTCATCCCGCCCGCCGATCATGTCGTGACCCGCTACGAGGAAAAGAAGCTGGGCGACACCGTCCCGGTCCTCCTGGAGTTTCGACGGACAAAATGACGAAGGGCCTGCGTAGTTTTACGCAGCCGGTCCTTTCGCGGATATTTAACGAACCTCGTTAGTAAGTGTCCCAAGTGATGAGATTTGGGGACGGGGAATATGAAGGCGTTGACGATCGGCGGGCGGATCAATCTGCTCGCTCTGGTGACCATGGCGGGGCTTCTGGTCATCACCGGCCTGTCGCTGATGCGGCTGGACGCCGTCATGCGCGCGGACATCGCCGGCAGCACCAAGGCCTCCGTCGAGATCGCCTATAGCGTCGTGGCTCACTACCAGGCCGAGGAGCAGGCCGGCCGCCTGACCCGCGTTCAGGCTCAGGACGCCGCCAAGGCGGCCGTCGGCGCCATGCGCTACGGAAACGACGACTATTTCTGGATCAACGACATGCATCCCACCATGGTGATGCACCCGATGAAGCCTGCCCTGAACGGCACGGATCTGAGCGAGAACAAGGACGCCGAGGGCGTGCTGATGTTCAAGGAGTTCGTCAGCGTCGTTCAGCAGAAAGGTGAAGGCTTCGTCGATTATCAGTGGGCCAAGCCGAACCAGGAAAAGGCCTCGCCCAAGATCTCCTTCGTGAAGGGCTTCGCGCCCTGGGGCTGGGTGATCGGCTCGGGTGTCTATACCGATCAGATCGCCGCCGCCGTCGGCAAGGCGGCGCTGACCCTTGGCGCCATGGCGTTGGCGGTCGCGCTGGCGATCGGGGCGGCCGGTTGGTTCATCGGCCGGTCCGTGTCGATGCCCGTGGTGGCCTTGGGTCGTCGGATGCGCGGCCTGGCTGACGGCGACAAGACCACGGAAATTCCTGGCGTGGCCCGCGGCGACGAGATCGGCCAGATGGCCGCCGCCCTGGCCATCTTCCGCGACGCGGCCATCGAAAAGGATCGTCTGGAGGCCGAGGCTCTGTCGCAACGGTCCATGAGCGAACAGGAACGCGCCGCACGCGAGGCCGAAAAGGCCCGCGAGGCCGAGGCTGATCGCGTCACCATCACCGCCCTGGGCCAGGGCCTGTCGGCCATGGCCGACGGCGACCTGACGCACAGGATCGAGGTAGAGTTCGCGCCCAAGGCGGCGCAGCTTAAGAACGATTTCAACGCGGCCGTGGCCCAGCTTCAAGAGGCTGTTTCGGTGGTGGTCGGCAATGTCTCCGGCATCCGTTCCGGCGCCGGCGAGATTTCGCAGGCCGCCGACGACCTGTCGCGCCGCACCGAACAGCAGGCCGCCGGTCTGGAAGAAACCGCTGCCGCGCTGGATGAAATCACCGCCACGGTGAACAAGACCGCCTCGGGCGCCCGCCAAGCTTCGGATGTCGTGCGTGCCGCCAAGGGCGACGCCGAAACCTCGGGCGTCATCGTCCGCGACGCCGTTTCCGCCATGCAAGCCATCGAAGGGTCGTCCAGCCAGATCAATCAGATCATCGGCGTGATCGACGAAATCGCCTTCCAGACCAATCTCCTGGCCCTGAACGCGGGCGTCGAAGCGGCGCGTGCAGGCGAGGCCGGTCGTGGCTTCGCCGTCGTGGCGTCGGAAGTGCGGGCCCTGGCCCAACGTTCGGCCGAGGCGGCGAAGGAGATCAAGACCCTGATCTCCACCTCCACCACTCAGGTCGGATCGGGGGTGAAATTGGTCGGTCAGACCGGCGAGGCCCTGCAAAGGATCGTGGACCGGGTAGCCGAGATTGACGGGCTGGTCAGCGAAATCGCCGCCTCGGCCCAGGAGCAGGCCGTCGGCCTTGCCCAGGTCAACACCGCCGTGAACCAGATGGATCAGGTCACGCAACAGAACGCGGCGATGGTCGAGCAATCGACCGCCGCCAGCCATTCGCTGGCCCAGGAGGCGGAAAGCCTTCAGGCCTCGGTCGCCCAGTTCCGCGTCGGCTCAACTTTCGCATCGGCGCCGGCCCCCGCTTCACGCAGGGCGTCTGCATCCGCCGCCACCCCGCCGATGCGCTCGCCCCATCTCGCCGCTGCGCTGAAGACGGTCGGCCGGGGCGGCGCCGCACCCAGGGTCGCCGCCCTAGCGGCCGAGGATGGCTGGGAAGAGTTTTGACTTAAGGGTCGGCCGGGCTGGCGCTTCGGCGACGCACCGCCCAGCTATGGCGCCAACCGGAGCCATGGAATGACCTTTTCGATCTACGACGCCGCCTCGCCGATCTTCGTGCGCGGCCTGACCAACCTGTCGGGCTTCCTCGACAAGGCTGCGGCGGAAGGCTTCGACGAAGCCGCACTGGTTCAGGCCCGTCTCCATGACGACATGCGGCCCCTGGCGTCGCAGGTTCAACTGGCGTCGGACTCGGCCAAGGGCGCCGTCGCCCGGCTGGCGGGCGTTGACAATCCGGCCATGGCCGACACCGAGACCACCTTCGCCGAACTGAAGGATCGCATCGCCCGCACCGTCGCCTTCATCGAGAGCGTGGAGCCTTCGGCTTTTGTCGGCGCCGAGACCCGCCCGATCGTCGTAAAGACGCCGAACCGCGAACTGAACTTCAACGGCGCCGGCTATCTGACCAGCTTCGTCCTGCCCAACTTCCACTTCCACCTGACGACCGCCTACGCCATCCTGCGCAAGGAAGGCGTGCCGCTGGGCAAGATGGATTATCTGGGCCGACTGGCCCTCGTTTGACCTCCGCCTTCGCCCGAAGATGACGAAGAGGGCTGACAAGCGATCGTGAACAGCCTATATGGCCCCTCACATCGTTAGACCGGCGTCCAACGGCGTCGTTCCAAGCGGCGGCCCGGACGGACCGCCGCTTTTGTTTTGGATACTCGTCGCTTGCGCGCAAGAACCGCCCAGGACCGCCAACTGCTGGAGCTGATCGACCCCATCGCGGAGTCGCTCGGTCTCGAGGTCGTACGCGTCCGACTGATGACCGGCTCCAAGCGCCAGCGTCTGCAAATCATGGCCGAGCGCCCGTCCGACCACGACATCTCGGTCGAACAATGCGCCAAGCTGAGCCGCGCCGTGTCCGAGGTGTTCGACGCCGCCGACCCCATCGCCGGCGAATATATGCTGGAAGTCTCGTCGCCCGGCATCGACCGGCCCCTGACCCGTCCGCTCGACTTCGACCTGTTCGAGGGCGAGGAGGCGCGTCTGGAGACCGACCGGATGATCGAGGGCCGCAAGCGCTTCAAGGGCGTGCTGGCCGGATACGAGGACGGCAACGTCCTGATCGATCTGGACGGCGAGGAAGAGACCGCCCTGATCCCGTTCGACTGGCTGAGCGATGCGAAACTGGTCCTGACCGACGCCCTGATGAAGCGGGGCGCCGCCATTCGCGCCGCGCGCGGCGAACCCGAAGACGACGGCCTGCCCGAAGGGGAAGCCGAAGACGCAACAACCGACACCACGACCCCTTCTGAGGACAACGCCTGATGGCCGTCACCGGTATTTCCGCCAACCGCCTCGAACTGCTGCAGATCGCCAATGCGGTCGCGCAAGAGAAGAACATCGAGCGCGAGGTCGTCATCGAAGCGATCGAAGAAGCCATCCAAAAGGGCGCCAAGTCGCGTTACGGCGCGCACCACGACATCCGCGCCAAGATCGACCACAAGACCGGCGAACTGTCCCTGACCCGTCACGTCACCATCGTCGAGGACGACTGGATGCCGGAAGACGAGCTGGAAGAGTTCAACGACAGCGCCATGGTGCGCCTGACGGACGCCTCCAAGCGCGATCCTGAAGCCGAAGTCGGCAAGGAATACGTCGAGACCCTGCCGCCGTTCGAGTTCGGTCGCGTCCAGACGCAGATGGCCCGTCAGGTCGTCACCGGTAAGGTCCGCGAGGCCGAGCGCGCCAACCAGTACGAAGAGTTCAAGGATCGCGTCGGCGAAATCGTCAACGGCACGGTCAAGCGCGTCGAATACGGCAACACCATCGTCGACCTGGGCCGGGGCGAGGGCGTCATGCGTCGCGACCAGTCCATCCCGCGCGAAGTGTTCAACATCGGCGACCGGATCCGCACCTACATCTACGACGTGCGCCCCGAGGCCAAGGGCCCGCAGGTCATGCTGTCGCGCGCCCACCCTGGCTTCATGGCCAAGTTGTTCGCCCAGGAAGTGCCGGAAGTTTACGACGGCGTGATCGAGATCCGCGCCGCTGCCCGCGACAGCGGTTCGCGCGCCAAGATGGCCGTCCTGTCCAACGACAGCTCCATCGACCCCGTCGGCGCCTGCGTCGGCATGCGCGGCTCGCGTGTTCAGGCGGTCGTCGCCGAACTGCAAGGCGAGAAGATCGACATCATCCAGTGGAACCCGGACGAGCCGACCTTCATCGTCAACGCCCTGGCTCCTGCCGAAGTCTCCAAGGTCGTGCTGGACGAAGAAGCCGGTCGGGTCGAAGTGGTCGTGCCGGACGAGCAACTGTCGCTGGCCATCGGCCGTCGCGGCCAGAACGTCCGCCTGGCCTCGCAGCTGACCGGCTGGCAGATCGACATCATTACGGAAGCGCAAGACTCCGAGCGTCGCCAGCGCGAGTTCAGCGAACGCACCGGCCTGTTCCAGGAAGCCCTGGACGTGGACGAGGTCATCGCCCAGCTGCTGGTCACCGAAGGCTTCGCCACGGTGGAAGACCTGGCTTATGCCGATCCTTATGAAGTCTCCGAGATCGAAGGCTTCGACGAGGAAACCGCCGAGGAACTGCAGGCCCGCGCCCGCGAATTCCTGGACAAGAAGGCCGCCGAGCTGGACGCCAAACGCGTCGAACTGGGCGTCGAGGACGGCGTGCTTCAGGTGCCGGGCGTGACCCTGGCCATCGCCGTCGCCCTGGGCGAAGGCGGCGTGAAGACGGTTGAGGATCTCGCCGACCTGGCCACCGACGAAATCCGCGGCGGCTACGAAGTCAAGAACGGCGAACGGGTCAAGGTCCCCGGCGTTCTGGAAAGCTTCAACCTGGCTCAGGAAGACGCCGAACTGCTGATCCTTCAGGCGCGTGTCGCCGCCGGCTGGATCGACGCTTCGGAACTGCCGCAGCCTGAGCCGGAAGAGTTCGAGGAAGACGGCGAATACGCCGAGGGCGAATATGACCCGGACCAGGTGTTCGGCGACGCGCCCGCCGAGGCCGAAGACGCCGAGGCCGTATCCGACGCAACGGAGGTCCTCGTCGAGGACGACTCCGAACCGTCGAACGCGTGATGGGAGACCTGGCCACATATGAGCTTGCGCGACGCAACGATCGATAGGGAACGCCGGGACCTCGTCTCTCACGAGGTCATGGACGAATCTCGCCTGATCCGTTTCGTCGCCGGGCCTGATGGCCAGGTGGTTCCCGACCTGGGCAGGAAACTGCCCGGACGCGGCCTGTGGGTCGAAGCCAGCCGCGTCTCGATCGAGACTGCGGTCAAGAAGAACGGCTTCACCCGCGCTGCGAAAACCAAGCTGACCGCTCCGGCTGACCTGGCCGATATCGTCGAACGGCTGCTGGTCCGGCGCTGTCTCGACCAGCTCGGTCTTGCCCGGCGCGAAGGCGTGCTTATCTCTGGCTTCGAAAAATCCGCCGCGAACATCCGTTCGGGCAAGGCCGCCTGGGTGCTGGAAGCCGCCGACGGCTCGGCCGACGGACGCGGAAAAATCCTCGCCCTGGCCCGCCATCAGACCGCAAAAGTTTGCGGCGCGTTCACCGTGGACGATTTGAGTTTGGCCCTTGGGCTGGAAAATGCGATACACGCCGTCCTGCTTGCGGGCGGACGCGCCGATCGGTGGACCATAGAGGTCGAACGACTGGCTGGATTTCGGCCGCTTCGTCCCCCTCACTGGAATGTTTCCAGTGTCGAGGACGGACCGGCGGGAGCAACCCCGACTGACCTTGATAAAGGTGGGGCGAGCTGAGGATTTTGGCGGCCGAGGCCTGTCTCCAAGGGCGGAGACGGGCTCACGGCCGTTCATGGGTATTAGATGAGGACGGCGGGCCTTTCCGCCCCGAGTAAAGCGACCGGATGAGCGACGAAAACGACAAGACCAACGAAGGCCAAGGCAACGCGGGCGGCACGCCGTCCCAGACGGGGCCGCGTGCTCCGCTGAGCCTGAAGCCGCGCGTTGTGGGATCGGTCCCGACCGGGACCGTGAAGCAGAGCTTCAGCCATGGCCGATCCAAGACGGTGGTGGTCGAGACCAAGCGTCGTGCGGGCGCCGGCGGACCGCAACGTCCGCAGGGCTTCGATGTCGCGCGTCCGCAGCAGGCCTCTCAGGCGCCGCGTCCGCAAGGTCAGCGCCCGTCGCAACCCGCCGGCGGCGCCCTGTCGCCCGAGGAGCAGGAAGCGCGGCGTCGCGCCATCGCCCTGGCGACCCAGGCCAACGCCGCCAAGGCTGACGCCGCCGCCGCCGCCAAGGCTGCAGCCGACGCGGCCGCCCGCGACCAGGCCGCCGCCACCGAACGCGCCGCCCAGGCCGCGCGCGACGAAGCCGCCGCCGCCAAGGCTGCAGCCGAAGCCGCCCGCGCCGAGGCCGCCAAGTTGACGGCCGCTGCCCCTCAACCGGCCAAGCCGGCGCCGAAGCCTGCCGCACCCGTCGCCGCTGCACCGGCTCCTGCGCCCGTTGCGCCGACACCGGCTCCTGTGGCTGCGGCCCCGACGCCGGCTGCGCCCGCCCGCCCGGCTGCCCCGGCTCGCCCTGTCGTCAACTTTGGTCAACGCGTACCGAAGCCCGGCAATCCGCAACGCGCTGCGCCTGAGCGTCCCGCCTTCGGCGGCCGTTCGGCTCGCGAGCAAGCCATGGGTGGCGGCGACCGCGCCTATTCGGAGCGCCCGCAGACCGACCGCCCGCAAGGCGATCGTCCGCAGGGCGCTCGTCCGGGTCCTGGCGGCCAGCGTCCGCAAGGCGCCAAGCCGGCCGAGCCCGTTCGTTACTCTGCTCTGAACCCGCGTCCGGCTCCCGGCGCCGCCCGTCCCGGCGGCGCGCGCACCGGCCCCGGCGGTCGTCCGACCCCGAACGCGCCCCCGGCCGAGGCCAATGTTCTGCGTCCGGCCCGTGCGCCCGGCGCCGGCTTCGGCCGTCCGGTCGGTCGCGACGACGATCGTGAAAAACGCTTCTCCGACGCCGGCAAGGCGGTCAGCCGCACGCGCGGCGAGCCGAAGCGCCGCGAAGGCCGCATGACCATCCAGTCCGTGGTCGGCGACGGCGACGCCGCCGAGCGGATGCGTTCGCTGGCGTCGGTCCGCCGCGCCCGCGAACGCGAGAAGGAAAAGCGCAAGGGCGGCTCGACCGACGCGCCCAACCGTCCGCGCGAAGTGGTCATTCCCGACGTTATCACCGTTCAGGAGCTGTCCAACCGGATGGCCGTGCGCGGCGTCGACATCATCAAGTTCCTGATGAAGCAGGGCTTGATGATGAAGATCAACGACGTGATCGACTCCGACACCGCCGAACTGGTGGCCGAGGAGTTCGGCATGGCCGTCAAGCGCGTCTCGGAATCCGACATCGAGTTCGGCTTCCTGGGCGATGCGGACGACGCCGAAGCGGCGGACACCCGCGCCCCGGTCGTGGCCATCATGGGCCACGTCGACCACGGCAAGACCTCGCTGCTGGACGCCCTGCGCACCACCGACGTCGCGGGCGGCGAAGCCGGCGGCATCACTCAGCACATCGGCGCCTACCAAGTTCGCCTGCCGGACGACCAGAAGGTCACCTTCCTGGACACCCCGGGCCACGCCGCCTTCTCGGCCATGCGTGCGCGCGGCGCCAATGTGACGGACATCGTGGTCTTGGTCGTCGCCGCCGACGACGGCGTCATGCCGCAGACGATTGAAGCCATCCAGCACGCCAAGGCGGCTAATGCGCCCCTGATCGTGGCGGTGAACAAGATGGACAAGCCGGGGGCGACTTCGCAGAAGGTCGTCAACGAACTGCTGCAATATGAAGTGATCGCCGAAAGCCTGGGTGGCGACACCCAGATCATAGAGGTGTCCGCCAAGGAGCGGATGAACCTCGACGGCCTGCTGGAAGCCATTCTGGTCCAGGCCGAGGTCATGGATCTGCGCGCCAGCGCCGATCGTTCGGCCGAAGGCGTGGTCATCGAGGCCAAGCTGGACAAGGGACGTGGCCCGGTCGGCACCGTCCTGGTCAAGCGCGGCACGCTGAAGCGCGGCGACATCGTCGTAGCCGGCGGATCGTGGGGCAAGGTTCGCGCCCTGCTGAACGAGCGCAACGAGCAACTGACCGAAGCCGGTCCGTCTGTCCCGGTCGAGATCCTCGGCCTGGACGAGGCTCCGTCTCCCGGCGACGTCTTCGCTGTGGTGGAATCCGAAGCCCGCGCCCGCGAGCTGACCGAATACCGTCAGCGGGTGAAGCGCGAGAAGGCCCAGGTTTCAGGCGGCTCTGTCTCGCTGGTCGACATGATGGCCAGGCTCGGCTCCAAGAAGGCCTCGGAACTGCCGGTCATCATCAAGGCGGACGTGCAGGGTTCGGCCGAAGCCATCGTGGGTTCGCTGGACAAGATGAGCACCGACGAAGTGCGCGCCCGCACGGTCTATTCCGGCGCCGGCGGCATCACCGAGAGCGACGTCAACCTGGCCAAGTCGGCCGGCGCGCCGATCCTCGGCTTCAACGTTCGTGCGTCGAAACAGGCGCGTGATCTGGCCGACCGCGAGGGCGTCGAGATCCGCTACTATTCGATCATCTACGACCTGCTGGACGACATCAAAGGCGTGCTGTCCGGCATGCTGGCGCCGCTGCAACGCGAAACCTTCCTGGGCAACGCGGCCGTCCTGCAGGTGTTCGACATCTCCAAGATCGGCAAGATCGCCGGTTGCCGGGTGTCGGAAGGCGTGGTCCGCAAGGGCGCCCGCGTCCGTATCGTCCGCGACGACGTGGTGGTGCTGGAACTTGGCACGCTCAACACGCTCAAACGCTTCAAGGACGAGGTCAACGAAGTCACGGCGGGCCAGGAGTGCGGTATGCAGTTCCAGGGCTTCCAGGACATCAAGGAAGGCGACTACATCGAGTGCTTCACGGTCGAAGAGATCAAGCGCACGCTGGACTAGTCCACGTCGCGAGCCACTCAGAGACAAAGGCCCGGGACCCAGGTTCCGGGCCTTTTCTTTTTTGCGTCACACGCTGCGGCGTAAAATTCTCTGTCCGTTCGCGCTTCGCCAATGAACGGGGGTGGTCGTTGGCGAATGGTGGCCGTGCGTCGCCGCAAGTGAGGTGGCGGCGGGCACGGAGCGGCGGCAGTGTCGGTCATCGAGGACCGGTCGTCGGTCTCCTCCCTGAACCAGGACGCACCGTCATGAAGACCTTCGCCGCCATCACCCCCGTTCTCGCTCTCGTCGCCGCCGCCGTCATCTCGGCCCCGGCCTTCGCCGCCGACCTGACCGTCGACTTTCCGACCGCGGCGCCTCAGGGCCAGATCATGGCCGCTGTCTTCGGCAGTGAGGCGAACTATGGCGGCGAGGGCCAGCCGGTCCGTTACGCCATGGTCGACGCGGCGGGCGGTCAGAAGAGCGCGACGTTCGAGGGGCTGCCCGACGGCGACTATGCGGTGCGCGCCTTTCACGACCTAAACGGCGACGGCAAGATGAACACCAACCCCTTCGGCATGCCGACCGAACCCTACGCCTTCTCCAACAATGCGGTCGGCAACATGGGGCCGGCGTCGTGGGACCGCGCCAAGTTCACTGCGGCCGGCGTCGCCGTCCAGTCGATCGACCTGAAGTAAGCGATCGAAGCCGGAGCCTGATCATGACCCCCTCCCGCCGTTCCTTCCTGATGGGCGCCGCCGCGCTTTCCGCCGCCGTCGCCACGCCCGAAATGGTCCGCGCCGCCGCCGCTCTGGACGCCGTCGCCGCGACGAACGCCGACTGGGCGCTGGCGACCCAGGACATCGATGGCGACATGGCGCGCCAGACGATGCGCCTGATCCACGGCCGGGCGCCGGAGGGGCTGCAGGGCGCGCTTTATCGCAACGGGCCGGCCAAGTTCCGGCGACCGGGCGGTTCGGCGACCCATTGGTTCGACGGCGACGGCATGATGCGCGCCTTCCGCATCCAGGACGGGCAGGCCACGCTGGAGGCGCGGTTCGCCGACACACCCAAGCGCCGCGCCGAGACCGAACTGGGCGCCGTCGTGACCCCAGGCTTCGGCACGAAAGGCGACGCGCGCGCCCGCATTGGTTCGAACGATGACGCCAACGCCGCAAACACCGCCGTCATGGTCGCGGGCGATCAGGTCTGGGCGCTGTGGGAGGCGGGATCGCCCCTGGCCATGTCGGCCTCGGACCTATCGACCAAGAGCTTCGTCACCCTGCGTGACGACCTGAAGGGGATGCCGTTCCAGGCCCATCCGCGTTATGCGCCCGACGGTTCGATCTGGAATGTCGGCCTAGCCGGAAACCGCGCCGTCATCTGGCGCTTGAACCCCGACCGCAGCCTGAACGACGCCCAGATCGTGCCCCTGCCGCGCGCCAGCTATATGCACGACTTCACCGCCACCGACCGGCACGTGATCCTGGTGCTCCAGCCCTGGGTGTTCGAGACCCACGCCATGCCGGTGATCTCGGGTCTCGCCTGGCGACCCGAGATGGGGACGCAGGTCCTGGTGCTGGACAAGGACGACCTGTCCAAGCGCCGCCTCTACGACCTGCCCGGCTTCTTCCATTTCCACCTGGGCGACGCCTGGGCCGAGCGGGACGACACGATCCGCTTCGATGTCGCCGCCAGCGGCGATCCGCGCTTCGCCGTCGATGGCGCGCGGGTTCTGGTGGATGGGCATGGGGTGGCGCCGGGCGATCCGGCGAAACTGGCCCTGATCACCCTGCGGCCCGATGGTCGCGCCGACATGACCTACAGCGATGTCGTGGGCGAGTTCCCGAAAGCCGATCCGCGCCGGGCCGGGCTGAAACGCAGCCTTACGGCCCATACGGCGGGCGAGACGCGCGGTCGTCCTCTGCCGACTGGCTTGGCCGTCCACGACTGGGACAGCGGCCGCTTGAAGGCCTTCGAATTCGGCGTGCATCAGGTGGTCGAGGAAGCGGTCTTCGTGCCCAAGCCCGGTGCGATGGCCGAACGCGACGCCTGGCTGGTCGGACCGTCGGTCAATCTGAAGGACGGTCGCACCGAACTCCATGTCTTCGACGTGGCGCGGATCGAGGACGGGCCGGTGGCGACCTGGCAGGCGGACACGGCCCTGCCGGCCGGCTTCCACGGCGCGTGGGCGGGATAGCGGCCGCCGGGCACAACCTTTGCGCGCCTTCACGGTTCGAAAAGGCTGACGTGCCAAGGTGAGACCATGACCCCCGTCCAGACTCCTGCCGATCTTCGCCCCATCACCGCCCTGCGTTTCGGCGCAGCGATGTGGGTCGCCGTCTATAGTTTCTGGGAAAACCTTGCCGGGGCGGGTCAGTCCGGTCTGGTGGCCAAGGGCTATCTAGGAGTCGAGCTGTTCTTCGTCCTGTCTGGCTTCATCCTCAGCCACGTCTATCTTCAGGCGGCGGGCGAGAAGCGGTTCTCCTATCGCAGCTTCCTGTGGGCGCGGGTGGCGCGGGTCTATCCGCTGCATGTCGCGACCCTGATCGGGGTCGGGCTTCTGGCCGCCGCCGCCCTGTTCGCGGGCATGAGCGTGGACGGCAATGTGCTGAGCTGGGCGTCGCTGCCCGCCAACCTGTTCATGGTCCACGCCTGGGGCCTGGCGCCGGTGGCGGGCTGGAACCATCCGTCCTGGTCGATCTCGGCGGAGTGGTTCGCCTACCTGTGCTTCCCTCTGTTCGCCTTCGTCTTCTGGCGCGCGCGGCATCGTCCGATCGCGGCCGTCGTCGGCGCAGCGGCGTTCCTGGCCATCCTCTATTTCGTCTTCGAGCAATGGGCAGGCTTCGCTCTGACCGAGGCGACCATTCGTTGGGGCGCGCTGCGGATCGTGCCGTGTTTCGCCCTGGGGTGCGCCCTCTACCTCGTCTATCGCCGCGCGCCGTTGAAGGCGCCGTGGCTCTGCGCCGCCGTCTCGTTCGGCCTGATGGTCCTCAGCGCCGCGCTGGGCCTATGGGACGGGGTCACGGTTCTGCTGGCCGGCGCCCTGATCCTGTCGCTGGCGTCGCTGCCGAACGAACGCGCCGGATGGCTGGCGTCCAAGCCTGCCGTATACCTCGGCGAGATCAGCTATTCGGTCTATATGGTCTGCGTGCCGTGGAAGCTTCTGGCCGTCGGTCTGGCCGCCAAGCTCACGGACGCGCCCGACAAGCAGCTTCAAATTTTCGTGTGGTTGGTGATTTTGGCCCTGTTACCCGTCGTCGCGGCCATTTCGTACCATTTGGTGGAACACCCGGCCCGCAAGGCTTTGCGCGGCATGGCAAAGCGCAGCAATAAGGTTTCGGCAAGCAGTCTGAAGTCCAGCGCTACGCCGAAACAACTTGCTACCGAGCGTGAACCCATGGCCTAAAGGGCGTCCCAACGGCGGGTCGGGATACCCCTAAGCATGACGAAACGGCTCAAAGCCGCCGCAGTTGCGGCGACCCTCGGTTTTTTTGCGTTGGGCGCCGTTCCCACCAGCGCAAAGGCTGACGAGCCGTATTGGCAGTGCGTGACTTTCGCGCGCATGTTCTCGGGCATCAATATCTTCGGCGACGCCTGGACATGGTGGCGCCAGGCCTCCGCCGGCTTCCGCACCGGCAAGGCGCCGGAAACCGGCTCGGTTCTGGTCTTCCGTCCCGAGGGCCGCATGAGCCGGGGCCACGTCGCCGTCGTCTCCGACATCCTGACCGACCGCGTGGTCCGCGTGACCCACGCCAACTGGGGCGGCAGCCGCGGCAAGGTCGAGGAGAACGTCACCGTCGTCGACGTGTCGCCCTCCAACGACTGGTCGCAGGTCAAGGTCTGGTACAATCCGATCAACGACCTGGGCACGACCGTCTATCCGACCTACGGCTTCATCTACAAAGGCGCGCGCGACGCCTTCGACGCCGGTCGCCAGATCGCCTCGAACGTCTCGGCCCAAGGCCAGCATTAAGCCGCCTTGCGCTGCCCGCCACCGCGGGCGATAGGCGGGCATGACCCAATCCAGCGACATCACCTACGCCGGCTATCTGGCGTTGGACGACCTGCTTTCGACCCAGCATCCGCTGTCGGATCAGCACGACGAGATGCTGTTCGTCGTCATCCACCAGACCAAGGAACTGTGGCTCAAGCAGATCCTGCACGAGACGGCCCTGGCCCAGCGGCTGGTGCGCGCCGGCGACCTGGTTCCCGCCTACAAGAGCCTGGCGCGGGTTTCGCGCATCCAGGCGGTGATGACCCACAGCTGGGACATCCTGTCGACGATGACCCCGGCAGACTATCTGCGCTTTCGCGGTTCGCTCGGCTCGTCCTCGGGCTTTCAGAGCGATCAGTTCCGTCGGTTCGAGGCCATGCTGGGCCTGAAGGACGCCAGCTTCCTGAAGTTCCATGAGGATCGCCCCGAGGCCCTGGCCGCGCTTCAGGCCGCCATCGCCGCGCCCAGCCTGTACGACGACGCGCTGGCCCAGTTGGCCGAGGCGGGTCTGCCCGTGCCCGCCGAGGTGCTGAACCGCGACGTGACCCAGCCTTACGAGCCGTCGGAAGCCGTCGAGGCGGCCTGGCTGGAGGTCTATCGCGACACCGAGCGTTGGTGGGTCCTGTATCAGCTGGCCGAGAAGCTGGTCGATCTGGACGACGCCCTGCTGACCTGGCGACACAAGCATGTGGTCACGGTCGAGCGCATCATCGGCCGGCGGCGTGGAACCGGCGGAACCGAGGGGGCGGCCTATTTGGCCTCGACCCTGAACAAGCGCTGCTTCCCCGAGCTGTGGTCCCTGCGCACCAAACTTTGATGTCGCAGGGCGGCAACCTTCGCCGCGCCCGACCATTTCGCCGTTCGACCGCAACAGCGGAAGGATAGACGAGATGACCAACCCCAACGCCCACGACATCAAGGTTTTGAACGGCCTGATCGAAACCACGCTGGACAGCGCCGACGGCTATCGCGAAGCCGCCGAACAGACGCAGGACCCGCATTACCGCACCCTGTTCGAGCGCCGCAGCGCCGAACGCCAGCAGGTCGTAGACGACCTGTGCGCCGCCGTGCGCGGCCTGGGCGGCGATCCCGAATCCGACGGCTCGATCCTGGCCAAGGCCCACCGGGCCTTCCTTGACGTGAAACATGCCCTGCTGCGCAACGACGATTCCGTCGTCGGTTCGATCAACAGCGGCGAGGGCTTCATCGCCGGCAAATACGAAAAGGCGCTGGAGGATACCGGAATTTCCGCCACGACCCGCGAGACGATCCGGCGGGCCTATGCGGCGGTGAAGACCGAGCATGAGCAGATGGAAGCGTTGAAGCACAGCCTGGAAGGCCAGCGCGACGCGGACAACCCGCTCTATCCGCAGTAGTCGCTGACGGTGGAATAGAAAAAGGCCCCGGCGGAAACGCCGGGGCCTTCGTCATTTCAGTGTCGTGTCTGAAACTACGCTTCGTCGCCCTTGGAGGCCGAACCGGTTTCCGGAACCACGGCGCCCTTGACGGGACGAACCGTCTGGCGTTCGGCGATACGGGCCGACTTACCGCGACGATCGCGCAGGTAATAGAGCTTGGCGCGACGCACGACGCCGCGGCGCTTCACTTCGATCGACTCGATGTTCGGCGACAGAATGGGGAATTTGCGTTCGACGCCTTCGCCGAACGAAATCTTGCGGACCGTGAAGGTTTCGCTGATGCCGCCGCCGTCACGGGCGATGCAGACGCCTTCGAAGGCCTGGACGCGCTCGCGCTCGCCTTCCTTGATCTTCACGTTGACGCGCAGGGTGTCGCCGGGCTGGAAGACCGGGATCTTGCGTTCGCCCAGGACGCGGGCTTTTTCTTCGGCGTTCAGCTGTTGAACGATGTTCATGTCATTTCTCCTCGGGCTTTGCGCCCTTTAGCTGTGATTTGGCGAGATGCGCTTCCCAGAGGTCTGGTCGCCGCTCCCGCGTTGTCTGTTCCCGTTGCGTCTCGCGCCATTGCGCGACCTTCTTGTGGTCGCCCGACACCAGCACCTCGGGTATCTCCAAGCCCTCGAACGTCCGCGGTCGCGTGTACTGCGGGTGTTCCAGAAGCCCATCCTCGAAGCTTTCGGACGACAGGCTGTCTGCCGCGCCAAGCACACCGGGGATCAGTCTTACGCACGCCTCGATCGCGACCATCGCCGCCGCCTCGCCGCCAGCGAGAACCGCGTCTCCGACCGAGACCTCCTCGAACCCGCGTGCGTCGAGCACCCGCTGGTCCACCCCCTCGAAACGACCGCAAAGCACGACGATGCCGTCGGCCTTGGCCCATTCCTTGACGCGCGCCTGGGTCAGGGGCCGACCCCTGGCGCTCATGTACAAAAGCGGCCGCCCCCTAGAAGGGTTGGTCGGTCCCGACAGGCTATCCACCGCCCGAGCCACCACGTCCGCCTTAAGCACAGCTCCCGGGCCGCCACCCGCAGGGGTGTCGTCCAAGAAGCCGCGCGTATCTGTGGAAAAGGCGCGAATGTCAACCGTTTCCAGGCTCCACAGGCCCTTCTCGCGCCACGCCGTGCCGATCAGAGACACGCCGAGCGGGCCGGGAAAGGCCTCGGGAAACATGGTCAGGACGGTGGCGGTGAAGGGCATGGCGGCGGCTCATACACGAAAAGCGCATTATTGCCTCCCTCTCCCGTTGGGAGAGGGCTTGAGCGCACGGCGGCGTAGCCGTCGTTCTTGCGCGAAAGGGTGAGGGCCGGGTGATGCGACCAGGGCCCACCGGCCGACCCTCATCCGGCTCTTCGAGCACCTTCTCCCAATGGGAGAAGGGCGTGTCTAAGCCCTCGGCGCCCCGCCGCCCGCCGCGATCCAGCCGTCGACCTGGTCTTCCAGCACGTCCAGCGGCACAGAGCCGGAGCCTAGGACTACGGCGTGGAAGTCCTTGATGTCGAACTTGTCGCCCAGCGCCGCCTTGGCCCGGTCGCGTAGTTCCTCGATCTTCAACTCGCCGATCTTGTAGCTGGTGGCCTGGCCGGGATTGGTGATGTAGCGCTCGACTTCCTTTTCGATGTCGCGCTCGGACAGCAGGGAGTTCTGGCGGAAATAGTCCATCGCCTGTTCGCGGCTCCAGCGTTTGGCGTGCAGGCCGGTGTCGGTCACCAGACGCACCGCGCGCCAAAGTTCGGTCGAGAGTCGGCCGAAATCGGAATAGGGGTCCTGATAGAAGCCCATCTCCTTGCCCAACTGCTCGGCATACAGGCCCCAGCCCTCGGCGTAGGCGCCGTAGCCGCCGAAGCGACGGAAGCGCGGCAGGCCCTCGATCTCCTGCGCATAGGCGATCTGGAAATGGTGGCCCGGCGCGCCTTCGTGATAGCTGATGCCCTCGATCTGGGGCTTCAGCACCTGGGTCATGTCCGACAGGTTGACGTAATAGATGCCCGGCCGCGACCCGTCCGGCGCCGGCGAGTTGTAGAAGGCGATCGAGGCCGTCGCCTCGCGGAACGGCTCGACCGCCCGCACTTCCAAGGCCGCCTTGGGCAGGGTCGAGAACCATTGCGGGGCCGCCGCCATCACTTGGGCGATGAAGCCGCGCGCGTCCGTCAGATACTGCTCCTTGCCCTCCGGCGTGTTCGGATACTGGAAGCGCGGATCGGTCTTCAGGAAGGCGAAGAAGTCCTGCAGCGAGCCGGTGAAGCCGACCTGCGTCTTGATGACTTCCATCTCGGCCTGGATGCGGGCGACTTCGGCCAGACCGGTCTGGTGGATCTGGTCGGCGGTCAGGTCGGTGGTGGTCGAGAGCTGGAGCCGGGCGTTGTAATAGGCCTCACCCTGCGGCAGGCGCCACACCCCGGCATCGCTGTCGGCCTTGGGCTGCACCTCGGCCAGGGCCGTCAGCACGGTGTCGAACCCGGCCTTGTAGGGGCCGGTCAGGGCGGCGCTGCCTTCGGACAGCAACCGGTCCTTGGTGGCCTGATCGATTTCCAGCGCCGCGACCTTCTTGTTGAAGTCGGCCCAGACCGCATTGTCCGCGCCGCCGTCGAACGGGGCCCCCGAGATGACGTTGCGCGTATTGGCGATGGACGGCGCGAAGACGAAGCGGGGCGAGACCACGCCCGCCGCCGCGCGCTGACGCAGTTCATCGGCGACCTGATCCATCTGCGTTTCGGCGGCGCGCAGGCGGGCGACATAGGCCTCCGCATCGGCGACGCTGGCGACGCGGTGGTTGTTGATCAGGAAGACCGGCAGGCTGGTGGTCGGGTTGCCGTTGGCCGCGAACTGGAGGCCCCAGTCGCGCCATTGGTTCGACAGTCGCGCCTGCTGGACGCCGTATTCGAAGATCCGCCACGACAGCCGCGCCTGCGGGCCCAACTTCTGCGGGTCGAACTGGGCCTTCATCTGCGCCAACTGGGCTTCCTGAAGCGCCAGGGCCCGATCAGCGGCGACATCCGACACGTCGTCCAGCTTGTCGTAATCGGTCTTGATGCCCAGCGAGGTCATCTGCTGCGGGCTCAGCGCGATGCGGGCCTGGAAGGCCTGTTCAAAGAAGGCGTTCAGACGCGCGTCCTCGCTTGGGGCCTCGGCTGCCGGCGCCGGCGCCGCCGTCGTTTGGGCAATTACGGGCGCGGCGGAAAGCACCGCCATCATGGCGGCGGACGAGATCAGAAGACGACGCATGGACAACCCCTCGTAAAACAGGGGCGCACCTTCGGGGCCGTATCCGTCGAGCGCAAGCCGTCAATGTCGCAGATGTTGCGGCGATCCGACACGTCCGGGTAAAATCCCGATACGGCGTCGCTTAATGCAACCCAAGTTCCAGGTCGGCGTTTGGACGGAGCTTGACCATACCAACAAGGGGTTCACACCATGCGCAAGATCATCACTCTGACCATCGTCGCCGCCGCTCTGGCCGTGTCGGCCTGCAACACCATCGCCGGCGCCGGCCGCGACGTCTCGGCTGCCGGTTCGGCCGTCACCACCGGCGCCAACGACGCCAAGAACTAAGGGTTCGGCGAAAGCTGGATCTGGAAGAGGCCCGTCGGACCCCCGGCGGGCCTTTCTCGTATCCGTCGCACGACGGTGTTACGGTGCGCAATCAATAGGAGATGGACGATGGGCTTTCTCGACAATGTGGTGAAGGGCCTGGGCGACGACGCCGCAGGCGGATTGGGCGACCTGCTCAAGGGCCAAGGCGGCATCGGCGGCCTGGCGGAGAAGTTCGGCCAGGCGGGCTTGGGCGACGTGGTCGGCTCCTGGGTCGGCACTGGCCCAAACGCCAATATCTCGCCTGAGCAAATCACGGCCGTCCTGGGCCACGGCCCCATCGCCGACATCGCCGCCAAGATGGGCGTCTCGCCTCAGCAGGCTGGCGAGACTCTGGCAGGTCTGCTGCCCGAGGCCATCGACCGCCTGACCCCCGGCGGTCAGATCGACGGCGCTGACGACCTGTTGGGCAAGCTGCCCGGCGGATTGGGCGACATGATCGGCGGCTTCCTGAAGCGCTAAGGCTTCAGGACGGCTGACCCTCGGTCGCGGCAATGGCCGCGTTCTGTTCGGCCGTCGCCTTCTGTCGTTCCTGCAAGGCGGTCTGCTTGCCGGCTACGATGAAGGCCAGGACGATGCCGAAAACGCCGATGACCGCCGAATAAAGAAAGAAGGCGACATAGCCGGCGCCGAGGGCGGCAGGGGTGACGCCGCTGGTCGCCGCCCCGGTGGTCAGCACGCCGGGTTGAAGATTGGCGAATAGTGCGCGCAGGCCAGCGAACGGTCCCGTCCCCTCCGCGGCTCGGGCCGAGGCCTCCACGATCCGGCCCGATTGCGATGCGATCAATTTGCCGGGCAGGGCATAAAGCGATGTGAACAGGGCGTATTGGGTCGCCGTGAAGCCGATCGACGTCAGGCTGGACATATAGGCGATCAGGGCCGTCCCGGCGTAGCCGCTGGAGATATTGTCTACGCCGATGGCGACGGTCAGGGCAGACAGGCTGTGTCCCTGGGTCGCCAGCCAGGCGAAGATCAGGTTGGAAACTGGGCTCATGAAGGCGCCGATGACCATCGTGCGGATTAGGCCCAGCCTGGCCACAGACCAGCCGCCGATGAAGACGCCCAGGGTGGTCATGATCACGCCGAACACCTTGCGCACCTCGGCCAACTCCGTCTTGGAGAAGCCCAAGTCGATGTAGAAGGGCGGCATGATGTTCAGCACGAAGTCGGCCAGGCGATAGACGCAGATCAGGGCCAGGATCAGGGTCGCGACGCCTGAAAACCGTCGGTAGAAGTCCGCCAGCGGCTGGCCGAACGACCCGGCCAGATAGGCGCCGGGCCGCGTTTTCATGCCCGGCAGGGGCCAGCAGGCCAGGACCATGACGGCCAGACCTGCAAACACCAGGGCGAACTGCAGATAGACGCCCTCGGGTTTGGCGGACAGGAGGGCTGCTACCGCCGCCTTGCCGTCCACGCTCAAGCCGAACAGACCGAACAGGGCGTTTAGCGGCGCCGACTGTCCCGTCAGGCCTGAGCCCAGGAACATGGCCGCCACGCCGATGACGGCGAGGCGGGCGATCCACTCAAAGATTTCCAGTTTCGGTCGTGACGGCACGTCGCCTATCGGGATGGCACGGATCGAGTGCGCCTTCTCTCGCGGCGCAAACAGGACGCCAGCGATGCCGATGCCCATCAGGGCGGCCATCACGGCGTAGGAGAGGTTCCAGTTGTAGAGATCGGCCAGCACCAGAGGCACGGCCCCAGCCACGATCATGGCGACGCGGTAGCCCAGCTGATAGGCGGCGGCCATGGCGCCGTGCCGGCTGTCGTCGGCGGCCTCGATCCGCCAGGCGTCGATGACGATGTCCTGGGTGGCGCCGAAGAAGCCGACCAGGGCGGCGAAACCGGCCACTGCCATCAGGGCGTTGGACGGATTCAGGGTCGAGATTGACCACAGGCCGAAGACGATCACCGCCTGGGTCACCAGCATCCAGGCCCGGCGATGGCCCAGCAGTCGCGTCAGCAGAGGCACGGCGGTCCGGTCGATCAGCGGAGCCCAAACGAATTTCAGGGAGTAGGACAGCGTCGCCAGGGCGAAGAAGCCGATCACTTCAAGCGTTAGGCCGCTCTCGCGCAACCAAGTGGTCAGGGTGTCGAAAATCAGCAGGTTGGGCAGGCCCGCCGAAAAGCCCAGCAGCAGCATGATGAAGACGCGCCGCTCGCCATAGACGGCGAGACCGCCAAAGCGTCCGGCAGACTTGCCGTTGGCGGCGGGGGTGGCTTGGTCGGTCATGCACGGCTCCGGCGCGGCGGCCGGAAACGCGGGCGCCTGTAACTTAGCCGACCTTGGCGCGGATGTCGCGCTTCGTCCAGCGGGCCAGGGCGGCGCGCAGGGCGTCGGCGTCAAGCGGCTTGACGATATGGTCGTCCATACCTGCCTCCAGACAGGCGCGGCGATCCTCGGCGAAGGCGTTGGCGGTCAGGGCCAGGATCGGCGTCGTGTCGCCTCCGGCGCGGATGGCGCGGGCGGCGGCGGGGCCGTCCATGCCCGGCATCCGCATGTCCATGAAGACGACATCGTAGCGCGCGCGCTTCAGGGCCGCGACAGCTTCCTCGCCGGTGGCGGCGGTCTCGACGGTGCAGCCTTCGCGGCGCAGCAGGGTGCGAGCCAGAAGCGCGCCGACGGGATTGTCTTCGGCCAGCAGCACGCGGATGCCGGCGAACTGCACGGGCGAGACGCGGTCGTCTTCTACAGGGGCGGGGGTATTGGCGATGCTGCGGTCGCCGGCCTCGGCCCCGACGGCCGCCAACACACGTTCGGCCAGGGAGGCCCGGCGCAAGGGTTTGATCAGGTAGCCATGGAAGCCGGCGGATCGATAGCGCGCGATCAGATCGCGCTCGGACGGCTTCAGCAGGACGATGCCGCGACCGGTGGCCGGCAGGACGGCCAGGGCGCCCGCGGCGACGCCGGCATGATCGACCAGCGTCACCGGCGCCTGATCCTCGATCACACCTCCTGACGCTGAGATCTGGGCGACGGCGGCGGACAGGACGAAGGGGTCGGGCGAACGCACGGCGACCGTGTGATTTCGCAGCGGCTTGTCACGCGCCACGGCGACAGCGGCGAAGGCGGCCTCGAAGCGGAAGCGAGCGCCGGCGCCGTCGGGCCGATCCTCGACCCGCACCGAACCCTCCATGGCGGCGGCCAGCTTGCGCACGACCGCCAGCCCCAGGCCGGCGCCGTCATGGCGCACGGCGTCGGAGGAATCGGCGTGACCGAACTCCTCGAAGATGCGCGCGCGGGCCTCGGGCGCGACGCCGGGCCCCGTGTCGTCGACCAAGAAGGCCAGGCGCGGGCGGCCCGCGCTGCCGCCGGCGCGCTCGACCGTGATCCGCACGCCGCCGGTCTCGGTGAACTTCACCGCATTGCCGGCGAGGTTGAACAGCACCTGGCGCAGACGGCCTTCATCGGCCAGCACGTCCGGCGCGTCTGCGGCGACCGACCAGACAATCTCCAGCCCCTTGTCATGAGCGCGCGGACTGAGCAGTTCGGCGACGCCGCGCACCAGGCCCTCCAGATCGACCGGCGCCAAGTCGAACTCCAGCGCCCCGGCCTCCAGCCGCGCAAAGTCCAGCAGGTCGTTGACCAGACCCAACAGGTGTTCGGCCGATTGGCGGGCGTTCTCGGCATAGGCGCGCTGGGCGCCGTCCAGTCGCGTCCGTTGCAGCAGGTTGATCATGCCGATCACGCCGTTCAGCGGGGTTCGCATCTCGTGGCTCATCAGCCGCAGGAATTGCTGGGCGGGATCGACAGGCTGCAAAGCCTGCTCCTCGATCCGCTTCGTCGCTGTGCGTCGCGCCATGGTCGCTTCCCCGTTCGCAGGGACCCTAGAGGCTGCGGGTTAAGGATCCCTCCATCTCGCGACCGTCACGAATGAAGGAAGGGAGTCTGTTCTCCGTCATCTTCGCGCATGCCGAAAGCCGCATCGCGCGACGCCACGCGCCGGTCGAAGTCGGCCTCGGCGCCGACGGTGTTGCGGCGATAGATCAGGGCCTCGGCGATATGGCGGCGCAGCACGCCGGTGCAGCCGTCCAGATCGGCGATGGTGCGCGCCAGACGTAGGGTGCGGGTCCAGCCGCGCGCCGTCAGGCCCCCGGCCTCTCCCGCCCGCATCAGCAGCATCCGCCCGGCCTCGTCCGGAGTGGCGAAGCGGTCCAGGGTGTCGCCCGAGGCGCGGGCGTTCAGGCCTTGCGTCGGTTCCAGCCCCGCCTCGCGCACCCGGTCTTCCTGCATGGCGCGGGCGGTCGCGACGCGCGCCCTGGCCTCGGCCGTGCCTTCGTCGGGTGGGGGCAGAGCCATGTCGGCGGCGGTGACAGGCGGGGTCTCCACCGTCAGGTCGATCCGGTCGAACATCGGCCCCGACACCCGGTTCTGATAGTCGCGCTGGCAACGCGGGGCCTTGCCGCAGGCGCCGCGTCCGGCCCCGCCCATGCCGCAGCGGCACGGGTTCATCGCCGCCACCAGTTGGAACCGCGCCGGATAGCGGATGTGGGCGTTGGCGCGGGCGACCACGATCTCGCCGGTCTCCAGCGGCGCCCGCAGCGAATCCAGCGCCTGGGCGGAATACTCCGGCAGCTCGTCGAGGAACAGCACTCCGTTGTGCGCCAGCGACGCCTCACCCGGTTTGGCGCGATGTCCGCCGCCCGTCAGCGCCGCCATCGAGGCCGAGTGGTGCGGGCTGCGGAACGGTCGATCCCGCGTCAGTGCGCCACGCTCGATCAGGCCGGCGACAGACCAGACCATCGAGGTCTCCAGCAGTTCCTGCGAGGTCAGGGGCGGCAGCAGACCCGGCAGCCGTTGCGCCATCATCGACTTGCCCGATCCCGGCGGGCCGATAAACAACAGATTGTGGCCGCCGGCCGCCGCGATCTCCAGCGCGCGCTTGGCGCTTTCCTGCCCCTTGACCTCGCGCAAATCGGGCACGGCCTTGCCGCTGGCCAGCGGGCCGGGCTCGGGCGCGCGCAACACCTGGGTTCCCTTGAAATGGTTGACCAAGGCGATCAGCGAGCGCGGGGCCAGGATGCGTGCGCCGCGGGCCCAGGCCGCCTCCGGTCCCGTCGCTTCGGGACAGATCAAACCGAGGCCCATGGCGTCGGCGGCGACAGCGGCCGGCAGGGCGCCGCCGACCCGCGCGATCTGCCCGTCCAGCCCCAGCTCCCCGATGGCCGCCCATCCGTCCAGAGCGTCGGGCGCGATCACCCCCATGGCCGCCATCAGAGCGAGGGCGAGGGGCAGGTCGAAATGGCTGCCCTCCTTGGGCAGGTCGGCGGGGGCCAGATTGGCGATGATCCGCGCCGCCGGCAGGGCCAGGCCGATGCCGGAAAAGGCCCCGCGCACCCGCTCGCGACTTTCGGCCACCGCCTTGTCCGGCAGGCCGACGATGGTGAAGACCGTCTCGCGGTTCTGGCCCACCAGCTGGACCTCGACGTCCACGCGCCGGGCCTCCACCCCGTCGAAGGCGACCGTGACAACCCGTGCGACCATGACGTCCTCCCGCTTCTGCGAGAGAACGAACCATGAACTGAAATCTAATTCAAGTGGCGGTCACGCAACCTGTGCGGCGCGCCTAGTTTCGATGGCGTCCCACATCAGGGCGGTGGCGTCGATGCCGGTGAAGGTCTTCAACTGCTGAGCGCCGGTGGGGGAGGTGACGTTGATCTCGGTCAGATAGTCCCCGATCACGTCGATGCCGACAAAGATCAGGCCGCGCTCCTTGAGCGTCGGGCCGATGGCCTTGCAGATTTCAAGGTCGCGGGGCGTCAGTTCGACCGGCATGGCGGTGCCGCCGACGTGCAGGTTCGACCGCACCGCGCCTGCCGCCGGCACCCGGTTGATGGCGCCGACCGGCTCGCCGTCGATCAGGATGATGCGCTTGTCGCCCTTGGACACGGCGGGGATGAATTTCTGGATCACCAGAGGGTCGCGGCTGGCGCCGGCGTGGATCTCGATCAGGGCGTCCAGGTTGGGATCGTCGGCCCGCAGCTTGATCACCCCCGAGCCGCCGTTGCCGTGCAGCGGCTTCAGAACCACCTCGCCGTGCTTCTTGTGGAAGGCGGTCAGGGCGACGGGGTCGGCCGAGATCAGGGTCGGCGGCTGAAGGCCGGGGAAGGCGGTGACCATCAGCTTCTCGGGCGCCGAACGCACCTGGGCCGGGTCGTTGACCACCAGGGTCTTCGGATGGACCGTCTCCAGCAGATAAGTGGCGGTGACATAGGCCATGTCGAACGGGGGATCCTGACGCATCAGGATGACGTCCACGTCCTCGGCTAAATCCAGCTTTTCCCAGTCGCCGAAGCTGACGTGGTTTCCGACCTCGCGCCGCACGGTGATCGGCCGGGCGCGGCAGTAGAGGCGGCCCTCTTCCAGGGCCAGGGTGCGGAAGTCATAGACCCACTGTTTGTGCCCGCGCGCCTGGGCCGTCTCCGCCATCAGAAAGGTGGTGTCCCCGGCGATGTCGACGGCCTCGATCGGGTCCATCTGGATGGCGATTTTCAGCATGAGTGGATCCTTGGACGAGGGAAGAGAGGCGTCGTTCCATCCGTCATCCTCGGGCTTGTGCCGAGGATCCATACGCTCCGTCGAAACTGGGGGGCACGACATGAACCGAGAGTATGGATCCTCGCCACAAGGGCGAGGATGACGAGGGGAGGGTAGGCGAGAAATTAGTCGATCTGACGCGCTTCCTCGGCCAGCATGATCGGCACGCCTTCGCGGATCGGATAGGCCAGCTTGGCCCCAGCGGAGATCAGTTCGTTGGCGTCGCGGTCGTAGGTCAGCTTGCCGCGCGTGACCGGGCAGACCAGCACCTCCAGCAGGCGAGGGTCGACGGACACGGGGGTGTTGAAAGCATCACTCATGGCGGGTTCCTGAAAGCGTGGCCGCTTATTGCATGGACGGCGCGGCGTCGTCACCGGCGTCGGCGGCGTCGATGCGCAGCAGGGCGGTCAGGGCCTCGGCGCGGGGCATCAGGCCCATGGCCTCCAGCAGCGCCTGTTTCTCGGCCGGTTCGAACGGGAGGGCCATCGACAGGCTGTTGACCAGGGCCTCCATCGGCGCGCTCTCGGCGGTCTCCCAGTCGATATCCAGAAGGCGGTGGGCCATATAGGCGCGCAGGGCGTCCAGGAAGGCCTCGCGGTCAAAATCCGGTTCTTCCGGCGGAGACGCCAGGTCGGATTCATAGGCCTCGAAGGCGGCGCGGATCTGGCGATAGGGGGCCTTGGACGGCATCTCGGCGGCGATGCGGAACCGCGACACTCCGGTCAGGGTGATCAGATACCGCCCGTCCGAAGTCTCGGCGAAGCTGGTGATCCGCCCCGCACAGCCGATCGGCGACAGGCTGGGCAGGGCAGGGGTTCCGCCATTGGGCTGGACCAGGCCGATGATCCGATCCCCGGCCATGGCGTCGTCCACCATGTTCAGATAGCGCGGCTCGAAGACGTTCAGCGGCAATTGCCCGCGCGGCAGCAGGATGGTCCCGCCCAGCGGGAACACCGGGATCACCTGCGGCAGATCGAGCGCTCGAACATAGCCCTGGGGCATGAAGACTCCGATACGCTCAGGAAAACAGGATGGAGGACAGCCGACGCCGCCCGTCCTTGGACACGTCTGACGTCAGGCCTGCGGCCTCGAAAATGACCAGCAGCTGTTTGCGCGCCGCCTGCTCGTTCCATTCGCGGTCGGCCTTGATGATGTGCAGCAGATTGTCGACCGCGCCCTGGAAATCGCCGGCCGCGCTCTGGGTCTCTGCGAGGTCGAACCGGGCCTGGTGATCGTTCGGATCGGCCGCGACCTTGGCCTCCAACTCGGCCGAAGCGCCTGATGGAGCCTTCGCCGCCAGGGCCAGTTGGGCGCGCACGCTCTGGACTGTCGGCTCCTTGGAGTCCTGCGGCGCCATGGCGATGGTCTGCAGCGCCTGTTCGTGGTCGCCGCCGCCCAGATAGACCCGCGCCATGCCAGCGATGGCCTTTTCGTTCTCGGGTTCGATCGACAGGACATGGGCGAAGGCCTGGGCCGCGCCGCCGAAGTCGTTCAGGCCCAGCAATTCCTCACCCAGCTCCAGCAGTTGCGCCGTCTCGGTCGAGCCGCCCCCCCTTCCACCATTTGGACCGCCGGTCAGCTTGTCGATGAAGGCCTTGATCTGGCTGTCCGGGATCGCGCCCTGGAAGCCGTCCACGGGCTGGCCGTCGACGAAGGCGTACACGGTCGGGATCGACTGCACGCGCAGCTGGCCCGCATAGGCCGGATTGGCGTCCACATCGATCTTGACCATCTTCACCGCCCCCTTGGCGGCGCGCACGCCCTTCTCCAACGCCGGCCCCAGGGTCCGGCACGGCCCGCACCAGGTGGCCCAGAAATCGACGATGACCGGCTGATGCTTTGACGCCTCAATCACGTCGGTCATGAAGGAGGCGTCGGTGCCTTCCTTGATCAGGTCGTCGCCAGAGTGGCCGGGGGTCAGGGTCGGATCGAGCAAAGTCATGGGCGAAGTCCGTGCAGGGTCAGTCAGGGTCAACGGTTCAGATGGCGTCGGGATGCGTCGGCATCAAGCGGCGATAGGGTCGCGCCGGGATTTCAGACGGGGGCCGCAAAAAACAAAGTCTAATTCGTCTGAATCGTCTGAAATCACCGCTTGCTCCCCTGCTGATCGGCCATGAATAGCGAGATGGGGCCTCGGTCGCGGGGTTCAAGCGGTCGGCGGCGCCAAGAGAATGTGGGCCGCGCTGCATCCGTTAGAGCCGCTCGCCGCCTCCTGTCCTCTAAGCCTGAGGTCAGGATCGTCACGAGTGGGAAGCCATGATCATCATCGCAGCAATCCTCGTGGCATCCCTGGCGGGCGCGGCTGAGGCCCCGCCAACCCCAGCGGCCGAGGTGGAGCAGGCGGACGAGGCCTTCTGGGCCGCCTATAATGACTGCGACCGGGATCGGATGGCAGACGCCTTCACCGAGGAAGCGGAATTCTATCACGACATCACCGGCCTGACGCGTGGGCGCGACGCCATCGTCGCCTCGTTGATGAACGGACCGTGCGGGACGGCGGGCCAGCATCTGCGCCGCGAAGTCGTCCAGGGCACGGTCCAGGCCTTCCCGTTGGCGGACCGCAACATCTTCCTCGTCGGGGACCATCAGTTCTACGTCCGGCAGGACGGCAAGGCCGAGCATATCAGCGCCCGCGCCCGGTTCGCCGATGTCTGGCGCCGCGAAGACGGACGATGGCGGATGGCCCGGGTGGTCAGCTATGATCACGGCCCGCCGCCCTATGCGCCGCCGCCCGTCGATGCATCGTTCGACGCGGCGCGCCTGCCATCATTCGCCGGTCGGTATCGGTCGCCGGATTTCGGCGACGTGACCCTGTCGGTCGAGGGGCTGGGCTTGCGGATGCAGTCAGGCGATCTGTCGCTGGTTCTCTTTGCGGTCAGCGAGACGCGGTTTGCCGCGACGGAGCGGGATCTTCAGTTCGTCTTCGACGGCGACGCGGTGACGATCTTCGACGGCGGTCAGGCGGTGACGACGGCGCAAAGGCAACGCTAACCGGCCTCCCAGAAATATGACGCCAGGCCGATCAAGGTAGCCACACATAGACAGCCTCTAAGCGCCAGTGAGGGTTTGTACCAATCGGTGCGACTCTGGAGGACTGCCGTTTGATGTTCACGCACTCCGCGTTGCAACATGCAGAAGGTTGATAGCCCGACGAGCGGCAACCACGCATACGAAGACGTGACCCATATCCAACTCTCCCGGATCAGGTTGTTTACACCTAAGAAGGATAGGGTCGCTACTGCGAGCGAAATTATCGCAAGCGTCCACATCGTTATTGCCCACCGATCTCGCATTCAACCTCCCCCATAATGCCGAAATCCACTACTACCGGCTCGCGTCCCAACAAAGCCAGCACCCGGCGGAAGGCCGTCTGATCCAGCGCCGTCGTCGCCGTATTGGTCAGGGGGTGGAAGTTGACGATGTCGGCGTCCCACAGGCGGCGGTCCAGGACGAAGGTTATCCGGCGGTCGATGTCGTTGATCAGGCCCAGCGCCGTCACCGAGCCGGGGCGGACGCCCAGAGTGTCGTACATCAGGGCCTCGTTGCCGAACGACAGCCGGCCCGAGCCCATGGCGGCCGCCGCGCGCTTCAGGTCGATGACTGTGTTCTGGCGGGCCGAAATCAGCCACAGCCGGCTCTTGTGGTCCTTCAGGAACAGGTTCTTGGTGTGGGCGCCGGGCAGGTCGGCCTTGAGGTCCAGCCCCTCCTCGACGCGGAACACGGCCGGGTGGTCGTGGGTGACGTGATCCACGCCGTTCGCGGTCAGCCAGACGGTCAATGTCTCGCGGTCGAACGCCGGTGTGGCGGCGGGTTCGTCAGTCATGGTTGAGCCGTCGGGTTTCGGGCGTTAGGAAATGATCATGGTCGATACCGTGCAGACGCGCCCGCTGGAACTGGAATGCTATCCGATGACGGCCCGGCCGCCGGATCTGGTGCCCGGTCGCCAGTCGCGCAACTGGATGGACGCCTTCATCAGCCGCCACCCCTATCGCTGTTTGCCGCTGAACATGGCCAACACCACGGGGTGGGAAATCCTGTGTCCATTCGGCTTCTCGGCCGAGTGGAACGGCGGCCCGCGTCAGGAAGACATCGTCATCACGCCGGACCGGCCCCAGCACGATCTGGATCATTTCGTCACCTCGCACTTCTCGCGCGGCGTCTTGACCATGCATCCCCAGTATCTGTTCCGCACGCCGCCGGGCTGGGGGATGATGTGCTCGGGGTCGCCCAACCATGTGAAGGACGGGATCCAGCCGCTGGTCGGGCTGATCGAGACCGACTGGCTGCCCTTCCCCTTCACGATGAACTGGATCTTCACCCGGCCGGGCCGGATCAGCTTCGAAAAGGGCGAGCCCTTCTGCTTCATCAATCTGATCGAGCACAAGAAGGTCGAGCAGTTCCAGCCGATCATCCGCACCCTGGAATCCAACCCGGTGATGAAGGGTCAGTTCGAGGCCTGGAACCGCGCCCGCACCGACTTCAACCAGCGTCTCGCCGGCGGCGACCCCGATGCGGCCAAGGAGGCGTGGCAGCGGTATTACTTCAAGGGCGAGGTGCCGGAGGACCTGGGCGAGGCGCCGGCCACCCACTCGAACAAGCGCCGGCTGAAGTCGCCGCGCGTGGGGTAAACGAAAAAGCCCCTCTCCACGCCGTGGAGAGGGGCTTTTGTCTTACGCCGCCGGTCGCGTGACCTGCGGGCCGAGGTTCTGAATCACCTCGCGGGCGTCGAAGGCGTTGGGATCGCCAGCCGGCTTGGGTCCGCGGCCCAGCACGATCTCGGCGTTGGCCTCGAAGCGATCGACCTGACGCACGTCGAAGTCGTTGGCGCCCCACGGGCCGTAACGGTCCCACGGGCTCCAGAAGCCGCTGCGATAGTAGCGCCACGACGGACCCCAGTAGGGGCTGTAGAAGCGGTTGTAGCCCGAGTAGAACGGATCGGGCGTGCCGACGAAGCGGGTGTCGCGATCGGTGGCGCGGTTGACGGTGGCGAACCAGTCGTAACCGCTCTCGACCGTCAGTTCGGCGGAACGCAACAGCAGCGACTGCTCGACCTGCTCGCGCGAGGTCAGCGAGTTGCCGGAGAAGCTGACGCGGAAACGGTCGTTTTCCAGACGCTGTTCGGCATAGCCGCCGCGCTGGCCGTTGAAGCCGGCGGGCTGATAGGGGGTGGCGGTGGCGCAAGCGGCCAATGCAAGACCAGCGGCGACGGTCATCGCCAGGGCCTTGAAGGGTAGAGCTTTCATAAAAATCAACTCCTTGATCGCCCTATAGGGCGCGCTGGCGGCTGAACGACGCATGAACGGCGATGTCCCGATCAACTTAGGACGAAGCGGGGCCGCGTCTAGAGCCGCAATACGATCAATACGGCGGCCATCAGCAATAGGATGCCGACGAACACCCCGAAACCGCGCCGAAAACGGGGTTGCTGCATGCGACGCGACAGCGCGGCGCCCGACAGGGCGTAGGCGCTCATCGACAGCATATCCATGCCGATGGCGGCGACGGCGAACATCGCCATCTGCGGCGCGACCGGCCGGTTCACATCCACGAAAGGCGGCAGGACGGCGGTGAAGAACAGGATGGCCTTGGGGTTGGCGATCTGGACGGCGAACCCGTCGATCAGGGCGCTGCGCCCCTTCTTGACGACGACATGGTCCGGCTGGGCGGCGGTGGCGAAGGCGCCGCGCAGGGCCTTGATCCCCAGCCAGGCGACATAGAGGGCGCCCAGGACGGCGATGACCCTGAAGGCGGCGGGAAAGGCCTTGACCAGGGCGCCCAGACCCAGGGCCGCCGCGCCGAACCACACCAGGGTCGCCGCATTCATCCCCACAACCCCGACGAGGGCCGAGGCGCGCCCCTTCTCGACGCCGGTGGCGACGGCGAACAGATTGGCCGGGCCAGGCGTGATCGCCATCACCGCCATCACGCCGAGGAAGGTCGAATAGAGGTGCGGGTCGACGGGCAGGGCGGACATGCGGCGCGATGTCGCTGCTTAGTTCGGCGCGGTCAAGGACCTGCTGTCTCCTCCCCATTTCATGGAGAGGTGGCGCGGCGCGTCTCAGCGCCGTGACGGAGGGGGTTTTTGACGCATCACCGGCGCCTGTGGGACTTCAAGAGCCCCTCCACCGCTTCGCGGTCCCCCTCCCCACGAGTGGGGAGGAGACGAGCGAGTCATGCCGTCGGGCGTTCCGGCGCTTCCGGCGGCTCGGGCGCTTCGGGAGATTCAACGCCCTCGTCAACGACGGCGTCGGCGGCTTGGTCCAGAGCGTATTGGGCGACCAGGCTGTAGGTTTCCATCTGCTCGGGGGTCGGATTGGTCCAGGCGCTGTTCTGGGCGATGCCGTTCGCGGTGACGACGCCCTTGTGCATGCCGTCCTCGATCGCCTGTTTGACTTCGGGGTCGTTCATGGCGTCGGCGACCAGGGCGTTGACGTCGATGTCCTTCAGCGCTTCCGCCGCCATTTCCGTGGCGTGTTTCGTGGTCTCAGCCGTGAAGGCGGCGACGTCCGGCGCATATTCCGTCCACAGGGCGGCGATGCGCTGGCCGCGCACGCTTTCGCTCAGGCTATGGTCCTCGGAAATGGCCTCGGCGCGCTTGCCGAACGCTTCCATGCGGGCCTCGAAGGCGTTCGAGGCGATTTCCAGCCGAGCTTCGGCGGATGCAGGCGCGGGTGCGGGCGCTCCATCCTGCGCGAGCGCCGAGGACAGGGGGGCGAGCGCCAGGGCGGCGGTCAGGCTGAGCAGGCGGATCATGGGAGGGCTCCCGTTGAATGACCCGTGCAAACTCCGCCTTGCGCCGCCCTGTCTCAAGTGAAATCGCGGTAAGGCGCGCCTTACTGCGGTTGAGCGGGGGCCGCGGCGGCCGGCGCGGCGGCGGCCTGCTCGACTTCGGTGCGAACCTTGGCGGGGATGCCCTGGATCTGCGCCGCGACCGCAGCCATCTGATCGGCGGGCGCGCCCTGGGTCACGGCGAAGGCCTGAAGCTCCTGGGCGAAGGTGTCGACTTCCGGCTGATAGCGGGCTTGTAGGGCGTCGAGATCGGTCTTGGCCTTGGCCTTGTCGGTCTGGGCGGCGGCGGCCTGCATTTCGTTGGACATGGTCTCCATCTTCTCGCCGAAGGCTTCGCCCTTGGCTTCGAACGCCGCTTCCTCGAGGCTGTCGGCTTCTTCAGCCGGTGCGGGGGCTGCGGCAGGGGCGGGTGCGGCCTGGGGCGTAGGCGCGGGGGTCTGGCCGGCGGCGAGGGCCGGGGTGGTCAGGGCCAGGACGGCGACGGCCGCAACGGAAGACAGAAGACGCATGGGAAACTCCAGAACAGGCCGCCTCGCGACCAGAGAAAAGGCTGAAGTTCAGCCCTGAGCGGCACACTCCTACACTCGGATCAGATTTCAAAGACCCGATAGGGGGTTTCGCCAAGGGTGCGCAGCACGGGCAGGGCGACGTTATAGACCGGCACCCCCTTGTTGGTTCGCCCCTCCGGCCCGCCGCGATGGGCGTGGCCATGCACGACCAGGCTGACGTTATCATAGCGGTCGATGGTCTCGGCCAGGCGCGACGAGCCCAGGAAGGCATGAATCTCGGGCGGCTCGCCCATCACCGTCTCCACCACGGGCGCATAGTGCAACAGGACGACGGAGCGCTCGGTGCGCAGCATTCGGATCGAGTTCTCGATCAAGTTGGCGTCCTCGACCGCCTCCTGAACGAACTGTTTGATCGACGCCTCGCCGAACGAGCTGAGCATATAGCGGCCGAAGCCGCCGACGAACCCCTTGCCGCCCGCAAAGCCGACGCCGTCGATCTCATAGGCCTCGCCGGTCAGCATCTTGACGCCGGCGTCGGTCAGCATCTTGGTCACATGCTCGGGCTGGCCGCATTCATGCTCGTGATTGCCCAGCACGCCGACCATGGGGATGGTGCACAGCTTCAGATCTTCCAGCAGCCGCTCGACCTCCGTCGTCTTGCCGTAGTTGGTCAGGTCGCCACACAGGCACAGCACATCCGCATCGTCCGACACCCGTTCGAACAGGTCGCGATAGCTGTGCTCGGTCGCCTCGCCCACATGCAGGTCGCCGACGGCGGCGACACGCATCTTCTTGGCGGGGCCGGGTTCCAGGCCGGGCTGCGTCGTCTGCGGGTCCGGGGTTGCGTCGGTCATGCGGCGACCTTCCTTTCAGTGGCCCAGATTGACCGGGTCGTGGCGTTCCTCCAGCCCCTTGCCGACCACGTCGCCAAAGCCCCATTCGGCGACGTCGGCGACATAGTCGCGCGGACTGAACAGCCGCCCGCGACAGACCTTTACGCGCGGGGCCGGCAAATCGATCTGCGCCGTCAGCCGCTCGACCAACTCCTCCATCAGCCAGCGTGGGATGCGGTCGCGCTCTGTCGGATAAGCAAAGCGGAAGTTCAGCAGATGGGCGGCCAGCACCTCCCAATAGAGGTCCATCTGGTCCAGCAGGCTCTTCCAGTTGATGGCGTCCGACTGTTTCAGAATGACGTGGTTCACGTCGGCGCCGTCATAGCGATAGCGGTCCTGGATGAAGACCTTGGACAGGATCAGGGCCGTGGGCGGGGTGATCTGGACCTGATGGCCATAGACGGTGATCCGGTCCTCGCTGAACCAGCTGTCGGACACGGCGATGGTGCCGTTGGACATGGCGAAGATGACGTCGAAGAAGTGCTTCTCGTCCTTCCAGACCTTGGCGATCCAGCGCTCGTCCTCGACGTCGGTGCGGTAGCCGTGCTTCTGGAAGAAGGCCAGGATGCGGGGATAGTCGCCGGGCTTGCAGAAGACATCGAGATCCTTGGTCGGGCGGCGGATGCCCGTATAGGCCGTCACCGCATAGGTGCCGGACAGCAGGAACGGGATACCGCTCTCCTTCAGCAGGCGCAGGCTTTCCTCGTAGAAGGCCAAGGCGTCCGCCGGGGGTTCGAACGTCGGTTCGGCGATCACGTCTGACATCGGTCGGGCCCTTGGCTAGCGAGGGCAGGAAAACGGCGGCGCTCCCTGCCGGTTCCGTCGTCGCTTGCGGGCAATTACCTAGTGGGCGCACATCGGTATCATTAAGACCTTTGTGTCAGAACCGACATATGACCGTGTCCGATCTCAAGACGACGCACGTGAGATGGCGGCTGTTCCGCCACGACGCCGGCCGCGTTGCGGGGCCGCCGGCCTGGGCCTACGTCGCTCTGTTCGCCGGCTGCCAGCTGGTCGGGATATGGATGGCGCGCACCTTCGAGGTGACCATCATGTGGCCCGCCAACGCTGTGCTCCTGACGGCGGTGCTTCAACTGCATCGCCCGAAGGCGGTGATGGCCCTGGCGTCCTGTTTCGCCATCAATCTGGCCAGCAATGCAGTGCGCGGCGATCCGGGCCTGTTCCTGTGGGGCAACGCCCTGTTCAACCTGATCCAGGTGATGGTGGCGGCCGTTCTTGTGCGTCGCTTCTGCGGCGCGGCGCTGGATATGCGCCGTCCGATGCGGCTGCTGCGTTTCGCCCTCGCGCTGGCGCCCGCCGTGGCGATCAGCACGGTCCTGGCGGCGATGCTGGTCCTGGCCCTCAACAGGCTGCCCATCGGAGGCCTGTCCTTCCGTCTGCGTTATCTGTTCGAGATGGAGGTGCTGGCGATGCTGATCGTCGCGCCCTCCCTGCTGCTTCTGGCGCGCCAGCACCGATTCCGCGAAGACTCCCTGGCGCGGTGGCCCGAGATCGTCGCCATGGCGTCCCTGGTGGTCGTCGCGGCGCTCGGGGTGTTCAGCCAGAACCAGGCCCCGGTGCTGTTCCTGATCTTCCCGCCCCTGATCCTGCTGGCGTTTCGGCTGTCGCCGCCTTGGACTGCGGCGACCGTGGTCCTTGTCGCTGTCGTCGGTGGCGGCGCGACCCTTCTGGGTCATGGGCCGATCACCCTGACGCACCTCGCGCCAGACGCTGCGCTGGCGGGCATCCCCGACGTCATGCGGCAGATGAGCGTGCTTCACCTGTTCCTGCTGGCGGTGGTCGGCACGGCCCTTCCCATCACGACCTTGTCGACCGAGCGCCGTCGTCTGGTTGCGCGGCTGAAGGCTCGGACCGAAGCCGCCCTGGCCGCGCGTCACCGCGTCGAGGCCGCCCGTGCGGTCAAGGGACGGTTCCTGGCCATGATGAGCCATGAGATGCGCACGCCCCTGACGGGCGTCACCGGCTATGCGGACCTGCTGTCGCGCCGTCCTGGCCTGGATGAAGAAGGCCTGCGTCAGGTGGACGCCATCCGCCACTGCGGCGAGACGATGCTGCGGCTTGTGGAGGATCTGCTGGAGATATCGCGCGGCGGCGCCGAGGTTTCGCCCAAGGCCACCGATGTGCGCCAACTGGTGGAGGAGGCGGTCGCGCCCTCGCGCGAATGGGCGTTCGTCAAGGGATTGACGTTCACCCTGACCCTCACGCCCGAGGTCGAAGGTCAGGCGATGGTGGACGCCCGCCGTCTGCGTCAGACGCTGCATCATCTGGTCAACAACGCCGTCAAATTCACCGGGCGGGGCGGCGTGACGGTTGCCCTGGACCGGATCGAAGACAGTCTGTCCATCGTCGTTTCCGATACCGGCTGCGGCATGGACGAACAGACCCGCGCAGGCGTGTTCGGCCTGTTCGAACAAGGCGACGCCAGCACCAGCCGCGCGCACGAAGGCGCCGGCGTCGGCCTGGCCCTGGCCAAGAACCACATCGACTGCCTGGGCGGGATCGTCGAGATCGAAAGCGCGCAAGGGCGGGGTTCGACCTTCACCCTGATCGTGCCCGCCGCCGTGGTGGAGACGGTGGAGGACGAAGCGTCAACGCCGCTTCACAGCCGCCGCACGCGCGTCCTGATCGTCGACGACCATCCGGCCAACCGCAATCTGCTGCGCATCATGCTGCAGGCCGCCGACTGCGAAACGAGCGAAGCCGGTGACGGCGAGCAGGCCCTGGCGGCGCTGCTGGTCCAGTCCTTCGATCTGGTCCTGATGGACGTGCGGATGCCGGTGATGGACGGGATCGCCGCCACCCGCGCCATTCGCGCCCTGGACGCTCCCTTGCGCGACGTGCCGGTCCTGGCCGTCACCGCCGAGGCCATGCCCGAGGACGCCGCCCGCTGCATCGCCGCCGGCATGGACGGCCATCTGGCCAAGCCCGTCACCCAGGCCAAACTCTACGCCGCGATCGAGGCCGTGTTCGACGCCGTCGCCGAGCGCCAGGTCGACGCCCAGGCCGCCTGAGACGCAAGCGTGGCCGGACGGCGCGAATTCGTCCCCAACTCCCTCCCCAGAATCCTGAGGCAAATCTACCAGATATAGCGTCTGTCAGATAATGTGACGCAACATAGACCAAATTCGACTTGGCGCCGGGGTTCGAGAGTCGCATGGTGAACGCCTCTCCGGAATCGCTTCAGGTCCAGTTCGATGAACGCCATCACCCCGATCATCCGTCCCGGCGCCGCCGGCCTGCTGACTCCTTCCGCCGCCTACAAGCCGTTCCGCTATCCGTGGGCGTTCGACATGTGGAAGAAGCAGCAGCAGGTCCACTGGATGCCCGAAGAGGTGCCTCTGGGCGAGGACGTCAAGGACTGGGCCTCGACCCTGAACGACGGCGAACGCAACCTGCTGACCCAGATCTTCCGTTTCTTCACCCAGGCGGACATCGAGGTTCAGGACAATTACATGGAGCGCTACGGCCGGGTCTTCAAACCGACCGAGGTGAAGATGATGCTGGCCGCCTTCGGCAATATGGAGACCATCCATATCGCGGCCTACGCCCTGCTGCTCGAAACCATCGGCATGCCCGAGAGCGAGTTCGGCGCCTTCATGGAATACGAGGCCATGCGCGACAAGCATGACTTCATGGGTCAGTTCGGGGTCGATACCGACGCCGACATCTGCCGGACCCTGGCCATGTTCGGCGGCTTCTCGGAGGGCGTGCAGCTGTTCGCCTCGTTCGCCATGCTGATGAACTTCCCCCGCCAGAACAAGATGAAGGGCATGGGCCAGATCGTGTCCTGGTCGGTGCGCGACGAGAGCCTGCACTGCGAGGGCATCATCAAACTGTACCACGCCTTCAACCAGGAGACGGGCGCGGTAACCAAGTCGGTCGCCGACGACATCGTCGACTGCTGCAAGACCGTGGTGACCATGGAAGACCGGTTCATCGACCTGGCCTTCGAAATGGGTTCGGTCCAGGGCATGACGCCCGAGGACATCAAACAATACATCCGCTTCATCGCCGACTGGCGCCTGCGTCAGCTCAAGCTGCCGGAAGTCTATGGGGTGAAGGAAAACCCGCTGCCCTGGCTGCAGTCCCTGCTGTCGGGCGTCGAGCACGCCAACTTCTTCGAGGCGCGCGCCACCGAATATTCCAAGGCCGCCACTCAGGGCGATTGGCACGGCGTCGAGGGCGTCTGGACCGAGTTCGACCGCATGATGGCCCGGCGCGACATGAGCCTGGTCGCGGGCTGACATCCGTCCCGTTTCGGGCGTAGGCTCTCCTCGACAAGGGAGAGCACGACGTGAGCGACGAGATTGTCTTCTACACCAACCCCATGTCCCGCGGTCGGATCGCCCGCTGGATGCTGGAGGAGGTCGGCCAGCCCTATCGCACCGTCGTGGTCGATTATGCGGCGATGAAGGCGCCCGACTATCTGGCGATCAATCCGATGGGCAAGGTGCCGGCGATCACCCATCGCGGGATCGTCGTGACCGAATGCGCCGCCATCTGCGCCTACTTAGCCGACGCCTTCCCTGACGCCGGCCTGGCCCCCGCGACGGACGATCCGCTGCGGGGCCTGTACTATCGCTGGATGTTCTTCGCCGCCGGTCCCGTCGAGGCGGCGGTGACCGCCAAGTCGCTGGGTCAGCTGCCGCCGGCCGAAAAAGCCGCCATGGTCGGCTACGGCTCCTTCGATCAGGTCGTCGATGGCCTGGAGCAAGCGCTGGACAAGAGCCCGTGGCTGCTCGGCGACCAATTCACCGCCGCCGACGTTTATGTCGGCAGCCAGATCGCCTGGGGCCTGATGTTCAAGAGCCTGCCCGCCCGGCCGGCCTTCCAGGCCTATGCCGAGCGGATTACGTCGCGGCCGGCGGCGGTGCGCGCCAGGGCCATCGACGACGCCCTGGTCGCCGAGGCGAAGGCGAGCGAGGCCTAGCGCCCCAACGGCGCCGGCGTCCCGCAGGCCGAGCTGACGCCGGACCGGCACAACCGCACCTGTTCCTGCCAGGCGGCGTAGTCGCGGTCGTACTGATCCTGGGCCGCACGGGTAGCCAGAGCGGCGGTGCGGGCCTGTTCTTCGGTCTGGCGCACTTCGATCTGATGCCGGGCCAGGGCGGCGTCATAGTCCAGACGCGCCGCTTCGTCGGCCTTGTCTGCCAGGGCGTTCTGGGCGGCGATCTCGTCGTTCAGGGCGCGGGTGGTGCGCAGTTCCTCTTCGGTTTGCTGATCGTCGCTCGCGCGATGGTAGGCCTCTCCCCGCGCCCTCAACAGAGCGTCGCGGCTGTTCGGATCGGCCGGATCGGGCAGGGCGCGCTGATCGCGATAGGGATCGGGAGCCGCATAGGGAGCGACCGGGGTCGTCTGCGCCTGGACCGGGCCGGCCAGCGCCACAGCCGTCAGCATGACCACAGAAAGGGAAAGGCGAACGATCACGGGCTTGTCTCCTGAGAGCTTGGGCTTGGCCATAAGCCATCATGCAGCACAACGCCGCAGCCACGAAAAGGTGGCGCAAGACCCAGCTTCACGGCATGGTCGCAACACGCCCTTACCGCTCCCGAACGTGAGAAGACTTGATGATCCTCAGCACCTCGTCCGGTGACTTCCCCATCCCCGCCGATGTCGCGCGCCAGTTGCCGAACGTGCCGGCGCTGCCGGACGCCGCCGCCTCGGACGCCAAGTTGCAGATCGAGGACTTCCGCCACTGGCTGGACGCCTCGCCGGAACACGCCATCGACTATGAACGGCTGCGACGCTGGCACCTGGTCCAGGACGAACTGGCGGCGCAAGCCAAGGCCGAGAACCGCCCATTCGTGGTGTCGGACGACGGACTGGAATAAGGCGCTTCAGGCCGGCAGGCGCAGTTCGAAGGTTGCGCCTGCGCCATCAGACTCGACCAGGCGAAGGTCGCCGCCGTTCAAGGCGGCCAGTTCGCGCGAGATGGTCAGGCCCAGGCCGGTGCCTTCTGAGCTCTTGGAGCTGACGAAGGGTTCGAACAGGCGTTCGGCTAAACGCGGCGGGATGCCGGGGCCGTCGTCGGCGATGCGGACGACGCAGAAGCTGTCCTGACCGAAGGCGCTGACCGTGATCGCGCCCTTGCCGCGCCGCTCCGGTGGGCGACCGGGATCAGCCTCGATGGCCTGGCGGGCGTTGCGCATCAGATTGACCAGGATGCGATAAAGCTGATCGGCGTCGGCCTCGACGGCGAAGCGCGGCGGCAGTTGCTTGATCAGCGCCACGCCGTCCGGCTCCAGCCCCGCATCCTCGGCCGCCAGGGTCAGGGCCTTGGTCAGGACCACGCGCGTCTTCTGGGCCGCCGGCTCTTCACTGCGGCCGTATTCCAGCACATTGCGCGACAGGTTGGCGGCGCGGCTGAGCGCGCGTTCCAGCCGGGGCAGGGCCTTGGCGACCTGGGGGTCGGCCGAGGTCGCCAGCCGCTCGGACGCCATCTGGGCCGAGGTCAGCATGTTGCGCAGGTCGTGGTTGATCTTGGCCACCGCCTCGCCCAGCGCCACAAGGCGGGCGCGCGAACGCAGCGAATGGCGCACCTCTTCCTGCATGCGGCTGAGCTCGCGCTCGACACGGCCGATCTCGTCGTGCCGGTCGGACGGCGCCTCGGCCTCGCTTTCGGGATCGACTGCGAACCGTTCCATGGAGCGGGTGACGCGGCGCAGAGGGCGCAGCACCAGCAGGGCCAGACCGCCATAAAGCAGGGCGCCCGCCGTCACCGAGACCAGCAGGGACACCAACAGGCTGTTCAACAGGAAGGCCTTCAGCTCCAGCTTCAGCGGCTGGGCCGGGGTGACGATCTCGATGAAGTCGCCGGAACGATAGCGCGGCTTGGCCTGGACGCGCAGCGAGCGATCAGGGTGGCCGAACAGGGTGCGCCAGGGGTCGGTCAGCCGCCCCCAGCTGTCCTGCTGCCTCAGGTCGATCAGCTCGGGCGCGCGGGGCAGGTTAGGGGCCTGGAGCAGCAGGCGGCGCACACCCTGTTCCGTCAGCGCCACGGCCTGAACCCCGCCGATCCGCATCAGCTCGGCCGCCGTGTCGTCCTCGACCGCGCTATAGGGCAGGGCCTCGACCCCGACCGAGGCCAGTTCGGCCGCTTGCAATCGGTCGCGGAGCCAGCGTTCGTGGAAGGCCGCCAGGTTCGGCCCCATGATCAGGGCCTCGACCGCCAGGGTGAAGGCGACGGTCAGCAACAGCAGTCGCGCCGACAGGCCGTCGGGCGCGCGCGGCGTCAGGCGTTCGCGCCACAGGGTCGCCTGTTCCGGCGTCAGGTTCAGCCGTGTGGCGATCCGGTCGAACAGGACGCTCATGCGGGCGCCTTGGATGCGTGTCGCGCGCGGATCATCTGGAACAGCTTGATGCCGATGGGCAGCAGCAGCGACAGGAAGACCACACCCATCAGCGGCCAGAAGAATTGGTGCAGCAGCATGGGCAGGTCCGGCCGCACGCCTGCGCGCAGCAGGTCGCCCAGTTGCGATCCAATCCAGGTGTAGATGAAGGTGGAGGGCAACAGGCCGATGAAGGTGGCGATCACATAGGGCCGCAGCGGCACCGCCATCATCCCCGCCGTGGCGTTGACCAGGACGAAGGGCACGCTGGGGATCACGCGCAGGGTGAACAGGGTGGTGAAGGCGTTGCGGTCGATGCCCTTGGCCAGCCGATCCATGAAACCGGCGTCGGTCTCGAACTTTGCTCGCAGCCACGTGCCGATCGAGGTGCGATAGACATAATAGATGACGACCGAGCCGATCGTGGCCCCCGTCGACTGGGCCAGGGCGCCGACATAGGGTCCGAACATCATTCCCCCCAGCAGGGTCAGGAAGACGGGCCCAGGGATGGTCGAGGCGGTCGCCAGGGCATAGACGGCGATGAAGGCGGCCAGCGCCACCCACCAGTGCGCGCGCGCATAGGCCTGAAGGTTCAGCCCGTGCTCGCGGATCAGGTCCATCGACAGATAGCGGTTCCAGCCCAGGGCGAAGAAGGCGATCACCAGACCGGCGATGGCCACGAGCGGCAGCAGCCGCAGGCCCCATTCCTTCGCCGTTCGTTTCGCCATCCGTTTCATCGTCCCGAAATGCCGTCCGAGCGTTGACTCACGCGGACATGCGACTTATACGCCCGCCCTTCCTGCGACGGACGCCTCTTGCCCCGCCGCCCAACCTTTAACGTCAGGAGCCGACCGTGAAGCGGACCTATCAGCCGTCGCGACTCGTGCGCAAGCGCCGTCACGGCTTCCGCAGCCGGATGGCCACCAAGAACGGCCAGAAGATTGTTGCGCGCCGTCGCGCCAAGGGCCGCAAGCGCCTGACGGCGTAAGCGGCTTACGCGTCCGGAATCTTTTGGACGCATGAGCGACCTTTTACAGATCAAGCGTCTGTTGCGGCGGCCCCAGTTTCTGGCGGCCGCCAAAGGCGTTTCCGAGGCGCGCGGCGCCGTGGTGATTCAGCGTCTGGAGCGCGGCGACGGTTCGCCGCATATCGGCCTGGGATTCACCGCCACGAAAAAGGTCGGCGGCGCGGTGGTTCGCAACCGCGCCAAACGCCGTCTGCGCGAGGCTGCGCGGGCCATGCTGGCCCAGCACGGCGTGCCCGGCAGCGACTATGTCTTCATCGCCCGCATGGGCACGACCGAGCGTGCGTGGGACCGTCTGCTTGACGACGTGAAATCGACGCTTACAAGGCTGGCGACACCGCGACATGATCGGGGGGCGACCAAGCCCTCGCCCGCCCGCGCCCCATCCGGCCAGGACCGCCAGAATCCATGAAAAACGAGAACACGCGCAACACGATCATCTTCATCGTGTGCTCGGCCCTGATCATGGGGATCTATTATTTCGCCGTGCTGCGTCCGCAGGCCGAGCGTCGCGCGGTGCAACAGCAGGCCCAGGCCGAGCAGTCGCAGACCGCCGACAACGCTGCACGCACGGCGCTCAGCCCCCAGGGGCCGACCTTCGTTACCGACCGCAGCCAGGCGCTGAGCACCGCCGCGCGGGTGCCGATCCAGTCCGGCACGCTGAAGGGTTCGCTGTCGCTGCAAGGCGGCCGCATCGACGACCTGTTCCTGACCGACTACCGCGAGGTTCAGGACAAACCCCAGCCGGTCGAGCTGTTCCGCCCGCAGGGGATGCAGAACGCCTATTTCGCCCAGTTCGGCTGGACCGGCCCCAACGTCGCCGGCGGCGTGCCCGGACCCAATACCGTCTGGCGTTTGACCAATGGTTCGACCCTGACGCCGACCACGCCGATCACCCTGACCTGGGACAACGGCCAGGGCCTGCGCTTCACCCGCGTGATGTCGGTCGATGACCGATATGTCTTCTCGGTTCAGGACACGGTCCAGAACCTGGGCACGCAGGCGATCACCATCGCCCCTTACGGCAGCGTCCAGCGCCAGGGCGTGCCGCCCGCAGCCGGCTCGTCTCACATCGTCCACGAGGGCGCGATCGGCGCCTTCGGCAAGCCCGGCGAGTACCGGACCGAGCAGAAGAAATACAAGGACTGGCTGAAGGAGCCCCGCATCGAGAACGCCTCGACGGGCGGCTGGCTGGGCATCACCGACAAATACTGGCTGGCGGCCTTGCTGCCCCAGCAGAATGAGGCGGTCGAGACCGAATTCCGCGTGCGCGACATCAACGGCGGCCAGCAGCTGGAAGCCAATGTCCTGGGCACCACCCGCACGATCCAGCCGGGCGCCACCGCGACCGAGACCCAGCGCCTGTTCGCCGGGGTCAAGCGCGCCGAGGTGCTGAAGTCCTATGAGGAAAGCCTGGGCCTGCCGCGCTTCGTCTATGCGATCGACTGGGGCATGTTCTGGTTCCTGACGCGCCCGATCTTCTGGATCCTGGAGAACGTCTATGGCCTGGTCGGCAGCTTCGGCGTCGCCATTCTGGCCCTGACCGTCATCGTCAAGCTGGTCATGTTCCCGCTGGCCAACAACGCCTACGCCAGCATGTCCAAGATGCGGAACCTCCAGCCCAAGATGGAGGAGATCAAGAAGAAGTTCAAAGACGACCCGCAGAAGCAGCAGCAGGAGACGATGGCCCTGTACCAGAAGGAAAAGATCAACCCGGTCGCCGGGTGTCTTCCGCTGGTGCTGCAGATCCCGGTCTTCTACGCCCTGTACAAGGTGCTGACGGTCACCATCGAAATGCGCCACCAGCCGTTCCTGGGCTTCGTGCATGACCTGTCGGCGCGCGATCCGTCGTCGATCTGGAACCTGTTCGGCCTGATCCCGTGGGATCCGTCCATGGCGCCGCTGATCGGCGGCCTGCTGGCCGGCCCGCTGCACCTGGGCCTGCTGGCCATCGCCTATGGCCTGACCATGTGGCTGCAGACAGCGATGAACCCGCCGGCGACCGATCCGATCCAGCGTCAGATCTTCCAGTTCATGCCGCTGCTGTTCACCTTCATCATGGCGCCGTTCGCGGCCGGCCTTCTGATCTACTGGGCCTGGTCCAACGTCCTGACCATCCTGCAGCAGTACGTCATCATGCACCGCTACAAGGCCGAGAATCCGATCGATACGTTCTTCGCCCGGTTCAAGAAGTCACCGGCGTGATCGACGAAACCGAGTTCACGCCCGAGGAAATCGAGGCCGCGCGGGTCCTGTTTTCGCGGCCCGCGACCTTCATCATGGGCGCGGCCAAGATCGAGCAGCTGCCCGAGCCGAACCTGCCCGAGATCGCCTTCGCCGGCCGCTCCAACGTCGGCAAGTCCAGCCTGATCAACGGTCTGGTCGGCATGCACAAGCTGGCCCGCGCCTCCAACGAGCCGGGCCGGACGCGCGAGGTCAACTTCTTCGACCTGGACGGCCGGATGCGTCTGGTCGACCTGCCCGGCTACGGCTGGGCCAAGGCGTCCAAGACCACGGTCAAGAAGTTCCAGGACCTGGGCCGCGACTATCTGCGCGGCCGGGTGACGCTTAAGCGGGTCTATCTGCTGATCGACAGCCGCCACGGTTTGAAGAGCGTGGACAAGGAGGCGCTGGACGCCCTGGACTTAGCCGCCGTCAGCTATCAGATCGTCCTGACCAAGGCCGACAAGCTGAAGAAGGGTGAGGGCGAGGCCGTTCAGGAAGCCACGCTGAAGGCCATCTCCAAACGCCCCGCCGCCTTCCCGGTGGTGCTGCTGACGTCCTCGGAAAAGGGCCTGGGCTTGCCCGAACTGCGCGCCGAGATCATGCGCACCACCGGCGCGACGACGGACTGAACACCCCTCCCGTCACCCTCGGGCTTGACCCGAGGGCCGGATGGTCCGCCGCATTGCACCTGACCAAACAAAAGGCCCGGAGATCGCTCTCCGGGCCTTCGTCGTTCTGAACTGTCGTCGCCCTACTGGACGGCGCCGGCCGCCGAGCGGACCTCGACGGGGATGCCCAGGGCGTCCAGTTGAGGCTTGACCACCGAGGCGTCGCCGACGACCACCCAGACGAACTTGGACGGGTCGATCGCGGCCTTGGCTGCGGCGTCCAGTTGGGTCGCCGTCAGAGCGTTGGTGCGGGCGGCGATGGTCTCAGGATAGTCGTCCGGGCGACCCAGCAGGTCGTTGGAGCGCAGGGCGCCCAGGACGGCCGCCGAGGTCTCGTAGCTGCCGGCCAAGCGGCGGGTGTTGCCGTTGATCGTCCGCTCCAGCTCGGCGGGCGTGACGCCCTTGCCGCCCGACAGGAAGTCGTTGAACTGAAGGTTCAGGGCTTCGATGGCGGGGCCGGTCTTGTCGGCCTGGACCGGGGCGGTGACCAGATAGGGCACGCGTCCGGCGAAACCGGCGACCGAGGCGTTGACGCCGTAGGACCAGCTCTTGGTCTCGCGCAGGTCGGAGTTGATGCGCGACAGGAAGTCGTTGCCCAGCACATTGTTCGCTGCGTTCAGCACCAGCAGGTCGTCGCTGCCCGAGGCCGCCAGAACCTCGCCGCCCATGATGTAGGATTGGGGGGATTGCGGACGGTCGATCAGGACGATCTTGGGCGTCGCGGCCGGGATCGGGGCCGAGAAGTCCTTGACCGGCTTGGCCGATGCGGGCGGGACCCACTGGCCGAAGCTGGCGTCCAGGATCGGCGTGATCTCGCTCAGCGGCCGATCCGAGACGACGAATATCTTGGCGTTGTCGGGTCGGATCCATTTGGCGTAGTCGGCGCGGATGTCGGCCTCGGTGATGGCCTTGACGCTGGTCTCATCGCCGTTTCCGCTGAACGGACGGCCGTAGGGGCTGGCCGCGCCATAGATCAGTTCTGGCAGGGCGCGGCTGGCCAGGGCGGCCGGCTGGGTGCGCTCTGCGGCGATGCGCGACAGGCGGGTGGCGCGCAGACGCTCCAGCTCCGCCGAGGCGAAGGCCGGGCTCTTGACCACCTCGGCCAGCAGGGCGACCGACGGCTGCAGGTTCGGCGTGACGGCGGACAGCTGCACGACCGAGCGATCCATGGTCGCGCCGGTGGTGATGCTGGCGCCCAGCGCCTCCTGGGCCTCGGCCAGTTGCGTTGCGTTCAGGGTGCGGGTGCCCTCGTCCATCAGGTCCAGCATCAGGGTTTGCAGGCCCAGTTTCGCCCGGTCGTCGGAGGCGAGGCCGGCGTCGAAGTCGATGGCGATCTTGGTGGCGGGCACGGCGTCGCGCTGGGCGTAGATCACCTCCATGCCGTTCGACAGGCGGGTGCGCTCCACGGCGGGGAAGTCGACGTTGGCGACCTGGCCGATCTCGGGCCTGGCCATGCGGGCGACGCGCTGGATTTCCGGCGCCGGCGTGTGGTTGGCGCCCGAAGGGGCCGCGGCCGCCTCGGCATAGGCTTCGCGCTCGCCCACCAGCGTCGTCAGCGTATAGGCCGGACGGGTCAGCCACTTCTGCATCGCCGCCTGGACCTGGGCCGGCGTCACCGCCGCATAGGCGGCCAGCTCCTCCTTGTAGTGTTCCGGATCGCCGGCATAGAGCTGGCCTTCCGCCAGGGCCGTGGCCTTGCCGCCGAAGCCGCCGACCTGTTCCAGCCCTTGGATGCGACGCGAGGCGTATTGGGTCACGACGCGGTTGATTTCGTCCTGCGTCGGGCCGTTGGCGATCAGGCCGTTCAGGATTTCGCGCGTGCGGGCCTCGACGGCGGCCGGGTCTTCGCCGGGCTTCACCATCGCGCTGATCTCGAAGATGCCGATGCGGTGATAGGCGCCGTTCGAGGCGCTGACCGAGACGGCGCTCTGATCGCCACGCACCAGCTCATTGTCCAGACGTGAAGACGCCAGACCGCCGAGCACCGAGGCGCCGACGCTGAGCGGCACCGAGTCCGCGTCCAGCATGCCGGGAACGACCCAGCTGATCTCGACCTGGGCGTTGGAGACGCGGTCGTGCGTCGTCTCGTTGACCGGCGCGGACAGGGTCGGGACCGGCGCCTGGGCGGGATTGTTCACCGGACCCTTGGCGATCGGGCCGAAATATTTCTCGGTCAGTTCGCGCGCCTTGGCGGGCGTGATGTCGCCGGCCAGAACCAGCACCGAGTTGTTGGGGCCGTAGTTGGAGGTGAACCAGTCGCGCACCGTCTGCATCGACGCCGCATCCAGGTCGGCCATAGAGCCGATGGTCGAGTGGCGATAGGGGTGGCCTTCGGGGAACAGGGCCTCCAGCTGCTTGTACTGGTTCAGGCCATAGGGCTGGTTGTCGCCCTGGCGCTTCTCGTTCTGGACCACGCCGCGCTGCAGATCGAGCGTCTCCTGGCTGATGGCGCCGAGCATGTAGCCCATGCGGTCGCTTTCCATGAACAGGGCCTGTTCCAGCGCCGGAGTCGGGACCGTCTCGAAATAGTTGGTGCGGTCGAACCAGGTCGTCCCGTTCATGTCCGTCGCGCCCATGTTGCGCATCGGCGTGAAATAGCTGCCCGGCGCATTCTCGGATCCGCCGAACATCAGGTGTTCGAACAGGTGGGCGAAGCCGGTCTTGCCGGCCGGCTCGTCCTTGGAGCCGACATTGTACCAGACGGACACGGCGACGACCGGGGCCTTGTGGTCCTCGTGGACCAGGACCGTCAGGCCGTTATCCAGGGTGAACTTGGTGTAGGGAATGTCGACTTCGGCGACCAGATCGGCGACCGGCGCAGCCTGGACGGCGGGTGCAGCCGCCTGAGCGGCCGGGGCGGGCGCGACAGAGGCCCAGACAGGGGTTGAAACCGCCAGAAGGGCGGCGGCGGCGACGAGAGAGCCGGTGCGGCGCATGCGAGATCCTCAGGATTGCAGTTGGTTCGGACCATAACGCGGGTCGATGCGCTGGCAACGCGACGGAATGAAACATGACCAAAGGTTCATGTTCACCAGGCTGAGCCGTGGAAAAGGTTGCATCGCGGGACCCCCGGTCTTATGCGCGCGTCAACTCCCCGATCCTTGCGCCACCTTGTTACTGAGAGAGCCGCCATGTCCGCCCCCGCCGACAAGCCCATCAAGAAGGTCGTCCTCGCCTATTCGGGCGGTCTGGACACCTCGATCATCCTGAAGTGGCTGCAGACCGAATATAACGCCGAGGTCGTGACCTTCACCGCCGACCTGGGCCAGGGCGAGGAGCTTGGCCCGGCGCGCGAGAAGGCGCTGAAGCTGGGCATCAAGCCCGAGAACATCTTCATCGACGACCTGCGCGAGGAGTTCGTGCGCGACTTCGTCTTCCCGATGTTCCGCGCCAATGCGCAGTACGAAGGCGACTATCTGCTGGGCACCTCCATCGCCCGCCCGCTGATCTCCAAGCGCCAGATCGAGATCGCGCGTCAGGTCGGCGCCGACGCCGTCTGTCACGGCGCCACCGGCAAGGGCAACGACCAGGTCCGGTTCGAGCTGGGCTATTATGCGCTGGAGCCCGACATCCGCGTCATCGCCCCCTGGCGCGAGTGGGAGTTCCGCAGCCGCGAGGCCCTGCTGGACTTCGCCGAGAAGAACCAGATCCCGATCTCCAAGGACAAGCGCGGCGAGGCGCCCTTCAGCGTCGACGCCAACCTTCTGCACTCCTCGTCCGAGGGCAAGGTGCTGGAAGACCCGGCGGTCGAGGCCCCCGAGTTCGTCCACCAACGCACCATCTCGCCGGAGGACGCACCGGATGTGGCCACGGTCATCGAGATCGGTTTCGAAAAGGGCGACGCCGTCTCCATCAACGGCGAGGCCATGTCGCCCGCCACCATCCTGACCGCCCTGAACCAGTACGGCCACGACAACGGCATCGGCCGTCTGGACCTGGTCGAGAACCGTTTCGTCGGCATGAAGTCGCGCGGCGTCTACGAGACCCCCGGCGGCACCATACTGATCGCGGCGCACCGAGGCATTGAAAGCATCACCCTGGACGGCGGCTCCATGCACCTGAAGGACCAGCTGATGCCGAAATACGCAGAGTTGATCTACAACGGCTTCTGGTTCTCGCCCGAGCGCGAGATGCTTCAGGCCGCCATCGACCTCAGCCAGGAAAAGGTCTCCGGCACGGTCAAGGTCAAGCTCTACAAGGGCAATGTCAGCGTCATCGGCCGCGAAAGCCCCCACAGCCTGTACGACCAGGACCTGGTGACCTTCGAGGAAGGCGTCCAGGCCTATGACCACAAGGACGCCGCCGGCTTCATCAAGCTGAACGCCCTTCGCCTGCGCGTCCTGGCCAAGCGCGACGCCCGCAAGAGCTAGGGCGTCATATCGGCCCGGGCGATCCTCAGGATCGCCCGGTTGCGGTCGTCCGTGACCCATATCGAGCCGTCGGCGGCGACCGCCAGGACCACCGGCGCGCCGCGCGGCTGACGGCCGGCGACCGTGTCCCATCCGGGCGTCAGCACCTTGCCGCGCACGCTGGGCGCCCCGGCCGGATAGGTCAGGGAGCCGCGCGGATAGATGGCGTAGCGGCCGCCCCGGTCCGTCAGGGGGCGGCCTTGCGCGTCGGTCTCGGCCGCCACGATCCGCCCGCCTGCGCGGCGATAGCCGTGCCAGCTCATCAGCAGCCGGCCGCGCAGTTCGGGGAACATCGCCCCCTCGTAATAGATCAGGTCCAGCGGCGCGGCGTGCGGCGGCAGCAGGGCCCGCGGTCCGTCGCGCTCTGTGCACCGCGCCTGGGCTGCGCTCCAGCCGGGCAGGGGCGTCGCCAGGTCCACGCAATAGGGCCAGCCGTAATGGCCGCCCTGACGCAGCACATTGATCTCGTCATAGGGATGGTCGGGCGTGGTCAGATCGACCGAGTTCTCGCCTTGCAGAATGGTCCCCGACGGGTGCCTTGCCAGGGCGATGGAGTTGCGCAGGCCCGAGGCGAAGACTGTGCTGTCTTCGGCCCACCGGCCGTTCCCCAGATAGGCGTGACGCCGCACCTGGGCCGTCGCGGCGCTGTCGGCGCAGGCTCCCGAAGCATCGGTTCGCGCCCGGCCTCTGGCGTCTACGCAGCGGTCGCTGGGCGCGCCGACGTTGACCAGCAGGTCGCCGTTCCCGTCAAACACGAAGCTGGACAGGGGATGGCGATTGGCGTGCAGCCGGTTGTCCGGCAGGTCGCCGATCACCGTCCGCACCGTCGTCGCCGGATCGGCTGCGTCGGGATCCAGCGTCAGGATCCGGTTCATCTCGGACACATAGAGGCGCCCGTCCGGGCCGCGCGCCGCCGTGTGCGGCATGTTGAGGCCCTGGGCCAGCCGTCGCCAGCGCGGCGCGCCGTTCGGTCCGAACGACAGCCGCCAGATCGCGCCGTTGCCCGGATACCAGTTGCCCAGGTCCGTCACCAACCAGTCGCCGCCGGAAAGCGCCAACAGGCCGCGCGGCATCCGTGGCCCATCCGCGCCCGATCCCTGCCACACCAGCCCCAGGCAATAGCCGGGCGCCATCCGCACGCCGGTCATGGGCCGGCCGCCGCAGTCCCCCTGTGTCGCATAGGCGCCCTGGGCCGCGCTGGCGCTGACGGGCGCGGCGACGAGAAGGGCGAGCAGGGCCAGCAGGCGGACGGTCTTCATGGGCGTAGAAGTCCTGACGGGCGGCCGAAGATCAAGCCGTCACGTCAGATCAGGCCCTGCTCCCGCGCCGCCGCCGTCAGCCCGTCGCGAAACTCGGGCGCGGCCAGGGCGATCAGGGCGCGGGCGCGTTCGCTGGACGACTTGCCCTTCAGATTGGTCCAGCCGTGTTCGGTGGCGACGATGTGAGTGTCGTTGCGCGGCGTGGTGACCGGCCCGTCCAGCCGCGCGACGATGCGCGACGCGGTCCCCTTCGCCGCCGTGGCGTGACAGGCGATGATCGACTTGCCGCCTTCGGAGCCGTAAGCGCCGCGCACGAAGTCCAGCTGACCGCCGGCGGCGGTGAATTGACGCCCGTTCAGGAACTCCGAACAGCAGGCGCCGGTCAGATCGACCTGAAGCGTGGCGTTGACCGAGATCATCTTTGCATTGCGCGCGATCACGGCCGGGTCGTTCACATAGGAGACGGGGTGGGCCTCCATCCCGCGATTGCCGTCCAGGAATTCATAGGTGTTGAGGTCGCCCATCGAGAAGGCGAAGACGCCCACGCCGGGATGCAGGGTCTTGCGGGCATGGTTGGCGACCCCGGCCTGCATCAGTTCGACCAGGCCCGGCGTCAGCATCTCGGTATGGACGCCGAGGTCACGGTGGTCCTTCAGGGCGTCGCAGACGGCGTTGGGCAGGGCGCCGATCCCCATCTGCAGCGTCGCCCCGTCCTCTACCAGGTCGGCGATGATCCGGCCGATGATCAGGTCCGCCGGCTGGGGTTCGGCGCGCGGCACGACCAGCAGGGGCGCGGCATGTTCGACGATGCCGGCGACCTTCGACACATGGACGGTGCAGTCGCCGAACACGCGCGGCATGTGCGGATTGACCTCGACGATCACGGTCTTCGCCGTCTGCGACACCGGCTTGGAATAGTCGGTGTTGGTCCCGAACGAGAAGAAGCCGTCCGCATCCATCGGCGACACGGTGCAGACCAGGGTGTCGACCCCGACCTCGTCGCACAGCAGCCGAGGCGACTGTTGAAAGCCGGTGGGGATGAACTGGACGGGATTGGGCCGCCCCTCCTCGAAGGCGCGCTGTTCCAGCCGCCGTTCGATGGCGCTGTGGAACAGGCTCCAGGGCCGGATCCGGTCCATCAGTTCGTAGCGCAGCACCGTGTCGCCCGCGATGGCGGTGCTGAGCAGATAGTAGAGATTGACGTCCTCCACCTCGCCCCGCTCCGCCCGCTCGGCCAGGGCCTTCAGCAGGGCCGGCGGCTGGGACACGCCCAGGCCCATGGCGACCTTGGCGCCCGAGGCGATCAGGGCGGCGGCCTGATCGGGGGTCTTCAGGCGTTCGGCGTATTGGGCGGCGTGGTCCATGGCTCATCTCTCGCGGCGTCGAGCCAGACTAGCCCGTCGCGGACAGGACTGCGGGCCTAGACTTTGGTCGGGGCGATCGTCGTCTCGACCTCGATCGGCGACGGCTCGTCCTGCAGCGGCGCGCGGCGGCGCTTCTGCCAGCGCGCCACGCCATAGGCGATCAGCCACAGGGCCATGGCCCAGGCCGCACCGACGGCCCAGCCGGCGAAGACGTCGGTGGCCCAGTGGGCGCCCAGATAGATGCGGGTCAGTCCGACCAGCAGGGCCATCAGGATTCCCACTCCCAGTACGAAGACCTTGAACCGCTCGCGCGGGAAGGCGCGCGTCAGCATGACGGCGACGGTCAGATAGAAGACGGTGGACAGCAGGGCGTGACCCGACGGGAAGCTGGCGTTGATCGTCTCCACCGCCTGCATGGCGGCAGGCGGCCGGGCGCGCTCGAACACGGCTTTCAGCCCTTCCGAGAGCGCGACGCCCCCCGCCAGGCCCACGACCAGCATCAGCGACGACAGCCATTTCCTCTGGCTCAGCAGGAAGACGATCACGATCAGGGCGAACAGGCCCAGCACGGATATGCCGCCCAGAGAGGTGAGGTCGGCCGCCGCCTCCTTCAGCCACCATGGTCCCCACGGCCGGCCGGGATCGTCGGCGTATGGCCGCATCAGCGCCAGGATATGATGGTCGAAGGCGATGCCGTCCGCTTCGGTCATGTCGTCGGCCAGTTCGACGAAGGTCAGCACGCCGCCGGCGACGACGAAGAGGGCGGCAAGCGCCGCGATCTCCGTGCGGGCGACCGTCAGGACGCGTATCAAAAAGGGACGGATATTGGACTGGGTCATGGACGGCCCAAACGGCCAAGCTCGCCCTATGTTCCGATCACGCGTTCGTGATCGCGTTGTCGCGTGAACGCAAAGGGGCCGTGCTGGCTTGCGCACTGGCTTTTCCCCAGGCCTGCGCGACTTGTCCAAGCGATTCGCCCACTAAGTGTCCGTCAAGCCCGTTGACGGGTCATTAGGCATATGCGCCCTATATGTGGGCTCGGGGAGCGCAGAGGCCACAAGATGATGTGGTTACGGCGCAGGTGGCTCTAGGCTTTTTCTGTTCAGGACGCGGATGACCATGGCTGGCGGCGAGGCATTGAAGACGACGGAATTCCAAGGTGTTGCGGGAACGCAGACGCCTGAACGCCCCCACCTGACGGTGGTGAAATCGGTCCAGGTGGACCGGTCGCGCGACGACCTGCTGACCGATTTCGGCAAGAAGACCCTGGAAGACCGCTACCTGCTGGCCGGCGAGAGCTATCAGGACATGTTCGCCCGCGTCTCGACCGCCTTCTCGGACGACCCCGAACACGCCCAGCGTCTTTATGACTATATGAGCCGCCTGTGGTTCATGCCGGCGACCCCGGTCCTGTCGAACGGCGGCGCCGATCGCGGCCTGCCCATCTCCTGCTTCCTGAACGCCGTGGGCGACAGCCTTGAGGGCATCCAGAACGTCTGGAACGAGAACGTCTCGCTGGCCTCGAACGGCGGCGGCATCGGCACCTACTGGGGCGGCGTCCGCTCCATCGGCGAGAAGGTGAAGGGCGCGGGCAAGACCTCGGGCATCATCCCCTTCATCCGCGTGATGGACAGCCTGACCCTGGCGATTTCGCAAGGGTCCCTGCGTCGCGGCTCGGCCGCCGTCTATCTCGACATCCACCACCCCGAGATCGAGGAATTCCTCGAAATCCGCAAACCATCGGGCGACTTCAACCGCAAGTCCCTGAACCTGCACCACGGCATCAACATCACCGACGAGTTCATGGAGGCGGTGAAGGTCGGCGCGACCTTCGACCTGAAGTCGCCCAAGAACGGCGAGGTCATGAAGACCGTCGACGCCCGTTCGCTGTGGACCAAGCTGCTCGACATCCGGATGCAGACCGGCGAGCCCTATATGATCTTCTCCGACACGGTGAACCGCCAGATGGCGCCGCACCAGCGCGACCTGGGCCTGAAGGTCAAACAGTCCAACCTGTGCGCCGAGATCATGCTGCACACCGGCCGCGACCACCTGGGCGTGGACCGGACCGCCGTCTGCTGCCTGTCGTCGGTCAACGCCGAGACCTTCCTGGAATGGCGCGAGGAGCCGCGCTTCGTCGAGGATCTGATGCGCTTCCTGGACAACGTCCTGGAGGACTTCATCCGCCGCGCCCCGCCCGCCATGGCCGCCGCCGTCTATTCGGCCAAGCGCGAGCGTTCGGTCGGCCTCGGCCTCATGGGCTTCCACTCCTTCTTGCAGGGTCAGGGCGTCGCCTTCGAAAGCGCCATGGCCAAGTCGTGGAACATGCGGCTGTTCAAGCATCTGCGTCGCGAGGCCGACAAGGCCAGCCGCCTGCTGGCCGAAGAGAAGGGTCCCTGCCTGGACGCCGAGGAACGCGGCGTCATGGAGCGGTTCAGCCACAAGCTGGCCATCGCCCCGACCGCCTCGATCTCGATCATCTGCGGCGGCACGTCCGCCGGCATCGAGCCGATCCCGGCCAACATCTACACGCACAAGACCCTGTCGGGCTCGTTCGCGGTCAAGAACCCCTATCTGGAGCGCCTGCTCGACGAGAAGGGGATCAATACCGAGGCTGTCTGGAACTCGATCCTGGAACAGGAAGGCTCGGTCCAGCACATCGACGCCCTGAACGAGGACGAGAAGGGCATCTTCAAGACCGCCTTCGAGCTGGACCAGCGCTGGGTGGTCGAACTGGCCGCCGACCGTGCGCCGGAAATCTGCCAGGCCCAGTCGCTGAACCTGTTCATCCCGGGCGACGTCAACAAGTGGGACCTGCACATGCTGCATTGGTCCGCCTGGGAACGTGGCGTGAAGTCGCTGTACTATCTGCGCTCCAAGTCGGTGCAGCGCGCCGCCTTCGCCGGCGCCGAGGACAAGGTCGAGGCGGTTCTGGATCCGAACCAGCCCGATCTCTTCTCCATGCCCAAGACCGATTACGACGAGTGCCTGGCCTGCCAGTAAGGCCTCAGCACTGAAGACCTCGAAGGGCTCCGCGACAGCGGGGCCCTTTTCTATTCGGGAACCAGCGCCGGTCGTCCCCGTTGAAAAGCGACGAAACCATGTCGAAAACCTGTTGGACTCCTGCGCCGGGTGGTTGCAGTGTGAGTTCAGCGGATCGGTGGGGAGACCGGATGCGTTTGAAGGCCTACCTGATTGGAGCGACCGGCGTATTGGCGACAGCCTGCGCCAACGCCGCCTGTGCGCAGACCTGGGCCCCCAACGCCTTCGACGCTGCGCCGGACGCGACCGTCACCGCCCGCCTGACCGACCAGACCAGCTTCCGCGTCGCGCCCGACGCCCGTTTCGGCCCCGAGATCGAAATCCCGACCGCCTTCCGTCCCGAGGACGGATCGGGCCTGTCCGCCACCACCCGACGCGACGTCTGGATCGACCGCACCGACTTCACCGACCGCGTCACGCTGGAGACCGCAGGGCGGCTGCGTCGCGCCGACGGCTCACCGTTGCCGGTCACCCCGGTGGACCGGGCTGAACTGGACCCGGACGCCTATGACCTGCGCTATGTGCGCGGCTTCCGGGCCGCGCGCGGCCATACGGCTTCGGGTCTGGAAGTCAGCCTGACGCCCCATGCCGGCCTGGGCGTCGGCAGCGAGGGCCGCTCGGCCGAGGCCGGCGTGACCCTCAAGATCGGCGAGGGGCTGGACCGTCTGGCGCCCAACGGCCGCGAGCGGTTCGGCGAACGGCCGCGGTGGTATCTGTACGCCGCAGGCTCGGGCCGCGCCGTGGGCTACAACTTCGCCCGCACGCGAGACGGCGATTACACGCGCTCAGGCTATACCCAAGACAAGGGCAGCTTCCTCGGCGACGCCTCGATCGGCGTGGCCTATCGCAAGGGCGACATGCAGACCTCCTTTGGCGTCGTCTATCGCGAGATCGACGCCGGTAAGGGCCTGCGCGGCATGAACGGCCTTGATACCGACGTCAGTGAAGGGCTGCTGGCCTTCCAGCTGTCGATCCGCCCCGGCCGCTAAGCCTTTAGCGAACCTCCGAAACCGCCACCCCTTCGCGACGCGGATCAGCCCCCGCATCCCAACGACCATCGCGCCAGATCGCGCCATGCAGCCCTGAGGTCTCGGTGGCGTTGGGCTGAAGCCGCATGCCCGCCGCGCCCAGAGCGTCGCGGATGTCCGACGCGATCATGTCGGTGTCGGCCCCGACCATATCGCCCCGCACCACCAGATTGGGCAGGGCGATGGCGTCCTGCATCGACAGGCCCCAATCCATCGTCCCGACCAGCGCCTTGGCCACATAAGCCAGGATGCTGGACCCGCCCGGCGACCCAATGGCCCCGACCAGACGGCCCTGCCGATCCAGGATCAGCACCGGCGTCATCGACGAGCGCGGCCGCTTGCCCGCCGCCACCGCATTGGCGGCGGGGTGATCGTCTTCGCTGGGCGTGAACGAGAAATCCGTCAGCTGGTTGTTCAGGAAGAAGCCGCCGACCATCCGACCGTTGCCGAAGATGCTCTCCACCGTCGTGGTCATGCTGACCGCATTCCCCCAGGCATCGACCACGACCATGTGCGAGGTGCCGCCCGGCTCGGCCGTCTGGTCGATCCCGCGCGGCGGCGACCCCGTCGGCGCGCCCGCCTCCACCGGTCCATCGACCTGAGGCGCAAGGGCCGCACGGGCGGCGACATAGTCGGGATCCAGCAGGCCCGCGATAGGCACGCCGACGAAGTCGTTGTCGCCCACATAACGGTCCCGGTCGGCATACATCAGCCGCTGCAAGCGCCCGAATGCGACCCAGGCTTCAGGGCTCGCCGCACCCTTATCCAGATCCGGCGTCTCCTCCGCCAAGCCCAGGAACTGCAGCAAGGCGACCCCGCTGGATGGCGGCGGCGGCACGCAGATCACATAGGCCTGATAGGGCCTGCACAGGGCGTCACGACGCAGTGGACGATAGCCGGCGATGTCCGCCTCGGTCAGACCGCCGGGACGCGGCCCCTCGCGCACGGTCGTGGCGATCTCGCGCCCGATCGCGCCGCCATAAATGATCCCCGGCCCGTCCTGCGCCAATCGCTCGACCGTGGCGGCGTAGGCCGGGTTCTTCAGCGTGTCGCCCGCCTGATACCGCGTCCCATCCGGCTTGGTGAAATAGCTGGTCGCCCAGTGGGTCCGCGCTTGAGGCGCCCGTCCATTGATCATGCCGGCCAGACGCGGGCTGACCGTGAACCCGTCGCGCGCCAACCGCTCGGCGTCGCCGAACAGGTCGCCCCACGCCAGCTTTCCGTGATCCTTCTGCGCCATGGCCAGCATCGCCACCGCTCCAGGCGCTCCAGTTGACCGCCCCGACAGAACCGCGTCGATGAAGGGCAGCGGCTTGCCGTCCTCATAGAACAGCTCGGGCGTCGCCGAAGCTGGCGCCGTCTCGCGCCCGTCATAGGCCGTCACCGTCCCGGTCCCGGCGTCATAGCTCATCAGAAAGGCCCCGCCGCCCAGGCCCGACGATTGCGGCTCCACCAGCCCCAGCACCGCCTGGATCGCCACCGCCGCATCCACCGCCGACCCGCCGCGCCGCAACACCTTCATCCCCGCCTCGACCGCCAGCGGATTGGCCGCCGTCACGAACGGCCCCCGAGCCGACGCCGACGCCGACGCCGACGACGAAGCCGGAGCGCCTGCTATGCCTTCGGGTGTCGCCGCTTGCATCCCTGTCGTCTGACACCCCGCCAGGACGACGGGCACGAGCAGGGCGGCGATCTGACGACGAAAGGAGCGCATGACATATCCGGGGAGGCGAGAGCGTCCCAAAGGCCTAATCCGTCCCGCGCGCCGCGCCAACCGCTCTATCTGCGCAAAACTGCATTCCCCCGCTTGCGTCCGCCCGATCCCCGAGCTAAAGACCCGCCCTCGCCGCAAGGCAGCCGCACCCGTAGCTCAGCTGGATAGAGCACCAGACTACGAATCTGGGGGTCGGGCGTTCGAATCGCTCCGGGTGCGCCATTTCCTCTTTTCATACAGTATGCTGTTGGCCGACTGACTTGGACGGCTGTCGCGTGTGTCTGTAACCGGCTATCGCAGCTGTCTTTTAAGTCACTGGCTTAAGCGCTCAATTCTAACCTAGTCCAGTCTGGGGGTCACTCGGGCGCGCCTAGACGTGGACATGCGAACCCTCGTCGATAAGTCCGACCGCCCGGCGGCGGATCGGACTCAAGGGCTACGCTTGATGGTCGGTGTCTTCGGCCGATCGATAGCTGACGGCCTTGGCAGGAAGCGCGGCGAGACCAGCAGCGTCAGCAAGGTCGCCGTCACACGGTCACTCGGCGGACGCTCTTCCGAGGCGGGAGAAAAGGACCGCGCCTCTGGCGCGATGCACGCCCCCTTGGCGGGCGCCACCGCAGGATGGCGACTAGGGGGAGGACAGACAGGCCTCCCCATGTCGGGTCAGAAGCGCCAGCCGACGCCGGCGTTGGCGCCGACATGGTTCTGAGTGTCGAAGGTGGCGCCGGCCCGGAAGACCATGGAGCCGTCGCCCAGGGCGCGAGAGAAGCCCATCGCCATGGCCGACTGCCCTTCGTAGGTGCCGTAGCCGACCGCGAACATCGACTTGCCGCGTTCCGCGATCTGCGGCATCCCGGCGGCGGCCAGGGCGCCCGCCGTGCCGGCGAAGGCCAGCTTGCGCACTTCCTGAAGGTTGTAGTTCACCGCCGCCATGCGCAGATCGGTGTAGGTGTTCGACTGTTCGACCGCCGCGTTCATGCTTTCGCGCAGCTGCATCACATTGACCGCATCGGTGTCGGCCACGCCGGCCGCGACGTTGCTGACCGTGACCGCAGGTCCGTCGCTGCGCCCAAGAACGACCCGCGTCTGGCCCGCGTCGGCGTACTGCAGCGAGTTCTGTCCGAGGGCCAGGGCGGTGTCCGCCGTGGTCTGGGCGGTGACGACCGCCTCGTTGGTCTGGAACAGTTGGGCGCCGTTGACCGCCTGGGTCGAGGTCTCGCTGACTTCGCCGGCGGCCACATTGTTCAGCGTCACCGGGGCCGCAGCGTTGCCGCCCTGGAAGGTGATGCTGTTGGTGCGCGCGCCATCGGCGTCGGTGTCATATTGCACGGCGTTGGTCGCAGCGAAGGCGAGTTCGTAAATCTGACCGCCATTGACGGCGTCCGTCGAGCCGGCGGCGATGAGGCCGTCCGCGACATTGTGCAGGCCGACCGCGCCACCGCTGGCGCCGACCAGGGTGAGGTCATCGGAGCGAACGCCACCGTTCGGGGTCGTGGGGTCGCCGGCGTCGCTGTACTGCACCGGTCCCACGCCGCCGTTGGCGATATTGGTTGTCAGGGTGGTGATCGCCGTCGTGTTCTGGGCCACCTGGGTGTTGGTGGCGAACAGCTGCGATCCGTTGACCGCGTCGGAGGAGGTCGCGCTGACGTCGCCCGCCGCCACATTGGTGATCGTCGTGCCGTCTGCGCCTGCCAGGGTAAGGGTGTCGCCCGACGGATCGTCATAGGCCACAGCCGTGTCGGCGATGGCGTCGATGCGGTCCGATACGCCCTGAAGCTGGGCGACGTTGACGGCGTCGGTGGCCGCCGTGCCCGCCGCGACATGCGTCAGCTGACGTTCTGCGCCGGCGGCGCCGACAGAGACCGATCCCGCCGAAGTCTGCAGCGCCGCCAGGCCGAGCGCCGCATAATCGGCCTGGGCCGCGCGATCGGCGATGCTGCCGGCGCCGAGGGCGACGCTGTTGTCGGCGACGGCCTGGGCCTCGGGCCCGACGGCGGCGGCGTCCTGGCCCTGCGCTGTCGCGGGGCCCCGGTTGGAGTTGACGGCCAGATAGACGCTGGGGCCGCCGCCCAGCGGTGTGGCCGACAGGGCGTTGAGGAAGGCCTGGATGCTGGCGTATTCGACACCCTGATAGGTGAGGGCGACGTCCAGGGTGTTGGTCGCAGGATCGAAGGCCGTGTCCCCGCCGAAGCCGGCGGCCGCGCTCTGGCCGAAGGCGAAGACCTGGGCGCCGTTGACGGCGTCGCTCGACCCGGCGCCGATCAGGCCAGCGGCGACATTGTGCAGGCCGACGGGACCGGCGAGGGCGCCAACGAGGGTTACGTCGTTAGTGGCGACGCCGCCGTTCGGCGTCGTCGGGTCCGCAGCATCGGAATACTGGACCACGCCGATTGCGCCATTGTTCAGATTGTTGGTGATGGTGGTGATGTCGGTAGTGTTGGTGACGATATCGGCGGTGTTGTCGGCCACCTGGGTGTTGGTGGCGAACAGCTGGGCGCCATTGACCGCCTCGGTGGAGGCCGCGCTCAGATCGCCCGCCGCCACATTGCTGAGGGTGGTGCCGGCGGCTCCGGCCAGCGTCAGCGTGTCCGACGTCGCATCATCATAGGTGACCGCCAGGGCGGAGAGATCGGCGAAGTCCGCGATCGCATCCGTGTTCAGCGCCACCTGGGTGTTGGTGGCGAACAGCTGCGATCCGTTCACCGCCTCAGTCGAGGCGGCGCTCAGGTCTCCGGCCGCGACATTGGCGAGCACCGTGCCATCGACGCCGGCCAGGGTCACGCGGCCTGCCAGCAGGTCGTCGTACATGACAGCCGTGTCGGACAGGGCGCCGAGGTCGTCGCCGAGGTTTGTGATGGCGGTGGTGTTGGTCGAGACCTGGGTGTTGGTGGCGAACAGCTGGGCGCCGTTGACCGCCTCAGTGGAGGCGGCGCTCAGGTCTCCGGCCGCGACATTGGCGAGCACCGTGCCATCGACGCCGGCCAGGGTCACGCGGCCCGCCAGGAGATCGTCGTACATGACGGCCGTGTCGGACAGGGCGCCGAGGTCGTCACCGAGATTGGTGATGGCGGTGGTGTTGGTCGAGACCTGGGTGTTGGTGGCGAACAGCTGGGCGCCGTTGACCGCCTCAGTGGAGGCGGCGCTCAGGTCTCCGGCCGCGACATTGGCGAGCACCGTGCCATCGATGCCGGCCAGGGTCACGCGCCCCGCCAGCAGGTCGTCGTACATGACAGCCGTGTCGGACAGGGCGCCGAGGTCGTCACCGAGATTGGTGATGGCGGTGGTGTTGGTCGAGACCTGGGTGTTGGTGGCAAACAGCTGGGCGCCGTTGACCGCCTCGGTCGAGGCGGCGCTCAGGTCGCCGGCCGCCACATTGGCCAGTACCGTACCGTCCACGCCGGCGAGCGTGGCCCGGCCCGCCAGGACGTCGTCATACTGGACCGCGATCTGCGAGAGGTCTTCCAAATCCGTGCCGAGTTCGTCGATCGCATCGACGCTGGCGGCGACCTGGGTGTTGGTGGCAAACAGCTGGGCGCCGTTCACGGCCTCGGTTGAGGTGTCGCTCAGCTCGCCCGCCGCCACATTGCCGATCACCGTGCCCCCGACGCCGGCCAGGGTCAGGCTGGTTGCTGTCGGATCGTCATAGGCGACGGCGATGTCCGCCAGCGCCTGGACGTCGTCGGACACCCCCTGCAACTGACCCACGTTGACGGCGTCGGTCGCCGCCGAACCGGCGGCCACATTGGTCAGTTGGCGTTCGGCCCCGACGGCGCCGATGGACACTTCGCCGACTGCGGTCTGAAGGGTGTCGAGGCCGAGCGCCGCATAGTCGGCCGCGCCGCCGCGATCAGCCGTGCTTCCGGCGCCGAGAGCGACGCTGTTGTCGGCCGAGGCCGACGCGGCGGGGCCAACGGCGGTGGAGTCCGCGCCGGTCGCAAGCGCCCCGCCGAGGGCGGAGTTCACGGCCAGGAAGGGGGTGCCGCCGCCAGGACCGGCGACGACGGCGTCCAGCGCCTCCTGAACGCTGTCGTAGACGACGCCGTCATAGGTCAGGCCGATGTCGATCGTGCTGGTCGTCGGATCGAAGGCCGTGCTGCCGCCGATCTCGGACGCCAGGCTCGAGCCCAGGCCGAACAGCTGGGCGCCGTTGACGGCGTCCGTCGAACCTGGGGCGAGGCCGCCGGCCGCAAGATTGGTGATCAGGGTGCCGGTCGCGCCGCCCAGGGTCAGGGTGGCGGCGGTGTCGTCGTCATAGGTGACGGCCAGCGCCGCCAGGGCGTCTATGCCCGTGGCCACCGTCTGCAGCTGGCTCACGTTGACGGCGTCGGTCGCGGCCGAGCCGGCGGCGACATTGGTCAGTTGGCGCTCCGCCCCGGCCGCGCCGAAGGATACTTCGCCGACGGAGTTCTGAGGATCGACGACGCCGATCGGGGAATAGCCCGTCTGGGCGCCGCGAAGCGCGGTGCTGCCCGCGCCGAGCGCAAGGCTGTTGGCGACCGCCGCCGAGGCGTCGGCGCCAAGGGCGATCGAGCCGGCGGCGCCGCCCAGAACTTCGGCGTCGCGTCCCAGGGCCAGGGCGTCCGCCGAGGTGGCGGCCGTCGCAGCGCCATTGCCGAAGGCGATGGAGTTGGCCTCGCCCGCCGTCGCGATCGCGCCGCCCGAACCGAGACCCGTGATCTGATTGCCGCCGATGGCGATGCCCGCTTCTTCCGCGAGGGTGAAGCCGTCGGCCTGGTTGACGCAGGCGTTGTCGGGATCGACCACGCCGCCGTTCACATCGAGCACCTGAAGGGTGATGTCCTCGCCGTTCGCCGCATCGCTCAACAGATCATCGGCCCCGACATCCACGTCAGGAATCAGAATACCCAGTAGGCCGTCGAGAATGTTCTCGAGGGGCGTGACCACCCCGGTGATCACCGGTCCCACGATGTCGGTCACCACCGAGCGAGGCAGGGCCACGCCCGTACAGACATTGACCAGGCTCGTCTGAGCGCGCGCCCGTTCCGGCGCCGCCAGCATCCCGAAGGGAACGAAGGTTCCGACCATATAGACGAGCGCGACAAGCAGCCGTGTCGCCCGCGTCGTTCCCGACGAGGCTTGGACGCGGCGGGTGCGGGTTTGCGGTGCGTGCATCAGTGTCCTCCCAGCGGGGAGGCGTGGGGCGCCTCCCGATCGGAAAGGCTAATGCGGCGCTGGACACAATCGTGACGCGATTGCGGCCCCCTGGGGCCCGCGCAGGGGACCTACTTTCGGCGCCTAGGAACGGCGCGCGAGTATGGCGGTTTGCAGGGTGAAAAGGTCAGACGCCTGGCTGACCGCCTTCAGGCCGAGCTTGTCCAGGGCCTTGCTGCGATGGAAGTCCACGGTCCGGGGACTGAGGCCGAGGGCCCGTCCGATGGTCTTGGACGTACCGCCCGCGACGGCCTGTTCGAGAATGTCCCGTTCGCGCTCGGACAGGCGGCTCAACTGATCCCTGGTGTCAATACCTGTTAGGGCGTTGTCATTGACTTGATTGAGATATTCGACGCTTTCGCGCACCGCCCTGGCCTTGGCGACATCTTCCGCATCGTAGGACAGCAGGTCGCTCACCCCTGCGCGGTGAAGCGCCATGATCTCGCGGGGAGAGGCCACCGGATCGCCCAGTACGACTACGGGAAGCCCGGGGAGGTCCCGCGCGAAGACCTCGGCGGCATGGAGGATGTCCGGGACGGTCGAGTCCGAGCAATAGACCGACGCGCTGGCCGCGCCGCGACCCAGACCGGACTGGGAGAGATCCGCAACCACCCGAACGCGGAAGCCGTCGCGCTCGAGGGCGAGGCGCATGCTGCAACCCCGACGCGCGGCGTCGATCATGATCACCTCCGCCGGAACGACGGCCCGGATGCGGGATTCACCCATCAGTCGGCTGATGGAGCCGTCCGGTTCGACGATGGGATAGGCGGTCTCCTCGATCGACAGGATGTCGCCGACGCGGTTGCGCGCGCGATAGGCCGCGCCGCCCTGTCGGCCGGACATGAGACTTTCGAACGCATGGCGCAGGGCTGGGCGATCGTCCTCGACGAGCGCATTGAGCAGGTCGTCCCAGCTGACCGCCTGATCGGGCCCGCTGCTCGGCCAGCCCGAGGCGCCCCCGGCGTTCATGTATCGCCGGGACCAATCCGCCGGGTCGGCGATCCACAGCAGACGGCGCTCGGCCGAGTGCGAGGGGCCCGCTGCATTCAGGACCTCGAGCGCCGCCGCATGCCACTCGAACAGTTCGCCCGCCTCATTGTATTGCGGAAGGGCGCGGACGACGAACCATCGGAAATACCCGCCGGCGTCGCGCAGCCGATGGCGGTTCTCGAACGGCTTGGACAAGGCGACGGACCGCCCCCATTCCGCCAGCACCCGCTCCCGGTCACAGGGATGGAGCCAACCGGACCAGCCATGATCGCGCGCCTCTTTCAGCCCAAGGCCGAGATAGTCCTGGCATCGCGGGTTCATCCAGCGGATGGCCCCTCGCGCGTCGAGGCGCCAAAGGAAGGCGGGCGTCAGCTCCGCCATGGACTCCAGCGTCGCCTCCGCCGTCGCCAGGCGGGCGCGCAGCCGTCGCTCCTCCGTGGCGTCGCGCAGGACGCAGAGGACCGCGCAGACCCGGCCTTCGCGGGCGACCGGCGAGACGGCGGCGTTGACCCAGGTCTCCTGCGCGCCTTCAACCCGATCGACTTGCAGGTGAAGCCCCTCCGCCGTCGTGGCCTCTCCGGCCCAGGCCGCTGCAAGGGCGGTTGAGAGCTGGGTCGAGAGCGACGGGGCGAGATCGGCCAGGGCGCCGCCCTGGGATGCGGAAGGCGGCAGAGCGAGCTGGCGGCAGGCCTCGTTGAAGTAGGTCGCCGATCCGCTGCCCACGATGACGAGGGTCGGAAACGCCTGTCTCAGCATCGATTCAACGGCCTGTATCAGCCAGTCGACATCGCCCTCGGCGCACGATCCCTCGGCCTGATCTGCGCCCGCGAGGCCCTGCGCCATCGCATTCAACATGCTCTTTTGCTCCCACAGCTCCTCTGCGACCTTCGTCTAAACGCAACTCCCGGTAAACCGTGCATTTATCGGACGTAACGAAAAGTCCGATTCTTTCAGAAGCTTAACCGTTACGGCGCGCGCGCCGGTTGGGCTTGAGGGGAGGCTCACGCCGCGCCGGTCGTGACAGGCGTCGGTCGATCATCGTGTATGGAGCGGGCGTCGACGCCCTCGTTGGGTCCGGGCGTCAGAGCTGTCGCGACAGCGAAACGAAGATTCGCCTCCAACCCAGTTCAATCGCGGGGTCCCTCAGGTGCGCCTAGGCTTAGACATGCGAACCTTCCTCGATAAGCCCGACCCGCCCGGCGGCGGATCGGACTCAAGGGCTAGGCTGGATGGTCGATGTCTTCAGCCGATCGATGGCTGACGGCCCTGGCCGCGAAGGTGGGCAGGACCAGAAGCGTCAGCACGGTCGCCGTCAGCAAGCCGCCGATCACGACGGTGGCCAGGGGTTTCTGCACTTCGGCCCCCGCGCCATGGGCCAGCGCCATGGGGATGAATCCGACGATGGCGACGAGCGCCGTGGTTAGCACGGCTCGCAAGCGGCTGAACGCCCCCTCTATCGCCGCTTCATGTGGGTCGATGCCGGCCTGGAGCCGTTCTCGGATGGCCTGCATCAGCACCAGCCCGTTCAGCGTCGCGACCCCGGACACGGCGATGAAGCCCACCGCCGCCGACACCGAAAAGGGCATGCCGCGCAGCACTAGGGCCAGGACCCCGCCGATCAGGGCCAACGGCACGCAGGCGAACACCAGACCGGCCTCCGCGAAAGAGCCCAACGCCATGAACAGCAGCACCCCGATCAGGACGAAGACGATCGGGATGACCAGACCCAGGCGCTGCTCGGCCCGCTTCAGGTTCTCGAACTGGCCGCCCCAGTCGAGGCGGACGCCGGGGGGCAGGACGATCTCGCCGACCTTGCTTTGGGCGCCGGTGACGAACCCGCCCAGATCGCGGCCCCGGACATTGGCCTGGACCACCATCCGCCTGGAGCCGTCATTGCGGCTGATCTGGTTGGGACCTTCGGCGATCTCGATGCGCGCCACCGAGGACAAGGGCACGACGGTTCCGTTAGACGACACGATCGGCAGCGCCGCGAGGCTCGCCGGATCGTTGCGGGCCGCGTCGGGCAGGCGGACCACGACGTCGAAGCGACGGTCGCCCTCGAAGATGCGGCCTGCTTCCGCGCCCCCGATGGCGGCCGAGACCGTCTCCGAAATGTCGGCGGCGGACAGGCCGTAGTTGGCCGCCGCAAACCGGTCGATGCCGATGGTCAGGGTCGGCAGGCCCGACGCCTGTTCGACCCGGACGTCCGCCGAACCCGTCGTCTCGCGAAGAGCTGTCGCCACCTGATCCGCCACCCTCTGCAGGGTTTCGAAGTCGTCACCGTAGACCAGCACGGCCAGGTCGGTGCGGACGCCTGAGATCAGTTCGTTGAAGCGCAGTTCGATCGGCTGGCTGAACTCGAAACTATTACCGATCTGCTGGCCGGCGACCGCTTCCAGTCGTTCGAGCAGCGCTTCCTTTTCCAGCCTGGGGTCTGGCCAGTCCTTGCGGTCCTTCAGCACGATGACGCTGTCGGAGATGTTGGGTGGCATCGGATCGACCGCCGCCTCCGCCGTCCCGGTCCGCGAGAACATGGTCTCCACCTCGGGCTGGGCCGAGATCGCCCGCTCCAGGTTCATCTGCATGATCAATGACTGCTCCAGCGAAGCCGACGGAACCCTCAGCGCCTGCATGGCGATGTCGCCCTCGTCCAGGGTCGGGATGAACTCCCGGCCCAGGGTGGTGAAGGCGACGCCGCCGACCACCAGCGCCGCCACCACTGAGACGACCACGATACGGGCGTTGCCGACCGCCGCGCGGATGGCCGGTTCGATCCAGCGGCGAGCGAACCGCAGGATGAAGGTCTCATGCTCCTCTGCGCGGCCGTCCTTGCCGACATGAACGGTCTTCGGATCGCGGACCAGAAGCGCCGTCATCGCCGGCACGAAGGTGAAGGAGAAGATGAAGGCCCCGACCAAGGCTAGCATGACCGTCGCCCCCATGGGCACGAAGGTTTTGCCCTCGACGCCTTCAAGCATCAGCAAGGGTGTGAAGACGAGGAGGATGATCAACTGGCCGAAGGCTGCAGGCTTGACCATCTGCCGCGCGGACTGGACGGCGACGTCGAGACGCTCGCGGCGGGTCAACATCCGACCGAGCGACGCCCGCCGCTGCGTGAACAGCAGCAGGGTGTTCTCGATTACGACGACCCCGCCGTCGACCATCAAGCCGAAGTCGAGAGCGCCCAGGCTCATCAGGTTTCCGCTGATACCGAACCGGTTCATGCCTATGACGGCGAACAGGAAGCTGAGGGGGATCATCAGGGCGGTTATCGAGGCCGCGCGGATGTTCCCGAGCAACAGGAACAGCACCACGATGACCAGGAGGGCGCCCTCGATCAGGTTGCGCGCCACGGTCTGGATGGTCGAGTTGACCAGGGCGCTGCGGTCCAGAACCGTCACCGCCTCGATGCCGGCCGGCAGGGTCGGGCGAATCTCGTCGAGACGCTCGCCCGCTCCTTGCGCGACCGTGCGGCTGTTGCCGCCGGCGATCATCAGGGCGGTGCCGAGAACCGCCTCGTGCCCGTCACGGCTCGCGCCGCCGAGACGAGGCGACTGACCGATCTCGATTGTCGCCACATCCGCGACCCGGACGACCAAACCGCCGCGATTGACGACAGGCGCCTGGGCCAGGTCCTCAATGGTCGAGGCCAGGGCGTCTGTGCGCACGGTCAGGGCTTCCCCGGCCCGCTGGACATAGCCGGCGCCGGCCTGGGTGTTGGCCCGGTCCAGCGCGGTAACAAGATCGCCGAGGCTCAGCCCATAGGCGGAGAGCCGAGAGGCGTCAGGCCGAACCGCGTATTCCTTCACATAGCCGCCCACGGTATCGACGCCGGCCAGACCCGGCGCCGTCCGCATCTGCGGTGCGACGATCCAGTCCTGAACGGTGCGGAGGTAGGTGGCGCGCGTCTGCGGCGTGGTCAGCAGATCGCCTTCAGGGGTCAGATAGCCGCCCCCGGCCTGCCATCCCGGCTGGCCCGGTTTGGCGAGGTTGGCGGTGGTGAAAGGCTTGTAGTCGATCGTCCACATCAGGACTTCGCCCAGGCCCGTCGTGATCGGCGACAGGTTGGGCTCGACGCCTTCGGGCAGGCTTTCGCGCGCCTGCGCCATCCGCTCGGCAACCTGCTGGCGGGCGAAGTAGATGTCGGTCTGGTCGGTGAAGATGACGGTGATCTGGCTGAATCCGTTGCGGCTCAGCGACCGGGTCGAGGTCAGGCCGGGAATGCCGGCCATCGCCGTTTCGAGCGGATAGGTGACCTGTCGTTCGATCTGTTCGGGCGCCAGCGCCGGGGCGACGGTGGTGATCTGGACCTGCCGGTTGGTGATGTCCGGCACGGCGTCGATGGGAAGCTTCGTCAGTTCGATCAGACCTAGGGCGGCGACGAGCGCCGTGACCAGGACCACGAACCAACGGAAGCGGACGGAGACTTCGATGAGGGCTTTGAACATGACCAATCCCTCCTAGTGACCGTGCTCGGCTTCGCCCTTGGCGAGTTCGGACTTGAGCAGGAAGGCGTTCGATCCGGCGATCCGGTCGGTCGCGGTCAGGCCGCTCAGGATTTCCGTTCGCCCGGCGGCCTGACGGCCAACGAGGACCGGCGCGGCCCGGAAGCCCGTCGCCGTGCGGACGAAGACCACATTGGCGCCTTCGACAGTCTGCACCGCCTCGGACGGGACTGTCATGCCGCTGACGGCTTCGCCTGTGACCACGGCGCCCGTGACCGCCGACCCCGCCGGAGGAAGGCGTGATCCGGTCGGATGGGCGCGGATGACCGCCGCGCGCCCCTCGGCCCCCGCGCCCGGAGCGACGCCGGTGACCTGGGCCTCGAACTCCCCGGCCGGTCCCTGAATCCGCATCGTGGAGCCTGCCCGGACCTGGGCTGCGAGAGCGGGGGGCGCGTTGAATACCATCTCGACCCGCGACGGGTTGGTCACCTCGGCGATGACGCCGCCCTGGGCGGCGAAGCCTCCGGGTCCGACCTGCACGCTGGTGACCACCCCGGCGATCGGGCTGGAGACGTTGACGCGACCCGACGCATTGGGCGCGCCCGACGCCGAAGCGCGAGCACGTGCGGCGCGGGCGGCCGCCTCGGCGGCGAGGGCCTGCGCATGAGCGACCTCAGCGTCGCGACGGGCGACCACGCCTTGATTGGCGAGGCTCTCCTCGCGCGCGTGGGCCTGCTGGGCCGCGACGGCGTTGGCCTGGGCCGCATCGGCATCGGCGCGCAGGCTGGCCGCGTCGCCGCTGACCAGAACCGCCAGGGCCTGACCGGCACGGACCGACTGGCCGGGGGCGACCAGCACGCGTTCGACGCGACCACCGACCAAGGCGGATACAGCGGCGCGGGCGTCGACCATAGGTTCGACGCGGCCGGACAAGAGGGTCTCGCCTCCGCCCCCACCGGCCACTGAGACGATATCGATGCCAGCGGCGCTAATCTGGGCATCACTCAAAACGACTGTCCCTTCGGGCGCGCCTGCTTCCTCCACCGCATGCTCTCCCTCTTCGACATGTTCGCCTTGAGCGGATGCAGCGGCCGGAGCCGGGTCACGGCTGAGGGCAAACCAGCTCCCACCGGCGGCGATGATCACGACGGCTGCCCCGGCCATCAGCCAGGTTCTGTTGATCTTCGAGGGGCGCTTCATTGTGACGTTCCAAACGGGGCGCGGCCTTGCAGGCGCGCGAGGTATATTTCAGCCCGGACCCGCTGGAGGCGGGCGTCCACGGCGGTGTTGCGGGCGGAGATGAGGGCGGCGCGGGATGACCGCAGTTCCAGTTGAGAGATACGGCCGGCTTCGAACCCGATGCGCGAAAGCCGATAAGCTTCCTCGCCGGCAGTGACCCCGGCGTCGGCGGCCGAGACCCGACTGGCCGAGGCCCGAAGACGCGCCTGGGCCGCATTGCGGTCGGCCTCGGCGTCCTGCCGGGCGCTCATCAGCCGGGCGTCTGCGGCCCGAAAGTCGGCCTGTGCCGCCTCGATATTCCCCCGGTTCCTGTCGAACAACGGCAGGGGCAGGCTCAAGCCGAAGGTCAGGGCCGTCGCGTCCTCCGCCTCGTATCGGCGAACGCCGACCGAAGCCGTGACGTCCGGCGCGGCGCGCACCCGCTCGACAGCGATGCGGCTTTCGGCCGCCGCGCGTTCGGCCTCCGCGACCCGCACCTGCGGTGTTGCCGACGCAGGCGTCCCGGCGCTCGCCGGCGTGCGGTCGATCAGGCTGGTCTCGATCGAGGTCAGCGGCGCGGGCGACATGGCGACGGCGGTCAGGCGGGCGAAGGCGGCGTCACGTTCGGCCTCGGCCTCGTCGAGCGCGGCGCGGGCGGCGGCGGCTTCGGTCTCTCCCTGGATGCCCCGGAGCATCGGCTCGCGACCCTCCTCGACCAGGATGAGAGCAGCGCGCGTGTCGGCGATCGTGAGCGCACGCGCCTCGTCCGCGAGGTCGTAGCGGCGTTGCGCGGCTTCCGCCTCGGCATAGACAAGCGCAAGACGCGCGGCGGCTTCGACCGTCGCCTGGTCTCGTCGAAGAGACGCCGTGCCGGCGTCGGCGCGTGCCACACTGACACGGGCGCTGCGACGGCCCCACAGTTCCAGGTCCTGGCTGAACGACAGGGTGGTCTCGGCATTGTCGTAGCCATTGAAGGGGCCGCTGCCGAAGGCGTTTTCGGCTTCAAGGCCGAGGGTTGGATTGGGCCGCACCTGCGCTTGTCGGACCCGCGCCTCGGCCGCGTCCAACAGGGCGTCGGCTTCGACGGCGGAGGGCGTAAGCCCGATCTGGTCGAGCAGGGTTTCGAACGCAGGCGCGGGGTCGGCCCACGTCGGGCCGGCGAGGAGGGCCGCGAAGGCGGCCCACGCGCAGCCGACCGCAAAATGCGGCGGCCGGCGATGAAGGGATGTCATGTTTCATTTTCCAGAGAGAGGACGAGAGCGTGCGCCGGTCAGCGCGAGCGTCGCGTCAGTCTCTGGGAGGGCGTTTCAGACCGTCTGGCGCGTGGGACACGCGCAGGTCATCCAACGGGAAAGCGTGGTCGGCACGCAGATCGACGGCCGTGGTCGCCGTCGTCAGGTCGGGCGTGACGATGGAGCCGGAGTGATGGCAGTGCCCATGGGAGCAAGCGCCGTGCATCGGTTGCTGGCCTTGATCGCGATTGTTATCGACGTCACCCGCCAGGGTCTGAAGCGCGGACGGCTGTTCGACGCCGCACTCGGCGGCCTCGACGATCGGCGCCAGAGCGAACATGGCGACGATCAGCGCGAAGAGCGCCGCCATCCACCGGGTTCTCGTCATCACGGACGCCATCATCGCCGCCTAGCAGATTTCACTGTCCATCGCCATCAGGCAGTCAAATTGACCGACCCTTGAGGTCGATCACAGCGCCAGATACTCAAGGGTCGCCGCTCGACCAGGGGGGCTGAGCGACCAATATTCATGCTCAGAGGGTTTGGGGGCGACCCCCAGACCTCCATTGTGTGCGCTTCTGTCACGGCGACGGCTTCACAGGCCGCTAGGTATTCGGTTTTACAATCGGCAGAAATCAAGTCGCTGATAATTTGAGTATTTCCACCAGACTACGAATCTGGGGGTCGGGCGTTCGAATCGCTCCGGGTGCGCCATCCTTTTCCAGTCGTCGTTGAAAAACTGCGGGAATGCCGTGGTTGTGAGCTTGTCGGCTTTGCATGAAAGATCGTGAGAGCGAGTCTGCGCTGTTTTCGTGCATGCAACAACGCTAACGCATTTTCACCATCCCGCTTAATCCACCCTTGAATCTCGTCGTCTATCGTCGGTCTCGTAGATCGAGGGATTGATCCGATGAATACGAAACGAGCCAAGGGCGTGGCGATGTCTGTTGTCGCGCTGATGCTGATGGCCCAGCCTGCGGCGGCAGGACCCGTGATCAACATCATGGGCCGCGTCGCTACGGTGTGTCGCGTGTCGCTGGAGGGCGGGTCGTCGCAGGTCGCAGAGAATGGCGAGCGAGACCTCGGCCGGCTGACCGAGCTTTGCAACAACGTCGATGGCTATCGCCTCGTGCTGCTGCATCCGGCGGGTCTGGAGGACGCGGCCGTGATGGTCGATGGCGAGCGTATCGAAATCTCGTCGGACTCGACCCGCACTGTCATCGTCGACAGCAATCACGCGGATTATCGCGATCGCAATCTGACGCTGCTGGTCGCCGACAACACCCTGGCGGTGCCGATCAATATCGAAGCTCAGCCCAAGGGCATGATCTTCTGACCCTTGCCCAAATCTAAGTCACAGCGCGCTCTTGATCGCCGACCCTTATAGCAGGGGCGTGCACTGGGACGGCGACGACAGGCCGGCACGAGGGGTGAAGGTTAGGGTCACGACGTCCGAATAGGCGCCGGCCGGAATGTCAGCCGCCTGGGCCTGGGCCAGTTCGACCTGGAACGGATGGGCGCGGCCTGCAGGCGCGGGCGTCCGTGTGCAGCTCAGTTTGGATCCACGTTCCACTGTCACGCCCGACAGCCGCATTCCATACTTCAATCCGTACGGATCGCCCTCGCGGCGTTGCAGGCGTCCCCAGCGCGCGGCGACGTCGATGTCGTAGGGCACGGTGGATTGGGTCGTGACCACCAGGTCGCGTGTCACCGCGCCTCCTGCCGGGTCCAGCGCGCCGAAAGCGATCTCTCCGCGTCGAACGCCGGCTGCGCCCACATATGTCGAAATCCGCTCGGGCACGTTGAGATCGACAGCCAGGCCTGCGCCCTGCTGGAAGTCGGACGAGCCCACGATCTGCTCGCCGGAATAACAGACGAAGCGCGCTTCAAGGGGTTCGTAGTAATCGCCCGAGGCCGCGTCCTGGCCAGCCGGCAGGCTGAACCTCATGGTCTCGGTCACGAGGTCGCCCGACGGGCCGTCTCCGAACTGGACCAAGGCGCCGTTCGTGGCGTTGGGTTGTTCGGCGCCGCTCACGAAGACCTGCCGCGACGTATCGCGGTTCCAGCGAATGTCATAGCCGCCGGGGCCCGAGCCGATGCGTGGCGCGCCCGCGGGAGAATCGACGTCCGCCAGCAGGAAACGGACTGCGGTGGCCGAACTGTCCACCCGGCGAACCCTCAAGGTGAAGGCGCGCTCGATGGGCGCGGGCGAGAACGGGTCGTACTCGAGCGACAGATCCTGACCGGTGATCTGGAACTCGGCGCAACCGGCCGACGCGGCCTGGGGCGCCGCCACGGTCGCGAACGTCGCTAGGGCGGCTGCGGCGATCAGAGTCCTCTTCATCAGCGTGTCTCCGGGCGAAGGACGCCGATACGCACCAATCCCTGGGCGTCGGCAGGAACGTCGAGATAATAGACGGTGGGCGAGGACGAAGAGGCTTCGATCCTCCAGCGGCCGGGGCGCAGGCCCTGGACGGAGAAGCGCCCGGACGCATTGGTGAACATGCGGACCGGCTTGTGATCCGGGTGGGCCAGTTCGATGGCCTGGCCTACCCAGAGGGACAGCGGCTGGTCCGTCGCCGTCGTCAGCTGACCCACGGCGGACACGAAATAGTCGGAGCCGACGGTGATCAGATAGCCCGACCGATAGGGCGGCAGCACCTGGGCGGAACCTGCGCCCAGGTCGTATCCTGGCGGCGCCTCTGGCGCATCGAAGGTCAGGACGCGCGGAGAATAGGCGCTGAGCTCCGGCGAGACCGCGCCGCCCAGAACGCCCGAGCGCGCCGAGAAGAACTCGTCCCGCGGGTCAATGTAGACTACGGCGCCGTTCAGCGACGGATGCGCCCGCACCAGGGCGAAGCTGTCGTAGATCGGGCGCGACACCGCAAAGGCGCCGTCGGCGAAGGCCAGGGAGGCGCCGGCGCGCAGCGAGGTTCGCTGGTCGGTGATCTCACCGCCGTCGGAATCGAAGAAGGTCTGATGGCTGGCGCCCAGCTCGACGCGGTTCAGCACGCTGTTGAAGGAGGCGTTGACGCCTGTCGCCGATTCCGAACGATCGATATTGGCCGCTGCGCTCCAGGAATGGACGCCGCGTCCACGCGATGTCTGATAGCCTACGCGGGCGCGATCGCGACGGGAATCCACCTCCGCCGTGCCGCTTGAGAACGGGCTGAAGCGGTAGATCAGGGCCAGGCGAACGCCATATTCTTCTTCGTTGCGACGGTCCTCGTAGACGCCCTCGACGCTCCATTGGAGGCGGGGGCTGGCCCGCCAGCCGTAGGTCGCCCGCAACGTGCGTTGGTCCGGTTCGTTTGCTCGACCGGCCGAGTAGAAGGCGTCCGTTGTGACATACTGGGTCGCGCCGATGGTGTGGGCGTAGGTCAGGCCCGCTTCCCAGACATAGCGGTTGTCAGCCGCCAGGGTCCCTGGGGTGGCGAAGTCCTCGCTCACGGTCTGGAAGGTTCCGGTCAAGGTGCGGACCGCGCCGAACCCGTCGCCGAAGGTGCGCTCGAAGCTGACGTTCACGGCATAGCCTTCGCCGATGCCGTTGATGGAGGAGGCGGCCACGTCGCCGCCGATCGTGCCGATGGGCGACGCCCAGACGGCCTCGGTCCCGACGACGCCGCCGTCGTTGTTGACGCGGAAGTTGGCGCCGGCGGTGAAAGATTCTGTCAAGCCCCGCCGATAGAAGCCCGACCCGCCCACCTGGTCGGTATAGTCCAGGCCATCGTTGCCGGGCGTGCTTTCGACGCCGGCGAAGACGCCGAACTCAGCCAAGCCGCGCGCCAGCAGGCTGCGGTCGAAGTTGAGGGAGAAGTTGACGACGGTCTCGCGGCCCGCATCGTCGCGGATCACCAGGCGAACGTCGTTGGCGCCCTGAGCGAACGGGAAGTCGCGAATGTCGTAAGTGCCGGGCTCGAGGCGGGTCTGCTGAACCGACCGGCCGTTGATGTAGGTCTCCACCGTGGAGGTGCGTTCCAGGGTGAAGGTGCGCTGGCCGCGCGGCTGGACGTTTCTTTGAGGCTCCAACTCTGCATAGGAACGGACCATCGACAGACCCGCCATCGAGGTCGCGCCCGAGAAACCGCGCGAGATCGGATTGAGGTCGCCCGCCGTGTAGCGGGCCGTGCGTCCGATGTCGTCATAGACCAGTCGCGTGCCGTCGCGGCTGAACCCATCGTTGATGGTCGCCTCGTTCTCCAGCACCACGCCGCGATAGCGGATGGCGCTGTCGAGCAGGATGGTGGGCGTGTCAAATCCGGTATTATCGCTCAGGCCCTGATGGACGTAATCGGTCGAGACGAAGGCTGTGACATAGCCGGCCAGCCGCGCTGGCTCTTCCAAACGCCCCGTCACGGCATAGCTCGATCCCGCGATGCTGATGGACTGTCGGGGACGCAGGGCCGGATCGAGCGTCATGATCAGGCCGAACGTCGCCGGATCATAGGCCAAAGGCAGCCCCAGCGCCGCCAGGGTCTCCGTTGAGACGCGGGCGTCACCGGCCGTCGCGGCGCGGATGCGGGCGGCGTCCATTGTCGACAGGCGCGGCTCCACCAGCGGCAGAAGCGTATCCATGTCGATCAGGATGCGGTCGTCCGCCGTCAGGACGTAATCGACCTCGCCCAGCACGAAGGCGCCGTCCCGCAACGGGCCGCCCAGCGGAATGTCGTGTCCGGATGCGTTCAGACGTTCCGGCGGACGCGGCGCCGTCTGGATCACTTCGGCCATGCCGTCCGCCCATGCCGGGACGACGCAGCCGGCGGCTGCGATAGCGATCACCCACGGCAGGAGTTTCATCGTGTCAGCGCCCTTCGACGGGGGCGATGTCGACGGTGACGGCGCCATCGGCGCGCGGCAAATCGACATTGATGGGTAGCCGGCGTGTCGCGCCCGACGGAATCAGGCCCAGTCCCATCAGACGCTGGATTTCATCCGGCTCGTAGGATTGGCGGAAGACGACGTCGCCTTGGGGATCGCGCTGCGTCACGGTCATGCGTCCACGGCCGACATAGCCGTAGGTCGCGCCGGTATTGCTGACTTGAATCACGGGGCGGCTCTTGCCGTCGGCGCTTGTTTCGATGGCCGTCGAGGCGACCTTCAGATCGGGAGAGGCGCCGTTGGCGCCCACGCTGACCAGAACCTTGAAATTGTAGAGAACCTGGATGGCGTTTTCGTTCTCCGGCAGCTGCACCGGCAGTTGCGCGACGGAAACGTAGTAATGGCGGCTGCCTGTCGGAGCGGGGTCGCCGACCCACTGGACGCGGAACGCCTGGGATTGGCCGGGTTCGACGGTCGCGGTGGCGGGGAAGATCAGCAGATCTTCGCTCTCCTGGTCCGTCTCGCGAAATTCGCCGTCGACCAGTTCGACGGGACGCGCGACCAGTTCGACCGGCACCGTCGTCGTGAAAGTGTTTTGCAGCGTCACCACGGCGGAGCTTCGACGACCGGATGTCAGCAGGTCCAGCACGACGGGCTGGACGTTCAGCGCTGTGACCGGAAGCCCGGACGCCAGGAGCGCAACGCTCGCCAGACCCAGAGCTTTCAAGGCCCGAAAACCACCGCCAAACATGAGAAACCCTATAGCAATGGTTGAAGAAGACGCCGGATCGGTCAAGCTGGACCGATCCGGCGAATATCCCGGCTACGTGAAGCCGGGATTAACAGGCGGGTCTTAGGCGCCCGGCGTCACGATCACTTCGACCGAGCCGGTGTAGGTGCCGGCGGCCAGACGACGGTCGGTCAGCGAGGACCAGTTGATCGCAGTCGGGGTGGAACCGTTCGACGAAGCGACCGGGGCGCCGTCGTTGGATGCTTGAGCAAAGCGAACGTGAGTGTTCGAGTCCGACAGGCTGATGTGGCCGCCGAAGCGCGAAGCAACGGGCGACGCGCCGTTGGTGCTGGTGGAGTCCAGCGCGACGTTGTTGAGGCTGGCGTCCAGGTTGTAGCGGATGAACTGGGCGAAGCCGCCGTCGGCCAGACCGGAGCCGGTCGAGCCGGTACGGGCCAGGACGGCGCGCTTGACTTCAACGCTGTTGTTTACGCCGTTGCAGAAGGCGACGATGCGCGCGCCGTTCAGGGCGTTCGCGATTTCCGTCGTCACGCCCGAGCGGACCTTGGCGTCCGAATCGGTCAGGTCTTGACCCAGCGTCACGGTGGTTTGCTGGGCCGAGACGCCGCACTTCGGAGCGACCGAAGCGTTGATGGCGACGGATTGCGAGTCTTGGGCCGAAGCGGCGCCGGCGATCATCAGGGCGGCGGCCGAAACGGCCACGAAAACGGTACGGTTCATTTTACGTTCCTTGAAAGAATGGACCGGCCTTGACCGGCGTTGTGATCGAGGAAGGCGAAATGCTCTGCCTCGGGGCTTCGGGCGACGCCGAAACGCCTCCGCGAATTCTGTGTTGTCGGCTCTGCGTCGTCATGCGCGCGCGCCGATGGTGAGTGTGACGGTGTCGCTGTACTGGCCTGCGGCCAGGCGGCGACCCAAGGTCGTCTGAGACGGCCAATCGACGGTCAGGACCGCCTCGCGACCGATGGCGACACCATCGCCCGAGCCCAATCCGTTCGGTTGAGCCAGGATGCAGTCGCCGCCGTCGCGAAGCTCGGTAGACAGGCAGCGGCCGCTCTGGACCTGACCCGCGTCGGTATCGATTTTGACGCTCAGTCCATAGGTCTTGTCGAAAGCGTAGCCCGACTGATCGTCTGACGCGGACTGATTGACGAGGCGACCCGCACCCGCCCGGGCCGAAATCGTGAAGGGGGTGTTGCAGTCGATGCGAAGCGCAAGGTCCTGGCTGTGAGCATCTTCTAGATCGGTAGCGACATCCAGGATGGCGGCGGCGCCCGGCGTGAAACCGCAGCGTTCGGCCACGGTCGCCGTCACCGCAATATCGACCCCGTCAGCAGCCTGCGCTTGCACGCTTCCTGCGAACAGGCAGATCGCTGCGGCGGCCCCAAAGGCCGCGTATTTGCCGAAGCGTACGAACGCCATCCCCAACCCCTGCCCCCGACGCCTCTCCGGCGCCTTGATCGGTCACACCCTTACAAAAGCTGGGCCATGCCAATTTGGGACACCTTTGATCCGCGACGGCGCTAAAAGGCAAGTGAAATTAATACTTCCTTAACTAGATTCTGATCGACGACCGTGATTCGACAAAAAATCTCGTGCGTTCCCCCGAACTGCGCGCTCGAAAGGCGGACTCACCCGGGTCGACAAGCGTGGGTGTATCAAAATGGCGCGACGAAGGCCGGTGGACCCATTCGTACCCATCCCCGTAATGCGCGGATATTTTGCCGGGATCGCGAGACCTTCATTGATCGCGCCAAGCCGAAGGGGCGGCTATGATCAGCCACGGGAACACCGTCACTGTAAGCTTTGGAACTCATTGAGGGACAAACCCACTCCAAGGCCAGTTATTACAGCCAAGACGAAATAACTGGGCGAGCCGTCGGCGCGTGGCGGTTTTACGTGTTTGCGGTGTGTCGCGAGGTCGGCTTCGCGGCCACACGATCCCTTAACCGCGCCCAGCTACAACTTCTGCGAGTAATTGTGAGGTTGGCATGCGGACGCTTTGGCCCATTCCTCGAAGGACCCGATGCCGGCGCGAAGGCGTGGCGGCGGTGGAGTTTGCGCTGGTCGGGCCGATCCTGATCCTGCTGCTGCTCGGCATCGTCGTCTATGGCGGCTGGTTCATGATGGCGCAGTCGGTTCAGGCCCTGGCGTCGGAGGGCGCGCGGGCGGCGGTCGGGGGGCTGGATGTGGCCGAACGCGACGGCCTGGCGCGGCGAGAAGTGACCGAGGCGGTCAGGGGCGTGGCGTTGAACCCTGACCGGACGACGATCCAGGTCGCCGAGGACGACGGGCGATTGCGGGTGGTGGTGGTCTACGACGCCAGCGACAGCCCCATCATGCTGCTGGGCGGCATGCTGCCTCGGCCGCCGGCGGTCATCCGTCGATCGTCGGTGGTTCATGTGGGCGACTACGAATGATCGGCCGCCTCAGCCGGTTCGGCGCCGATCGACGCGGCGCGGTCGCGGTGATCGCGGCGGTGGCGGGCGCGGTTCTGTGCATCGTCACGGCGGCGGCGATCGACCTTGGCGTTCTGGTGCTGCACACGCGCCGCGTCCAGGGCGCCGCCGATCTCGCCGCCCTTTCGGCGGCGCAGAACCTCAAGCACGGCGACGCTGTCGTGCGTCGCGCGGCCAGTGCGACGGTCCAGGCCAACGTGGCGCCCGATGTCACGGTGACGGTCGCGACGACCATCGGCGTCTACAGACCAGACCCCGCCAAGGCGAGCGATCAGCGCTTCACCTCGGGCGGCGAGACGCCCAACGCCGTTCGGGTCGAGGTGACCAGCCGTGCGCCGCTGTTCTTCAGCCGGTTGTTGCTGGGCGAGACCGAGATGCGGGTGAGGCGTCGCGCGACCGCGTCCGTGTCGGGAACGCCGCCCAAGGCCATGTTCTCCATCGGCTCGCGTCTGGCGCGGCTGGACGGCGGCGTGGTCAATCAGGTGCTGGGCGGCCTGACGGGCTCCCAGGTCTCGCTCAGCGTCATGGATTACCGGCGGCTAGTGGACCTAGACGTCAATCTGTTGGGGTTCACCGATGCGCTGGCGACGGACCTGGGTGTTGAGATCGGCGACTATGACCGGCTGCTGGCGACCGAGGTCGATGCGGGGCGGGCGCTGAAGGTTCTCGAACGGCTGGCGGGGGGCGCCGACGGCGGCGCCCTGGGCAAGCTGGCCTCGGCCTCGGTCGGGACCAAGGTGAAGCTGGGCGACGTGATCGGCATAGAGGCCCAGGCGCCTCAGGGCATCCGCGAGGGACTGAACGCGTCGGTCTCGGCGATGGATCTGGTCATGGCCATGCTGGAGGCGGGGGGCGGGGACCGTCAGATCGCGTTGAACCTGGGCGTGCCCGCCGGCCTGGCCGATCTGAAGGTCAGTCTGGCGATCGGCGAGCGACCCAACCGCTCGCCCTGGCTGACGGTGACGGCGAGCGGCCAGCCGATCATTCGCACGGCCCAGGCGCGGCTCTATGTTCGGGCCAGGACGGCCCAGGCCCTGTCAGGTCTGGCGCGGGTCGAACTGCCGATCCTGGTCGAGCTGGCGGCGTCCGAGGCGCGGCTGAAATCCCTGTCCTGCGATCCCGCACGGTCGGTCGAGGTCGATGTGCGGCCGGGGCTGGCGCGCGCCTCCATCGGCGTCGTGGACGAGACGAAGCTGGAGGACTTCAAGACGGCGCTGGCGCCCCGCCCGGCGACCCTGCTTTCTGTGCTGGGGCTGGTCACCCTCACCGGCAAGGCGGATGTTGAGGCGGCCGATACGGGTTTCAGGCCGCTGAAGTTCGACGCGGCGGATATCGAGGCGCAGCGGGTCAAGACCATGGCCTCGCGCAGTTTCGCCAGCGGGCTGGTCTCAAGCCTGCTGGCCAGACTGGACGTGACGGTGAACGGGCTCGATTTGGGCGGTCTGACCCGCGCCCTGGGCCAGTTGCTCGCGCCGCTCGGGCCGGTTCTGGACGGGGTGTTGAACCCGGTGCTGGACGTGCTGGGTCTGAAACTAGGCGAGGCCGACGTGGTGGTGCACGGCCTGTCCTGCCCCGCCCAGGGGCGTTCGACGGTCAAACTGGTCGGGTGAGCTCTCTGGCGCGGATCAGCCGCGCGCGGGACGCAGCCCTTCGGCCGAAGCTTGCTGCATCGACGGGCGTTTCTGACCGCCCGAGGCGATGATGCGGTCGATGCGGGTCTTTTCGGCACGGAAGGCGGTCAGGTCGGCGCCGGCCAGTTCCGTGCCTTCCTGGGTGCGCACGCCAGCGGGATTGATCCGCCGTCCGCCGCGCCACAGCTCATAGTGCAGGTGAGGGCCCGTCGAGGCGCCGGTCGAGCCGACATAGGCGACGATTTGACCCTGGCTGACCCGCTGGCCGGCGCGAATGCCCGAGCCATAGCGCGACAGGTGACCGTAGCCGCTTTCGAGGCCGTTGTTGTGACGGATGCGCAGCCAGTTGCCATAGCCGCCCCAGCGGCGGGCCTCGACCACCACGCCGTCGGCGGGGGCCACGACCGGCGTGCCGGTGCCGGCGGCGAAGTCGATGCCCTGGTGCATCTTCTTGTAGCCCGAGATCGGGTGGGTGCGGAAACCGAAGCTGGACGACACCCGCCGGAAGCTCTGCAGCGGGGTGCGCATCATGGCCGAGCGCAGGTTCTTGCCGTTGGCGTCGAAGAATTGGGCGTCCTTCGCTCCGGCCGGCTTGAAGCGATAGAAGGTGACGCCGCGCAGTTCGGCGTACATCAGGTCGCCCACGTCCACGGTGCGGCCGGCCTCGGTCACTTCACGGTCGAAGACCATGGTGAACTCGTCGGTGGCGCGGATGTCGCGCTGCATGTCGAACTTGGTGGCGAACAGGCGGCTGGCGGAACGGACGATGGAGGCGGTGGCGCCCAGTTCGCGGGCGCTGGCGGACAGCGACCGCTCGACGTCGCCCTTCAGCACCACGGTCTCGTGGGTGACTTTTTCTTCCAGCGAACGCAGGCGCAGGGCGCCGTCGAAGCTGCGCGATACGGTCAGCTGGGACGCCGGGCCGGTGCGCATGGTCAGGCCGATCAGGCGGGCGTCGCCACGGCCGTCGCGCGGCTTGGCGATGGCGGTCTCGAATTTCAGGCCGGCGCGCAGGTCGGCGAGGTCGAAGGCGTTGGCGACGGTGGCGGCGACGGCGCTGGCTTCTTCCGGCGCGACGCCGGTGCGGGCGACGGCCTGCTCGAAGGTTTCGCCGCGGCGGATCTGGACGTTGACGGCCTCGGGCGCGGTCATGCCGGCGGGGGCGTTGGCGGAGGCGAAGGCCTTGGCTTCCATAGCGGCCATCTGGGCCGAGGTCAGCGCCGGAACTTCTTCGGCCTGAGCGGGTTGATAGGCTCTACCGGCGAGCATCGCCACCGAGATTGCGGCGACCGCAGTCAGCATGTGCGGCGCGAGCCGTGTCGGCTGGCGGCGTGGGTCGAACTGAGCCATCGGTCCCCGTCGTATTGCGACGCCTGCGGCGCCAAAGCGTTACTCGTTCTCGAAGTTCGCGCCGATCGCCCATGGCGCGAGGGCGGTGCTATACCTTGCCTGTCTCACTTTGGGAAGACAGACCGTTACAAACGGTTAACGTCCGAATCAGGATGGATTGTTCGTTGTGGACGAGCCCAGTTCCTCGCGCCCCTTTATCGCCTAGCTTCGCCGCCAATGAACGCGCCGTCGAACGCCGCCTGTGACGCTTTGATCTTGTGCTCGGGATCAGGATGACGAAGGTGGTCGGCGACCTGTTTCAATCACGCGATCGATCCGCTTGACCGACACCCCCGCTCAGATCTCCGCACCAATGCCCGAGGGCAAGTCGCCCAAGGCAAAGCCGCGTCGCCGCGTCCTGCGCGCTGTCGCCGTTGGGGGGCTGATCCTAGCGCTGCTGCTCGGCGTGGCGGCGGCCGTCCTCTATCTCAACCGGCGGGCGGTGGCGCGTGACGTCTTGGTCGGCTGGCTGGATCAGCGTGGCATCCAGGCCGATGTCGAGGTCGAGCGGGTCGAGATCGACGGCTTCGTCGGCCGCATTCGCATCGGCGATCCCAGAAATCCCGATGTGGTGGTCGAGCGGGCCGAGGTCGATTACGCTGTCGCCCTGCCGTGGTCCAAAACGGGCCTTGGCGTCACGCCCAGCCGCATCCGCCTGGTTCGGCCGGTGGTCCGCGCCAGCTGGAAGGGCGGGAAACTGTCGCTCGGATCGCTGGACCCGCTGGTCAAGGAGTTCACCGGCGGCCCGCCACGCCCGGACCAGCGCAGTCCTCTGGTCATCATCGAGGGCGGGCGCGGGCGGCTGGACACCGAATATGGGCCGGTCGAGATCCTGGCCGACGCCCGCATCGACGACGGCAAGCTGATGCGGCTGGCGGCGCGCCTGCCCACGGCGGCGCTGAAGAGTGGCGCGGTCGAGGCCCGGGGCCTGTCCGCGACGCTGGACCTGACCACCACGGGCGACCGGGTGGCGCTGCGGCTGCTGGCGGCGGCCGACGCCTTCACGACGCCTGCGGCCCAAGGATCGCTTCAGGGGCGGGGGGCGAATCTGACCCTGACCGGCGACCTGCCCTATCCCGATCTGAAGACCCGACGCGGCGACGGCCGGGTGGTTCTGGACGCCCGCCTGACCGGCGCGAGCCTGGGAACCGAAAACTTTGGCGCGCGCAGCGCCGATGTCACGGCCCGGTTTGACGGCGTCGTCTCCGGCTGGATCGAGACCTTCCGCCTCGAAGGCGCGACGACGACCGCGTTGAAGGCGGCGGCGGTCCAGGGTGCGGACCTGCGCATCATCGATGTCGTTGCGACGGCGACGAAGGCCAAGCTGACCGTCTCGCGCGACGACGCCTTGCGCTGGAGCGTGCAGGCGCCCCTGTCCCTGACGGCCGCCTCAGGCCGGATGGGCCAGACGACGATCAACCGCCTGTCGCTGACCTCGCGCGCCCTGACGTTCGGCGGCAAGGATGCGGCCTTCGAGGCGACCGGCCCGGTCAGCGCGACCTTCGACCGGTTCGGTTTCGGCGACCTGGCATTGAAGCGCGGCCGCGCCGACCTGAACCTGGATGTCGTCAGCGACGGCGTGATCCAGATCGGCGCCGATGGCTCGTTGCGAGCGGCCGATGGAGCCTGGCCCCTGTTCGGCCCGGTCGGTCCCGACGACATCGCCGAACTGGCCGAAATGAAACGCGCGCTGGGCAGCTTCGCCCTGAACGCCCCCGCCATCCGGTTCGCGACCGGCACGGCCGGAACGACGGTCGCCCTGGTGCGCCCCGTGACCCTGACCCCGGCCAACGGCGGCGTCCTGACCGTGGCTCAAGCGGGCGAGGGCGCCTATCAGGCCGAGGCCGGCCGCCTGGGCGGCGGCGCGCTGACCGTCATCGCCACACGCGGCACGGGCCTGCCGGAGATGACCGTCGCCGTGCCCAACTGGCGCCTGACCGAGACTGGGTTCGAGGCGACGCTGGACGGCCGCGCCCGTCTGGATTTCGACCTGGCGCGCGGCATCGACGCCCGGACGCGCGGCGTCCTGGCCATGACCGACGGGCGGCTCACCTATGCGACCCCGGACTGCGTGGACCTGACGGTCGAGCGGCTGGAACTGGACGAGAACGACGTGCATCAGGTCGCCGGCAAGCTGTGCCCCCAAGGCGGGCCGCTGCTGACGTCCAAGGACGGCGTCTGGCGCGTCGTCGGCGCCTTCAATCAGGTCTCGGCCCAGGCCCCCTTCCTGGGCATGCGGTTCGCCGATGCGTCTGGCCGAGTGACGGTCGATGGGACCAAGGCGGGCGTCGGCCTGACGGCGAACGTCACAGCCGCCAAGGCCATCGACGCCCTGACGCCTGCGCGGTTCGAACCCCTGGCCGCGACCGGTCAAGCGACCCTAGCCAATGAACGCTGGAGCGGCGCCTTCGACCTGAAGGGCACGGGCGAGGCGGCGACCTACAACCTTGGCCGCCTGACCTTGGCGCACGACGGCCGCACGGGTTCTGGCGGCATCGTCATTACGGCCCCCAATGTGACCTTCGCCGAGCACGGGCTTCAGCCGGAGATGCTCAGCCCCCTGGCCGCCGACTTCCTCGCGTCGCCGGTCAACGGTTCAGTCAGCTTCGACGGCCGGTTCGACTGGACCAAGGACGCCGAGCCCACCTCCAGTGGGCATCTGGTCACGCCGGGCCTGGATTTCGTCAGCCCGGCCGGCGCGGTCAAGGGCCTGCGCGGCGACGTGGTCTTCAGCAGCCTGACCCCTCTGATCACCGCCCCGAACCAAAAGCTGACGGCCGACAGCCTGGCGGTCGGGACGGCGGTCACTGCCCTGGACGTGACCTTCTCGGTCAACGAGGCGGGCGTCCTGATCGACGGCGCCCAGGTCGCGGCCGGCGGCGGAACCGTCTCGGTCGAGCCCTTCACCGTCCCGCTGGACGCGACTCAGCCCTACAGCGGCGTCATCGTGCTGGACCGGGTGCAACTGGGCGATATCGTCGCCGACACCGGCTTCGACGACAAGGTTCTGCTGGACGCCGTGGTCTCGGGCCGTCTGCCCTTCATCATGGACCCCAAGACGGGCCTCAAGATCACCGCCGGAACCCTGGGCGCGGTCCAGCCGGGCCGGTTGTCGATCAAGCGCGAGGTCCTGACCGACGTCAATGCGGGCGGCGGCGGCGAGGAACTACCCTCCGGCATGGTCGAGGATCTGGCCTATCAGGCGATGGAGAACCTGTCCTTCGACATGCTCAGCGCCGACGTGAACAGTATGGACGGCGGCCGGGTCTCGGTGTTGTTCCATATTCGCGGCCGCCACGACCCGCCGCAAAGGCAGGAGCTGCGCCTGACCCTGACCGAGCTGATCAGCCGCGAGTTCCTGAACCGCAAATTGCCCCTGCCGTCGAACACCCAGATCGACCTGACGCTGGATACGACCCTGAACGCCAACCAGCTGATCTCGGACCTGCTGGCGGTCAATCGCGCTCGCCAGGGTCAGCAGGAGCCGGACCCGACGACGACGCCAACACCGGCCCCCGTCGATTGAACTTCACCATTCAGCGCGCGTTCACTTGGGGACGTGCTATTAGACGCATCATTCTCGGCCGAACCGGAGCCCACGTCATGATCCACAAGCGCCAACTGGCCGGCCTCGGCCCCGTCGCCTTCGTTGGAGCGGTCGTCGTCGCCCTCGCGGCCTGCGCCCCGACCATCCGTCTTGAGGTCGCGCCGATCCAGATCTACGCCAAGCTGGACGCCGACGTGCGCGTCCGCCTGGACCAGGAGCTGCAGACGCTGCTCCAGCAAAACCCCAACCTCTTCTGATTTCCCGCTTCTCTTCTGAAAGGGACAGGCTGACATGACCTTCCGCAAACTCTTCGTCATCGGCGCCGCCGTCGCCGCCATGGGTGTCGCCGGGGCCGCCATCGCCCAGACCGGCGCTCAAAAGGCCCAGATCGATCAGGCCAAGGCCGCCGGCACGGTCGGCGAACAGGCCGACGGCTTCCTGGGCTTCCGTACCCCGACCTCGGACGCCGGCCTGCGCGCCGCCGTCGACGCCACCAACGCCGGCCGCCGCGCCGCCTACGCCCGCAGCGCGACCGACGCCGGCACCTCGGCCGATGTCGCCGGCGCCCGGATGTTCGAATCCCAGCTCCTGCCCCGCATCTCCTCGGGCCAATGGTATCGCAACGCGCAAGGCCAGTGGGTCCAGCGCTAAACTAAAAGACCGTCACCCTCGGGCGCGTCCCGAGGGCCCACGGGGGGGGTCAGGCAAGAACTGCGGGGTCGGGTTGCGCGGCCTCAAACCCTTGCGGGCTGCCTACCCATCCTGTTGCGCAAGAAGAAAAGACGCGTTTTCAGGCCGCTAGACTGCCGGATCGTCATCTTCCTTAGCGCCACGTCAGACCGGGTTATGATGCCTGCCCGGTCTTTGACATCGCCATGCCCACGACTTGGACTCTTGGACTCGTTGGACTGTTTTTTCGGAGTCCAACTTCGCCGAGTAAATTGCACCTTGTTGCACGGGTATAATTTGAGGCTGAATTTTATATCAACGACAACAATGCTCTGAGGAAAGATTGCACCCATTGCACTGTTTCTCCGTTGCAGTGCAATTCCGCCCTCAACCGCCTCGCCGGATCAGGCCGCCGCGCGCCGATCCGACAGCGCGGGCAGCAGCAGCCCCTCCGCCAACGCCCTGACCACAGGCACGGCGACGGCGTCGCCCATCAGCTTCAGCGCCGCGCTCTCGCTGGACGGCAGGCGATAGTCCTCGCCCACCCCCATCAGCCGCGCCGCCTCACGCCCCGTCAGGCGTCGCACCCGCGCCCGGCCCTGATCGCACACCACCACATATTGTCGCGACGATCCGCCGGCCGGCGTCCTCAGACATCCGGCCAGGCCGTCGAACCGGATCTCCAACCGCTGGACCTTATGGCCGTCCTCGGTCCGCACCCGACGATAGGCGGCCCCGACGCAGCGCCGGCCCGAGGCCACGGCCGCCGCGATCCGCGCGCGGTGCAGCGGTCCGGCCAGGGCTAGGATGGCGTCCGCATCCTCCAGCCATTTCACGGCGTCGTCCGGCTCCAGCACGACGGCCAGATCCAGATTGCGCTGGGCCGGCGCGGGCAGGGACCACCAGGCCCAGGCGACCTTCACCGCCTCGGGCAGGCGAGCATGAGCGGCGATCAGGCGCGGCGAATGAAAGGGTGCTAGAGGCTCCGGCGCGCTAGGCGCATCGCCCCGAATAGCGACCACGAACAGGCGCGGCCGCGACTGGGGCAACCAATGGGCCGCATCTATCTCCAGCGCCCCGACCGTATATCCCGCCTGGACCATTGCCGAGCACACGGCCGCGAAGTCCCGTCCGTGACCGGACGTCAGCAGGCCGATCACATTCTCCAGCACGATCACGCGCGGGCCGCGCCCCTCGGCCGCCAGCCCCTGCATCAACCGCCAGAACCCCCAGAAGGCGCCCGACCGCCCGGCCTCCAGCCCGCCCCGCGCGCCGGCCAGACTGACGTCCTGACAGGGCGAGGAGGCCCAGGCCATGTCGGGCGCTCCCGGCAAATCCTCGACCGTCAGGCCCCAGACATCTCCCTGGCGAAACGGCGTCTGCGGATGATTGGCTGTGAAGGCGCGGGTCTTGGCCGCATCCATGTCGTTGGCGAAGACGGTGTCTATGCCGGCGCCCGACAGGCCCAGACCCGCCAGACCGCCCCCGGCGAAGAACTCGTATGCGCTGGGGCGAATCGACATCCCGCCAGCATAACCCAGGCCCCGCCCTTGACCGAGGCCGCACGCGACCACACCTGCGCAGGGAGGAAAGGGAGGCCGTCCATGCGTTTCATATTGCCCGTTCTGTTGGCCGGCGCCGCCCTGGCCGGCTGTTACGACCGCGAGGCCAATGCGCCCAAGGCCGCCGATGCGCCCGAGACGGCCGTCACCCTGGGCGGCGTCGATCTGGGCAAGCCGGTGCGCGCTCTGGGCACCGAGCCCTTCTGGGGCGTGGAGATCACGCCCGACGCCCTGATCTACACCCGCGTCGATCAGCCGGCCCAGCGCGCGCCCAATCGCGGCGCGACGGTTCAGGGCACGGTCGCCACCTTCGCCAGCTCCACCGACCTGAACCAGGCTCTGAACGTCGTCCTGATCGCCACCGAATGCTCGGACGGCATGAGCGACCGCACCTATCCGCTGACGGCCAAGGTCGAGATCGGCGACGACACCCTGACCGGCTGCGCGGCCCCGGCGTCAATGCTGACGGCCCAGCCCGCGCCCTGATCAGTTACCACCATTCGGCGTCGCGCAGCATCCGGGCGTAGCGGCGGCTGACCGGCGCCGACAGGCCGCCGTCCAGGGTCAGGGTCGCCCGCCCGTCGCCGCGCTCGACACCCCGCACCGCGTCGCGCGCCACCCACCAGCTGCGGTGCGTCTGGGCGCCTTCCAGCCCCTCCAACTCCTCCACTGCATCCGACAGCCGCATCAGGATCAGGTCCGATCCCCGGTCGGTGTGGATGCGCAGATAATGGTCCTCGGCCTGGACCGCGCGCAGGGTCGCGCCCTTCAGCTTCATCGGCAGGCGTTCGAGAAACCGCACGGGCCGGGCCGTCGTCTCGGTCGGAGCCGCATGGGTCTGGACCGGCCGAGCGCGCCCCAGGAAGACGTTCAGCGTCGTCACCGCCGCCGTCACCACCACGACCGGCACGACCACCTGAGGCAGCACCGCCAACGGGTACAGGCGCTGGGCGAAGAACAGACCCGTCGCGGCCCAGACGAGGATGCACGCCGGCCCGGTGATCATCACCACCATGACCGCGATGGTCAGCCACGGCCGCTCGTCTATATCCAGAAAACGGCTGACAAAAGCGCTGCACAGATGACCCCACATCCCGCCCAGCACCATGACCACGACCCAATAGGCCAGCCGTGGACCGAACGCCGCGCCCGCCGTCCCGAACGCCCCGGTCATCGCCAGGAAGACGCCGCCCAGAACGGCGACGATCAGGCCGCGCAGGAAGGTTCGGCGGCGCTCGGCGGCAAGGGTCGTCATGGCGGCTTTCGGCATCAGGAGATCGCGCCTTGAGACCACGATTTCCCGCCCGTTGAAAGGAGGGGGCGAAAGACGCTGCGCCCTTCAGGCCTGACGCGGCGACATCCCGACCACGGCGCGGAACCCCGCCGCCGCGAACCGGACCATATAGTCGCCCGCCGTCTCCAGATCGCCCGACCGCGCCCGTCCGTTCGACAGCCGGTCCAGCCGCCCCGTCTCGCCCAGCGTCAGGGTCAGGGCGCCCGACAGATTGTGATAGCCCCAGTACAGATCGACCTCGCTGGCGCCTGGCAGAACCAAGGCAATCAGTTCGATCAGCCGGTGGATCGCCGGGTCGAAATAGCGCGCCATGGTCTCGCCCCCGAAGGAGGGGTTGGCGTTGGTCTGGGCCACCAGGGCGGAATAGTGTTTCCAACCCGGCCCGCCCTTCAGCGACCATTCGAACGGCGGCCGCAGGAAGGCTTCCAGCAGGCCTTCCAGCGTCATCTCATCGCCCGCCGTCTCGGCATAACGGTCGATGGCGGAGACCCGGTCGGCGTTCCACACCTCGGCCCGGCGCAGGAAGACGGCGTCGAACAGCTCGCGCTTGGCCCCGAAATAATAATGGACAAGTGCGGTATCCACGCCTGCCTCGCGCGCCACCTCGCGGATGGTGACGCCATAGAAGCCGTGTTTGGAGAACAGGTCCTCGGCCGCGTCCAGGATCAGGTCGCGGGTCTCGCCCGCCGCCTTGGCCTGGGCCTTGGGCGGACGGCCACGCCTGGCCGGCGCAGCGCCCGCCGCCTTGCGACGCGCGGCGGCGGGGCGGTGTGTCGGGATGGCGGCGTCCGGCTTGCTCATGCGGCAAGGCTAGGCTTGAGCCCTCTTCGGTGCAACGGGCGCCGGTGCAACGGCGCCACGCTCGACGGCCCAAGCGACCTTGCGTCAGCGCAGCGTTTGACAGCCGGGCGAAACCGGGTAGGTTCCATGAAAATCATTGAACGCTGAATAAAAGCGTCAATCGGGCTGGAAACGACAACAAGGGGTCTTTAGATCATGAACCGTCATGTGAAGTGCGCGCTGCTGGCCGGCGTGGCGTGGGGCGTGCTTGCGGGGGCCTCGATCGCCCAGGACGCAGAGGCGACTGCTCAAGCGGCCAACACCCAGGACGCAGCCACCGTCGACGACATCGTCGTCACCGCGCGCCGTCGTGCGGAAAGCCTGCAGGACGTGCCGGTCGCCGTCACGGCAGTCAGCGGCGAACAGCTCGAGGCGCGCGGCGCCTTGGACATCACCGAACTGGCGCGCTCGACGCCCAGCCTGACGCTGAACGCGGCGCGGGGCTCGAACTCGACCCTGATCTCCTTCATCCGCGGCGTGGGCCAGCAGGATCCGCTGTGGGGCTTCGATCCCGGCGTCGGCCTGTATATCGACGACGTCTATGTGGCCCGCCCGCAGGCCGCCGTTCTGGACATCTTCGACGTGGAACGCGTCGAGGTTCTGCGCGGACCGCAAGGCACCCTGTACGGCCGCAACACCATCGGCGGCGCGATCAAATACGTCACCAGCCGCATCGACGCCGACGAACCCGAGGGACGCCTGCGCGCCTCCTACGGCAGCTATAACCAGCGCGACGTGATCGCCAGCGCCCAACTGCCCTTCAGCGACGAGTTCAAGGTCTCGGCCGCCCTGGCCCGCTATCTGCGCGACGGCTATGGCGAGAACCTGAACACCGGCAACGAACACTACAACAAGGACGTCACCGCCTTCCGCGCCAGCGCGGAATGGACCCCGACCGACAGTCTGTTCTTCCGCCTGGCCGGCGACCTGGTGAACGACGATTCCAACGCCCGTCACGGTCACCGCGAAACCGCCCCGTCGCCGTCGGATCCGTACGACACCAATGCCGGCGCCGGCGACAAGAACCGCGTTCAGACGCGCGGCGTGTCGCTGACCGGCGAATGGGAGATGAGCGACCTGCTGACCTTCAAGTCGATCACCGCCTATCGCGACGGCTTCACGCGCGGCAACATCGACTTCGACAACCTGCCCGGACCGATCCTGGACATTCCCGCCGCCTATGACGACGACCAGTTCAGCCAGGAGTTCCAGGTGGTGGTCAGCGCGGGCCGCCTGAACGGCGTCGCCGGCGTCTTCTACATGGACGCCAACGCCTCGGGCGCCTTCGACACCGTCGTGGGCCTGGCCAATCTGACCACCCTGACCTCGGGTTCGGTGGCCACCAAGAGCTACGCCGCCTTCGCCGACTTCAGCTACGATGTGACCGACGCCCTGTCGGTCTCGGTCGGCGGCCGCTTCACCAAGGACGAGAAGGAAGGCACGGTCTTCCGCCAGCAGTATCTGGGCATCCGCAGCCCCTATTTCGGCAACAACGCCGCCGTGCCGCTGGGCGCGCCGCGCACCAACTACACCCGCACCCGCGAGTTCGAGAAGTTCACCCCGCGCGTCTCGGTCAACTACAAGTTCGGCCCCGATCTGACGGCCTATGCTTCGTGGGGCGAGGGCTTCAAGTCGGGCGGTTTCGACATGCGCGGCGATGCGGTTCTGTATCCCGCCACCGTCAACGGCTATGCGCCCGAGACCGTCGAGACCTATGAGATCGGGTTGAAGGGCTCGTTGCTGGATCGGCGCCTGACCTTCGCCACGGCGATCTTCGATTCCAGCTACGAGAACCAGCAGATCACGACCCAGTATCCGGCCGGCGCCACCGTCGCCTCGGTGGTGGACAATGTCGGCTCGTCCTCGATCCGCGGCTGGGAGTTCGAGGGCCGTCTGCGCGCCACCAGCGCCCTGACGCTGAACGCTTCGCTCAGCTATATCGACGCCAGCTTCGACCAGTTTCTGGCCTATATTCCGACGGCCTCGGGCAATACGTCCTGCCCCACCCTGCCGGGTTGCGTCGTCGACGTGTCGTCGCAGCGCAACTTCCAGAACACCCCGGAATGGACCGGCTCGATCGGCGCGACCTACAACTGGTTCATGGAGAACGGTTCGTCGATCGCCTTCATCCCTTCGGTCGCCTATCGCGGCGCCTACCAGCAGTTCGAGACGCCTTCGCCGCTGCTCGATCAGGACGCCTACTGGATGTATGACGCCAGCATCGTCTGGACCTCGTCCGACGACCGCCTGACCTTCGGCGTTCACGGCAAGAACCTGGGCGACGAACGCTATCGCGTCGGCGGCTACAGCTTCCCCGGCGCCCTGACCGGCGACTCGATCATCGGCTTCTACGGCCCGCCGCGCACGGTCACGGCCACCCTGGGTCTGAAGTTCTGATCCCGATCACAGACGCCTGACGACGAGGGGCGGCGGTCTCCGGGCCGCCGCCCTTTTGTTTGCAGCGAGCAAAGTTGCGGCTAGGCTCGCCTCAACGAATAAAAAGACGCCGAGGGAAACGCCGATGACGACGGATACGCTGACGGTCGAAGACAAGGCGGTCGAGGGTGGGGTGCGCCCGGAACGACCCGGCTACCGCTACTATGTGCTGGCGGTCCTGATCCTGATCTACATGCTGAACTTCCTGGATCGCCAGATCATCGGCATCCTGGCCGCGCCGCTGAAGGAAGAGTTCGGCATGTCCGACAGCCAGTTCGGCCTGTTGGGCGGCATCGCCTTCGCCTCGGTCTATTCGACGTTGGCCATTCCTCTGGCGTGGATGGCGGATCGCTACAGTCGGGTCTGGATCATGACCGGCGCCCTGGCCGTCTGGTCGGGTTTCACCGCCTTGTGCGGCATGGCGGGCTCCTTCGGACAGCTATTCCTGTGCCGGATGGGCGTGGGCATCGGCGAGGCGGGTGGGGTCGCCCCGGCCTATTCGCTGATCGCCGACTATTTCCCGCCGCATCAGCGGGCGCGCGCCATGGCCGCCTTCGCCTTCGGCATTCCGCTGGGCATGGCGGCGGGGACGCTGGTCGGCGGCCTGCTGGCGGCGACATACGGCTGGCGCACAGCCTTCATCGTCGTCGGCCTGCTGGGCGTGTTGGTGGCGCCGCTGCTGCGCCTGACGGTCCGCGATCCCAGGCGCGGCGGAACCGATACGGTCAAGACCGAGGCTCAGGTCGCAGCCTTGGCCGCCGCCCCCGTCGGCACGGACCGGGCCGGCAAGATCGCCGCCCAGATCATGCTGGGTCTCGGCGCTGGCCTGCTGATCCTCGGCGCCTTGAGCTGGCTGATGGGCATGTCACTGGGCAATCCGCTGGTGCTGGCCTTCGGCGGCCTGCTGGCGGTGGTGATCGGCATCTCGCTGATGATCGCGCGACGCACAGCCTCGGTGGTCATCAGGAAGCCCAGCTTCTGGCTGCTGGGCCTGGGCGCGGCCTCGTCGTCGGTGTGCGGCTACGGCGTCGCCGGCTGGCTGCCCCTGTTCTTCATGCGCAGCTTCGACCTGACCCTGCGCCAGACCAGCATCTACTATTCCGGCATCGCCCTGATCGGGGGCATCCTGGGCATCTGGCTGGGCGGCATGATCGCCGACAAGCTGTCGAAAAAGGGCAAGGGCGCCTATCCGCTGACGCCCGCTATCGCCTTCCTGATCTCGGCGCCCTGTTTCATCCTGGCGATGAACTCGCCTTGGCTGATTGGCCTGGTCCTGCCCGGCGGCGGCAGTAATGTGCAGCAACTGACCCTGGCCTTCCTGATCTTCCTGTTGCCGACCGGACTGAACCTGGCCTGGCTGGGCCCGATCACGGCGGCGGTCCAGCATCTGGTCCCGGCGGCCATGCGCTCCACAGCCTCGGCCCTGTTCCTGCTGCTGAACAATCTGCTCGGGATCGCGGTTGGCTTCTATTATTTCGGCTGGATGAGCGACCTCTTGGCGCCGCGCTTCGGCGAGGAGAGCCTGCGGTGGGCCATCTACACCGGCATGGGCTTCTATGTGCTGGCGGCGATCCTGCTGATCGGAGCCTCACGCACCCTCAAGAAGGACTGGGTCGACTAAAGGCAGGCTGTGGACGGTTGCACCTGCGAAGGGGTGGGGCCTATAAGCCCCGCAACTCTCCCAGCAGCGGTTGCGACGGTCCCTCATGAACATCCACGAATATCAGGCCAAGCAGGTCCTCAAAGGCTTCGGCGCCCCCGTCGCCGAAGGCGTCGCAGTGACGTCGGTCGATCAGGTCGAGGCGGCCGCCAGATCTCTGCCCGGCCCGCTCTATGTCGTGAAGTCGCAGATCCACGCCGGCGGGCGCGGCAAGGGCAAGTTCAAGGAACTGCCGGCCGAGGCCAAGGGCGGCGTACGCCTGGCCTTCTCGGTCGAGGAAGCCGTCGCCCACGCCAAGGAAATGCTGGGCAACACCCTGGTCACCGCCCAAACGGGCGACGCCGGCAAGCAGGTCAACCGCCTCTATATCGAGGACGGCGCCGACATTGATCGTGAACTGTACTGCTCGTTGCTGGTCGACCGCGCCTATGGCCGCATCGCCTTCGTCGTCTCGACCGAAGGCGGCATGGACATCGAAACCGTCGCCCACGACACGCCCGAGAAGATCCAGAACATCGTCATCGACCCGAACGCGGGAGTGACCGACGCCGACGTCGCCGCCATCAGCGCCGCCTACGGCCTGACGGGCGACGCCGCCGAAGACGCCAAGTCGCTGTTCCCGGCGCTGTACAAGGCCTTCGTCGAGAAGGACATGGACATGCTGGAGGTGAACCCGCTGATCGTCATGAAGGACGGCCATCTGCGGGTCCTGGACGCCAAGGTCAGCTTCGACGGCAACGCCCTGTTCCGCCACGACGACATGAAGGCCCTGCGCGACGAGACCGAGGAAGACGCCAAGGAAATCGAAGCGTCCAAGTGGGACCTGGCCTACGTCTCGCTGGACGGCAACATCGGCTGCATGGTCAACGGCGCCGGCCTGGCCATGGCGACGATGGACATCATCAAGCTGTACGGCAAGGAGCCGGCCAACTTCTGCGACGTCGGCGGCGGCGCCGGCAAGGAGAAGGTCGCTGCGGCCTTCAAGATCATCACCGCCGACCCGAACGTCCAGGGCATCCTGGTCAACATCTTCGGCGGCATCATGAAGTGCGACGTCATCGCCGAAGGCGTCGTCGCCGCGGTGAAGGAAGTGGGCCTGAAAGTGCCGCTGGTCGTGCGTCTGGAAGGCACCAACGCCGAACTGGGCAAGAAAATCCTGAACGAGTCGGGCCTGACCATCCAGGCCGCCGACGACCTCGACGACGCCGCCCAGAAGATCGTCGCGGCGGTCGGCTGAGGCTTCTGCCTCACCGCCACCGCCCTGCTGACTGACACATTCCAGAGATCGATAGACCCATGTCCATCCTCGTCAACAAAGACACCAAGATCATCGTCCAGGGCCTGACCGGCAAGACCGGCGGCTTCCACACCGAACAGGCCCTGGCCTATCACGGCACCCAGATGGTCGCCGGCGTGCACCCGACCAAGGGCGGGACCAGCTGGACCGGCTCGCACGGCGAAAGCCTGCCGATCTACGCCTCGGTCGCCGAGGCCCGCGACGCCACGGGCGCCGACGCCTCGGTGATCTATGTCCCGCCGTCGGGCGCGGCGGCCGCGATCATCGAAGCCATCGACGCCGAAATCCCCTTCATCACCTGCATCACCGAGGGCATCCCGGTGCTGGACATGGTCAACGTCAAGCGCCGCCTGGAAGGCTCCAAGTCGCGCCTCCTGGGGCCGAACTGCCCCGGCATCCTGACGCCGGACGAGTGCAAGATCGGCATCATGCCGGGCAACATCTTCAAGAAGGGCTCGGTCGGCATCGTGTCGCGTTCGGGCACGCTGACCTATGAAGCCGTGTTCCAGACCACCAACGAGGGCCTGGGCCAGACCACGGCCGTCGGCATCGGCGGCGACCCGGTCAAGGGCACCGAATTCATCGACGTGCTGGAGCTGTTCCTGGCCGATCCGGAAACCACCTCGATCATCATGATCGGTGAAATCGGCGGCGGCGCCGAAGAAGACGCCGCCCAGTTCCTGATCGACGAAGCCAAGAAGGGCCGCAAGAAGCCCATGGCCGGCTTCATCGCCGGACGCACCGCGCCCAAGGGCCGCACCATGGGCCACGCCGGCGCCGTCGTCTCGGGCGGCAAGGGCGATGCGGAATCCAAGATCGCCGCCATGGAAGCCGCCGGCATCCGCATGTCGGAATCGCCCGCTCGCCTGGGCAAGACCCTGGTTGAAGTCCTGAAGGGTTAAGGCTTTCCAAGTGCGCGCTGCGCGCGGGCGCTATCGCTCACCGCGCGGCGCCTCGCTGCTTGAGCGCTTTTCACGCATCAAAAATGCCGTGTGACGCATCGATGGACGCCCTCGGCTCAGGCCGGGGGCGTTTTTTCTTGGGCCTGCGACCAATTTCTCACCCAAATGCCCCGTTTCGGTCATGACCCATAAGGAAACGACGCCTATATGACGGGCGCGCCCCTCACGGAGATGTGTCCGTCGGGGCCCAGGGATTGCGAAACGATGGCGGACGATGCCGGTCGGCTGAACCAGGTCTTTGCCGAGACCTCATTCCTCTACGGGTCCAATGCGGCCTATGTGGAGGAGCTGCAGGAGAAGTGGGCCAAGGACCCCGGCTCCGTCTCGGCGGAATGGAAAGCCTTCTTCGACCAGCTGCGCGACAACGCCGCGCTGGTGACGGCCTCGGCCGAGGCCGGCGGCTGGGGCCGTGGTACAGCGACCGAACCCACCGAGGAGACGGGCGTCTTCGACGGCCGTTGGCCGGCGCCGAAACCCGATCCCAAGAAGCCGGGAGCCGCGCCTGCCGCTCCCGCCGCCAAGGCTGCGCCCGCCGATGTCTCGGCCGACGTGATCCGAGCCGCCGCCCATGATTCCATCCGCGCCCTGATGCTGATCCGCAGCTACCGCGTGCGCGGCCACCTGCAGGCCAAGCTGGACCCACTGGGCATCGAACAGCCGGTCGAGAACCCGGAACTGACGCCGGAATTCTACGGCTTCAGCGGCGCCGATCTGGACCGTCCGATCTTCCTAGACGGCGTGCTGGGTCTGCAGACCGGCACGATCCGCGAAGTTCTGGATATCCTGAAGCGCACCTACTGCGGCACGGTCGGCATCCAGTTCATGCATATCGCCGAGCCGGAAGAGAAGTCCTGGCTGCAGCAGCGGTTCGAGGGGCCTGACAAGTTCGAGCAGAACGCCTTCTCCAAGGAAGGCAAGCTGGCCATCCTGTCCAAGCTGGTCGAGGCCGAGGGCTTCGAACGCTTCCTGCACAAACGCTTCCCCGGCACCAAGCGGTTCGGCTTGGACGGCGGCGAGGCCATGGTCCCGGCGCTGGAGCAGGTCATCAAGCGCGGCGGTTCGCTGGGCGTCGACGAGGTCGTGCTGGGCATGGCCCACCGTGGCCGCCTGAACGTGCTCGCCGCTGTGATGGGCAAGCCCTACAAGGTCATCTTCCACGAGTTCCAAGGTGGTTCGGCCGTGCCGAGCGACATCGAGGGTTCGGGCGACGTCAAATATCACATGGGCGCCTCGTCGAACCGTGAGTTCGACGGCAACCACGTCCACCTGTCGCTGACCGCCAACCCGTCGCACCTGGAAATCGTCAACCCGGTCGTGCTGGGCAAGGCGCGCGCCAAACAGGCGTTCGACATCCGCGAGGCCAACGAGGGCGTGCCCGAGGGCCAGTGGGCGCTGGACCGCTCCAAGGTCGTGCCGCTGCTGATCCACGGCGACGCCGCCTTCGCCGGCCAGGGCGTGGTCGCCGAATGTTTCGCCCTGATGGGGCTGAAGGGTTACCGCACCGGCGGCACGCTTCACTTCGTCATCAACAACCAGATCGGCTTCACCACCAGCCCGCGCAACTCGCGCTCGTCGCCCTATCCGTCGGACGTAGCCCTGATGGTTCAGGCGCCGATCTTCCACGTCAACGGCGACGACCCCGAAGCGGTCGTCTTCGCCTCCAAGGTGGCCACCGAATACCGCCAGAAGTTCCACAAGGACGTGGTGGTGGACATGTTCTGCTACCGCCGCTTCGGCCACAACGAAGGCGACGATCCCACCTTCACCCAGCCGCTGATGTATTCGAAGATCCGCGCCCAGCCCTCGACCCGCGAACTGTATTCGCAGCGTCTGGTCGCCGAGGGCGTGATCACCCAGGCCGAGGTGGACGCCGAGCTTGAGCGGTTCGACACGTTCCTCGACGAACAGTTCGAGGCCGGCAAGACCTGGTCCGCCGAGAAGGCCGACTGGCTGGACGGGCAATGGCAGGGCTTCCAGGCGCCGAACGCCGAGCTGCGCGGCGACACCGCCGTGCCGCTGGCCAAGCTGACCGACCTGGGTCATCGCTTGACCACCATTCCCAACAGCGTCGACATGCACAAGACGCTGAAGCGCGTCATCGACGGTCGCCGCGAGGCCATCACCTCGGGCCAGGGTCTGGACTGGGCCACGGCCGAGAGCCTGGCCTTCGCCTCGCTGGTCGATGAAGGCTTCCCGATCCGCCTGTCGGGCCAGGATTCGGTGCGCGGCACCTTCTCGCAGCGTCACTCGGGCATCATCGATCAGACGACCGAAGAACGCTACATCCCGCTGAACAACCTGCGCGAAGGTCAGGCCAATTTCGAGGTCATCGACTCGGCCCTGTCGGAAGAGGCGGTGCTGGGCTTCGAGTACGGCTATTCGCTGGCCGACCCCAATACGCTGGTCATGTGGGAAGCCCAGTTCGGCGACTTCGTGAACGGCGCCCAGGTGGTGATCGACCAGTTCATCAGCTCGGGCGAACGCAAGTGGCTGCGTATGAGCGGCCTGACCATGCTGTTGCCGCACGGCTACGAAGGCCAGGGACCGGAACACTCCTCGGCCCGTCTGGAGCGCTTCCTGCAGCAGTGCGCCGAAGACAATATGCAGGTCGCCAACTGCACGACCCCGGCCAACTACTACCACATCCTGCGTCGCCAGATGCACCGGCCGTTCCGCAAGCCGCTGATCCTGATGACGCCCAAGTCCTTGTTGCGTCACAAGAAGGCGGTCTCGTCGATGGCGGACCTGGCGGAGGGCTCGGCCTTCCACCGCCTTCTGCACGACGACGCCCAGACGCGTCCCGAGATCGCCGGGATCACGATCAAGGCGGACAAGGACATCCGCCGCGTCATCCTGTGCTCGGGCAAGGTCTATTACGACCTGCTGGACGCGCGCGAGAAGAAGGCCAAGGACGGCCAGGCCGTGGACGACGTCTACATCCTGCGTCTGGAACAGTTCTATCCGTGGCCGATCCAGTCCCTGCGCAAGGAACTGGCCCGCTTCCCCAAGGCGGAAGTGGTCTGGTGCCAGGAAGAGCCCAAGAATATGGGCGGCTGGACCTTCGTCGATCCTTGGCTGGAGCTGACGCTGGACAAGCTGGACGTCGCCTCCAAGCGCGCCCGCTACGTCGGCCGTCCCGGTTCCGCCTCGACCGCCGCCGGTTTGATGAGCCGGCACCTGAAGGAACTCGACACCTTCACGACCGAAGCCTTCGCCTGATACACGTATAAAAGACCGACCTAGAGACGAGCTGGACCTGACATGGCCGACATCCTGACCCCCGCCCTCGGTGAATCCGTCACCGAAGCCACCATCGCGAAGTGGACCAAGAAGGTCGGCGATCCGGTCAAGAAGGACGAGCTGCTGGTCGAGCTGGAAACCGACAAGGTCTCGCTGGAAGTCGTCTCGCCCGCCGACGGCGTGCTGGGCGACATCAAGGCGGCCGAGGGCGACAACGTCGTTCCCGGGACGATCCTGGGGTCGGTGACCGAGGGCGCTTCCGCCCCCGCCCCCGCCCCCGCTCCGGCCGCCAAGGCCGCCCCGGCCGCAAAAGCGGAGACCAAGTCGGCCCCCGCTGCTGCGGTGCCGGCCGCCGTCCCCGCCGCTGAAACGGCGATCGACATCATGGTGCCGGTCATGGGCGAGAGCGTCGCCGAAGGCTCGGTGGGCAAGTGGCTCAAGAAGAATGGTGATGCGGTCAAGAAGGACGAACTGCTGGTCGAGATCGAGACCGACAAGGTCGCGGTCGAGGTTTCGGCCCCGGCTGACGGCGTCCTGACCATCGCCGCCGACGAAGGCGCGACCGTCACTCCGAACCAGAAGATCGGCTCGATCTCGGGCTCGGGCGCCGCCGCTGCTCCGGCTGCTGCTCCGGCCCCTGCCGCCGCTGCTCCGGCCAACACCGGCTCTGCTCAGGTTTCAGGTTCCAAGAACGAGACCCTGTCGCCCGCCGTCCAGCGCGTCGTCGGCGAGAATAACCTGGATCCCAAGGCCATCGCCGCCACGGGTCCGAAGGGCAACATCACCAAGGCCGACGCCATCGCCGCCATCGGCCAGGCCGCCGTTTCGGCCCCTGCCGCCGCCGCTGCGCCTGCCGCCCCGCGCGCCGACCAGCCGCGCGAAGAGCGGGTGAAGATGACGCGCCTGCGTCAGACCATCGCCCGTCGCCTGAAGGAATCGCAGAACACGGCCGCCCAGCTGACCACCTTCAACGAGGTGGACATGACCAACGTCATGGCCCTGCGCGCCCAGTACAAGGACGTGTTCGAGAAGCGCCACGGCGTGAAGCTGGGCTTCATGTCCTTCTTCACCAAGGCCGTCGTCGCGGCCCTGCACGAGATTCCGGCCGTCAACGCCGAGATCGACGGCACGGACATCATCTACAAGAACCACTATGACATCGGCGTCGCCGTCGGCACCGACAAGGGTCTGGTGGTTCCGGTCCTGCGTGACGCCGATACCCTGACGCTGGCGGGCATCGAAAAGGGCATCGGCGCCCTGGGCAAGGCCGCACGCGATGGCGCCCTGACCATGGACCAGATGCAGGGTGGCACCTTCACCATCACCAACGGCGGCACCTATGGGTCGCTGATGTCGACGCCGATCCTGAATGCGCCGCAGTCGGGCATCCTGGGCATGCACAACATCGTCCAGCGCCCGATGGCCATCAACGGCGAGGTCAAGATCCGCCCGATGATGTACCTGGCCCTCAGCTACGATCACCGGATCGTGGACGGCAAGGAAGCCGTGACCTTCTTGGTCCGGGTCAAGGAGCTGCTGGAAGACCCGGCGCGGGCCCTGCTGGACCTGTAAAGACCCTGAAAGGCGGCGATGATCTCGCCGCCTTTTTCTTTGATCGAGGTTCGACCATGCTGACCCTGTATAGCTCCACCGGATCCTGCAGCCGCGCCAGCCATATCGCGCTGGAAGAGTTCTGGTTTGGCGTATGATGTCCAGCTGGTCGATTTCGCTAAGGCCGAGCAACGCCAGCAGGCCTATCTGGCGATCAATCCCAAGGGGCGCGTTCCCGCCCTGGCGACCGATCAGGGCGTGCTGACCGAAAGCCCGGCCATCCTCGCCTATATCGCCGCGCTTGCGCCGCCTGGCCTGTTGGCTCCGGTCGACCCGTTCGCATTCGCGCGGATGCAGGCCTTCAACCTCTATTTGGCCACCACCGTCCATGTGGCCCACGCGCACGGCCGTCGCGCGTCGCGCTGGAGCGATGACGCCGCCGCCCAGGCGTCGATGGCGGCCAAGGTGACGCAGAACATGCGCGACGGCTTCGCCCTGATCGAGGCGGGCCTCAGCGGGGATTGGGTCATGGGCGACGCCTATACGGTCGCGGACCCCTATCTGTTCACCTTCGCCGGCTGGCTGGAAACGGACGGCGTCGACATCGCCGAATTCCCCAAGGTCCAGGCCCATTTCCAACGTATGCAGGCCCGTCCCGCCGTCCAGCGCGCCTTGGCCGCCAAAGCTTAGCGGGCGCGCTCAAAGACCAACGGTTGTGTCTATTTTGCGCCGGTCGTTAATGATCCGAAATCGGTCTGCATTTTCAGCGATTACAAGCGCCGAAATTGATGCCTTATTCCTGCCATGGAGTGGGCGGCGCGCGCGATAGGGATGTTCTACGTCTTGGGGGGACTGACGCTTTTGTATCAGGCCTGGCTCAATTGGCGTCTGCAACGCGCCTTGTCCGGTGTGATCTCCGTTCCCGCCAACGATCAGGTCGCTGACGCGGTGATCGCCCTGGGCGGGGTGCTGGTCCTGGCGTCCGGCGCGGCCCTTGCGGCGCTCAGCGCCTGGGCGGTCGCCGCCTTCCTGGCCGGATGGGCGATCCAGGCGGCCTATCTGTTGTGGGCCAACCGGTCGAATCTGAACGATCCCGCCGCCGCCGGCCGACGGCGCTCAGTTCACGCCTTCGTAGGCTATACCGCCGTCACCGGTCTGGTGCTGTGGCTGCCGGTCGCCGGCGTGCTGGGCTGATCAGCCGAACTCGGCTTCCAGGTCTGCCAGGCGCGCGGCCTGATCCTCGGCGATCAGGGCGTTCAGCAGCGGGTCGATGTCGCCTTCCATGATCTGGGGCAGGCTGTGCAGGGTCAGGTTGATCCGGTGATCGCTGACCCGGCCTTGCGGATAGTTGTAGGTGCGAATCCGCTCCGACCGGTCGCCCGATCCGACCTGGGACTTTCGCGTATCCGACCGGGCCAGATCCTTGGCCTGGCGCTGCATGTCGTACAGGCGCACGCGCAGGTTCTTCATCGCCTTGTCGCGGTTCACGTGCTGTGATTTCTCCGACGACGTCACCATGATGCCGGTGGGCAGGTGGGTGATGCGCACCGCGGAATCGGTCGTGTTGACGTGCTGGCCGCCTGAGCCGGAGGCGCGGAAGGTGTCGATGCGGATGTCCTTGTCATGGATTTCGATCTCGACGTCCTCGACCTCGGGCAGGACCGCGACAGTCGCCGCCGAGGTGTGGATGCGCCCCTGCGACTCGGTGGTCGGCACCCGCTGTACCCGGTGGACGCCGCTCTCGAACTTCAGCCGACCGAACACGCCGTCGCCGGTGACGGTGGCGATGATCTCCTTGTAGCCGCCGGCGTCGCCCTCGGTCGCCGAGTCCAGTTCGATGCGCCAGCCGCGCGTCGAGGCGTAGCGCGAATACATGCGGAACAGGTCGCCCGCGAACAGGGCCGCCTCGTCGCCGCCGGTGCCGGCGCGCACTTCCAGCACGGCCGAAGCGTTCTCGTCGGCGTCGCGCGGGGCCAGCAGCAGGGCGACCTCGCGTTCGAGGCCCGGAAGGGTTTCACTGAGAATCTGAAGCTCGTCCTGCGCCATCGCCGCCATCTCGGGATCGGCCGTCATGGCTTCCAGATCCGCCATCTCGGCGCGGGCGCGGGCCAGGCCCTGAACCGCATCGGCGACGGGCTTCAGCTCGGCATGTTCCTTCGACAGGCGCACGATCTCGGCGCCGTCGGTGACCGCGCCCATGCGCGCCTCTACCTCATGGAAGCGGTCGAGCACCTGATCGAGACGGGCCTGGGGCAGTCGCAAGACGGAAATATCCTGAGGAAACGAGAGGGGCCGTCCTTACCCGCCGGGGGCGGTCGTGTCGATTACAAGCCGTCTCACGCGCCGGGCGCCGCGCTTGTGATCGGCGATAACGCCAAGGTCACGATGGCGTCAGGGGCGGTTACGAAGACAGGTTCAACGGTTTAGCTGGCGCCCACAATCCTGAATAGACAACCGTGAGGAGGACGCATGTTCGACCGCCCACCCCCATCTGGACCCGTTATGGCTCAAACCGAAACCGACCCTGTCGCCGACAGCGTCGAACGCCTTTGCCGCCTGTACGACACCCGCCTGGCCAAGACCGGCGGAGACCTCTCACCTGAAGACGCCCGGGAACTGAACGCCATGGCCGCCATCTATGATCTGGACACTGACCGCCCCTCGACCGAGGTCTGGCGCGACTTGCGCGCCGTCATCACGCGCCAGACGCCGCTCGACGCCGCGCCGCCGACCGATGTCGAGGCCCTGACACTGTTGGTGGTCGAGGACGACCCCGACGCCGCCGCCTCCCTGACCGAACTGCTGACCGAGGCGGGCCACAGCGTCGTCGGCCCCTTCCACAGCGCTGCGGCGGCCGAGGCTGCGGCGGCGCTGCACAGCATCGACGCGGCCTTGCTGGACATCAACCTGTCGGGCGAAATGACCGGCGTCGAACTGGCTCAGGTGCTGACCGGGCGCTGGGACGTGCGGGTGATCTTCATCTCCGGCGATGTCGCCGCCGCCGCCCGAAACGCCGACATGGCCGAGGCTCTGGTGCTTAAACCCTACAACAGCGCGCAGATCCTTGAGGCCGTGGCGAGGCTGGGCCGCACGGCCTGAGATCGTCCATACGAGCGAACGGCGTCTTGCGTCCGGCCTCCGGGCGGGCGATCACGGACCATGCTATCGAACCGGTCCCGCTACGCCCTGCGCGCCATGGTCCATCTGGCCGGTCTTCCGGGCGGAGGACCGGCCACCATCGCCGAGATCGCCGAGGCGGCGGCGGCCCCGCGCAAGTTTCTGGAAGCCATACTGCTGGACCTGCGCCGTCAGCATCTGTTGGTGTCGAAACGGGGCAGGGCGGGCGGATACGCGCTCGCTGCGCCGGCCGACGCCATCAGCTTTGCCGACGTGATCCGGGCGCTGGAAGGCCCTCTGGCCCTGGCTCCTTGCGCATCCCGCACCGCCTATGGCCCGTGCGAGACTTGTCCCGATGTCGAGACCTGTCCATTGCAACCCGTGCTTCAGGACGGTCGCGACGCCATCGCGGCGGTGTTCGAGGGGCGAACCCTTCTGCAAGCCGCGGCCAATGCTTCTCCTATTGACCGACTAGGGAAATAAACCGCACCGTTCGTCCGCGTTTCAGGGGCCGCCAATGCAAGATTTCCTCCTCTTCCTCCTCGTCGGTTTCCTGGCCCAGATCGTGGATGGGGCGCTGGGCATGGCCTATGGCGTGATCTCCTCGACCGTGCTGCTGTCGTTCGGTGTGCCGCCCGCGACCGCGTCGGCCAGCGTCCACGCGGCAGAGGTCTTCACCACGGCGGCGTCGGCCGGCTCGCACACGGTCAACAAGAACGTGAACTGGAAGCTGTTCGTGCCCCTGGCCCTGGGCGGGGTGGTGGGCGGCGGCCTGGGCGCCTTCGTCCTGACCAGCGTCGATGGCGATCTGCTGAAGCCCTGGATCACCAGCTATCTGGCCATCATGGGCGTCGTGATCATCTGGCGCGCCACCCGCCAGACACGCGAGCGGCTGTTCCCGCGCAAGTTCGCCGGTCCCCTGGGCCTGGTCGGCGGCTTCTTCGACGCGATCGGCGGCGGCGGCTGGGGACCCACGGTCACCACCACCTTGGTCGGCACGGGCCAGGACCCGCGCGTGTCGATCGGCACCACCAATACGGCGGAATTCTTCGTCACCTCGGCCATTTCCGCCACCTTCCTCGTCGCCTTGCTGACGGGTCACTGGCAGCAGGCGGAGGGCTTCTCGAGCCACGCCATGGCGGTGCTGGGCCTGATCGCAGGCGGGCTGATCGCCGCGCCCTTCGCCGGCGTCATCGCCCGCATAGCCCCGCGCCGGGTGCTGACCTACGGCGTCGGCGCGGTTGTCCTACTGTCCGCCGGCTATCAGGCTCTGCGGCTGTTCAAGGTGATTTGAAACGAAAGAAGCGGCGGCGGGCTTACACCCTCCGCCGCTTCCTTGTCATGAGCCGGTGTGGGACTATTGGTCGCCGGCGGCCGTCGTCGTCGTCGGCGCGGGAGCCCGAGCCGCAGCGGCCTCTTCGGTTGGCGTGCGCAGGGTCACGACAAGCGGATTTGGCTTGAGGTCGTTCATGGCACCTGAGGTGGCGTCGATGGCGCCGCCGATGATTCCGCCGATCAAGATATTGCCCGCCATGGCCGTACCGCCTGCGCCCGAGACACTACTGGTCACCTCGTGGGTCTGGGCGACATAACCGTCCTTGGCCACGGTGATGCGGAAGGCGTCCTTGCGCGGCATGCGGAAGGTGCAGGGAGTCGCTTCGCATTCGAAGCCGTTAGATGTGCTGACCTGTGCACCCGGAGGCGTGCTTTCGACCGTGAACTGCTGGCTGGAGCCACGCGTCACGGTAGCGCAGGCAGGCAGAGACAACGCCACGCCGGCAAGCGCGAGCATACGCACGCCGACGCGTGCGGAAGTTTTGAAAATCATAGGCCCCTCAGTGGATTGTGGGACGGCCCCCCGGCCGAACCTGACGCAGAGGTCGCACGCCGGGCAAACGTCGTCAATCACGGATCTGTGAAGCGCGTTCGATTTCTACAACCACAAGGACGCGCTTTATTCCGCCGCCTGAAGCTCAACTGCGCGCGCGGCGTCCAGTTCTGCGGCCTTCTGTTCGACCAGGTCGACGATGTGGTCGATCATGCCGTCGTTGGCCTGTTTGTGGGCGATCTTGCCGTTCAGATAGATCATGCCGGCGCCCTTGCCGCCGCCGGTGAAGCCCACGTCGGTATAGAGGGCCTCGCCTGGGCCGTTCACGACGCAGCCGATCACAGACAGGCTCATCGGCGTCGAGATATGGGCCAGTTTCTCTTCCAGCACGGCCACGGTCTCGATGACGTTGAAACCCTGACGGGCGCAGGACGGGCAGGCGATGATGTTGACGCCCCGGTGCCGCAGGCCCAGAGATTTGAGGATATCGAACCCGACCTTGATCTCCTCGACCGGATCGGCGGCCAGCGACACGCGGATGGTGTCGCCGATGCCGGCCCACAGCATATTGCCCATGCCGATGGCCGACTTGATGGTGCCGGTGCGCAGCGGCCCGGCCTCGGTGACGCCCAGGTGCAGCGGGCAGTCGATGGCCTCGGCCAACTGCTGATAGGCGGCAACGGTCAGGAAGGGGTCGGACGCCTTCACCGAGATCTTGAACTCGTGGAAGTCGTGGTCCTGCAGGATGCGGGCGTGGTTCAGCGCGCTCTCGACCATGGCGTCGGGGCAGGGCTCGCCGTATTTTTCCAGCAGTTCCTTCTCCAGCGACCCGGCGTTGACGCCGATCCGCATGGAGCAGCCATTGTCCTTGGCGGCCTGGATCACGTCGCGGACCCGGTCGGCCGAGCCGATATTGCCCGGATTGATGCGGAGGCAGGCGGCGCCCGCCTCGGCCGCCTCGATGCCGCGCTTGTAGTGGAAGTGGATGTCGGCGACCAAGGGGACCCTGGCCTCGCGGGCGATGGCCCTGAAGGCAGCCGTGGATTCTACGTCGGGGCAGGAGACGCGCACGATGTCGGCGCCGGCCTCTTCCAGCTGGCGGATCTGGTCAATCGTCGCCGCGGCGTCGGTCGTCGGCGTATTGGTCATCGACTGGACGCTGATCGGGGCGTCGCCGCCCACCAGGACGGAGCCGACGCGGATCTGGCGGCTCTTGCGGCGCTCGATATGGCGCCAGGGTCGGATGTGAGAGTGATCGCTCATGGAAGGATCATATAGGCCGATGATGACGGCGGGACCACGGCCGACGATCAGTTCGGCGTCGTGGGCGTCGGGGTCGGGGCGGCGGGGGTCGCGGAAGGTGGCGTCTGGGCCTGTGTCTGGGCCTGCGTCTGGGCTCGGGCCTGGGCCGCCTGGGCCTGGACCTGGGCGCGCGCCTGGGTCGCGGCCAAAGCCCGCGCGGCCTGGTCGGCGCGGCTGTTCAACTGGGCCAGGGGCGTCAGTACGCCGGCCAGCGGTCCGCCATACTCCCCGTTCAGATAGAGGTCGAAGGCGGCGGGATCGGACACGTCCACCGTCGCCGCCACGCCGATGGGCGCGCGCCAGGCTTCGCCCGGCGCCATCTGGCGCGCGAACAGGGCCTGGCCGTCGCCCAGCCGCACGACCAGGGCGCCGGCCGTCTTGGCCTGGATCACCACCATGGAGGCGTTGGCCGAAGCGCCATAGACGGCGCCGCGCGGATTGAAGGCCTTCTGAACCGGCTCGGGATTGGCGGCGGCGGCGATCACGGCCGGATCGGTCGGGTCGACCCCGGTCAGTTCGGCCTCAAGCCCGCGCGTGATGTAGAGCTCGGGCGTCGTCTGGTCGGGCGGCGCGGCCATGGGCGCGCTCAGGGCCACCTGCGGATCGGGATCGTCGCCCTTCGCCCAGGTCTTGGGCACGACCGTGATGTCGGAGGGGTGGGCGACCTGGTGCAGGCTGGCGCGCTGGAACACGTTCCAGCCGATCACCGCCACGGCTACGGCGACGACGCCGGCGACGATGCGCGGCGAATGGCGTTTCACGTCCTCGAAGGCGATGCCGATGGGCGCCTTCAACGGCACGGAGGTGTCGGGGCTCTCGCGTTTGAACCGCTCGACCGCCGTCTGCTCGTCCAGGAACAGCGCCGAGGCATAGGCCCGCACATAGCCGAGGGCGAAGACGCGCGAGGGCAGGGACGACCAGTCGCTTTGTTCCAGGGCGGTCAGGAAGCGGCGATGCACCTTGGTCTCGGCGGCCAGCTCGGCCAGGGACTTGCCCGACCGCTCGCGCGCATGACGCAGGCCCTCGCCCAGGGTCGCGGCGTCGATGAAGGCGGCCGCCGGATCCTGCCCGTCCGAAATGGTCTTGATCGCGTCGGGGGCGGCCCCCGCATTCAGCGCCATTACGCCTGACCCCATGTTCGGGAAATACTGCGCCCGAGCGCCGTCTATGTCGCCGGAGATAGACGATTGCGGGCCTGCCAGCAACGCCGCGCATTGGCTGTCGTCTTCAGTGTCAGACTGCGACGTTCAGCTTGCGCGCCAGGGACTCGATCTCGTTGCGAACCGAGCCGGTGGAGAGGTTCAGCAGGTTGGACATGCCGCGCCGCGCCGCGGTCAGGTCCGCCGAGAGGATCATCCGCTTGACCGGCCCGACCCCGCCCGCCGGCGCCGACAGACGCGTGAAGCCCAAGGTGATCAGGGCGAAGGCCTCCAGCGGTCGACCCGCCAGCTCGCCGCAGATCGACACCGGCGTGCCGGTGTCGGCGCAGGCCTTCTGGATCGACTGAAGCGCACGCAGGGTCGGCGGCGACAGGGGGTCGTAACGGTCCGAGACCAGCGGATTGGTCCGGTCGGCGGCGTACATATATTGGAACAGGTCGTTCGTGCCGATGGAGACGAAGTCCGTCAGCGGCAGAAGCGCGTCCAGGTGCCACAGTAGGGACGGGCATTCGACCATGGCCCCGACACGCAGCAGGGCCGGCAGGGCGCGCCCGCGACGCTTGGCCCAGGCGCATTCGATGTCCACCAGTTCGCGCGCGGCCCGGAACTCGTCCACCGTGGCGATCATCGGGAACATGACCCGCAGCTCGCGCCCCGCCCCCGCCGCCAGCAGCGCGCGAAGCTGCATCCGCAGCAGCGACGGTCGGTCCAGACCCAGACGAATGGCGCGACGGCCCAGGGCCGGGTTCTCTTCGCGCTCGGCCTCCAGATAGGGCAGGACCTTGTCGCCCCCGATGTCCAGGGTGCGGAAGGTGACGGGCTTGTCGCCCGCTGCGTCCAGCACCAGCTTGTACAGCGCCGTCTGGGCGTTCAGGCGGGGCAGTTCGTCCGAGACCATGAACTGGAACTCGGTGCGGAACAGGCCGATGCCCTCCGCGCCCGTCTCGACCATGTTTTCCAGATCGACGGCTAAACCCGCATTGGTCAGGACCGTGATCCGCTGACCGTCCAGGGTGACGGCGGGCACGTCGCGCAGCTGGGCGAACTCGGCCTGGCGCTGTTCGCGCACGGCCATACGCGACTGCACGGCCTCCAGCATGTCGGGACGGGGCCGCAGATAGGTCTCGCCGGTCTCGCCGTCGGCGATGACCATATCGCCTTCCGACAGCCGGTCGCGCAGGCCCATCAGGCGACCGACGCAGGGGATCTGCAAAGCGCGCGCAACGATGGCGGCGTGGCTGGCGGCCGAGCCTTCTTCCAGCAACAGGCCCTTCAGCTTGTCGCGCGGATATTCCAGCAGGTCGGCCGGGCCCAGGTTTCGCGCCACCAGAATGGCGTCGTCGGGCAGTTCGCGCTCGCCCGGCTTGTCGCCCGCCAGCACCCGCAGCAGCCGGTTGGCCAGGTCCTCGAAGTCGTGCAGCCGTTCGCGGATATAGGGGTCGCGCGCCTGGGCGAAGCGGGCGCGGTGTTCATTGCGCACCCGGTCCACCGCCGCCTCGGCCGTCAGGCCATTGCGCACCGCCTCTTCCAGCGACCGGTTCCAGCCCCGGTCGTCGGCGAACATCCGATAGGTCTCCAGCACCTCGAACGAGGGACCGGCCAAGCCCTGGCCCTTGTCCAGCATGACGTCCAGGCCGGTCTTCAGCGTGGCGAGCGCCAGCTTCAGCCGCGCCTCCTCCATCGCCGGGTCTTCGGACAGTAGTTTTTCGGGGGGCAGGGGCGCCTCGTGCAGCACCACATGACCGAAGGCTAGGCCGTCCGAGAACTTCTGCCCCTTCAGCCGCTCGGGCCTGTGGGGCGCCAGTTCGACGTCGCGCAACTCGTCCAGCGCCAGCAGTTCGCCGGACGACACCGTCTCGGACAGGACCATGGCGATGGTCTGGATGTCTTCGACCTCTTCCTCGTCATAGCGCCGCTCGGTGCGGTTCTGGACGACCAGCACGCCGATGGCCCGGCCGCCGCGCAGCAAGGGGGCGCCCAGGAAGGCGTGATAGGGATCTTCGCCCGTTTCCGGCCGATAGGAGAAGGACGGATGCGACGGCGCGTCCGACAGGCTGATCGGCTGACCCAGGCGCGCCACTTCTCCCACCAGGCCCTCGCCGGGCCGCAGACGGGTGTTGTGCACGGCGTCGGGATTCAGGCCCTCGGTGGCGAACAGTTCCAACTCGCCCGAGGCGCGGCGCAGATAGATGGAGCAGACTTCGGCGACCATCGACCGGGCGATGATCCTGACGACCATGTTCAGACGATCCTGCGCCGGCGTCGCACCGGCGCCGGCCCCGCCCAGAGCCTCGCGGATCTGGCGCAGGAGGATCCGAGGTCCCCTGGTCATCGCGCCGCCTGCCGGCATCATGTCTCCTGCGCCCTTTTCGTGGATATAGGCGCCCTGTTCAGATCACCTATACCGCGTCCAGGCCGTAAGCCGAATGCAGCGCCCGCACCGCCAGTTCGGCGTATGCGGCGTCGATCAGCACGCTGATCTTGATTTCCGACGTCGAGATGGCCTGGAACTTGACCCCCTTGTCGGCCAGGGCCCGGAACATCAGCTGGGCGACGCCCGCATGGCTTCTCATGCCGACGCCGACGACCGAGACCTTGGCCACGTCCTCGTCGATGCGGATTTCCTCGAAGCCGAGTTGAGCCTGACCGGCCGTCATCAGCTCGGCGGCGCGCACGGCGTCACGGCGGCCCGTCGTGAAGGTCAGATTGACCGCGCCGGCCGTGCGCGACTGGCTCTGCACGATCATGTCGACATTGACGTTGGCCTCGGCCAGACGCGTGAAGACATCGGCGGGGGCGTCCACGCGGTCGGACAGACCCAACAGGGTGATGCGGGCCTCGTCACGGCTCATGGTCACACCGCACACGATACGTTTTTCCACGATCTCCTCCTCGTCGCAGATCAGGGTTCCACCCTTGTCGGGCATGACGCCATTCGCGTCGGGTTCGATAAAGCTAGACAGCACGCGCACCGGCACCTGTTTGGCCATGGCGAGCTCGACCGAGCGGGTCTGCAGCACCTTGGCCCCCAGGGACGCCATCTCCAGCATCTCCTCGTAGGAGACCTTGGCCAGGCGGCGCGCGCGGCTCTCGATGCGCGGGTCGGTCGTATAGACGCCGTCCACGTCGGTATAGATGTCGCAAGGGGCGCCCAGGGCCGCCGCCACGGCGACCGCCGAGGTGTCGGATCCGCCGCGGCCCAGGGTGGTGATCTTGCCGTCCGCCGTCACGCCCTGGAAGCCCGGGACGATGGCGATCTCGCCGGAATCGACGGCGGCGCCCAGTTTCTCGCCGGGGATGTCGATGATGCGGGCGCGGGCGTGGGCGTCGTCGGTGATGATCGGCACCTGCCAGCCCATCCACGAGCGAGCGTTGAAGCCCATGTTGCGCAGGGTCGCGGCCAGAAGGCCCGACGTGACCTGCTCGCCCGAGGCGACCACCACGTCATATTCGTCGTCCGACAGCGGCAGGCCGGCGCCGGCCGGACCCGCGCCGTCGGTCCAGGCGACCAGTTCGTTGGTCTTGCCCGCCATGGCGGAGACCACGACGGCGACCTTCTTGCCCGCAGACACCTCGGCCGCGACGATCCGCGCCGCACGGCGAATGCGCTCGAGGTCGCCCATCGAGGTGCCGCCGAACTTCATCACCAATCGTGTCGTATCGGGCCGCGTCATCGTGGCGTTCCGCCCCCTGCTTGCGTGAAAGGGCGCGAAGGTTCATCCCTCGCGTCATGACCGCTTCTAGCGACGCCGCACCGTCTCGCCTACCCCGCGAAGGGCATGGTTTTTCGCAAAATTCGTCCGAGAGCGCGTTCGGCGCATCGATCGACCCCGCCGACGTGGCCCGCTTCTCGGCCCAGGCGGCCGAATGGTGGGACGCGCACGGGCCGTTCGCGCCCCTGCATCGGTTCAATCCGGCGCGTCTGGCCCTGATCCGCGAGCAGCTTTGCACGCGCCTGGGCCGTGATCCCAAGGCGCGGGCGCCGTTCGAAGGCCTGACCCTGCTGGACGTGGGCTGCGGCGGCGGACTGATCGCCGAGCCGATGCGGCGGATGGGTTTCGCTGTCTCCGCCATCGACGCCTCGTCCGAGAACATCGGCACCGCGCGGGCGCACGCCGACATGGTCGGCCTGGACATCGCCTATCGCGCCGCCACCGTCGAACAGATCGAGGCCGAGGGCGCGGGGCCGTTCGACGTCGTCCTGACGATGGAGGTCATCGAGCATGTCGCCGACCCCGAGGCCTTCGTGCGCGCCTGTTCGCGTCTGGTCCGGCCGGGCGGGGTGATGATGGTCGCCACCCTGAACCGCACGCTGAAGTCCTTGGCCCTGGGCAAGGTCGCGGCGGAATACATCCTGCGCTGGGTGCCGGCCGGGACGCACGACTGGCGTCAGTTTCTCAAGCCCGACGAGATCCGCGCGATGCTGGCGGCCGAACCCGTGACGGTCGAGGGACCGTACGGCCTGAACTACGACCCGCTTCACGACCGCTGGAGCCAAACCGACGACGCAGGCATCAACTATATGATGGTGGCCACGCGGGGCTGACCCGGTTCTCTCCCTCCCCGTTCCGGGGAGGGTCGTCGCGAAGCGACGGGGCGGGGGCGGCCCAGCAGGGACGCAATCTGCGTTAACTCAAGTAAGATCGGTGGGGCGTTGCCTTGCCCGCCCCACCCGGCTTCGCCCTCGGCTCAGCCACCCTCCCCCGCAGGGGGAGGGAGAGGCGTCACGGTTGATTTAGACTTTCTCGGCCCGTTTGCGCGTCCAGCTGTAGAGGCCGAACACCGCCGCCGCGAAGACGACGATCCCGGCCAGCATGGCGGGCCAGGCCGAACCCTCCGGGATCATGGCGAAGGGGGCGTCGCTGTTCGTGCCGACGATGACGCTGGCGTAGAAGACGCCGAACAGGCTCTCGCCCACGATCAGGCCGGACGCCAGCAGCACGCCCATGCGGCGCGCCACATCGGCGAACCGGGTCGTGTTGACCGCCTTGTCGTAGACCCAGCCGACCAGGGCGCCGATGACCAGCATCGTCGTCACGGCCGCCGGCAGATAGAAGCCGATGCCCACGGCGAGCGGCGGCAGCTTGATCCTGCCCTTGGTCGATTTGGACACCACGGCGTCCAGCACGATGATGATCACGCCGATCACGGCACCGAGGCCGATCAGGTCCCAACGCAGGTCGCCGCCGATGACGCCGCGCGCCAGGGCCGAGATCAGGGTGGCCTGAGGCGCCGCCAGCGGCTCGTTGGCGATGCCGGGAGGGCCGCCCTCGAACCCGAAGGCGCCGTTCAGCTTGTTCAGGATGAAGGGGATGACCAGGGCGCCGGCGATGACGCCGACGATCAGGGCGAGCTGCTGGCGCCACGGCGTGGCGTCGACCAGCTGGCCGGTCTTCAGGTCCTGAAGGTTGTCGTTGGCGATGACGGCGACGGCGAATACCACGGCCGTCACGATCAGGGCGAAGGCGATGATGGAGCCGTCGGCCGGCACGCCCGCGATCTTCATCACGCCCAGCATCAGCAGGGACGCCACGATGATGGCTAGGATGCCGACGCCGGACACCGGGCTGTTGGACGATCCGATCAGGCCGGCCATGTAGCCGCAGATGGCCGCCACCGCGAAACCGATCAGCACGACATAGACCAGGCCGCCGATGACCAGCAGGGGCGCGGACGCCGCCAGCGTCGGCGAGGCCAGGGCGATCCAGGTCAACAGGCCGGCGATGGCGATCAGGGCCGCGACGGAGACGGCGCCGACGATTTTGATCGGAATATCCTGTTCGGTGCGCTCCAGCACCTCGCCGTGCGAACGCTTGGCCTGGGCCGCCAGGGCCGAGGTCAGGCCGCCGATCAGCGGTCCGGCCAGCTTGATCAGGGTCCAGATCGCCGCCACGCCGATGACGCCAGCGCCCATGAAGCGGACCTCACGGCTCCAGACCGTCATGGCCAGTTCCTCGGCAGGCGTTCCGGCCGGCAGGGTGGCGGCGATGGAGGGCAGGCCGTGCGCCGTCAGCCAGGCGATGGTGTCGGGGCTGGTCAGGATCGGCACGGCGATGACCCAGGCCAGGATCAGGCCGAACAGTTGCGCCAGGCCGACCGTCAGGCCGATCAGGTGCCCGGCGCCCAGCAGGGCGAACTGCATGCCGAAGCCCACGCCCGTCGCGCCGCCGCCCAGAGCGGCCGGAAGCTTGAAGAACTTCGCTGCTTCGCCCGCGAAGACGCGACCGGCGACCAGCAGGGCGTAGCCGGACGACACCACGGCGCCGGCGACCACGACCCACAGGCCGGACTTGTTCTCGCGCACCGCGCTTTCGGTCTGTTCGGCGCCGCGCGAGCCGACCTTCAGCACCTCGGCGGCGGCGACGCCTTCGGGATAGGGCAGGCCGCCATTGGTCACCAGGGCGCGTCGCAGCGGGATCGAGAAGGTCACCCCCAGGATGCCGCCGAAGATGCAGATCAGGGTCGATTCCCAGAACGGAAACTCAAGCCACCAGCCGATCATCACCAGGCCGGGCAGGACGAAGATGATCGAGCTCATGGCGCCGCCGACCGAAGCGACGGTCTGGACGGTCATGTTCTCCCAGATGGTCGAGGTGCGGAAACCGCGCAGGATGGCCATCGAGATGACCGCCGCCGGAATGGCCGAGGCGAAGGTCAGGCCCACCTTCAGGCCCAGATAGGTGTTGGCGGCGGTGAAGACCACCGCCAGCAGCACCCCCAGCACGATAGCGCGAAGGGTGAGTTCAAGCCGACCCTTGGGGGTGGCGGCGGCGTCTGTCATCGGCGAATTCCCACGTTCGCGGCGGACGTAAGCGCATTATGTCGCAGGCGGCAACTGGTCTCAGGCGATCGCGATGCTCAGAACACGGAACGTGCGTCGGCGAAGAGCCGCCGATGCGATCTTCAGGCCGCGATAAAGCAGGGCCAGCACCAGGGCCGTCACCGCCCACGACAGCAGCACGTCCGACAGGAAATGGCCGCCGAAGACGATGCGGTTGGCCGACAGGCTGACGGCGTAGGCCAGAGCCAATCCGCCCGCCACAGGTCGCCAGCGACGCGGCGCCAACACCAGAGCCGCCGCCACCATCCAGGCCGCGCCGGCGCCCTCGCCCGAGATGAAGAACAGTTGGACTGGCACGCTGTGCTGGGCAGCCAGGCGGCCGTGAAGGCCTCGTCGCCGCCGAAGAACCGCACGTCGATCGGGCGCGCCCGACCCCAGATTTCCTTGAACAGGCTGTTGACCACCAGGCCCGGCCCCAGGGCTAGGCCCGCGATCACGAATAGCGCCCGTCGCCCGGCCAGATCGGCCTTTCGCCGCCTCAGCAACCGCCAGATCCACCGCCCGACCGCCGCCAGCAACATCAGCGACATCACCAGGGTCGAGCTCTTGCGCAGGGCGCGCAGCACGGGATCGTCGGCCAGATAGAAGCCGTCCCGCGTCCGATGGAACAGGTCGCTGACCGCCAGGTCCACACCGGGGAACAGCAAAAAGGCGGCGCTCAGTCCCACGATGGCGGCGGCGGCGATGATGGCCGTCTCCTCGCTGGACGGCCGCATCCGCCATCGAAAGGCGGCAGGCTTTCGATGGGTCGGCGGGACGGCGTCTGCGGTGAAGTCCGACATGATCGTCCCCCCGGATCGTCGCCCCCTCCATGCCTGCCGGGCGTGTCGCCGCCGTGTCGATCCTGCGACGGCGACGTGATGTGCGACCCGGCTTGGCGGGGCCGCGCGGGCGGGCTACGACGCCTCATGCCTGAACTTCCCGAGGTCGAAACCGTCCGACGCGGCCTGACGCCGGTGCTGGAGGGCGCGCGGCTGTCGCGGGTCAGGATCAACCGGCCCGACCTGCGCTTTCCCTTCCCCGAGCGGTTCGCTGAACGGCTTGAGGGGGCGACGGTCCATCGGATCGACCGCCGCGCCAAATATCTGCTCATGCCCCTGTCGACCGGCGAGACCTGGATCACGCACTTGGGGATGACCGGCCGCTTCACCCTGGACGGAACCCTGCTGGGTGAGTTCGAGGAGGCGGCGCCCATCGCCGGCAAGCACGAGCATTTCAGCGGCTGCGCCATCCGCGACGGCTCAGCGACCCGCATCGGATACGCCGACGCCCGCCGGTTCGGCTTCATGGGCCTGATCCCGACCGATCGGGTCGACAGCCACCCCTGGTTCGCGGGCCTGGGGCCAGAGCCGTTGGGCAACGGTTTTTCCGGCGCCCATCTGGTCGAGGCCTTCGCCGGCAAGAAACAGAACATCAAGGTCAGCCTGCTGGACCAGCGGATCGTTTCCGGCCTGGGCAATATCTATGTGTGCGAGGCCTTGTACCGCGCCCGCATCTCGCCGCTGGTTGCGGCAGGATCGGTGTCGAAGTCCCGGCTGGAACGGCTGGCGACCGAGGTCCGCAACGTCCTGAACGACGCCATCGCGGCGGGCGGCTCGACCTTGCGCGACTTCGCCAACGCCGAGGGCGGCCAGGGCTATTTCCAGCACCGGTTCGACGTCTATGGCCGCGAGGGCGAGCCGTGCCGCGGAGAGAAATGCACAGGCGTCGTCGCCCGCATCGTCCAGGGCGGTCGATCCACCTTCTACTGCCCCTCCTGCCAGAAGGCGTAAGGCCATGAGCGACCGCATCTGCCTATTGCGGGGCGTCAACGTGGGCGGGGTCAAGGTCCCGATGGCCGAGCTGAAGGCCATCGCCGTCGAGGCCGGTTTCGCCAATCCGCGCACCCTGCTGGCCAGCGGCAATCTGGTGGTCGAGAGCGACGCCGAACCGGCCGATGTCGAGGCGCGGCTGGAGCGGGGGATCGCCGCCCACTTCGGCCGCCCCATCGACGTGATCGTGCGCACGCCTGAGCAATGGGCCGCGCTGATGGTCGCCAATCCGTTCACGGATCAGGCCGGGATCGACGGCTCCAAGCTGCTGGTCATGGTGATGAAGGCTGGGATCAAGGACGGCGCGGTCGAGGCGCTGCGCGGCTTCGCGGCCGGCGACGAACGGGTCGAACCGGCGGACGGCGACCTGTTCTTCTGGCATCCCGACGGCCTGGGCCCGTCGAAAATGGCGGAAAAGGCCCAGCCGCGCCTGATCGGCGTCGGCACTGGCCGCAACTGGAACACGGTGCAGAAGCTGGCCGCCATGGTCGGGTTGGAGGGCTGAGCGATGCGCAAGATCCATCTCTGGATCAGTCTGGTGGTCGGGGTTCTGGTCTGGGGCGCCTATTTCGTCCACTTCGCTCAGAGCCTGCGCGTGGGCGACCTGGGCGGTCTGGTCTGGTGGTTCGTCGCGGCCCTGATCGTCGCCGCCGCAGCCGAGGCAGCCGCCACCGGCTTGATCGCGCGCCTGTTTCGCCGTCGCGCCCGCGTGCTGGACGAGGGTCCGACGCTTCAGGCGGCGCTGAAGGCGGGGCATGTCGCCCTGATGTTGCTGGTCGGCCTGATCCTGCTCTCGGCCCTGGTTCTGGCCCTGTCGTCCGTGTTCGGCTGGACGCTGGACCTGTCGGGCGCGCGTGGTCAGGTGATCGCCGCCAATCTGCTGCTGGGCATGGTGGTCGTCGCCGAACTGGTGCGCGCGGGCCTGACCCTGGCGCTGATGCCGCGACGCTGATCTTTCGTTCTTTCTTTCGTCATTCCGGGCAAAGCGCAGCGCAGACCCGGAACCCAGCGGCGCGCGTGAGCGCGAACCTGTCGCGTACACAGGCGGCGGTATCGGTCTGGCTAAATCATTTCGCCTTCGGCGCCGCTGGGTTCCGGGTCTTCGGGCCAAGCGGCCCTTCGCCCGGAATGACGAGAGAGGCGGTATCCGATATGACCGACCAAACGAAGGAGACCGACCATGGCCGACACCTATTCCAACCTGCTGATCGAACGCCACGCCGACGGCTATGCGGTGGTGACCCTGAACCGGCCCGAGGCGCTGAACGCCCTGAACTCGGCCCTGTTCAAGGACCTCGCCGACTTCCTCGACAGTGTCGAGCACGACGACAGCGTGCGCTGCCTCATCCTGACCGGCTCGGGCGACAAGGCCTTCGCCGCCGGCGCCGACATCAAGGAGATGGCGGATCAAACCTATGCCCAGATGTACACGGGCAATTATTTCGCGCTCGGCCACGACCGCATCACCCGCTTCAGGAAGCCGATCATCGCCGCCGTCAACGGTTTCGCCTTGGGCGGCGGTTGCGAACTGGCCATGCTGTGCGACTTCATCGTCGCCAGCGAGAAGGCGAAGTTCGGTCAGCCCGAGATCAACCTCGGCGTCGCCCCCGGCATCGGCGGTTCGCAGCGCCTGACCCGCTTGGTCGGCAAGTCCAAGGCCATGGACATGGTCCTGACCGCCCGGATGATGGATGCGGCCGAAGCGGAACGCGCCGGTCTCGCCTCGCGTGTCTTCCCACACGAGACCCTGCTGGACGAGACCCGCAAGATCGCCGCCTGGATCGCCTCGCAAAGCCCGCTGGCGATCATGGCCAACAAGGAGATGATCAACGCGGCGCTGGAGACCACCTTGACGCAAGGCGTCCAGTTCGAGCGCCGCCTGTTCCACTCCCTGTTCGCCTTCGAGGATCAGAAGGAGGGCATGTCCGCCTTCGTCGAAAAGCGCAAACCCGACTTCAAGGGGCGATAAGCCGCAAACGCGCCGTCAACCGATCGCCGTGATCGGGCGTTAGGGACGCATCATGATCCGTCTCTTCGTTTCGCTTGTGGCGACCCTGTTCGTCCTCATCCCCGCCGCCGTCCAAGCCCAGATTGCTGTTCAGCCGCCCGCGTTCAGCTCCAGCCGGATCATCGTCGAGACGCGCGGGACGGGGCCGGACATCATCTTCATTCCGGGCCTGGGTTCGACCGGGGCGGCGTGGCGTTCGACGGCGGATCGGCTGGACGACCGCTACCGGGTGCATCTGTTCACCGTGCGCGGCTTTGGCGAGACGGACATCGGCGGCAATGTCAGCGGCGGTCTGGCCGGCCCGGCCGCCAGCGAGATCGAGCGCTATATCCGCGAGCAGCGTATCGACCGTCCCGCCGTGATCGGCCATTCGCTGGGCGGTCAGATCGCCTTGCGCGTCGCCGCCGACATGGGCGACCGGATCGGGCGGGTGATGGTGGTCGATTCCTCGCCCTTCTTCCCGTCTCTAGTGGACGCCCGCGCGACCTCGGCCCAGGTCGAGCCCTTGGCGCGGCTGGGCTATCAGGCCCTGCTGCTGTTCGGGGATCAGGCGTTGAAGTCCCAGGTCGCCGCCTTTGGCGTCGACATGGGTCTGGCTGGCGACATGGTGTTCCAGGGCCTGGGGCTTCAGGGCGGCGACCGACGCGTCCTGGCCCAGGGCCTATACGAGGCCCTGACCGTCGATTTGCGCCCGCGCCTGTCCCAGATCACCGCCCCGGTGACGGTGGTCTATGGCTGGACCCGAGATACCGAAGCCCCTCGCAATCGGCTGGAAGGCCTCTATCGTTACGGCTTCGAGGGCCTGCCCCGCACCGCGCGGTTCGAGCGGGTCGAAGGCGCCCAGCACCAGGTGATGATCGAACAGCCCCAGCGGTTTCTGGCGGCGGTTCAGAGGTTCCTGAGCTGATCCTAATCTACAAATCCGTCACCCTCGGGCTCGTCCCGAGGACCTACGGTTGTTCGGGCTCAGCAGCCGACGCGTCAGCCTGCATTCTGAAAAACCTTGCGGTCCAGCGCGCCTGAAGGTGGGCCCTCAGGACGAGCCCGAGGGTGACGGACGTTTGGAATGACGTTTAACTTGCTGCCTATTTCTTCAGCGCATCGATCACGACGCCTTCGGTCAGCAGCTGCGGCAGGATCTCCGGCTGGACCTGACCGGGTCGATACAACAGATACAGCGGCACGCCCGAGCGACCATGGGACTGAAGTTCGCGGGTGATGGCGTCGTCACGACGGGTCCAGTCGCCGACAAGATAGGCGGCGTTCGCCTGGGTCATCGCCTTGGCGACGCGGGGCGACGACAGGGCCGCACGCTCGTTGATCTTGCAGGTCACGCACCAGTCGGCCGTCAGGTTGACCAGCACGGGCCGTCCTGCCGCCGTCGCCTGGGCCACCGCCGCCGCCGACCAGGGCTGGGCGGCGAGGGGGCCGCCTTCGCTTTGGGCTGAGACATCATCGTTACTTGCCACGCCCCCCGCCAGTCCGCCGAATCCGATGGCCATGAAACAGGCGATGGTCGCGGCGACCGTGGCCACTACGGCCTGTTCGTCGCGCTGACGGGCGGCTTGAACCAGACCCCACAGCCAGGCAGCGAAAGCCAGCAACAGCGCCGCTGTCAGCAGCAGGGCCAGGGCATCCACACCGGCCTGTCGCGCGAACACCCACAGCAGCCACAGCGCCGCTCCATACATGGGGAAGGCCAACAGGCCCTTCAGTCGCTCCATCCACGCCCCCGGTCGCGGCAGGCGCGACAGCAGGCCCGGCGACAGACTGATCGCCAGATAGGGCAGGGCCAGACCCATCCCCTGCATCAGGAAGACCGCCAGCGCCATCGGCCAAGGCAGAACCAGCGCCGCGCCCAGGGCCGCCGCCATGAAGGGCGCGGTGCAGGGCGCCGCGACCACGACGGCCAGAACTCCGGTGAAGAAGGCGCCGGCTGCGCCGGGCAGGCGCGACAGAGGCCCCGACCCGGCGTTCTGCATCCCTGCGCCGACATGGAAGACGCCCGACAGGTTCAGCCCGACCAGCAGCATCACTAGGACCAGGGCCGCGACCACGCCCGGCGACTGAAGCTGGAACCCCCAGCCGATCGCCTGACCCGCCGCTCTCAGCGCCAGCAGCGCGCCTGCCAGCACCAGGAAGCTGGCCAGAACCCCGGCGGTGAAGGCCAGGCCGTCGCGCCGCGCCCGCGCCGGATCGTGCGCCGCCGCCGATAGCGACGCCGCCTTCATCGCCAGGACCGGGAAGACGCAGGGCATCAGGTTCAGCACCAGCCCGCCCAGCAGGGCCAGACCCAGGGCCTGAAGAAAGACCGGCGCGCCGGTCCTGGCCGGCGCCGAGGTCGCCTCGTCCAGCGGCGCCAATGCGCCCTGTCCCTGCGCGCCGGCCAGCGGCGGACCGGGTTGGGCCGTGATTTCCCACGCGCCCTTGTCGGTGGCCAGGACGCCGCTCAGGGGCGAAGACGCCGCCTCTCGGCCGGGCGTCAGCGTCACGCTCACGCCGTCGGGGCCTCGTGTTCCCGGCTGGGCGGCGGCATGGTCGATCCGTCCGCCCTCGTAGGGGTAGAAATAGACCTGGCCGATGTCGCTGCCCGACAACGGCCCACCCGTCGCCGTCAGGATCAGCTTGCCGGCTTCGGCCGTGACGCGCGTCTCGAGGCCCGCCGGGCGCGGCGCGGTCTCGACCAACCGCTCGATCTCGGAGCCCCAAGGTTTCGCCAGCGGGGCGGCGCCCTCGCGCACCGGCAGGGCCAGCGACAGGGTCAGCGGCTCGGGCACGCACATCTGGTCGCTGCACACCAGGAACAGCACGTCCGTCGTCAGGGTCAGCACCTCGCCCGGCCGCGCCGAGGCCGGCACATGGATCGGCACGGGCAGCAGGACCGCGCCCGAATAGCCGTAGTTCATCAGGCTCATCAGCCGTTGGCGGCTGGGCAGCGGCCACAGGATGGGATCGGCCGTCACCCCATCAGGCAGGGTCCAGACCAGGCTGGTGGCGCCGCCGCTGTCTCCCGGATTGCGCCAATAGGTGTGCCAGCCCGGCGCGATCCTCTGGCGCACGGCGACCACGGTGGTCGATCCTGGCGCGACCCACTGCGACATCGGGACCAGTTCGGCCTCGATCCGCTCGGTCCGTTGCGGGCCGAAGGCGACGAGGCCGGAAGGCTGGCTTTGAACCGGCTGGGCCTGAGCTGCCGAGAGCGACAGCAGACACAGCAACAGACCGGCGAGAAAGGCGAGGGGACGCAAAGGGCGATTTCCGACGTTGGGGGCGGCCGCAATCTAGTCCCTTGGTCTCGCCCGCGCCATCGCCCCCTTTGCCACAGATCAGCGCGGCGAGGTCTCGATGAACACCTCGGCGCGTCGGCGCAGCAGTTCGTCGGCGCCCGAGGCGTTGACGGCGCCTGCGTCACCGGCGGCGTTAACTTCGAAGGCAGGCGCGGGCATGCCGGCCTGGGTCAGGGCTTCGGCGACCGCGAGGGCGCGCCGCTGCGACAGGCTCAGATTGGCTTCGACCGTGCCGGTCGCATCAGCCAGACCCAACACCCGCACGTGCTTGACGTGACATTCCTTGGCCTTGTCGGCGGCGGTGCGTAGCAGCAGAGACGCCGCATCGGTCAGCCGCGCCTGGTTCTCGACGAAATAGACGTCGAACCGGCCCGAGACGCAGGGCGATTCGCCCATCACCAGCGCCGTCCGCTTCGGCGTCGGCGCACATGCCGCCAGCAGTCCCATCGCCAGCATCGCCAGCCCTGTCGATCGCTTCATCTCAGCCCTCCTCCGGCTTGGCCGGCCCATTACGCAAAAGAGGCGGCCCGTCCTTCGACAAGCCGCCTCTTCAACCTAGCGGTGGTCGCTCAGTTGCGCGACCGACAAGTTTTCACAACAATCAGTAACGACGCTGACCGTTGTCCCAGTAGCATTCGTCCTGGCGGTTATCGTAGCAGTAGTAGTAACGACCTTGATTGTCGCGGTAGCGCTGCTGGTTGTTGCGGTCCTGGTTCGAACCGCGGATCGCGCCGGCCGCGCCGCCCAGGGCACCGCCGATCAGGGCGCCGGTGGCTGCGTTGCCGCCGCCGACGTTGTTGCCGATGATGGCGCCGGCGACGGCGCCGAGGCCGGCGCCGATGGCGCCTTGGCGCACGGTCTGGTTGGAACCGCTGTTGCTGTACGGGTCGCTGGCACAGGCCGAAGCCAGAAGGCCGGCGCCGGCAATCGCGATAATCGCCTTGTTCATGGTGAAATCCTTTGTCCCTGGGTGTTCGCCCCTGAGGCAGCAAACGTGTCCTCCTTGCTTAGGTTCCGCCTTCCGGTCGAAATATGGTGACGCTTGTGCGGAACGGCGGCGGCTGCGGGGCGTTCGGCCGCCATGACCGACGTTACGATCTCTCCTCCCGACGCCGCTGAAACGCCTGCGTTGACGCCTCACGCGCAGCTCAAGCACGTCGTGATCCTGATCAACCCCTTGTCCGGCAGCGTGGGGCCGCGCGCTGCGGGCGAGGCCGAGTCGATCCTGGCCGAATATGATCTGAAGACCGACGTGATGACGTTCGATGGCGGAAACTTCGACAAGATCATCGCCGACGCCTTTGCGGCTGAGCCGGACGTGATCTTCGTGCTGGCCGGCGATGGCACCGCACGCTCTGTGGCGTCCAAGGCGCGGCCTGACGGTCCGATGATCGCGCCCCTGCCGGGCGGCACCATGAACATGCTGCCCAAAGCCCTGTACGGAACGGCCGACTGGAAGTTGGCGCTGAAACGGGCGCTGGAAGAAGGCGAGCCTCAGCCTGTCTCCGGTGGGGAGGTACAAGGCGAATACTTCTATTGCGCGGCCATTTTAGGATCGCCTGCCCTGTGGGCGCCGGCGCGCGAGGCGATGCGGACCGGCAAGATCAAGCTGGCCTGGCAATACGGACGCCGCGCCCTGAAACGCGCCTTCTCGGGCCGGTTGCGGTTCTCCCTCGACGGCGGCGAACGGCGGCGCACCGAGGCGCTTGTGCTGATCAGTCCGATGATCTCCAAGGCGATGGAAGATCCCATCGGACTGGAGGCGGCGGCCATGGACCCCAGCGACGCGACCCAGGCCTTCCGTCTGGCCGCCACGGCCCTGTTCAGCGACTGGCGTCAGGACCCGGCGGTCTCGACCCGCCCAGCCAAGCTGATCGAGGTGCGCGCCCGGTCCAAGATTCCCGCCGTGATCGACGGCGAACCCTTGCTGCTCAAGCCCGACGCCGTAATCCGCTTCGTGCCCAAGGCCTTTAAGGCTTTGGCGCCGCGACCGCCGTCGGCCGAGGACAGCATCTAGTGGGGCGGGTTCTTCAGTTCTCCGATGTCCATTTCGGCTGCGAGCACAAGCACGCCTGCGCCGCCGCCCTGGACTACGCGCACGCCACGCCCAACGATCTGGTGCTGATCACCGGCGACATCACCCAGAAGGGTTTCCCGGACGAGTTCACCGCCGCCGGCGAATGGATGCGGGCCATGCCCGAGCCGCGCTTCGTCATCGTCGGCAATCACGACGTGCCCTATTGGGATGCGGTGGCGCGGGTGCTTCATCCGTGGCGCGCCTTCGAGACGGCGACCGGCTTTCCCGCCCACGACGGCCAGTTCCTCAGCGACACGGTGATGGTGCGTGGCGTGGTCACGGCGCGTGGGTGGCAGGCGCGGCCCAACTGGTCCAAGGGCGTCATCGATCTGGACCAGACGCGGCGCGCGGCCGAGGCCCTGCGCCAGGCGCCCATCGGCGCGCTGAGAATCCTGGCCTGCCATCACCCGCTGATCGAGATGATCGGCACGCCGATGACCGGCGACGTCAAACGTGGCGACGAGGCGGCGTTGATCTTCGCCGAGGCCGGCGTCGATCTGATCATGACCGGCCACGTCCATGTGCCGTTCGCCATGCCGATCCCGTTGGCGGACCGCTGCTCCTACGCCGTCGGCTGCGGGACGCTGTCGCACCGTGAACGGGGGTCGCCGCCGGGCTTCAACCAGATCGACTGGGACGCCAAGACCATCACGGTCACGGCCCTGGCCTGGGACGGAGTGCGCTACAGCTCGCATCAGATCTGGCGGTTGCCGCGTCGTCAGGACACCCGCAAGGCCGAGACCGCGCCCAGCCCTGTCGAGCCCGGCGCGTTGGAGAAGGCGGCGGTCTGACGATCCACAAATCCGTCTCCTCCCCGCTCTGCGGGGAGGTGGCGCGGCGCTCTTCGCGTCGTGACGGAGGGGTTCTTCACCGCATCACAGACGTTAGTGGGACTTCAAGAGCCCCTCCACCACGCTTCGCGCGGTCCCCCTCCCCACGAAGGAGACAGTTTTGGATCACCGGAACGGCGGTTCGTCAAAGGCGCGTAGCTTGCGCGAATGCAGGCGTGAGCCTTCGCTGCGCATCAGGTCCACCGCCTGGATGCCGATCTGCAGGTGTTCGGAGATCGAGCCTTCGTAGAAGCGGTTGGCCTGGCCCGGCAGTTTGATCTCGCCGTGCAGCGGCTTGTCCGACACGCACAGCAGTGTCCCGTAGGGCACGCGGAAGCGATAGCCCTGGGCGGCGATGGTGGCGCTTTCCATGTCGATGGCGACGGCGCGGCTCTGGTTGAAGCGCAGGGCCGACTTGGAATAGCGCAGCTCCCAGTTCCGGTCGTCGGTCGTGACGACCGTGCCCGTGCGCAGGCGCAGCTTGACCTCGTCGCCGGGCATGCCGCTGACCGACTTGGTCGCGTCGTAAAGCGCGCGCTGGACCTCGGCGATCGACGGGATCGGGATGTCGGGCGGCAGGACCGCGTCCAGCACGTGATCGTCGCGCAGATAGGCGTGGGCCAGGACATAGTCGCCGATGGTCTGGCTGGCGCGCAGGCCGCCGCAGTGACCGATCATCAGCCAGACGTGCGGGCGGGTGACGGCGAGGTGATCCGTGATCGTCTTGGCGTTGGAAGGGCCGACGCCGATATTGACCAGGGTCACGCCCTTATGGCCCGGCGCGGTCAGGTGATAGGCCGGCATCTGGTGCTTCTTCCAGGCCGTGTCGCTGATCGCCGCCTCGGGGTTAGGGGTGTCGCGCGTGATCACCACGCCGCCGGCGCAGGACAGGGTCTCGTACGGCGAACCCGGCGTCTGAAGCTGTTCGATGGCCCAGCGCACGAACTCGTCGACATAGCGATTGTAGTTGGTGAACAGGACATAGGACTGAACGTCGTCGACCGGCGTGCCGGTGTAGTGTTTCAGCCGCGCCAGCGAGAAGTCGGTCCGCAGTCCGTCGAAGTGCGACAGCGGGAAGTCGCCGCCCATCTCGAACAGACCGTCGGCGATCTCGTCGCCGATATGGGCCAGGTCCGTGGTCGGGAACCAGCGCGCCAGGGCGGCCGTCATCGACCGGTCCAGCGCGACCTCAAGCCCGTCCGTCACATAGGGAAAGGGGATTTCCTGGCGCGACAGCCCGACCTCGAACGTCGCGGCGTATTCCTGTTCCAGCAGGCCCAGCTGTTCGGTCAGATAGGGGCGGAACAGGTCCGGCCGCGTGATGGTGGTGGCGTAGCTGCCCTGTTTCGATAGCCGGGCATAGGCGCGCGGCTCCAGGTCCTGAGGGCGATCCCCGTCCCAGCGGATGCGAAGTTCGGGATAGGCGAACACCCCGTCGGCGCGTTTCAGCGGATCGGGCCGCTCGCCGGTGTTGACGAAATCCCGCACGGCGTCGCGCAGGTTGGTCACGGATTGGGTGTAGAGGGTTTCGAGGCGGTCCAGCGCCGCCTGTGCTGTCATCTGTTCTGTCATGACTTCCTCTAGCCGAGGTTCGCGGCGATGGCGAGGCGCCTGCTGTTCAACCTCGATTTCGCTGCATTGCAGCAATTTGTGACGGGGCTGCGGTTGCGGATCGGGGCATGACGGCGCATCTGGCCCGGATGTCTTCTTCCCTCGCGTCAGCGCCCGCCAAGAAGGAGCTCGGCTTCGTCGAGTTCGTCTGTCTCATCGCCCTGATGATGGCGCTGAATGCGCTGGCGATCGAACTCGATGCTGCCGGCCCTGCCGCACATCGGCGCCGATCTGAACGTGCTGGCTGACAATGATCGGCAGTGGGTGGTGACCTCCTATCTGCTCGGTTTCGGCGGGGCGCAGCTGTTCTACGGGCCGCTGGCGGACCGGTTCGGACGCAAGCCGGTCCTGCTGTTCGGCGTGGGCGTCTATGTGGTCTTCAGCCTGCTGGCGACCCTGGCGCCGACGTTTGACATGCTGATCCTGGCCCGCATCGGCCAGGGCCTGGGCAGCGCCTGCACCCGCGTGCTGGCCGTTTCCATCGTGCGCGACCGTTACGAGGGTCGCACCATGGCGCGGGTCATGTCGTTCAGCTTCCTGGTCTTCCTGGGCGTGCCGATCCTGGCGCCTTCGCTGGGGCAACTGATCATGCTGGTCGGGCCGTGGCGCTGGATCTTCGCAGGCCTGGGCCTGATCGGCGTGGCGTTGATCGTCTGGGCGACCCTGCGCCTGCCCGAGACGCTGAAGCCCGAGGATCGCCTGCCCATTCAGGTGAAGCGTCTGACTGCAGCTTACAAGACCGCCCTGACCGACCGGACGGCTATCGGCTACACCCTGGCCATGACGGCCATCACGGGGGCCCTGTTCGGCTTCATCAACTCGTCGCAGCAGATTTTCGCCGACGTGTTCCATGCCGAGGCGGCCTTCCCGGCCATCTTCGCCCTGATCGCGGGCGGCATCGCCGTGGCTTCGATCGTCAATGCCCGGCTGGTGGTGACACTCGGTTCGCGCAAGATTTCGCACACGGCCCTCATCGGCTTCACCGCCATCTCCGCCGTCCATGCCGGCGTGGCGATCAGCGGGCATGAATCGATCTGGACCTTCGCCGTGCTGCAGACCCTGACCATGTTCTGTTTCGGTCTGCTGGCCGGCAACTTCGGCGCTATGGCCATGGAGACGATGGGCAAGATCGCCGGCACCGCCGCCTCGATTCAGGGCTTCATCTCCACCATCGTCGGCTCGCTGCTGGGCTTTGCAGTGGGTCAGCAGTTCAACGGCACGACCATACCCATGTCGGTGGGCTTCACCGTCTTTGGTTTGGTCGCCCTGGGCTGGGTGCTGTTCGCCGAGCGGGGACGGTTGTTCCGCGCCCATCACCTGCCTCCCGTCGCGAGCACTTAGACCGAGACTTGATCTTTTCGGCGTTTCCGCGCGTTCTCCGGCCAATCGTTACGGTCAGCCCAGGAAAGCCTCGATGAAGCGCAAAGCTCTCGGTCTCGTCTCCGCCCTCGCCCTCGCCGCCGCCATGGGGCTGAGCGCCTGCTCCACCACGACCGGGGGCAGCGCCATGACCCCCCCCGCCATTGCGCCGGCGCCCGGTCCCGACGCGGTCGACAGCCACACCTACGCCCGGCCCGAGATCGCCCGCGTCGTCGACGTGGCGTTGGACCTGACCGCGAACTTCGAGGCCAAGACCCTGTCGGGCACGGCGACCCTGGACATCCTGGCGGTCGCCGGCGCCAACGAGGTGATCCTGGATATCCGCAACCTGGACATCCAGGATGTGCAGGATTCCGAGGGCCGGCCGCTGCGCTTCGTCGTCGGCGACAACGACGCCATCAAGGGCCAGCCCCTGACCGTCTATTTCCCGGCCTTCGCCGCCAACGAACGGCGCAAGATCGTCGTCACCTATTCGACGCGACCCGACGCGGCGGCCCTGCAATGGCTCAGCCCGACCCAGACGGCGGGCGGCGAAAAGCCCTATCTGTTCAGCCAGGGCCAGGCGATCCTGACCCGCACCTGGGTTCCGACCCAAGACAGCCCTGGCATCCGCCAGACCTATTCGGCCCGCATCACCGCGCCCGCCGACCTGACCGTGGTCATGAGCGCCGACCACCTGACGCCCAACGGCGAGGCGGCCGCGCCCAATTCTGAAGGGGGTGGCATGAAGAGCTGGCGCTTCAGGATGAACAATCCGATCCCGCCCTATCTGATCGCCATCGGCGTGGGAGACATCGCCTTTGCGCCGTTCGACGGTCGCACCGGGGTCTGGACCGAGCCCAGCCGCCTGCGCGCCGCCCAGTGGGAGCTGGAGCCGACCGCCCAGATGGTGACGGCGGCCGAGAAGCTGTACGGCCCGTATCGCTGGGGCCGCTACGACCTGCTGGTCCTGCCGCCCAGTTTCCCGTTCGGCGGGATGGAAAACCCCAAACTGACCTTCGCCACCCCGACCATCATCGCCGGCGACCGGTCGCTGGTGTCGCTGGTCGCCCACGAACTGGCGCACAGCTGGTCGGGCAATCTGGTGACCAACGCCACTTGGAACGACTTCTGGCTGAACGAGGGTTTCACCACCTATTTCGAGAACCGGATCATGGAGTCGATCTACGGCTATGATCGCGCGGTTCAGGAGCAGGTGCTGAGCTGGGACGGGCTTCAGGATGAGCTGAAGTCCTTGCCGGCCGACGACACCCGCCTGCATCTGAACCTGACGGGCCGCGACCCCGACGACGGCATGAACACCATCGCCTATGACAAGGGGTCGGCCTTCCTGCGCACCATCGAGCGGGTCGTCGGGCGCGAGAAGTTCGACGCCTGGCTGCGCGGCTATTTCGACCGCAACGCCTATCGCCCGATGACCACGGCCATGTTCCTGGACGACATCCGCGCCAATCTGGTGAAGGGAGACGCGGCCCTGGAATCCGAACTGCAACTGGAGGCCTGGGTCTATCAGCCCGGCCTGCCGTCGAACGCCGTGGCCCCGGTGTCGCATGCGTTCGAGCCGGTGGACGCGTCCGCCGTCGCCTTCTTCAAGGATAAGGGACCGGCCTCGGCCATCCCGTGGGCGGACTGGAACACCCAGCAGCGCCAGCGATTCCTGGGCTGGCGTCCCGAAGGCCTGCGCGCCAACACCGACTGGCTGACCAATGCGCAGCTGGCCGATCTGGAGCGCACCCTGAACCTGGCGAACGAGGGCAATGCCGAACTGACCTTCGGCTGGCTGCAGATCGCCCTGGCCCACCGTTATCAGCCCGCCGTCGCCACGGCCGACAAGTTCCTGACCAGCCAGGGCCGCCGCAAGTTCGTCATGCCCCTGTTCCAGACCCTGTGGACCGAGGGCGACTGGGGCCGCCCGATCGCCCGCCGCATCTACGCCGAAGCCCGGCCGCTTTATCACCCGGTGACCAGCGGCTCGGTCGATCAGTTGGTGGGGCGTCCGTAAGTGAAAACCGTCTCCTCCCTGCGAAGCGGGAGGGGGACCGTGCGCAGCGTGGTGGAGGGGCTCTTGAAGTCCCACGGACGCCTGCGATGCGTCGAATAGCCCCTCCGTCACGGCGCGAAGGCGCGCCGCGTCTCCTCCCCATTTCATGGGGAGGAGACGGCTGGGGGCTGTCCGGTTCTAATCCTATAGGTTGACCACCGTCACCCCGTCCTCGTCCGCCAGCCGTTCGGCCAGGATGGCGCGGTGGCAACCGGCGTGGTCGGCTTCGAAGCACAGCAGGGCGAGGCGCTTCTCGCCCGCCAACGCCTTCAACCGTTCGTATTCCAACTGCGCCTGCGGTTCGGCCAGGTGATCGGCGAAGATCGCGCGCATCTCGCTGACATGCCCTTTGCGCGCCGCATCACGTCCGGCCTTGGGCGTGCCGAGACCGCGCAGATGGACATAGTCGATCCTCTCGGCCTTCAGGCTTTCGCCCAGGATCGTCTTGGAAAAACCGGCGCGGCGCGAGGCGGCGACGGCGCGGACATCGACCAGGGTTTCGACCCCGGCCGCCTTCAAGCGCGCGATCACTTCCGCCTGGGTCGCGCCTTCGTAACCGATGGTGAAAAGCTTCATTGTGATCAGATGGGCGGCCACGAGTGGATCGCCAGCGTCACCGTGAACGCCCGCGTTGCGGTGCGGCGCCCTATCGTCTATCCCGCCGACACAGATTTCGACTGGAGCTTTCCCCATGGCTGACCTCGCCCCCGGCGTCGTGACTCTCTTCGGAGGATCGGGCTTTATCGGGTCGCAGGCGGTGCGCGCCCTGGCGCGTCGCGGCTGGCGCATTCGCGTGGCCGTGCGCAATCCGGTCCTGGCCATCGAGATCCAGCCGCTGGGCGATCCCGGCCAGATTCAGTTCATGCGGTGCGACATCACCAGCGCCGAGGACGTGGCCGCCGCCGTGCGTGGCGCCGACGCCGTAGTCAATCTGGTCGGCGTGCTGCACGACGCGGGCGGCAAGCGCGCCTTCGACGCCGTCCATACCGAGGCGGCCAAGACCATCGCCGAAGCCGCCAGGACGGCGGGCGTCCAGCGTCTGGTTCAGATCTCGGCCATCGGCGCCGACGCCGCCAGCCCGTCGGCCTACGGTCGCACCAAGGCCAAGGCCGAAGAGGCCGTACGCGCCGTCTATCCGGATGCGGTCATCCTGCGTCCGTCGCTGGTGTTCGGCGCCGGTGATGGCTTCCTGAACCGCTTTGCGTCCATGGCGGTCCTGTCGCCGGTCCTGCCGCTGATCGGCGGCGGCGACACCAGGTTCCAGCCGGTCTATGTCGGCGATGTCGCCGAGGCCATCGCGCGCGGCGTGACCCGCGTCGATGCGGCGGGCCGCACCTTCGAACTGGGCGGGCCGAGCCTCTACACCTTCCGCGAAGTGCTGGAACTGGTGCGCCGCGAGACCGGTCGCGACCGGATGCTGGTCCCCGTGCCGTTCGCCATCGCCAAGCCCCTGGGGTCGCTGCTGCAACTGAGCAGGTTCGTCGGCGTCACCCCCCCGCTGACGCGCGATCAGGTGCTGATGCTCGAGAAGGACAATGTCGTGGCGGCAGACGCCCTGGGCCTGAGCGCCCTGGGCATCGACCATCCGGCCGGCATGGCAGCCATCGCCCCCTCCTATCTGTGGCGCTATCGCGTCGGCGGCCAGTTCGCCGAAGCCCCCGCCCACTGAAATCCATCCCCATCTGATGCCGCCGTCGGTCGCTTTCGCGGCCGGCGGCGCTTCGCACGGAGTCTGATCGGCAGAGAGGAAATCGCTTCGCGATTTCATTGATGGCGTGAATCAGGCTCCAGATTAAAGCGAGAGCCTGATTCACGCTTTTGCCGGAACCGCGAAGCGGTTCCTTCAAAAACGATCAGGCTCTTGGGAACAAAGAGTGCACAGCTTAAGGATGTCGGCCACGCAGCCCCAGTTCTCCCCGACCGATACGCCTGACCTGAACGACGCCCGGGCCCTGCTGTCGCGCGTCTGGGGACACGCCGATTTCCGAGGGATGCAGGGCCAGGTGGTCGAGCAGATCCTGTCCGGCGGCGATGTGCTGGCTGTCCTGCCGACCGGCGGCGGCAAGAGCGTCTGCTATCAGATCCCGGCCATCCTGCGCCCGGGCCTCGGCCTTGTCGTCTCTCCCCTGATCGCCCTGATGACCGATCAGGTCGAGGCGTTGAAACAGCAGGGGGTCGCCGCTGCACGTCTCGATTCCGGCGTCTCGATGGACGAGCGTTCGGCGATCTGGGCGGCCGCGCGATCCGGCGATCTGGACCTGCTTTATGTCTCGCCAGAAGGTCTGGCGGCGGGGGCCATGATGGACCGGCTGGCCGAACTGCCGCTGAGCCTGATCGCCATCGACGAAGCCCACTGCGTCTCGCAATGGGGTCACGACTTCCGCCCGGATTATCGCAACCTGGGTCTGCTGGCCGAGCGGTTTCCCCATGTGCCGCGCATCGCCGTCACCGCCACGGCCGACGCCCGCACCCGCGACGACATCCTGCGCTCCCTGCGACTGGAGGAGGCCAAGGTCTTCGTCGACAGCTTCGCACGGCCGAACCTGCAACTGTCGGCCGAGCGCAAGGAGAGCGCCTCGCGCGCCAAGACCGACGCCCGGGTCATCGAACTGGTGCGCGAGCGGCGGGGCAAGTCGGGCGTGGTCTATTGCGGCAGTCGTGACGGCTGCGACCGCGTGGCCCAGGCGCTGCGCGACGCCGGGACCAACGCCATCGCCTATCACGCAGGCATGGACAACAAGGAGCGAGACCGCCGCCTGGAGCGGTTCCTGGCCGAGGAGGGCGCCGTCATGGTGGCCACCATCGCCTTCGGCATGGGGGTGGACAAGGCCGACGTGCGCTTCGTCATCCACGCCGATCCTCCGGGCAGCCTAGAGGCCTATTGGCAGGAGATCGGCCGGGGCGGTCGTGACGGCGAGCCGGCCGAGGGCATCACCCTGTATGGCCCGTCCGACATCGCCTGGTCCCTGCGCCGCCTCGACAGTCGCCCGATGGCCGAGGAGGTCAAACAGGTCCAGGTGCGAAAGACCCGCCAGCTGTTCGCCATGCTGGACGGCGCCGTCTGTCGCGCCCAGGCCGTGCGCCGCTATTTCGGCGAGACCGATGCGGAGCCTTGCGGCGTCTGCGACATCTGCGGCGACCCGCCCCAACTTTATGACGCCACGGTCCCGGCCCAGAAGGCCCTGGCGGCGGTGCAACGGCTGGGCGGCCGCTTCGGCCGAGGCCGGATCGTCGATCACCTGACCGGCCGCACCAAGGCGGTCCAGCCCTGGGAGCAGCAGCTGTCCACCTGGGGCATCGGCGCCGACATCTCGCCCAACGGCTGGCGCGACATCGTCGATCATCTGCTGTTCGAAGGCCTGCTGGTCGAGGACGCCAACGACGGCAAGCCCTTGGTCGGTCTGGGCGACGGCGAGGCGGTGCGCGCCGTGTACAAGGCCGAACGCAAGATCGAGGTTCGCCGCGTGCCCGCAGGGTATGACGCCGGCACTCGCTCGGGCAATCCGCGCAATCGCCGCGACCGCACCGGCGAGGGCCGCAACGCCGCGCTGGAGACGATGGACGCCGATGTCCGCGCCCGGTTCGAGGCCCTGCGCGCCTGGCGCCGAGACCGCGCCTCGGAACAGCATGTCCCGCCCTACGTCATCTTCCAGGACAAGACCCTGCTGGAGATCGCCCAGGCGGAGCCGGGCGACCTGAACAGTTTGGGCGCCATATCCGGCGTCGGTCAGTCCAAGCTGGATCGCTACGGCAAGGGCGTTCTGGAGACGTTGAACGCCCTCTAGAGCCTGATCCGCTTGAGTTGAAGCGCTTCGCGCTTCGACGTAGCGGTGAATCAGGCTCCAGATTCAAGCGGGACCTTGATTCACGGCTTCAGCGGAATCGCGAAGCGATTCTTCCTCAGCCGATCAAGGTCCATCTCGGGTCAGACTTCCGGTTTGGGCGGGGCGGTGATGACCTCGACATTGTCGTTCAGCAGATAGGACAGTTCCGACAGGGCGACGGCGCGTTCGGCTGGGCTGGCGGCGGCCTGAACGGCCTGGACCTTCTTGGGCATGTCCTCCGAGATGCCGCGCAGGATGCATTTCAGGTCGCCGTCGGTGCCGCGTTCCTTCAGGATCAGGTGGCCTTGCATGTCCAGGGCGGCCAGCTGCTCGGTCTGGGCCTTGAAGCCGGTGAAGGCCTGGCTGGTGAAGAAGGCGGCGTCGTCGGCGGCCTTGGCGGTCGCCCAACCGTCGACCATGGCCTTCAGGCTGGTCGAGCGCGAGATGATGTCGGCGAACAGCGGCTCGGTCGCCACCGAGATCGGCGCGCCGGGCACGGCCGCCGGCTGATCCGCCGCCAGGGCGACGGCGGGATTGGACATCGCCAGGGCGATCGAGAGCGCGAGGCCGCAAGACATGGGGATGACTTCCTGTTTCACCGTCCGCTAGGACGTTGAACCTAAATACGCCCGACCCGTAAACGAGTGTTTACCCTCTCCAACCGCCACCGACCGAGGACGCCATGAGCCGCGACGACGCCTGGAAGACATTCGATCGCACCGCCGCCGAGGCGGGCCAGACCCGGATCGTGGACCAGTTCGCCGCCGATCCCCAGCGGCTGGCGCGGATGTCGGTCGAGGCGGCGGGCCTCTATCTTGACCTTTCGAAACAGAGTTGGACCCGGGCGGCGTTCGACGCCTGTCTGGATCTGGCCCGTGCGTCCGATGTCGAGGGACGTCGCGCGGCCCTGTTCGCCGGCGAGGCCGTCAACCTGACCGAGGGGCGGGCGGTGCTGCACCCCGCCCTGCGCGCCGCGCCGGGCGCCGACTTCAAGGCCCTCGGCGAGCCGGTCTCGGCCGAGGTGGACGCCGTGCGGGCGGACATGAAGGCCTATGCCGACGCGGTGCGCTCGGGCGCCGAGGCCGGGGCGACGGGGCGCAAGTTCGAGGCCATCGTCCATGTCGGCATCGGCGGGTCGGACTTGGGGCCGCGCGTGGTGTGGGACGCCCTGCGTCCGCTGGATCCGGCCATCGACCTGAGGTTCGTGGCCAATATCGACCCGCGCGACATGGCCGAGGCCCTGACGGGCCTGGACCCCGAGACGACCCTGGTCGTGGTGGTGTCCAAGACCTTCACCACCCAGGAAACCCTGGCCAACGCTGAGGCGGCCAAGGCCTGGCTGGCGGCGTCATTGCCGGCTGAGGGCATGACCAAACACTTCATCGGGGTGACGGCGGCGCCGGACAAGGCGGCGGCCTTCGGCTGCGGCCGCACCATCGCCTTCCGGGACTGGGTCGGCGGGCGGTATTCGCTGTGGTCGGCGGTCAGCCTGTCGTGCGGCATCGCCCTGGGCTGGGACGTGTTCGAACAGATGCTGGCCGGGGCTGCGGCCATGGACGACCATTTCGTGTCGGCCCCGCTGGAGCAGAACGCGCCGATCCTGCTGGCCCTGGCCCAGGTGTTCAACGTCGATGGGTTGAACCGGCCGGCGCGGACGGTGGCGCCCTATGCCCACGCCCTGCGCCGTCTGCCGTCCTTCCTGCAGCAGCTGGAGATGGAGTCGAACGGCAAGCGGGTGCATCGCGACGGCACGCCTGTGACGCGCCAGACCTGCCCCGTCGTGTTCGGCGAACCGGGCACCAACGGCCAGCACGCCTTCTTCCAGCAGATCCATCAGGGACCGCAGACGGTGCCGGCCGAGTTCGTGATCGTGGCCCATACCTTGACTGGGGGGACGCATGCCGATGCGCCGGAATCGCCGCTGTGGTCGAATGCCCTGGCGCAAGGCCAGGCCCTGATGCTGGGCAAGACGACCGAGGCGGCCAAGGCCGAGGGTCTGGCCCAGGGTCTGTCGGAGGAAGAGGCGACCCGTCTGGCGCCCCACCGCACCTTCACAGGCAACCGCCCCTCGACGGCCATCGTCATGGAGCGCCTGACGCCCCACGCCCTGGGCGCCCTGTTGGCGCTGTATGAGCACAAGACCTTCGTCGAGGGCGTGATCTGGGACATCAACAGCTTCGACCAATGGGGCGTCGAGCTGGGCAAGGTGCTGGCCAAGGCGATCCTGAAGGACGTGGACGCCGGCGGGCCGTCGGCGGACCTCGATCCGTCGACGGCTGCGCTGATGACGCGCCTGATGGGCTGACAAAGAAAGGGCCCGGCCTTGCGGCCGAGCCCTTCGTTTTTCTCAGATCGCCACGCGATTACCAGCGGCGGTCGTGACGGTAATCGCGGCGATCGTCGCGACGATCATAACGTTGCTCGCGGCGATAATCGCGGTAGTCGCGGCGCTGCTCGTAGCGCGAGTCCCGGCTGTTGATGCCGTGCTCGCGTTCCCAGTGGCCCTGGTTGCGGTAGCACTGGCCGCCGCGATAATATTCGCAGCCCGAACCGCGGTTCGAAGAGGAGGCCACCGCGCCGATCGCTGCGCCGCCTAGGGCGCCGCCGGCGATGTAGCGACCGTCGCCGTTGCCGTAGATGGCGCCGGCCAGCCCGCCGACGGCGGCGCCGATCAGGGCGTTGCGGCCGGCGTCGTCGCGATCACGCGACTGGGCCGAGGCCGGGGCGGCCATCAGGCTCAGGGCCATGACCGGGGCGGCGACGACGGCGGTGATCTTCAGCAGCTTGGACATGTTCCGTCTCCTTTATCTCGTTGCTCGATCTGCGTTCCGACAGGAGAATGCCTCGAGCGTTGAAACGGTTCTATCGGCCCGCGCTTGAACGACCCCAGAGGTCTGCATTCATTTTCGGTTCATGCGCGCGTCGCGTTGTCGCGGAAGTTTCGCAGGCGATTAACGGTGTCGCCGCTTGACGATGCCCCCCCGTCTGCCTAACTCCCGCTCGCGTTGGCACTCTCGCCGGTCGACTGCCAAAACGGCGATCGCGTGAAGGCCCGCTCACGATTTCAGAACGCCCCGATCCGGGGGTTTTACCAAGGGAGAAGTCCGATGGCGTTCCGTCCGCTCGGCGACCGCGTGCTGGTCAAGCGCGTTGAAGAAGAATCCAAAACCAAGGGTGGGATCATCATTCCCGACACCGCCAAGGAAAAGCCGCAGGAAGGCGAAGTCGTCTCCGTCGGCCCCGGCGTCCGTGACGAGTCCGGCAAGGTGAACGCTCTGGAACTGAAGGCCGGCGACCGCATCCTGTTCGGCAAGTGGTCGGGCACGGAAGTGAAGATCGACGGCGACGACCTGATCATCATGAAGGAATCCGACGTTCTGGGCGTGCTCTCGTAAGCACCCGCGTCGACGACCTTCTTCAACGTAATCAATAGATAGGAGCTGCCCGCATGGCCGCTAAAATCGTACACTTCAACACCGACGCGCGCGACAAGATGCTGCGCGGCGTCAACGTTCTCGCCAATGCCGTCAAGGTGACCCTGGGTCCCAAGGGCCGCAACGTCGTGATCCAGAAGTCCTTCGGCGCTCCGCGCTCGACCAAGGACGGCGTTTCGGTCGCCAAAGAGATCGAGCTGGAAGACGCCTTCGAGAACATGGGCGCCCAGATGATCCGCGAAGTCGCTTCGAAGACGAACGACAAGGCGGGTGACGGCACCACCACCGCGACCGTCCTGGCTCAAGCCATCGTGCAAGAGGGCCTCAAGGCCGTCGCCGCCGGCATGAACCCGATGGATTTGAAGCGCGGCATCGACAAGGCCGTCACGCTGGTCCTGCAAGAGATCAAGGACAAGTCCAAGCCGGTCTCGAACAACTCGGAAATCGCCCAGGTCGGCACCATCTCGGCCAACGGCGACAGCGAAATCGGTGAGCTGATCGCCCAGGCCATGGCCAAGGTCGGCAACGAAGGCGTCATCACCGTCGAAGAAGCCAAGACCGCCGACACCACCGTCGACGTCGTCGAAGGCATGCAGTTCGACCGCGGCTACCTGAGCCCTTACTTCATCACCAACGCCGACAAGATGGAGGTTCAACTCGAAGAGCCGCTCATCCTGCTGTTCGAGAAGAAGCTGACCTCGCTGCAAGCCATGCTGCCGATCCTGGAAGCCGTGGTGCAGTCGGGCCGTCCGCTGCTGATCATCGCCGAGGACATCGAAGGCGAAGCCCTGGCGACCCTGGTCGTCAACAAGCTGCGTGGCGGCCTGCGCGTCGCCGCCGTCAAGGCGCCGGGCTTCGGCGATCGCCGCAAGGCCATGCTGGAAGACCTCGCCATCCTGACGGGCGGCCAAGTCATCTCGGAAGACCTGGGCATCAAGCTTGAGAGCGTCACCATCGACATGCTCGGCAAGGCCAAGAAAGTCTCGATCACCAAGGACGACACCACCATCGTCGAAGGCGTCGGCGAGAAGGACGCGATCGAAGCCCGCGTGGCCCAGATTAAGCGCCAGATCGAAGACACCACCTCCGACTACGACAAGGAAAAGCTGCAGGAACGTCTGGCCAAGCTGGCCGGCGGCGTCGCGGTTCTCCGCGTCGGCGGTTCGACCGAAGTCGAAGTGAAGGAAAAGAAGGACCGCGTCGACGACGCCCTCAACGCCACGCGCGCCGCGGCTGACGAAGGCATCGTTCCCGGCGGCGGCATCGCCCTGCTGAAGGCCTCCAAAATCCTGGCCGACGTCAAGGGCGACAACGCCGACCAGAACGCCGGCATCGCGATCATCCGTCGCGCCCTGCAGGCTCCGATCCGTCAGATCGCCGAAAACTCCGGCGTCGAAGGTTCGATCGTGGTCGGCAAGGTTCTGGAAAACGAAGACGCCTCTTTCGGCTTCAACGCCCAGACCGAAGAATACGGCGACCTGGTCAAGATGGGCGTCATCGACCCGGCCAAGGTCGTTCGCACGGCCCTGCAAGACGCCGCTTCGGTGGCCGGCATCCTGATCACGACGGAAGCCGCTGTCGCCGACGCCCCCAAGAAGGGCGGCTCCGGCGGCGCCCCTGACATGGGTGGAATGGGCGGCATGGGCGGCATGGACTTCTAAGTCCAAGTCCTCCGACGCTGAAATGCAGAAGGGCGGGGTCGCGAGACCCCGCCCTTTTTCATGTCTCGTCCCTGCGAAGCGGGGAGGGGGACCGCCCCCGGGTCTCGCCAAAGGCGAGCCCGAGGACAGGCTTCGCGGTGGAGGGGCTCTTGAAGTCGCAAGGGCGGCTGTGATGCGGCGCCAGCCCCTCCGTCACGACGCAAAGAGCGTCGCGCCACCTCCCCATGATATGGGGAGGAGACGGTTTTTCAGAACTCCGAGATCGCGCCTGGCCGGCGCGAACGGGTCTTCAACCACATGACGCCCAGCAGGTCCGAGAAGGACGCCCGCAAGCGGCCCCAATTGGTGTATTTCGAACGGCCGACCTCGCGGTGGCGGTGGTCCACGTCGAGGTATTGGTTCCTGAACCCCTCGCGGATCATCAGAGCCGGCAGGTAGCGGTGGATGTGATCGAAGTAGGGCAGGCGCAGGAAGACGTCGCGGCGGAAGGCCTTTAGCCCGCAGCCGGTGTCGTCGGCGTCGTCGCCCAGCAGTTTGCGGCGGATGCGGTTGGCCCAGATCGAGGCCTGGCGCTTGGCCTCGGTGTCCTGGCGCTTGGCGCGACGGCCGCCGACCAGGCCCACGTCGGCGGGGGCGGCCAGCAGGGCGTCGACCAGGCGGGGCGCGTCGGCGGGGGGGTTCTGGCCGTCGCCGTCCATGGTCACCACGACCGGCGCGCGGGCCGCCAGGACGCCGGTGCGGACCGCACGGCTTTGCCCGGCATTGGTCCCGTGCGCCAGAACGCGCAGGGCCGGCAGTTCGGCCATGGCAGCCTTCAGCTCGGCCAGGGTGGCGTCTCTGGAGGCGTCGTCCACGAAGATCATCTCATACGAACGCCCGGCAAAGGCGGCGGCGATCTCGCGCGCCAGGGGCACGGCGGCGCCGGCCTCGTCATGGACGGGAACGACGACGGAAATCTCGGGTGTCTCGACGGTCATTGGCGCTCCATAGACGAGAACGACGGCTTAGGGGAGACGGCTGACGACGGCGCGGTCGCCGTGTAAGGAGTCTGGAATGAAGACTTTTGATCTGGATGGCCGCATCGCCGGCTGGCGAGGCCCGGTCCTCGCGGCCCTGCTGACGCTGATCGCCGGCCTGCCCGGCCTGTTGCTGCTGCCGCCGCTGGACCGCGACGAGAGCCGGTTCGCCCAGGCCACGTCCCAGATGTTGGAAAGCGGCGACTACGTCGACATCCGCTATCAGGACGAGCCGCGCTGGAAGAAGCCGGTCGGCATCTACTGGATGCAGGCCGTCGCCGTGGGGCTGACCTCGGATGTCGAGAACCGCGAGATCGCGCCCTATCGCATCCCGTCCCTGCTGGGGGCCATGCTGGCGGCCTGGGCCGTGGCCTGGGCCGGGTCGGCCATGCTGGGCAGTCGGGTCGGCTTTTTCGGCGGAGCCATCATGGGGGCCACCTTCCTGCTGTCGACAGAGGCTGGGATCGCCAAGACCGACGCCATGCTGTGCGGGGCGACCACCCTGGCCATGGCGGCGCTGGCGCGCATCTATATGGCGACCAAGGCCGGCGAACGACCGATCCGACCGCACAAACTGCTGTTCTGGATCGGCATCGGGCTGTCGATCCTGATCAAGGGACCGATCGGGCTTCTGGTCGTGGCCCTGGCGATCATCGCCCTGTCGATCTGGGACCGGAACGTCAAATGGCTCTATCGCCTCGGCTGGGGCTGGGGGCTGCCCTTGGTCGCGCTGATGGTCGGGCCGTGGGCCATCGCCATCACCATCGCCACCGACGGCGGTTTCTGGCGCGAGGCCATCGGCGGCGACCTGGCGCCCAAGATCGCCGGCGCCCACGAAAGCCACTCGGGCTTCCCCGGCATGTACCTGTTGCTGGCGCCCCTGCTGTTCTTCCCCTCGACCCTGCTGCTGCCCGCCGCCGTGTCGACGGGGTGGAGCCGGCGGGCCGAGCCGGCGATCCGGTTCCTGGTCTGCTGGCTGGTTCCCGGCTGGCTGATGTTCGAACTGGCTCCGACCAAGCTGTGGCACTACACCCTGCCGACCTTTGGGGCGCTGGCCCTGCTGGCCGCAGCAGCCCTGGCCCAGCCGATCGGCAAGGTGTCGAGGATCACCGGCGCGGTCCTGGCGGCGTTTGCGGCCCTGCTGGTCATCGGCATCACTGTCTATGGGCTGACGGTCTATGGCACCTCGACGGCCCAGACCTGGGCGGCGCTGACCGTGGTCATGGCGCTGGCGGCGGGGGCGATGGGGGGCTTCCTGTTGCTGAACCGGGCGCCGGTGGCGGCGCTGGTCGCCTCGCTGGCCTTCGGCATCGTGGCCCATGCGGCCCTGGCCGGTACGATCCGGCAGCTGCGGCCCCTGGCCGTCGCGCCTCAGCTTGAAAAGGCGCTGGAGGCGGCCGACCTGCATCCGCGCCAGGGCCGAACGCCGGGTCCGGTGGCGATCACGGGCTTCCATGAACCCAGCTTCGTCTTCCTGACCGGACGCGACACCGATCTGACCGACGCGCAGGGCGCGGCCCAGGCCCTGGCCGAAGGACGTCCCGCCATCGTCGAGGGGCGCGACGCCGACGCCTTCCGGGCGGCGGCGGCGCGGCTGGGCGTCTCGGGCCGCGCGGTCGGGATGGTCAACGGCTTCAACTATTCGGGCGGGGACGAGGTCAGCCTGACCGTCTATGCGCCGCCCCCCCGGAACGGGTCGGGCGCTGGCGCGGGAGGCTCGTGATGGGCCGCTTCATCCAGATCGTCGAGGTCGGTCCGCGCGACGGGCTGCAGAACGAGAAGGCCGTGCTGGAGCCCGCCGTCCGCGCCGATCTGGTGCGACGGCTGGAAAGCGCTGGGGCGAAACGGATCGAGGCCGTCTCCTTCGTCCATCCCAAATATGTGCCGCAGATGGCCGGCGCCGAAGAGGTCATGGCCGCCCTGCCGCATGAGGCGGGCCGCAGCCGCATCGGCCTGGTTCTGAACGGCAAGGGCTATGACCGGGCGCTGGCGACCGGGGTGGACGAGGTCAATGTCTCGGTCGCGGCCACGGACGGCTTCGGCCTGAAGAACCAGGGGCTGGCGGTGAAGGACCAACTGGTGATGCTGGGCGAGGTCGTCGCCCGGCGGCACAATGCGGAGGCGTCGGAGGGTGCGCCGTCGCTGTCGGCCATGATTTCCTGCGTCTGGGGCTGTCCGTTCGACGGCGAGGTCTCGGTGGATCAGGTCGCGGACATGGTCGGGGCCATCGCAGAGATGGGCGTGGGCGAGATCGGCCTGGCCGACACCATCGGCGCCGGTGATCCCTGGGCGGTGACGCGCAAGGTCGAGGCGGCCAGGGCCGCTGCACCGGACGCGACCCTGCGTCTGCATTTCCACGACACCCGCAACACCGGCCTGGCCAACGCCTATGCCGGGGTCGAGGCCGGGATCGACGTGCTGGACGCGTCCGTAGGCGGCATCGGCGGCTGTCCGTTCGCGCCGGGCGCCACGGGCAACATCGCCACCGAGGACCTGGTCTATATGCTGACGAGGGGCGGGTTCGAGACGGGCTATGACCTGAACGCCCTGATCGCTGCGGCCCGCTGGATCGGCGAGGCCATCGGTCGGCCGGCGCCGTCGGCGCTCAGTCGCGCGGGTGGGTTCCCCAGGGGCTGAAGCCTTGCTGTGGCGACGATTCGCAAACGAGGCTATTCATGATGAACAGGCGTAGCCGTCGGGCGGGCTGCGAGGAGGACCGACCATGCTGATCGCCATTCCGCTGCTGCTGATCCCCGTGGTGCTCTACAATATTGTGGTGCTGTTCGGTGGCTCCAGCGGCGCGGGCGTGGTGCAGGCGGACGCCCTGCTGCGCGATCCGCTGTTCTCGATCACCATGACGTCGGGGGCGCAGTGGACCATCGGTTCGGGCGATTTGATCCTGTTTCTGGGCCTCATCCTGCTGTTCTTCGAACTGGTGAAGTCGACCTCCAGCCAGCGGGTCGCCATCATCAATCACGCCCTGTCGATGATCCTGTTCATCGCCGTGCTGGTGGAGTTCCTGCTGCTGCCGGGGTTCGCCACCTCGACCTTCTTTTTGATCGTGATCATGATCCTGCTGGACGTTCTGGCCGGCTTCATCGTGACGATCATCTCGTCCCGCAAGGATTTCGATTTCGGGACCTAATCCCTGCCGTCACCGTCGGGCTTGGATCGCTTTCGGCCTCAAGTAGGCCGAAGGCCGATAGGCCCTAAGAAAATGCCGTGAAGATCAGGGCGACCACGGCGACGTCGAGGAATTTGGCGGCGAGGGCGAAGACGGCGGGCATGGGCGGGTCCGGCTGAAGGCGTTCTGCCTCGCCTCCAGCAAACCCTGTGCCGCCGGATCAGATGTCGGTCTTGGCCGTCTTGCCCGTCGCCGGACGACGCTCGGCCGCGCCGGAATATTCGGCTCCGAGATAGGCTGAGCGGGCAGCATCCAGCACCGGCGGGCCGCCGCGCAGGCCACGCTTCTGTCCGGTCTGGCCCATCTGCTGGGCGACGAAGGCGGCGGCGCCGGGTTCCGGCGCCGGGGGGACGGCAGCTCTTGCCGGGGCAGGCTGGGGCTCGACGACCTCGGGCGCATCGACTGGCACCAGGGCGCGCGAGGCCGAGCGTTCGCGGCGCTCGCGTTCACGGCGGTCGCCTTCGCGACGATCCACGCGCTCCGGCCCGCCCACAGCCTGGACCCGGTCGGTCATTTGGGCTTGCCGCCCGCCAGCTTGTCGATCTGACGGCGCATCTCGTCCATCTGGCGGCGCATTTCGTCCAGGGCGTCGGGCGCCTCGGCCGGCGGCGCAGCTTCAGCCTTGGCTTCGGGCGTCGCCGCCGGTTCGGCGCGCGGATAACCGAAGGCCGGGAACATCTGCATGGCGCGTTCGAACATGGCCATGTTCGCCTTGGCCGTCTCCTCGATCAGGGTCGCGCCCGAGCCGGCGCCGAAAGCGCGGCCGACCTGGCTGGCGAACTGTTCCTGCTGGCGGCCGAAGTTGGCCAGCGACATCTCCAGATAGGAAGGCAGAACCCCCTGCATGGAGCCGCCGTAGAAGCCGATCAACTGACGCAGGAACTGCACAGGCAGCAGGGCCTCGCCCCGGCTCTCTTCCTCGAAGATGATCTGCGTCAGGATCTGGCGCGTCAGGTCGTCGTTGGTCTTGGCGTCATAGACGACGAAATCGACCCCCTCGCGCACCATGGCGGCAAGATCTTCCAGCGTCACATAGGCGCTGGTCCGCGTATTGTAGAGACGGCGGTTCGCATACTTCTTGATGACGACCGCGTTCGCCTCGTTCTTGTTTCCGCCCTTGGTTTTTTCGTCAGCCACGCTTGTTCTCGCGATGTTGCAACGCATCACTATCCCCCCTTGCGCCGCGAAGCGCCAGAGGGGGCGTCAATGCGCGCCCCCCACAGAAAGTGTGCGGACGGATCAGCCGTGGCTCATGGCCGGGGCCAGGACGACGCCGACCAGCACCGCCGTCCAGTGGACGGTCGCGCCGGTGACGACGAACCCATGCCAGATGGCGCGGCGGAACTTCACGCGCGGGCTGACGAAGACGAAGACGCCGACGGTGTAGATCAAGCCGCCGATGACCAGCAGGGCCAGGGCGACGGGGTGGACGGTCTCGACCATCGGCTTCAGGGCCGCGACCGCCAGCCAGCCGAAGACGACATAGACGCCGCTCCAGAACTTGTCCGAGATGCGCGGCGCGAACAACTTCACGCCCGCGCCCATGAAGGCCAGGGTCCAGATCAGGGTGGTGAAGCCGATGGCCCACAGGCCCTCGAACCGCTGGGTGGTGAAGGGGGTGTAGCTGCCGGCGATCATCAGGAAGATGGCCGCCTCGTCCAGCCGCCGCAGCACGGGCCGCGCGGCGCAGGGATTGGTCCAGTTGTAGATGGTCGAGGCCGTCAGCATGCCGACCAGGCACAGGGCGTAGATGGCCGTCGCCATGACGCCGCCGATACCGGTATAGACGCCCGCCAGTCCCGCCAGGATGATCCCGCCGACCGCCGCCAGCATCAGGCCGACGACATGGACCCACAGGTCCGCCAGTTTCTCGGCGCGGGTCGGATAGTGCTCGATCATGTCCAACTCGTCCGGCGTGCAGACGTGGGTGACGAGACGTTTCAGCGTGCGGAGCATAGCCCTTCCAATCCGTGGATCGCGTCTATCGTTCCGCGACAATGCGCCGACAGGGTGACGATTGGCTGAATCCGACCGCGATCACGTCGTCGCAGGTGACGAACGCCCTGCAATGCGGCAAAACGGCCACGCACGATTATTCTGCAGTGAGTGAAATCCCATGACCGACGTCGTCATCGTCTCCGCCGCCCGCACGCCCGTTGGCTCTTTCTTGGGCGCTTTGTCATCCCTGCCGGCGTCCAAGCTGGGCGAGATCGCCATCAAGGCGGCGCTGGAGCGGGCCGGCGTCTCGGGCGACGAGGTGGACGAGGTGATCTTGGGCCATGTGCTTCAGGCCGCAGCGGGTCAGGGGCCGGCGCGCCAGGCCGCCGTCGGCGCCGGGGTGCGCAAGGAGGCCGCCGCCTGGAGCCTGAACCAGATCTGCGGCTCGGGCCTGCGCGCCGTGGCCATCGCCGCCCAGCAGATCGCGCTCGGCGACGCCAAGATCGTCGTCGCCGGCGGCCAGGAGAGCATGAGCCAGGCGCCGCACGCGCAACAGCTGCGTAACGGACACAAGATGGGCGATGTCGCCCTGGTCGACACCATGATCAAGGACGGCCTGTGGGACGCCTTCAACGGCTATCACATGGGCCAGACGGCCGAGAACATCGCCGACAAATGGTCGATCAGCCGCGAGGCCCAGGACGAATTCGGTCTCGCCAGCCAGCACAAGGCCGAGGCGGCCCAGAACGCCGGCAAGTTCGACGACGAGATCGTTCCCGTCGTCATTCCCGGCCGCAAGGGTGATGTCACCGTCGACAAGGACGAATACATCCGCCACGGCGCGACGCTGGAGCTGATGCAGAAGCTGAAGCCCGCCTTCGCCAAGGACGGCAGCGTCACCGCCGCCAATGCGTCGGGCCTGAACGACGGCGCGGCGGCCCTGGTGCTGATGAGCGCGGACGAGGCCAAGGCGCGCGGGCTGGAGCCGCTGGCCCGCATCGCCTCCTACGCCACGGCGGGCGTCGATCCGTCGATCATGGGCACGGGGCCAATCCCGGCGTCCAAGAAGGCGCTGGAGAAGGCGGGCTGGAGTGTCGCCGACCTGGACCTGGTCGAGTCCAACGAGGCCTTCGCGGCCCAGAGCCTGTGCGTGGTCAAGGAGCTGGGTCTCGACCCGGCCAAGGTCAACGTCAACGGCGGCGCCATCGCCATCGGCCACCCCATCGGCGCCTCGGGCGCCCGAATCCTGACGACGTTGCTGTTCGAGATGAAGCGTTCGGGCGCGAAGAAGGGCCTGGCCACCCTGTGCATCGGCGGCGGCATGGGCGTGGCCATGTGCGTCGAGCGCGTGTGATCCGATAAACGAAGCCCTTCTCCCATAGGGAGAAGGTGGCCCGAAGGGCCGGATGAGGGGTTACGGTGCTGATTGCGTCGCACAGCGTAACCCCTCACCCTTTCGCACCAAGATCGATCGCTACGCTCTCGGGTGCTCAAGCCCTCTCCCTATGGGAGAGGGTAGGGCGATCTTTTAGTCCACCGGGTATTCGAACGGGTCGCTCGGCGTCGGCTGGGTCGGCAGCGGCATGCGCGGCAGGGGCTCGTCGCGGTTGGCGGCGTTCAGCAGGAAGCTGGCCAGGATGACGGCCGCCTGACGCAGGTCCTCGGCCTTCAGGTGATCGTAGCTGTCGATGCTGGTGTGGTGCAGGCGGCTGGAATAGTCGAGCGGGTCCTGGATGAACTGATAACCGGGCACGCCCACCGTCTGCATATAGACGTGGTCGGTGCCGCCCGAGTTGCGCAGGGATACGGTCGTCGCCCCCATGCTGGCGAAGGGCGCCAGCCATTCCTGGAAGATCGGGACGGCGGCGACATTGCCCTCGGCGTTGATGCCGCGGATCTTGCCCGAGCCGTTGTCCAGGTTGAAATAGGCGACCAGGTCGCGATAGCCCGCGCGCGGCTCGACGGGCCAGCGGCTGCGCCAGGTGCGATTGTTCGACAGGCCCGCCAAGGCCGGGTCGTTCGACGCCGCCCGCGTCGCCAGATGCTGATCGACGTAGGCCAGCGAGCCGAGGATACCCTGTTCCTCGCCGTTCCACAGGGCGAAGCGGATGGTGCGTTTGGGCCGCACGTTCAGGGTTTTCAGGATGCGCGCCGCCTCCATGACCACCGCGCTGCCCGCCGCATTGTCCACGGCGCCGTCCGAGGCGACCCAGCTGTCCAGGTGGGCGCCGGCCATGACGTATTCGCTGCCGCGCGCCGTGCCGGGGATGTCGGCTAAAATGTTGTAGGCGTTGACGTCCTCGTCGTGGAACCGGACCTCGCTGTTAAGCTCCAGCGTCGGCGGCGCATCGGTCAGGGCCAGGCGCGCCAGGCGACGATAATCTTCCGCCGCCAGCTCCATCCCCGCCAGCTTCGGCGTGGCGCCGACCTGATAGGTGTAGCCCGTGCCGTGCAGCAGGCCGCCGTCACGCTGGGAAATTCGCACCCAGGCCAAAGCGCCCTGTTCGACTAGGAAGGCGTCCAGTTCATTGGCGAAGTTGACGGTCTTCAGCGAGCGTTCGATGGCGGCTGGCGAATGCTGCGGCTGGTTATAGACGTTGCGCTCGGCCAGCTCGGCGCTGGTCCAGCGGCGGAAGGCCGGTTCGGTCGGCTCCGACCCCGTGCCGGGTTGAGACAGCATGACGATCTTGCCCGACAGCTTGCCGCGCCATTTGTCGAAGTCCTCGACCTTGGCGATCGGGGCCACGATGACGCCGCCGCTGATCGTCCCATTGGTCGAGGGCGTCCAGGCGACGGGAATGGCGCGCAGATCCAGCGGACGCGGCGCGGTCATGCGGGCGCTGGAGCGGACGATGGACCAGCCCCGACCGAACTCGAACCCTTCGGCCCGAACATTGGACAGGCCGTAGTCGGTGAACTGCGCTTGGGCCCACCGCTCGGCCTCGCGCATCTGGGGCGAGTTGGTCATCCGCCCGCCGATCCGGTCGGTCAGATAGGCGGCGGTCTGCATCACCTGACTGTGGTTCAGCCCCTGGTCGATGATGCCGTTGACGGCGACGCGGTCCACGGACTGGGCGGCGACGGGCGTGGCGAGAAGGGCGGCGGCGGATACGAAGGCGAGCAGACGCGACATGGATTCCCCAAGAAAGCCCAATGGCTGAACAGGGGCGCATCTGAGGCGATCCGACGACGGAGTGCAAACCGCAAACCGTGTTCAGGCCGCGACGATCAGCCCCAGGGGCCGCGCGGTTCCGTCGGGGTCGCGGGAACGCCTGTGGTCGAGGTGGTGAAGCCGGCGGCGGGGCGAGGCTGGGTCAGGTCAGGCGTTCGCGGACGGGGCTGCATCCCCATCTTCGCGCCCAGCTCCATCAGCGCCTTGATGCGATTGACCGTCGCCGGGTGGGTCGAGAACAGATTGTCGGCTCCGCGTCCCGCCAAGGGATTGATGATGAACATCTGGCCCGAGGCCGGATTGCGCTCGGCCGTCGAGTTGGTGATCCGCTTGGCGTAGGCGTCGATCTTCTGCAGGGCCGAGGCGAGGGCCTGGGGGTCGCCCGCGATTTCGGCGCCGACGCGGTCGGCCTCGTATTCGCGGCCGCGGCTGATCGCCATCTGCACCAGACCGGCCGCCATGGGCGCCAGCAGCATCAGGGCCAGGGTTCCGATGATGCCGCCCGGCCGTTCGCGATCCTGGCCCCCGCCGAAGAACAAGGCGAAGTTGGCCAGGGCGGCGATCGCGCCGGCGATGGTCGCCGTCACCGTCATGATGAGGGTGTCGCGGTTCTTCACATGGGCCAGCTCGTGCGCCATCACCCCGCGCACCTCCTCGCGCGTCAGCATGTCCAACAGGCCGGTGGTGGCGCAGACGGCGGCGTTCTCGGGATTCCTGCCCGTGGCGAAGGCGTTGGGCTGGTCGTTGGGAATGATGGCGACCTGGGGTTGGGGCAGGCCGGCGTCGCGGGCCATCTGGCGCACGTCGGCGACGTAGTTTCGGACCACGGCGTTGGGATGCTGCTCGTCGACCGGCTGGGCCCGGTACATCTTCAGCACGATCTTGTCGGCGTTCCAGTAGCTGAACAAGTTCATTCCGCCCGCGAGCAACAGGGCGATCGCCATGCCCGGACCTCGTCCGATCATATAGCCGACGCCTGCGAACAGGGCCGTCATCGCCGCCAGCAGGATGAAGGTCTTCAGATGGTTCATCGCGTTCCGTCCCCCGATCCGGCCGTTCTGTCTGGCGTCACGGGTTTGATCCTCTATTTGAGAGAAGGCGCATCAAGCCTCAAGGGAGCCGCCCTGTGACCGAACATCCCACCCCCGGGCCGGACAACGACGCCGAAGCGGCCTCTGTTGGACCCATCTTCAACGCCGATGTGCCCCACGCCACGCCCGAACGCCCCCTCAGCGAGGCCGCCTGTCGCGCCCTTCAGGAGGCGGCCGATCGTCGCGCGCGCCAGGAGGCGGTGCAGACGGACACGGAGTACGGCGGCCCGTCCGGTCCCGAACCGACCCGTTTCGGCGACTGGGAGAAGAAGGGGCTGGCGGTCGATTTCTGACCCGCCGATCCTGTCGCCGCGGGGAAAACGGTTAACCACAGCTTAAGAAACAGGCGCCGGTCTTGCCAGTGCAGGGACAACTCAGAGGAGTCTGTCCCGTGACGATACAGTCGATAATCACTGCCGCATCGGCGGCTCTGCTGCTTTCGGCGGCGCCCGCTCTCGCCGGAGGTCCCGGCGGACACGGCGGAGGCTATGGCGGCGGTCACGGCGGCCAACCCGGCGGCTGCGGCGGCGGTTGCGGTGGAGGCGGCCATTACGGCGGCGGCAACTATAACGCTAACCACAACGTCAATGTGAACGGCGGCGCCTACGCCAACGCCAATGCCTATGCCAACTCGGGCGCCTATGCCGGCGCCTCCAGCTATTCGGCGATCAACGCCCGGTCCTATTCCAGCTCGTCCAGCTTCCAGCGCGGTTACGTCGGCGGCGGCACGACCTATGTCGGCGGCGGCGGCTATTCGGACGGCTATTACGGCGGTGGATACGGCGGCGGCTATGTGACCTCGGCCCCGGTCCTGGTCGGTCGTCCCCCGGTCAGCGCCCCGGTCGGCTATCCCGTCTATGGTTTCGGTCGCGACTATATCGGCTGGCGTCCGTATCAGCAGGGCCGCCCGGCTGACTGCAACTGCCGTCCGCCCGTGCGTTACGAACAACGCTACGTCGATCAGCCGCCGGTCTATGTCCAGGGCCCGCCGGTGCAGGTCGCGCCGCAGCGCATCTATGTCGCCCCGTCGCAAGTGAACTTCGCGCCGCCCCAGATCGAGATGGGCCCGCCCACCTATATCGAGCAACCGCCCATCTATGTGCAGGCGCCGCCGGTCAACATCGGGCCTCAGCGTGTTCAGGTCGCCGCCTCTCAGGTGAACCTGGCCCCGCCGCAGATCGAGACGAGCGGCCCGGTCTATTACGATCAGGCCCCGGTCTATGTGCAGTCGGCCCCGGTCAATATCGGCCCGCAACGCATCCAGGTCGCGCCCGGTCAGGTGAACATGGCGCCGCCGCAGATCGAGACCGGCGGTCCGGTCTATGTCGATCAGTCGCCGGTCTATGTGCAGTCCGCACCGGTCAACGTCGCCCCGGCCCAGATCTATGTGGCCCCGCCGGAGGTGAACACCATTCCCGGACCGCCGCCCCCGCCGCAGGGCTATTACGGCGATCTGCCGCCGCCGGAAGCGCCTGCGCCTCACGCGCCGCCGCGCCACGGCTATGCCCAGGAGCCGGGCGAGCGGGGCTGATCGCCTCGCGGTAGGACAACCGAAGACGAAAAGGTCGCCCTGGTCTGTCTCAGATCAGGGCGATCTGCTGTGCGATCTCCTGCGCCGCCGCGCGGGGATCGGCCGAGGCCGTGATCGGCCGGCCGATGACCAGATGGCTCGCGCCGGCCTCAAGCGCCGCCTGCGGCGTCGCCGCCCGCGCCTGGTCGTCCAGCGCCGCCCCGACCGGCCGCACGCCCGGCGTCACGATCAGGAAGTCCGGCCGTCCCGCCTCGATGGCCAGGGCGCGCGCCCGAGCCGCCTCATGCGGGCTGGAGACCACACCGTCGATGCCGGCGTCCAGCGCCTGACGCACCCGCTGTTCGACTAGTTCGGCAGGCGACAGGCTGTGATCGTCCGCGCTCAAGTCCTCGGCGGTCAGGCTGGTCAGGACCGTGACGCCCAGCACCTTCATGCTTGATCCTGCCGCGCCTCGCGCCGCCGCCGCCATCACTTGCGGCCGCGCATGGACCGTCAGCAGATCGCAGTCGGCATTCGCCAGATTGGCCGTCGCCTTCTCCACCGTCGCGCCGATGTCGTGCAGTTTCCAGTCCAAGAAGATCTGGCGCCCCTGCGCCTTCAGATCGCGCGCCAGGTCCATGCCGCCGACCGCGAACAGCTGAAGCCCGATCTTGTAGAAGCCGACCGCATCCCCGATCCGCGCGACCAGAGCAGCCGCCTCGGCCGTCGTCGGCACGTCCAGGGCGCAGATGATCCGTTCGTCAGGTGCGTGATTGGGCGTCGCTGTGTTGGTCTGGGTCATCGACGGACTCGCGCTGAGCGGCTATGCCGGGACCCGTGGGGGCGCGTCGGCATGCGGCGTGACGGATTGAGGGCGAGGACAAGCGATGAACGCAGTCGATTTGGGTGTCAACCTGTTCGTGACCCTGTTCGCCCTGCTGGACCCGATCGGCAATCTGCCGATCTTCGCCGCCGCCACGGCGGGCGCGACGCTGCGCCAGCGGATTTCGGTCTCGGCACTGATCTGCGCCTTCGCCGCCGTCTTCCTGGCCTTCTTCCTGTTCACGGGCCTGGGCCTGCTGCAGTTTTTCGGCATTTCGCTGGCGGCGTTCCGCATCGCCGGGGGCATTCTGCTGCTGTTCCTGGGGCTGGACATGGCGCGCGGCGACTTCCTCGCCATGTTCGCCGACAAGGACGCCCTCGCCGACACCAAGGACGTGCGTGGCTATGCGCGCAGGCGTTTCCAGCGTCTGGTCGTGCCCTTCGCCATTCCGCTGATGATCGGCCCCGGCGCCATTTCGGCGGTCATCATCCAGGCGGGCGAGGCGGCCAAGCTGGGCTACGCCGGCACCATGGGGTCGCTGGTCGCCATCGCGGCGGCCTGCGCCGTGTCCTTCGTCTGTTTCGCCTTGACGGGTTCGCTCAGCCGCCTGCTGGGCGAAGTGGGCATGGCCATCATCGTCAAGGTGCTGGGCCTGATCCTGTGCGCGCTGGCGATCCAGTTCATCCTGCTGGGCCTGGGCGAGGCCATCCCCGGCATGATCTCCGGCGCGGTGACGACGCCCTATCCGGCGGTGAAGTAGGCTTTCAGTCCTCGTCGTCTTCGATGGCGTGGATGTCGTCGTCGGTCAGGCCCAGGTGGTGGCCGATCTCGTGGATCAGGACGTGGGCGATCAGTTCGCCGATCCCCACGTCGCCGCGCTCGCACCATTCGTCCAGGATCGGGCGACGATAGAGAAAGACCCGCGACGGTTCGGCCGCCGGCCCCAGGCTGTCGCGCCGCCCGATGTCCACGCCGTGATACAGGCCCGTCAGCTCGAACGGATCGTCGATCTCCATCTCCGCCAGCGTCGCTTCGTCGGCGAAGTCGTCGATGCGGATGACTACCTCGCCGGCCGCCTGTCTGAAAGGCCCCGGCAGGGCGTCGAACGCCTCCTGCGCCAGCCTGGCGAAGTCGTCGAGGGATGGGGCGATCGCGTCGGTCATGACTGCGATATTGCGGTCCCGAGGGGGCGGCGCAACAGGGCGCGATGACGCGATCACGAGACTGCCGCTTTTTCGCACGCTTGGGGTATGGTTACCGAATCGGGGCTGAGACTCTCCAAGGACACGAATGGCCGAGGCCGACATCGCCTATGTCGCCACAGCGGGCGCAGCCGGACTGGCCATGGCCGTCAGCGCCTGGGCCTTGCTGCTGCGCGGACGGCTGAACGAGACGGCCGTCCAGGCCGAGCGCGAGCGGGTCGAGGCCCTGGCGGACCTCAGCCGCCACGACGCCATGCTGCGCGCCTTCGACGACGTCAGCCTGGCCCTGACGCCGGACGGCGAGGCGGCCGGCGCGCCCATCGGCTCGGCCGAACTGATCGCGCGGTTGGCGGGCGACAGCGAAGAGGTCGGCGCCGCCGTCCTGACCAAGCTCAAGATCACCCATGACGCCCTGATCGAGGCCTTGGTCCAGTCAGGCCAGGCGTTCGAAGGTCTGGTCGCGCTGGACGATGTCGAACCGTGGCGGATCGAGGGACGGGTCGCGGGCGGGTCCGCCTGGCTGCGGCTGTCGCCCGCGTCGCGCTTCACCCTGACCGGCGCCGATGCGACCGAAAGCGGCCTGGCCATGCTGGGCGACGCCTCGCCCATGCCGACCTGGGTCGTGGATGGGACCGGAAAGCTGGCCTGGGCCAACCGCGCCTGGCTGGCCGAGATCAACGCCGAAACCATCGACGCCGCCATTGAGGAAGGCCTGTCGTTCGACCGCGGGGCCGACGCCCTGGTCGCCGAGGCCGCGCGCCTGGGCGTGCGCCAGGAAGGCTTCCGCTGGACGACCGGCGGAGGGGCGCGCCGCGCCTGGCGCATCATCGCCGAACCGGCGGGGGGCGGCGCCGTCACCGCTTTCGCCATTGAGGTGACCGAGGCGGAGGAAACGCGCGACACCCTGCGCCGCCACGTCGACGCCCATGACGAGACGTTGAACCACTTGGCCGACGCCGTCGCCATCTTCGGCCCGCAAAAGCGACTGGCCTTCCACAACACCGCCTTCCAGACCCTGTTCGACATCGACGCGGCCTGGCTGGATGAACGCCCGACCCATGCCGAACTGCTGGATCGCCTGCGCCAGCGTCGCAGCCTGCCCGAGGTGGTGGATTACGCCGGCTGGAAAACGCGCGAGCTTGAGTTCTATGGCGCGTCAGAGGCCTCGCCCGACGACAGCTGGTCCCTGCCGGACGGCCGCACCTTGCGCGTCGTGCGCCAGCCACACCCGCTGGGCGGCATATTGCTGATCTTCTCGGACATCACCGACGAGCTGAAGCTGCGTAGCCGGTTCAACGCCCAGATTCAGGTCCAGCGCGCGACTTTGGACAAGCTGAACGACGCCGTCGCCGTGTTCGGTTCGGACGGTCGGCTGAGGCTGCACAACGAGGCGTTCGAGACTTTCTGGCACCTGTCGGGCGACCGGATTTCGGGGGCGGCCGACTTCGACGCGCTGGCCGAACTGTGCAAGGCGGTGCTGCCCGATCCGGCGCTGTGGCTGGGGCTGAAGGCGCGCGTTGCCGATCCCGATCCCGAGAGCCGCGTCGCCATCTCGGGCGAGGGGCGCACCGTCGACGGGCGCGTCGCCGCCTGGCAGACCCGTCCCCTGCCGGACGGCGCGACCCTGGTCGCCTTCTCGGACGTGACCGCCCGGCGCGGGCTGGAACAGGCCCTGGTCCAACGCGAACAGGCCCTGGCTGAAAGCCAGGCGCTGAAACGCGAGTTCGTGGGCAGCGTCTCCTATGAGCTGCGCACGCCTCTGACGACCATCGTCGGCTATTCCGAACTGCTGGAGACCATGGGCGACCTGCCCGAACGCAGCCGCCAGCACGCGGGCGCCATCCGTGTCGCCGCCAGCCAGCTGGCCCGCTCCATCGACGACGTGCTGGACATGGCCCAGATCGACGCCGGCGAGATGGAGCTGTCGCTGGGCGACATGCGCGTCAGCGACCTGCTGAACCAGGCGGCGGAAAAGGTCCGTGCGAGGGTCGAGGGACGCGGCGCCACCCTGACCATCTCCTGTCCCACCGACCTCAAGCCGATCCGCGCGGACGAGCACCGCATCGGCCAGGCCTTGGATCATCTGCTGGAAAACGCCGCCCGGGCCGTGTCCGAGGGCGGGGCGGTGGAGCTGAAGGCCGAGACCGGCGCAGCCGAGGTCCGGCTGACCGTGTCCGACACCGGGCGCGGCATCCCCTATCACCTGCAGGCCCACGTCTTCGACCGCTTCGTGCGGCGCGAACGGGGCGGGCCCGGCGTGGGCCTGGCCCTGGTCAAGGCGCTGGTCGAGCTGCACGGCGGCTGGGCCGAGGTGGAAAGCGAGCCCGGCAAGGGCGCCGCCTTCATCCTGCACCTGCCGCTGGGCGCCGCGACCACCGCCGCCGCGCCCGAGCTTCAGCTGGAACTCTAGAGCCTGATCCGCTTGAGTTGAAGCGCTTCGCGCTTCGACGTAGCGGTGAATCAGGCTCCAGATTCAAGCGAGACCTTGATTCACGGCTTCAGCGGAATCGCGAAGCGATTCTTCCTCAACCGATCAAGGTCTAGCGCCGCGACGCTTTCGACGTATCGCGAGCCGGGCCGAATTCGGCGCCCGCGTTCCATTCCGGCCATTGATCGCTGTCCGCCAGCTCGCGTCCGACTGCGTAGATCAGGGCTGTGTCGGCCGCTGCAGCGTCCATTTTCCAGGTCGCGTCCCATTCGTCCGTAGGCTGATGATAGCGGTTCTGGACATAGTCGCGGCTGGCGGCGCTGGCGCCGGTGAAGCCCGCCGCCGGGAATAGGGCCGGCACTCCGCGCAGGGCTAGGGGGAAGTGGTCGGAGCGATAGAAGGCTCCGGCCTGGGGCGCCGGGTCGGCGATCAGGGTGCGGCCGGCCTGGGTTGCGTGGCGCGCCAGGACGTCGTCCAGCTGGTTCTTGCCCTTGCCGATGACGACGACGTTCGGGTCGATCTCGGTTCCCGGCAGCAGGCTGTCGACGTTGATGTTGGCGACCGTGGTCTCCAGCGGCCAAACCGGATTGGCGGCGTAGTAGGTCGAGCCCAGCAGGCCAGCCTCCTCGCCCGACCAGGCGGCGAAGACGACCGACCGTTTGGGGCGCGGACCGTCGGCGAAGGCGTGGGCCAGCTCCAGCAGGGCGGCGACCCCCGTCGCATTGTCCACGGCGGCGTTATAGATCTTGTCGCCCTGAGCGTTCGGCGTGCCGACGCCGTAGCCGTCCCAGTGGGCGCCGTACATCACGGTCTCGTCCGGACGTTCGGCGCCGGGAATGCGGGCGATGACGTTCTTTGTCTCCACCTTGTCGGCGATCTGGCCGAAGTCCACGCTCATGGTCAGGCCCGGCAGGATCACGGGCTTGAAATCGGCGCGGCGGGCGCTGTCCTTCAGGGCGGCGAAGTCCAGACCGGCGGCGGTGAATAACTCTTCGGCCTTGGCCCGCTGAATCCAGCCCTGGAAGGGCGCGCGCTCGGCGTTGGGATCGGCGCGGACGATGTCGAACTTGGGCGCGGCGGACGAGTTCTGCAGGGTGGACCAGCCGTAGCCGGCGCCGTCAGTCTCGTGGACCACCAGCACGCCCGCGGCGCCGCGACGGCCCGCTTCCTGGAACTTGTAGGTCCAGCGGCCATAGAAGGTCATGGCGGCGCCGTCGAACTTGCCGGCGACGGGATCGCCTTCGGGGGCCTGGAAGTCGGGATCGTTGACCAGGACGACGATGACCTTGCCGCGCACGTCCACGTCCTTGAAGTCGTCCCACTGGCGCTCCGGCGCCGTCGCGCCATAGCCGACGAAGACCACGGGCGCGTCGGTCACGGTGATGTGGTCGGTCGGACGGTCGCTGGACACCAGCACGTCGGGACCGCGCTCCAGGCTGATCGTCCTGCCGCCGACGGTCGCGGCGACGGTCGCCGGGCCGTCCTGGCGGGTGCGCGACAGATGGGCGACCTGGACGAAGGCGCCGTCCGGTCCGCCGCCCTCGGCGCCCGCAGCGCGGAATTGTTCGACCAGCCAGGCGACAGTCTTCTCCTCGCCCTGCGAGGCGGGGGCGCGGCCTTCGAACTCGTCCGACGCCAGGACCCGCACCGACTCGTTCATTCGCGCGGCGTCGATGTTCGGCGTGGCCTCCTGCGCCAGGGCGGGAAAACAGGCCATCATCAGAGCCAGGACTGAAACGGCGGGTAGGATGCGGCGCATGGGGAACTCCTAATCGAACCAGGCGACCCTGCCTTTCTCAGTCCCGGCTGTCGAGCCAGTCGATGACGCCGGACGCCGCGACCACGCCAGAAGCAAAGCTGGCCTGAAGCAGATAACCGCCGGTCGGCGCCTCCCAGTCCAGCATCTCGCCGGCGACGAAGACGCCCGGCAGCGCGACCAGCATCAACCGCTCGTCCAGACCGTCCAGCGCTACGCCGCCCGCCGACGAAATCGCTCGCTCCAGCCCCTGCACGCCCGTCAGGGTCAGCGGCATGGCCTTGATCCGTTCCGCCAGGGCGCGGGGTGAGGCGGGCAGGGGGCCGGCTTCATACAGCAGGGCGACGGCGGCGGGATCGAGCCCGACCACCTTGCGCAGATGGTTCGACAAGCTGGCCTTGCCGCGCGGCTTCGACAGCCGGTCAGTCAGCTTGCCGACCGCCACATCCGGCTTCAGGTCGATCTGGATATCGGCGCGACCGTCCGTCTCGACCGCCGTCCTCAGTGCGGCGGACATCGCATAGATGGCGCCGCCCTCGATGCCGTAGCGGGCGATCATCGCCTCGCCGCGCGCGGTCCGGTCGCCATGGGTGACGGCGACGCCCTTCAGCGGCTGGCCTGCGAACCGGTCGCGGAACAGGGCGGACCAGGCGACGTCGAAGCCGACATTGGCGGGTCGGAAAGGGGTGACGGCGGCGCCGGCCGTTTCGAGCCACGGCGCCCAGGCCCCATCCGAACCCAGGCGCGGCCAGCTGGCGCCGCCCAGGGCCAGGACCACGGCGTCAGGCCGTTCCAGTCGTTCGCCGTCCGGTGTCTCGAACGCCAGCGCTCCGTCGCGCCACCCGGTCCAGCGCGACCGGGTGCGGATATCGACGTTAAGTTCGCTCAGCCGCGCCAGCAAGGCCCGCACGAGGGGCGAGGCCTTCATCGCTTTGGGAAACACCCGGCCGCTGGATCCGATGAAGGTCTCCTGCCCCAGGGCCTCGACCCAGGCGGTCAGGTCGGTCGGTGTGAACCGATCGATCCAGGCGGCTGCCGTCGGCTGAGCGGAGCCATAGCGGGTCATGAACCGATCCAGCGGTTCCGAATGGGTCAGGTTCAGCCCGCCTCGCCCGGCCATCAGCAGCTTGCGCGCGACCGACGGCATCCGCTCGTGCACCACGACGGTGGCCCCCGCCTGCGCCAGCCTTTCAGCCGCCATCAGTCCGGCGGGACCGGCGCCGATCACATGGACAGTTCGGGAGGGCATCGGGCGAGGGGACTGTTGCATGGCGTCGCTTTGCGCGCTTGCGGCGGCGCTGGCTATAGCTTCCCGCATCGCTATGTTCCGTACCATGAGCGTTGCATTCACCCGCGAAGAAGATCTTGAGGCCACCGCCGCCGACTTGGCGGACCGCCCAATCTCGCCCCACCCCAATCTAGTCACGCCGCAGGGTCTGGCGATGATCGAGGCCGAACTGACGTCCGCGCGCGCCGCCTATACCGCCGCCCAGGTGAAGGGGTCCATCGAGAGCGACCGCACGGCGATGGCGCGCGCGACGCGCGATCTGCGCTATTGGGCCGCCCGGCGGGCCTCGGCCCAATTGGTCGAGCCGACCGAGGACGACGGCGCCGTGCGGTTCGGCGGGTCCGTCTCCATCGAACGCGAGGACGGCCGCGCCCAGACCTGGCGTATCGTGGGCGAGGACGAGGCCGATCCGGCGACCGGCTCCGTCAGCCATGTCTCGCCCCTGGCCCGCGCCGTCGTGGGCAAGCGGGTCGGCGACGCGGTGATCGTGGCGGGTCAGTCGGCGGAGATCGTCGCGGTCGCCTAGACTTCTTCGTCGCCCAGCATGTCTCGCATCATGTCCAGGATCAGCTTCTGCTTGCGTGGGGGCAGGCGCGGCGCAAGGCGGGTGATCTCGACGCTGGCCTTGGTCGGCTTGTGCTCGTGGTCGAACGCAGGCGCCGCCTCTTCCGCCATGCCTGGTTGGGCGCTGGCGTAGCCGTCGAAGAAGAAAGGAATCCCGACCTTCATGAAGTCGGCCATTTCGAACAGTTTCGAGGCCGAGACACGGTTCGTGCCTTTTTCGTATTTCTGCACCTGCTGGAAGCTGACGCCGACGGCCCTGGCCAGGGCCGTTTGGGTCAGGCCCAGATCCAGACGCTTCTCCTGAACGCGACGGCCGACATGGCGATCGACGGGATGCGGATCCTCGTCCTTCTCACGCGCCATCTCCATCCCCCTTGATCAGATCGCTGCTCGATTCGAACGAACCTTAGATCGCAGAATCAACGGCCACAAGGATAAGATGAACGCTGCTATACTGGCCAGGAAGAAGAGAAGATCGCCGAACCGGCCATAGGGCGTGATCCCGGTCGGGCGCGGCAACGGCGCGTCGATCACCCCCATGACGCCGGGGTCCAGTCGTTCGCCGTCCACGATCCGGCCCCAGGGGTCGATCATGGCCGAAATCCCCGTCGGCGTGGACCGCGCGATAGGCAGGCCGGTCTCGATGGCGCGATAGCTGGCCAGGTTCAGGTGCTGGCGCGGGCCCGATGTGGCGCCGAACCAGGCGTCGTTGGACGCATTGACGATCCACTCGGGCCGCCCGGCCGCGCCGGGGGTGAAGCCGGGATAGAGGCTCTCGTAACAGATCAGCACCTGGGCCGGCGGCGCGCCTGGAATCGAAATCGGCGCCGGCGTGGGCCCGGCGGCAAAATCGCTGGGCATATGCACCAGGCTGCGCAGGCCGATGGACGTCATGATCCCGCCCAGCGGCAGATATTCGCCGAATGGCACCAGCCGGTGCTTGTCATAGACGGCGGCGACCCTCAGGCCCGCCCCGCCTTCGTCGGCCAAGGCGAACAGGCTGTTGTAATAGCGACCGCCGTCCGGCGTCGTCGGGTCCGCCTCGCCGCGCGCCAGACCCATCAGCAGGGTCTGTCCGGGCCGCAAGGCGTCGGCGATGGCCTGGGCGTCGGCCGAGGCGAAGACGTCGTTGGCCGAGGCGGGCAGGGCGCCTTCGGGCCAGACCACGACATTAGGTATTCGCGCCGCCGCCTGACCCGTCAGGGCGACATAGCGATCGACGATGGAGCGATAGGCCTCGGGCGACCATTTGGTCTCCTGCTTCACATCGGCCTGGACCAGCCGCACGACCGTGTCGGTGAACTGCAGGTCCGACTGCGCCAGCCTGACGGCGCCGAACGTCCCGACGGCGATCAGGGCCAGCGCGCCCAGGCTGGCGGAGATCAGTCGACTGCGTTTGGCGCCCGGTCCGATCAGCGGCGCAAAGGCCGCAGTCGCGGCGACCGTCACCAGGCTCAGCCCATAGACGCCGACGACCGAGGCGAACTGGGACATGCCGCCGCCCGCACGCCAGGTCGCGCCGGCCGGGTTCCACGGAAAGCCGGTCAGGACATGACCGCGCAGCCATTCGGCGGCGCAGAACAGGGCGGCGAACAACAGCACCCGCACCGCGCCCAGCGGCGCCCAGCGACGATACAAGGCGCATGCCGCGCCCCAGAACAGGCCCAGGCCGGCGGGCAACAGGCTGGCGGCGAAGGGCGCCATCCATGCCTGTTCGGGATTGACGAAAAACGCCTCGGCCACCCACCAGCAGCCGACGAAGAAATAGGCGAACCCCGCCAGCCACCCCATCCAGAAGGCGCCGCGCACCGTGTCCGAACGCTCCGACAGGATCATCAGCAACGGATAGCCCAACAGGCCGATCAGCACGCCGAACGGCGGATGGGCGAAGGCCGTCCCGGCGCCAGCCAGCAGCGCCAGGACGATGCGGATAAGACGCCACGTCAGGGCGCGCTTCTTGTCGGGCAGGGCGCGGATCGGAGCGGCGAAACGGTCCAGCAGGGCGTCGGGAAACATGGGGTCAGTCCTGCTGCTCGGATGCGTAGGGATCGGCGACGCTGATCTGGGCCAGGATTTCGCGCTCCTCGGCCTCCATCTCCTCGGCCTCGGCATCGTCCTCGTGGTCGCGGCCCAGCAGGTGCAGGACGCCGTGAACGACCAGATGGCTCAGATGGTCGGCCAGGGTCTTGCCCTGGGCCTGGGCTTCAGTCGCGCAGACGCCGTAGGCCAGGACGATATCGCCCAGATGCGGCGCGGCGTTTTCAGGGGCGGGGAAGGACAGGACGTTGGTCGGCTTGTCTTTGTCGCGGAACCGGGCGTTCAGTTCTCGCACCGCCGCGTCGTCGGTCAGCAGGACGACGATGTCGCCCTCGACGGTGCCCAGCGCGGCCTTCGCCGCCGTCTCCACCACCGCTTCGACAGCCGGCAGGGCGCCGGTCCACGCCTCGGCTTCGACTTCAATCTCGATCATGCGGGGTCTTCGAGGTCCGGGGCCGGACGACCTTTTGCGGCGTCGGCGTCATAGGCGCGCACGATCCGCTCGACCATGGCGTGACGCACCACGTCCGAGGCTTCGAACTTCAGCACGCCGACGCCCTTGACCCCGTCGAGGATGCGCAGGGCGTGAGCCAGGCCGGAATCGCGCGGGTTCAGCAAGTCGATCTGCGACGGGTCGCCCGTCACCACCATCCGCGCGCCCTCGCCCAGACGGGTCAGCACCATCTTCATCTGCAGGCGCGAGGTGTTCTGCGCCTCGTCGACGATGACGAAGGCGTGGCTGAGGGTGCGGCCGCGCATGAAGGCGATGGGGGCGGCTTCGATCTCGCCCTTGTCGCGGCGACGCTGCACGTCTTCGGCGCCCAGAATGTCGTTCAGCGCCTCCCAGATCGGGGCCAGATAGGGATCGACCTTCTCGTTCAGATCGCCCGGCAGGAAGCCCAGTTTCTCGCCCGCCTCGACCGCCGGACGGGTGATGACCAGCCGGTCCACCTGACCTCGGCGAAGGAGGGAGGCGCCATAGGCGGCGGCCAGGAAGGTCTTTCCGGTGCCGGCCGGGCCGACGCCGAACGACAGCTCGCATCGGCCCAGCATGTCCAGATAGGCCGCCTGCGCCTTGGTCTTGGGCACGATCGAGCCGCGCTTGCCGCCCGGAAGCGACACGCCCGCCGCCGCCATGCCCGGCGTTCCCTTGCCGCCCCGCGCCTGGCCCAAGGCAGCACGCACATCGGCCTCGGTGACCTCGGCGCCCAGGGCCGCGCGCTTGGCCAGGTCCTCGATCACCTGGCGTGCATCGTTGCGGTCGCGCGTACCGCCGTTGACGGAGACGCCGCCGCCGGGCGCCTCGACCAGCACCTTGAAGGCGTCCTCGATCAGGGCGACGTGACGACTGTTCGGCCCGACGACCGCACGCAGCTCGGCGTCATTCAAAGGGACGAATTCGGACTCACGCGCCATCAAGCAGCCTTTTGCTGGGAAATGAGACGACCCATCAGACTGTTCTGCTGGCCCGCAACGATCTCGACCGGAACGATCTGCCCGATCAGATGATCCGCGTCATCGACATGGACCGATTGCAGATATGGGGATCGACCGATGGCTTGGCGACGGTGGCCGTGTCGGCCCGGCTTGTCGAACAGCACATTCAGGGTCCGGCCCGCCTGGGCGAGGTTGAACGCGGTCTGCTGTTCGGTCAGCAGGGCGATCAGCCGGTGCAGCCGTTCCTTGGCGATCTCCGGCTCGACCTGTTTGCCCATGCCGGCGGCGGGCGTGCCCGGACGCGGCGAATAGGCGAAGGCGAAGGCGCCTGCGTAGTTGACGCGACGCACCAGATCCAGCGTGTCCTCGAACTCCCTGTCCGTCTCGCCGGGGAAGCCGACGATGAAGTCGCCTGCGATGGCGATGTCCGGCCGCGCGGCGCGGATGCGGTCGATCAGGTCGAAGTATTTCTGGCGCCCGTGCTTCCTGTTCATCAGCCGCAGGATGTGGTCCGATCCCGCCTGAACCGGCAGATGCAGATAGGGCATCAGGGCGTCCAGTTCGCCGTGCGCGGCGATCAGTTCGTCGGCCATGTCGTTGGGATGGCTGGTCGTATAGCGGATGCGGTCCAGGCCAGGAATATCGGCCAGGGCATAGGCGAGTTCCGCCAGGGTCGCCTTCTTCCCGTCCGGCCGTTCGCCGTCATAGGCGTTGACGTTCTGACCCAGAAGGGTGACCTCGCGCACGCCGCGTCCGGCCAGTTGCCGCGCCTCCTCCAGCACCGAAACCATCGGCCGCGACCATTCAGCGCCGCGCGTATAGGGCACGACGCAGAAGGTGCAGAACTTGTCGCACCCCTCCTGCACCGTCAGGAAGGCGGTCGGTCCTTCGGTGAATCGTGCAGCGGGCAGGGCGTCGAACTTGTCGTCGGGGGCGAAGTCGGCGCCGATCCGCTCGCCCCGCGCCCGCGCCGTGCGGGTCAACAGTTCGGGTAGCTGGTGATAGGCTTGGGGGCCGACGACGATATCGACGGCCGGTTGGCGGCGCATGATCTCCTCGCCCTCGGCCTGGGCGACGCAGCCGGCGACCGCGATGGTCAGGTCGCCGCCGGTCTCGCGCCGGACGTCGCGCATCTCCCGCAGCTTGCCGAGCTCGGAATAGATCTTTTCGGCCGCCTTCTCGCGGATGTGGCAGGTGTTCAGGATGACGAAGTCCGCGGCCTTCACATCGTCGGTGACGGCATAGCCCAGCGGGCGCAGCACGTCGGCCATGCGCTCCGAATCATAGACGTTCATCTGGCAGCCGTACGTCTTGATGAACAGACGCTTCTCGAGCGTCGTCTCGACTTGGGGAGCCAGGGTCTCGGTCATCGGGGGCTTATGATCGCCCGCACGCGCCCCGACAAGACGGGCGTTCAGCCCGCATCCACATCGGCGGGATCGACCCGCGCGGCGTGGCGCGTGAAGATCAGGCCTTCGCGCTTGGACGGCTCGGCGCCTTCGATGGCCACGCCGTAAAGCTCAAGCTTGTGGCCGATAAGCTGGAAGCCCAGCCGCTCCGCGATCTCGGACTTCAGTCGCTCGATCTCGGCGTCGAAGAACTCGATCACCTCGCCCGACTTGGTGTCGATCAGGTGGTCGTGGTGGTCGTCGCCGGCTTCTTCATAGCGGCTGCGGCCATCGCCGAAGTCGTGCTTCTCGACCACACCCGCCTCTTCGAACAGGCGCACGGTGCGATAGACGGTGGCGATCGAGATGTGGGGGTCGATGGCCGAGGCGCGGCGGTACAGCTCCTCGACATCGGGGTGGTCTTCGGCGTTCGACAGCACGCGGGCGATCACCCGACGCTGTTCGGTCATACGCATGCCGCGGTCGGCGCAGAGTTTTTCGATCCGGTCCATGCGCCTAGAATAGGGGCTCGGATCGCATCAGGGAAGCGGCACGTTGGCCTGATCCACACAGAGATCGCGGCTCATCACCAGGGCGTCCGTCCGAGACCCGTCGGCGGCCGCATAATAGGCCTTTCGACGGCCGATCTGACGGAATCCTGCGCGGTCATAAAGGGCGCGGGCGGGGGCGTTGTCCTCGGCGACTTCGAGAAACAGCCGCGCGGCGCCGGCCTGTGTCGCAGCGACGGCCGCATCTTCGACCAGACGGCGGCCTAGGCCAACGCGGCGGGCCGTCGGAATGACCGCCAGGGTCAGGATTTCAGCCTCGTCCAGCACGATGCGGATCAGAACGAAGCCGCCGGGTTCCGCGATCGCAACGACGCCGGGCTGAGACAGCAGGTCGGCGAACTCGCGCGCGCTCCAGGGGGCCGCAAAGGCCTGGGCATGAAGGGCGGCGAGGGCGGCCGGGTCCGGCGCGGTCATGACGCCGGTTGGCGCGGCTGGCCTGGCAGGCGGCTGGGCGGGGTCGCGTCGGGCGCGCGAAGGTAGAGCGGACGCGGCGGATGCGTCGCCGGGTGGGCGGCGGCGGCGAGACGAGCCAGGGCTTCCGGCGACGGGGCGACGCGGTCGTCCATCCTGGCGAACTTCAGGTCTGGGAAGGCCTCCGCCAGCACCGCTCCGCCATTGCCGACCAGGGCGACGTCGCCCCCGATCTCGCTGATCCGTCGCGCCGCCTCTTCCAGCGACAGGGCCTCGTCTGGCCCCAGGGGCGCGTCGTTTGCGAACATGCGGGCGTAAACCTGGCCGCGACGGGCGTCGATCAGGGCTGCAACCGGCCCTGTCGCCTCCTCCAGCGAGGCGGCGAGGGCATCCAGGGCGGAAATGCCGACGACGGGCCGATCCAGCGCCGCGCCCAGTCCCTGGGCGAAGGCCAGACCGACACGCAGGCCCGTAAACGATCCCGGTCCGACCGTGACGCCGATCCGATCCAGGCTGTCGAAACCGCCGCCCGCCTCGGCCATCACATCACGAACCAGGCCGCCCAGCCGTTCCTGATGGCCTTTGGTCATCGGTTCGAACCGCACTGCCAGGGGGCGGCCGTCCTCGAACACCGCCGCCGTGCAGGCGCCGAGCGCCGTATCGATCACCAGAAGTCTCATGGGCGTCTTCTAGGCGGCGCGGGACGGAACCGCCACCGGCGCCGATCAGAGGGTCTGCTCGACCCGCGTCACTTCCGGCACATAGTGGCGCATCATTTGTTCGACACCCGCCTTCAGCGTCGCCGACGACGAGGGGCAGCCGGCGCAGGCGCCGCGCATCCGCAGGTTCAGAACGCCTGTCGATTCGTCGAAGGAGTTGAACAGGATGTCGCCGCCGTCCTGGGCCACGGCCGGGCGGATGCGGCTGTCCAGCAGGGCCTTGATCTCGGCGACGATCTCGCTGTCGTCCTCGGCATGGCCGTCGGCCTCGGCGCTTGCGCCACGCGTCAGCGGCTGGCCCGAGACGAAATGATCCATGACGACGCCCAGGATCGGCGCCTTCATCTCCGACCACTCCGGCCCTTCGGGCTGGCGGGTCACGGACACATAGTCGGCGCCGAAGAAAACGCCGTCGACGCCTTCCAGCTCGAACAGGGCCTCGGCCAGGGGCGAGGCCGTCGCCTCATCGATCGTGCGATATTCCAGCGCGGCGGCCGGCGACACGTCACGGCCGGGCAGGAACTTCAGCACGTTCGGATTGGGCGTGGGTTCGGTCTGGATGAACATGGGCGGGAGATGCGCTCGCCCCCGCCCCGTTGCAAGACCCTGCGCTGAACCTAGCGCCGTTTCAACCCGCCCAGCAGGCCGCGCATCAGTTCGCGGGTCAGGGTCGATCCGGCGGTGCGAAGGACCGACTTGGTCATGGCCTCGATCGGTGTTTCGCGCGTGGAACGACGGGCCGGGGTCGCTGTCGCACGCGCGGCCCGCGCATCGGCCTGAGCCTGCGCTTTCGCTTGCGCCTGGGCCGCCTTCTCATCGGCCTTGGCCTGAACCTGAGCGGCCTTGTCGGCCTCAACCTGAGCCTTCGCCTGAGCCGCTGCCTGATCGGCGGCGCCGTGGCGGTTGGCCAGGATTTCGGCGGCGGATTCGCGGTTCAGCACCTGATCGTAGAGACCGCGCACCGGGCTGGCGGCCATGATCGCCGCGCGCTCGGCGTCGGTCGCCGGACCCAGGCGCGAGGCGGGGGGACGGATCTTGGTGCGGGCCACGATGGTGGGAGCGCCCTTTTCGTCCAGCGTGGACACCAGCGCTTCGCCCACGCCTAATCCCTGGATCGCCTCGGCCGTATCGAAGGCGGCGTTGACGCGGAAGCTCTGCGAGGCGGCCTTCAGCCCCTTCTGCTCCGACGGCGTATAGGCGCGAAGGGCGTGCTGGATGCGGTTGCCCAGTTGGGCCAGAACGCTGTCGGGGATGTCGGCCGGGTTCTGGGTGACGAAATAGACGCCAACCCCCTTGGACCGGATCAGGCGGACGACCTGTTCGACCTTCTCCAGCAGGGCGCGCGGGGCGTCGTTGAACAGCAGGTGGGCCTCGTCGAAGAAGAAGACCAGGCGCGGCTTTTCCGGGTCGCCGACCTCGGGAAGCTGTTCGAATAGTTCCGACAACAGCCACAGCAGGAAGGCCGCATACAGGCGCGGGCTGTTCATCAGCTTGGTCGAATCCAGCACATTGACCTGGCCCCGGCCGTCCAGGCCGACGCGGATCATGTCTTCCAGCTTCAGCGCCGGTTCGCCGAAGAAGGCGTCGCCGCCCTGTTGTTCGACCTGCAGCAGTGAGCGCTGGATGGCGGCGATGGAGGCGGGGGCGACATTGCCGACCTCGCGCCCGATCCGCTCGGCGTTCTCGCCGACATAGACCAGAAGGCTGCGCAGATCGTCGAGGTCCAGCAGCAGCAGACCTTCCTTGTCCGCCACATGGAAGACGACGGTCAGCACCCCCTCCTGCACGTCGTTCAGGTTCAGCATCCGCGCCATCAGCACCGGGCCGATCTCGGACACCGTCGTGCGGATGGGATGGCCCTTCTGGCCATACAGGTCCCAGAACACGGTGGGCGCGGCGCGCGGCGTCAGGGTCAGCCCCATCTCGGTCGCGCGGGCGACCAGTTTCTCGTTCGGGGCTCCCACTTGGGAAATGCCGGACAGGTCGCCCTTCACGTCGGCGCAGAAGACCGGCACCCCGGCGTCGGAAAAACCCTGGGCCATGATCTGCAGCGTGACCGTCTTGCCCGTCCCGGTCGCGCCGGCGACGACCCCGTGGCGGTTGGCGCGGTTGAACAGCAGGCTTTCCGGCTGAGCGGCGTCGGACTGGCCGAGGAACAGGCCGGGAAGGGCGTCGGGCATGCAAGGTCTCCGATGGGCGTCTCGAACAAGGTCTAGCGCGTTCCAAACGCGGTCGGAACAGCGATTGACGCCGACGACGGGCGGTTCGACAACACGGGCATGAAAAGTCCCGTCGCCATGCCGTCCTCGGTCGCAGCCCGCAACGCCCTGGGGGTCATCGCCACGGTGGCGGCCGGGGCGGCGGTCTATTGGCTGCGGGATATCCTGACCCCGTTGGCCATGGCCATCTTCCTGCTGATCATGATCGACGGAGTGAAGCGCTCGGTCGAGGCGCGCACGCCGCTGAACAGCCGATGGGCCGGTGTCGCAGCCCTGACCCTGGTGGTGCTGGCCTTCTTCGCCTCCATAGCCATCATCGTGAACGGCGCGGCCGGCTTCTTCGGCGAGGCCTCGGGCGTGTCCCAGAACATCGGCCCGCGCATCGATCAGATCATTCGCGACGTCTATGGGCTGGTGCGGCTGACCAACCCGCCGACGGCTCAGGATTTGATCAACGGCGTCGATGTGCGCGGCTACCTGACGTCGATGGCCTTCCAGGTTCAGGGCATCGCTTCGGGCGCCTTCTTCGTCCTGATCTATCTGGGCTTTCTGCTGGCGTCCCAGATCGGGTTCCGCAAGAAGATCATCGCCATGTTCCCGTCCGAGGCCCAGCGTGACGAGGCCGTGGCGGTGTTCCAGCGCGTGCGCGGCGGGGTAGAGGGCTATATCTGGGTTCAGTCGGTGACCGGGGCGATGATCTGTGTCGTCGCCTGGATACTGATGCGGGCGGTCGGGCTTCAGAACGCCGAGTTCTGGACCTTCGTCATCTTCATCGTCGGCTTCATCCCTGTGTTGGGCGGGGCGGTCGCGGGCCTGGCGCCGCCGCTGTTCGCCCTGGTCCAGTTCGAAAGCTACTGGCCGGCGGCGGTGCTGCTCGTGGGCCTGCAGGTCATCCTGTTCGTCGTCGGCAACTTCATCCAGCCGCGCATGCAGGGCGACAACCAGAACATCGACCCGGTCGTGGTGCTGCTGGCCCTGGCCTTCTGGGGCAAGATGTGGGGCGTTGTCGGCATGTTCCTGTCCACCCCGCTGGCGGTGATGGCGATGGCGATCCTGGCCGAGTTTAGAGGCTCGCGCTGGATGGCGATCCTGCTCTCCGGCGACGGCGAACCCTATGCGGACGAGGACAAGAAGCCCGCCACGCCGAAATCGACCCGGCGCAAACTCAAGCCTGAGCCCGAGCCTGCGCCGGAGGAGTGATCAGGGCTGCCAGCCGCTGATCTGATCCGTGTCGCCGTCGCCGGCCAGGGCGCCGCGCGTCTTCTTCACCTCGGCCCAGGCGGCGCGCAGCAGCGCCGGCACGCCCTCGCCCGACACGCCGGAAACCAGCATGGGGCGGCGACCGGCGACGGCTTCCAGTTCGGCCGCCTTCTCCTCGCGCGCCTCGGGCGTCAGGGCGTCGATCTTGTTCAACGCCAGGATCTCGGCCTTGTCGGCCAGGCCCTCGCCATAGGCCTCCAGCTCGCCCCGGATGATCCGGTAGGCCTCGGCCACGTCGTCCTGGGTGCCGTCGATCAGGTGGATCAGGCTGGCCGAGCGTTCGACGTGACCCAGGAAGCGCGTGCCCAGACCCGCGCCCTCGCTGGCGCCTTCGATCAGGCCGGGGATGTCAGCGATGACGAACCGCTCGGACGGCGACAGGTCCACCATTCCCAGGTTCGGCGCCAGGGTGGTGAAGGGATAGTCGGCGATCTTGGGCTTGGCCGCGCTGGCCGCCGACAGGAAGGTGGATTTGCCCGCGTTCGGCAGGCCCGCCAGACCGATGTCGGCGATCAGTTTCAGCCGCAGCCAGATCCAGCGTTCCTGGCCGTCCTGGCCAGGGTTGGCGTAGGTCGGCGCCTGGTTGGTCGGCCCCTTGAAGCGCACATTGCCCCAGCCGCCGTTGCCGCCCTTCAGCAGCAGCTCCATCTTGCCGGCCGTGTCCATGTCCAGCAGGACCGTTTCCTTGTCCTCGTCCAGCACCTGGGTGCCGACGGGCACCTTCAGATGGATGTCGTCGCCCTTGCCGCCGTGCATCTGGCGGCCCTGGCCGTGGTGGCCGGTCTGGGCCTTGAAATGCTGCTGGTAGCGATAGTCGATCAGCGTGTTCAGCCCATCGACAGACTCGATCCAGACATCGCCGCCCTTGCCGCCGTCGCCGCCGTCCGGCCCGCCGTTAGGGATGAACTTCTCGCGTCGGAACGACACGGAACCGCCGCCGCCGTTGCCGGAGCGGATGTAGATCTTGGCCTGGTCGAGGAACTTCATCGCGGGCTTATGCCAAAAGATGACGGCGAATTACAGGCCTGCCCGGCTGGCGCTATTTCAGCGCCAGCGTGACCGTCTTGATGTCCACATATTCGTCGATGCCGTGAGCCGAGCCCTCGCGGCCATAGCCCGACTGTTTGACCCCGCCGAACGGGGCGACGGCGGTGGAGATCAGGCCGGTGTTGACGCCGCACATGCCCGCCTCGATCCGGCGGCTGAACCGCATGGCCCGATCCAGATCGCGCGTGAACAGATAGGAGGCCAGGCCGAACTCGCTGGCGTTGGCCTTCTCCAGAACCTCCTCCTCGGTATCGAAGGCGAAGACGGGGATCATCGGGCCGAAGGTCTCTTCCTCGCGGAACAGTGCGTCGTCGCCGCCCAAGGTCACGGTCGGCTGGAAGAAGCGGCCTCCCAACTCATGGCGCGAGCCGCCGGTCAGCACCTTGCCGCCGTCGGCCTTGATCGCCGCCACGTGTTTCTCGACCTTGTCGATGGCCTTGTCCTCGATCAGAGGCCCGACCTTCACGCCCTCTTCGAAGGCGTTCCCGACCACAATCTTCGCCACTTCGGCGGCCAGTTTTTCAGCATAGGCGTCAGCGACCGACCGTTCGACATAGACGCGGTTGGGACAGACGCAGGTCTGGCCCGAGTTCCTGAACTTGCCCTTGATGGTCTCGGCCACGGCCAGGTCCAGATCGGCGTCGGCGAAGACGATCAGCGGCGCCGCGCCGCCCAGCTCCATCGACACCCGCTTCAGCGTCGGGGCGCACTGTTCCGCCAGCTTGCGGCCCACGCCGGTCGAGCCGGTGAAGGACAGTTTGCGCATATCAGGGCTGTCGGTCAGGGCCTTGCCGATGGTCGCGGCGTCGCCCGTCACGATGGACAGGGCGCCTTTGGGCAAGCCGGCTTGATAGGCCAGTTCGGCCAGGGCGATGGCGGTGAAGGGGGTCTGGCTCGCCGGTTTGACAACGGCGGTGCAGCCGGCGGCGAAAGCCGGTCCCAGCTTCCTGGTCAGCATGGCAGCGGGGAAGTTCCACGGCGTGATCAGGGCGCACGGCCCGACCGCTTCGCGATAGGTCAGGATCAGATGGCCCAGCGGACTGTCCTGGGTCTCGCCGATCAGGCGCTCGGCCTGGCCCGCGAACCATTTCAGGAAGCCGTTGGCGTAGGTCACCTCGCCCTTGGCCTCCTCGAACGGCTTGCCGTTCTCCAAAGCCATCAGCGCGCCCAACCCCTCGACATTGTCGTCGATCAGCGCCGCCCATTTGCGCAGGAAAGCGGCGCGCTCATGAGGGTCGCTGCGGGACCAGGTCTTGAACGTCTCGGCCGCCGCCGTGATCGCCAGTTCGGTCTCGGCGGCGCCCAGGTCGGGGACATAGCCGATGATTTCGCCCGTCGCCGGATCATCGACGGCGATGCCTGCACCGTTCGCAAGGATGGGCTCTCCGGCGATCAAGGCGTGCTGGCGTAGCAGCGCAAGGCCGGCGTGGCGGGCGGTGTGGTTCACGCAAAAACTCCTGTCGCAGTCCTGAAACGAACAAGGCCCCGACGATGCGGGGCCTTGCAAGTCCGACGATGCAGCCGAGGCTGCGGCCGTCGATTAGTTCTTGGCGTCTTGGGCGGCGCCGGTCACGGCCGAGCCGGCGGCTTGGGTGTCGCGGCCCACGCCTTCAACGGTGTTGCAGGCGGCGGTGGTCAGGGCGGCGGCGGCGGCGACCAGAACGAAAATCTTGCGCATGAGTGAAGCTCCGAGGTTAGCCGGGGTGAAACTCCGCCGGTCTTGCCACATCAACGCGACGCCACGGCTGCGGTTCCGTCGCCGCTCTATGCCTTGTCCGCCGGATCGGTGGGCGCCAGGGCTTCGGGCGTGGCGAAGGTCATACGCGCGATGGTGCCGCCGCCGGGGGGCGTATCGAACTCGGTTTCGCCGCGCAGCTGTTTGGCGAAGGCGCTCATCAGGGTGCGGCCCACGCCGACTTCGGCGCCGGCCTGTGCGCCTGGGCCGTCATCCTCGACCTCCAGCACCGACTTCTCGCCCTGCACGCGGAAGCGCACCTTCAACTCGCCGCCGCTGCCGGCGAAGGCGTGTTTCTGGGCATTTGTCACCGCCTCGACGAGCCATAGCGCCAGGGGCGCCAGCTTGTCGGGATCGACGTGCAGGGAATCGGCGTCCACGGAACTGATGACCACCGGCCCGCGCCCCGCCTCGCTGGAAACAAGCTGGCCCACCAACTCGTTCAGGAATTCGCGCGCATCGGCATGGCGGATGTCGTTGCTCTGGTAGAGGGTGCGATAGATCAGGGCCAAGGCCGAGATGCGCTGACGCGTGTCGCCCAACGCCGCCTTTGCCGGGGCGTCGATCAGGGCGCGTTGCTGCATCGACAGCAGGGAAGAGATGATCTGCAGGTTATTCTTCACCCGGTGATGGATCTCGCGCATCAGCGCGTCCTTCTCCGCCAGGGCGTCGGTCAGCTCGCGATCTCGAACCGTGATGGCCTCAGCCATCTCGTCCAGAGTGCGGGCCATGGTGCGGATTTCAGCCGGGGCGTTCATCGCCTGTAGCGGTCGCACCGAAAACCGGCCGCGCGCATAGATGGCCGCGACCCGCTCCAGATAGTCCAGCCAGCGAATGAAGATGCGTTCGGATAGCAGCATCACCGCCGCGAACGCCGTCAGCCAGGCGCCCAGCGGCAGCAACAAGGTTCCGATCGGATTGAGCCGCGCCCAGGACAGCAGACCCGGCGCCGGCGCCGACAACAGGGCGTAGAGATCTCCGCCCGCCAGCGCCGCACCGGCATAGTCGCGCCGGTGGTTCTGAACGTCCTTGGCCTCGAACACCGCCGACCCCTGGTCGCGAGCGCGGGCGACCCATCCGGCGATGTCGTCGCCGTCAGACAGCCTGAAGACGTCGGGATCGCTGGCGGTCAGGATACGCCCCGCGCCGTCGGTCAGCGCAGCCTCCGCGCCCGAGGGCAGGGCAGGATCCGCGACGTCGGGCTGCAGGGCGGACAGGGGGATGACGGCGACCATGGCCCCGTCGAACCGGCCCATCGGCCGTTCGGCGCGGGTCGCCACGATCAGCGCGCCTTGATAACCGGCTCCGTCGGGGGCGCGTACGACGACCAGTTCCTCACCGTTGCGCAGCCGCTGGAACCAGGTCGCCTGTGCGGCAGGCGCAACGCCGGAACGCAGCCCGTCCGTGCGGCCGGAGGCGCAAACCGCCTCGCCGGTCGGGCTGATGCGATAGAGGCCTTCATAACCCTCCAGCCGCCCGACCAGGGCCGTCAGGCGTGGCGCGCAATAGGGGCCGAGGGCATCGGGGCTGAGCGCGCGCAGCAGAACCTGGGCGCTGTCCAGTTGGGCCTTGACGTCGGACGCGCTGCGTTCGGCCGCAAGTTGCAGATCGATCTGACGGTCTTCCGCTTGTTTGCGGAAATCCGCCTGGGTCTGGATCAGGCTGAGGACGAAGATCGGCAGCAAAGCCATCGCCATGGCTGTGCCCAGCCGAAAACGAATGCCTTGAAACCGGTCCGTATTCCACGTGCGACCGAGGCGCGGCCTTGAGGCGTCTCTGGTCGTCTCACTCACCGCCGGTCAGTTCCGGGCGCCGGCCAGCCTGTCGGCCTCGCCGAGAATGGTGCGCATGGCGTCGCCCGCCGCCTTGCCGTCACGGCCATAGCCGCCCTTTTCCAGCGTGGCCGCAAGCGCACGGCGCGCCCGACTGACGCGGCTCTTGACCGTGCCGACCGCGCAGCCGCAGATTTCGGCCGCCTCCTCGTAGGCGAAACCGCCCGCGCCGACCAAAATCAGGGCCTCGCGCTGTTCTTCGGGCAGGGTCTTCAGCGCCTGACGCAGTTCGTCCAGGGCGACGGGCGCCTCGGGATCATCGACGGCGACCAGCGTCCGCTCGGCGGCTTCCTGATCGAGTTGCGACTGACGCCAGGACCGCCGCTTTTCGGAATAAAACTGGTTGCGCAGGATCATGAAGGTCCAGGCCTTCATGTTCGTGCCCATCTGATACGAGGCGCGAGCGTCCCACGCCTTCATCATGGCATCTTGCGCCAAGTCATCGGCAGCGGTGGGATCGCCGGTCAGGGTGCGAGCGAAGGCGCGCAAATGCGGGATCAGGACCACCAGTTCACGCTTGAAGCCTTCATCGTCAGCGGACGCGGGCTTGGGGGCGGCCCCCAGGCGAGACGTACTCATGCGGCGCTATCCGCAGCCTTGGCGTCAGCGCGTTTCAGGATGTCGAGGAACTCGTCGGGGACGGGTTCATTCACCACCTCGTCGAACATGTGCCGCAGCTTTACGCCGATGGCTTGCTGGCGAAGCCGAGCTTCTTCAAGCCCCGCCTCCCCCTTCTTGTCAGCCGCTTTCGGCCGAGAGGAGTCGGAAGAATCAATCATAGACAGCGCAAAGCCCACCCAACATTCATCGCGGAGATGCCCGACCCTAACGCCTTCCTGCAAGCCCGGTTCCTGCATGAACCGGTTTTAATGCTGGAGCTCGCCCTCCGTGCGGAACCGTGACGCCTATGCTACGTTTAGCCTTCCTGTAGCGCCTCCCTTGCCGGGACGGCGGGTGATTTGTCGGGGACTATCTGAATGAGCCTTTTGGCCAGACTCGCGCCGCATCTTCCTTATGTCCGCCGTTATGCTCGCGCGCTGACCGGCGACCAATCCACCGGAGACAACTACGTTCGTGTCGCGCTCGAGGCCCTGGCCGCCGGCGAGCAGCAGCTGTCGGCCGACATGACGCCGCGCGTGGCCCTGTACCATGTCTTCCACGCCATCTGGTCGTCGACCGGCGCCCAGCTTGAGACGGGCACGCTGGAGACGACGGGCAGTGACGCCTCGCAGCGTCTGCTGCGCATCGCCCCGCGTTCGCGCCAGGCCTTCCTGCTGACCGCCCTGGAAGGCTTCACCCCCTCGGAAGCCGCCCAGATCCTGTCTGCGGATCCGCGCGATGTGGAGCGCCTGATCGCCGACGCCCAGTCCGACATCGACGCCGAACTGGCGACCGACGTGCTGGTGATCGAGGACGAGGCCATCATCTCGGCCGACATCCAGAGCCTGGTCAAGGAACTGGGGCACCGCGTTACGGGCACCGCCACGACGCATGACGAGGCCATCGACGCCGTCGCCCGTCACAAGCCTGGTCTGGTCCTGGCCGACATTCAGCTGGCCGACGGTTCGTCAGGCATCGACGCGGTCAAGGACATCCTCAAGACCCTGGATGTGCCGGTGATCTTCATCACGGCCTTCCCGGAACGCCTGCTGACCGGCGAGCGTCCTGAGCCGACCTTCCTGATCACCAAACCGTTCCAGCCGGAAACGGTGAAGGCGGCGATCAGCCAGGCGCTGTTCTTCCACCCGTCGCGTCAGAAGGAAGCGGCGTAAGCCGCAACCTTTCACAGACGACGAAAGGCCCCGTTCGCATTCGCGTCGGGGCCTTTTTGCGCCTTCAGTAAAAAACGCACTCGTCGGGAACCGGTGTTCCCCCTCGTCGTTATCGGAATGTGGAGGCGGCGACGCCCCCCGACTTGATCAGCGATAGCTGATCTTGCCGCCTCCGCGCCTCATTCTCGATGATGCCACTTCAAAGCGGTCCGCAAGGGCCGCTTTTTTCTTGGTCATGGCTCGACCGCCGTGCGCGCCGGGGCCAAGGTGGTGGTCAAAGAAAACCCACGGGAGAGACGGGCATGGCCTCGACGAACGGCAAGACGAACCGACAATGGGTGCTGCGCCAGCGCCCCAAGGGCCTGATCCAGCCCGGCGACCTCGAACTGGTCGAGACGGCCATCCCCGATCTGAAGGAAAACGAGGTGCTGGTCCGCACCGTCTATCTGTCGCTGGACCCGACCAACCGGACCTGGATGAACGATTCCGAAGGCTATCTGCCGCCGGTCGGCCTGGGCGAAGTCATGCGCGGCCTGACCCTGGGCGTGGTCGAGGCCTCGCGGTCCAGCCGCTTCAAGTCCGGCGACGTGGTCATGCCGACCTCGGGCGGCTGGGCCGACTACGCCGTCGTGCCTGAAGGCGGCCTGCGCCCCGTGCACCGCGCGCCGGGCCTTCCGCTGACGGCCAATATGTCGGTGCTCGGCATGACCGGGCTGACCGCCTATTTCGGTGTCACAGACGTGCTGAAGGCCAAGGAAGGCGAGACCATCGTCATTTCGGCGGCGGCGGGCGCCGTCGGCTCCATCGCCGGCCAGGTGGCCAAGCAGCGCGGATGCCGCGTCATCGGCATCGCCGGCGGGCCCGAGAAATGCGCGTGGCTGACCGACGAACTCGGGTTCGACGCCGCCATCGACTACAAGAACGAGGATGTCGGCGAGGCGCTGGATCGTCTGGCTCCCGACGGTATCGACCTGAACTTCGAGAACGTCGGCGGCGACATCATGATCGCCGTCTTCAACCGGCTGAAGGTCCACGGCCGGATGGCGGTCTGCGGCTTGGTGTCCTCCTACAATGCGACCAAGGCGCCGCCGTCGCCGAATTTTGCGCGCATCATCACCCACCGTCTTCAGGTCCAGGGCTTCCTGGTTCTGGACTATGCCCCGCGCGCCCGCGAGATGGTCGCCGAGATGGGGCCGTGGCTGGCGGATGGCCGGGTGAAGTGGAAGGTTCACGTCGATGACGGCCTGGACGGCGCGGTGGATTCGTTGAACCGCTTGTTCACGGGCGATCACGACGGCAAGCTGCTGGTTCGTGTTTCCGAAGAACCCGCCTGAAGCCGATACGGAAAGTCCCGCCCATGAGCGATCCGCTGCACGTCCATTTCGAAGACCTGGAAGTGGGTCAGGTCGTGCCGCTGGGCGCCTGCGCCGTCGATCAGGCGGCGCTGGACGTATTCATCGAGCGGTTCTCACCCGGTTGGGATGTCGCCTACGGCGCGCCGGACGCCATGGTCTATGTGCTGTGGAGCCGGCTGGCGGCGGACAAGTCCGGCGGCTGGGCCCAGACCAAGGTCCTTGCCGTCGATGGCCTGCGCTACATGCGCAATCCCCCGGCCGGGGAACTGCTGCGGGGCCGGATGACTGTGATGGGCAAGGATCCGGTCGGGGACGAAAAAGGCATCGTCATCGCCTCGCACGACCTGCTGGACGAGGCGGGGCGGCTGGTCTTCTCCTGCCTGACGCGGGCGCTGTTCTCGCGGCGCTGAGCCCACGAAAAACCCCGCCGGCGAAACCGGCGGGGCTGAACGTCTTGGGTCGTCTTTGGCTTAGTTGACGGTCGTCGGCGCCTGGCGCAGCACGGCCAGGGCGATCAGGCGATCCCAACCGACCAGCGACACCAGGTGGGCGTAGATCTGGCCCAGGGCGCCGTTGTCACGCAGCTCGGCCAGCTTTTCGGCGGACAGGGCGCGCAGCTTGTCTTCCGACACCGCATAGTATTCGGCCAGCTTCTGCGGCTGACCCGGCGTGCCGTCGGGATTGCGCGGCGTGAAGTGGGCCTCGCGGATGTCCAGCAGGTCCAACTCGTTGATCAGCGCCACGAAGCCTTCGGTGCGCTGACGCTCCTGCTCGAAGTTGTTGCAGAACTCCATCGCCATGTTCGTGTAGTCGCTGGGCTGGCCATCGACGAACAGCGGGTTCTGGCCGCCCTCGGCGACGATCGACGCGCCGCGGTCGATGCACAGGATCAGACGCTGGTTCTGCTTGTCGTCGGCGAAGACGAACGGATAGCGGCGCACATAGGCCGGCACATAGGCTTCCGCGCGGAACTCGCCGTCGTCGGCGACGAACAGGTTCTCGTTCTGGCGCAGGCCCATCACTGCCACCGGCTGGCGGTTCTCGCCGGTGAAGATGATCGGATAGGACAGGGCGGCGGCCGAGAATTCGGTCACCGTCAGCGGCACGACATTGGTCTGGGCCACGAAGGCATAGGGCTTGTCGGTCGGATTGACGCCCAGGCCGCCGTGGATGCTCTGATCAAGCGGCTCCGGATTGACGTAGAAGAGGACATTGCCTTCGAGCGGCGAGTTGTTCGTGTCGGTCATGAAGCGAGGACGCTCTGAATGGAGATTGAAGGCGCGCCTTCTAGCCCAACCCTGTCCCAGCGGCAAACCCGCGATGCTTCAGTTGCGATAGGGGCCTTAAGCCATTAGCTGTGGCGCATGGGTTCCGCCTGCGATCACGATCATGACCACTCCGGCCTGAAGGGCGGCGCGCTGGATCGCGCCCTCGCGGCGGCTGAGGCGCGTGCAGCGCAGCGTGGCGAACGCATGACCACCCAACGCCGCCGGGTGCTGGCGCTGCTGCTGGAAACCGGCGAGCCGGTGAAGGCCTATGACCTGATCGCGCGCTTCGGCGAGGACGGCCAGGCGGCCAAGCCGCCGACCGTCTATCGCGCGCTGGAGTTCCTGGAACGGCTGGGTATGGCCCACCGCATCGCCTCGATCAGCGCCTATGTCGCCTGCACCGACGACGGCGATGCCGCCCATGCCGCCGCCTTCCTGATCTGCGACTGCTGCGGCGCCACGCGGGAGGTCAGCGGGCCTGATCAGAGCGCGATGAACGCCGCCGCATCGGCCGCCGGTTACGCCATCGCCCGCACCACGATCGAGGCGCACGGGCGCTGCGCCGCGTGCCGCGAGGCGGCTTGAGCATGGATGCGGCGCTGATGTCTCCCCCTCGGCGCCTGTCCGTCCCCATCGACAACCGCTGGGGCGCGGGCGAGATGGCGGTGCTGGACTTCGGCGATCCGAACAGGCCGGTCGATCTGATCTTCTCCCACGCCAACGGCTTCAACGCCGCCACCTATCGCAGCTTGCTGTCGCCCCTGTCGGCCAGTTTGCGCATCTGGGCGCCCGACCTGCGTGGGCATGGCCGTTCGACCCTGCCGGTCTTCACCCGTCCCAAGACCAACTGGCTGGATCACCGCGACGATCTGCTGGCCCTGCTCAAGGCCATCGACGGTCCGCCGGTGGTGATGGCCGGCCATTCGATGGGGGGGACCGCCTCCCTGCTCGCGGCGGCCGAACAGCCGGAGCGCGTGTCCAGCCTGGTCCTGTTCGATCCCGTGATCTGGAAGCGGTCTGCCGTCTTCGCCTTCAACCTGCCCTTCGCCCACCGGCTGATGGGCGCGATCCCCATCGCCAAGGCGACCTTGCGTCGTCGCAGCCTGTTCGACAGTCGCGAGCAGGCCATGGCCGCCTATCGCGGGCGCGGCGCCTTCAAGGGCTGGCCCGACATGGTGCTGGCCGATTATCTGTCGGAAGGCCTGGGCGAAGGGGAGGGTGGTTTCAGCCTGACCGCTGCGCCAGCCTGGGAAGCCGCCAACTATGCGGCCCACGCGCACGATCCCTGGCGGGCGCTGCGCCGCTATCCGGGGCCGGTGCGCATCCTGAAGGCCGAACACGGCGCCCTGACCCATGTGCCGGTCACGCTTCGCGGCCTGCCCAACGTCACGGTCGAGGTCGTATCCGGCGGGGGGCACCTGTTCCCCATGACCCACGCCGACATTGCGCGTGACGCCCTGTTCGAAGCTGCTGTCTAAGAATGATTTTTGTAGGCTGAACAAACACCCGCGCTATAAGGGCGCCGCTGAGCAAAACTCCCGCCGCCCGAGACGCCGCTTGTCCTTCTTCCACGCCGGTCCCGCGCCTAAAGGCGCCGGCCCCCGATCCGGGGCGCTGCGCGATGGCCTGACCCTGGCGCCGGGCATGAAGGTCGGCCTGTTCGGCGGCTCCTTCAATCCGGCCCACGACGGCCATGCCCATGTCGCCGAGACCGCCATGCGTCGCCTCGGTCTGGACCGCGTCGTCTGGCTGGTCTCGCCGCAGAACCCGTTGAAGGAGGCCCGCCAAAGCGCGCCGCTGGACGAGCGCATGGCCTCGGCCCGCCAGCAAGCGCGCGGTCCGTCGATGATCGTTTCGGACTTCGAGACCCGCGCCGGCGTCGCCTGGACCGTGGACACCCTGCGCCTGCTGGTCGCGCGGCATCCCGGCGTGCACTTCGTCTGGCTGATGGGATCGGACAATCTGGCCAGCTTCCATCGCTGGAGAGGCTGGACCGACATCATGCGGCTGATGCCCGTGGCGGTGATCGCCCGGCCGGGTTCGCTGCTGGACAGCCGCACTGCGCCGGCCGCCGCCCGCTTCGCCGGTTTCCGCATTCCGGCCCAGCAAGCCGGCCTGCTGCCCACGCTTGAAGCGCCCGCCTGGACCTATCTGACGGCGCCGCTCAACCCCCTGTCCTCGACAGCAATCAGGACTTCGACGGGGCGACGCGCGGCCTCGTGATCGCCCGATGATTCGGGCGCCGGTTCACGTTGCGGCCCATCCGTGCTAAAGGGCCTCTTTAGTCAACGCTCCCGGAGCCCTCCGCTGACCCCCTCGCCCGCGTATGATACGCAAGACGCCGCCGTCTCGAACACGGCGCACGAGATGGACGCTATCGAACCTCTCCATTCCGAAGACGGCTTTGAATCCGACGCTTCCCCGCGCGGTTTCGACGATTCCGCTCCGCGCCCCGTCGGCGCAACCCCGCTTGAAGAAGCCATTCTGAGCCGCCTCGACGAGGATAAGGCCCAGGACATGGTCCTGATCGACCTCAAGGGCAAAAGCGCCATGGCCGACACCATGATCGTGGCGTCCGGGCGTTCGCACCGTCACGTCGGCGCCATCGCCGACCACCTGCTGCGCACGCTGAAGGAAAACGGTCTGGGCAAGGCCAAGGTCGAGGGCCTGCCGCACTGCGACTGGGTCCTGATCGACGCCGGCGACGTGATCGTTCACCTGTTCCGCCCGGAAGTGCGCACCTTCTACAATATCGAGAAGATCTGGGCCGTCGATTCCGCCCACCGCATGGTCCGCGACTGACACCATGAAGCTGAGCATCGTCGCCATCGGCCGACCGGGCCGGGGGCCTGAGGCGACGCTCGCCGACGACTACGCCAAGCGCGCCACCCTGTCGGGACGCACGCTTGGCCTCGGTCCCCTCGAACTGATCGACCTTGAAGCCCGAAAGCCGGGCAAGGCGCCGGAGGCCGAGCTGATCCTCGCGGCCGCGGAGGGTGCGCATCTGATCGCCTGCGACGAACGCGGCAAGACCTATTCCTCGCGCGCCTTCGCCGACCACATCGCCAAGCTGCGCGACCAGGGCGAACGCCGTCTGGTCTTCGCCATCGGCGGGGCGGACGGGCTGGACGAGAGCGTGCGGGCCGCCGCCGCCTCGACCCTGGCCTTCGGTCCCCAGACCTGGCCCCACGCCCTGGCGCGCGCCATGTTGGCGGAACAGCTGTATCGGGCCGTGACCATCCTGGCCGGATCGCCATATCATCGCGACTGACATGCGTCGCGCCATTCCCCTATCGCTAGCCCTGCTGACGGGCTTCGTCTGCGCCGCGCCCGCTATGGGTCGTCAGGCGCCCGAAAGCGAGCTGTCGCGCATCCAGGCCGAATATCGCGACGAGACCGTGCGGGCGCGTCGCCTGCGCGCCGACGCCGACGCCGCCAAGTCCGAACTGGCCCAGCTGGAGCGCCGCCTGGCCTCGCTGCGCGCCGACGAACAGACCGACGACCGCCAGATCGACGACCAGCGGGCCCGCCTGCAGCAACTGACCGAACGCGAGGCCGAACTGGTCACCGACCTGACCCGCGAACGCGGCGCCCAGGGCCGTCTGCTCAGCGCCCTGCAGATGATGAGCCGCCGCCCGCCGCCGCCCCTGCTGGTGCCGGCCGACAAGGCCATCGACACGGTGCGCGCCTCGATCCTGCTCAAGGCCATGACGCCAGACCTGGAAAACCGCGCCAAGGCCTTGGGGGCCCGTCAGGCCGAGATCATGCGTATCCGCCGCCTCGCCGTCCTGTCCTCCGAACGGCTGCTGACGACCGAGAGCGCGCAAGGCGACCGCCGGGGAGAGATCGAGGGTCTGACGGCGCGCAAGACCGCCCTGACCGCCGTGCTGAACGCCGAGGCCCGCGCCGCCGAGCGAGCCGCCGCCGTGCTGGAACGTCGTATCCGCGAACTGGGCGGGGCCGTGCCCGCGACCCAGGCGGCGGAAACCCCTACGGCTCGCCTGCCCGCCGGTCGCGCCCGCCTCAGTCCGCCCCTCTCCGGCGCGCCCAGCCAGACCTGGGGCGCCGGGACTTCCGGCTGGCGCTGGCGCGCCGACCGAGCGGCCGTGACGGCCCCCGCCGACGCCAAGGTCGCCTATGCCGGGCCTCTGACGGGATGGGGCAATGTGGTGGTGCTGGACCTCGGCCCCGGCTGGCGCGCGGTCATCGCCGGCCTGGACAGCGTGGATGTGGGATCGGACGCCCGCGTGTCGGACGGCCAGACCCTGGGCCGCAGCGGCCCGGACGGCGACATCTATTTCGAGCTGCGTCGCGACGAACGGCCCATCGATCCGGGGCCGTGGTTGCAGTGAACCTGCAATAGTCCTTTGCATTCTCCTCTGACGCTGATTTTATCGGCGGAACGCTGCGTCGCCACGATTTGGTCGTGTCTGCACCGCCTTACCCTTCCCACGGGCGCCTTGAATGATCGGCCCGACCGAAAGAGACCGAATGCGTAAACTGCTCCTCGTCGGCTGCGCCGCTCTGGTGCTCGGCGGATCCGCCGCTGCTGTCAGCAGCCAGACCCCTCGCAATGAAACCTTCCGCATGCTGGAGCTGTTCGGCGACGTCGTGGGCATCGTCGAGCAGGCCTATGTCGTCCCGGTCGACAACAAGAAGCTGATCGAGGCCGCCCTGGCCGGCATGATGACGGCGCTGGACCCGCACTCCAACTACCTGCCGCCCTCCAACTACGACGAGCTGCGCGAGCGCACCGAGGGCCAGTATTCGGGCGTCGGCCTGACCATCAGCGCCGACGGCGGCATGGTGAAGGTCATCTCGCCGATGGACGACAGCCCCGCCGCCAAGGCCGGGGTCCAGGCCGGCGACGTCATCTCCTCGATCGAGGGCCAGAACGCGGCCGGCCTGACGGTCAGCCAGGTGTCCGAGAAGCTGCGCGGCGCCGTTGGCACCAGCATCAAGGTGACCTTCCTGCGCGACGGCGAGGATCCGCTGGAGGTCGTCCTGACCCGCGAGGTCATCAAGGTCCAGTCGGTCACCGGCCGGGTCGAGGGCGACTTCGGCTATCTGCGCGTCTCGACCTTCAACGAGAACACCGGTCGCGAGCTGAACGAGGCCATCGCCAAGATCAAGGCCGAGAAGCCGGGCGTGAAGGGCTATGTCCTGGATCTGCGCAACAACGGCGGTGGTTTGCTGAACGCCGCCATCGACGTGTCCGACGCCTTCCTGGAGCGCGGCGAGATCGTCAGCCAGCGCGGCCGCAAGCCCGAGCAGATCCAACGCTACTCCGCCAAGCCCGGCGACATCACCGGCGGCCTGCCGCTGGTCGTGCTGGTCAACTATGGCTCGGCTTCGGCGTCCGAGATCGTCGCCGGCGCCCTGAAGGATCATCAGCGTGCGACCGTGGTCGGCCTGACCAGCTTCGGCAAAGGCTCGGTCCAGACGGTGATCCCGCTACGCCAAGGCCAGGACGGCGCCCTTTCGATCACGACCGCGCGCTACTACACCCCATCGGGCGCTTCGATCCAGAAGATCGGCATCGAGCCGGACCTGGAGGTGGCCCGGTCCGAGGCCGAGGCGCGCATCGTCTCACGCTCCAGCTTCATCTATTCCGAAGCCGCCTACGCCACCGCCCTGGACGCCTCCATCGGCGCCGAGCGCAAGGGTCCGCACACGCCGCGCGAAGCCCCCGGCGAGAGCTTCGACAAGGAAAAGGATTACCAGCTTCAGCGGGCGCTGGACGTGCTGCGCGCCGGCGGCGACCTGTCGAAACTGTCGGCTGCGCCCGAAGGCGTCGTCGTCACCGAACCGGGTTCCACGCCCAAGCCCGATGCCGAGCCGGCGGCGGACGAACCGAAGGAAGAATAGGTCAGGGAAGGGCGGCGAGAGCCGCCCTTTTTGCGATCAGGACAGACGGTCGCGGAATTCCGAATAGTCGAATTCGCGCACCAGCGTCAGCGCGTCCGTCTCGCTGTTCCACAGAGCGATGGTTGGCAAAGGCACGCCGTTGAAGGTGTTGGTCTTCACCATCGAATAATGGGCCTGGTCCAGGAAGGCGATGCGCGTCCCCGCCGTCGGGGCCGTCTCGAAGACGTAGTCGCCGATGATGTCCCCCGCCAGGCACGACGGCCCGCCCAGGCGATAGGTCATCCCCGTTTCGCCCTCGTTCAGCATGGCCGGACGATAGGGCGCCTCGATCACATCGGGCATGTGGCAGGTCGCCGAGATGTCGGTGATGGCGACTGCGATGCCGTTGTCGAAAGTGTCCAGCACCTCGCCGACCAGTATGCCGGCGTCCAGCGCCGCAGCCTCGCCCGGCTCGATATAGACCGTCAGCCCATGCGTCTCGCCCAACCGGCGTAGGAACGCGGCCAGATCATCGCGCCTGTAATCGGCCCGCGTCACATGGTGCCCGCCGCCCAGGTTGATCCACTTCAGATCGGCCAGCAGGGGCGCCAGCGTCGGCTCCACCGCCGCCCAGATCCGCTCCAGCGGCTCGAAGCCCTGTTCGCACAAGGCATGGATGTGCAGGCCGTCGACGCCGTCCAGATGCTCCGGCTTCAGCTGCGACACCGGGAACCCCAGGCGCGACCCGAATTGGCACGGGTCGTATTTGGCGACCTCGGCCTCGGAATGTTCGGGGTTCAGCCTCAGGCCGATGTCGAACGTCTCGCCCTGGCCCCTGGCCACCGCGATCACATCGGCGAACCGGGCGATCTGATCCGGGGCGTTGAAGATGACCGTGTCTGATAGACGCAGGATCTCGGGCAGGTCCGCCGGCTTGTAGGCCGGTGAATAGGTGGTCAGGTGCCCCTGATAGAATTCCCGCGCCAACCGCGCCTCCCACAGGCCAGAGGCGCAGACGCCGTCGAGGTATTCCCCGACGACATCGGCCAGCGACCACATTGAAAAGGCCTTCAGGGCCAGCAGAACCCGCGCATTTCCGCGCGCCCCCACGTCCTTCAGGACGGACAGGTTGCGACGCACCGCCGCCTCGTCGACCACGAAGGCGGGCGAGGGGACGCGGTTCAGGTCGAACCGGGCGAAGGCGCCCGGTCCACCGGCTTGGGTCTGCATGGCCATGGTCTGAGCCTTAGAAGTCGAGAGGGGCGTCCAGGTCCTGAACCTTCCACGGCAGGCCGTGCTTGTTCAGCATGTCCATGAAGGGGTCGGGGTCCAGCTGTTCCATGTTGAACACGCCCGCGCCCTTCCACTGGCCGGTCAGCATCAGGGCCGCGCCGATCATGGCTGGCACGCCGGTGGTGTAGCTGACAGCCTGGTTGCCGGTCTCGGCATAGGCTTCCTGGTGGTCGCAGATGTTGTTGACGTAGACCGTCTTCTTGACCCCGTCCTTCACGCCCGTGGCGATGGTGCCGATGTTGGTCTTGCCCTTGGTGATCGGACCCAGCGATGACGGTTCCGGCAGCAGGGCCTTCAGGAACTCGATCGGAATGATCTCGCGGCCCTGGAACATCATCGGCTCGATGGAGGTCATGCCGATGTTTTCCAGCACTTCGAGGTGCTTCAGGTAGCTGTCGCCGAAGGTCATCCAGAAGCGGATGCGCTTGATCTCGGGGTAGAATTTCGCCAGCGATTCCAGCTCCTCATGGTACATGAGGTACATGTTCTTCTGACCCACGCCCTCGAAGTCGAAGGTCTGCTTGTGCGACAGGGCCGGGCCCTCGACCCACTGGCCGTTTTCCCAGTGACGCGACGGGGCGGTCACTTCGCGCAGGTTGATCTCGGGGTTGAAGTTGGTCGCGAACGGCAGGCCGGTGTCGCCGCCGTTGCAGTCCAGGATGTCCAGCGTCTCGATGGAATCCAGCAGATGCTTCTTGGTGTAGGTGGCGAAGACCGAGGTCACGCCGGGGTCGAAGCCCGAACCCAGCAGCGCCATCAGACCCGCGTCCTTGAAACGCTCCTGATAGGCCCACTGCCATTTGTATTCGAACTTGGCCTCGTCGCGCGGCTCATAGTTGGCGGTGTCGAGATAGTTCACGCCGGCGGCGAGACAGGCGTCCATGATCGCCAGGTCCTGATAGGGCAGGGCCAGGTTCACGACTAGTTCGGGCTGCACCTGTTTGATCAGGGCGGTGGTCGCCGCCACGTCGTCGGCGTCGATGGCGGCGGTGTCGATGCTCACGCCGAAGCGCGACTTCACGGATTCGGCGATGGCGTCGCACTTGGACTTGGTCCGGCTCGCCAGGGTGATATGCGAGAAGATGTCCGCATTCATCGCCATCTTGTGGACCGCGACCGAACTGACGCCGCCTGCGCCGATAACCAGCACCTTGCTCATGTGTGCTTCTCCTGAAGTCAAAAACGTTGGCGACATCGCCGCCCCTATAAAGGGCGGGGCTCTTAGCACGATGATGACAATCCGCTAAATGCCGTGACGAAGATCAGGATTAAAGCGTGACCGACTCGCTCCGGTTGCCTTCCGCCTTGTTTTCCTCCATAAGCCGCCGCTTCCGACGCAAGTGAACCTGCGTCTCCACCATCACGACCCCATCTCAGGATGGACGAGGATGGCGAGAACCCTCCGCCGACGTGATCGTCGCCGGGGGCCGTTGTCGTATGGGGCCGTTTCACTCGTCGCCACGAGGTAGTGAATGTTCGAGGCTCTGAACGAGCGGCTGACAGGCGTCTTCGACCGGATCACCGGGCGCGGCGCCCTGTCCGAAAAGGACGTCGCCGAGGCGATGCGCGAAGTGCGCGTGGCCCTGCTCGAGGCCGACGTCGCCCTGCCGGTCGTCAAGGAATTCATCGCCTTCGCCACCGAACGCGCGACGGGCGAAGAGGTCATCCGTTCGGTCCGGCCGGCCGATCAGGTGGTCAAGATCGTCTATGACGGTCTGATCGAGATGCTGGGCGGCGAAGAGCCGGTCCCGCTCAACACCAACGCCAATCCGCCCGCCGTGGTGCTGATGGCCGGCCTGCAGGGTTCGGGCAAGACCACGACCTCGGCCAAGCTGGCGCTGCGCCTGACCAAGTTCGATCGCAAGAAGGTCATGATGGCCTCGCTGGACACGCGTCGTCCGGCCGCGATGGAACAGCTGGCCCAGCTGGGCAAACAGATCGACGTCGCCGTCCTGCCGATCGTGGCGGGCGAGAGCGCGGTTCAGATCACGCGCCGGGCGCTGCAGTCGGCCAAGCTTCAGGGCTTCGACGTCCTGATCCTGGATACCGCCGGCCGCATCACCCTGGACGAAGGGCTGATGAACGAGGTGGCCGAGGTCGCCGAGATCTCGCAACCCATCGAGACCCTGTTGGTCGCCGACAGCCTGACTGGCCAGGACGCGGTGCGCACCGCCGCCGCCTTCCACGCGCGCCTGCCCCTGACCGGCCTCGTCCTGACCCGCGCCGACGGCGACGGTCGGGGCGGCGCCATGCTGTCGATGCGGGCCGTCACCGGCCTGCCGATCAAATATCTGGGTGCCGGCGAAAAGGTCGATGCGCTGGACGTGTTCGACGCGCGCCGCGTCGCCGGCCGCATCCTGGGCCAGGGCGATATCGTCGCCCTGGTCGAAAAGGCCAGCCAGGACCTGGACCAGGCCAAGGCCGAGAAGATGGCCCGGAAGCTGGCCAAGGGTCAGTTCGATCTGGACGACCTCGCCGGCCAGCTTCAGCAGATGAAGCGGATGGGCGGGCTTCAGGGCATCATGGGCATGCTGCCCGGCGTGGCCAAGATGAAGGGCCAGATGGCCGAAAGCGGCATCGACGACCGCATGATCCTGCGCCAGGAAGCCATCATCTCCTCGATGACCAAGGCCGAGCGCAAGAAGCCCGACCTGCTGAACGCCAGCCGCAAGAAGCGCATCGCCGCCGGCGCCGGCGTGGACGTGCAGGACGTGAACCGGGTTCTGAAACAGCATCGCCAGATGGCCGACGTGGTCAAGTCGATGGCGCGCGGCGGACCCAAGAAGATGCAGCAGATGGCCGCCATGCTGGGCGGCCTCGGCGGCGGCGGCATCCCAGGAATGGGCGGCGGCGGTCCCGATCTGAACCGATTGAAGGCCCTGGGCGGCGGCAAGACGCCGGAAGCCAGCGCCGAAGAACTGAAAGCCATCCAGGACCGGCTCGCCGGATTGGGTGGCGGACAACTTCCGGGGGGCCTGCCTGGCCTTCCGGGCTTCCCTCCCAAGAAATAACGACTTCCTAGAAAGAGACCTGAAAATGCTGAAAATTCGTCTGGCCCGCGGTGGCGCCAAGAAGCGCCCCTACTACCACATCGTCGTCGCCGACTCGCACTCGCCCCGCGACGGCAAGTTCATCGAGAAGGTCGGCAGCTACAACCCGATGCTGCCCAAGGACGGCGCCACCCCGCGCGTCGCCCTGAAGGTCGATCGCATCGCTGAATGGCTCGGCAAGGGCGCCCAGCCGACCGACCGCGTCGCGCGCTTCATCTCGCAAAGCGCCGACGAAGCCCTGGCCGGCAAGGTCAAATGGACCCAGTCGAACAACCCGAACAAGGGCGCTCCGGGCAAGAAGGCCCAGGAACGCGCCGCCGAGCGCGCCCAGCGCGAAGCTGATCGTCTGGAAGCCGAAGCCGCCGCCAAGGTCGAGGCCGCTGAAGCCGCCGCCCGCGCCAAGGAAGAAGCCGCCGCAGCCGCCGCTGCTCCGGCCCCGGCTGTTGAAGAAGCGCCTGCTGAAGAAGTCGCCGCCGAAGAAGCGCCCGCTGCTGAAGCTGCTGCCGAAGAAGCCCCGGCTGCTGAAGAAGTGACCGAAGAAAAGGCCGAAGGCTAAGCCTTTCGGTTTTACGATGATCAGGGCGGCGTCTTTCGACGCCGCCTTTTTCATGCGCAAAAGCATGATCGTTTTTGGAGGAACCGCTTCGCGGTTCCTCCAAAAGCGTGAATCATGCTTTCGCTTTAAATTTCGAGCCTGATTCACGGCGTCAGTGGAATAGCGAAGCGATTCCTCTTCACCGATCAGGCTCTAAGGACCAGTATGACCACGGACAGCAGATTGATCCTCGTCGGCCAGATCGGCGGCGGTTTCGGGGTGCGGGGCGAAGTGCGGGTGACCGCCTTCACCGCCGATCCCCTGGCCCTGACCGCATACGGCCCGCTGCTGCGCGCCGACGGCACGGTGGCCCTGACCCTGACCGCGACCCGACCGGACAAGAGCGGCGTCGTCGGCCGAGCCAAGGAAATCGCCACCAAGGAAGAGGCCGACGCGCTGCGCGGCCTGAAGCTGCACGTCCCCCGCGACCGCTTCCCCGAGCCGGAGGAAGACGAATTCTATCTCGCCGACCTGTTGGGCGTCGAGGTCCGCGACAGGGCGGGCGCCGTCATGGGCACGGTCAAGTCGGTCCAGAACTTCGGCGCCGACGACATGCTGGAGATCGCCCCCGCGACGGGCGGCCCGACCTGGTATCTGCCCTTCACCAAGGAAGCGACGCCCGAACTGCACCTGGCCGACGGCTGGCTGCTGGCCGTGCCGCCGACCGAGGTGGGCGAGCGCGAGCCCGACTAGCTAAGCGTCTTCCACCGGCGCATCGCCGACGTGTTTCTTGATCGACTCGATCGCGCGCTTGGCGCCCGACTTGTCGGAATAGCCCTCGGTCGAGAAGATCACCTCGGAGTTGAACTTGAAGCGGACGCGGTATTCGCCAGCCTTGTCCTGATAGACTTCGAACTTGTGCGCCATCGGGCGTCTCCCTTCCTGCGACCTGTGATCGGCCACGGCCAAGCTGGCATCGTCGGAGGTCCGATTCCAGACACAAGCCCGCGATCAAACGGCGACGGCGACTGTTGCCAAAGCGAGGGGCGGCTCCAACATACAAGCCTCAACCGACCGAGGCCTGCCATGACCGACCTGTCCGCCTTCCCGATCACCCAGCGCTGGCCGGCTCAGCATCCCGACCGAATCCAGCTCTATTCCCTGCCGACGCCCAACGGGGTGAAGGTGTCCATCATGCTGGAGGAGGTCGGCCTGGCCTATGAGCCGCACCTGGTCGACATAACTAAGAACGAGACTTGGGGGCCGGAATTCCTATCGCTGAACCCCAACGGCAAGATCCCCGCCATCCTCGATCCGAACGGGCCGGGCGAGCAGCCGCTGGCCCTGTTCGAATCCGGCGCCATCCTGATCTATCTGGCCGAAAAGACCGGCAAGCTGCTCTCGGCCGATCCCGCGACCCGCTACGAGACGATCCAGTGGGTCATGTTCCAGATGGGCGCCATTGGCCCGATGTTCGGCCAACTGGGCTTCTTCCACCGCTTCGCCGGCAAGGATTACGAGGACAAGCGCCCGCGCGACCGCTACGTCGCCGAAAGCCGCCGCCTGCTGGGCGTGCTGGAGACGCGGCTTCAAGGCCGGGATTGGATCGTCGGAGACTACTCCATCGCCGACGTCGCCACCCTGGGGTGGGTCCGCAACCTGATCGGCTTCTACGAGGCGGGTGAGATCGTTGGATTCTCTGACTTCCCGCGCGTCGCCGCCTGGCTGGAACGGGGCCTGGCCCGCCCCGCGGTACAGCGCGGGCTGGAGATTCCGGCGCGTCACTGAACCGTCGCGCTTGGAAAGCATTATCTGACGACACCAACAGGAGCGCGACCGATGGGTATCTTCTCTTCGATCTGGAACAAGATCACGGGCCACAAGCCGAAAGCCGCGCCTGCGCCGGCTCCGACACCCACCGCCGGGGTCCCGCCGACGCCCAGCGCAGGGCCGATCCCGACGACTGGATCCGCCCTGCCGCCGGTCGATGTCGAGGCGGTGCTCAGCGATCTGGCGGCGTCCAAGGGCGGGGGCGGCAACTGGCGCACCTCGATCGTCGATCTGCTGAAGCTGCTGGATCTGGATTCCAGTCTGGCGGCCCGCAAGGAACTGGCGGAAGAGCTGAACGTCCATGCCGGCGAGCACGGCTCGGCCGAACAGAACATCGCCCTGTCCAAGGCGGTCTGGAAGAAGTTGGCCGAAAACGGCGGTCAGGTCCCGGCGTCGCTGCGCGACTGACCCGCCTCAAGCAGCGCGACGCGTGATAGGCTGAAAGAGAGGTGCTGGGTCAGACCTGCGGTCTGACCCAGCGTCCGGCGGCTAAGGCTGCAAAGCCGACGACCAAGCCCCAGAAGGCCGATCCTACCCCGAACGGGGCAAGGCCCGACGCCGTCGCGGCGAACGTCAGCACGGCGGCCTCTCGCGACGCCGTCTCGACCATCATTCCCTGCAGCGCCCCGGTCAGCGGCGCGATCAAGGCCAGGCCCGTCACCGCCGCCAGTACGGCCGGCGGCATAGCGATGAACAACCCCGCCAGCGGCGCGGCGAATAGCGCTACACCCACATAGAAGCCGCCATAGATCACGCCCACGACCCAGCGCCGGGCGGGATCGGGATGAGCGTCCGGCCCGGTGCAGATCGCCGCCGTGATCGCCGCCAGATTGACCCCGTGCGCGCCGAACGGGGCCGCCAGCAGGCTGGCGACACCGGTGGACAGGATCAGCCGGTTTGCGGGCGGCGGATAGCCCGCGCTTTGCAACACCACCAGCCCCGGCAGGTTCTGCGCGGCCAGGGTCACCAGAAACAACGGAAAGCCCAGGCTGATGGCCGCCTTCCAGTCGAACACAGGAACCACGGGCTGCAGATGGCCAAACAGGCCCGTTCCGGCGGGCAGGGCCAACTGCCCCCGGATCGCCAGCACCGCAAAGGCCGCCGCCAATACCGCAGGCAGGGTCCAGACCGGCTGCAGGCGCCGAAAGATCAGGAACAGGGCAACCAGGCCGACGACCAGCACCGTCTCGTCCGGCACGACCTTGAACAGCCGCAACACAAAGGGCAGCAGCACCCCCGCCAGCATGGCCGATGCAATGGCCGCCGGGATCCTTGCCGCCAGCCGGCCCAGCGCCGGGATCAGGCCCGTCAGGATCATCAGAAGCGCAGCGAAGACAAAGGCGCCGATGGCCGTCGGCCACGACAGGCCCAGGGTCGAGGCCGCCAGCAGGGCCGCGCCCGGCGTCGACCAGGCCAGGACGACGGGAATCTTCAGCCGCCAACTCAACAGCACGCCGGGCGCGCCGATGCCCAGGCACAGGGCCGTCACCATCGACCCGATCTGGCCCGCATCCGCGCCCAGGGCCTGACCCGCCTGAACCACCAGGGCGACGGTCCCGCCGAACCCGATCACTGTCGCCACGGCGGCGGACGAAAAGGCGGAGGCGGGCAGGGCGCGCAAGGAAAAGGCCGGAGCAGTCATGCCCCGGCCTTAAACCGTCACCGTGAACGTCGGAAGGGCCTGATCAGGCTTCCCCGATCAACCTTCCATGTCGTCCGGCAGGCCCACGGCGTGGAAGCCCGCATCGACGTGAACGACCTCGCCCGTGGTCGAACGCCCCAGGTCCGAGCACAGCCACAGGGCGGCGCCGGCGACGCCCTCCATCGAGGTCTCTTCCTTGATCAGCGAGAACTGCGCCGACTTGGAGTGCAGGCCGCGCCCGCCCGAGATGCCCGCCAGCGACAGGGTGCGCATGGCGCCGGCCGAGATGGCGTTGACGCGGATGTTCTTGGGACCCAGGTCGCGCGCGATATAGCGGGTCGCCGCCTCCAGCGCCGCCTTGGCCACGCCCATGGTGTTGTAGTTCGGGATGACCCGCTCGGACCCCAGATAGGTCAGGGTGATCAGGCTGCCGCCGTTCGGCATCAGTTTGGCGGCGCGCTTGGATACATCCACGAAGCTGAAGGCCGAGATGTTCATGGCCAGCAGGAAGCTGTCACGCGTGGTGTTGTCCACGAAGCTGCCCTTCAGCTCGTCCTTGTTGGCGAAGGCCACCGAATGGACGACGAAGTCGATCGTGCCGAAGGTCTTTTCCAGCTCGGCGAAGGCGGCGTCCATCGAGGCGTCGTCGGTGACGTCGGCGGGAATCAGCAGCTTGGCGCCGACGCTTTCGGCCAGCGGCCGCACACGCCGCTCCAGGCTTTCGCCCATATAGGTGAAGGCCAGTTCCGCGCCCTGCGCCGCCAGTTGCGAGGCGATGCCCCAGGCGATGGAGCTGGAGTTCGCCACGCCCATGATCAGGCCCTTCTTGCCCTTCATGAGGTCGCCGGTCGGCATGTCCCAGCCTTCGGATGTGGCCATGGTTCGTCTCCTGATGATGTGCGCGGAGGGTTAGCAGGGTGGAGAGGCGCGCTCAACGCCCTCGACCGTCGCCTTAAAGCAGGCCCGAGATCACCGCGCGAGCGGCTTCGCCCAGGTCTGGACGTTTCAGGGCCAGCGCGACATTGGCCTTCAAGAGGCCGATCTTGTCGCCGCAGTCGTGGGTCACGCCCGCATATTCGACGGCGGTGAAGGCCTGGTGCTGCATCAGACGCGCCATGGCGTCGGTCAGCTGGATCTCGCCGCCCGCGCCGGTTTCCTGCGTCGCCAGCAGGTCGAAGATTTCCGGCTGAAGGATGTAGCGGCCCGAGATCGACAGGTTGGACGGCGCCGTTCCGGCGGCGGGCTTTTCGACCATGCCCTTCATGACGATCCGCGAGCCGTCGCGGCTGACCGGATCGACGATGCCGTATTTGTGGGTCTGGTCTTCGGGCACGGATTCCACGCCGATGATGTTGCCCCCGGTCTCGGCGTAGACCTCGGCCAGCTGTTTCAGGGCGCCGGGCTGTGAGTCCACGATCACGTCGGGCAGGATGACGGCGAACGGCTCATGGCCGATGATGTCGCGCGCGCACCAGACGGCGTGGCCCAGGCCCTTGGGCTGCATCTGGCGGGTGAAGCTCATCTCGCCGGCGGACGCCAGTTCGGCGTTCATCATCTCTAGGATTTCGGTCTTGCCCTTGGCCAGCAGCTGGGCTTCCAGCTCGATCTGGTGATCGAAATAGTCCTCGATCGCGCCCTTGGAGCGGCCGGTGACGAAGACGATGTGCTCGATCCCGGCTTCGCGCGCCTCTTCGACGATATAGGACAGGATCGGCCGATCGACGACGTTCAGCAGTTCCTTGGGCGTGGTCTTGGTGCCGGGGAGGACGCGGGTGCCGAGGCCCGCGACGGGCAATACGGCCTTGCGCAGGCGCGCGGGCGTGGTGGTCATCAATACATCCTGACAGCTATCCCGCCCCTTCTAGCCGGTGCGGACCGGCGAAAGAAGGGGCGGGACGGCGGTCGGTTCCGTCCGTTATTTGGCAGGACGCTGCATTGGGGTCATGGCGGCGATGGTGGCGCGCTGGGCCAGCAGTTGATCTTCCGGCAGCGGGATCAGGCCGCGATCGGCCAGATAGCCGCCCTTGCCGGCCGAACCTTCCGACAGGAACTCCTGCACGAACTGCTGCAGGCCCGGAATGACGCCGATGTGGGCCTTCTTCACATAGATGTAGAGGCTGCGCGACAGCGGATATTCGCCGCTGGCGATGGTGTCGGCCGTGGGGGCGACGCCGTCGATGGTCTCGGCCTTCACCGTGTCCAGGTTCTGTTCCAGGAAGGAATAGCCGAACACGCCCAGCGAGCCCGGCGTGCGGGTCAGGGTCTGGACGATGGCGTTGTCGTTCTCGCCGGAGTCGATCCACGCGCCGTCTTCGCGCACGGTGTGGGCGATGCCCTCGAACCGGTCCTTGTCGCCTTCGATCGCCTTGACGGCCGGCACCAGCTTGGCGCCCGGCGTCATGCCCAGCTCCAGGAAGGCGTCGCGCGTACCCGAGGTGGGCGGCGGGCCATAGACCTGGATACGCTGGTTCGGCAGGCCGGCGTTGACCTGGTTCCAGGTCTTGGTCGGGTTGGCGACGAAGGTGCCGTTCGGACCCGGAACTTCCTTGGCCAGGCCTTCGTACAGGTCGTTCAGTTCGAAGTTGAAACCGTTGCCGTTACGGGCGGTTGCGATGACGATGCCGTCGAAGCCGATCTTGATCTCGACGATGTCGGTGACGCCGTTCTTGGCGCACAGGTCGAACTCGGACTGTTTCATCTGACGCGAGGCGTTGGCGATGTCCGGGGTGGCCGGGCCGATCCCTTGACAGAAGGCCTGGATGCCGCCGCCGGTGCCCAGCGATTCCACGCGAGGCGCCGCGCCGTTGGAGGCGCGGGCGAAGGTCTCGGCGACGCGGGTGGCGAAGGGGAAGACGGTCGACGAGCCGGCCGACCAGATCCCGGCGCGCGTGCCGGACGATCCGCCGCCGGCGTTGTCGCCGCAAGCGGCCAGGGCCAGAAGGGCGGCGGCCGAAGCCGCCAGTTTCAGTGTGCGGATCATCCTGAGCTCTCCCTGAGCATCGATTTCGCGATGCTTAGAGCAGAGGATTATGACAGTCCCGCGAACGAGACCATCACGGCTACAGCAGGCGGCGACGCATAACCTGCGACAGGGTATCGATCAGGGTCACGGCGACGACCACGACGATCACGATTGCCGAGACGGCGCGGAAGTCGAAGGCGTTCATGCTGTCGAACAGCACCTGACCGATGCCGCCGGCGCCGATCAGACCCAGAACCGTCGCCGAACGGCTGTTGGATTCGAAGCGGTACAGGGCGAACGAGGTCCACAGCGGCGCGACCTGCGGCAACACGCCCCAGACGATCTCATGCAGCTTGCCGGCGCCGGTGGCGCGCACGCCTTCGACGGGCCCCTTGTCGATCGACTCGACGGCTTCGGAGAACAGCTTGGCCAGGACGCCTGCGGTGTTCAGGGTGATGGCCAGCACGCCGGCCAGCGGCCCCAGGCCCACGGCGGTCACGAACAGCAGGCCGATGACCAGGTCGGGCACTGAGCGCAGCAGGTTCATCACCCAGCGCACCGGCGTCACGATCCAAGCAGGGGCGATATTGCGCGCGGCGGCCAGACCCAGCGGAACGCCCAGAATGACGGCCAGGAAGGTGCCCCAAAGGGCGATCTGCACCGTCTCCCACATCTTGGCGACGAACATCTTCCAGTCGCCGAAGTCGGGGCGCAGCAGGTCGTGCACGAACAGCTGAGTGCTCTCGTTACCCGCGAACAGGCGCGACAGGTTACGCAGATCGACGGCGTCGATGCTGTAGAGCAGAACGGCGGCTACGCCGCCCCACACCAGGATATCGGCCGCCCACGCCAGGGTGGATTTCTTGGGCGCCGCCGGGATGGAGACGGCGGGGGACGCGACTGCGGTCAAGGCCGGACCTCACGCAGGCTGCGCAGGCGTTGAAGCTCGCGCTCGGCGGCGGTCGCTGCGGCGGTGTCGCCCTTGGCGCGGGCCTCGCCCAGCTTCTGGTCGGCGATCATCTCGCGAATGGGGTCCAGATAGCTGTCGTCGGCGGCGGCGAAGCGGGAATATTCCAGGTCGGCCAGAACCTTGCGCTGACGCTCGGCCTCGGCGCCTTCGCCCTGGCCATAGGTCAGGAAGAAGCTGCGGATCTTTTCCTTCAACGCCGGGTCCAGGTCCTCGCGCACGACGATGCCGCTCTCGGGGATGGGGGGCGAGGTCCAGATGTCCTCGATCTGGCTGGCCAGCTGCGGATTCTCGCGGCGCATGAAGACGGTGTTGACGCTGTTGGACGTGGCCACTTCGATCACGCCGGTGGCGACGCCGAAGGCGTTGGCCTGGTGGTTGGCCGAGCGCACGGTCTTGAAGCACTGGGCCGGAACGACGCCGCGCGGATTGAACAGGAAGGTCAGCGGGGCCAGGGTGCCCGACGTCGATTGGGCGTCGCCGATGCCGAAATTGTACTGCTTGCCGCACGCCAGGACCTTGTCCAGAGTAATGCCCGAGCCCTTCTTGACGATCAGGGTCGACTGATAGCTGTCCAGCCCTTCGCGGTTGACGGTGCGGGCGATGACCTCGGCCTTGGCGCGGTCGATGGCCTCGACCTCGGGCTTGGCCGAGAACCAGCCGACCTGGGTGTGGTTGCCGCGCATGGCCTCGACCAGAACCGTATAGTTCGAGCCGAAATAGGGTCTGACCGGCACGCCGATGGCCTTGGACATGTCGTCCAGGAGCGGCTGCCACAGCGGCCCCGACGAGGCCTGGCCCTCGGCGGACAGGATCGAGAAGGTGATCTCGGTCGGCGCGCCGCCGGCCTTCTTGTCGTCACCGCCGCCACAGGCCGCCAGACCCAGGATCACGACGGCCGCGCCGGCCGCCGCCATCAGACGGCGAGTAGGGGAAATACGGGACAGGCTCATGCCTTGGTCTCCCAGAACGCGTCCTCGAATTCGGGACCGTAGATTTCGATCAGGCGCTGTTGGTCCAGCGCCGTTGACGGACCGTCATAGACGATCTTGCCGCCCTGCAGGGCGATGACGCGGTCGCAATAGCGGATGGCGTAGTCGACCTGGTGCAGGGTGACGATCACGCCCATGCCGTCGCGCTTGTTCAGCTCGACCAGCAGTTCCATCACCTTGCGGGCGGACACCGGGTCCAGCGAGGCGACGGGTTCGTCGGCCAGGATGGCCTTGGCGCCCTGCACGATGGCGCGGGCGATGGCGCCGCGCTGCTGCTGGCCGCCCGATAGGGTGTTGGCGCGCTGAGCCGCATAGTCAGACACGCCGACGCGGTGCAGGGCCGCCATGGCCTTGTCCTTGTCTGCTTGGGGCCAGGCCCCAAGCAGCCCCTTCCACGCGGGCAGGCGGCCCAGCGCGCCCAGCATGACGTTGGAGAACAGGCTGAGGCGGCCGACCAGATTGAACTGCTGGAAGATCATGCCCAGCTTGCCGCGCGCCTTGCGCACGGAGCCGGTGACCCGGCCGTCCTTCTGTACGGTCTCGCCGAACACCTGGATCGTGCCCTTACCCGCGTCGATCGACTGCAGACCGGTGATGGAGCGGAGCAGGGTGGACTTGCCCGAACCGGACGGACCGATCAGGGCGACCATTTCGCCGGAGGCCACGGAAATCGAGACGCCGTCCAGCGCCTTTCGCGATCCGAAGGTCTTCGACACGTCGCGCGCCAGGACGAGCCCGGGGGAGACGGCGGCTGCGGATGAACTCATGAACTCGCTAGGAGGCTGTGGCGAAGGGGCGCCGCATGACGCGACGAAGGCGTCTAGGCAAGGCCTTAATCGCACGTCGGGCGCGATCTCGTCCAGTGCGGCGCTTTACGCACAGGTCGGTGCGAAGTCCTGCCATGAAAAAACCGCTTTACATGACAGTTCGCCATCCCCATATCGCGTCTTCCGGCGGACCCCGTAGGTCCTGTCTGCGCCGCTAACGCCGGTCTGGGTTTAACAATTAGCAGGGGGTTACGTGAATTGCGCACGTACCAGCTTCCCCTGGACCTGGTCCGTGAGCGGTCCCCTGAACGTCCCGTCGCCCTCGTGCGGCCGCGTTCGGTTTCCGTAGCGGCGCGCTGGTTCCAGGATAATCTAAAGGCCGACGTCTTCTATGCCGTGAAGGCCAATCCGTCGCGTTGGGTCGTCGAGACCCTGATCGAGGCGGGCGTTCGCGGTTTCGACGTGGCGTCCATCGCCGAGATCGAGCTGGTTCGCTCGGTCAGCCATGACGTGCGTCTGGCCTTCATGCATCCAGTCAAGAGCCGGTCTGCGATCACCAAGGCCTATTTCGACCACGGCGTGCGGACCTTCTCGCTCGACTGCGTCGATGAGCTGAACAAGATCCTCGACGCCACCGGCGGCGCGGACGACCTGAATCTGATCGTGCGCATGGCCGTCTCTGCCGACGGCGCGGCCTATACGCTTTCGGGCAAGTTCGGCGTTTCGGCGGATCAGGCTCCGGCCCTGCTGATGGCGACGCGCCAGGCGGTCAAGGAAGGCCTGATGGGCGTTTCCTTCCACGTCGGCAGCCAGTGCATGCGTCCGACCGCCTACCAGGCCGCCATGGCCCAGGTCGGCCGTTCGATCAGCCGCGCCGGCGTCATCGTGGACATCGTCGATGTCGGCGGCGGATTCCCCTCGGTCTATCCGGGCATGGTCCCGCCGGACATGAGCGAATACGCCGACGCCATCCATCGCGGCTTCAACGAGATGCCGGTGTCGGAAACGACCGAGCTGTGGTGCGAACCCGGCCGGGCGCTGGTCGCCGAATCCTCGTCGATCCTGGCCCGCGTTGATCTGCGCAAGGGCGACGCTCTTTATCTGAACGACGGTTCGTACGGCTCGCTGTTCGACGCGACCCACTCGCGCTGGCCCTTCCCGACCAAGCTGGTCCGGGACGGCGAGGCGGCGAGCGATCTGAAGGCGTTCCAGTTCTACGGTCCGACCTGCGATTCCATCGACCATATGCCCGGCCCGTTCTGGCTGCCGGCCGATGTGCGCGAAGGCGACTTCATCGAGATCGGCATGTTGGGCGCCTATGGCGTTGCGATGTCGACCGGCTTCAACGGCTATGGCGAGCACGATCTCGCCGTGGTCGAGGACGCCCCGATGGCTTCGCTCTATGGTCTGGCCCCGCGCTCCATCCCCACCGTGCGCACCACGGCCGAGGAGAACGCCCGCAAGGTCGTGCGCCTGTCACGTCCCAAGGGTAAGGCCGGTCAGCGCAAGTCGCGCCGGAAGTAGGTCGCTCCAACCAATCCGTCATCCTCGGGCTCGACCCGAGGATCGGGCCCTCTGCGCCTCCCTTGCGGGACGTTCCCGGCGGCGCGTCCGACCCTCGGATCAAGTCCGAGGGTGACGGGTTGAGACTGTAAGTCTATCGGTCCTGTCGGTCGCTCCGTCCCGGCATGTCTGCTTGTTCGACGGGCGCTCAAATCAAAGGGAAACCTCCGAAATGAACGCACCCGTCCAGGCCAACACCAAGGCCCAACTGCTGCAGAATGTCGTCGAGCACGTCGATATCACCAGCTTCGACGCACGTCCGATCATCGATAGCATGCGCAAGATGTCATTCAGCTCGCGCGACACCGCCCGCGCCGCCGACATCTTCTCGATGGCGATTGAGGACAAGGACTGCTCGCCCTGGCTGATCCTGGCCGGCTCGACCTCGGCCGGCGGCTGCATGCATGTGTACCGCGACATGGTGAAGTTCGGCATGGTGGACGCCGTCGTCGCCACCGGCGCCTCCATCGTGGACATGGATTTCTTCGAGGCCCTGGGCTTCAAACACTATCAGGCCGCCGGCGAGGTGGACGACAACGTCCTGCGCGATAACTACATCGACCGGATCTACGACACCTATATCGACGAGGAAGAGCTCCAGGCCTGCGATCACACGATCCTGGAGATCGCCAACCGTCTTGAGCCGCGCGGCTATTCCAGCCGCGAGTTCATCTGGGAAATGGGCAGGTGGCTGAGCGAGGGCAACGCCAAGAAGCCCGGCTCGCTGATCCAGACCGCCTATGAAGAAGGCGTGCCGATCTTCTGCCCGGCCTTCGTCGACAGCTCGGCCGGTTTCGGCCTGGTCAAGCACCAGAAGGAACGCGCGGCCGCCGGCAAACCCTATCTGATGCTGGACGCCATCGCCGACTTCCGCGAACTGACCGACATCAAGATCGCCGCCGGCGTCACCGGCCTGTTCATGGTCGGCGGCGGCGTGCCCAAGAACTTCGCCCAGGACACGGTCGTCTGCGCCGAAATCCTCGGCGTCGAGGCCGAGATGCACCGCTATGCCGTCCAGATCACCGTCGCAGACGTCCGCGACGGGGCCTGCTCGTCCTCGACGCTGAAAGAGGCCGCGTCGTGGGGCAAGGTCCAGACCACCCACGAACAGATGGTCTTCGCCGAAGCCACCACGGTCGTCCCCCTGATCGGCTCCGACGCCTACCACCGCGGCGCGTGGAAGACCCGAGACAAGCGCCGCTGGAACAAGCTGTTCGGTAAGTAATCAGTCGTCGTCGTCCTTCTCCCCTCGGGGGAGAAGGTGGCCGGCGGAGCCGGTCGGATCAGGGGGCTGTGTCCGCAGCGCGGCATGTCGCCGTATGGCCTCGGTCACGACCGCCGGATTCTTCGAAAACTCCGCGTTTCGAAACCGCAGCACTTCGTACCCCGACGCGCGCAGACGCCCATCCCGTGCTACATCACGCGCTTCGTGCAGATCATGCACGCCGCCATCCAGTTCTATGATCAACCTGATCTTATGACAGGCGAAATCGGCGATCGCTCCCGCGACCGGCGCCTGCCGCCGAAACTTCAATCCATCCAGCTGTCGATTACGCAGCATCGACCAAAGGATCGCCTCCGCGCCGGTCATGTCGGCGCGCAGACGTTTCGACTGTCGAGTTCTCGGCGGCGATTGCCACATCTGCGTCCGGCAGCCCCCTCATCCGACCCGCTTTGCGGGCCACCTTCTCCCCCGAGGGGAGAAGGGTCAACTCAAGCGGCGCAGCCCTCAAATCCGGCCTTCAGCGCCGCCTCGTCCAGATCCCGCCCAATGAAGACGGCGCGGCTCCAACGACGTTCGGCGACGCCCCATTCGCGCTGCAGGTCGCCTTCCAGGATCATGTGCACGGCTTGGAAGACCAGGCGGCGGTTCTCGCCCTTCACATCGATGATGCCCTTGGCGCGCAGGATGTTCTGGCCTTGCTCGCCCAGCAGCTTGTCCAGCCAGGCGGTGAATTTGGCGCCGTCCAGCGGGCGGTCCAGAGACAGGGAAATGCCCTTGATGTCGTCCTGGTGGGCGTGCCCGCGGGCGCCGTGGCTGTGACCATGTTCGTGATGATGGTCATGCCCGTGATCATGGTCATGATCCTGGTGGTCGTGACCGCAAGCCTCGTCATGGACATGGCCGTCCGCGCCATGCGGCGGGTTCACGAAGTCCGGCTTTACTTCCAGAATGCGGTCCAGGTCGAAGGCGTGAAGGCCCAGCACCTGGTCCAGCGGCACGTTCGAGCGCTCGGCGCGCACGATGGGCGCCAACGGGTTCAGCGCCCGCAGACGCGCCTCGACCGCGTCCAGTTCGTCCGCCGTCGCCAGGTCCACCTTGTTCAGGATGATCCGGTCGGCGAAGGCCACCTGCTCGCGGGCCTCCTTGGAGTTGTCCAGACGGGCCATCACGTGTTTGGCGTCGACCAGGGTGGTGACGCTGTCCAGCTGGGTCTTGGCCTTGACGTCCTCGTCGACGAAGAAGGTCTGGGCCACCGGACCGGGGTCGGCGAGACCCGTGGTCTCGACGATGATGGCGTCGAAGGCGGGCTTTCCGGGACGCTGGCGCTTCATCAGGCCGGCGACCACACGGATCAGGTCACCGCGCACCGTGCAGCAGACGCAGCCGTTGTTCATCTCGAACACGTCCTCGTCGGCGCCGACCACCAGGTCGTTGTCGATGCCGATCTCACCGAACTCGTTGACGATGACGGCGTAACGCTTGCCGTGGTCCTCGGTCAGGATCCGGTTGAGCAGCGTCGTCTTGCCCGCGCCGAGATAGCCGGTCAGGACGGTGACGGGGATCTTGCCATTAGTCGCGGCGGTCGAGGCGGGGGCGGCGAGGGTGTCGGTCATAGGCCGCTAGATGGCGGCTGACATCACGCTTGGGAAGAGGGGCTAGGCCTTCTTCACGAACTCGACGCGCAGGACCAGGCCGCGCACCTTGTCGACATTGGCCTCGATCTCGTCGGTATCGCCGGTCAGGCGGATGTTCTTGACCAGCGTCCCGCGCTTCAGCGTCACCCCGCCCGACCCCTTGACCTTCAGATCCTTGATCAGGGTCACGCTGTCGCCGTCGGCCAAGATGTTGCCGTTGGAGTCTTTGGTCACGTCGTCGGTCATGGCGAAGCTCTAACCTTCTGTCTCCTCCCCATGCAATGGGGAGGGGGACCACGAAGTGGTGGAGGGGCTCTTGACGCCCCACAGACATCAGCGATGCGGACACAGCCCCTCCGTCACGGCGCAAGAGCGCCGCGCCACCTCCCCATAAAATGGGGAGGAGATGGTTCAGTCCGGCACGTTGGCGTCCAGTTCGTCCAGCCACACCCGCGCATTCCCGTCCGACGGCGCGCGCCAGTCCCCGCGGGGCGACAGGGACCCCCCGGTGACCACCTTCGGCCCGTTCGGCAGGGCCGACCGCTTGAACTGCGACGTTTGGAAGAAGCGGATCAGGAACTTCCTCAGCCAGGCCTTGATCGTCGCCAGGTCGTATTCGACCTTTTCATCCTCGGGCGTGTTCGCCGGCCAGTCGCCCGCGCCCGCATCGCCCCAGGCCTGATGCGCCAGGAAGGCCACCTTGGACGGCTTCAGGCCGAACCGGCTGATGTAGAACAGGAAGAAGTCGTTCAGCGCATAGGGGCCGACCGTCCCCTCCGTCGACTGGATCACGCCATCCTTGGCCGGCACCAGTTCGGGTGAAATCTCGGTGTCCAGAATGGCGTGCAGCGTCTCGCGCGCCTCCGCCCTCGCCAGGTCGCCGCCCGCCACCCATCGGATCAGATGCCGGATCAGCGTCTTCGCCACCCCGCCGTTGACGTTGTAATGGCTCATGTGGTCGCCGACGCCATAGGTGGCCCAGCCCAGCGCCAGTTCCGACAGGTCGCCGGTGCCCAGCACGAACCCCTTGTTCTGGTTCGCCAGCCGGAACAGATAGTCGGTCCGCAGGCCCGCTTGCACGTTCTCGAAGGTGATGTCGTGGATCGGCTGACCCTCGGCATAGGGGTGACCGATGTCCTTGAACATCTGTTCGGCGGCGGGCCGGATGTCGATCTCGGCCCCCGTCACACCCAGCGCGGTCATCAGCCGCCAGGCGTTCGACTTGGTGCCCTCGGACGTGGCGAACCCCGGCATGGTGAAGCCCAGGATATTGGTCCTGGGCAGGTTCAGCCGGTCGAAGGCACGACACGCGACCAGCAGGGCCTGGGTGGAATCCAGCCCCCCCGACACGCCGATCACCAGCCGCTGCGACCCCGTCGCCGCCATCCGGCGCATCAGGCCCTGGACCTGGATGTTGAAAGCCTCGTAGCAGTCCTGATCCAGCCGCCCGGCGTCGTCCGGCACGAAGGGGAAGCGGTCCAGCGGTCGGATCAATTCGCTGGCCTCATGGTCCTCGCGCGCCATGAAGGGCACGACCGTCGCTGGCTCACCCTCGTTCCTCGCGCATTCGGCGAAGGTGCCGTTGCGCAGTCGGTCCAGCCCGATCCGGTCCACGTCCACGTCCGCGAGCGTCAGGTGGCTGTCCAGGGCGAACCGCTCGCCCTCGGCCAGTTTCGACCCCAGTTCATGGATCGTCGCCTGACCGTCCCAGGCCAGGTCGGTGGTGCTCTCGCCCCAGCCCGAGGCGGCGAAGACATAGGCCGACAGGGTCCGCGCCGAATGGCTGGCGCTCAGCATGGCCCGCTCGTCCGCCTTGCCGATGACGATGTTGGACGCCGACAGGTTCAGCAGGATCCGCGCGCCCGCCAGCGCCGCCCGCGTCGAGGGGGGCAGGGGCGCCCAATAGTCCTCGCAGATCTCGGCCGCGAACACGAAGCCCGGCCGGTTGACCGCCTCGAACAGCAGGCCCGGCGCGAAATCCACCGTCTCGCCGTTCAGCTGGATTACGTCCTCGCTGCGGGCAGAAGCCGGCGCGAACCAGCGTTTCTCATAGTATTCTCGATAGTTGGGCAGATAGGTCTTGGGCACGACCCCCAGCACTTCGCCCGCGCCGATCACCACGGCGCAGTTGTAAAGCGCGTCTCCATTGCGGAGCGGCGCGCCCACCACGGCGACGATGTCCGCCTCAGCTGTCGCCTCGGCAAGCACTGCGATCTGCCGCTCCACCTCGTCCAGCAGCGCCGCCTGCATATGCAGGTCGTCGATCGCATAGGCCGACAGCGACAGCTCCGGGAACACCATCAGGTCCACGCCCTGTTCGCTTGCCTGACGGATCAGGGCGACGTGTTCATCCGCATTCGCCTTGGGGTCGCCGACATGGCTGACCGGCGTCGCCGCCGCCACGCGCACGAAGCCGTGCGTCTTGGGCGAGAAGAAGGAGGTGGCGTCTACCATCGGATCGTCCGCTGCACCCGGCACGCGCCGGTCGTCAGCCCTCATATAGGCGCGAATGACGATGGGACGGAATCCCTGCGTCGCACGCCTTGATCATGGCCCGCCGTAGAGCATCGACCAAACCGACGTCCACCCGCTTGCGCGGTCGGTTTCAATATGTAGAGTGTGCCACAAATAATGGGACTGGCGCAGAAGCCGGGCCGCATCCAGGAAACGCACCATGAGACACACCCTCGCCGCCTCGGTCCTGACCCTTGTTCTTGCCACCGGTATCATGACCGTGGCCCACGCCGAGGTCATTCGCGCCAACACCCCGGCGGTCGGCCTGACCAGCGACCGGATCGGCGCCCTGCCGGACGCGGAGCGCGGCGCTTGGGCGGACTATCTGGCCCGGTCCCAGGCTCAGCATCTGGCGGATCGCGCGGCCCTGGCCGCCGAACTGCCCGCAGGCGCGACCCCGCCCCCGCCGCCCTTGGCTATTCGCGGCAACAGTTCGCACATGCCGCTGGATCGCCCCGCCGCCTGGTATGGCACGGCCGAAGCTCGCGCCGTCGCCGACGCCATCGTCACCTTCCAGACCCCCGCCGGCGGCTGGAGCAAGAACCAGGACCGCAGCCTGACCCGCTTGCCGGGCCAGCGTTTCTCCAACGACGCCGAGACGATGGAGCAGAACCCGGCCAACTTCGACGCCCCCGCAGACCGGTTCTGGACCTTCGTCGGCACGCTGGACAACAACGCCACCTGGACCGAGATGCGCTATCTGGCCAAGGTCGCGGCCCGCACGCCGGGCCGTCAGGGCGACGCCTGGCGCGCCAGCGTGATCAAGGGCGTCCACTATCTGCTGAACGCCCAGTATCCGAACGGCGGCTGGCCCCAGATCTGGCCGCTGGAGGGCGGCTTCCACGATTCCATCACCTTCAACGACAATGCGGTGGCCGAGGCGGCCATGATCCTGCGCGACGTGTCAAAGGGCGCTGAGGGCTTCGACTTCGTCCCGGCCGACCTGAAAGCGCGCGCCGGCGAGGCGACGAAAAAGGCCATCGACGTGACCCTGGCCGCCCAGGTCAAACAGGGCGACCGCCTGCTGGGCTGGCCGCAACAGGTCGAGCCGATGCGCCTGGTCCCGACCAGCGCCCGCAACTACGAACCCCGCTCCATCGCCAGCGGCGAGACCACCGACATCCTGATCTTCCTGATGGGCGAACCTGATCCGTCGCCTCAGGTCCAGGCCGCCATCCGGGGCGGCGTCGCCTGGCTTGAGGCGAACCGCACCTACGACAAGTCGTTCGAAATGACCGACGACGGCCGCAAGCTGATCGACAAGCCGGGCGCCGGCCCGATCTGGTCGCGCAACTACGACCTGGTCACCGGCCGCCCGATCTTCGGCGACAAGGACCTGTCGATCCACGACGACGTCAACGGCATCTCCGTCGGTCGCCGCAACGGCTATTCCTGGTGGCTCGCTCAGCCTCAAACGGCGCTGGACACCTATGCGGCCTGGTCGGCCGCGCGCTGACTTCGTCTCCTCCCCACGCAGTGGGGGGGGGCGAAGTGGTGGAGGGGCTCTCGAAGTCCCACTGACGTCAGCGAAGAACCCCTCCGTCACGGTGCTGAAGACGCGCCGCGCCACCTCCCCGCTTTGCGGGGAGGAGACCTGGGCGCATTCAACCCGCCCGCTTCTCGTCGGGCCTCAGGGTCAACACCCGCACACCGTCCTTCGTCACCGCCACCGTGTGTTCGAACTGGGCCGACAGTTTTCCGTCGTCGGTGACCACGGTCCAGCCGTCGTCCTCGGTGTGGACCGTGCGGACGCCCTGGTTCAGCATCGGTTCGATGGTGAAGGTCATGCCTTCGCGCAGGGTCGCGCCGGTCCCCGCCTTGCCGAAATGCAGCACCTGCGGGTCTTCGTGCATCTCGCGTCCGATGCCGTGGCCGCAATAGTCGCGCACGACCGAATAGCCGGCCTTGCGGGCGTGTTTCTCGATCGCAAAACCGATGTCGCCCAGCTTGGCGCCCGGCCGCACCGCCTGGATGCCCCTCCACATCGCCTCATAGGTCGTGCGGACCAGCCGTCGCGCCTGCGGTCCGACCGATCCGACTAGATAGGTCTTGGAGGAATCGGCGATGAAGCCGTCCTTCTCCAGGGTGATGTCCAGATTGACGATGTCGCCGTCCCTCAGCACCTCGTCCGCCGAGGGCACGCCGTGGCAGACGACCTGGTTCAGCGAACTGTTCAGCACGAAGCCATAGCCGTACTGGCCCTTGCTGGCCGGTCGCGCTTTCAACTCATCGACGATGAAGGCCTCGACCCGGTCGTTGATCTCCAGCGTGCTCAACCCCTCCAGCGTCATTGCGTCCAAATGGGTGAAGACCGAGGCCAGCAATCGCCCGGACTGCGCCATCAGCTCGATCTCGGCCGGCGTCTTGATCATGCGGCGGCGTCCGTCAGGACTGGCGCATCCACGCCCGCCGCTCTCAGCTCGCGCGCCACCAGTTCCTGAAACGTCACGCCCGGATGGGTCTCGCACAACATGCCGATCCTGATCCAGAACGCCGCCTGGGCGTTGATGGAGCGATAGGACGCCTTCGCGGCCCGACGCAGCTGCTCGTGCAGCTCGTCCTCGATGTTGACGATGCCCATGGGTGGTCTCTGATATATGAAACGTATGTGTGGTGTATATTTTTAAGCATCCGATGACGCAAGCACGCACTCTTCCCTTTTCGTCATCCTCCGGCGCGAAGCGACCGGGGGGACCCAGCGGCGCGCGCGAGCGCGACCCTGTCGCGGAAACGATGCTCTACGATTGAGCGGCGGACGCATCGCCTTCGGCGCCGCTGGGTCCCTCGGTCTGCGCCGCGAAGGCGCGGCTTGCCGGAGGATGACGAAAGAGAAAGAGGCTCAGCCATCGCAATGACGCTGGTCGGAAATCAACGATTTCAAAGGCCTGTCGATTGTTTATCGCCTTTTGCCATCCCCCATTTCCACCTCGCCTATAATCCCCCCACGACCTCGCCACACGGATTAGCAGAACCCGATTTCAGACGAATTAGACGAATTAGACGGTGTTTTTCACGCCCACAGTCTCAAACCGCCCTTCACCTCGCTCGCGAATGCGGATGACGTTCGCCTTCGCCCCCGCTAAAGCCATCCCATGACCGACACGCCGAAAAAGGGCTGGTTCCAGCGCCTGTCCGCTGGGCTCTCGCGCTCCTCCAAACAGATGACCGATCAGGTCGTCGCCACCTTCGTCAAGGAGCCCCTGTCCGAGGCCTCGCTGGAGCAGCTGGAAGAGCATCTGCTGGAAAGCGATCTCGGCCCGGCCGCTTCCGCCCGCATCGTCGAACGCTTCCGCTCGCTGAAGTTCGGCAAGGACGCGCAGGAGCACGAAGTGAAAGAGGCGCTGGCCGAGGCCGTCGCCGCCGAACTGTCGCCGCGCCAGGCGACCTTCGATCCTTTGTCCGGCCCCAAACCCTATGTCGTCCTGTTCGTCGGGGTGAACGGTTCGGGCAAGACCACCACCCTGGGGAAGATCGCCGCCGATCTGACGGGCAAGGGCGCCAAGGTGATGATCGTCGCCGGCGACACCTTCCGCGCCGCCGCCCGCGAACAGCTCAAGGTCTGGTCCGAACGCGCCGGGGCCCATTTCGAAAGCCGCCGCGACGGCGCCGACGCCGCAGGCCTGGCCTTCGACGCCTATACCAAGGCCAAGGATGAGGGCTTCGACGTCGTCCTGATCGACACCGCCGGCCGGCTTCAGAACAAGTCCGCCCTGATGGACGAACTGCTCAAGATCGTGCGGGTGCTGAAGAAGATCGATCCGGACGCCCCACACGACACGCTTCTGGTGCTGGACGCCACGGTGGGCCGCAACGCCCTGGCCCAGGAACAGATTTTCGGCCGCACCGCCTTCGTCACCGGCATCGTCATGACAAAGCTGGACGGCACCGCGCGTGGCGGGGTTCTGGTGCCCGTGGCCCAGGCGTCCGACGCCCCCCTGATGCTGATCGGCGTGGGCGAGAGCGTCGAGGATCTGCAACCGTTCGACGCCCGCGCCTTTTCCCGTTCGCTGGTAGGACTGGAAGACTGAGATGACTGACGCACCCGCTCCCACGAAGAACCGCCAGTGGATCCGCCAGGTCGTCGACTTCGGCGCCCTCGCCGCCTTCATGATCAGCTATTTCGTCACCCGCGACATGATCCTGGCGACCTGGGTGCTGGTGGGCGCCTCGGCTGTGGCTTTGGCCGTCGGGTTCGCAGTCGAGCGGCGGTTCGCGCCCCTGCCGCTGATCACCGGACTGTTCGCCCTGGTGTTCGGTCTGCTGACCATCTTCACCCACGACGACCTGTTCATCAAACTGAAGCTGACGGTCCAGAACGGGCTTCTGGCGGCGGTGCTGCTAGGGTCGATTCCGCTGAAGAAATATCCGTTCAAGGCCCTGCTGGGTTCGGCGATCCAAGTGACCGACACCGCATGGCGCACTCTGACTCTGCGTTACGGCCTCTATTTCTTGGCCGTCGCCATCCTCAACGAGGTGTTCCGCAGCCCTGATGCCGTGACCGCGATCTGGCACGCGCTTGGCCGCGACACGCCCAATCCCAACGACGTCTGGACCGGCTTTCGCGGAGTGCTGTGGATCGCCGCCTCGCTGTTCGGCCTGTCCCAGGTGCCTCTGATCATGAAGAACATGATCAAGGACGAGGAGCCCGGCCCGATCTCGCCCGATCCGGGACTGTAGGCGGCAAGCGGAACTGTCACGGAACCGACGCGCTTTTCCCGTCAAATCGTAAAGCATAGCTGATACGTGTTCGGACGAAACTTAAGGGGAGCGGTGCGATGGTGAAGGCTGGAAAAGCGGCAAGGAAGGTCGGGCCGTTGGCGACCTCGCCCAGCCACCTGATGCACCGCGCGCTGCAACTGGCGCTCGACATCTATGCCGAAGAGACCGGCTCCGACGGCCTGACCCAGCGCCAGTTCGCAGTGCTGGAGGCGGTGTCGATCAAGGCCGGTCTGACCCAGACCGAACTGGTCCGCATGACCGGCATCGACCGCTCGACCCTGGCCGACCTGGTCACCCGCATGACGGCCAAGGGCCTGCTGGAGCGCGAGCGTTCGACCCTGGACGCCCGCGCCAAGGCGGTTCGTCTGTCCACGGAAGGGGCCGCCCGTCTGGAGGCCGCCCGTCCGCTGGTGGATGCCGCCGACAAGCGGATCATGGCCCTGCTGCCCAAGGGCCAGCGCGAGACCTTCCTGGCGCAACTGGCCGAGTTGGCCGCCGCCGCCGACGCTGCCCCCGACGCCGCCAAGGCCGAGGCCAAGGCCGCCAAGAAGGCGCTGAAGGCGGTCGAAAAAGAAGCCAAGAAGGCCGAGAAAGCCGCCAAGAAGGCCGACCGCCCGACCAAGCCCGCCAAGGTCAAGAAGCCCAAGCTCAAGGTCGTCGAGACGGCCTGAGATTTGCCGCTTCATCCAGACCTTCCCCGTAGTGATGGTGTTGAAGGTTCGGTTGTCCGCGCGATCTTGAAGATAATTCACGACCCCCTGCGGACGTTCAATCCGCGTTGGGTAGCTCGGCGTTGAATTGGTCGGAGAAGGTGTCTCCGTGCGTGTGGGGCTCATACCAGACGTCGGTCCTGCCATCGAAGAACCGGGAAACTTCGTAGCGGTCGTCGAAGACTTCGATCTGGAGGTTCTTCGCCTGCTCGGTCTCCCACTCCAAAAGGAAGGTAGGCCAATACCCCGGTATGACGGATGGAGCAGGCCGACTGGAGTTCTGAATGTGGGCTAGCAGATCGTCCAGATTACCAACGACCGCCGGCGCATATTCGTCCGGCCGAGCGGCTACGACCTCGTCAACAGCCCGCTTCACCGCTGTCCAGTCCTCGATGCCGGTGCTCATCACGACATCTTCGCGCGACCAATCTCGGCAAGCAACTTCTGCGTTCGACCCATCTGCGTCATACGTAAGGTCTGCTAAAGTGAAGCATGAACTTGTCTCGAATTTCCGCTGCCTATTGGCTGCTCATAGGCTTTGGGGTCGTCAGCATCGGTCTTGTCGGGATGCTGTTCGTGCCAAAACCGCCTGCTTGCGTCACAGACGGGACGCTACAGGTTCGCGTAGCGGATACGGTCTGGGTGCTGCCCGAGGAAGAAGCTGGAGGGCTGACGGTTAAGCAGAAGAACGGATATGGGCACGTATGTGAGCCACCTGCGGGGGAAATCATGACGGAATTGCTGTCGTTTAAGAACGTCGAACCAAGTGATGTTCATATTTCAATCGTGCCCTATCGCGGAGGGACTAAATTTACGGAGCATTTCAGCGGTCAGTGTGGACAGTCCCCGTTCATCACCGTCGATGGCGAAAATCTGGGGCGGTCATGCACAGCGCATAAATCCCTCGCCGGAACGACCGTCAGGATCGATTATTACTTGGCGGAATGGCCTTCGAAGAGATGGCCTGAACTTTTCCAAAGGGTGGATCGCCTGCTGGTCGAGAAAAGAAAAGCCTAGGTCCGTTTTCCACCCTTTTCGGACCATAGGCATGTCCGGTTGCGGCGCCCGCGCGCCGCCTTGCCTGTAGGCGCTAGCTCTTCTTGCGCAGCCGTTTCGCATTGGCCGTCGCCGTCTTGTGGATGGGGGCCAAGGCTTCGGCCTGGGCCTTCATCAGTTCGCCGTTCAGGGTCATGGCCTGGGCCGCCGCCCGGCTCCACCAGCCCATGGCATAGCTGAACTGGGCCTCGGCCGCCTTGGCCGGGGTGCGCGCCTGAGTGACAGCCGCCGCCGCCCGCAGGGCATGCGCCCCCTCGTCCATCGCCGCGCGTCCCAGCCGCTGGCCGATGGCCCCGGCGCTGGCGGCCATGGCGTCGGCAGAGGCGGACAGGGCCTCGGTCTTCTCCGAACTCATCAGCGACAGCTCTTTCAAGTCCTGACCCGTGGCGCTGGTCAGGCCCTGGGCCATCAGGCCGGTGCGGGCCGCGATCACTTCGGCCGATGCGGCCAGAATCTCGGCGCCGACGGCGGCTACATTGGCGGCTGTGGGGGTCTTGCGGGTCAGTGAGGACCTCCAGGTTGGGTCTCTGCGGCGAAGGCCGAGATGTCGCTCAACAGGGCGGGGATCGCCGCGTCGATGATCTGCTGGCCCTTCTCGGGACTGGCCTGTGCCGGGTCCGAGCCGATCCGGCCGTCGGGGAAGCGGGCGCGATAGTCCAGGGCGTCGCGGATCGGGCCGTTGGGTGCGATCTTGGGCGAATACTCAGCCGTCTTGATCCGCTCGGGATAGGCGGCCTGCGTCACCGCGATCTCGGATGGGGTGGCGTGCATTCCATGGCCGGTGGGGAACAGGCGGTTGCACAACCCATGCACGCCCGGCAGATCCCACCAGTTCTTCAGCTTCAGGATAAAGGGCGGCTGATCCTCGACGAAGCTCCACTCGGAATAGATCTCCGAGATGGTCGCCTCGATGGTGGCGACGTTGCCGCCATGCCCGTTCAGGAAATAGATCCGCTCGAACCCGTGCCGGCTCAGCGACGACACCCAGTCCGTGATCGCGGCCATGAAGGTCGAGGGACGCAAGGATATGGTCCCCGCGAAGGCCAGATGGTGCTGGGCCATGCCGATGTTGAACGTCGGGGCCACGATCAGGTCGCCGTCGGTCTTCTCGGCCGCATGGGCGATGATCTCGGGGCACAGCCAGTCGGTGCCCAGAAGCCCTGTCGGTCCGTGCTGCTCGTTGGAGCCGATGGGGACGACGACCGTCTTCGACAGCGGCCCGCCGTCGTTCAGTCGGGCATCGATCTCGGGCCAGGACGACAGGTGGATCAGCATGGCGGAACTCTCAGGCTACGAAAACACCACCGCTTCTAGCGCGGCTAGAGGCCTGTGTATCAGGAAGTCTTCGGCGCATGGGCGACGACGAAGATACGAGCCGCCTCCCTGGCCCGCGCCGCGCGCTTTTCGGGGGCCAGTTGCGGCACGTCCAGCATGGCGCGCAGATGGCCGTGACCCAGGACGAGGCCGGAGAACATCTCGGCCGCCTCCTCAGGATCGGAAACGTCCAGCCGCCCCAGCCGCGTCTGTTCCGCCAGCCACAGCGCCACCTCCTTCAGGCTCCGACGCGGGCCGGCCTCATAGATGGCGTGGGCCATCTCGGGCGCCTCGACCGACACCAGGGCCACGCCGCGCATCGAGCCGACCTTGTCGGCGCTGCACACCCGGTTCAACAGCGTCAGGGCCAGGGTCTCCAGCACCGTCTGGGGATCTCCCGTTCCGCGCAAAGGCGCGACGATGTCCTCGACCCGCTTGCTCGCCAGGGCCTGGGCGATCTCCAGCTTTGAGGCGAAACGGTTGTAGACCGTCTGTTTGGAGACGCCGGCCAGTTTGGCGATCTCGTCCATCTTGGCCTGCAATCCCTTGTCGGCGAACAGGGTCGCGGCGGCGTCCAGGATCGCCTCGCTCTTTCTTTCGTCCACCTGCCCGCGACGGCGCGCCATCAGTGGACGTCCGAGGGCGGCGCGCCCGCCTGGGCCTTCACCGGCTGGGCCGCCAGGGTGACGAAGGCCGCGCAGGCGCACAGGATTCCCAGCAAGGCGAAGGCGTCGCCGAACGCCATCGTCGTCGCCTGCTTCTGCAACATCCCATAGATGGCCTTCATCGCCGAGGCCGCCGGGTCGATGGAGCCGCCGAACCGCTGGGCCATGCCGGCCATCATCTGGCGCATCGCCTGATCGCCTTCATTGATCGCGCTGGTCAGCTCGCTCATGTGCAGAGCCGTGTTCGTGGTCAGGCTGGTGTTCAAAATCGCCAGGCCGAAGGCGCCGCCGACGTTGCGCGCCAGGTTGACCAGGCCCGAGGCGTTCTTGACCATGTGCGGCGGCAGGGTCGCCATCGTCACCTGCTGCGAGGCGATCATGGCCAGCATCACGCCCACGCCGCGGAAGGCCTGGATCGAGGCGAAATTCCAGAAGCCCCAGTTCTCGGTGACCACGCGGGCTTCCCACATGCCCCAGGCGCACAGCATGAAGCCGCCGAACATCAGGATGCGCGCATCCATCTTGCGCACCAGCCGCCCGGCGAAGGGGGCGGTGGCGAACATCGCCAGGCCCGAAACGACCATGGTGGTGCCCACCTCCGACGACGAATAGTCCAGCACCCGCCCCAAGAACAACGGCAACAGGAAGGTGCCGCCGAACAGGGCGAAACCGACGATGAAGGTCATGATGAAACCGACCAGGAAGTTGCGGTTGCCGAACGCGCGCAACTCAACGATCGGCTGGCGATAGGTCAGGGATCGCCAGATGAAAACCGGCCCGGCCACGGCCGCGACCACCGCCAGCAGCAGGATATGGGTGTCGTCGAACCAGTCGTTCTTGGCCCCTTCCTCCAGCACGAACTGCATGCTCATCAGGAAGGCGGCCATGAAGCCCAGGCCCCACCAGTCGAAGCCCTTGGCCAGGGATGGATCGCCCTTATCGAAGTTTCCGTACCGACCGACCAGGAACAGCACCAGCAGGCCTGGGCCCACATTGATGAAGAAGAGCCAGCGCCAGCTCAGCCATTCGGTCAGGTGTCCGCCCAGGGTCGGGCCGACGGTCGGGGCCAAGGTGACGATCAGGCCCATGACGACGCTGGCCGTGACCCGCTTGTCCGGCGGGAAGGCGGTGAAGGCGACGGCGAAGACGGTCGGGATCATGGCCCCGCCGACGAAGCCCTGGATGGCCCGGAACAGGATCATCATGTCGATGGAGGTCGACAGGCCCGTGGCGATGCTCATCAGCACGAAACCCGCGCACGAGGCCAGGAACAACCGCTGCGTCCCCCACAGGCGCGACAGGAAGCCCGACAGCGGGATCATCACCACCTCGGGGATCAGATAGGCGGTCTGGATCCAGCTGATCTCGTCGGCCGAGGCGCCCACGCCGGCCTGGATTTGGGGCAGGGAGGCGGCGACGATCTGGATGTCCAGAATGGCCATGAACTGGCCCACCACCATCCCGGCGAAGCCGAGCAGCAGCATGGTCCAGTTGATTTCGGGATGGCCGGCGACGGGGCCCTTTTTCGCGGCGGGGGCCCCGCCGTCTGCGGCGGGGTTGGCGGCGGTCACTGACCTGCGGTTCCCGTCGTAGCGGCCCCGATCGCGGCCTCGCCGAAGCTCTGGCCGCCCTGGCTCTTCAGGTCGATCTTGACGTCCACCGACAGGCCGGGACGCAGCGCCAGGCTGCGGTCGGCGCCGCTGACCACGATCCGCACGGGCACGCGCTGGGTGATCTTGGTGAAGTTGCCGGTGGCGTTCTCGACCGGGATCAGGGCGAACTCGGAGCCGGTGGCGGGGGCGAAGCTGTCGACGCGGCCCTCGATCTTGCGGCCGGGGAAGGCGTCGGCCGAAATCTCGACGGTCTGGCCCAGACGCACCTTGTCCAGCTGCGTCTCCTTGAAGTTGGCGACGATATAGGTGTTGGTCAGGGGCACGATGGACAGCAACTGGGTGCCGGCGTTGACGTATTGGCCGGCGCGGACGCTGCGGGCGCCGACGACGCCGGCGACGGGCGCGCGGATGACGGTGCGTTCAAGCGCGATGCGGGCCTGATCGACGACGGCGCGGGCCTGTTCGACGGCGGCGACGCTCTGCTGGCGGGTCGAGCCCAGCACGCCGGCGGTGCGCTGTTCGGCGACCAGGGCCGCCTGGGCCTGCTGCACGCTGGCGGAGGCGGTGGCGGCCGAGGCGCGCTCGGTCTGAATACGCTGCTGCGAGACCCAGCCCTGTTCGGCCAGCTTGCCGTAGCGATCGACCTCGGCGCGTGCCAGACCGGCCTGGGCGTTGGCCTGGGTCACGGCGGCGGCGCGGGCGGCGATGGTCGCCTGTTCCTGCTCGGCCTGGGCGTCGACATGGCCGACGGAGGCGATGGCGGCCGCCAGATTGGCCTCGGCCTGGGCCAGTTCGGCCTTCTGGTCGGAATCGTCCAGCCTGACCAGGATCTGGCCTGCCTCGACCCTCTGGTTGTCGCCGACCAGCACCTCGGTAACGCGCCCGGATAGCTGCGGGCTGACCAGGGTGGTGTCGGCCTGGACGAAGGCGTTGTCGGTGGTCTCCCACCGCTGGCCGTTCACCCACCAGATGACGCCGCCCACGATCAAGGCGAGGCCGACGATGACCGCCGCGAACAGCGGCAGGCGTTTCTTGAGTTCAGGCGACATAAGACATCCGGGGAGGGTGCGACGTTTTGAAGCGGCGCTAAAATGGACACCGCCGTCCAAAAATCAATGTCCAATCGTGCGAATGTTTGAACGTCCCCACGGCGGTGGGGGATTTCGTGTATCTTTCCCGCCGCATGACCGATCTCCCCAAGGCCTCGAATCCGCTTCCTTCACAGGTCGATGTCGTCGTGATCGGCGCCGGCGCGGCCGGGATCGCCGCCGCGCGTCGCCTGATGCGGCCGGGCTTGTCGATTTTGGTGCTGGAGGCCCGCGACCGCATCGGCGGGCGCGCCTGGACGCTCAGGGCCGAGGGCGAGGGGTTGGATATGGGCTGCGGCTGGCTGCATTCGGCCGACGACAATGTCCTGGCGGGCCGCGTCGAGGCCGAGGGGCTGACGCTGGACCACACACCGCCGCCCTGGCGCACCCAGGCCTTCGATCACGAGCTGACCCGTGCCGACCAAGCCGCGTTCGGCGAGGCCTTCGCCGCCTTCGACCAGCGCGTCACCGAGGCGGCCGCGCGGGGTGAAGACCGCCCGGCCTCCGACTTCTTCGATCCCGACAGCCGCTGGAACGCCCGGATGGACGCCATCTCCGGCGCCCTGAACGGCGCGCGCTTCGCCGAGGTGTCCAGCCTCGATTACGACGCCTATGGCGACACCGGCGTGAACTGGCGGGTGCGCGAGGGCTATGGTCGTCTGATCGCGCGGCTGGGCGAGGCTGTGTCGTCGGTCACGGTGACGGACTGCGCCGTGCGTCGCATCGACAGATCCGGCCCTCTGCTGCGACTGGAGACCAGTCGGGGCGAACTGACCGCGCGGATCGTGATCCTAACCGTGCCAAACAGTCTGATCGCCAGCGAGACCGTCCGCATTGACCCGCCCGTTCCGGCCCTGCTTGAGGCGACGGCGGGCGTGCCCCTGGGCCTGGCGTCCAAAGTGCATATGACGGTGCGCGGCGCGGGCGATTTTCAGCCCGACACCCAGCTGTGGACCCGCACCGACACGGCCGAAACCGGCGGCTATCATCTGCGGCCGTTCGGGCGGCCGATGATCGAGGCCTATTTCGGCGCCGACCTGGCCTGGGGGCTGGAGGCGCAGGGCCCAGCCGCCCTGTTCGACTTCGCCCTGTCCGAACTTGTCGCGGCCTTGGGCTCGGATATGCGCCGGCGGCTGGAAGCGGTCGCGGTCAGCGGATGGGGCGTCGATCCCTGGTCGCGCGGCGCCTATTCCCACGCCCTGCCGGGTCACGCGGCGGACCGGGCGAAACTGCGCGTGGCGGTCGAGGACCGGATCTTCCTGGCCGGCGAGGCGACCGCGCCCGTCTATTACGGCACGGCGCACGGCGCCTGGATGGAGGGGCGCCGCGCGGCAGAGGCGGCCCTGACGGCCCCAGCACTCAAGGGTCTGGGTCTTGACCCGCGTCGCGGCGACGCCGACAGCGAGGCATGAAGCCCGCCAAGGCCCGAAAATCCGTCGCGAAACCGGCCGCCAAACGCCCGCCCATCATGACCGGCGCGGCCATTCCCGTGCTGCGCTGGCCGCCGGACGAGGATCGGGTCGAGACCATCTTCGAACGCCTGTCCGGCGTCATGCCCGACCCCAAGACCGAGCTGAACTTCTCCAACCCCTACACCTTGGTCGTCGCCGTCGCCCTGTCGGCCCAGGCCACGGACGTTTCGGTCAACAAGGCGACCGACAAACTGTTCAAGGTCGCGGACACGCCGCAGAAGATGCTGGCTTTGGGCGAAGAGGGCCTGGTCCCCTACATCGCCTCCATCGGCCTTTATCGCGGCAAGGCGCGTAACGTCATCGCGCTGAGCCGCATCGTGCTGGAGCAGCATGGCGGCGAGATCCCGCTGAACCGCGCCGACCTTCAGGCCCTGCCGGGCGTGGGACGCAAGACGGCCTCGGTGGTGCTGAACGAGCTGGGGATCGAGGCGGCCATCGCCGTCGACACCCATGTCTTTCGCGTCTCGCACCGGCTGGGCCTGGCCAACGCCGCAACGCCGGACAAGGTCGAGGCCCAGTTGTTCAAGGTCGTGCCCGAGGACTGGCTGCCCAAGGCGCACCACTGGCTGATCCTGCACGGTCGCTACACCTGCACGGCGAAGAAGCCCAAATGCCTGTCCTGCATCATCGCCGACCTGTGCCCATCGCGGGCCGGGCTGCTGGCGCTGGGCGAGGCGGCTTAGGTTTCCAGCCGCGCCCTTACTGCCTCAGCGAAACCGGCGCCGTTCTGCGGATCATGGTCCAGGTAGAAGTCCGGCTCGATCAGTTCAGCCTCCATCAGCACCCAGGCCCCGGCGTCGTCGCGGGCCAGGTCGATGCGGGCGTAAAGCAGCGGCTCGTCGATGGCCGCCAGCACCTGCTGCGCCAGGGCCATGGCCTCGGCGCCCGGCGTGACGGTCGTATAGAGGCCGCCGAACTGCATCTGGATGCGGAAGTCGCCGGGCACGGGGCGCTTGTTGACCGCATGGCTGAACCGGCCGCCGAAGAACAGCAACGAGGTCTCGCCCTTGGTCTCGATGGATTTCAAATAGGGTTGGATCATCGCCGCGCCTTCGGGCGCATCGATCAAGGGTTGGCCGGGCGCCAGACGCAGGGTGCGAAACGCCCCGGCCGACACGGTCGGCTTGACGATCAGCAGCGGCGCGCCGGTCTCGGCGAAGGCGGCGTCCACTTGGTCCTGGGTCACGCTATCGGTCCAGCGAGTCGGTGGAATGGGCACGCCCTTGTCCGCCAGCCGCGCCAGATAGGCCTTGTCCGAGTTCCAGCGCAGCACCGGCGCCGGATTGGCGACCGGCAGTCCCGCTTGGGTCCAGGTCGCGCAGGCCTCCAGCCAGCGCCCATGATCGCGGTGATAGCCCCAGGCGATGACCGGCAGGATCAGGTCATAGGCCGCCAGACTCGAGGCGTCCTCGACATGATCGGTCCAGGGCGTCGGTGAAACCGTCGCGCCCGTGCTTTCCAGCGTCACCTTCAGCCGCTCCAGCACCTCGGGCCAGCGGCCGATATAGGAACGGTCGGACGGATCGGGGATCAGGACGGCGATCTGGGTCATATGCTCCTCATACCGAAGCGGGGGTGGGCATATAAGGGCTTCCTTATATGATTTCTGGTGACGCGGGTTCATTCACCGGCTAAGGCGCGATCATGACCCAGAACACCGCCCAATATGACGTCTGCGCCGTCGGCAACGCCATCGTCGATGTCCTCAGCCCCTGCGAGGCCGCCTTCCTGACGGCCCAGGACCTGGCGCCCAACTCCATGCAACTGGTCGACGCCGAACGCAGCGCCGCCCTGTATGACGCCATGGCGCCGGGCGTCGAGGCCTCGGGCGGTTCGGCCGGCAACACCGTGGCGGGCGTCGGCTCGTTCGGCGGTCGCGCGGCCTATATCGGCAAGGTCGCCGACGATACGCTGGGCGAGGTGTTCAGCCACGATATCCGCGCCGCCGGCGTCCACTTCGACACCCCGGTCCTGACGGGGGGCGCAGACCAAGGCTTCGGCACCGGCCGCTGCCTGATCAACGTCCTGTCGGACGGCGCGCGCACCATGGCCACCTTCCTGGGCGCCGCCAACCAACTGTATGCTGACGACATCGATGAGGCCCTGATCGCCTCCAGCGAGATCGTCTATCTGGAGGGCTATCTGTTCGACCCGGCGCCCGCCCGCGCCGCCTTCGAGCGGGCCGCCGCCGCCGCGCACACGGCGGGCCGCAAGGTCGCCATCACCCTGTCGGACACCTTCGTCGTCGCGCGCTGGCGCGCCGAACTGCTGGACTTCATCACCCAGTCCGCCGACATCGTCCTGGCCAATGAGGCCGAGCTGGGCGCCCTGTTCGAAACCGAAGACTTCGACGCCGCCGCCGCGAAGTTGGCCGCCATCGTCGAGATCGCCGCCGTCACGCGCGGCGAGCATGGCTCGGTCGTGATCAAGGGCGACGAGCGCGTTCTGGTCGCCGCCTATCCGGTCGCGAAGGTGATCGACACGACGGGCGCCGGCGACCAGTACGCCGCCGGCTTCCTGCTGGGCGTCGCGCGCGGCCTGACCCTGGAAGAAGCCGGCAAGCTGGGCTCGCTGGCGGCGTCGGAAGTCATCGCCCACTGGGGCCCGCGTCCGATGGTGAAGCTGGCCGATCTGGCTGGTGAGCACGGGCTGAAGATCTAGAAATCACCGTCTCCTCCCCACTTCGTGGGGAGGTGGCGCGGCGCTTCTTCAGCGCCGTGACGGAGGGGTTCTGCACCGCATCACAGGCGCCGGTGGGACTTCAAGAGCCCCTCCACCGCTTCGCGGTCCCCCTCCCCACAAGTGGGGAGGAGACGTCGGCTTTCAGCTCTTCCACCTCAGCGTCACCGGCTGGATCGGGTTGACGAACGGCCGGTCCTCCGCCCGGCTCTTGGCCCATTCACGCTTCAGCTGCTGGTACCATTTCGCCTGTCGATCGGCGTCGTCGATCCAGATCAGGGCGGGGTCATAGCGCAGGCCTTCGTTCTGCAGGTTCACCATGCCGCCGTCCTGCTTCAGGAAGGCGACAACCCCCATCCGCAGGAAGGGCTTGGCCAGGCCGAACACCCAGTGGTCGGACCAGAAGATCTGGGTGATGCGCGTCTTCGTGTCGGTGATCGGGGTCAGGCAGGTCAGGGCCAGCACCTGTTTTTCGCCCACCTGAATATGCTCCCAGCGGAAGCCGGGCAGGCGGAAGGTGATCTCGGTCGCCGGCGCGCCGCCTAGCACCTTGTAGAGACGGCTGTTCGACGACGGCGCGTGGCGCACCATGGCCCAGCCGAACTCGGTCGGGGCGAAAGCCTTGGCCTTTTCGTGCATCGAATGTTCAGACCGCCACCACCATTGCTGGTGGACGTAAGGCCCGTGGGCGGGATCCATCAGGCCGACGACGGCATGGTCGATATGGCTGTCGAAATCCATCGCCTCGACCAGCTTGGCCTCGCCGCCGACCACGCCGGGGAAGACCGGCGGCTCGTGGTCCGGGTCCATAGGATTTCGGGCGTCCGACGCCATCCAGACGAAGACGATCCCCTGGCTCTCGCGCACCGGATAGGACCGCACGCGGATGCGGTTGGCCTCGAACGCCTGATCCTCGACCAGGGACGGAATGGCGGCGCAGACCCCGTCGGTGCGGAAACGCCAGCCGTGATACGGGCATTCGACCGTCTCGCCCTCGCCGGGCTTCTCCACCAGTTTTCCCGCCGACAGGGGCGCGGCTCGGTGGGGGCAGATGTCGCGCATCGCATAGACCTGGCCCGCGCGGGTGCGGCCGATCAGCACCGGCTCGCCCATGATCTCGTAGCGTTTCAGACTGGCGGGCGCGACGTCGCGGCCCAGGGCGACGAAATACCAGGCGTCGGTGACGAACCCCTTGCCGAACGGACTGACGCCCGCCTTGGACGGGGCGGCTTCGGCCATGGGTGTGGCTTGGGTAGGCTGAACGGGAGCGGCGGTCATCCGCGCTGTTTAACAGCGTGGGCGTCGCAGCCATAGAGGGCGTGCGCCGAGGTAAGCGGGACGGTTTGTCCAAAAGCCTCCTCTCCTTTCGTCATCCTCCGGCAAGCCGCTCGCGGCGCAGACCGGGGGAGCCAGCGGCGCCGAAGGCGATGTGTCCACTGCGATGCTCGGACATCCACCCCGCGACAGCTTCGCGCTCACGCGCGCCGCTGGCTCCCCCGGTCGCTTCGCGCCGGAGGATGACGAAAGGAAAGATGCGCAGGCTTCCCCTGCCTGTCGCGGCGGGGCTATGTCTTGTTCGAAGAACGCCGCTCAGGTCGTCCAAGGGAAGTTTCGCCATGTTCCGCATCCTCGCCATCGCCGCCGCCATGCTAGGCGCGCCGGTCGTCGCCTCGGCCCAGGACGGCCACGGGATCCACCCCGAACACGGCCACAGCCCTGCAGCCTTCGTCTCCGACCGCATCCATGTCCGCGTCGACGGCGACATGGATGGGCGCGACATCATCCTGATCCCCGGCCTCAGTTCCTCGCCCGAGGTCTGGCAGGGGACGGTGGATCATCTGGCGGCCCAGGACGGCGCAGGCTGGCGCGTCCACCGTATCCACGTCCAGGGCTTCGCCGGCGCGCCGGCCGAGGGCAACGCCCAGGGCGCGACGCCCAGCCTCGTGGCCGCTCCGGTCGCCGAGGAAATCGCCCGCTACATCCGCGAGCAGGGGCTGACCAAGCCGGCCGTGGTCGGCCATTCGCTGGGCGGGACCATCGGCCTGATGCTGGCCGCGCGCCATCCCGACAGCGTGGGCAAACTGATGGTCGTGGACATGATCCCCTTCATGGGGGCGATGTTCGCAGCGCCGGGTGCGACCGCCGAAAGCGTGACCCCCGTCGCCGACCAGATCTGGACCGCCCAATCCACCAGCCCGCGCGAGGCCTATGTCGCCCAGGCCACGACCGCCATCACCGGCATGGTCAACACCGAGAGCCGCCGCGCCGAGGCGCTTGAGGACATGAGGACCAGCGACCAGAAGGTCTCCGCCGCCGCCTTCCGCGAACTAATCACCACTGACCTGCGTCCCGAACTGTCGCGCATCACGGCTCCGACCGAGGTGCTGTACGTCAAGTTCAACGATGCGCGCATGACGCCCCAGATCACCGACGCCATCTATCAGGCCTCATTCGCCAATCTGAAGGGCGTCGAACTGAAGCGCATCGACGACAGCGCCCACTTCATCATGTTTGACCAGCCCCAGGTCTTTTACGCCGACCTGGACGCCTTTCTTTCGGCGAAATAGCCGCTCACGATCCCGTGAAGTCGGCGGGACCGTTTCGGCGGTCGTTCATACGCGATACACAGCCCATGAACGAAAACCCGCCCAGCGCGGCATCTGAAGGATAGTCATGGCGGGTCCAGTTAACGCGGGCGGACAACAGGCGCAGGGCAAGCCCCGCCGGTCGGCCTGGCAACGGCTGTTCTACTGGAGCGCGGTGCTGGCCGTCTGGGGGTTGATATTCCTGGTCGTCTTTTTCGCCGTCTTCGCGCGCGGCCTGCCGGATACGTCGAGCCTGTACCAGGTCGATCGCCAGCCCTCCATCACCTATCTGGATCGCAACGGCGCCCTGATCGCGACGCGAGGCACGCAGATGGCGCCGCCCGCCGATCTGGACGCCTTGCCTGACTATGTTCCGGCGGCCTTCATCGCCATCGAGGACCGGCGCTTCTATCACCACCCCGGCTTCGACCCGATCGGCATGGCCCGCGCCATGGCGACGAACATGCGCGCCGGCCGCGTGGTGCAGGGCGGTTCGACCCTGACGCAACAACTGGCCAAGAACCTGTTCCTGACGCCCGACCAGAACATGCGCCGCAAGGTGCAGGAGCTGATGCTGGCCGTCTGGCTGGAGATGAAATTCTCCAAGAAGGAGATCCTGGCCCTGTATCTGAACCGGGTCTATTTCGGCGCCGGCGCCTATGGGATCGAGGCGGCCTCGCAACGCTATTTCGACAAGTCGGCCAAGAACCTGACCGTGGGCGAGGCCGCGCTGCTGGCGGGCCTGCTGAAGGCGCCGTCACGCTATTCGCCGGTGTCCGAGAGCGAGCGCGCCGCCGCCCGCGCCACCGTCGTCCTGAACGAGATGGAAGAGGCCGGCGTCATCACTGCGGCCCAGCGCGAACAGGCCGTGACCCAGCCGGTCATCGTCTCGCGCACCCTGGCGACCCAGCACGCCCAGTATTTCATCGACTGGCTGGACAAGTCGATCCGCAGCCTGGTCGGCGAACCGACCGAGGACATGGTGGTCGAGACCACCCTGGACCTGACGCTTCAGACCTCGGCCGAGCGGTCGGTGCGTCGCATCCTGGACCGCGACGAAGGCAAGGGCGTGCAGCAGGCGGCCCTGGTGGCCCTGGACGGCGACGGCCGGGTGCGGGCCATGATCGGCGGCGCCTCCTACGCCGACAGCCAGTTCAACCGCGCCGTCGATGCGAAACGCCAGGCGGGTTCGGCGTTCAAGCCCTTCGTCTATCTGGCGGCGGTCGAGGCCGGCTACACGCCCCAGACCCCGGTGGTCGATCAGCCGATCACCATCGGCGCCTGGTCGCCCCGCAACTATTCCGGCGCCTTCAGCGGCAATATGACCCTGGCCCAGGCCGTGGCCCAGTCCACCAATACGGTCGCCGCCTATGTCGCCGATCAGGTCGGTCGCGACAGCGTCGCCCGCGCCGCGCGCCGCCTGGGCATCGAAAGCCGCATCGGCCTGGAGCCGGCCATGGCCCTGGGCGCCGTCGAGGTTTCGCCGCTGGAGATGGCCACCGCCTATGACGCCTTCGCCAACGGCGGCCGCCGCGTCGACGCCTATGGCATCAGCCGCATCCGCACGCCCCAGGGCCGTGTCATTTATCAGCGCGAGACGGGCCAGAGCGGCCAGGCGATCAACAATCCGTCGCTCTACTACATGAACCAGATGCTGCGCGGCGTGGTCACCAGCGGCACGGGGCGCAGCGTGGCGATCGCTGGCCGCGACCTAGCCGGCAAGTCGGGCACGACCTCGGACTACAAGGACGCCTGGTTCGTCGGCTACACCGGCGGCTTCGTCACCGCCGTCTGGGTCGGCAAGGACGACAACACCGCCATGCGCGGCGTGACGGGCGGCTCGTCGCCCGCCGCCATCTGGAAGGGCTTCATGGAGGCGGCCCTGCCGCGCCTGAACGCCCCCCGCATCCCCGACGGCCCGGCCATGCCAGAGGGCTGGGTCGCGCCCGATCCCGTCGGCGACCTGATGAGCGGCCTGGACCACAACGGCCTGCCGGTCGAACCCGTCGATCCGCTGCTGGGCGAGCCCTATGTCGAAGACCCGGAGGGGCAGATTCAGCAGCCGTCGCCGCAGCAGCCGATGATGCGTCCGAATGCGCCTCAGCTCGCGCCCCGAGACGCGCCAAACCCGCAGCCGGAGGGCCGCCAGCCGCCCGAACGCAAGGGCGACGCCCTGTTCTTCTGACCCAGGGCGGGGCGCGCTTAACACGCGCTGATTTTGCCGTTACGTTGACGGCATGTCGGTGAGCGCAACGAACGACGATGAAACGACGACGCTCGTGATCGAGACGCCGGAGACGGCCGCTGTCGCCGCCCTGGACGACGTCAACGACATTCTGGAGGTCTGCGCCCGCGTCACCGGCATGGGCTATGTCGTCGTCGCCCATGTGACCGAGGATCGCTGGCTGGCCTGCGCCGTGCTGGACGAGGTGAACTTCGGCCTGCCGGTCGGGGGCGAACTGCCGATCCGCTCGACCCTGTGCAACGAGGTGCGCCAGACCCGTGCTCCTATCGCCTTCGACCAAGCTTCGGCGGACCAGCTCTGGCGCGACCACCACACGCCCAAGGCCTATGGGCTGGAAAGCTATATCGCCGTGCCCATCGTTCTGGACGACGGCGATTTCTTCGGCACCCTGTGCGCCATCGACCCCAAGCCGGCCCCGGCCTCGCGGCCCGAGACGGTGCGGATGTTCGAACTGTTCGCCCGCCTGATCGCCAGTCAACTGGATGCCGGCCGCCGATTGGCTCAGTCCGAGGCCGCCCTGCTGGATGCGCGCGAGACCGCGGAACTGCGCGACCAGTTCATCGCCGTCCTCGGCCACGATCTCCGTAATCCCCTGGCGGCGATCGAAGCGGGCGCGACTCTACTCGAGCGCAAGGTCACGGGCGAGGACACGCGCCGGATCCTGGGCGAGATGCGTGGCTCGGCGGGCCGAATGAGCCGGCTGATCAACGACGTGCTGGATTTCGCCCGCGGCCGTCTGGGCGGCGGGCTCAGCCTGGCGCGACGCCCCGTGACTGAGCTGCCGGCCATGCTGCATCAGGTGGTGGACGAACTACGCGCCGCCCACCCCGGCCGGATCGTCCAAACCGAGATCGTCCTGGTCGGCGCGGTGCCGGGCGACCCCGACCGGATCGCCCAACTGATGTCCAACCTTCTGGCCAACGCCCTTGTGCATGGCGATCCCAATCAGCCGGTGCGGGTGGCCGCCGCCGTGGTGGGCGAGACGTTCGAACTGTCCGTGGCCAATGGCGGCCGACCTATTCCGGCGACGGTGCAGCCGCGCCTGTTCCAGCCCTTCAACCGGCGCGACACGACCGATGTGCGCGACGGCCTGGGGCTGGGCCTCTATATCGCCAGCCAGATCGCGACCGCCCACGATGGCGAACTGACGGTCGTCTCGGACGAGGCCGAGACCCGGTTCGTCTTCCGCATGCCGGTCGTTCAGGCGCTTTAACGCCCCACGGCGTGCAGGGCCCCGCCGTAATCCTTCAGCCATTTTCGCCACGGCTTGTGATCCCCGACCAGACGTTCGACCACGGACCAATAGGCCGGGCTGTGGTCGGCGTGGACCAAGTGGGCGACCTCGTGGGCGGCGAGGTAGTCGATGACCGGCGGCGGGGCCATGATGACGCGCCAGGAATAGCGGATGGTGCGGTTGTGCGGGCTGCACGAGCCCCAGCGCGACCGAGTGTCGGCGATCGACATCTTCACCGGCTTTTGCCCCAGGGCGCGCAGGTGGTGGTCGGTGCGTTCCAGCAGGGTATCGCGCGCCTCGCGTTTCAACAGGTTCTCGACCCGCCGCGCATAGGCCTCGCCCTCGCCGCCCGAGCGGATGACGGTTCCCTCTTCGACCAGCCGCGCTGCGCCGGCGCCCGGCACGGCTTCCAGCCGCACAGGGCGACCGCGCAGGGAGATGACCTGTCCCGGCTCCAGCGGCCGACCCTTGGGCCGCACCGCCAACCGTTGGCAGATCCAGACGGACTTGGTGCGTGCGAAGGAGACGGCCTGGGTCAGGGCGCGCTCGGTCGGGGCGATGACCACGGCCTCGCCCGCCCGCGCATCGATCCGCACCGACAGGCGTCGCGCGCGTGGATTGACGGACAGTCTCAGCGTGGGGCCGGAACCGCCCCCTTCGTCAAGCGGCAGCCGCTGATCGTTGCGGTACGCCACCGACAGCCTCGTTCTGGGCGATGAAATCGCGGACGCGGGGATAGATTTCGTCACGGAAACGACGGCCGTTGAACACGCCGTAGTGGCCCACGCCCGGCTGGACATAGAGCACGCGGCGATCCTCCGGGATGTTGGGGCATAGACCGTGCGCGGCCTGGGTCTGGCCGACGCCGGAAATGTCGTCCTTCTCGCCCTCGACGGTCATCAGGCCGATGTCGGTGATCTTGGTCAGATCCACCTTGCGCCCGCGATGTTCCAAGAGGCCCCGCGCCAGCAGATGCTGCTGGAAGACGATGTCGATGGTCTGGAGATAGAACTCCTCGGTCAGGTCCAGCACCGACAGATATTCATCGTAGAATTCCTCGTGCTTGTCGACCCCGTCGCCGTCGCCGTCGATCAGGCTGTTGAAATAGTCCCAGTGCGCATCGCGGTGGCGCGCCTCGTTCATCGACATGAAGCTGTAGAGCTGAACGAAGCCCGGATAGACCCGTCGCCCGAACCCGGAATAGGGCAGGGGCACGGTGTGGATCATGTTCGACTTGAACCAGGTGAAGGGTTTCTCCTCCGCCAGTTGATTGGTCACGGTCGGCGACAGGCGCGCATCGATGGGCGAACCCATGAAGGTCATGGACAGGGGCCGGTTCTCGTCGCCGTCCTCGGCCATCACGGCCCCGGCCGCCAGCACCGGCTGGCCGGGCTGGCATACGCCGACGACATGGGCGCGGCCGCCGATCTCGGCCAGCATCATGCGGACGTGGTCGATATAGTCGAAGAAGTCGAACCGGCCCTCCAGCATCGGCACCTGGCGGGCGTTGATCCAGTCGGTGACATAGACGTCGTGGTCCTGAAGGAAGGCCTCGACCGTGCCGCGCAACAGGGTGGCGTAGTGGCCCGACAGCGGGGCCACGATCAGGACGGCGGGCGCGGCGACGGGTTTGCCCGCGCGCTTCAGGTCGCCGATGTTGCGCGCGAACCGGACCAGGCGGCACCAGGGGCTCTGCCAGATCACCTGTTCGGTGGTGCGGACGGTCTTGCCGCCGATCTCCAGGGTTTCCAGCTTCCAGTCCGGCTTGCCGTATCGCCGGGTGACGCTCTCGAACAGCTCGGCCGAGGCGTAGGCCGTGCGCCCGATCGCGGTGTCCGACGCCGGATTGAAGGGCGAGGTCCAGAAGTTGCGCGCCATCTGGGCGCCGACCCGGAACGGCAGGGCCGATTGGTAGGCGAGTTCATGAAATGCGTAGAGCATGACGATCCGTTACGGCCCATCGCCGTTTGTGCAGGGCAACATATAATGCATCACCCTGCAAAAGGATTATGAGGCAGCGGAATAGCCCTTAGTCGGATGAGCTCCCACGACACCCCGTCATCCTAGGCCTTGTGCCTAGGATCCATAGACTCGAACCCGTCCGTTGATCGACAGACGCCGGCCGCCGAACCTCATACACCGAGCGTATGGATTCTAGGCACAAGGCCTAGGATGACGAGCAGGGGGAAGATTCACCCCCGCGTGATCGCGTCCTCGATGATCTTGGTCGTTTTGTCCGGACCCATCCCATAGGCGACGGCGGTGCGGAACTTGCCGTCCGGCCCCATCAGATAGACGGTCAGGGAGTGGTTCATCGTATAGGCCTCGCCCTCGCCGACCTTCTCGTAGAAGGCGCGGTAAGCCTTGGCCGCCGTCGCCACCTGTTCCGGCGTGCCCGTCAGGCCGATGGTCCCCTTGGGAAAGCCGTCGGACGACAGATAGTCCTTCAGCGCCTGGGGTGTGTCGCGCTGGGGATCGACGCTGACGAAGACGATCTGCAGGTCCTTGGCCTTTTCGCCCAGCCGCTGCTGCACGACGGCCAGTTCCGCCAGGGTCGTGGGGCAGAACTCGGGGCAGTAGGTGAAGCCGAAGAAGACCAGGCTCCATTTGCCGTTCAGCATCGTCTGATCGACGGGCTGACCATCCTGGTTGACCAGGTTGAAATCACCGCCGACCAGCGGCTGGCCGGTCGATGTGATCTCGGCGCCGTTTGACGTGGGGCTGCGTCCGCTCACCACCACGACGGTGATGATGGCCAGGGCCACGGCGATGGCGATACAGGCGCCTGCGAACAGCAGGATGGAACGACGCGGCATGACGGCCTCTCACGAAACGGATCTGATCGGTCTATAGAAGCGGCGTGACCTCGACAGAAGCCCGCATTGCGCCGCATGGCGCGTCCTCATCCGATCCGCTGGACGATTGGCGCGATGCGCCACGGCGAGGGCGAGGCTTTTCCCTTCGCACCCTGATCGTTCTGCGCTGGCTGACCATCATCGGTCAGAGCGCGGCGATTCTGACGGCGCATCAGGGTCTGCACTTCCCCCTGCCGCTCTGGCCCTGCCTGATCGTCATCGCCATCAGCGCGGTGGTGAACCTGGGGGCGATGGCGCGGGTGCGGCGCTTGGAGGCCAGCCTGCCGGATGGGCGCCAGACGGCGATCCACCTGGGCTTCGACATCTTCCAGCTGGGCGTGCTGCTGGCCCTGACGGGCGGGCTGGAGAACCCATTCTGCCTCTTGTTGGTGGCGCCCGTGACCATAGCGGCGGCGGCCCTTCCGGCGCGCCAGGCCCTGATGCTGGGCGCGCTGGCCCTGATGGCGGTGGGCCTGTTGTTCTTCTGGTCCGAGCCTCTGCCTTGGCGCCCGTACGAGGATTTCCACCTGCCGACCCTGTATCGGCTGGGCATGGCGATGGCTCTGGTGACGGGCGTGGTCTTCACTGCTGGATACGCCTGGCGGGTGGCGGCCGATGCGGAAAAGCTGGAGCTGGCCCTAGCCACGACCCAGGACGTGCTGCAACGCGAACAGAGGCTGGCGGCCCTGGGCGGTCTGGCGGCGGCGGCGGCGCACGAACTGGGCACGCCGCTGGCGACCATTCAGGTCGTGGCCAAGGAGCTGCAACGCGCCTCGGCCCCCGACAGCGATGCGGCAGAGGATGCCGCCCTGATCCTGCAACAGGCCGAACGCTGCCGGGGCATCCTGACCCAGCTGTCGCAACAGCCCGAGGGCGACGACGCCCTCTATGCCGATGTGTCGCTGAAGGCCCTGCTGGAAGAGGTGGTCGAACCCCACCGCGGCTTCGACCTGGCGTTCGAGGTGCTGGTGAAGACGCCGCCCGGCCAGCCCGCGCCGCGCGTGCGCCGCCTGCCCGAGGTGGTCCACGGCCTGTCCACCCTGGTCGAGAACGCCGCCGACTTCGCTGCGACCACCGTGCGGGTCCAGGCCGTGGTCGACGCCGGCTGGATCGAGATCGACATCCTCGACGACGGACCGGGTTTCGCCAGCGACATCCTGCCCCGCCTGGGCGAACCCTATGTGACCAGTCGCCCCCAGGGCAAGGCGCGCCAGGCCCTGGCCGCCCAGATCGCCGCCGCCGCCCGCCCGTCCAAGCGCCGGGCAACGGTGGAGGCCCCCATCGCCCCCAGCCAAGGCGGCATGGGCCTGGGCTTCTTCATCGCCCGCACCCTCCTGGAACGCACCGGCGGCTCGGTCAGCGTGGGCCAGGGCTTGGCGCAATCCGAGACCAAGGGCGCACCGCGCGGCGCCCGCGTGGCCGTGCGCTGGGCGCGCCCGGCGCTGGAAGTCGCGGCATGAGCGGATTGGGTCTTAGCGTCGCAGGCGGAACCTTGGCCTTGACCCGCACGCTACCCGTCCCGACTTGAAGCGGCAGGAGAGAACCGAATGTCTGAACTAGAAGCCCGCATCGCCGCCCTGCCCGACAAGTCCCTGCTGCTGCTGGACGACGACCAGGCCCTGCGCACCCGCATGGGTCGCGCGCTGGAGGCGCGCGGCTTTCAGGTGACCACCGCCGAGTCCGTCGCCGAGGCGACCCAACTCTTGCGCGACAAGGCCCCGGCCTTCGCCGTGCTGGACATGCGGCTGGAGGACGGCAACGGCCTCAAGGTCGTCGAGGCCGTGCGCGAGAAGCGCGAGGACGCCCGCATCGTCATGCTGACCGGATACGGCGCCATCGCCACGGCGGTCGCGGCGGTCAAGGCCGGCGCCGTCGACTATCTGTCCAAGCCCGCCGACGCCGACGACGTGGTCAAGGCCCTCCTCGCCACCGGCGATTCGCCCGAGCCACCCGAAAACCCCATGAGCGCCGACCGGGTCCGCTGGGAGCATATCCAGCGCGTCTATGAGCTGTGTGACCACAATGTCTCGGAAACCGCCCGCCGCCTGGGCATGCACCGCCGCACCCTGCAACGCATCCTGGCCAAACGCGCGCCGAGGTAGCGCGGCTCAATCCTCGTCGTCGTCCTCGGACGCATCGGGGATTTCCGGGGTGACCACGGTCGGGGCAATGGTCTTGATCTCCCCCAGCTTGGCGCCCGGGAAGGCCAGCATCACCGCCTTGATGAAGGGATTGGCCTCGACCTCGGCGCGTTCGGCGGCGCGGGCTTTTTTCTGGAGTTCGATCACCGTCTCGGCGCCGCCCTGACCGTTGGCGGCGATCAGCCAGGTGCGCCCGGTCCATTCGCGCAGACGCGCCGACAGTTTGCGCGCCAGTTCGATGGGCGCGCCCTGGACGCTTTCATAGACGATGGCGCCGGGCTTGAACGAGACCGGCTTCACATACCGCTCCACGTCCATCTGAAGCCCGACCTCGCGCTTCTCGCCGATCAGGGCGACGACCTGTTCGAAGGTCTGCGGATCGGGCAGGGCGGGGGCCATCACCGGCCGCGCCGCCAGCTGCGCCGAGGTTCCACCGCCGCCGCCTCCACCGCCGCCACGCGGGGCCGAGCCGCCGCCCAGCGGTTCGCCGGACTGGAGCCGTTTCAGCGCCTCCTCCGGTCCCGGCAGATCGGCCGCATAGGCCAGACGCACGATGGCCATCTCGACCGCATCGGCCGGATTGGGCGCGCGCCGGACCTCGTCCAGCGCCTTCAGCAGCATCTGCCAGGTGCGCGACAGGGTCGCCGCCGGAATGGCCGCGCCAAGGGCCGCCAGCTTCTGCGCCTGGTCATTGGGCAGGCGCGTCGCGTTCGGACCCAGCATCTTTGCGACCGACGCCGCGTGACAATGTTCCAGCAGGTCGTTGGTCACCTGCACCGGATCGGCGCCGAAACCGTAAAGGGTGCGGAAGCTTTCCAGCGCCTCGGGCGTGCGGCCGGCCATGACGCTTTCGAACAGGGCGATGGTCTGGGTCCGGTCGGCCAGCCCCAGCATGTCGCGCACCGTCTCGGTCTTTACCGTCTCGCCCCGCTCGGCCTGAACCAGGGCCTGATCCAGCAAGCTCAGCCCGTCGCGCACCGACCCCTCGGCCGCGCGCGAGATCAAAGCGAGCGCGTCCGTCTCGATCTTCATGCCTTCGCGATCCGCGATCCGGCCCAGATGCTCGACCAGCACCTCCGGCTCTACGCGGCGCAGGTCGAACCGCTGGCACCGGCTCAGGATCGTCACCGGCACCTTGCGGATCTCTGTGGTGGCGAAGATGAATTTGGCGTGGGGCGGCGGCTCTTCCAGCGTCTTCAGCAGGGCGTTGAACGCCTGCGTCGACAGCATGTGGACCTCGTCCAGCACATAGACCTTGTAGCGTGCCTCGACCGGCGCATACCGGACGCTTTCCAGGATGTCGCGAATGTCGTTGACGCCGGTGTGGGACGCCGCGTCCATCTCCATCACGTCCATGTGCTGGCCGGCCATGATGGCGGCGTCGTGCCGGCCGTGGGCGGTCAGGGTCAGCGACGGCTTGTCGATGACGTCGGTCTCGTTGTTCAGGGCGCGCGCCAATAGACGGGCGGTGGTCGTCTTGCCGACGCCCCGCACCCCGGTCAGCATGAAGGCGTGGGCGATCCGGCCGGTGGCGAAGGCGTTGGTCAGGGTGCGCACCATCGCCTCCTGCCCGATCAGATCCTCGAACGTGCGCGGCCGGTATTTGCGCGCCAGCACCTGATAGGCCGCCCCGTCGTCCACATGGGCCTCGACATCGGCATGGGCGGGGGCGGGCTTGCCCACGACAGGCGCAGAGACGGGCGCCGCGACCGGCTCAGGCGCCGCAGCGGGCGCGCCGAACATGTCGTCGGTGTTCTCGTCGCGCTGGACGACGTCGTCCTCTTCCCAAGGCGGGCCGTCGAGATTCGTGTCGCTGTCCGTCATGGGGAGAAGTCTTACAGCGGGTCCGGGGCGGGTAGAAGCGATTCAATCTCCCTTCTCCCCTCGGGGGAGAAGGTGGGCCCGAAGGGCTCGGATGAGGGGGCTCTGTCCGCCCCACTGACGGCAAGAGCTGTCCTGCGTCTGGCAGCCCCCTCATCCGTCTCGCTCCGCGAGCCACCTTCTCCCCCGAGGGGAGAAGGGAGACGCGCACGCGCTCAAGCAGAGACCCGCCATGCGGCGAGGGATAGCGCACAATCGCGCTCAAGCAGCGAGCGACCGCGTCGCGAGCGTAGCGCCCAAAGAAAGAGAGAAGTAGAGACCGCGACCCGAAGGGGAATTCGTTGTGGCTGCTGCCTTCCGGCCCTGACCAAGTTGGCGAAACCTTCGCCCGCGATCTCCGAGCGGAGATATGACGGGTGCGGCCGTCGGAATCAAGAGCTACAAAACCCGCATGGCCCATCAGAACACCTTCGCCGGCAATCCGCTCGATCGGGCCGGCGACCTGCGCAACGATCCCGACTGGCTGGCCGAGCAGGCAGGCAAGCCCTACGCCCAGGCCATGGTCCTGTGGGAAGGTCGGCCCCTGATCGCAGAGACGGCCGAGGGGCCGCGCCTGACCTGGCTGGCGATAAGCCATGCGCGCACCCTGGTGCGGGATCGCGAGGCGTTTCTGGGCCTCTGGAATGACGAACCCGTCTTCGCCATCGAGTTCGAGGGCTCCATCGATCCGACCGACGGGCCGCTGTCGGGCGTCGGCGCCTTTCAAGAGCTGCGGGCGGCGGCGGCCGTCCTGCCGGCGGCGGATGCGGCCATGGCGGGTGGGGCCAAGAGCCTGTTCGACTGGCGGCGCAGGCACGGTTTCTGCGCCAACTGCGGCACGCTGACCGAGACGGCCTCAGGCGGCTGGAAGCGCCGCTGCCCGGCCTGCGGGAGCGAGCATTTCCCGCGCGTCGATCCGGTCACCATCATGCTGCCGGTTTATAAAGGCGGCGCGGAACCCATCTGTCTGCTGGGCCGTCAGGCGGCCTGGCCCGAGGGGCGGATGTCGGCCCTGGCCGGTTTCCTGGAGCCCGGCGAATCCATCGAGGAGGCCTGCGCCCGAGAGGTCAAGGAAGAGGCCGGTCTGACCGTGATCGCCACGGCCTATCACTCCAGCCAGCCCTGGCCCTTCCCGTCGCAACTGATGATCGGCTTGATCGCCGAGGTCTCGGACGATCAGGCCCGACCCGACCAGACCGAGCTGGAATCGGTGGCCTGGCTGACGCGGGCCGAGGCGCGCGCAGTGCTGGCCGGCGAACACCCCACCATCCAGGCCCCGCCCCCCTTCGCCATCGCCCACAGTTTGATCCAAGCCTGGGTCGAGGAGGCCTAGGCCAACGTCCGCGCCGCCTCCAGGTCCGCGGGATTGTCGACCGACAGGGGCGCTTCGTCGATGACGGCGGCCCAGATCTGCATCCCCATCTCCAGGGCGCGCAACTGTTCCAGCTTCTCACGCGTCTCCAGCGGCGATTGCGGCGCGGCGCAGAAGCGGTTCAGGGCCTCGCGGCGATAGCCATAGACGCCGATGTGCCGCCAGATGGGCGCGTCGCCATACAGGGTCGAGCGGGTGAAATAGAGGGCGCGGCCCTGGCGCTCGTTCTCACCCAACGCCAGCACCGCCTTGACCACGTCGGGATTGGTCCGGTCCGACGCCTCTGCCTCGGTGGCGACCAGGGTGGCGATGTCGCACGTCGGCTCGCCATGCAGGATGGCGGCGCAGGCGACGGCCAGGCCGGGGCTGGCGAAGGGCATGTCGCCCTGTACGTTGATGACCGCGTCAAAATCGCCTTCCGGATCGATGGCGTCTACGGCGGCCCGGATGCGATCCGAGCCCGAGGGTAGGGCTGGGTCGGTCAATATGGCCCTTCCCCCCGCCGCCTCGATCGCCTCGACGATCTCGGGATCGCCGGCGGCGACCACGACCGGCAGGCCCGAGGCCTCGGCCTGGCGATAGGCCCGCACGATCATCGGCACCTCGCCGATCAGCGCCAGCGGCTTGTTCGGCAGACGAGTCGCCGCCATGCGAGCGGGTATCATTATCAACGGATTCATCGACTTCCCTGACGCCTGTCTGGCCCAACGCGTACCGGGCCGGTTGCGAAGGCGGCGCTACCGTGCCAGAGACGCCAACGCAAGATTATGTCCGGGGCGTGTTTTCGAGGGGCCCGGCCGGCAGAGGGATTCGACCAGGCGCATGAGCGGCGATCTTAAGTGGAACAAGATTTTCGGTGCGGCTCTGGGGACGGCCTTCGTCATCCTGGTCGTGCAACAGGCCTCTGGCCTGATCTATCATTCCGAACCCCCGGAAAAGATGGGCTATTTCGTCGATGCGCCGGACGAGGCCGCCGGCGGTGAAGCGCCCGAACTGGCGCCCGACTGGGGCACGGTCCTGCCGACGGCCGATCTCGCCGCCGGCGAGGCCGCCTTCGCGCGCTGCCAGGCCTGCCATGACGCGCACCAGGGCGGCGCCGACAAGATCGGTCCGAATCTGTGGGGCGTGGTCGGTGGTCCGGTCGAGCACCGTCCGGGCTTCGCCTATTCCGACGCGATGACCAAGCACAAGGCCGAAGAGCCGACCTGGGGCTATGACCAGCTCAACAGCTTCATCACCGCCCCGGCCAAATACGTCCCCGGCACCAAGATGTCCTTCGCCGGCATCCGCGACACTCAAACGCGCATCAACCTGATCGCCTGGCTGCGTACGCAAGGCTCGGGCGGCTTTGCTGTCCCCGCCCCGGATCCCGCCCGTCAGCCCGGCGCGGCTGCGCCTGCCGCTGGTGCAGAAGCGCCCGTCACCGAAGGCGCTGCGGCGACCGAGGCGACCGGCACGACCCCGGCCGAGGGCGCGCCCGCTGCGGCCCAGGCCACGCCGGCGGCTCCGCCCGCCGCGACCAGCACGGCGCCGGCCAACCACTGATCGCGACAGCGACGCCAAGACGACAAAAGGGCGGCCCCGACGGGCCGCCCTTCTTCGTTTGCGCTGGACGCAGCCGCCTCAGAGAATCTGCGCCGCCTCGTCGAACGACAGGCGCGGCGAGCGCGGGAACAGGTTCTCGTCCGAGCCATAGCCCAGATTGAGGATGTAGTTCGGTTCGACATTGCTGTCGGGGAAGAACTCGGCCTTCACGCCCGCCGCGTCGAACCCGGACATTGGTCCGACGTCCAGACCCAACGCGCGCGCGGCGATGGTCAGATAGCCGCCCTGCAGCGAGGCGTTGCGGAAAGCGCTCTCGCGACGGCCGGCTTCGTCCGCGAACCAGGCCTTGGCGCCTGGCGCATGAGGGAACAAGGCGTCCAGATGTTCGTGGAAGTCGATGTCCTGGGCGATGATCAGATTGACCGGCGCCTGCTGGGTCTTGGCCTGATTGCCTTCGCTCATCAGCGGGATCAGACGAGCCTTGGCTTGTGGCGAGGTGATGAAGACGAAACGGGCCGGGCTGGCGTTGACCGCCGTGGGGCCGAACTTGGTCAGGTCGTAGAGCTTCTGCAGCAACTCCGGCGCGACAGGGCGATCGGTCCAGCCGTTGCGGGTGCGCGCCTCGGTGAAGAGTTGCGACAGGGCGGCGTCCGACAGCGGAGCGTCGCGTTGGGTGATGGCGTCATAGGCCATTGGAAAGCGTCCTGATTAAAAAGCAACAAGTGCAGGTGCTGATTTAATCGCTTCCGCAACCATCACAAGTGCGAATATCGCAATTCATCGTTTCTGATGCTGCATCTCTCCGGCGGCGGTTGTGACGAAAAACACCCCTGTCGCAGGCCGCCGCTTGCCCCTATCTAGGGAGGATGAAAGACCTGACACAACTGATGCAGCAGGCCCAGGCGATGCAGCAAAAGCTGCAGGACGCCCAGGCGAAGATGGCCGAAACCTCCGCCGAGGGCTCCTCGGGCGGCGGCCTCGTCTCGGTGTCCCTGCGCGGACCGGGCGAAATCACCGCGATCAAGATCGACGACAGCCTTCTGTCGCCCGGGGAGGGCGAGATCCTGGCCGACCTGATCGTCGCCGCCCACGCCGACGCCAAGCGCAAGCTGGATGAACAGAACAACGCCCTGATGCGCGAAGCCGCCGGGCCGATGGCCGGGATGAACATTCCGGGAATGCCGAAACTGTTCTGATGGCCGCCTCCGCCGGGCCGGAGATCGAACGGCTGATCTCCCTTCTCGCCAAACTGCCGGGCCTGGGTCCGCGCTCCGCCCGGCGTGCGGCCCTGGCCCTGCTGAAACGGCGCGAGCAACTGCTGGTGCCGCTGGCGGCGTCGCTGGCCGAGACGGCGGAAAAGGTCGTGTCCTGTTCGGTGTGCGGCACGCCCGACACCCGCGACCCCTGCGCCATCTGTTCGGATGGATCGCGCGACAACGGCCTGATCTGCGTGGTCGAGGAGGCCGGCGCCCTGTGGGCCATGGAGCGATCCGGCGCCTTTCGCGGCAAATACCATGTGCTGGGCGGGCTGCTGTCCGCCCTGGACGGCGTCGGGCCCGAGCATCTGCGCATCACAGAACTAGTCGGGCGCGTGCGGGGCGGCGGGGTGCGCGAGGTCGTGCTGGCCCTGCCCGCCACCGTGGACGGCCAGACCACCGCCCACTATGTCGCCGAACGGATCGGCGGCCCCGAAGTCGAGGTCACGTCCTTGGCGCGCGGCGTGCCGGTCGGCGGAGAGCTGGACTGGCTGGACGACGGCACTATCGTCCAGGCCCTGAAAGCTCGCCGCCCCGCCTGACAGCGATCAGTTCGAAGGCGTCGACGGCGCGTTGACGTTGGGCGCCTCGCCGGTCGGAACCGGCGCGGCCCTGCCGGTCGCGTCCGTCGGCGCATCGGCCGCCGGCGGCGTCTGGCTGTCACCCGCAAAATCCCGCGTATCCGCTGCGGTCGGGCCGGTTTCGTCGTTCTGGGCGTTGAAGCCGCCGTTGGAGATCATCCAGATCCCAAGCAGCAGCACCGCCGCCGCCAGCGTCGACACGACCAGCAGCACCAGGATGCGCGGACCCTTGCGTCCGCTGCGCACCAGTTCGGCGTCGACCGGGCGACCTTCGTGGACGGCGTCGGCGGCCTTGTCGTGGCGTTCGGGTTCTTGCGGGATCATCGGCGTCGCTCCTCCGTGGACATCTTCAGCCAAACCAACGTCATCGGAACGGCTACGTTCCTGAGAGGCGGGCCTGCGCTTCTCATCGGCAGCGACTCCCGCTAGGAACGGAGCATGAACATGCTCGTGCCCATCCTCGCTCTTCTCGCGGCCGCCTTTGCGGGCGGTTTCCTGTGGGCCTTCATGGGCTGGCAGAGAACGCAAGGCGCGCTGGCGGCGGCCGAGGCGCGCATCGATCTGGTCGAGGAAAGCCGCGTCACCATGGGCGAACTGCTCAAGGCCCAGGCGGCCCAGTCGGCCCAGGTGGTGGCGGACCAGATGGTCAGCCGCGCGACCGAGACCTTCCGCGCCCAGGACCAACTGGCGCGCGAGCGGATGGCAGCCCAGTTGAAGCCCGTCGCCGACACCCTGAACAAGTTTCAGGAACATGTCGCGGCGCTGGAAAAGACCCGCTCCGAAGAGACCGGCGGTCTGCGCGAACAACTGACCCAGTTGATGGCGGCGTCCTCGGCGACGCGGGACGAGGCGCGCAAGCTGACCGAGGCCCTGCGCGGCAACACCGGCCGGCGCGGCCGCTGGGGCGAACAGACTTGCCGAAACGTGCTTGAGGCCGCCGGTATGGCCGGCCGGTTCGACTTCACCGAACAGACGTCCAGCGCCGACGACGAGGGCCGCCAAAACCGGCCCGACTTCATCGTCCGCCTGCCCGGCGGCGGCATGTTCGTCATCGACGCCAAAGTGCCCCTGGCCTTCGACGAGGGCGACGGCGACGAAGAGGCGCGCGCCCGTTCGGTCGGTCTGCGCACCGCCGCCAGCCTGAAGACCCACGTGCGCCAGCTGTCGTCCAAGGCCTATCAGGACCAGTTCAAGTCCAGCCCGGATTTTGTCGTCCTGTTCGTGCCCGGCGACGCCTTCCTGGTCACCGCCCTGGACCACGAGCCGGACCTGATGACCCAGGCGATGGCGTCGCGCGTGGTGATCGTCACCCCCTCGACCCTGTTCGCCCTGTGCAAGGCCGTCGCCTATGGGTGGCGGGCGGAAGAACAGGCGGCCAATGCCGATAAGGTCGCGGCCCTGGGGCGCGAACTCTACAAACGGCTATCGGTCATGGGCGGCCACGCCTCGGCCGTCGGCCGCGCCCTGGATCAGGCCGTGGGCAAGTACAATCAGTTCGTCGGCTCGCTGGAGAGCCAGGTCATGGTCTCGGCCCGCCGCTTTGAAGACCTGCAGGTGGACCACGAAGGCAAGGCCCTGCCGGATCTGACGCCGGTGGAGACGTCGCCGCGCGTCATCGCCCGTCCGGAGCTGATCGCCTCGTCCAGGTCGGAGTAGGGCGTCTTTCTGTGGAAAGGGCGCTTGACAGGCGTCGCGGTGTGATGTCAATGCAACTTGTCAATTGGACAAGGGGTATTGACTGATGCGTAAGTGGCGGCCGGTAATCAAGGCGACGGTGATCACGTTCGGCGGCGGGCTGCTGTTCGCCTTTCTGGGCGGCATTGCGGTTGGCTACGCCTCCAGCTCCGGTTGGATCGCCTCTGAACTCGGTGAGTTGATCGTGACCGGCATCTGCGCCGCCGCCATCATGGCGGGCGCGCTGTGGATCGGCGCCGAATGGATGCGGGTGATCGACGAGGCCGCGCGCGAAGCCCACAAGGCCGCCTGGTATTGGGGCGGCACGGCCGGCATGTGCGTCAGCGGCGTGGGATTGATCCTGTCCTCCGCCGGACCGTGGCGCGACATCATCGCCCGCCACGTCGGATCGGGCGGCTCTCCCGTCGACTATATGTCCGCCGGCGCCGCCTTGATGATCGCCCCCATGCTGATCGGCTACACCGTCGTCTGGGCCTGGTGGTGGCTAGCGCGGATGCGGGGCTGAGCCATGAACAATCGTCTCAAGGTCCTGCGCGCCGAGCGTGACTGGAGCCAGGCGCAACTGGCCGAACACCTGGGCGTGTCGCGCCAGACCGTGAACGCGCTGGAGACCGGCCGTTACGACCCCTCCCTGCCGCTGGCCTTCAAGATCGCACGCATCTTCGGCCAGCCCATCGAATCCATCTTTTCCGACGATCAGGAGCCGACGAAATGAAGTCTCGCTCACTCTCTCCCACCTCGTGGCCCCGCTGGGTCCGGGCCTTCGCCTTCGGCGCCCTGTTCGGCGTGATCGGATACGGCGTCGGCGGCTGGCTGGCCAAGGTCGCGCCGGGCGGGTTCGGCCTGATGGACAAGGCCATACGCTGGTCCGACATGCTGGCCATGCTGGTCGGCGCCGCCCTGGTCCTGGGCGCGCTGTGGGCGCTTTACGTCAGCCTGGACGCCAAACGCCTGGGCCGGATGTACAATCTGGAAGGCGCCGCATCGCCCGAGGAAACCGGTCTCGCCCGGTTCCAGGCGGCGGTCATGGGCTTCTCCGGCGTCATCCTGACCCTGCCGATCGCGTTCAGCCTGACGGGCGTCAGCCCCGTGCTCGGCCTCGGCGCCATCGGCCTTCTGGTGGTGCTGCACACGGTGATGAACGTGCGCGTCTATCGCCAGGCCGACGAACTGCTGCGTCGCGCCGTGATGGAGGCGGCGGCCGTCACCTTCTTCGCCGGCCAGCTTGTGCTGTTCCTGTGGGCCGCGGCCGAACGCCTGGGCGCCGCCCCGGCGATCACCGCGTGGGACATCTACGCCGTGCTGATGACGCTGTATCTCGGCGTCTCCATCTGGATCAGCGCCCGTCGCGGTCTGGCCTGACCCCTCATTCCTTTTTGTTTCCTGAACCCAAGAGTGACCTCATGACCTTTGCCGCCCGCCTCCGATCCTCCGTTTCCACCCTCGCGCGCGGCGCCATCGGCGTCGCCGGCGGCTTGGCCCTGTTTGTCGCCATCGCCGGAGCCCCGGCCGACGCCCTGGCCCAGACGACGTCACCCGCTGTCGCTGGGCCCATCCAGGGCCAAGGTCCCGCCCTGTGGGTGATCAAGGATGCGGATTCGACCCTGTATCTGTTCGGCTCGGTTCACGTTCTGCGCCCTACGACCGGCTGGGCCAGTCCCCGTGTCGAGGCCGCCTTCGACAGCGCCTCGGACATCTGGTTCGAGATCAGCAATCCCGACGACCAGGCCGCTCTCATGCCGCTGATCCAGCAGCACGGCCTGTCGCCGGAGACGCCTCTGTCCAGCCGCCTTACGCCCGAGGAGAACGCCGAACTGGAGGCTGCAGCCCAGGCCATGGGATCGACGGCCGCGCAGCTTCAACCCCTGCGGCCCTGGCTGGCGGCGCTCAGCCTGTCGGTCGCCCCCCTGGTCAAGGCCGGCTATGATCCCAAGTCCGGCGTCGAGCTGGTGCTGAAGGCGCGCGCCGAGGCGGCGGGCAAGCCGATCCACGGGTTCGAGACCATCGACAAGCAGATCGGCATCCTCGCCTCCCTGCCCGACGACGTGCAGATGGCCTTCCTGCGCGAGACGCTGAAGGATTACGAGAACGCCGTCACGATGCTGGACACCATGGTCGAGGCCTGGGCCAAGGGCGACGTCGCCACCCTGGACCGCGTCATGGTCGAAGAAATGAAGACCGCGTCGCCCGCCCTGTATCAGGCCCTGCTGGTCGACCGGAACACCGATTGGGCCAATCAGATCCAGACCCTGCTCGAAGGCTCCGGCACGACCTTCATCGCCGTGGGCGCCGGACACCTGACCGGCGACGAGAGCGTCCAGGCCATCCTGCAAAAACGCGGCCTCACGGTCGAAGCGGCGAACTGAGAACGAAAAGGAGGCGCGGCGGCATAGTCGCGCCTTCGCCAACCGCTTCGTCTGTCAGCTGGAGCGGGCAGCGGGAATCGAACCCGCACGAGCAGCATGGGAAGCTGCCAGGCTACCACTACATCATGCCCGCGATGGCCTGAGGGCGGTCTATCTCAAGGTAAGACGGGGCTCAAGACGCGCGCGTCATTCTCTCGCGCATAACGCTGGGCGATGATGGTGCAGGCGAACAACTGGATTTGGTGGAACAGCATGATCGGCAGGACGATCAGCGGAACAGCGTGACCGGCGAACAGGATGCCGGCCATGGGGATGCCGGTGGCCATGCTCTTCTTGGAGCCGCAAAACAGGATGACGATCCGGTCGGGGCGGTCGAACTTCAGCGCTCGTCCGGCGATCAGGGTCAGGCCCAGCACCACGGCCAGCAGCACGATGTTCAGGCCGATGACCTTGACCAGGTCCATAGGGGCCACCTGAGACCAGACGCCGGCGACGACGCCTTCGCTGAAGGCGGCGTAGACGATCAGCAGGATGGACCCGCGGTCCACCAAGCCGGTCAGTTTGGCGTGACGGGTCAGCCAGTCTTTCAGCAAGGGGCGGCATAGCTGGCCCACGGCGAATGGGACCAGGATCTGCAGGCCGATGTCGAGGATGGACTGCAGGTGGATGCCGCCGCCCGCTCCCCCGATCATCAGGGCGACCAGCAGCGGCGTCACGATCACGCCCAACAGATTCGACAGGCTGGCGCTGGTCAGGGCGCCCGCGACATTGCCGCCGGCGATGGAGGTGAAGGCGATCGACGACTGCACCGTGGACGGCAGCAGGCACAGATACAGCATCCCCGTCAGCAGGTCGGGCTGAAGCGATCCACGCATCAGAAAGACCAGGCCCAGACCCAGCAGGGGAAACAGCACGAAGGTCGAGAGGAAGACCGTGCCTTGCAGCCGCCAGTGCAGCAGACCCGCGCCGATGGCCGCCGGCGACATGCGCGCGCCATACAGGAAGAACAGCAGGGCGATGGCCGCCTTGACCACCCAGTCCATGACCACGGCGGCCTGTCCGCTGGCGGGCAGCAGCGCCGCCAGTATCACCATCCCGATCAGGGCCAGTAGATAGCCGTCGATGGGCAGGCGGGACAGGAAACGGGGCATGGACGGCTCAGGCTGCGGCAGGCTGACGCACAGATAGGCGCGTCCGCCCCCGCATTGAACCCCGCGCCCCTATTCCGCCCTGTCTATTCCGCCCCGGCGCGGTTCTTGACCAGGTCGTCCACCACCGTCGGATCGGCCAGGGTCGAGGTGTCGCCCAGCGACCCGATCTCGTTCTCGGCGATCTTGCGCAGGATGCGTCGCATGATCTTGCCCGAGCGGGTCTTGGGCAGGCCCGGCGCCCACTGGATCACGTCGGGCGCGGCGATAGGGCCGATCTCGTGGCGGACGTGGGCGACCAGGGCCTTGCGCAGGTCCTCGGTCGGCTCGACCCCGTTGTTCAGGGTGACATAGGCGTAGATGCCCTGGCCCTTGATGTCGTGCGGATAGCCGACGACCGCCGCCTCTGCGACATCGTCGTGCAGCACAAGGGCGCTCTCGACCTCCGCCGTGCCCATCCGGTGGCCGGACACATTGATGACGTCGTCCACCCGGCCGGTGATCCAGTAATAGCCGTCCTCATCGCGACGGCAGCCGTCGCCGGTGAAATAGCGGCCCGGATAGGTCGAGAAATAGGTGTCGAAGAACCGCTGGTCGTCGCCATAGACGGTGCGCATCTGGCCCGGCCAGCTGTCGGTGATGCACAGATTGCCGGACGCCGCGCCCTCCAGCGGCTGGCCCTCGGCGTCCACGATCTCCAGCTCGACGCCGGGCAGGGGCAGGGTGGCCGATCCCGGCTTCAGGTCCGTGGCGCCGGGCAGGGGGGTGATCAGATGGCCGCCCGTCTCGGTCTGCCACCAGGTGTCCACGATGGGGCAGCGGCCGTCGCCAACCACCTCGTGATACCAGCGCCAGGCCTCGGGATTGATCGGCTCGCCGACTGTGCCGAGCAGGCGCAGCGAGGCGCGCGAGGACGCCTTCACCGGCGCGTCGCCTTCGCGCATCAGGGCGCGCAGCGCCGTGGGGGCGGTGTAGAAGATCTCGACCTTGTGCTTGTCCACCACCTGCCAGAACCGGCCGGCGTCGGGATAGTTGGGCACCCCCTCGAACATCAGGGTCGTCGCCGCATTCGCGAGCGGCCCATAGACCATATAGGAGTGGCCCGTGACCCAGCCCACGTCGGCGGTGCACCAGAAGACCTCGCCGGGGCGATAGTCGAAGACGATCTCGTGCGTCCAGGCGGCCCAGAACAGATAGCCGCCCATGGTGTGCAGCACGCCCTTTGGCTTTCCGGTCGAACCCGAGGTGTAGAGGATGAACAGCGGATCCTCGGCGTTCATCGGCTCGGGCGGGCAGTCGGCGCTGACCTTGGCGGCTTCCAGGCCGTAGTCGAAATCGCGACCCTCGATCATCGGCACGTCGCGGCCGGTGCGGCGCACGACCAGGACGGTGTCGACCTTCACCTTCGTCAGGGCTTCGTCGACATTGGCCTTCAGCGGAACATGTTTCCCGCCGCGCAGACCCTCGTCGGCCGTGATGACCAGATTCGAGCCGCAGTCCTCGATCCGGCCGCTCAGGCTGTCGGGCGAGAAGCCGCCGAACACCACCGAATGGACAGCGCCGATGCGCGCGCAGGCCAGCATGGCGTAGGCGGCCTCGGGGATCATGGGCAGATAAAGGGTGATCCGGTCGCCCTTCTTGGCCCCGTGCGCCTTCAGCACATTGGCCATGCGGCACACTTCGGCGTGCAGTTCGCCGAAGCTGATGTGGCGGCTGTCGGCGGGATCGTCGCCTTCCCAGATGATCGCCGTCTCGTCCTTGCGATGAGGCAGGTGGCGGTCGATGCAGTTCGCCGAGACGTTCAGCACGCCGTCCTCGAACCAGCGGATGCGGAAGTCTTCCTTCTTGAACGAGACGTCCTTGATCCGGGTCGGGGGGGTGATCCAGTCCAGACGCTTGGCCTGTTCTGCCCAGAAGACGTCGGGCGTCTCGCGCGCCGCGATCCGCGCCGCCTCATAGGCCTCCCGGTTCATATGGGCCTTGTCGGCCCAGTCGGCAGGGACGGGATAGAGGTCGAGATCAGGCACGCGAGACGTCTCCGGGGAAATCAGAATCCGTATTTGGCGAACAGGATCAGACGGGTCATGTCGCCGCTGGCGCCGGTCTCGATCTCGCGGTCTGCGAACATCAGCTCGGCCCCGACATCAAACGCCGTAACCGGCGACCAGATCAAATTCGCATGCACGCTTTGCGCCGAACGGTTGACCGCCAGGCCAGTGAAGCCGGTGTCGTTGTCCACCTTCTGCGCCGACCAGATCAGGCTGGAGCGCCAGCCGGGCGCCCAGACGTGGCGGTAGGCGGCGAAGCCGGCGACCACGCCAATGGAGTCCAGTTCGCCCGAGGCGTCCAGCACGGCGTCGTTGGAGAAGTTCAGGCCGACATATCGGCCGATGCCCTCGCCCCCGGTCAGCATCAGGCGGATGTCGTCCTTTGACCCGACCTTGATCTTGGTCGAGGCCGACAGGCCCCAGCCGGTCGCGGTGGAATCGATGTTGGTCGCCGGATTCTCGTATTTCAGCTGGCGCAGCAGGCCGGCGAACTGGAAGTCGCCCCACGGCTGAGACACGGCGTAGCGGGCGGTGAAGTCCGGCAGGCTGTTGTCGTCGGCGACGATGCGCGCGCCGCCGCCGAACGGGGTCACGGTCGTCTCGGGGTTCTCGACCGAGACCGAGAAGGGACCGCGCGTATAGCGGACCTGGACCTGACGGGCGAAGACCGTTCCTTCCGCCGCGCCGATGAAATCGGCGGATTCAGGCAGGACGGCGGTGTTCTGGAAGTTGGTCCACTCCTGGCCGATCAGCCAGTTGTCGATGGTGATGAAGGCGCGACGCAGGGCAGGGTTGGCGGGACTGGTGGTCCGCTGATCACCGGCGCCGGGCAGGGTCTGGAAGTCCATCTCCATGCGGGTGCCGATCTTGTGGCCGCCGACCATGCCGTCGGTCGTCAACCAGAAACGGGTCTGACGGGCGTTGAAGTCGGTCGCCGTATCCTCGTCGGCGCCGCCGATGGGGATGGAGCCGGGAATGTGGAATTCACGCAGGGCGTCGCCGTTCGCGGGATCGCCACCGGAATAGCGCGTGGCGTAGGCGTCGACCTTGACGAAGCCGCCGAACTTGACCGTGTGATCGCCGATGCGGAAGCCGTCGCTGGGCGCGGCCGGTGCGGCGGCCTGCTGCACCGGCGCGGCCGGGCGGGTCTCCAGGCGGATGATGTCCTGCTGTTGCGCGGCCTGCTGGGTGCGCGAGGCGACGACCTCGGATTTCAGGGCGTTCAACTGGGCTTCGAGCTGGGCGATGCGCGCTTCCAGTGCGGCCTGGTCCTGCGCCGAGGCGATGCCGGGCGACGCCATCAACGCAACGGCGGCGGCTCCCGCCATTAGGCTTGTCTTGATCATGATGAATCCTCCCGCGCCCATCTAACGCGGGCGTCCCTTCGAAAACCTTTCCGCCTCTGGCCTCGGGGAGCCATTGGCCATTGGTCTAATTTCGACCAAAGTCGAACCGCGCCATGATGGCGACGACGCGGCCGATCAGACGCCGCGCACGGAAGGACGCCTATGGATCGCATCGTCGTCGCCGACGACCATCCCCTGTTTCGCGCCGCCCTGCGCTCGGCCGTCGACAAGGCGGCGCCGGGGGCGACGGTGGTGGAATGCGCCAGTTTGGCCGAGGCCAAGGCGGCGATGGTCGCCGGGCCGGTCGATCTGCTGCTGCTGGACCTGAAACTGTCGGACAGCGAGGGCATGGCCGGGCTCGCCGCCGTGCGGGCCGAACAGCCGACCGTGCCGGTCGCGGTGGTGTCGGCCAGCGAGGATGCGCCCGTGGTGCGCCACGCCCTGGGCCTGGGCGCCGCCGGCTTCATTCCCAAGTCCTCGTCCCTGCCCCAGATGGTCGAAGCCATCGCCGCCATCCTGGCCGGCGACAGCTGGGCGCCGGATGTGCCGGAGGCGGACGACGACGATCCGGCCGGCCGCGTCGCCAGCCTGACGCCGTCGCAACTGCGGATCCTGGAGGGGCTGAAGGCCGGGCGGCTGAACAAACAGATCGCTTTCGACCTGGGCGTATCGGAGGCCACGATCAAGGCGCATCTGACCAGCGTGTTCCGCAAGCTGGGGGTTCACAACCGGACCCAGGCGGTGATCCTGGCCAAGTCGCTGGATCCCAGCTAGCTCGCCAAATCCTAGCTCGACAGGAAGGCCTTCAGCGCCGCCGGCTTGATCGGCTTGGGCAGCAGAACCGCCCCGGCCGCCGTCGCCTGTTCGTTCAGACCGTCGCGGGTGTCGGCGGTGACCAAGGCGATGCGTCGCACGCCGTGAGGCCTCAGCCAGTCGATGACGGCGAACCCTTCCGGCCCGTCGCCCAGATGCAGATCGACCACGGCGGCGTCGAACGGACCCTGAGCCGCCTTGGCCGCCGCGACGCTGGACACCAGCGTCGGTCGCGCGCCCCAGCGTGTCAGCAGGGCGTTCAGCGCGTCCAGGATCACCGGCTCGTTGTCCACGCACAGCACCCGCAGGCCCGCCAGCGGCAGGCGTGCCTCACGCACCGGCGCGACCTCGGGGATCGCGTCGGCGGGGCTGCGCGGCACGGTGATGCGGAAGATCGTGCCGCGTCCGATGCGCGAGCTCAGCTCCAGCGGATGGTCCAGCAGGCTGGACAGGCGGCGCACGATGGCCAGCCCCAGGCCCGCGCCCGGCTCGTCCACCGCGCCCGGCAGGCGCACAAACTCGCCGAAGACGGTCTCGTGATCGGAATCGGGGATGCCGCGCCCGGTGTCGCAGACGAACAACTGCACCGTCTCGCCCTGCCGACGCGCCCCGACCAGCACCCGGCCGGAATCCGTATAGCGGATGGCGTTGGCCACCAGGTTTTGCAGCATGGAGCGCAGCAGGTCGCGGTCGGACGCCGCCCACAGGCGGCTGGGCATGATGGTCAGGCGCAGGCCCTTGGCCTCGGCGACGGGGGCGAACTCGCGGCGCAACTCGTCGAACAAGCCGCCCAGCGACAGCCGGGTCACATTGGTCCGCACCCCGCCGGCCTCCAGCTTGGACAGGTTCAGCAGGGCGGTCAGCAGGCGGTGGGCGCTGTCGATGGCGCGGTCGGCGTTGACGGCCAAGGTGTGGCTGGTCGGCTCCGCCAGCGCAGGCTCCTCCTTCAGCGCGGCGATGAACAGGCGGGCGGCGTGAAGCGGTTGCAGCAGGTCGTGGCTGGCGGCGGCCAGGAACCGGGTCTTGGACGCCGTGGCGTCTTCAGCCACGCGCCGGGCCTCGTCCAGCCGGGCGGTGCGGTCGGCGACGCGGGCCTCCAGCCGTTCGTTGGCCTCTTCCAGCTCGCGCGCGGCGCGGCGCAGGGCGGTGATGTCGGTGTAGCTGGTGGCGTATCCCCCGCCGGGAATGGGCGCGCCTGACGACCGCAGCACCCGACCGTCTGGCTGCTGACGTTCGTGGTCGTGGGGGATGCGGCGGCTCAGCGCCTCCAGCCGGCGTTCGACCCAGGCCTCGATGTCGTCGGGGCTCTCGCCGCGCTCGGCGTTCAGGCGATAGATGTTGGCGATGGGCAGGCCGACGTGGACGAAGCCGACGGGCAGTTCGAACATGGAGACATAGCGCCGGTTCCAGGCGGTGACGCGCAGATCCTCGTCCACCACGATCACGCCCTGGTCGATGTTGTCCAGCGTGGTCTGGAGCAGGTCGCGGTTGAACTGGACGGCCTGGGACGCCTCGTCCAGCATCCGCACCACGTCCTCGGGCGCACGGCCGACGCCGGCCAGGGCCGCCGCGATGACCCGGCGAGCCGAGGCCGCGCCGATGGCGCCGGCCAGCATCCGCTCGGCCGCGCGGGCCAGGGCCGCATCGGCCGGATCGGCGTCGCGCAGCCGGGTGTCGGTCTCGCGGCCCCAGGCGGAGAAGGCGCGCTCGGCCCGCTCGTCGCCGATGAAGCGGGCGACCAGGGCTCGCAGGTCGCCGACCGAGGCGCCTGACGGCGAAGGCTTGGTCTCCATCCAGTCCGGTCCCAGTCGATCCACGAAGGCGCGGGCCTGGACGCGGTCGATCAGCCGGGGCTGAGCAAAGCGCGACACCCCGATATAGGCCGTCAGGTTCAGCGCCAGGCTGACGAAGACGCCCAGGGCCAGCGGGTCCTGGATCCCCAGCATGACGTGCAGGTGCCATGCGGCGCCGGGTGACAGCTGGGGCAGGGCCAGCATGACGATCCACACCGCCATCCCGACCGCCATCCCCGCCAAGGCGCCTTGCGCATGGCCGCCGCGCCACAGCACCGCGCCGAACAGAGAAGGCGCCAGTTGGGCCATGGCGGCGAAGGACACCAGGCCCATGGCGGCCAGGCCGCGCGACTGATCCGTCGCCTGATAATAGAGCCAGGCCAGCAGCAGGACGGCGACGATGGCTCCGCGCCGCACCTGAAGGATGGTCCCCGCCATGTCCGAGGCGTCGCCCCGCACCCGCCAGCGATCCCGCGCCAGGAAGGGCAGGATCAGACTGTTGGACACCATCGCCGACAGGGCCACGGCCTCGACGATGACCATGGCGGTCGCGGCCGAGAAGCCGCCGACGAAGACGACGGCGGTCAGCAGGGATTCGCCGCGCTGGAACGGCAGGGCCAGCACCAGCAGGTCGGAGTTCACCGCCGGCGCGAACAGGGCGCCCGCCGCCACCAGCGGCAGGACCGCCAGACTGGTGAGCAGCAGATACAGGGGAAAGATCCAGCGCGCCCGCTTCACGTCCGACGGCTGGGCGCCCTCGACGAAGGCGACGTGGAACTGACGCGGCAGGCAGAAGATGGCCAGGGTCGAGAGCAGGGTGATGGCGGTGAAGCGCGGCGTAACTTCAGGGGGCGCGGCCAGGGCGCCCAGGCCTTCGATAATGCGGGGGGCGAGCCTTCGTTGACCAGCAGGACCAGGGCGAAGACGGCGACGAACAAGAGGGCGCCCAGCTTGACCATCGACTCCAGGCCGATGGCCTGGATCAGGCCGCGGTTGTGTTCGGTCAGGTCGGGGCGGCGTGCCCCAAACAGGATGGCGAAGAAGGCCAGCACCCCGGCCAGCACCAGCACCGTCAGCCGCTCGGACCCCGCCACCGGCGTACCCGCGGTCAGCAGGGCGCCGGCCATCGACAGCGACTTCAGCTGAAGCGCGATATATGGCAGCGACCCCAGGATGGCGACGACCGTGACCGCCGCGCCCAAGGTCTGGCTCTTGCCGTAACGCGAGGCCACGAAGTCGGCCATGGAGCCGACGTTCTCGCGCCGGGCGGCGGCGGCGATACGGCGCCACAGCGGAAACAGAAGCGTCAGGCCGATCACCGGCCCGATGTAGATCGGCAGATACTCCCACCCGTCCCGCGCCGCCGTGCCGACCGCGCCGTAATAGGTCCAGGAGGTGCAGTAGATGGCTAGCGACAGGGCGTAGACAGACGGCCCCAACCCCTTGCCGCGCGCCCGCGTCGCCGGCCGTTCCTGATACCAGGCGACGGCGAACAGCACCGCCATATAGGCGGCGACCAGGCCGAGGATCGTCAAGCTGAACATGGGGGCATCTGAACCGGGCATGGGCTGTTTCACAAGCGAAAGGCGGGCCGTCTCGCGACGACCCGCCTCACCGTTGCGCCTGAAAGCAGGATCAGGCGTTCAGATCGACGTCCTTGCCTTCCTTGACCAGAAGGAAGCCCAGCACGACCGTCGCAAGGGCGACGATGATCGGATACCAGAGACCGGAGTAGATGTTGCCGGTCGCCGCCACGATGGCGAAGGCGGTGGTCGGCAGGAAGCCGCCGAACCAGCCGTTGCCGATATGATAGGGCAGGGACATTGAGGTGTAGCGGATGTTGGTCGGGAACATCTCGACCAGGGCCGCCGCGATCGGTCCGTAGACCATGGTCACGTAGAAGCCGAGGATGAACAGGATCAGCACCACCATCGGCTTGTTGACCAAGGCGCTATCCGCCTTGGCCGGATAGCCGGCGGCGGTCAGGGCCTCGCCCAGTCCGGCGTCCCAGGTCTTCTTCTGGGCGGCGAAGTCTGCGGTGGTCATGGCGTCGCCCTTGAAGCTGGGGACCACGGCCTGATCGCCGATGCGGACCTCGGCGACCGTCCCGGCGGGCGCTGCGACATTGGTGTAGGTCACGCCCGCCTTGGCCAGGTAAGACTTGGCCACGTCGCAGGAGTGGTTGAACACCGTCTTGCCCACCGGATCGAACTGGACGTTGCAGTCCGCCGGATCGGCATAGACCACGACCGGCGCCGAGGCGGCGGCGGCGGCCAGGCGCGGGTTGGCGGCCTGGGTCAGGGCGTTGAACAGCGGGAAATAGGTCAGGGCCGCGATCAGGCAGCCGGCCAGGATGATCGGCTTTCTGCCGACCTTGTCCGACAGCCAGCCCCAGAAGATGAAGAAGGGCGAGGCGGCCAGAAGCGCGATGGTCAAGAGGACATAGACCAGCGTGGCGTCGACCTTCATGACCCGTTCGAGGAAGAACAGGGCGTAGAACTGGCCCGTGTACCAAATGACGGCCTGACCGGCGGTGAGGCCCAGCAGGGCGATCAGCACGATCTTCAGGTTCGGCCATTTGCCGAAGCTGTCCTTCAGCGGGGTCTTGGAGCCCTTGCCTTCGGCCTTCATCTTCTTGAATGATGGGCTCTCGGCAAGCTTCAGGCGGATCCACAGGGACACGCCCAGCAGCAGGATCGAGACCAGGAACGGAACGCGCCAGCCCCAGTCAGCGAAGGCTTCCTCACCGACCGCAAGCCGGACACCGAGGATGACCACAAGGCTGAGCACCAGGCCGGCGGTGGCCGTGATCTGGATGAAGGAGGTGTAGAAGCCGCGCTTGCCCTGCGGGGCGTGCTCGGCGACGTAGGTGGCGGCGCCACCGTATTCACCGCCCAAGGCCAGACCCTGGATCAGCCGCATCAGCACCAGGATGATCGGCGCCGCGATGCCGATGACCGCATAGGGCGGCAACAGGCCGACGACGAAGGTCGACAGACCCATCAACAGCATGGTGACGAGGAAGGTGTTCTTGCGTCCCCAAAGGTCGCCCAGCCGCCCGAAGACGATGGCGCCGAAGGGCCGCACCGCGAACCCGGCCGCGAAGGCCATCAGGGCGAAGATGTAGCCTGTGGTTTCGTTGACGCCCGAGAAGAACTGGACGGTGATGATCGCCGCCAGCGAGCCGTAAAGATAGAAGTCGTACCACTCAATGACGGTGCCGACCGATGAGGCGAGGATGACCAGACGATCGCTGCGATCGACGGTGTGCTCCCCCTCCCCAGACGCAATTGGAGCGTCGCTCGCCATATCCATTTCCTCCCAAGTCGCCGTTATCGGCCGTTATGCGCATCCCTGCGGATACGTGGACGCCGACATTGACCGAGAGGGAGGCGGCTGGAGAGAGCGACTTTGGTCGAGGATCGCCGATAGGCAAAGGCCGGTCGATCAGCCGTCGATGGAGATGACCGGTCCCAGTTTGGGTTGAACCTGGCCGCGACGGGCGCTGCGACGCTTCAGCCAGCCGCGGATGCGGGTCTGGATCGGATTGTCGATCAGGAAGTGGAAGGCGAAGGCGAAGGCGACGGCCGCCGCGACACCCAGGCCCCAAAGACCCCATTGTGCGGCGACGGGCAGGGAGACGCGGGCCTCCACGGCGTTGACCACGCCGAACCAGACGATGCGGATCACCTCGTTGGAGATGAACATCGAGAAGGAGACCATGGCGGCCGTCTCGACCAGTTTGGAGGGCTTCTTCACCGGCACGGCGCCGGCGGCCAGGATGATGATGGAGATCAGGGCCAGTGCGGCCAGGGCGTGCTTGTCGTGAAGCTCCAGCGCGAAGAAGCCGACGGCGGCCAAGACGCCGGCCCAGCCGGCCAGACGCGGCGCGATCCAGACCTTCTGGGCGAACCAGGCCAGGCACATCCCCAGGAAGAACAGCGGCAGGGCGCGCACGATGCCGTAGCGCATCGGCATCTGATAGACGGGATAGCCCAGGACGTGCCAGCAGAACTGGTTGGCGACCAGATAGACGCCGACGCCCACGGCGAGCGCCGACCACGGACCCAGGCGCATCAGGCCGCGAATGATCCAGGGGAAGGCCAGATAGCAGCCGATCAGGGCCGAGATCGACCAGGTCGGGGCGTTCCAGCCCAGGCCACCGTGAACGCCGTAAGACTGTAGCAGCAGCAGTTGGGCCGGCAACTGGTCCCAGGCGAACCATTCGGGATTGCGGGGCGGGACGCCGGCGGCGCTGGCCAGCAGCACGAACCCGACCAGGGACAGACCCATGATCAGGTGGGCGGGTACGACACGCAGGAAACGCTTGAGGAAGAAGTCGCCCGGCGACATCCGGCCCTTGTCCACCGCCGCGCCATAAACGCGCATCAGCACATAGCCGCTGTCGATCAGGAAGAAGTTGGTCAGCAGGAAGCCGCCGCGCTCGAAGATCGGATTGATCACGTGCGCCAGGGGCGCCGGCCCTGCGGCCTGGAAGTGATGCAAGATGATCAGGAAGGCCACGATGAAACGCAGAGCGTCCAGCCAGCCGCCGCGCGCGATCTGAACTGTCTCATTGCGGGTCGAAATTACGGACCAGGGCATCGTTAGAGCCTCCTTCCGCCGTCTCGCCGCAAGAGATGCGCCAGTTCGCGCGGTTGGAGAAATCCTAACCCCGGACCAGGCGCAGGAACTCCTCGCGGGTGCGGGGATCGTCGCGGACGACGCCGATCAGGTGGCTGGTCGACAGGCTGGCGCCCGGCGCATTGACGCCGCGAAGGGTCATGCAGCTGTGTTCGGCCTCGATGACGACGCCGACGCCGTGGGGGCGCAGGACGGTCTGGATGGCCTCGGCGATCTCGGAGGTCATCTTTTCCTGGATCTGCAGGCGACGCGCGAAGCCGCGCACGACGCGGGCCAGTTTGGAAATGCCGACGACGCGGTCGGTCGGCAGATAGGCGACATGCGCCTTGCCCACGACCGGCAGCATGTGGTGTTCGCAGAAGCTGACGAAGCGGATGTCCTTCAGCACGACCAGCTGGTCGTAGCCGCCCGTCTCCTCGAACGTCTTCTCCAGATAGGAGAGGGGGTCGACCTCATAGCCCTCGAACAGCTCACGATAGCTGCGGGCGACGCGGGCCGGGGTCTCCAGCAGGCCTTCGCGGTCGGGATTGTCGCCCGCCCATTCGATCAGGGTGCGGACGGCGGCTTCGGCGTCGGCCTGGGTGACTTTGGGGGGAAGAGCGTCGGTCATGGGGCCTACATAGCGGGGCGATTACGGGAATGGGAGGGCCTGGGCCGCCCTTTACGAAGCGCGGCCGTTTTCAGACCTCGGCCCCGAAAAACACCGTCTGAATGGTGCACTTCGTCTCAAATCCAGACGACGCCACGCAAAAAACACCGTCTGAATAGTGCACTTCGTCTGAAACCCGGGGGGGTTTCAGGTCCGGCTGAATGGTCAAGTCGGGATGCGGATGGCCACCTTCAAGGCCTGTCGCGAGACTTTCGGAGCCAGGGCGCGGCCGTGCGACGAGCGCCGCTTGTAACCTTCTGCATTTCCGTGCGTTACGGCTCAGCTAAAAGGCAAGAGGACGGCATGACGGACGGCGAGACCAAGCAAGACCAGGCCGCCTTCGGGATCGCCGGACTGGACGACATTCTGGCCGGGGGGCTGGAGCGGGACAGACTGTTCCTGCTGGAAGGCAATCCGGGCACCGGCAAGACGACCGCCGCCATGAAGTTCCTGATGACCGGGGCGTCGCTGGGCGAGACGACGCTCTACATCACCCTGTCCGAGACGGAAGAAGAGCTGCGGGCCACGGCTCGGTCGCACGGCTGGTCGCTGGACGGCATCGAATTGTTCGAACTGGTTCCGCCGGAAAGCCTGCTGGATGAACAGCAGCAGCAGAGCCTGCTCTATTCCTCCGACCTGGAACTGGGCGAGACCAGCCGCATGATCCTGGAGGCGGTCGAGCGGCTTCAGCCCCAGCGGGTGGTGATCGACAGCCTGTCGGAAATCCGGCTGCTGGCCCAGGGGTCGCTGCGCTATCGGCGCCAGGTGCTGGCGCTGAAACACTATTTCGCCAAGCGCGGCGTGACGGTGCTGATGCTGGACGACCTGACGACCGACGCCAACGACAAGACGGTTCACAGCGTCGCGCACGGCGTGATCCAGCTGCAGGAGCTGGTGCCGGAATACGGGGCCGAGCGGCGCCGGGTGCGGGTGATGAAATATCGCGGGCGTCGATTCCGCGGCGGCCATCACGACTTCACCATCAAGACCGGCGGCCTTGAGGTCTATCCGCGCATCGTCGCTTCCGAACATCGCACCAAGTTCAAGCGCGAACCCATGTCCAGCGGCGTGGCGGGTCTGGACGCCCTGCTGGGCGGCGGGGTCGAGCGCGGGTCGAGCGCTCTGATCCTGGGGCCGGCAGGGACGGGCAAATCTCTGGTCGCGGTGAACTTCGTGACGGCGGCGATCGCGCGAGGAGAGAAGGCCGCCATGTTCGTCTTCGACGAGGAACTGGGCCTGCTGTTTTCGCGGATGCGCGAGATGGGCATCGATCTGGAGACGATGCAGGCCGAAGGGTCTCTGATCGTGGAACAGGTGGACGCCGCCGAACTGGCGCCGGGCGAGTTCGCCGCAAGGGTTCGAAACTGTGTCGACAATCACGACGTCAAGACCGTCGTGATCGACAGTCTGAACGGCTATCAAGCGGCCATGCCGCAGGAGCAGTTCCTGGTCCTGCACATCCACGAACTGCTGCAGTACCTGAACCGCCAGGGCGCCACGACCTATCTGACGGTGGCCCAGCACGGGTTGGTCGGGGACATGAAGGCGCCGGTGGACGTGACCTATCTGGCCGATACCGTCATCCTGCTGCGCTATTTCGAGGCGGTGGGCCTGGTGCGACGCGCCATCTCAGTCATCAAGAAGCGCGCCGGCGGTCACGAGAAGACCATCCGCGAGTTCGACATCGGGACCGACGGCCTGACGCTGGGCGAGCCGCTGTACGGTTTCCAGGGCGTGCTGCGCGGCGTGCCAAACTTCGTGGCCCAGGACGGCGAAGGCCTGATGGGCGACCGCTCCGAATGACACGGGGCGGGGAGCTTTCCGAACGCGCCCTGGTCCTGGCGCCCGTCGGGCGTGACGCCGTCGTCGCCGCCCAGATTCTGACGGAGGCGGGTACGGTGGCGCAGGTCTGCGACACGCTGGATGATCTTCTGGCGCGGATGATCGAGGGCGCGGCCCTGGCGGTGGTGGTCGAGGAGATGCTGATCAACGGCGACCTCAACGCCCTGTCCGCCTGGATCGAGGGGCAGCCATCCTGGTCCGACTTTCCCTTTCTGGTGCTGAATCGGCGCGGCGGCAGCGTCGAGCGCAATCCGGCGGCGCGTCGGCTGTCGGTGACCCTGGGCAATGTCAGCTTTCTGGAGCGGCCGTTTCACCCGACCACCCTGGTCAGCGCGGTCGATACGGCCTTGCGAGGCCGCAAACGCCAATATGAGGCCCGCGAACGGATCGCCGAAATCCAGCGCGCGGAGGCGATGCTGGAACGCCGGGTCGCAGACCGCACCGCCCAACTGCAAGACGCCAACCGCGAACTGGCCGCCCAGATCGTGGAACGCGAGAAGGTGGAGACGGCGCTGCGTCAGGCGCAGCGTTTGGAGGCCGTCGGCCAGCTGACCAGCGGCGTGGCGCACGACTTCAACAACCTGCTGACCGTCGTGCTGGGCAATGTCGATCAGCTGAGGAAGAACGAGAGCGATCCCAAGGTGCTGCGTCGGCTGGACATGATGCGTGAGGCCTCGCAACGCGGGGCGCGGCTGACGGCGCAGATGCTGGCCTTTTCGCGCCGCCAGAAGCTGGAGCCGCGGGCGGTCGATCTGAACGAGACGGTGCGCAGCATGGGCGACATGCTGCAAAGCGCCATCGGCGGCAGCGTGCAGATCCAGCCGCCGCAACTGGCCTCCGACCTTTGGCCGGCGATGATCGACCCGACGCAGATCGAACTGGTGATCCTCAACCTGGCCATCAATGCGCGCGATGCGATGGAGGTCGGCGGGTCGCTGACCATCCGCACCGAGAACGCCGCGACCGCCGCCCAGACCGGGGTATTGGGCCAGCCTGAGGAACTTCCGGCCGGCGACTATGTGGTGGTGTCGGTCCGCGATACGGGCTCGGGCATGACGGAAGACGTGTTGTCGCGGGCGTTCGAACCCTTCTTCACCACCAAAGAGGTCGGCAAGGGTTCGGGCCTAGGGTTGAGCCAGGTGTTCGGTCTGGCCAAACAGTCGGGCGGCGGGGTCAGCATCGACACCGAGGTCGGCACGGGCACGACGATCCGCATCTTCCTGCCCCGTGCGGAGGCCCAGCCGATGCAGGAGCGCGAGGTGAGCGGCGAACTGATGACGGCCCACGATGCGGGCCTGGTCGTGCTGGTGGTCGATGACGACGAGGCGGTGAGGAACGTGACCGCCGGCTACCTCAGCGACCTGGGCTATGATGTGATCGAGGCCGACAGCGGCGGGGCGGCGCTGGAAAGCCTGGAGCATCACGACCGGATCGACGCCATGGTGCTGGACTTCGCCATGCCGGGGATGAACGGCGGCGAGCTGGCGCGCGAACTTAAGGCGCGCCGACCGTTCGCGCCGATCCTGTTCGCCACCGGATATGCTGACGCCGAGGCCCTGATCGACGTGGGCGAGGACCTGATCGTGCGCAAGCCGTTCACCCAGGCCGAACTGGCGCGCAAACTGTCTCGCACCCTGGCGGCCTGATCCGCGTCGAATACGCGTTTGGTTAGCGGCCTGTTAACCATCCTGTCGGCATTTTCTGCCCAGTATCTCTGGGGAGCGTGAGCCGATGAACGGCGCGGAAGTTCTGGACGTCGGGCGTGACGCCATCTGGCTGACGATACAGCTGTGCCTGCCGGTCCTGATCGTGGGCCTGGTGGTCGGCGTGGTGATCGGCCTGTTCCAGGCCCTGACGCAGATCCAGGAACAGACCCTGATCTATGCGCCCAAGATCATCGCCATCTTCGTCAGCCTGATCCTGTTCCTGCCGCTGATGGGCGCCCTGTTGGGCGGTTTCATGCGCCAGATCGCGGCCCGCATCGCGGGGATGTAGTGGAGGCTTACGCGACCGCCGATCAGGTCTGGGCCGGGGGACTGATCTTCGCCCGGATCGCGGCGATCCTGATGCTGATCCCCGGTTTCGGCGAGGCCTATGTGCCGCCGCGCGTGCGGCTGTCGCTGGCGCTGGTGATCAGCCTGGCGCTGTGGCCGGTGGTGCGCGGATCGCTGCCTGGATTACCCGACAGCGTGGGGCTGATGGTCGGGTGGATTATCCGCGAGGTGGTCGTCGGCCTGATGATCGGCCTGTTGCTGCGCATGTTCATGACGGCCCTGTCGACGGCGGGCGAGATCGTGTCGCTGCAGACGACGCTGAGCTTTTCGCAGACCGCCAACCCGATGCAGGCCCAGCCGGGCACGACCATCGCCGCCTTTCTGACCCTGCTGGGGGTGACGCTGCTGTTCGCCACAGACACCCATCACCTGTTCATCGCCGGCATGGTGGGGTCCTATCGGCTGATCTCGCCGGCTCAGCCGCTGGTGATGGCCGACTTCACCCAGATGGCGGTGCGCACCCTGGGCGACAGCTTCATGCTGGGGGTCCAACTTGCGGCGCCGGTGCTGGTCTTCGCCCTGATCTTCAACCTGGCGTCCGGCCTGGTGGCGCGCGTCATGCCGTCGTTCCAGGTCTATTTCGCCGCCGCGCCCTTGAGCGTCATCCTGGGCCTGTCGATCTTCGCGCTGAGCCTGGGTGCATTGGGCACCATTTTCATCGACCGCTACCGCCGCCTGGCGGAGTATTTCGTGTTCGGAGGCCCCAGTGGCTGAAGGTGCGGATCCCGAGTCGAAAACCGAAGAGGCGACCCCGCGAAAGCTTGAGGACGCCCGAAAGAAGGGCGATTCGGCCAAGTCGCCCGACGTCGCCCAGGTCCTGTCGCTGGCGGGGGCGGCGGCGGTGATCCTGATGGCGGGGGGCTGGTTCGCCTCGTCCATCGCCGAACAGATGCTGCCCTTCATCGCCGCCCCGCACGAGATGCTGGGCACGCTGAACTCGGGCGCCGGCAACCAGATCATGGTGCGCACGGTCTGGGCCATCGCGCCCTTCCTGGGGGCGGTCATGCTGGCCACCATCCTGGGCGGAGTGGGGGGCAATCTGGCGCAGTCGGGCCTGATCTTCACCGCCGAGAAGCTGAAGCCGAAATGGTCGGCGGTCAGCCCGTTGCAGGGGTTCAAACGGATATTCGGACCCGACGGCCTGATGCAGTTCGTCAAGACCTTCCTGAAGCTGATCGCCGTCTGCGTGGTCTGCTGGATGGTGCTGAAGCCGCACCTGCGCGAGTTCGAGAACATGGTGGCGATGAGCCCGCTGGCGATCCTGCCGCTGGCGCGCGACATGGCGGTGTCGCTGTTCTTCGCCTCGATTCTGCTGCTGGGAGCGACCGCAGGCGCCGACTTCGTCTGGCAGAAGATGCGCTTCGCCAAGCGGATGCGGATGACCAAGGAAGAGCTGAAGGAAGACTACAAACAGTCCGAGGGCGACCCGCACATCAAGGCCAAGCTGAAGCAGATCCGCATGCAGCGCGGCCGCCAGCGGATGATGGCCAATGTGCCCACGGCCACCGTCATCGTCACCAACCCGACCCACTATTCGGTCGCGCTTCGCTATGAGCCGGATCAGGGCGACGGGGCGCCGATCTGCGTGGCCAAGGGCGTCGACGCGCTGGCGCTGCGGATCCGCGAAGTGGCGACCGAGCACGGAGTGCCGATCGTGGAGAACGTGCCGCTGGCGCGCGCGCTCTACGCCACGGTCGAGGTGGACGAGATCATTCCGCGCGAGCATTTCGACGCCGCCGCCAAGATCATCGGCTTCGTCTTCCAGTCCAGAAAGCGTCGGTAAGAGTGCGTCAGGATTTGAGCGTATGATCTGGCCACTGATTCGCGAGGCTGCATGACGTCCACCCGACGCCCTTCGTTCGATCTTCTGTCGGCCGTGATGGCGTTCGGCGTGGTGGCGGCGATCGCCGCCCTGGCCTATCCGGCGTTTCGCGACAATCCGACCTCGGCGCCGGGGCTGGTGCTGATCCTGACGGTGGGGATGATCGCGCTGATCGGCCTGTTCGGTTTCCGCCGGGCGGCGAACGCCAAGCCGAGCATCGACGCCGCCATCGAGGTGCTGGAGGCCATGGCCGAGCCGGCGGCGCTGGTGTGGGATTCAGGACAGATCCTGGCCTTCAACGCCGCATGGGCCGAGGCCAATGGCGCGACGGGCGCCCTGCCGCGCGGCAAGTCGGCCCAGGCTCTGTACATGGCCTTCGCCCAGGCGCGCAAAGGCGAGCCGGGCCGCGCCATCGTCATGATCGGCGCGCGCGAGATCGAGGTCGTGATCGGCCAGGTCGGCGACAGCAGGACGGGGGAAGGCCGGTTCCTGATGCGCGCCGCGCCCGACGCGGTCCTGCCCATCGCCTCGGCGCCTGTTCATGCGCCCGCCGCCGCGACCGGCGAGGCCCGCGCCATGGCCGCCGGGGCGCCGTTCGGCTCGGCCGTCATCGGCGGCGACGACCTGTTCTCGGGCCGGGCGGAGGAGGCCAATCCGGCCCTGGCCGTGCTGACCGGGCCGGGCGCGGCGCGCGATGCGGCATTCGGCCATCTGTTCGATCCGGGCGGCGTCGCCGAGGCGCGGCTGAAGCTGGCGGCCGGGTCTTCGGGTCCGATCGAGCTGATCGCCCGCGCCTATCCCGACAAGATGCTGCATCTGTATGTGGCGCCCGAAGGCGACAGGCGGCGGATCTGGCTGTTCGACGTCTCGGGCCAGAAGTCGATGGAGCTGCAGCTCAACCAGGCCCAGAAGATGCAGGCCGTGGGGCAGCTGGCCGGGGGCGTGGCGCACGATTTCAACAACCTGCTGACCGCGATCCAGCTTCAGCTGTCGGGTCTGCTGGAACGGCATCCGGTGGGCGATCCGTCCTACGAGGGGCTGAACGAGATCCGCCAGACGGCCATCCGCGCCGCCGATCTGGTTCGCAAGCTGCTGGCCTTCTCGCGCAAGTCGACCGTGCGGCGCGAGCGGCTGGACCTGGGCGAACTGGTCGGCGAGTTCGCTATTCTGTTGCGTCGTCTGTTGCGCGAGGACGTGCGGCTGGAGACGGATTACGGCCGCGACCTGCCCGTCGTGCTGGCCGACAAGTCGCAACTGGAGACGGCGGTGATGAACCTGGCCGTCAACGCCCGCGACGCCATGCGCGGCGTGGTCGAGCCGGGCGCCGGCGTGGTCACCATCGCCACCCGCCGCCTGACGGGCGACGAGGCGCGAGCCCTGGGCTGGGTCGATGCGCCGACGGACGAGGTGGCCCTGATCGAGGTGTCGGACACCGGCCCCGGCGTGCCGCCCGAACTTGTGGACAAGATCTTCGAGCCTTTCTTCACCACCAAGGCGGTGAACGAGGGGACCGGCATGGGCCTGGCCACCGTCTATGGCATCGCCCAGCAGGCGGGCGGCCATATCACCGTCAGCAACATCGAGGGAGCTGGGGCGGCCTTCCGCATCTTCCTGCCGGCGGCAGGCGAGGCGGAGCTGGCCGAGGTTCTGCCGGTCGAGGTCAAGGTCAAGACGCCGCGCGACCTGTCGGGCGCGGGGCGCATCCTGTTCGTCGAGGACGAGGACGCGGTGCGCGGCATCGCCGCCCGTCTGCTGCGCCAGCGCGGCTATGAGGTGATCGAGGCCGCCGACGGCGAGGAGGCCCTGCTGCTGGCCGAGGAACATGCGGGCCAGATCGACATGATGATCTCGGACGTCATCATGCCGGGGCTGGACGGGCCGTCATTGCTGAAGAAGGCGCGGCAGTATCTGGGCGACGCGCCGGTGATGTTCATCTCGGGCTATGCCGAAAGCGACTTTTCGGACCTGTTGCAGGACGAGGTCGGGGTGTCCTTCCTGCCCAAGCCGCTGGATATCAAGACCCTGGCGGAGCGTGTGAAGCAGGAACTGCACGCGGGGTGAACGCCTGCGTGACGGCGGCTCAGGCCGCGCGGCGAAGCGCCGAGGGCGCCTTCACATACAGGCCCCGGCGGCCGTTGACGGCGCGGAAGGCGACGGTCTCGCCCTCCAGCTTCTCGTCGGCGCCCAGGAACAGGCAGCCGTCATCGACCAGACGGCGCTCCAGCCCGTCCAGCAAACGCGCGCGACGCGTCGGCTCCATGTCCGACAGGACATTGCGGCAGAAGATGACGTCGAACCGCGCGTCGTCGGTCGGTTCGTCCAGCAGGTTGGCGCGGCCGAAGCGGACAGCATCCGCCAGCTCGGCCTTGGCAATCCACTGGTCATCCATGGGTTCAAACCAGCGCAGCATGGTCTTGGCCGTCAGGCCGCGCTGGATCTCGAAGCCGGTGTAGAGGCCCGAGCGCGCCTTTTCGATGGCGCGCTGCGACAGGTCGGTGGCGACCAGATCGACATCGACCCCGACCTCCATCGCCGTCATGGCGATGGACCAGGCTTCTTGCCCTGTCGAGCAGCCGGCCGACCAGATCTTGATCCGCCCGTCGGGCCGCGCCTTTGACAGGGCCGGCAGCAGTTCGGTTTCCAGGATGCGGAAGGGTGTGCGGTCGCGGCGGAACCAGGTCTCGGCGTTCAGCAGGGCCTCGATCACCGACCAGGCCAGGGAGGCGACCGGATTGGCCCACAGGTTCGACAGCAGGGCCTCGACATTGGCGTAACCCTCGCGCCGCGCGATCGGCCCCAGCCGGTGTTCGGCCAGGTGGATGCGATCCCGCGACAGCCGGTAGCCGGCGCGGGTGGCGAGAAGGGACTGCAGCTTGTCGAAGTCCTCTGGGGTCATGCGGCGATCGCTCCGACCTCCGTCAGCTTGGATTGCAGGATTTCGCCGTCGAAAGGCTTCATGACATAGTCGTCGGCGCCGGCGGCCAAGGCCTCGGCGATCCGCTCGGGACGGGTCTCGATCGTGCAGAACAGCACCTTGGGTTGTTTGCCGCCCGGCATGGCGCGAAGGCGACGCAGGAAGGTTATCCCGTCCATCACCGGCATGTTCCAGTCCACCAGCAGCACGTCGGGCATGGCGCCGGTGCAATAGGCCAGGGCCTCGGAGCCGTCCGCGGCCTCGTCGACCTCATAGCCCAAGCCCTCGACGATGCGGCGCGCAACCTTGCGGATGATGCGGCTGTCGTCGACGATCAGGCAGGTTCGGAAGTCCAAGATCGATCCCTCAAAGACACGGCGGCTTTCGCCCGAGGCGCATGGACCCTTTTTATCTCAGACGCCAGTTAATGAGTCGTTGGGAATTGGAAATCAGGCGGGCATTCGGGCGATCAGGGAGACCTTGCCGTCTTCAACCTTGACGCGTAACGCCCCACCGGCCTCGGTCACGGTCAGCCACAGCCAATAGGGTTGGATCCACTGTCCAGCCAGACCCTCGGTCAGGCGTTCGCCGGCCAGGCCGACCACGGCTTCGGGCTTCAGCCGGGCGCGGGCGCCCTCGGCGAACCCTTCCAGATAGAGCCGGCCGTCCTCGGTGCGGGACTGGATCACGGCGACGCCGCCCATCGGCAGGGCGCCGACCGTCAGATAGGCCAGATTGGTCAGGGCGCGGGCCTGGGGCTTTGAAAACTCGCCGTCGGCGATGCGCCAGTCCAGCGAGGCGCGACCGCCCTGGACCATGTTGGACACCAGGCCTTCGATTTCGCGCGCCGTGAACCGTTCGCTGGTGGTGGCGGCGCCGAAGGCGACGCGGGCGAAATGCACCAGGGCGACCATCTTGCGGGCGCTCTGTTCGATCAGGGCCAGGGCGTCGTCGCGCATGTCCTGGGCCGTCGGATCCTGCATCAGGTCCAGGCCGGAAACGATGGCGCCAGACGGGCTGATGAAGTCATGGCACAGCTTGGCCGCGATGTAGGTCGCCAGCTCCGTCCCATCGACGGGAAGGTCCAGCGGAGCGGCGTCTGCGTCGTGGGTCGGGGTCATAGGTCTGGCGCGCTCAGGTCACAGTTCGTGTCGCGCGCGAAGTTGGAGTGATTTGCCGGTTCATGGAACCGCCCGGATGGTCTATCGACCCGCCAATGACGACCTCCTCGACAACTGTTCTGGCGCGCGATCTGAAGTCCGGCGCGCTTTCCCTGGCCATCGCCGAGATCGCGGAGGAGGCCGCACGGCTGATCCTGCCCTATTGGCGCGCGGGCACGGCGGTCGAGACCAAGGCCGACGACAGCCCGGTGACCCAGGCTGATCGCGCGGCCGAGGCCCTGATCCTTGAACGGCTGGCGGCCCTGTATCCCGGCGTCCAGACGGTGGCGGAAGAGGCGGTTTCGGCCAACGGCGCCCCCGCCAGCGCCGAGGACTGGTTCTGGCTGATCGATCCGCTGGACGGCACGCGCGGCTTCGTGCGCGGCGGCGAGGCCTTCACGGTCAATATCGCCCTGATCCATGGCCAGCATCCGGTCGCGGGCGTGGTGACGGCGCCGGCGACGGCGACGACCTGGCGCACCGACAAGCCCGAGGGCGGCGCCTTCCGGCGTCAGTTCGGCGCGCTTCAGGCCGGCGAGGCCCATGCGGGCGAGGACTGGCGTCCGATCCGGGTTCGCGACCGTCCTCAAGAAGGCATGGCCCTGTTGAGCCACAGCATCACCGACGAGGAGGCGACGCGTTTGGCCGCTCGTCACGGCTGCTCGCGCTGGCAGGGGACGGATTCGTCTTTGAAGTTCTGCCTGATCGCCGAAGGTCGGTTCGACGCCTATCCGCGCACCGGCCCGACCTCGGAATGGGACACCGCAGCGGGTCAGGCCGTGCTGGAAGCCGCCGGCGGCCGGGTGCTGGCCGATGACGGTCAGCGGCTGGCCTATGGCAAGACCAAGTTCCTGAACGGCGCCTTCGTCGCAATGGGCGGCTGAGGCTTCAGGCGTTCAGCAGGGCCTCGGCCCGGTCGGCCAGGGCCTCGACGCCCAGTTCGCGGGCGGTCATGGCGGCCTCGGCCAGGATCAGGCCAAGATCGGCCGGGGCCGTTCCGCCCAGACGATGGCGTGCCCGCATGATCTCGGCCATGCCGATCTGATCGGCGGCCCAGTCCAGCGGCGTGGCCTCCGACATCCGCGCCCGCAGGCGGGTCTCCAGCGTCATCAGGGCCGTCGTGTCCTTGACGGCTTCGGCCAGGGCGACCTCCCGCGTGATGCGACGTTCGCGGACCAGGGCGCCGATGATCAGTTCGCCGCCTTGCGTCAGGCTCTCGGCCTGGGTCAGCAGCATCAGAGGCTGGGCGTCGTCGCCGGCGCGGAGAACCTGAATGGCAGCCCAGTCCAGCGGGCTGTGGTCGGGGGTGAACTGATCGGCGGCGGCGTCGAACATGATGCGGCCCTGGGCGCGCGCCTCTTCATGACCGGCGATGGCGGCCAGCGCCGACAGGCCGGCGCCGCACAGGGCAAGCGCGCGGGCGCGGGTCAGGGGGCGATGATCCGGCGAGGCGGTCTCGACCAGGGCGCCCAGGTCACGGCCGGCCTGATCCAGCAGACGCACGTCCCGCTGGACCACGCCCATCTCCAGCGACAGGGCCGCGCGATCCATCCGCAGATCCATGTCATGCGCATCGTCGCTGCGCACCGCAGCGTCCATCAGCACGGCGGCGTCGGACAGGCTGGCGACATCGCCGCTGAGGCGGGCGGCGCGGACCTTGAGCCGGGCGTGCAGCGCGGCCATGCTGGCCGTTATGCGGCGGCTGCGCGGGCGACCGACGGCCGCCAGGGTGGCCAGCGCCCGGTCAAGCCGCGCGGGGTCGCCGCACAGGTCGAAACGCAGCATCAGTACCGCCGCCTTGTCCATGGCGGCCAGGGCGACCTGATCCTCGCCTGCGGCTGTGCGCGCCAGGCTGTCGGCGCAGCGTTCGGCGCGGTCCAGGCTGTCGGATGCCCCGCCGCGCCGGGCGTGCTCCCGCCACAGGGCCGCCGCGCGGTGTTCGGTTTCGAAGGGTCGGGCGCAGGACACGCGCCCGGCGTCGGTGGTTTCGCGCCGCGCCTCGGCCTGCAACAGGTCCGCGCCGATCAGCTCGACCCAGCCCAGGTCTTCGCTCTCACGCGCCTGAGCGAAGAGTTTTCGAAGATCGCGGCCGAATTCGAACATGCGCTGGACCTCTGTTATCCCGCTTCGGGACGCAGACTGCGTCTCACGGGGCGTCCAATGCAAACGCAGCGCCGCGAAAGCGGTTCGACTTGGCCTTATGCGGACAATCTAGTCGAGTTTCGGCGTCTTCTGCTGGCAGCGCTGCAGGCCGGCCCTGGCTTCAGGCGCATCGCCGTTCAACAAACGCACAGCCGCGATACGCGCCCGCGTCTGATCGGCCTCGGCGGCCGTCGCTGGCTTGCCCGCCGCCGTCGCCGCCTGCATGGCGGCCAGCGACCAATACAGAGCCGCGTCATACAGCTGCCGCCCCTGGACGCTCTCGCCACCTTCGAGCTCCGACGCCGCCTGGGTCAGACCGGCGCAACGCACCGCCTCGTCATACGAGACCAGCCCCACGGGCGGGGCGGCCTGCAGCATGAAGACTGCGCTGGCGAGGGCGAGAAGCGACGACATCCCGCGACCATGGCTCAGTCGCGTGACCAAAGGAAGTCGTTTGCCGCAGAGCGGGGTCAGCCCCGCTCCTTGGTCTTGGTGAAGGCGATCTTGGGGAAGCGTTCGCCGACGTAGCCGGTTTCCCAGCTGGATTTGGCCAGGAAGACGGGGGCCTGGTCGATGTCGCGAGCCATCTGGGGGCGGTATTTGCCGCTGAAATCCTCGATGTCGGCGTCCGTGCCGCCTATCCAGCGGGCCTCGGCGTAGGGGGACGGTTCGAAGATGACGTCCAGGCCGTATTCCTCGCCCAGGCGGTCGGCCATGACCTCGAACTGAAGCTGGCCCACGGCGCCGACGATGAAGTCCGAGCCGATCTCGGGACGGAACAGCTGGGTCACGCCTTCCTCGGCCAAGCCCTCCAGCGCTTTCTTCAGATGCTTGGCCTTCAGCGGATCCTTGACCCGCACCCGCTGCAGGATTTCCGGCGCAAAGTTGGGCAGGCCGGCGAAACGGACCACGCCGCTTTCCGACAGACTGTCGCCCACGCGCAGCACGCCGTGGTTGGGGATGCCGATCACGTCGCCGGCGAAGGCGTCGTCGGCCAGCTCCCGGTCGCTGGCGAAGAACATGATGGGCGCATTGACCGACAGGGACTTGCCGGTGTTCTGCACCTTCAGCTTCATGCCGCGCTTGAAGGCGCCCGACGCCATGCGGAACATGGCGATGCGGTCGCGGTGGTTGGGGTCCATGTTCGCCTGGACCTTGAAGACGAAGCCGGTGACTTCGTTCGCGCCCGGCTCGACCACGGTCTCGACCGGGGCGGGGGCGTTGCGGGTCTCGGGCGGGGACTCCTTCTTGGCCTTCATCATCTTGGGCGCCGGGGCCCAGTCGCCGATGGCCTTCAGCAGTTCGTCGATGCCGAAGTGGCGCAGGGCCGAACCCCACAGCACCGGCGTCATATGGCCTTCCAGGAAGGCCTGACGGTCGAAGGCCGGATAGCCGCCCTCGACAAGTTCGACGGCCTCGGCGAGGTTGTTCTGCTCGCCCGCCTCGAAATACTGCGCCGCCTGGTCCAGCGGCAGGGCGGCGGGGTGATCCGGGTCTTCGGCCGAGCCGGCGATCTTGCGGGTATAGGGCTGAAACCGGCCGGTGCCGACTTCGACCATGCCGCGCAGGCGATTGCCGCTCTCTGCGGGCCACCAGATCGGGGCGGGGTCCAACTGAAGCCGCGACGCGATGTCGTCCAGCAGGGTCATCGGGTCTTGGGCCTCGCGGTCCAGCTTGTTGATGAAGGTGATGATCGGAATGTCGCGCAGGCGGCAGACCTCGAACAGCTTCAGCGTCTGCGGCTCGATCCCCTTGGCGGCGTCCAGCACCATGATGGCGCAGTCGGCGGCGGTCAGGGTGCGGTAGGTGTCTTCCGAAAAGTCCTCGTGCCCCGGCGTGTCCAGCAGGTTGAACATCTTGCCGTCGTGCTCGAACGTCATGACCGAGGCGCTGACGGAAATCCCACGCTCCTTCTCGATCTTCATCCAGTCCGAACGCGTGCGCCGGTTCTCGCCGCGCGCCCGCACGGCGCCGGCCGCGCGGATGGCGCCGCCCGCCAGCAGGATATGTTCTGTCAGGGTCGTCTTGCCCGCATCCGGGTGGGCGATGATGGCGAAGGTCCGGCGGCGCGCGGCTTCTTCAGGCAGGGTCAAGGAGGACATGGCGCGCGACTACCCCGGCGCGCGGCGAAAGTCACTCGCTGGCGGCTTCACGCGGCGATTCAACGGCCGGAGATCCATCCCCGCTCTGGCGTGAGCGATAACTGCTTATCAGGGTCCGTGCGATGGCCGAGCCCCGGTCTCCATGCGGATTGGACGCCATCGGTTCAAGCATGGCGATCGCGCGACCATATTCGTCACGCGCGGCATAGGCCTGGGCGGCAGACAGGCGGATGGAGGGAATCTGCGGCGCGAACTCCACCGCGGCCAGCAGGGTTTCCATGTCGTTGTCGTTTGGGAAACCCGGCGCGCCGTTACGCGTCGTCGACAGCATGTAGAGCGTTCTGAAATCTGTGTCGTCCAGCGCATAGGCGCGGGCCAGATACCGTCGGGCCTCGCCCATGGCTGTCGCGCGATCGACTTCCTCGTCGTCTCTGGCGGTCATTATGCGGCTTTCGGCCAGGAGGAGAAGGGACTCCGTATCGTCCGGTTTCGCCTCGACCAAGTCGCGCACGATGGTCTCGCCGGCCTGACGATCACCCATGCGAATCTCGGCGCGGGCCAGCAGGCGTCGCGCGAACGGGTCGTTGGGGAAGGCGGCGGTGCGGTTACGCACTTCAGACAGGAGGGTGCCGCGTTGATCCTCGTCGTCGCTGACGCTGGACAGGCGCAGGTTCAACAGTAGAAGCGAATCTTCGCCGGGCGACAACGTCGTCAATGTCACCTGCGGCACGGGAAATTGCTCTGCGGAGAAGCTCTTCATCGGCACACGGCCGCGCACATAGACCTTCAATGCGCGATCAATGTCGGCCATCGACATGCCGGTCGCCGCTTCCAAGGCGGCAATCGAGGACTCGCCTGCGCGAAGGCGGCTGAAATAGTTGAGCATCTGCCGTGTTCGCGTCGGATCAGACATCAGCCAGTGGGTCAGCAGCCACGCTTGGGCATAGTACATCGCGACCGCATTCCCGTCTCCGTACTGACTTGGGCGGTTGGTGACGATGTCGGCCATGGGCAGCCAGCGGCCGTATTGAAGCCAATCCGCCCGCCCCTTGTTGAAATCGCCAATGGCGACGCGGCGTGGCGACAAGTCCGCCGTCATGAAATATTCGGCGTATCCCTCAATGAACCAGCCCGGATAACCGGAACCGGACGACCCCATCATAAAGTGGTGGGCGTATTCATGCAGCAGGGTGTCCAGGCTGCCGCGCTCGCGGACGGCGATGGCGAAGACGCCGTCCTCGCTGGGTCGATAGAAGCCGGCGATGCTTTCGGGAATGCCCGGCCAGACTTGGCCCAGGCTGCGGCGATCGCCGACCAGATAGATGGCCAGTTTCCTGGGCGCGCGGGCGGCGGGATCGGCGCCGTGCAGCAGACGCAGCGAGCTTTCGAACAGCTCCAGTTGCAAGGCGTTGTCTCGCAGGACGCCAGCATCGCCGTCGCTATAGACGATGAATCCGGAGGTTTCGGCCCGCCGCCATTCGGCGAAGGCGGGCGTGGCCGCACAAAGAAGGCCCGCCAGAACGATTAGCGTCCCGCGCCACTGGTTCTTGAACTTCATGCATCCCCCGATACTGATATCTGCGCCAAATCATGCAATCCGAGCGGGTGTTCGTCCAGTCAAAAGGCCGGTGCATCACTTTTGAAATAACCCCTCGCCATCAGGGGATATTGGAGTCATGCTCTCTTCTGGAGGAGACGATCAGGCCGTCAGAGTCCGACGCTCCCCTCCCGGATCGATCCGGGATCATTAGGGAAAGGACAAAGACGATGGCTGTCATCCATCCTCAAGACCGTATCGCCCATACGCACCGAGAGCATGCGCCTCTTCATCCGGCCCTTGGGCTGGCGGTCGGGTTCGGCTTTATCGTGGCCGTGGCGACACTGGTGCACGTGCTCTTCAACGCGGTGGTCTGACCACCGCGCTTCAGGCCTGCGCCGCGATCAGGCGGCCAGGCGGTTCCAGACGGCGCGGTCGGCGGACACCGCGTCGAGGCGACGGCCTTTGGCCTGAAGCTGATGCATGACCTGCTGCGGCAGGGCGCAGAAGCGTGGTTCGACCAGGTCGGGGTTGCAGGCGACGGCCGGGGCGGCGAACAGGGCCGCGTTCACGTCGGGGCTGCGCTGGGCGATCAGCCAGGCGAGGCGGCGCGCACGTTCGGGATCGTTGCGGTGCAGCAGCGGATCTTCGGCGAACAGTTCGCAGCCCAGTTCGAGCACATAGTCGAACTCCAGCTTCTCGAACCGGCGCGTGTCGGCGGGCGTGGCCGGGCAGGCCTCTTCCAGATCGAACACGACATCGTTCAGAAGAAACAGCATGGGCGATACGCTCGACTGGCCGGACGCGAGTTCGTCCGTAAGCTCACAATAGGCGCCGCCGCTTGCGGTCCCGTTCACGGACGCGGTTAAGAGTTTCTGACCGAGCGCGGGGGTCGAACGGCCTGCCTTCGATGAAAAGCGACCGCGATGACGCGACGTGACCCTTGCGGAGCGGCGCGGGCTCGGCTTACCTGATCACGCATTGTTACAGGTCCGGCCTCGCGCCGGGGAGAGGCCGTCATGACGACCCACGAAGATCGCTCCGGGCTGAAGGTCGCGGGCGAGCTGATCGCCCTGATCGAACAGGACGTGCTGCCCGGGCTGGGCCTGGATGCGGCCAGCTTCTGGGCCGGGGCGGCGACGATCTTCGAACGGTTCGCGCCGGAGAACCGCGCGTTGCTGGCGCGACGCGACGTTTTGCAGACGCAGATCGACGACTGGCATCGGGCGCGGCGGGGCCAGCCCTATGACGTGGGGGCGTCGGAGGTCTTCCTGAGAGAGATCGGCTATCTGGTCGATGAGCCGGCGGCGTTTTCCATCGGCACCGAAGGGGTGGACGCCGAGATCGCGCAGATGGCCGGGCCGCAGCTGGTGGTGCCGGTGCTGAACGCGCGCTTCCTGTTGAACGCCGCCAATGCACGGTGGGGCAGCCTGTATGACGCCCTGTATGGCACGGACGCCCTGGGCGATCTGCCGGCCGGCGGCGGCTATGACGCGGCGCGCGGCGCGCGGGTGGTGGCGCGGGCCAAGGTGTTCCTGGATGAGGCGGCGCCGCTGGCCGAGGGATCGCACGCGGATGTGGGCGGCTGGTCGGTGGTGGACGGCGCCCTGTCGCCGGCGCTGAAGGATGCGGGACAGTTCGTCGGCTTTACGGGCGAGGCGGGGGCGCCGGCGTCGATCCTGCTGGCGCACAACGGTCTGCACATCGAACTGGTCATCGACCGCAGCCATCCGGTCGGGCGCGGCGATGCGGCGGGGCTGGCCGACGTGGTGCTGGAATCGGCCCTGACGACCATCGTCGATCTGGAGGATTCCGTCGCCGCCGTCGATGCGGCGGACAAGGCCGAGGCCTATCGCAATTGGCTGGGCCTGATGCGGGGCGACCTGTCGGCGACGTTCAAGAAGGGCGGAGAGACCCTGACCCGCGCGCTGGAGCCGGATCGCCAATGGACGGCGCCGGGCGGATCGACGGTGATCCTGAAGGGGCGAAGCCTGCTGTTCGTGCGCAACGTCGGACATCTGATGACCACGCCGGCCATTCGTCTGGCCGACGGGTCGGACGCGCCCGAGGGGATCATGGATGCGATCGTGACCAGCCTGATCGCGCTCTATGACATCAAGGGGCTGGGCGGGTTCGGCAACAGCGCGACGGGCTCGGTCTACATCGTCAAACCCAAGATGCACGGGCCGGACGAGGCGGCCTTCACCGACCGGCTGTTCGACGCGGTGGAGGATCTGCTGGCCCTGCCGCGCCATGCGATCAAGGTCGGGGTGATGGACGAGGAGCGGCGGACCTCCGCCAATCTGGCGGCCTGCATCCACGCGGTGAAGGACCGGATCGTCTTCATCAACACCGGCTTTCTGGACCGCACCGGCGACGAGATCCACACCGCCATGCAGGCCGGACCGGTGGTGCGAAAGGCGGACATCAAGTCCAGCGCCTGGATCACCGCCTATGAGGCGCGCAACGTCGCCATCGGCCTGAAATGCGGCCTGTCGGGCAAGGCCCAGATCGGCAAGGGCATGTGGGCGGCGCCGGATCGGATGGCCGACATGCTGGAGCAGAAGATCGCCCACCCCCGGACGGGCGCCAACACCGCCTGGACCCCGTCGCCGACGGCGGCGACCCTGCACGCGCTGCACTATCACGCCGTCGATGTCTTCGCGGTGCAGAAGGACGTCGCGGAGCAGCCGACGCCGGGGCTGGAGGCCCTGCTGACCCCGCCCCTGGCCCCTGATCTGGCTAATGGCGTCAACTGGTCCGAGGACGAGGTGGCGGCCGAGCTGGACAACAACGCCCAGGGCATACTGGGCTATGTGGTGCGCTGGATCGATCAGGGGGTGGGGTGTTCCAAGGTGCCCGACATCCACGACATCGGCCTGATGGAGGACCGGGCGACGCTGAGGATCAGTTCGCAGCATATCGCCAACTGGCTGCTGCACGGGGTCTGCACGGCCGATCAGGTCGAGGCGGCCTTCCTGCGCATGGCGGCCAAGGTGGACGGCCAGAACGCGGGGGATACGCTGTATCGGCCGATGGCGACGAACCCCGAAGCCCGCCTGGCCTATCAGGCGGCGCGGGCCTTGGTGTTTCAGGGGATGGAACAGCCGAACGGCTATACCGAACCGCTGCTGCATGCCTGGCGGTTGAGGGCGAAGTCGCAGCACTAAAAAACCCGTCACCCTCGGGCTTGTCCCGAGGGCCTACGGCGGATGCAGGCGCGGGCGTTTGGGGCGATCGAGATCGCTGGTCCACATCGTTGACCGTGCGACGGATGGGGTGGGCCCTCGGGACGAGCCCGAGGGTGACGGGTTGTTTTAATCCGTCCGTGCGCTCGGCGCTTCCGGCGCATCGGCTTCGTCGTCGGCCATGACGTCGTCGGCGGCGTCGTTGGCGGTCTGGGCGGTGCGTTGAGGGCTGATCGGTCGGGGCGGAGCGCCGACGCCATAGCCGAGCCGTTTCAGGGCCTCGTCGCCCTCAAGGCCGAAGGCGGTGCGCAGGCGCAGGTCGGTCTGGGGCACCGGCACCTCGACGCCCGCCGCCTCCAGCGCGTCGGCGATCAGCCAGGTATAGGCCGCGTGCATGGCGGCGGGGCGTTTGACCGCCTCGCGCGTCGGCCAGACCAGCAGTTCGAACGACAGCCCCTTGTCGCCGAACGCCACCAGCCAGACCTGGCTCTTGCGCGCCTCGGTCTCGGGCAGGGTGAAGGGGCTGGCGCGGGCGGCGGCGAGAACGGCGTCGCGGACCCGACCCTTGTCCGAGCCATAGGCCACCGAGAAGGGCACATGGATGCGGCGGGTGTCGCCCTTCAGCGTCCAGTTGGTCACCGGCTGTTCGATGAAGCGCGAGTTGGGCACCAGGACATTGACGTTGTCGTTGGTGCGGACGCGGGTGGCCCGCGGGCCGATCTCCATGATGGCGCCGCGAATGCCGATGTCCTCGATCTCGATATAGTCGCCGACCGACACCATCCGGTCGAAGATCAGGAACAGGCCGGAGACGAACTCCTTGACCACGCCCTGGAGCCCCAGGCCAACGCCGATGCCCAGGGCGCCGGCGAAGACCGCCAGGGACGACAGGTTCAGCCCCGCCGCCGACAGGGCCGACATTATCCCCACCACGATGATGGCGTAACCGGCCAGACGTTCCAGCAGATAGACAGCCTGGCGGCTGCGATCCGCCCGCTCGCGCAATCGACGCAGCGACCGCGTCACCAGCCAGTGGGCGGCGAAGGCGACCAGCAGGATCACCCCGGCGCTGACCAGACCGCCGATGGTCAGATTGAACCCGGCGATGCGTGCGACCTGCGACTGCTCGATGGAGGCGAGGCCCAGCTTTTGGATCGGATTGGTCATCGGCCTCTAGAGCGTCTGGCGAACGGTCAAGGTTCCAAGGTGACCCAGCCGCGACACACCGCCAAGGGTCAGATGCTGAAATCCTCGGTCGAGAAACGGCCGTCCAGCCAGGCGACGATCCGTTCGGCGGCGTCCTGGGGCGACATGGTGGTAGTGTCCACGACGATCTCGGGGGCCTCGGGCGCTTCGTAGGGGCTGTCGATGCCGGTGAAGTTCTTCAGTTCGCCGGCACGGGCCTTTTTGTAGAGGCCCTTGACGTCGCGGGCCTCCGCCACCGCCAGCGGCGTGTCGACATGGACCTCGACAAACTCGCCTTCGCCCAGCAGGTCACGGGCCATGCGGCGTTCGGCGCGGAAGGGGGAGATGAAGCTGACCAGGACGATCAGGCCGGCGTCCACCATCAGTTTCGACACCTCGGCGACGCGGCGGATGTTCTCGACCCGGTCCTCCTCGGTGAAACCCAGGTCGCGGTTCAGGCCGTGGCGGACGTTGTCGCCGTCCAGCAGATAGGTGTGGCGGCCATCGGCATAGAGGCGCTTTTCAACCAGGTCGGCGATGGTGGATTTTCCGGCGCCGGACAGGCCGGTCAGCCAGATGACGCGGCCCTTCTGGTTCTTGATCGCGGCGCGCGACGACTTGTCGACCGAGGTCGCCTGCCAGTGGATGTTGTGGGCGCGGCGCAGGGCGAAGTTCAGCAGACCGGCGCCGACCGTTCGATTGCTGATGCGGTCGATCAGGATGAAGCCGCCCAGGTCCTTGTTCTGGACATAGGGAGCGAAGGCGATGGGGGCGTCCAGCGACAGGTTGCAGACGCCGATCTCGTTCAGCTCCAGCCGTTTGGCCGGCTGCTGCTCCAGGGTGTTGACGTTCACCTTGTGCTTGGGCTCGGTGATGGTGGCGCCGACCAGTTTGGCGCCGATCTTCAGCAAGTAGGGCCGACCCGGCAGCAGGGGCTCGTCGTCCATCCAGACCACGGTGGCCTCGAACTGATCCGCCGCCTCGGGCGGGGCGTCGGCGCTGGCCAGAACGTCGCCGCGCGAGACGTCGATTTCGTCGGTCAGGGTCAGGGTGATCGACTGGCCCGCGACCGCCTGGGACAAGTCGCCGTCGGCGGTGACGATGCGGGCCACGGTCGAGGTCTTGCCCGACGGCAGGACACGCACCGGATCGCCGGGTCGCACGGTCCCGGCGGCGATCTGGCCTGCGAAACCGCGGAAGTCGAGGTTGGGCCTGTTGACCCATTGCACCGGCAGACGGAAGGGATCGGCCTGCAGGTCGTCTCCGACCTCCAGCGTTTCCAGCAGGCTCATCAAAGGCGGGCCGGCGTACCAGGGCGAATGGGCGCTGGCCTCAGTGATGTTGTCGCCGCGCAGGGCCGACATCGGAATGGCGTCGAAGGTCTTCAGCCCGATCTGGCCGGCGAAGGCGGAAAAGTCGGCGACGATGGCGTCGAACACATCCTGGGACCAGCCCATCAGGTCCATCTTGTTCACCGCCAGGATCACATGGCGGATGCCCAGCAGGCTGACCAGATAGGCGTGTCGGCGGGTCTGGGTCAGGACGCCGCGACGGGCGTCGATCAGGATGACGGCGGCGTCGGCGGTCGAGGCGCCGGTGACCATGTTGCGGGTATATTGTTCGTGGCCGGGGGTGTCGGCGACGATGAATTTGCGCTTCTCTGTCGAGAAGAAACGATAGGCCACGTCGATGGTGATGCCCTGTTCCCGCTCGGCGGCGAGGCCATCGACCAGCAGGGCGAAATCGATGTCGCCCCCTTGCGTGCCGACGCGTCGGCTGTCGGCCTCCAGCGCCGCCATCTGATCCTCGAAGATCATCTTGGAGTCGTAAAGCAGCCGCCCGATCAGGGTGGACTTGCCGTCGTCCACGCTGCCGCAGGTGATGAAGCGCAGCAGGCTCTTGTGCTGGTGGGCGTCCAGATAGGCGTCGATGTCGCGCGCGATCAGGTCCGATTGGTGAGCCATCAGAAATAGCCCTCCTGCTTCTTCTTCTCCATCGAGGCGGACTGGTCGTGGTCGATCATCCGGCCCTGGCGCTCCGACGTGGTGGTCAGCAGCATTTCCTGAATGACCTCGGGCAGGGTCGCGGCCGTGCTCTCGACCGCCCCGGTCAGGGGGTAGCAGCCCAGGGTGCGGAAGCGGATCGACTTCATCTGCGGCGTCTCGCCCGGCCGCAGCCGGAACCGGTCGTCATCCACCATGATCAGGGCGCCGTCGCGTTCGACCACCGGCCGTTCGGCGGCCAGATAAAGCGGCACGATGGGGATCTGCTCCAGGTGGATGTATTGCCAGACGTCCAGCTCGGTCCAGTTGGAGATGGGGAAGACGCGGATGCTCTCGCCCGGACGTTTGCGGGTGTTGTAGAGCCGCCAGAGCTCGGGGCGCTGGTTCTTGGGATCCCAGCGATGCTCGGCCGTGCGGAACGAGAAGATCCGCTCCTTGGCGCGGGACTTCTCCTCATCGCGACGGGCGCCGCCGAAGGCCGCATCGAAGCCGTGCAGGGTCAGTGCCTGTTTCAGCCCCTCGGTCTTCCACAGGTCGGTGTGCAGGGCCGAGCCGTGGTCGAACGGGTTGATGCCGCGCGCGACGGCCTCGGGATTCTGGTGGACCAGCAGTTCGACGCCCAAATCCGCCGCCGCCTGTTCGCGCATCGCGTACATGGCGCGGAACTTCCACGTCGTGTCGACGTGCAGCAGGGGGAAGGGCGGCTTCGAAGGATAGAAGGCCTTGCGCGCCAGATGCAGCATCACGGCCGAGTCCTTGCCGATCGAATACAGCATGACCGGGCGCTCGGCCTCGGCCGCCACCTCGCGCATGATATGGATGCTCTCGGCCTCCAGCCGCTGAAGGTGCGTCAGGCGTGCGGGGGGCAGGGCGATGCGGCTTCTGGTCAGGGTGGCGATATTCACCGAGGCGTCTCCGTCGAACGCCATGTGACAACGCCAATGCGCGCCAGGGGACAAGCGATGGATACTGCTGCTTGCTATGAGATTTTCGGCCTGCGGCGTCCGAGAACCACGTTGCGACGTAAAGGAACCAGGGTCGCCGAGCGCGGCTTATGTCTTTGAACGGAACCGCTCATGTCCAGCATGAAATCCCTGATGGTCTCCGCCGTCGCCGTCGTCGCCCTGGCCGGCTGCGTGACAGCCCCGTCTTCTTCCGAATATCGCGCGCCCCAGCCCGCCAAGCCGGTGGATGTTCAGCGTCTGTGGTCTGGGCGTTGGCACGAGATCGCGCGCCTGCCGGATCGGTTGACCGACGGCTGTGTGGCGGGCGCATCGATCTATACGCCGGTCGAGGGCACGCGCATCGACGTGCGCGATACCTGTCAGGTCGGCACGCCGCAGGGCAAGGAAAAGGCCATCGGCGGGCGCGGCGAAATCCTCGATCCGGGGACGAATTCAAAACTGAGGGTCAAGTATCTGGCCGGATTCGTGACCTGGGATTACTGGGTGCTGGACCGTGCGGACGACTATAGCTGGTTCATCTCGGCCGATCCGACTTTCGAGCGGCTGTTCATCTACACTCGCGACCTGCCGACCCAGGCGCAGGTAAGAAGTCTGACCGAACGGGCGAGCGCGCTAGGCTATGACGTCAGTCGCCTGGAGTTTCCCGCCCAACCCCCGCGCTGAGGACCCACGATCATGTCCGCCACGTCGAAGACTTTGCTCCTCTCGACCGTCGTTGCGTCCGTGATGGGACTGGCGGCCTGTGCCGGGCAAACGGCGCTGCCGTCGGAGGCGGGGTTCGGCGCCAACCCGCAACTGCCAGCGCCGCGCCAGGGGTTGCTCCCGACCGTGAAGATCGCCCCAGCGACCAGTTGGCCCCAGGGCGCGACGCCTGTGGCGGCGGCGGGGTTGCGGGTGCAGGCGTTCGCGACGGGTCTGAACCACCCGCGCTGGCTCTATCGGTTGCCCAATGGCGACATTCTGGTGGCGGAAACCAATGCGCCGCCTCCGCCCGAAGACAAGAAGGGTGGAATACGCGACTGGGTGATGGGCAAGGTCATGGCCAGAGCCGGCGCGGGCGTGCCCAGTCCGAACAAGATCGTACTGTTGCGCGATGCCGACGGCGATGGGGTCGCCGAGACGAAGACGGATTTCCTGACCGGCCTGACCTCGCCGTTCGGCATGGCCCTGGTGGGGGAGCGCCTCTATGTGGCCAACGCCGATGCGCTGGTGGTCTTCCCCTATCGGACGGGACAGACGCGGATCGATGCCGTCGCGACCAGGGTCGTGGACCTGCCCGCCGGTCGCAATCACCACTGGACCAAGAGTCTGGTCGCCAGCCCTGACGGAAGCCGGCTTTATGTCGGGATCGGGTCCAACTCGAACGTCGGCGAGAACGGCCTGGACGAAGAGGTGGACCGCGCCGCCATTCTGGAGATCGATCCGGCGACGGGGACGCGGCGGGTCTATGCCTCGGGCCTGCGCAATCCGGTGGGTATGGACTGGAACCCGCAGAGCGGGAAGCTGTGGGTGGCGGTCAACGAACGCGACGAGATCGGCGACGATCTGGTGCCCGACTACATGACCTCGGTGACGCCCGGCGCCTTCTATGGTTGGCCGTGGAGCTATTACGGCCAACACGTCGATGCGCGGCCGCCTGCCAATCCGGCCATGGTCTCGCGGGCAATCCGGCCCGACTATGCGCTAGGTGCCCATACTGCGTCTCTGGGGCTGACGTTCGGCGAGGGAGCGATGTTGTTGCCGCCCGCTTTTCGGAGCGGGGCCTTCGTGGGTCAGCACGGCTCGTGGAACCGCAGCGTACGCAACGGCTACAAGGTGATCTTCGTGCCGTTCGTGGACGGTCGCCCGGCCGGCCCTCCGCAGGATGTGCTGACCGGTTTCCTGAACGCCCAAGGTCAGGCCCAGGGGCGGCCGGTCGGGGTTCAGATCGACCGGCTGGGCGCGCTGCTGGTCGCGGACGACGTGGGCAATGTGATCTGGCGCGTGACGGCGGGCGCATAAAAAAGCCCCGGCCGGAGCCGGGGCCTTTCTCATTTGACGACGATCAGTTCAGCGGTTGAACCGAAATCGACGGGGCCGTCGGCTGGACCTGCGTGGTCACGACCGGAGCCGGCGCTGGGGCCGCAGCAGGCGCGGCGTTTAGCTGGCTGGTGCTGGCCGTAGGGCTGGCTGGGGCCGCATAGGGCTGAGGACCGGTCGGGACAGCCGGCGTCTCGACGCGAGCGGCGGCCGGGCGTTCAGCAGCCGGGGCGGCGCGACGGGCGACCGGCTCGGCGCGAGGTTCAGCACGACGAGCGACGGGAGCGGGCGCAGTCGGCGTCGGCGCGGCGGTCGGGGCCGGAGCGGCCTCCATCGAAGCGGCCGCCATCACGGGCGTTTCGGCGGCGGTCATTGCGGCGGGCGCGGTCTGCATCGCAGGGGCCGCAGCCTCGGCGGCCGGCGCGGGAGCGGTCTGTTCACCGCCGCCCATAACCATGGCGACGCCACTGCCCAGCAGCACGACGGCGCCGATCGGGGCCAGGATCATCCAGGTCTTCACCGACTTTTTGGCTTTGGTGTTGCGGGCGTAGCGCGGCACGAAGGCGGTGTCCTCGGTGCGGGCTTCGGTCTCGGCGTTGGCGTAGGTCATCGACATTGTTTCTGTCCTCCATAACGTTGATCAACCAACCCGCCGTCTCGCAACGTCGTTCCGCCGGCGGCGCAAAAGCCCCGAAGAAACACCCTTCTCGCCCGGAATGCGGCGACAACCGCGCCCTTTGCGGCCGGATCGGCGTGGAATGCGGCAATAAAAAGCAGGCGCCGCCTCTGGATTTCCCCGGCGTCAACAGAACAAATGGGTCACGGCTGGCGCCAATCCGCCGCGTTCGCACGGGATAGCGGACCGCGTGGTTGACCCGACGGCCCCCCTTCGTCCATCACCGGACCGGGTGGAACACGCAATGACCGGAGTACGGCGCGCATGGGTTTTGTAGCCAATATCCGTCGGGACGTCCGGTTCTCGCGCGGCCTGTTCCGCCTGCTCAAGCGCATCAAGCCGATCGAGCTGGACAGCGATGTCCTGCTTTGCGACGACCTCGAAGAGGCGGTGGACAAGTTCGCCGACAATATCGCCATCGACGACGGCCAGCGCACCGTGACCTATCGCGACCTGGACGCCATGGCGAACCGCTTCGCCCACTGGGCCAAGAACCGGGGCCTGCGTCGCAGCGACACCATCGCCCTGATGATGACGAACCGGATCGAATATCTGGCGGCCTGGATCGGTTTCTCCAAGGTCGGCATCGCCACGGCCCTGATCAACACCAATCTGAACGGGCAGGGGCTGGCGCACTGTCTGGCCATCTCGAACGCCTTCAACGTCGTCGCCGACGAGGACTGCTGGCGCCAGATCGAGGAGGCGCGGCCTCTGGTCGATCACAATCTGGCGCTCTGGGTGCTGGGCCTGCCCGACGATCTGGAGACCAGCGACCGTCGCGGCCTGGACAAGCCCGTGCGCGGCGGCTCGTCGGTGCGGCCGTCCAAGTCGGCGCGCGAGGGTCTGACCAACCGCGACACCGCCCTTTATATCTACACCTCCGGCACGACCGGCCTGCCCAAGGCGGCGCGCATCCCACATTCGCGCGCCCGGACCTATATGCGCGCCTTCGCCGGCGCCACGCGGTCGACGCCCGAGGATCGGATCTTCAACGTCCTGCCCTTGTATCACTCGACCGGCGGTCTGGTCGGGGTGGGCGCGGCGTTGTTGAACGGCGCGCGGCTGGTGATCCGCAAGAAGTTCTCGGCCAGCACCTTCTGGCCTGACGTGCGGTCGTCGGGCGCGACCATGTTCGTCTATATCGGCGAGCTGTGCCGCTATCTGGTCAACTGTCCGCCGCACGAGGACGAGACCAAGCACAAGCTGCGACTAGCGTTCGGCAACGGCCTACGCGCCGATGTCTGGCCCGACTTCCAGAGCCGGTTCCGCATCCCCGAGATCCTGGAATTCTACGGCTCCACCGAGGGCAATGTCTCGCTGTTCAACTTCGACGGCAAACAGGGCGCCATCGGCCGCGTGCCCGGTTTCCTGAAGTCGCAGATCAATATTCGCTTGGTCGAGTTCGACGTGGATACCGAACAGCCGATCCGTGGTTCCGACGGCCTGTGCCGCCTGGCGCGTGTCGGCGAGGTGGGCGAGGCCATCGGCCTGATCGGCAACGACATCCGCCACGACTTCTCGGGCTATGCCGACAAGGCCGCTTCGCAGAAGAAGATCCTGACCGACGTGTTCAAGAAGGGCGACCGCTGGTTCCGCACCGGCGACCTGATGAAACAGGACGCCGAGGGCTATTTCTACTTCGTGGACCGGATGGGCGACACCTTCCGCTGGAAGGGCGAGAACGTCTCGACCTCGGAGGTCGAACAGGTGCTGATGGATGCGCCGGGCGTGGCCGAGGCCATCGTCTACGGCGTCCCGGTCCCGGCCCAGGACGGCAAGGCGGGCATGGCGGCGCTGGTGGTCGAGGGCAAGTTCGACGCTCAGGCCTTCTCCGACCACGTCGAGGCCAAGCTGCCGGCCTATGCCCAGCCTGTGTTCCTGCGGTTGATCAAGTCGGCGGAAACGACCGGCACGTTCAAGTATCGCAAGGCCGATCTGGTCGCGGACGGCTTCGATCCCGAAAAGACCGGCACGGCGCTTTACGTGCGCGGCGGCAAGGCCGGGTATCAGAAGCTGACGGCGGCGGCGCGCACCGCGATCCTGAACGGCGAAGGCCGCATCTGAGGTCAGGAGACGGCGTTCGCGAAACGCCGTCTTAATGATTAACGGCGATGATCCCGATCTCTCGCGTCAGGATCGTTCGCTTTCATGTTCCAGATCATCGGCATCGTGCTGCTGTTCGGCCTCGTCTTCGGCAGCTACGCCATATCCGGCGGCAAGTTCGAAGTGATCCTGCACGCCGCGCCCCACGAACTGATGGCGATCGGCGGCGCAGGCATCGCGGCCTTCATGATCTCCAACTCCATGACCGTGATCAAAGGGTCCATGGGGGGGCTGGGCAAGTGCTTCGCCGGACCCAAGTGGAAGAAGCAGGACTACAAGGACCTGTTGTCGCTGTTGTTCCAGTTGACCAAGACCATGAAGTCCAAGGGCGTGGTGGCGCTGGAAAGCCACATCGAAAAGCCCAAGGAATTGGCCATCTTTCAGAAGTACCCCAAGGTGCTGAAGGACCATTTCGCCGTCGACTTCATCTGCGACACCCTGCGGATGATGACGATGAACCTGGAGGATCCGCACCAGGTCGAGGACGCGATGGAAAAGCAGCTCGAAAAGCACCATCACGAACACCTGGAAAACGCGCACGCGCTTCAGACCCTGGCCGACGGCCTGCCCGCACTGGGCATCGTCGCGGCCGTGCTGGGCGTCATCAAGACCATGGGCTCGATCACCGAGCCGCCCGAGGTTCTCGGCACCATGATCGGCGGCGCCCTGGTCGGCACCTTTATGGGCGTGTTCCTGGCCTATGGCCTGGTCGGCCCGTTCGCCGCACGCCTGACCGCGATCATCAATGAGGAAGCGGCCTATTATAAGATCATCCAGTCGGTGCTGGTGGCCCACCTGCACGGCAACGCCGCTCAGATCTCGGTCGAGATCGGCCGGGGCGACATTCCTTCGTCCGCCCAGCCGTCGTTCGGCGAGATGGAAGAAGCGCTGAACAGTATCGCCGCCGTCTAAGTCCGGCGGAAGCTGCGGCGTGACAGCGCTCTGATCACGCCTTGCCTGATCGTAACTTGCCCTGGCGCGCAAGGCGGCCTTATCGTCCAGGTGCGAGGCGCGCAGCCCGCCAAGCCTTCGGAGAAGTCCTCATGCGTATCAAAGCCCTCGTCGCCGCATCGGCTGCGGTCCTGGTCCTGGCCGCTTGCAGCAAGGCGCCTGAAGAAAAAGCCGGGGCGCCCGCCACCGATGCGGTCGAAGCCGCCGGCACCGCCGAGGAAGCGGCCCTGACGGTCGATCAGGCCGCCAAGGACGCCGAGGCCGCCGCCAACCAGGCCATCCTGAACGACACCGCCGCCGCTCCGGCTGCAACGACGATGCAGGGCGCGGACGCCTCCGCTGCGGCGCCGTCCCCCGCCGCGCCGGCCGAACCGCGGCACGCGCCCGCCGCCCATTAGGGAATGGCGGCAAGCCATCGATCAGGCCGCCTCGAACGGGGCGGCCTTTTTCGTCTGTGCGACGAAGGTGCTAGAGCCGGGCCATGATTTCCGCTGACGACGCCTCGCCGCAACTGACCTGGACCGAAGAGGGCGAGCCGCGCTCGGGCCGGTTCGGGGATGTCTATTTCTCGCGCGACGACGGGCTGGCGGAGACGCGGGCGGTGTTCCTGGACGGCTGCGGTCTGCCGGACGCCTGGGCCGGACGGGACTGTTTCACGGTGGCGGAGCTAGGGTTCGGCACGGGGCTGAACATCGCCGCCCTGCTGGACCTGTGGCGGCGGACCCGCCCCGAGGGCGGGCGGCTGCATATCTTCTCCATCGAGGGCTTTCCGCTGACGGCGGCCGAGGCGGGGCGGGCGCTGGACGCCTGGCCGGAGTTGGCTGAGGCGACGCAGGCGCTGATCGAACACTGGCCGTCTGCGACGCCGGGTTTTCACCGTGTGGACCTGCCCGACTTCGACGCCGTGCTGGACCTGGCGGTCGGGGATGCGGCCTGGGCGCTGGAGCAGTGGTCAGGCGCGGCCGATGCCTGGTTCCTGGACGGCTTCTCTCCGGCGCTGAACCCCGGCATGTGGTCGCCACAGGTCATGGCGCTGATCGCCGCGCGGTCGGCGCCCGGCGCGCGCCTGGCCACCTTCACCGTCGCCGGCGCCGTGCGGCGTGGCCTGGCGGAGCAGGGGTTCGTGGTCGAGAAACGCCCCGGCCATGGCCGCAAGCGCGAGCGGCTGGAGGCGCATCTGCCCTCGGCCTTTGCGCCTGCGCCAGTTCCCACCATCGCCGTGATCGGCGCCGGCGTGGCGGGGGCGTCGATGGTGCGGGCATTGAGAGATCAGGGCGTCAGGGCCGTGGTGTTCGAGGCCGAACGGCCGGGCGCGGGCGGATCGGGCTTTCCGGCGGCCCTGGTCACGCCGCGCCTGGATGTGGGCGACGTCGGCATCGCCGCCCTGCACGCCCAGGCGCTGGAACGGGCGGGGCATCTCTATGCCGCGACGCCGGACGCCGTGACGGGCCATGGGGTGCTGCAACTGCCCCAGGCGCCGCGCGATACGGCCCGGTTCGACAAGATCGCGGGCCAGCCGATCTGGGCCGAAGGCGCTATGGTCGTGCTGGACGAAGGCGCCGCAGCGACCCTGGCCGGCGAGGCGACCGGGCAGGGCGGTCTGTCGATGAAGGGGGCCTGTGCGGTGCGTCCCGCCGCCGTACTGTCGGACTGGCTGGGCGATGCGGACATGCGCTTTGAGCGCGTGACGAAACTGGAACGGACCGAAGGCCGTTGGCGTCTGATCGGCGAGGAGCCTGCGATGCTGGCCGAGGTCGATGCGGTGGTGATCGCCGCCGGCTGGGGATCGGCGTCCCTGCTGGAGGGGCATGACCCGGCGCCGCGCCTGTCACCTGTGCGGGGACAGGCGGATTGGGTGGAGGGCGACGTCGTTACCCATCCTATGGCCTGGGGCGGCTATGCGATCCCGACCGGCCAGGGCGTCCTCTATGGCGCGACCCATGACCGGGGCGACACCGACACGACGCCGCGTGACGACGACAATGCGAGAAATCTGGCGACCTTGCGGGCGCGCCTGCCGGGTCTGGCCGACAGGATCGAGGCGGCGGGACAGGCGCAGAGCCGCGCCGCGATCCGCGCCACCACGCCGGATCGTCTGCCCCTGGCTGGAGCTCTGGACGAGGGTCTCTATCTGCTGGGCGGCCTGGGTTCGCGCGGCTTTTGTGTCGCGCCCCTGCTGGGGGAGCATCTCGCCGCCATGATCCTGAACCGACCGTCGCCTTTGCCGCGCGATCTGGCGGCGCGCGTTTCGCCGCACCGGGCGGTCGCTCAAGTTTTCCTTGCACACCGAGCGATTGCAAGTGAAGGTTGAGTTGGGGCTGCCTTCAGGAGAAAGCTATGCGACGTCTAATTTTGAGCTCGACCGCCTTTTTGATGCTGGCGGCGTTCTCCCCTTCCACGGCAGGAGCGCCTTCATCGACCGGCCGCATCGAGGCCAATCAGTGTTTCCGGCCTGGTATGGCCCGCAACTTTACCGTGCCGAACGATCAGACACTTTATGTTCGCGCACCAAACGCGGACGTTTTTCAGATCAATGCCGCCGCCTGCCGTGACATGACCCACTCGCTTTCGATTGCGCTTAATCCGGTGGGCAGCTCAAGCCGCCTGTGCGTTGGTGATCAAGCGACGTTGGCCAGTGCTTCGACCGGCGTCGTGCCTTGCCGAGTCGACGTGAGCAAGAAGTTGACGGCCGAGGAGATTGCGGCCCTGCCGTCGCGGGATCGCCCCTGATCGGAAAACCGTTGCTGGACCGTCAGGGAGATTGAATTCTTCCGCACACGGGTATGAAATGATCGTCTTGCCTGGGGAGGGAAGATAATGATCAGAACAGTCGGTCTGGCAGCGATACTGGCGACGTTCGGCCTGGCGTCGCCCGTGGCGGCGGAAAGCTGGGCCGCGTTTTCGCGCAGCGACGCCATCGTCTATATCGTCGATCTGGATGGCCTGACGCCGGTGGACGACGTGGCCACGACGCGGATGGCGCGGGTGCCGGCGCACGGCGACGCCACCAATCTGAGCCACGAGACCGAAGAGGTCATGGTGCGGTGTTCGGACGGCCAGTCACGCTCGGGCGCGACCGTGACCTATGGGGCGGATGGCGTCGAAACCGACCGCTATTCGGAAGATACGCCGTGGGAGGCGACGCCCAGCGGCGGCATCTACGGCGGGATCAAGTCTTTCGCCTGTGAAGATATGCGGCCCCAGGGCGCGGCCTTCCCGACCATTCAGGCCTTTATCGTCGGCGGACGCGGCCAGTAGGCCGCGTCCCTGTCGCCGTCAGACGTCGACGGCGGCGTCCAGGGCGTTTTCCTGAATGAACTCGCGGCGCGGTTCGACCACGTCGCCCATCAGTTTGGCGAACAGGTCGTTGGCGTCTTCCTCATGCTCGACCGAGACCTGCAGCAGGGTGCGGGCGTTGACGTCCAGCGTCGTCTCCCACAGCTGCTCGGGGTTCATCTCGCCCAGACCCTTGTAGCGCTGGATCGACAGGCCCTTCTTGCCGGCGTCCAGCACCGCGTTCAGCAGGTCCAGCGGCCCGCGAATGGTTGTGGACTTGTCCTTGCGGCGATAGGTGGCGGGGGCGACGAAGACGCCGTCGAACGCCTGGGCGCGTTCGGCCAGACGGCGCGCGTCCAGCGAACGGATCAGGGTCTCTTCCAGCACGATGGTCTCCTGCACCGCGCGGCGGGTGCGGGTGAAGACGACAGCGCCCTGTTCGCCCGGCGCCCCCGTCCAGTCGCCGTCGCCCTCTTCGGCATAGAGGTTCAGGCGCACGGCGGCTGCCGCCGATGCGGTCGCCGTGTCCGAGTTCTCGGCGAACAGGCCGGCCAGGGCCGCCTGTTCGATGGCGAAGGCGGGCGCGCGCTGGCTGAGGCGATCGACGCTGGCGCTGAAGGCCTTGGCCTCGCGCACCAGGGATTGCAGGTCCAGACCCAGGCGACGCTCGCCGGTGGACATGTCCAACTCGGCCTCGGAGGAGCCTTCCTCGATCAGGTAGGAGTCCATCTCGGACTGGTCCTTGAGGTAGCGGCTCTGCTTGCCCTTGGCGACCTTATAGAGCGGCGGCTGGGCGATATAGACGTGGCCTCGCGTGATCAGCTCGGGCATCTGACGATAGAAGAAGGTCAGCAGCAGGGTGCGGATGTGGGCGCCGTCGACGTCGGCGTCCGCCATCAGGATGATCTTGTGATAGCGCAGCTTGTCGGCGTTGAAGTCGTCGCGGCCGATGCCGGTGCCCAGCGCCAGGATCAGCGTCCCGATCAGTTCTGAGCTCAGCATCCGGTCGAAGCGCGCACGCTCGACGTTCAAGATCTTGCCGCGCAGGGGCAGGACGGCCTGGTTCTCGCGGTTGCGCGCCTGTTTGGCGGAACCGCCGGCGGAATCGCCCTCGACGATGAACAGTTCGGACTTGGCGGGATCGCGTTCCTGGCAGTCGGCCAGCTTGCCCGGCAGGCTGGAAATCTCCAGCGCCGATTTGCGGCGGGTCAGGTCGCGGGCCTTGCGGGCGGCTTCACGCGCGGACGCCGCCTCGATGATCTTGGCGACGACCTGTTTGGCCTCGACCGGGTGTTCCTCGAACCATTGGGCCAGGCCTTCTGAGCACAGGGCCTCGACGGCGGGGCGCACTTCGGACGAGACCAGCTTGTCCTTGGTCTGGCTGCTGAACTTGGGATCCGGCACCTTGACCGACAGGACGCAGGTCAAGCCCTCGCGGGCGTCCTCGCCGGTAACGGAGACCTTCTCCTTCTTGCCGGCGCCCGAGCTCTCGATATAGCCGCCCATGACGCGCGTCAGGCTGGCGCGGAAGGCCGACAGGTGGGTGCCTCCATCCCGCTGGGGGATGTTGTTGGTGAAGCACAGCATGGTCTCGTGATAGCTGTCGTTCCACCACAGGGCGAGATCCAGCTCGATCCCTTCCTTCTTGCCGCGAATGACGATGACGTCCTTCAGGATCGGCGTCTTGGACTTGTCGAGGTGGCGCACGAAGGCCTCGACCCCGCCCTCGTAGTGCAGGATCATCTCGACCGGCTCGGCGTGACGCTGGTCGGCCAGCTTGATGACCACGCCCGAGTTCAGGAAGGCCAGCTCGCGCAGCCGGTGTTCCAGTGTCTTCAGGTCGAAGTCGATGTGGCTGAAGGTCGTCAGCGACGGGAAGAAGGTAACCTCGGTGCCGCTCAGCGGCTTGCCGGTGTCCTCGCGGATCGGGGCGACGCCGGTGATCTCCAGCGACTTGACCGTGTCGCCGCGCTCGAACCGCATCTGGTGCGCCTTGCCGTCGCGGTAGATCTTCAGTTCCAGCCAGTCGGACAGGGCGTTGACCACGGACACGCCCACGCCGTGCAGGCCGCCCGAGACCTTGTAGGAGTTCTGGTCGAACTTACCGCCCGCGTGCAGTTGAGTCATGATGACCTCGGCCGCCGAGACGCCTTCGCCCTCGTGGATGCCGGTGGGAATGCCGCGGCCGTTGTCGGTCACGGTGACCGAGCCGTCGGCGTTCAGGATGACCTGAACCAGGTCCGCGTGGCCGGCCAGGGCCTCGTCAATGGCGTTGTCCACCACCTCATAGACCATGTGGTGCAGGCCGGACCCGTCGTCAGTGTCGCCGATATACATGCCGGGGCGTTTGCGCACGGCGTCCAGGCCTTTGAGAACCTTGATGGAATCGGCGCCGTATTCGGGCATGTCGGCAATCGGATCGGTCATGAAGTCATTGGCTCTGAAGTCCCGACCGGGACGGGGATGGAGCGCCGAACCCGGCGCTCGAATTGGCCACGGGATCGCACCGCGCCGAAGCCCGCAACATATAGGAAATTTGACGGGAATTGCGAGCGAAACGGCGGTTCAGCGACCCGTTTGACGGCGGCGGATTTCCGTCAGTTCGGAAACGACGTTCCGAAAACGCTCCGACCAGATCGCGCCGTGTATGAAGGATGCGCCACACCACGATCTCATGGTCCAAATGGACGTAACAGATCAGGTAGGGGAAGCCTCGCAACGTCCATGTCCGAAGGTCAGGGATGCCCGAGGCGCCGCCCAAAACTGGCGATCCGGCGTCAGGCGCTTCGGTCAGCACGACGTAGGCGGCATCCAAGGCGTGGACGAAACGCGTAGCCGTGTCGAAGCTTGCTTCGTGGACATAGTGATCGACGATGAGGTCGAAATCGCGATCCGCGCTGCTCAATGAACGGATCGCGCGTGGCTTCACCCCTGGCCCTGCCTAGCGGTTTCGATGCGATCCAGGCGGCGTTTGAAATAGTCAGCATCGACCGTCTCTCCCGGCCCGGAGTCTCGACCTTCGATCAGCATGTCGCGGATGCGCTTCTTATCCTGCTCCTGACGCACCAGAGCCAGGACGTAGTCGCTGTCGGCGGCCAGACCTTGATCGGCGACCTGAGCGTCGATGAAGGCCTTCAATGAGTCTGGCAGGGAAAGGGTCATCGTCGCCATGGGCCGAGGATACCGGAACGGCGAACCGTCGGCAATCTAGTCGCTTTCCAGCGCGCCGCCGGCGACGCGCACGAACTGGGCGCGGCCTTCCAGGCCCGCGAACAGGTCGCGTTCGGTGCCGGTCATGAAGGCCTGGAGATCGAGGGCCACGATCTCGTCGAACAGGGCGGCGCGGCGGCGTTCGTCAAGGTGGGCGGGGGCTTCATCCAGCAGAAGGACGGGGCGGGCGGCGCCGGCGACGGTCCCCGTCCCGACATGATCTGACAGGCGGGTGATCTGGGCCAGGATCAGGTTCAGGACCAGGGCCTTTTGCTCGCCCGACGACCCTTCGGCGGCGGGGCGCTGTTTCTCGCGGTGCAGCGCGGTCAGGTCGGTGCGGTGTGGGCCGAAAAGCGAGCGGCCGGCGGCGCCGTCGCGGGCGCGGGCCTTGGCCAGACCTTCACGGATGGCGGCGGCGATCTCGTCTTCCTCCGCGCCCGTCTCGGCCATCTGTTCGGCGGGGCCGTCCAGGCCCAGGTCGGCCTGAGGGAAGGGGCGGTCGCTGCGGGCGTCGATGGCGGCCTGGAGCGCGTGCAGGGCGGCGACGCGGGCGATGGCGGCGCGGGCGCCGGCGTCGCCCAGGCGAAGCTCCAGCGCATCCAGCCAGACAGGGTCGGCCTCACGTCCGTCCTGGGCGTCGTTCAGCAGGCGCAGCCGTTCGCGCAGGGCCTTTTCATAGATGGAGACGCTGGCGGCGTGATCGGGATCGGCGGCGAAGACCAACCGGTCGAAGAATTTCAGCCGCTCGGCCCGCGCGTCGGAAAACAGCCGGTCCTGCTCGGGCGTGGCCCAGACGGGGCGCAGATAGTCGAGCAACCGCCCCGGCTGCGCCGTCTCGCCGTCGATCCGCACGATGCGCCGCGCCGCGCCTGCCGTCTGGACGCCGGTGCCCAGACGGGTCTCGTCGTCCAGTTCGACCATGACGGCCCAGGCGCGGCCGGTCGCCTCGCCGGGCTCGCGCCGGCCCATCTCGGCGGCGGTGGCGCTGCGCAGCCCCTTGCCTGGGGTCAGCAGGCTGATCGCCTCCAGCAGATTGGTCTTGCCCGCCCCGTTCGGCCCATGCAGCACCACAGGCCCGGAGGTCATCTCCAGCCGTGCGCCCGCATAGGAGCGGAAGTCGGTGAGGGTGAGGGAAATCAGGCTCAATCTATCCGCTCATCCCGGCGAAAGCCGGGACCCAGTGCTTTCGCTCGGCACGATCTAACCGAGCAATGTTGGAAACAGATCCGCCCATGCCGGGTTCTTGCGCTCGATAAGCTCCAGCTTCCAGACCCGTTTCCATTCCTTGATCTGGCGTTCGCGAACGAAGGCCGCATCGCGCGTTTCGTGGACTTCGTACCAGACCAGTAGCGCGATGCCATATCGGCTCGTAAAGCCGGGACGCAGCTTGTCGCGGTGCTCCGCCACACGCTTTATCAGATCGTCGGTCGAGCCGGCGTAGAGCGTGCCGTTTCGGCGGCTGGCGATGATGTAGGTGAAGAACGCCAAGGCCAGCCTCCGGTAAAAACGAAAGCACTGGGTCCCGGCTTTCGCCGGGATGAGCGGAAAAACCTTGCCTACACCCGCAACGGCATCAGCACATACTGAACGCCCGGATCGGCCGGATCGAGGACCAGGGTGGGGGAGGCCGGGTCGGCGAAGCGGAAGGCGGCGTTTTCGCCGGTGATCTGGCCGGCGACGTCCAGCAGGTAGCGGGCGTTGAAGCCGATTTCGAATGGTTCGTCGGAATAGCCGATCTCGACCTCTTCCTCGGCCTGGCCGGCTTCCATGTTGCGCACGGTCAGCTTCACCCGGTCGTTGTCGAAGGCCAGTTTCACCGAACGGCTCTTTTCGGCCGAGATGGTGGCGACGCGATCGACGGCCTTGGCGAACAGGGCGTTGTCGATGTCGGCCTGTTTGTCGTTGCCCTTGGGAATGACGCGCAGATAGTCGGGGAAGGCGCCGTCGATCACCTTGGACGTCAGGGACGCCTCGCCCATAGAGAAGCGGATCTTCTGGGCCGAGACGGTGACCTCGACCGGGCCGCCGGCATCGTCCAGCAGGCGGCGGACCTGATCCACAGTCTTGCGCGGCACGATCACGCCGGGGCCGCCGGCCGCGCCTTCGGGCGCCGGGGTCTCAGCCAGGGCCAGGCGGTGACCGTCGGTGGCGACGGCGCGCAGCAGGGGCGCGCCGGCCTCCGACACCGTGTGCAGATAAAGGCCGTTCAGATAGTAGCGGGTTTCCTCGGTCGAGACGGCGAACCGGGTCTTGTCGATCAGGCGGGCCAAGTCTTCCTTGGGCATGACATAGGAGGCGCCGGCGCTGTCGGTGGACATGACGGGGAAATCGCCCGCCGGCAGGACCGGCAGGTTGAAGCGCGACCGACCGGCCGAGACGACCAGGCGCGGATCGTCGCCCGAATAGAGCAGCGAGACCTCGGCGCCTTCCGGCAGCTTGCGCACGATTTCGTACAGGGTGTGGGCGGGCGCCGTGATCTGGCCCTCGACCTGAACCTGGGCCTCGGCCTCGTCCACCATCTCCATGTCCAGATCGGTGGCCGCGAAGGCCAGCCGGTCGCGCCCTGCGGACAGCAGGACGTTGGACAGGATCGGAATGGTGTTTCGACGTTCGACGACGCTCTGCACGTGGCCCAGGGCCTTGAGGAGCGCGGATCGTTCGATGGTCAGCTGCATATCGTCTCGCCCGGCGCGGCCGATTCGCAGATGGCCGCGGTTAAGTGACCTTGGACACTAGCGGATTGCGCGGCGGGAGCAACGGGTCAGTCCCGCTGCTCCACAGCTTCAACCGCGAAGCTTGCGCGTCAGGGCCTCGACGTCGCGGGCGATCTGGTCGTCCTGCGGCATCAGCTCCTCGATCTTGCGCACGCCGTGCAGGACCGTGGTGTGGTCGCGCCCGCCGAAACGACGGCCGATGTCGGGATAGGAGCGCGTCGTATGCTGCTTGCACAGATACATGGCGATCTGGCGCGGGCGGGCCACCGCACGGGTGCGCCGCTCGCTGAGCAGGTCGGCCTGTTTCATGTTGAAGTGGTCGGCGACCGTCTTCTGGATCTCGTCCACGGTGATGCGACGCTCGGGTCCGCCGCGCAGGGCGGCGCCCAGCAGGATCGAGGCCTCGTCCACCGAGACGGCCGACAGGCGCGAACCGGCGGCGGCGGCCAGGGTGTTCACGGCGCCCTCGAGCTCACGCATCGAGCCGGGGGTGCGGTCCACCAGCTGGGCCAGAACCTCGGGATTGGCCTCGCCCTGGACGACGCCCAGGGCCGACAGGGCCTTGAGACGGTTCTGGGCCACGGCGATCTTCAGCTCGCGGTCGCCCGCCTCGACCGGGCAGGTCAGGCCGGCGGCGAGGTGGCTGCGCAGGCGCGGCTCGACCTCGGTCAGGGCCATCGGCGCGCGGTCGGCCGAGAAGACGATGCGTTTGCCGTCCTCGATCAGAGCGGTCAGGGTCGAGAGCAGTTCTTCCTGGGTGCTCGTCTTGCCGCCCACGAACTGGACGTCGTCCAGGAGCAGCATGTCGGCCGAGCGCAGGCTTTCCTTGAAGGCGGCGGTCGAGCGGTCCTGCATCGCCTTGACGAAGGTGGACAGGAACCGTTCGGCGGTCAGATAGACGACCTTGGCCTCGGGCCGCAGGCGTTGGGCTTCCCAGGCGATGGCGTTCAGCAGGTGGGTCTTGCCGTAGCCATAGGGGCCGCAGAAGAAGACCGGGTTGAAGTGACCGTCGGCCCAGCTGGCGACCTGTTTGGCGATGGCCAGGGCGAAGGCGTTGCCCTGACCCTCCACGAAGCTGTCGAAGGTCAGGCGGTCCTGCAGGCCGGCGGCGCGCACGGCGCGGGCGCCGTCGGCGCTGATCGGGGCGGCGGGAGCCATCTGGGGCGTCGAGGCGAAGGCGGCCAGGCGCGGGGCGGCGTCAAGCACATTGCCGGCCCCGGCTCCCGACAGCACGGCCGAGGCCGGCGGGGCCGATCCCACCTCGGCGCGGCAACGCACCTCAAGGCGACGCGACAGGCCGTCCAGGCCCAGCCACAACTCGTTCATGCGGCGCAGGGCGTTCTTGCGCACCCAGTCACGGGCATAGGCGGTAGGGGTGACCAGGATCAGATGGCCGGCGTTGTCCAGCCGGACTGCCGACGGGGCGATATAGGACGAGAAGGGGCCGTCGCCGATCTCGGCGCGCAGGCGCACGGAGGCCTCGCTCCAGATGCGGTCCGGGTCCGTCATTCCCGACGTATTCGTTCCGCCCGCCATCGCCGTTGCGCCCCCGACCATCTTGCCCGCCCAGTCCAAAACCAAATCCGACCTTCCGCAGCTTCAGGGCGATGGTTCAGGGACGACTTCTCCTGCGCCGAAAAGCGATGCTTTTCGGACGGGGTCGAACCTCTGGACAGACATCTCCCGCCAACGCGAAACTAAGTCCCGCGCCGTCTTCATCCGTGCTGGGATGGAAGTGCGTTAGAGGCCAAAACTTACGCTGCGAGCCGGGTGGGTCAACGCTGATTCGTTGGTCGATTCGCAGTTAAATTGTTTGACTCCGTCAAACCCTGATCCTGCTTGGAATTTCTGGCGACCTGCCGCTCGACGAGCGCGGATTTCAAAATTGCACCTTAGCGACACAACGCAAAACGCCGAAGGAGCATGCGCTCCTTCGGCGTTGATATTGCTTCATAATCCCACAACGAAACAGCGACAGCTGTTCCGTCTGCTGTTGGATTAATTCTGGCTCAGGCGGCCGACAGCTTCTTCAGCTGGGCGGCCAGGCGCGACACCTTGCGCGAGCCGGTGTTCTTGTGAACGACGCCCTTGGAGACTGCGCGCATCAGCTCGGATTGAGCTTCGACGAAAGCGGTCTTGGCGACGGCGGCGTCGCCACCGGCCAGAGCTTCCTGGAACTTGCGCAGATAGGTGCGGACGCGCGAACGGCGCGCCTTGTTCACTTCGGTACGCGCTTCGATCTTGCGGATCGCCTTGCGGGCGCCGGGGTTGTTGGCCATGTCAAACCTTCGAACGGAAAACGCCGCGGAGCACACGTCCACGGCGCGGAAATCTCAAGAGGGCGGGCCTATAGCCGAAAGCCCGGGGGTGGTCAACGCGGAGTCTTCTTTGATCGACTCCCAGGTTGGCCGACGGCGAACCTGGATGTGATCGTCGACGGCGTCTTGTAGACGGCTTTTCGGACGCACCACGATCAGCTTCAACGCGCCAGATCGCCCATTCCGTCGCGGCTTTTTCGCCGGTGTTGAAAGGGTGCAACGCTTTCTGAAACTTCATGAATTGCGTCGTTTTCCAGCCATGTTTGTGCCATCCCACAGGGGCTGAAATCTTCTTCCGGATCGTTGTTCCATGACCCAGACCGCGCTTCTTCTTCTTGCGCTGGCCCCTGCCGCCGCCGTCGTCGAGCCTGCCCAGCCCCAGGTGCAGCAGGAAGAGCCCACGGTGGTGCTGCCTGATGTCGAGGTCACGGCCGCGCGTCGCGGCGTGGCCCTGGGTGGACAGGAGCCGATCGTCTCGTACGATTCGGCACAGATCCAGGCGTTCGGCGCGACCAACATCGGCGAACTGGTCACGCTGCTGGAAGCCCAGACCCGCAGCGCGCGGGGCGGATCGCCGGTCTTTCTGGTCAATGGGCGCCGCATCTCGGGCTTCCGCGAGATCCGTGGCATCCCGCCCGAGGCGATCGAACGTTTCGACGTTCTGCCGGAAGAGACGGCGCTGTCCTATGGCTACAGCGCGAACCAGCGGGTGGTGAACATCGTCCTGAAGGCGGACTTCAAGTCGCTGACCGCCTCGGTCAACGTTAGTCGGCCGGAGCAGGGCGGTCGGACTACGACGTCGACCGAGAATAACGTCCTGCGCATCGCCGGGGCCGACCGTTGGTCGCTGGACATCAATGGGTCGACCGCCAACACCCTGTTCGAGACCGAACGCGACATCGATCGCAGCGACACCAACACCCTGTTCGACCGCCGGGGCAATATCACCGGACTGGACGGCGGGGAGATCGACCCTGCATTGTCGGCCCTCGCCGGATCGACCGTGGATGTGGCGGGCGTCCCCGTCTCGGCGGCCAGCGGCGCGCCTACCCTGTCCGATTTCGTTTCCACGGCGGGCGTGGCCAACATCGGCGATCTGAACGCCTATCGTTCCTTGTCGCCCAAAACGGCGGAGGCGTCGATCGCGGGCACCTACAAGCATGATCTGAACGACAAGGTCGGCATGACCTTGAGCGGCAGCCTGGAGGACTCCAGCAGCTTCAGCTACCTGGGGCTGCCCGGCGTGACCCTGACCCTGCCGAACGCCAGCCCCTGGTCGCCGTTCGGCGACGATGTGCTGCTGTATCGCTATCTGAACCTGCCCGGCGCCCTGACGCGCGAGACGGATACCCGCAGCGCCGAACTGGGCACGGTGTTCGACGGTTATGTCGGCGACTGGCGCTGGACGGCGACGGGGGAATACAGCCGCGTCGAGACCGACACCTCCACCGGACGAGGCGTGGATGCGACGTCGCTGCAATCGGCGATCACGGCCGGGGACCTGACCATCAATCCGTTCGGCGACCTGGACGGTCGGGTGACGGAGAGCGCTCGCGACACCGCGAACTCGGTGGCCCAGACCGCGACGGCCGAGCTGGTGCTGAACGGCCGGCCGTACGAATTGCCGGCGGGCGACATCACCTCGACCTTCAAGGTCGGCGCCGGCTATCAGTCGCTTGATTCAGAGAGTGTCCGTTCAGGTGACGTCATCGACCGTTCGCAGTCGCGCAACTCGGGCAGCGTCCAGGCCAACTTCGACCTGCCGATCTCCAATGTCGATCGCGGCATCCTGCCCACGATCGGCGATCTGTCGGCCAATCTGAACCTGGCCTATCAGGAACTGTCCGACTTCGGCGGCGTCTCGTCGGTCGGGGCCGGTCTGAATTGGTCGCCGGTCGAGCGGCTGTCACTGTCGGCCAACTATTCCGACGAGGGCAAGGCCCCCACCGTCCAGCAGTTGAACGACCCCACGGTCTCGACGCCCAACACCCCGGTCTTCGATTTCCGCAACAGCCAGACCGTCGAGGTCAACCAGATCACCGGCGGCGATCCCAATCTGAAGGCCGAGGATCGACGCATCCTGAAGCTGGGCATGAACTGGCAGCCGCTATCGGCCCAGGATTTCCGGCTGAACCTGGCCTATACCCGCACCGAGGCGGACGACGAGATCTCCAGCTTCCCGACCATCACGCCTGACCTCGAGGCGGCCCTGCCGGAGCGGTTTGTTCGCGACGCCGACGGCAATCTGCTGTCCATTGACGCGCGCCCGCTGAACTTCTTCAAGCGCGAGCAGCAGGACGTGCAGTGGGGCTTCAACTTCTCGCGCCCCTTCGGCAAGGCCGACCCCGCCTTGGCGGGACGGGGACCGGGCGGTCGTCCTGGCGGCGGTGGCATGATGATGGGCGGCGGGCCGGGCGGACCCGGAGGGCCCGGCGGCGGTCGGATGCGCGGTTCGCGCGGGCCGGGGATGCAGCCGGGGCAGGGCATGTTCAACCTGTCGCTGACCCACACCTGGCGCGTTCAGGACGAGGTGGTGATCCGCGAGGGGCTGGAGCCGCTTGACCTGTTGGACGGGGACTCGATCTCAGGTTCAGGCGGCCAGTCGCGCCACGAGGTCCAGGTTCAGACCGGCCTGTTCAAGAACGGGCTGGGCGCCTTCGTCAACGCCAACTGGCGTGCGGGCACCACGGTCAACGGCGACGCTCTGGGCTCGCCTGATCTGGACTTCTCGGGACGGACGACGGTCAATCTGTTCGCCTTCGCCGACCTGACCCAGCGCACGTCGTGGGTGGAGCGTTTCCCGATCCTGAAGGGAACACGGATCGGCTTCGGCGTTCAGAACATCTTCGACGACCGGGTTTCGGTGACCAGCAGCGACGGCGCCACGCCCGTCAACTATCAGCGCGACTATCTGGACCCGCAGGGACGGGTGTTCCGCATCAACCTGCGCAAGATCCTGTTCTAGGGATACGCTCAGCGTCTCAGGGCCAGACGGTCGCCAGGGCGATCATCACGACGGCGGCGGCAAGCGCCAGGGGGAAGAACAGACGGTCTGACATCGGCCGACTGTTACCTCCGTGCGCCCGGTGCGACAAGCCGGGCGACGGCTTGGTCCCGGTGAGCCTTGACCGACTTGGGAGGGCGTCCTACCCCGAAAGACCGTTTCCCAAAGGACCGACCGAATGCCGCGCCTGATCCTGCTTCGCCATGGCCAGAGCCAGTGGAACCTCGAAAACCGCTTCACCGGTTGGGTCGATGTCGATCTGACGGCGGAAGGCGAGGCCCAAGCGCGTCACGGCGGCGAGTTGATCGCCGAGGCGGGGTTCAAGCCGGCGGTCATGTTCACCTCGGTCCTGACGCGCGCCAAGCGCACCGGCGCCCTGGCCCTTCAGTCGGCGGGCCTGACCGACGTTCCCGTGGTCGAGGACTGGCGCCTGAACGAGCGCCACTACGGCGGGCTGACAGGCCTCAACAAGGCCGAGACGGCGCAGAAGCACGGCGAGGACCAGGTCAAGGTCTGGCGCCGCAGCTATGACGTGCCGCCCCCCCCGCTGGCGCCCGGCGGCGAGTTCGATTTCGAGGCCGACCCCCGCTATGTCGGCAAGGCCATTCCCGACACCGAAAGCCTAAAGACCACGCTGGACCGGGTGAAACCCTATTGGGACACCGAGATCGCCCCGCGCTTGAAGGCCGGCGAGGACGTTCTGATCGCCGCCCACGGCAACTCGCTGCGCGCCATCGTCAAACTGCTGTTCGGCGTGCCGGACGATCAGATCGTCGGCGTCGAAATCCCCACGGGCAATCCGCTGGAGATCGATCTGGACGCGGACCTGAAGCCCACCGCCGCCCGCTATCTCGACGCCGCTCGCGCCGAAGCGCTGCCGACCGCATCATGAACTGGACCGCAGCCGACCAGGCCTTCATGGCCCAGGCCATTGCGCTGGCAAAGGGCCGCATGGGCGAGACCTGGCCCAATCCGGCGGTCGGCTGCGTCGTCGTCAAGGACGGCCGGGTGATCGCCCAGGCCGCCACCGCGCCGGGCGGCCGCCCCCACGCCGAGGAGCAGGCCGTGCCGGCCGCCGGCGCCGAGGTCGTTGGTTCGACCGTCTATGTCACGCTGGAGCCGTGCGGCGCCCGGTCGTCGGGCCGCAAGTCGTGCGCCCACTTCCTGACCGAGGCGGGCGTGGCGCGGGTGGTCATCGCCTGCCTGGACCCGTCTCCCTTCGCCGCCGGACGCGGCACCGAGCGTCTGCGCGCGCAAGGCCTGACCGTCGAGACCGGCCTGATGTGCGAGGAGGGGGCCGCCCTGTGCGAAGGCTTCCTGCACCGGCTGGAAACCGGGCGTCCGATGGTACGGGTTAGCGAAGACGGCGTCGGCTTCGACGGCCGCTTCGTCGCCTCGCCCAAGGCCGATCTGGTCACCGAGCTGAAGCGGCTGGGCGAGGCGGGTTATACGCGCCTGTGGACCGGCTCTGGAGAGCTCGCCGAGGCGTTGGACGAGCAGGGCCTGCTCAGCGCCTGACAACCGCCTGTCGTTCAAGGGTTTCTTAAGTCAGACGGGCGCAATGTGTCGAAATGGCACTGGCGGAACCCATCGTGAGAAAACGCCTGACGCAGGCGGAACTGGATCTGGTCTGCGCCCGGCATGACCGGCTGTTCCAGGCCCGCCCCGGCGGCGCCCGTGCGGTCTTCGCCTGGATGGACCTGTCGGGCCTCAGTCTGAAGGGCCGCAATCTCGCCGACGCCGATTTCGCCGCCGCCTGCCTGGAAGGTTGCGACCTGACGGGGGCCAAGCTCGACAACGCCAACTTCTTCGGCGCGGACATGCAGGACGCGATTCTGGCCGAGGCCAGCCTGCGTCGTGCGGACCTCCGCGGCGCCTGCCTGCGCGGCGCGGACCTGTCTGGCGCCGACATGTTCGAGGCGGACCTGCGCGAAGGCACCATCGCCGCCGCCGACGCCAAGCTGGGCTTCAAGGTCATCGAGCCACGTCACCGCGAGGAGACCGAGGCCGTCGGCGCCAACCTGTCAGGCGCCAATCTGCAACGCTCCAAGATGTCTGGCGTCATCGCCATGAAGGCCGACTTTTCCGGCGCGGTGATGAAGGACTGCAAACTGGTCAGGGCCAATCTGAAACAGGCCAACTTCCGTGGCACGGACCTCGCCGGGGCCGATCTGTCCGGTGCGGACCTGTCGGGCGCGGATCTGCGCGACGCCATCCTTGTGGGCTGCAAGATGACCATGTGGCGCGCGGACGGCGCGGACATGCAGGGCGCGCTTACAGACAATAAGTCGTCGTGCGAATCCGTGGACCGGATGCCCGCCGCAGAAATGCTGCGCGAACACGCGCGCTGGTGCGAGACCGGGGGATCAGAGGGCCAGCCGTCGGTGTTCGACGGTGTGGATTTGCGTCCGCTGAAGTCGATCACGGGGCTGAACCTGACCGCGCTGTCGGCCAAGGGCGCCGTCTTCTATGGCCTGGACATGGAGGGGGTGCAGCTACAGGGCGCCCAGCTCGAAAACGCCGATCTGAGGTCCGCCAAACTTCGTCGCGCCGATCTGCGCGGGGCGCGTCTGAAGGGCGCGAGGATGAACGGCGCGGACATGCGCGAGGCGCAGTTGGGACCGTTGCTGATCACCGCCGATCGCTTGATGCCGGCCGATCTGACGGGCGCGGTGCTGCGGGGTGTGGATCTGTCCGGCGCCGATCTGAAGCGCGCGGTTCTGGTCGGCGCGGATTTGGGCCGGGCGACAATGCACGGCGCCCAGATGCGTCAGGCCGACCTGACCGACGCCAATCTGACGGGCGTGCGCGGCCTGATCATCGACCAGGCCGCCTGACAGTCTTAGGCCAACGCCTTGAGCTGATCGACTAGGTCGGTTCTTTCCCAGCTGAAACCGCCATCCGCATCCGGCTCGCGACCGAAGTGGCCATAGGCGGCCGAGCGGGCGTAGATCGGCTTGTTCAGCTTCAGGTGCTCACGGATCGCACGCGGCGTCGCGCCGCCGATCAGGTCCAGGATCTTATCTTCCAGAACCGCTTCCGAAATCTTGCCCGTGCCGTGCAGATCGACGTGGATCGACTGAGGCTTGGCCACGCCGATGGCGTAGGAGATCTGGATGGTGCAGCGGTCGGCCAGACCCGCCGCGACCACGTTCTTGGCCAGGTAGCGGCAGGCGTAGGCGGCCGAACGGTCCACCTTGGTCGGATCCTTGCCCGAGAAGGCGCCGCCGCCGTGGGGCGCCGCGCCGCCGTAGGTGTCGACGATGATCTTGCGACCGGTCAGGCCGGCGTCGCCGTCAGGCCCGCCAATCTCGAAGATGCCGGTCGGATTGATGTGCCAGACGGTCTCTTCGTCGGTGAAGCCCTCAGGCAGGACTTCGAGAATATAGGGTTTGACGATCTCGGCGACCTTTTCGGAGCTGAGGCCCTTGGCGTGCTGGGTCGACAGGACGATCGAGGTCGCGCGGACCGGCTTGCCGTCCTGGTATTCGATCGTGACCTGGCTCTTGGCGTCCGGCTCCAGCTGCGAGCCGCCGGCGTGGCGGACCTCGGCCAGGCGCTTCAGGATGTTGTGGCTGTATTGCAGGGTCGCCGGCATCAGTTCCGGCGTCTCGTTCGAGGCATAGCCGAACATGATGCCCTGATCGCCCGCGCCCTCGTCCTTCTCGTTGGTCGAGTCGACGCCGACGGCGATGTCGGCCGACTGGGCGTGCAGGTAGCAGGCGTAGTTCGCCGTCTCCCAGTGGAAGCCGTCCTGCTCATAGCCGATGTCCTTGACCGCGGCGCGGACCAGCGGCTCCAGGCTGTCGATGATGGCTTGGGTGAAGGCCTCGTTCTCTTCCTTGGTATTGCCCGGCTGGGTGGCGCGGACTTCGCCGGCCAAAACGATGCGCTGGGTCGTGACCAGGGTCTCGCACGCCACGCGCGCCTCGGGATCCTTGGCCAGGAAGGCGTCCACGACGGTGTCGGAGATGCGGTCTGCGACCTTGTCGGGGTGACCTTCGGAAACGCTTTCCGAGGTGAATAGGAAGGAGGAACGAGCGGCCAAGAGAGGCTCCTGTCTGTGTCAGGCCGTCAGACATATAAAGATATGCTTATATGTTCAAGTGATCTGACGCTGGGCGCTGACATGGAAAGAGAAGGCGGGCGGAGGGAACCCGGCTGACAGCGCTGAAATTTAGCGTAAACAGGCGTCGGGGGATGAAATGTCTGACAGCCTGACGACGAGAGAAAGCGAATGTGTCCACCTCGCCGGTCAAGGCCTGGAGGACAAGGAGATCGCTGCGCGTCTGGGCATTTCGCCGCGCACCGTCGGCAACCACCTGCACAGAGCCTACGCAAAGCTCGGCGTGTCAGATCGCAAACTGGCGGCGCGCAGGTTGAGTAGTGTCTACTCAGAGGCGTCGATACTCATTCCCAACACCGTCCAAGATACGCTCAGTGATCCCAGGTCGGCCGAACAGGCGGACGATACGGTTTTCGATCAGACGACTTCCTGGCTTTTGCCGACGCCGCCACGTGGCGTGCTGGCGCGGCTGGGAATCATCGTCGCCGGCGCCGCCATCGCCCTTCTGTTCGCCATCGGGATCGTGACGGCGGGCATGGTGGTTCCATCCCTGTTTGACCGGATCGCTCCCGCTGAAATGCGCTGACGCAACCGGCTTACGGGAGATGAGCCAATGAAGAATATGCATGTCGGCGTCAGGGTGGCGCGACAGGTCAGAACCGCCGAACACGCCGTCGATCAAGCGATGATCGAGGTTTGCCGGCTGGTCCAGACGGCGCTGGAGGGTCGGGTCGAGGCTCGTCTGGCGGCGGAAGTCGGTCAGGACGCCCTGGCCAATATGGTTCGCGGCCTCAGCCAACTCGCCGAGGTGCGCGGCGCCGTGATCTCCACCCATGGCGAGTTGGCCCAGGTTGCGGACGATCATCAGATCGGCTGGTACATGGACGGTGCGCAAGAAGACAAGACGGTCAAACCCACCGGGTTCGCCCCGGTTCTCGCCGTCGCCGCTTGATCGCTGCTGTCGGGATGTGGTCGCCGCTGTCCTTGCTTCTGGCGTGTCTGACCTATGGCGTCATGGCGCTTTTGCTCTGGAAAGGCCGTATGCCCGAGCGGATCGCCTTGGTCGCCCTGGTCGTCCTCAACTGGGGCACGCCATTGGTCGATCACCTGTTCATCGGGAATTTCCGGTGGGGGGTGGCGATCCTTTCGGTGTCCATGTTCTTTCTGCTGGTAGGTCTGGCTCTCCGCTACGACCGATGGTGGCTGCTTCTTGCAGCTGGCGCCCAGCTTATCGCGGTCTCGACCCATGTGGCCGGTATCGCCGGTTCCGACGCCCTTCTCTGGTCGATCGTATCGACCCGAATGGTCGTCTGGTTCGAACTCCTGCTCCTCGCCCTCTTCGGCGTTTGGGAGGCGCGCGCCGCCCCCTACGCCCATCCCAAATCACGGCCCGCATCGACCCGCGCGCCACACAAGGTCATAATCTAATGAACACCCAAACCTCGAACGGCTTCATGCCTCTTTTCCGCTCGTGGCTGGAGACAGCCAATCTGGCCAAGCAGGTCGGCTCGCAGGGGCTATCGACCAGCGGCGAGAACCTGCTGGTCGAACTGGATCTCGCCCCGATGGAAGCGGCGGAAACCACGCTTCTGGATCACGCGCCCAAGACGGCGGTCGAGGCCGTCTGCATGATCGAGATCATTCGCCAAAGCCTGTCCGACGCCGGCCGTTCGGACGGTCGAGACATGCGAGCGCTGGATGCGGTCCAGTCATGGCTCGCCGGCGCGGCCTTGGACGCGTCGGATCATCGCGATGAGGTCGAGCAGTTGTTGAAGAGCGCCAGCAACCGCGCCTGATCAGCCGCGCAGGGCCTTGGCTACGGTCAGAAGGGCGTCGCGTTGAGCGGCGTCCTTGATCCCGCGGAAGGCGGCCAGCAGTTCGGCAACGCCGGGAGCGGCCAGCGCAAGCTCGTCGCCCTCGGCCGTTTCCAACTCGCCCAGAAGAGCGGCGCCGGTCGATTTCAGCACCGAGGCGATCTGCAGAAGGCGCGCAGCCGACACGCGATTGACGCCTCGCTCGTACTTCTGAATCTGCTGGAAGGTGACGCCCGCGCCGGCGGCCAACTGCGCCTGCGTGATACGCAGTTCCTCGCGACGGGCGCGGATACGACCGCCGATGGCGATGTCTACGGGATCTACTGCGTCGTTCATGTCGGCCTACGGACAGCTAATGCGGCGCCATGGCCCCAAAACGTCAACGCCGTCAAGCCAAAGCTGCTCCGCTAGGGAGTGCTACGTGTGCTGATCCGCATGAATTCAACCTTCAGGATACATGTCGGCGTTACCGCCGTCATTTCCGGCGCGAACCGCGCTCGGAAAAGTGGTGCCGCTTAGGTGACTCGAACACCTGACCCCATCATTACGAATTCGATGGAAGCTTACCTGTCAAACTCAAGCCGGGCCTAGCTTCTGGCACCGTTTCGCTCAGGCCGAAAGCTCCCCACCCACAGGCTTCCCAGTTTGGGCCGAAGGGGTTGTTCAGGTGTTTCCTAGTTAAAGATCGTTAGCGTGGGAACGCGACAAATTGCGACCTGCGCTATACCTGCATGGCCCGCGCTGCCAGGAGTTCACTTCGTGGGACGGCCTCGCTTCACGGATGCCTTCGGAGCATCTGGAGAAGGCTTAGCTTTGCGGCCTTTCGCGCCCAGTCCAATCGACTTTGCCAGTTCCGACCGGCGGGCTGAGTAGTCAGGCGAAACCATGGGGTAGGTGGAGGGTAGCCCATATCGATCGCGATATTCGTCTGGGGTGATCCCGTTCGACGATAGGTGGCGCTTCAACGACTTGTAGGTTCGGCCGTCGATGAAGCTGATCAGCCCCTCGTCAGTGATCGACTTGCGGACTTGGCCGGCACTGGCGCGAGCGAAGATTTCGACGGCTTCCGGTTCAGGCTGGCCGACGTTCGCTAGGGCCGCATGAGTGGACGAGATCAGATCGCCGATCCGCTCTGGTGCCAGGTTGTTGTTCGAGAGGTAGTTGGCCACGATCCCGACGGTCATGTCGAGAAGCGATGAAGTCGGCTGATCAGTCATTTGGCGATGCGTTCCTGGCGATGGCAGAATCCCGGTTGAATCGACATTCCGTGCCCACCGTAAGCCGACATTCTGAGCGTCTGCAATGGGTGGGAAGCGGACGTTGACAACCTAGATTGAAGCGCGCTGTTTCTTTGTCGCCGCTTGGCAAAGAGGGTGGGCCTTAGTTTGTCCAACTCGCTCATTCGGGAGTAACCGATGCGACTTGCAGTATTCTGGCTGGCATTGGTCTTCTTGGCGGGACCAGGTCTTTTCTCGAACGCTGCAGCGCAGGCGACCGGCAGCGCGCCCGTTTCCGAGTGCGAGCAAGCACGGCGAGACTGGGCGGCCAACTACCCGCCGACGCCGCCCGAGAATATCAACGATCGGTTGGCTTATTCGGACCGCGAGAGCGCTACCCGAGGGCTTCGTTCTGACCTCGACTGCGATCATCGGATGTCGTTTGAGGAGTTTTACACGATGGATTGGGCGTCGTGGCTCCGGATGGATACCGACGGGGACGGCGCGGTCACCGAGGTCGAGTACGTCACGGATTGGTGCACCCGTCGGCTTCGCAATTTAGATACGAACGCGCGCGCTGTCTGTGAGCGGGCAAGCGGTGCAAACTACCGCGATGTGGCCGGTTACGGACGGACGAGTTTAGACAAGCAAAGCTACCGTTTTGCGTCATATGTGCTGTTCCGCCGGGCTGACCGGAACCGCGACGGGTATCTGACCCGTGCGCCCGGTTCTGTACAATTCGCCGAATGAGAGCAGCAACGTCCGCTTTGGGTGGGTAGCGGACATTTGCTTCAGCCAGCATAACTGCGGGATGTATGCTCTATCCCCCCAGCCGTTCCAGGATGCCGCGCGTCGAGCATTTCCGTTCGACATGACCGCTTTGGCAAATGAAGCTGCATCTGAGTTGTCGCCGTTCGTCGATGACGCCTATCGGCAGCGATCCGAGGCAATCGACGTCACGGGTCATATGGTTGCCATTCCTCAGCGACTACATTTCGCCTGCCTGTCCGGCACCACCGAAAGGTTGAGCAATTTCAACCCGGCGTCACGCTGCCTCATTACGCGTGCAACGGATGGCCGCCTACGCCAGCAGGCCCTCCGGTCCGTGATTGACCATCAAAGCGCGTGGGTCGCGCCGTTCGTTCTCATGTTGCTCGGTGAATATGTGATCGAGATCGTCGAAGACGTTCGGGACGCGCTCCCAACTCTGGATCAGTCGATCTATGCAAACCTCGTGCGCGAGAACCGGCAGACTGTGCAGAAGCTCCGCGCGAGGGCGACCAGCTATTGGGATGCCTATCACCGTCAGCAATACCCCCAGAAACGGGACTACCCCGGACTCCAGGCACTCCATGAAATGGAGACGTGGGCTGCGTGACAGGGTCCGCAATGGGTCGATTTGCGAAGTTGGCTCACTTCCCGAAAGTGGACATTGGCTACCCTTGCCACGAGCGGACGTTGCGGATGTCAGCTACAGGTGGCTCATCCCTTTTCGACGCCCAGCAAGCGGACGGCGCTGCGGGCCAGGCTGACAACACCGGCTACAATCGCCGAGAATACCAGCCAATAGAAAGCGGCCGTGGCGGCATCCCGTGGAGCATCATGCCGCCGTCGCTCAGACCCCATCAGAGCCTCTCGTGAGCCGGGGTCGGGGCCGTGTCCGTCACCGTAGGGAGCGACGATCTCGAACCATCCATTCAAGAATTCCCAGAGGAATAGGCACGCCGCGACTAAGCAGACCACGGTCCAAAAGATCTTCCAACCCCTAGTCATGCCGCCACTGTACTGAGGCCTGGCATGTCTGCAACGGGGCGATTTCACCTCTTAGCTTCACGGCCGAAATCAGACGTGATCTCCAGACGGGAAGTCCACCTTGACCCTCACACGTCGGCGTCGTCATCGTGGGGATACGTCGCCTCGTAGTGCTCCGATATTGTGCGACCATCGGCAGCCTTCCAGTACCGGCCAGGTTGAACCGCATAGGGTGCGCCTGAGACAAGCTGCTGAGCTCGCGTCAGCGACACAACCTCGTCCCTCAGACGAACCTTCTTAGCCTCGACGATTTGGATGACGTCGCCCGTCTCAACGTGGATCAGTTCAGATCCGATCGTCAAACCCATCTCCTCAAAATTGAGAGGCGGCCTGCGCTTCTTCTGTTCGAAGCTCCGTTCAGCTTCGTAGGCACGAGGCTCGTCCTTCCTAACTTCACGTTCTGCGGCAGCTTCGGCTTCTGGCGTAAGGTCGGTGCCAGGGAAGGCGTTCAATAGTTCGATTAGACGGAAGGGCTCGATTGAGAAAAACTCACGAGCAGGGTTCACCCGTTCCCGGCCGAACGCGACATGGAGCGCCTTCTCCACCTTAACCGCATCATGCACTCGCCTGGCAACAGCCACGCGGAAGGGAAGGGGAACGCCAGTCGCGCGGCTGAGTTCGGCGACGCGCCTTTCAACGGTGTCTCCGGACGTCCTGCCAATCTTGACAATGCCTGGCATGGCCTCGTTGGTTAGGACGTAAACGATACCCTCGACCATAATCGAGATTGGGCTTTCGAACATGCTGGCGACGATCTGTTGAGTGGTGCGTAGGGTAGGCCGACATATTGAATGTCTGCAATGGGTGGTTGAGGTAAGGTAATGGGGCTCAGACAGACGCTCGCTCTACGCGTGCTTGCCAGCTGGGCCATTCCCGTGCTCGGTTTGACCTTACTCGTCCTAGGCATCCCCGAGTTTGGGGAGGGCTGGTGGGCCCTCATCCTTGTAGGTCTCGTTTCGCTTCCAATAATTGTGATCGTACTTGTCACCGCGCTTTGCTTCCCGCGATCTGTCCTGGCTAAACCTACATCTTGGGCTGCGACCGCCGTGCTAGTGTCGATGGCGGCAGGTTTCATGGTCGCGGCCTTAGCGGGATTGGTGTTCGCTTCGATGATCGCCGTCACAGCCTTCCTGCTATTCGTCGGTTCTTTGAGGTTCTGGCCCCACAAAATCGACCGTGCGAAGGGACGCTACGTCGGTGTAGCGCGGGGTCACGACGAATAACGACAGGCGTTTGCGCTTCAATTAGAGCTCTGCCTCAAATCTCGTGGACGACGTGATATGGTGCTCAAGTTCCCCTCGATGGAACACGGCGGCCCAGTAGCCTACCCAGCTTTCCCGCAAGGGGCTGGGCCTCCACCTCTTCCCATCGGCACAACCTCTAGACACAGACATCAACTGTGCTAGATCAATGTTATCTTGGAGCAAAGGGCTCCAGACCAGTCTGATCCGGGGGGATCTCAAATGAAGAAAACAATCATCGCGGCCGCCATTGCGGCTGCCCTGAGCACTGCTGCTTGCACGACGACCGAGAAGGTCAGCGTCATGATGCCGGGCGACCGCGCCATGACTTGCACGCAGCTCAAAGAGGAATTTGCCAAGCTGGACGTAATCAAGCGAGACGCTGACAGCGACAAGGGCGTTAATGGAGCCAACGTGGCTGCGGTCTTGCTGTTTTGGCCCGCCGCCGCTGGCAACTACTTGAACGCACGCGATGCCCAGCAGCTCGCTGAGCAGCGCCGAACGCACCTCATGACTTTCTACAATGACAAGCAGTGCGATAATCCCGCGAACGCTGACTTGCGGATCATGGTGCCGAATGCGCTGTTGGCTCCGATCGGCCAGGGCGGCCTCTAGGCCTCATACATATCTTCAGACTGACGACGGCGGCTCATACAAGGGCCGCCGTTTTGGTCTGTGAAGCTTGAGATCAGACACTAGGGCGAATCAGATGAGTGCGAAAACAAAGTCCGAGCGACTGCGCCGCCTAGTTTCTCATGGCTATTTCGCGCCAGAGTTACCTCCATGCTTTGTATCAGACGATTTAGCCAAGTTTCGACAATCGATCCTGAACGGCATCGACGCTCTTCCGCTTGAGCGCCAAAGGCCTGCCCATCATCGTTTCATTTCAGAGCCAATATGGTTTTACTTTCCGCGATTTGGAAAAGATGATCGACGGCACGGAGTGCCCAATCCGATCGCGCACCTTTTGGTTTCTCGCGTCCTCGCTGACAACTATATCGCTCTGAGGCGGGTTGCGCGCCGTTCCAAGCTTTCCCTGTCACCTCCCGTGTTTGATTGGACTGGCCCTCGTGCTCTTGCGCGTCCCACAATAGATTTGAGGGACGACTTCCGAGTTGAGCTTTCGGCGCGAAGGGAAACCTATGTCGCTGCGGATGTGCGAGCCTTCTTTCACTCAATTTATACCCATGCGATTGCTTGGGCCATTTACGGCAAAGAGGTAGCCAAACAGCAGAGGGGGGTTGGGCTCTACGGCAATTTAATCGACCTATTGTGCCGTAATGCCCAAGACGGGCAAACTATAGGTCTTCCGGTCGGTCCTGATACATCCCGACTGATTGCCGAGATAGTGGCGGCGGCTATGGATGTGGAAATCCAGAGTAAGCTAAGTATAGATGGCCGTGATGCGTCACGATACATTGACGATTACACGTTAAGCTCGCCTGGAATTGAGACGGGTCAGGAGCTTCTGTCAGAGCTCCGCAACACAGTATCCAATTTTGAGCACGAACTCAACAATGACAAAAGCGCCGTTTATTCAACATCAGAAATACAGCCCTCAGGCTGGCAACTTGCCGTCAGAAGTCTTATCCCTCGACCGGACGCCGCCGGCGGATCAATCTCGACGGCTGCCATGCTACGGTATTTCTATCATTTAGGGAGGATGTGCGGAGATCATCCTGAAATAAATATCGAGAAATTTGGTCTTCAATTTGCTCGGTCGTCTCTTGTGGCGGTAGAAGAATGGGGGCCCATACAGTCGCGACTTATCAGTGCTTACAGGCGAAACCCAAGTCTAATCTCATTGCTCGTAGAAATATGTCTTCTTCGGCAAGTTGCACGGTCAGATTTGGCGTTGGACACGATCAAAGAGTTCATTGAGCATCGAATGCCAGTGCTTGCGAGAGCGAACCGCTTAGGTGAAGCGACGTGGTTACTGTTCTTCGCAATTCGGCTCAATATCACGTTGTCCGCTCGGGCGCTGGCTCCGCTTTTCGAGAAAGAAAATGCCTTGATTGCCACGCTGGTTGTCTGCCTTGAATCGCGAGAGCAGGTCCACGGTAACGTTGATCGAAGTGTGTGGGATCGTTCCCTTTCGGCAACCGGTCTTCGCGGGCCAATGTGGCTCTATGCCTATGAAGCGGTGACACGTGGTTTCCTTCCCGGCGTGACCGACGACTTTATCCGCCAAGACCCCTATTTCTCCCTGCTACGCACAAGGTCGATACAGTTCCTCGACATTGATAAAGGTTATGCGTCAATCGCTGCGATCTTGCGAAGCCTGCGTACAACTAACGAACGCATGCATCGTCTTCGTGACGCCATTCTGGAGCATGGCGAAGACGACTACGAAGAAGTCTACGAAAACGATCCGGAGGATGACGACTTGGACGGGGGTAGCGAAACGCCTGATCTCTACTGAAAATCGAAATATTACGGAGGGACGATAATGGTCGAGTTGGTAGAGTATCTCAAAGCAGTGTCGAAAGAGTTGGCCGACTGGCAGGGAGTTGTTGTGGCCCTGGCATTTCTATTTCCACTTGGGCTTTTGCTTGGTTCAAAACGGATTGCGTCCCTGAAGGATAGTCGCCCCGCTCGATACATGTCGTTCACGTTGGGCATTCTACTGTTGTTCGCTTGTCAATTTTCGGTTTGGGCTGCCGAGCGAAAAGCGCTGTCAGACTTTAAAGAACTTATCGAAGCGGCTCCAAAATCCGTGACGCCAGCTGTGGCTCCATCCAGCGTGGAAAGCCGACCAGAACGAGAAGTTAAATACGTCCCTATTCCTACACCAAGCATCCAGCCGACAACGCCTGCGATCCAGAATGACAGGCCAACGGAGCAAAGCTTAGCGGCGAAGCGTCAAGCAATCGAAGGACTGCTAAATACGGCAAGCCTCGTTGACACGATCAATCAGCGTAGTGTCGGCAGCGATAGGCATCTGACGGATATAGCCGAATGGCAGGCCCGAGCCCGAACGGTCCTTCAAACTTTCTACAACTCAGATGAAGTGCGGCGGTTCAACGAAGTCGAGCCTTTAGAAGTGCCAACGCCGGTCGGCGTGAGTATTGATGCCGGACAACGTATTGCGCGGTACAGAGCGCAGAAGATCGAGCTTCGTGGGTATACCCCAGAGGGTACTTCGTAAACTATATCCCCGTCGGAGGTTGTTATCTACGAGTGTAGTTTTAATAAGACGCCAGATAGATATTACGCCGTAGCCTCCATCAGGTCACTAAACCTCGTCGTGTAGCGCGGCGATCGATTGTTAGCTCTTGTAGACCAAGTGGTTGTTTTGCTGATCCCACCTGGACGCAGCGTGCCCCGGCCAAACCGCTTATTGACGGCGTCCAGGGCCACCATGAGCTTTTCTGATCGCACTGGATTGCTCGTCGGCAGCAGATTTAAAGACGCCTCCGCCTCGGCCTGAAGGTCCAGCAGGATCACCCCGCACTTGGCGTAGCGAAGGCCCGGCTTCCACATCGAGCGACCTGCGCCGACGGCTTGGCGGATGATCGAAAAACTGTCGTTCGTAGGCTCAATCTCGAATGATCGCTGGCCGTTGTACCAAGGCTCGCCTGAGTGTGGATTGGTGTGAAAGAACACCTGCATCCCCGTGGCAGCCAAACCGTGTGTCCGACACTTTTCGGCGGCCCTGGACGCGTGAGCCGCAAGGGCTTCCCGCATGTCCTCCCAGGTCTCGACGGGGCGTCCGAACATGCGGGTGACCGACACTGTCTGCTTCTTCGCCGGAGCCAGCGTCAGAGGCATGCATGACACACCATTCAGTTCGGCATGGGTTCGCTGGCCGGTGACGGTCATCAACTTCCTGATCGACGCCGAGGGTAGACTGGCGAATTGATCCACGGTGAAGATGCCGAGCCCATTTAGCTTGGCCTGCGATGCGCCCCCTACGCCCCAGATTTCTGAGATCGGCATTTCAGCGAAGGCTTGGCGACGTGCCTCCAGATCGCTGAAATCGGACACGCCAATCTCTGTGCCCTTGGCGTGCTTGTTCGCCAGCTTGGCGAGCGTCTTAGTCGGGCCGATGCCGATGCAGGTGGGAATTTTGGCGACCTGCCGAACACGGTCACGGACACGCCGGCAGTAGTCCACCCGAGCGAACTCGGTCAGATCCACGAACATCTCGTCGATGGAGTAGGGCTCCACCCGCTGGAAGTGCTCGGACAGCACCTCGAACACCCTCCTGCTCATGTCGCCGTAGAGCGCGTAGTTGGACGACTTGGCTATGACGGCGCTGAACTCGGGCTTGCGTTTCGACAGGTGCCAGACCTCGCCCATCTTGATCCCGAGCGCCTTAGCCTCTGCTGATCGGGCTATGGCGCAGCCGTCGTTGTTGGACAGCACGATCACCGGCTTGCCTCTCAGCGTCGGATCGAACGCCCGCTCGCACGAGACATAGAAGTTATTGCCGTCGATGAGGCCAAACATCAGACGTCGGTCCGAACCAGCGCTGCGATCATGGCCCAAACCTCGGTGTCCTCACTGATCGGCTGCGGCGCGTAGTTGGAGGGCTCCAGCCACCACTCCCCGTCCTTCTCCGTCAGGATCGCCAGGACAACATCGCCATGAACGAAGGCGACACAGACCTTTCCTGATCGCGGCTCTCCGTCTGTGTTGACCACGAGAATGTCGCCGGAGTGGATGCCTCGCTTTCGCAGGCCGTCACCCTTCACTCGGACGGCATAACGTTGTGGCCGACGAAGCTCCAATAGCTCGGCCAGATCAGGGACGGCTTCGACGTGATCTTGGGCTGGGCTCTGAAAGCCGGTGGTTTCGTCCCCTCTGTATGCCTTCGCGCCCATGACGAGAACATATGCAGAACATTGCGGGTGTGGGAAGACAGATTGGCCGCCGCCTGTGGACCGAACCTATGGCGGCGCGGGAAAACACCCCTTGCGAAACACCGGTATTACGCAGTTAGTCCGGGCCATGAGCGAACACGAAAAACAGATAGACGTCGCTATCGGTAAGGCCATTACCGGCCGTCGCGAAGCGATCGGAATGACACAGCGCCGGTTGGGCGAGGCCATCGGCGTCACCTTCCAGCAGGTGCAGAAATACGAGACGGGCAAGAACCGGATCGCCGCTCCGAAGCTGGTGCTCGCCGCCAGGGCATTGAAGTGTGATGTGGCCGAACTTGTCGGCGAAAATCGCGGCGACCATCCAGGAAGCGCCCGCTTGATCAGGGCGTGGTCCAGCCTGAATGACAAACAGCGCGAGGCCGTCACGTCCATGATCGAGGCCTTCGAATAGGAGGTCCAGGGTGTGCAACAACTACGCCTCGCACGTCCCCGCGTCGCAGATCGCCGACGCCTTCAGTGAGACGGGTTTCCCGCTTCGCTTCGACGGTGGCGTGATCCCGAACATCGAGCCGAATGATGACATCAAGATCGGTGACACAGCCTCGATCGTGACGTGGGACGACGGGCCTCTGCTGACGTCGATGCGGTGGTCGTGGCGATCTCCGCAAGGCCGTCCGGTGTTCAACTTCCGAAGCGATGGGCGAGAGTTCGGCAACACGACCCGATGCCTAATCCCCGCGTCGGCGTTCTACGAATTCACGGACGCCGAGCCTGGCCAGAAGCGAAAGACCAAGTGGTCATTCTCGATGACGGGGGAGGCGTGGTTCTGGATCGCCGGAATAGTGAAGGACGGTACTTGGGCCATGCTGACGACAGAGCCCGGACCTGACGTGTCGCCCTACCACGATCGGCAGATTGTCGTGCTTCCGCCGCCCGCCGGGCTGGATTGGTTGAGGTTGAGCCGTCCTGGGGTCGAGTTGCTGAAGCCGTCGCCTAGTGGGTCATTGAAGGCAATGAAGGTGTTTCCCCAAGCACCCCCGGAGCGTGCATCGGCTTCTGACGATGCATACAAATCCTAAACCAACCAATGTCAGGTTCGGCTGATGCTCCGGATCGTGTTTGCTACTGTATGTCTCTCTCTGCTGGCGGTAACAGCAGTTCGTGCAGATCCATGCGAGGGACGGCTTCCGACAAGACCTGGCGAGGTGTTCGCCGGAACTGTCCGATATGTCGGAGACGGCGACAGTCTGTGTGTCGGTCGGACGGCTGACCCCAATGAATGGATTGAAGTCCGCCTAGCCGATTTTGACGCGCCCGAACTTCGCGAACCAGATGGTCGGCGAGGTCGTGAAATTCTGGCAGGGCTGGCGCGGGGACGTCAGGTTAATTGCGTCGCCACCAGGGGGCGTACCGGTAGAGTCAATTCGCACGACCGCGTCATCGCAACGTGTCGGTTGAACGGACAGAATCTCGGCAACCTGCTCAGGTCGCGAGGCGCCCCTCAAGGCGGCAACTAGAGACGTGCCGTAAGATTCAGCGCAGACATTCCTACGTCTCCACGCGCTGCATTGCGTTCAGAAAAAATAAAAATGGAAAGCCCCGCGCACCAGCCGAAGCCAGCGCACGAGGCGAATGAAAGTTAGATTGCAGTCTGCTTTGCCGCCCCGGCCTCTACGGCCTTCAGCAGGGTGTCGTTGGCGAGATGGCTGTAGCGCTGGGTGCTCTGATAGCTGGCGTGACCCAGCACCTTGCCCACGGCGAACAGATCGACACCGCTGTTGACCATGAACGACGCTGCGGAGTGTCGAAGGTCATGAAGACGAAGACCCGGCAGCCTCGCCTCCCGGATCGCCCGCTGCCAGCCGTGCTTGATCGACACGAAGGGGAGGCGGGTTTCTGGATTGGGCACCAGCCAAGGGCAGTCCTTGAAGCGAGGCAGCGTCTCGATGATCGCCAATGCCGGTGTGGAAAGCGGGACGTGACGTGGCTTACCGGTCTTGCTGGTCGGGATCAGCCAGGACCGACGTTTGACATCCACGTTCTCCCATTTGGCGTCCAACAGTTCGCGAAGCCGTGCCCCTGTAAGAAGGAGGAGGCCGACGATGTGCTGAAGCTGAGGGTTCTGCGATGCCGCGACAGCCTCCCTCAACCGCGTCGCTTCCTCGGCAGACAGGAAGCGCTCACGGCCATTGTTCAGCGGTGTCCGAGGGATGCCACGGGTAGGGGTTCGCTCGGTGCCGGGAATGTCCCAGCTTGCGCCAAGGACGAACGACCGGCCGATGATGACACGGAGTTTCTCGACCGACGCCGGGGACAGGCCTGACGCCCGTTTTTCACTGAGCCACTGAGCCATCGACCGGCTGTTCATGTCGGTGAGGCGTGTCTTCCCCCACTTCGGAACGATGTGGACGCGCATACACATCTCGACCGAGGAGTAGGACTTGCTGCCTTTGATGAACTCCAGGTGCTTGGCTGCCAGATCTCCGTAGGTCGGGATAGACTTGATCAGAACCTTCTGAGCGCTTGGATCGCCACCCATGACCACCTCGGACCGAAGTTGCTGAGCCCTCTTCTTGGCCGCAGCGAAGGTTACATCGTTATAGCCGCCGATCTTATGCTGTCTCTGGGTGCCAGACCGATCCAAGTATCTGATATAATACGTCTTTCCCCCTGTGCATCGGCATTCCAGTACGAAGCCCGGCACGGTATCATCATACCAGTCTACTTTTTTCTTGCCGACTTCGCAGCCGGCATTGGCGACGAAGGCCTGAGTCAGATGTGCTTTTGGCATTTGAGATTTTCCTTGTGATGTTGATTTCAGACGAGCGCCGTCACGCGGTGCCGAGGGGGCGCAGCGGGAGGCGGTTTGCGGTGGAGGGGGAAGTCTGGAGCGGGGCGAGCCCGCGTTTGCCCCAGGGTGGCCCGCCTGGGCGGGGGCTGGGGTGTCTGGATAGCCGGGCTATGCGGTGCCCGGAGCGGGCCTCAGGGGGCCGCAGAGGTAGGCGATCAGCTTATAGGGTGGTGCCGACTAGACCGCAGTCAGGCGAACATGACGCCCGTAGAGCTTAAGCACCTGCCATGTTGCGACAGGGAGGCAGAAGTTCGTACGAGTGTTGGCTTCGGCTGCCTTCGCGAAGCCTCCAATAATGGTCTCGGTCGTCCGAGCCGGTGTATCGCTGGAGGATCGAAAGAGCATGGCGAAACGGCATGCCGCACTGTCGGGCGGCCGTCTCGGCGAGTGCGGCCTGACCTTCGGAGAACCCGCCGTCGATCAGGCTGAGAAACGTTATGACCAGGGTGGTTTGGTCATCCAAGTCGATGTTGAGTCCGTCGGTCTGACGTTGTCGGTTCATGAGAAAATATTCCTTGGAGATAGGCGTGAGGGTGCGCTTGCCGGTGAACCGGTCCGCATGCTTGATTGAGTTAGGCTAGTGTTGAGCGGGTCTGGCCCGCGCCGTTTCAGAGCCAGACCGGAAGCGCGACGATGCCCCCAAATCCCCAGGTCCCCAGATTGTTAGTCGGCCGTGTCGGCCGGAATGTCTGGGGTTTTGGGAAATTGGGGAGGGGCGGCGGTTCTATTCGCCCTCCTCGACCTGAGGCTTCCGGAGGACGGTGTAGGTCCGCTTTCCACGATCGCCTTTCTGGACTGACCAGCGATGCTTGTCGGGATCTTCGCCCGTGTAGCGATCCAGAACCCGTCGTGCTTGCGACCGGGATATGTCCCCGTCCTCAGCCACGGCGCGAACGAGCTTGTCCTGCCCGGAAGATGCCATGCCGCCGAAAATCAACGCGCGGATTCGGTCTGCAACCTTTGCGTCGTCCAGCATGTCGGCCTCCAAAGCGCTGAACTCCAATTCCTCAGCATAGACGGGACGGACAGAGGCCAGCTTCTCAGCGTATGTCAGGCCTTGTTCGGTAGAGTAGGCATAGGCCACCTCCTGGGGGCTGTCCGCCCGGCTCTTCTGTTGGGTGAAGCGGACGATCTTCTCGGATGCTCCTGGGCTGCCCATCATCGGTTCGGCGACATAGGCTGCATCGAAATCTTCGAGAATGTCCGTTGTGCCTTGATAACGCAGGGTTCCGTCGGCGTTCCGGTTCTTCGCTGTATGGCCCAGCGCAATGATGGTGCCGCCTGCCATCACATACTCCCGGCAGACATTGGCGAAGTTGCTGGAACGGGCTTTGTCCATAAGATTGGTGAACTTCTTCAGCGTGTCGATGATCACTACAGAGCCGCGAGCCGTGCCGTTCTGCGTGGCCTCGATAAGCTTGTCCACGAACTGATTGACCTTGAAGCCTTTCAAGCCGGGGGCCAGCATGTGAGCGTTCAGAATCTCCAGGATTTCGACCTTTTCGGCTAACCCTTTCCCGCTGTCGTCCGCGTTGATGTAGAAGAGCATGTTCGGATCGAGCCGCCCCTCGTCGATCGCGTCCTGAATGAACCTGATCACCAAGAGCGTTTTACCGGCGTTTGGTGGGGCGTAGATGATCGTTGCCTGCCCCAAAAACATGATGCCGCCAAGCAGAGGCATGGTGTCCACCGCCCGTGCGTGGAGCTTTGCAGCATCCCCTCTCAGACTGTGTCTGACGAGTGGGTTGAGCTTCTCTGCCGGTGTTTCAGGGGGCTCTTTATCCGGATCTTCCGGGGGTGGCTTAGGGGGTAGAACCATCGCTCGATCTCCTTGTCTGCGCGATCAGTGAGCGCGTTCTGACCGGCGAATTTCACGGTGTAAATGGGAGCAAATCGCTGTTCTGGCGGGGCAAAACCACGTTTCCTAGCGGACGATACTTCCGGCAGGACCTTGCCAAACTGGCGGCCAGATAAAATTTTTGTAATGCTTCAGCGAGGGCAGATTCAGTGCGTCTGGAGGCGTCGTGGCGAAAAAGAAGGAGGAGGATCTGACCGAGTTCGGTGGCCTTCGAGTCGTTTGGCTGGAGGCGTTTGTGCGGTCAGTGGAAGCCAGTTCCCGTGTTGCGGCCGCCGCCCAAATGGGCGTCGATCAGGCGACCGTTACAAAGCACATCCAGAAGCTTGAGAAGTGGCTCGCCCGAGGTCGAGTTCGTCCGCTGGTCGATTACCAAGTGTGGCCTTTGCGCCTGACCAGTGATGGGGAGAAGTTTTTACCTCAAGCTAAGATGGTGCTGGAGACTCTTCGCCAAGCCCGCATCTCGCCCATCGAAATGCCCTTGCCAGAAGACAGGACAGAGGCTGCCATGACGCCGAACCCTGATATTCAGCCGCGCGAAGGCTGAGGAAGTCAGCCGTCGCCGGTCTGACCTCCCCGCCTGTCTGCCTAATCACGAGTGCGGCGGGTCGAGATACCGTGACTTCGAATGGCGTCGCTTGCGGCCCGAAAAAGCGATGACAAAGCCCAAAGCTGCAAGAGTGATGATGCAGGCTAGGGGCTGAGTCACAGTCAGGGCAGACAGGGCAAGGGTGCCAACGAACACCAGTGTCTGTCTCGGCCGGGTGATGAAGCTGACGATCAGGGCCAGCACCGCCAACGCCACCACGGCGATGATGACGGCCCTGAGAACGGCGAGGGCGACGCATAGGGCGAGAAGGAGAAGGAAGCGGCCCATCATCGGCGTGCCTCTCCAGTCCAGAAGTGTACAAGGCAAAGATGGTGCAGGCCCAACTCCGTCCCTGGACCGTTCTCTACGAAGACGACGGTGTCTCGCCCGCACCGGCCCCGGTAGACAATCTCGAACCATAGGCCGTGATCTTCCAGGGTGTCATAGGTCGGCTCCTCGGCATCATCGCCAGTGATCCGGAAGCCAACGGCGGTGTTGATCACGTCGGGGGTGTCGCCGCCCTGGACGACGACGATCCGGGAGTCCTCGCTGAGGCATGAGGGATGATCGGCGTAGGCCTGCCATCCGCGATGAGCGATCAGGGTGCGCAGGTCATCGTCTAGGTCAGAGTCGCTGATTATGCCGGCGACGTCGGCGAGGGTGTTCAGGCAGAGCATGGAAACTGGTGTCCTTCGGGCACAAAAAAAGCCCTCGCGACGGGATGTCGGAGGGCGCGGGTCGGATGAGTTGTTGACGCCTAGTCGGCGTTGGAGGTCGGAGGACGGTCGGCAACGCCCAGGCAGTTGAAGCGGAGCGTGTGGTTGGTGTGGGGATGGTCAGCGACGAACACCAGCATCCCGAAATCATCGGTCAGGACGTAGGCTAGCTCGAACCATGAGCCGTGGTCGTTCATCCATTCCCAGCCGGGTTGATCGGCCTGGTCCCAGGTGATGGGGAAGCCGACGGCGGCGTGAATGGCCTCGGGAGGATCGCTCGGCTGGACGACGACGATCTGGAGGATTTCGCCAAGGGGACGGCGACGATCGGTGTCCACCTGCCAGACACGAAGTCCGATGAGGGCACGCAGGGTAGGGTCGAGGCTATGGTCTGTGAGCGCGGCAGTAACGGCGTCACGGTCGTTCAGGGAGAGCATTGTCTGGGTGTCCTTTCGGGGCACGAAAAAACCCCCGCAGCGGATGGCCACGGGGGTCGGTGATGGTTGGGGTTCTGGAAGGCGTCAGGCCGCCCTAGTGATCGGCCTTAAAGTCGATGACGGGCATCGGCTTTTCAGGCTTTTGGCCGAGGACGGACGATGGTGTCCAGGGTCTGACGCCGACCAGCCGATGCGTGATCTACCGAGCTGACGGGACGCTTGGCGAAAGGGCCGTCGCGGCGTCGTTGAGCCGGTCTTTCAAGCGTTTTGAGCGGGTAATCCCTGACAGGGGCATGGTGCCGCTGTGGGAGACGGTGAAATAGAAGCCGTCCTGCAGCGTGCCGTCAGCTTTGCGGCCCCTGGAGGGAACCATCGTGCCGACGATCTGGTGGCTGTCGAACAGGAACTTGATGGTGGCCTGATACCCCCTGTTCGGATGCTCGACACGAACGATCGGGCTGGTGCCGAACTCGACGTTCATGGCGTCCACCAGGATCTGATCGGCCTGAGCTTCGGTGATCAGGTAGACGGGTTCGCTCTGGCTGACATAGGTGCCGGGCGTCCGTGCTGGTGCAGAAGCGCAGCCACCGACGGCCAGGACGCCAGCGGCGAGAGCTGCAAAGACGAGGCGCTTCATTAGACGCCTCCCTTAGCCGATTGAGCCGTGTCCACGCGCTTCCTCTGGCGTGTTGCCACATAGACGCCGCCGAAAGTCGCGATTCCGACCGTGCCCCAGAGAAGAATGGAACCGTAGCGGCTGACCTTCCTCTCGTTTTCTGGATAGCTCAGGGTGTCTTGCAGTCTTTGATCTCTATCCTTCGGGTTATCGGAAAGTGACGTTGCCTCGACGCCGGCGTAGAATCGCTGGAGCGGAATGTAGGCTTGCAGAAACAGGCTTGTTACAATTACGTAGAAAGCAGCCACGGCTGCCAGCCCGATGCGGGCGATATTACTATTCATCCGATACGATCTCATAGTGTGTTGAGACGCGCAGTTATTTGCACATCATATAAGATGCCGAGTTTTGCGCTCGGCGCGGCATCAGGCTGTTGTTGCTTGTGTTCGCTCCTGCGCCAGGCGGTAGCGGCCTCCCAAACCAAATAACCGAATCTGGGATATCCCGATTTAGGTTTTAGCGAAAGCGCCTCACCGATCAGGGGCGTGCGTTGCCGTCATCGATATTCACGCAGCGGCATCAGGAGCTGATTGGCTTCATCGCCTCGACGCGGAAGGCTGCAGGCGTCACCCAGGTCGAGCTAGCAGACCGATTGGGAAAGCCTCAGAGCTTCGTGTCGAAGGTGGAGCGAGGCGAGCGCCGGCTCGATGTTATTGAGTTCTGCCATGTGGCGGAGGCTCTTGGACACGATCCGGCGAAGCTGCTAGCGGATTTCGTTAAGCTTAAGGGCCGAAGCGCGCGCTGACCGGGTTGCGCCAAAACCGGACATTGGAGAACCGCCGATACCCAGAAGCAACCTGCGCACCTGGGGGTTGTTAGGCTTTGGCAGATGTTCGTCCTCTAGTTTCGCATTGATCGATTGCGAAGCACCTGAGAACATAACTTGCAGGAGGGGCGGAATGAAAATCGAGATCAGGGAGCGCATCCGCCAACTTCGGCTGGCACTGGCGACACGGCTCGCCGGTGCACCGCCCGCGAAGAGTGACCTCAGTCGAGGCGTCCAAGCTCCGCGCAGCCGCTTCGAGCTGCCGGATGCCAAACAAACCGCCTTTGTTGACCTCGCCCCAACCGACAAAGCTGACGAGACTGGCGTCTACTCAAAAGCGCTCCTTTACGCGACAAGCAATCCTCGGGTGTCGAACATTGCGCTGACCGGGCCGTACGGCTCCGGGAAGAGCAGCATTATAGAGTCGTTCCTGGCGAAGTACGGCCGGCGGCAGGTGCTTCAGATATCCCTCGCCGCATTCCTGCCGGAGGCTACCTCCGAAAGTGGCCATGTCAGCAAGCAGGAGATCGAAAGAAGCATTCTCCAGCAAATGCTTTATGGGGCCGACGCGAACAAGCTGCCGCTCTCCCGCTTCAAGCGGATCAACACGCCTGGCAAGAGCGCAGTCGGCGTATCGCTTTTCATATTGTTCGGGCTGATTTCCTGCTGGCAGATCGTCAAAAATATCGGAGCGATTTCGAGCGGCGAGTACCTTTCTCCAATTGCGCTCAGCAACTGGCCGCATTTGGCCTTTTTCGGCATGGGCTTATTGTTCTTATGGTTTGCTGTTCATTATTTCTACGTCGCAAGCTTCGGGGTTTCTCTCAAGAGCATTTCCTTGAAGGACATCGAGATAACGCCGATCGCGCTGACGCAGGAGTCGATTCTCAATCGTCATCTGGATGAGATCATCTACTTCTTCCAATCCACGCGTTATAACTTGGTTGTTATAGAAGACCTTGACAGGTTTAATAACACTGAGATTTTTGTCACTCTGAGAGAGATCAATAGCCTCATCAACGCGAACGCGGGGGTGACGCGAAAGATCAGATTCCTTTACGCCCTCCGCGACGACATGTTCGTGAATACAGACCGTACGAAATTCTTCGAATTCATCCTGCCTGTCATACCGATCATCAACTCGTCGAACTCAATCGATAAGGTTCTGGAGCAGGAGGAACGTCTCGCTCTGGCCGGTAGCCTAGATAGGCAGTTCTTGAGAGAATCGTCCCGTTACCTAAATGACCTTCGGCTGATCCAGAACATATTTAATGAATACGCTATATATATAGCTAGCCTCGAGACGGGTGAAGACAAGGTGCTGGACCCAAACAAGCTTCTCGCGGTCTTGATCTACAAGAATGTATTTCCTCAGGACTTTGAGAACCTGCATCGCGGTAAAGGCGCTCTCGCAGGAATACTGAAACGTCATGATGAACTGATCGCGCTCGGAGAATCTGAACTCAAGAAAGAGATTTCTGAGTTGGAGGATCTCTCCGACCGGGCGCAACGACAGGTGCCCGCAGACATTCAGGAGCTCGCTCGCGTGTATGCGATGGGCCTGATCGAAAAGCTCCCAGCCCTGACGACGAGGGTGGGCGTAGATGGGGCACCCGTGAGCCTCGCCGCGCTACCAAGGCACGATGCCTTCGAAAACATAATTGAGTCCCAGCGCATCTATTACTGGGACATTCACGGTAATCGGCAGAGTTTTGATATCTCCAATCTTCAAAAGGAGATCGATCCGAAACAGACGTACAGAGAGCGTAAGGAAGAAATTCAAGCCAAATCTACCCAAGGTAAAACCCAAAATTCGAGGAAAGTCCAAGATCTAAGAGCCAAGATTTCAGGTTTGCGAACCGCCAAATTCAACGAGATTGTCCGGCTCACCCCCTCAGCTTTTGACGCCCATTTTGAGGAGCTCGGCGAGGATGGCCGTCTCGCGAAGTTCTTGGTGCTCGAAGGGTTTCTCGATGACACGTACTATCAGTACACGTCTCTTTTCCACAAAGGGCGTCTGTCACCGAACGACAATAATTTCCTGATCCAAATTCGCGGCTTTTCGAATCCGGAACCAGACTTCCAAGTCGACAATCCCAAAGAAGTCATCGCGGCGATGCGAAAGGATGACTTTAGGCAGGTCTACGTCCTCAACGTCAAAATCGTCGACTGCCTCTTCGGCGACACACTGACATATGCAGACGAAACGGCGCGGGCGATCATGTTCATCTCCGGCCACTTCGAGAAGAGCGAAGCCTTCTTGGCGACTTACTATTCGACTGGGATCGAAGTCCCGGCCCTACTCGGCAAGCTGACCGAGGCATGGCAAGAGTTCGTCCCAACGGTACTTGGCAGTCCCAACAGCCTTAAACACGTGGCGCATTTGGTGGCGCACCTGCCGCCCTCGATCCTTCAAAGCATGCCGGAGAGGCACCCGGAATTTTCGGAATATGTGTCCACAAACTTACCGCCCATTCTCGCGCTTGGGATCAATGTGGATCCTTCTAAGCTGGCGCTTCTTGATATCGAGATCGCCGACCTTTCCTCGTTAGAGAGCTTCCCCGGCGTCCCCCGCGTCCTGTTCGAGATGGGGCTTTACAGCCTTACTCCCGAGAACTTGAGCTTCATATTTGGCTCCGTTCTGGGCCTCCAAGAGACAGACGCCTTGGAGAAGCAGAACTACACAACATTGTTGCGCGCAGAGAACGAAGCGCTTCAGTCGAAGGTCGAGAAAAATTTTCAGGAGTACTTTACAAACGTTCTGCGAAATCTTGACAGAAACTCTGAAGAAAGTGTCCCCGCGATCATCGCCGCGATCGCCCATGACGGGTTAGACGACGATGACATCGCCGCCTTCCTCGCACAGCAGAAGGCGCTGCTGCCCTCTCTGGACGGAACGCCAAACAGGCTACACGCCTTGATCGTCCAACTCGGTCGGATCGAGCCAGTGTGGGCGAACTGCAGCGCCTTCCTCGCGAGCGAGACGTTCGATGCTGATAGCCTCACCTTCTATCTAAACCAGAGCGCTACGTTGAATACGCTCGGGACACAGCCAATTCCTGATGGCGATGCGGCGTTGGAGCTCCGCCAGTTCCTGATCGGAGACGACGGCCTCGATGAGGATGCGTACAGGACTTACGTCAATCTGCTGCCAAAGCAGTTTCGGAAGTTCCCAGAAAATATTAGCGAGCCGAAACTGCGGATTTTGGTCGAGAACGGGGGGGTGTCTCTGTCGCCTGAGAACTTTGATCGTTTGGAGCCATATCCCGACCTTCAACTCATCTTCGTCGCGAACCAAGCCGACGTGTATCTCGCGAACGCAAATTCATACTCGGTTGACGACGATTTCCGAGAGAGATTGCTGGGATCGAACATCGCCAGCGAGCAAAAGCTTGCGGTCGTCCGATCGATGGACCTGTCCACGCTTTCCGGCATGCCGTCGCGTGCGCGTGCCGTCGGCGAAACGATCCTGGCGACCGAGGACATCACGATGCTCGATGAAGCGGCTGCTCAAGCGATCATTCTGAACGGTTCGAAATCCGCCGCCCAGATTGCATTGTTCAACACATCCCAGGCTTTGTTCGACAAGCACGCCGCTCGCAAGATTCTGTCTCATCTGCCGAGGCCATTCTCGGAGATTAGCACGGGTTACCACATCCCCATCTTGGAAATGAACGATCAAAATCTCGAGCTGGCGAAATGGCTCAAGGCGAAGGAGGTCATCTCATCCTGGAGTGAAGGATGGTTTGGAGGATCGATTCGCATCAATCTGTTCAGGCGCTGATCAGGCCAAGGACTACTGAAACCGTTTTGGTCGTAACGACGCAGCAACCACGCGCCAGCATCAACCAACCTGAAGGCCTTAGTGTCGATCCCGCAATCCACCGCCGGCTGAGCGCCTGATAGCCGAATCAGGACGCCCTCGCCTGCCGGACAAAAACAATTCTAAGGTCGGTAAAGTGTCCGGACCGGCGTAGTGTCCGTCCCACCGCCAACCCACGCAACTCCCAAGCGGAAGCCTCTTCCGGCACATCCCTGCCGGGCTTCAAAGCTAATGGTGCTTTGGAGAGGTGGTGCTGCTTAGGTGGCTCGAACACCTGACACCATCATTACGAATGACCCACCAAGGCTAGAGGCACTCTAGCGTGGGAACGGGGTATAGACTGGGATTTGCGCGCTTTCGCGCGCTTCCGTCGTCCGTCCCTACTGGAAGTGGTGGTGCCGCTTAGGTGACTCGAACACCTGACCCCATCATTACGAATGATGTGCTCTACCGGCTGAGCTAAAGCGGCCCGGTTGCGACGGAGGAAGTCGTCCGCGCGAGACGGGGTCTTTATACGGCCGGATCGCGCTTGCCAAGCGCCGCTTTCAAGATCGTGAGCAATGAGGCGTCGTCAGGCCTTTCGGCCACGGCCGGCGTCAGGCCTAGGCCGATTAAAGGGGCGGCGGCGGCGGGGGAGATGCAGGCGGTGACGGCGTAGGGTAGGGCCTGCGGAGCGTGGTCGGCAAGGATATGAGCGGCGCGGGGGGAATGGATCAGCACGGCGTCGAACGTCTTCGGCAGGACGGCCGCCCTCTGCTGGGCGCGATAGACCGTCAGGGACTGGATGGACACGTTACGCGCGCCAGCTTGGGCCAAGGCGGCGTCGAAGTCGCCGGCTGGGGTTTCGGCTTGCGGGACCATCACGACGCCGTCGCTCAGTTCGGAGGCGATCAGGCGGGCGAGGGCGTGGAGGTCGCCGGAGGCGGATCGGACATCGAAGAAGCCGGCGTCGCGGGCGGCCTGGGCGGTCGCATCGCCGACGGCGAAGACCGGGCGGTCGCGTTCGGGCGTCAGGGCGGCGAAGGCCGTGACGCCGTTGATGCTGGTGAAGGCCAGGGCGGTGAACAGGGCCAGGTCGGGGACGGGCGGGGTCAGGTTTTCGATCGCCAAAAGGGGGGCGACGACGGGCTCCAACCCTATGGCTTGCAGGCGTGCGGCGGTGCGGGCGGCGCCGGGTTCGGCGCGGGTGATCCAGACGCGGGCGGGCCTGGCTTCTGCGTCGGGGGCGGTCATCCGTCCAGGGTCGCGGGATCGACCTCCTGGTCGCCGGCGGAGGCGTGAACCTCGCCGCCCAGACGCTGGCCCAGGGCGCGGGCGTCGGCTGCGGTGGGTTGAGAAAGATCACCAACGCGGCGCCAGCGGGCGGATCCGTCGGGGCTGAGCATTTCGGTGGTCAGGTGCAGGCTGTCGTTGGCGATCAGGGCGTAGGCGCCGACGGCGGTGCGGCACGACCCCTCAAGCGCCATCATGGCCCCGCGCTCGGCGGCGACGGCGATGGCGGTCTGGGGGTGGTTCAGGGCGGCGACCCAAGGTGCGTCAATGTCGGCGGCACGCGTCTGAATGGCCAGGGCGCCCTGGCCCGGCGCGGGCAGGAAGGCGTCCAGCGACAGTTTCTCGCGGATATGTTCGGTGACGCCCAAACGGGCCATGCCCGAGACGGCCAGCAATATGGCGTCGAAATCGCCCTCGGCCGCGCGGCGCAGGCGGGTGTCGATGTTGCCGCGCAGCATCTCGACCTTCAAATCCGGCCGCAGCGCCAGGGCCTGGGCCTGGCGGCGCAGGCTGGCGGTGCCCAGGCGCGCGCCGAAGGGCAGGGCGTCGAAACTGTCGAAGTCGCGGCTGATGAAGGCGTCGCGGGCGTCCTCGCGTTCGGGGATGGCGGCGATGCACAGGCCCTGCGGCTGTTCGGCGGGGACGTCCTTCATCGAATGGATGGCGATGTCGATCTGGCCGGCCAGTAGCGCCTCCTCGATCTCCTTGGTGAACAGGGCCTTGCCGCCGAGTTCCAGCAGGCGGCGGTCCTGAATGCGGTCACCGGTGGTGACGATCTCGACCAGCGGAACGGCGGTGTCGATCTCGGCCTCGGGCACGTTCAGGGCGCGGCCGATGGCGCGCTGCATCATGCCGGACTGGGCCAAGGCCAGCTTGGAGCGCCGGGTGCCGATGCGGAGAGGAAAGGTCATGAGCGTTGCGCACCGGTCGCCGGGTCGCTACCTCGACCCGATGGAGATGTCCGCCGACTATAGCAGCGGCGCCAAGTCAGCAACTGGACGGGATGTCCGGGCGCTGACGGTGCTGGGCCTGGAGACCAGTTGCGACGAGACCGCCGCCTCGGTGGTGCGCCTGACAAATGGTCGGGCGGAGGTCCTGTCCTCGGTCGTTCACAGTCAGATCGACGACCATGCGGCCTATGGCGGCGTGGTGCCCGAGATCGCGGCGCGCAGCCATGTCGAGATGATCGCCGAGGTCACGCGCCGCGCGATGGCCGAGGCGGACATGGGCTATGACGGGCTGGACGGCATCGCGGCGACGGCCGGGCCGGGTCTGGTCGGCGGGGTCATGGTGGGCCTTAGCTTCGGCAAGGCGGCGGCCCTGGCGCGCGGCCTGCCTTTGGTGGCGGTCAACCATCTGGAAGGCCATGCCGTTTCGGCCCGGCTGGGGGCGGACGCAGCCTATCCGTTCCTGTTGCTCTTGGTGTCGGGCGGCCATTGCCAGCTTCTGGAGGTGCGCGGCATCGGCGACATGAGCCGGATCGGCGCCACCATCGACGACGCTGCCGGCGAAGCCTTCGACAAGATCGCCAAGGCCCTGGGGTTGGGGTATCCGGGCGGCCCGGCGCTGGAGAAGCTGGCAGCCAGCGGTGACGGCTCGCGGTTCGATCTGCCGCGCGCCCTGCTGGGCCGCAAAGACTGCGACTTCTCCTTTTCGGGCCTGAAGACGGCGGCCTTCCGCATCGCCCAGACGTGCGAGACGGAGCAGGACAAGGCCGACCTGGCCGACGCGGTCCAGAACGCCATCGCGCGCCAGCTGTCGGATCGGTCGGAGCGGGCGCTGGCCGCCTATGCCGAAACCCATGAGCACAGGTTGTTTGTAGTGGCGGGCGGGGTCGCGGCCAACAAGACCATCCGCGCGACCTTGCAGGCGACGGCGGCGAAACATGGCTTCGATTTCCTGGCCCCGCCGATGGCCTATTGCACCGACAATGCGGCGATGATCGCCCTGGCGGGGGCGGAGCGGCTGGCTCTGGGACTGACCAGCGACATTGACGTCGTCGCCCGGCCGCGATGGCCGCTGGACGAAGCGCGCGCCCTGTCCGATCCTTCGCACAAGCCGGGCCGCAAAGGCGCCAAGGCGTGAACGATAAAGAAGCCTCGGGAGGGCGTATGGAATTCCGCACGGCAGGGGTCATCGGCGCGGGCGCCTGGGGCACGGCCCTGGCCCAGGTCTGCGTCCGCGCAGGTCTGGACACGACGTTGCAGGCGCGCGAACAGCAGTTGGTCGAGACCTTGCGGGCGACGCGGGCCAACGACCTGTATCTGCCCGGCGTGCCGTTGGCGGACGCGCTGAAATTCACGGCCGACCTGGCCGACCTGGCCGACTGCGACGTAATTCTGGCCGTGCCTCCGGCCCAGCATATGCGCGCGACGCTGAAGGCCTTTGCGCCCCATCACCGCGCCGGCGTGCCGGTGGTGCTGTGCTCCAAGGGGGTCGAGCGCGGCAGGATGAAGCTGATGACCGAGGTGCTGGCCGAGACCCTGCCGGACGCCCCGGCCGCCGTGCTGTCCGGCCCCAGTTTCGCCGGCGAGGTGTCGCGCGGTCTGCCGACCGCCGTGACCTTGGCCTGCGCGGATGCGGCGTTGGGCGAGGCGCTGCTGAACACCCTGTCGGCGCCGGGCTTCCGGCCCTATCTGGCCACCGATCTGGTCGGGGCCGAGGCGGGCGGGGCGCTGAAGAATGTGCTGGCCATCGCCTGCGGCATTTCCGAGGGCCGCCAACTGGGCCGCAGCGCCCATGCCGCCCTGATTACGCGCGGCTTTGCGGAAATGACCCGCCTCGCCGTCGCCATGGGCGGTCAGGCCGAGACGGTGGCGGGCCTGTGCGGCCTGGGCGACCTGGTTCTGACCTGCTCCAGCCCCCAGTCGCGCAACATGAGCCTGGGTCTGGCCCTGGGCCAGGGGCAGACGGTGGAACAGGCCCTTGCCGGCAAGCGGTCGGTGGCAGAAGGGTATGAGAGCGCGCCCGCCGTGCGCGAACTGGCGGCGCGCCTGGGCGTGGAAATCCCGATCTCCGAAGGCGTCGCCGCCCTGCTGGCCGGCGAGATCGACGTGGACGGCCTGATCGACGGCCTGTTGTCGCGTCCGCTGAAGGCCGAGCGTGTCTGAGGACGTCCCGGCAGAGCGCAAGCGGGTCTGGAAGACGCCGCCCAATGTCGCCTTGTGCGCCGAGGACGACATCGCCGATCCAGGCTCGCGCGGTTTCGTGCTTCAGATCGGCGAGGCCTTCTTCCACGGCTTCGTCGTGCGCAAGGACGGTCAGGTCGCCGGCTGGGTCGACCGTTGTCCCCATGCGGGCTTTCCCATCGCCATGGAGATCGACCGCTATCTGACGCCCGACGGGTCGCTGATCCTGTGCGGCTGGCACGGGGCGGTGTTCGAGCCGCTCACGGGCGAGTGCAAGGGCGGTCCCTGCGCGGGCGGGCGGCTGACGCCCTGGCCGGTCGCGTCGGCGGGCGGGATCGTCAGGACGGCCTGAGGCCGATCAGCGCGCCAGCTTGCCCTTGGCCTTGGCGGCGTCGAAGACCACGTCAGGATCCGGCGTCTTCACCTCGATCTCGGTGTGGCCCAGCACTGACAGGACGTAGCGCCCGATGTTCAGCCGCGCTGTCTTCTTGTCGTCGGTGGCCACGACCATCCAGGGCGCGAACGGACGATCCGTTTCCTCCAGCATGCGGTCGCGGGCGTCGGAATAGGCGTCGAAGCGCGTCTGGGCCTCGGCGTCCAGCGATGACAGCTTGAACTGTTTCAGCGGATCGGTTCGTCGCTCGCTCAGCCGCTTTGCCTGCTCCTTGCGCGAGATATCGAGCCATATCTTGATCAGCACGATCCCGTCGTCCGTCAGCATCCGTTCGAAGCGGGGCGCGTCGGTGATGAACTGGGCATACTGTTCGGGCGTGCAGTATCCCATCACCGGTTCGACCCCGGCGCGATTGTACCAGGAGCGGTTGAAGATCACCGTCTCGCCCGCGCCCGGCAGGTGCGGGACGTAGCGCTGGAAATACCATTGGCTGGTTTCACGGTCGCTGGGCTTGGGCAGGGCGATGACGCGGGTCTGGCGCGGCGACATATGTTCGGTCAGCCGTTTGATGGCCCCGTCCTTGCCGGCGGTGTCTCGGCCTTCCAGCACGATGACCACGCGCGCGCCGTGTTCGATGCCCCAGACCTGACTCTGGACGATGGCCAACTGGATCTGCTCCAGCTCGGCATCATAGGCGTCTGATTTCTTTCCCATGGATCGAGACTGGGCCAGGTTGGCGCGGGCGGCAAGGGCAGGCCTTATCTCAGGGAGCCGACGGCGAAGCTGGGCGTTACCGCCTCGGGCCTGTCGGCCCATGACGGGGCGGAATGAAGCGCGATCTGGCGGATATGTGGAATCTTGTGTGGGAGCTCGCGCTGCTGGTCTGCGCGGCCTTCGCCCTGTTGAACGTCTTCGCTCCGCCGCAGGACCTGCCGTGGGAGCCGCTGGACCTGGATCGACCGCTGGGACGGGCCACGACGGCCAAGGTCGCCGCCTTCGACGTGCCGGCCGCCGCCTCGCCCCAGGCGGTGAACAGCGCGACGGAGGCCTGTATGCAGGCCTTGCGCAACGCGGGAGTCGAGGTCGAACGCGCAGCCGACCGCGACGACGGCGGCTTCTGCATCGTGCGCGGCGCGGTGCGGATCACGGGCGGCGAGGTGACCCCGCTGGCGCCGGCGGGCGTCGTCATGCAGTGCCCGCTGGCCGTGCGCTACGTCATCTGGGACCGGCAGGTGCTGCGGCCGGCGTCGCGCGACATCCTGGGTTCGGCGCCGGCCCGCGTCGAGAACTACGGGACCTACTCCTGCCGCCGTATCTATGGCTTGGAAAACGAGCAGGAGCGGCCCAGTGAGCACGCCAAGGCCAACGCGCTGGACGTCGCCGGGGTCACGCTGAAGGACGGTCGGACCGTCAGTGTGCTGAACGACTGGCGGGGCGACGGGCCCGCAGGCGAACCGGGCGCGCGGTTTCTCCACACCGTTCGCGACGGCGCGTGCCGTCTGTTCTCGACCGTTCTGACCCCCGACTACAACGCCGCCCATGCCAACCATCTGCACATCGACGGCGCCGCGCGGGGCATCTGCCGTTAATCTTGAATGGGACCAACGCGAATCGCTTTGCTGTTGACCGTCTCGAAAAGCCGGGTGACAACATCGATGCAGTCCGGATTTTGCGTGGGGTCCACACCCGCGTTTCGCTCCTTCGCCTGAACGAGCTGTCCAGATGGATTGTCGGGTCACCCTTCGGGGGATCCGCCTGGAAAAGCGCGTTGACGGAGACGCAGACATGGCGACCGGCACGGTCAAGTGGTTCAACCCCACCAAGGGCTTCGGCTTCATCCAGCCCGATAGCGGCGGAACGGATGTGTTCGTTCACATCACCGCCGTTCAGAAGGCCGGACTTCAGGGCCTCGATGAGAACGCCAAGGTCGAATACGAGCTGGAAAGCCAGCGCGGCAAGACCTCGGCGATCGACCTCAAGGTTCTCTGAGTCCGATCAGCCTTCAAGGCTTTAAGATGCGGGCGCGGGAGTTTCTCCTGCGCCCGTTTTCTTTTTCTTGGGCTACCGCGCTTCGCGCTGCTTTAGCCCGTCGGGTTTCGCCCTCTGCGACCGCTGCGCCAGGACGATGGCGCCCAGCACCAGAGCGCCGCCCAGGGCCTGAACTGGCGTCAGGGTCTCGCCGAACACCCACCAGCCCAGCAACCCGGCCACCACGGGCTGGATCAGGATGGTCACGGCCGTGACCGAGGCCGGCAGCTTGCCGAGCGCCCAGGCCACGCCGCCCTGACCGAAGACGTGCATGACCCCCATGGCGATACAGGCGGCCCAGCCGGCGGGACCGGCGGGAATGATGTCCTCGCCCAGGGCAAAGGCGACGATCAACAGCAGCGGCGCGCCCAGAAGGGTGGCCCAGAAGGTGACGCGCATTGCGCCGGCCGTGGCGCGCGCGGCCTTCACCGCCAGGAAATAGCCAGAGTACCAGACCGCCACCGACAGCGAGAAAATGTCGCCCAGCGGCGGATTGGTGCCCTGTCCGCCGTCCGCCCCCGCCGCCATGGCGAAGGCTCCCCCCATCGCCAGCGCCAGGGCCACAAGGAACAGCCGGTGCGGTCTTTCCTTCAACACGAACCAGCCGAACAGGGTGACCACCACCGGCGTCAGGTTGCACAGCACCGTCGCATTGGCGACCGAGGTCATGACGATGCCGTAGTGCCAGAAGCTAAGATCCAGCGCGAAGAACAGGCCCGCCAGCAGTGCCCATTTCGACGGGGTCGCGATCCCGCCCGGCTCGCGCGCCGCCAGGATCGTCAACAGGGGCAAAGCGAACAGGAAACGCCAGAAACCGGCCGCCGCTGGCCCCGTCTGCGTCAACCGCACCAGGATGGGCGCCAGGCCCAGCACGCAGGCGGCGATCAGCAACACGATCAGCGCAAAGGCGCGGGGGGAGGGTCGAAAGGCCAATGCGGACATGGCGCGGCTCTTACGCCGCCCTGCGGCGTGACGCCACAGGCTGGATCAGGCCAATGGATCGATCCGTGCGCGCAGCACGACGCTCAGGCCGGGCGCGCGGTCGCGAAAGTCGATGGTTCCGTCCAACTGGCCCACAAGGCTCTTGATCATCATGGAGCCGAATCCCTTGCCCGCCATATGGCCGCCGCGCCCCTCATCCTCGACCGACAGGCGCAAGAAGGCGTCGTCTTCCTCCAAGTCGATACGCAGGGGGCCGAGCTTGCCGTCATAGGCGTATTTCTGAGCGTTGATGATCAGTTCGGTCAGGATCAGTCCGATGGTGATGGCGCGACCTGGCTCGACGCAGACGGGGGCCAGATCGGTCTCGATGGCGGCGACCCAGTCCGGCCCCATGCTGGACCCCAGGTCCGCGATCAGTTCGCCGGCGCCGGCGGCGTCCAGGTCGGCGATCAGTTCGACCCCGAGCCGCGCCTGCTGCGAGCTTTGTTCGACCTCGATGATCAGACGCTCGCTGGGCAGACCGGGATTGGCGTCGGCGGCGCGATGCACGACCACGTCGTATTCCAGCCGGTTGGTCGCACGCCAGCGACAGGCGAAGCCGGTCTCCTGCTGGGCGGCCATGTTGCGGATCGTTCGATCGGCGACATCGCCCAGCACGTCTGCGACCGAACGGTCGATCCAGCTCTTGCGACCGGTCAGGTCCTCGATCGCGCCGGCGCCCTGTCTGATCGTCTGGCTTTGCAGGTCCAGCACCAGCATGAAGCCGTGCGGCTGGATCGATTGGGGAATGTGGATCGGCTCGCGATCGCATTCGGTCAGAGCGGTTGCCGCCATGTCCAGGGTCTCGGTCATGCGGCCGCGTCTTGGGTCTGGGGCTGCAAAGTCTCATGGGCGAAGGCGAAACCGTCGAGGCCGCCCTGCACGATCTCTTCGACGGTCGCCCGACCCGAGGTGCAGGCCTGGTCCAACAGGGCCATGAAGGCGCGCCAGCGCGCGCCGGTCTCCTCGCCGTACGGGTCGAGGAAGCTGAGACCATCCAGATCGCGACCTTCGGCCGTCAAGCGGCGGCGGATTATTCGACCGCCCAGCATCGACCCTTCGGCGACATAGACCCAGCCCAATGCAGCCCCGGCCGTTGTCGGCGGGGTGGGACGTGCGGCCGCGGGGACACGGACGTCGAGCGTCGCGAGGTCCTGGGCGATGCCGTCGTTGCGAGAGCGGGGCGCGAACCCGCCGCCGACATCAATGTTCAGTTGAGCGACCAGCGGGTGGCTGACAGGCTCCAGACCGGCGTGAAATCGGTGAAAGGCCTGGACCGTCGAGGCGCGGGTCGTGCGGTCGGCGAGGCGCGCCTCGATCCGGGCCTCGGTCTCCAGCGTTCATGGGCGGATGCGGCGGCTTCCCGAAGAGCGAGAAGGGCGGGAGAAGCGATCATAGGCTCCAGACTAACATACTGGTGTCGATTTTCACGGGCATCAAGCCGCGCTAGAAGGCGCGTCACGGACACGGAACGGCCCAGGGCGCATGGCGTTCAGCAGCCTCGTCCATTTTCATCTTCGCTCGGAACGGTAGGCCCTCATGAAACTGCGCGTGCGCGCCGAGCTCGTCTATCGTTTCGATCCGCCCACGGACGCCATCTACAAGATCCAGGTGGCCCACTGGCCGGGTCAGGACATCATCGAAGAGACCCTGACCTTCGACCCGCCTGTCGAGTTTCACGAGGACGAGGACGTCGATTTCGGCGCCCGGACGCTGCGGTGCCATGTCAATGGCGAGGTCACCCTGACCTATGAGGCGGTGGTCGAGAACGGCGTGCTGAAGGGCTTGCCGCCCAGCGTGTCGCAGCACGACTGGGGCGAACTGCCCGCCGAGGTCCTGCCCTATCTGCAACCCAGCCGGTATTGCCCGTCGGACCAGTTCGGTCGGTTCGTGACGCGCGAGTTCGGCGACACGGCCGGCGGCGCGCGCGTGCTGGCGATCCTGAACTGGATCACCGCCAACGTCGATTACGAGCACGGCGTGTCGGACACCGAGACCACGGCGGCGCGCACCTTCATCGACCGCGCCGGGGTGTGCCGCGATTTCACCCACCTGGGCATGACCCTGTGCCGGGCGTCTGGCATTCCGGCGCGCGCGGTCAGCGCCTTCGCCCACCAGCTGGAGCCGCCCGATTTCCACGCCATTTTCGAGGTCTGGCTGGACAACGGCTGGTGGCTGGTCGATGCGACGGGCCTCGCGCCGGTCGAAGGTCTGGTGCGGATCGCCTGCGGTCGGGACGCCGCCGATATCGCCTTCCTGACGACCCAGGAACGGTGCCAGATGGTGCGCCAGTCGGTGACAGTGGCGGCGGCGTGATGCTTACCCTCTCCCATTGGGAGAGGGCTTGAGCGCCTGAGAGCGAAGCGATCAGCTTTGCGCGAAAGGGTGAGGGGCGGGTGGTGCGAGTTGGCCCACCGGCCGACCCTCATCCGGCCCTTCGGGCCACCTTCTCCCAATGGGAGAAGGGTCGTTACTTGGGCTTCTGCGCCGCCTTATACGCCTGCAGTTCGTCGATCACATCCATCTGGCGCAGCACCTTGTTCTCCGGGTCGATCAGCACGTGCGCCCCCGCCGGAACCGCGACCTGACCCCGGCCGTCGGTCATCGCCACGGTCTGGACGACGCCATCGATCTCGACCTTCAGCGGCATGGGGAAGACCCCGCCGTCGCCCGTGGTCCATTCAAGCCGCAGCACCCCGCCCTCGCGCCTCTGCGTCAGCACCGGCAGGGCCGCATTGTAGAGATAGGCCTGAAAGAACCAGCCATAATCCTGGCCCGTCACCACATTGACGATGTCCAGGAAGTCGCCCGTCGAACGATACAGCGGCGCGAAATTGCCTGGTCGGGGATCGGGTCGGCCATAGACCAGGCGGGTGATCGCCTCGTGGAAGGCCGCGTCCCCGATCAGCATCCGCAGCGAATGGCTGATCAGCGAGCCCTTGGAATAGATGTCATTGCCCGGCCCGACATCGCCCTTGTAGACCTCGTCCTCGGTCTTGGGCGTGCCTGACACGACGGGGTATTTGTTGATCAACCCCTCGCGCTGGTTGGCCAGTTCGCGCTGCATGTAGCGGTCGCCTAGAAGCCAGCGGGCGTAGAGCGGCTGCATATAGCTGCCCAAGCCTTCATGCAGCCACATGTCGTCGGCGTTCTGGTTGGTCAGCTGGTTGCCGAACCACTCATGGGCGAATTCGTGCTGCAGCAGCCAATCATAGCCCCGGCCGTCGATCTTGTAGCCGTTGCCGTAGGCGTTGATGGTCTGGTGCTCCATGCCCAGGTGCGGGGTCTCGACCACGCCCATCTTCTCGTCGCCGAAGGGATAGGGGCCGACGGTGGCTTCGAAGAAGTCCAGCATCTGCGGGAACTGGGCGAACAGGGCCTGGACCTGTTCCGGCGTGTCCGACGTCAGATGCCAGTAGGCCATCGGGATGGTGTTGCCGAACCGGCTGCGATACTCGCCCGCGACCTCCTCATAGGGACCGACATTCAGGGCGATGGCGTAGGTGTTGGGCGACTTGGCGGTCCAGTTCCAGGTGGTCCAGCCGTCGCCGTGATCGACCTTGCCCAGGAAACGGCCGTTGGACGGCGCCGATAGCTCGGACGGGACGGTGATGTGCAGATCGACCCGGCCCGGCTCGCCGTGCGGGCTGTCGATGCAGGGCCAGAAGATGTCGCAGCCTTCGCCCTGAACGGCCGTGGCGATCCAGGGCTCGCCCGATGGCGCGGTGGACCAGACGAAGCCGCCGTCCCAGGGCGCACGAGGGGCCACGCGCGGCTGACCGGCATAGGCGACGCGCAAGGCGACGGACTGTCCAGCGGCGAGCATCTGGGCCAACTGCACCGTCAGCCGGCCCTCGGGATTGGACCAGCGGTCGACGGCGACCTCGACCCCGTCGATCTGAACCGAAGAGATGGTCAGCAGCGTATCCAGATCGACGACCAGGGCCCCCAGCGGGGCCTTGGCGGTGAAGTCCAGCACGGCGACGGCGTCGATGGCCTTATCGGCAGGGATAACCCGGATCGTCAGGTCGGCCTTGTCGAACCGCATCGCCTGCTGCTCGGCCGTCAACGGCTGGTCGGTGGCCAGGGTGTAGGGGGTCGATTCGCGCGTCGTCGCGGCGGTCGGGGTGGTGGCGCAGGCGGTCAGGGCCAGAAGGCTCGCGGCGGCGAGCAGAACCGTGATGCGCATCGAACTTCCCTTCGGTCTGGCGGGGAAGGCTTAGCGCGGCCCGAGTGACGCGCAAAGAAAAAGGCCGGTGTTTCCACCGGCCTCTTCCAGAACTCTATGTCGCAGACGCCGATCAGGCGGCGGCGGCTTGCTCGGCGATCTTGGCGCGAACCTGACGCTTGATGCGCTGGGCGGCGATCGACAGCTGCTCGTCGCGCGCCTTGACGATGAAGACGTCCAGACCGCCCTTGTAGTCCAGGGTGCGCAGCGCGGCGTTCGAGATACGCAGGCTGAACGTCTGGCCCAGGGTTTCCGAAGTCAGCTTGACCGTCTTCAGCGACGGCAGGAACCGGCGCTTGGTCTTGATGTTCGAGTGGCTCACATTGTGGCCGACCATCGGGCCGATACCGGTGAGTTCGCAACGACGCGACATCGTCAGATCCTTAAGATGCGGCGTCCAGCCCGAGCATGGGAGAAGACGCATGAACAGTTGCGCGCAGGAACCTGCCCGCGCGAGAGGGGGCCGTATAAGGGAAGAGGCGGTTCGGCGTCAAGCTGAGTCTGGACGCATGATCCAGACGGTTCGTTCAGCCGTCATTCAAATGCCGCGCTGTATGGGTCATACCATGCAGACCAAAGCAGAACAGAAGGCCGCCATGTCCCGTCCGTCGTTGATCGACCGCCTGCCCAAGCGCGCGCTCGCCGTCCTGGCCCCGGTGATCGCCGGCGGCTTCATGCTGGCCTCGCCCGCCATCGCGCCCGCCCAAACGCCCGCCCAGTCCGAAGTCCTGCCCGGCTATTGGGAATACACCACCAGCGCCGTGGGCCAACGCGACACGCTCCAGCGCTGCGTTCGGCCCAGCGAGATCAACCGCTTCTTCGGCGGCCTGTCGACCAACAAGTGGCGCTGCACCTATCCGACCCGGGTGGTCGGCGGCGGCAATGCGCGTTTTGAAGGCACGTGTTCCGATCACAAGAATCGCCGCATCGCCGTGCGACTGAACGGGACCTATACGGACACCAGCTTCAGCTTCCGCGGCGGCGCCCAGATCGTGCGCGGCACCCCCTATATTCCCGCCAGCATCACCGCACGCCGCATCAGCGCCCAGTGCCCGGCCAACGCCGAGTATTTCTGAAGGCTCACCCGGCCGAGCAACAAAAAAGGCCCCGGAGCGATCCGGGGCCTTTTCTTTCGTCCGAGGTCGAAGCCTAAGCGGCTTCGGCGGTCGGGATCGGCTTCTTGGCGCTGAGCGACTTGGCGAGCAGCTCGACGGCGGCGTCCTTGTCGATCTTGTTGGCGGCGGCGACTTCGCGGGCCATGCGGTCCAGCGCCGATTCATAGAGCTGGCGCTCCGAATAGGACTGTTCCGGCTGGGTGTCGGCGCGGTGCAGGTCGCGAACCACTTCGGCGATGGAGATCAGGTCGCCCGAGTTGATCTTGGCTTCGTATTCCTGGGCGCGACGCGACCACATGGTGCGCTTGATGCGGGCGCGGCCCTTCAGGGTTGTCAGGGCCTTGGTCACGACATCGTCGGCGGCCAGCGAACGCAGGCCGGCCGTCGCGGCCTTCTTGGTCGGAACGCGCAGGGTCATCTTCTCGTGGTCGAAGGTCACGACATAGACTTCCAGCGACATGCCCGCGACTTCCTGGACCTCGACCGCTGCGACTTTACCGACGCCGTGCGCCGGATAGACGACCGCGTCGCCAACCTTGAACTCCAGACCAGTCTTGCTCGTCATAATCGTCCTTTCCCGGTCAGGGCCGGGCGACGCGAAGGCGCAGGAAACGCAAACAGGATCTCATCCGCCGGATCGCTCCGTCGGAGGGGATGATGCTGGACGTCAAATGCGGAAACGGATCACCAAACCTCTGGCCGATCCCGTCTGTGGGCGGGATGCTGTCGCAAACACGGGCGGCGCGAAGATTTCGCGGACCGCCCGATCCAATGAAACAGAACCTATCACAAATCTGCGGAATTTCAAAACGTCCACAGGGCGGACGCGGATTTGCGGCAAGGCTTGATCGTCGCCGGGCTCTAAGTCAGGAACCCTTGCCCGGCTTGGTGCTGAAGTATTTCTCGTATTTTCCGGTCTCGCGTTCGTACTGTTCGCGGTCGGCGGGGGGCGTGCCCTTGACGGTGATGTTGGGCCAGACCTTGGCGTATTCGGCGTTGACCTGCAGCCACTTGCCGTCCGGCTCGTCCTCAGTGTCGGGCACGATGGCGTCGACAGGGCATTCCGGTTCGCACACGCCGCAGTCGATGCATTCGTCGGGTGCGATGACCAGGAAGTTCTCGCCCTCGTAGAAGCAGTCCACCGGACACACCTCGACGCAGTCCATGAACTTACATTTCACGCAGGCGTCGGTGACGATGTAGGTCATTGGGCGAAGAACGGGTGTCGGTCTGTGAGCGGGAGGCCTGCGACATGGCGGCCACGCAACCAACTGTCAACAGCAGGGCTTAAGGCGAGAGACGTTCTCAAGCGGGATCGACGCCACTTGACAACAGCCAGGCTTAATCGCAACTGTAGTGATTGCATATTCACCGTCATATCGACAGGAGCTCTTCCATGCGTACGCCCTTCACGAAATACGCCCTTGCCGGCGCGCTGGCGCTCAGCCTCGCCGCCGGCGGCGCGGTCGTGGCCCAGGCCGCTCTGACCAAGACCCCCGCCGAAGTCACCGCCGGCAACTACGACCTGGAATCCAGCCATGGCAAGATCACCTGGTCGGTGAACCATTTCGGCCTGTCGACCTATACGGGCCAGTTCGTGAACGTGAAGGCCGAGCTGAAGCTGGACCCGACCAACCCGTCGGCCTCCACCCTGACGGCCACCATTCCGCTGACCGATGTGGCGCCGAACGACGACCGGCTGAAGGCCCACCTGCAGACCGCCGACTTCTTCGACACCGCCAACCACCCGACGGCGACCTTCGTCTCGCGCTCGGTGACGGTGGATTCGGATGACTCCAACGAAGCGACCGTGGTCGGCGACCTGACTCTGAAAGGCGTAACCAAGCCCGTCACCATCGAGGTCCAGTTCAACGGCGCCGGAACCGTCATGGGCGCCTACAAGTCCGGCTTCGACGGCGAGGCCACCATCAAACGCTCGGACTTCGGCATCAACTACGCCCTGCCGGCCGTGTCCGACGAAGTGAAGCTGCACATTGAGGGCGAGTTCGTTCTCAAGCAGTAAGTAGGGCTATCGCGCTTTGCGCTGCTTGAGCCATCAAGCCGTAAGCGAGTAGAGGGCGCGGGCCTCTTCGGCAGGTCCGCGCCTTTCGCCCAGCGCCTCCACCTTCAGGCTGGTGACGCGCCCGTCCTGGGCGAAGGTCAACAGGTCGCCGACGTGGACGCAGCGGCTGGGCTTGTCTAGCCGCGCCTCCCGCCCGTGATGGGTCAGCCGCACCGCGCCCCGCTCGACCAGATCGGCGGCCAGCCCCCGCGTCTTCACGAACCGCGCGCGCCACAGCCACAGATCGATGCGACAAGCCTCCTCGCTCAAGCCGTCGCCTTTCGACGCGGTCGGCGACGCTTGGGCCGTGCCGGCGGGGCTTCCGTCAGAACCGCCAGCGCCGCGAAGGGCGAATCCTTGACGATCTTCGGCGCAACGCCGGGCTTGTCGGGCAGGCGGGCGCGTTCGGTCTTCAGAGCGGCGATGACCTGTTTCGCCTGATCGGCGCTCCAGCCCAGGTCGGTCAGGGCCTCGTCAGACAGCCTGCCGTGGTTGCCGGCGCGCAGGTCGGCCATCTTCTCCAGGGTCTCGACCGGGACCAGCCAGCGGCCGGCCGCACGCAGGCCGTGGGCCGAGAGCAGGCGCGGGGAGGGCGTCTCGGCCGGCGTCGGGATCAGGTCGGGCGTCGCCGGGATCAGAGGCGCATCCACGAACCCTTGGGCGAAATGTCGGGCGCGGGGCTTCTGCAGGCCGGGCAGCCAGATGGAGTGGACGCCGACGCGAATGGCGAAGCTCTTCAGCGTGCGTCGCTCGACCTGGCTGAGGGCCGCCAGATCACGTTCGACCTCGCGTCGGTCGATCAGTCCACCGGCCTCGATCAGGCGGAAGGCGATGCCGCGCGGCAGGCCCTTCAGCGCCCCCGATTCCACCGCTTGGCGCAGGCGGCGAAGATCGCGCAGCGCGCGGCCCGCCTCCGATGCCAGCCAGGCCTCGATACGGCGACGCGCCCGTTCTCGCGCCGGCGTCGGCCCCAGTTCGCCCAACAGCCGCACCTGAGGCGAGAACGGATCGACCCCCTGCGGCGTGGCCACGATCTGGGCCGTCAGCACGCCGCGCCACAGCACCGCCCCGTCCGGCGTGACGGAAAAGGCCTCATCGGTCTCGGCCGCCAGCCGACCCAGCCTGCGATTGATCTCGGGCGTCACGGCGCGGACCGCCGCCTGACGCAGGGTGCGATCCTCCAGCGCCGAGGCGCCCTTCTCCATCTGGAAGCGGACGCCTTCCAGTTGACCCACGACCTGACCCTCGACCGTGACCTCGCCGTCGTCGGCGACCCCGGCGCCAAGACCTGAGAAACTGTCGTCACGCACGTTCAGGGCGCGCATCAGGGCGGTGGTGCGACGATCCACGAACCGGGCGGTCAGGCGCTCGTGCAGCACGTCAGACAGCCGGTCCTCCAGCGCCCGGGTCTTGTCGCGCCAGCCTTGCGCGTCGTGGACCCAGTCGGGCCGGTTGGCGATGTAGGACAGGGTGCGAACGGCCGAGAGCCGCGCCGACAGCTGGTCGATCTGGCCGTCGTCGCGATCCACGAAGGCGAAGCGGGGCGCCATCCAGTCGTCGGTCAGCCGACCCCGCTTGCCGGTCAGGGCATGGAAGACGTCCTTGGCCAGCCGCGCATGCTCGTCCAGCGTCGTCTTCTGGAAGTCGGGCAGCTGGCAGGCTTCCCACAGCCGCATGATGGCCCCGCGCGACCGGCCGATGCGGGCCACCTCCTCGTCCTTGATCAGACGACGCAGCAGGGTTTCGTCCAGCGCTTCCCCGGTCAGGTTCAGACCGATCCGCTGGGGCGTGACCGTCAGGGACCGCAGCAGGTCGGGCAGGGTGTCGAAATCGAGCTTGCCGTTGCGCCATTCGGCGGCTTCGACTGGATCGAAGCGATGCTCGACCACCTGTTCCACGAGATCGGCGTCCAGATCTTCGGCCTCGGCCGTGACGCCGAATGTGCCATCGCGCAGGTGGCGCCCGGCGCGCCCGGCGATCTGGCCGATCTCGTGGGCGTGCAGCCAACGGGTCCGCCGACCGTCGAACTTGCGCAGACCCGCAAAGGCGACATGGTCCACGTCCATGTTCAATCCCATGCCGATGGCGTCGGTGGCGACCAGGAAATCGACCTCGCCGGACTGATACAGGGCGACCTGGGCGTTGCGGGTGCGAGGGCTGAGCGAACCCATGACCACGGCCGCGCCGCCCCTCTGACGCCGGATCAGTTCGGCGATGGCGTAGACCCGCTCAGTGCTGAACGCGACGATGGCGCTGCGGCGGGGCAGGCGGGTCAGCTTCTTGGATCCGGCATAGGATAGCGTGGACAGGCGATCCCGCGTCACGATCTCCACATCCGGGACCAGGCGGCGGATCAGCGGCTCCATGGTGCCGGCGCCCAGGAACATGGTCTCGAACCGGCCCCGCGCGTGCAGCAGCCGCTGGGTGAAGACGTGACCGCGCTCGGGATCGGCGACCAGCTGGATTTCGTCGATGGCCAGAAACTCGACCGACCGCTCCAGCGGCATGGCTTCGACGGTGCAGACGAAATAGTGGGGGCGCGGCGGGACGATCTTTTCCTCGCCCGTGATCAGGGCGACGGCGGCGGCGCCGCGCTGGCGCACGATCCGCTCGTAGATCTCGCGGGCGAGAAGGCGCAGCGGCAGGCCGATCATGCCCGAGGCGTGACCCAGCATCCGCTCGACCGCCAGATGGGTCTTGCCGGTATTGGTGGGCCCCAGGACCGCGGTGACGCGGGACGGGGCGAGGCCTGCGGACCGGTCGCTCATGTCCGCCCTAAGGTGGAGACGATTCTGCTTGGGCTCAAGCGTCGCCGGCGCGCATTCCCATACGAACCAGGGTGGACAGGTTCGACGCCTGCATCTTGGTCATCACCTTGGCGCGAAAAATCTCCACCGTGCGGGGGCTGATCTCAAGGCGCAGCGCGATTTCCTTGTTCGAACAGCCATCGATCAGGGCGTCGAAAACCTGGCGCTCGCGGGTGGTCAGGGTCGCCAAGCGGCTCTGGGCCTCATCCCGCGCCGTTCGGTTCGCCTCCAGGCTGCTCAGCGAGGCGATGCAGTGGCTCACGCATTTCAGGATCTGCTGGGGATCGAAGGGCTTTTCGATGAAGTCGACCACCCCCGCCTTCATCAGCTGAACCGCCAGCGGCACGTCGGCATGGCCGGTGATGACGATCACAGGCCAGCTGTCGCCCCTCATCGTCTTAAGTCTGCGCACCAGTTCCGGGCCCTCCACGCCGGGCATGCGCACGTCGGAGACGACGCAGGCGCTCTTGTCCGTCGGCAGGTTCTCCAGAAAGTCGTCGGCGCTGGCGAAGGCGCGCGCTCGAAATCCGGCCCCCCGCAACATGAGGACGAGCGAGTCCCGCATGGCTGGGTCGTCATCGACGATGAAGACGGAATGCGCGTTCATGCGGCGTCGAGCTCCGGGCTGTGGGGCAGGCGGAAGGTGAAGGCGGCGCCGCCCAGTTTGCTGCGGCCGACTATCAGAGCGCCGCCGTGGCTTTCCACGATTGAGCGGGTCACCGACAGACCCAGGCCCATGCCGCCTGCCTTGGTCGAGAGCATGGGGTGAAAGATGCTGTCTTGCTGATCCGTGGGAATGCCGCGGCCATTGTCCTCGACGGCGATTTCATAACCTTCGGAGCCGAGCGAGCGGCCGAGAACGGAGACATGGCCGTCTGAGCGTCCGATCACGGCGTCCACAGCGTTCCGGACCAGATTGGCCAGGGCCTGCTGCAACTGGATACGATCCGCCAGGACTTGATCATCCTCGGCGTTTGCGTCGATCTCGATCGTAACGTCTGTGTCGCGGCTGATGAGGACGAAAAGCGGGTGCAAGTCCTGGATCATCGTGGATGCCCGTTCCTCGGTGAAGGTGCGCGATCCGGACGAGATGAGCTCGCGCATGCGCCGGATGATGTCGCCGGCCCGAAGCAGCTGCGCCTTCGCCAGATCCAGCGCCCGACCGGCGACCTCTGCCGGCGCTCCGACCTTGGCGAGGTCAGCCTGCCCGGCGTGCAGATAGACAGCGGCGGCCGTCAGGGGCTGGTTCATTTCGTGCGCCAGCGTCGCCGCCATCTCGCCCATGGAGTTCAGGCGCCAGACGTGGTTGAGCTTTTCGGTCAGGTCACGCTCACGCTGCCTGATCCCCTCGGCTTGGCTTTGATCTGCGAGCGCCAGAACGATGTGTTCGGGGGTGATGTCCTCGGGCAGCACATGGGCGTGGATCGTCAGCGGCACACGACCACCGCCGGGATGGACGACCGTCCAGAAGGCGGATGAGGGCGCGAGAATTTCGCCGCCATGCCGTGCGAGCGTCAGGGCCCCCTCATCAAAGCCTGGAAGAAGCGTTTGAAACGGCACGTCCATGGCCCTGTCGCGGCCGACGCCCAGCAGCGCCGCCGCGGCGGGCGTCACGCGCTGCGTGCGGCCGGTCCGATCAAGCGTCACGATGGGCGCGGACGTCAGAATGGTATCGAGAAGCATCTCCCGGAGCGCCAGGTCACGCATCAGCGCTCGCGATGTCCGAAGCGAGCCCGTCAGCCGTCGGCAAACTTCGGCGATGCTCCAGGCCACGACGGCGAAAAGAACGGCGTTCACAACGGCGTCGGACACGCTTTCGCGCGGAACGAGCCAAAGGTTCAAAAAGATGGCCAGAGCGATGGAAAGCATCACAGCCGCCCGACGCGCGAACAGGGCTGTGACCATTATCGCCGGAACCATCGGCAAATAATAAAAATGTCCCAAGGGTTCGAGCGCGAGGCGTATCACCGAAGCGAACAATACTGCAGCGCAGGCGACGATGATGCCTCCCCACCAAGTTTTTGTGCGACGCAACACAATACCCGGCGGGCCAAATCGTAGAGGGGCTGCGTTTTCACGCTTCACTACGCAGTATCTCGAAACATCAGAACCAACGACGTCCTTCCTGTCGTCTTTTTGACGTATTTACCATAGGCCCTTTAGCTATGCGTGAAAATACGTAATCGGCCGCTGGCGATGTCCGCACGCCAAGCGTCGCCGTTCTTACGCAATCCTACCTAAGCCGTGGTTCAGATTTAATATTAATCATCGCCTCATCCTTGGAGTGCAGAATGCATACGCCTCAAGGACCATCATGTTTCGTTCGTTTCCCCTCTTCGCTGTCGCGGCAGTAAGCCTCGCAGCACCCATCGCCGCCCAGGCCCAGTCGTTCGGTCTGGATGTCGGCGTCGCCAGTCAATATGTCGGCAAGGGACTGGGCAAGAGCGACGAGAAGACCGCGCCTTTCGCCAAGGCCGAGGTCGACTTCGGCGACGGTTACGCCAGCGTCTTCGTCTCGGACGCGGCCGGATCCCAAGGCTATGACATGGAGATCGTCAGCATGGTCGGCTGGCGCCCCAAGGCGGCCGGCGTCGCCTTCGATCTGGGCGTCGTCAACCGCGACCTGACGGGCTCGCGCCTCGGCGTCGATGAGAACTATTTCGAATATCAGGCCGACGCCTCGCGCAAGCTGGGTCCGATCGCCACGCGCCTGCGCGTCAACTATTCGCCCGACGGCTTCGCGGCCACGAAAGAGGCCTGGTGGCTTGAGCTTCAAGGCACGGTCGCCGTCGCCGCCAAGACCAAGGTGTCGGCCGCTGTCGCCAACCGCATGGCGGACGGCGGGGTCGATTACAACGCCTGGAACGTCGGGGCCAAGCACAAGCTGACCGACGCCTTCGCCGTCGATCTGCGCTGGTACGACACCGACCGCCACAGCGTGGGCGAGCCCTACGAGGGCCGCCTCGTCGCCGCCGCCACCTATTCGTTCTGAGTTACCGATCCATCGGGGGATGCTGAGTTGAAGATTATCGAAAATATGCCGGTCGGCCGGAAGCTGTTTGCGGCTTTCGGTTTGGTGCTTATGGCGATCGCCGTCATGGGCGCCGTGGTGGTGATGAGCCTGGTCAAGATGGAAACGTCTGGCGATCAACGTAGCCTGGAGAACAAGGCGAACCGCACGACCGCCACGGCTGAGTTCTACATGGCGCGGCAGGAGAACGCGCTTCGGGGCTATCTGCTTTCCCAGGATCCCTACTACATCGAGCGTCTCGACGCCCACCGCGCCAAGTTCTTGGGGGCCATGGCTGAGTTGCGGACCATATTGCCCGCCGATCGCACCGCGCCGATCGACAAGGGAGTGGAAGCGAACGCGACCTGGTACAAAAATGTGGTCGAGGCTGGTTCCGCCATGGTCCGCGAAGGCCGAGGCGCCGAAGCGGTCAGTATGGTCGGCCGCACCGGCGTCGCCGACACGTATGTCGCTCCTCTGGAAGAGGCGATCGACGAGATCAAGGCTTCGAATGACGCCGCCCTGACCGCAGCTCGAGATGCTCAGGCGCAGGCGACCCACGACGCGATGAATGCGGTGGTGATCGGCTTGATCGCCGCACTCGTGATCGCTCTGGCCGCCGGCTTCGCCGCTACCCGCGCCATCACGCGGCCGATCTTCACGATGATCGGCTATATGCAGAAGCTGATGGCGGGCGACACCGCGATCCAGATCGTCGGCGCCGACCGCAAGGACGAGTTCGGCAAGATGGGCCAGGCCATCGTCGCCTTCCGCGACGCCGCCATCGACAAGGTCCGCGTCGAGCAGGAAGCCGCCGCGCACCGCTCGATGAGCGAGCAGGAACGCGCCGCCAACGAGGCCGACAAGGCCCGCGCCGCCGCCGAAGACAAGGTCGCCCTGGACGCCCTGGCGAACGGCCTGTCCGCCATGGCCAACGGCGACCTGACGCACCGGTTCACGACGGAAGTCGCGCCGCGTGCCGAAGTGCTGAAGACCGACTTCAACGCCGCCATCGCCCAGTTGCAGCAGGCCGTCTCGGTCGTGGTCGCCAACATCTCCGGCATCCGCTCGGGCGCTGGCGAGATCAGCCAGGCCGCCGACGACCTGTCACGCCGCACCGAGCAGCAGGCCGCTTCGCTGGAAGAAACCGCCGCCGCCCTGGACGAGATCACCGCCACGGTGAACAAGACCGCCTCGGGCGCGCGACAGGCCTCCGACGTGGTTCAGGCCGCGCGCGGCGATGCCGAGAAGAGCGGCGTGGTCGTTCGTGACGCCGTTTCCGCCATGACCGCGATCGAACAGTCGTCGTCGCAGATCAGCCAGATCATCGGCGTCATCGACGAGATCGCCTTCCAGACCAACCTTCTGGCCCTGAACGCGGGCGTGGAAGCTGCTCGTGCAGGCGACGCCGGTCGCGGCTTTGCGGTGGTCGCCTCCGAAGTTCGGGCTCTGGCCCAGCGCTCGGCCGAAGCGGCCAAGGAAATCAAGACCCTGATCTCGGCCTCTACCGGCCAGGTCGGCGCCGGCGTGAAACTGGTGGGCGAGACCGGCGAGGCCTTGCAACGGATCGTGGACCGGGTCGCCGAAATCGACAGCCTGGTCACCGAGATCGCCGCCTCGGCCCAGGAACAGGCCGTGGGCCTGGCCCAGGTCAACACCGCCGTGAACCAGATGGATCAGGTCACGCAACAGAACGCGGCGATGGTCGAGCAATCGACCGCCGCCAGCCATTCGCTGGCTCAGGAGGCTGAAAGCCTGCAGGCGTCGGTCGCTCAGTTCCGCGTCGGTTCGCACCAGCAGGCGTCTTCGCCTGCGCCGGTTCGCACCCATTCGGCCCCGCCTGCGCCCAAACCCGCCAGCCGCATGGTCGCCGCGCTGAAGACCATCGGTCGCGGCGGCGCCGCCCTGAAGCCGCAAGCCGCCGCCGTCGAAGACGGCTGGGAGGAGTTCTGATGAGCGAGACCCTGACCCTGGTCGATGTGCTGGACCGTAATGCGGCAGAGCCGTTGAAGGCCGAACTGCTGGCTTTTCGCGGTCAAGACCTGACGCTGGACGCCTCGGCGGTCCAGCGCCTGGGAGGACTGTGCCTGCAAATCCTCATGTCGGCGCGGAAAACCTGGGCAATCGATGGCGTCAACCTAAGGTTAGGTTCTGTGTCGCAAGCTTGGGTGGAACAATGGGCGGCTTTTGGCGCGCCCGACTTCAACACCGAGGGGCTGACGGCATGACGAAGACCGTTCTGACAATCGACGATTCACGCACCATGCGCGACATGCTGCTGATGGCGCTGGAAGACGCGGGCTATACCGTGATCCAGGCCATCGACGGTGTGGACGGACTGGAGACGCTGGCCGCCAAGGGCGCCGACGTCATCATCACCGACATCAACATGCCCCGCATGGACGGTTTCGGCGTCATCGAAGGCGTGCGCGCCGATCCGAACCACCGCACCACGCCGGTGCTGGTACTGACGACCGAGAGCGACGTCGAGAAGAAGGCGCGCGCGCGCGCCGCCGGCGCCACCGGCTGGATCGTCAAACCCTTCGACCCCGCAAAACTGGTGGACGCCGTCCGCCGCGTCGCCGCCTGACCACCCACGCCCGCCGGACCCGGACCCATGGACGCCTTCGAAGCCATCAAGGCCACCTTCTTCCAGGAATGCGACGAACTGCTCGCAGACCTGGAAGCAAAGCTGATGCTGCTGGAGCAGGGTCAGACCGACCTGGAGACGATCAACGCCGTCTTCCGCGCCGTCCATTCCGTCAAGGGCGGGGCAGGGGCCTTCGGGCTGGAAGCCCTGGTGCGGTTCGCCCACGTGTTCGAGACGCTGATGGACGAACTGCGCGGGGGCCGCAAACCCTGCGACACGATCACGATCAAGACCCTGCTGCGAGCCTCGGACGTGCTGGCCGACCATATCCAGGCGGCGCAAGGGCTGATCCCGCCGGTGGACGAGGGGCGCTCCGCCGCCCTGGTCGCCGAGCTGGAAATGCTGACCCACGGCGGCGAGGCTCAGCCCGTGGTCGAGGATGAAGACGACGATTTCGGCTTCGTCCCCATGGCCTTCGACATGGCGCTGGACGAACCGACCGCCGTCGCGCCCGGGCCTGGGGCCGTCGGCTGGCGCATCGTGTTCAAGCCGCTGGGCCGGATGTACGCCAACGCCAACGAGACGGGTCTGTTGCTGCGCGAACTGGGCCGCCTTGGCCCGACGACGGTGGTTCTGGACGACACCGACGTGCCCGTCCTGGACGCCCTGCCGGTCGAGGACGGCTGCCTGACCTGGACCGTCGATCTGGACGCCGCCGTCGATGAGGCCGCCGTTCGCGAGGTCTTCGACTTCGTGGAGAGCGACTGCGAACTGACCATTACCCCCTTGGGAGGCGCGTCGGACATGAGCACGACGTTCGAAGACGAGCCGGCGGCGATCCTGCCGGCCAGCGACGATCTGGACATCGCCGCCCTGTTGGCCAAGGCCGGCGGCGCGGTCGTTGAGGCCCCTGCGGAAGTTATCCCATTCGTCGCCTTCGAGCCTGACCCGGCCCCCGTTGTCGCACCGCCGCCCGTTGCTGCGCCGGCCCCTGCCGCCGCAGCTCCGGCCTCCGCGCCCGTCGCCCCGGCGCCGGTGACGATCCGCGTCGACCTGGATCGGGTGGACCGCCTGATCAACGTCGTCGGCGAACTGGTCATCCAGCAGGCCATGCTGTCGCAACGCGTCCTGGAAAGCGGCCTGGCCCGTTCGTCCGGCATCGCGCTCGGCCTCGAAGACCTTGAACTGCTGACCCGCGAGATCCAGGACAGCGTCATGGCCATCCGCGCCCAGCCGGTGAAGTCGGTGTTCCAGCGCATGCCGCGCCTGGTCCGCGAAGTCGCCGACATGGTCTCCAAACAGGTCCGCCTGGTCACCGTCGGCGAGGACACCGAGGTCGACAAGACCGTGGTCGAACGCCTGGCCGAGCCGATCACCCACATGCTGCGCAACGCCATCGACCACGGGCTGGAAACGCCCGACGAGCGCGTCGCCGCCGGCAAGTCGGCCGAGGGCACGGTTCGCCTGGCCGCCCTGCACCGTTCGGGCCGGATCGTGATCGAGATTTCCGACGATGGTCGCGGCATCAACCGCGAGCGCGTCAAGAAGATCGCCATCGACAAGGGGCTGATCGCCGCCGACGCGCCCCTGACCGACGAGCAGATCGACAATCTGATCTTTGCGCCCGGCTTCTCCACCGCCGCCGTCGTGTCCGACATCTCGGGCCGGGGCGTGGGCATGGACGTGGTCAAGCGCTCGATCCAGGCTCTGGGCGGCCGGATCTCCATCAGCTCGGTTCCCGGCAAGGGATCGACCTTCACCCTCAGCCTGCCGCTGACGCTGGCGGTGCTGGACGGCATGGTCGTCGCCGCCGCCGAACAGACGCTGATCGCGCCCCTGCCGGCCATCGTCGAGAGCCTGACGCCTCAGGCGGCCGACCTGCATTTCGTCGGCGGCGTTGATCCCGTGATCCGCTTCCGCGAGCGCTTCCTGCCGCTGATCGACGTGGCCCTGATCATGGGCTTCCGCGAGCAGCCGATGAACCCGACCGACGGCGTCGCCGTGGTCGTCGAAACCGAGAGCGGCCAGCAGGCGGCCCTTCTGTTCGACGCCATCCAGGGTCAGCGCCAGGTCGTCATCAAGAGCCTCGAGACCAACTACCAGCAGGTCGAAGGCGTCGCCGCCGCCACCATCCTGGGCGACGGTCGCGTGGCCCTGATCCTCGACGTCGACGTCATCGTCACCGACATGCGCCGCAAATCCATCCGCCCCGATTTCAAGCTCGCGAGCTGAACCATGACCGAAGCCAAAGATCCCCAGCGCGAACTCATCGCCTTCCGCATCGGCAGTCAGGAATTCTGCGTCGACATCATGTCGGTGCGGGAAATCCGCGGCTGGACGCCCGCGACGCCTCTGCCGCGTTCGCCGGGCTATATGAAGGGCGTCATCAACCTGCGCGGCACCGTCCTGCCGATCATCGACCTGGGCGCCCGCTTTGGTCTGACGACCTCGGAACCGACGGCCCGCCACGTCATCATGGTCGCCCACATCGGCGGTCGGATGGTGGGGCTGCTGGTCGACGCCGTGTCCGACATCCTGCAGATGAGCGAGGCCTCCGTGCAGGCGACGCCCGACGTGGCTAGCGACCAGGTGAAGACCTTCGTGAAAGGCATCTTCTCCATCGACGGTCGCATGATCAGCCTGATCGAACTGGATTACATCCTGCCTCAGGTCGAGGCCGAAGCCGCATGACTGCCGCCGCCGGTCGGGGATCCATCGTCGAGGGCGAGTTCGTCTTCACCGCCGAGGATTTCCGCCACATCGCCGAAATGCTGCATGCCCATGCCGGCATCGCCCTGAACGAGGGCAAGGCCGCGCTGGTCTATTCGCGCCTGGCCAAGCGTCTGCGCACCCTGGGCCTGACCAGCTTCCGCGACTACTGCGCCCTGGTCGAGGGCGTGGACGGCGTGGATGAGCGCCAGAAGATGACGGCGGCCCTGACCACCAACGTCACGCGCTTCTATCGCGAGCCGCACCATTTCGATGATCTGCGCGACCGTGTCATGCCCGAGCTGGCGGCGCGGGCGCGCGCCGGCGGCCGCGTGCGCCTGTGGTCGGCCGCCTGTTCGAACGGGCAGGAGCCCTATTCGATGGCCCTGACGATCCTGTCGGTCCTGCCCGAGGCGGCGGACCTGGATGTGCGGATCCTGGCCACCGACATCGATCCGAACATGGTCGCCCAAGGCCACGACGGCACCTACTCCGAGGAAGCGCTGGAGCCGGCGCCCGTCACCCTGTGGCGCAAATATTTCGACCGCGCCGACCGTGGCCAGTGGACAGCCGGTCAGCAGCTGAAACGCCTGGTCAGCTTCAAGGAGCTGAACCTGATCGGCGACTGGCCGATGAAGGGCAAGTTCGACGTCATCTTCTGCCGCAACGTCGTGATCTATTTCGACGACGCGACCCAGGAGCGGGTGTGGAAGCGGTTCACGCCGCTGATGCACCCCGGCGCGACTCTCTATATCGGCCATTCCGAACGCGTCTCAGGCGGCGCCGCCAGCCAGCTTCACACCGCCGGCCTGACCACCTATCGCCTGGGCGGCGCCTGATGAGCGCGCCCGTCCGCGTCCTGGTCGTCGACGACAGCCTGACCATGCGCGGCCTGATCTCGGCCGCCCTGAAATCGGACCCTGAGATCGAGGTTGTCGGCACCGCCGCCGATCCCATCGAGGCGCGCGCTGCGATCAAGGCCCTGAACCCCGACGTCATCACCCTGGACGTCGAAATGCCCAACATGAACGGGCTGGAGTTCCTGGAAAAGATCATGCGGCTGCGGCCCATGCCGGTGGTCATGGTTTCGACCCTGACGGCGGCGGGGACCGACGTGACCCTGGCCGCGCTGGAGATCGGCGCCGTGGACGCCGTCGCCAAGCCGGCGGTCGCCAGCGTGGACGCCTTCCACGACCTGATCGGCAAGGTGAAGACCGCCGCCCGCTCGCGCGTCCGCGCCCGAGGCGACACGCCGGCCGCCGCCGAGGCGCCGCGCGCCTATCGCCCCGATTTCAATCATATCCTGGCCATCGGCTCGTCCACCGGCGGGGTCGAGGCCCTGCTGACGGTGCTCAGCGGTTTCCCCGAAAACTGCCCCGCCACGATCATCACCCAGCACATGCCGGCGACCTTCACCGCCAGCTTCGCCGCTCGTCTGGACCGCGTCTGCGCCCCGACCGTCACTGAGGCGGTAGACGGCGCGCCGCTGAAAACCGGCCACATCTATCTGGCCCCTGGCGGCGCGACCCATCTGGAGGTTTCCTCTGGCCTGACGCCACGCTGCCGCCTGATCGCCAGCGATCCGGTCAACGGCCACCGCCCCTCCGTCGACGTGATGTTCGAGTCCGTCGTGCGCCTGAAGCGTCCGATGACGGGCGTCATTCTGACGGGCATGGGCCGCGACGGCGCCAAGGGCCTTCTGGCCGTGCGCGAAGCCGGCGGCCGCACCCTGGGCCAGGACGAGGCCACCTGCGTCGTCTACGGCATGCCCAAGGCCGCCTTCGAACTGGGCGCCGTGGAGCGGCAGTTGCCGCTGCACCGCCTGTCCCCCGCCATCCTAGAACTGTGCGCCGATAAGGCCGCACGGTCAGTCGCCTAACCGGGAGCGTACCTCATGCCCGCCGCCGCCTCTCTCCACTGTCTGGTCGTCGACGACCAGATGACTATGCGCTCGCTGGTCCGCACCAGTCTGCAACAACTCGGCGTTCGCGAGATTCGCGAGGCCGCCGACGGCGAGATCGCGCTGCGCGACATCGTGTCCAAGCCCGCGCACCTGATCATCTCGGATTACAACATGCCGAACCTGGACGGGCTGGGCCTGCTGCGCGCCGTGCGCGCCCACCCGCCCACGTCCAAGACCGCCTTTATCATGCTGACCGGCCGCGCCGACCGCGAACTGGTCCAGCGCGCGGTGCAGTTCGGCGTCAACAACTACCTGGTCAAGCCATTCACGGTCGCTCAGCTCAAAGGCAAGCTGGAAGCCGTCTTCGGTCCCCTGACATGAGCTTCGCCGCTCTGAAGGACAGCGTGGAGAAACGCGTTCACGTCGGTCAGGGCGAGCACCACATCACGTCCGATCCCAACGTCGTGCTCAGCACCATCCTGGGGTCCTGCGTCGCCATGTGCCTGCGCGATCCGCTGGCGGGCGTCGGCGGCATGAACCACTTCCTGCTGCCGGAAGGCTCGGGGGCGGGGACCGACGCCGGGCGTCGCTACGGCGCCTATGCGATGGAGCTTCTGATCAATGACCTGCTGAAGGCCGGCGGTCGGCGCGAGCGGCTGGAAGCCAAGCTGTTCGGCGGCGGACGCATGTTCGACAGCCTGCGCGATGTGGGCCGCAGCAACGCCGACTTCGCCGAACGTTTCCTGCGCGACGAAGGCATCCCGGTCGTGGGCGGAAGCCTGCGCGGCGACGGCGGACGTCGTCTGCATTACTGGCCGGTCTCCGGCCGCGCCCTGCAGCGCGCCGTCACCGATGTCGTCGCGCCCAAGCCTGTGCCCGTCGTCGCCCCGGTCGATACCGGCGCGCTGGAACTGTTCTGATCATGAGCGCCCCTCCCGAACACGCCGATCTGCTGGCCGCCGTCGCCGACGAGCTGATGCTGGTCCGCGAAGGCATCGACGGGATCGAGGCCCTGGTCAGCGATCTGGTCCGCCGCGCCCCGCCGGAGGAACGCCCCAACGCCCTGACCCAGGCCCAGGCGCTCGACGCCCTGACCCAGCGGCTCGAGGCCCTGTCCGGCGTCCTGCGCATGCTGGGCGGCGGCGCCAGCCCGTCCGAGGCCGTCAGCCGACTGTCGCTGGCCGACATGGCCGGCCGCCTGCGGCCCGCCGCCGGCGAACATCGCCCGGCGTCCACCGCCGACGCCGGCGACCTGATGCTATTCTGACGCCATGGCCGGCGGCGGCCGGCTCAACCTGGCGCATGCCACGATCCTCCTGATGGGCGCTGCTCATGGCCCTTAGGCGGTCGATGCGCGTTGCCGGCGCCGATGGACTGCGCTCCATCCGGCTGCGTGGTGCGGCGGTTGACGCTGAGTAACCTGTTGGCGCTGTCATTTACGCGGCGGATTCAGCTGCTTAAGCGGTTTGAGCCGCGTCAGGTGGTCTCGATAAAAGGTGTCGGGACCACTTAAAACCTACTCACTCCGGGGCCGCAATCGTTAGGTTCCGGAAATGTGACCATTTGAGGCGACCACCTGAGAGCTGCTCAGATTGAACCGAAACCACCTAGGACCTGCTCAGTCTTGGAGTGGTCGTCGAAGGGTCAGTGGAAAACCACGCCCCGCCTTCCATCGTCTATAAGGCCTAGGAGCTAACGCAGTGGGCTTCATCGACTTTTAGCTTCATCCTCCCCCCGGAGCGGCCTCGCCGCTCCGATGGAACGCGCATCGTATCGAAGCTGCGTTAAAGGATTCATGAGCTCGACAACGCTTTCCCACTAGCCGTCGCGCGAGTTGAACCAGTTCTTCTCGGCTCGCTCCTCGCTTCTTGAGGGCAACAGCAAAGTACTTCGTTCAAACGATTACGATCGGGATCACGATAATGAGCAGATAGGCGAGGGCCCGGACGGTCGCCCAAGCCGCGATCAACGTCCCCTTTTGCCGACTTACATTGAGTTTCCTCGCGAACCATGCGGACTGAACATTCATAAACCAGAGAAACCCGCCGAAGATTATGGCCCAGCCAATCGCGTTGTTAAGGTCGGGGCGTCGGAGGAAGACATCGCCAAGGGTGAAGGACGCAGCGCAGAGCGCGGCGAGATAGCATTGCGCATAAAAGGGGGCCCGTAGGGTTTGGCGGCTCAATTTCTTGCCTTGCCGATGCACCAAGCTTGCAGCGGTGATGAGCGGGACCAGGCTGAAGACCAATGAGCGAAAGAGGATCAGGTTTTGCTGGGTCGTTGAAATCGCCTTGAACGTTTCCGAGGTCGCTTCCGGTGGCGGGATATGGGCCGCCGCGGAGATGATATTGGCCAGGACGATCGTCACCAACAGCAATAGCGGTGGGCTCAAAGCATCGTCGTAGCGATGCTCGCTGTCGTCAGTCTGTTCGCGATCGGAATACTCCATCGCCTTGAGCGGATGCATGATGATGCGTCCGAGAGTGAGCGGATAAAAAATCAGCCAACTGGCGGCTTCAAAGATGAAATCCTCGAAGCTTTTCAGGAGCTTCATGAAATCCATGATTGCCTCGACTGCAGTTGGTTGTCCGCAAGCGCTTACCGTTGCAGACCTGTAAGACATCCACAATCGGATTACGCTGGAGGCGCGCTGCTTTTGAACATCGATTGACGGTTTGGGGGAGTTGAGACCAACTGCTCTCCGAGACGTCGCAGCCATATCGTAGCAGAGGCTTCTTCGTTCGTCGGATCCGCTTCAGGAGCCAGGAGAGCAGATTGAAAGAGTCTACCGGCGTCTGGCTGATCCGCGTTTCCGCGATCCTGTGGTTCCTAATTCTGGTCGGCATGCTGTTGAGCCTGCCGATCCTGTTCGATGTCGGCTGGTGGGCGGTTCTGGGCTTGGCGGTCTTTGCCGGCTTTCTAGCCGCGCCCATCGCCTGGGGTGTGCGGCGATTGTTCTCCCGACAACGTAGGCAGCCATGGCGGAGGTCGCTGCTGAAGACGGCTTTTGCCACCTTCGCCGTGCTGGCGATCCTGGCGGCGACGCCGATCTATTTCCTGGCGTTCAACGCGACGCTGCGCCCGGTGACCGTGCCGCTGGCCACCCTGTCGAACGGCAAGAAGACAGTGGTCTTCCAAGGCATGATGCATATCGGCACAGAGAGCTTCTACAAGGGCGTGGTCTATGACCTGGAACGCGCCCTGACCGAGGGCTACGTCATCTTCTACGAAGGGGTGCGGCCTGACCCGAGCGCTGAGGCTTGGTTCAGCCAGACCCTGGCCGGCGGCGGGGATCTATCCGCCAACTACACCGCTTTCGGCAAAGCGTGCGGGCTCGACTTCCAGTTAAACTATTTCACCCTGCTGGACGTGGACAAGGCGGCGCACCCGGAGCGGCACGTCGCCGCCGACGTCACGACGGGTGACATGAAGCGCGAATACGAACGTCTCGTCCGCACAGACCCAGAGTTCGCCGCCTATGCCCGTTCGTCCGATGTGAAGAATGATGAGGCGTCCAGCGCCAGCATGGCCAAAACCCTAGCCTGGCTGGATCGCGCGACCCCGGGCCAGCAGCTTCTGGTTGGAACGGCGTGCCGAGGCATCCTCAATATCGTGACGTCCAATGACGACGAGAGCGCTCCGATCAATAGGGTCGTGCTCGACTATCGCAATCGCGAGCTGGCGGCGCGGATCACCCAAAGCCCGGCGAACAAAATCTATGTCACATACGGCGCCGGCCACTTGCCCGGATTGCTGCGCGATCTGAAAGCCACGGACCCCGCTTGGGAGATCAAGTCCCTCAAGTGGGAGCGCACCATCGAAACGCCCGAGACCCTCAGCGGACGCCTGAAATGATCGCCGCATTCCGGACTGACGCGAAGGATCGGATCCACCGGTCGGCCACAACCGACCTGCCCTACTACAATGGGGAGCCGGTTCAGATCAGCGGGCGCGGCTGGCTGACGATCATCGCCGCTGTGCTGGTCGCCTTCGGCCTGTTGGTGTCGCTGCCGCTGAAAACCTTCCCGCTCGATTTCATTCCTGCGCTGCTCTTCACCGGCCTGCCGCTGCTGGCCTTGATGGCCGTAACAGGCTGGCGTGCTCCGGCTATTTTTCGCCCGATCGGCGTCAAAGGCATGCTTGCGGGACTGGGCTTCGCCCTGCTGACGATCATCTGCTCGATGGTTGTCGGCCTTATCCTCACCAGCCTCGCGGACACGTCCCCAAACCCGGCTGTGGAAGGGCTGGTCAAGGCCAGTCAAACCGAACTGCTTCTCTTTCTAGCGCGCACCTTCATCCAGTTGATCGGCGAGGAGTTGGTCACCATCCTGCCTTTGCTGGCCGTGCTGTGGCTGTGCGTTTCCAAGTTCGGTCTTTCGAGGCGATGGGGGCTCTTCATCGCAGTGATCGTATCCACCCTGTGGTTCGCGGCGATGCATCTGCCGACCTACAACTGGAATGTGCTGCAGTGCCTTACGACGATAGGGACAGCGCGCCTGATCCTGACGTTGGCCTACGTCGTCACGCGCAATCTCTGGGTCTGCGCGATCGCCCATGTCGCTAACGACTGGTCGCTCTTCCTCGTCTCGTTCACGATCGGGCATATGCCCATCGACGCGGGGGTATGATTTGGCAGCGCTTGCGGAACTCTAGCGCGTGATAGCCGCTCTGGTTTTGAGTTCGGAAGCGTTCACGTCCGAGCCAATAAGTTCAAGTAATTTTCAGCGTCGTTTGCGTCGCCGATGAGCGACTTTGCGGGAGACTTAGATGCGACCTTCAGCCATCGCCATGAGCCTGGTCCTGTTTTCGCCGCTCGCCCTTCCGGGCGTGGCCTCGGCCCAGAGCACGCCCTCGGATGTCCGCGACCTGGTCGGGGCGCGCGGCAGCAGCGGCGAGACCGTCCTGAACACACGCGGATATGTCAACGTCGGCGGCGAGACGGGCGACGACCGCTCCTGGACCTACTGGTGGAACGAGCGACGCGGCGTCTGCCTGTCGGTGGCGACGGTGAACGGCAGATATGACTCGATCGTATCGACGCCGGCGCCGGACTGCCGCCGGTCGCGCCCGACGACCTTGCCGGGATCAGTCCCTAACGGGCGTCCCACCACCCTGCCGGGTCCAGTCGGAGGCCCGGTCGCCAGCGGCCGGACCGAGACCATCCGCTTTGCGCGCGGCGCATCGTCGGCAACGCGGCAAGGCACGGTGTCGGGCTACGAAACCGTGACCTATTTGATCGATCTGCGCGCCGGCCAGACCTTTACAGTCAGCATGCGGACATCAAACCGATCCAGCTATTTCAACGTCACCGCGCCCGGCGCCAACCAAGCCCTGTTCATCGGATCGACCAGCGGCAATCGCTATCAGGGACGCACGACCGCCAGCGGGACCTACAAGGTCGAAGTCTACCTGATGCGCAACGCGGCGCGTCGCGGAGAGCGCGCCAACTATACGCTGAACGTTAGCGCTGGCCGCTGAAACTGGCGGCGACGCGCCCCTGCGTCCCCGCCTTTAAGGGGTCGCGATCGGCTCGGCGATGGAGTCCATCACCGTCAGGGGATGGCCGACCGACCCCTCCCCGATCGGCGCGGGAGTGATCACGACGGTGTCGCCAGGGCGGAGGCTTGCCCGAAGCTGAGCGTAAAACGGGCGCGGCGCACGCAGGCGACCGACCATGGCCGCGCTCAACTCGGCTCCCGCCTCGGCCTCGCGTCCCGGCAGGCCGGCGTAGACCCATCTCTCACCGCCGCCTGGCCCGGACGACAGGGTCAAGACGTGTACCTCCCCATCGTGATCGTCGAGAGCGATGACGCTGCGGCCGATCTCGACGCCGTTGCGCAGGACCACGGCGACCTGATCGACCTTGGAGATGATGATCGTCGTCGGTCCCTCAGCCGCCTGCTCTGGTTTCCAGCGCCATGGCGCATCCACGGCCAGCAGCTCGACAGGACGGCCGCCCGCCGCGAACGGCGCCAGCACGCCTGCGGGAACCGCGCCCACATGCCGAGCCGCGTCGCCCGCGATTACGACCGTCACGCTGAAGTCGGTCGCTCCATAAAGCAGGCGGGCAAACTGCAGCGGCAGGTGCACGCAGCCATGACTTTCCGGGAAGCCGGGCAAACCGCCAGCATGCAACGCGATGCCGTCCCAGGTCAGCCGCTCCATGTAGAACATCGGCGCATTGTCGTAGGTCGTGGAATGGTGACGGGCGTCCTTTTGGAGGATTGTGAAGACGCCCGTGGGCGTCTCGTGCCCCGGCTGTCCTGACGAGATGGTGCTCACCCCGATCCGGACGCCGTTGCGGTAAACGGTGGCGCGTTGGTCGGACAGGTTCACATAGATCATGATCGGTCCGGTCGGGGCGATCTCGGGGGCCCATACCCACTCGCCCGGCTGGAGCGTTTCCGCTGCGCGCGCGAGGTCCACAGCCGCGCTGGCCGGGCGACCTTGGGTTAAGGCGGACTCCGCGCCCGAAACAGCCAGGAGCACGGCCAAAACGGACGGTCGCATTGCGCGCCTCATGTATTCCGACAGGCTCATGGCCGATCCTCTGGGCTTTGGTGCTAATCTCACGCGAGACTATTCGCGCCGACGTCCCGTCACAACGCGCGTCGGGAGAAGCACATGAGCATCGTTCTCGCCATCACAGGTCTTTGGATGACGGCGCAGGCAGTTCCGCCTCCGATGGAGCAGACGACAGCCAACTGTGACCGCCCCGTCTATGCTTCCGATCAGTTCATCTGCGCCGATCAAGACCTCTCCAGACAGGAGCGTGACCTCTCCGCAAGTTGGCGAGCGGTCGAGGCCGCCATGCCTACGAACGATTGGATCGAGGATCAGCCGGCGTGGTTCAAGCGGCGCGCCCTGTGCGCCTTCCAGATCGATCAGGGCGCGTGTCTGCGTGACGCTAACGCCGAGCGCGAGCGGCTGTTCGTCGCCGTTCTCGAGCCTACCGACAGCCACCTCAAAACTGCGCGCTGCGTTGGCGCTGGTGACCGGCAAACCCTACGGCTCGATGTGCGTGACGGCGTTGTGGCGGCTTATGGGGATGCAGGGTTTGCCTGGATCGCCGGTCAAAGAACCACCCACTGGTCGCCCTTCAACACCTTCGCGGCAGGCCGCAGCCTGACCATTCAGCGACACGACGGTGTTCGACTTTCCTGCCGGTTCAAGCGCTGAGCTTCCAGTTGGCCGGTCGCTTGGGCGCCGAGACCAGCACCACTATTCTGCCGAGGTCGTCCGTCGACAGCGTGCAGGTTAGCCAAACTTACATAATCGCAGTCGGCCCGCCACGGGGAGGGCACGAGTTTTTCGCAGGAGTCTTGGTACATTTCGTCGCTTGGCGCGAGCCTGGGATAAAGGCCGGACAACAGTCTGGGCCCTCGTTCAGGGCAGGCACCGCGATGTCGGCGTCTTTAGAGCCGGCCTTTTTGATCATCGGGGCAAGATCGCGGAATACATCTCGACTGACACAAGGGCCGAAGCTTCACCGCAATCTACAGTTAACGATCATTTTTATTATTGCCGGACTTGACTATTGTAGTGATGCATTTTCTACTTTGCTACAGTGCCCTCCTGGGCTTTCTTGACGATTTCAGTGTTGACGGAAGGGCCAAATGGCAAAATCTGCGTTGTTTTTAGTGGGGGGATTGCTTTTGAGCCCAAGCGTCGCCTTAGCGCAAACCGAGACCGCGCAGTTCGCCGTCCGAGCGCAGGTTGTGGCGGAATGCCATGTCTCGGCCCAGGATCTCGACTTCGGGGTCTACGATCCCACGACCGCCTCCACGGCCAGTACGACCGTAACCATCCAATGCACTCCCGGATCGGCCGCGACGGTGACGCTGGATGGGGGCGGATCGGGTAATCCCCAAGCCCGTCATATGGCTGGCCCAGCAAACCTGAACTATCAGATCTATCGCGACTCTGCCCTGCAGGACCCGCTGAATAGCGGAGGTGCTGCGTGGCAGCTTCTGGGGAACGCCAACACCGGACAACAGGTGGTCTACACCGTATACGGTCAAGTGCCGGCGAGTCAGACCGTGCCCGTCGGCGGCTATGTCGACACCGTCCGCGTCACTGTTCAGTACTAAATCGGAAAACAGCATGTCTTCTACAGGACTATTTCTGGCGTTGGCGCTGTTCGCGGGCCAGGCCCCGCCGGGGCAAGCGCAAAATCCCTCCGTTGCCAACTCGTTGCAGATCGGCCCGACCCGGATCCAGCTCGTCGGGACCGAGAGGACGGCGACCCTCACTGTGCGCAACACCAACAGCGGGCCAATGGATATTCAGGTTCGCGCCATGGACTGGAGCCAAACGCCGGAGGGTGATCAGCACTCGCCCTCCACGATCTTGCTTGCGAGCCCGCCGCAGGTCGCCTTGGCGGCAGGGGAATCGCAAGTAATCAGGATCGTTGCGGAGACCCTGCCGTCGGACCGCAGCGAACACGCTTTCCGATTGATGATCGATCAGATTCCGGCCGAAGCAGACGGGCGGAGCGCCGTCGTCACCACCGCGATCCGCGCGCTCGTCCCGGTCTTCATCGTGCGTTCCCTTGAAGATCGCCCATCCCTGAAGTGGACGGCTAAGCGCCAGGGCGAGACCGTCTTGCTTACGGCGGAAAACGTCGGCCCGGTGCACGACCGGGTAATGGGCGGCGTTGTCACTATTGACGGGCGGGCCGTAGCAGGCCCCATCGAGGGCTATGTGCTGAGCGAGAGCGCCCGGACCTGGACCCTGGCCGGCGTCCCCGCCGACAGTCGTACTCTGACCGTGGGTGGGGAAGGCGAGTTTGGAGCGGTCCAGGCCGATGTGTCGATCGCCCCGTGAAGGCCTTCGGTCACCTCCGCCGTTCATCCTTGCGATCCTGATTTTCCTGGGGGCCGACGTCGTGGAGACGAGAGCCCAGGAATCTCCGGAGGTTTCGCGTGGCTCGGTGCTTCTGCTTGACGTGGAGCTGAACGGATTCCCTCTCGGACTTGTCGCCCGTTTTGTAGAGGACGGCGGAAGATTGCGGATACCCGCCAGGCAGCTGGCGGGTATCCGCATCAACGCCTCCGAGGGCGCGGGGATGTGGCTGGGGGACGAACGCTGGATATGGCTCGATAGGGTCGACGAGCTTGCCTGGACCATCGATTCCCTGACTCAATCAATCAGGATGACAATTCCTGCGGCGGGCCTGGTCGTGCAAGACTTGCCGGTCGCGCCGCGCCCTCCTCGGGTCGAGGCCCGGGCCGACTGGGGCGCCCTGGTGGGGTGGAACGCCTTCGTGCAAGGCTCGTCCGACGGCGATGAAGGCGTCTTTCCAGTCTCTTTTTCAGCGACCCTGGACACCCGTCTGTTCACGCCTGACTTCACCTTCGTCAGTCGAGGGGTGACGGAGTTCGACCCGGGAGAAGACGCCCGGTTCATTCGGTTGATGACCTATGCCGACTACGACGACACAGGTCGAAGTTGGCGTTTGCGCCTGGGTGATTCCTTCACCCATGGACCAATCTGGGCCAGGCCGCTGCGTTTCGGCGGCGTACAATGGCGCCGGAACTTCGCTCTTCGTCCGGACATCTTGACGATGCCGGTTCCAGAGCTCGATCAGGAAATTTCCGCGCCATCGACCATCGATCTCTTCGTGAACGGGGTCCAGCGCTACTCGGACGCTGTTGAGCCCGGCGTCTTTCGCCTGACCGATTTGCCGACCGTGACCGGATCCAACACGATCGTCGCAGTGATCACCGATCGGGCGGGCCGTCGCTCGCAGGTCGTTCTTCCCTTTTACACCACCAACCAGTTGCTGGCGCCCGGCGTTTTCGATTTCAGCCTGGAGGCGGGATTTCCGCGGCGCGGTTACAACCTGCGAAGCAACGACTACGGCCCCGTCTTCGCCGCCGGAAGCATCGCACGCGGCCATGGGGGGCTGACCTGGCGTGCGCAGGGTGCGATCTCGAAGGATTATGGCGGGGCGGCCGGCGGGATCACGACCGCTGTGGGTGAAGCGATCCTGCTCGATGCCGCAGTTCTCCTTAGCCAGTCGAACAACCGTCCCGGATGGGCCTTTGACGTCTCGGCCTCGCGCGCAACCCCACGTTTTCAAGTGCAAGCCAGCTATATGCGGAGCTTCGGCTACGAAGACCTTCCGACACGGTTCGGTTATGCGGAATTCACCGAGCGCGCCTCGGCCTCCTTCGGCGTCAACTTCGGGCCCGCCGGCCAACTCAATGTCATCTACGCGCGTCAGCGTGATGAAACCCACGCCCTGTCCAGCATCGTGTCGGGTGCCTACAACATCGAGGTTGGACGGCGCCGCCAAATGCGTCTCTCGGCCACGGCCTTTGCGGATACGACCCGAGGCGATTGGGGCGGTTACCTGGCCCTGTCGCTGCCGCTCGCATGGGGCGGCAACGCTTATGTTCAGCAAGGCTGGACCGATGGATCGCCCCGGAGCGACGTTCAGGTGCAGGGCGAGGCTCAATCCGGCCGGCTCAGATGGGAATTCGGCGCAAGAGACGCCCAGGGACACCCACCCGTCCTGGAAGGCAGCGCCAGTTGGGATGGGTCCAAAGCAGACCTCTTCGTTCGTGCGGTGAACACGGCAGGTTCGACTGGCGTTCAGGCGGAGGTGGCGCAGTCTCTCGTGTTCATGGGCGGAGGCGTGTTTCTGGGCGGTCGGGTCGATGACAGTTTCGCAGTCGTGGACGTCGAAGGGGCTCCAGGCGTTCGGGTGGCGATCGAGAATCGACCGGCTGGACGCACGGACCGGAACGGTCGACTTCTGGTCACCGGCCTTCAATCCTATGTCCCCAACGCGCTTTCGATCGACCCTCGGGACCTCCACATCGACGCATCTGCGCCGAGAACTTCGCTGCTGATTTCTCCCCGGGACGAGGCTGGGGCGGTCGCTCGCTTCACCGTAACCCGATCGCGATCCGCAGTCGTCGTGCTCAGGTTGCCCGGTGGCGAGGCGCCTCCTCCGGGCGCAGCCGTTCGATTGGCGGGGGGAGACTTCGAAGCGCCTCTAGGGTTCGATGGCGAAATCTTCGTAAGAGGCCTCGCCGATGGCCCCAACGAACTTCAACTCCGCTGGCGAAGCGGAGCGTGCAAGGCGCATTTCACCGCCAGCGTGCCCGACAACACCCTTCCCCGCCTTGGACCTTTCGAATGCGTGCCCTGATCGCCGCCTGCCTCGTCGCCTCCCCCTTGCCTGTCGCGGCGCAGACCGCGTCTTGCCGTCTGGATGTGTCGGATGTGGACTTCGGTCACTACAGCAGTCTGGGATCGGCGCGGGACACCGCGAACGGGCGGGTGACGGTCACCTGCACGCCCGCCGGACTGGAAGGCAACGCGCGGGTGACGATGAGCGCGGGCGGATCGGGCCAGTATCTCACCCGCTCCATGACATCCGGCGCGTACAAGCTTCACTACAACTTGTACGTCGAACCCACCCATCGCATCGTCCTCGGCGACGGGTCCGCAGGCACCGCCGCCTTCCCAGCGCCGCGCTTGTCGTCTCCTGGCGTAGGCAGTTGGGCGATCTATGGGTCTGTCCCCGCCGGGCAGTTCGTCCCTGCAGGCGGTTACAGCGATTTTTTGGTGCTGCAGATCGAGTTCTAACCTGGATCGGCGGTTCTTGCGGAGCCTCCCCGCGAGCCTGACGGCAGCGGACATTGGTTCGGCAGCCAGAAGCGAGCGCCTCAGCAATGATTCAGAATCCGTGATTACGCCCACCCGCCGAAACGGGTGGGCGCCCTTTGCTCAGAAACTGGCCTTAAGACCCAGCAGGAAGCGAGGGCCGTAGTATTCGACCTGCAGCGGGCGATCCTCCTCGCCGAGGTAGTAGAACAGCTTCTCGTCGGTCAGGTTCGAGGCTTCGCCGAAGATGGTGACGCGGTCGGTGATGTCGTAGGCGGCGCTGAAGTCCAGGCTGGTGTACTCGCCATAGTAGCTGTCGGACGCGGCGTCGGAGCCGTACTCCTCGATGTATGCGCCCTTGTAGTTCATGGCTAAGCGGCCCGACAGGCGGCCGTCGTCGTAATAGACCGCGACATTGCCGAGGTTGTCCGCCTGGCGCGGGATCGCCGCCTTGCGGCCGTCCGGCAGTTCGAACTCGGACTGGGTGTAGGTGTAGTTGGCGTTGACACCCAGGTGGGACAGGACGCCGGGCAGGAAGGTCAGCCGGCGCTGCAGGTTCAGCTCCAGCCCATAGAGCCAGCCGCCTTCGCCGTTGGCGGGCGCCAGGAAGGCGACGCCGTCGATGCCCCGGAAACTGCCCACGGTGCGGGTGTCGAACACCGGATCCTCGATCCGCTTGTAGAAGGCGCCCGCCGAGACCACGCCGACGTTGCTGTAGAAGCGCTCGAACAACAGATCCAGGTTGGTGGAGTAGGTCGGCTTCAGGTCCGGGTTGCCGCCCGAGAATTCCAGGTCGGCCTCGCTGAAGGCGCCGCCGGGGGCGATGTCGCCGAAGTCGGGTCGCGCGAAGGTGCGAGTCACGGCGGCGCGCAGGTTTGTGTCCGCGTCCAGATGATAGGTCAGGTGCAGAGACGGCAGGACCGCGAGATAGTCGTTCGACCGATTCTCGGCCGTCAATACGCCATCCACCAGCACCTGGCCGTTCACGGTCGTGTCGGTGTGCTCCAGCCGCAGCCCGCCCAGCACGGTCCAACGCGGGTCGGGACGCCAGGTCGCCATGGCGTAGGCGGCGGACTGTTTCTCGTTCAGCTTGAAGGTCCGGCCCAGGGCGCCGCCATTCTCCAGGGTCGCCGAACCGGCCGCGTCCAGGATCAGGTTCTGGCGGTTGGCCTTGTACCAGGCGGTGATGTCGTCCTCGGACACCACCTGCGAGAACTGGTTGCGGTACTGGGCGCCGATGGCCAACTCGTCCAGAAAGTCCCCGCGACCGGGCTGATCCATCAAAGCGAAGTCGGCCAGGGTCGGAACCGGACCGGCCGCCGGGTTCCAGGTGTAGAACAGATCCTCGAAGGAGGCGTCGCGTTCCTTGTCGCGATATTTGGCGCCGAACTTCAGCTCCAGAGCGGGGCTGATCTCGCGGGTGTAGTTGACCTCGGCGACGACGCGGTCACGCTCGGTGACGGCGATCTTGTAGAGCTCGACATTGGCCAGGCGCGTCTGGGTCGGATCCATTTGGAAACCGGCCGGCAGATGGTTGCTGATGGCGTCGGCCGGATCGGACCCGCCGTCGATGGTGTTGTAGGCCAGGTTACCCGCGCCCCTGTTTTCCAGCCCCTGATAGCCGACGTTGCGCTGGTCGAAACGCACGACGAAATAGGAGTTATCCTGGCCGTCCGGCGTGTCGCCGTAACGGAACTCGTTCTGGTAGGAGCCCAGCTTCCAGTCCAGTTCGCCGCCGGCGAAGGGATGGCGGCCGCCGAACTCGCCGCCGCTCAGCTCGGTGATCAGGGTGTTGAAGATGTGCTGCACCTCGACCCGGTTCGAGGCGAAGTTCAGCCGGTGCTTGTAATGGGTCTCGTCGTCTTCCAACGTCCCGTAAAGGGCGCGCCCAAACACCTGGCCGCCATTGTCGAAGTTGTACTCGGCCGCAGCGTTAAGCCCCAGGGTCTCGCGCGTGCCGGTGTAATCGCGCAGTTCCAGGCGAGTGACGCCGATCCCGTCGCCGCCGCGACGCGGCTCATAGTTGTCGGTGGCCCAGTCGCGGACGTAGCGGGTGCCGCTCAGCAGGAAGCCGAACTTGCCGTCCATCAGACGATCGCCGACCGTCAGGCTGAGCAGGTCGCCGTATTCGCCGGCCTTGTCGGAATAGGTCAGTCCGGCCGTGGCCTGGACGGTCCGTTCGCTGGGCGCCGTGCGCGTGATGAAGTTGACGCTGCCGCCGATCGCGTCGCCCTCCATGTCCGGGGTGACCGCCTTGGACACCTCGACGCGGTCGATCAGGTCGGAGGGGAAGAAGTCGAAGGCCGTGGCGCGGCTGGTCGTCTCCTCCTCGGCGGTCGGCAGACGGCCGCCGTTGATCAGGGTCGAGCTCCATTGCGACGGCAGGCCCCGTACGGCCACGAACCGGCCTTCGCCCTGATCGCGCTCGATGGCGACGCCCGGGGCGCGCTGCACCGCCTCGGCGGCGTTGCGATCCGGCAGGCGGCCGATGCCGTCGGACGAGACGACGTTCAGGATGTTGTCGGCCGACCTCTGGATGTTCAGGGCGCGGCGTTCGCCGCCGATGATGGCGCCGGTGACGACGATGTCGTCGACCTGGGACGGCAGGCCCGTCGCTGCATCGGCTTGTGCCTGGGCCACGGCCGGCGTGGTCGCAGCAGCGGCCGCGAGGACAGTCGAACTGGCCGCCATGAGGAGGAAGGCGCGCTTCATCGGAGGTCTCTCAAAAGATTTAGCCGACGGTGGCGTCTGGCCCGCTCCTCACACCATGTCCCGCGCGGAGGAACCATTTGATTGCCTCAATGTCGATCATAGATTTCGCGAGTTTTCGTTTCGCAAAATCGTCACAGACACAGATCGAATGCTTCAGCGAAACTTTCTGGCGAAATAGAACGCGCTGACAATAGTCAGAACACACCCTATTGCAGACGCCCATACGGCGCTCGCCATGAAGAACGCGAGCCAAGGCATGCTGACGGTCGCGAGGTTACGCGTCAGTGTCAGGACCACGCTGCCAAGATAGCCCGAAGCGTCCGCCAGATATATCAGGAAGCCGGCAGTGCCGACCTGGCGCGTCGCCGCGATCAGCCGGTCGAACAGCATGGCGTTGAACGGGGTGTAGGCCAGATAGAGGCCCGCGCCGGAAGCGATCATCCACGGCAAGGGGGCCAGGAATCCGTGCTGAAACGCCAGGGTGGAGAGGCCGATCAGGGCCATTCCGAATCCGGTGATGGCGTGGATGGCCATCAAGGCCTGGCGGTTGTCCTTGACCAGCATCAGTGCGCCGAGCGCGACCAGGCAGATCGCGGCGATCGGCAATTCGCTGGCGGTGAAAACGCTGGAGACGCCCGCATAGCCCATCTCGATCCAGATTTCGGCGGCGAAGTTGTCGCGAAAATCCCGCAGGGCAGTAAGCATCACATAGGCCAGCACTAGCACCAGGACGCCGAAGCCATATTGTTTCAGGAACGCGCGGCGCTGGGCCGCATACATGGGACGACGGGCGACGCGTTCTGCGATGTCTGCTTCATCCGGCGGCGGCATGCGTGACAGGCCGACGACCGAGGCCGTCAAAAGCGGCATGAACAGCAGACCCGTCGCGGCAGGCATCCACCATTCCGTCACCCCGTGGTCGGTCATCAGCCAGACCGCCACCGACTTGACCACACCCGACGCGACGATGAAGCTGGCGCACAGTATTGCGCCCAGGACCTCGGACGTGCGCCGCCCTTCCAGATAGCTGAACACCAGCCCCCAGATCAGACCCAGCGGCAGGCCGTTCAGGAACAGGGCGAAGATTTTCCAGCCGGGCGGCGCAACGGCGAAGAGGACCAGCGCCAACCACGAAACGCCGATCAGGCCGAGGATCGCCGCGCCGCGTCGCGCGCCGTTCATCTCGGAGATCAGCTTGACCCCGACCAGTTTGGACAGGGCGTAACCCACCACCTGGGCCACCACCAGAGCGACCTTGAAATCGATCACAGCCGACCAGCCGACTACGCCCTCATAGGCGGCGGCGGCGAAGGGCTTTCGGAAGGCGTACATCGAAAGATAGACGCAGAAGGCGGCGACGCCTCCCATCAGCACGACGCCGAGGTCTCGCGACGTGCGAGCGGGGGAAACTTCGGCGGTCATCACTTGCCCTCGCGCTCAGACTGGAACCGGCGCGATGCAGACGCAGTCGGCTTCGCCCGGCTTGAACCCCTCGGCGATACGGTTCTCGATCATGGCCAAGGCCTGCGACAGGTACGCGACGCTCTCGATGACGAGATCGGCGCCCGCCGCCACATGGGCCTGGGCGGCCACGGCGAGGCGAGCGGCTTTGTCCTGTGAGTCCAGCGCCTCATACGCGTCGAGCGAAAGGCCGACGCCGTTGCCCGAGCCCGCCAGCCCGATGGACCAGCAGCCGGCGTTGCGCCCCGCCTCGACGCCGACGGCGGCGTCGTCGACCACGACCGCAGCATCGGTCGGCCAGGCGCCCAGTTCGACCAGGGCCTTCCAGATCATAAGGGGCGCGGGGCGTCCTTCGCGCGTCTCTCCAGCGCAAACGACCGTCGCCGGTTCGTAACCCTGAGCCGCCGCACGCGGCAGGATGCCGGACATCATGGTACGGGTGTAGCCGGTCGTGGAGCCGACGCTGATATCCCTTGCCTTGAGTGCAGCGAGAGCGTCGAGCGCGCCGGGGATCAGTTCGGCCGTCGCTTCGGCTTCGCGTTGCATGGCAGGTTCCAACGCCTCCATCAGCACATCGACATCGGCCTCGGTCCATGCCGCGCCCTTGGCCGTTTTCCAGGCTTCGCCGATCTCGACTTCGGTCAGCATGGCGATCACATGGGCGCGCTTGGCCATGCCCATGTAGCGCCGCACAGAACCGTCATCGACCGGCACGCCCGCGCCGGCGAAGACCGTCTTCAACGCCCGCACAGGGGCGCAGGAGCCGAAGTCCACCATGGTGCCCGCCCAGTCGAAAACGACCGCCTTGATCGCGCTCATCACGCTGCTCCCTTCACTGCAAGATTGGTCGCCGCCGAAACGACGCGTTCGCCAATGGCGAAACCGGTGGACATGCCCGCGCCGCAGGTCACGACCGTCATGTGGACGCCCGGCGCCACCTCTTCGGTGAACCACGGATGCTGGGGCGACCAGGCGTAGACGCCGATCCAGCGTTCCATCGCAGGCGTGTCGTAGCCAGGCATGGACTCGCGCAGCGTCTGCAGGATCAGGTCGTCGACCTCGCGTCTCTGGAAGGGGTCGGGCGAGACGTCGTATTCATGACTGTCGCCGATCACCAGACTGCCGTCGGCGGACTGGACCGCGATCAGATGCACGCCGAGATCCAGCAGGTCTGCGCGCTCCTCGCGCAGGCGTCGCAGCAGGGCGTCGGCCTCGGGCAGGGCCGCATAGCCTTCGTAACGGGCGAGGCTGAGATCGGCCATGATCGGTGTCGCCAGGCGACGGCCGGGCTTCGCCAGGCGCAGCATCTGCAGCTTGCAGCGCTGAACCTCGTGACGCGCGAGGATCTCCGGGAAAAGCCCGTTCAGATCGTCGCCCGTGCAGATGAAAATGGTCTCGGCGGACACCTCGCCCCGACTGGTCGAGAGCCGTCCGCTCTCGCAGCCCAGCACCGTGGTCGAGCCCATGAACTCGACGCCCCAATGGGCCTTCAGCCAGGCGGCCAGGGCCGGCAAGGCCAGACGGGGTTCGACCCGCAGTTCATGCGTGCTGGCCAGGGCCGCCCGGAACGGCGCCAGACCCGTGCAGTCCATTCGCGCGGCCAGGGCCTCGGCCGAAACCAGTTCGCAGCCTTCGGCCATCTCGGTCGCCATGAAGGCCTCGAGCACATCCTCCGCCTCGGGACGGTGAGCCAGGACCGTCAGGCCGGTCTGATCGACCGCGATCCCGGCGGCGGGCGCGACCTCGGCCCAGACATCGCGCGCCCGACGGGCCAGGCCCCACATGTCGCCGCGCGCCTGGCCCGTTACGGTGACGAAGCCGAAGTTGCGGATACTGGCGCCGCGCGCCGCAGGCTCGCGGTCGATGACGACCGCCTTCAATCCGGCACGCGCCGCCGCATAGGCGTGCGCCAGACCAATGATCCCCATGCCGACGACGGCGACATCATAGCGAGGGATCATCGGCGGGCCTTTCAACTGAGAAGCCCCGCCCTCTCACGCCCGCCCGCGCATCGCCATGTGATTGTGGGAATGGTCGCCATAGACGGCCGCCTTGGCCAAACCGTCGCATTTCCTCGCTAAGCGGACCGCAGGGGGACCGTCCGATGGCCGTCAATTTCCAGCAGCTGCGTTCATTTCACGCTGTCGCCAGCGACCGCAGCGTCACGCGCGCGGCCAATCGCCTGGCTATGACCCAGCCGACCCTGTCCAAGCAGATCAAGGACCTGGAGGCCCGCTATCAGGTCCAGCTCTTCACCGGAAGTCGACCGCCCCTGACCCTGACTTCGGCCGGCGAGGCCCTGCTTGAAAAGACCCGTGACCTGTTCCAGACCTCGGCCGACATCGAGGCCCTGCTGGGAGACACGCCGCCCGAGGAAGGCGGACTGCTGAGGATCGGCACCGACTCCCCGCCCTATGCCGCCGATCTGGTCGCGGCCTATGCGAAAGAGGCGCCGAACCTCGACTTCAAGGTTACGATCGGGAACGCCAAGGACACCAACGCCTTGTTGATGAACGCCTCGGTCGACATCGCCATCGTCTGCGAACCGATCGGTCATAACGACTATACCTATCGCCCCTACTACGAGGACCGGCTGGTCGCCATCGCCGCCGTCGATGCGCCCGAGGCGCGCGGCGAAGTCTTCGATCTGGACACCCTGTCGCGCCGCGTCCTGCTGACGCGCGAACCCGGATCGCGCACCCGCATGGCCATGGAGCGTTTGCTGGAGGCGCATGAAGCCCAGCCGTTCCGCGTCATGGAGGTTCACACGCGAGAAATGATCCGCGAGACGGTCGCCCGCGATCTGGGCGTCAGCTTCATGTTCGCCCGCGAATGCCCGCCCGACGCCCGGATCAAGGTGATGGAGCTGGACGTGGAGCCCGCGCTGATCACCGTCTCGGGCTATATCGCCTGCCGCACCGAACGACGCCGCCACCCAGCCATCCGAAGGGCGCTGGACCTCGCGGAAGCATTGCAGAAGGGCTGAGGCGTCTTCCTTGAATGCCGCTTAGGCGCAGAGCGTCCCTCTAGCCCTCTTCCCGGCGTCCGATCACAAACGTCTCCGGCCGGTCCATTTCCAACCGCCACCGCACTGTTGCGGCCGGGGAATAGAGACGTTCCAGCACCATGGCGTGCCAGATTCGATCAAACCCCGTCGGCGGGTCTGATCTCCTTCGCATATTGCAGGCGAAGTGCTTCAGCAAACCGTTCACCAGCCCGTGGCCGCCGCCATGGCTTTTGGGGCACGATGTGGTCGTAAGTCGGATACTCAGGTCGGTCCCGTGGAAGCCCGCGCTTCAGGCCCATGGGCTGCCCGCACCCCGCACAACGACCGCCCTGCGCCCAATGCAATATTTGGCGTTGTCGAACGCGACGCTTCGCTTCTTTGGACATGGCCTATCCTGCCATCCAGGCTTCGATCACACCCGCTCGTAGAAACCTTGGCCGAGAGATCCGCCGAGACTGATGGAATGGAGTTCTGGCCAGAGCTCGGCAGGCTTTCGTCCAAGCCGGGCTGAAACCTCTCTGGTGGTCATGAGCCGACGCCCTAACTGTTCGACTTGCGCCTTGTCATAGCGAACAGGACGCCCCTCTGATGGGAGGCGTGTGAGCAGTTTTCGGCTCACCAACCAACAGACATCCTGCGCCGTACAGTTCAGGTAGTCCTCGACCTCCGTCGGCGTGATCTCCGGACGCACCCACTCTGCGAGATCGCCGAACTCGAATGCATAAGGTTGGCCGGCAGCCGGGCCTCCCATCAACAGATGGCGCGCTGTTATGGGATGTACCTTTAGGTCCGTGATACGCCCTTCGCGGTCGCCTGTGACTCCGCCAGGCAGCGCGCCCTCAAGCACCGCCTTCAACATACGCCCCCATGGCTTCTCTCGCCCGCCGACCCCTCGCATAACCTCTCGGAGAGGCACTGCGTCTTTCGGCGAATCCTCCGACACCCTGGCGGTCACCTGCTGAATGAAGACCTCGGCACTATCGCGAGTAACGTGGATACCGCTGCGAACCAGCCGCGACGCAGCGCTGGGCGACTCGGTCAGCATACCCAAGCCCAAGAGTTGCTCCGTCTCCGCGCGCTTGAGCCCCGTTCCTGAAGTGAATTCGCGCAGAGGCATTTGGGCGGCTAGCTCGACACGGAGACGTTCGACGTGCCGCCGCTGGAGCGAACTTTGAATTCGGTGCTGGCCCCCGAGGGCACTGTCCTCAGGCAGCAAGCCTTCATTGATCAACAATCGCACAAGGCTCCGCTCAACGCGCATAGTGGTGGCCGCCTCTGTGACGCTCAGCCATTCATGCTCGATACGCGGCTCGGTTCGGCCGCGATCAGGGCGCCCATACTGCATAATCCGGATGAGATCGGACCTGACCGCGGGCCGATGCGGAAATCTCATCAACGTCTCCAGGCGCTGCCGGAAGGCGCTGACGATGGGTGGACCGTGTTGTTGCAGGTCCCAGTGAGAACAGGGAAATCCAAAAGAAATCGACAGGCCCGCGCAAGATCAGAAGCTTCCAGGGTCACTCGGCCATGAAGAGTTGGGTCCACCATCACTCTGAGCGGGCGCGCAATGGCGAGCACCAAGTCATAGGCGTCGGTGGTCGTAGGAATCTCCAGTCCCGGAGGCAACGCCGCTATGGCCGTTGTGACCTGATGGTCGGCGCCAAACAAATCCACCAGCCACCTTAACGTAGGCCTGAGAGCCTTCGGAACGATACGCCGCTTGGTCTCTGACAGCCTGGCGCCACAGTTACCGCCTCAAGGACGGTTGCTGAGGTCCAGAATAGCGGCTGGCACGTCGGGCGAGGGCAGCGGCCCACCAACAGCTCCCAGCTGTCGGGGCAGAAGTCGAGATCGCGAACCATCCAAATCGCTTTGTCTGGCGCACCGGGCTCGTGGCTATTAGGGACACGTCGCCTATTGCTGTCGATCTGCGCGGAGGTAAGCCAGACGCCGCCCAATCGACGTCGCCCGCCCTGCTTCGGCTCCACGCCCCACAGCCCTGCCCATTCATTCGGAGGAACTGCGAAAGCTTCGTAGAGTCGATCCGCAGCCTGTCCGACCCTCCCGATGCAGTCGCTGTTCAGATCCACATGCGCACGATGCCTGCTGAAGCGACGTCGCGGAGCGGAGCGGAGCGCACGCGTCCACGACCTAATCCGGGCGCATCAGCGCGCTTCCGCGCACAAGCCACGCGGCTGCAAGCGGCTGATTCTGACTCAGATCGGAAGTTTAAGTGGTCTGCTTTTAGCTGCACTTTGTTTAGCCAAGTTGAAAAGCAATCTTACCGACTAGGCCGGTTCGCTCCACGCCTCGGTTGTACAGTTCGAACTGCGCGCCCTGGGCGTTCGCCAAGGTGTGAACGATCGCGAGGCCGAGGCCGGAGCCGGACGCCTGGGATGAGTTGGCGCGGAAGAAGCGGTCCGTGAGGTGGGGAAGCGTGGCTTCGTCGGCGCCTCGGCCGTGATCCCACACGTATACCGCACCTGTCATTTGCACATGGACGATCACGGGCGGTGCGCCGTGGTGGAAGGCGTTGTCGATCAGGTTGAGGATCTGTTCGGCGATGAGGTCTTCGGCGCCCTGGACGATCACCGGTTCGGCAGGAAGACGGAGACGCAGGGCGCCGTTGGGAAAGACGCGGCGTTCACGGGCGGCCTGACAGGCGCGGCGGGCGGCGCGGCCGAGGTCGCCGGAGGACGATATCCGCGCGCCGTCGGCGCGGGCCGTGGACAGCAGTTGCCCGACGAGGCGCGTCATGCCGCTAACCGCGTCACGAGAATCGGCGATCAGCCGTCGTTCCTGAGGCGTCCAGGGTCGCGAAGAGCCTGCCAGAAGCTCAAGATTGGCGGACACCACCGAAAGCGGCGTACGCAATTGGTGCGAGGCGTCGGCGGCGAACCGCTGGATGCCGGAGGTCGAGGTCTCCAGTCGCGCAAGCAGATGGTTGAAGGCGTTCAGGACCGGCCAGAACTCGCGCGGCGCGAGATCGACATTGGTCGGGGCGAAATCGGCTGAGGGGCTGGGGCGTCGCGTCAGGTCGTCGATCAGACGTTTGAGCGAATTCAGGCCCCACTGCAGGGCAGGCCAGATCAGCAGGGCGGCCAGCACGACAAGAAGGCCGGGGAGGAGCAACATACTGCGGTAAAGCTCGCGCAGGCTGGCGCGGCGGGAGTCCAGGCTCTGGGCGACCGAGACGCGAACGGGGGCATCGCGGCCGGGAATGATCAGGGTCTGCTGCGCCATCCGCACCGCAACGCCTCTGACGGACAGGTCTGCGAAGACCGGCCGGTCGGCCTGCGCCTGTTGTAGGTTGGGCAGTTCGGCATAGCCGGTGACGAGCCGGTCGCCTTCGCGCACGCTGTAGAAGACGGCGTCACGCTCGGGGCCGTCCAGCAGGGCCAGGGCCCAGGGTTCCACGTTCACGGTGATGCGGTCATCCGTGACCGACACGGTTTCGCGGATCGTTTGCAGCGCGCCGGCCAACAGCCGGTCCGCATTGTTCGCCACCACCCGCTGGGCCGTCCAGGCGCCGACCGCCAGGACGACGACGGCGAAGATCGCAAGCGGAACCACCTGTGCGATCAACAGGCGGATGACCAGGCTGTGGGAACGGGCAGGCCGGGCGCGGCTCATGGATCGAGACGATACCCGCGGCCGCGAATATTGGTCACCGCAGGGCCATCCGGCTGAAGCTTGCGTCGCAGCCGGCCGACATGGATTTCCAACGCATTGAGGGACGGCGCCTCGTCCTGCGGAAAGACCTCGGCGGCTAACAAATCGCGGTCCACGACCTGTCCCGGCCGCGAGGCCAAGACGCGCAAGGCCGCCCACTCGCGGGGGCGCAGAGCGAGGTCGCGGTCGTTGACCAGGGCGCGCCCGGTGCGCCAGTCGCAGAAGAGGGTTCCGACCACCACCGCGCCGGCGGCCTGTCCCTGACGTCGGCGCACGATGGCGCGAAGGCGGGCGACCAGTTCCGACGGAGCGAACGGCTTGACCAGATAATCGTCGGCCCCGAGGTCCAGGCCCGCGACGCGGTCGCCGAGGGCGTCGCGCGCCGTCAGCATCAGAACCGGCGTCGACGATCCTCGACGCCTCAGGGTTCTGAGCACTTCGAAACCGTCGATGTCGGGCAGGCCGATGTCCAGGATCGCCGCGTCGAAGACCTCGGCGCTCTCGAGCTGCAAGGCCTGCTCGCCGCTGTCGATACAGCTTGCCTCGAATCCCGCCTCATGAAGACTGACCTCGAGCGAATGCCGCAGCGCCTTGTCATCTTCGACGACGAGTATTCTCATGGCGACAAGACGGGGCGACGGATCATGAGCGACACCATAACCAGAAAGCCGGAGCGGTGAAGACGGATCGACGACATCTGCTGATGGGTCTGGCTGGAGGCGTGGCCGGATTGGGTGCCGGCTGTTCGTCGGAGCCGGAGGGGGCGGGCACGGCGCAGCGTGTGCGCTGGCTGGCGCGTCGCGAAGGGGCGCTGCACATCCTGACCAATACCAGCCTGATGGGACCGGTGCTGGAGGCCTTTCGTCGTCGATGGCCCGGGATCAGCGTGCGTCTCGAAGACATAAACTCCACGCGGATCGCCGAACAGGTTCGTGTGCTCGCGGATACGGGGCGGGACGGGCCGGATCTGGTCTGGAGCACGGCGATGGACGTGCAGGTCAAGCTGATCAACGACGGCTATGCCCAGGCGTACAAGTCCCCGCACCGGGCGGCGATGCCCGACGGGTCGGTGTGGCGCGATCAGGGATATGGGCTGACCGCCGAGCCGATCGTGTTCGCCTATAACAAGGGCCATCTTGCGGGTGATGCCGTGCCGCGCAGTCACGCGGATCTTCTTCGGTTGCTGAGGGTCCGCCCGGAAATCTTCGACGGCCGCGTCACCCTGTATGACGCCGAACGCAGCGGCGTGGCCCTGATGCAGTTGTCGGCGGACGTGCAGATTTATCCCGACGCCTGGCCGTTGATGGAGGCGCTGGGCGCGCAGCGTCCGCGACTGGACACCTCGGGGCAGAGGATGATGGGCCAGATCGCCGATGGGCGGATGGTGTTCGCCTACAATATGAACCGATCCTACGGCGAGTCCTGGGCCGAGCGTGTTCCTCAGATCGGACTGATCACGCCTGACGACTATCATCTGTCCGTTTCCCGTGTGGCCTTCATTCCACGCAACGCCGCTCATCCGAATGCGGCGCGGCTGTTCCTGGACTTCCTGCTGTCGCGCGAAGGACAGCGGGTGATCGGCGCGCTTGGTGTTCGGCCGGTGCGCGACGATGTCGATGCGCCTCTGCGTCCCGCGTCGCCCGGCGTTCGGCCTATCCGTGTGGGTCCGGCCCTGCTCGCCAATCTGGATCAGGCGCGCCGTGCGACCCTGCTGAAGCGCTGGCGCGCCGCGACGCGTCCTGGCGTCAGGGCACCCTCGGATCCTGCCGCGCCCTGAGCGTTCCTGTGGATAAGTCCACAAAGTCCGAAACCCGCCTTTCTGTCACGCTGCCGTCACGGCCGCACGAGCCGCCCTTCGAGCGCGGCCATAAGTGACTGCACTTGATCCCGAAGAGCAACGAAATGCGAACGGAGCGCTTCGAACGGCAATAAAATTGCGGCTTTCACCTATTTGACACCGAGCCTGGGGTCGATCTTACTCAGCTTCAGCAAGGCGGGAGAGATCGGCTCCGGCCGACGCCGAAGGCGCAACCGCCCCGGAAACGCTCAGGCAAACGGACCGTCTTGCTGAAGGAACGCTGGAGAGAAGGACGGGTCCGGGGGATCCGCCCTCGCCGAAGGAGAAACGGGTCGCAAGGCCCCGAAGCTCTCAGGCCTGATGACAGCGGGGGCGAAACGGCGCCGCAGAGCGTCGCTCGCGTCAGACACCCCTGGGGAGGGGCGTCATCTTTATGAGGACCATCGCCTTGTCTCGTCTCAACCGCCATCTGACCACCTGCTGCAGCGCCATCGCCCTTCTTTCGTGCGCCGGGATCGCTCACGCACAGGACGCCCAAACTGCTCAAGAGGCCGCCGCCTCGGTGGACGACATCGTCGTCACCGCGTCCCGGATCGACCGGGCCGGCTTCCAGGCGCCCACGCCCACCATCCATCTGACGGCCGAGGATCTTTCGGTCGGCGCGCGCCAGAACATCGCCGCCGCGCTGAACGACATGCCTCAGTTCAAGGCCAGCAGCTCGCCCCAGACGACCGGCACCAACACCGGCGCGGGCAATGCGCCGGTCGACCTGCGCGGTCTGGGCATCAACCGAACGCTGGTCCTGATCGACGGGCGTCGGGTGTCGAGCGAGAACGACCTCAACAGCATTCCGTCCGTTCTGGTGAAGAGCGTCGACGTCGTCACCGGCGGCGCATCCGCAGCCTGGGGCTCGGGCGCCGTCGCCGGCGTGGTGAACATCGGCATCGACCGCTTCTTCACAGGCGGCAAGCTGGGCGCCGAATACGGCATCTCGTCCTTCGATGATGCAGAACAGCAGCGTTTCGAGGCGGCATGGGGCACGCCGTTCGCCAACGGTCGCGGTCATTTCGTCATCGGCGGCGAATATCTGGACAACGACGGCGTCGTTCCCAAGACCTCGCGTCCGGCGATCGGTCGCTGGGCCCAGGTGTCCGACGGCGCGGGCGGGTTCGTCACCGTTCCCAACGTCGGCTTCTCGAACGCGGCCTACGGCGGTCTGATCATGTCCGGCGTGAATGCCGGACAGGTGTTCAATCCCGACGGCACGTTGCGCCCCTTCAACTACGGCACGGTGGTTGGCACGAATACCGTCGGTGGCGAAGGACCGTCGAACGATGACCTCAGCCCCCTGGTCACGCCCCAGCGTCGTTACGCCGGTCTGGCCAGCGCCACCTACGAGCTTTCCGATAAACTGCGCCTGACCGCCGACGTCCGTCACTCGCGGATGTGGAACAACTACATCTGGTTCGGCGACCACAACCGCGGCAATCTGACGATCAAGAACGACAACGCCTTCCTGTCGACGGCGATCAAGCAGCAGATGGCGGCGGCGGGCCAGACCTCGTTCACCATGGGCCGCTTCAACTCCGACCTGTCCTATTCGACCATCGACTTCGAGCGGGTCACGACCCAGGCGACCATCGCTCTGGATGGCGAGTTCGGCGACAACTGGCGCTGGGGCGCCTATTACAGCCACGGCGAATACGAGAATAATATCGACACGCCCGGCTTCCTGCTGACCACCAACTACGCCCAGGCGGTCGACTCGGTCATCAGCCCCGTCACCAATCAGCCCGTCTGCCGCGTGACCCTGACCAACGCCAACTCCGGCTGCGTGCCGATCAACCTGTTCGGCTTGGGCGCGCCGTCTCAGGAAGCCATCGACTACGTCACCGGCACGCCCCAGCAGCGCACGACCACCAAGCTGGATGTCGCCGGCGTCAGCCTGCGCGGCGAGCCCTTCAGCCTACCTGCGGGGGATGTGTCGATCGCCGTCGGTCTGGAGGCCCGCAAGGAGCAGACCGACCAGCGCGTGGGTGAACTGGACGCGGCCAAGGCCTTCCAGACCTTCAGCTTCTCGGCCATGTCGGGCGAGTTCACCGTCAAGGAAGCCTTCGGTGAAATCCTGGTGCCGATCGTTCGCGACCTGCCGGTCCTGAACAATCTTGAATTCAACGCCGCTGCCCGCATCTCTGACTACGACACCACGGGCTCGATCTGGTCGTGGAAGGTCGGCGCGACCAACGAGTTCTTCCCGGGTTTCCGGGGGCGCATCACCCAGTCGCGCGACATCCGTTCGGCCAACCTGACCGAGCTCTACACCACCACCACGACCGGCTATAACAACATCAACGACCCGCTGAAGGGCCAGACCGTCTACACGCTGAACAACGGCGGGGGTAACCCGAACCTGGCGCCGGAAACGGCGGACACCCTGACGCTGGGACTGACCTATTCGCCCCCGTCGATCCCCGGCCTGAACATGTCGGTCGACTACTACAACATCAAGATCGACGACGTGATCACCACGATCGCACCGCAGGATCTGGTCAGCCGCTGCTTCAACGGGAACACCGCACTGTGCGCCAATGTCGACCGTGACGCCTCGGGCAATCTGATCCGCACCCGGTCCACCTATGTGAACCTGGCCGAGTATCAGACCGATGGCATCGACGCCGAAGTGTCCTATTCGTCGCCGGCGGACCTGTGGGTTCCGGGCGCGACCGGACGGGTGAAGATGCGCCTGGTCGGGACCTGGGTGAACAGCCTGACGACGGACGACGGCATCTCCGAGATCGAATACGTCAAGTCGCAGGGTTACGCCTTCGGCCTGGGCGTGCCGGAACTGCGGGTCAACGCCAGCTTGGGCTGGCAGGGCGAGGTGTTCGGCGCAAACCTGCGCGCTCGCTACATCTCGGAAGGCGTCTACAACAGCACCGTCAAGATCGTGAACAACGACATCGACGCCTTCACTTACGTCGATCTTGGGCTGACGGCCGATCTGGCCCACTACGGCGCCGACGGCGTCGAGCTCTACGCCAATGCGACCAACCTGTTCGACAAGTGGCCTCCGGATGGGTCGCTCTTCTCTCCGTACTACGACGTCGTCGGTCGGTACGTCACGGTAGGCGCGCGTTACCGCTTCTAGTTCGGGTAGCGCGCTCCCGGTCGCCGGCTTCGTTCTCCCGATCGGGAGCCGGCGACCCCTTCTTCTTTCCCCCAGTTCACGGTCTGAATGATGATCTCTCGTCTCCCGCTGGCCCTCGCGCTCGCCATTTCCGCAGCGCCCGCCGCCTTCGCCGAAGCGCCCAAACCGGCTGCGATTGTGGCCGATGGCCTGCCGGCGGTGCCGGACGATCTGGTCGCCGCGACCCAACCCTATCTTCAGGCGCGCCGCGCCGCCTTCCTGGGGTGGAACGCCGCCGACCGATCCATGCTGGTCAAGACCCGGTTCGGCGCTACGGACCAGCTTCACGTCGTCGCCGGTCCCGACGGCGCACGCACCCAGATCAGTTTCGAGGCGGAGCCGATCCTGGCCGGCGCCCTGTCGCCGTCCGGCCAGACCCTGTTGGTCCAGAAGGACAATGGCGGGGACGAGTTCTACCAGCTCTACACCCTGACCGGCGGCCGCTTGACCCGCATCACCGACGGCAAGAGCCGCAACTGGTTCGGCGCCTGGAGCCCGGACGGCAAACGCGTCGGCTATGCCTCGTCGCGCCGCAACGGCGCGGACATGGATCTGTATGTCGTCGATCCTGAAAATCCCTCGACCGACCGTCTGGTGGCGCAGGTGTCCGGCGGCGGCTGGAACATCGCCGACTTCTCCAGGGACGGGACCAAGGCCCTGGTCCTGAACCGGATGTCGATAAACAACGCCGTGGTCTATGAGCTGGACTTGGCGTCCGGCCGCATGACCCCGCTGACCGATCCGGCGGCCCAGGTCTCCTATGTCGATCCCAAATATGCGGCCGACGGCACGGTCTGGGCGACGTCCAACAAGGATTCCGACTTCTTGCGCCTGGGACGGATCGGGCAGGGCGGTTTCGCGCCCGTCAGCACCGAGACTCGGTGGGATGTCAGCGACTACGCCCTGGCGCCGGACGACAGCTTCATCGCCTACGCCGTGAACGAGGCGGGCGTCTCTCGGCTCAAGGTCATGGATGTCGCCACGGGGGCGGTCCGCGTTGTCTCCGGCCTGCCTGACGGCGTCATCCCCTACAGCATCGGCCCGTCCATTGACATCGCGCCATGGGGGGCGATCGGGCTGAGCCTGTCGTCCGCCCGCGTGTCCGGCGACGCCTTCTCAATCGATCCGACGACCCTGGCGGTCACCCAGTGGACCCACAGCGAGACCGGCGGCCTGAACGCCGCGATCAACATCGAGCCCAAGCTGGTCGAGGTGAAGAGCTTCGACGGCGAGACCGTCTCCGGCTTCCTCTATCAACCCGATCCGGCCAAATTCCCCGGCAAGCGCCCGCTGATCGTCGATATTCACGGCGGCCCGGAAGGCCAGACCCGACCCGACTTCCTGGGCTCGCAAAACTATCTGCTGAACGAACTGGGCGTGGCGATCTTCTTCCCGAACGTGCGCGGGTCGTCGGGCTATGGGACGCGCTTCGTCAACCTGGACAACGGCCCATTCCAGCGCGAGAATTCGGTCAAGGATATCGGCGCCTTCCTCGATGCGCTGGAGGTCAACCCTGAGCTGGACGCCGCGCGTTTCGCCGTCACCGGCGTCTCCTACGGCGGCTATATGTGCTACGCGACAGCCGTACATTACAGCGACAGGCTGAAGGGGGCGAACTGCTACGTCGCCATCTCCAACTTCGTCACCTTCCTGGAAAACACCCAGTCGTATCGGCGCGACCTGCGACGCGTCGAATACGGCGACGAGCGTGATCCGGCCCAGCGCGCGCAACTGCAGGCCATCTCACCCCTGACCAGCGTAAACAAGATCACCATCCCGCTGCTCGTGGCGACCGGCGGCAACGATCCCCGCGTGCCCGCCTCCGAGGCCGACCAGATCATCAGCGCGGTCCGCAGCAACGGCGGCACGGCCTGGCATCTGCTGGCGCAGAACGAGGGGCACGGTTTCCACAAGAAGGAAAACGAGGACTACTATTTCTGGACCAGTCTGCTGTTCTGGAAACAGACGCTGCTCGGCGACGCCGCGCGCTGAGCCCTGACCGGCGCCGTTCAGAAATCCATCCATGACCTTCAGAAGCATCGTCGTGGCGAGCGCGGTTTCGGCCGCGCTCCTTGCGGCGCCCGCGATGGCGCAGATCCGCGCACCGGTTCACACCGACCATCACGTCCACGTCCACTCGCCCGCCATTCTGGAGATCCTGCCGGCCTATTGCAGCAGTCCAGGGCGTATCGGCCCCTGTGATCCGGCCTTCGTCGAGACGCGGACGGCTGACGATCTGCTGGCGGACATGGACGAGGCGGGCGTCCAGACGGCCTGGATGATGTCCACGGCCTATTTAGCCGAAAGCCCGATGATGGTTCCTGCGCTGGCCGACGCCGCAACGCGGGTTCACGACGCCAACGCCTTCACAGTCGCCACGGCGGCGGCGCACCCGGGGCGACTGGTCGCCTTCGTCTCTGTCAATCCGCTGACGCCCGATGCTCTGGCCGAAATCGAGGCGTGGAAGGACGAGCCCTTCGCCAAGGGATTGAAGCTGCATCTGACCAACTCGGGTGTCGATCTGCGCAATCCAGATCACGTCCGTCGCCTGGCGGCCGTTTTCGAGGCCGCATCGGACGCCCGGCTGACCATCACGATCCATATGCGCACCCGCGCAGAGGACTATGGCGCGCGCGACGTCCGCATCTTCGTCGAACAGGTCCTGCCCCACGCCCGCAACACCCCCGTTGTCATCGCCCATTCCGGCGGTTGGGGCGGGTTGGATGCGAACACCTGGGACGCGATGGAGGCGTTTCGAAAGTTCTTGGCCGAACAGCCTGACATGGTGCCCGACCTCTTCTTTGACCTTGCCCAGGTCTTCGACGCCGATACGTCGCCGGAAAACCGTGCGCGGCTGGTCGAGGTCATGAGAGGCATCGGCATCGAGCAATTCGTGCCAGGTTCCGACTGGCCGTTCTCAGGCTCGCTGGACGGCTATCTGAACGATGCAATGGGACTGTTGCCGCTGTCGTCACAGGAATCGGAGAGTCTGAGGCGACGACACGTCGGGATGAGGTGATCTGCACGCAAGCTAGGAGTATTTTCCGCCGGAAGCGGTCATGCATTTGCCACAGGTCGGGCCCTCACGCCTTCGTTTGAAGGTCTGATTTCCGCGTCGGTCAAAATGTCCGCTACTGGCGCTTCTGAGAGCCGACAGCATAGCTTGGATGAAACTGTAGTTGGCCATAAAGAGAAGGTGCGAGCGGCCCGCCGACGTGATCGTTGAGGTGAACATCGCGATCCCTGTTTCAGCGAAGATTTTGAAGTTTCCGCCCAGCGTCAGGTTCGCTTCGAGGGCGATCGCTTCCTGAGCGACGTAATCTTTGAGGGTAAAACCATTCATGGCGGGCACGATGCAGCGCCCCCTGACGTCCCGTCGAACACAAAATAGGTTTGAACGCTGAGAGGCCTTCGCTCAGCTCAGATTGATGAAGATGAACGTCTACTTGCAGGCTGCGATCCAATATCCGCTTCTGGCGCACTGCTGACACTAGCTGCTTAGCGAGACTGCACCGCGCCCTCTTGAGCGACTCGCGCCCTGAGCGACCTTAGTGTGTATTGAGCAGGTTCTAAGTGGTCTCGATAAAATGATGGCGACCCCGGAGGGACTCCAACCCCCGACCTCGGCTTTAGGAAAGCCTTGCTCTATGCAGCTGAGCTACGGGGCCACGGACGATGCCCTAGCGGGTCGGCGCGTTCCGGGAAAGCGGGAGCGGATGAAAAATTCGGTGGAGAGGTGGGGAACGCCTCACGTGAGGCTTGTGGTTAAGCGGGCTTAACCTACCAGATGTCGCGGTGAACAAAGGACGAATGGGGCGGTGTCGGCGATTCGGTCCTGATTCGTTTCGTTCCTGTTCCGCAGGGCCAGGCTTGGCCGTTAACGCGGGCGTCCGCGCACTTACTGCGGCATGCCTGTCGTCATTGGCGCCTGCGAGCAACCAGAGCGGCGCTGATACTTGAAATGCAGAAGAGCGCGGCCTGTAGGCCGCGCTCTCAGGCGTCATATTGATGGCCGAAGCCTCAGCCGCGACGGTTGTCTCGGTCGTTGCGTTCGTTTCTGATCTGGGCCGACAGGCGGTCGAAACGACGGTCCAGATCGGTCCGTTCCCAGGCGGTCAGACCGCCGCGGCGGTAGTTGGCTTCCAGGCGCAGCAGGCTGTTGAACTCGCCGCGCAGGCGGGTGGCTTCGCGGCGGCTGAGCTGGCCGTTACGGACCCCCTGGTCGATGCGGCGGTCCAGGTTGGCCTGGCGAGCGTTGATCGACTGCCACGAACCATAGCCGGCGTGCTGGGCGCCATGATGCGGCGGGGCAGGGCGGTGATAGGATTGGGCGAAGGACGGGGCGGCGACCGAGGCGGCGGCCAGGACGATGGCGGGGACGATGAGCTTGCGCATGGCGATCTCCTCAAATGTTATGCCGGTCGGGGTGACCAGCGATGAGGAGAGTTGACCATCTGGCGACTGAGCCGGTTCTGAACAGCGACGATCAGGTTCGGTTCATCGGCATGACAAGGATGACAGGATCGGCGTTCGTCGGTTTGGCGCGAAGGTCGCTTTAAACTATACGACGTATTCAGCGCCCGTTCAGATGATTGGGCCTAGATCGGTCTCCATGTTCCGTAAACACGCCAGTCTCATCCTCGCCGTCGCGGCCCTGGCCCTCGCTCCCGTCTTGTCGACGGAGGCGGTCGCGCAGTCTCGTGATCGCCAGTCGCGCGACCAGGATCAACGATCGCAGGATCGCCCTCCTCCGCGCGTCAGCCCGGACGAGGCGCGTCGTCGCGGGGGCGCGGCCGGCGGCGGACGCCCCATCGACACCCAGCCGCGCCGCGACGGCAACTACTCTGTCCTGGTCGAACGCGACGGTCGCGTGCGCGAGGTCGTGGTCGACGGACGCACCGGCCAGGCCCGTCAGGGCGGATCGGACGACAACAACAATCAACGTCGCAGGCCGAACTGATGCGCGTGCTTCTTGTCGAGGACGACGCCGACCTGTCGCGTCAGCTGAAGGCGGCGCTGGGCGACGCGGGCTATGCCGTGGATCACGCCCCGGACGGCGAGGAAGCTCATTATCTGGGCGAGAACGAACCCTATGACGTCATCGTCCTGGACCTGGGCCTGCCCAAGATCGACGGGGTGTCAGTGCTTGAGCGCTGGCGCCGCGAGGGAAAGGCCACGCCGGTCCTGATCCTGACGGCGCGCGGCTCGTGGTCGGACAAGGTCGCGGGCTTCGACGCCGGCGCCGACGACTATCTGACCAAGCCGTTTCACACCGAAGAACTGCTGGCGCGTCTGCGGGCGCTGCTGCGTCGCTCGGCCGGCATCGCCTCGGCGACCCTGGCCTGCGGGGGCTTGCGGCTTGATCCGCGCGCGGCGCGGGCCAGCGTCAACGGCGAACCCCTGCGGCTGACCTCGCTGGAATACCGGCTGCTGCATTACATGATGATGCATCAGGGTCGGGTCATCAGCCGCACCGAACTGGTCGAACACCTCTACGATCAGGACTTCGACCGGGATTCCAACACCATCGAGGTCTTCATCGGGCGGGTGCGCAAGAAGGTCGGCTCCGACCGGATCGAGACCGTGCGCGGCCTGGGATACCGGCTGACGCCTCTGGCGGGCGAATCCGAAGCGGCGTGACCGGGCAGGCGGTTTCGGTAAAACAGGATTGGGGACGCTGGTTCGGGCGGCCCGGTCGCTCGCTGACCCGGCGGCTGATCTGGCTGGCCTCGGCCTGGATCCTGGTGGCCCTGGTGATCGCCGCTCTGGTCCTGACCCAGGCCTTCCAGGAATCGGCCCTGCGCCGCCTGGGCACCATGCTGAACGAGACCACGGAGGAGATCGTGGTGGCCGCCAGCCGCACGCCGCCCGGCGAGGTCGTGCCCCAGATTCAGGACGCCCGCACCCTGCGCCTGCTGTCGGGCAAATACTGGCAGATCATGGAGGTTCGGCCCGATGGACGGCTGGTCAGCCTGGCCCGGTCCACCTCGCTGTGGAGCTATGACCTGACCCTGCCGCCCGACCTGCCTGACCGGCTGGATGCGGCGTTCGGGGACGTGATCACCTTCAACACCACCGGCCCCAAGGACGACGACGAGACGCGCGAGCCGCTGCGGGTCGCCGCCAGCATGAAGTCCATTCCCCGGCACGAACATCCGGTCATCTTCATCGCCGCCATCGACCGCTCCGAGGTGGACGCCGACACGCGCCAGTTCGCCCGCGTCACCTGGACGGCGATGCTGATCCTGGGCCTGGGCCTGGTGTCGGCGGTCTTCATCCAGGTGCGGATCGGTCTGCGCCCTCTGTTCGACCTGCGCGACGAGATCGCCGACGTGCGCAAGGGCAAGTCGGCCCGGATCGGGCGGTCCTATCCGCTGGAGATCCAGCCCTTGGCCGAACAGGTCAACCGGCTGCTGGACCATAACCAGGAGGTGGTGGAGCGCCAGCGCACCCACGTCGGCAACCTGGCCCATGCGCTGAAGACGCCGATCTCGGTCATGCTGGCCGAGGCCGGGACGGCCCCGGGCGACCTGCCCGAACTGGTGCGGCGCCAGACCAAGGTCATGCAGGGCCAGGTCGATCACCATCTGCGCCGCGCCCGCGCCGCCGCCCGCGCCGCCCACGGCCTTGGCGAGACCACGCCGGTCGCCGAGGTGCTGGACGAGCTGGCGGTCATGATCGAACAGGTGTTCCGCGACAAGAACGTCGAGATCGACTGGCGCGCGCCCGACAGCCTGTCGTTCCTGGGCGAGCGTCAGGACCTGCAGGAGATCCTGGGCAATCTGATCGAGAACGCCGCCAAATTCTCCAGGCGCCGGGTCCGCGTCTCGGCGGGGGGCAGCGGCCTGGGGCAGATGATCCTGGTGGTCGAGGACGACGGCGCGGGCCTGCCGGCCGATCAACGCGACACAGTCATGCAGCGCGGCGCCCGGCTGGACGAAAGCGCGCCGGGCTCGGGCCTGGGCCTGTCGATCGTGGACGACCTGACCCGCGCCTATGGCGGCCGGCTGACGCTGGCGGACAGCGACATGGGCGGGCTCAAGGCGGTGCTGGAACTGCCGGCCGCTCAGGCGGACTAGCGCGGGTCGCCGCCCCGGCGGTGGCATTCACAGGCGGCCCGTTCGAGCGCCGCGCGATCCAGCACCGTGATCCGGCCGCGCGAATAGGCGATGGCGCCGGCCTTCTGAAGCCCCTGCGCCGCCTCGTTCACCGTGGTGCGCTGCGACCCCAGCATCGAGGCCAGATACTCCTGCGTCAGGTTCAGCGTGTCGCCCTCGACCCGGTCGTGACAGCGCAGCAGCCATTTGGCGAACCGCTGGCCCGCGTGATGCAGGGCGTTGCAGGCGGTGGACTGCTCCAGTTCGCCCTGAAGCCGGGCCATATAGTCGCCCACGGCGTCGCGCACGCCCGGCCTCTGGGCCGACAGCGCCCGGAAACGTGCGGCGTCCACCCGCCGCGCCGTGCCGGCGACCTGGGCCACGCTGCGGGTATGGGCGTGGTGCGGCACGACCGAGGCGACGACGCCCAGCACGCCCTCGCGCCCGATCATGACCGTCTCCACCGTGCGCCCATCCTCCAGCACCGCCACCGAGGAGCAGAAGCCGCTGTCGATGAAGTGCAGGTGTTCGACGGCGTCGTCCGGCTCGTTGAACACATGGCCAAGAGCGAATTCGACGGGGGTGGCGATCGCCGCAAGGGCGTTGCGGTCCTCGAGATTCAGGCCGTGGATCAACCGGTTGCCCGGCGGGAGGATGCGCATAGTTCGCGCATAAGGCGATCCGTGCGTCTCGTCTGTCGGAACCCGACACAGCGTAGCAGTATCTGTCGCTGGTTTCTGGGGAAAAGCCCTGATTTTACCGCGTTGTGTACGGAGCCGCTCAGACGGCGTCGGTCTTGCTCCGCTCCAACCGGGCGACGAGGCGTTCCCCCTGGTGGACCTCGACCCCGATGCACGAGGCGTGGTCGGCCAGACGCCGTCGGGCGGCGGCGACGGCTGTCGCGTCGTCGGCGCCATCGAAGAAGTCGAGCAGCGGACGACGGTCGGCCGCGTCGAAGAAGTGGAACTCGTAGATGTGCAAGCCTGGCTCCTGAGGCTTGACGGTAGCGGCATATACGGGCCGGCGTCTGTCGGATGTCGACACAGGAGCGCGGGAGCCTTTGCCGTTGCAGGGGCGTTGAGCAACTTCCCCACGCCGGAGATGCGATGACCGCCGCCAAGACCCTTCGCCACGCCGCCGTCGACCTGGGCAGCACCCTGCGCCGGCGTGCACCGATCATGCGGCGCCTGCCGCCGCTGGCGACGCTGGTCGAGTGGGCGGCGCGGGTCGGATATGGTGCGCGGGGCTTCGTCTATCTGTCGGCCGGCGCCCTGACCCTGCTGGCGGCGACCGACCGGATCGGAGAGGCGGTGGGGACCAGCGGGGCGGCGGGCTGGCTGGCGGCCCAGCCGTTCGGCAAGGTGTGGCTGGTGCTGCTGGGGCTTGGCCTGTGGGCCTTCGTCGGCTGGCGCGTGCTGCAGGCGGTGTTCGACGCGGACCATGAGGGGACGGACCTGAAGGGCTGGTTGACGCGCGGCGGGCAGGCGGTCAGCGGCCTGTTCTACGGGGTGCTGGCGTCGGGGGTGTTCGAGTATCTGGACGAGTTCGGCGAGGCGACCAGCGCCTCGTCCGCCCAGGCCGAGAGCGTCGCAGAGAACCAGGAGAAGGCGGCCATCCTGCTGGGCCTGCCGTTCGGCGAGGTGCTGCTGATCGGGGCGGGGCTGGTGGTGCTGGGCGTCGGCGTCGGCAATATCGTGCGGGCCTTCCGCGACGACTTCGACGACGCCCTGGCCTGTCCCAAGGCCTTCTGCGGGACGGCGACGGCCCTGGCGCGGGCGGGGTATGGGGCGCGGGGGTTCGCCTATCTGCCGCTGGGGGTTTTCGTGGTTCTGGCGGGGCTGCATGCGCGCTCGGGCGAGGTGACGACGGCGGCGGCGGCGCTGGACGCGCTGGAGGCCCAGCCGGGCGGGTCGTGGATCCTGGGGCTGACGGCGGCGGGGCTGATGGCCTTCGGCGCCTTCGCCTTCGTGGAGGCGCGCTGGCGCCGGATCCGGCCGCCGAGGGATCTGAAGATCGGGTGAGGCTTCTGTCTCCTCCCCACATCGTGGGGAGGTGGCGCGGCGCCGCTTTGCGTCGTGACGGAGGGGGTCTGCGAGGCGTCGAGAGCCCCTCCACCCCTTCGGGGTCCCCCTACCCACATCGTGGGGAGGAGACGGTCTGGCGTTCGTGGTCATGCTTCCCATATCCTTCGCAACACTCGCTGTTCCAGAAGGCCCTTCGCCATGACCCAAGCCGTTCCGACAAAGACCCTGAAGATCGACTTCGTTTCCGACGTGGTCTGCCCGTGGTGCGTCGTGGGCCTGGGCGGGCTGGAGACGGCGCTGGACGCCCTCAAGAGCGAGGGGATCGCCGCCGACATCGCCTTTCAGCCGTTCGAGCTGAACCCCCAGATCGCGCCCGAGGGCGAGAACATCGTCGAACACATCGGCCGCAAATACGGCGCGTCGCCAGAGCAGTCCGCCGCCAACCGGGCCATGATCCGCGAGCGGGCGGGGGAGGTCGGCTTCGACATGCGGATGACCGACGACAGCCGGATCTGGAACACCTTCGACGCGCACCGCCTGCTGCACTGGGCGCACGAGACGGCGCCCGACAAGCAGAAGGCCCTGAAACAGGCGCTGTTCACCGCCCACTTCACCGACAACCGCAACCTGACCGACGCCGGGGTCCTGACCGCCGCCGCCGAGGTCGCCGGGCTGGACCGGCCCGAGGCGGGCGAGGTGCTGGCCTCGGGCCGTTACGCCCAGGCCGTGCGGGCGTCAGAGGAGTTGTGGCGCTCGCGCGGCATCACCTCGGTCCCCGCCGTGGTGGTGGAGGGCAAATATCTGATCAGCGGCGGCCAACCGGCGTCGGTGTTCGAAGAGGCGCTGAGGAAGATGGCGTCGGAGGTGTGACGGTCGTCTCCTCCCTGGCGCGAAGCGAGGAGGCAGCGGGGCGCATCTTCGCGCCGTGACGGAGGGGTTCTTTCTGCAAGATCGACGTCTGTGGGGTGTCGAGAGCCCCTCCACCACGCCCTGCGGGCGCGGTCCCCCTCCCCATCGCAGGCGATGGGGAGGAGACGGTCACGGCGGGTCGGTTTCAGACGCCCCTTGCGAAAAAACACCGTCTGAAGGTGCAATTCGTCTGAAATCGGGGACGGTTTCAGGTCGTCGAGCGCGTCAACCCGCGCCATCAGGGCGTCGCGACCGGCATAGTCGCCGGGCGTCAGGGCGGCGGCCTCCAGGGCGATGACGCCGATCTCCCGCGCGACGGCCGTGGCGCGTTCCGCCATGTCGGGTTCTTTCGGTTTGGGCTCGGGCTTTGGAGGGGGCGGCTCCGCCTCGCGCGCCAGGCGGGTCAGATGGGCGTGCAGCCGCACCCACCGCGCCGCCTCCATCGCGCGCCCGGCCTGGACCGCCCGACCCATCCGCACCAGGGCGTGGGCCGCCATCTCTGCAAAGTCGGGCAGGCCCTGCGCCGTCTCGAACGGCAGGTCGATCGGCCCATCCATAGGCCCATCCATCGGCAAGGGCGCGGGATCGTCCTGATCCTCGCGCCGCCAGCCTTCGTCCCTGGCGCGGGCGCGGAAGGTGCTGACCCCCATGCCGTAACGGGCGCTGACCTCCTCGGCCGTGTCGCCCTCCAGATAGGCCTCGCCCGCCGCCTGCCAGGCTTCTTCCGACAGGCGGCGATAGCCGCGATTGTGGACCCGGTCGGCGTCGCGCGCGACGGTGTCCGAGGCGGCGAGAGCCGGCAGCCGCAACAGATGCATCGGCAGGCCGTGCGTGCGCCAGAACCGCACCTCGGCCTCGGCCGAACAGTCCAGGTGAAGCGCGTCGCGATACGCCTGTTCCAGACCTGCCGCGCGCAGGACGCGAATCTGACCCAGCCCCTGCTGCGTCGCCGCATCGTAAAGCGGATCTCGCGGCCCATCGAACCCGCCGCCCTCGCCGTCGTCATAGGCCTGATCGTCGTCCATCCCGTCCCCCGGCTGTCGCCCACGCCCGATCCCAGGACGCGCCCCCAGTCTAAGGCCGTCCCGAACCGTGATAGGGTAGAGGCCGTCGATTTCCCGAAAGCCGAGGAATGTCAACGGGACGGGAGGGGACATGTTGTATGGGAAGGCCGCCTTTTCCCTCTTCCGGTGGGAGAGGGCTTGAGGCCCGCAGAGCGTCAGCGATGCGCCTTGGCCAAAAGGGTGAGTGTCGTGCGTCTGCGGCGAGGTCCGGCCCTCACCCTTTCGCGTTTCCAATCGCTTCGCTCTCGGACGCTCAAGCCCTCTCCCAACGGGAGAGTGAGCACACGCCTAGGCCCGCTTCTTCTTCGGCGCAGCCGGGGCGTCGGCGGCGGTGACCAGATGTCCCTTCCAGCCGGGCGGCGGCAGGAACTTGCCGGACTGCTCCTCGCGCGTGCCGTGCTTCGCCATCTCGGCGGCGCGGCGCGCGGCCTTCAGCGCGGTTTCGTGGTCGATCAGCATCTTGTTCATCGCGGTCCCCAATCTAGCAGATCGAGACCGTCGTCGCCATTGGCGTAGATTTTCCAGGCATCGACGGCAGGCTTGTAGGTCGTTTCGAGATACTCGGCGCTGAGCAGGAAGCGGCGGCGCAGGGTCTCCTCGGGAATGCCGTGTCCCCCGCGCGCAACCCGGCGCGCGACGCGCGCAACCGAATAGTCGGCGTTGGGCAGGCGCAGATAGACCAGTTCCACCCGATAGCCGAGCGTCCGCCAATGGCGAATGCGCACGACGTGCGAGCGCGTCGCCAGAGTGGTCTCAAGGATCACGTCCGCCCCGGCGCGCGTCAGCGCGTCTAGCCGCTCCAGCACCAGACGCCCGGCCGCCAAATCGCGCGCCGGACCTTCGCCGGTCAGGCCACGGGCGACTTCATCCGGGTTGACGAACTGAAACGTCTCCGTACGCTCCCGCAGGAAGGCGTTGATGAAGGTGGTCTTGCCGGCGCCGTTCGGCCCGGCGAGGAGGACGAGGGTGGGCATCGATTACTGATATTCGATCATCGAGTAATATGCTGGGGGTTCAATGCCGACCAAGCCATAGCGGAGATAAAACTTCCGTGCCGCACGCCATGCCCTGACGAAGCTCGGCGCTTGGGTATCCTGTGCGACGGTTGGAAAAATATACCACGCGCCCGTCAGAATTTGTTCCCGAGTCAACGGTGCCAGGACGTAGCCGCGGCTTGCGGCTACTCGACATCTTTCACGCTGGGCACGGACCAAGATGTTGAGAAGCCACCCATCGAGATCGGCAAGCTGCCGACGATTTGTCATCAGCGGCATGAACCCCATTAAACCGCGTATCCCCGACGGCTTTTGATTGTGGTCCAGAAATCTCCTGATCTGTGTCTCGCCGAGGCCGCCGTATATGTATTTTCTAAGTTCATTCAGACAGGTGACGAAATCCCAATCATAAAAGCCGGGGCCGATCCTGTCGGCTGCCATCGCTCCATTGGGCCCGCGACTGTAGAGGAACAGATGCTTGTGGATGATGGACGATATCCGTCGCTTGATACGCCGTACTGATTTTTCGGGTAGTTCAATCCGATCATGTTTTATTCGGTGACCTAGGTAGTCTATATGCTCGATAGTCTTGAGCTCGGCTATGTCGTCATCATCAATTGCCATGACGCGCTGCTCAAGTTCGCTCGTGCCACCCAAGAGACGAATGCCAGGCGACTTTTCCCGATTAATCTTGAGCCCAGCCGCCAAACAATGGCGCCGAAACTCCTCGGCCACGCGAAGTGCATCCGAGTAGGTCTGAGTGATCGCCACAACATCGTCAGCAAACCTGACAAAAGACCCGTTCATACGCTCCAGCGACAGGTCGAGAGCGTGACCAGCAGCGTTCGATAGGAATAGCGACAGGGAGCTTCCCTGCGGCACACCCGCGTCACGAGTTTTAAATACCCCGGTTGGGTAATCCGAAACTCGCGCGTAGCGATGGTTCAAAAACGTCTTGACGACGTTCCGTTCTGCAATCGACAAGACAAAATTACGTCGATCGCCAACGATCTTTTTTAGATATTCTTGATCGATGGTGTCGAAGTATTTGGAGAAGTCGTATTGAACTACATAAACTTTTGCGCCAGTGACAGATCGGCGAAGATTTATAACCGCATCGAAAACGCTCTTATCAGGTCGGTAGGCGTAACTGTTGCTAGATAGTATATTGATGTTTCGCCGAGTGGCGGCTCGGTGGACCACATTTGCAACCGCTGAATCCGGAATAGAAAACGCCATGATGACGCGTGTTCCGCCACCCGGCTTTTCAATTTCGTATTGGACGGCGGGCACTGGCTCATAGGTGCCATCTTGAATCTTTCGCCATATTACTCGGCTCAGATATTCGGCATGGCGAATGCAGTATGCCGGATCGAAGTGGGGATGTAGGTCCCAGGCGCTTGGCGAATCTACCCTAGGTCTACCCGCGACAAGGCCAGTGCGTTTGCTGAACTTTCGAGCGTACTTTCGGTCGGTGGCGACGCCTGCTTGATGCCGACGTAGGACTGATCGAGCCTTTCGGACCAAGGCCTCAAGGATGAGTTCTTGCATATATTCGCCTTGGTGGAGGCGCCAGCATCGGCAAGTCAGGGCTTCTTTTACGAAGTGGCGACTTGCCTTCGTGGCAAGCCTGCAAAGTGATGTTCCCGACGCTGGCTAGTGCACCTCGCACATGAGCTTAGCTTTGACCCAACGAGCTAGCCTGTCAACCAGTGCGTGAAATCACACCTTCACCTCCACCACCCCGCCGCCGGCCCTGAACTTCGCGCTCATCTCCGCCATGCCGGCCTCGGCTTCCGTCAGCGAAGCGCCCGCGTCGTTCTGCGCCTGGGCATCGCGGCGGATGTCCTGGCTGATCTTCATGCTGCAGAATTTCGGGCCGCACATGGAGCAGAAGTGGGCGGTCTTGTGGGCTTCCTTGGGCAGGGTGGCGTCGTGGTATTTGCGGGCGGTTTCGGGGTCGAGGCCGAGGTTGAACTGGTCCTCCCAGCGGAACTCGAACCGGGCGCGGCTCAGGGCGTCGTCGTGCAGGCGGGCGGCGGGGTGGCCCTTGGCCAGGTCGGCGGCGTGGGCGGCGATCTTGTAGGTGATGACGCCGTCCTTGACGTCCTGACGGTCGGGCAGGCCCAGATGCTCCTTGGGCGTGACGTAGCAGAGCATGGCCGTGCCGAACCAGCCGATCATGGCCGCACCAATGGCCGATGTGATGTGGTCATAGCCGGGGGCGATGTCGGTGGTCAGCGGGCCAAGCGTGTAGAAGGGCGCCTCGTGGCAGTGTTTCAGCTGCTCATCCATATTGGCCTTGATATTGTGCATCGGCACGTGGCCGGGGCCCTCGATCATGACCTGGCAGCCCTTGGCCCAGGCGATCTTGGTCAGTTCGCCCAGGGTGCGTAGTTCTGCGAACTGGGCCTCGTCATTGGCGTCGGCGATGGAGCCGGGGCGCAGGCCGTCGCCCAATGAGAAGCTGACATCATAGGCGCGCATGATGTCGCAGATGTCCTCGAAATGCTCGTAGAGGAAGCTCTCCTTGTGGTGGGACAGGCACCATTTGGCCATGATGGAGCCGCCGCGCGAGACGATGCCGGTGACGCGTTTGGCCGTCATCGGCACGAAGGGCAGGCGCACGCCCGCGTGGATGGTGAAATAGTCCACGCCCTGTTCGGCCTGTTCGATCAGGGTGTCGCGGAACACCTCCCACGTCAGGTCCTCGGCGACGCCGTTCACCTTCTCCAGCGCCTGATAGATGGGCACGGTGCCGATGGGGACGGACGAGTTGCGGATGATCCAGTCGCGGATGTTGTGGATGTTGCGGCCCGTCGACAGGTCCATGACGTTGTCCGCGCCCCAGCGGGTGGCCCAGACCAGTTTGTCGACCTCGTCGTCCACGCTGGACAGGACCGCGCTGTTGCCGATGTTCGCATTGATCTTCACCAGGAAGTTGCGGCCGATGATCATCGGCTCGACCTCGGGGTGGTTGATGTTGTGCGGGATGATGGCGCGGCCGCGCGCGATCTCCTGACGAACGAACTCGGGCGTGACGAAGTCGGGGATGCTGGCGCCGAAGTCCTCGCCGTCCCTGATGCAGGGGGCGGACTGCTCGCGGCGCAGGTTCTCGCGGATGGCGACGTATTCCATCTCGGGCGTGATGATCCCGGCTTTCGCGTATTCGTACTGGGTGACCGGGCGGCCCTCGACGCCCTTGAACACCTTGTGGTTCGAGACGTCGAAGCGGGGGGCGAGGTTCTTGCCGCTGGCGTGGCCGTTGTCCTCGGGCTTGACCTCGCGGGGATTGGCGACAGGGGCGATGTCGCCGCGATCCAGCTGCCACGACGACTTCACCAGGGGCAGGCCGCGCTTGATGTCGATGGTCACCGTGGGGTCGGTGTAGGGGCCGGAGCTGTCATAGATCGTCACCGGCGGCTCGTTGGCCGAGGGGTGGACGGCGACCTCGCGGAAGGGGACGCGGATGTCGGGGTATAGCTCGCCGGCGACATAGACCTTGCGGCTGCCCGCTCGTTCGCCGGTGGGGATGGTCCCGGTCTCGCGCATGACCTCATCGCGCGCGTCCTTGAGAGCGAGCTCGACGTTCCCTTCGTGGCTAGCGCTCGCGACGCGGTCGCTCGCTGCTTGAGCCAGGTTGGGCTCTTCGGGAAGCGCGGGGGGCGTGACTTGGATGTTCATGGCGGCCTCAAACGGTTGAGGTCTGCCGACGTCGGGCGGAACGGTCCTGTCGCGCGGACCCGTAGCGTTTCCCATCCCTTCGCCGGCATGACCCGGATCAGGTTCGACGGGTCAGGCGGCTACGCCAATCTCAGCCGCTGGGCGCTTTCAGGCGAAGTGGTCGCCGGTTCGCCGCCCGGAAAGCGCCCACTTAAGTGGCGCGCCTTCGAACCGCTCGCGGATGCCGCTCGCTGAAGGCGCGCTGCGCGACCCCCCGGAGAACGAAGGGACCATAACCCAGCCTCAAGGCGCGGACCAGCCCTTGACCGAGACGGACGCCGCGCGGGGGTCGGCGTCGAAGCGGAGGTAGGCCTGGGCGTGGCCGTGGCCGGGGACGTAGTCGAGGCTGGCGGTCGCGGTCTGGTCGCCCAGCACGCCTTCGATATCGACGGCGGCGGCGGTCTGGTCGCCATCGTTCTGGACACGGATGGTTGCGACGTGGCCGGCGGCGGTGGACTGGACGGCGACGATGCGGGCGCTGAGGGCGGGCGGGGCCGTCGGCTGGACCGCCTCCCACACGACGACGCCGATGACGGTCAGGGTGACGACGGCGCCCAGGACGGCCATGGTCCATTGCAGGACGGGGCGGGTCGGGGTCGGGATGGGCTTCTTTTTGGCAGGCATGGGCTTAGACCAACAGACGGGCGGCGGCGGCGCCGATGGAGGCGGGGAAGCCCAGGACGATCATGGTCTGGACCACGCCCGCGACGGAATGGCCTTCGATCCGGCCGAAGATGAACAGGGCGAACAGGCTGACGCCCAATGCGATGGCGTAGCCCGGCACGGTGAAGTGGAAGAAGGCCTTGAGCGGGTGGTCGGCCTCTTCCTGACCGGCGAAGCCCGCGTTGAAGACGATCAGGTGCAGCAGGACGATCGACACGGCGATCAGGGCCAGGGTGTGGATCGGCGTCGCCTTGTAGGCGATCAGGATCATCTCCTCCGTCGGGGCGATGTTCAGCGCAAAGAACAGGGCGCCGACCGCCATCAGGAACAGTTCGCCGAAATAGGAGGCCTGATCCTCGTCCGTGTCGCCGCCGCCGTCGCCGCTGAGCTGACGGCGGGCCAGAAGCGCGCCCATGGCGCCGGGAATGGCCTGAAGCGCGACCATGCCCAGGGCCTCGCGCGGCGGGGCGTCCCACTCGACCACGCCGAACAGGACCAGCAGGATCGAGGCGGTGACGAAGCCGACGGCCAGGGCGACGGCGGTGTCCAGGGTGTCGTTCACCAGGCCGCGCCGCTTTGAGAAGCCCGCATAATAGGACAGGCCATAGAGCAGCGGCAGGCCGCACAGGATGAAGGCCAGCAGGCGCCAGCGGTCCATGACCACGCCCTGCTCCCACATCTCCATCGTCATCAGCAGCGGGATGTTGAAGACCAGGGCGCCCGCGAAGGCGCGGCCCAGGTCGCGGACGTAGTCGCGCTCTCGTCCCAGATCCAGAAGCGGTGCGGCGGCGGTCATGGGACGGCAACGCTTGATGGTCGGCTTTGGCTCCGCATGTCGGATACGCCGTGGCCCTCACCCTTTCGCGCCAGGACGATCGCTGACGCTCTCGTGCGCTCAAGCCCTCTCCCGACGGGAGAGGGAAGCGGGTATTGAACGGGCGAACAGGAACCGACCCCATGCATCTCGCCCGTTTCGCCCGCATCCGCCTGGCCCATCTGCCGACGCCGCTGGAGCCGTTGCCCCGGTTGTCGGAAGAGCTGGGCGTGGATCTGTGGATCAAGCGCGACGACTGCACCGGCCTGGCGGGCGGCGGCAACAAGACGCGCAAGCTGGAGTTTCTGCTGGGCGCGGCGTTCGAGCAGGACGCCGATACGCTGGTGACGCAAGGGGCGGTGCAGTCGAACCATGTGCGGCAAACCGCAGCGGCGGCGGCCGCGCACGGCTTGGCCTGCGAGATCATTCTGGAAGAGCGGACGGGGTCGAAGGCCAGCGACTATGTCGGCAATGGCAATGTGCTGCTGGACCGGCTGTTCGGGGCGACCTTGCGCACCGTGCCGGGCGGGACGGACATGGTCGCAGAGCTGGAGACGACGGCGGCCGAGGTGCGGGCGCGGGGCGGCAAACCCTATGTGATCCCCGGCGGCGGTTCGAACCCCATTGGGGCGCTGGGCTATGTCGACTGCGCGCGCGAGATCGTGGTCCAGGCCGACGAGATGGACCTGGAGGTCCACCGGATCGTGACGGCGACGGGCAGCGCGGGCACGCACGCAGGCCTGGTCGCCGGGCTGGCGGTCATGGGGGCGGACATTCCGGTGCTGGGCATCGGGGTGCGGGCGCCGAAGGAAAAGCAGGAGGCGAACGTCTTCAAACTGGCCGAGGAGACGGCTGCCCTGCTGGGCCAGCCGGGGCGGGTGAAGCGGGATCAGGTGGTCGCCGACTGCGACTATGTGGGCGAGGGCTACGGCCTGATCGACCAGGGGGTGATCGACGCCCTGACCCTGGCCGCGCGTCTGGACGGGATCGTGCTGGACCCCGTCTATTCCGGCAAGGCGATGAAGGGGCTGATCGCCCTGGCGCGGGCCGGCCAGTTCCGCGGCGAGACGGTGGTCTTCCTGCACACCGGCGGGGCGCAGGGGTTGTTCGGCTATCAGAGCGAGATCGAGGGGGCGCTGTAGGGGCGGCGAGCGGGGTGGATGCGCGCGAGGCGACTTGGTTACAACGTCAGAACACCGCCTTCAGAATTCTGACGAAGGTCATCACCACAGCCGCCAGTAGCAAACCTGCCCCAAACACTGCCGTGACCCAAATCGCAATGACCAGAGTGATGGCTGGCGCCCGCAACCAGGAAGGCAGCCCTTTGATGGCAGAAAAACGCCGATCAACCGCAGTCTGGGTGAGGTGGCCGACGATCTCGAGAGATGCCATCAGGACGAATTGAAACAAGATTTATCCTCGTCGGCATCGCGCATGGAAGTGGTCACCAGACCCTAGTGCGGAGCATGGCGTTGAAAACCCGCTAACCGACCCTAACTGAAGCCGAGAGTGTTCGCTTTCTGGCCTGACCGCCAACGTCTGATTCCGACGCCGAAACCTTGGACTCCAGTCGACCCATTGCGGACATAATTCGCTCTGCACAGTTCATTCCAAACGAGCCACGTTGAGTTGGGGTTGCCGGCACCGACATGCGCTTCAGTACTCAAGCAGATAAATGCGGCGCTGCCGGAAGTCCCAGATGGTCTTGAACTGTTGAAGAAGCGCGTATCCTATCGTCAGGGTATCGGGCTCGGTGATCCCGAGCGCTGCGTCGGCACGAGATGGTTCAGTTTCGACGTCTATTCCGGGCAAAACGGGCATGGCTTGCCCGTTGAGGTGCAGCCCGTGGAGATCGAAGGTGTCCGGATCCCCTTGAGAGGGCGTCAACCGTCCGTCTTCCAGCAGCCGGGCCTTGAGCGCCACAGTGGTCACTAACCCGCCCTGTTGGCCCGTATCCCAGGACACAACGACGGGCAAGTCGCCGACCCGTCCCGTCATGATGGGATGATTGGGCAGCCGGCGGGTCTCGAACGACAGCTCTGCGACGATGCGCTCACCCGCCAGGTAATCGAAACTGTCCGCACCGTGGAAGGTCGCTTGAAGGTTTTTATAGTCGAGTTCAAGTGGATGGTCCCCGAAGGCATTGAAGCCAAGCCAGCCGATGAAGTCGGGCGTGATGCCTTCAAGGAGGCGGGCGTCCTGGGCACGGACGTTGGTGACCTCCGGATAGATCAGGTTTGCAATTCGAACGTCGCGGAGCTCCGGCACGAGCTGGACGTCGAACGTCTGTCCGCTCCCGAAGAACCCAGTCCCAACCGTCTGAGCGCCCTGCGTCGGTACACGATGATTATTGACTACCAGCGCGTCTTGAGCGCCGGTGTCCAGCATCAGCTTGCCGTTGACGCCAGCGATCGATCCTTCGATGAAAGGAAACTCGCCAACCCTGACGATTGGCATCGTCACGGTTTGGGAGCCAAGACGAACCTCCGTACCCCGCTCGAGGGAGGTCAGGGGTCGATCCTGAGGCTCGGCGTGCGCCGTCGCCCAAGCGCCAGAGCAGAGCATCAGTGCGATTTTCCCATACCGGAAGTGCCGACCGAAGACGTCCTTCAAAGCCCATCGGCCACGACCCAATTTGATGGTGGCTTGCCTGATCCGCTGCATGGTCAACACTGCATCCTAAATTGAGGCGACTACCTATGCACCGTCCGAGGCCTTGTCGTGCCCAATCGTCCGCCGCCGGCGTCTCAACTTCGCGAGGCCCACGTCGTGTCCCCATGGCATCCCTGTCTGCGATGCAACCACCTACAAGCAACTGCGCATTTGCCTCAATGACGAGCCGTTTTCTACCCACGGCCGACGGTCGGCTTTCCACCCTTAGCGGATTTTGAGACTGTCGGCTAAGCGCAAGCTTTGTCCAAGCGAGATGTATTCTTGCTGCATAGAAACGCCGAAGCTTCATCTGGAATAGCGACATGACCAAAATCCTGGGCGTCATCGGGGGCATGGGGCCGGCGGCGACGGTGGCGTTTCTGGAGCGGGTGCAGGCGTTGACGCCGGCGCAGGGGGATGCGGATCACATAAGGGTTTTGATGGACCTGAACCCGCAGGTGCCGGATCGGAACACGCGGCCGGGCGAGGCGGAGGCGGTGCTGGGTCAGATGGCGGCGCGGTTGGCGGCGGCGGGGGCGCAGGTGATGGCCATGCCGTGCAACACCGCCCATGCCCAGGCGGGTGCAATCCGTTCGGTGTGCGAGGTGGAGGGGTTGAGCTTCATCGACATGATCGCGGCGACGGCGGATGCGGCGGTCGCGGGTGGCGCGCGGCGGATCGGGGTGCTGGCGACGCCGGGCGGGGAGCGGCTGTACGAGGACGCGCTGGCGGCGCGCGGGGTGGAGGCCGTGCTGCTGACGGGGGCGGATCGCGAGGCCTTCATGGCGCTGGTCTATGGGGTCAAGCGCGGGGATGTGGCCGAGGCGGCGCGAGCGGGGATGCGGGGGCTGGCGCAGGGGTTGGCGGACGCGGGTGCGGAGGCGCTGATTGCGGGGTGTACGGAGGTTCCGCTGCTGCTGCGGGCGGAGGATGCGCCGGTGATGCTGACGGACTCGGCCGAGGTGCTGGCGCGGGCGTGCGTCGGGGCGTGTCTCTGACCTTCGATCTCATCCGTCGGGGGTGTTGACGAAAGCCGAACGGGGCTTGCTACCCGGCGTTTGGGGCGTCAAACGAAGCGGGTGTCTATTCAGTCCCTTATCATCGATTGCGACCCCGGCGTGGATGACGCCGTGGCGCTGTTTCTGGCCTTTGCGGCGCCGGAGTTGAATCTGCTGGCGGTTACGACGGTCGGGGGCAATGTCCCGGGCGCGAAAACCCAGCGCAATGCGCGGATCGTGCGCCAGATCGCAGGGCGCGAGGATGTGCCGGTGTTCATCGGGGCGGAACGGCCGCTGAAACGGCCGCCGGCGGGGGCGGGCGAGTTTCATGGGCTTGAGGGTCTAGGCGATCTGGAGCCGTTCGCGCCAACCGGCATCGTGTCGGACGGGCCGGCGGCGGCGGCCATCGTCGACCTGGTCATGAGCCGGCCTCAGGGTTCGGTGGCGGTCGCCGTCATGGGGCCGATGACCAATCTGGCGCTGGCGATGCGGCGCGAGCGGCGGCTGGCCGACTGGCTGGGGCCGGTCGTGATCATGGGCGGCGCGCGGTCGGAGGGGGGCAACATCACGCCGTCGGCCGAGTTCAACATCTGGGCCGACCCGGATGCGGCGGCGGTGGTGTTCGGATCGGGGTGCGAGGTGATCGCCCTGGGCCTGGACGCGACCCATCAGGTGCGCGCGACCGAAGACCGGATCGTCGCCATCGAGGCCATCGAAAGCGAGGCGGCGCGGACGACGGCGTCGATGCTGAGGTTCTCGCAGCGGGTCGAGCGCGAGGTGGTGGGCTGGGATTCTGCACCACTGCACGATCCCTGCACCATCGCCTGGCTGCTGCGGCCCGACCTGTTCGAGACGCGGGCGTGCCGAATCGACGTCGAGACGGCGTCGGAGCTGACGCGCGGTCACACGGCGGTGGAGTTCCGGGTCGATCCGGCGACGGCGCGGCATCGCTGGGCGGTGTCCGCGAATGGGCAGGGGGTGTTCGACCTGATCGTGGAGACCTTGAGGGCTGCAGCATGAGGATCACCGTCGTCGGCTCGATCAACCTGGACCTGGTGGCGACCGCGCCCCAGTTGCCGGCGCCGGGCGAGACGGTGACGGGGGCGACCCTGGCGCGGCATCCCGGCGGCAAGGGCGCCAACCAGGCGCTGGCGGCGGAGAAGCTGGGGGCCGAGGTGTGTCTGATCGGGCGGGTCGGCGACGACGCCATGTCGGGCGAGGCCCTGGCCCTGATGGCGAACATGGGCGTCGATCTGTCGGGGGTGGAGGTCGATGTGGCGGCGCCGACGGGCGTGGCCCTGATCGCCGTCGATCCCCACGGCGAGAACCAGATCGTGGTGGCGGCAGGGGCCAATCATTTCGTGACGCCCGAGCAGCTGCCGCAGCGGATTGAGGGCGCGCTGATCGTTCAACTGGAGCTGCCGATCGAGACGGTGGAGGCGGCGGTCGGCCGGGCGACGGGCTTCGTCTGCGCCAACCTGGCGCCCGCCTCGCCGGTGTCGGAGGCCCTGCTGCGCCGCTGCGACCTGATCGTGGTCAACGAGACCGAGGCCGCCTTCTATGGCGACGGTCTGCACCGGGGCGGCGGCCGGGTGGTGGTGACCAAGGGCGCCAGGGGCGCGGCCATGTACCAGCGCGGCGTTGAAATGGCCTGGGCGACCCCGCCCGTAGTCGAGGCGGTCGATGCGACCGGCGCCGGCGACGCCTTCGTGGCGGCCATCGTGGTTGCGTTGCTGGAAGGCATGGACCCGGCGCAGGCGCTGAAGTTCGCCTGTGCGGCCGGGGCGTTGGCGGCGACGCGGGCGGGGGCTCAGCCGTCGGCGCCGGAGCGCGATGAGGTCGAGGCGCTGCTGGCCGGTTGACAGCGTCGCCTTAACAGCGTCGGTTCTCGCTTCTGGGTTGCGTGGAGCAGGATATGTTGACGCGAAGAGGCCTAGGCCTGTCGGCTCTGGCGACGGCCGCCTTGGCGGCGTCGGACGCGCGGGCGCAGGAGGCGCTGACGGCGGGCGACCGTTATCAGGCCGAGGGCCGTTATCTGCCACTCTATCTTGAGCTGAAAGCACAGGCGCAGGCCGGGGACGAGACGGCGCGGGTTTATCTGCCCTGGTTCGCCGCCTTCGTCGGGGACGAAGAGACCGCGATCGGGACGGACGAACGGGTGCGGCGCGCCGATACGCCGCTGCCCGACCTGACCGGCGCCCAAGCCGAGGATGCGCTGGAGGCCATCGTCGGGGCGGCCGTCGACAAGCAGATCGTGATCCTGAATGAGGCGCACAACGTCTCGGGCCATCGCGGCTTTGCGGCGCGGGTGATGCGCGCGCTGAGGCCGCTGGGGTTTGACACCTTTGCCGCCGAAACCTTCGCCATGGCGACGCCGGAGCCGGGCGCCAGAATGCGCGATTACCGCGCTGGCGCGCCCTTCCATCGCGGCCTGGGCTATTACATCGCCGATCCGGTCTATGCCGAGATGGTGCGCGAGGCGGCCGCATTGGGCTATGTCTTCGCCGACTATGAGCAGCGGCCGGACCAGAGGCTGCCCGACGACGCCAGCATGGACGACCGATCGGCCGCGCGGGAAGCGGCTCAGGCGACCAATCTGATCGAGAATGTGCTGAAGCCGCGTCCCGACGCACGGATTTTCGTCCTGTGCGGGTACAGTCACGCCACGGAGGTCGAGGGGGTGGGCGGACTGTGGTTCGCGGGGCGACTTAAGGCGGCGACCGGGATCGACCCCCTGACTATCGAACAGTCGAGCAATTGGCCGGCGACCCGTCCCGAAGCGGATGCTGCGGAGGTCGCCGCCGTGTTGAAGCGGTTCACGCCGACACGACCGATCACGGTGTCCCGGGACAGGCGCGCCTTCACCGGTCGTTTCTTCGACGGCAAGGTCGATTTGAGCGTCTTTCATCCGCGTCTGCCCAATGTCGCCGGCCGGCCGGGGTGGCTGGCGGCCGATCCCGCGCGCAAGCCGGTCGAGGTGGCGGTTCCGGCGTTCGAGGGACCAGCCCTGTTGCAGGCCATGCACCTCGACGAGGGCGCCGTGATTCCAGCCGATCACCTGCTGCTGGAGCCGGAACAGACGCAGGCGACGCTGCTGCTTCGGCCGGGGCCCTATTTCCTGCGCCTGGAGACGACGCGGGGCATCGAGCCGGCGTTCGGGATGGTGACGGTCTGAGCCCTGGCGGCAATGTGACACTGTAACGTCGTTAGGTCTTGCCGCCTGCGTCGCGGCGCCCTTAGTTGCCCGCCTGAGTTTTGTGGGGTTCGGACAATGATGATGCGTGTGCGTGGAGCCGGTCTTGCGCTGGCGACTGTGTTGATGGCTTCGGCGGCGGGCGGGGCTTTCGCTCAGACGACGGCGGCCCCGGCGGTTTCGGTCTATCAGCAGCCGCCGGCGCCGATCGCGGACATCCTGGACGCCAAGCCGACGCCGTCGTCGATGTTGAGCCCGGATCGGCGGACCCTGGTGCTGATGGATCGGTCGAATCTGCCCAGCATCAAGGCGCTGGCCGAGCCGATGCTGCGGCTGGCGGGGGCGCGGATCAATCCGAGGAACAACGGCCTGGCGGAAAGCCGCGTGTCGTGGCTGACCGGGTTGACGTTGCAGGCAGTGGATGGCGGGCAGGCGCGCGCGGTGGCCCTGCCGAGCGGCGCGCGGTTCACGGCGGCGCGGTTCTCGCCCGATGCGAAGTCGCTGGCTTTCGTGCTGGATCGGCCGACGGGTCTGGAGCTGTGGGTCGTGGACGTGGCGTCGGCGCGGGCGCGCAAGCTGACCGAGCCGGTGGTCAATACGACGGGCGGGTCGGGGTATGAGTGGCTGCCCGACAGTTCGGGCCTGCTGGTTGAGGCGGTTCCGGCTGGGCGGGGCGCAGCGCCCGACGTGACGGCGGCGCCGACGGGGCCGAACATCGAGGAGACGGCCGGGCGGGTGGCGCCGGTGCGGACCTATCAGGACCTGCTGTCGAACCCCGGCGACGAGGCCCTGTTCGACCATTATTTCACGTCGCAGCTGACCCTGGTTCCGCTGAACGGCCGTGCACGGACGATCGGGGAGCCGGCGGTCTATCTGGACAGCGCCGTGTCGCCGGATGGCCAGTACATCCTGCATGAGATCGCCAAGCGGCCCTACTCCTATGTGGTGCCGGACGACCTGTTCCCGACCGAGATCGTGGTGACGGATATGGCCGGGCGGGTGGTGCGGACCATCGCCGACCTGCCTTTGAGGGACGACGTGCCGACGGCCTTCGACGCCGTGGCGCCGGGACCGCGTTCGGTGGGGTGGCGGGCCGATGCGCCGGCGACCCTGACCTGGGTCGAGGCGCTGGACGGCGGGGACATCAAGCGCGAGGCCGAGTTCAGGGATCGGGTCTTCATGCAGGCGGCGCCGTTCACGGGCGAGCCGGTCAAGCTGATCGACCTGAAGGAGCGGTTCGGCGGGATCGTGTGGGGCCGTGATGACTTGGCCATCGTCAACAGCCGCTGGTTCAACACTCGGCACGAGACGCGGTTCGTGGTCGATCCGTCAAACCCTGGCGAGGGCCGGGTGCTGCTGGAACGGAACTATCAGGCCCGCTACGACAATCCAGGCCAGCCGGTGACCCAGCCGAATGCGGCGGGGCGGTCGGTGATCCGGTTCGATCCCCAGGGGCGCATCCTGATGTCGGGCGCCGGGGCGACGCCGCAGGGCGAGTTCCCGTTCCTGGCCGCCATGGACCCGGCGACAGGCGAGAGCCAGCGCCTGTGGACCTCGGCGAATACGGATTACGAGGCGGTGGTCGGCTTCCTGGATGCAGACGGCAAGCGGGTGGTGACGCAGCGCGAGACGCGGCTGGATCCGCCCAACCTGCAGATCCGCGACCTGACGACGGGCCAGACGACGCCGCTGACCAACTTCCCCGATCCGGCGCCGCAGCTGGCCGAGGCGACGCGTCAGCTGGTGACCTATGATCGGGCCGACGGGGTCAAGCTGTCGGGGACCCTGTATCTGCCGGCCGGTTACGACAAGGATCGCGACGGGCCGCTGCCGATGCTGATGTGGGCCTATCCGGCCGAGTTCACCGATGCGGCGGTGGCGGGCCAGACGGTGGACGTGCAGAACCGCTTCGTGCGGCCGGGCGGGTCCAGCCACCTGTTCCTGCTGACGCAAGGCTATGCGATCTTCGACAACCCCTCCATGCCGATCATCGGCAAGGACGGGGCCGAGCCGAACGACACCTATATCGAGCAACTGGTCGCCGACGCGAAAGCCGCCGTCGATGCGGTGGTGGCGATGGGGGTGGCGGATCGCGACCGGATCGCGGTCGGGGGCCACAGCTACGGCGCCTTCATGACCGCCAACCTGCTGGCGCACAGTGACCTGTTCCGGACCGGGATCGCGCGGTCGGGGGCCTATAACCGCACGCTGACGCCGTTCGGCTTCCAGGCCGAGCAGCGCAACTATTGGGAGGCGACCGAGGTCTATACCGAGATGTCGCCCTTCACCTATGCCGACAAGCTGAACGAGCCGATCCTGCTGATCCACGGCGAGGCGGACGACAACTCGGGCACCTTCCCGGTGCAGTCCGAGCGGTTCTATGCAGCGCTGAAGGGGCTGGGGGCGACAGCGCGTTACGTCACCCTGCCGCTGGAGGCGCACGGCTATCGCGCGCGGGAATCAGTGGGCCACACCCTGTGGGAGATGACCCGCTGGCTGGACCAGTATGTGAAGAACGCGCCGCCGAAACCGGCGGAGTGAGGTTGGGGCTGGTGGTCAGGGCCTGACGATCAGCCGGACCACCTCGCCGGCGTGCAGGCGGTCGAAGCCGGCGTTGATGTCGTCGAGAGAGATGACGCCGCTCATCAGGCGGTCCACCGGCAGGCGGCCCTGGCGATACAGGGCGACGTGGCGGGGGATATCGCGGCTGGGGACGCAGGCGCCGATGTAGGAGCCCTTCAGCGTGCGCTCCTCGCCGACCAGGGAGACGACGTTGACGGCCAGGGCCGCGTCGGCGGGCGGGAGGCCGGCGGTGACGGTGGTTCCGCCGCGTTTGGTCATCTTCCAGGCGTTGTCGAGGGCGCGGACCGAGCCGGCCATTTCGAAGGCGAAGTCGGCGCCGCCGTTGGTCAGGGCGCGGACCTGATCGACCGCATCGGGGGCGGCGCCGTCGACGGTCTGGACGGGGCCGAGGGTGCGGGCCAGGGCCAGCTTGTCCTGCGACAGATCGACGGCGATCACGGGGGAGGCGCCGCTGGCCAGGGCGCCCAGGACGCTGGCCAGGCCGACGCCGCCCAGGCCGATGACGACGACGCTCTGGCCCGCCTTTACCTGGGCTGTGTTCACCACGGCGCCGACGCCGGTCAGGACGGCGCAGCCGAACAGGGCCGCCTCCTCGAACGACAGGTCCGGGTCGATCCTCACCAGTGAGCGACGCGAGACGACGGCGCGTTCGGCGAAGGCGGAGCAGCCGAGGTGGTGGTTGACCGGCTCGCCCTCGCGGAAGAGGCGGCGGGCGCCGGACAGAAGCTCGCCCCGGCCGTTGGCGGCGGCGCCGGGCTCGCACAGGGCCGGACGGCCGCCGGCGCACGGGTCGCAATGGCCGCACGACGGCATGAAGACCATGACGACGTGATCGCCGATGGCCAGGTCCGTGACGCCGTCTCCCAGGGCCTCGACCACGCCGGCCGCCTCGTGGCCCAGGGCCATGGGCAGGGGGCGGGGGCGGTCGCCGTTGATGACGCTGAGGTCCGAGTGGCACAGGCCGGCGGCCTTGATCGCGACCAGGACCTCGCCGGGGCCGGGCGGGTCCAGCGTCACGGTCTCGACCGACAAGGGGCGGCTGTCGGCGTAAGGGTGGACGGCGCCCGTGCGGGACAGGACGGCGGCGCGGGTTTGGAGGCTCATATCGTTAGGCCCTCTGGGGCGCTGTCGGCCAGCGCGTTCGTGATCGCTGGTCCTTCGATAGGCGCTTGACGCAACGTCGTCCAAGCTAGAGCGTCGTCATCGAGAGCGACGGTTCGCGTCGCCGAGGGAGACGACGATGCCGAAAAGAGACGAGGGCGCCCTGGCTCAACGCGCCACCTACAAGGCCTTCCACATGGTCTCGACGCGCTGGGCCGACAACGACCAGTACGGGCACATCAACAACGCCAAATTCTACGAGTTCGTCGACTCGGCGGTGAACGCCCACCTGCTGATCGCCAATGCGCTGGATGAGTCCATCGGCCTGGTGGTGGATTCGGGCTGCCGCTACACCTCGTCGCTGAAATTCCCCGACGTGATCGAGGTCGGGATCAAGGTCGACAAGGTCGGCACCTCCAGCGTCAGTTACGGCTTCGCCGTGTTCAAGCGCAGCGTCGATGTCCCCGCCGCCATCGGCCATTTCGTCCACGTCTATGTCGACGCCGAAACCCGCCGACCCAAGCCGTTGCCGGCGAAACTTAGGGCGGTGGTGGAGAACCTGCGGGCGGGGTGAGGGGCGGTCATCAGGCAGGGTGTTGGGGCGGGTTTCAGCTTCTGCTCTCGATCTGTTGCGAACAGTCACCCCGCTCTCTACGCAAGGTCGGAATGAATGGTCGTCTCAGCCATGACCGTCAGATGGATCAGCCTGATCACGTTGGGCCTGGCGCTTTCGTCGTGTTCGACGGTCGGCGTCCCCAGTTCTTCTCGCCAGTTTTCCGGCGTTTGGCTGTATGAATTCGAAGGGTCCAGCTTTGTAGAAGGCGCAACCGAGGCTCCGGCTCAACGCCCGTCGTATCAAGAAACCGACTGGTTGGAGTATTCGCGCCCTGAACCTCGGTTACACCAGTTGCTCGAAGGTCTGGGATACGATGAGGGCCGGGGCTGTTACCCCGTACAGCCGATCCGGATCACTTTGGTCGGTCACAGAACGCTCCGTCCCTTTGGAGCGGGCCACATGGGACTTTGGCGATCTGAGGTGATGGTGGACAGAACGATTGCGGTACAGCGGTTAGGACCGGCGATCTGCTATTGAGCCGAGGTCGGCCAACCACTTTGAGCCAACTTCGGTTTACCGCCCCTAGGGGCGACAGCGGCGACCGCTTTCCGATCTGAAGGCCAACGTCTGCTTTCGGTGCAAAAGCCCACGACCGAAACCGACCCGTGGCGGGCATCTGATTAACCGGTCAGCTCGCCGCTCTGGTCGGCATGTGGGCGATCATGCCTTCGGTTCGCGCTCTGACCTGTGGCGACCCCAGACAGGTTTCCACGGCTTCATAACCGCGTGCGCCCGGCAGCCGCCCCACCCTGAAGGGCGGGCTATGGTTCGCGGGACAGAGGGTGAAGGTCTCGTCAGGCCCCAGCGCAGTCAAGTCGAGAATAGCGGACGAGCGGGTCAGGATGAAGAGCGGGCGGCCTTCTCGTGGTCTCGCGCGAAGATGGGCGATGAGCGCATACTGCGTGGACTCGTCGAGGCCTTGCTCGATCAGGTCAATGACAAGCGTCTGCGTTCGCTTCAGATAGAGGCTCCCGACAAGCGCAAACAGCGCGTCCGACACGAAAGCACCATCGTCGACCAACCAGGCCAAGGCGGCGTCGATGTTCGACCGGGCCACTGCATCGTGCGCCAGCTGATCCCGGATTTCGGCGATCCGGTCCAGCCGGTCCAGTCCCAGAAACTCGGTGTCCGTCAGGTGGTTGGCGATCAGCAGGGCCAGCTGTGTTTTCCCGCTTCCGAGCGGTCCGACGATGTAGTTGATCGCCCGCACGTCGCTGAGTTCAAACGTCTCGCCACCCCAGGGCCAAGGCAGCTCAAAGCGTACGACCGGACGGTCAGGGCTCAGGTCCGTGAGGTCTTTGCGGACCAGGGTCTGGCCCGACGCGAGCGAGCGCCGCAGCGCTCTTATTCGCTCCAGCCGAGCGCCGATCTGGTGTAGTTCGCCTTCAACCTTTGCCTGATGCGCGGCTAGGGCGGCTTCCAGGCCATCCGACACTCCGCTCAAGACGCCTTCGACCTGAGCCAGGCTGAAACCCAACGACCGGAGGCCGATGATTTCGGCAGCCAGCGCCATGTCCTCAGGTCCGTAGGTGCGCCAACCGGCAGCCGTCCGCGTGGGTAGCACCAGACCCCGATCTTCGTAAATCCTGAGCGTCTTGACGGAAACGCCAAGATCGTTGGCGGCTTCGGAGGGGCTTAGAAAACCTATGGAAGAGCGCACGATTCACCTCGCTGTTGCTTGTCCACAAACCTATGGAGGCGGCCCCAAGGGACAGGTCAACAGAAAAAGGGATGTCCCCTAGCGACACCCTTTGCGGACATTCGTGAAATCTGCCTGAAACGTATGGCGTCCGGCCAGGTCGTGCGTGATTGCGACCCAACTGGCATTCTGATGGCGCCCAAAGGCTGGCCCCGCTTTCGCGGCGTGAACTCAGTCGTCCAGGCGGCCGATGAGGAACAGCGCACCGACGGCGGTCAGGGCGCCCAGGGTGAAGGCGGCGATGATGGAGCCGGCGGCGACGGCGGCGGGGACGGTGACAGGGCGAGCCTCGTACCATTCCACGATGTCGGCCTCGTGCAGGTCTTCGTCCATGAAGCCTTCGGCCTCGTAGATGGTGTCGTCTGCGGTCATGGCTGCGCTCCGTCTGTCTGCGGGGGATCAATACGCGCAAACGGTCGAGGTTCCACCCCTGTCACCCATCGTGACAGGATGCCGCTCATCGGCTGAACCTTGAAGCCTGATTCACCGCCGCGTTGAAGCGCGCGGCGCTTCCACTTCTGCGGATCAGGCTTTATGACCGCCCGCTCAGGTTCCAGAACGCACGAAGACGATCCCATGGCCGGCCACTCGAAATTCAAGAACATCATGCACCGCAAGGGGCGCGCCGATGCGCAGCGCTCCAAGCTGTTCTCCAAACTGTCGCGCGACATCACCGTGGCGGCCAAGAACGGCATGCCCGATCCGGCGCTGAACCCGCGCCTGCGTCTGGCGGTCAACAACGCCAAGGCCGAAAGCCTGCCAAAGGACGTGATCCAGCGGGCTATCAACAAGGCCGCCGGCGGCGACGTCGATACGATGGAAGAGGTCCGCTACGAGGGCCGGGGTCCGGGCGGCGTGGGCATCATCGTCGAAGCGTTGACCGACAACCGCAACCGCGCGGCGTCCAACATCGGCGCGGCGTTCAAGAAGAACGGCGGCGCGCTGAGCGAGATGAACTCGGTCGCCTTCATGTGGGATAAGGTCGGCCAGATCATCTACAAGGCCGAGGCCGGCACCGAGGACGAAGTCATGGAAGCCGCCATCGAGGCCGGCGCTCAGGACGTCGAGAGCGATCTGGTCAAGCCTGACATCTATGAGGACGCGCCGGGCCACACGATCTGGACCGCCTTTGAGGATCTGAACGAGGTCGCCGAGGCCATGTCCAAGGTGCTGGGCGACCCCAAATCCACCGCCATCGTCTGGAAGCCGCAGTCAGACGTGCCGGTGACCGGCGACGCAGTCGGGACGCTGTTCAAACTGCTGGACGCGCTGGACGCCGAGGATGACGTGTCGTCGGTCTATTCCAATGAGGACATCTCCGACGAGGACGCGGCGAAATACGCGGGCTGATTTCCGCTGGGCGGGGGCTGTGATACGATCCGCGCATGACCGTGCACGTGACCATCGCCCTGGATGAGGCCGTCAAGGCCAGGCTGGATGCTCTCGCTCTGGCGGAGGGTCGCCAGTCGGGTGACCTGCTGGTCGAGGCCGCCGAGCGGATCGCGCGCGAAGAGGCGGCGCTGGAGGCCGCCATTGCGGAGGGCGAAGCTTCGTTGGCCGCCGGCAAGGGCATTCCGCATGAAGAGGTGGTGGCGCGACTGCTAGCCCGGCGTGAGCGATGGAAAGACCTCGCTTGAAGCTGATTGGGCCCCGGAGGCGTTGCAGGACGTCGAAGACGGCGTCGCCTATATCGCCCGAGACAGTATCGCAGCGGCCATCGCGGTTGAAGACCGCATCATCGCGGCAGCCGAGAGCTTGGTGGATCTGCCTCACAAGGGACGTGCCCGCACGGGAGGGCGACGCGAACTGGTGGTCGCTTCCACATCCTTCAGGCTGATCTATCGCCTTGAGGACCGTGCGGTAGTCGTGGTGCGGGTTTGGCATATGAGCCGACGCCCGTTCGCCTGACGACCAGCGAGTCGTTCGCACGGAACCGGGCGGCGGCGAAGGCGTAACGAGGCTTCACCGTTACGCCTGGAGCGCCCATGGACATCACCCAGCTGATCCTCGACGACCATGCCGAACAGCGCCGGCTGTTCGCGATCATCGAACAGATCGACCCCAAGGACGTGGATGCGCTGAGCGCCGTGTGGCTGAGGCTGTCGGCGTTTCTGGACGTGCACGCCGAGGCCGAGGAGCGGTTCTTCTATCCCGAGCTGTTGAAACAGGGCGAGGGCGCCAACGACGCCGAGAACGGCACGGTCGAGGGCGAGACCGAGGACGCCATCGAGGACCACAACAAGCTGCGCGACGCGGTCAAGGCGGTAGAGCAGCACGAGGTCGGGACCAAGGCCTGGTTCGACGCTGTCGGCGATGCGAACGTGGTCAACTCCAAACATATGGGCGAGGAGGAGCGGCAGGGGCTGACCGACTTTCGCATGAATGCGGATGTCGCGATGCGTCACGATCTGGCGGTCAAATTCGCCGCCTTCGAAGCCGAGCACATCACGGGGGTCAAGCCGGTGAACAAGGACCCCGAAACCTATATCGAGAAGCACGGCTGAGGTTGTGGCTTAAGCGGGGAGCGACGGAAGATGCAGCAGGATCGCGATCCGAGGACCGATCTGCCGGGCGCCGCCGGTCCGCCGGTGGAGGGGCCAAGATGGGCGTGGGTGAAGGTCTGCGCCTGGGGCGGGGCGATCCTCGTGCTGCTGTGCGTCGCCGCCGTGGCGACCTGGCTGGTCTCTCGGGTACAGACGGCGCTGGTGGAAAGGCCGAAGGAGGTCGCGTCAGAACGGCTTGTGTTCGAGGCGCCGTCGGCCGCCCGGCCGCCGTCGGCGCCTGTGACCGTTCCTGTCCATGTCGAGACGGTCGTCGTGGAGCAGGCTCCGCCAGAGCCGGTATCGCCGCCGCCTGCGCCTCAAACCGGACGTCGGCGGCCTTTGCTGATGCAGCACTGAGGGCGAGCTGGGGTCAATCCGGTCAAAAAGGACCCCACGCCTCCATCGAAAAGCAAGGCCGACCGTCCGACGACGGTTGCGTTGCAAGCTTAAGCAAGATGATAGTCAAGCTTGACTTTTAAAGGCGTGGTTATGGAAGGCAAAGGTTTGAAACGCAATTATTTCAAATGGACGCTGATCGTTGTCGCGGTGCTGCTGCTTTCATTTATCCTTTTTGTCGTGACGATGGGTTCATTCAAATTGAAAGAGTTCGGCTACGTTGACGAGTTAGCCGAAAATCAGAGTATCTCGCCCTCGAAGTAGGGTCGTATGTTTCTCTGATCGTCCGGTCACGGAACGTCCCGGTCGCCGCGCCGTTGAGGCCAGATGAATCTGGGTAGTCTGGAAGGCGCGGTGCTGCCGATCCTTGGCGCGGTGATCGCGGGCGGGGTAATCGGCTTCGAGCGGGAATGGCGCGGTCGGGCGGCGGGCCTGAGAACGCACATATTGGTCAGCCTGGCGTCGGCCCTGTTGATGTTGGCGGCCATGTCGCAGGCCGACTGGGCGTTCCGCGCGCTACCGGATGAGAACATCGTCACCGACCCCACGCGGATGGCGCATGGGGTGCTGACGGGGATCGGATTCCTGTGCGCGGGCGTGATCTTTCGGACCGGGTTTTCCATCCACGGGCTGACGACCGCGGCGTCGCTGTGGATCACCTCGGCGATCGGCCTGCTGTTCGGGGCTGGGCTCTATGCGCTGGGGGCTGCGGCGACGGTGGTCACGGCCCTGATCCTGATCGGATTGAAACTGATCAGCGGCCGGCTGCCTGCGCGGACGGTGGTGGATGCCGAGGTGTGCTGGGAAAGGCGAGAGGCGTCGCCTGAACCCGCCATCGAGGCGGCCCTGCGGGCGATCGATCCAGAGGTGAGGCACGACACCTTCGAACTGATCGAACAAGGGCGGATCGTGCGGCGGACATGGCGGCTGAAGGCGGCGGAGGAAAGCCAGCTGAAGCGGCTGGCGGAACAGCTGTGCGCCATCCCCGGCGTGACGCGCTACAGCCTCGACCCGCGCGACGACTGAAACCGTTCATTGCCCGATAACCCTCTTTGCGGCATGAGGGGAACGGATGGCGAACGAACCTGTCAGAATCATCGGCCTGGACCCCGGTCTGCGACGCACCGGCTGGGGGGTGATCGTGTCCGACGGCGCGCGGCTTAGGTGGGTGGCGCACGGGGTGGTCGCCCCGCCCGAGACCGCGCCATTCAGCGAGCGGCTGCTGCATCTGTTCGAGGCGCTGGGCGTCATCTGCGCCGACCACGGCTGCGAGGAGGCGGCGGTGGAAGAGGTGTTCGTCAATGTGAATCCGTCCTCGACACTGAAGCTGGGCCATGCGCGGGCGGCGGTGATGTTGGCGCCGGCCAAGCTGGGGCTGACGGTGGCGGAATATTCGCCGAACCTGATCAAGAAGGCGGTGGTGGGGGCGGGTCATGCCGACAAGAGCCAGATCGCCTTCATGATCAAGCGGCTGTTGCCGACCGCAGGGGACGTGAAGGCGGATGCGGCGGACGCCCTGGCCGTTGCGGTCACCCATGCGCAACTGAGGAAACGGTCCTTGCTGGAAGCGATGCATCGGGGGGCGGCGTGATCGGGCGTCTGAGAGGTGTCCTGGCCGAGGTCGGGGAGGCGGAATGCCTGATCGACTGTGCGGGCGTGGGCTATGTCGTGGCGTGCGGGGCACGGACCTTGGGGCGGTTGCCGGCGCCGGGCGACGAGGCGACGGTGCATGTGCATTCTCAGTGGAGCGAGGATGCGGGGCCGCGTCTGTATGGATTTCTGACGCGCGACGAGCGGCGGGCGTTCACCACCCTGCTGGCCATCCAGGGCGTGGGGCCCAAGGCGGCGCTGGCGGTGCTGGACGTCTTGCCGCCCGGCGAACTGGCGGGGGCCGTGGCGCGCGAGGACAAGGCGGCGGTGGCGCGGGCAAACGGCGTGGGGCCGAAACTGGCGCTGCGGATCGTGACCGAGCTGAAGGGCAAGCCGCTGGGCGACGTCAGCTTCGCGCCGACCGCGCCGGGCATGCATGTCGAGATCGCGCCGCCTGCGCCGTCCATCACCGGCGAGGCCGTATCGGCCCTGCTGGGCCTAGGCGTGGCCGAGGTCAATGCGCGCCGGGCCGTGGATCAGGCGCTGATCCGTTTGGGCGAGACCGCCGAGCTGCCCGCCGTGATCCGGGCGGCCCTGCAGGAGTTAGGGCGGTGAGAGAGTGGCGAGTGGCGAGTGACGAGTGGCGAGTGAAGCCACGCAGCGTCGTGGGTCAGTGCTTCGGCCTAGCCGATGATATGCGGAAAGCAAGGGCGCGTTCTCGCCACTCGTCACTCGCCACTCGCCACTGGAGAGCAGCATGACCCGCGTCATCTCTCCGGAAGCCGAAACAGGCGAAGCCTACGACCGCGCCTTGCGGCCGCAGACCCTGTCCGAGTTCGTCGGCCAGTCGCAGGCCAAGGGCAATCTGAAGGTCTTCATCGATGCGGCGCGGGGGCGGGCCGAGGCGCTGGACCATGTGCTGCTGTTCGGGCCTCCCGGTCTGGGCAAGACGACGCTGGCGCAGATCGTGGCGCGCGAGCTGGGCGTGGGGTTCCGGGCCACTTCCGGTCCGATCCTGGCCAAGGCCGGCGATCTGGCGGCGATCCTGACGAATCTGGAGCCGCGCGACGTCCTGTTCATCGACGAGATTCACCGACTGAGCCCGAACGTCGAGGAGATCCTGTATCCGGCCATGGAGGACCATGTGCTGGACCTGATCATCGGCGAGGGGCCGTCGGCGCGCTCGGTGCGGATCGACCTGGCGCCGTTTACGCTGGTGGGCGCGACGACGCGGGCGGGCCTGCTGGCGACGCCGCTGAGGGACCGGTTCGGGATTCCGCTGCGGCTGGAGTTCTATTCGGCCGACGAACTGACGGCGGTGGTGCGGGGCACGGCGCGCAAGATGGGCGCGGCCATCGACGAGGCGGGCGCGCGCGAGATCGCGTCGCGGGCGCGGGGCACGCCCCGGATCGCCGGGCGGCTGCTGCGGCGGGTGCGGGACTTTGCGTCGGCCGAAGGGGCCGAGACGATCTCCAAACTGGTGGCGGCGCGGGCGCTGGCGCGGCTGGAGGTGGACGAGGCCGGGCTGGACAGTCTGGACCGACGGTTCCTGAGGGCGCTGATCGAGAACTATGGCGGCGGGCCGGTGGGGATGGACACGTTGGCCGCTGCGATCGCCGAGGCGCGCGATGCGGTCGAGGACGTGATCGAACCCTATCTGCTGCAACAGGGCTTCATCATGCGCACCCCGCGTGGACGGGTGGCCTGCGCCAAGGCCTATGCCCATCTGGGGCTGAGGGCGCCTGCGCAACCTGCCGGTCCCGTGCCGGGCGACCTGTTCGAATGAAGGACGCCCTTTTTTTTGAATACGATTCAGAAAAGGATGCAGCCAACCAACGCAAGCATGGACTCTCGCTAGAGGTTGCGCGGCGCATTGATTGGAACACCATCAGGGTCATACCTGACACGCGTCACGACTATCAGGAGGCGCGGTACCAGATTTATGGTAAGGTGCTGGATAGGCTGCATGTGTTGATCGTCACGCCGCGAGACGGCGTGTTGAGGGTCATCAGCCTGAGAAAGGCGAATCGGCGCGAGGTGAACCAATATGGCTGATCCCAAAGACGGCTGGCTGAACCCGGATCATTACGATGATGTCGATATCGACGATCCTGAGAATCCTGAAATGACCGCAGCGGATTTCGCTAACGGCCGCCCGTTCAGCGAGGTGTTCCCGGACATGTTCGCCAAATTGACCCCGCAAGCCGTTGCGCTCGACCTTTCTCCCGAAACCATCGCAGTCTTTGCCGAGGAAGGCGACGACTGGAGAGAACGGATGGCGGCGACGCTTGACGCGGCCGCTCAGGCCAAACGCGCCGCATAGCGGGGCGTTACGAGATCAGCATCTGGCGGCGACCGCCCATCCACTTCGAAGACTGAGGCTCCATGATCCTTCGCGCCCTCGTCGCCTTGTCCGTACTGTTCGGGGTGGGTGCGGTCGCCGCGCCCGTCCTCGCGGGGGCGCCGGTGTTCACCGACAAGCCCTGTCCGAGCGACTGGCCGACGGGCCTGCGCGAGGTGCGGTGCGGGACATTGACGGTGGACGAGGCGCGCGACGGAAGCGTCAGCGACCGGCGCATCGACATCGCCGTCGTGATCGTCAAGGCGAGCGCGCCGTTCAAGGATGCCTCGGGTCAGGTTCTGCCGCCCATCGTGATGTTCCACGGCGGGCCGGGAGGGGATCTGACGCCCGGCGTGGGGCGGATGTTGCAGGCCCTGACCCGCAGGCCCGACGCCTTCGCCGTGGATCAGGACGTGATCCTGTTCGATCAGCGCGGGGGCGGGGCGAGCAAGCCGTCGATGGATTGTCCGGGCGTGCAACTGACCGACGCGGGGCCGCCGTCCGACGCGGATCGCGACGGGTTGATCGCCTGTCTGAAAGGGTATCAGACGCAGGGCGTCGATCTGAACCAGTACAACGCCGCCGCCATCGCCGACGACGTGAAGGACATGGTCCAGGCGCTGGGTCTGTCGAAGATCGACCTGTGGGGCGGGTCGTACGGGCCACGCATCGAGGCCGCCGTCATCACCCATCAGCCCCAGATCGTGCGCGCCGCCGTGATGGACAGCCCCTGGCCACCCGAGGGCAACTGGGCCGTCGGCACGCCGGAACAGGTGTCGGCGGCGGTGAAGATCATCCTGGCCAAATGCACGGCGCAAGTCGCGTGCGCGGCGCAGCATCCCGACCTTCAGGCGCGGTTCGAGGTCGAGGCGCGCAAATGGATGGCGGGGCCGGTGACGGGCAAGGACGGGCGGACGTTCAACGTCGACGACCTGTCGGCCTTTCTGATGGACACGACCTATAGCGCCACGGGGGTGCGGGGGCTGCCGGTCGATCTGGAGAAGATCATCGCCGGCGACCTGAGCCCCGTCGCCGAGATCGCCGAGGATCGGACCTATTATTTCGAGGGTCAGCACATGGCGCACCTGTGCAAGGAGGAGCTGCCGTTCGAATCCAAGGCGCGGCTGGCGGCTGGGGCCGCAGGCGATCCGGTGGCGGAGGTGCTGGTTCCGTCGTTGTCGCGGCTGTTCGACGTCTGTGCGGCGGTGGGCGAGCGGCCGGCCAAGCCGATCGAGAACCTGCCGGTCCAGACCGACATCCCGACCCTGTTCGTCGCCGCCGAGATCGATCCGGGCTGTCCGCCGCCCCTGACCGAGGCCGCCGCCAAGGGCTATTCCCACAGCCAGGTGGTGATCGTGACCAATGCGACGCACGGCGTGATCAACGCCAGCCCCTGCACGCGGCGGATGGCGCGCGACTTCCTGCGTGACCCTTCGAAACCGGTGGATCGCAGCTGCCTGCCGGCCGCCGATACGCCGCTGGACTTCACCCTGGATGCGCCTGTCGCATGAGAATGATGCCGCATCGCAGCCCGCGACAGCGGTGGACGATGATCGCGGCTGCGGTCGTGCTGGCCCTGTGCGCTGTCGCCGCCTGGGTCGCGATGCGGCCGGCGAACGCGCCCTCGCCCGAGCCGGCCTCGACGCGGGTCACGCGCCAGATCCGCATCCAGGCGGGCGCTGGCGCCGAGCTGCGCTATGCCGAGGCGGGGCAGAGGCGGGCGGTGTGCGGCTATGTGGGGCGGGTCGCGGGCGGGCCGGCGGTCGGCTTCGTGTCGATCCCCAACCGCATCCTGTTCAGCGACGATCCCCTGCCGACCGAGTTTCGCGAGATGCGTCAACGTTATTGCCCCGGCTTTTTGGAGCGGCCCAAGCCGTCTCCGGTGCGCTAGACTGAGGCCATGAGCATCGACCAACCCACCGCCGGCCGTTTCGAGGGGCGCGACCACCTGTTGCCGGTGCGCGTCTATTACGAGGACACCGATTTCACCGGCCTGGTCTATCACGCCAACTATGTGCGCTATTTCGAGCGGGGGCGGTCCGACTTCCTGCGCGCCATCGGGGTGGGCCATGCTGACCTGCTGGAAGAGGCCGAGCCGCTGGCCTTCGTCGTGTCCGAGATGAACATCAAATACCTGAAGCCTGCGCGGATCGACGACGCCCTGGTGGTGCGCACGATCTACGAGAGCGTGAAGGGGGTGCGGCTGATCATCCGTCAGAGCGTGGAGCGGGCGGGCGAGGTGCTGTGCCGGGCCGAGGTGAGGGCGGTGTGCATTCATCTGGACGGCCGGCCGCGTCGGCCCTCCAAGGGGCTGGTCGAGAAGGTGACGCCGTGGCTGGCGGCGAGTGCGGGCAAGGCTTAGACACCGGCCGTTCGGTCAAGCCCCGCCTCCCGCTCATCCCGGCGAAAGCCGGGACCCAGTGTTTTCGCATCTCCAGTGCGTCGGATGACCACCGACTTTTGATCTCAGACAACTTTCGCCCAAAGGACTGGGTCCCGGCTTTCGCCGGGATGAGCGGAAGATATAGGCTGTCGGGCGTCGCCGATTCCGCTAAAATCCGTTCCGAAACGAGGGGGAAACGTCGTGGCTGCAGAAACCTACAAAATGTCCACCAGCGCGGCGATCGTCACGGTCCTGCTGTTCCTGCTGCTGGTCGGTGGCGGGCTGGTGGGCTGTCCCTATTACAAGGTCTGGGAACGCAAGATGGCGGGCCAGGCCGAGCTGCAATATCAGCAGGGCGCGCGCCAGGCGCTGATCGCCCAGGCGGCGGCCGAGGACGAGGCGGCGATCAAACGGGCCGAGGCGGCGACGCGCCGGGTTCTGGGCTGGACCGATGCGGCCAAGCGCGGCTGCGCCGAACTGGGCCGCCCCGGAGATCGGTTATGCGAGGAACAGCTGCTGCGTGACGCTGCCACCTATTCCATCGCCAAGGAAGGCCATGAGGGCGTGATCATCAGCGTCGGCGCGCCGGTGTCGGTGGCGGTCGATCCGAGCCGTAGATCGGGGTCTGAATAACCCTCTGTTAACCCTTATGACGCGCCTGTCAGATGACGGGCGGTCGGGTCGTCGTTAAACGGGCCGCACGCCACACAATGGTCACGTCCGCTGGGTCGAAGAGGGCGTGAACGAACTCGATTCCGCCCGGAGCGCCTGAATGACAATGCCCGTCGACGCCTCGATGATGAACCCCGTCGAGCTGTTCATGACCGCCGACTGGGTGGTGAAGACGGTGATGATCGGGCTGGCGGCGGCCTCGATCTGGTCGTGGACCATCATCATCGACAAGGCGGTGCGGTTCACGGCGCTGAACAAACAGGCCGACGATTTCGAAAAGGCGGTCCAGTCGGGCCGGTCGCTGGAGGACGTGGCGGCCCAGGCCGGGCCGGCGCCGGACCACGCCCTGCCGCGCATGCTGGTGATCGCCCTGTCGGACTGGCGCGAGGCGCGTCAGCGCGGGGCGCTGAACGAACATCAGGGCGACCTGCTGATGACCCGGATCGACCGGGCGATGAACAGCCTGATCACGCGCGAGAGCCAGCGGATCGAGAACGGTCTGGGCGTGCTGTCGGTCGTGGCGACGGCCTCGCCCTTCATCGGCCTCTTCGGCACGGTGTGGGGCATCATGAATGCGTTCGGCCGCATCGCGGCGGCGGGCAACACCAATCTGACGACCGTGGCGCCGGCCATTGCGGAAGCTTTGTTCGCCACGGCCATCGGCCTGGCGGCGGCCATCCCGGCCTATATCGCCTACAACAAGTTCTCCATCGACGCGGGTAAGTTCTCGAACCGGCTGGAGGCGTTCGCGGATGACCTGCAGGCCGCCGTGGCGCGCCGTCTGGGCAGCCCTTCGGCCCCGCCGCCTCCGCCCGTGGCGTCCAGCGACCTCAGCCTGAAGCGGGGCGGCTGAGCCATGGCGCTTGGTGGCGGTTCGAGCGGCGGCGGCGGTCGTCGCGGACGCAGAGGGCGTAAAGGGCCTCTGACCGAGATCAACGTCACGCCCCTGGTGGACGTGATGCTGGTGCTGCTGATCATCTTCATGATCTCGGCGCCGTTGCTGACGGTCGGGGTGCCGGTCGAACTGCCCAAGACCGAGGCCAGCGCGGTCGAGATCAAGTCGGAACCCCTGTCGGTCAGCATCGACCAGCAGGGCGCCATCTTCGTCGGCGACAGCGAAACCGCCTTCGAGGAGTTGTCGGCGCGCTTGCAGACCGAGGCCGGGGGCGCGGACAGGGCGTCGGAGCGGCCGGTGTTCGTGCGGGCCGACGGGCGTGCGCCCTATCAGGCGGTGGCGCGGGTGATGGCGCGGCTGAGCGCGTCCGGCTTCACCAAGCTGAACCTGATCACCGACACGGCGCCGGAGGCCTGAGCCCCTTGCGTCGTCCGAGCCCCGCGATCCTCGGATCCCTCGCCCTGCACGCCGGGGTGATCGCGCTCGCCTTCGTGACGTTTTCGCACAAGGTGGATGAGGAGGAGACGCCGCTGGTCGCCTCGGTGCCGGTGACCATCGTCTCGGAGGATGTGATCCAGGCCGCGCCGGCCGACAATCCGCAGCCAGAACCCTCGCCCGACGACGCCGCGACCGCCCCGGTGCAGCAGCCCGATCCGGTTCCGCCCACGCCCCATCCGACGCCGCCCCAGCCTGCGCCACGTCCGACCCCTACGCCGCCACGCCCGACGCCCGCGCGCCCCACGCCCGCGCCGACACCGACCCCTACGCCGCGTCCGACCCCGCCGCGCCCGACGCCGCCCCGACCCCAGCCGCCGACGCCTGCGCCGCCGACCAAGGCCCCGACCAATCCGCGGCCGGCCACGCCCGCGCCCACCCGCCCGGCGCCGCAACGCCCCGAGCCGAGCCTGGACCTGGACGCCCTGGCCGGGCCCACGCGCCCGACCAACAATCGCGGACGACCGGCGACGGGGCAACAGGGTACCGGGACCGCATCGCAGGCGACGGGGCCGCAGATCACGGCCATCTTCAATCAGGTCTATCCGAACTGGATCCTGCCCTGCGACATTCCCGGCGCGGACCAGCTAAGGATCCAGGTCGAGCTGACCTTGTCGGCTGACGGGCGGATCACGCGCGGACCCAGTCTGATCAACGCCCAATCCAGCAGCGTCTATCGCGCCGCCGCCGACGGCGCCCTGCGCGCCCTGCGCCAGACCGCGCCGTTCGACGTGCCCCAGGGCTTCCCCGGCGGCGTCTATCGCCCGACGTTCAATACTGAACGGGCGTGCCGCAATCGCTAGGCGTGAGGTGCGCGTTTAGGCACTGACGCAGGCCAATCCAATTCCTCGCGAAGCGCATTGACGTGTTCCGTCGTGATCGCAGGGCCGCCACGATCCGGCAGCAGAGCCACGCCATTGCGAAATCTGACTTTTGGCTCAGCCGTGTCTAATGCGCTTCGCGCCAGATCGGAGACGACCTGACCCATTGTTTGGCCCGTGCGGGCGGCGATGATCCTGATGGCGTCCAGCACGTCATCGTCCAGCGTGAGGGTGGTGCGCATGAGGTCAGAATAACTCATCCGAAACAAACGCCAAGATGCATCGCCCCGTCCCGAATGTCGCCCCATTCCCCGTGAAGCTGGCGAAAGTCGAACGGCCCGGCGATAAGGGGCGGCGATCCTTCGAGACTTATGGGAGCATCTGATGCGTCTGAACCTTCTTCTGGCCTCCGCAGCCGCTTTGGCTTTGGCCGCCCCGCTGACGACGGCGGCTCAGACCCCTCAGCAAGGCCAGCCCGTCGAGGTCGAGATCGATCAGGGCGTGTTGCGGCCGCTTCAGATCGCGGTCGTGCCGTTTGCGGGGACGCACGGGTCGGACATTTCCAGCGTGGTCAGCGGCAATCTGAAACGGTCGGGCTTCTTCGAGCCGTTGAACCCGTCCAGCTTCATCGAGACCGGCCTGACGCTAGCCAATGCGCCGAACTTTCCGCAGTGGACCCAGATCGGGGCGCAGGCGGTGCTGTACGGCGGGGTGACGACGCGGGGCGACGGGCGGCTGGACGTGGGCTTCCGCCTGTATGATCCGTATCGCCAGTGCCAGCTGGTCAGCTATCAGTTCACGGCGACGCAGGAACAGTGGCGCCGGATCGCGCACAAGATTTCCGACGTCATCTATCAGCGGATGACGGGCGAGGCCGGCTTCTTCGATTCGCGCGTGATCTTCGTGTCCGAGGAAGGCTCGGCGCTGAACCGGATCAACCGCCTGACCATCGCCGACCAGGACGGGTTCAACCCGACCTATCTGACGCAAGGGGACGAGGTGATCATGTCGCCGCGCTTTTCCTTGTCGCAGCCGGACGAGATCACCTATGTGGCGCTGGGCAAGGATTACAGCCGCATCTATCTTTACAATCTGACGACCGGCCGGCGCGAAAGCCTGGGCGAGTTCGACGGTCAGGTGCTGGCGCCGCGCTTCTCCAACGACGGCAACAAGATCGCGTTTTCGATCATCCGGGGCGGCAATACCGACGTCTATGTGATGGACCTGCGCAGCCGTCAGATCACGCGCCTGACCAACGACCCCGGCATCGACACCTCGCCCTCGTTCAGCCCGGACGGCAGCCAGATCGTCTTCACCTCGGACCGTTCGGGTTCGGCGCGCCTGTATGTCATGCGGTCGGACGGATCGGGCCAGCGGCCGATCTCGCGCGGGGGCGGCCTCTATACGGCGCCGTCGTGGAGCCCGACCGGCAATCTGATCGCCTTCACCAAACAGGGCGGCGGCCAGTTTTCGACCGGGGTGATGAACGCGGACGGTTCGGGCGAGCGCATCCTGTCGTCCAGCTATTTCGAGGACGGCCCGAACTGGGCACCCAACGGCCGTTACGTCATGTTTGCGCGCCAGACGCGCGGCGGCGACACGCGCCTGTGGACCGTGGACCTGTCGGGCCGGGTGGTGTCGCAGGCGGGCTATAACGGGCGCGGCACCGACCCCGCCTGGTCGCCGCTGCTGGACCGCCCGCCGACCAATCTGGGAATGAACCAGGGCGCGGACAGCTGCCCGTCGTAAGCCTCATCCCGATCACGTCGGAGCCTTAAAGCTCAACTGTGCGTTATCGCCTCTGGCGCCGAAAAATCGCCCAAGGCAGACAGTAACGCCAAGCTTGAGGACCGCCGCCTCGCATAAGAAACACCGTCAGGAGACGACCCATGAAGACTTCCCGCATTCTGAAACTGGCGATGGTGGGCTGCGCTGTCGCCGCCATGGCCGCCTGCACCCGCAAGCCGCCCGTCGAGACCGGCGTGCCCGGTCCCAACGACGGCACGACGGCGCCGACGGGTCCGGCCTATCCGACCGCCCCGACCGGCCCGGTGACCGGCGGAAACATGGGTTCGGCCGCGCCGGGCACGGAGCAGGACTTCGTCGTCAATGTCGGCGACCGCATCTATTTCGACCTGGACTCCTATGAGGTCCGTCCCGAGGCCATGCCGCGCCTGGACGCCCAGGCCCAGTGGCTGCAGCGTTATCCGTCGGTGACGATCCGCATCGAAGGCAATGCCGACGAACGCGGCACGCGCGAGTACAATCTGGCCCTGGGCGCACGCCGCGCCGAATCGGTCCGGACATATCTGATCAACCGCGGCATTCCGGCGGGCCGGATCGACACCATCAGCTTCGGCAAGGAGCGCCCCATCGCCGAAGGGTCGAGCGAGGATTCGTTCGCGCGCAACCGCAACGCCCACACCGCCATCGTGTCGGGCGCGCCGCGCTAAACACCGGCTGAACGGCTGAGATCGTGAGAGGCGTCGGCTGCAAGGCCGACGCCTCTTTTCGTTTCGGCGCTTGTCCTGACGACGACGCGGCGTCAAGAACGCCGTGTTGGCGTTGGGGGATGACCAAATGGATATCGAAGCAGCGGGCGGCGTCGTCACCGGCGGCCTGATCGCGGGCGCGATCGAGAAGCCGACGGGCAAGGCGGGCGAGGTCCACGCGCACGGCGTCTGTTCCGACTGCGGCGCCGAGACCAGCGGCAACTTCTGCGCCAACTGCGGCCAGCCGACCCATGTCCACCGCACCCTGCTGCACCTGGGCGAAGAGCTGCTGCACGGGGTCATGCACTTTGACGCGCGCATCTGGCGCACCCTGCCGCTGCTGTGGCTGAATCCCGGCCGGCTGACGCGCGAATGGGTCGAGGGCAAGCGGTCGCGTTATGTCTCGCCGCTGGCGATCTTCCTGTTCACCCTGTTCGTGATGTTCTTCGCCCTCAGCTTCATGCCGCATCCGGAATCCAAGACCGGCGAGGGGGCGGACATGAGCGAGCGGATCGCCGCCCAGCGCGAAAACCTGGCCGAGTCGGAAAAGGCTCTGGCCCAGCTGCGGGCTGACAGCGGCGCCCAGCCTGATCGAACGATGCAGATCGCGCTGAACGCCGGTCAGAAACTGGTCGAGGATCGGCGTGCGGGGCTGACGCGGCTGGAGGCCGACGAACGTGACGGACGCGCCGACGGGCTGAAGCCTGGAAGCTGGCAGGCCAGCATCAAGGACATGGCGACCGGGGAGGGCGGCGAGACCAAGCTGAGGGTCATGGGCCAGGACAGCGAAAAAGAAGGCCATGGCATGGGGGCCACGGTGTTGAAGAAGCTCCAGAACCCGGACCTGGCGCTCTACAAGTTGCAGCAGACGATGTACAAGTTCGCCTTCCTGCTGGTGCCCTTGTCGATCCCGTTCGTGGCCCTGCTGTTCCTGTGGAAGCGCGGGTTCACCCTGTACGATCACGGTGTCTATATCCTGTATTCGCTGACCTTCATGGCCATGCTGCTGATGTTGATGGTGCTGTCGGCGACGCTGGCGGGGTGGCTGGGGCGGATCGTCATCGCGGTCGGGGTGTTCGCCGTGCCGGTGCATATGTTCGCGCAGATGAAGGGCGCCTATTCGCTGTCCTGGTTCTCGGCCCTGTGGCGGACGATGGCGCTGCTGATGTTCTGCAACATCGTTGTGGGCCTGTTCGTCACGGCCATCATCTATCTGGGCCTGGGGCACTAGCTCGGCCTTGCGGCGGCCCCAAATCGGTGAAAGCTAGAGGCATGACCAAGCTCTCGATTTCCCGCCCCCACGCCTTGATCGCCGCCGCTGTCGGGATGGTCCTGATGGGCGGCGCCGCCGTCGCGCAACAGGCCCAGCCCAACATCATGGAGCGAACCGAGTGGGACAATCGCCGCCTGGACCAGCTGGACCGCAATGTGCGCCGGCTGGAGCGCGCCCTGACCCAGAGGAACGCCGCCGGTCAGCCCGTACTGGTCGAGCCGGACCCCGAGGTGGTGACGCTTCAGGGGCAGTTCGCCCTGATGGATCGCCGGCTGGGCGACCTGGAGGCCACGGTGCGCCGGATCAACGGCGACAACGAGCGGCTGACCTTTCAGCTGGACGAGGCGACGCGCGATAACCAGGCCCTGAAAACCCGCCTGATAGACGCCGAGACCCGCCTGCAGAAGCTGGAGACGGCGGCCGAGCTGAATGCGCCGATCGAGGCGACCTCGCCGACCGGGGATGCGACGCGGGATCTGGCGGCGGCTGTGGCCCTGTTGTCCAGCGACCGGCCGCGCGGCGAGCGGGCGCTGGAGACTGTGATCGCGGCCTGGCCCGATACGCCGCAGTCGCGCGAGGCGAACTCGCGCCTGGGAGACCTGCGGGTCGCGGCCAACGACAAGGCGGGGGCGGTGCCCTATTACGCCGCCGCGCTGAAGGACTGGCCGCGTATCGGCTGGGCGGCGGACACGACGTTGAAACTGGCCGACGCCCTGTTTTCGACGCAGAGGAAGCCGCAGGGCTGTGCGGCCTTGGGTGAGTTCACGCGCCGCTATGCGTCCGCCGCCTCCGATCCGCAGAAGGCGCGGGCGGCCCAGTTGAAGACCACGGGCGGGTGCGCCTGACGCCCGACAATGATCTGACGGCGCAAGCGTTCGCGCGGCTGGATGCGCGGCTGACGCGGGACACGGAGCGGCCGGTGGCGCTGGCCCTGTCGGGGGGCGGGGATTCCATCGCGCTGTTGCGGCTGGCGACCGACTGGGCGCGGGCGCGTGGGCGGTCGGTGCTGGCGTTGACGGTGGATCATCAGCTGAATGCGGACAGCGCGGACTGGACGGCGTTTGCGGCTGAAGCGGCGCAGGCGGCGGGGGCGGACTGGCGCGGACTGAGCTGGGACGGGGACAAGCCCACGACCGGGCTGACGGCGGCGGCGCGGGCGGCGCGGCATGGGCTGATTGCGGATGCGGCGCGTGAGGCGGGGGCGTCCGTGGTGCTGTTCGCCCATACAGCCGACGACATCGCCGAGGCCGATCTGATGCGCAGCGAAGGCTCGACGCTGGGGCGGGTGCGGGAGTGGTCGCCGTCGCCGGCCTGGCCGCAGGGGCGGGGGCTGATGCTGTTGCGGCCCTTACTGGGCGAACGGCGCGGGGTGTTGCGGGACTGGCTGGTGCAGCAGGGGGCGGACTGGATCGAGGACCCGGCCAATGTCGATCCGAGATTCGGGCGCAGCCGGGCGCGACAGGCGCTGGCGAGGCGGGCGCCGGATGTGTCGGACGGCGGGCGCGTCGAGGCGGTTTCCCCGGAGATGGACGACGAAGCGATGGTGCGGGGCCCCCGCGACATCGGCGCGCGGGCGCTGGCGGCGGCCCTGGTCTGCGTCGGCGGCGGGGCGACGCCGCCGCGTGGGGCGCGGCTTCAGGCTCTGACGGCGCGGCTGAGGGCGGGCGAGGACTTAGCCGCGACCCTGTGCGGCGCGCGGATCGAGGCGGCCGGCGACGCGGTGCGGGTCATGCGCGAGGCGGGCGAGCTGGCGCGGCGGGGAACCGCGCCGCTGTTGTTGACGCCCGGCGTCGAGGCGGTGTGGGACGGGCGGTTCGCCTTTTGCGCCGAACAGGCCGGATGGTCGGTCGTGGCGGCGCGGGGGCGGTTGGCGAGCCTGTCGGACGCCGACAGGGCCGAGATCAATCGCCTGCCGGCGGCGACGCGCGGGGCCTGGCCTGTGCTGGTCCGGGACGGGGGTCTGGCGCCGGTTCTTGCAGGCCAAGGGGTGGAACGGCGCGCGCTTGTCGCGGAACGGCTCAGGCTGGCGCTGGACGAAACGACGCACGAAGACGACCTGATTTCCGCCACCCGATAGCGTAACGCTGCTTAAGCTCCTATTTTCCCAGACAGACACATCCAGACCGTCGACCCATCCGGGTTCGCGGACGACCGAGGACCTCAATGAACCTGCGTAATCTGGCGATCACCGGCGTGATCATCCTGGCGCTTCTGGCGGGCTATGCGGCCCTGTCCCAGGGCGGGGCCATGAACGGCGTTGCGGGCCAGCCGGCCGGCGGCAAACCCCAAGTCATGAGCTATTCCACATTGGTGCAGCGGGTGAACGCCGGCGACGTCAAGCAGGTCACCATCCGCCTGGACAAGGTGACCGGCGAACTGAAGAGCGGCGAACGGTTCACCTCCACGACTGTCTTTCCCAACGAACAGCTGGTGGCCCAGATGCTGGCGGCCAACGTCGAGATCGACGCCAAGTCGGGCGGTCAGTCATGGTTTGTCAGCCTGCTGATCGGCATCCTGCCGATCGCGCTGCTGATCGGGGTGTGGATCTTCTTCATGCGCCAGATGCAAGGTGGAGCGAAAGGCGCCATGGGCTTCGGCAAGTCCAAGGCCAAGCTGCTGACCGAGCACAAGGGCCGCAAGACCTTTGACGATGTCGCCGGCGTGGACGAGGCCAAGGACGAGCTGCAGGAGGTCGTCGACTTCCTGAAGGATCCGGGCAAGTTCCAGCGTCTGGGCGGCAAGATCCCCAAGGGCGCGCTGCTGGTGGGCCCTCCCGGCACCGGCAAGACGCTGCTGGCCCGTGCGGTCGCGGGCGAGGCCGGCGTGCCCTTCTTCTCGATCTCGGGTTCGGACTTCGTCGAGATGTTCGTCGGCGTCGGCGCCAGCCGCGTGCGCGACATGTTCGAACAGGCCAAGAAGAACGCGCCCTGCATCATCTTCATCGATGAGATCGACGCCGTCGGTCGCCATCGCGGCGCAGGCCTGGGCGGTGGCAACGACGAGCGTGAACAGACGCTGAACCAGCTGTTGGTCGAGATGGACGGCTTCGAGGCGTCCGAGAACATCATCCTGATCGCCGCCACCAACCGTCCCGACGTGCTGGACCCGGCCCTGCTGCGTCCCGGCCGTTTCGACCGCCAGGTGGTAGTGCCCAACCCCGATGTCTCGGGCCGCGAACGCATCCTGCGCGTCCACATGAAGGACGTGCCTTTGGCCGCCGACGTGAACACCAAGACCATCGCGCGCGGCACGCCCGGCTTCTCGGGCGCCGACCTGGCGAACCTGGTCAACGAGGCGGCTTTGACGGCGGCCCGCAAGGACCGTCGCATGGTCACGCAGCGCGACTTCGAGGACGCCAAGGACAAGGTGCTGATGGGCGCAGAGCGTCGCTCCATGGCCATGAACGAGGAAGAAAAGCGCCTGACCGCCTATCACGAGGCCGGTCACGCCATCGTCGCCATGAACGTCAAGATGGCCGACCCGGTGCACAAGGCGACCATCGTCCCCCGCGGCCGGGCCCTGGGCATGGTCATGCAGTTGCCGGAAGGCGACCGCTATTCGATGAAATATCAGCAGATGATCGACCGGATCGCCATCATGGCCGGCGGCCGCGTCGCCGAAGAGCTGATCTTCGGCAAGGAAAACATCACCTCGGGCGCATCGTCGGACATCGAACAGGCGACCAAGCTGGCCCGCGCCATGGTCACGCGCTGGGGCTTTTCCGAGAAGCTGGGCACGGTGGCGTATGGCGAGAACCAGGAAGAGGTTTTCCTGGGCCACTCGGTCGCGCGCAGCCAGAACGTCTCGGAAGAGACGGCCCGCACCATCGACGAGGAAGTGCGTCGCCTGGTGTCCGCAGGCTGGGACGATGCGCGTCACATCCTGACCACCAAGGCCGAGGACCACGAGAAACTGTCCCAGGCCCTGCTGGAATACGAGACCCTGTCGGGCGAGGAGATCAAGGACCTGCTGGAGAAGGGCGTCGCGCCGAACCGCGACGAGAACAACTTCCCCAACGCCGGACCTTCGGTCTCGGTGCCGGTGACGCCGGTGTCGGACGGAACCGACATCGAGGTCCCGGTCGCCGCGCCGGCCGCGACGAGCGTGCCGACGGTTCACTGAACCGAGGTTCAGGTCTGAAGACGATGAACCCGCGGGGAGAGCGATCTCCCGGCGGGTTTTTCTTTGGGTGGTTGCGGGAGCGTTGCCGCCTGGCGACGCCCTTGCTCCCAATCCCGTCATCCTAGGCCTTGTGCCTAGGATCCAGAGACTTAGGCGGTGGAGACGAGCGCACCTCGCCGCCCCAACCTCACTTCACGCACCGGGAGTTTGGATCCTAGGCACAAGGCCTAGGATGACGAACGGAAAGAGCGTAACGAACAAGTTTGCAAAACAGACAGGTCTGTGAGATATGGCGATCTCAGATCAGGGAGGGATCGTCATGTCGGTATCTGGAATGGGGCAAGCCGAGCGGCTGCACGGGCTCGATGCACTGAGGGGCGGGGCGCTGTTGCTGGGGGTGGTGCTGCACGCCAGCCTGTCGTTCTTTCCTCAGCAGATATGGATCGTGGCGGATGACAGCCGCTCGATCGGCGCGGCGTGGCTGTTCTTCGCCATTCACCTGTTTCGGATGACGGCCTTCTTCCTGATCGCCGGTCTGTTCGCGCACATGATGCTGGCGCGGCGCGGCTGGACAAGCTTCGCCAGGGATCGCGCGATGCGGATCACCGGGCCGCTGGCGGCCTTCTGGTTTCCGGTCATGGCGGGGATCGTCACAGCCCTGGTCTGGAACGCTCATGCCAATGGCCTGGTGACGCCCGGCGCGCCGCCGCCGCCGCCGCCGACCTATGACTGGACCAACTTCCCGCTGACCCACCTGTGGTTCCTGTGGGTGCTGACCCTGTTCTATGTCGTCGTCCTGATCGTGCGGGCGGTGCTCGCTGTGCTGGACCGTAAGGGACGGGTGGGGCCTGTCGTTGACAGGATCACCGGCGCCCTGATCGGACCCTGGACGCCCGCCGTCCTGGCCGCGCCGCTAGCCCTGGCGCTGTGGCTGGATCCGAAATGGATCGCCTTCTTCGCCGTGCCGACGCCGGATGCGGGCGTGATCCCGCACACCTCGGCCCTGGTCGGGTTCGGCCTCGCCTTCGGCCTGGGCCTCATGCTGGATCGACGCCGCGATTTGCTGGGCCGGATCGCCGCATGGTCGCCGCTGTTCCTGATCGTGGCGGTGATCTCGGGCGTCGGCGCCTATGTCCTGGCGGGCGGACCGAACATTGCGCCGATGACCGCGCCGACCGGCGCCAAGGCGCTGGCCGCCGCCGTCACGGCCCTGGCGGTCTATGCGTCGGCCCTCGCCGCCATGGGGCTGTGCCTGCGGTTCGCCTCGGGCCACAGCCCGGTTCGGCGCTACCTCTCGGACGCCTCCTACTGGGTTTATATCGTGCACCTGCCGCTGGTCATGCTGGCCCAGGTGTGGGTGCAGGACTGGGGCGGGCCGTGGTGGGTGAAACTGGCGGGGGTGTCGCTGGGCGTGTTCGGCGTCTGCCTGGCGTCCTACGAACTGCTGATCCGTCACGGTTTCATGGGCTGGTGGCTGAACGGACGACGCGTGCCGTGGCGCAAGAAGCCGTCGCCCCCTCTGGTCCCCGCCGAATAGCTTGCCAACCCCGACGGCGGCGTTCATCCGAGAACGTGCGCCGGTCGCACAGGAATCACATCGATGTCCGACAAGTCTCGCAGCACGCCCGAAGCCGACCTGGCCTTTCTGAAGGCCATCGTCCAGGGCGGAAACAATCCCAAGGCGACCCTGACGCTGGGCGTGGCCTATTTAGCCGGCGGCCTGCTTTATGGGCTTCAGTGCCTATTCCACATCGGCCAGGCGGTCGGCCTTATCCGCTGGCCCGGCCTGGCGAACCTGGCCTTCCTGATCGGGATCACCGTCGCCTTCCTGATCGTGCTGACCTGGGCCGTGCGCGAGGATCGCAAGATCGGGACCGCAGGCCCCATCGCGACCCGCACCCTGAACGCGGCCTTCAGCGGCGCGGGCATGGCCAACCTGGCCATCGTCATCGTGTTCGGCGTGGGGTCGCAGCGCGACGCGGACTTCGCGGTCTGGCTCTATTATCCAGCGATGATCTTTGCGCTGCAGTCGGCGGCCTGGTTCGTGGCCTATAGCCTGAAGAAGAAGCCGTGGATGCTGGCGGCGTCCTTGGGCGGCTGGGTCACCGCCGTGGCGCTGGGGGTGCTGGTGCGCGACCCGATGATCTATCTGTATGTCTGCACCGCCGCCCTGTTCGTGCTGTTCGCCGTGCCGGGCTGGATCATGACGCAGGCGGCGTTGAAGACGCGCGCCGTCGATGCGGACGCCGGCTGATCCATGGGGCTGAACGATCTCGGCAAGATCGACGAGGTCATCCACGGTCGCATGCGGCTGGGGATCATGGTCTATTTGGCCGACGCCGAGGCCGCCGACTTCACCGAGCTGAAGACGGTGCTGGAGGCGACGCAGGGTAATCTGTCCGTCCATATCAAGAAGCTGGAGGAGGCGGGTTATGTCGCCGTGGCCAAGAGCTTCGTGAACAACAAGCCCCTGACCCGCGTGTCGATCACCCCCGCCGGCCGCAAGGCCTTCGCCGCCTATCTGGAGGCGCTGGGCGGACTGATCGGGAGGTCCGGCTGATGGCGCCCATGGTGGTCGATCCGGCGAAGGTGCGGGCGTTCGCGGACAAGGACGGCTTTCACGCCTGGCTGGGTGAGAACCATGATCGTGAGACGGAGCTGTGGATCCGCATCTACAAGGTGAAGTCGGGCGTCGCCTCGATCACCTGGGCCGAGGCGGTCGACGTGATCCTGTGCTGGGGCTGGATCGACGGGGTTCGCAAGAGCCTGGACGATGTCAGCTTCCTGCAGCGCGTCTCGCCGCGCGGCAAGAAGAGCGTCTGGAGCCAGATCAATGTCGCCAATGTCGCGCGGCTGATCGACGAAGGCCGGATGACCGCCCACGGGCTGAAGCACGTCGAGGCGGCCAAGGCGGACGGGCGATGGGACGCGGCCTATCGGGTCAAGGACGCCGCCGCGCCCGACGATCTGATGGCGGCCATCGAGGCGGAGCCGCAGGCGAAGGCTCTGTTCGACATCTTGACGGCCCAGAACCGGTTCGCCCTGATCTATCGCACCCAAGCGCCCAAGACCCCGGCCGGGCGCGCCAAGGCCATCGCGCGCCTGGTCGAGATGCTGAAACGGGGTGAGACGCCCCATCCGCAGAAGCGGCCCTGACCGGCGTCAGTCCTGAGACAGGTCCTCGGGGTCCTCGATCATGACCGGGGTCAGGCTGCGCTCGGCGCCCGAGGGATCGGTCCAGGCGATGGTGTGGCCTTCCACCAGGCCGATCAGGCCCGCGCCGACGTGGGACAGGACCGAGACCTTGCCCGCGTCGATGTCGGCCTGATGCGGCAGGACGATCTGGATGCGGCGCGGCTCGGGCGAGCGGCTGTCGATGTAATGCAGCCAGCGGTGAAGCGGCGCGGCGCCGGAGGGGCGGTCGCCGGGCGCGCAGACGATGGCGCGCTCAAGCTCTTGCTGCAGCAGTCCGGCGACGCCCTCGCCGGGCATGTCGCCCACGAGACGGGACAGGGCGTCGAAGTCATCGGCGCTGAGGAAGATGTCGGGACGGACGGATGTGGCGGAGGGGGTCATGGCGGGTCTTTCGCTGGATCGCGAACGCCCACGCGCGGTCATGCAACGGCGCAGGGCGTTGGAAGTTTTTAAGGGGTGGATCGACGCCCGGAACGGGGCGAAAGGCGCGCGGCCGTTCCGGGTCAGTCGCCTGCGACGAGGCGTCCCGCATAGGAAAGGCGTCGAGCCTGGCTGACGAGATGAGCGATCACGGCTACAGGCTGGTCCCATGCTCCATGAAAGTCAAACCGCGCGGACGGCCGCCTTGTCGCAGGTGATGGGCATCGTCAACGTCACGCCCGACAGCTTCTCGGACGGGGGGCGGTGGGCCTCGACGACGGCGGCGGTGGATCAGGCCATGCGGCTGGTCGCCGAAGGGGCGGACGTGCTGGACATCGGCGGGGAGAGCACGCGGCCGGGGGCCGCGCCGGTGGGCGAGGCCGAGGAGATCGACCGGGTCGCGCCGGTCATCGCCGGCATTCGCGCGCGCTGGGGTGGTGCGATCAGCGTCGACACCATGAAGCCCGCGGTGGCGCGCGCCGCCGTCGCGGCCGGGGCGACGATGTGGAACGACGTGACGGCCTTGGGTCATGCGCCGGACAGTCTGGCCGTCGCGGCCGCGCTGGGGTGCGACGTGGTGCTGATGCATATGAAGGGCGAGCCGAGGATGATGCAGGCGAACCCACGCTACGACGACGTGGTCGGCGAGGTGCGGGATTATCTGCGCGCCCGGGCCGAGGCGGCGATGGCGGCGGGCGTGGCGCGCGAGCGGATATGGCTGGATCCCGGCATCGGGTTCGGCAAGACGCTGGACCACAACATGGCGCTGACGGCGAGGCTGGGGGCGTTGGTCGATCTGGGGTGGCCGGTGCTGTATGCGGCCAGCCGCAAACGGACGATCCAGGCGATCGATCCGACGGCGGTCGAGGCGAGCGATCGGTTGGGCGGGTCGCTGGCGCTGGCGCTGGAGGGCGCGCGGCGCGGGGCGCGAATGGTGCGGGTCCACGACGTGCGCGAGACGGTGCAGGCGCTGAAGGTTCAGGCGGCGGTGATGGCGGCGCGCGCGGACGCGTCAGGCCAGCCTGGCTGATCGACGCCGGGCTGTCCTGAATATCGGTGGTCGGTGAGACGAGCCTCAGGCCGCTTCCTGCGCTTCGAACCGGGCCGCATAGGCGTCGCGCAGGGCGAACCAGCGGTCCCAGTCCCAGCGATGGCTCACGCCGCGAATGGCGTCGTCGAGCCCTTCCAAATGCTGGAACCAGCCGCTGGCGACATTGCGGCGCGCGGTCTTCCACGCGCTCGGAATGCGGTGAACCAGGCTCAGGTGCGTGCCGTCGCCGTCAGGCGTCAACCGCCAGGAGACGATCGAGTCCGCGTTGCTCCCGAAGGTGTGTTCGAAGCGGGTGAAGGGCTGGATCACCAGGATTTCGTTCGACTGGCGGCGTTCCTTGGGCGTGTCGGGCATGAGGGCGTGGTCGGGCTGACGGAAGTTCAGCTCCATGCGGCCGCCGGGGACAGGCTCGATCTCGGCCTCGGCCAGCCAGCATTTCAGGCCTTCGGGTGTGGTCAGAGCGTTCCAGACCCGTTCGGGCGAATGGCGCAGGCGGCGTTCGAAACGCAACTCCCAGCCGCCGTCGATGTCGGTCAGGTCGCCGTCTTCAGCCAGGGTTTCGGCGTGGGTCGCGGTCAGGTCGGTCATTGCGGAAATTCCTTGTCCAGATGGGCTTCCAGCGCGTCCAGACGCGAGGTCCAGAAGCGACGATACGGGGCCAGCCAGGCGTCTATCTCGGCCAGGGGCGCGGGGTTGAGGCTGTAGAGCCGGCGATTGGCGTCCTTGCGCATCGACACAAGGCCGGCGTCGCGCAGCACCGACAGGTGTTTCGAGACGGTCGGCTGGCCGATCGGCAAGGCCTCGACGAAGTCGCCAGCGGGACGTTCGCCGTCCCCCAGCATGGCGATGATGGCCAGACGGTGGGGCTCGGACAGGGCGACGAAAGGGGCTCGAAGATCAGGGGTCATGAAAATCGTCTATCAGCAATATTGCCGTATAGCAATATGTGATTTTCAGGACGTGCCCCGGCCGAGCGTGTAGGGCGACGACAGCCTCCCATTGATCGGCCGTGCGTCCATGCCCCTGACTTCCTACATCGCCCCCATCGTCATGCTGGCGCTGTCGAACGTCTTCATGACCTTCGCCTGGTACGGGCATCTGAAGTTCGAGCACAAGCCGCTGTGGCTGTTGGTGACGGCCAGCTGGGGCATCGCCTTCTTCGAATACTGGCTGGCGGTGCCGGCCAATCGGATCGGCATCCAGGTCTATTCGCCGGCCGAGCTGAAGACGATGCAGGAGGTGATCACCTTGTTGGTCTTCGCCGGCTTTTCGGTGCTGTACCTGGGCGAGAAGCTGACGGTGAACCATCTGGTCGGGTTCGCCTTCATCGGCCTGGGGGCCTTCTTCATCTTCAAGGGGCCGCTCGGGGCCTGATCGCGGCTTGCTCTCGGCTTGATCGGGGCGGCGGCCTGTTCCATTTGGTCGTCATGTCCTGGGTGATGTCTATCAATCCGTGGGCGACGCTGGTCGTCGCCGGTCTGCTGGAAGTGCTGTGGGCCTCCGGCCTCAAGAACGTGGGCCCCAGCCGGCCGCTGACCTCGCTGGGCGTCGGCGTCGCGCTGGCGGGCAGCATGATCCTGTTGTGGGTCGCTACGCAGAAGCTGCCGATCGGCACGGCCTATGCGGTCTGGACCGGCATCGGGGCGGTGGGCGCCGCCGTGGTGGGCGTCCTGGTCTATGGCGAGCCGGCGACGGCGGTGCGTGCGGTGTGCATCCTGCTGATCGTGGCGGGTATCGTGGGGCTGAAACTGTTTTCGGGAGCGGCGGCATGAGTGCGCTTCATCAGGGACGCGTCTTGATCCTTGCCGGGTCCGACTCGGGCGGTGGCGCAGGCATCCAGGCCGACATCAAGGCCGTGACGATGATGGGGGGCTATGCCGCCACGGCCATCACGGCGATCACGGTGCAGAACACATTGGGCGTTCACGGCGTCTATCCGTTGCCGCTGGATCTGATCGCCGCCCAGGCGCGGGCGGTGCTGGAGGACATTGGGACCGACGCCTTCAAGACCGGCATGCTGGGCTCGGTCGAGGTGGTCGAGACGGTCGCGGCCCTGCTGGACGAAGCCGACGCCCCGGCCGTGGTCGATCCGGTCATGGTGGCCAAGGGCGGCCATCCGCTGTTGCCTGATGCGGCGGTCGAGGCGGTAAAAAGTCTGATGATCCCGCGCGCGGCCCTGCTGACGCCCAATGCGCCCGAGGCCGAGGCCCTGACGGGGTTCGCCGTCCATGATCTGGACGGCCAGAGGCGGGCGGGCGAGGCCCTGCTGGCGATGGGCGCGCGGGCGGTGTTGATGAAGGGCGGTCATGTGTCGGGGCCGACGGTGATCGACCTGCTGATGACCGGCGACGGCGAGACGGTGCTGGAGGCCGAACGGATCGACACCCGCCACACCCACGGCACCGGCTGCACGCTTGCGAGTGCGTGTGCAGCCGGGCTGGCGCTGGGGCGTCCGCTGGAGGTCGCGGTGGCGGAGGCCTGGGCCTATGTCGGCGAGGCCATTCGCCGCGCGCCAGGCCTGGGTGGCGGGCATGGGCCTCTGGACCACGGCTGGCCGGTGCGGGGTTGAGGCGTCGCTTCCCGCTCCGTCATTCTAGGCCTTGTGCCTAGGATCCATAGACTCAGACCTGGGTACAGAGAGACGAATAGCGCCGTCCGTGTTCCATACCCGTAGACCGGGAGTATGGATCCTAGGCACAAGGCCTAGGATGACGAGCAAAAAGGGGTGCGGGCGGGCGTTAATCGCCACTCCACTCAGAAGGAGGACGTCGCTAAGGATGGGGATGAACGACGCACTGACCGAACGCCTGACCGACCTCGTGCGCGCCGACGCCGGGCTGATGCATGTGCTGACGACGGTGCAGGCGCTGGACCTGCCGGATTGGCGGCTGGTGTCGGGGGCGGTCTATCAGGCGGTGTGGAACGCGCGGACGGGGCGGCCGGCGGGGTATGGGATCAAGGATTACGATCTGGCCTATTTCGACGAGTTGGACCTGTCCTACGACGCCGAGGACGTCGTCATCAAACGCGTCGCCGCCGCCTTCGACGAGCCGTTCCGCAGCCAGGTCGAGGTGCGCAACCAGGCGCGGGTTCATTTATGGCACTCGGCCAAGTTCGGCGGTTCCTACTCGGCTCTGACTAACACAGATGAGGCCCTGACCCGCTTCGTCGCGCCCTGTTTTGCGGTTGGTGTGAGGCTGGAAGAAGACGACGAAATCACCGTGGCCGCGCCATTTGGGCTGGAGGACGTGTTCAATCTGACCATTCGTCCGACCCCGGATCGAGCCGTCGCGAAGGACTGGGATCACATCATCGAGAAGGCGAAGGCGCGTTGGCCCGAACTCAATGTCGTTCAGGTCTGATTGCGGACCAGCTTAAATTTCGGTGACAGAGCTGGCGATGAAGGCGACTTCAGCCGGGGTCCAGCAATCGCTTCTTTCCGTGGCCACGACTGACCCGCAGACGCAGGTGCGATTAGGACCATCAAGCCCGTCCGATCCGCAGCAGCCGTTGTCGGACCCGGTCGATTTCAGACGCCCTTCGATGATGTCGAGAGGGTTGGCGATGATGGTGTTCGAACCATCTTCCAGCTTGACCAACACCCCCTTCGGCACCGAGGGTTCGGCCATCTCGGGCGCATCCTTGTAGTCGGAACGTGATCCCCATTCTGACTTTGAGGTCAGAACGGCGCCGCACTTGGCGCAGGCTAATTCGACCACGGCGCGAACCTCCAAGGAATGGACCCCAGAAATGAACCGGAAGGTCCGAATATACAAACAGAGTTGCGTGCATCTGTGGTTCCAGGATCGGTTCGGCGAACCCTATGAGGCGCTGGGATCGACGGACGAGGCGCTGAGCCGGTTCGTGGCGCCGACCTTCGCGGTCGGGGTGCGGCTGGAGGCCGACGATGCGATCAGCATCGCCGCGCCGTTCGGGCTGGAGGATGTGTTCGCAATGACCATCCGGCCCAACCCGAACCGGCCGCTGGCCAGGGGCTGGGCCAGGACGATCGAGAATGCGCGCGGTCGTTGGCCCGAGCTGACGGTGATCGACCCCTAGAAGGGCCCGTGCTTGCCGTTCGAAGAGAACTCGGGCGGGGCGGCCTTGTGGATGTATTGTTCGGCGACCAGCCAGGCCTTGAAGGGGCGCAGGCAGCCCAGGCACATAGCGATCAGGATCGGCAGGGTGACCACCAGATGGACCCAGATCGGCGGGTGGACGGTGAAGTCGAACACCATCAGCAGGATCATGCCGATGATCCCCACCGCCGACATGACGAAGAAGGCCGGGCCGTCCGCCGGGTCGGCGAAGGCGTAGCTGAGGCCGCACGTGGGGCAGTCGGTCTGGAGCGTGAGGTAGCCCTTGAACAGCGGACCCTTGCCACAGCGGGGGCAACGACAGGCCAGGCCGGTCTTGAGGGTGCTGAGGCGGGGATAGTCGGTCATGCAAGCAATATGGGCCTTTGGGGCGGCGCTGTCGCGTGGACGGGTTGTCCTAGCGCTCACTGGCGTCTCTTCTTTCGTCATCCTCCGGCAAGCCGCGTCTTCGCGGCGCAGACCGGGGGACCCAGCGGCGCCGAAGGCGATGCGTCCGTCGCATAATGTTGGAAGCGTTTCGTTCGCGACAGGTTGGCTGCTACGCGCCGCCCTTCGGGTCGCGCTCTCGCGCGCCGCTGGGTCCCCCGGTCGCTTCGCGCCGGAGGATGACGAAAGAAAGAAGGGGGAACATCCGTAGAACTCCGGTCAACGTCGGTTAACCGCGATTAAAGGCCTTGTGGGGCATGGGTGGGGAGATATGTCCGGGGCCTCGCCGACCAAGCGCATGCTGAAGACGACTGTGGCCGCCGCCACGGCGGGCGCCGTCGTGTTTGCGCCCATGGCGCCGCTGGCCCAGGAAGTCGGCCGGTCACGCGATCCGCTGTCGATCAGCATCGGCCAAAACGACACCTTCACCCGCGTCGAATTCGGCGGGGTCATCGGGGTGCGCTCACGCGTCAGCCGTGACGGCGACAAGGTCGTGGTGCGTATGGGCACGACGGCCGCGCCCGACGTGTCGCGTCTGAAGGTCGATCCGCCCGCCGGGGTGAAGTCGGTCGAGACGCGGATGGCGCGGGCGGGCGGCACGGACCTGATCCTGACGCTGGAGGAGGGGGCGGACGCCCGCTCCGGCGTTGCGGACGGGGCGGTGTGGCTGAACCTCTACGCGCCCGGCAAGGCGCCGCAGGGTCCGGATGCGGCCAAGCCCGAAACCGCCAAGGCCGTGGTGCCGGTGCGCGCCGAATCCAGCGAACAGAAGACCGTCCTGACCTTCGACTGGGGCGCGCCCGTGGGGGCCGCCGTCTTCCGTCGGGGCGATGCGGTGTGGATCGTGTTCGATACGGCCGCGCGGATGGACATGGCCGGGGCCAAGGCTCTGGGGCCGGCCAAGGACGCGCACTGGGCGGCGGGGCCGGGCTATACCGCCATGCGGATCGCCGCGCCGGAAGGCCTGGGCGTCTCGGCCCAGGGCCAGGGCGGAACCTGGACCGTAACCATCGGCGGGGTCCAGGCCGGCGCCTCGGGCGTCGAGGTGGATCGTTCGGAAGATGGCTCGCCCACTCTGGTTGCGCGCATGGCCGGGGCGACCAAGGCGATCTGGCTGACCGATCCGCTGGTCGGGGACCGATTCGCGGCGGTGACGGCCCTGGCGCCCGGCAAGGGGTATGCGGGCAATCGGCGCACGGTCGATCTCAATCTGATCCCCACCGCCCAGGGCATGGCGGTCGAGACCGGGGCCGACGATCTGAAGATCGAGGCGGCGGGCGATCTGGTGACGCTGAGCCGGCCCAAGGGGCTGACGCTGTCGGCGCCGACGGCGGGGCTGGAGACCGGCGACCATGCGGCCGACGCGCCCAAGCGGGCGGCCCATCCGGGCCTGATCGACGAGACCTGGGCGACCACGGGCGAGGCGGGCTTCTCGGATCGCTATCGCCGGCTGCAGGACGCGGCGGGGCTGGAGACGATCGCAGCGAGCGACAATCCGCGCGCGCCGATCGAGGCGCGGATGGCGCTGGCGCGGTTCCTGGTCGGGTCGGGTCTGAACTACGAGGCCATCGGCGTGCTGAACGCCCTGATCGCCAAGGCGCCCAATCTGCAGGGCGAACCGGAAGTGCGGGGCCTGCGCGGCGTGGCGCGCGTCGGCATCGGACGGCTGGAAGAGGCCCAGGTCGATTTCTCGGGCGCGGCCCTGACCAACGATCCGGCGACCAAGGTCTGGCTGGGCTATATCGCCTCGGAGATGGGCGACTGGGAGGGGGCGCGGCGCAACTTCGCCGCCGGGGCCTCGGTCATCGACGACTTTCCCAAGGAATGGCGCGCGCGGTTCGGCGCGGCCCACGCCATGGCGGCCATCCAGTTGAACGACCTGCCCGCCGCCCAACAGTTGCTGGCCTATGTGTTCAGCCAGGACGCGCCGGCGGTCGATCAGTTGACGGCGCGGCTGGTGCAGGCGCGGATGTTCGACCTGAACGGCGACAAGGACCGGGCGCTGGCGGTCTACAAGGCCGTGGCGCGCGCGCCGCTGGACGGGATCGCCACGCCGGCGAAACTGGGCGCCATCAGTCTGGAGCTGGACAAGGGGGCGATCACGCCGGATCAGGCGACGGCGCAGCTGGAACAGTTGAAGTGGCGCTGGCGCGGGGATGCGACCGAGATGGCGGTCGTGCGCAAGCTGTCGGGCATCTATCTGCAACAGGGGCGATACCGCGAGGCGCTGGATGCGTTGCGCGGGGCGGGCAAGCGGATGGCGGGCGTGCCGGGCGCGGCCGAGGTCCAGGCCGATCAGTCCAACGCCTTCCGCGCCCTGTTCCTGGAAGGGGCGGCGGACGGGTTGCAGCCGGTTCAGGCGCTGGCGCTATTCTATGATTTCCGCGAACTGACGCCCATCGGCGCCGACGGGGACGAGATGGTGCGCCGCCTGTCGCGCCGCCTGATCGACGTCGATCTGCTGGACCAGGCCGCCGAACTGCTGAAACACCAGGTGGACGAGCGGCTGGATGGCGTAGCCAAGGCCCAGGTCGCCACCAACCTGGCCACCGTCTATCTGATGGATCGCCAACCGGAGAAGGCGTTGCAGGCCATCTGGGGCTCGCGCACCACCCTGTTGCCGACTGCGATGAACGGCGAGCGCCGCGCCCTGGAAGCCCGCGCCCTGATGGACCTGGGCCGGTTCGACCATGCGCAGGAGGTGCTGGATCGCGACCAGTCGGCGCCGGCGCGGGAAGTGCGCGGCGACATCTTCTGGAAACAGCAGAAATGGGGCGATGCGGCGCCGGTCTATGAGGCGCGGCTGGGCGAGCGGTACAAGACGGCGGGGGCCCTCACGCCGGCCGAGGAAAGCTGGCTGATCCGGGCGGGCGTGGGCTATTCGCTGAGCGGCGACCGGGCGGCGCTGCAAAGGCTGAATGCCCGCTATGCGCCCTTCGTCGCGGGGGCGCGGTCGGGCGCAGCGCTTCGCGTGGCCCTGGACGACAATCTGTCGGGCGTGGCGGGGGCCGGCGACTTCGCCAACCTGTCCAGCCAGGCGGACACCTTCGTCGGCTGGGTCAACAGCGCCAAACAGGCGTTCCGCAAGGAAGCCGACCCGAAAGCCTGATCCAGGCTTTCGCCCTTCTTGGAGCCTGATTCACGGCCTCGATGAATCGCGAAGCGATTCCTTCTCACCCGATCAGGCTCTAGGCTGCCGCCTGAAATTGAAACGGGCGGAGATCGCATCGCGACCCCCGCCCGTCCTGCATCGCCGATCCCGCCCGGCGGGACCGAAAAGGCTTAGCCGTTGACGGCGTCCTTCAGCGGCTTGGACACGCGGAAGCGCACGGCCTTGGAGGCGGCGATCTTGATGGTCGCGCCGGTGGCCGGGTTGCGGCCTTCGCGCTCGGCGCGGGCGGCGGTGTCGAAGACGCCCAGGTTCGAGATGCGGATGTCGCCGCCCGACTTCAGGGTCGAGTGGATGTTTTCGACGATGGCGGTCAGCACCTTGCCGGCGTCGGCCTGCGAGACACCGGCGTCTTTGGCGACGGCGGCGATCAGTTCGGCTTGAGTGGTCATAAGAAGCGTTTCCAGTGTTAGTCGCCCGATTCAGGGCGAGGACCGGGGGATCAACACGGATTTTGACGGGCTTTGCAAGCGTCTATGACGCGGAAAGCCATATGGGGCGGGGGATTATCCGGTACCGGACGCGCGCTGGAAGCTCTCGACCAGGCTTCCGGCGACCAGTCGCCAGCCGTCCACCAGAACGAAGAAGATCAACTTGAACGGTAGAGACACCACGACCGGAGGCAGCATCATCATACCCATGGACATCAGCACGCTGGCCACCACCAGATCGATCACAAGGAACGGAACGAAAAGGAGAAATCCGATTTCGAACGCCTTCTTTAGCTCGCTGATCATGAAGGCCGGGGTGACCACCCGCAGGGGCAGGTCCTGGACGTTCTGAGGCGGCTCGATATTGCTGAGACGGGTGAACAGGGCCAGGTCCCCACGGTCCACCTGGGCCAGCATGAAGGTTTTCACAGGTTCCGACGCCTGATCGAACGCCTGAGGCAGTTCGATCTGCTGATCCATCAGCGGGCGGATGCCCGAATCATAGGCGTCCTGCCAGGTCGGGGCCATGACGATGGCGCTGAGAAACAGCGACAGGGACACCAGGACGGCGTTGGGCGGCGACTGCTGTAGGCCCAGGGCCGTGCGCAGCAGCGACAGGACCACGATGATCCGCACGAAGCTGGTGGTCATGATGACGATGGACGGGGCCAGCGACAGCACGGTCATCAGCCCGACCAGTTGAACGACGCGCTGGGTCAGACCGGCGCCGGTGCCCAGGTCGATGTTGAGGGCCGAACCGCTCTGCGCCGCCTGCTGCGCCAGGGCTGCGACAGGCCAGGCCAGGCAGACCAGGGTGGTGAACAGCGACAGCAGGGCCGCGCGTTTCAACTCGGCGCCGGTCGGCTTGACGAAGACAGCGCGTTTCACTTGGCCGCTCCGGTCTGGCGCGGCTCGATCAGTTCGCGGCCTTCGCCCAGCAGGATCAGCCGTTCCTCGTCGTCGACGCGGACCAGAACCAGGCGGCGGGCGGGGTCCAGCACCAGGGTCTCGACCACCTGAAGCCGGCGGGCGCCGCGTTCGGCGCTGAGCTTGGCCATGAGCTGGGGCGCATAGCGGCGCGCGGCCCAGGCCACGATCCCGATCAGGCCAAGGGTGAAGGCCAGGCCGAAGACCGCCCGGACGAGATCGAGGAAATTCATGACGCTTTGAGGCCCCGCGCAGTCGGCGCTTAGGCCCTGACTGTTAACCACCACGGTTAACGAGGCGTTGAGATAACGACCTATTAACCATGGAGGCGGCATTTTCTGCCCATCGCGCGCATCCGCGTCGCACGGGAGATCGCCATGGGCGTCGCCGACATACCGCTGCTTGGGCAGATCAAGGGTCGGCTGGGCTGGCTGGACGAGCGTCAGCGCGTGATCGCCGAGAACGTCGCCAACGCCGATACGCCCGGCTTCGTCGGCCGCGACCTGAAGCAGCCGACCGACTTCGCGGCCGCCATGCGGTCGGGCGGGGGTCTGCAGATGGTGCGCACCAACGCCGCCCATATCGCGCCTGCGGGGTCCCCGGTGCGGTTCGATCCGACCAAGTCGCCGGATTCGGAGACTACGCTGGATGGCAACTCGGTCGTGGTCGAGGAGCAGATGCTGAAGATGGCCGAGAGCCGCATGGCCTATGACGCCGCCATCGGCTTCTACCAGAAATCCATGTCCATGATCCGCATGGCCGCCAAGCGGCCCGGCGGCTGAAGAAGGACTGACAAATGCCTGATCCCATCGCACCCTCGAACAGCACCATGGCCGTGGCGGCCTCGGCCCTGAAGGCCCAGCAGTCGCGCATGCGCGTCATCGCCGAGAACATCGCCAACGCCCAGTCGACGGCCCGCACGCCGGGCGGCGAGCCCTATCGCCGCCAGATCCCCGTCTTCCAGGCGCGAGAGGTCGATGGGGCGACGGGCGTCACCCTGGCCGAGGTCCGGCCCGACCAGGGCGATTTCAAGATGGACTACGATCCTTCGCACCCGGCCGCCAACGCCCAGGGCTATGTGATGCGGCCGAACGTGGACACCTTGGTCGAGGCCATGGACATGCGCGAGGCGCAGCGCGCCTATGAGGCCAATCTGAATGTCATCGAGACGGCGCGGTCGATGGACAGCCGCACGCTCGACATCATCAAACGCTGAGGACTAGGCCATGAACCCGATGATGGCCGCCAAGGCCTATGCCGCCGTCCAAGGCGGCGCCATGCCGACAGCCGCGCAAGCGCCCGGCGCCGGCGACGGCGGCTTCGCCGACCTGGTCAAGAACGCCATGACCGACATGACCCAGCAGTCACGCGCGGCCGAGACCCAGATGACGAAATCGGTCCAGGGGCAGGGCAATCTGATCGACGTGGTCACGGCGTTGAGCTCGGCCGAGGCGTCGTTGGAGACGGTGATCTCGGTGCGCGACCAGGTGATCTCCGCCTACAAGGAAATCATGGCGATGCCGATCTGAGGGCGTCGCGCTCTCGCGGCGCTTCTTAGGCGTCTCCATTTTAAGACCGTCATCCTAGGCCTTGTGCCTAGGATCCATACGCTCGATGTTAAAAGCTGCGCACCCTGCGTCCACCACCAGGAGTTCTGGATCCTAGGCACAAGGCCTAGGATGACGGCTGTGGGGGAACAGCGCCTCGCACTTTCAGAAATACCGCTCCGCGATCCGCAGCGTGTCGCCGGGCGAGACGCGGGTGTCGGCGGTCAGCGGCTGGGGCTCTTCGGTCTGTGAACCTGCGCGACGTACGAAGATGCGGCGGGTGTTGGCGCGGTAGGTGAAGCCCTGGGCCGTGGCCACGGCGTTCAGCGCCGTCAGGTCCGGGACATAGGAGTATTCGCCCGGCCGATTGACCTCGCCCAGGATGTAGATGGGCCGGTAGGTCAGAACCTGGGCCGTGACGCGGGGCTGGTTCAGATAGCCTTGGCGCAGGGTCTGGGCGACGGCGTCCTGAAGCTGGGCGACGGTCAGGCCGGCGGCCTGGACTTCACCGATCAGGGGCAGGGCGACCTTGCCCTCGGCGTTGACGACGAACTCGCCGCCCAGGGCGTCCTCGCCGAAGACGTCGATCCGCACCTTGTCGGCCGAGGCCAGGCGATAATCCGAGACGGTTTGGGGGGCGAAGCCGGCCAGGGCGAACGCCAGGGCCAGACCGATCATGCCGGTGCGCAGTCCTTGCCGCATGTCAGCCCTACCCCGATTGCCTGGGTGTGGAGGCTAAACGCGTCGGTTGTCCGGGTCTAGGACCGATCCGACAGAATACGGTGGGCCAGATCGCGGGCCTGACCACGCAGGTCGGGCACGGCCGTCATCTCCCAAAAGGCGCCGCGCGTCAGGGGGCCGATGGCGTGCAGCCCCTTGGCCGGGCTGCCCGCGCCGTCCATCAGCCGGCCGTCGTCGTCGACCTGCAGACCCAGGCCCAGGGGGTCGGGGCGGCCGTAACCCTTGTCGAGGATGTCGCGGATCATCGGCTCGGTGCTCTTGGAGATCACGCCCAGCGGCCCGGTGCAGTTCACCACCAGGTCGAACCGCTCCTTGATGGCGCGCTTTTTTCCGCGCGGACGCCAGGAGACCTCGATCACGTCGGTGGTCTTCAGCTCGGTCAGCTTGCCCGCCAGGATCGTCAGTTCGCCGCCGGCCAGCATGGAATGGATGTCGCGCGCCGGGCCGGGCGACAGGCGGTGGCGATGCACGTCCCACAGGGGGCGAAGATGGCGCAGGAAGCGGCTGCGTTCCACTTGCGACCAGCTGCGCCAGATGTCGCGAGCCGAATGGCGCAGCGTATCGAAGACGGCGCGCCAATCGGCCTGCGCCGTCGCGGCGCGGACCTGTTTCAGGATCTGGGCGGGGCTGCCGGAAAACGCGCCGACATAGGCGCCCGGGGGGACGGTGGCGTGGGCGCGGGGCAGGAGGCCGTGACGCGACAGGGCGGTCAGCCGGCGACCAGGGCGGCGCAGCGTCAGGGCCGCATCCACCATAGTCAGGCCCGAACCGATCAACAGGACGTTGCGCGCATCGCCGGCCGACTGGGGATCGAACCGCCAGGGGTTCTCGACATAGGCGGCAGAGTTCCGAACATCGGCCTCGACGCCGGGGGGCGAGGCGGGTTCCAGATTACCCAGGGCCAGCACCACCTGATCGGCCGTGACCTCCCCGTCACTGGCAGCGATATGCCAGCCGTCGTCCTGGCGGTCGATGGAACGGGCTTCGCCGCCGATGAGGCTCAGCCGGTCGGGGGCGTCGTCCAGCGCCTCGTCCAGCAGGAAACGCAGATATTCGCCATAGACGCCGCGGGTGATGAAGCCGTCCTGGGCGCGCCACGACGGCTGTTCCGCCAACCAGTCGGCGAGGTGGCCCGGCCGGTCGGGAAAGGCGCTCATATTGTCCAGACGGACGTTCAGCAGATGGCCGGGATTGCCGGTGTCATAGGCGGTGCCGGGACCAAAGACGCCGCGTCGTTCGATCAGGGTGACGCGCACGTCGGGCGAAGCTTTCAGCAGATTGACGGCGGTCAGCAGGCCGCTGAAACCCGCGCCCACGATCGCGACATGCGGTCCATTCTGCTGTGGCATTCGCGCCCCCGTTCCGGTTTCCGTCCGTGTCGATAGCACACGGCGGGCGGGGTCCGATCATGGCGATAAATATCTATCTGACCAGTAGGAATAAAGTGATCAGGCGGGGGAAGAGCGGCGGCGTCGGGCGTCGCGGATGTCGCGCAAAGCCAGGGGCAGCAGGGTCCAGGGCTCGACGCAGTAGCGGACGAACAGGCGTTTCGGATCGTGAACCAGGCGATAGGCCCATTCGATTCCGGCCCGCCCCATCCAGCGCGGAGCCGCGTTCTGGACGCCCGCCTCATAGTCGAAGGCGGCGCCGACCGACAGGATGACGCAATCGGGCAGGCGTTCGAAGTTGTCGGCGATCCACAGCTCCTGGCGTGGCATTCCCATGCCGACGAACAGGATGTGCGGCTGGAAGGCCGCAACCTGGGCCAGGACCGCCGCGTTCTCGGGCGACTCTTTGCGGGCGTCGAAGAAGCCGTGATGGATGGCGATTTCGGCGCCGGGATAGCGGGCCGTAAGTCTGCGGGCGGCCTCGTCGCCGACGCCGGGCGCGCCGCCGATGGACATGACGCGCCAGCCCTCGCGGTTCGCCACGCTCCAGAAATGGTCACGCCAGTCCAAATAGGTGCAGCGGTGAAAGCCCCGGCTGTGCAAGCCCAGCGCGCGCGCGAACCACAGCAGGGGGGTGGAATCGACCTCGACCAGGTCGGCCCGATCATAGAAGGCCCCCAGCTCGGGGCGTTTCTGGATCAGATACAGGCTGTGCAGATTGTGGTTGGCGATTAGGCTCTTTCGGCCCTCAAGCACCGCCTGCTGCACATGGTGCAGAACCTCTTCCGGCTTCACCAGATCGACCGGCTGGCCGAGCATTGACACGCGTTCGTGGGCGCGGCGATGCTGGCGGAACGGCGCGCGCGGCTTGGCGCGGCGTTCGGGCGTGTGGGGGCTGAGGGACGGGTCCGCCATGCGGCGCTTCTAGGCGGTCGGCCCTCAAGACGGGGTTAGAAAACAGGCTTAGCAGGCGTTAAGTCGCCGCCGAACGCGGATCGAAAAGACGATGCGGCAAGGCTTGAAGCGCCGCCTGCGGAATAAAACGACACGCGGCGAAAAACCTCTGTTGACCCCGTCGTTTCGCTGCCTTAGAGGTCCGCGCCTTCCCGATGGAAACGCCGCAAGGCGCTGCTGACGGGGCCCAGATGGCGGAATTGGTAGACGCGCTGGCTTCAGGTGCCAGTGGCTTAACGGCCGTGGAGGTTCGAGTCCTCTTCTGGGCACCATATTATTGAAAGCGTCGCACCGAACGGTGCGGCGCTTTCATTCTTTTGGCCTATCGCATCGCGCACGGCGCTCTGCTGCTTGAGGCCGTATTTTTGGCCTACCGGAATGCGCGCGGCGCATTACCTGCTTGAGGCCGTTTCTTGAATGCGGCGCGCGGCGTTCAGCATTGCTGTAGCCCGTTTCGTCCGCCGCGTTCGCCGTGTAAGAGCCAGAGCATGACTGTTTACCTGCACGAGGGCGACCTGCCCGACGATCTGGACCTGGGGTCCGAGGTCGCGATCGATTCCGAGACCATGGGCCTGCGTTTTCGCCGCGATCCGCTGTGCGTGGTGCAGCTGTCGTCCGGCGACGGGAACGCCCATGTCGTGCGGATGAGACGGCCTGACTATGACTGTCCGAACCTGAAGCGGGTGCTGACCGATCCGGCGGTGACCAAGATCTTCCACTTCGGCCGGTTCGACATCGGCATGTTCCTGCTGCACCTGGGGGTCGAGACGCGGCCGGTCTATTGCACCAAGATCGCCTCCAAACTGGCGCGGACCTATACCGACCGGCACGGCCTGAAGGACGTGGTGCGCGAGACCGTGGGCGTGGACCTGTCCAAAGCTCAGCAGTCGTCGGACTGGGGTGCGGCCGAGCTGAGCCAGGCGCAACTGGACTATGCAGCGTCGGACGTCCTCTATCTGCACGCGGCCAGGGCTAAGCTGGACCTGATGCTGGCGCGCGAGGGCCGCGCGGAACTGGCTGCCAAATGTTTCGACTTCCTGCCGACCCGTTCGGCGCTCGATCTCGCCGGCTGGGACGAGACCGACATCTTCGCCCATAGCTGAGGCGCGCTTGACCGAACCCGGCGAACAGTCCCGCATCGAAGCCGACGAGGCTAGGGTCGCCCTGGCCGGCGCCCGCTGGCGCTCGCGCTCCAAGCGGGTGAAGCTGTATCGTCGCGTGCTGCCGATCATCATCCTGGTGCTGGCTGGCGGCGCCCTGACCTGGACCGTGTTCCGAACCGTCATGTCGGGGGTGGAGCGCAAGGCCAGCCAGAGCCAGGAAGTCCGCCTGGACAGCCCGCTGTTCCATGGCCAGGACGCCCAGGGCCGCGCCTTCACCGTCGGCGCCCAAGGGGCGGTGCGTGATCCGGCGACCGGCCATTTCCGCCTGATCGGCCCGGCGCTGAAGCTGAACCTGGGCGGACGCAAGGTGACCGAGCTGACCGCCGATGGCGGCACCTACAACGAGCAGGCCAAGACCGTGACCATCGGCCCGAACGTGCGGATCTCCGACGGCGGCACCGGCTTCGTCCTGACCACGCCCGAGGCGGTGGTAGACACCTCGACCGGCAATGTGACCGGTTCAAAGGGCGTTCAGGGTTCCGGCCCTATTGGAACCATCAACGCATCGTCCTATGCGATCTATGATCAGGGACAGCGCGTCGTCTTCGACGGCGCGGGCGACAACAAGGTGAGGGGCGTACTGACGCCCAAGGGGTCTGGCGGATGATCATGACGAAGATTTCAAAGGCTCTGGCGGCGGTCGCCGTCGTGACGGTCGTGGCCCTGCCGGCCGTCGGCGACGCGCAATCGCAAACGGGCAACCAGCCCGTGGCCTATGGCGCGGACTCGGTCGAATATGGCCCCAACCGCATCATCCTGAGAGGCCGGGCCGAGGCGACGCAGGGCGGCAACCGCTTTCGCGCCGACACCCTGACCCTGGTCAGCGGAGAAGGCGGCGACCTGCAACGGGCCGAGGCGGCCGGGACCGTCTATTTCGTCACCCCGGACCAGTCGATGCGCGGCGACCGCGCCGTCTACAATCTGGGCAATGGCGAGATCGTGGTGACGGGCAACGTCGTCCTGACCCAGGGCAAGAACGTCCTGACCGGCTCGCGCCTGGTCTATAATATCAATACCGAAGCCGCCCGCATGGACGGCGCGCCGCGCGGCGCCGCCGGAAGCCGCGTGCAAGGCGTCTTCTACCCCAACGCAAACTGAGGCCGTCGGCCGTCTGGACCTGAGCATTTGGCGCGCAAGGAACTGTCAGCCCTGAACCTGGACGATCGGCCTGCGTCGCAGCCGGTGGTCTCGCCTGCGGAAAAGGGTCTGCGGGTACTGAACCTCGCCCGGTCCTTCGGGCCGCGTCAGGTGGTGCGCGACGTGTCCCTGACGGTGCAGCGGGGCGAGGTGGCGGGCCTGCTGGGACCGAACGGCGCGGGCAAGACGACCTGTTTCTACATGATCACCGGCCTGATTCCGCCGGATTCCGGTTCGATCTGGCTGGATGGCGAGGACATCACCGGCCAGCCGATGTACCAGCGCAGCCGCATGGGCCTGGGCTATCTGGCGCAGGAAGCCTCGATCTTTCGCGGCATGACGGTGGAGCAGAACATCAAGGCGGTGGTCGAGCTGAACTATCCGCGCGACCAGATCCGCGCCGAGACCGACCGGCTGCTGAACGAACTGCACATCGACCATCTGCGGCACGCCCCCGCCACCGGCCTGTCGGGCGGCGAGCGGCGTCGGGTCGAGATCGCGAGGGCGCTGGCCGGCCGGCCGTCCTTCATGCTGCTGGACGAACCCTTCGCCGGCATCGACCCCCTGGCCATCGCCGACATCCGCACCGTGATCCGCTATCTGGCCAGCCAGGGTATCGGCGTGCTGATCACCGACCACAATGTGCGCGAGACCCTGGACATCACCGACCGGGTCTCGATCATCTCGAACGGGGCCGTGTTGTTCGAAGGCACCTCGGACGAGGCGGTCCACGACGCCGAAGTGCGCCGGGTGTATCTGGGCGAAAACTACGTTTGATCGCGACGTCTCCTCCCCACTTGTGGGGAGGGGGACCACGAAGTGGTGGAGGGGCTCTGGAAGCCCCACAGGCGCTTGCGATGCGGTGAACAACCCCTCCGTCACGGCGCGAAGAGCGCCGCGCCAACTCCCCGTCGCCACGCGACAGGGAGGAGACGATGCGACGTTCGTCTCACGTTAACCGGTTAGGCGACATTCTGCCCCAGCAAGTTCCGGGCCACTCGGCGGCCGGGCGGGAAGATTTCGAACGTGATCGGGCAAAGGTTAGAGGTCAGGCAGGGGCAGGGGCTGGTCATCACGCCCCAGCTGCAGCAGGCGATCAAGCTGCTGCAACTGTCGAATCTCGAGCTGGACGACTTCGTCGAGGCCGAGCTGGAACGCAATCCGCTGCTGCAACGCGAGGAGCCGGAGGGCGACACGCCCGAGCCGGTCGAGCGCGTCGAGGCGACGGCGGACGGCGAGATGTCGTTTGGCGACGGGGTCGGGCACGAGTCCGTGTCCGGCATGGATGCAGGCTCGGACGACGTCTATGGCGATGCCGCGCCGGGCGAGCGCACCAGCGACCGGATGACCGACGAGGCCCAGCCGGGGCTGTCGGACTGGTCCAGCGCCGGCAAGGGCGGCTCGGTGTTCGAGGGCGACGGCGAACGGCCCGACACGCACGAGCCGACCCTGTGGGAACATCTTCAGGCCCAAGCCTCCTCGGCAGGGTTCAGCTTCGCCGACCACGGCGTCGCCATGACCCTGATCGATGCGACGGACGAAGGCGGTTATCTGCGTGGTGAACTGGCCGAGTTCGCCGACCGGCTGGGCGTGCCGCTGGAGCGGATCGAGGCGGTGCTGGCCGTCTGCCACGGGTTTGAGCCGACGGGAATCATGGCGCGGTCGGTGCCGGAATGCCTGAAGCTGCAGCTGATCGAGCGCAATCGGTTCGATCCGGCGATGGCGGCCCTGCTGGACAATCTGGACCTGCTGGCCAGGCGCGACCTGGCGGGGCTGAAGAAGGTCTGCGATGTCGACGGCGAGGACCTGACCGACATGATCGCCGAGCTGAAGGCGCTGACGCCGCGCCCCGGCGCCGGGTTCGGCGGCGAGCCGGCTCAGACCGTGGTGCCCGACGTGCATGTGCGGCCCGACCCGGCCGGGGGCTGGCGGGTCGAGCTGAACGCCGACACCCTGCCGCGGCTGCTGGTGGACAAGCGCTATCACGGCCTGGTCCAGGCGGGGGCGCGGTCCGATACGGAAAAGACCTTCGTCGCCGACTGCGCCGCCCAGGCCAACTGGCTGGTCAAGTCGCTGGATCAGCGGGCCAAGACCATCCTGAAGGTGTCGTCCGAGATCGTGCGCCAGCAGGACGCCTTCCTGGCCTTCGGCGTCGAGTTCCTGAGACCGCTCAATCTGAAGACCGTCGCCGACGCCATCGGCATGCACGAATCGACGGTCAGCCGCGTGACCTCGAACAAATATATCGCCACGCCGCGCGGGGTGTTCGAGCTGAAATTCTTCTTCACCGCCGCCATCCAGTCGGTGGATGGCGCATCGACCCATTCGGCCGAGGCCGTCCGCCACCGGATCAAGTCGATGATCGAGGGCGAGGGTCTGGAGGGCGACGTTTTGTCCGACGACAAGATTGTGGAAATCCTGAAGGAAACGGGCATCGACATCGCCCGCCGAACCGTGGCCAAGTACCGGGAAGCCTTGAGGATTCCATCGTCCGTCGAGCGCCGCAGGATGATGAAGACCGGCTGAGTCGGATCGCCAAGCGTGACCACAAATCGGTGATCTCGATTGACACCAAATCCGGTCGGGCGCGTTCTATCCGCATGCAAGTCCAAGTCAGCGGCAAGCAAGTGGATGTCGGCGAAGCGTTAGGCTCGCGCATCTCCCAGGAACTCGAAGACGGGGTCGGAAAATACTTCGCCCGAGGCGGTGAAGACGCCGAGGTCGTGGTGTCCAAGGACGGCCACAACTTCAAGGTGGACTGTTGGGTCCGCCTCGCGTCGGGCCAGACCCTGGTGACGACCGGATTTGGCGGCGACGCCCATTCCGCCTTCACCGAGGCGCTGGATCGGCTCGAAACGCGGGTCCGTCGCTACAAGCGTCGGCTCAAGGATCACCACATTGGGCCCAAGGGCCTGTCGCCCGAGAAGACCGAGAACGCCGCCCGCGAAGTCGCACGCAGCATCGTGCTGCGTGATCCCGACAGCGTGGAGGACGATGTCTTCGGCGACACCGGCGAGAACGACGGCCCGCCGCCGGTGGGCATGGTCATCGCCGAGACCGAGCACGAAATCCGCACCATCACGGTCGGACGCGCGGTGCTGGAGCTGGACATGACGGGCTATCCCGTCGTGCTGTTCCGAAACGCTGCGCACGGCGGCCTGGCGGTCGTCTATCGTCGCCCGGACGGCAATGTGGGCTGGATCGACCCGGAAATCGCCAGCGCGACCAACGGCAAGGCCCAAGGCAATGGCAAGGCCAACGGCTCGGTGAACTGAACAGCCAAGTTTGACTTCGGCGCGGGAGCCTCTAAACGGGCGCCCGCGCCGTGTCTCTGCGTGTATCGAGGTTGTCTGATGGACATCGGTGATCTGCTCGCGCCCAAGGGCGTGGTGCTGCGCGGTGGCGCGTCGTCCAAGCGACAGGCCCTGCACGCGCTGGCCGAGGCGACGTCTCACGCCCTCGGCATCGACGAATCGAAGATTTTCGACGCCCTGATGGAGCGGGAGGCGCTGGGCTCGACCGGGCTGGGGTCTGGCGTCGCCGTGCCGCACGCCCGTCTGGACGAAGTCAGCCAGGTGACGGCGGTCTTCGTGCGGCTGGATACGCCCGTGGCCTATGACGCCGTGGACGATCGTCCGGTGGACCTGATCTTTGGGCTGTACGCCCCGTCCAGGGCGGGCGCGGAGCATCTGCGCGCGTTGGCGGCGGTGTCGCGCGCCATGCGGTCACCGGAACTGCGCGAACAGCTGCGTCAGGCGCGCACGACCGATGCGATTAGGGCCCTGTTCGTCAAGGACAAGACGGCCGCCACGGCAGCCTGACTGAGGGGGCGCTCGTCACGCCGCCCTCATTGCAATCAGTGAACCGAAACCGGCTCCAGCTCGTGCGCCACGGCGGCGGCGAAGGCGGTGTCGCGGTCGATCATGACCGCCAGCCGCTCGCCGTCAGCGCTGTGGACGGCATACAGGGACTGGCCGGGGTTCAGGTCCACATCCTTGATCTCGACCGCCTCTTCAAGCAGGTCCGAGGCCTTGATCTCCCGCACATAGACGAGGTCGGGGGCGCCCAGTCCTGCAAAATCTTCCTTGGTCATCGTCATCGGCGTCATTAGGACCGCCTCCTTCATGTTTTACAACGCCCATATCGACGGGCGGTTCTGACAGCCGCGCTTTTCAGCCGGCCGTGATCGGAATGCGCCGCACCTGGCGCTCGGCTTCGGGGCGGATCAGGTCGACGTGCAGCAGGCCGTGCTCCAGCCGGGCGCCCTCGACCTCCAGCCCATCAGCCAGCACGAAGTTGCGCACGAAGCCCCGCGCCGCGATGCCGCGATGGAGAAACGCCTGCTCTGCCTTTGCCGCGTCTTCGCGCTTGCCGGCGATGGTCAGTTGGCGGCCGTCCAGGGTGATGGCCAGTTCGTCGGGCGCAAACCCGGCGACGGCCAGGCTGATGCGGACCCCCGCCTCGCCGATCTGTTCGACATTGTAGGGCGGATAGCTTTCGGCCGCAGCCTTGGCGGCGCGGTCGATCAGGGCGCGGGTGTGATCGAAGCCCAGCAGGAAGGGGCTGTCGAACAGGATGGTGCGCGTCGTCGTCATCTGGGTCCTCGCGAAAAGCGACCGAGCAGCCGGTCCCCCGCAATCGGCAAGACCTTCCGTCACAGATGAAGATGGGGGCGGACGGGGGCGGGATCAACTGTCGGGCGCCGGTCTTCCCCAATACCGTCATCCTCGGGCTCGACCCGAGCATCAGGCGACCTGCCCTTCATGCAGAGGGGCGAGGCCCGGCATTGTGATCGACCCCAAACGCAAAGCGGCCGATGGTCCGGTCCTCGGGTCGAGCCCGAGGATGACGGACGGGGCGAAGGCGCCCCTAGTGGATGGCCTCGCCATGCTGGGTATAGTCCAGCCCCTCGACCTCTTCGTCCTTGGTCACGCGCAGGCCGGTGGTGAACTTGCAAATCATCAGGACGACGAAGGTGCCGGCTGCGCTCCAGACGATGACGCCGCCCAGGCCGATAGCCTGTTTCCACACCGTGGCGCCGTCGGACAGGGCGTTGACGGTCGTGGTGGCGAAGACGCCGGTCAAAAGGGCGCCGACGATGCCGCCGACGCCATGCACGCCGAAAGCGTCCAGACTGTCGTCGTATTTCAGCGCATGCTTCAGCCAGACCGCGCCCGCATAGCAGGCCGGGCCGGCGATCAGGCCGATGAAGAAGGCGCCCTTGGGATCGACGAAGCCGGCGGCCGGGGTGATGGCGACCAGGCCGCCGACGATACCGGAAAGCAAGCCCAGCAGGGTCGGACGCTTGCGGTCGAACCATTCGATGGTCATCCAGCCCAGAGCCGCAGCCCCGGCGGCCAGAATGGTGTTGAAGGCGGCGGTGGCGGCCAGAGCATCGGCCGCGCCCGCAGACCCGGCGTTGAAGCCCAACCAGCCTACCAGCAGCAGGCCGGTGCCGATGGCGCTATAGACCAGGTTGGCGGGGGCCATGTTGTCGCGCCCGAAGCCATGACGCGGCCCCAGCACAAGAGCGCAAACCAGGCCAGCGACGCCCGCATTGACGTGGACCACCGCCCCGCCCGCGAAGTCGAGCACGCCCAAACTGCCCAGATAGCCGCCGCCCCAGACCTGGTGACAGATCGGCGCATAGACGATCAGGTGCCACAGGGCGAAGAACAGCAGGCTGGCCGAGAACTTCATCCGCTCGGCGAAGGCGCCGGCGATCAGGGCCGGGGTGATGATGGCGAAGGTCATCTGGAAGCTGACGAACAGAAGCTCGGGCAGGCCCGGCAGCAGGCTGTGGGCCGTCTGGGCCGTGACGCCGTTCAGGAAGGCGGCCTGGACCCCGCCGATGAAGCCGTTGATCGCGTCAGGCCCCTTGCCGAACGACAGGCTGTAGCCGACCAGGAACCACAGCACCGAGACGATTGCGAAGGCGGCCGCCGACTGGGCGATGACGCTGATGATGTTCTTCTTGCGCACCATGCCGCCGTAGAACAGCGCCAGGCCCGGCAGGGTCATCAGCAGCACCAGCGCCGTCGAGGTCAGGATCCAGGCCGTCGCCGCATTGTCGATGACCAGCGGCGCCTGGTGCGCCAGCAGAGCGGGCGACGCCAGGACGGGAGACGCCAGCGACGCCGCCCCCGCGACGAGTGTGGCGGCGAGGGCGGCGTATCGGGTCATGGATTCGTCTCGGGGAGGAGAGGAAGAAAACGAGGTCAGGCGGAAGTCTTAAGCCGTTCCGACCGGGGGACAATGTCCGTCAGCGGAACGATCCGCACGAACCTTTGCAGCGTGTTGTCCCAGTCGCCGAGCAGGCGTCGAGCCAGCGGAGACGCGGTCGCCGCCAGATGCGCCTCGACCAGACCGCGCAGCCGTTCGGCCGCCGCCGCGTCGATGTCGGATACGCCCGCCAGGTCGCCGTTCAGAGCCCGCTCGGCAAAGCCCGGCTGGTCCAGCACGAACAACTCGCCGCCGCTCATGCCCGCCGCCAGGTTCCAGCCGACCGAGCCCAGCACGACTACACGACCACCGGTCATATATTCGCAGCCGTGCGCCCCCAGGCCTTCGACCACGGCCTCGGCGCCCGAGTTGCGGACCGCGAACCGTTCGCCCGCCGCACCGGCGACGAACAGCCGGCCGGAGGTGGCGCCATACAGGGTGGTGTTGCCGCAGATCAGCTGATCCTCGCGCCATTCGGGCGTGCGAACCGAGATTTCGGCGCCCGACAGCCCCTTGCCGACATAGTCGTTGGCCTCGCCCGTCAGGTGCAGTTCCAGACCCTTGGCGGCGAAGGCGCCGAAGCTCTGGCCCGCGATGCCTTCCAGGCGCAGCTTCAGGCGACCGGCCGGTCCCTGAGGGCCGAAGCGCCGCACGATGGCGGACGAAACGGCGGCGCCGACCGTGCGCTGGGTGTTGTTCAGCGGATAGGACAGTTCCAGCGTCTGGCCGCGATCCAGGAAGCGGACGGCGTCCTGCAGCACTCGCGCGTCCAGGCTGTCGGCGATGGGCTTGCGGGTCGTCTTGTCGGCCCATTTGCCCGCCGCGCCCTCGTCCACCTGAACCAGCAGGGGGTTCAGGTCCAGGTCGTCCAGGTGCGAGCCGCCGCGACGGACCTGACGCAACAGGTCGGTGCGGCCGATGATCTCGTCCATCGTCCGCGCGCCGATGGAGGCCAGGATCTCGCGCGTCTCCTCGGCGATGAAGGTGAACAGGTTGACCACCTTGTCCGGGGTGCCGGTGAACTTCTCGCGCAGCCGGTCGTCCTGGGAGCAGACGCCGACGGGGCAGGTGTTGGAATGGCACTGGCGCACCATCAGACAGCCCATGGCGATCAGGGCGGCGGTGCCGACGCCGTATTCCTCGGCCCCCAGCATGGCGGCGATGACGACGTCGCGGCCGGTGCGGACCCCGCCGTCGGTGCGCAGGGTGACCGAGCCGCGCAGATTGTTCAGCGTCAGCACCTGGTGGGCCTCGGCCAAGCCGATCTCCCACGGCAGGCCCGCGTGCTTGATCGAGGTCTGGGGCGAGGCGCCGGTGCCGCCGTTGTGGCCGGCGATCAGGATGGCGTCGGCGTTTGCCTTGGCCACGCCGGAAGCAATGGCGCCGATGCCCGAGGCGGACACCAGCTTCACCGTCACGCGCGCATCGGGATTGATGGCCTTCAGGTCATAGATGAGCTGGGCCAGGTCCTCGATCGAATAGATGTCGTGGTGCGGCGGCGGCGAGATCAGGGTCGTGCCGGGCACGGCGTGGCGCATCTTGGCGATGAACTCGGTCACCTTGAAGCCGGGCAGCTGCCCGCCCTCGCCGGGCTTGGCGCCCTGGGCCACCTTGATCTCGATCTCGCGGCACTGGTTCAGATATTCGGCGGTGACGCCGAACCGGCCAGAGGCCACTTGCTTGACCGCCGAGTTGGCGTCGTCGCCGTTGGCGCGCGGGTGATAGCGTTCGGGATCCTCGCCGCCCTCGCCCGAGACCGAGCGGGCGCCGATGCGGTTCATGGCGATGTTCAGCGTCTCGTGCGCCTCGGGACCGAGCGCGCCCAGCGACATGGCCTGGGTCAGGAAGCGGCGACGGATGTCGGATACGCTCTCGACCTGGTCCAGCGGAATGGCGACGCCTTCGCGGAAGTCCAAGAGGTCGCGCAAGGACAGGTCCGCCTGGGCGCGGACGACTTCCGAGAACTGCTTGAAGCGGCGGTAGTCGCCCCGGTTGCAGGCGTCCTGCAGCAGGTGGATGGTCTTGGCTTCGTGGGCGTGGGCCTCGCCGCCCGAGCGGATCTTGAAGAAGCCGCCGATGGCGGGGGAAGGCAGGGCCTCGCCCCAGGCCACCTTGTGCCGCTTCATCGCCGCCTGCTCCAGACCGGCCAGACCGATGCCGGAGATGCGCGACGGGGCGCCGGGGAAGAACTCGGCCGTCAGCGCGCGCGACAGGCCCAGCACCTCGAACTCGCAGCCGCCGCGATAGGCGGAGATGACGCTGATCCCCTTGCGGGCCAGGGTCTTCAGCAGGCCCGCCTCGATGCCCGCCTTGTAGTTCAGACAGGCGTCGCGCAGCGTCAGGCCGGGATACAGGCCCCGGTCCAGACGCTCCTGGAACAGGTCCTGGGCCAGCCAGGCGTTTACGGTGGTGGCGCCCACCCCGACCAGGACCGCGAAACCGTGCGGGTCCAGCGTCTCGGCCGTGCGGACCACGATGGAGCAGTAGGAACGCAGTCCGGCCTTTGTCAGGCGGCCGTGGACACCGGCGGTGGCCAGGATCATCGGCGCGGCCAGACGATCCACGGCCCCCGCCTGATCCGTCAGCACGATCAGGGCCGCGCCGTCGCGGGCGGCGGCCTCGGCCTCGTCCATGATCCGGTCGAGGGCCGCGCGCAGGCCGGCGCCCGAGCGGGCGTCTTCGCCCGGCACATCATAGCTGCAGTCGATGACCACGGTCGAACCGGCGCCGATCGTCTCGACCATCCGCTCGTACATGCCGTTGGTCAGGACGGGGCTGTCCAGAACGAAGACGTCGGTCTGGGCCGCTTCCTCGGCCAGGATGTTGCCCAGGTTCTTGAACCGGGTCTTCAGGCTCATGGCCCCCGCTTCGCGCAAGGGGTCGATGGGCGGGTTGGTGACCTGCGAAAAGTTCTGGCGGAAATAGTGGCTCAGCGGACGCGGCAGGGCCGACAGCACCGCCGGCGGGGCGTCGTCGCCCATCGAGCCGACCGCCTCCTTGCCGTCGCGCACCAGGGCGTCCAGCAGCAGGTCCAGGTCCTCTCGGCTGTATCCGGCGGCGATCTGACGACGGGTCAGGGCCTCGCCCGAGGCCGAGCGCGGCTCGGGTCCGGGGCCGATGATCGGCTCCAGATCGACCATATTGTCCAGCCACTCGGTATAGGGGTGGGCGGCGGACAGTGCGTCGATGGCCTCATGCTCGTCGTACAGACGGCCGTGCTTCATATCGACTGCGATCAGCTTGCCGGGGCCGATGTGCAGGCGCCGCTTCACCCGGCTTTCGGGGATCGGCACCAGGCCGGCCTCGGACCCGGCCATCAGCAAACCATCGACGGTCTCGACGGCGCGCAGGGGACGCAGGCCGTTGCGGTCCTTGCCCGCCACGATCCAGCGGCCGTCGGCGGCGCAGATGGCGGCGGGGCCGTCCCACGGCTCCATGACCGCATTGCAATAGGCGTAGAAGGCCCGGTGTTCGGCGGGCATGACCACGTCGTCCTTGGACCAGGCCTCGGGGATCAGCAGGGCCTTGGCCATCGGCGCGGGGCGACCGGCGTGGACCAGCACCTCCATGACATTGTCCAGGGCGGCGCTGTCCGACCCGCCCGGCTGGACCACCGGCTTCACTTCGCGGTCGCGGTCGCCGAAGGCTTGGGCGGCCATGCGGATCTCGTGCGACTTCATCCAGTTCAGGTTGCCCTTCAGCGTGTTGATCTCGCCGTTGTGGGCCATCATGCGGAAGGGCTGGGCCAGCTTCCATTCGGGGAAGGTGTTGGTCGAATAGCGCTGGTGGAAGACGGCGTAGGCCGAGACGAAACGCGGGTCCTCCAGGTCGGGATACAGGTCGCCCAGCAGCTCGGCCCGCACCATGCCCTTGTAGGCGATGGAGCGCGCGGACAGGGTGCAGATATAGACGGCGGCCAGGTTCTCGGTCTTGACCGTCTTCTCGATGCGGCGGCGGCACAGGTACAGCTCGCGCTCCAGCGCCTCGCCGTCCAGGGGTTCGCCTGCGTCGTCCAGCGGCGGGGCCAGCATAATCTGTTCGATCTCGGGCCGGGTCGCGCCGGCCTTGGTCCCCACGACCGACAGGTCGATGGGCGTCTGGCGCCAGCCATAGATCCAGAACCCGGCGCGCAGGGCCTCGGTCTCGACGATGGCGCGGGCGCGGTCCTGGGCGCCCAGATCGGTGCGCGGCAGGAAGACCTGGCCGACGCAGATCGGGCCGGGACGCAGTGACTGGCCGATGGAGGCCACCTGTTCGGCGAAGAAGCCCTGGGGCAGTTCGGCCATGATGCCGGCGCCGTCGCCCGACAGGCCGTCGGGATCGACCGCGCCGCGGTGAGCCACGGCCTTCAGGCTGCGGATCGCATATTCGACCACGTCGCGGCGCGGCGTGCCGTCAATGGAGCAGATCAGGCCCACGCCGCAGGCGTCGCGCTCCGAGCTGCGATCATAGGCGTTTCCGGCTTCCAGACGGTCGCGGGTCTCTTCGTAATTGGTCAGCCAGTCACCCTCTTGGGGCGCTATCGGCCCTTGGCCTGCATGAGCGCTCATGCTGCGACCTCCTCGGTGCGGGTCTTGAAGTGGCGGTCGATCTCGGCGGCGGCGTCCTGGCCTTCGCGGACGGCCCAGACGACCAGGGAGGCGCCGCGCACCGCGTCGCCGGCGGCGAAGACGCCGGGCAGACTGGTGGCGAAGCTGATGGAGCCGACCTTGATCGTGCCGTCGTCGCGCAGGCGCAGATCGGGCTCGTGCGCCGCGAACGGCTCGGGCGAGAAGCCCAGGGCCTCGATGACGATGTCGGCCGGAATGTCGAAGTCGGCGCCGGGGACGGGCACGATGTCGCGACGCTGGCCGGGCAGGCTTTCCGTCAGCTGCATCCGGGCGGCGCGGACGCCGGTGACGGTGTCGCCTTGCGACAGCAGGGCCTTGGGCGCGCCCAGCCATTCGAAAACGACGCCTTCCTCCTCGGCGTTGACGACCTCGCGGGCCGAACCGGGCATGTTCTCGCGGTCGCGACGATACAGGCAGGTGACGGAGGCCGCGCCCTGGCGGACAGCGGTGCGGACGCAGTCCATGGCGGTGTCGCCGCCGCCGATCACGACCACCCGCTTGCCGCGCGCCTCGTGCCAGCCGTCCTGTTCGGCGTCGCCCAGGTCGCGGCGGTTCTGATGCGTCAGATAGGACAGGGCCTCGACGGTCGAGTCCGCGCCGCGACCGGGCGCCGACAGGATGCGCGGCTGATAGACGCCCATGGCCAGCAGGACCACGTCGTGGCGCTGGCGCAGTTCGGTCAGGGTCACGTCCTTGCCGACCTCGCAGCCCAGAACGAACTGGACGCCGCCGTCGATCAGACGGTCCACGCGGCGCTGGACGACGTGCTTCTCCAGCTTGAAGCCGGGGATGCCGTAGATCAGCAGGCCGCCGGCGCGGTCGTGCCGGTCATAGACGGTGACCTGATAGCCCTCGGTGCGCAGGCGGTCGGCGGCGGCCAGACCGGCCGGGCCGGCGCCGACGATGCCCACGCTCTCGCCGCGTTCCGCCGCCGGACGGATCGGTTCGACCCAGCCGTTGGCGAAGGCCTTGTCTCCCAGCCACGCCTCGACCGAGCCGATGGTGACGGCGTCCCAACCGGACTGGTTTAATGTGCACGCCCCCTCGCACAGTCGATCCTGCGGGCAGATGCGGCCGCAGATTTCGGGCATGGTCGAGGTCAGGGCCGCGACGCGCCAGGCCTCGCGCGGCTCGTTCTCGGCCGACAGGCGCAGCCAGTCGGGGATGTTGTTCTGAAGCGGGCAGGCGTTCTGGCAGAACGGCACGCCGCAGTCGGTGCAGCGCGACGCCTGTTTCTCGGCCGTCTCGGTCGACGGAGGAATCGTGATCTCGCCGAAGCCGCGCGCGCGCAGTTCGGCCGAGGCCTTTGAGAGACGGCGTGGTTCGACGACGAAAGTCCCGCCTTGCTTCAGGGTCTTATGCATAGCGCGCATATGCGGCAAACTGCCGGTTCAAGGCAAATATTATTGCGGCGAGCGATTATCAGCTGGCAAAAAAGAATAAATCATCCACGAACGCCGTTTTTGTCGTCAAAAGTTGTTTGAAATCGCCGCGTGCGCTGCAACAGGATTTTGTTCCAGGGTGCGACAATCGGAACCCGCCGGCGCACCAAGCGTTGCCGAGGCTCGATCTATAGCCAGAGAGAGCGATCATGCCACGATGGACAACCCCGACCGGCCTGGGAGGGTGGTTGACGCTGCTCCTTGGTCTTCTGCTGGCCGTCATCGGGCTGGTTCTGGCCGTCGGCGGCGTCCAACTCGTGACGCTGGGCGGTTCCTGGTATTATCTGATTGCGGGCCTGGCGCTGATCGCGTCGGGCTTTTTCCTTGTCCTGCGCGACATCAAGGGCGCGTGGATCTATGGCGCGACCTTCCTGTTCACCCTGATCTGGGCGCTGTGGGAAAAAGGTCTGAACGGCTGGGCCCTGGTCCCGCGTCTGGTCGGACCGCTGGTGCTGATGTTCCTGGTGCTGGCGACGCTGCCGGTGCTGCGGTCGCGGGGCGGGGGCAAGACAGCGGGCTTGGGCGCGCTAGGGCTTGCGGTGCTGACCGTCGTCTTCGGCGTCGTGGTCGCCCAGGCCAATCAGGCCCAGGTGATGAGCCCGGTTCCCGGCGCGCGCGGCGCCTATAACGATCCGGCCCTGCTGAGAACCGGCGCCGACTGGCCGGCTTATGGCGGGACCGACAGCGCCCAGCGCTATTCGCCGCTGAACCAGATCAACAAGGACAATGTCGGCAAGCTGGAACGGGCCTGGACCTTCCGCACCGGCGACCTGCCCGGCGAACGCTGGGGCGCGGAGACCACGCCGCTGAAGGTTGGGAACACCGTCTATCTCTGCTCGGCGCGCAACAAGCTGTTCGCGCTGGATGCGTCCACCGGCAAGCAGATCTGGACCTATGATCCCCAGGTCGCCGACGACCAGATCCCCTACACCGCCGCCTGCCGTGGCGTGACCTATCATGCGCGGGCGAACGCCAATCCGGCCGAGCCCTGCGCGACCAAGATCGTCGAGGGCACGCTGGACGGCCGCATCGTCGCGGTCGACGCCCGCAACGGTCGTCCGTGCCCGGCCTTCGGTCAGAACGGCGCCGTCAGCATCAAGACCGGCATGGGCGATCCCTATCCGGGGATGGTGTCGATCACCTCGGCCCCCATCATCGTGCGCGGGATCATCGTCACCGGGCATCAGGTGCTTGACGGTCAAAAGCGCTGGAACGCCTCGGGCGTGATCCAGGGCTTCGACGTCGAGACCGGCGCGCTGCGCTTCGCCTGGGACATGATGCGGCCGGACCGCAGCGGCCTGCCGCCCGAAGGCGAGATGTACACGCCGGGCACGCCGAACATGTGGACGACGGCGACGGGCGACGAGGCCCTGGGCCTGGTCTATCTGCCGATGGGCAACTCGGCCGCCGACTACTGGTCCAGTTCGCGCCGTCCGCTGGAGAAGCAGTACTCCACATCGCTGGTCGCTCTGGACGTGACCACCGGCAAGCCGCGCTGGCATTATCAGACGGTGCATAACGACGTGTGGGATTTCGACATGGGATCCCAGCCGACCTTGATCGACTATCCGACCGCGAACGGCGTCGTGCCGGCCGTGCTGCTGCCCTCCAAGCAAGGCGACATGTATGTGTTCAACCGCGCCACAGGTCAGCTGCTGCACGGCGTCGAGGAGCGCAAGGTTCCCACGACCGGCGGCACGGAACAGGGGCAGCGTTCGCCGACCCAGCCGTTCTCGCTGTTCGCCACCCTGCGTAAGCGCAACCTGGTCGAGGCCGACATGTGGGGCATGTCGCCGATCGATCAGATGATGTGCCGCATCAACTTCAAGAAGGCGAACTATCAGGGCTATTACACCCCGCCCTCGACCAACCACTACATCAACTATCCGGGCTACAACGGCGGTTCCGACTGGGGCGGCGTGGCGGTCGATCCGGCGCGCGGCGTGATCGTCGCCAACTATAACGACATGCCCAACTACAACCGCCTAGTGCCTCGCGCCGAGGCCGACAAGCTGGGCTGGTTCCCGCGCGACGACCCTCGCTACATCGCCCAGCAGAAGGAAGCGGCCGAACGCGGCGGCAGCCTGTCCAAGGGCGAAGGCGCCGGCGATCCTCAGATCGGCGTGCCCTACGCCATCGACGTCAACGCCGGCTGGCGGGTGAAGTGGACCGGCCTGCTGTGCAAGGAGCCTCCGTACGGCGGCATCACCGCCATCGACCTGCGCTCGGGCAAGACCCTGTGGGACCGTCCGTTCGGCACGGCGCGCAAGAACGGCCCGTGGGGCATCGCCTCACACCTGCCGCTGGAGATCGGCACGCCGAACAACGGCGGGTCGGTGGTCACGGCGGGCGGCCTGATCTTCATCGCCGCCGCGACCGACGACCTGATCCGCGCCATCGACATCGAGACGGGCAAGACCGTCTGGTCCGACGTCCTGCCTGCGGGCGGCCAGGCCAACCCGATGATCTATGAGCAGAACGGCCGCCAGTATCTGGTCATCATGGCCGGCGGCCATCACTTCATGGAGACGCCGGAGGGCGACTATGTGATCGCGTATGCCCTGCCGCAACGCGGCTGAGTTGACGCACTAAATCTCCCTCCCCCTCGGGGGAGGGAGGTCGCGCCAGCGACCGGGTGGGGGCGGCTTGGAAACGAGCCGCCTCTTTTCATTCAGCGATGTGTCGCTTGCCGCCCCCACCCGGCTTCGCCTGCGGCTCAGCCACCCTCCCCGGACGGGGAGGGAGAAGGTTAGGGCCTGATCTGGCCTTGCCCACGCACGACATATTTGTAGGTGGTCAGTTGTTCGGCGCCGACAGGCCCGCGCGCGTGCAGGCGGTTGGTGGAGATGCCGATTTCGCCGCCGAAACCGAACTCGCCGCCGTCGGCGAACTGGGTCGAGGCGTTGATCAGGACGATGGCGCTGTCCACCCGCGCCGCGAACCGTTCGGCGGCGGCGGTGTCGGTGGTGACAATGGCCTCGGTGTGGCCCGAGCCGTAGCGGGCGATATGGTCGGTGGCGGCGTCCAGATCGTCCACGATCCGCACCGACAGGATGGGCGCCAGATATTCGGTGACCCAGTCGGCCTCGGTCGCCGGGATCATAGCGGGGACCAAGGCGCAGGCGTCGGCGTCGCCGCGCAGTTCGCAGCCGGCGGCGATCAGGTCGGCGGCGACAGGCGGCAGCAGGCGCTGGGCGCCCTCGCGGTCCACCAGCAGGGTCTCGGTCGCGCCGCAGACCGAGACGCGCCGCATCTTGGCGTTCAGGATGATGGCGCGGGCGGCATCCACATCGGCGGCGTGGTGCAGATAGGTGTGGTTCAGGCCTTCCAGATGGCTGAGCACCGCCGTGCGGGCCTCGGCCTGAACACGGGCGACCAGGCTCTTGCCGCCGCGCGGAATGATGACGTCGATGGCGCCGTTCAGGCCGGTCAGCATCAGGCCCACGGCCTCGCGGTCGGGGGTGTCGACCAGCTGGATCGCATCGGCAGGCAGGTCGGCCTCGGCCAAGGCCTCGGCGATCAGGGCGGCGATGGCGAGCGACGATTGCAGGCAGTCGGAGCCGCAGCGCAGGATGGCCGCATTGCCGGACCGGATGCACAGGGCGGCGGCGTCGGCGGTGACGTTGGGGCGGCTTTCGTAGATCACGCCCAGCACGCCGATGGGGGTGCGGACGCGGGCGATGTCCAGGCCGTTGGCGGGGGTCCAGCGTTCGGTCTCGACGCCCAGGGGGTCGGGCACGGCGGCGATGGTCGCCACGGCCTGAACCATCCCGGCGACGCGGGCGGGCGTCAGCGACAGCCGGTCGATCAGGGCCTCGGTCATGCCGCCCTCGCGAGCGGCGGCCACGTCGCGGGCGTTGGCGGCCAGGAGGGCGGGTTCGGCCGCCTTCAGCTTTGCGGACAAGAGCTCCAGCGCGTGGGTGCGGGCTTCGGCCGGGGCTTCGCGCAAGGCGGCTGCGGCGGTGCGGGCGCGCTGGCCCATCTCAAGCATTTGGGTCGAAAGATCGGTCATCGGTCGTCCAGCACCATGTCGTCGCGGTGGATCAGGACCGAGGCCCCGCGATAGCCCAGCAGGGTCTCGATCTCGTCGGAGCGTCGGCCGCGAATGCGCGCGGCCTCGTCGGCGGCGTAGGCGGCGAGCCCCACGCCGACCGAGCGGCCGTCCGGGTCGATCAGGCGCACGCAGTCGCCCTTCTCGAAGCCGCCGGACACGCCGGTGACCCCTGCGGGCAGCAGGCTCTTGCCCGCCTTCAGCGCCGTCACCGCGCCAGCGTCCAGCGTCAGGGTTCCGGCCGGCGACAGGCTGCCGGCGATCCATTGCTTATAGGCGGCCATCGGCCCGTCGGGCGCGGCGATCAGGGTGGCCCGCGCGCCGTCGCGCACGGCCGAGAGGGGCGACAGGGTCTGGCCCGAGGCGATGATGGTGGCGCAGCCGGCCGAACGGGCGATCTGGGCCGCCGCCAGCTTGGTCGCCATACCGCCCGTGCCCACGCCCGCATCGGCGTTGGCGCCCCCGCCCATGGCCAGGATGTCGGGGGTCAGGGCCTCGATCAGCGGCAGGTGGGCGGCGTTCGGATCACGGCGCGGATCGGCGGTGTAGAGGCCGTCCACGTCCGACAGCAGGATCAGCAAGTCCGCTCGCGCCAGCTGGGCCGTGCGGGCCGCCAGCCGGTCGTTGTCGCCGTAGCGGATCTCTTCGGTGGCGACGGTGTCGTTCTCGTTGACGATGGGGATGACGCCGTGGGTCAGCAGGGCCTGGATCGTGGCGCGGGCGTTCAGCCAACGTCGGCGGCGTTCGGTGTCGTCGCGCGTCAGCAACACCTGGCCTGCGATCAGGCCGTGGGGCGCCAGCGCCTCGGACCAGGCGGCCATCAGCAGCGACTGACCGACCGAGGCGGCCGCCTGCTTGTCCTCCAGCCGCGCGCCCAGTTTCGGCAGACGCCCCCGGCCCAAGGCGATGGAGCCAGACGAGACGACGATGACCTCGCGCCCCTCGGCCTTCAGCGTCGCCAGATCCGAGGCGACGGCCGCCAGCCAGTCGCGCGTCGGCCGACGCGTGGCGGCGTCGATCAGCAGGGAAGATCCGATCTTGACCACGACGCGGCGGGCGGCCGCCAGGGCCGATGCGGCGTCGGCTCCAGGGCTTGGGCTTTTGGGGAGGGCGACAGCCTGGGACATGAAGCTTTCTCTAACGCGGCGGTTCGGGCTTGTCTCTTGCCGCGTCGCGCCGCAATGCAGGCGGATGATGGAATCTCTTTTCCCTGCTGCCGGCGGCTTGGCCCCGATCGCCGCGGGCGGTCTCGGCAGTTTGGCGGCGGGCATGATGACGGCGGTCGGCGCCGTGCCTCTGCTGTTCTTCCGCAAGGCGGGGGTTCAGACCCAGAGCGCCCTGCTGGGCTTCGCCGCCGGGGTCATGCTGGCGGCGTCCTTCTTCTCGCTGATCATTCCCGGCGTGGACGTGTTGCAGGCCGGCGGGGCCAGCCAGGCGGCGGCGGCCGGCGTCATGGGGACGGCGGTGCTGATCGGGGCGACGGTGATCGGCCTGATGAACCGGTTCGCGCCGGTGGACATGCTGGCCATCGGCCCGGCGGGATCGCGTGACCTGTCACGGCGCATCTGGCTGTTCATCATCGCCATCACCCTGCACAACTTTCCCGAGGGCGCGGCCGTGGGCGTCAGCTTCGGCGGCGGCGACATGCATCAGGGCCTGTCCACCGCCATCGGCATCGGCATCCAGAACATGCCCGAGGGGCTGGCGGTATCGGCCGCGATGGCGACCCTGGGCTATGGCCGTTGGCCCGCCTTCCTGGCCGCCGTGGCGTCGGGGCTGGTCGAGCCGATCGGCGGCCTGATCGGGGCCAGCGTGGTGGATGTGCTGCCCGGCGCCCTGCCTTGGGGCCTGGGTCTTGCGGCCGGGGCCATGATCTATGTCGTCACCGCCGAAATCATTCCCGAGACCCGCGAGAAGTCCAAGGGCGAGGGCTCGATGATCGGCCTGATGATCGGCCTGGTGGGGATGATGTTCCTTGATATCGCGCTGGGATGATGCGGGGGATGACGCCCTCGCATGAAACGCGGCGTGACCGCACACCGGGGCGTTACATCGATTTACATGGCCGGCGGGGGTTGAAGCCGTCGTGCGCGAAGGGCTAGGCCTGCGCTCTCGCTGCTCGATTAGTCCCCCGCAAGGAGCGCCAGCTTAAATGACGCGACCTCTCAAGCCTGCGGCTTCCCGTAGAAATTTCTTGTCTGGCCTGGGGCTTTTGGCCCTGATGGGCGCCGGAGTGTTCCCCATGCCTGTATCCGCCCAAGCGTCCCGCACTGTCGCGCGTCACCGCCAGAAGATCGAAGATCTGATCGCGGCCATGACGGTCGAGGAGAAGGCGGGGCAGCTGAACCTGCTGGCCGATCCGTTCCGCTGGATGCCCACGGCGGTCAACCCGCTGGACGGCACGGGGGACCCCGCGCGCGTCACCGCCCTGATCCGTGAAGGCAAGGTCGGCAGCCTGTTCAACGGCATCGGCGCCGAGACGGGCCGCCAGATCCAGCAGGTGGCGATGGAGGAAAGCCGGCTGAAAATCCCGCTGCTGTTCGCGGCGGACGTGATCCACGGCCTGTCCACCATCTTCCCGGTGCCGCTGGCCGAGGCCGCGGCCTTCGACACCGAACTGGCGCGGCGCACCGCGCGGGCGGCGGCCATCGAGACGGCGGCGTCGGCCGTGCACCAGACCTACGCCCCCATGGTGGATGTGGCGCGGGACCAGCGCTGGGGTCGCAACGTCGAGGGCGCCGGCGAGGACGTTTTGCTGAACAACCTGCTGGCCGCCGCCCGCGTGCGCGGCTTCCAGGGCGACAAGGGGCTGGACGACCGCGACGCCGTCCTGGCCACCGCCAAACACATGGCCGCCTATTCCGCCGCCGTCGGCGGGATGGAATACAACACCACCGACATGAGCGAGCAGACGCTGCGCGGGGTCTTCCTACCGCCGTTCAAGGCGTCGGTGGACGCCGGCGCCCTGTCGATCATGAGCGCCTTCAACGACGTGAACGGCGTGCCGGCGTCGGGCAGCCGCAAGCTGCTGACCGACATCCTGCGCGGGGAATGGGGCTTCGAAGGCTTCGTGGTCTCAGACTACACCTCGGAACAGGAACTGGTGGCCCACGGCTTCGCCGAGGACGGTCGCGACGCCGCGCGCCTGGCGTTCAACGCCGGGGTCGACGTGTCGATGGTGTCGGGCCTGTATCTGGAGCATCTGCCCGGCCTGGTTGCCTCGGGCGAGGTGTCTATGGCGCGTCTGGACGAGGCGGTGCGCCGCGTCCTGAACACCAAGGCGGCGCTGGGCCTGTTCGACGATCCCTATCGCGGCACCGATCCGGTGCGCGAGAAGGCCGTCGTGGGCGCGCGCGAACATATCGAACTGTCACGCGAGGCGGGCCGCAAGTCGGTCGTGCTGCTGAAGAACGACAATGGCCTCTTGCCGCTGAACAAGAGCCAGAAGATCGCCCTGATCGGCCCGTTCGCCGACGACGTGGACAATGTCTGGGGACCGTGGACCATCTGGGGCGCGCCCGAGCGCCGCGTCTCGCTGGAGGCCGGCTTCCGTGCGGCCATGAGCGATCCCCAGCGTCTGAGCATCGCGCGCGGTTCGGGCGTCGAGACGCCGCTGGACGGCGGGATCGACCAGGCCATCGCGGCCGCCCGCGACGCCGACGTCATCGTCCTGGCCATCGGCGAGGCGACCAATATGTCGGGCGAGGCCCAGTCGCGGACCGAGATCGTGGTGCCTGCGCCGCAGGTCGCGCTGGTGGACGCCATGACGGCCCTGGGCAAGCCCATGGTCATCCTGCTGCGCAATGGCCGGGCACTGGCGCTGGAAGGCAACGTCAAGAACGCCCAGGCCATCGTCGTGACCTGGTTCCTGGGCGAACAGATGGGTCATGCCGTCGCCGACATCCTGTTCGGCGATCACGGCCCGTCGGCGCGTCTGCCGATCAGCTTCCCGCACAAGTCGGGCCAGCAGCCCTATTCCTACGACCGCAAGACGACCGGCCGCCCGGCCAATCCCGATCTGGCGACCGAGGAATACAAGTCCCGCTATCGCGAGACGCCCAACACGGCGCTTTATCCGTTCGGCTATGGCCTGACCTATGGCGCGATCAGCTATGGGCCGATCGAGATGGAAAGCGACAAACTCCAGTGGGCCGGAACGCTGGATGTGGCGGTGACCGTGACAAACACCGGATCGCGCGCGGCCGAGGAGTTGGTGCAGCTCTATATCCACGACCGGGTCGCCAGCCTGACCCAGCCGGGACGGCTGCTGAAGGACTTCAAGCGGGTGTCGCTGCGTCCGGGCCAAAGCGAGAAGGTGACCTTCACCCTGAACCCCCGCCAGCTGGGCTTCATCGGCGCGGACGAGACCTGGCGCATCGAGCCGGGCCTGTTCGACGTGTGGCTGGCGCCGCACGCCCAGGGCGGGGCGACGGCGACTTTCCAGCTGATCGGACCGGCCTCGATCACCGATGGTCGTTGACCCGGGCGACTGCAGGGCTTAACGACGCCGCCGTTTGCCTCCGGCCTTCGTGTTGGCCGGATTCGGTTTTAGGAGCGCGCCCATGACGACCAAACTACTTCCGGGCGCGACCGGCGTCCTCGCGCTCGCCGACGGCACAATCCTGCAAGGCATCGGCGTCGGCGCCGTCGGTTCGGCCCTGGGCGAGGTGGTCTTCAACACCGCCATGACCGGCTATCAGGAAATTCTGACCGACCCGTCCTACATGAGCCAGATTCTGGCCTTCACCTTCCCGCACGTCGGCAACACCGGCACCAATGTTGAAGACATCGAACAGATCGGCGGCGGGTCCGAGACCTCGGCGCGGGGGGCGATCTTCCGCGACGTGCCGACCGATCCGGCCAACTATCGCTCGGACGCTAGCTTCGACGACTGGATGAAGCGTCGCGGCGTTGTGGGTCTGGCCGGCGTGGACACCCGCGCCCTGACCAAGATCATCCGCGACAAGGGCGCGCCCCACGCGGTCATCGCCCATGATCCGAACGGCGAGTTCGACCTGGACGCCCTGATCGCCCAAGCCAGGGCCTGGACCGGCCTGGTCGGCCTGGACCTGGCCAAGCCCGCCTCGACGCTGCAGGCGTTCGAATGGGACGAGGGCCTGTGGGAATGGCCGGAAGGTCATCCGAAGACTGAAGGTCGCAAGGACGTCGTGGTCATCGACTATGGCGTGAAGCGCAACATTCTGCGCGCCCTGGCCTCGACCGGCGCCCGGATCACCGTGGTCCCGGCGACGACGACGGCGGAAGAGGTTCTGGCCCGCAATCCCGACGGCGTCGTGCTGTCGAACGGACCGGGCGATCCGGCCGCGACCGGCGAATACGCCGTGCCCGAAATTCAAAAGCTGGTCGCCAGCGGTAAGCCCCTGATGGGCATCTGCCTGGGTCACCAGATGCTGGCCCTGGCCCTGGGCGCCCGGACGGTGAAGATGGAACAGGGCCACCACGGCGCCAACCATCCGGTCAAGGACCTGACCACCGGCAAGGTCGAGATCGTGTCGATGAACCACGGCTTCACCGTGGATCGCGACAGCCTGCCCGACGCCGTGACCGAAACCCACGTCAGCCTGTTCGACGGCACCAACTGCGGCATCGCGGTCAAGGACAAGCCGATCTTCAGCGTCCAGCACCACCCCGAGGCCTCGCCCGGACCGACCGACAGCCTGTATCTGTTCGACCGGTTCGCGGACCTGATGGGTGCGGGGGAGGCCTGACGATCACCCGTTCGCGCTACCTTCGCTGGCTGGGCGGGGTGATGGCCCCCGTTCGTCCGACGCGCGGCGGCGGGGATCAGGACATCGTCCTGGGATACGCCACCGGCTATGGCGTGAACCATATCGAGGCCTTCGTCCGGTCCCTTCGGGCGGTCTATTCCGGGCCCGTGGCCCTGTTCGTCGGCGACGACCCTGCCGTATCGACCTTCCTGGCTGCGCATGACGTCGAGGCGGTGGTGGTGACTGAAGATGGCGAATGGGCGCCCCAGCCCGTTGTCTCTCGCTTCGCCGCCTACGCCGCCTTCGTGGCCGACCGGCCCGCGTTGCGTCATGTCCTGCTGACCGATGTGCGCGACGTCGTCTTCCAGGCGTCGCCGTTTGAACCGGCCCCGCGCGGACTGGAGGTGTTCGTCGAATATGAACGCGGACGCATGGCGGATCATCAGTTCCAGATGAAGCATCTGCGCGCCTTGGCCGGGGATGAACTGGCGCAGGCGCTGGCGGATCGCCGCTGCATCTGCGCCGGGACGATTGTGGGGCCGGCGGGCGAGATCGGTCGCCTCTGTCGGCTGATCGTGACTCTGGGCGCCATTCCGCGCTCTGCGATCGGCGGGGGATTCGGCGTCGATCAGGCGTCGCTCGCCTTCGCCGTCGGCTACGGCCTGCTGGATGCCGAGGTTCAGGATAACTATCGCCGCGTCGCCACCATAGGCATGTCCGACGAGGGGGTGCGACTGCAGGGGGGCCTGATCGTCAATCCGGATAACAGCGTCAGCCCGATCATCCACCAGTACGACCGCATCCCGGACCTCGTCGAGGCTGTCAAGAAACGGTGGAGCCAGGGCCTGCCGGACAGGGTCCAGGCGGGAACGAGCCTTGTCACGCGCTGGCGAGGCAAGGCCTCGGCGTCGATCCGACGCCGATTGCCCGACCTTCGCTGATCAGGCGACGCGGTCGGCGCGGCTGCGCCAGCCCAGGCGCTCGCGATGATGGCGTCCAGATCGGATGACGTCGGATCGAAGGCCAGTGCGCGTCGTGCGTGGGAGGCAAGTCGGAAGCGCCGCCTCCCACGATTTATCGCCGAGAGCAGGAGTCGATGCGATCAGGGCAGGGGAGCGAAGCTGCGTTCCTCGCGCAGGGCGCTGGCTTTTTTGACCGCCATGGGCGCGGCGTGCAGCCAGTAGTCGGCGTCTTCGAGGCGATGCTCGCGACGGCGTTCCAGCCCGCGCATCCGGCGCAGGGCGGCGTTTTCGAGAAGGCGCGCATGAAGGGCGCGGGGCGACAGTTCGGCGATGGCGGGAGAGCCGGGGACGGCGACGGCGTCGGGGCCTTGGGGCTCCACCGCCGGGCGGGCGATGGCGATGAACATTCAGTGTCTCGGTGCGGGAGGGAGAGGCGCTTCTGCGCCGAGCTAACGGTGGGTTAACCACAGGCTCTGTGGATAGTTCCTCAGTGCGTCCGAAAAAAGTCCATGAATCGAGAGGCTTACTGCCCGGTTCCGAACAAAATGGTTACTGAAATCTTAATCCGGGCTCGGAGCGTTCGCTCGACGATGTCGGATGGATGTCGCCAAGGCGGCGCCGGTGGCAGTCCCTAGGGGAGTCGAACCCCTCTTTTCAGGTTGAAAACCTGACGTCCTAACCGATAGACGAAGGGACCGCGGCCGGGGCGGCGCATTTGCCCCGGTTCGGCCCCTCCTGCAAGCGAAAACTTACGCCGCTTCGGCCTTGGCGGGGATGACGGCGTCCAGCGCCGGGAACAGGTCGGCGATCAGGTCCTCGACATGCTCCAGCCCGACCGACAGGCGCACCAGACCATCGCCGATGCCGGCGGTCGCGCGCTGCTCCGGCGTCATGGCGGCGTGGGTCATGGTGGCGGGGTGGGCGATCAGGCTTTCGACGCCGCCCAGGGACTCGGCCAGGGTGAAGATCTCCAGCGCCTCGACCAGGTCGCGCACGGCCTCGGTCCCGCCTTCCAGTTCGAAGCTGAGCATGGCGCCGGGGCCGGCCTGCTGGGCGGCGACCAGGGCGTGGTTGGGGTGGGACTTCAGGCCGGGATAGTGGACGGCCCTGACCGCCGGGTGGGCGTTCAGCAGTTCCGCGATCTTGCCGGCCGTGGCCTGTTGCCGTTCGATGCGGGCGAACAGGGTGCGCACGCCGCGCAGGGTCAGATAGGCGTCGAACGGCGATCCGGTCACGCCGGTGCAATTGGCCCACCAGGCCAGGGTCTGGTGATCCTCGGGATCGGCCGAGATGACCGCGCCGCCGACCACGTCCGAATGGCCGTTGATGAATTTGGTGGTCGAGTGGACGACGAAGTCGGCGCCCAGCTTGATCGGGTTCTGAAGCGCCGGCGACAGGAAGGTGTTGTCGCAGACGACCTTGGCGCCGGCCGCATGGGCGCGGGTGCAGATGTCGGCGACATCGACCAGTCGCAGCAGGGGGTTGGACGGGGTCTCGACCAGGACCAATTTGGGTTTCAGCGCCAGCGCCGCCTCGAAGGCGACGGGATCGCCCTGATCGACCAGCAGCAGCTCGAAATGACCCTTCTTCGCGCGGGCGTTCAGCAGGCGACAGGTGCCGCCGTAGCAGTCATGCGGCGCGATCAGCAGGTCGCCCGGCTCCAGCAGGGCCAGGGGCAGGTCGACGGCGGCCATGCCGGTGGCGGTGATCACGGCGCCGGCGCCGCCTTCCAGCTCGGTCAGGGTCTCGGCCAGGACGTCGCGGGTCGGGTTGCCCGAACGGCTGTAGTCGTACTTCCGCTTCTGGTCGAAGCCGGCGAAGGAATAGTTCGACGACAGATACAGCGGCGGCATGACCGCGCCGTGGGCCGTGTCCGAGTCCACGCCCGTGCGGGCGGCGATGGTGTGCGGATCAGCTGGGCGGCGGGTCATGCTTTGATATCCTTGAAGGCGGCGCGGAGGATGTCGCCGACGAAGGCGTCCTCCTTCAGAAAGGCGTCGTGGCCGTAGAGGGAGGGCGCCTCGACGAAGCGCCACAGGGTCGGCAGCCGCGCGGCCAGTTCGCGGATGTCGTCGATCGGCACCAGCCGGTCGGAGGTGAAGCCGATCAGGGTGACCGGGGTGGTGATGGCTTCGGGCGTCACGCTGTGGCGGTCCAGCGAGTCGGACATCGACAGCCAGCGGGCCGGGGTTGTGTGGGTGCGATACGCCTGGCCCCGCGCCGTCAGATAGTCGCAGACGGGATAGGCGCCGCCGACGGCCGTGGGCGCGGTGGTCTCGAAGCGGTCGTGGAACTCTTCGGCCGTGCGGTAGGTGGTCATGGCCAGTTCGCGGGCCAGGGCGACGCCTTCCTCGGGGCGACCGGCGGCGACGGCGAACTGAAGGATGCGGCGCTGGATGCCGCGCCAGGCGGTGGCCTGGGGATGGGCGCGGTGGGCGGCGGAAACGACGATCAGCTGCTCGGCCCAGTCGGGAAACAGTTCGGCGAAGGCCAGACCGACCATGCCGCCGTAGGAGCAGCCGACGAAGGCGGAGACGCGCTCGATCTTCAGATGGGTCAGCACCAGGGCCAGCAGGCGGGCCTGATCGTGGGTGGTGATGGTGACGGGGGTTTCCAGGAACTCGGCGCCGGGGGCGAAGTCGACGGCCAGGACCTGGAAACGGCTCAGGTCGATGGGGCCGCGCACCGACACGGCGCCCGACCACCAGCCCAGACCGTTGGTCTCGGTGCGGTGGACGAAACGACCGGCCGAGATGCCGCCGGCGACGACGACGACGGGCGCTCCGATCCGGCCGTGCACGCGGCCGACGATGTTGGGCTGGTTCAGCCGTTCGCCCGAGGCCAGGCGGAAGTCGGCGGGGATGGGCACGATGACGTCGCGGGCGCCGCCGCGTTCACGGACGGGGGCGCGGCCAAGCCGCTCGGCTGGCGCGGTGCGACAGTCGGGATCTTCGAACAGAGAGGTTTCAGCCAGGGTCATCGTCGTTCCGCATCGTTCTCGCTCAGCAAGGCTCGATGCGGTGACAGATCGTGGAGCGTCGTCTCGCCGATGCTCCACTCATCTCTCGCGATCCCGAAGGATCTCGCAGGAGTTGGCACCGTTTCGAGTTGTGAGACCCGATGGTTGCCCCAGCGTCAAAGGGCCTAATCCCTCGGCTGGTCTTGATGAGTGACTTTACGTTGATCAAACAGACAGCGCCGGTCAAGCGGAAAATTCATGCCATTAGCGGCTGTGGCGTGAGGCGGTCGGGTGTGAAATGAGCAAAAATCGACCTGTCGCGAAAAAATCATCCATCGTCGCTTGACAGGATGGGGGTGGTCCGATCACCCTAGGCTCAGATTTCAACCGGACCTGCCCTGTGCAACAGCGCTCGATCATCGCCGAACTTTCCACCGTCGCCGGCCTCGCCGCGACGCGTTTCGGCATGATTATTGGCACGACCACCACCACCATCACCATGCCCTCACGGGCGGGACGAGTTTAGCGCGCCGAACCCCGGCAACCGCAGAACCCGAACCCCGCCCGGTCCGCCTGGCGGGGTTTTTCTATTTCACCCCACCCCATCCCGACTTTTCCGAGAACTCCAATGTCCGCCTCACTCGCCGTCGTAGAGAAATCCGAGAGCCTCGACCCCAGCAGTCAGTCTTCACCAGGCTTGGTTGGCCCCGAAGTGGTGGTGCTGAAGTTCGGCTCGTCCATCCTGCGCAGTCCGGCGGAGGCGCCGCTGGTCGCCTCGGCCGTCTATGGCCATGTGCGGGCGGGGCGAAAGGTGGTGGCGGTGGTCTCGGCCTTCGGAGGGGCGACGGACCGGCTGCTGGGCGAGGCGCGGGCGCTGGGCCTGGCCCATTCCAACGACCTGCTGCCCGGCTATGTCGCGCTGGGCGAGGAGAAGTCGGCGGCCCTGGTCGCCATCGCCTGCGACCGGATCGGCCTGGACGCCTGCGCCCTGTCGGTGCGCGAACTGGGCATCGTGGCGGAGGGTGAACCGGAGCATTCGCGGCCCTGCGGCCTGCGGCCCGACCAGTTGAAACAGGCGCTGGACCGGCACGAGGTGGTGGTGGTGCCCGGTTTCGGCGCGGTGCGGCCCGACGGCAAGGTGGCCCTGCTGGGGCGGGGCGGATCGGACCTGACGGCGGTCTTCCTGGCGGCCGAACTGGGGCTGAAGCGGGTGCGGTTGGTCAAGGACGTGGACGGCCTCTACGACCACGATCCCAACGACAATACGGCCCCGGCCCTGCGTTATCGCCGCGCGTCCTGGGACGTGGCGCGCAAGCTGGGCGGGGCGCTGGTTCAGCACGACGCCATCGACCTGGGCGAAAGCCGGGGGGTCGAGATCGAGGTGGCGGCGCTGGACCGGGCCGACGGCACGGTCATCGGCGACAAGTCGGCGCCTCCGGGCCCGGCGCCTGCCCTGCCGCCGCTGAAGGTGGCGGTCGCGGGGTGCGGCGTGGTCGGCGGCGGGGTGCTGGGGCGGTTGCTCAGCGATCCGCGCTATGACGTGGTCGGGGTGCTGGTGAGAGATCCCAAGAAGGCGCGCGACGTGGCCTGTCCGGCCTCGCTGTTCACGGCGAACGCCGACGATCTGTGGGCGAAAAAGCCCGACATCGTGCTGGAAGCCCTGTCGGAAGGCGAGGCGGGTCATGCAGTGATCCGCGCCGCGCTGGAGGCTGGTTGCGACGTGGCCAGCGCCAACAAACAGGCGGTCGCCCGCGATCCGGGCGGCCTTCAGGATCTGGCCCAGGCGCACGGCCGGCGCATCTTCTGGTCGGCCTCGGTCGGGGGCGGATCTCCGATGATCGAGACGGTGCGCGCGGCCCGTGCGGCGGGCGATGTGGTCGGGTTCGAGGCGGTGCTGAACGGCACGGTCAACTTCATGCTGGAACGGCTGGGCGACGGCGCGGCCTTCAACGAGGCCCTGGCCGATGCGCGCGCGGCGGGCTTTGCGGAGGAGGACCCGTCGTCGGACCTGGAAGGGTTGGATGCGGCGGCCAAGGTGCGGCTGCTGTGCCACGAGGCGTTCGGCCGCTCGCCCGACGGCGAGGTGCCGCGCGACCACCTGACCGAGGCCAGCTCGGCCGAAGGCGGGGTGCGCCAGATCGGCGCCGCGCACCTGAAGGACGGGGTGATAAGCCCCTCGGTGTCGCTGAACGCCGACCACGGCGATCCGCTGTTCTCCAACCTGCGCGGCGAGGGCAATGCGCTGAAGGTCTATGGCGCCGACGGCCGGGTGTGGCGTTGCCGGGGCCGGGGCGCCGGGCGCTGGGCCACGACCGAGAGCATCATGGCGGACCTCGCCGAGATCGTGCGTGCGCGCCGCGCCGATGCGGGCCTGAACTAGGTCATGGCCGTCTTCACCCCCGTTTCCCTGGCTCAGGCCAGGGGGTTCCTGGCCGGTTACGACATCGGCGAGGTGGTCGAACTGACGGCCATCGCCGAGGGGGTGGAGAACACCAACTATCGGCTGGACACGACGCAGGGGCGCTTCGTCCTGACCCTGTTCGAGGGGCGGACGGACGAGGCGTCCTTGCCATTCTGTCTGGGGCTGACGGCGCATCTGGCGTCTCGGGGTTTCGCCTGTCCCACGCCGATCGAGGATCGGACGGGCGGCTGGCTGGGGCGGCTGAACGGCCGGGCGGCGGCGGTGATCGAATGGAAGACCGGCGCCTGGCTGCGCTCGCCGTCGGCGGCCGATCAGGCGGCGGCGGGGGCGGTGCTGGCGCGGCTGCATCTGATGGCGGCCGATTTCGAGCTGGAACGCGACAACCCGGTCGGGCCGGCCATGTGGCGCAGGCTGGCGGATCGTTGTGCCGGGGGCGCGGCGAGGACGTCAGTCGAGGATCGGGCGCTTCTGGACCGGGTCGAGGCGGCGCTGGCGCGGCTGGGTGATCCGTTTACGGACGATCTGCCCGGCGGGGCGATCCATGCAGACTATTTTCCCGACAACGTCTTGTTCGAGAAGGACGCGGTGTCGGCCGTGATCGACTTCTATTTCGGCTGCACCGGCGCTTTCGCCTACGACCTGGCCATCGCCCTGTCGGCCTGGGGGTTCGATGCGGAGGGACGGGCGATGCCCGAGGCGCTGGCGGCGTTCCAGCGCGGGTATGAGACCGTGCGGCCGTTGAGCGCGGCCGAGCGGACGGCCCTGCCGCGGCTGGGCGAGGCGGCGGCGTTGCGGTTCACGGTGACGCGGCTGCACGACCGGATCTTCCACGACCCGGCCAACCTGGTGACGCCCAAGGATCCGGCGGTCTTCCTGCGCCGCATGGACCATTGGCGGGCGGTGGAGCCTGCCTGAGGCTGACGCGAAAAACACAGTGCAATGTGTGCACTTCGTCTCAATCTGGAAATTGCACTGCACCCGGAAAGCGCGTGCAAAGTGCAAGACAGTGCAATTGTGGGCGGCGGCGATGTCAAAGACCGGAGGGACAGTGTCTCACTGTTTTGGGGCTGTATGGTCGAATGCCGCGGTCGATGACTATGTGGTTGTTAAAGCAGCGATTTGATCGTCTGAATATGACAGGTGTGCTCTTGGGTCGTCACCCTCGGGCTTGACCCGAGGGCCGGACTTTACGCCGCCTTGCGCCAAGGGTGACGCACAGCCCGATCCATATCTGATCCTCGGGTCGAGCCCGAGGATGACGGGAGAATGCAGCGAGCGCGTGATGAGACGCCCTGCGGCCCCGCGTCGCTGGAACCGAAAGCGTAACCGGGCTTTTGATGCAGCAACGGCGAGGACCGCCGCTCTCTCCCCAAGGACGACATCATGACCGACGAACAAATCAATGGCGCCGCCTCGCAAGCTCAAGGCAAGACGCAAAAGGCTTTCGGCAACCTGGTCGGCGACCAGAAGATGCAGGTCGAAGGCGCCTATAACGACGCCAAGGGCCGCTCGCTGGAAACCTTCGGCAAGGCCATGGACGCCGTCGATCGCCTGGTCGAGAAGACCCCGGCCGATTATCGCGACAAGGCCCGCACGGTCGCCGCCGAAGCGCGCAAGCGCCCGCTGGTCACGACCCTGTCGGTCGCCGGCGTCGGCCTGATGCTGCTGGGCGCCCTGACGCGCGGCGGCCGTCGCTAAGCCGCGTTAGTGGCGGCCTGAAAAGGCCGCCACGGCGTTCACCGCCGCCTCCATCGTCCCATCGATCACAGTCAACCGCTCGGGCTTGTCGCCCAGGGCGGCGATGACGTTTGCGGGTTCGGGTTCGAAGCTCAGGACGTCCGAGACGAAGGCGCCGAACTTGGACGGGTGGGCGGTGGACAGGGCGACGACGGGGCCCTTGGAGCGGTCCTGGCGACGGGCGGCGGCGAGGGCCACGGCCGTGTGCGGGCAGACGACGCGGCCCCAGGCCTCGTAGGCGTGGGCGATCTCGGCGCGGGTTTCGGTCTCGTCAATTGAGACGGCGCAGACTTGGGCGCGCAAAGCCGCCAGCAAGTCGGGATCGAAGGCGACGGCGCCGTCGCGGGCGAAGGTTTCGAACACGGTGCGGGTGGCGTCGGCGTCGCGGCCGGTGGCCTCGAACACCAGGCGTTCGAAGTTGGAGGGCGCCTGGACGTCCATGGAGACGCTGCCGCTCTCGACCGCCGGACGGCGCGAATAGAGGCCGTCGTTGATGGCGCGGGCCAAGGCGTCGTTCTGGTTCACGGCGGCGACGAAGCCGTTGGACGGCAGACCCATCTTGGTGGCGGCGATGCCGGCGAAGGCGTCGCCGAAGTTGCCGGTCGGGACGACAAAGGTCGCCGCCTCGCCCAGTTGGGCGGTTGCGGAGACGTAATAGGGGATCTGGCCGGCCAGCCGCGCCCAATTGATCGAATTGACCGAGGAAAGGCGACCGCGATCGCGCAGGTTTTCGTCCGCCAGCAGGCTTTTCACCAGGCGTTGGCAGTCGTCGAAGTCGCCGCGCACGGCCAGGTTCAGGACGTTGTCGGCCTCGACCGTGGTCATCTGCTTGCGCTGGATCGGCGAGACGCGGTCCAGCGGGTGGAGCACGACCAGATCGACGGATTTCGCGCCGGCGAAGGCGCGCACGGCGGCGGCGCCGGTGTCGCCCGATGTGGCGGTCAGGATGGTCAGGCGCTCGCCCGAGGCGGCTAACGCCTCGTCCGTCAGGCTGGCGACCAGCTGCATCGCCAGGTCCTTGAAGGCGGCGGTCGGGCCGTGGAACAGCTCCAGCACGAACAGGCCGGGCTCCAGCTCGACCAGAGGCGTGACCAGCGGATGGTCGAAGCCGGCGGTCAGGCGGTCCAGCGCCCGGTCAAGGGCGCCGGCGGGCATGGTTCCCGCGGGCGGGGCGTCGCCGATGAAGGGGGCGATGGCCTGGAGCGCGATGGACTTGTAGTCGGCGTTTCCGGTCCAGGTTTCGGGCGACAGGGTGGGCCAGGCGGTCGGCATATAGAGGCCGCCGTCGGGGGCGATGCCGCGCAGCAGGGCGTCGGCGAAATCGGTTTCGGGCGATTGGCCTCGAGTCGAGACGTAGCGGGCGCTGGAAGTCGTCATGGCGGTTTGGTGGTAACCAGCGGAGGACGCTGCGTCACCCGGTTTTTGGCCGTTCGGGGAACGAAATTGTCGTCTGGGAGGCGGTTGCAGGCGTATGCGACAAATCTATGCCGAGTTTTCCTCAAGGCTGTCGCGAAAATACTCCGTCATCCCAGGGCTTGTCCCTGGGATCCAGAACTCCCGGTGCATGACGGCAGTGCGGGCTGCGGGAAGACCGGGAGTCTGGATCCTCGCCACAAGGGCGAGGATGATGGAGAGGGAGAGGGAGAGAGTTGGGGCGTTGCGACCATTCCCCCGCTGGCGCCGGTCGTCGCGACGGTCCATGTCTGGGCGATGAGACGACGCGATCTTCTGATCCGGCTGGGGCTGGTCGCCGGCGGGATGGGCGGGGCCTGGTGGCTGCGCGACCATGTGGTGTGGAAGGGGCCGACGGTCGTCTTTTCCGCGGGCGGATCGACCGGCTGGCTGGCCTATGCCGAGCGTCGGGCGGCGACGCCGACGGTGGAGGTGACGGTCAACGCAAAGCCGGTGCGGGCGCTGATCGATTCCGGGGCGCAGTATTCGGTGATCGATCGTTCGCTGGTCGAGACGCTGGGGCTGACGAACGTCTTCAATATTCCGATGGTGGCGTATGGCGTCGGCGGCGATGCGCAGGTCGGACGCGGGACGACGCTGGATGTCGTGGTAGGTGGCCTGCGGCTGGACGGGTTGCGGGCGGCGATCCTGGGGCTGGGGCCGTTGGCGAGCGAACAGGGGCTGGGGGCGGCGCTGATCCTGGGCCAGGACGTGCTGCGTGAGCTGGTGCTGGAGCTGGATACGGCCGAGCATCGGATGCGGTTCCTGGCGCGCGAAGGCTGGACGCCGCCGCCGTCGCTGGCGCCCATAACGGTGACCCGCGCGGGCAAGGCGCTGCAGGCGGCGATCACGGTCGAGGGGGCGACGGTCAATGCGGTGATCGACACCGGCGCCTCGGCGGTGCTGGCCGTGACGCGCGAGACGGCGCAGGCGGCGGGTCTGCTGGACGGGCGCGACCGGACGGCGGGCCAGAGCATCGTCCTGGGCGGCGTCGTGGGGGCGGAAACGGTGATCGTCCGTACCCTGACGATTGGCGACGAACTGTATCGCCAGGCGGCGGTGGCCATCTATGACGACGTCGCCGTGCCGGGCTTTCCCAAGGCGCTGGTGGGGATGGCGGCGTTCGAGAACCGGCGTCTGGCGCTGGACCTGGGCGGACCGGGCCTGTTCGTGGAACGGCCGATGGAGATCACGGTCGGGTAGGTGTTATTTTCGCTTCTTGAGGCCAGACCAGGCGGATGGGGCGTGGCCTGACCGCCTGATCCTGCGGCGACGCATTGCGTTCATGCACGCAAGGTTCAGACCGAGGCCGATGGCGACTGTTCCGCCGACCGTCAGAGCGGCCGGAAGCCAGAATGCAGACGGGTCGTAGCCGCCGATAACGAGGCCGTACACCACGGCCACAAGGCCGCAGACGCACCAAAGGACGACATCCACGACCGCGTTATGCTTGCGAACAGCGGCGCGCCAGCGAAGCGACCGAAACATGGAAGGGGGCCAGGTCATCGCTGGTCGGATGGCATGGCCTCAGCCCGCCAACGCCGTCGCCACCACGGCCCTGGCCTCGGCCTGGACGGTCGTCAGGTGGTCGGGGCCGAGGAAGGATTCGGCGTAGATCTTGTAGACGTCCTCGGTGCCCGAGGGGCGGGCGGCGAACCAGGCGTCGGCGGTGACGACCTTGAGACCGCCGATGGCCTCGCCGTTTCCGGGGGCCTTGGTCAGGATGTCGGTGATCGGCTGGCCGGCCAGGGTGGTCGCGGTGATGTCCGAGGGGCTGAGGGCGGCGAGGCGGGCTTTTTCCGTGCGGGTCGCGGGGGCGTCGACGCGGGCGTAAGCGGGCGCGCCGTACTGGTCGGTCAGTCCGGCGTAGAGCTGGCTGGCGCTCTGGCCCGTGCGGGCCTGGATCTCGGCCGCCAGCAGGCACAGGATGATGCCGTCCTTGTCGGTGGTCCAGACCGTGCCGTCGTGGCGCAGGAAGGACGCCCCGGCGGATTCCTCGCCGCCGAAGCCGACGGTTCCATCCAGCAGGCCGGGCACGAAATGCTTGAAGCCGACGGGGACTTCCAACAGGCGGCGGCCCAGGCCGGCGACGACGCGGTCGATCATCGACGAAGAAACCAGGGTCTTGCCCACCGCCACGTCCGCGCCCCAGCCGGGTCGATTGGCGAACAGATAGGCGATGGCGGCGGCCAGGAAATGATTGGGGTTCATCAGCCCGGCGTCCGGGGTGACGATGCCGTGGCGGTCGGCGTCGGCGTCGTTGCCGAAGGCGACGTCGTAGGCCGAGCCGCCCTTCATCATGCCGATCAGACCGGCCATGGCGCAGGGCGACGAACAGTCCATGCGAATCTTGCCGTCGGCGTCCAGCGGCATGAAGGCCCAGCGCGGATCGACGGCGTCGTTGACTACGGTCAGGTTCAGCCGGTGGCGCGTGGCGATCTCGCCCCAATAGGCCACGGCGGCGCCGCCCAGCGGGTCGGCGCCGATGCGGACGCCAGCGTTTCGAATGGCGTCCAGGTCCAGCACGCGGGGCAGGTCGTCGATATAGGCGGACAGGTAGTCGAACCGGCCCGCCGTCGCATGGGCCTGGGCGAAGGGGACGCGACGGACCTCGGTCAGGCCGCCCTCGATGATGGCGTTGGCGCGGGCGGCGATGGCGGCGGTGGCCTCGCCCCCGGCCGGGCCGCCCGAGGGGGGATTGTATTTGATGCCGCCGTCGCGGGGCGGGTTGTGCGACGGGGTGATCAGGACGCCGTCCGCCTGCCGCGCGTTCGTGCGGTTGTAGGTCAGGATGGCGTGCGACACGGCGGGGGTGGGGGTGAAGCCGTCGCGGGCGTCGATCAGCACCTCGACCCCGTTGGCGATCAGGACTTCGAGCGTGGTGCGGAAGGCGGGCTCGGACAGGCCGTGGGTGTCGCGACCGAGAAACAGCGGGCCGTCGACGCCCTGGGCCGCGCGGTATTCGGCGACGGCCTGGGCGATGGCCAGGATGTGCGGTTCATTGAAGGCGCCGTCCAGGCTGGAGCCCCGGTGGCCCGAGGTGCCGAACACCACCCGCTGCATTGGGTCCGTCATGTCCGGCCGCACCGCCTCGTAGGCGCCGAGCAGGGCGTCGAGGTCGATCAGGTCTTCGGGGCGAGCCGTAAGGCCGGCGCGATCATGCATCGTCAGTCAATCAATCGTTGTCGGGAAAAGGGGCGATCAGGCGCCGCTGAAGGTGTCGCACGATGCGGGGTCGCCCGACTGATAGCCGCGTTGCAGCCATTCGACCCGCTGGGCCGAGGAGCCGTGGGTGAAGCTTTCGGGCGAGACCCGTCCGCCGCCGCGCCGTTGCAGGGTATCGTCGCCGATGGCCTGGGCGGTCTTCATGCCTTCCGCAAACTCGCCCGCATCAAGAGCGACCTGGCCGTTCGAGACGGCCGAGGCGTTCTTGGCCCAGACGCCGGCGTAGCAGTCGGCCTGAAGCTCCAGCGCGACGGAATAGCGGTTGGCCTCGCCCTGACCGCTGGCGCGCTGCTGGGCCTGGCGGACCTGTTCCGAGGTGCCGGTCAGGGTCTGGATGTGGTGGCCGAACTCGTGGGCGATGACATAGGCGCGGGCGAAGTCGGCGCCGGATGCGCCCAGCTGGGTCTCCATCTCCTGCCAGAAACCGAGGTCCAGATAGACGGTCTTGTCGGTCGGGCAATAGAAGGGGCCCATGGCGGATTGGCCCATGCCGCAGCCGGTCGATGTGCCCTGTTCGTAGATGACGACCTTGGGCGGCTGATAACCGTTCAGCTTCTGCGCCCAGACATCGTTGATGTTGCCGCCGATCACATCGACGAACTGGCCGGCTTCGTCGCGAGGCGTGCCGACCTGGCCCTGCTGCTGTTCCGCGCCGACGCCGCCGAACTGGCTGGCCAGCTGGGTCGTGGTCGAGGGATCGATGCCGAAGACGAGGTAGCCGATGATGGCCAGCACCCCGACGCCCAGGCCGCCGCCTGCGATGGCCCCGCCGCCCATTCCGCGCCGATCCTCGACGCCGCCGCCGCCCTGTCGTCCGCCCTGCCAGCGCATGTGTCGTTCTCCGCCTGATCGCCCCTAAGCTAGGCCGGAACGCAGGGGCAAGGGAAGGGATGCGTCAGGGTGACGCTTCATTGGGGACGGTTCAGCCAGTCGTCGATCTGGCTCATGCCCTGGGCGGTCTGCTGGCGACGTTCGGTGGCGGACTGGCGCAAGGCCCGCTCCTGCTCGGGGCTGTAGAGCGGGCGGGGCGGCAGGGCGTAGGACGCCGCCGGTTCGCGCGCGGATTCGATGGCGCGCAGGCGAAGCTGGGTCTCGATCTGCTGCTGGCGGGCTTCGTTCGCGTTGGACTGGGATTGGGTGCGCAGGCGGTCGTTTTCGTAGCGATGCTGGTCGGCGATGGCCGCAGGGACGCCGCCGGGATAGGCGCCGTAGGGCCGGCCGGGCTGGGGATAGGTTTGGGCCAGAGCGGGCGTCGCGGTCGCCGCCAGCAGGGCCGTCAGGGTCAGGATGCGTCGCATGGAAGGGATGTGGGGGCGCGGGCCGGTCGCGCCAAGCGGAGCCGCAACCCTTTGAGTTTCTGTGGGTTCATCGCGCCGAACCCCTTTCTCGAACGGAGACCTTCCCATGGCCCAATCCCTTTCCGGCAAGACCGTCGCCATCCTGGCGACCGACGGCGTCGAATTGATCGAACTGAATGAACCGATGAAGGCGCTGAAGGATGCCGGGGCGGTGGTCGAGATCGTGTCGCTGAAGGCCGGCGACTTCCAGGGCTTCGACCATCTGACGCCGGGCGACAAGGTGACGGCGGACAAGGCGGTTGCGGCGGTGGATGCGGCGTCATACTCCGCCCTGCTGCTGCCCGGCGGGGTGGCCAACCCGGACCTGCTGCGGGCCGATGCGGATGCGGTGGCGTTCGTGCGGGCCTTCTTCGATGCGGGCAAGCCGGTCGCCGCCATCTGTCACGCGCCCTGGCTGCTGATCGAGGCGGGCGTGGTCGAGGGGCGCACGATGACGGCGTTCGAGAGCATCCGCACCGACCTGAAGAACGCCGGGGCCAATGTGGTCGACGAGGCGGTGGTAGTGGACCAAGGGCTGGTCACCAGCCGCAAGCCCGACGACATCCCGGCCTTCAACGCCAAGATGATCGAGGAGTTCGGCGAGGGGCGGCACGACGGCCAAACAGCCTAAGGCATGGCCCAGACGGAGGACCGCTTGATCTCCTGGTCCTCCAGCTCGCGCGAGGTCGGGACGCGGTATTCGGCCAGGAAGTCCAGTCCCGTGCGTGGGAAATAGGTGCGTCCCGGATCGCCGATCAGGACGCGCGTGCCCCTGGCGCGGGCCTGGGCCAGCCAGGCCAGGACCGCGTCGGTCATCGGGCGTTCGTAGCAGATGTCGCCCGCGCAGATGACCTCGACATCCGGCGGGGCGGCGTCCAGCAGGTTGGTCTGGGTGAAGTCCAGCGTCACGCCGTTGGCCCGCGCATTGGCGGCCACAGCCGCCCGACAGAAGGGATCGATGTCGGCGCACAGGACCGAGGCCGCGCCCGCCTGCATCGCCGCCACGCCGACCAGGCCCGAGCCGGCGGCGAAATCCAGCACCCGCTTGCCCGCCACCTCGTGCGGATGATCCAGGATATAGCGGCTGAGCGCCTGTCCGCCGGCCCAGGCGAAGGCCCAGAAGGGCGGGGGCACGCCCATCTCGCCCAGCTCCTCCTCCGTCAGCCGCCAGATCGGGGTGATCTCGTCCGCCAGCCACAGCGAAATCTCCGGCGCATGCGGCACGGGCTGGAGCCGCGTGTTGGCGCGGATGAAGGCGGCGGGATCGAGGATGGTCATTCAGGGCGGCGTGTAACGGCCCTCAGCACGTCGGCATAGCCCGGCGCCACCTCCATCGCATGGGCCTGGGGCCGGGTGTGGATGGCCCGGTGCAGGCGCGGCAGCTTCCAGCAGGGCACATGCATGAACAGGTGGTGCTCGGCGTGGAAGTTGACCCAGTAGGGGGCGATGAAGACGCGCTCCCACCAGGCGGCGCGGGTGGTGCGAGCGGCGCGGAAGGGATCGGCGGCCGAACCCTCGACGCAGGCGTGCTCGGCGATGTTCCTCAGCCGCGTCACCATCGGAAACCAGGTCGCCATCGGCAGAAGCCACAGGGCGAAGAAGGCCCACCAGACCCCGGCGACGATGAAGCCCGCCAGCAGGATGGCGTTGAAGGCGAGGAAGGGCAGGACGGATCGGCCGGTGACGATGGATTCATATTGGTGAGCGCTACCGCCCTTCGGGCTACTTGAGCGCGGCTGGTGTCTGGTTTGCGCCAGCGGCAGCAGAAGCCGCTGCTTGAAGAAGGTCTGGCCGGTCAGGTCGCGGATCAGCTTGCGGCGCAGCGAGGCGGGGGCGACCGGGAAGGGCGCCGACAGCATCAGGTCGGGATCCTCCGCCTGCTGGGCGAAGCGGTGGTGGGTCAGGTGATAGGGGCGATAAGCCTTCAGGCTGGCGCCGATCGGGACGGCGCACAGCCAGTGGCCCAGGAAATCGTTCAGGCGCCCGTTTTTCGACAGGCCTCCGTGCGCCGCCTCGTGCATCAGTATGGCCAGACCCAGCTGACGTGTGCCGACGATCATGATGCACAGCGGGATCAGCCAGGGGATCAGGACGCCCGCGACGACCGCCAGCGCGATCACCACCCAGCAATGCGCGACCAGAAGCGAGCCAGCCCAGGCCGAACGGGTCTGGAACGGCGCCCATTCCTGAGGCGTGAACAGGGCCGACGGGGCGATGCGCGGGGCGGCGGACATGGGGCAAGTCTAGCTCCTGAAGCGCGTCTGGAAAAGCAACGGATGAATGTGGGGCGCGCCTGACAAAAAGTCAGGTTGACACGACATTGGCTTGGTGTCAGGTTATCCTTACACAAGGAGAGCCAAGATGTTTGCCGCCTGGAAGAACGGAACGCCGGCGCACCGACGCTATATCATCCGCACGATGGCGTTTTCCGTGCCCTATGTCGCGATCTGCATATCGATGATGACGACGGACGCGTTCGATCAGGTCATGGGCACGCCGGCGGCCTGGGGGCTGGCGGCGGTGTTGTCGGCGCCGGTGATCGGTCAGATCTGGGCGACCCTGGCCCTGATGCGCGAGAGCGACGAGTTCGTGCGCGGCGTGACCGCCAAACAGTTCATCGTGGCGGCGGGCCTGGCGATGGCCGTGGCGACGTTCTGGGGCTTTGGCGAGAGTTTCGCCCGAGCGCCCCATATGCAGACCTGGCTGATCGTGCCGTTGTTCTGGGCGATGTATGGCGTCGTGTCGCCCTTCATAAAGACCAGCCGATGAAGAACCGTCTGAAACTTTTGCGGGTCGAGCGCGGCTGGACCCAGGAACAGATGGGGCAGGCGCTGGGGGTGTCGCGCCAGGCGGTGATCGCCCTGGAGACCGAGAGGCACGATCCGTCGCTGGACCTAGCCTACCGCATCGCCGCCGTGTTCGAACGGCCGGTCGAAGAGATATTCGAGAACCCGCACGCGGCCTGACCGAAAAGTCAGAATAACCTTACAATTGGAGACTGTGATGTCGAACCTCATTCGCCCCTGCCGGGGCGTCTTCGCCCCTGCGCGCCTGGCCGTCATCCTCGGCGTTCTGATCGCCTGCGCCGTCGCGAACGATCAGGCCCGCGCTCAGCCCGCGACCCCCGTGGCGTCCGCCGCCGCGCCCTTCGTCTCCGACCGGCTATCGGTCGAGGTCGTGGGGGCGGGGCCTGACGTGATCCTGATTCCCGGCCTGGCCTCGTCTCGCGAAGTGTGGCGGGCGACGGCGGGTCGGCTGAAGGCGACGCACCGGGTGCATCTGGTGCAGCTCGCCGGGTTCGGCGGCGAGCCCTGGACTCATGGCGACGGCGCCTTCGTCCAGCCCGAGGTCGAGGAACTGGCGCGCTATATCCGCGAGGCCGGACTGGATCGGCCGGCGGTGATCGGCCATTCGATGGGCGGGTTGAGCGGTCTGTTGTTGGCGCAGCAGCAGCCGGGTCTGGTCGGGCGGCTGATGACGGTGGATTCGCTGCCCTTCTACAGCGCCATGTTCGGACCGACCGCGACGGCCGAGAGCGCGCGACCGTTCGCGGATCAGGCGGCGGGCATGATCCTGGGGGCGGACGAGGCGAGCTTCCGCACCCAGCAGGAGGCGACGGCGCGGGCCTTGTCACGGACGCCGTCGGAACAGGCGCGGATCGTGGCTTGGTCGATGGCGACGGACCGCCCCGCCATGGCCTCGGCCATGAAGGATGTGATGACCACCGATGCGCGGCCGGGGCTGGCGGCCATGACGACGCCGGTGACGGCGCTTTACGCCGCCGATGCGGACGGCGGCGCGCCGGCGGCGATGGCCGACGGCATGTGGGGGCGGGAGTATGCGGCCCTGCCGGGCGTGACGCTGATCCGGGTCGATGGATCGCGGCATTTCATCATGGCGGACCAGCCCGAACGGTTCGCCGAGCTGGTGGATGCGTTCCTGGCGGAGTGAACCTCTAGACCCGTCATCCTAGGCCTTGTGCCTAGGATCCATACGCTCCGTCGATGACGGTGATCCACGGTGTGGACCGGGAGTTCTGGATCCTCGCCGCAAGGGCGAGGATGACGGGCCTTGAATGGTCTCAGGTCTTCGGCGTCACGTCGCCGGCCTTGGCGGGGGCGCCGTCGAACTGGTCGGCGTAGGCGGGGGCGAGCAGGGCGCGGAAGGCCGATTGCGGCAGGGCGATCCAGTAGGGGCCGTCCGAATAGGGGCCGATCTGATAGGGCCCCATCAGGAAGGTGACGCCCCCCGCCTTGCCCGGCGTCGTGCCCGGCGTCAGGACGAACGGGGTGGAGACGGCCTTGGGGCAGGTCCACATCTTGCCGTCCAGGGTGGCGGTTTCCGACCCCGGCGAGCGGGCCTGTTTGGCGGCGTTGGCGGCGGCGCACAGGGCCTTGTCCAGCACCGACAGGTCGGCGCCCGGCCGGAACAGGTCGGCGAAGCCCAGCCGTTTGTTGGTCGTCTTGTCCCAGATCACCGAGGCGAAGCTGGTGTTGGGGTGGGCGCCGCCGGTGAACTCGAAGTCGGTGCGAGCCAGGCTGACCAGCTTGCCGGTCTCGGCGCCGGGGGCGAAAGAGATGGTCTTCTCATAGGGGTTGGGGCCGCCGCCCGCCTCGCTGAGATCGGCCTGGGCGCCTTCCTCGAACTGCTTCAGGTCGCGGACCATGTCGGCATAGAGGGCGGCGTGCAGGGCGGGCGTGGTCTTGACCGCCTGGGGCAGGGTCAGTTTGACGGTGGCGTAGGGGGTCTTGCTGTCATAGCCGACGGGGGTGTTGGAGACGGCTGGCGCGACGGCGGCGGGGGCCGCCTTGGCCGGGGCCTGGGCCTTGTCCTCCTTGCGCTGGCAGGCGGCCAGGGTCGCGGCGACGGCGACGGACAGCAGGAGGAGGCGGGCGGGGTGAGGCATGAGAGGCTCCTTCATCAAACCAGGGATCCGAGCGCGATGGCGGCCAGCAGGACGAAGCCGGCCTCGCGATTGGACTTGAACAGTTTCAGCGCCAGGGCGCCGTCGTTGCGGTCGAGCCGGACGACCTGACGCGCCAGATGGGCGGCATAGGCGATCAGGCCCAGCCAGAACAGCGGGCCCAGGCCGGCGGCGAGGCCAGTCAGGGCCGCCATGACGACGGTCAGGACATAGAAGATCGCCACGCCGGGCCGCACGGCCGAGGCCAGGCGGCGGGCCGAAGACTTCACGCCGATCATGGCGTCGTCCTCGATGTCCTGAAGCGCGTAGATGGTGTCGTAGCCCAGGGTCCAGAAGACGCCGCCGATCCACAGCAGGACGGCGGGGACATAGGCCTGCCAGGCCAGGGCGATTGCATTGCCGCTGTCGCTGCTGGGGGACCACAGGAAGGGGCGGAACTCGCCGGCGATGTCGGCGGGCAGCAGAAGGGCGGCGGCCGCCAGCGGCAGGGCGGCGGCGAACCCCATCAGGGCGCCCCAGTTGAAGGTCAGGCCAAGCCAGGCCTGGGGCCACCAGGTGATCCGCTTCATGAAGGGATAGGCGGCGACCAAGGCCAGCGACCCGACGCCCAGAAGGATGGCGACGGTCGGCAGGGTCAGCAGGATCAACAGGCTGATCAGGCTGCACGCCACCACGAAGGCCCAGGCCTGTTTCATTGAGATCCGACCCGACGGAATGGGGCGCTGGGCGGTGCGGGCGACCTGGGCGTCGAAGTCACGATCGACGATGTCGTTGAAGGCGCAGCCCGCCGCCCGCATCAGACAGGCGCCGATGGCGAAGCCGACGAACAGCCACAGGTCATAGAGGCCGGGCGGTTGCCGATACTGGGCCAGCGCCAGGGCGATCCCCTGCCAGCCGGGCAGCAGCAGCAGCCAGATGCCGATCGGCCGGTCGAACCGCCCCAGCTTCAGCCACGGCTTCAGCCCCTCCGGCGCGTGCCGGTCCACCCAGTTGGCGCCGGCGTCGGGAAGGGGGGCGAAAGTCATGCGGGTGACTTAGCGGGAATGGGGCGGGGGGTGAAGGCGTGACCCCTTCTTTCGTCATCCTCCGGCGCGAAGCGACCGGGGGACCCAGCGGCGCGCGTGAGCGCGAACCTGTCGAGCGTTCGCCGTTTGACGACGGCGCGGTGGACGCATCGCCTTCGGCGCCGCTGGGTCCCCCGGTCTGCGCCGCGAAGGCGCGGCTTGCCGGAGGATGACGAAAAGAAAAAGGGGGCTGGATGGATCCAGCCCCCTTTGGTTCGACGCTTTGTGTCGTTCAGTCCTGATAGACCTCGCCGGAGCCGGTGACGGTGCTGTTCACATTGGCGGCGCGGGTGGCCAGGGCGACGTCGCCGGAGCCGGCGATGACGACCTTGACCTGGCCCGTCGGGGCGATGCGGGCGTCGCCGGAACCGGCGATGTCCACCGAGGCGTCCCGGGTGGACAGGTCGCCGAGGGAGGCGTCGCCCGAGCCGGCGATGTCCACCTTCAGGTCGTCGGTGCGACCCGAGGCCGTGACCTCGGCCGAGCCGGCGATGTCCACCGCCAGCGACGGCTGGTCATAGGCGTTGATCAGCAGGTCGCCCGAACCGTTGGCGTTAAAGCGGTTCACTTTCGGGGCGGTGATCACGACCTTCAGCTCGTCACGCTCTGAGCGGGCGGTGAAGTTGCCGCTGCTCCAGCCGAACACGACCCGCTCGTCGCCGTCGCCCAAGTCCAGCCGGCCATCGACCAGGCGGACCCGGTCGGTCAGACCCTTGGGCCCGGTGATGACGACGGTGTTCGCGTCGCCCTGGATGTATTCGACGTCGATGCTGGAATCGACGGTCAGGCTCTCGCCGCCGGTCCAGGGGAGGGTGCGGGTGGTGAGGGGGCCGAGGTCGTCGGTCCCGCCGCCCTTGACCCGCTCGAAGCGGACGCTTTCGCCGTTATCGTCCTTGAAGGTCCAGGCCCAGCCGTGGCGCTGGAGATCGTGGCCGCCGATGGCGAGGGCGCCGCCGACGGTGACCAGGCACAGCACCAGGGCGGCGCCGGCGATGATGAACAGGGTGCGGATCATGCCGAAACTCCCGAGGTCGAGGTGGATTGGACGGGTGAGGACTCCAGCGCCGGCTTCAGCAGGCGATAGTGCAGGCGGGCGAACCAGACGACGCCGTTGACCAGCCAGATGGTGAAGATCGCCAGCAGCGCGCCGATGAAGACGGACCCGGCCATCAGGCCCAGACCCATCAGGATCGCCGCGAACGGTCCGCCGGGGAAACCGGCGAAGGGTCCGGCGACCATGATCACGCCGCCGCAAATGAACAGGGCGATGGCGGCGATGAAGAAGCCGAACACCGTCCCGACCACGCCCATCAGCAAGGGCAGAAGGATCAGGATGTCCAGCGCCCCCAGGCCCAGGACCGCGAAGACGGCGGCGGCGGCGGCGGAGGGGTTCTTCTCCTGATGCCAGCGCTGGATGCCGGCCTCGGCCTTCAGCTCGCGGGCCAGGCGGATCGGATCGCCCAGGGCGGTTGCGACCTCGGCCTCGGTCCGGCCGGCGGCGATGCCGTCGTCGAAATGGGTCTGATAGTCGGCGATGATGTCGTTGGCGGTCGCGGTCGGCAGGCCGACGAGGCCTTCCTTCAGACGATCGATGAACTCGGCGCGCGTCATTGTGCGGCTCCCTGATCGGCGTCGTTCGCCACGATGGCGTCGACGGCCTTGGTGAAGGCGGACCATTCGGCAGTCTGGGCGGCGAGGGCCCCCCGGCCCGCTTCGGTCAGTCGGTAGTATTTGCGCGAAGGCCCGGCGGAGGATTCGACCAGATAGGTCTCCACCTGTCCGTCCGACTGCATGCGGCGCATCAGGGGATAGATGGTTCCTTCCCCCATATCGATCGCGTCCGACAGGCGGCTGGCGATCTCGTAGGCGTAGCTGTCCGCCCGGTTCAGAAGCGCCAGGACACACAGTCCAAGCACTCCCTTCTTCAGCTGTATCTCGATGGTTTCAGGCACCTCGGCTCTCCCGTTGATGTCCATTGACTACGGCAAGGTATCTTGTGACGCAAGGTAGCATGCAAAACATGACAGCGATTTAATCGAGGCGCGATCGGGGCGGCTTCGGGGCGTCGATGGCGTTGATCGCTTGGCAAGCCGAAAGCGATCCGATAGGTGACCGAGATCGCCGGGCGTGGGAATCGCGCCAGTGTGATTTCTTGCGAGCCATTCGCAAGTATCTGCTGCTAAACGGTTTTATGGGGAAGTCTCATATGGGGATGGGCAAGCGAGCCCGGGGAACGTTGAAGGGCGCTGTGACTGGCGCGTCTTCGATCGTTCTGGGCGCCGGACTGGCGATGTTCGCTGCGGCGCCGACGTGGGCGCAGGACCTGATGGGCCAGCCGACACCCGGCGGCATCGATCTTCAGCCGGCCGCCGCGCCGCTGAAGCACGATGCCATCTGGTTCCACAACATCATCCTGATGCCGATCATCACGGCCATCACCCTGCTGGTGCTGGGCCTGCTGGCGTGGATCGCGATCCGCTACAACAAGAAGTCCAATCCGACGCCCGCGCGCTGGAGCCACAACACGGCGGTCGAGATCGTCTGGACCGTGCTGCCGGTCGTGATCCTGGTCTTCATCTCGCTGTTCTCGTTCCGCCTGCTGTTCGCCTATCACGACATGCCGTCGCCGGACCTGACGGTGAAGGTGACCGGAAACCAGTGGAACTGGGCCTATGAGTACCCGGACCAGGGCGTCGCCGAATACATCTCCAACATGCTCCCGGAAGAGGAAGCCAAGGCCAAGGGCGTGCCCTATCGCCTGGCTGCGACCGAGCCGATGGTCGTGCCGGTCGGCAAGACCGTGCAACTGGTCATCACCGCCTCCGACGTCATCCACGCCGTCGCCCTGCCGGCGTTCGGCCTGAAAACCGACGCCGTTCCCGGCCGGATCAACACCACTTGGTTCAAGGCCGAGCGCACCGGCGTCTTCTACGGCCAGTGCTCGGAACTGTGCGGCGTCGATCACGCCTTCATGCCGCTGGAAATCCGGGTCGTGAACCAGGCCCAGTTCGAACAGTGGATCGCCTCCAAGGGCGGATCGATGACCCCCAAGGTCGCCGAGCCCGCGCCGGCCGCCGCCGCTCCGGCGGCTGCGACCGCCGAGACGCCCGCCGCCGGCGAAGCCGCCGCGACCCCGGAGGCGGGCGCAACCGCCCCTGCCGCCCAACCCGTTCCCGCCGCGGCGCCCGCCGCGCCGGCCGCCCAGTAAGAGGCGAACAGACATATGGCTGACGCTACCGTAACCCGCGACGCGACCGACCTCGGTCACGCTCACGACCACCATCATCACGACGACCACAAGGTGGGCTTCTTCACCCGCTGGTTCCTGTCCACCAATCACAAGGACATCGGCACCCTGTACCTGATGTTCGCCATCATGGCGGGCATCGTGGGCGGCGCCCTGTCGGGACTGATCCGCTGGGAACTGGCCGAGCCGGGCATCCAGATCTTCAAGGAAGGCTCGTCGATCCAGCTGCTGGGTCTCGTCGAGCAGTCCAAGCACGGCTATAACGCCGTGGTCACGGCCCACGCCCTGATCATGATCTTCTTCATGGTCATGCCCGCCATGATCGGCGGCTTCGGCAACTGGTTCGTGCCGATCATGATCGGCGCGCCGGACATGGCCTTCCCGCGCATGAACAACATCTCGTTCTGGCTGCTGGTCGCGGCCTGGTGTCTGTTGATCCTGTCGATGTTCGTCGACGGGGGGCCAGGCAAGGGCTTCGGCGGGGGCTGGACGGCCTATCCGCCGCTGTCGACCACCGGCCACGTCGGGCCGGCCTTCGACCTGGCCATCTTCGCCCTGCACGTCGCGGGCGCCAGCTCGATCCTGGGCGCGATCAACTTCATCACCACCATCCTGAACATGCGCGCGCCGGGCATGACGATCCACCGGATGCCGCTGTTCGCCTGGTCGGTGCTGATCACCGCCTTCCTGCTGCTGCTGAGCCTGCCCGTCCTGGCCGGCGCCATCACCATGCTGCTGACGGACCGCAACTTCGGCACCCACTTCTTCGATCCCGCCGGCGGCGGCGATCCGGTCATGTACCAGCACCTGTTCTGGTTCTTCGGCCACCCGGAAGTGTACATCCTGATCCTGCCGGGCTTCGGCATCATCAGCCACATCGTCTCGACCTTCAGCCGCAAGCCCGTGTTCGGCTATCTGGCCATGGCGTACGCCATGGTGGCCATCGGCTTCGTCGGCTTCATCGTGTGGGCGCACCACATGTACACGGTCGGCATGAGCATCAATCTGCGCGCCTATTTCATCGCCGCCACCATGATCATCGCGGTGCCGACGGGCGTGAAGATCTTCAGCTGGATCGCCACCATGTGGGGCGGATCCATCAGCTTCAAGACGCCCATGCTGTGGGCGATCGGCTTCATCTTCCTGTTCACCGTCGGCGGCGTGACCGGCGTGGTCCTGTCCAATGCCGGCATCGATTACAGCCTGCACGACACCTATTACGTGGTGGCCCACTTCCACTATGTGCTGTCGCTGGGCGCCGTCTTCGCCATCTTCGCGGGCTTCTACTACTGGTTCGAGAAGATGTTCGGCGTGAAGTACAACGAGTTCCTGGGCGCGACCCACTTCTGGATCATGTTCGTGGGCGTGAACCTGGTGTTCTTCCCGCAGCACTTCCTGGGTCTGCAGGGCATGCCGCGTCGCTACATCGACTATCCCGAGGCGTTCACCCTGTGGAACCACGTGTCGTCGGTCGGCTATGCGATCACGGCCTTCGGCGTGCTGGTCTTCCTGATCATGCTGGCCGAGGCGGCGATCCGTCGTCGTCCAGGCGTCGCCAACCCGTGGGGCGAAGGCGCCACGACCCTGGAGTGGACCCTGTCCTCGCCGCCGCCGACGCACCAGTTCAACGAGCTGCCGGTGATTAAAGAAGAAGAACACTGATCCCTTTCCTGCCTATCTAAAACAGCGGGCCGCTCTTTCCATCGGAAGGGGCGGCCTTCTGCTTTTGGGTGTGCTATGCGGCGCGCACAGATGACTGACGTTCAAACCCAACCCGCCATCTCGACCGCCCAGCCGGAGGACTTCTTCCAGCTGTTGAAGCCACGCGTCATGTCGCTGGTGGTGTTCACCGCCGCGACCGGCCTCGTGGTGGCGCCGGGATCGATCAATCCGCTGGTGGCGGCCATCGCCGTGCTGTGCATCGCCGTGGGGGCCGGGGCGGCCGGGGCGCTGAACATGGCGCTGGAAGGCGAGACCGACGCCCTGATGCGGCGCACGCGCGGCCGTCCGGTGGCGGCGGGGCGTGTCAAGAAGAACGACGCCATGGCGTTCGGCGTGATCCTGAGCCTGTTCTCGGTCATGCTGCTGGGCATGAACACAAACTGGTTGGCGGCGGGGCTGCTAGCCATGACGATCGTCTATTACGCCGGCTTCTACACCCTGCTGCTGAAGCGCAGGACGCCCCAGAACATCGTCATCGGCGGGGCGGCGGGCGCCTTTCCGCCCGTGATCGGCTGGGCGGCGGCGACGGGCCAGGCGCCGTGGCAGGCCTGGCTCTTGTTCGCCATCATCTTCCTGTGGACCCCGCCGCACAGCTGGGCGCTGGCGCTGTATTCGGCCGGCGACTACGCCAAGGCGGGCATTCCGATGATGCCGGTGGCGAAGGGCGCAAAATCCACGCGGTTGCAGATCCTGCTCTACACCCTGGTCTTCGTGCCGGTCGCCATCGCTCCGGCCTCCGTGGGCCTGGGCGGCCTGATCTATCTGGTGGTGTCGGTTGCAGGCGGCCTGGGCTTCCTCGGTCTGGCGCTGCGCCTTTATCGTTCGCGCGCGGGCGACGAGCCTGACAAGGCCGAGGCCGTGGGACGCGAGGCCGCATTGTATGATGTGCGCGCCCAGGCCAAACCGGCGCGAGACCTGTTCGCCTTTTCCATCCTCTATCTGATGGCCCTGTTCTCGGCCCTTCTGGTCGAGGCCTTGTCCGGTCTGGGAGCGTAAAACCATGCGTCTGACGCCTGAGGAACTTCGCGCGCGCAAGCGCCGCAACGTCTGGATCGCGGCGGCGCTGGTCGCCTTCATCGTGCTGGTCTTCACCACCACCGTCCTGCGGCTGCAGCAGAACCAGGCGACCGAACGGGCGTTGCTGGAGGCGGCGACGGGAACCGCGCCGAAATGAACCCCGGCCGAAAGAATCTGATCGCCATCGCCTGCGTCCTGGGCGTGATGGGGATGACCGGGGCGGCGTTCGCGGCGGTGCCGCTGTATCGGATGTTCTGCCAGGTCACCGGCTTCGGCGGCACGACGATGAAGGCGGACAAGGCCTCGGACACGGTGCTGGAAGAGACGGTGCTGGTGCGGTTCGACACCAATGTCCGGGGCCTGCCCATGACCTTCAAGGCCGAACAGTCGACGCAACGCGTGCGGATCGGCGAGACGGGCCTGGCCTATTTCGACGTGACCAACACCTCGGACAAGCCGCTCTTCGTGCGGGCCAGCTACAATGTCTCGCCGGAACAGACGGGGCAGTATTTCCTGAAGCTGCAATGCTTCTGCTTCACCGACCAGACGCTGGCGGCGGGTGAAACGCGTCAGTTCCCGATGCAGTATTTCATCGCCCCGGAACTGGCCACGGACCGCGAGTCCAAGGGCGCCCGCGACATCACCCTGAGCTACACCTTCTATCCGTCCCCGGACGCGCCCAAGGCGTGACGCCCCAAGCTAAAAAAAGTGGGCCAGGCGTGGACTTTCCCGGCGTCGGCTGCGGGCTGGTCATCCAGCGCGACGATGAGCGGGTGCTGCTGTGCAAGCGGCTGAGGGCGCCCGAGGCCGGGTTCTGGAACATCGTCGGCGGCAAGGTCGACCTGATGGAGCCCAGCATCGACGCCGCGCGCCGCGAGGCCGAGGAAGAGAGCGGGCTCAAGATCGGCGCCGTCGATTTCCTGTGCCTAGCCGAAGAGATCATCCCCGCCGACAGCCAGCACTGGGTGTCGCTGATCTATGTCACGCGCGACTTCACCGGCGAGGCGACGCTGACCGAGCCGGACAAGCTGTCGGACATCGGCTGGTTCGACCTGAACGACCTGCCCCAGCCGTTGTCGGCCTTTTCGGCCAAGGCGTTCGCGGCGATGACGGCCTGACGACACCGGCGCCCGTTTGCGTCGGCGCGCGTTCCGTTCCAGCGTGCGGCTTGCATGGCGAACTGACGGAGACGAGATTTGCGCGGTCTGGACTTCACCAACTGGCACAGTCTGCTGATCACCCTGGTCGGGCTGGCGCTGGTCACCCTGATCGGCATGGGAATCCGGCTGGTGATGATGTTCACCATCCAGCAGCGGCGCGAGCGGATGAACCGCCAGATCAACGAGCGGCTCAAGACGTTGATCGCCGCCTATAAGGTGTTGGGCGGATCGTTCACCGGCGACCTGACCGTCGATCCGACGCACAAGCGCGACCTGAGCCGCCGCAATGCGTCTGACGACGAGGCGGGGCTGGACCTGAGCGTCGAGGCGTCGGCTGGCTCGGACCGCACCCGACGCATCCGCGATGCCGTCGAGGCGTGCCTAACGGACATCATCCTGCTGGGCACCGAAGAGCAGGTGCGGCTGGCGCAGCAGGCGGCGCGAGAGCTGGTCGCCGGGCGGCCGGTGCGGACGCATGAGCTGGTGGTGTCCTTACGCGATTTCATCCGCCAGGCCCTGGACCTGGCGCCCGTGCCGACCGGGCCGGACATTCCCCTGCAAGGACCGACGCGACCGTCGTCTAGCGGAGGTCGGGGCGGCGGGGCTGGCGGCGGGGGAGGCGGCGCCGGCGGAGGTGGCGGTGGTATGGGAGGCGGCATGGGCGGAGGAATGGGCATGGGCGGCGGCATGGGCTCGACCCCTGACGACCCGGCCGATCCGCCTGTACACAGGGGTTGAGCCGGGCCGACGCTTTCGAACAAGGCCGAAAGGCGGCGCGGCTCTGGCGTCGGGCAAACGGGGACGCTATAGCCGCTATAACAACCGACTCTGGCCGACGAAGAGACGCGATACATGGCTGACGCCCACGCCACTCCGCAGCACGACTACCACCTAGTGCCGCCCAGCCCCTGGCCGCTGCTGTCGTCCGTTGCGGCGACCATCATGTTCATCGGTGCGGTGATCTGGATGAAGGGTCTGGCCCCGGCGGACGGCGGCCCGATCGCCGCCAACTTCCTGGCCGAAGGCAAGCCTGGCGTCTTCTTCGCCGGTCTGGCGGGCGTGCTGATCTCGGCCTTCGGCTGGTGGTCGGACGTGATCAAGGAGTCCAAGGCGGGCGACCATACGCCGGTCGTGTCCATCGGCCTGCGTTACGGCATGATCCTGTTCATCGCGTCGGAGGTGATGTTCTTCGTCGCCTTCTTCTGGATGTTCTTCGACATGGCCCTGTTCCATGAATCGCGGGCGCTGACGCCGGAAGTCGGAACCTGGGCCGACACCGCCAAGGCCTGGTCGACCTGGCCGCCCAAGGGCGTCGAGGTGCTGAGCCCCTGGCAGCTGCCGCTGCTGAACACCGTGACCCTGCTGCTGAGCGGCTGCACCGTCACCTGGGCGCACCACGCGATCCAGGTCGGCGATCGCAAGGGCGCCAAGATCGCCCTGGGCATCACCGTGGCGCTGGGCGTGATCTTCACCTGCGTCCAAGCCTATGAATATCACCACATCCTGCACGAACACCTGTTCTTCAACGAAGAGGCCGTGAACTCGGGCCTGTATGGTTCGATCTTCTTCATGGCGACGGGCTTCCACGGCTTCCACGTCCTGATCGGCACCATCTTCCTGGCGGTTTGCCTGATCCGTCTGCTGGCCGGCGACTTCACCCCGCAGAAGCATTTCGGTTTCGAGGCGGCGGCCTGGTATTGGCACTTCGTCGACGTGGTCTGGCTGTTCCTGTTCGCCTTCGTCTATGTCGTCTTCGGTTGATCCAAGACGGTCCTGAAGACCTTGAGACGGCGCGGCACGAGGGATCGTCCCGCGCCGTCGTCGTTTGCGACACCCCGGTTCGCACGGCGATGCGGGGGCGCTGTCCCCGGTGCGGCAAGGGGGCGCTGTTCGCGGGCTTTCTGAAGGTGGCGCCCGCCTGCGCGAGTTGCGGCCTGGACTATTCGACCATCCAGACGGGCGACGGGCCGGCCAGTTTCATCATGCAGATCGCCGGCTTCATCGTCGGGTTCTCGGCCCTGTTCGTCGAGATCAAATACCATCCGCCCATGTGGGTGCATCTGATCGTCTGGCTGCCCCTGGTCGTCGCCCTGTCGCTGGCCTTGATGCGGCCGGGACGGGGACTGATGATCGGGCTGCAATACCGGAATCAGGTGGATGGATCCTCCCCTGCGGAGCGGGGGAGGGGGACCACGCCTCGCGTGGTGGAGGGGGCGACCCCAGAACTCGGTGCGAGGTTTCGCCCCCTCCACCGCTTCGCGGTCCCCCTCCCCCGTTCCGCTGCGCTCCACGGAGGAGGATTTATGAGACGCTTTCCCTGGATACTGACCGTGCTGACGGTCCTGGCCCTGATCCTGCTGATCGGCCTGGGCGTGTGGCAGGTCGAGCGGCTGAAGTGGAAGGAAGGCCTGATCGCGGCGGCCGATGCGGCGGCGGCGGAACCGCCCGCGCCGCTGGATCAGGTGATGTCGGAGGGTGATCTGGAGTTCCGCAAGGCGCTGATGGTCTGTCCGGGCCTGGCCAGCGCGTCCTTCATCGAGCTGCAGAGCATTCATGACGGCGAGGCCGGCGTGCGGTTGATCTCGGCGTGCAAGCCGGCGGGGGCGGATTTCAGCCTGCTGATCGACCGGGGCTTCGTCGGCGATGGCGTGACGGCGCGGCCGCGCGTGGTCGAGACCACCCTGCCGCTGGTGATGGTCGGGGAGTTCCGCACCTTCGACAAGCCGGGCGCGATGAGCCCTGCGCCAAGGGACGGCCGCTTCTACGCCCGCGACACCGCCGCCATGGCCAAGGCGCTGAACGTCGTCGGGCCGGTGCGTCCCGAGGCCGTTTTCGCCGTCACCGCCGTCAATCCCGAGTTCCCGGCCCTGAGGCCGTCCGCGCCGCCTGCGGCCTTCTCCAACAATCATCTGGGCTATGCGATGACATGGTTCGGACTGGCGATTGCGCTGGTGGGTTTCTATGTGGCCCTGCTTCGGCGTCGAACCAAGAAAGACGTTCCTCAAGAAGCCTCGCACCGCGTGCGAGGCGATAGGAAAGAAGAAAAGTCCTGACCGCTTCCCTGCACACCCTGTCGAACGGCGTCCGCGTCGTCTGCGATCCCATGCCGGGGCTCAAGACCCTGGCCGTCGTCGTCACCGTCAAGGGCGGGGCGCGGTGGGAGGCGGAGGATCGATCCGGCTGGTCGCACCTGCTGGAGCATCTGGTGTTCAAGGGCGCTGGCGACATGGCCGCGCGCGAGATCGTCGAAAGGATCGAGGCCGAGGGCGGCACGATCAACGCCTCCACCGGATACGAGCGGACCAGTTTCGAGGTGCGGGGTCTGGACGGATCGCTGCCGCTGGCCATGCAGGTGCTGTCGGACCTGGTGTTCCACCCCACTCTGGACCCCGCCGAGATCGAGCGCGAGAAGGACGTGGTGGCCCAGGAGATCGCCGAGGCCTTCGACACGCCCGACGACCATGTGTTCGAGATGGTGCAGACGCGCGCCTTCACAGGACAGCCGCTGGGCCGGCCGATCCTGGGCTCGATCGCCAGCCTGAAGCCGGCGGACAAGGCCAGCGTCGAGGCCTGGCGCGCGCGGCTGTATTCGCCCGACCGGATGGTGGTGTCGGTGTCGGGCGCGGTGGACGAGACCGAGCTGCTGGCGTTAGCCGAGCGCTGGTTCGGCGACGCGGTCGCGACGCCGGTCGAGGCACCGGCGCCTGCGGTCTTCGTCGGCGGTCATGCCAAGCTGACGCGCAAGATCGAACAGGCCAATCTGGTGTTCCAGTTGCCGGCCCTGTCGGCGACCGATCCGGCCCTGTCGGCCATGCGGCTGTTCGGCGAGATCCTGGGCGGGGGCATGGCCTCGCGCCTGTTCCAGAGCGCGCGCGAGGAGCGGGGCCTGGCCTACGCCATCGACGCCTATCAGGAGCCGTACGAGGACACGGGCGTGCTGGGCATCTACGCTGGGGCGGCGGCGGATCGGGCCAGGGAACTGGCCGAGGTGGCGGCGGCCGAGGTGCGGGCCATGGCCGAGACCGGGCCGACCGAAAAGGAACTGTCGCGGGCAAAGGCGGTGATGAAGGCCGGTCTGTGGATGTCGGACGAAAACCCGATGAGCCGGGCGGGGCGAAACGCCGCCCAGACCCTGATCTTCGGCGCGCCGCGCTCCAGCCTGTCGATGACCGAACAGCTGGAGGCCCAGACTGTCGCGGACGTGCGAGCGGTCGGCGGGCGGTTGCTGGCGGGCGGCAAGGCGGCCAGCGCCGTGCTGGGGCCGAAGTCCGCCGGGCCGGCGGGCGAGGCGTTCGCGACGGCGCTGTTCAAAGGGTAAGAGGTTCCACCTCCAAATTCCCGTCACCCTCGGGCTCGTCCCGAGGGGCTACCTGTCATCAGACACGGTTGGCTGATGTTGCGACGTGCTGGAGGCCCGCGACCGCATCCGCCGTGGGCCCTCGGGACAAGCCCGAGGGTGACGGCTCCTGGGCGTGGAACATCCGACCACCGGGATCGGTTATGCTGGCGCTTGAACCCGTCCAGCCCGGAGACTTCCCATGCCCGTCCGCGTCGCCCTGATCGTCGGCAGCCTGCGCGAAGGCGCCTATTCCCGCGCCATTGGCCTTGAGATGAGGGCCATCGCCGCGCCGGAGTTGGAACTTGAGCTGATCGAGATCGGCGACCTGCCGCTCTACAATCCCGATCTTGAGACGGACGCCCCCCGGCCCCCTGGGTGCGGTTCCGCGAGGAGGTCGAGACCACGCAGGCCGTCCTGTTCGTGACGCCGGAATACAACCGCTCCATCCCCGGAGCCCTGAAGAACGCCCTGGACGTCGGCTCGCGCCCCTATGGCCACAGCATCTGGCAGGGCAAGCCCGCCGCCATCGTCAGCGTCTCGCCCGGCGCCATCGGAGCCTTCGGCGCCAACCACCACCTGCGCCAGCCTCTGGTCTTCCTGAACATGCCCACGATGCAGCAGCCCGAAGCCTACATCGGCAACGTCGCCGACCTGCTGGACGACGACGGCAAGCTGAAGACCGACGGCACGCGCGATTTCCTGAAAAGCTTCACGGACGCCTTTGAGGCGTGGATCGGGAAGACGAAGGCTTAGTGACGCAGAGCATCGATGAATTTTTCCGGGTCTCGTACTCGGAGGTCGATGATCATCGGCGTTTCAATGCTTCGAACCGTCAACCTTACGTTCATGCCTGTCCAATCCTTGCGAGGTTCGACGGAGATTTCGTTGAGGCGCCGTCTCAGATCGAGGCCGTAGGAGCCGTAAGGAAAGAAAAGGGTAAAAGGGAAAATCGGAGACAGCCAGAGGGTATCTGCGCTGACCACGACCAGCAAGCAGTTGCTCGCGCCGCCCCATTTGCCTTTCTGATGGCCCGACGCATTTCGATCCACATACATCGCACCAGTCGGTGGCCGCGGGACCAGAGCTTCGCCGTGAGCGCGTCGGCTATTTATAGATCTGCGGATCATCAGCGGCCAGATGACGACGATGCCGATGGCCCAGACCACCAGAAATGCGATTTCTAGCTTCATGGCTTGAAGCTAAAGCCAAGCTTTCACCTTGTCATGCGGTTTGGCGGCGACGTCATACACTGCCGCCGCAATTGAAAACGGCGGCTCCGTGAGGAGCCGCCGTCGCCAAATCAGCTGTGAAGCTGAAATCAGCCGATGGTTTGCAGCTGGCCAGCCGATTCCTTGCCCGAACGCTTGTCGCGTTCCAGCTCGTAGGAAACCTTCTGGTTTTCATCCAGGCCGCGCAGGCCAGCGCCTTCGACGGCCGAGATGTGGACGAAGACGTCCTTGCCGCCGTCGTCGGGTTGGATGAAGCCGTAACCCTTGGTCGGGTTGAACCATTTAACAGTGCCGGTAGCCATGATTAGACCTCCGCTAGAAGTTGACCGAGGGAACGCCCCTGCGGCCTGTCGGGTCTGAATGGGAGCGGCCTGGACTCGTGCGTTCGCAGAGAGAGTGGGCGTTACGCAGAGAGATCGACGAAGCCTATGTGCGCAGATATTTGTGACAGATGCAAGCGCGGCTCGCGCGAAGGAAATCCAGCAATCGGAACGGTTTAGCTTGGCGCGCGTTAAAGATGGATACGAAAGGCTTCCCTCATGAACCGCACCCACGTCGTGGAGCGCGCCTACCAGCTCGCTCGTTCGCCCGATTGTCTCAACACCGGCGATGTCGTCAAGGCCTTGTCTGGAGAAGGTTATTCCGGCGCCGAGATCTCGCATTTCCAAGGCAGTTCGATCCGTGCCGACCTGAATCGCATCTGCAAGATGCCCAAGCCGGACGCCGCTGCGAACGTCGAGGCGGAAGCGACATCCGACGCCGCTTGACGCGACCTCAATGCGCGCCCGCCCCGTCCGGCAGGTGCATTTTCTCGAACCGCCCCACCCGCGTGACCAGGGTGCGGGCGGCGTCGTTCAAGCCGACGACCTCGACCTGGGCGCCCTGACGGCGATAGCGGAAGACGACCTTGTCCACGGCGGCGACGCCGGTCAGGTCCCACAGATGGGCGTCGCTGAGGTCGATCTCGACGCGCGTGGGATGGCCATGATGTTCGAAGCTGGCGGCGAACAGGTCGGCCGAGGCGAAGAAAAGCTGGCCTGACACGCGGTAACGCAGCACGCCGTTCTCTGGCGTCTCGATTTCGGTGACGGTGATCGTCTTGCCCACCTTGCGCATGAAGAAGACCGCCGACAGCAGCACGCCCAGGATCACCCCCTTGGACAGGTCGTGGGTCAGGACGACCGTGACCGTCGTGGCGACCATCACCAGAGACGACTGGAAGGGCAGGGTGCGCAGGTTCCGCACAGAGCTCCAGTCGAACGTCCCCACCGAGACCATGATCATGACCGCGACCAGGGCCGCCATGGGGATCTGCGCGACCCAGTCCTGAAGCACCAGCATCAGGAACAACAGGAACAGCCCGGCCCACAGGGTCGACAGCCGCCCGCGCGCGCCAGACCCCACATTGATCATCGACTGGCCGATCATGGCGCAGCCCGCCATGCCGCCGAACAGGGGCGACAGGATGTTGGCGATGCCCTGACCGCGGGTCTCGCGGTCCTTGTCGGACGGGGTGTCGGTGATGTCGTCGATCAGATTGGCGGTCAGCAGGCTTTCCAGCAATCCCACGAAGGCCAGGGTCGCCGAGATGGGGGCGATGATCGCCAGCGTCTCCCACGTCAGGGGAACGCCGGGCAGGTGGATCATCGGCAGGGTCGTGGGCATCTGGCCCATGTCGCCGACGGTGCGCACGTCCAGGCCCGTCATCACCACGAAGACGCTGATCAGGATAATGGCGACCAGGGGCGACGGCACGGCCTTGGTGATGCGGGGAAAGCCGTAGATGACGACAAGGGCCGCCGCGACCAGGGCGTAGGTGATCCAGCCCCTGCCGATCAGCTCGGGCATCTGGGCCAGGAAGATCAGGATGGCCAGGGAGTTGACGAAGCCCGTCATGACGCTGCGGCTGACGAACTTGATGTAGCGGCCCAGTTTCAGCAGGCCGATGACGATCTGGAACACCCCGCACAGGATGGAGGCGGCGAACAGATATTCTATGCCGTGGTCGCGCACGAGGGTGACCATCAACAGGGCCATGGCGCCGGTGGCGGCCGAGATCATGGCCGGGCGCCCGCCGACGAAGGCGATGGTCACGGCGATGACGACGCTGGCGTAGAGGCCGACGGCCGGATCGACCCCGGCGATGATGGAAAAGGCGATGGCCTCGGGGATCAGGGCCAGGGCCACGACGGTCCCCGCCAGCAGGTCGCGGCGAGGATTGGCGAGCCATTGCTGGCGCGCGGAGGCGATGATGGACATGAGGGGTTCGACTTCAGGTCCGCCGACGATCCGGCGCGCAGCCGTGGATCGGAACGACGGTTTGGTTTCCCGGCGGATCGGCGGCCGGGATAGCCACCCGTCGCCTGCGAACAGGGCCGGGTCCGAGGTGAGGCCGCCCTCATGCGGCGCGGCGTCGCGAAAAGCAAGCGACGCCGTGCGGCGCGTATCAGGCCGGTTGGGCCAGCCCCGCCTCGGCGTTGGCGATCAGGTCGCGATCGTCGACCTGCCACGGGTGGAAGTCGGGTTTGTAGAAGGCGACATAGTCCCCGATCATGCGGCGATACAGGCCCGGTTTCAGCCACAGCCAGCGGAACAGGCCCCAACGCGCCTTCCAGCCGACGATGCCGTCCTGTTTCAGCAGCATCAGGGTCGTCTCGCGCACCGTTTTGGTGAACAGCAGGGTCGTCAGGAACATGGCCCAGCGCCGCAGCCGCCAGCGCTTCAGCGGGCTGAGATCGCGCGCAGCGTGCAGGAAGACGTCATAGGCCACGCCCTTGTGTTCGATCTCCTCGATGGAGTGCCAGCGCCACAGGCGGGCCAGGTCATGGGGCGAGCCCTTCAGCAGATCCGGGTCGGCCAGAAGGCGATGGGCGAAGGCGGCGGTGAAATGCTCCAGCGCCATGGTCGCGGCGAGCTGGGCGATGGCCGGGCGGGCGCGGGCGAGATCGAGGCGGGCCGTGACATAGGCCTCGATCTCGGCGGTCTCGTAGCCGGCGCGGGCGGTGATGGCGTTGAAGGCCATGTGTTCGCGCGTGTGGGCGCCTTCCTGGACGGTGAAGGCGCGGATGTCGGCGGCCAGGTTCGCGGGCGTATCCTTGGCGAACCGCTTGACCGACTGGATGAAGAACCGCTCGCCGTCGGGGAAGGTCAGGCTGAGGGCGTTCATCACGGCGGTGCCGAACGGGTCGCCGTTCAGCCACCAACGTGGCGTCGGGGCCTCGCGGTCGATATGCAGGTCACGCGGCTTGATCTGGAGGTCGGCGGGGGTGGCGGATTTCGCCATGGTTCTGCTCCTCGATTTCGAGAGGAATATGGAGTTAACTGACATCAATGTCAACTAATGGTCCGATGAAGCGGCGGCGTGGGGCGGTGGCGCGTGAAGAGGCGCTGGAGGCGGCGCGCGACCTTCTGCTGTTCGGCGGCCCGGCGGCGGTGACGCTGAAGGCCGTGGGCGAGCGGATGGGCGTGGGCCACGCCAATCTGATCCACCATTTCGGCTCGGCCGCTGGGCTTCAGGGCGCGCTGATGGATGCGATGGTGCGTGACCTGGCCGAGCGGATCGAGGCGGGCCTTAACGAAGGATCGGGCGAAGGGCGCGAGGGGGTGGAGCCGGATCGGTTGATGACCGTCGTCTTCGACGCCTTCGGCAAGGGCGGGGCGTCGCAGATGGCGGCCTGGCTGGCGCTGGCGCGCGAACAGGGGCGGGCGGAAAGCTTCGGCGGGGTGGTGCGGGATCTGGCCGACCGGCTGGCGGCCATGGCGCCGGACGATCCCCGTGCGGCGGACCGGGCGCGGTCCCTGGTCATGACGGCGGCCTATATGGCCTTCGCCGAGGGGCTGATCGGCGAAATATTGACGCCGATGCTGGGCGCGCCCGACGGTCTGGGCCGCGAACTGGCGTTGAAGCTGACGGCGACCGTCTTGGCGGAACCGTGAGTTCAGGCCACAGTCGTCCTGTTGTATGAGGCGTCATGGCCCTGTTGGACTGGATGAGCGATGTGGCCGGGCCGGTGGTCCGGGGCGACGGCGTGCTGCTGCGGCCGCCGCGCGCGGCCGACTACGCCGCCTGGTCCGCACTGCGCGACGGATCGCGCGACTATCTTCAGCCGTGGGAGCCGGCCTGGCCCGAGGACGACCTGACCAAGGCGGCGTTCCGGCGCAGGCTGTCGATCTATGCGCGCGAGATGGAGCTGGGCCACGCCTGGCCCTTTTTCGTGCTGGTGGACGGCGGCAAGACCCTGGCGGGGGCGGTGACCCTGTCGAACGTGCGGCGCGGCGTCGCCGAGACCGGGACGCTGGGCTACTGGATCGGCCAACCCCATTCCGGCCAGGGCGTGGCGACGGCGGCGGTGCAGGCGGTGGTCGGCTATGCGTTCGACAAGCTGAAGCTGCACCGTCTTGAGGCGGCCTGCCTGCCCAGCAACCACGGTTCGCGCCGGGTGCTGGAGAAATCGGGCTTTCGCAACGAAGGACGGGCTCGCGCTTATTTGAAAATTAACGGCGAGTGGGCAGATCATCTGCTGTTCGGCCTGGTCGAGGACGAGCGTTGACGGCCGGGGGCCGTCTGGAAGGGCGAGACGCGTGACACCACGATCCCGATCGCTGGCCTGGGACGCCACGACCGCCATCGAGGCGTTGGCCGCCGCCGATACGGCGCTGTGGGTCTGGACGCCGGCGACGGACGAGCTGCGCTTCACCGGCGCGACGCGGTCGCTGGGCCTTGGACCGCTGGCCCCGGAATGCACGGCTGCCGGCTTCGTCGCCCTGGCCATGCCCCAGGATCGCAGCCTGGCCGAACGCATGCTGAAACCGCAGGACGAGGGGGCCGAGGTCGCCGTGCGTTTGCGGATGCGCGGGTCCGAGACCTGCCTGTGGCGCGGCGTCTGGCTGGAGGACGGATTGCGCGCCGCCGGCGTCGTAGCGCTGGAGACCAAGTTCGCCGGATCGGATCGGGATACGCTGACGGGCCTGCTGGACCGTCGCGCCTTCATCGCGCGCGTGGGCGAGGTCCTGACCCAGCCGGGCGAATACGAGATCGTGGTCGGCGACGTGGACCGGCTGCGGCGCCTGAACGAGGCGTTGGGGCATGAGCGCACCGACCTGGTGCTGTCGGCCCTGGGCTCGCGTCTCGCCGCCGCCTTCAACAAGGACGCCTCGGCGGCGAGGATCGGCGAGGACGAGTTCGCCATCATCGTGCCCAAGACCGCCTCGCACACCAGCTACCGCGTGCGCGACGCGCTGGAGCAGCCGCTGCGGGTCGCGGGCTTCGACATCTATCCGACCGTCTCCATCGGGGCGGTGATGGTGGAGGGCGGGCCCGATGCGCCCGACGCCGCCGAACTGTTGCGTCGGGTCGAGCTGGCGGTGGAATCGGCCAAGGGCGCCGGGCGCGGCGGATCGGCCGCCTATGGCCGGGCGCTGGAGAGCGACAGCCTCAGTCGTCTGGCCCTGGAAGCGGACCTGCGAAACGCCTTCGTGCGCGGCGAGATCGTGCCCTTCTTCCAGCCCATCGTGAACCTGAACACCGGGGCGGTGGCGGGCTTCGAGGCCCTGGCGCGCTGGCGTCACCCGCGCCGCGGCCTGGTGCCGCCGGACGAGTTCCTGGGCCTGACCGCCGACCTGGGGATGATGAACGACCTGGGCCTGTTGATGATGACCCAGTCGGCGCGGCAACTGGCCGAATGGATCGAACGCCATCCGCTGGCGGGCAAGATGTTCTGCAGCGTCAACCTGTCGGTCGGCGAGATCGAACGCCCGCACCTGTGCGAGGACGTGGCGCGCATCATCAAGGAAACCGGCCTGCCCAAGGGCGCGCTGAAGCTGGAGGTCACCGAGGGCGACATCATGCGCGACACCGCGCACGCCGCCGAGGTCCTGCAATCGCTGAAGGATGTGGGGGCGTCCCTGGCGCTGGACGACTTCGGCACCGGCTTCTCGTCGTTGTCTTATCTGGCGCGCCTGCCGTTCGATACGCTGAAGATCGACCGCTATTTCGTGCTGACGATGAACAAGGACGAAGGCTCGGCCAAGATCGTCAAGTCGGTGGTCAACCTGGGCCGCGACCTGTCGCTGGAAGTCGTCGCCGAGGGTGTCGAGAACGCCGAACTGGCCCGCCTGCTCTTGGACGCCCAATGCCACTACGGCCAGGGCTTCGGTTACGCGCCCGCCCTGCCGGCCCAAGAGGCCGAGGTCTATCTGGCCGAGAGCCTGGCGGACGGCACGGCGCCGTTGAAGCAGCGGTCGGCGTAGTCTTCAATCCACGGGGCGTCCGATACGCACCAGCGCGCCATTGGGGTCGCTGACGGCGAACTCATACGTGCCCCACGGCTTCTTCTCAGGCCCCGCGCCGATGATGAGCTCGCGCACGCGGTCGGCGGCGGCGTCGACATCCTCGACATAGAGGTAGAGCCCCAGGGCGTTGTCCTCGATCCGGGCGGGCCAGCCGGGCGTGGCGTTGAGGTGCAGATGGCCGCCGCGCCCATCCTCCAGAATGCGATAGTCGCCATAGTCGCTGACCACGTCGAAGCCCAGGCGGCGATAGAAGGCCTCGCTGAGGTCCATGTCGCGTGCGGGCACGATGGCGACGGCGCGGTGCTGTGCAGTCATTGGAACCTCTCTGGATGAGGGGGCGATGATGCCCTTCGCTCGGCCCTCGCGAAACCCGCAACGTCCGGCTTTCGGCCGTTTCCGGACAGTGGGGCCATCTTGTCCGCAAGCCTCGGAAAGCCCTGCCTGGCTTGGCCTGCGTGGGCTAGGTTGTCGGCATGATCGATGGCGAGACGCAGGATAGGGACGGGCGCCGCGCGCGGACGCGGCAGGCGATCACGGATGCGCTGATCCGGCTGATGTCCGATCGACGATACTCGGCCATCCGCACGACGGATCTGATCCAGGCCGCCGCCGTGGGCCGTTCGACCTTCTACGAGCATTTTCAGAGCAAGGCGGCGGTGCTCGAAGCCGTCGTCGAGCCGATCCTGATCCCTTTGGCGCAGGCCGGCGCCGGGCAGGGCAATACGGCGCGGCTGAAGGTCATGCTGGACCATCTGTGGGATCGTCGCGCCCTGACACGCCATCTGTTCGAGGCGCCGTTGCAGACGAAACTGCAACGCAGGCTGGCGGCGATGATCGAAGCGAAGATTTCGGATCGCGCCGACAACGCTCTTCCATCTTCACTGATTGCGAGAGGCGCGGCGGCCGGCCAGTTTGCGATATTGCAGATGTGGCTATCCGGCGAGGCCTCGTGCCATTCCGGTGATCTGGCGAACGCGCTGGTGGGCGTTCAACGCCGTTGACCCGCATTGCGGTCGATCCCACTCACTGAAGACTCTCGTGATCTGGTCATATGGCTCCGATTGTCTGACAGTGCGCCCATGACCGACGCCAGACTGGAGATCGCCGCCGGCTTTGCGACCTTGCAGGGGCCAAAGGTGGACAATCAGGATTTCGGCGGCGTCCATATCGGCACGGCGGCCGAGCAGCGCGAGCATGGGGTCGTGGCGGTGATCGCCGATGGGGTGTCGGGGTCGAAGGCCGGGCGGATGGCGGCCGAGCTGACGACGCGCAGCTTCATCGACGGCTATCTGGATCAGAACCCGCTGAACGGCATCGCGGCGAATGGGATCAAGGCGTTGAGGGGCTTCAACCGCTGGCTCCATTCGCGCGGTCGGATCGATCCGGCGATGGAGGGGGCGGCGACCACGTTCACGGCGGTGATCCTGCGCGGGCGCGAGGCGACGGCCCTGCACGTGGGCGACAGCCGGGCGTGGCATTTCCGCGACGGGGTGCTGACGCGGCTGACGGAGGATCATACCCGTTCTCAGCAGGGGCTCAGCCATGTGCTGTACCGCGCGGTGGGGATCGAGGCGGACGTGAAGCTGGACGTGCGTCAGGTCCGGCTGGAGCCGCACGACCGGCTGCTGCTGACCACCGACGGAGTGCATGGGGTGCTGGCCGATGCGGTGATCGCGGGCCTGCTGGGACGACGCAGTTCGCCCGACGCGGACGCACACGCGATCCTGGCCGAGGTCGAGGCGGCGGGCGCGCGCGACAACGCCACCGCCATCGTCATCGACGTGATCCGAACCGGCGCGCCCGACTGGGAAGCGATTACGGCCGAGGCCGAGGGGCTGGCGATCCTGCCGCCGCCCGCCGTGGGCGACAATGTCGACAGCTTCGCCTTGCAGCGGCTGGTCGCGGACGGGCGCTATACGCGGTTGTTCCTGGGCAAGGATACCCTGGGCGACGGAGGCATGGTGGTGCTGAAGTTCCCCAAGCCCGCCGTGGTGTCCGAGCGCGGCGCGCGCACCGCCTTTCTGCGTGAGGCCTTCATCGGTCGGCGCATCGACAGCCCCTTCGTCGGCAAGGTGCTGAGCCTGGATGCTGGCCGCCAGAGCCGTCTGTATATCGCCCAGCCCTTTTATGCCGGTCAGACCCTGCATGCGCAGCTGGCGGAGGAGGGACCGTTCGAGATCGCCGAGGGGATCGGCGTGGCCTTGCGTCTGTCGCGGGCGGTGTCGGCCCTGCACCGGGCGGGGGTGACTCACCGCGACATCAAGCCGGACAATGTGATCCTGGAGACCAACAGCGGGCTGAAACTGGTCGATCTGGGGGTAGCGCGCCTGCGGCTGGCCGAGGAGTTCGCCGAGGCCGAGGCGCCCGGCACCGCCGGTTACAAGGCTCCGGAAATGTATGCGGACGAGAGCGGGAACGCCGCCACCGACCAGTTCGCCCTGGGGGTGACGCTGTATCGGCTGTTCACCCGCACATATCCGTGGGGCGAGGTCGATCCAGCCGATGCGCCGCGCTTCGACCGGGCGCCGGTTCCGCCGACGCGACATCGGCCGGACATGCCCGCCTGGCTGGAGGCGGCCATCATGCGCGCCGTCGCCGTCGATCCGAACGAGCGGTTCGAGGACGTGGAGGAGCTGATCCATGTGCTGGAAACCGGCAGCGCCGTGGCCGCGCCGCCGCCGCGCCAACTGTCCCTGATCGAGCGCGATCCGGTGCGATTCTGGCAGGGGGTCAGCCTGCTGCTTCTGCTGGCGCTGCTGGTGTCGATGACAACGCGTTAGGCCCCCATACGTCGCAAGACAGCTTTTGGATGTGCGACATATAGCGGCGCACGGGGGCCGGAACGCCTGATCGACTTCGGCTTTTGTGACGGCGAGCGGGGACGTCGCGCCCGCAAGTTTGGCACGAAAGCCTCCCCCATGATCAAGACACTCGCATCCAGCGCCCTCGCGTTGGCCATGGTCTCCACCCCCGCCCTGGCGCAGTCGGTCGCTCCTGACTGGTCCGGCCCCTACGTCGGCATCTTCGGCGGCTACAACCAGTCGAACGAGGACGAAGACGAAAACCTCGGTTTCGACCGCAATCTGGACGGCCGCTACGGCGACCAGGTCTCGACCGCCGCCGGCGACAACGCCTTCAGCCCCGGCTTCTGCGGCGGCATGGCGACCAGCACCGCGCCTGGCACGGGCTGCCGTGACGACAACGACGGTGTCGAAGCGGGCGTGCGCGCCGGTTACGACATGCAGTTCGGCAACTTCGTCGTCGGCGCCCTGGCCGAATACAGCGTCAACAATGTGCAGGACTCGGTGACCGGTTTCTCAACCACCCCCGCCTTCTACACCTTCACGCGCGAGCTGGAGAGCACGGCGGCCGCCCGTCTGAAGCTGGGCTACGCCTACGGCCCCGCCCTGATCTACGGCACCGGCGGTTACGCCTATGGCAAGTTCGAGAACAAGTTCCGCACCTCGAACCAGGCCAACAGCTTCACCGAAACCAGCGAAAGCGATGACGGCGACGGCTGGCAGGCCGGCGGCGGCGTGGAATACGCCCTGGGTCGCGGCCTGACCGTCAACGGCGAATACCTGTACACCTCGTTGGACGTCGAAAGCCCGGTGATCCGCGTCGGCAACACCGGCACGACCCCGGCCGCCAACCCGTTCATCTCGGCCCCGAACACGACGGGCACCGACATGATCCGCAGCAACGGCAAGTTCGGAACCCACATGTTCCGCATCGGCATGAACTACCGATTCTAGGCCTTAACGGGCGGTCGGGCTTACGCTCGGCCGCCCTGGCTTGACAGCATGGCCGCGTCCACGCCCATCTGGGCCAGGGCGCGCGTCCATTTCGACGTGTGTTCGCCGTCGAAGATCAGATCGAGATCGGCGTCGGCGGTCAGCCAGACGTTCTCGGCCAACTCCTCTTCCAACTGCCCCTCGCCCCAGCCGGCGTAGCCCAGCAGCAGGGCCGAACGGCGCGGACCCGCGACAGCGTCGGTCATGGCGGCCAGGGCCTCGCGCGTGCCGGTCATGGCCAGGCCGTCGCCAAACGGCAGGCTGTCATCCCCGATCATCCAGTCGTCGGTGTGCAGGACGAAACCGCGCTCGCGTTCGACTGGCCCACCCATCAGCACCGCGCGGCCGATCGACTGATCCGGGGCCGGGGCCTCCAGCTTGTCCAGGACAGTCTTCAAATCCACGCCCGGCGCCGGTCGGTCCAGCCGCAGCCCCATCGCATGGTCGGGACCGTGGGCGCAGATAAGGATGACGGCATGTTCGAACCGGGGATCGCTGATGCCGGGCATGGCGACCAGCAGACGGCCGGTCAGGGGGGAGGCTTGGCTCATGATCCAATCATCGGTCGCGAAAGCGGCGCAAGCAAGCCGTCCCGGCGCTTGCGGTCCCGGCGCGCGTCTCTATGTGTCGCAAACGGTGTTTTCAATCCCGTCAGCCCCAACCTTAACGAGACAGACATGACCATTCAGATCGGCGATCGCATCCCGAACGCGACCCTCGCCCAGGCGACCGCCGAAGGGCCCAAACCCGTCAGCACCGCCGACATCTTTGCGGGCAAGACCGTGGCTCTGTTCGCCGTGCCCGGCGCCTTTACCCCGACCTGCTCGGCGCGCCACCTGCCGGGCTTCAAGGATCACTTGGCCGATATCCAGGGCAAGGGCGTCGATACGGTCGCCTGCATCTCGGTCAACGACGCATTCGTCATGAAGGCCTGGGCCGACAGCCAGGACATCACCGACGACAGCATCGTCATGCTGGCCGACGGCAACGGCGAACTGACCAAGGCCCTGGGCCTGGTGCTGGACGGGTCGGGCTTCGGCCTGGGCGAGCGTTCGCAGCGCTATTCCATGCTGGTCAAGGACGGTGTGGTCGAGCAGCTCAACATCGAACAGGGCGGCGAGTTCAAGGTGTCTTCCGCCGAGCATCTGCTCGCGCAGCTCTGATGTCTGTCGATCCAGGCTATCGCTTCGCTACTTGAGCCTGGGTCGACGCTAGCAATGACCGATGTGTTCAGCCCCGAGAAGCGCAGCGCCGTGATGCGTCGCGTGAAGGGCAAGGATACGTCGCCGGAACTGGCCGTGCGCAGGATCCTGCGCACGGCCGGGATCGGCTATCGGCTGGGCGGGGCGGGTCTGCCCGGTCGGCCGGATGTCCTGATGAAGGGCCGCCGGATCGCCCTGTTCGTCCACGGCTGTTTCTGGCACGGGCACGACTGCCCGCGCGGGGCGCGCCAGCCCAAGACCAACGCCGAGTACTGGATCGCCAAGATCGCCCGCAATCGCGTGCGCGACGCCGCCGCCGTTCAGGCGCTGGAGGCGTCAGGTTGGCGCGTCGTGACGGTCTGGGAATGCGACATGCGAGAACCCGGTTTCGCCGCGACCCTGGTCGCCGCCGTCAGGGATCAGGCGGCCTCGGTCCGGGTCTGAGCGGCGGTGTCGTTCAGGACGTGCTGCAGGGCGCCGATCAGGGCCGTGGGCGTTAGCGGCTTGGAGACGAAATAGGCCATGCCGGCCGCCTGACAGGCCGCGACATCCTCGGGAGCCGTGTCGGCGGTGACGGCGACGACCGGTGTGCGGGCATTGGGTCCGCCGCCGGCGCGCAGGCGACGCGTGGTCTCGCGCCCGTCCAGCTCGGGCATCCGCACATCCATGAAGATGACATCGAACACCGCCTCGTCGCAGCGTTCCAGCGCGATCAGGCCGTCGGCGGCGGTGGTTATCTCACAGCCCAGCGGCTGAAGGATCAACTGCACCGCGCGGCGGTTGATGTCGTGGTCGTCCACGACCAGCAGGCGCAGGGGCTGGTCGTCGGTCTCGTCCGGCCCGGCGGCGGGCGCGAGGTCCGCGACAGGTTCCGGCGCAACAACTGCGGGAACCGACTGAGCCACGGGCAGGGCGATGGGCGTCAGCGACCGGGCGATGTCCAGGCGGCTTTCCTCAACGACCTCCAGGATCGGTTCGGCATCCTCGCCCTTGGGCAGAATCAGAGACACGGTGAAACGCGAACCCCGTCCCGGCGCGCTGCGCACCGTCAGGCGGCCGCCCATCAGGTCGATCAGATTACGACTGATCGCCAGACCCAGGCCCGAACCACCGTAGCGGGCGGTCACGCCGTCGGCCGTCTGGTCGAAGGGCGTGAACAGGCGCGCTATCTGCTCGGGCGTCATGCCGGGGCCGGTGTCGATGATCTCGAACAGCAGGGCGTAGCCCGACGGTTCTTCCGGCCAGACCTGAACCCGCAGGGTGATCTGGCCTTCGTCGGTGAACTTCATCGCGTTCGACATCAGGTTGTTGAGCACCTGACGGATACGCATGACGTCGCCCTTGACCTGACGCGGGACGACGGCCGCGCCTTCGACGCGCAGTTTCAGGCCCTTGGCGTCGGCCGAGCCGCGCCACAGCTGAAGCGTCTGGGCCAGCATCTGGCGCAGGTCGAAATCGTTCGCCTCGACCGTCATTCGGCCCGCCCCGATGCGGCTGTGGTCCAGCAGGTCGTCCAGCAGCGCCTTCATCATCAGGCCGGCGTCGGTGATCAAACTGGCGCTGGCGCGAGACTGCGAATCCGGCGCGCGCAATTCCGCGGCGCCGGCCAGGATGGCGCCGATCGGCGTGCGCAAATCATGACCCACGGCGGCCAGGAAGGCGGTGTGGTCCGACAGGCTGCGCTCGGCCTTGAGGCGCAGTTCCTCGGCCTGGGTGTGGGCGCGGATCATGTCGGCGGTGGTGTCGCTCATCCGCTGCCAGGTTATGACGACGTAGAAGACATAGAGGACGACGGTCGCCGCCGAGGTCATCACCAGCGGCCCCGGGGCGCCGAACGCATGTGCCAGGAACGGCGTGGCCAGCAGATAGATCATCTGCGGCGCCAGGCTGGCGATCATCATCGGCTGGCACCGCGCGGCGGTCATCATGGACGACAGCATGATCGCGGGCAGCATCAGGGCCGCACAGACCCCGCCCATCGGCCCACCGACTTGCCACATCACCAGGGACAGGCCGCCGAACACGGTGGCGCTGACCGCCAGGGCAATGCAGCCGGCGATCTTGCGCGCCGTGGACATCTCGCCCTTGTCGCCGCGTGCGACCGGGCCAAAGATCACAAGTTCGACGCCCTGAACAGCCATGTACAGGACGACCCAGCCCAGGCTGAACCAGATCCCGACCATCGGGGTGACGACCAGAGCGACCGCCCAGGTCGAGGCGATGCGTTGCAGCAGCGCGCCACGACGTTGGCGCACGGCGGCCGTCCAACCGCTTTCAGCATTATCGACGATGGTCGAATGCATGCAGGCCCTCTGATGACGAACGCCGGTCGTTCGTATCGGCTAGAGTATGCCGATCGAGCCTAACGCTCCGTCAACGGCCCGCGCCGACCGCCTCCGCCACTGTGGAAAAGCCGTCGGCGCGCAGACGGGCGGCTAAGTCGCGCTTGATGCGGGCGATCAGGCCCAGCCCCTCGTAGATCAGGGCTGAATAGACCTGGACCGCCGTGGCGCCCAGGCGGATGCGGGCATAGGCCTCGGCCCCGCTGTCGATGCCCCCGACCGCGATCAGGGGCAGGCGACCGCCCGCCGCCTCGGCCGCCGCGCGCAGGGCTTTTTCCGCGAACGGACGGATGGGGGCGCCGGACAGGCCGCCGGTCTCGTACGCGTCAGGCGAGCGCAGGGTCTCGGGGCGTTCCAGCGTGGTGTTGGACACGATCAGGCCGTCGATCCGGTGCACCAGCGAGGCCTCGACGATCATGCCGATCTCGTCGGCGATCAGGTCGGGCGCGATTTTCAGGAAGACGGGAACGCGCTCGGGGCCCATGGCGGGGCGGGCGGCGTCAATGCGGCCCAAGAGGTCGTCCAGTTGCTCACGGCCCTGAAGCGCGCGCAGGCCCGGCGTATTGGGCGAGGAGATGTTGACGGTGAAATAGGAGGCCCGGCCCGCCAGCCTGGTCAAACCCGCCACATAGTCCGCCGCCTTGTCCTCGGTGTCCTTGTTGGCCCCCAGATTGGCGCCGACGATCACGCCCGATGGACGGTGGTCCAGCCGCGCGGCGAAGGCGTCCAGCCCGGCGTTGTTGAACCCCATCCGGTTGATGATGGCCCGGTCCTCGCTGAGGCGGAACAGGCGGGGTTTGGGGTTCCCGGCCTGGGCGCGCGGGGTGACGGAGCCGCATTCGACGAAGCCGAAACCCAGGCGCGACAGACCGCGCAGGGCTTCGCCGTTCTTGTCCAGACCCGCCGCCAGACCGACCGGATTGGGCAGGCTCAGGCCGGCCAGACGCGTGTGCAGGATCGGATCGTCGGCGGGCGGCGAAGGCAGGGGTGCGAAGGCCAGCCCCTTGATCGCCAGCTGGTGCGCCTGTTCCGGGTCCAGCCGTCGCAGCAGGGCGGCGCTCCCCCCGCCAGGAAGTCGGTCAGGCTCATTTGTCGTCCTCGAACGCCATCTCGCCGTCGGCCGTGACCGAGAAGGCGCGCGACGCCGTGGCGGCGACGACGGGAAGGGGGGCATAGAGGTGCGGGAACAGGTCGCCGCCGCGCGAGGGCTCCCACACCAGATCGTCGCCGAACCGGCTCAGGTCCACCGTCAGCAGCAGCAGGTGTGCGCGCCCGGCGAAGTGACGCCGCGCGGTCTCGGCCAGTTGCGCCTCTGCCGACATGTGGATGTAGCCGTCGGCCAGATCCACCGGGGCGCCGTCATAGCGGCCCTGGGCGACGGCGGTGCGCCATTCGGCGGCATCGACGATCTTGTAGGCGACGTCTGTCATGCCGAGGGTGCGCCCAAGGCACGCGGCGTCAGGAAGCCTTCGTAGGTGCAGCGTCCCGCCGCATCGACGGTGAACAGGGCGGCCGCGCCGGTCGGGAACCCGCCTGACAGCTTGTCCACCACGGCCGGTGAGGCGGCGCTCTCGATCAGATATTCGGCGGCCAGAACATGGACGCCCGGATTGTGGGCCAGGATCAGCAGGCAGCCGGCCTCGTCCTCGCTGGCCTCGACGAAGCTGCGGATCACGTCCGAGCCGGCGTTGTAGAGGGCGGCCTCGTCGCGAACCTCCACGTCGCCGAAGGCGTCGTGCATCTGCTCCCAGGTCTGGCGCGTGCGCAAGGCGCTGGAGACCAGGGCCAGGTCCGGCTTAAGCCCTCGCTCGGCCAGCGCGCGCCCCATCAGCCGGGCCTCGGCGCGGCCGGCGGCGGACAGGGGGCGGGCCTCGTCGCCGCCGCCGGACGGGGCGGACGGTTCGGCCTGGGCGTGCCGCATCAGGATCAGTCGGTGCATGATCTTCGCCATAAGGCGGTTTCCCCTCCGCGACCAGATGGCGCGGGGGTCAACTCCGCGTCAGTCGTCCGCTTTGCGCCGCGACGACACGGAGGCCGCAGGCTGGGGCGTCAGGGCGGGGGCGGCGACGCGCTGGGCATGGCCGCTGGGCCGGATGCGGGCGTAGCTCTGGCGCGAGGCCTCCAGCAAGATCAGCCCGGCGGCGCCCGGAAAGACGCGGCGGCCGATCTGTTCGAACCCGTCCGCCAAGGCCAGCATCGGCCCCCAGGGCGGCGCATACAGCGTCTGGGACCAGGCCATCGGCTCCAGTCCCACGTCGCGCACCAAACCTTCCAGCTGACGTCGGGTGAAGGGCCGCCCATGACCGAAGGGGGTGTTGTCGGCCCGCGCCCACAGGCCGCCGCGCGCCGCCGCCGCCAGAATGATGCGCCCGGTCGGCGACAGCGCCCGCACGGCCTCCAGCAGCAGGGCGGCGGGATCGTCGGCCTCCTCCAGCGCATGGACCAGCAGGATGCGGTCGAAGGATCCGGCCGGGAAGGGCAGGCGGCGGTCGTCCACCAGCAGGGTGCGGTTGCGCCCGACCGTCGGCCAGTGTTCGACCCCCTGGCCGCCCGGCATGGCCGCGACCACGCGCCGGGCGCCGACGAAGGCGTCCAGCCACGGTGTCGCATAGCCGATGCCCAGCACGTCGCAATCGGCCGCCTCGCCCCAGGCGTCGTCCAGCCGTCGCGCCACCAGCCGACGCGCCAAGGCGCCGGTCGGCTCGCCGTAGAAGGTTCGAAGCTCGTCGATGCTGCGCCGCATGGGCGCACTATAGGCCTGTCGGCGGCCCTGCTGCTAGGATACGCGCATGACCCTGGATGTTCATCTGTTCCCCTGCCGCAGCGACAACTACGGCTTCCTGATCCGCGACGCCGCGACGGGCGTGGTGGCGGCGGTCGATACGCCGGACGCGGCGCGGATACTGGCGGAGCTGGAGGGGCTGGGCTGGGGACGGCTGGACCTGATCCTGAACACCCACTGGCACCCCGACCATACCGAGGGCAACGCCCGGCTGAAGGCCGAGACGGGCTGCGAGATCGTGGGGCCGGAGGAGGTACGCAAGGTCGCGCCGCTGGACCGCGTGGTCGCGGACGGCGACGTTGTCATGGTGGGCGAGACGCGGTTCGAGGTCACGCTGACGCCCGGCCATACGCTGGGCCATGTGGTGTTTCATGCGCCGGCGGACGAACTGGCCTTTACCGGCGACACCCTGTTCGCTCTGGGCTGCGGCCGGTTGTTCGAAGGCACGCCCGAACAGATGTTCGCCAGCCTGCAGATCCTGAAGGCCTGGCCCGATCAGACCGTGATCTGGTGCGCGCACGAATATACGGCGTCGAACGCCCGCTTCACCCTGAGCCTGGACGATCGGTCCGAGACCGCCGCTCATGCCGAGGCGATATTCGCCGCGCGGGACCGGGGCGAACCGACCGTGCCGACGACGCTGGGCGTGGAAAAGCGGTTCAATCCGTTCCTGACCGCGACGGACGCGGATCAGTTCGCCGCGCGCCGGGCGGCAAAGGACGCTTTTTAGAGGCGCTGGCGAAGGCGTTCATCACAACGGTCACGACGAGGTCACAACGACCACGACGGCGCCGAACGCGCGTCTGCTGCTCGACCTCATGGCCAGGCCGTCGCTGACACTGCGGCTTCGCCGCGCCGCAGGCCATCAAGATTTTCCGAACCGGCACGGCTCCGTCGTGGTCGTTGTGACCTCGTCGTGATCGCTGTGATGAACCCCTTTTTGAATCGCGCCAATGGGTTTCATCGACCCGCCTCCGCCGAGCCCAAAGTAGAATTCAGCGGTTCAGGGCCTCGCCGCCCACGACCCGCACGATCCGGGCGGACGAGGGGCGACCGGCGATGCCGGCGTCGGCGTCGATGACGATCCGTAGCGTGCCCTGGACCAGGGTGACCGATGGGCGGCCCTGGTCGGACACCACCACGCGGCGGACCCGCTCGACCTGAGACCGCAGGTTGGACGACCGCGCCATGCGCACGATGGCGTCGCTGGCGGCCGAGACGGTGTCGGCGGCGACCTGTTCCGAGCCGGGCTGGATGTTCACGTCGATGACGATCAGCCGCCCCATCGCCTGGCTGGCGCGATAGCTCTGGCGCATGAAATAATCGACCAGCTGGGCTCCGGTCATGGCGGCATTGGCCAACCCTTGCGCATCACCGACGCGCGAGGCGGGCGAGCCCTGGGGCGCGGTGGTCGTATAGAGGGTCACGGCTCCGTTCGGCGTGACGCGCAGCACCTGATCGCCATTATCATTGCGATAGATGATGTCGCCGCGCGGCGCGGGCGTGGGCCGCAGCACCCAGACCTCGGTCGACCGCTCGAACCGCATCAGGGCGCGCGAGCCCGAGGTGTCCAGGATGAAGCCCTGGCCGTTGCTGGTGACATAGCGGGCCGTCGGCGGGACCGAGCGGCCGGACTGGGCATGGGAAACGGCAGGCGCGACGACGCTCACGCCGATGACTGCGATGGCGGCGACCGCCATCGCAGTCACGCGTGGCGACTTTTTCGCCGTGACCGATCCCAACAACTTCATGACTGTCTTGATGAAACCCGCGAGAGGCGGATTTTGGGCGAAGCTCGCCTCAACCCACCAGGTATTGACCACCGTTCAACGAGAGTGTGCAGCCTGTGACATATCCGGCACGCTCGCCCACCAGCCAGGACACCATGTCCGCGATTTCCTCACCCTTGCCCAGGCGCCCGACGGGGATGTGGCTGATGATGTTTTCCAGAACCTTGGGATCCATGGCGCCGACCATCTCGGTGTCGATATAGCCGGGCGCGATACAGTTGACGGTCACGCCCTTGCGCGCATTCTCCAGCGCCAACGCCTTGGTGAAGCCGATCATCCCGGCCTTGGCGGCGGAATAGTTGGTCTGGCCGATCTGACCCTTCTGGCCGTTGATCGAGGAGATGTTGACGATGCGGCCGTGGCCCCGGTCACGCATGCCGTTGATGACCTGGCGCGTCATGTTGAAGACGCTGTCCATGTTGACGCGGATCACGTCGGACCACTGGTCGTGGCTCATCTTGTGGAAGAAGCCGTCGCGGGTGATGCCGGCGTTGTTGATCAGGATGTCGATGGGCCCCAGTTCGGCCTCGACCTCCTGAACCGCGCGGGCGCAGTCGTCGAAGCTGCCGACATTGCCCTTGACCACCATGACGCCCAGCGCCTTGGCCGTGGCCTGGGCGGCTTCATCATTGCCGGAATAGCCGGCGGCGACGCGGATGCCGTCCTCGTTCAGACGTTGAACGATCGCCTTGCCGATGCCCCGGGTCCCGCCCGTCACGAAAGCTACGCGCGCCATGTCGTCTCCTGTCCCTACGCCGGCCCTTAGGAAGGCCTTGTCGGGTTTCAGGTTAACGAGCGGGGGAAAGGGCGCAAGGCGTGAATCTGACGCGACGGAAGTTTCATGCTGTCGTCGCGCGTCAGGCGGCCAGCTTTTCCATGTCGATCACGAAGCGATAGCGCACGTCCGACTTCAGCATCCGCTCATAGGCGTCGTTGATTTGGTCCGGCGCGATCGTTTCGATGTCGCAGGCGATGCCGTGCTCGGCGCAGAAATCGAGCATCTCCTGCGTCTCCTTGATGCCGCCGATCAGCGAGCCGGCGATGCGGCGACGACGCCACAGCAGCGGCAGGGCGAAGACCGGCAGGCCCTCGGTCGTCAGGCCCAGCATGATCATGGTGCCGTCACGCGCCAGAAGTTGGACATGGCTGGCGATCTCGTGCGTGGCCGAGACAGTGTTGATGATCAGGTCGAACTTCTCGGCCGCCGCCTTCATCGCGTCCTTGTCGGAGTTGATCAGGAAATGTTTGGCGCCCATCCGCTCGGCGTCGGCCTTCTTGCGGTCCGAGGTGGACAGGACGGTGACCTCCGCCCCCATGGCCGCCGCCAGCTTGACCGCCATGTGACCCAGGCCGCCCAGGCCGATGACCGCCACCTTGGAGCCCGGGCCGACGCCCCATTCCTTCAGCGGGGAATAAGTGGTGATGCCGGCGCACAGCAGGGGAGCGGCGACGTCGAGCGCCAGGCTGTCGGGGATGGACAGGACGAAATGTTGATCCACCGTGATGTGGTCGGAATAGCCGCCCTGGGTGATGGCCTCGGCCGTGCCACCCTTCTTGTCCTTGCCGCCATAGGTGCCGGTGAAGCCGGGGATGCAGTACTGCTCGACGCCTTCCTGGCACGAGGCGCATTCGCGACAGCTATCGACCATGCAGCCGACGCCGACGCGGTCGCCTTCCTTGAAGCGGGTGACGTTGGCGCCGACAGCCTTCACCAGACCGGCGATCTCGTGACCCGGCACCAGCGGATAGGTTGAACGGCCGCTCTCGCTGCGCGCGGCATGCAGGTCCGAGTGGCAGACGCCGCAGTATTTGACGTCGATCAGCACATCGTCCGGGCCGGGGTCGCGACGGTCGAAACTGTAGGGCGTCAGCGGCTTGTCGGCGGCGGTCGCGGCGAAGGCGCGTGTGGCGATCGGCATGGGAATGTCCTTCAGGCTTTGCAGTGAGCCGGCCTCAGATGAGGCGGCAGTCGCAGGTCCGCAAGCGCGCGGCGGCTATTTCAGCTTGGCGATCAGCGCTTGGGCCGCCGCCGGGTTCCGCACCTTCGCGCCCGAGATGAAATAGGCGAAGACCTCGCCGCGTTTCGCCCAGCTTTTGGCCTGGTCGGCCACCGCATCCAGCTCGGTCGCCGTCATGCCGGTCGGCTCGTCCTCGCGGCTCGACATCAGCCGGGCATATCTAAAGTCAGATGTTTCCTCGTCGATCTGGGGCCAGGTTGGCTCCTCGTCATCGACGGCATAGACGATGGCCGCGCCGTATTTGCGGGCCAGGTCATAGAACTGTTCGGTGGCGAAGGTCGGGTTCCGAACCTCCAGCGCATGCCGCAGCCGCACCCCGTCCTTTTCCTTGGGCAACAGCTTCAGGAAGCCCTCGAAGTCCTCGGCGTCGAACTTCTTGGTCCCCATGAACTGCCAGTTGATCGGTCCCAGCTTGTCGCCCAGCTCGGTCAGGCCCTGGGACAGGAATTTGTCGAAGCTCTCTGCGCCTTCGGACAGCACCTTGCGATTGGTGCAGTAGCGGCTGGCCTTGACCGAAAACACGAAGTCGTCCGGCGTCTCGTCGCGCCACTTGCGCCAGCTGTCGGGCTTGAAGGTCGAATAATAGGTGCCGTTGATCTCGATCGAGGTCAGTTTCGACGCGGCATATTCCAGCTCGCGCTTCTGGACCAGGCCCTCGGGATAGAAGACCCCGCGCCACGGCTCAAACGTCCAGCCACCGATGCCGACATGGATGGAATGGGTCATTGTGGGTCATCTTCCAAGGGCGCGGCAATCCAGTTCTCACGAACCGAGCGGATGCGTAAAATCGCCACGCCATCATCCTCAATCTGGTAGATGATCATATGCGCCTCAGTCGGATAGACGTGGACTGGCGGTGTCAGTTCTGTTCTCAACCGGGCGCTACGGGGAAACTCGGCGATGTGTGCGAAAAGGCCTTCGAGCTTTTCCAAGTATCGTTCGGTTGATGCAGTCCCAAACCGCTCCATTCCGTCCCAGAAAATCGCCGTAAGATCGATGTCGGCGGCGGTGCTGAGCCGATAGCCGTTCACGCGGCGCCCTTGCGGCGCTCGAAATCGGCTTTGACATCCTCAAAGATTTGACGAGGCGTGCGGTCGCTGATCCCGCTGGCTCGGCCTTCGTCGATCAGCCTTTGCATGTTGGCGATCTTGTCGGCCCTGACCTGTTCGCGGCGGATCAGGTCGCGCACCACGTCGGACGTGTTGGCGTAGCGGCCGGATTTCGCCTGTTCCTCGACCCAGGCCTTCATCGGATCGGGCAGGGAGATGTTCATCGTCGCCATGGTTGGCCTCCTCCCCAAAAAGTGGGGGCTTGGCAAGGTTTGTCAACCGTCGGATCGGGCCGCCATCGCCGCCTGGATGCCAGCCAGCAGGCTGGCGGCCGTGATGGGTTTGGGGACATGGAGGTCGGCGCCGGCGGCCTGGGCCTGATCGCGGTGTTCGGCCATGGCGTTGGCGCTGAGCATGACGATGGGGGTGCGTGCGCTGGCCGGTCGGTCGGCCTCCATCTGGCGGATGGCGCGGGTGGCGGTCAGGCCATCCATGCCCGGCATCTGCATGTCCATCAGGATCAGGTCGAAGGTCCCGGCCTGGAAGGCGGCCAAAGCCTGTTCGCCGTCGCCGACAGTGACGACCTGCATGGCGTGAGCCGCCAGGATCAGCTGGACCACGCGCTGGTTGACGGGGTGATCCTCGGCCAACAGCACGCGTAGGGCGGCGACGGGCCGTTCGGCCTCCGACGCGCGGGCGCGCTGTCGCGCATCATGGTCGGTCAGGGAGGCGGCGCGCGTCAGCGGAATCTCGACGGTGAACCGACTGCCGACGCCGGGCGTCGAAGCCGCCCAAATCCGCCCGCCCATCAACTCGACTAGTGATCGGCAGATCGACAGACCCAAGCCTGTGCCGCCGAACCGGCGGGTGATGGTCGCATCCGCCTGGCTGAACCGGTCGAATAGTTGGGCGGCATGATCGGGCGAGAAGCCGACGCCGGTGTCGTCGATCTGCAGAGTCAGCTGGGTCAGGCCGTCGGAATCCTCGTCAATGGCGATGGCGACGCCGACCGAGCCCGCATGGGTGAACTTGATCGCATTGGACAGCAGATTGTCCAGCACCTGGCGGATGCGGGTGCTGTCGCCGACGAACAGGCCGCGCGCATCGGCGTCGCGGCGGATGTCGAAACTCAGGCCCTTGGCCTCGGCCCGCAGGCGCATGACATCCAGCGGCGCGGCCAGAGCCTGGTCCAGATCGAAGGGGCGGGTCTCCAGATCCAGATGGCCGGCCTCGATCTTGGACACGTCCAGAATGTCGGACACCAGCCGTTCCAGCGTCACACCCGAACTGCCGATCAGGGCGACCATCTCGGCCTGTTCGGGTGTCAGATCGGTGCGCGACAGCGCGTCGACGATGCCGATGACGCCGTTCAGGGGTGTGCGAATCTCGTGGCTCATATTGGCCAGGAAATCGGACTTGGCGTGGTTGGCGGCCTCGGCGGCGGCGGTGGCGTCGCGCAGGGCCCGCTCGGCTGCGACCTTTTCGGTCACGTCGCGGGCGATGCCATAGACGCGGTTTCCTAGCCGGTGCGCGCGCCATTCCACGGTGACATAATGGCCGGCCTTGTGGCGATAGCGGTTGACCTGACCCAGCACCGGATCGCCGGGGCGGCGGCTCTCGACCTCGACGATGCTGTCGCGCGTGACGCCTTGATCATCGGGATGCACCAGGCGGGGCAGGTCGCGGCCCTCGATCTCGTCGGGTCGATAGCCCAGGACGGTGAACCAGGAGGCGCTGGCCTTCACCACCCTTCCGTCCAGTTCGCGCACCACCAGCAGATCCAGCGATACGTCGAAGAAGGTGTCCAGATCCACACTGGAGGCAGGGAGGGCCAGGGCCGCAACGGGCAGACAGGTCATGGCGCACTCCCTCAACTGAGACCCATGTTAGGCCGTATGCGTTAAGCTTGCCTTTGCATTGCGTGCCAGTGCGGTATGGCGTCGCGCGCCGCGTTGGATAGGATGCGACGATGATTTTCGCTCTTGCCCTGATCGCAGCCTTACAGTCTGCGCCCGCTGCGGATCGACTGGAGACTCTGACCGTCACAGACGATCGCGCCTGCACAAGCGATGGGGCGTGGTGCGTGGGTCTGACGAAAGACACGGGAGAAGACGGCGAACCGATCGCGCGACCGATCCTGCGCGCCGCAGACGCTTTACCGCCGCAGGCAGACAGGGGGGAGGCGCTGCGGTCGAGTATTTTCAGCCGTGGACCAACCTGATCCCCCTGGCGGACGGCGGTGTTCTGGCGGGAGTTCAGGTCGAGACCAGCAGCATGTATTCCGGCGGCGGGGGTCAGGCCACGGAACTGCGCCTGTATCGGCTGGATACGAACGGCGATGCTGGCGCGACGCCCGTGCTGGCCGTGCCGATCCGCGCAGAGCTGACGATCCGCGCCTGCTTCGGCGAAGACGACATGACGCAGCGGGCCGGCGCCTGTCACGACGAATACGGGTTCGAGGCTGCGCTGACGGCGACGGGCGAGGCGGGCGCCATGCCCGTGCTCGACTACGTCACCACAGCAACCGCTTATCCGCGCGGCTCTTCGCGTTCCGAGGACTCGCTGGAGAAGCCGCCGCTGAAACCCGCCGACTTGGTCACCGTGCGCGATCCGAAATGCAGCTACAGCCGCCGGTTCACCTTCGACGCGGCGGCGGGCGAATACCGCCCGGACAGCAAGCTGCCGGATTGCTCGGACTATACCGTGCCCTAATAGGCGAAGTCGGCGTAGATGCGCTTCACGTCGCCCTGCCAGGCGCCGTGATACAGGTCCAGCAGGCGCTCGGCCGGGGTGATTCCGCTGTCGGCGATGTCTTCCAGTTCCGACAGATAGCCGCGCTCGTCCACCATGCCGCCCGAGAATTTGGCGCGGTTCTTCAGGCCCTGTTTGGCGATATTTACGAGGTCCACGGCGATGTCGCGCACGCTGCGGCCGGCGACTTCGGCTTTAAGGCCCAGGCGCGTCACGTCGCGGCGCAGGCGCTCGTGATCGGCGATGTCCCAGTCCTTGACCAGGTCCCAGGCGGCGGCCAGCGACGGGGCGTCGTACAGGACGCCGGCCCACAGGGCGGGCAGGGCGCAGATCCGGCTCCAGGGACCGCCGTCGGCGCCGCGCATCTCCAGATAGGCCTTCAGCCGCACCTCGGGGAAGAGGGTGGTCAGGTGGTCGTTCCAGTCCTTGATCGTGGGGAACTGACCCGGCAAGGCGGGCAGCTTGCCGGCCTGGAAATCGCGGAACGACTGGCCCGAGGCATCGACGTATCGGCCGTCGCGCTTGGCGAAATACATCGGCGTGTCCAGCGCATAGTCGGCGTAGCGCTCGAAGCCGAAGCCCTCCTCGAACACAAAGCCCAGCATGCCGGTGCGATCGGCGTCGGTGTCGGTCCAGACGTTGGCCCGGGCCGACAGGAAGCCGTTCGGACGCCCCTCGGTGAAGGGCGAACAGGCGAACAGGGCCGTGGCGATCGGTTGCAGGGCCAGCGAGGTGCGGAACTTCATCACCATGTCGGCTTCGGAATCGAAGTCGAGGTTCGCCTGGATGGTGCAGGTGCGCAGCATCATGTCCAGGCCCAGGGTCCCGACCTTGGGCATGTAGGACCGCATGATGTCGTAGCGGCCCTTGGGCATGACCGGCACCTGTTCACGGGTCCACAGCGGGTCGAAACCGGCGCCCAGAAAGCCGACGCCGATCTGGTCGGCCACCTGCTTGACCTCCATCAGGTGCTGACCGGTCTCGTTGCAGATGTCGTGGATCGTGAGGAGCGGCGCGCCCGACAGTTCGAACTGGCCGCCCGGCTCCAGGCTGACCGAGGCGATGAAGCCCTCGGCGTTGCGCCGCTCCAGCCCGATCAGGAAGCCGTTCTCCTCGACCGGCGACCATCCGAAGCGTTGCAGGCCCTCCAGCATGGCCTTGATGCCGCCCGGGCCTTCATAGCCGGGGCGGGCCAGGGTGGTCTTGTCGAAGCCGAACTTCTCGTGCTCGGCGCCGATCCGCCACTGGTCCTTGGGCTTGGCCCCCTTGGACATGGCCTCGATGAGAGCGTCTCTGGAAAGCGGCGCGTTTTCGGCCATCTGTAACCCCTGCTGTCGCGGCTAGATGGCGGCTAATGCAGCGTTCCTCAAGAGGCTGGATAAAATCCGCTCATCCCCGCGAAAGCGGGGACCCAGTTCTTTCGCGCCGCCGATGTGTGGGATCGGCGGCGTCGCATGACTTGGGCGGCTATCGCCCAAAGCACTGGGTCCCCGCTTTCGCGGGGATGAGCGGAATGAGAATCAGCGGTCCCAATCGCCGACAGCCGCCTGCCACAGGGTCATGGCGGCGATGGCGGCGGTGTCGGCGCGCAGGATGCGCGGGCCCAGCGAGACGGCGGTGGCGAAGGGCAGGGACCGCAGCCGCTCGCCCTCTTCCGGCGAAAAACCGCCCTCCGGCCCGATCAGGATGGACCATTTCCGGTCTTGGGGACCCTCGCCTGCCTCGCGTAGCGCCGACATCGCCGGCGCGCCGCCGGTCTCGTCGCAGAACATCAGCCGGCGCCCAGAATCGGGACTGGCCTCCCAGCCGTCCAGCAGGGCGTCCAGCTTCATCGGGTCGTCGACGGCGGGCACGTCCATGCGGCCGGTCTGTTCGGCGGCCTCCTCGGCGATGGCGTCCAGCCGATCCAGGCGGATGCGGTCGGCATTGGTCCGCTTGGTCAGGACCAGCCGCACCCGGCGCGCGCCCAGTTCGGCGGCCTTTTCGACGATGGTCTCGACCCGCGCCTTCTTCACCACGGCGACGATCAGCTCCAGATCGGGACCGTGTGCCTGGGGCCGAACCTGTTCCTCGGCGCGCAGGATGACGCCCTTCTTCAGCACCTCGGCGATGGTGCAGCGCCATTCGCCTTCACGGCCGTTGAACACCAGCAGGTCGTCCCCGACCTTCAACCGCATGACTTGGGTCAGATAGCGGGACTGGTCGAGGGTGGGCGCGACGGGGGACCCTTCCGCCAATGCCGACTTCACATGCAAACGTATCATCGGCTCAGTAGTGATAGCGGCACTGGATGATCTCCAGGCCCGTTTCGGTCATGCGATAGATGAGGCGATGTTCCTGATTGATGCGCCTGGACCACCATCCCTTCAGGTCGCCTCTCAGCGGCTCCGGCAGGCCAGATCCCGTAAATGGAGTTCTCGAGCATTCTTTGATCAAGGCGTTGATTTTGGCGAGAAGCTTTCGATCAGTTTCTTGCCAGTAGATATATTGGCTCCAGGCCCGGCCGGAAAAGACGACATTCACTCGATCAGCTCGCGCACCTGACCCTTGCCGGCTTCGAGTTCCGCGATGGACGCCATCAGCTGTTCGCGGTTCGCCGGGCTGCGCAGCAGATATTCCGTCTCCTGCCAGGAGGCGAAATCTTCCAGCGACATCAATACCGCCGCCGGCTTGCCGCCCTCGCGCGTGATGATGGTGTAGTCGTGATCCGCCGTCACCCGGTCGATGGCCGAGGCGAGGTTTTTGCGCAATTCGGTGACGGACATGGCGTTCATGACGTCTATGTACGATATTTTGTACATGATTTCAAGACTGCCAGACTGCCAGACTGCCAGACTGCCAGACTGCCAGACTGCCAGACTGCCAGACTGCGAGCCTAGCCTGTGATCGCCATGTGGTCGATCATCGCCTGTCGCGCTTCATCCTCGGTCCCGTAGAGGCCGGATTCGAAGACCGGAAACTCTGTCTCCCAAGGCGCGATCCCCGGCGCAGACACCGTCTGTCGCTTCCAGTCGGCGAAACTGTAAAGTCCATCGGCGCGGCAAACCAGTTCCGTCCATTCGCCAGGCCCTGCACCATCCTGCCGCCGGAGTATGTCCCGTGGCGGGTGGACGAACGGCGCGACGACGGGTTTGGCGACGGGCTTCAGTCGCTGACCCAACCAATCTCCAAAGCGTTCGAACGGCCCCTTTTCGATCAGCGCCATCGTACTGTCGTCGTCCTAAAGCGTCCGCGCGATCAACAGCTTCATGATCTCGTTGGTGCCGCCGTAGATGCGCTGGACCCGCGCGTCCTTGTACAACTGAGCGATGGCGTATTCGTTCATGTAGCCATAGCCGCCATGCAGTTGCAGCATCTCGTCGATGGTCTCGCCCTGGATGTCGGTGACCCAGTATTTGGCCATGGAGGCTGTGGCGGCGTCGAGCTGACCCTTCAGGTGCAAACCGATGCAGTGATCGACGAAGACCCTGGCGACGGTCAGTTTGGTCTTGATCTCGGCCAGTTTGAACTGGGTGTTCTGGAAGTCGAGGATACGCTTGCCGAACGCCTTGCGCTCCTTGACGTAGGCCAGCGTCGCCTCAAGGCCCCGCTCTGCCGCGGCGACGCCCTGGACGGCGATGTTCAACCGCTCCTGGGGCAGTTGCTGCATCAGCTGGACGAAGCCCTGGCCCTCGCCGCCGCCGATGATGTTGTCGCCCGGAACCTTCACATCGTTGAAGAACAGTTCGGAGGTGTCGTTCCCCTCCATGCCGATCTTGTGCAGGTTGCGGCCGCGTTCGAAGCCTTCCGCCCCGTCGGTCTCGACGACGATCAGCGACGTGCCCTTGGCGCCCTCGGCCGGGTCGGTCTTGGCCACCACGATGACGAAGTTGGCCAGTTGCCCGTTGGTGATGAAGGTCTTGGAGCCGTTGACGACATAGCCGTTGCCGCTCTTGACCGCCGTGGTCTTTATCCCCTGCAGGTCAGAGCCCGCGCCCGGTTCGGTCATGGCGATGGCGCCGACCAGTTCGCCCGAGGCCAGGCGCGGCAGCCAGCGCGCCTTCTGCTCCTCGGTGCCGTAATGCCAGATGTAGGGGGCGACGATGGCGTTGTGCAGCGAGATGCCGAAATGGTCCGCGCCCTTCCAGCCCAGCTGGCGCATCAGCACGACCTCGTGGCGATAGTCTCCGCCCATGCCGCCGTCTTCTTCGGGCATGGACAGGCCCAGCAGGCCGTCGGTCCCGGCCTGGGTCCACAGGTCGCGCGGCACGGACGAGTTGGCGATCCATTGCTGGACCTTTTCCGGCGGTGCGTGCTCGTCGATCCATTTGCCGACGCTGTCGGAGAAGAGGGTGATCTCCTCTTCGCGCATGAAATCGGGGTCGGGGCTGCCCAGCACGTTCATTGTCATGTCTCCTCCCCACTCCGTGGGGAGGGGGACCGCGAAGCGGTGGAGGGGCTCTGGCCACCGCTGGGTTTCAGGAACGAGCGACGGAAAGAGCCCCTCCGTCACGGCGCCGAAGAGGCGCCGCGCCACCTCCCCGCAAAGCGGGGAGGAGACGGGTTATCCTCAGAACGCCTCGGCCGGCATGGCCATCAGCACGTCGGCGCCGGTCTTCATCTTCTTCAGGTGGGCGTCCGCGTCGGGCAAGATGCGCTCGACGAAGTAGCGGCCGGTCTGAAGCTTGGTGGCGTAGTAGGGGTCGGTCGAGCCGGCCTCGACCTGTCCTTGAGCCACCTTGGCCATCTGCGCCCACATGTATGCCAGGGCCGTCAGGCCGAAGACGTTCAGATAGTCGGTCGAGGCGGCGCCGGCGTTGTCCGGGTTGGCCATGCCGTTCTGCATCAGCCACATGGTGCCGTCCTGCAGCTTGGCCTTGGCGTCGGCCAGGCCGTCGACGAAGGGCTTGATGGCTTCATTGCCGCTGTTCTCGGCGACGAAGGCGTCGATCTCGCCGAACCAGGTCATGATGGCCCGACCGCCGGCCGCGGGCAGTTTGCGCCCGACCAGGTCGAGCGCCTGGATGCCGTTGGTGCCTTCATAGATCATGGTGATGCGGGCATCGCGCAGATACTGCGAGGCGGGGAAGTGTTCGGTGTAGCCCGAACCGCCGTGCACCTGCATGCCCAGCGAGGCGACGTGGAAGCCCTTGTCGGTCAGATAGGCCTTCAGCACCGGCGTCAGCAGGCCCATGTAGTCCTTGGCCTTGGTGGCGACAGCCTCGTCTTCGGACTTCTCCAGATCGGCGTGCAGGGCGGTCCACAGGATGAAGGCCTGGCCGCCTTCGACGAAGGCGCGGGCCTCCAGCAGCATGCGGCGCACGTCGGGGTGGACCATGATGCTGTCGGCCGGACCGTCCGGGTTCTTGGGTCCGGTCAGGCTACGGCCTTGCAGGCGGTCCTTGGCGAACTCAACGGCGGCCTGATAGGCGGCGTTGCCGATGGCCAGACCTTGCAGGCCGGTGCCCAGGCGGGCCTCGTTCATCACCACGAACATGTTGTTCATGCCCCGGCCTTCCTGGCCGATCAGCCAGCCCTTGGCGCCGTCGTACTGCATCACGGCGGTGGCGTTGCCGTGGATGCCCATCTTGTGCTCGAGGCCGGCGCATTCCAGGCTGTTGCGCTCGCCGAGCGAACCGTCCTCATTGACCAGGAACTTGGGCACGACGAACAGCGACAGGCCCTTGATGCCCGGAACCGCGCCTTCGACGCGGGCCAGCACCGTGTGGATGATGTTGTCGGCGAAGTCGTGCTCGCCCGCCGAGATCCAGATCTTCTGGCCGGTGATCGAATAGGAGCCGTCGCCGTTCGGCACGGCCTTGGTGCGCACCATGCCCAGATCGGTGCCGCACTGGGGCTCGGTCAGGTTCATCGTGCCCGACCATTCGCCGGTCGCCATCTTGGGAAGGTATTTCGACTTCAGCTCGTCCGAGGCGTTGGCGTGGATGCCGGCGTAGGCGCCGGCCGTCAGGCCCGGATACATCGAGAAGGCGGCGGATGCGCCGGCCGTCATCTGACCGAAGGCCGAGGCCACCACGCTGGGCATGCCCTGGCCGCCATAGGCCGGGTCGGCGGCCAGCGCCATCCAGCCGGCTTCCGACATGGCCTTGTAGGCTTCCTTCCAACCCTTGGGACCGGTCACCACGCCGCCCTCGGACCAGTGGCAGCCTTCCTTGTCGCCCGGATTGTTGATCGGGGCGATGACCTCGTCGGCGAACTTGGCGCCCTCTTCCAAGATCTGGCCGACCAGATCCGAAGAGACGTCCTGGAAGCCCGGCTGGTTGGTGTAGCGGTCGATCTCCAGCACTTCATTCAGGATGAAGGTGAAGTCGCGGACAGGCGCCTTGTAGGCCATGGATTACGCTCTTGCTTTGAAGGGGTGGTGATGGTCGTGGTTGAGACGCGCGCGCAGCAGCTTCTCATAGTCTTCGGCGCCCGGCAGCAGGTCGGGGCGGTGTTCGGAAAGCTTGGATTCCATCCAGTTGCAGGCCTGTTCGGCCGTCTCGATGGCGCCTTCGATGTCTTCCAGCTGCTGCTTCAGCGCCGCGATCTGGGCGCGGTGCCGCACCAGGGCCACGGCCATCTGATGGACGTTGTGGTCCTTCTGATCATAGAGATCCATCATGTCCTGGATCTCCTGAAGGGTGAAGCCGATGCGGCGGCCCCTCAGGATCAGTTTCAGCCGGGCGCGGTCGCGAGCGTCGTAGACGCGGGTCTGGCCCTTGCGCGCAGGGGTCAGCAGGCCCTTGTCCTCATAGAAGCGAAGGGCGCGCGCCGTAGCTCCGAACTCGCGGCAGAGCTGGCGGATGGAATAGGTGCGGTGGTCGTCGGCGGTGGCCATACGCCAACATAACTTGACGTGCGCGTAAAGGAAAGCGCTTTACGCGCACGTAAGGGTAAGCTTTTCGTGTGCCGAGCTTACACGCATGAAAAAGCCCGGAACCTGGGGGGAGGTTCCGGGCGCAAACGCCGGACAGCAGGGGGGAGAGGGGTCCGACGTTCGATCTCTTTCAAAAGGCCTTGCGACGACCCAGCAGGACCGGGACGGTGAAGGCCAGCAGGATGGCGTTGACCACCGCTAGACCCACGTCCTGGCTCATCGCGTGGATGACCAGCATGGTCGATTCCAGCACGATCAGTCCGGTCGCCGCCGTCATCAGCAGCGGGCGTCCGATGCGCCATGAGATCAGCGGGCTGAGCACGCCGATCGCCAGAACCAGCTCCACGATGCCCAGGCCGCGCACCATGTTTTCGGGCGCGACTGCGGGCCAGCCCATCAGATTGATGAGGTTGGTCATCGGTTCGGTCAGCTTGGCGTAGCCGGCGGCGATGAAGAACATCGCGATCCAGCCCTGCAGCGTCCAAAGGGCGATGTTGGCGTAGGCGGCGCGGCTGCGCGAAGGGGCGGTGGTGAAGGTGGAGGTGGTCATCGGGGGAGGAACCTGATTTCGTAACAGTCGCGATATCGGATTGGGGATCGCCGTTCGCAAGGGGGGATATAGCGGCGCTTTCGATATTTGTCATCAAGCGATGACATCAGCCGATGACATCAGTTGATGACTTTGTGTTACGGGCCGGGGCGTCTGGTCCGATTCCCGACGCCCCACAACCCCGATACGCGTGGCGCCCTACTGTCGGATCACCGAGATTCCCCGCGCGGCCAGCAGGTCCTGCACGCTGTCCGCGCCCGCAAGGTGGCCGAGCCCCACGGCAATGAAGGTCGTGCCGGAGCCTTCGAGCAGGGTCTCGATCTGCTCGGCCCAGTCGGCGTTGCGGCGGGCCATGAAGATCTGGTGCGTCTCTTCGGAGATGGCGCGCCCATTCTCATGCGCATACTGGGCCATGGCGGCCTGATCGTCGGCGATCCAGCCGGCGACGACGCGATCCAGATCGGCGGCGGCCTGATCGTAGGTCGTCAGATAGTGCCGCAGATAGGTCATCTGGCCCGCGTCGCTCATCCGCGCCAAGCCGCCGATCTGCTGGTCGATGGTCTCGAACCCGTGGATGGGTTTACCGGCCGCCAGAGCCCGGGCGCGCAGGTTGATCTCGACGCCCAGCGCCGGGTCGTATCCGGCGGCCGTCAGCGGGCCAGTGGCGATCATCAGGGCGGCGAACCAGGGCCGGAACGGGTCGATTTGTTGCGCGGTCAGACCGGCGGCCGGGGCGGCCTTGGCCAGGGTCGCCTGTTCCTCGGGCGTCAGCCAGCTGGACAGGGGGCGGTCCGGCGACAGGCCATATTGCTGGAACAGCGGCACGAGCGCGGCCTGGTCATCCGGGTTGGTGACCTCGAACCAGACGTCCGACGCACTGTCGAAGGCGGCGTCCACCTTGTCCGATCCCCAGGCTGTGCCGGGTTTCAGCAGATGGATCGTGCCATAGAGATAGACGGTTGAATCCACGTCCCGGACGACCCACAGGGGCGGGCCGTCGCCAGCGGCGCGGGCGATAGGAGCAGGGGCGACAGGCGTCTCGGCATAGGCTTCGCCAGCGAAAATGGCGGCCCAGGCGGCGAGGCCCAGCGCCATGCCGGCGCCGATGGATTGGACGCGCGAAGCCGCGCGCCCCAGAGTGATCTGGAGGTTCATGGTCGTATCCTTGGTTTCAGGTTTGGGTGTGGCGCGGCGCGGGATGCGCCGCCGCCGGATCAGACGGCGAAGAGGTCTTCGACTGGATGGTTCAGGGTGCGGGCTAGGCGAAAGGCCAGGCCCAGCGACGGGGCATAGAGGCCGGTCTCGATGGCCCGCAGCGTCAGGCGAGAGACGCCGAGGCTTCTGCTGAGCTGGCCCAGCGACATCTGCTGCTGGTTGCGCAGGTCGCGCACGCGGTTGGCGACCCGGCTCATCCGGCCCGCCGGTTCAGCAGCAGGGCCAGGCCATAGCCGACCGCCTGCCCGCCCAGCAGGCAGAGAAAACCGGTCGCCGCCCAGGCGGCGGGTCCATGCAGCAACAGCGATTCCGTCAGGGTCACGCCGTTGTTCAGCAGGGCGACCAGTGCGGCGGCGCCGGCGACGACGCCCAGATTGCCGCCCGTCCACCAGGCCTTGCGGTGCGCGTGGCGCGACGTCTCGTCCAGCCCGCGCCACCAGACGCCATTATAATGGATCATCGCCAGCGTCAGGCCGATCAGCATGACAGCCAGGCCCAGCGAGGGCGGGGCGCCAAGACTGCTGGGCCACAAGGGCGTGTCGACCTTGGCGGTAAGGCTGACGGCGGCCAGGGCCGCGGCGATGGAAATGACGGTCTTCTGGTCGTGGGTGTATTCAGTGCGTTCGAGATGTTTCATGACAAGCTCCCCTGTCGTTGTGACAAGGGAGCTTTACGGGCTATATCGACGGTAAGTCAAGCGTCATTTACATAGCGACAATGACGCTTTCCTTTTGGTCATTCCTCTGGCTGCACCCCCGGCGTCTGGACGATCAGGTCGCCTGGCTGGCAGTCCAGTTCGCGGCACAGGGCGTCCAGGGTGGAGAAGCGGACGGCGCGGGCCTTGCCGGTTTTGAGAATCGACAGATTGGCCAGGGTGACGCCGACGCGGTCGGACAGTTCGGTCAGGGACATGCGGCGTTCGAGCAGCAGCCGGTCCAGCTGGATCATGATCATGACGCGCCCCTCTCAGACCGTGGTCATCTGTTCGTCGCGCATGGCCGACCCCTGCCGGAACACCTCGGCCAGGATGAAGACCACCAGAATGCCCAGCCAGGACCCGAGGCTGAAATCATAGTCGGAGGCGGACTGGCCGATGGCCTGGGGCGCGACGATGGACAGCATCAAGGCGGTCAACTGGATCCCCAGCAGGCCGAACCCGACCGCTTGCAGGCGTTTGACATTGGCGAACTCGAAGGCGTCGCCCTGATTCACCGCCAGCAGGATGCGTCGCAGGCGATTGATGATCCACCAAGTGAAACCGCAAGCCAGGAAGGCGCCCAACAGCACCAGGCGTTCGGCCAGACCGAGGGTCTGGGTAAGGTCGTTGGGGTCGTCCTTCAGTCCGTCGATAAACCCGGCGGCGGCGTCTGGCGAAATCAGGCTGATGATCAAGCCGATCGCCGTCGCGACGACAGCGATCGTCACGAAGACATTGAGGAAGCCGAGCAGCCACCGCAGAGCGCTGGCGGCCGACCGTTTGCCGACGAGTTTCATCTTGATAGCCCCTCCAATCGAGTCGCCCTCCGCGACCGCCTTGGTGACTATCGATATGGATTTATCGATAAACGGACAAGAACATTATCGATAAACGAGATGAAGCTTTCGTAAGGTTCGGCGTCAGGCAGTGAAGCCCCAGGCAAGGCGGGCGGCTTCCAGTCGGTCCAGCTTGGCTTGGAAGGGCGCCCAGTCGTCGCCGGTGGCGATGGCGGCCCAGATCGCCTCGACCTCGTCGATCAGCATCTCCTCGGGCTCGCGGGCGGCGAACATTGGATGCTCCAGCCGTTCGACCCGGTCGGGCTCATGCTCCAGCAGGGCGAAGCGGAAGGCGTCGAAGGCCTCGCCCTGATACAGTTTCGCGCGCGGTCCCGACAGGGCGCGGGCCGAGGAGGCGAAGCCGCCGAACCAGTCGAAGAACAGCGGCTCCCATCGCATCGCCGCGCCGCCTTCGCGCAACAGCGCCAGGGTCGCATCCACCAGCCGCTGGTCCGCCGCCTCGCCCAGGCTGCGCACCCCCAGCCGCATCAGGAAGGCGGCGCGCAGTTCGCGGATATAGGCCGGCCCGAACCCGTTCAGCGCCTGCGTCAGCGGCTCGACGTCGGCGACCAGTTTCAGACACCCGGCCAACTGCGTCAGGTTCCAGAACACCGCCTCGGGCTGGCGCGCGAACGCATAGAGTCCGGTCTGGTCGAAATAGGCGGCGGTGAAGGCCGGGTCGTACTCCGGCAGGAACCGCCAGGGGCCATAGTCGAAGCTTTCGCCCGTGACGTTCAGATTGTCGGTGTTCAGCACCCCGTGCACGAAGCCCGCCGCAATCCACCGCGCGGTCAGCTTGGCCGAGGCCTCGACGATGGCGGCCAGCAGACCGGGTGTGTCACCCGCCGCGACGGTCGGATGATACAGGGTGCGGACGTGTTCGATCAGCGCCTCAATCTGATCGACCCGCCCCATATAGGCGGCGCGCTGAAACGTCCCGAACCGCACATGGCTGTGCGACAGCCGCACCAGGACGGCGGACCTTGTGGGCGACGGCTCGTCCCCGCGCTCCAGCGCCTCGCCGGTCTCGATCAGGGAGAAGGCGCGGCTGGTCGGGACGCCCTGCGCCTCCAGCATCGTCGCCGCCAGCACCTCACGCACCCCGCCCTTCAACGTCAACCGCCCATCGCCGCTGCGCGACCACGGCGTCGTGCCAGAGCCTTTCGTTCCCAAGTCGAGAAGTCGACTTGGGGCGCTACCACTCGCGACGCGGTCGCTCGTTGCTTGAGCGCACGGTGTTTCGCGCATCTGCGCCGCGAGGAAGCCGCGCCCGTCGCCCAGGTCGGGATTATAGTGGCGGAACTGATGGCCGTGATAGCGCATGGCGATGGGGCCGGGCTGGCCGGGCAGGGGCTCGAACCGGCCGAAGGCGGCGATCCATTCCGCCTCGCTTAACCCCTCCAGCCCGACCTCGGCGGCGGTGCGCTCGTTGCGGAACCGCAAGATCGTCTGCGGGAAGTCGGCGGCCTGAACCGCATCGGCATAGTCGGCGCCCAGGTCGAAGAAGCGCGGTTCGGGGCGGTAGGCGAGGGAGACGGGCATGGGAGGCTAGGTGCGTGTCCGAAGGGGAGAGCGCAACCGCCTCGTTTGTCTTTCGTCATCCTCCGGCGCGAAGCGACCGGGGGACCCAGCGGCGCGCGAGAGCGCGACCCTGTGGCGGACTGCATGTCTCAGCATCGTGCGGCGGATGGATTTCGCCTTCGGCGCCGCTGGCTTCCCCGGTCTCGCTGCGCTCGCCGGAGAATGACGAAAGAGGGGAGAGATGGTTGGCTCAAGCGCTGGCATCCTCTATCCTGACCTCAGCCATCAGGTCGCTCCGCGCGGCCAGGCCGGCGCGCTCCGAAGGGGCGACGAATCCGGTCCGACGCCCGTCGATAACCTGGCGTCACGACAGCTTCAGTATTCCGATGGAGGCCGCCGTGGCGCGCAAACTGACACTCGATTTCCTCAAGACCGAGACCGCATCCGGCTCGGCCCTGGCGCTGGCCGCCATCGCCGCCGTGCTGGTGGCCAACTCGCCGTGGGGCGGGGATTATTTCACCTGGCTGAAGAGCTATCACGTGCTTCAAATCGGCCCGATCCGGCTGGAGGAGACGATCTCCGACTGGATCAAGGAAGGTCTGATGGCGATCTTCTTCCTCGTGGTGGGGCTGGAGATCAAATACGAGATCGTGCGCGGCGAACTCAGCGATCCGCGCAAGCTGGCGACGCCGGTGCTGGCGGCGCTTGGCGGCATGGCGGGACCGGCGGCCGTCTATCTGTTGCTGTCCGCGACAATGGGGGCGCCCCACGCCGGCTGGCCAATTCCGCTGGCCACCGACATCGCCTTTGCGCTCGCCATCTTCGGCTTCGTGGGCAAGGGGCTGCCGTCGTCGCTGCGGGTCTTCCTGCTGACGCTCGCCATCGTCGACGACCTCGGCGCCATCGCCCTGATCGCCGTGCTGTTCAGCGAGGGCGCCAACTGGACGCCGCTGTTCTGGGCCCTGGGCGCCCTGGCCGTCGGCGCCGTCGCCGCGCACCGCATCCGCATTCCGGCGCCCTTCTGGGTGCTGGGGTTCGGCCTCGTCTGGTATCTGACGGTGCTGTCGGGCCTCAGCACCTCCCTGACCGCCGTGGCCTTCGCCATGATCGTGCCGATCAAGGGCCGGGCCGAAGACGGCCAGAGCCCGCTGAAGGAGGCGATGCACGACCTGCATCCGTGGAACGCCTTCCTCGTCCTGCCGCTGTTCGCCTTCGCCAAGGCAGGCGTGTCCTTCGCCGGCCTGTCGATGGAGCAGGCGTTCGCGCCCCTGGTCGTCGCCATCGCCCTGGGCCTGTTCTTCGGCAAGCAGATCGGGGTCATGGGCGCCGCCTGGCTGGCCTCGGCGCTGAAGATCGGCGCGCGGCCGACGGGCGCCAGCTGGCTCCAGGTCTATGGGGTGTCGCTGCTGTGCGGAGTGGGCTTCACCATGAGCCTGTTCATCGGCGTCCTGGCCTTCCCCGGCGCCGTGGATTCGCCCGAACAGGTCGAGGTCAAGCTGGGCGTCATCGGCGGCTCGATCCTGTCGGCGATCGCGGCGGCTATCGTGCTGGGTTTCGCCGGCCGACGCCGCCAGGTCGATCCGGCCGCCTTGCAGCTTGAGGTCGAGCCTCTGGGGCCGAAAGACGGGCAAAAACTTACCTAACGTCAGCGTTTTATGTCTCTTCCCTGACACACAAAGGCGAATCCGCGGCGAAAAATCGTCGCGGGTAACAACGCTCGCTTGTCGGTGGGGCCGAAGCGCGCTTAGCCTAGCGATAACGAACGATCCCCCAAGAAGGGGACGTCGATTTGGGAACAGGAAACGCCGTGATCGCCTGGTGCGCTCATGGCTTCAGAGCCGGGAGGACGCCTATGCGCCGCAATCTTCAACTCAAAACCACTGTGTCCGCCGCTGTCGTGGGCGCCGTCGTCTTCGGCCTCGCCGGGGGCTTCGCCGGCGTCGCCGCCGCGCAGGAAGCCCCGGCGACCGTGGACGACATCATCGTCACCGCCCAGAAGCGCGAACAGAGCCTGCAGGACGTGCCGATCGTGGTCACGACCCTGTCGCAGGAACTGCTGGACGGCGCAGGGGTCCAGGACATCAAGGATCTGCAGATCCTGACGCCCGGGATGACCGTCACCTCGACCCAGTCGGAAGCTTCCACCACCGTCCGCATCCGCGGCGCCGGCACCGTGGGCGACAACCCCGGCCTGGAAAGCTCGGTCGGCGTGGTGATCGACGGCGTCTATCGCTCGCGCAACTCGGTCGGCTTCGGCGACCTGGGCGAACTGAGCCGGATCGAGGTCCTGAAGGGTCCCCAAGGCACACTGTTCGGCAAGAACACCTCGGCCGGCGTCATCAACATCATCACCGAGCGCCCGTCGTTCGACCCGTCGATCTCGGCGGAACTGACCGGCGGCAACTTCGGCGCCATCGGCGGTTCGGTCTCCGTCACGGGCGGTCTGACCGATCAGATCGCCGGCCGCCTGTTCGTCGCCCACCGCGAGCGCGACGGCTTCTACGACGTCAACAACGGCGACGGCCCCAACAGCCGCACCGACGACAACACCCAGGATTACTGGACTGCGCGCGGCCAGCTGCTGATCCTGCCCAGCGACGACGTGTCGGTTCGCCTGATCGCCGACTACACCAAGCGCGACGAGTTCTGCTGCTCCGCCGTGCAGACGCGCGTCGGTCCGTCTCAGGCCTTCATCGCCGCCCTGACCGCGCCCAACGGCCCCGGCCAGACGCCGCCGGTCGCGGGCTTCGGCACGGTGCCCTTCTCGCGCCTGGCCTATTCCAACCGCGAGACCCCCCAAGAGATCGAGGACATGGGTCTGTCGGCGGAAGCGACCATCGACTTCCCCAGCATCAACGCCACCCTGACGTCGCAGACCTCGTGGCGCGACTGGTCGTTCCAGCAGGGGATGGACCTGGACTATACCGGCGCCGACATCCTGTACCGCGCCAACGACGGCTCCAACGGCTACGGCGTCGACAACCTGACGCAAGAGTTCCGCCTGGCGGGCACGTCGGACAAGCTGGACTGGCTGGTCGGCCTGTTCGCCACCAAGGAAGGCGTCTATCGCGACGATAGCTACGTCTATGGCTCGGACTACAACGCCTTCGCTTCCTTCCTGCTGACGGCGTCCTTGCCGGCCGCCGTCGGCGGTCCCAGCCCGTCGCGCCTGGGCTGCTTCACCAACCCGAACGGTTTCTTGGTCGGCACGGCCGGCGCGGGTGCGGGCCAACCGCTGTGCGTTATCGGCGCTGTGCCGCCCAGCGCCGCCGCCCCGACCTTCTCGGCCGGCAAGGCGTATCAGGACCACTATTCGCAGCGTTCGGAATCGGTGGCCCTGTTCACCAACAACACCTACCGGGTGACCGAGGCCTTCGATATCAACCTGGGTCTGCGCTACACCTATGACAGCAAGCGTCTGCTGGGTATTCAGGACAATCTGGGCAGCAACGGCGCGGCCTGCGGCGGCGCCCTAGCCAACCAGAACCCGGCCAACCGTACGGTCTCGCCGATCCCCGGCACCGCCAATGTCGCAACCCCGGCCGCCGCGCTGGGCCTGTTGTGCCTGCCCTGGTCCAACCCGCTCTACGACAATCGCCGGATCCAGGAGAAGTTCAGCGACACCGACCTGTCGGGCACCATCAAGGCGTCCTACCGGTTCAATCCGTCGGTCATGGTCTATGGCTCGTATGCGCGCGGCTACAAGGGCGCGGGTTACAATATGGACCGGGTGCAGACGGGCGTGACGCCGGACGCCTCGCTGTTCTTCGACGCCGAGACGGTCGACAGCTATGAGGCGGGGATCAAGACGACCCTGTTCAATCGCACCATGCTGCTGAACCTCACCTACTTCGACCAGAAGTTCGAGAACTTCCAGCTCAACACCTTCCTGGGCACCGCCTTCGTGGTGGAATCCATCCCCGAGCTGAAGTCGCGCGGCGTCGACGCCGACATGGTCTGGTTCACCCCGGTCGAGGGCCTGTCGTTCCAGGGCGGCGTGACCTACACCGACGCCAAATACGGTGACTTCGGCGCCGGCGACCTGTCCAGCCCCGGCCGCTTCCCGCAGTTGTCGCTGCTGCCGGGCGCACGCGCGTCGTTCGCCCCGGAATGGTCGCTGACCGGCGCCCTGGCGTTCGATCGCGAGCTGGGCGGCGGCCTGCGCGGCGGGTTCAACCTGTCGGCCAAATATTCGACCGAATACAACACCGGCTCGGACCTGCTCCCCTACAAGAACCAGGACGCCTTCACCGTCGTCAACGGCCGCGTCTCGATCGGTTCGGAAGACGAGCGCTGGACGCTGGAGGTGTGGGGTCAGAACCTGCTGGAAGAAGAATACACCCAGGTCGGCTTCGCCGCGCCGCTGCAGGGTACGGCCTTCGCCAACACCACGACGCCCCAGGCGGACGGCACCTTCTATAATATCGCCACCGACACGGCGACTTACAACGCCTACCTCGGCGCCCCGCGCACCTACGGCGTGACGCTGAAGGTCAGATACTGATCGTCAGCCCACAAGGCTGAACGACCAAGGGCCGACCGGGCAACCGGCCGGCCCTTTTTCTTTCTCGAAAGCCGTATCCGAGAACGACAGGACCTCTGAATGTGGTTCGTCAGTCGGCCTGCGGCAAAACCAGCGTGAACGGTTCGATAAACCCGCTTCGCCAATTGTTCAGCCTGGCATACGCGGCACGTCCATAGGCTGCCCACGCGTCATGTTGTGGTGCTGCTCCCGGCTTTCGTCTTCCGCCCGCCGCCATTGTTGCTCGGTCATGCAGATACGCTGCGGCCGGTTCGACCCGACGACATGCTCTCTGCGGCAGATTTTGCGTTCCACGGGGCGGTCGGGTTGGGGGCGCTCGGCCGCTGTTGCATTCTGGGGCGGTGCATCTTGCATCGAGATCAGGGCCAGGGCGGTAGCGAGTGCGGTCATCATGGATTGCGATCCTCAAGCTTTGATCGGCGATCTTTGTTTTTTTCGAGGGTGAATGCAATCGTCAGCGGGCCGGATCATGGGTCATGGCGTGCAAGCGTTCGACGCCTATTGGACATTGATCCTACTAGGAGCCAGCGCCTCGACATGCTTTCTAAGGTAGTGAGTTCATTGGTGACGTTCTTCTCCCAAGCTGATCTATCGTGAATGTGCATAGTGTCTGAACGAAAGATTTGGTCGCCATAAGTCGACAAACCTAGCTGCCTTGGAGAAACCGTTGAGCACCACTGAATCGGTTGTCGTCGGCTTTGCTCTCGCCGCTCTTGTTGGCGGAGCCGGGATTAGCCAAGATTTATCCAATGTGATCATTCCGCACGTGACGTTAGAGGTGGCGGGTGACGCTGACCACACCATCCAGCACACCATAACAATCAGTACGGAGGGGCCTCGCCCGGTTCGGACCGAACGAGATTTGGAGAGGCTTGGCTGGACGGCCATCCGAGTTTCGGAACGGGGAACAGACCGCATAACCTCGAACGATTGTCCGGCGTTGAGGCAGGTAGCACTAGGCTTTCGCGATTTACCCGTCATTCAGAATGACACGTGGGCCACGCGCATCTTCAGTGAAACCTCGACGATTATGCCCACGATGAAGGACGGCTTCTCGACCCAGATCCGATTTGTTTCAGCCGCAGTATCGGTGGAAGCAACAGGCGGGCCTTACGGCAAATGGGGACATGATGCCGTGTCGGCGCTGCTTCAGTGCTGGGACCCTTTGATCCCGGAAAATTCAAGCCGATACTGGGAGCGGAACACGCCCTAATATGAGCAGTAGATGGCGCCAGCTGCGCCATTAGTGTCCATTTCCCACCCTTTGCGGGCCCACCGAGGGTCCGCAAAGGGCTGATCGACCTCACTCCACCACTGTCCCCGGCCTGGGCTTGGCCAGTTCGCGCTGTCCCGCCGTCGAGCGGTGCAGGATGCGGCGGCCCCAGCCGGCGATGTCGTCGACGATGGTGAAGATGGCGGGGATGTAGAGCAGGGACAGGAAGGTCGAGGAGATCAGTCCGCCAAGCACGGCGATGGCCATGGGCGAGCGGAACTGAACGTCGGCCCCGACCCCCATGGCGATGGGCACCATGCCCGCCCCCATGGCGAAGGTGGTCATCAGGATGGGACGGGCGCGCTTGTGCGCCGCATCCATGATGGCCTCGTGGCGCGGCATGCCGTCCCGCTCGGCCATGATGACATAGTCCACCAACAAGATGGAGTTCTTGGCCGCGATCCCCATCAGCATCAGCACCCCGATCAGGGCGGACATGGAGAAGTTGGCGCCGCCGATGGCCAGGGCGATGAAGGCGCCGCCGATGGCCAGCGGCAGGGCCGCCATGATGGTGATCGGATAGGCGAAGCTTTTGAACAGCAGCGTCAGAACCGCATACATCAGCAGGATGCCCGAGGCGAAGGCGATGGCGAAACCGGTCAGCATCTCCTGGATGAACTCGGCGTCGCCGGCCGGCACCTGGCGCACGCCGGCGGGCAGGTTCTGGACCGAGGGCAGGCGGTTGACCGCTGCGCCTGCCGCGCCGGTGGCGATGCCGTCCAGCTCGGCGCTGATCGAGGCGATCCGCGACCGGTCCTGGCGGGTGACGGTGGCGGGGCCGGCCCCGAACGCGATGTCGGCGACGGCGCTGAGCGGCACGGAGTTTCCGCCGTTGCCCGGCACGCGCAGATTCTCCAGCACGGTCAGATCCTCGCGCGCGTTCTCCGTCAGCTGCAGGCGGATCGGGATCTGGCGGTCGCCCAGGTTATATTTGGGCAGGTTCTGATCCACGTCGCCGATGGTGGCGACCCGCACGGCCTGGGAGATGGCGCCGGCCGAGACGCCGGCTAAAGCCGCCTCGTCGGGGCGCGGCGTGACCAGGATTTCGGGGCGGGCGATGGCGGCCGAGTTGACGATATTGGCCAGGCCGGGGACGCCGCGCATCTCCTCTTCGACCTTGCGCGCCGCGGCGTTCAGGGCGTCGGGATTATCGCTCAGGATCGAGAAGGTGTAGCTTGTGCCGTCGCCGGGACCACCGCCCGACTGGGCGATGCCGGCGCGGATACGGGCGCCGGGAATCTGTTTCAGCTCATCGACCATGGCGCGGGCGAAGGCCTGCTGGCTCAGGTCGCGGTCGCCCTTGGGCACCATGTCGGCATAGACATTGGCCTGGGTCACGTCCTGACCGCCTACGGCGGCGTAGACCGAGGTGACCTCGGGGCGGGCTTCAAGCCGCTTGGTGACTTGCTGAACCACGGCGTCGGTCTGGCGCAGGGTCGAGCCGGGCGGCAGTTCGACCTGGAAGGCGGCGCGGGCCACGTCGCCGGGCGACATGAACTCGAACGACATCTTGGCCACAACGGCCGTGGCGACGGAGCCGACCAGGAACAGCACGCCGAGGATCAACACCTTCCAGCGGTTGCCCAGCGACCAGCGCAGGGCCTTCAGATAGCCCGACATCCAGAAGGGATCGCGGTCCTCGTGATTGGTGTGTTTCAGGATGAAGGCCGCCATCAGCGGCGTCAGCGTCCGTGCGACCAGCAGCGAGAAGGCCACGGAGACGCAGGCCGCCAGGGCGAAGGCCTTGAAGAACTGACCGATGATGCCCGGCATGAAGCCGACGGGCGCGAACACGGCGATGATGGTGGCGGTGGTGGCCACGACCGCCAGGCCGATCTCGTCGGCCGCTTCCAGCGAGGCGTCATAGGGCGGTTTGCCGTCGCGCATGTGGCGGACGATGTTCTCGATCTCCACGATGGCGTCGTCGACCAGGATGCCGATGGTCAGCGACAGGGCCAGCAGGGTCACCACGTTCAGCGACTGGTCCAGCGGGCCCAGGATGGCGAAGGTCGGGATCAGCGACATCGGCATGGCCATGGCTGCGATGAAGGTGGCCCGCCAGTCGCGCAAGAAGATGAAGACGATGATGACCGCCAGGACGGCGCCCAGCAGCAGGGCCTCCAGCGAGGCGAGGTAGGATTCCTCGATCTCCTCGACGCTGGCGGTGACCTGGCTGATCGTCAGTTCGGGATGGGCCTCGTCGAGTTTCTTGACCTCTTCGCGGACCTTTTCGGCGACCTTGACCTCGGAGGCGGTCCGCGAGCGCAGGAAGTTGAAGGTGACGGCTTCCTGGCCGTTGTAGCGGGCCAGGCGGCGCGGCTCGCTCCATTTATCCTCGACCTTGCCCAGATTATCCAGGCGCACCGTCTTGCCGTCGCCCAGCGGGATCAGGGTGCCGCTGAGCTGTTCGACCGAGGTCGCGGCGCCCAGGGTGCGCACGGCGCGCTCGGACCCGGCGATGGTGACGCGGCCGCCCGGCAGGTTGTTGTTGACGTTGTTCAGCGCCTGGCTGACCTCGGCGGCGGTGACGCCATAGGCGGCGAGCCGTTGCGGATCCAGCTCGACGCGGATCTCGCGATCGACACCACCCGAGCGGTTGACCTCGCCCACGCCGCCCAGGGCCAGCAGGCCGCGGCTGACCTCATTGTCGATGAACCAGCTGATCTCTTCCGGCGTCATGGTCGGCGAGCGGACCACATAGGTGATCAGGGCGTCGCCTGTGATGTCGATGCGCTGGACCGCCGGTTCCTGCATGTCCTGGGGCAGGCTGGCGCGCAGGCCGGTCATGGCGTTGCGCACGTCGTTGGTCGCGCGGTCAGTGTCGGTGCCCAGCTCGAACTCGATCGTCGTGGAGGACACGCCGTCGGTGATGTTCGACGTGATGTGGCGCACGCCCGACAGGCCGGCCAGTGAATCCTCGATCAGGCGGGTGACCTGGACTTCCATTTCCGCCGGGGCCGAGCCGGGGCGGGCGGCCGTGACGGCGACCAGCGGGAAGTCGATGTCGGGGTTGGAGTTGATCCGCATCCCCATGAAGCCGACCACGCCGCCGAGCGTCAGCAGCAGGAACAGCAGGATGATCGGAATCGGGTTCTTGATCGCCCAGGACGACATCTGGTTCATGGTCGTCGGTCCTACTTCTTCGCCGCCGGGGCCGCAGGCTGGGCGGCAGGCGCGGCCTGCGTATTGCCGACAGCCTGGGCGACGTTGACGCGGTCGCCTTCGTTCAGGAAGCCGGCGCCGTCCACCGCGACGCGGACGCCGACGTTGACGCCGCTGACCGCCGTCTGGGCGTCGGTGCGCGACAAGACCGTCACCGGCTGGAAGTGGACCGTGCCGTCGCCGTTCACGACGAAGACGCCGGGCTTGTTCTCGCGATACAGCACCGCGCCGGTCGGCACGGTGGTCGCCGGCTGGTCGCCGACGGCGATGTCGGCGCGGGCGAACATGCCGGGACGAAGCTGGGCGCCGGGCGCCAGCGAGATGCGCGCCAGACCCAGGCGCGTGGTGGCGTTGACCTCGGGCGTCACGATGCGGACCGAGCCGGTGGTCTGACCGGCCTCGCTGGAGGAGACGGTCGCCGATTGACCCGCGCGGATCAGGCCCAGCTCGGTTTCCGGCACCTGGGCGTCCAGCTCAAGACGGCCGTCGCGGACCATGCGGAACAGTTCGGTTCCGGCGGCGATGATCTGGCCCTTGGTCACGCTGCGGCTGATGATCAGGCCGCCGACGGGCGCGCGGATGGTCGCCTGGGACAGCTGGGTCTGGGTCTGGGCCAGGGTGGCGCGGGCGGCGGCCAGATTGGCGTTCGACGCGCGCTGGTTGGCCAGGGCGGTGTCCAGCGACGCCTGGCTGAGGAAGCCGCGTTCCTTCAGCTGCTGGGCGCGATCCAGCGCGGCGTCGTCGCGCGACACATTGGCCTGGGCCAGCTGGACCTGGGCCTGCTGCTGCTGCAACTGGGCGCGCAGCAGGACGTCGTTCATCTGCACCAAAGGCTGGCCCTGACGGACGTAGGAGCCTTCGTCCACATAGACGGCGACGGCGGTCAGGCCGCCGGTCTCGGCCGCCACCGGCACCTCTTCCCAGGCCGAGACGGTGCCCGATGCGGTCACGGTGCGGTTCAGGTTGGTCTGGGCCACGGTCGCCGCGCTGATGGTCTGGCGCGAGCCGCCGCCGGCCTTTTCGTCCTTCTTTTCCTCGCCATGTCCGCCGCAGCTCGCCAGCAGGAAGGCCGACAGGGCCATGGCGCCGAGATTGAGAGCGGTTCGGGTCGTCTTGGACACGGGGGATTTCCTCGGTTGCAGGCGAAGCGGATCGCCGGCTCGCGCCGGTTCTCGGGAGGCTTGTCCCATACCGCGTCCGCGAGCCGTTCTCAAACGCCGAAACGGTTTATTGCCAAGGCTTAATGTGACGCAGGCGCGGGCTGGATGGGCCGTGCGGCTGGTCCCCGCCCTCTACGCGTGATAGGGGCGCGCGGATGACGACTCCCCCTATCTCGAACATTCGGAACTTCAGCGTGGTCGCGCACATCGACCATGGCAAGTCGACCCTGTCCGACCGACTGATCCAATACACCGGCGGCCTGACTGCGCGCGAGATGTCCGAGCAGGTGCTCGACAACATGGACATCGAGAAGGAACGGGGCATCACCATCAAGGCGCAGACCGTGCGCCTGAACTACAAGGCCAAGGACGGGCAGGACTATGTCCTGAACCTGATGGACACGCCCGGCCACGTGGACTTCGCCTATGAGGTCAGCCGCTCGCTGGCCGCCTGCGAAGGCTCGCTGCTTGTCGTGGACGCCTCGCAAGGGGTCGAGGCCCAGACCCTGGCCAACGTCTACCAGGCCATCGACAACAATCACGAGATCGTCCCCGTCCTGAACAAGGTCGATCTGCCGGCCGCCGAGCCCGAGCGGGTCCGCGCCCAGATCGAGGACGTGATCGGCATCGACGCCTCCGAAGCCGTCCTGTGCAGCGCCAAGTCCGGCATCGGCATCGAGGACGTGCTGGAAGCCATCGTCACCAAACTGCCGGCGCCCAAGGGCGACGCCAATGCGCCGCTGAAGGCCATGCTGGTGGACGCCTGGTACGATCCCTATCTGGGCGTCGTCGTACTGGTGCGCGTCTTCGACGGCGTGCTGAAGACCGGCATGCGGGTCAAGATGATGCGCAACGGCTCGACCCATTTGATCGACCGCGTCGGCGTCTTCCTGCCCAAGAACACCCCGGTCGATCAGCTCGGCCCCGGCGAGGTCGGCTTCATCACCGCCCAGATCAAGGAAGTCGCCCACGCCGCCGTCGGCGACACCATCACCGACGAGAAGAAGCCGACCGCCGAACCGCTGCGAGGCTTCAAGGAAGTCCAGTCGGTGGTCTTCTGCGGCCTGTTCCCGGTGGACGCCGCCGATTTCGAGGACCTGCGCGCCGCCATCGGCAAGCTGCGCCTGAACGACGCCTCCTTCACCTACGAGATGGAATCGAGCGCCGCCCTGGGCTTCGGCTTCCGCTGCGGCTTCCTGGGCCTGTTGCACCTGGAGATCATCCAGGAGCGCTTGAGCCGCGAGTTCAACCTCGACCTGATCGCGACGGCGCCGTCGGTGGTCTACAAGATCGGCCTGCGCGACGGGTCCGAGCTGGACCTGCACAATCCGGCCGATCTGCCCGACGTGATGCAGATCGAGACCATCTCCGAGCCGTGGATCAAGGCCACCATCCTGACCCCCGACGAGTATCTCGGCAGCGTGATCAAGCTGTGTCAGGACCGCCGCGGCCAGCAGATCGAACTGTCCTACGTCGGCAGCCGCGCCATGGTGGTCTATGAGCTGCCGCTGAACGAGGTCGTGTTTGACTTCTACGACCGGCTGAAGTCGATCTCGAAGGGCTACGCCTCGTTCGACTACGAGATCACCGAGTACAAGGTCGGCGACCTGGTCAAGATGAACATCCTGGTCAACGCCGAGCCGGTCGACGCCCTGTCCATGCTGGTCCACCGCGCCCGCGCCGAGACGCGCGGCCGGGGCATGGTCGAGAAGATGAAGGAACTGATCCCGCCCCACCTGTTCGTCATCCCGATCCAGGCGGCCATCGGCGGCAAGATCATCGCCCGCGAGACCGTGCGCGCCCTGCGTAAGGACGTGACCTCGAAATGCTACGGCGGCGACGCCACCCGCAAGAAGAAGCTGCTGGAGAAGCAGAAGGCCGGCAAGAAGAAGATGCGCCAGTTCGGCAAGGTCGAAATCCCGCAGGAAGCCTTCATCGCCGCCCTGAAGATGGACGACGATTGATCCTCGTCCATCGCGTTGATTTCAGGCCCAGGCCATCCAGGCCATCCAGACGGCCATCAGGACCATCATCACGTTCTCGGTCAGGGACAGGAAGCCCAGCGGCACGTTGCTGTCGCCGCCGACGCAGGCGCACTTCAGCTCGCGCTTCTGGATATAGACGGCCTTGAACACCGACCAGCCGCCGATCAGCCCGACGAAGGCGGCCGCAGGCGCAGATAGCCACGTCAGCACCCCCGCGACCATCAGCACGCCCGCGCCCAACTCCACGAACGGATAGACGTAGGCATAAGGGACCCAGCGCCGCGCCAGCACGTCATACCCCAGGAACATGGTGGCGAACCCGTCCAGATCCCGCAGCTTCAGCATCGCCAGGGCGCACATGGAGAAGGCGATGAACCACTCGGGCGTCCGCATCGTCAGCAGCGTCCCAGCGGCGTAACTGGCGGCGACGGCCATCAGCGCTGCGACCGCGAAGACGACAAGCACGGGCGTATAGGTCTTGCGGTTCGGATCCCTGACGGGCTTGCCCAGGAAGCGCCGCAGGTCGTCATAGCCGCCGATCCTTGCGTCTTCGACGAAGGTCTGGGGCGTGGTCTTCACCCCGTGTTCGGCCTTGAAGGCGTCGGTCTCTTCGCGCGTGGTCAGCCAGCGGTCGTCGACGACATAGCCCTGGCTCTTCAGCAGATGTTTCGCCCGAAGTCCCCAGGGGCAGACGTGTTTTTCCATCACCATGCGATAGAGGACGGCGGTCTTTTCGGCGGCCATGACGGCGCTCCTTCGGCTTTGCGTACAACGCGACCGACCCTATCTGGGGTGCGGACCATGGTACGGAGTCAAGGGATGATCACGACTGTCGAGAACTGGACGATCGCCGGCCTGGCGCGCGCCGGGGGCGTCGGCGTCGAGACGGTGCGCTACTACCAACGACGCGGCCTGATGCCTACGCCGGACGGGGCTGGCGGGGTTCGTCGCTACGACAAGACCGACGTGCGACGCCTGCGCTTCATCCGCACCGCCCAGGGCGCAGGCTTCACCCTGGAGCAGATCGGCGAACTGTTGGCGCTGGACGCCGGTTACGATCACGAGCGGGCCAGAGACCTGGCCCAGGCGCGGATCGCCGACCTGGACGCCAAGATCGCCGAGCTTCAAAAGGCGCGCGCGTCCTTGCAGACGCTGGCCCAGCGATGCGGCGCCGCCAGAACCGGTCCTTGCCCGATTCTGACGGCGTTCGAGGAGGGATGACGCCGCCTCAGTGCGCGCCGTTCAGACGCTCGAACATCGCCTCATAACCGTTCGCCTCCGCAAACCGCAGCGGCTTGACCCGTTCGACCAGGATCTCGCCGCGCGGGGTGTCGCCGCGTTCGATCAGGCCGATCACCTCGGCGGTATAGTCGGCCAGCGGCATGGAGTTGGGGTTCTCCGCATGGCCCGGCATCAGGTCGGTGGCGACGGCGGGTGGGGCTAGTTCCAGCACCTCGACCGAGGTGTCGGCCAGCTGATGCCGCAGGGACTGGGTCCAGGAATGGATCGCCGCCTTGGTGGCGTTATAGGTCGGGGTCGCCGCCAGCGGGATGAAGGCCAGGCCGGAGGTTACGGTGATCACCGTGGACGCGTTTTGCGCCCGCAGATGCGGCAGAAGCGCCGCCGTCAGGCGGATCGGGCCCAGAAGGTTCGTCGTGATGGTCGTCTCCACCACGTCCAGATCGAACGGTTCGGCCCTCAGGTCTTCGGTCAGCATGATGCCGGCGTTGTTGATGACCACGTTCAGGGCGGGGTGATCGCGCACGACCTGGGTGGCGAAGGCGCGGATCGCGGCCGGATCGGCGACGTCCAGCGCGGCCCAGGCCATGCCCGGATTGGCCTCGACCACCGCCTTCAGCGCGGCCTCGCGGCGGCCGGTGACGATCACTTGGTTCCCGCGCGCATGCAGCGCATCGGCCAGGGCGCGGCCGATGCCGGAGCCGCCGCCGGTGATCAGTATGGTGTTGCCGGTGATGTTCATGGGTGTCTCTCCTGACGGGGGTGCGTCGTTGCGTCAGACGAGGTATGCCTGACGCTCTCCATTGGAAAGTAGGCACCGAAAGCCGCCATACTTACCCGAGCGAAAGATTTGGACATGACGGCCGTTCCCCCCGCAAGAATCGCCCACCCCGAGACAGGCGAATACGCCGATCCGCGCGTCGAGGCCCTGGTCAACGACGTGATCGGCCGGGTGGCGGACAAGTGGACCATGCTGATCCTGGAGGTCCTGGCCGAACACGGCGAACAGCGCTTCACCCGCGTCGGCGAGCTGGTCGGCGGCATCAGCCAGAAGATGCTGACCCAGACCCTGCGTCAGATGGAGCGCGACGGCCTGGTGATCCGCACCGTCCATCCGGTCATCCCGCCCAAGGTCGAATACCGCCTGACGGACCTGGGCGTCACCCTGGCCGAAGCCTTCTGCGGCGTCTGGACCTGGGCCGAAAGGAACATCGACCGCATCGAGACGGCGCGGGCCGAGTTCGATGGGCGAGGTAAATAATCCCGCTCATCCCTGCACCTTCTCCGTGATGAAGTGCCGGCCTTGCTTGTCCTCGATCTCGACGACCCACAGGTCCGGGTCATACCCGCGCTGTCTGGCGATGTAGGCGTCCAGTTCGCTTTCACTTTCGTTTGTCACCGGCTGGATCCACAGGCGGTCGCCGTCGGTTCCGAAGGCCTCGGTGAACAGGCGCGCGGTGCGGGTCGAGGTGTCGTAGGCCTTGACGATGACCGAGCCGGCGCGGTCGTCGCCCTTCTTGATCACGGTGGCGTATGCGCCCTCGATCTGGGCGCGGCGGATCAGGGCGCTGACCCACAGGTCGCTGGAAAGAAGCAATTCGCTAACCCTGCTCGAACACGGAACCCCAACCCTGGCGGGCTAGGGTGGCGGCATGAGGATAGGCCTTTCCCCCCGGCGGACCCAAGCCCTGATATCGGCCGTGCTGATCGCCGCGACCCCCGTGGTCGCGTTCGCCGCGCCGCAGGACCGGTTCTATGAGCGCAGCTTCGTGCTGGCCGCCAACGACCGCTGCGGCCTGTTCGAACCGCAGCTGACCGCCGCCCTGACCGCCGCCGCCTATCAGGCGCGGGGCGCGGCTCTGCGTGCGGGCGCCAACGACCGGCAGTTGGCCGAGACGGCGCAGCGGGCGCGGGCGCGGGCGGGATCGACGCCGTGCGGTTCGGCCGATTTGAAGACGGTCAGCGGCCGGGTCCAGACCGCCTTTTCCGGCTGGTCGCGCGTGACCAAGATGGAGTTTCCCGGCGAGCGCCGGCGCTGGAGCGCGGACCGCGCCGCCTATGCCCGCCCGACTTGGCGGCTGATGCAGGCGACCGTGACCGGCGCTTCGCCCGTGCGGTTCGGGGTGGTGGGCGGCATGGACCGGCCGGATCAACTGGCGGCCGTCGTCTCCTGGCAGGGTCGGTCGCGTCCGACCGGGGTGCGGGTGGTGATGCGCGACCACACGGTGGCGCCGCGTCCGTGGCTGGCGCACGACCTGCCGCCGGTGGCGCAGCGTCGCGCCTTCTGGGCCGCCGGGGTGACCAGCGCCGACGCCATGCTGCTGTCCGAAGGTCGCCCGGCCGGTCAGGCCTGGCTGTTTCCCGCCGGGGCCGCCGACGCCCTGTCGGCGCTGGACCCGCGCGAGGTCTTCACCGTCGAATTCCTGTTCCGCGACGGCAGCATCGCCCGCTCCACCTTCGAGGCCGGGGATTTTGCGGCGGGCCGGGCATTCCTGGCGATGGGGCAGGTTTAGGTTTCGGTTGTCGACATTCGTCTGACGTGCATCTTTCTGCTCATGCGCCAAGTGTTGTCAGTCGCCGCCGTCGTCGCTTTGGCCTCAGCCTGTTCAGGAGAAGAGCCGTCACGACCGGCTGTGATGGTTTTTGTTCAAAAGGACTTCGATCGCACCTACGCTTGGGATCTAGCGCCCGCGACTTGGGCGGATACGCCAACTCTGGTGATCGCCGAGAGAGACAGTCTTTACCCGAGAGTCCCTGACGTTGAAGTGTTGCTGTCATGCGAAGCTGACGGAAGTTTGCAGGTATGGGGCGACGCCTACAGATTTGCCACCGATGTAGGCGCACCTCCGCATTTGATGCCGATGTTTGGGCTTCGAAGCCGGGATTTGTCGCTCTTAGCTGAGCCGATATGGGAACATGGGCACTACGGTAAGTCGGCGCATTATGTCCTGCATCCATCGGAAACCCAGCTTCGTCAGTTGCTTCGCGGGCCGTGGTTCGAAGTTAGCGAAGTCTATGCTGATGGCAGCGGAGCGACCCGATATCCGCCCCCGCCGAGCGACCTAGCGAATACCTTCATCGAACGATGTCAAACGCTGGATAAAGTCGGATGAAAAGCGAGGTCTCGGGGCCGTCTAGGCCTCGACTGTAGCCGGTGTCGCTTCGGAGACAACCTCGCCTGCTTCCACCACCATTACCGGCAACCGGATCATCACCGCTGCGCCTTCGCCCAGTGTACTGTCGATGGTCATGCGGCCGCCGTGCAGTTCGGTCAGGGAGCGGACCAGGGACAGACCCAGGCCGGTGCCCTGGGCCTTCTGGTCGGCGCCGCCGGCCTGTTCGAAGGGACGGCCCAGGCGTTTGAGGTCTTGCGGCGCGATGCCGACGCCGGTGTCGGACACGGCGAGGTCCAGGTCGGCGCCGTCCGCGTCCAGGGTGATGGTGACCGATCCGCCGGCGGGGGTGAACTTGACCGCATTGGACAGCAGGTTCAGCGCCATTTGCTTCAGGGCGCGGGCGTCGGCCCGGACCTTGACCGGCTCGGACGGCAGGACGGCGGCGAGGTCCACGCCCTTGTCGTCGGCCTGGAGCCGGACCAGGGCGACGGCGGCGGACACGGCGTCGCGGGCGTCGAAGGCCTCCATGACCAGCTGGTAGCGTTCGGCCTCGATCTTGGACAGGTCCAGCACGTCGTTGATCAGGTCCAGCAGGTGGCCGCCCGCCTGGTGGATGGCGTCGGCGTATCCGGCGTAGCGTTCGGGCAGGGGGCCGAACAGCTTCTGGCGCATGATGTCGGCGAACCCGATCACGGCGTTCAGGGGGGTGCGCAGCTCGTGGCTCATGTTCGCCAGGAAGCGGGTCTTGCCGGCGGACTGGGCCTCGGCCTCGACGCGGGCGGTCTCCAGCCCCAGCTCGCGGGCGAACTGGGCCGTGCCGTCGAAGGCCTGGGCGATCAGGCGGGGCCGGTCGCCGTCGTTGTGGAACGGCCCCAGGATCATGACCACGCGCCGGTCCAGGGCGATGCGCGGGGTGAACTGGACCTCGACCTGTTGGCCCGACAGGGCGCGGGCAAGCGCGGCGGACACGGCCGGGCGGTCGGGCGCATGGACGGCCGAGATCAGGCCCTGTTCGCTGAGCGCCAGCACTGACAGGGCGGGCGGCGGATTGCCCCAGGTCGCCACGGCCCGGCCGGACGGATCGAGCAACAGGGTCAGGGCCGGCTGGTCTTCCAGCAGGGCGGCGATGCGGGCGGCCTCGTCCTCGGCGTCGGCTAAACGCCGCTGGCGCTCGCTCCAGGTCAGGCGCATGGCGGCGATGATGGCGCCCATGGCCAGCAGGCCGGACACAGTCGCCAGCAGCGGGGCTTGCGCCTCCGGCCCGTTCAGCCAGGTCGAGATCAGGCCCGACAGCAGCGGCAGGATGACCGCGAAGGCGCCCAGCCGTGTCAGTCGGTCGGCGCCTGTCGTGCCATGATCGAGGGCGATCCCGGCGGCCAGAGGCATGAGGATCAGCCCCGGCAAGGCCCCGGTCGCGCCGCCCGTCAGCCCGGCCGAGGCGGTCGCGGCCAGCAGCCAGCCGGCCATGGTCGCGAACCGCAGGCTTGCGGTGTCGCGCACCATCAGCACCACGCCGAAGATGCCGGGGAAGGCCATGATCAGCAGGGCCGCCAGAGGCGCGTCCTTCAACCCGTCCAGCATCTGGGCCGCTAGGGCCGTCAGGCTGATCGCCACGGCCCAGATGGCGTGCCACAGGGCGACCAGAGGCGCGCCACTTTGCTCGTGGGGGCGTCGGTCGTCCTGGGGTCTGGGGTCAGCGTCGGTTTTCAAGCAGCAGGCCGTTGTTCTATCTGCATCCAGACTAGTCCCCGCCTTGAGTTGGAGCGAGGCCGCTCCCCCGTAAGGCGAACCCCATCGCGGCGTTCACCATGAATATCGGGGGACAAAACGGCCGGTTGTCGTTAACGGCCCGGCGGCCTATCTGGCGGGCCATGAGCGCGCGCACCCCTACGACCGAGACGCCCCCGACCGAAAGCATTGACCAGACCCTGGCCGAACTGGCCGAGGACTTCGACCTGCTGGGCGATTGGGAACAGCGGATCGAATATGTGATCGAACTGGGCAAGGGGCTGGCCCCGCTGGATGACGCCGGGCGGATCGAGGCCAACAAGGTGCCGGGGTGCGCGGCCCAGGTCTGGCTGGCGACGACGCCGGCGGACGGGCGGCTGTGGTTCGCGGCCGACAGCGACAGCGCCCTGTCCAAGGGCAATATCGCCCTGCTGCTCAAACTCTATTCCGGGCGCACCCCGGCCGAGATCCTGGCCTTCGACGCCCGCGCGGCGCTGGATCGGCTGGGCCTGCCGTCGGCCCTGACGCGTCAGCGCGCCAATGGTCTGAACAGCATGGTCGGGCGTATCCGCGAAGCCGCGCTGGCGTAACGGCCTTGCCACCGACGGCCTGACGACCCACCATCGCGGCGGTTTGGACAAGGGACGCGGAATGGACCTGCTGAAGATCCTGCGCAGTTTCGAGGAGTTTCTCTTCGAAGCGGTCAGCTGGCTGGTCTTTTATCCCCTGACCCTGTGGCGGATCGTGCGCGGGCCGCTGGCGGCGATGGACTATTCGGACCGCGAGCAGGGCGACAGCGAGGAGCATCGTTACGACGACGCGCTCAGCCCGCCGCTGTTCCTGCTGGCCACCATCGTCCTGGCCAATCTGCTCTCTCTGGCCCTGCACGTGCCGCCGCCGCCCGAAACTTCAACGGTGACCAGAACCCTGTTTGCGTCGCAGCAGAACCTGGTCCTGTTCCGCTCCCTGGCCTTCAGCCTGATCCCCTTGGTCGCCGCCGTGACCCTGCTGCGCCACCAGAAGAAGCGGATCAGCCGCGAGACTTTGCGCGCGCCCTTCTATGCGCAATGCTATCTGGCGGCCGTCTGCGCCGCCTTCACATCGACCGGCAACATCGTCTTCCAGAGGCCGGAGGTTTCCAACGCCTTGGGCGCCGCCATCATGCTGGGCGGCGCCGCCTGGTTCCTGTTCGTCCAGGCGCACTGGTTCGCGCGGCGGCTGAACGTCTCCATGCGCAAGGGCGCCGCCATTGCGGTCTGGGCCGCCGCCCGGGCGGTGATCTATCTGTTCGCGATCCTGACCCCGATCACCCTGATCTGAGGCCTCAGAAGGGATCCATCGAGCGCACGTCGCCCGAGGCAGAGACGGTGCAGCGCGAGCGGTACGATCCCGTCGCCATCGTCAGCTCGAAATCGCCCCGCCCCAGGTCACGCACGCCGATCGGCACGCTGGAGCCATAGGGGCGGTTCTGGAACTCGTCGGCGCGACGCGAGCAGGCCTGGCGCGCCGCATAGGGCGCGTTCTGCATCCAGCCGCTGTTGGCGTGGCGGCGGTTCTGGCCCTCGTCTTCGCCGGCCAGGAAGCCTTCGTGATAGCCCTCGGTCTCGTGGTTGGCGTCATAGTCCGCGCCGTGCAGGGCGGCCTCGTAGCCACGCTGATATTCCCGGTCGTGATCGCCATCGGCGTCGCGGTGGTGGCTGTTGTGGGCGGCGATGGCGGCGGCCAGGCCTACGATGGCGACCCCTGCCGCGATGGCCGTCGCATTTGAGCTGTTCGAGCCGCCCGAGCCGCACTCGCTACGGCCCGCCTGATTGATCGAGGCGTAGCGGCCATCGCGCGTCATGATCGACACGCAGTCGTTCCCGTTGCGCCAATAGGTCATGCGGCCGTCGCCGACGACCTCGGACCGATCCGTAGCCTCATAGCCGCGACTGTTCAGTTCCCCCTCGGCCTGACCGGCGCGTGCGCCGACCAAGTCTCTGAGCGCCGAGGGCGTCTGGGCCGCCGCCGGCAGCGCGGTCGCCAGCATCAGGGTGGACAGGGCGCAGGCCAGGGGGCGGGACATGGGGAGATCTCTATGTGTCAGGACAATGGAGGAACGATGCCACAGCCCTATTGGTTTCGAAAATCCTAGTTACGCTTAAGAAGCGATTTTTCGGGTGCAACTGGCGCCCATTCACAGGGACGCGCGCCGGAAGGTTTCACCATCGAACGTCAGGCTGTCGGGCGTGTCGAACTGGATCGTCTGGCCCTGGAACGGCACGAGTTCGACCCGCAGCGCGTCCGGTTCGCCCATCGGGTCGGCTGTGGCGGACAGGACGCCGATGGCGGCGGTGGGGCGACCGGCGTCGAGGCCGATCCGCATGACGCCCAAGGCTTCGCTTTCATAGGTTCCGACATAGGTATGCATCGGACGCGACAGGGACCAAGGGCGCGCCGCGCGTTCGGCCTTTGCCCGCGCCACGGCCTGGCGTCGACCGTCGCGACGCGCGACGAGGGCGTCCAGTTCGGCGTCATAGGCCGCTTCCAGATCGGAGCGGTCCTTGAGCCGGTCATAGGCGTAGTTGGCGATCACGTCGGCGATGTCGCCCCCGAATAGATCCTCGTTGACCAGGACCGCCACCCCGATGCGGCGATCCGGCATGAAGGAGACGTGGGCGCGGGATCCGGCGAAGTTGCCGAAATGGTGGATCAGCCGGTCGTCGCCATACCAGCCAGTCTGCCAGCCTAAGCCGTAGCCATCGCGGCGGTAGGGGCCGAATTGGGCGTCCTGGACGACCAGCGGCCGGTGGGTCGAGGTGACGAGGGCCGGCCCGAAGGCCGTCGTCGGGTCTGGGCCGCCGATCTGGATCGCCAGCCATCGGGCCATGTCGTTCGCGGTGGACACCAGGCCGCCCGCCGACTGCATGGTCTGATCCGCCTTCTGGAGCGGGCTGACGACGGGGGCGCCCGGCCGATCCGCAAAATGCCCAACCGTCATCGCCCCCCGTTTGCGCGCATCCGAGATCCAGGCGGTGGTCTGCATCATCCCCGCCGGGATCAGGACCTCGTCGCGCACCATCAGTCGCCAGTCGCGGCCGAAGCGGCGTTCCAGCAGGGTGGTGGCCAGATTGTAGCCGGCGTTGGAATAGCCGAACACGCCCTGCGGCGCATCCGTCCGCGCGGCCGTGCGGGCCAGCAAGGTCTGCATCAAGGCTGGGGAATGGTCTCCGGAATAGGCGGCGCGGAAGGCGATGGGATCATTGTCCACGCCTGACCGATGGCTGAGCAGGTCGGACAGGGTCACGGCGGCGGCGATGTCGGCGGGCAGGGGCGTATCGCCGATCCAGTCCGCCAGCGGCGCGTCCAGAACGACCTCGCCCCGAACCGCCATCTTCGCGATCGCCAGGGCGGTGAAGGACTTGGTGGCCGAGGCGATATAGAAGGCGGTGTCGGCGTCCACCCGTAGCCCGGTGCGGACATCGGCGACGCCATGACCGCCGGCGATCACCATGCCGTCAGCGTCCACGACCGTCAGTGCCAGACCCGGCGCGGTTCCCACCCGCCGCATCGCCTTGCCGACGAAACGGTCGATGTCCTCGGCCGCGCCTTGACGCGAACCGGCCGGACGGGCCATGGCGCGGCCGGCGTGCAGCGTCGAGCCGCCCAGGATCGACGCGGAAAACGCGCCCGCGAGCAGGCGGCGGCGGTTGGGTGCGGTGGACCACGCGCGGCGATCAGCGGTCATGACGAAAACTCCCCTTCGCCGCCAAGAGGCTCTCGGTCGTTGGGTCGGATGCGGCGCGGCGCAAAAACAGGGTGCAATCTGTGCACTTCGTCTCAAATCACCCGATCCCGTAATGATCCGCCAGCGCCTGCAGCGCCTGTTTCAGCACCGTCTTGCCCTGGCGGCGGCGCAGGCCCAGGCCGGTTTCCGCCAGCTGGAGGCTGTCGCCGTGGATGCAGATGCGGGTCAGGATGGGGCGCAGGCGGGGGCCGACGGCGGCGAGCGCGCCCTCGACCCGGCGAGCGGCCGACAGGGCGCGGTCGGTCGGTTCCATCCGGGCGGCGGACCCGCCGCCGGTGTGGGGTAGGGCGTCCCAGCGCATCGTGACCGACGGTCCCTTCATCGCCTGTTCCGCCTCGCGACGCAGCCGCTCGCCGGCGGCGGCCTCGGCTGCGCTCAGCCAGGGACGGCCCGAGGCGTCCTTGCGCCGCGCCAGCCAGGCGATGGGGCTTTCGCCCAGGTTGGCGCGGTGGCGCACCAGCCGGCCGTCGGCCTGGATCAGGTCGCGCTCGCCCGCGACGAAGCCGGGGCGGCCGGGAGGAGGGGGCGCGGTTTCGTCCGCCGTCGTTCGCGCGATCCAGCCGCCGCCCGGTCTGGCGCGCAGACCCGGCTGGTCGACCAGGGCGCGGAACTCGGCCTCGGTCAGGGTCAGGCTGATGCGGCTGCGGCGATCCGCCGACAGGCGCAGCGCATAGACGCCTCCACTCCCCGGGCCGTCGGCGCCCAGCCAGGCGCCGGGGCGGGCCATCAGGCCGCGCGCGCGTTCCAGCAGCCGGCTCATTGGACCAGGTCCAGGCGCGGGGTCTGGTACAGGCCCTGGATACAGGTCTCCAGCTCGTTCAGCAGGTCGTCAACGGGACGCCGCTCGCGCTCGTCCTCGACCCAGCGGCAGGCGGTCCCGACGCTGGCGCGATTGACGCCGAAGACGTGGCTGACCCGCTCCAGCGTCCAGCCGAAGGCGACGTGCGACAGATACATGGCCAGCCAGCGGGGGCGGGCGGTGCGCGGGTTCATGCGGCCCCCGCCGATCATCTGCGATGGCTGCGCGCCCGTGCGCGCCGCGACCAGATGGATGGCCAGGCCCGCCTTGACCCGGTCCTCCTCGCTGACCGGCACCCTGTAGTCCTCCATGGCGAAACCCTCCCGCTCTCGAAATCGATGACGACAGCATAGAGGGCCGCCGACCTTGAGATAGGAATAAAGTCCTACTGCACGTCAAAACCGGACGTGACGCCTTGCCCGCCTTGAGGTTGTGCCGGCGACGATGTGGTCGATGTCGGCTGATGGAGGGGGAGAGGCGACCAGCCTGCGGGGCGTCGGCCGGCGCAACATGGTTAATAAATTTCGAATCGTTGACTCCGGCCACTCGACGGCGATTCGCAAATCAGCCTAGATTCGACTCAATCGGATGGCGTTAACCCTTCTTAAGGTTTTCACGTCTTAACTTGCGAACAAGGTTACCCGGACGTTTGTCAGGGTGGTTACCGCAAAGCTTTTGCCTGGAGGGGCACGTATGCGCGTCCTGTTGATTGAAGACGATCACGCAACCGCCCAAAGCATCGAACTGATGCTGAAGTCGGAAGGCTTCAACGTCTATACGACGGACCTGGGCGAAGAAGGCATCGATCTGGGCAAGATCTATGACTACGATCTCATTCTTCTCGACCTGAACCTGCCGGACATGAGCGGCCTGGAAGTCCTGCGCCAGCTGCGCGTCGGCAAGGTCAACACCCCGGTCATGATCCTGTCGGGCAGCCACGAGATCGAGACCAAGGTCAAGACCTTCGGCGGCGGCGCCGACGACTACATGACCAAGCCCTTCCACAAGGACGAGCTGATCGCGCGCACCCACGCCGTGGTCCGTCGCTCCAAGGGTCACGCCCAGGCGATCATCCACACCGGCGAGATCGCCGTGAACCTGGACGCCAAGACGGTCGAGGTGAACGGTCACCGCGTCCACCTGACGGGCAAGGAATACCAGATGCTGGAGCTGCTCTCGCTCCGCAAGGGCACGACCCTGACCAAGGAAATGTTCCTGAACCACCTGTACGGCGGCATGGACGAGCCCGAGCTGAAGATCATCGACGTCTTCATCTGCAAGCTGCGCAAGAAGCTGGCCACCGCCGCCGACGGCAAACACTACATCGAAACCGTCTGGGGCCGCGGCTATGTGCTGCGCGATCCGTCCGAGGGCATCGTCACCGTCGCCGCCTGATCGGTCTTCGATCCGCCGATTTCGAAACGCCCGCCGGCGACGGCGGGCGTTTTGCGTTTCGGCCTCTGCACTAAACTGGCGACGATATTTCTGCGTTCAAGAATGGGCAGGCGGGTTTTTCTGCGCATCATGCGAAGCCCTGAAACACTGGAGGGCGACCCATGGAACGCGGCTATTTTCACGGCACGAAGGCCGATCTGAAGACGGGCGACCTGATCGCCGCCGGTTACGCCTCCAACTTCGGGGCCGGCAAAACGAACCCGTGGGTCTATCTGGCAGGAACGCTGGAGGCTGCGATCTGGGGCGCAGAGCTGGCGCAAGGCGAGGGGCGCGAGCGCCTCTATGTCGTCGTCCCGACCGGCGAGATCATCGACGACCCCAATCTGACCGACAAGAAATTCCCCGGCAACCCGACCCAGTCCTACCGCTCGCGCGATCCCTTGCGGATCGTGGGCGAGGTGGTCGGCTGGCAGGGTCATCCGGCCGAACAGCTGGCTGCCATGCGGGCCATGGTCGCGAAGACGAAGGCCGAGGGGGTCGAGGCCATCGACTGAGACGGCGTCGGCGCGCGAACGCCGGCGCATCCTCCGATCCTTACTGCCTCTTGGCCGGCATATTGCGGCCGCCCTGGTGCAGGACCAGCCCGTCGACGGCGCCGGCCGTGTCGCGGGTGAAGGTGATCTGGGCGTCGACGGAGATGAGGAAGAAAGCGTCCTCGGCCTCCGCCATCAGTTCGAAGGCCGGCTGTCCCGTGGCCTGGGCCATCAGCTTGCCGTCCACGTCCGAGACGGTCAGGGCGAAGGTCGGCGACAGGGCGTAGACGCCTTCGTAAGCCTGCAACGCCTGGGGCGAGAGCGCGACGGCCTTGCGCTCGCTGGCCAGGGTGACGGTTCCGCCGCGCGCCAGGGTGACCAGGGCGGCGCCCAGCTTGTCCGGCGCCTCGCCGTTCAGATTGCCCAGGACGATGACGGCGGTTCGGTCGCCCGGATCATAGGCCATATAGGTGTTGAAGCCCTCGATGGCGCCATTGTGCCAGACCAGCTTTTTGCCGTCGGTCTGGGTGACCAGCAGACCCATGGCGTAGTCGTTGTGGACGGGGGTGGTCAGGGCGGTCATCGACTGGGGGTTAAGCACCCGGCCGCCGAACAGGCCCTGCTCCCATTTCAGCAGGTCGTGGGTGGTCGAATACAGGGCGCCGGCCCCGGTCGGAATGCTCATGTCCACATAGTCGGCGTTGACGACGCCGTCGGCGCTCGGCGCATAGCCGGAGGCGCGACGGGGCAGGATGGCACCGTGGCGATCATAGCCGCTGTCGGTCATGCCCAGGGGGGCGAACAGATTGGCGGTGACGAAGTCGGCGTAGCTTTGGCCGCTCGCCGCCTCGATGATGGCGCTCAACAGGATGTAGCCCGAGTTGGAATAGGCGAAACGTGCGCCGGGCGCGAAGTCCAGCGGCCGTCCGATGAACCGGGCGATCAGCTCGGCCGTGGTCGCTGGCTGCGTCTTCAACGCCTCATAGTCGTCGAAGGCGGTGAAGTTGGGGACGCCCGCCGTGTGGCTGAGCAGATGGCGCACCGTCATTGCTTCCCAGGCGGCCGGCGCCTGGGGCAGCCAGGTCTTGATCGGCGCATCCAGATCGACCTTGCCCTGCTGGTTCAGGATCATGATCGCGACGGCGGTGAACTGTTTGGTCAGCGAGCCGAGCCGGAATTTGGTGTCGCCGTCGTTGGGGATGTTCCATTCGCGATTGGCCAGGCCGTAGCCCTGATCCAGCAGGATGCGCCCATCGCGCGCGATCAGGACGGCGCCGGAAAAGGCGTCGGCCTCGCTGGAGGCGCGGACCACCTGATCCATGCGAGCCACGTCCTGGGCCGCGACGGGGCCGACCGCAAACGCCAGCGCGCTGAAGGCGACCAGCAGGACCGCGCTGCGACGACGGGCGGGAAGGAACTGGGGCAAGGGCGGTCTCCTGGAGCGTCACCGTGACGCTTTCAGAAAGAGGCGTCGAGCGGATGTTCTGGATGCAGGCCTGGCGGATTTCTTCACGCCGGGGTCTTGAACCCCGCCGCCAGGGCCGCCGCCATCGGATTGGGGCGGCCGAAGCTGTCGAAGGGCAGGGGCTTGTCCCGGCCGTCATCCTTGTCGCCCTGACGATACCAGCTGTCGGTGTCGCGCAGGCCCCAGACGGTGAAGGCGAACTGCTGGGCCCTGGGCAGGGCCGCGAAGGCCGAGGCCAGTTCGGTGACGCGCGCGCCCTGGGCGGCGAGGCGGTCGGCCTGGCTGCGCATATCCAGCCGGTTCTCGGTGCGCAGGGTGCAGTCCAGTTCGGAGACATGGATCGGCAGGCCGAACTGGGCGACCTCGCGCATATAGGCGGCGATGACGCCTTCGGGGATGTCGATCCACAGGTGGGACTGCAGGCCCAGCCCCTGTAGCGGGCAGCCAGCCTTCAGCAGGCGCTCGACCAGTTTCAGGAACTGCGCGCCCTTGGCCGGCACGCTTTCCTGATTGTATTCGTTCAGGAACAGGACCGCCTCGGGATCCGCGATCCGGGCCTTTTCGAAGGCGCGCAGGATATAGCCGTCCTGACCGTAACGGGCGCTCCAGTGGCAGTCGCGCATGGCCGAACCGTCGTCCAGGATCGGCTCGTTGACCACGTCCCAGCTGCGGACCTTGCCGCGATAACGACCGGCGACCGTGGCGATATAACCGTCGAAGGCGCGGTCGAAGGCGGCGTTATCCAGGTCCGCGAAGGCCTCCTTGCCCTGCGCGTACCAGATCAGGGTGTGGCCGTGCATCGCCATGCCCTGGGCCTGGGCGAAGGCGGCGATGCGGTCGGTGCGGTCGAAGTTCGGATGGTCCAGGCCATTGGCCAGGATGTATTCCATCTTCATCTCCCACTCGGGCGTGAGCTGGGAGACGTTGGCGCGGGCGAGGGCGACCCAGTCGGGGTCGTCGATCTGCATCGCCTTGATCGCCGTGCCGAAGGGGGCGGGCGAGATGGATTTCAAGGGGGGGACGTTCGGCGGCGTCGGCTCGGCCGAGGCGAAGCGGTCGCAGGCGGCGAGGGCGATGGGGGCGGCGAGGACGGTGCGGCGGCTGAAGCCCTTCTCCCCTCGGGGGAGAAGGTGGCTCGCGGAGCGAGACGGATGAGGGGGCTGTGTGGTCATCCCTGATCTCTCATCTTGAGGTCGGCGCCCCCTCATCCGAGCCCTTCGGGCCCACCTTCTCCCTCGAGGGGAGAAGGGTAGTCATTCAGACCGCACGTTTCCGCAGGCCCAGTTCGTCGAAGGCTGCGGTTTCGCGTTTGGCGATGGCGACCAACTGGCTGAGGCGGGTGGTCTCGGCGACGTGTTCGAACTTCTTCAGCTCTTCGAAGGCGCCGGTCAGGGCGTCGCGGGCGCCGGCTTCCTCGGCGTCCAGCACGGTCAGGTCGCCCTCGGCAGACGCCTTGCGGGACTTCCAGCCGTTCAGATAGGCGCCCAGCATCATGCCGGCTTCGGCGTCCATGCGGGCGCGGTTGCGTTCGCCCTCGGCCTCGGCGTCCAGGACGGCGATGCGGATCTCGGCGTTGGCGCGGCGTTCGGTGATCTCGGCTAAGCGCTTCTGCAGCGTCTCGACCTCGTAGTTGGAGATGCGGATCAGGGATTGGGCCCAAGCGGTCATTTCGTCGTCACTCTCTGATCATGCCTTGATTGAGGATGTCCTCTAGCCGGGTAAAGGAATCGGAAAGACGGGTGTGGTCGTCCTTGTCCTGTCCCAGGAAATCTTCCAGCGCGGGGTTCAGCGCGATGGCGCGGTCCACGATGGGGTCGGCGCCGGTGCGATAGGCGCCGATCTTGATCAGCTCTTCCATGTTCGCATAGGCCGACAGGCACTGGCGGGCGCGCTTGTTCAACTCGCGCTCGGGCGGGGTCTGGCAGGCGGGCATGGTGCGGCTGACGGACTTCAGCACGTCGATGGCGGGGAAGCGCCCGCGCTCGGCGATCTTGCGGTCCATGACGATGTGTCCGTCCAGAATACCGCGCACGGCGTCGGCGATCGGCTCGTCATGATCGCCGCCGTCCACCAGCACCGTGAACAGGGCGGTGATGGGCGCCGCCGTCGTGCCGTCGGGCCGGACTGGACCCGGCCCCGCCCGCTCCAGCAGCTTCGGCAGTTCGGTGAAGACGGTGGGGGTATAGCCCTTGGTCGTCGGCGGTTCGCCGGCGGCGAGACCGATCTCGCGCTGGGCCATGGCAAACCGGGTGACGCTGTCCATCAGGCACAGCACCTCCAGGTCCTGGTCGCGCAGATATTCGGCGATGGCCATGGTCATATAGGCCGACTGGCGGCGTTTCAGGGCCGGCTCGTCCGAGGTGGCGACCACGACGACGGCGCGTTTCAGCCCCTCTTCGCCCAGGGTCTCTTCCACGAACTCGCGCACCTCGCGGCCGCGTTCGCCGATCAGGCCGACCACGACGGCGTCGCAGGTCGCCTGTTTGGCCAGCATCGACAGCAACACCGACTTGCCCACGCCCGAACCGGCGAAGATGCCCAGGCGCTGGCCCCGGCAGGTGGTGGTGAAGACGTCCATGGCCCGCACGCCCAGGTCCAGACGCTCGCCCACCCGGCCGCGCGAATGGGCGGGCGGGGGCGGGGCGCGCAAGGGGTAGGGGGCAGGACCCTGGGGCAATGGACCCTTGCCGTCGATGGGCTGGCCGAAGGCGTCGATGATGCGGCCCAGCCAGGCGGTGGTCGGGCGCACGCTGGCGGCCTGGTCGATGATGCGGATGTCGGCGCCGGGGGCCACGCCCTCGACCGGGCCGAACGGCATCAGCAGGGCCTTGGAATCGCGGAAACCGACGACCTCGGCCGGTAGGGGGGAATGGCCGCGTCGGCTGATCTCGGCGCGGGCGCCGACGGCGAGGCGCGACAGGCCGCCGCGCGACTCGATCAGCAGGCCCGACACGCCCGCGACCTTGCCGGTCACGACCAGCGGATCGATCGCTTCGACGGCGGCGACGAGATTGCGCAAAAACAGACCCCAGGAACAGGCGTCCAGAGATGCGCCATCGTGGTTAACGACCGATGAAGCGGAGCGGTTTGGGCGAGCTTACGGTCAAGTTTCTAAGTATTTTTACGGGCTTAGGTGCGAAACACTTCGGAAACGAATTAGGGGGCTAATGATGCAACCCCAACGCGTATCGCGCTGGGCAGGGGGGATGAGGCATGTTTGCGAAACGGCGCCTTGAACAGTTGCGGACACGCGACCGCTTGGCCGACCTGGACGGCAAGATGGTCGCCATCGGCCGGTCGCAGGCGGTGATCGAGTTCAACCTGGACGGCACCATCATCGACGCCAACCAGAACCTGCTGACCACGATGGGCTACAGTCTGGAAGAGATCCGGGGCGCGCATCACCGCCAGTTCATGGACCCGGTCGAGGCCGCTTCGCCCGACTACGCCGCCTTCTGGCGCGAGTTGAACGCCGGGCAGTTCCTGGCGCGCAAGTTCAGGCGTCTGGCCAAGGGCGGACGCGAGGTCTGGCTCCAGGCCTCCTACAATCCGGTGTTCGGTCCCGACGGGCGGCCGACCAAGGTCATCAAACTGGCCATCGACATCACGGCCGAGGAACAGGAGGCCGCCCGCCGCGAGACGCAGCGGCTCGAGGCGGAACAGGCGCAGAACCTGCTGGTCGAAGCCCTGGCCGGCGCCCTGGCGCGGTTGTCGGCCGGCGACCTGACCGCGCGGATCGATGCGCCGGTGCAGGGCGCCCATATCCGGGTGCGCGATGATTACAACGCCGCCGTCGAAAGCCTGCGCCAGACCCTTGGCCAGGCGCTGCAAGCCGTCGCGGGCCTGAGGGGCGGGGTGGGCGAAATCTCCAGCGCGTCCGACGACCTGTCGCGCCGCACCGAACAGCAGGCCGCCAGCCTGGAAGAGACGGCGGCGGCTCTGGATCAGATCACCGCCACAGTGAAACGCAGCGCGGACGGCGCCAAACAGGCGTCATCGGCCGCGGTGGGCGCACGGGCCGAGGCCGACCGCTCGGGCGATGTGGTGCGCCAGGCCATCGCCGCCATGGACGGCATCAAGCGCAGCTCGACCCAGATCAGCGACATCATCGGGGTGATCGACGAGATCGCCTTCCAGACCAATCTGCTGGCGCTTAACGCCGGGGTCGAGGCGGCGCGGGCGGGCGAGGCGGGGCGAGGTTTTGCGGTGGTCGCGTCCGAAGTGCGCGCCCTGGCCCAGCGCTCGGCGGAGGCGGCGAAGCAGATCAAGACCCTGATCACCACCTCGGGCCAGGAGGTGGCGCAAGGGGTGCAACTGGTCAACGAGACCGGGTCTGCCCTGTCGGCCATCGCGGTCAAGGTCGCGGAAATGGACGCCCTGATCAGCGAGATCGCGGCCTCGGCCCAGGAACAGGCGACGGGCCTGAGCCAGGTCAACAGCGCCGTGAACCAGATGGATCAGGTCACTCAACAGAACGCGGCGATGGTCGAGGAAACCACGGCGGCCGCCATGAGCCTGAAGACCGAGACCGAGCAACTGGCCCAGCTGGTCGAGCGGTTCGACACGGGCGAGGCGCCGGTTCAAACGCGGGTCCACGACCTGTCGGGCTCCGGCCCCGTCCCCCTGGCCCGCGAACGCGCCCGCATCCGCGCCTATGCCGGCGGGGGCTCGACCGCCGCGCCGACACAGGACTGGGAAGAGTTCTAGGGCGCGCCCTTCGCCCCCCTCCATTCCCGTCATCCTCGCCCTTGTGGCGAGAATCCAGACTCCCGGTGGGTCCCCAGTGTGCGCCCCGTTCGAATGCCGGGATTCTGGATCCTAGGGACAAGCCCTAGGATGGCGGTAAGGGTGTGGGGAGTGAGCGGTGTGAGAGCGGGCGCCTAAACCGGCTCCGGACCCACCTTCGGTTCGCGCGTCGTGGCGATGGCCCCGACCGAGGCGGCGACGATGGCGGCGATGGCGAGCCATTGCTGGCCGGTCAGGTGCTCGTGCAGGATCAGCAGGCCGGCGACGGCCCCGACCGCCGGCTCGGCGCTGAGCACCACGCCGAAGGTGCGTTTGGGGATGCTGCGCAGGGCGACCATCTCCAGCGAATAGGGCAGGGCGCTTGAGAAGATCGCCACCGCCACGCCCGCCAGGATGATGGCCGGGTTCAGCAGGGCCGCGCCCGCATGGGCCACGCCGAACGGCACGACGACGAACGCCGCGACCGTCATGCCCAGCGCCACCGACTGGCCCGCATGGATGTGCGACAGGCGTTTGCCGAAGACGATGTACAGCGCCCAGCACAGGCCGGCGAAGGCGGCCAAGGCCATGCCGACTGGATCCAGCGCCCCGGCGCCGGCCTTCAGCGGCAGCAGCAGACCGAGGCCCAGCACGGCGAAGCCGATGCAGACGAAATGGATGAGCTTCCTCGAATGGATCAACGCCAGGGTCAGCGGCCCCATGAACTCGATGGCGATGGCCAGGCCCAGCGGAATGGTGCGCAGCGACATGTAGAAGCTGAGGTTCATCGCCCCCAGCACGACGCCATACAGGGCGATGGCGCCCAGGTCGGCGCGGGTCAGCCGGAACCGCCAGGGCCGGAACACCGCCACCAGCAGCACGGCCGAAATCCCGACGCGATAGGCCGATGTCCCCTCCGCCCCGATGATCGGAAACAGGGTCTTGGCGAAGGAGGTGCCGCTCGCCAACGTCACCATGCCCGCGAACAGCGCCAGATAGGGGATCAGACGCATCGCCAGAGGGGAAGTCAGGTGCTGTTTTAGGGCCAGGGAAGTCATGACCGATAAGTAGCCGAATCCCGCTTGCGCTTCCCGGCGATTTTCCGCTTGAATGCGCCTGAAATCGTCACGAAAGGCTGCTCAATGACGAATTTCGTCACTCTCGACGATTTTGACCATAAGCTTCTGGCGCGGGTCCGGCGCAACAATCTGGAGCCGGCGCGGGTGACGGCCGAGGCGGTGGGCCTGTCAGAATCGGCGGTGCTGCGCCGCCTGCGTCGTCTGCGGGCGGAAGGCGTCATCGCCGCCGATGTCGCCGTCATCGATCCGGCCCGCGTCGAGCCGCGCATCGTCCTGCATGTTCAAGTCGAAATGAACACCCAGGACCGTCAGGTGATGGACGCCTTCCAGCGCGCCATGAAGGCCAGCCCCGAGGTGCAGGGCTGCTGGGACGTGACGGGCGAGACCGACTATCTGCTGACCGTCGCCGTCCGCTCGATGCAGGACTACGAGGCCTTCGGCATCCGCGAACTTATCCCAGAAAAGGGCGTGCGCGGCTTTAAGAGCATGATCGTCATCCGCGAGGTCGTCGGCTTCGACCCGGGACGGGCGGTGCTGGAACGCTAGCCGCCCTATCGACGCGAGCAGAAATGCTCGCCCGCACCCCCTTGCGGATCGCCGCCGTCGCCTATCTGTTAGCCGACACCGAGAATTCACGGAGACTTCCCCATGACCGACTTCAGCTACGACGCATCCCGCCACCTGAAGAAGGGCCGGGGCAAGGTCTATGACTCGATCGTCGACACCATCGGCGACACGCCCATCGTGCGCCTGCCGCGGCTGTCGGCCGAATATGGCGCCAAGGCCACGGTGCTGGCCAAGCTGGAGTTCTTCAACCCCATCGCCTCGGTCAAGGATCGGATCGGCGTGGCCATGGTGGAGGCGTTGCAGGAGGCGGGCAAGATCAATCAGGACACGCTGCTGGTCGAGCCGACCAGCGGCAACACCGGCATCGCCCTGGCCTTCGTGGCGGCGGCCAAGGGGCTGAAGCTGATTCTGGTCATGCCCGAGAGCATGTCGATCGAACGACGCAAGATGCTGGCTTTGCTGGGCGCGCAGCTTGAGTTGACCCCGGCCGAGAAGGGGATGAAGGGCGCGATTGCGCGCGCGCAGGAACTGCTGGAGACAACGCCGAACTCGGTCAGCCCGTCGCAGTTCGAGAACCTGGCCAACCCCGCCATCCACCGGGTGACGACGGCCGAGGAAATCTGGAACGACACGGACGGGACGGTGGACATCGTCGTCGCCGGCGTCGGCACCGGCGGCACCATCTCGGGCGTGGGGCAGGCGCTGAAGGCGAAAAAGGCGTCGGTGAAGATGATCGCCGTTGAGCCGGAAGCCTCGCCGGTGCTGTCGGGCGGCGCGCCCGGCCCGCACAAGATCCAGGGCATCGGCGCCGGCTTCACGCCCGCCATCTACGATCCGTCGGTGGTGGATGGGGTCGAACAGGTCTCCAACGACGACAGTTTCGACATGGCCCGCAAGGCCGCGCGCGTCGAAGGCATCCCCGTCGGCATCAGCTCGGGCGCGGCCCTGACCGCCGCCTTCAGGCTTGCAGCGCTGGACGAGAATGCGGGCAAGACCATCGTGGTCATCATCCCGTCCTTCGCCGAACGCTACCTGTCGACGGCATTGTTCGAAGGGCTTTAAGCGGAGCCTTTCGGCCGCCCGCGTGTTCGATATCGGACGCGCGTGCGGCTCCGCTTGGGATGCGGACAGACGCGCGATGGATCAACAACGCCGGAGCGTTTCATGACTGTCGCCGCCCTTCGCCTGATCGCCGTCGCCGGGGTTTCGGCCCTGGCCCTCGCCGCATGTTCGAACAATGACGACAAGGCGGCAGTCGATCCGTCGATGTCGCCGGAGCAGCAGGCCGCCGCCGCCGAAAACACCCCCGTCACCGCCCAGCCGCGCCAGATCCGCAACGTGCCGGTCGATGTGCAGGGCGTGACCGATGTCGGGGCCACGGTGCGGGTCAAGAACGTCGATTTAGCCGAGGACGCCACCATCCTGGACGTCAGCATCTCGTTCGCCAGCGACATGACGAACAACGTCCAGATGGCGACCAACGCCACCTATATCGAACTGCCCAACGGCCAGAAGCTTCGCCTGAAGCCGCCCGAGGGCAATCCCAACATGAACATCGTCAAGGGCGACACGATGAACGGCCGGCTGGTCTTCATGGGGGCGGTGCCGTCCGGGGTGAACCAAATCTCGGTGGTGTTCAATGAAGGCTCGACCTCGGACAGCATCATCGGCCCGTTCCTGCGCATGACCATTCCGCTGACGGCCCAGGCCGCCCAGAACCCGACCGGAGCGGCCGGATGATGCGACGGCACGCGCCCGCCATGGCGGCGGCGCTGTTGGCCGCCGGCCTGACGCCGAGCGTTGTCTCGGCCATGACGGTGCGGCTGATGAGCGGCAGCGCCATCGGAACCATCTCGACCTTCGAGAAGGACATGACCGCGCCTCAGTCCACCTTCGCCAAGGCGGGGCCGGACAGCGAACTGGAGAGCGTCTTCGTCTCGTCCGAGGTGGCGCCTGAACGGGTGGAGACGACACGCAGCCTGCTGACCGAGCTGAATGCGCGGCGCAGCGAAGGGGTGATCGTGATCGACCTGCCGGCCGACGTGCTGTTCGACTTCGACAAGGCGACGATCAGGGCCGACGCGGAGCCGGCCCTGATGAGGGCGGCCGAACTGCTGAAAAGCTATCCCGACGCCCAGGTCAGTATCGGCGGCCATACCGACGCCAAGGGCGACGACGCCTATAACGAGGGCCTGTCCCTGAGACGCGCGCGGGCGGTGGCGGCGCGGCTGCAACGCGAGGCGGGGCGCACCCTGGGCGCGCAAGGGTTCGGGGAGCGCCAGCCGGTCGCCCCCAACGCCAGGCCAGACGGTTCGGACGATCCAGACGGGCGCCAGAAGAACCGCCGCGTCGAAATCCGCATCACCCCGAAGCCGGGAGGCTGAACATGGCCCTGATTTCTTGCCCTGCATGTGCGCGCCAGGTGTCGGAGGCGGCGGTCGCCTGTCCCAACTGCGGTCATCCGATTGCGGGTGATAGGGGCGGCGCCGGCGGCACGTTCAAACAGGCGCTGACGCGGCCGGAGGCGGTCAAGAGTGGCTTCACCGTGTTGGGCGTCTTCGTCGCTGCGCCGTGGATCGCGCGTGTCCTGGCGGTCGTGGCCTTCGTGATCCTGGCCATCGTGGTCGTGGTCAACAAGAGTTGACGGCTCACGCCCGGTTAACCGCTGGCGCCTAAGGTGGGCGAATGGGCGAACTGTCAGCCATGATGGGGGAAGAGGCGACGCCGCAAACGCCGCTGCGCGCACGCCGTGCGCTGCTGAAGCGGCTGGCCGATGTCGTGTCCCTTCCCGCCAGCCGCATCAACGCCTTCGAGCGGTCCGTCACCGGCGATCTGCTGGTCGAGATGCTGCGTCTGGCGTCGCGCGAGGAGCGTCGGCGCGTCGCCTCGCGCCTGGCGCCGCTGGCGGAGCTCCCCAACAGCGTGGCGCGCCTGCTGTTGCGCGACGAGGCCGAGATCGCGGGCCTGCTGATCGAACAGTGCGCCTCTCTCAGCGACGCCGACATCGTCGGCTGTGCGCGCGACGCCAGTTTCGAGCACCGGCTGCTGATCGCGGCGCGCCGGGGTTTGTCCGAGATCGTGACCGAGACCCTGTTCTCCTTCGGAGAGATGGAGGTGATCGAGGCGGTGCTGCGCAACAAGACCGCGCGCCTGTCCCAGGTCGGAATCGAGGCGGTGGTGGGCCTCAGCCGTCAATCGCCGGGTCTGTGCGGCTCGTTGCTGAAACGGCCCGAGCTGAGGCCGTCGGGCGCCTATGTCATGTTCTGGTGGTGCGCGGCGGAGGATCGTCGCACCATCCTGCAGCGGTTCGCCGTGTCGCGCGAAGTCATGCAGGAGGCGTCCGAGGACGTCTTTCCCATGGCCGCCGAAGAGGGCTGGGCCGATCCGGTGGCGCGCAAGGCGCTGCAGTTCATCGAGCGTCGCCAGCGCAACCGCGCCGCCATCGCCAAGAGCCCGTTCGACAGCCTGGAACAGGCCGTCATGGTCGCCGCGCGCGACGGGCTGACGCGCGAGACGGCGTCCGAGATCGCCTTCCTGGCGGGGGTCAAGCCGCTGACGGGGGCCAAGCTGCTGGGCGATCCGGGCGGCGAGCCGCTGGCGATCCTGTGCAAGGCGACGGGGATGTCGCGCACCGATCTGACGAACCTGTGGCGCTCGATGCGGCGGCCCGAGACGACGCTCGAGGGGCAGATCCATCCCGATTGGGAACGGGTGCAGATCACCTATGAAATGCTGGCCGTCGATCGGGCGCAGACAGTGCTGCGTTACTGGAACTGGTCTCTATCCTCGGCTCTGACGCCATCCTTGCTGCGCGCCATACGCGACGGCGAGGATGATGCGGTCGACGAATATTCGGCGCCCGAGCGTGCGGCGATGATGGTGTTGGCCGAAGACTTCGGCCGCTGATCTTAACCACTACAGAGATGTGCACTGACGTGCATATCGCACCGCTTCGGCGCGTGTTTGCTTTCAAGCCGAAACAACCCTATGAGGACATGGGGATGTCTCGACTGGAGAATCAGTCGAGCGCACACAGATCATGAAAGAGACGCCGAGAATGGAAGATAAGCCCGAACTGCTCGAGATGACGGCGGACATCGTGTCGGCTTACGTCGGCAACAACTCTGTCTCGGCAGATGCTCTGCCGGCGCTTATCGCCAATATCCACGCCGCCCTGTCGGGTGTTTCCAATGGTCCGGTCGAAGCCGAACCTGAGCCCAAGGAACCGGCGGTGCCGATCCGCAAGTCGATCGCGCCCGACTTCCTGATCTGCCTGGAAGACGGCCGCAAGTTCAAGTCGTTGAAGCGTCACCTGCGCACCAAATACGACATGAGCCCCGAAGACTACCGCGCCAAATGGGGTCTGCCGAAAGACTATCCCATGGTCGCCCCGAACTACGCCAAGGCGCGTTCGGAACTGGCCAAGTCGATGGGCCTGGGCCAGGGCGGCCGCAAACCCGCCCGCGCCACGACGGCGCGCGCCAAGAAATAAGCCGGATCGTTTTCGGTGTGAGAACGCCCGCTTCCGAAAGGAGGCGGGTGTTTTTTGTGTCTCCTCCCTGCGAAGCGGGGAGGTGGCGCGGCGCATCTTCAGCGCCGTGACGGAGGGATTCTGCGAGGCATCACCGGCGCCTGTGGGACTTCTAGAGCCCCTCCACCACGCTTCGCGCGGTCCCCCTCCCCACGATGTGGGGAGGAGACGAGGTTACGCCGCCTGTGCTGTTCGTCTCATGCGCCAGAAGCGCAGGGTGCGAAGGGCGGCGTCGCGGGTCAGTTCGCCGTACATGCGGCCGTAGGCGGCGGCCTTGCCCATCGGATTGTCTTCCGACCCCAGGACGGCGACGGCGTAGGTCAGATAGATGGCGCGGTCCATGTCGGCCGCCTTGCAGACCACCGACAGGGCGTCCAGATCCTTGCGCTCGACGATGCCGCGAGCGGTGTGGAAGTCGATGTCGGCCAGTTTCGACAGGGCGATCAGGAAGGGCGTGCGGCCGTTCGAGCGCAGGAAGCGGATCAGCACCTGGGGCGTCAGCTGGCCGGCGGCCTGAAGCTCGTCGATGTAGGCCAGGTTTTCGGCATAGTCGGCAGGCAGGGCGCCGTCGTCGGTGGCCACGCGGGTGCGGCCGGCGGCTAAAGCCGCCTCCAGCAGGGCGGGGTCCATGCGGGCGTTCTGTTCGAGGATCTGCTGACGCAGGCGGGCCTCGACGACGAAATACATCTCGTTCAGCAGGTCGGCGGGCAGGCTTTGGCGCTCGACCGTGGCGGCGTGCAGGGCCGAATTGGCCTTGGCGCGTTCGACGGCGGTTTCCGACGCCGCGCGCGACAGGCGGGCGCCGTCGTTGCGCAGCAGCGTATCCAGGGTGTCGTCGTCGCCACGCTCCACGATGATGTCGGACACGGCCTCGGACACGGTCGCACGGCCGGAGACGGCGCGCAGATGACCCTGACCACGCTTGCGCACGACGTTGATCAGGTCCTCGTCGGTCAGGACGGTGGAGGCGCGCAGCACCTGTTCGGCGACCTCCAGCTCATCGTCGGCGAAGCGGCGGATCAGGCTGTGGGGGGCGTTGGGCGCCTCGGCGAAACGAGCGGCCAGTTCGGCGCGGACCGCCGTCTCCATCTCGTCGGACAGTTTGGCCAGGACCGTGCCGTAGAGGGCGGTCTCATTGGCGTTGTGTTCCGATGCGCCGAAGAAGTGGCTCGTCAGTTCGCGCAGCAGCAGGCGGCGTTTCTCGCTGGACCCTTCGCCGGCGAGGGCGATCAGTTCCGGCAGGCGCGAACCTTCGATCACAACGGGTTCGATGACGGGAAGGTCGATCACGGCCTGATCGGTCATGGCAGGTTGTCGGCTTCGGTCTGGGGCACGGCGCGCAAGGAACCGTTCGCATTGCGGATCAGGGCGGGCGGACCGTCCGGCTGGGCCAGGTCGTTCGAGCGCGGGGTCTGGGTCATTTCGACCGGCAAAGCGTCCAGATAGGTCTGCTGCGGCGCCTGGATGGCGTCGGGATGACGGCCGGCCTGGCGGTGGACCGAATAGTAGCGGGCGCTCTGATCGCCGGCGGGGGCTATCTGGGCCGTCTGCTGGGACGCGGCGACGGCCGCGCCGTCCAGCGGCACGCCGGCTTGGGGCCGTTGCAGACGATAGATGGGGGCGTCGCGGCGCGGGGCCATCGGATCGACGACGGCGGCCTGGGCGGGTTCGGGGGATGGTTGGGTCTGAGGCTCGACTTGGGCCGCCTGCTGCGGGACCGGGGCCGGGGCGACCTCGGCCTGAGGTTGGGGCTGGGTCGGCGCGGGGGCCTGCGGTTGCGGCTCGGGGATGTAGGCCGTGGGCGCGGCTTGCACGGGAGCAGGCTGAACTGGCGCGGGCTGACCCATCCAGGCGCTGGCGGGCGTCAGGCCGTTGCTGCGCGGCGTGGGGGCGGCGGGGGCGGGCGCTAGGCGGGCCAAGGGAATGGCGCCGGGGATGGTGCGGTTGGCGGCGACGACGGTCGGCTGCGGCGCCTCGGCCTGTCTCACGGCGGGGGTCGCGGCGGGCGTCTGCGCCGCGCGGGCGGCGACCGGCGGCTTGCCCGGCCAAGACAGGTAGCGCAGCCCCGCCGTATTGGTCGGCGCCTGTTGGGCGACGGCGGCGCCGGCCACGAGACTGGCGGCGGTCAGGACGGTCGAGAGAACAGTCTGGAGGAGGGGGGCGCGGCGCAAGGCGGCTCTCCGGTGAGGAATTGCAGCCCGCACACTAGGGTTCGACCACTTAATCCCGCGCTAACGCCACGGCAGGTTTCGGCGAAGGCGCGTCAGCCGCGACCGGGCAGATAGTTGTCGGTGAAGGCGTCGCGCCAGTTCAGGTCCGCCTCATAGACGCCTGCCTGTGAGGTCACGTCGAAGAAGGCCTGCCAGCGGTCCTCGGTCAGGGCGCCCAGGCCGTAGAGGGCGGCGTCGCCCCCATCGACGATGGCGTTGTCGCGCAGGCGTTCACGGGCCTGATCCAGCACCGCTTGCGTCATGTCGGGGTTGTCCCTGCGGATCAGGGCGTCGGCGGCCGAGGCGTCGCCTCGGATATAGTCGCGCCACCCCTCGGCCGAGGCGGCGATGAAGCTGCGCAGGGCGGCGCCATTGTCGCGGGCGAAGGCGTTGGGCGCCAGGACCATGGCGGCGTAGGAGGGATAGCCCTCGTCCGCCATCAGGAAGACCCGGGGGTCGAAATCGGCCGCCTGTTCGATGGCGTAGGGGTCGCTGGTCAGATAGCCCTGCTGCACCGCGCGCGTGTTGGCGATGAAGGCGGCGGGGTCGTAGGCGTAGGGGCGTAACTGCTCGTCGGTGAAGCCGTATTTGGCCTTCAGCCAGACCCAGAAGGTGCTGATCCCGGTGTCGGACAACAGGAAGGGCCGACCCGTCAGATCGGCGATGGTCTCCAGCGTGTCGTCGGGGTGGGCCATCAGGACCTGCGGGTCCTTCTGGAAGAAGGCGGCGACGGCCTTCACCGGAGCGCCGGCCGCGACCAGGTTCAGGGGGATGAAGCTGTTGGAGCCCATGCCCAGTTCGACGGCGCCCGAGGCCAGCAGTTGCGGCACGTTCACGCCGGGACCGCCCTGGACGATCTGGACGTTCAGCCCGCGCTTCTCATAGGCCCCGCTGGCCAGGGCCTGATAGAAGCCGCCCTGTTCGGCCTGGGCGCGCCAGTCGGTGGCGAAACGCAGCCGCACGCGACCCTGCTCGTCCACCGGCGCCTCGACCCGTCCGCAGGCCCGAAGCCCCACGGCGCCCGCCGCCACGGCCGCACCGCCCGCGATCAAGGCGCGGCGGCGGGTCAGCAGGCGATTCCCCAACAAGGTCATGCGCCTGACTTACGGGGGGATAGGGGCGTTGGGAAGGCGCGGCGTCAGTCGGTGACGATGTCGTCCGCCCTGTCGCTTCGGATCGGTTCGCCATCGACGGGATTTGTCGGCAGGACGTAGCGGACCGGCACGACGCAGCGGACGCCGTGACTGTTGGACGGTTCGGCGCGGCCCGCCTGGACCGTGCGACGGCCGCTGTCGCCGAAGGTGGCGGCGGGTTGGGCGTCGATGACCTCGACATTGCCGACCTGGCCCCAGGTCGCGAGGTCGAACCGCACCAAGGCCCAGCCCTCGATGCCGCGCTCGCGGAAGGCGACGGGGAAGGATTCCGGGGCGCCGCGCGCCTGGAAACGCGTTCGGACTTCGGCCGGACAGTTCTGAAGCGGATCGTCTTCGCGCTCGGGCAGGTCCGGCGCAGGCAGGCGTTCGCCGCCCCGGTAGAAGTTGTAGACGCAGCCCTTCAGCGGGGCGCCGCCCTCGACGAGGGTGTCCGACACGGCGCGGCGGGTCTCGGCGTCGAAGACGGCGTCGCCGGACGAACCCAGGGTCTCGACACTCGTCGCGCGGCCCTCGGCGTCCACGTCCCAGCGCAGGACGGTCCAGGACCGACCGCCGGGCGGCGGCCGTTGGCCGATCTTGTTGTCGGGGTAGCTCACGGTGCGCGAACGTCGGCCGCCGCGACGATCGCCGCCGCAGTTGGCGTCGGGACCGGCCAGGCGCGCGGCGACGGCGTCGCGGATCGGGCCGCGCGTGCGCGTGACGGCGAAATAGCGCAGCAGGTCGGCCTTACTGGCTTCGACGATGGGCTTGGCGGTGTAGCGGATCGTCAGGCGGCAGTCGCTGCGCGGCCCGCCTGAGAAGCGCCACGCGGCGAGGGCGGCCTGTTCCTGATCGGTCGGAGGCGTCGATGAAATGACGATCTCGTCGGAGGCGGGGTGCATGCGCGCCGATGAGGGGCGGATGTCGCGTGTGCGGCCGTCCTCGGTGATCGAGAACGACAGGGTGACGCCAGGCTTTTCATGGCCGAAACGGACGGTCTCGATCCGAAGGTCGTCGGCGTATGTCGGTTGGATCATCGCGCCGTCGCAGGCGATTTCGGCGGTGGGGATCTGAAGCAGCGAGTGTTCGGGGGGCGTCTCGCCCGGTCTGTAGCCTGTGCGGACCGGAGAAGTCCGCAGCGGCTCCTGGGCCTGATCCACGGGGGACGCCAAGGCGGGCGTCGTCGTCAGGGCAAGGCCAAGGCCAAGGGTGATCAGGGCGGCGCGCATGGGTGTCTCCGTCTGCATCTCATGGGTGCATCTGGAGCGGCGGCTGTCTAGCTGGATTTCGTGAAATCTACGCCGGAATTGAGCGAGGGGACGAAGCGTGCGGGCGGACCCGTGCTCTTCGTCCCCTCGCCAAGTCCGGGTTGGACTTGGCCGTCTGGGTCAGGGCCTTGGCGTCAGCGTCGTTCCGGGCGAACCCGAAAGGGCGGTCGGCTGTACCTCGTCGCGCTCCTGGTCTTGGGCGTCCCACGGCGTTTTAGTCCGTGTCGTCCCTCGATCCCGATCCGGTTCTCCTGTTCCTTGTCGATCCTGAGACCGTCGAGGACTGGAGCCTGGATCCCGCCTGCCGCACGTTACGATCCGAAGATCGCCCGATCGCGCCGGGTCGGAGAGCCGGGCCGGTTCGCTTGATGTCCGGGGTCTCCCCTGGATTTCCGCGCCGCCGTGTCCCTTGGCCTGTTGACGTTCCGATGAAACCGGCTATGAGGCAAGCGCCCGATCTCGCCCCGGTGTGCACGACTGGCCCGGCGGCGGTGGACAAGCCTGTGAACATCGGTGGACGGATCAAATTCGCGGTTGCGGATCAGCGGCTTGCCTTGTCCACAGAAACGCAGACGCACAGGGCTCGTGGTGTCGATCCTGTCGGCCAGCTAGAGTTTCGCGTCCATCCAGCGGCGGATGGCCGCGCGCGCGCCCCGGGCGGCCGGGCCGCCGAAGTGCAGGAAGCCGTGCGGGGTCTCGGGGACGCGGATCAGGTCGGCCTCCGATGCCTCGCCCCAGCGGGTGGCCATCAGCAGGCTGTCCTCGAACAGGGGATCGTCCTCGCCGGCGATGAACAGGGCGGGCGGCAACCCCGTCAGGTCGGCGTAGAGGGGCGAAACGTCGGGCTGGCGCAGGCCCGCCTCGTCGCGGTCGGGCGCCAACCGGGCCAGGTCGGTGCGCATGGTCGGGCCGTTGAACAGCAGGGTCTCCGGGCCGGCCGAACGCACGCTCTCGGTCCCCGACAAATCAAAGACGCCGTAGGTGAAGACACAGCCCTTCACCAGGTCGATCAGCCCCTGGTCGCGCAGGGCCACGGCGGTCAGGGCCGCCAGATGCCCGCCGGCGGATTCGCCCGTCAGGAACAGGGTCGAGGCGCCGAGGCGGTCGACATTGGTCACAGTCCAGTAGGCGGCGGCTAGACAGTCGGCGATGGCGGCGTCGACATAGACTTGGCGACGTTCCGACAGCAGGCGGTAATCGACCGAGACGACGCAGAAGCCGTGGTGCGCCAGGTGGGCATTCAAGCGGTCGTTCAAACTGGCGCTGCCCAGCACCCAGCCGCCGCCGTGGATGTCCAGAATGACGGCGCGGGGCGTGCCCGTGGGGTGCAGGATGCGCAAGGGGACGGGATGGTCGCCGTCGGTCTGGATGATCTCGACCGTGACGCCGCGCTTCCGCAGGCGCGGGACCGTGACCCGCCCGGCGGCGGCGTCCAGCCATAGGGTCAGCCGCTGACCCGCATCGATCCGCCAGCCGTCGGTGCGCAGGCGCGGCGCACGGGCGAGGACGGCGTTGATCCGTCGCACCGCCGCCTGCTGGGGCGGGGCGAACTCGACGAGGTGGGTGCGCAGGGTCATGTGGGAAGGGACCTGCGCTGGAAGACAACCTGGAGGGCGATGTTCTTGATCTGCGACCGCTCGATCAGCATCAGCGGAATCGGGATGGTGCGGCGGACGACCTTGTGGCTGAGGCCGGTCTGGGTCGAGACCAAGCGAAAGGCTTGGCAGTTCTTCAGCGTCAGAGCGACGATCTGTTTGTCCGTATCGAGAGAAAGGCTTTCGACCTCGCCTTCGTAGCCGACCCAGCTGTCCTCGATCTCCATGTTGGTGACGACATAGGCGGCCAAGTGCTTGTTGTAGTCAGGCTCGGGGCTGAGCTGGGTCAGGATCGAAGCCCAGCCCCCGTAGAGGAAACGGAACAGGGGCGTCGCCGTTTGGGGCAGCTCCTGCTGCTGACGGGCGATGCTGGTGCGTTCAGCCTGGTTGATCGCTGCCCGCATCGCCAAATAGGCGCCGTAGGACAGGGCCAGAAGCACGCTGAGGAGGAACCACGCCTCCAAGCCTAGGAAATGGTCTTCCTTCGGTCGCGCCGCCAGGAAATAGGCGTAGGGGTTCGGGTTCCAGGGCACATGGATAAACGGCAGTAGATGGGCGGCTAGGTCGTTGAGAACGAACAGGCCCGCACCCGCCGCATGAGCCGCTAGTGCGCCAAAGATGACGATGGAAAGGGCTGTGAAGGAGTTGGGAGCCGGCGGAGCGGGTGCGACCACCTTGCCGCCACCTGAGGTATAGAGGGCGGCGAACACCGCCAGGCCCGGCGCAAGGATGAACAGCGCCCAGGCGACCCCCAGGGTGACAGTCAAGCGGCGCGGGCCGGCTTCTTGATCTGAGTCGGCTTGCTGGCGGGTTGAACCGCAGGCGGCGCCGGCAGCACGACGACGCCGTCGTCGCGGCGCTCGCCTTTGGCGATGGCGGCCGACCAGCTGCCATACTGTTCTACGATTTTGCGACCTGCGCGCAGGGTCTCTTCAGAAGCGATCTGCATATACGACATGGAGCCTCCTTTGGTGTCTTAACGCTAACACAAGATCGGGACGCGCGCACCGGTTTCAAGTCGGATCGCCAATTCCGTAAGCAGACAACGGACGGATTTTCCCCGCTCTCGTCATCCTAGGCCTTGTGCCTAGAATCCACTCCCGGTGTCGACGGGGTGGGTCGCTTCTTCGACGGAGTCTATCGACCCTCGCCACAAGGGCGAGGATGACGAGTGGGGTAGGGTTCCGGCTGGGTATGGCCGACCGGATGGTCCGATGAACCATATGAGCCTCTACCCCGCCAGCGCCGCCTTCTTCTCTTCCAGCTCCAGCCATTCCAGTTCGGCGGATTCCAGGTCGGCGCGGGCCTTGTCGGCGGCCTTCATCGTGGCGTCGAAGGTCTTGGGATCGCGGGCGTAGAGGGCGGGGTCGGCCAGCGCAGCATCATGTTTCGCGATGGTGCCGGGCAGGGCGTCGATAAGGGCTTCGAGTTCCTTCAGGCGATGCGCGTCCTTGAAGGTCAGCTTGCCGGCTTTCTTGGGGGCGACGGCGGCCGGGGCGGCCTCGGCGGCGCGTTGGGCGGCGGCCTTGTCCTGGGGGCGGGGGTTGGAGCCGGGCTGGAGGAAGCCGGGGTTCTGGCGGATGAAGTCGGTCCAGCCGCCGGGGGTCTCGACGATGTCGCCACGCCCGTTCAAAGCCAGGGTCGAGGTGGACAGGCGGTCGATGAAGTCGCGGTCGTGGGAGACCAGGATCAGGGTGCCGTCATAGCCCTCCAGCAGCTCTTCCAGCTTGTCCAACGTGTCCATGTCCAGGTCGTTGGTCGGTTCGTCGAGGATCAGCAGGTTGGCGGGCTTGGCCAACGCCCTTGCCAGAAGCAGGCGGTTGCGCTCGCCGCCCGACAGGGTCGAGATTGGCTGGCGCAGCTGGGCCTCGGAGAAAAGGAAGTCCTTGGCGTAGGCGGCGACGTGTTTGGACACGCCGCGCACAAGGATAGAGTCCCCGCCGCCCGGCGTCAGGGCGTCCCACAGGGTCATGTCCGACTTCAGACCCTCGCGCGACTGGTCCAGATAGACGGACTCCAGATTGGAGCCCATGCGGACCGTGCCCTCGTCAGGCGGCAGTTCGCCCAGCAGGGTCTTGACCAGGGTGGTCTTGCCCGCGCCGTTGGGACCGACGATGCCCAGACGGTCGCCGCGGATGATGCGGGTGGTCAGGTCCTTGAACAGGGTGCGGCCGTTGAAACCCTTGGACACGCCCTTGATCTCGGCGACCAGCTTGCCCGACGTGCCGCCGGAATCGACGCCCAGATAGAGTTCGCGCGGGGCGTCCTTCATCTTCTCGGCGCGTTCGGCGCGAAGGGCGTTCAGCGAACGGGCGCGGCCTTCGTTGCGGCTGCGGCGGGCGGTGATGGAGGAATAGAAGGTGGCCGTTTCGCGCTCGATGGTCTTGGTCAGGCGACGCAGGCTCTCAGCTTCTTCCTCCATAACCTTGGAGGACCATTCGTCGAACTCGACGAAGCCCTTGCTCAGGGTGCGGACGCGGCGGCCTTCCAGCCAATGGACGGTGTTGGTGACGCGGTTCAGGAAGGCGCGGTCGTGGCTGACCACCAGCAGGGCGAACCGGGCCTGGATCAGCTCGTTCTCCAGCAGTTCGATGGCCAGGATGTCGAGGTGGTTGGTCGGCTCGTCCAGCAGCAGCAGGTCGGGCTCTTCGGCGAAGGCCTTGGCCAGGGCGGCGCGGCGGGTCTCGCCGCCGGACAACCCTTGCGTCGATTTCTCGGGGTTCAGGCCGAAGGTGGCGAGCCAGCTCTCGGCCGTCCAGCTCTCGGCCTCGCCGGAGGAGGCGTAGTCCAGCAGGGTCTCGCCGGTGATGACGGGTTCCTGCGGCACATAGGCGAAGCGGACGGCGGACTGGACCGAACGGTCGCCGCTGTCGGGTTCGATCATACCCATGACGACCTTCATCAGGGTGGACTTGCCGGCGCCGTTGCGCCCGACGAGGGCCGCACGGCTGCGCGGCTCGACCGCAAGGTCGACGCCGTCGAAGAGGGGGCGCTGGCCGTCCTGAAGACGGACGTCCTTGAGTGCGACGAGGGGGGGTCTGGCTGCCATGGGCGGCCATATAGAGGAGGGGAGGCCGAACCGCCATCGGCGTTGACGGTTTCCGGGCGACACGGTGTAGTTCGTGGAGGGTTTGCAGTCGGGGGATGCAGGGATGGATATGACGTCGAACGGGCGCGGGGGCGCGCCAGACCGCAAGCCGGGGCGGATATTCTATCTGCTGGCCGTGCTGCCCGCGATCTGCGGGATCGTGACGATGGTCGTCATCCTGGCGACGAAACTGCCGGCGATGGACGACGGGCTGGAGCAGATCGTCGTGCCGGGGGCACGCGAGCTGGCGCTGACGCCGGGAAACCACACCGTGTTTCTGGAGGTCCGCAGCGTCGTCGATGGGCGGGTCTATGCCGTGGACGAGGTGTCCGGACTGGCGGTCAAGGTCGTGGCGGCGGATGGAACTCCGGTGGCGACGCGTACGCCGGGCGGCAGCTCGACCTATACCTTCGGCGGACGACAGGGGCAGTCGATCCAGGTGTTCCGCATCGACCGGGCCGGGACCTACAGGGTGTCGGCGGACTATGACGGCGGCGCCGGACCGCAGGCCGTGATCGCCGTGGGGCAGGGGTTCATGACGGGGATGTTCGCGGTCGTCCTGTCGGCGCTGGGGGCGTTCTTCGGCGGCGTGTTCGTGTCGGTTGTCGGCATCGCCTGGGTGGCCTGGAGCCGACGGCGGGCGCCGCGCGGGGCCTGATGGGACCTGAGGATTGACAGTTACCGTCCGGTTGGTATGTAGCGGCCATGGATACGATCACACGCCGCCGCGCACCCGACGACACTCGCGCCGAAATCATCGAGAAGGCCCTGGAAGTGGCGGCTGAGCTGGGGGCGTCGGGCTTTACGCTGGATGCGGTGGCGGCGCGCACGAGCGTCAGCAAGGGCGCCCTGCTGCACCACTTCCCGAGCAAAATCGCCCTGCTGGAAGGGATGATCGATCACCTGGGGCGGATGCATACGGACATGATCTTGGCCGAGGCGGCGCGCGATCCGGAGCCCTATGGTCGCAACGCCCGAGCCTATCTGCGGGCCACGGTCATCGAGCCGGTGACGCCGCAGGACGTCAGCATCGGTCGGGTGGTGATGGCCGCCTGCGCCATCGATCCTGCGCTGTCTCAGCGGTGGAACAGTTGGATCGACAAGGTGAAGGTGGATGATCCCAGCGACCCGGTCGGGGCCGACGACGCCCTGATGCTGAGGCTGATCGCGGACGGGCTGTGGATGTCGGACCTGTTCGCGACGCACACGGTGTCGCCGCAGCAGAGGCAGGCGCTGCTGTCGCTGCTGACGCCCGGCCATCCGATCACGGCGAACGACGCATGAGCCCGGTGACATGGATGGTGCTGCTGGGCGCCATTGCGCTGGAGGTGGCGGGGACGACGCTGCTGCAGGCCTCGCAGCAGTTCAGCAGGGCCTGGCCCACGGCGGGGATGGCGGCCTGTTACGGCCTGGCCTTCTACCTGCTGTCGATCGCCCTGAGGCAGATGCCGGTCGGGATCGCCTATGCGATCTGGAGCGGGCTGGGCGTCGTTTTGATCTCGGTGATCGGGACGGTGGCGTTCCGCCAACGGCTGGACCTGCCCGCCATCGCGGGGCTGACGATGATCGTCGGCGGGGTGGTGGTGATCAACCTGTTCTCCAAGACAGTGGGGCATTGAGGCTGTGACAAGCGGCGACGCGGCGCGTATGAGGCGCGCCATGCAGCCCTACTGGGAAACCAAGACCCTGGCCGAGATGTCGCCTTCTGAATGGGAGGGGCTGTGCGACGGCTGCGGGCTGTGCTGCGTGATCCGGTTCGAGGACGAGGATACGGGCGACGTCGTTCCGACGCGGGTGCACTGCAAGCTGTTCGATTCCCAGGCCTGTTCGTGCTCGGACTATGCGAACCGTAAGGCGCAGGTGCCGGACTGCATCAAGCTGACGCCCGGAAACATCGAGGCGCTGGGGTGGATGCCCCTGTCGTGCGCCTATCGCCGGCTGCACGAGGGGCGGCCGCTGGCGGGATGGCATCACCTGATCTCGGGTAGTCGCGAGACGGTGCATACGGCCGGGGTGTCGGTGCGGGGGCAGACGATTTCGGAGCTGTCGCTGGCTGAGCCGGAGGATGCGCTGGATTTCGAGGCGCCGGAATGGATGCTGGAGCGGGGCTGAGGCTGCTAGGGTAGCCCCCTCTAGCCAGCGCAATGACGCTGGTCGAAGTCTTTAGAAAACAAATCGTTGGCGAATTATGTGGGCGTTCTTCCGGCCTGAGGACGCTGCTGCGATATGGTTTGGGCATGACGGGAAATCGGGATGACGGAGAGGGCGGCGGTGGCGGCGCTCGCGGAACTGCTGCGGCCTGCGCCGGGTGGATGGAGCCGATGTTCCTGATGCTGAAGGCCAAGATGGAAGAGGCCGCGCAGAAGGTTTGCAAGACAGAGATCGAGGACGCGGCCGCAGCCGAAAAGGTCGCGCGCCAGATCGGCGTGATCGCGCGCTCGGCCAAGGCGGTCGAGGCGATGCGGCTGTTGTGCCTGAGCGACAACGAAGAGGACGAGATGGGTGGACGAACCTACGACGCCGCAGAGGACGAGCGAATCCGAGGAGAACTCCTCGTCGAATACGAGCGGCTCGACCGGATCATGGAAGAAAAGCAGGCCGAAGCCGACGAACGGGCAAGAGCTAAGGCTGCATCGCAATCACGTTCGGCTGCTGAAGCACCAGATCAAGCCGCTTGATCACGACCTGCGGACCTGGCTGCTGCTGGGTGGGCGAGGGTCGGGCAAGACCTTCGCCGGGTCGGTCTGGATCGACAAACTGGCCCGCAAAAGAGCGGGCATCACTCTGGCCCTGGTCGGCCCCGCCCTGCACGACGTGCGCGAGGTGATGGTGGAGGGGGCGTCGGGGATCAAGGCGCTGGCGGAACCGGGCGACCGGCCGCGCTGGGAGGCGGGGCGGCGTCGGCTGGTGTGGAAAAATCAGTCGGCGGCCTACGCCTTCTCGGCCGAGGATCCCGACAGTCTGAGGGGGCCGCAGTTCCATGCGGCCTGGGCCGACGAGTTCTGCGCCTGGCGCAAGCCGGAGATGGTGCTGTCGAACCTGAGGTTCGGGTTGCGTCTGGGGGACGAGCCGCTGCTGGCGGTGACGACGACGCCCCGGCCGATCCCTGCGCTGAGGCGGCTGATGGCCGAGGCCGGAACGGTGACGGAGCGGGCGGCGACGGCGCTGAACGCGCAGAACCTGTCGCCCGGATTTCTGGCGCATCTGCACGACGTCTATGGCGGGACGCGGCTGGCGGCGCAGGAGCTGGAAGGCCTGGTGGTCGAGGGCGAAGGCGCCCTGTTCCGCATCGAGGATCTGAAACGGGCCAGGGGCGCGCGGCCGGTCGAGCTGGAGCGGGTGGTGGTGGCGGTCGATCCGCCGGCGACGGCGGGCGGCGACGCCTGCGGGATCGTGGTGGTCGGTCGCAAGGGTCGGCAGGCCTTCGTGCTGGCCGACCGGACGGTGCGGGGGCTGTCGCCCGGCGGCTGGGCAGGGGCGGTCTGTCAGGCCGCGCGGGATTTCGGGGCGCACGAGGTGGTCGCCGAGGGCAACCAGGGCGGGGACATGGTGCGCGCGGTCTTGAGGACAAACGACTGTCCCGCGCCGGTCGAGATGGTGCATGCCTCGCGGTCCAAGGCGGCGCGGGCCGAGCCGGTGGCCCTGCTCTACGAACAGGGGCGGGTGGTCCATTGCGATGCCTTTCCCGCGCTGGAGGAAGAAATGCTGGCCCTGGGGTGCGAGGGCGGACCCAGCCCGGATCGAGCGGACGCTCTGGTATGGGCGATCACGCGGCTGATGCTGGGACCGCAGTCGGCGGGGCCGAGCGTGCGCGGGCTGTGAATGTCTTTTCCCTCCCCGTACCGGGGAGGGTGGTCGCGGAGCGACCGGGTGGGGGCGGCCCGGCAGGGGCGCACGGATTGATCGCGCGAGGTCGGTGATGGGTCGCCTTGCCGCCCCCACCCGGCTTCGCCTGCGGCTCAGCCACCCTCCCCCGCAGGGGGAGGGAGAATTTGTTGGAACAGGAGAGACGAGATGCCGGCCATTCCCGAGCGGGACGGACTGCTGAATCATGGGCGCGATGCGAGCGGGCCAGCGCGGCGCGCGGCGGCTGTGGCGCCCAGCGACACGGTCGATCTGACGACCTATGCCAAGGCTTTGTATGTCGGCTCGGCGGGCAATGTCCGTGTGCTGACGGTCGGCAGCGAGGATGGGGAGGCGGTGACGTTCGCCAACCATCCCGTGGGCTGGTTGCCGGTGCAGGTGCGGCGCGTGCTGGCGACCGGGACGACGGCGACGCAGATCGTGGCGGCCTTCGACTGATGTCTGGCGTCGAGATCGGGGCGGCGACGACGGCGCCGGGCGGGGTGTTGGGGCGGTCGCGGTTCGCCGTGAGCGACCTGCCCGTCTGGTCGGCGGCGGTGCGGACCATGCAGGCGGGCGGGCGCGAGGCGCGGCTGTTGTGCATCGGCGACAGCGTGACGCAAGGGTTTGGCGGTGTCTCCGGCGGGTGGACGCCGAACGGTCGGGCGGGCGCCTGGCCAGAGCGGCTGGCGGCGATGATGAGCGGGCGCGGGCTGCCGGCCTCGGCGGCCAGCGTCGCGGGCGCAGGCGCGGCGGATGGGGCCAGCGGAGGCTATTGGGCCTATGACTCGCGCGTGACGATGGGCGCGGGATGGGGCGTCAATGCTCTGACGGGGATGGGCGGAAAGCTGTTCTCGGGCGCGGCGGCGTCCGGCGGAGCCTGGAGTTTTCAGCCCGACGGGCCGGTCGATCGGTTCGACCTGTGGGCCGTGACCAATACGGCGCTGGGGGTGTTGACGGTCGAGACGGACGGGGTGGTGCGCGCAAGCGTGAACACGACCAAGGCCGCGTCGATGGAGGTCGCGACCGTCGCCTTTCCCGAGACGAGCGGGCCGGTGACGGTGCGCTGGGCCTCGGGCGGGGCTGTGTTCATCGCGGGCGGGGTCGGATGGCGGTCGGACGTGCGGCGGGCGCGAGTGATCAACGCCGGATGGGGCGGGGCCAGGATCGCGGACTGGATCACGACGGACCAGCCGTACCGGGCCTATGGCTCGATCCCGGCGGCGGCGCCCGATCTGTCGCTCGTGTGCCTGACGATCAACGACTGGAATGCGGGGACGGCGGTTGCGACCTACAAGGCCGGGCTGGGGCTGTTGGTGGATCGGTGCCTGACGACGGGGGACGTGCTGCTGATGACAGGGTGTCCGTCGGACCCGGTGCAGGGCAAGGCGAGTTATGCGGCGCAGGGGGCGATCCGGGATGCCGTGTTCGAGGTGGCGGCGGCGCGGGGGCTGGCGGCGCCCATCGACGGGACGGCCCTGTTCGGCGGGGGTTTCGCCAGCGGGCTGATGTTCGACGCCGTCCATCCGAATGCGGCGGGCCAGGCCAGGATCGCCGAGGCGGTGCGGGGAAGGGTGATGATCTGAGGTTGTCGGTTCTGCGCGCGCGGTGTTAACCGTGGCGTATGGGGGAGCGGTTTTACGGGGTGCAGGCGCTGCGGTTCGCGGCGGCGACGGCGGTGGTCGTGGCCCATGCGCTGGACCTGGCGGGGACGCGGCTGGGGCTGGAGACGGTTCTGGCGGGTAGCGCGCTGGAGGATTTCGGCGCCGTGGGCGTGGACGTGTTCTTCGTCATCAGCGGCTTCATCATCGCCACGACGACGCGGGGGCAGGGCGGGGTTCGGGCCGCCGGGGACTTCCTGTGGCGACGGTTTCGGCGGGTGGCGCCGATTTACTGGCTGCTGTCGCTGCCGATCCTGATCGGGATGGCGCGGGGCGGGACGCTGACACCCGACGTGGCGGCGGCGACGTTTCTGTTCTGGCCGTTCAGCGGACCGGAGCTGACGTTTCCGGCGCTGGGGCCGGGGTGGACCCTGTGTTTCGAGATGCTGTTCTACGCCGGGTTCGGGTTGGCGATGGCCGGTGGACGGCGGGTCGGCTGGGGGTTGGTCGCGGCCTATGCGGCGATGCTGGCGGTCGGGTTGGTCGTGGCGGCGCCGGTGCTGAGGTTCTGGGGCGCGCCGATCATTTTGGAGTTTCTGCTGGGCGTCGGGATCGCGTCGGTTTGGCGGAGGGCGCCGCGAGGGGCGGGGCTGTGGGCGGTCGGGCTGGCGCTGGTTGGGTTCGGGCTGACGCTGGTGATCGGCTATGGCGGGATCGACGATGTGCGAGCGCTGAACGATCCGTGGAACGGGTTGAGGCGGGTGCTGATCTGGGGGTTGCCCAGCGCGCTGCTGGTGTTCGGTTTGGTGCGGATGGAGCGGATGGACGCGGCACCGGGGCGGCTGGAGCGGGCGGCGGCCTTCATGGGGGATGCGTCCTATTCGATCTATCTAGTCCATGTGCTTGTGATCCGAGCTCTGGGAAGGCTGTTCGAGAGCGGGATGGTCGTGGCGCCTGGGGATGCGGTTGTCGGGCTGACTGTGGTGGCGAGTTTGGCGGCGGGCGTGGTCGTGCATCTGTGGGTGGAGCGGCCGGTGTTGCGGCTGATGACGCCGCCAGAACGACGAACGTTGTTTTCAACGCCGTCATCCTAGGCCTCGTGCCTAGGATCCAGAAACACCGAGCCTGACCGGCGAAGACCGGGAGTCTGGATCCTCGGGACAAGCCCGAGGATGACGAAAATAAGGAAACTGACACGATGGTTTCGATCCGGTGGCCGTTCGGCCAGGCGGGGCGTGTGCGTGCGCCTGAGGGCAAGGAGAGCCGAGCGGGCGGGGTGATCGCCCTGTCGGGGGTGGGCCGGCCGCGGTGGACGCCCAACGACTACGCCAGCCTGGCGCGCGAGGGGTATCAGAAGAATGCGGTGGCCTATCGCTGCATCCGCATGATCGCCGAGGCGGCGGCTGCGGCGCCGTTCGCGGTGTTCGTGGACGGGGTGCGCGACGAGGCGCATCCGCTGGCGAAACTGATCCGCCGGCCCAATGCCGAACAGTCGGGGGCCGAGTTGATGGAGGCGGTCTATGGGGCGCTGCAGGTGTCGGGCAACGCCTATGTCGAGGCGACCGGCGATGCGGATGTGGACGGGGCGCCGGACGAGCTGTGGGCGCTGCGGTCGGACCGGGTGAAGGTGGTCCCTGGCCGGTCGGGCTGGCCCGAGGCATGGGATTATTCCGTGGACGGACGCTCGGTTCGGATCGGGCGGGCGGCAGACGGCTGGGCGCCGGTGATGCACCTGAAGCTGTGGCACCCGCTGGACGACTGGTACGGGCTGTCGCCGATGGAGGCGGCGGCGCAGGGGGTGGATGCGCACAATGCGGCGGGCGCCTGGAACAAAGCGCTGCTGGACAATGCGGCGCGGCCGTCGGGGGCGCTGGTCTATGGGGCGCGCAATGGCGAGCGGCTGACGGACGGGCAGTTCGAGGCGCTGAAGGACCAGTTGTCGAACGTCTATGCCGGGGCGACGAACGCCGGGCGGCCGATCCTGCTGGAGGGCGGGATGGACTGGAAGCCGCTGAGCCTGACGCCGGCGGAGATGGACTTTACGGCCGGCAAACATGCGGCGGCGCGCGAGATCGCCCTGGCCTTCGGGGTGCCGCCGCAGCTGCTGGGTATCCCTGGGGACGCGACCTACGCCAACTATCGCGAGGCCAATGCGGCCTTCTGGCGACAGACGGTGATCCCGCTGGTCAGGAAGGCGGCGGGGGCGATGACGGGCTGGCTGGGCGCGCGGTTCGCCGGGTGCGAGGTGCGGGCGGACCTGGAGGCGGTGGCGGCGCTGCAGCCCGAGCGGGACGCCCTGTGGGCGCGGCTGGAGGCGGCGAGTTTCCTGACGGATGACGAGCGCAGGCGGATGGCGGGGTTGGGCGGATGACCGAACATCAAATTCGGCGCGTGCCGACGGCGCTGCTGATCGCCGTGGCGGTGCAGACCATTGGCGGCCTGGTCTGGGCCGGCGGGGCGGCGGCGCGGATCGCGACGCTGGAGCAGCGGGTCGGGGAACAGAGGCTGGTCGCCGAACGGCTGGCGCGGCTGGAGGTCCAGGGCGAGGCGACGGCGGCGGCCGTGGAGCGGATCGAGCGACGGTTGGAGGGGGCGAAATGAGTAGCGAGCAGCGAGTGACGAGTGGCGAGACAGCAGAGCGAAGTGAGAAGCGCTCATCACTCGCCACTCGCCACTCGCCACTACAAATCCAAGGCTACGCCTCCCTGTGGGGCGTGGCGGATCTGAACGGGGATGTGGTGCAGGCGGGGGCGTTTGCGGACAGTCTGGCCAAGACGGGCGCCGAGGGGGTGCGGATGCTGAACCAGCACGACGCGCGGGCGCCGGTCGGGGTCTGGGAGCAGATCGTCGAGGACGCGCGCGGCCTGTTCGTGCGCGGACGGATCGAGGACTGGTCGGCCGAGGCGCGGTTCGCCGGGGCGCTGAGCCGGGCGGGGGCGATGGACGGACTGTCGATCGGATACCGCACGGCGCGGGCTCGGCGTCAGGGCCGGCTGAGGGTGCTGAGCGCGGTCGAGCTGTGGGAGGTTTCGCTGGTCGTATTTCCGGCCTTGGTCGGCGCAAGATTTCAGTTGTCGCGACCGTAGTGCTCGCGGCCCTCGCGGCGGAGGTCTTCGAGCGTCTGGCCAACAGCTGGTTTGATGAAGGCTGTCGCTGGCGGCTGATCGGCGGCACATCGGGTTGTCAGATTTTCCGCGCCGCGAAGAAGATTAAAGCCTCCAAGATCGTTGCGCCGCAGTTTCCAGCGGCGCGAGCCAAGGTCGCGGCGGTAATAGGTATGTAGAACCGCCAGAACGGTCATGCGCCCACGGCGGGCATCACCGGAATGAACTCGGTTTACGTCCAGATCGACGATCCAGGGCCAACTCATGACGATCCAACCATCGTCACTATCCGGGAACACAGTCGGTATCTGCGAAACGATGCGAGCCGAGACTTCGGCATCGTAGCATTCTGCGTCTTGAGCCACGGCGGCGCCGACGTCGCAGGCGAGCGATGCGGTGAGGGCAGCCAATCCGGCGAGCAAAAGATGGGCGCTTCGTTCAAACATCTTAGCCAAGTGTCGGCGCGATCCATTTGCGTGTCCAGCGGGAGCCGGTCGCTGTGTAAGTGCGAGGAAAGGTCGTGACGTTTCCGATGCTGCCGGGGGCGCGGTTCAGTTTGGCTTGAGGGCCTCGAAGGCGCCGTTGCGGTCAAGGCGGTCGGCGAGGTCGGACATCTGGGTGCGGCCCTTGGCGCTGTGGATGTAGCGCAGCGCCCAGGCGGCGACGATGGCGGCGAAGACCCAGCCGAGATGCAGGACGAGTTCGGCGAACAGGACGAACACCACCGCCAGCGCATAGGCGCCGAGATAGACCAGGGCCAGCTTTCCGGCGCGAGAGGCGGTCGGGTTGGAGGCGCTGGCGAGGATTTCGGTCAGGCTGGGCGCGGCGGCGGACGCCGTGGCCGGGTGGGCGGGCTTGGCGGCGGCGACTGGGTGCTTGGTCAGGGGCTGGGCCTGTACGGCAGGTCGGGCGGCGGGTCTCGGCCTGGGGGCGACGGGATCGGGCGCGCGCCAAGCGGGGCGATAGAGGACGGACTGGCCGCGGGCGTCGACGGTGAAGACCTCGCCGAAGGGTGTGCTGGAGAAATCGATGGCGCGGGTGTCCTGGCCATAGCTCTGGCCGTGCAGGGCCCTCAGCCGGCCCTGGCGCAGCTCGATCTGGAAGCCGATGGGTTCGGGCAGATCGCCGACCATGACATGGACCGTGCCGAACAGGCCGGTGGCGTCCGGGTTGGCGGCGATGCGGTCCGCATCGACGACGATCCGGGAATAGAGGCCGGCGCCGGTGTTGCGACGCATACCCGGCGAGCTGGAAGCCGCCTGGGCCGCCAGGTCGGGGACGCTGTCGCCCATCTGCCAGACCATGGCGTCCATGACGGCGCTTTCGAGCGGCGTGAGGTGGGACATCAGGCGGCCATCATAGAGCGGGGAAGGGACGGCGGCCGGATGTCTCGGCCTCAGCGACGTATTGGCGGTGCATCCGGGTGAGTCGTCCGCGCGTACGGAGCAAAACGAGCGTCAAGGCGAGCGCGGTGAAGACCGGCCAGTAAGATAGAAGTGGGCCTCCGGCACGGCGTGATAGCTCGCCCATCGGATCGTCCATGATGATCATGGTCATCAGCAGGATGATCAGGACTAGGTCCATCACGGCAAGGCCGGTCGAGAAGAACTTAGGCAGTGGAGCGCCCCAGATGGAGACCGCCGTTTGAACCGGGCGGGGCAGGGTCTCAATCGGCGGATTGTCGGTGATCCTAAGGGTCTCGGTTAGTGAAACCACATTCGTTTCGTCGGACATTTGCACGCGTTGGAGCGGAGACAAGCCACGAGTGCGGGCGCGTCTCTGCTGACGGTCGATCCGCCCAATAGCCCAATAGGCGGCTAGGCCTGCGCAAGAGAGCAGAAACGGGAGCACGGAAAGCCAACCCGATCTCGGGCCTGAATAGTGCTTGGCCAAGGCGATGACGACGAGTGGCGCCAGCGGCGCCCATCCCCAGACGAGCTTGAGCAGCCAGGAGCGCTGCAGGCCGTCCATCAGTTTTGAGGTCGTGTCGGTCACGCCTCGACCCTAACCGCAACAGGCGGTTCTTCAACCGGAGATATCATGAAAGAGACCAAACAGGCTTCCGGCTCGCCGGAGGCGCGCGCTGTCGTGCATGAGATGATGGCGGCGTTCGAGGCGTTCAAAGGGGCGAACGACGTCCGGCTGGACGAGATCGAGAAGAAGGCGGCGGCCGATGTGCTGCTGGAGGAGAAGGTGGCGCGCATCGATCAGGCGGTGGCGGCGGCGCAGGCGCGACTGGATCGGGTGATGAGCCAGAGCCGGCGTCCGGTGATTGGGGGCGAGCCCGCCGAGCCGGGCAACTCAGTCTCGGGGGCGCCCGAGGCGAAGGCGGCGTGGGACGGCTATCTGAAGACGGGTCACTCTCCTCAGTTGGCGGGCGGTCTGGAGGTCAAGGCGGGCTTGTCGGGCGGCGCGACCTCGGGCGGCTATGTCGTGCCGTACGAGACCGAGCGGGCCATCGAGCGTCGGCTGATGGCGGCGTCTCCGATGCGCGAGATCGCCACGGTGCGCACGGTGGCGGCCGGCGTGTTCCGTAAGCCTGTGTCGACGGCGGGCGTGGCCTGCGGCTGGGTGGCGGAGACGGCGGCGCGACCGGAGACGGATCCGGCGACCCTGGCCCTGCTCGAGTTCCCGTCGGCCGATCTCTACGCCAATCCGGCGGCGACCCAGGCCCTGCTGGACGACGCCATGGTCGATTTGGACGAATGGCTGGCGGCCGAGGTCGAGGACGCCTTCGCGGCGCAGGAGACGGCCGCCTTCGTCAACGGCGACGGGGTGAACAAGCCCAAGGGCTTCCTGACCTATCCGACCGTGGCGGACGCGGGCCAGGCCTGGGGTCAGATCGGCTATGTGGCGTCGGGAGCTGCGGGCGGTTTCGCGGCGACCAGTCCGGCGGATCGGCTGATCGACCTGGTCTATGCGCCCAAGGCTCAGTACCGGCCGAACGGGCGCTTCGTGATGAACAGGAAGACGGTGTCCGCCGTGCGCAAGTTCAAGGACGCCGACGGCAACTATATCTGGCAGCCGGCGACGCGGCTGGGCGAGACGGCGTCGCTGCTGGGCTATCCGGTGACCGAGATCGAGACCATGCCGGACGTGGCGGCGAACAGTCTGTCGATCGCGTTCGGGGACTTTCAGCGGGGCTATCTGATCGTGGATCGGGCGGGGGTGCGGGTGCTGCGCGATCCCTATTCGGCCAAGCCCTATTTGCTGTTCTACACGACCAAGCGGGTTGGCGGCGGGGTGCAGAACTTCGATGCTGTGAAAGTCATGAAGTTCTCCGCGACGTAGTCGCGGAGGGGCAAGGTGACGAAGTTCAGCGCGAGCTGATCGGGGCTGATCGCCTCCTCCCTGTCGCGTAGCGGCGGGGAGGTGGCGCGGCGCTTCTTTGCGCCGTGACGGAGGGGCTCTGAACGCGCGAGCTGTGCGGCGGAAAGAGCCCCTCCACCACTTCGTGGTCCCCCTCCCCATTGCATGGGGAGGAGACGCGATTTCTGACAATGGAGGTCTGGATGGCGCAGCCGGTGACGGTGGCGGAGGCGAAGCTGTTTCTGAGGGTCGAGCATGAGGCTGAGGACGGGCTGATCCAGACCTTGATCGAGGCGGCCCAGGCGAAGGTCGAGGGGGATGTGGGGCTGGGCCTGACATCGACCTCACCGGCGCCGTTGCGGCTGGCGATCCTGATGCTGGTGCTGCGGGCCTATGAGCGCGGGGAGCCGGTCGAGGTCGAGCCGGTCGAGGGCTGGATCTCGCCGTATCGCGTGGTGCGGTTGTGAGAATGCTGGCGGGGCTGTTCCAGCCGGTGGAGGCCGGGACGGCTTACGGCGGGCGCAGCGTGACGTTCGAGGCGGTGGGGTCGGCCTGGCTGAAGTGCGGGGCGCGCAGGCGGACCGAACGCGGCGAGGGCGATCAGAGGCGGGCGGTCGAGACGATGGGGGCGGAGGCGCGGGAGGATCCCCGGCTGTCGGTCGGGCGGGTGCTGCGGTTCGGCGGGGCGGACTGGCGGATCTTGGGGATCGAGGATGCGCGGCCGGGTCGGGCGAAGCTGGATCTGGAGCGGGAGCGATGAGGGATCACGAGAGCGCGTTGCAGAAGGCGGTGCTGGCGGCCCTGATGGGCGATCCGGCGGTGCAGGCGCTGTTGGGCGGGCGGGTTTTCGATCAGGCGCCCGAGGGGGCCGAGTTTCCGCATCTGGTGATCGGGCGGTGCGAGAGCCGGCCGGTGGCGGCGGACGGGGGCGGGGTCGAGCAAAGACTGACCCTGACGGCTGTGTCGCGGTTCGCGGGGTCGGAGGAGGCCAAGGCTGTGGCGGCGGCGGTGCGGGCGTGTCTGCACGGCGTGGTGCTGGAGACCGATGGCGTGCGGACGGCGACGCTGAGGGCGACGTCTGCGGATGTGTTTCGGGCGGGCGACGGGCGGCGGACCTATGCGGTGGTGCGGTTGAGGGCGGTGACTGAGGAAGTGGCGAGTGGTTAGTGGCGAGTGGCGAGCTGGGTCCAGGAGGCGGACGCATCGGGTGACCCGTTGCGACGATCTTCCTCGCCACTCGTCACTCGCCACACGCCACTCATGAGCAAAGCGAGGACAGAATGACCGCACAGGCGGGCAAGGACATGCTGCTGAAGATCGAGGGCGCGCCGGGCGTGTTCACGACTGTGGCGGGGTTGAGGGCGCGGACGATTTCGCTGAACGCGAAGACGGTGGATGCGACGGACGGCGACAGCGCCGGGCGGTGGCGCGAGCTGTTGGCGGGGGCGGGCGTGAAGTCGGCGACGGTGTCGGGGCAGGGCATCTTTCGTGATGCGGCGTCGGATGCGCTGGTGCGCGAGGCCTTCTTCGATCAGGCGGCCAAGACCTGGCGGCTGATCGTGCCGGACTTCGGCGTGCTGGAGGGGCCGTTCCTGGTGGCGGCGCTGGAATACGCCGGCGAGCACGAAGGGGAGGCGACCTTTGCGCTGAGCCTGGCCAGCGCGGGGGCCATCGGATTCAGCGCGATATGAACGGGATGAAATCCTCCCCCATCGGGGGAGGGGGACCATGCAGAGCATGGTGGAGGGGGCTGATGCGGATTCGGCGCCAGACATTCGGCGGCGATGGGGCGTCCGGCCCCCTCCACCGCTCCGCGGTCCCCCTCCCCCGACGGGGGAGGATTTGATGACGAACGGCGCGCGGGGCGAGGCGGCGGTGATGCTGGGCGGCGAGCGGCGCCGGGCATGTCTGACGCTGGGGGCGCTGGCGGAGATCGAGACGGGGCTGGGCGTCGATGGGCTGGCGGCGGTGGCGGAGCGGATGAAGGCTCTGTCGGCGAGGGATCTGATGGTGGTGCTGGCGGCGGTGTTGCGCGGGGGCGGGGAGGCGGCGGATGTGGCCGGCGTCGATCCGCGCGAGGCGGCGGTCGCGGTGGCGCAGGCGTTTGCGGCGGCCGCGAGGTGACGCCCTGGGGCGAGATGCTGAGGCTGGTGGCGGCGATGGGCGTGGCGCCGGAGGCGTTCTGGCGGCTGTCGCTGAAGGAGTGGCGGATGTTGACGGAAATCCCGCGCGGATTGGCGCCTTTGGGGCGCGAAGGGCTGGCGCGATTGATGGAGGGTTGGCCGGATGGCGGATGAGTTCGGGCGGGACGGTATCGATCAGGTGGCGCTGAGGGCAGCGGAGGCCGGAACGGCGCTGGAGGCGCTGAAGGCGCCGGCGCAGGATGCGGCCAACGCCATCGAAGAGGCGTTCGGGCGCGCGGGCGAAAGCCTGACGCGGTCGCTGGCGCGGGCGGCGGCGGACGGGGAGGTGTCGTTGGCCGAACTGGCGCGGGCGGTGCTGAACGCCGTCAATGCGGCGGCGGGGTCACAAGGTGGATTGAGCGGCGCGATCCAGGCGGCGATGTCCAGTTTCGGCGGGGCGCGGGCGGACGGCGGGCCGGTGCTGGGCGGCGGGGCCTATCTGGTCGGAGAGCGCGGGCCGGAGGTGTTTCGACCCGCGACGGGCGGCGAGATCGGGCCGGCTTCCGGCGGCGGGGTCACCGTCAATGTGGCGGTGGACGGGGGGGCTCCGGCCCTGTTGCGATCCGAGGCGCAGATCGCCCAGATGCTGGCGCGGGCGGTCAGTCTGGGCGCGCGCAGGATGTAGTTAGGAGTGGCGAGTGGTTAGTGGCGAGCGACGATGCGGATGCGGCGGGTCTCGCCACTGACCACTCGTCACTCGCCACTCGTTTTTATTCGCCCTTGGGATTCGGGCCGAAGCGGTTCTCGCCCTTCTGGCTGTCCGTGATGCCGATCCACAAAAGGAAGGCCAAGTTGACGAGCGAGGCGATGATGAAGGCGCCGACCGCCGGTCCCATGATGGACAGGGCAGCCATCGGGTTGTCCTCGTAATAGCTCTCATCCATGCCGCTGGCGGCGATTCCGGCGAACATCATCACGAAGCCGACGATGACCAGGATCGTCGAGACCACCCATGGAATGGCGACCAGCCAGCCGCTCTTCCCCATGTCGTGCAGGCGTTTCACCGAAATGGCCAGGTTAGGCCAGATCAGCGCCAAGGAGATCAGCCCGCCGAGGAAGGGAATCCAGCCCAGCACCAGGCTGGCGCCGAAGACGATCAGGAAACCGATCCAGAAATGCGAGCGGCGCAGGCGGCCGTTGAACGACAGCATGGCGGACTGGAAGTCGAAGCCCGAGCCGGGCGCGCCAGTGGCGGCCGAGGCGGCGTAGCCGCCAGCGACGCCGGTGGTGGTCGCAGCGCCTGCGAGGATCAGGATTTGGGTGGCGACGCCGCCTTCGGGCACGAAGTCGACGCGGACGCCGGCGGCGGGCACCGCCGGCGACTGAAGCGCGGCCGAGGTGAAGTCGTAACGGGCGCCGTCGTCGCCGCTGATCAGGCCGGCGCCGATGGTGGCGTCGTAGCTGAGAATTTCACCGCGCACGGAGGTCTCCTGGGTTGTCGCCGCCGAGCGGCAGTTTGCGAACTTCGCCGGACGACGTGCGCCGGGCAAGACTGAAAGGTCAAGCTTGGCGAACGGTTCCTGAGAATTTCTCTCAAATTGCGATTTGGCCCGTGCCCTTGGGTGGTGCGCCGTAGATATTCACGGCCGGCTGAGACGGTAGAAGACTAACGACGAAGAAGAACAGTCCACCGACGTAGGGGATGAGGCCGATCAGGACGAGCCAGCCGCTGAGGCCGACATCGTGAAAGCGGCGGATCAGAACAGTGACGCCTGGGAGGATCAGCCCCGCCATGACGAGGCCCACCAGCGCGATGCCGCTCATGCCGAATGCCTGCATGTCTCGTCCCGTCTCCGCATCGATGATCACGAGAACGAGGATGGGCGTGAAGAGCAGGAACAGGATGAGGGTGTGGAACAGGGCGAAGGACCAGTATTCCTTGCGCCGGGCGCGCCCGTTTCCGTCGACGTATTTCGTCGTCACGCAACGCCGGAAATAGCCCCACAGGCCCAGGTCCGGCTCGGGCGCGATGACGACGGGCTGGGGGCGGGCGTCCTGAAGAACGATCAGGTCGGTCGCTGCGCCGTCGGATGCGACGACGAAATCGACGCGGCGCCCAACCGCCAAATCTTGCGACCGGGATGAAAAGTCGTAGCGCGTGAGGTCGTCGCCGCTGACCAGGCCGGCTCCGGTTTCGGGATCGTGCTGGAGAATTTCACCGCGCATGGGGGGCTCGCGCCGCCGTCGTGGGATCCAAGCTCAGAACATCGCTTCTCATGTCTCTGTCCGGGGACGGGGCCGGTGCGCCGTCGTCGAACCTTGGCTGAAGACGGGGGCGACCACAATGGAGACAGCAATGGCTTTTCACGAGGTGCGCCTGCCCGCGCGGCTGGCGTTCGGCTCCACAGGCGGGGTGGAGCGTCGGACGGAGATCACGACGCTGGCGTCGGGGTTCGAGCGGCGTTCGACGCCTTGGGCGCTGGGGCGCAGGCGGTATCTGATCGGGGCGAACCTGAGGTCGCTAGACGACATGGCAGAGCTGGTCGCCTTCTTCGAGGCGCGGCGGGGCCGGCTGTACGGCTTCCGGTTCAAGGACTTCGCCGACTTCAAGTCGTGCGCGCCGGGCGGGACGGTCTCGGCCGAGGATCAGGTGCTGGGCGTCGGCGACGGGGCGCGGACGGTGTTCGGTCTGATGAAGCGATATGGAGACGTGGAGCGGCCGATCGCCAAACCGGTCGAGGGATCGGTGCGGGTGGCCATCGGGGGCGTCGAGGCGGCGGAGTTCGCGGTGGATGCGGCGACGGGGGCGGTGACGCTGGAGAGCGCGCCGGGGGCGGGCGTCGTGGTGACGGCGGGCTTCGCGTTCGACACGCCGGTGCGGTTCGACTCGGACCGGATCGAGACGACGCTGGAGAGTTTCGAGGCCGGGCGGATGGCGGCGGTGCCGCTGATCGAGGTTCGGGTCTGAACCATGCGGAACATACCGGAAGAAATGGCTGCCCGCATCGAGAGCGGGGCGGCGACGCTGTGTCATGTCTGGCGGCTGGAGCGGGCCGACGGGGCGGTGATGGGGTTCACCGATCACGACCGGGACCTGGTCGTGGACGGCGCAGTCTGTCGCGCCGAGAGCGGCTGGACGGCGGGGGCGGGCGAGAGCGCCGTGGGGCTGGCGGCGGGGTCGGTCTCGGCGGCGGGGGCGCTGGATGATGAGGCGATCAGCGAAGCGGATGTGGCGGCGGGATTGTTCGATGCGGCGACGGTCGAGTTGTGGCGGGTGGACTGGGCACAGCCGGATCTGAGGGTGCGGCTATGGGCGGGGACCCTGGCGAAGATCCGGCGTGAAGGCGGTGGGTTTGTGGCCGAACTGGAAGGGCCGCTGGCGAAGCTGGAGCGGGTGGTCGGGCGGACCTATGGGCGGATGTGCGACGCGCGGCTGGGGGACCAGAGGTGCGGTGTCGCCGAGACTGTGGGGCGGGTCTGCGACAAGCGGTGGGCGACCTGCGTCGGGACGTTTGCGAATGGGGCGAACTTTCGCGGGTTTCCGGATGTGCCGGGGGACGACTTCCTGACGGCGTATCCGGCGGGGACCGCGCGGAACGACGGCGGGAGCCGGCGGTGAGGGGCGGGGCGGTGATTTCTCCCTCCCCCTGCGGGGGAGGGTCGTCAGCGCGCAGCGATGACGGGGTGGGGACGGCAGGGGAAGCGGGCGCGGGTCGCCTGGCCCTGCCCACCCAGTCTCGCCTCCGGCTCGACCCCCCTCCCCCGCTGGGGGAGGGAGAGATTGGTGCGCTTGTCGTTGCATCGGCCCGGTCTTGGCTCGGCACGCCCTATCGGCATCAGGCCAGCGTAAGGGGCGTGGGCGCGGATTGTCTGGGGCTGGTGCGAGGGGTGTGGCGCGAGGTGGCGGGCGAGGAGCCGGAGGTCTTGCCGGCCTATTCGGCGGACTGGGCCGAGACGGGCGGTCGCGAGACGCTGCTGGAGGCGGCGGGGCGGTGGCTGAGGCCGGTCGCGGTCGATGAGATGCGGGCGGGGGACGTGGTGCTGTTTCGCATGTCGCCGGGAGCGGCGGTGAAGCATTGCGCCATCCTGAGCGACGTCGAGGGGCCGGAGCCGAGGATGATCCACGCCTATTGGGGACGGGCGGTGGTCGAGAGCTGGATGGGCGTGTGGTGGCGGCGACGGCTGGTCGCGGTGTTCCGGTTTCCGGATTGAACATCTCCCTCCCCGACCGGGGAGGGCAGGGCGAGCCGTAGGCGAGACCGGGTGGGGCGGGCAGGGCGATACACGCGCGGTCCGCGCGGCCGTGCCGGGCCGCCCCCACCCGGCCGCTGCGCGGCCCCCTCCCCCGCGGGGGAGGGAGACGATTTTGAGGAGGCGTAGATGGCGCAAGTCGTACTGAGCGCGGTCGGCCAGCAGGTCGGCGGGCCGATTGGGAGGGTGATCGGCTCGACGATCGGGCGGGCGATCGACAATCGCGTGGTGGGGTCGCTGGGGCCGGCGCGGCAGGTGGGGCCGCGGCTGGAGACGCTGAAGGTGCAGGGGACGGCGGAAGGGTCGCCGATGGCCTGCGTCTTCGGGCGGGCGCGGGTGACGGGTCAGGTGATCTGGGCGGCACGGTTCCTGGAGGGCAAGTCCAAGGGACGGGCGGGCAAGGGCGGGCCGAAGACGGTCGACTATGTCTATTCGCTGAGTTTCGCGGTGGCGCTGTGTGAAGGCGAGATCGACGGGGTCGGGCGGGTCTGGGCCGACGGGCGGCTGATGGACATGACGGGCGTCGTGATGCGGGTGCATCGCGGAGGCGAGGGGCAGATGCCGGATACGCTGATCGAGGCGGTCGAACGGGATGCTCCGGTCTATCGCGGCACGGCATATGTGGTGTTCGAGGATATGCCGCTGGGGCCGTTCGGGGACCGGGTTCCGCAGCTGAGTTTCGAGGTGTTCCGGCGGCCCAGGGGGCAGACGGCGCGGCTGGAGGACCTGCTGGAAGGGGTGTGTCTGATCCCCGGCGCCGGGGAGTTCGCTCTGGCGACGGAGGCGGTGGTGCGACGGGAGGGGCTGACGCGGACGCGGCCTGAGAATGTTCATAACGGCGAGGGCCGGGCGGACCTGATCGCATCACTGGATCAGTTGCAGGCGCAACTGCCGAACCTGAAGCGGGTCAGTCTGGTGGTCGGGTGGTTCGGCAGCGACTTGAGGGCGGGGGAATGCCGGGTGCGGCCGGGGGTGGAGCGGCGAGACAAGCCGACCGAGCCGATGGACTGGTCGGTGGCGGGCGTTGAACGCGGCGAAGCCTATGAGGTCAGTCGGGTGGACGGGGCGCCGGCCTATGGCGGGACGCCGTCGGACGAGAGCGTGCGTCAGGCGATCCGCGAGCTGAAGGCGCGAGGGGTGGAGGTTACGCTGTATCCGTTCGTCTTCATGGACTGCCCCGGCTATCCGTGGCGGGGGCGTGTGGCGGGCGTCGCTGGAGCGGGGGCGACGGCGGAGATCGCGGCCCTGTTCGGCGGGGCGGGCGATTGGGGCCTGAGGCGGATGGCGCTGCACTACGCCCGGATCGCGGCCGAGGAGGGGGCGGACGGTCTGCTGATCGGGTCGGAGATGCGGGGCGTGACCTGGACGCGGGATGCGGTCGGGGGCTTTCCGGCGGTGGCGCAGTTGCGAGCGCTGGCGGCGGAATGTCGGGCGGTCGTGGGGCCGGATGTCGCCCTGTCCTATGCGGCGGACTGGAGCGAGTATTTCGGGCGGCAGGCGGGCGGGGAGGTGGTGTTCCATCTCGATCCGCTGTGGGCCGATGACAACATCGATCATGTGTCGATCGACTGGTATCCGCCGCTGAGCGACTGGCGTGCGGGCGACGGCGGGGTGGATGCGGCGGCGTTCGGCGGGGCGGCGGGCACGGCCTATCTGGCGGCGGGTGTCGCGGGCGAGGACGGGTTCGACTGGTTCTATGCGAACGAGGCGGATCGGGCGGCGCAGGTTCGCACGCCCATCGTCGATGGGGCGTATGGCGAGGACTGGGTATTTCGGCCCAAGGACCTGAAGGGATGGTGGTCGAACCGGCACCATGACCGGCCGGGCGGGGTGAGGCGCGCGACGCCGACGGCCTGGGTTCCGGGGATGAAGCCGGTGCGGCTGTCGGAGTTCGGCTGTGCGGCGGTGGATCGGGGCGGCAATGCGCCGAACCTGTTCCAGGATGCGAAGAGCACTGAGAGCCATCTGCCGCCGGGATCGACCGGGGCGCGCGACGATGCGGTGCAGCGGGCGGCGCTGGAGGCGGTGCTGGGCCATTATGCGGACCCTGAGAACAATCCGGTTTCGGCGATCTATGGCGGGCGGATGCTGGCGGCGGCGGACGCCTGGTGCTGGGACGCGCGGCCGTATCCGGCGTTTCCGTCGCGGGGCGATGTCTGGGCCGACGCAGGCGCTTGGCGTGCCGGGCACTGGCTGAACGGGCGGTTGGCGGGTGACGGGCGCGATCTGATCGAGGCGGTGCTGGCGTGGGGTGGGCTGTCGCCGGCGGAGATGGCGGTCGAGGGCGTGGAGGGGGCGGCGGCCGGTTATGTCATCGACCGGCCGATGCGGACGCGCGATGCGCTGGAGCCGCTGCTGGCGGCGTTCGACGCGGTGGCGGCCGAGCGGGACGGGAAGGTCGCCGTGTTGGGGCGGGTGGAGACGGTGGTGGAGATCGCGGGAGAGGCGTTGGCCTTGCCTGAAAACGGGGCGGCGGAGGATGCGACACGGATTTTGGAGGCGCGGGCGGGCGAGGCGCGAGTTCGGTTCATCGACGAGACGGCGGACTATCAGACTGGGGCGGTGGTCGTCCGGTCGGAGGATGCAGCGGCGACCGGCGGCGGGGTGGATATGGACCTGCCCCTGGTGTGCGGCGGCGGGCTGGCAAGGGCGGCTGCGGAAAGGGCGCTGGACGGCGAAAGCGTGGAGGCGAAGACCTTGGCGCTGGGGCCGTTGGAGGCCTTGCGGCTGGAGCCGGGTGACAGGGTGCGGCTGAACGGTGCAACTGGCGACTGGCGCGTGATGCGGACGACGGCGGATGAGACGCCGTCGGCGGTGCTGGAGCCCTTGCTCATGCGGCGGATCGCCGAGGATGACGGGGTCTGGCGCGGGGGCGAGGCGCCGGCGGTGATCGGGGCGCCCTTCGTCAGGGTGATGGACCTGCCGCCCTTGATGGGGCGCGAGGAGGATGGGCGGCCGGTCGTGGCGGTTGCGGCAGAACCCTGGCGGACGATGCGGCTGCATGCGGGGGCGTCGGCCGAGATGCTGACGGCGCGGGCGGATGTGGAGACGTCGGCGACGGTCGGGCTGCTGGTCGAGGCCTTGGCGCCGAGCGTGCGGCATCGCTGGGACGAGGCCAATGCGCTGGTGGTGCGGGTCGAGGGGGCGGCGCCCGAGAGCGCGGTCGCGGCGGCGGTGCTGGGCGGCGGCAATGCGCTGGCGGTCGAGACAGCGGCGGGCTGGGAGGTTCTGCAATATCGATCGTCGGTGCTGGTCGGGCCGGGGACATGGCGGCTGACGGGTCTGTTGCGCGGGCAGCAGGGGACCGAGGTCGAGATGCGGACCGGCGCCGGGGCGGGATCGGTCGTGGTGTTCCTGGACGACCGGCTGGCGCGGGCGGAGATCGGGCGGGGGGAGCGTGGCCTGCCGCTGGTCTGTCGCGCGGGTCCGGCCGGGGCGGCGCCAGGCGGGGCGGGGTTCACCGAGACCGCGTTCGTGTCGAGGGGCGTGTATGACCGGCCGTGGTCGCCTGCGGGATTGGCGGTCGCTGCGGAGGGGGCGGGGCTGACGATCCGGTGGACGCCGCGTGTGCGGCTGTTCGGCGACGGCTGGGATGGCGAACCGGCGGCGGTCGATCCGATGCGGTTCCGCCTGAGGGTGCTTAACGGCGGCGTCTTGGTTCGGACGATGGAGTTGGAGGGGTTGTCGGCATCTTATGATGCGGCGGACCTGGCCGTGGACTTCCCCGAGGGCGTGAAGGCGGGCGCCCGGATCGTCGTGGCGCAGTGGGGCGAGGGCTTCGGTTGGGGTGTGGAGGCGGAAATCGGGCTGATCTGAGCAAATAGGGCGGGTCCGGCCCTTTGCGGGGGGCGGGGCATGGCTTAACTGACGCCTCTCGGTTTTTCAGTTGGAGCGACAACGGACGTGGCAGGCGACCCCTACAAGGAACTGGGCGTTTCGAAGGGCGCGAGCGCGGACGAGGTCAAGAAGGCGTATCGCAAGCTCGCCAAGGAGCTGCACCCCGACAAGAACCAGGGTGACAAGATCACCGAGGACAAGTTCAAGCGGGTGACGGCGGCCTTCGACATCCTGGGCGACGCCGAGAAGCGGGCCAAATACGACGCCGGCCAGATCGACAACGACGGAAACGACCAATATCGCGGCTTCGGCGGGGGCGGTCGCGCGGGCGGCAGTCCGTTCGGCCAGGGTGGTGCGGGCGGCGGCTTCGGCGGCGGGCCGGGCGGCCGGGCCAGTTTCGACGGCGTCGATCTGGACGACCTGTTCGGCATGTTCGGCGGTGGCGGACGTCAGCGCGGCGCGCGGGACTTCACCGCGCGCGGCCAGGACGTGAAGGCGACGCTGGACATCAGCCTGGAGGACGCCATCGCGGGGGCGACGCGGCGGATTCAGTTCTCGGACGGGCGCACGCTGGACGTCACCATTCCCAAGGGGGCGGCGGAAGGCCAGACCATCCGCCTGCGTGGACAGGGGTCGCCGGGGCGCGGGGCCGAGAACGGCGACGCCCTGATCGAACTGAAGATCGAGACGCATCCGATCTACAAGCGCGACGGCGCGGACCTGACGATGGACCTGCCGGTGTCGGTTCCCGACGCGGTGCTGGGGGCCAAGGTGCGGGTGCCGACGCCGGAGGGCGTGGTGCAGATGACGATCCCGGCGGGTTCGAATTCGGGCAAGATCCTGCGGCTGAAGGCGCGCGGGGCGTTCGCGGCGGGAAAGCGGGGCGATCTGCTGGCGCGGCTGGTGGTGACGCTGCCGGACGAGCCGGACGAGGCCCTGACCCGGTTCGCCGAGGAATGGCGGGCCAAGCGGCCCTATACGCCGGGACGTTGAGCGCGCTCAAGCCGCGCGAAGCGCGGTAGCGCCAAGGGGAAAGAGCATGAGCGTGAAGCCTGATATGAAGCCGGCGCGGCCGTGGTTCTCGGCGGGGCCGACGGCGAAACGGCCGGGCTATAGCCTGGCGGGCCTGCCGCACGACCTGCTGGGACGGGGCATACGCGCGCCGGAGGTGGTGGAGCGGTTTGCGCATGGCCTGCGGCTGACGCGCGAAGTGCTGGAAGTCCCCGAGAGCCATGTGATGCTCTATACGCCGGGGTCGGACACGGGGGCGGTCGAGGCGGCGCTGTGGGGCATGCTGGGGCAGCGGCCGGTGCAGGTGGTCGCGTTCGAGAACTTCGGCCTGACGTGGCTGGCGGACGTGAAGGATCATCTGGGGCTGGAGCCCGAGGCGCTGACGGCGCCGTGGGGCGAACTGCCGGATCTGAGCCAGGCGGACTGGTCCAGGGACGTGGTGTTTCCGTGGAACGGCACCACCTCGGGCGTGCGCGTGCCGGACGCCGACTGGATCGCCGACGACCGCGAGGGGCTGGCCATCTGCGACGCGACCTCGGCCACCTTCGCCATGCCGTTGCCGTTCGACAAGCTGGATGTCGTGACCTTCAGCTTCCAGAAGGCGCTGGGCGGGGAGGCGGGCATCGGCGTGATGGTGCTGTCGCCGCGTGCGATCGAGCGGCTGGATGGGTATCAGCCGGATCGGGCGATCCCCAAGCTGCTTCGCCTGACGGACGGAAAGGGTCGGTTCGACCGGGCGCTGGCGGACGGGGTGGCGATCAACACCTTCTCGATCCTGACCATCGAGGACTGGATCGACGCCCTGGACTGGGCGAAGGGGATCGGCGGACTGTCGGAATTGATCCGGCGGACGGACGCCAACTATGCCGCGTTGGCGCAATGGGTGAAGCGTACGGACTGGATCGACTTCCTGCCGGATCGGCCGGAAATCCGGTCGACGACTTCGGTCTGTCTGAAGTTCACCGATGCGCGGATCGCCGCGCTGGACGCCAAGGCGCAGAAAGCCTTCGTCGTGCGGTTCAAGGCCCTGCTGGAAGGCGAGGCGGCGGTGTTCGACATGGAACCGCACCGCAACGCCCCGCCCGGACTACGCCTGTGGTGCGGTTGCACGGTCGAGACGGCGGATGTGGTTGCAGCGACGCCTTGGCTGGAATGGGCGTTCGAAACGGCGGTCTCGGAATTGGTCCTCACCCGAGAAGCGTAGCGTAACGGGGGAGGGGGACCATGCGCAGCATGGTGGAGGGGGCGGATAGCGCGCCCGGCTTTTCCGATTGATTTCGTGCGCCCTAGCCATGGGGCAGAGTCTGTGTTCGCCCCCTCCACCACTTCGTGGTCCCCCTCCCCCGGGAAGAACGGGGGAGGATCTTACGGAGACATCGGATGATTCCCCCGCTATAGGCTGCGCCCGCATTCAATGCGGAGAAGTGCTTTGGCGAACGTAGCGGTGGTCGGCGCCCAGTGGGGCGACGAGGGCAAGGGCAAGATCGTGGACTGGCTGTCCAACCGCGCCGACATGGTCGTGCGGTTCCAGGGCGGTCACAACGCGGGCCATACGCTGGTCGTTGACGGCAAGGTCTACAAGCTGGCGCTGCTGCCCAGCGGCGTGGTGCAGGGCAAGCCGTCGATCATCGGCAACGGCGTGGTCGTCGATCCCTGGCATCTGGTCGGCGAGATCGAGAAGATCGTCGCCCAGGGCGTGGCCATCAGCCCCGACATCCTGACGATCGCCGATAATGCCTGTCTGATCCTGCCGATCCACCCCGCGCTGGACGTGGCGCGCGAGGCGGCGGCGAGCGCGCCGGGCGCCAAGATCGGCACGACCGGGCGGGGCATCGGCCCGGCCTATGAGGACAAGGTGGGGCGTCGGGCCATCCGCGTCTGCGACCTGGCCAATGAAGACGACCTGAAGGTCAAGATCGACCGCCTGCGCTCGCATCACGATCCGCTGCGCGCGGGACTGGGGCTGGAGCCGATCGACCCGGATGCGCTGTTGGCCCAGTTGCTGGAGATCGCGCCCAAGATCCTGCCCTATGTGAAGCCGGCGTGGCGGGTGCTGGATCAGGCGCAGAAGGACGGCAAGCGGGTTCTGTTCGAGGGGGCGCAGGGCGCCTTCCTGGACGTGGACCACGGCACCTATCCCTATGTGACCAGTTCCAACACCGTGGCGGGTCAGGCGGCGGCGGGATCGGGCATCGGTCCGCGCGGCGTCGGCTATGTGCTGGGGATCGTGAAGGCCTATACGACGCGCGTCGGCGAAGGCCCATTCGCCTGCGAGCTGGACGACGAGGTCGGAGAACATCTGGCGACGGTGGGCCGGGAGGTCGGGGTGAATACGGGGCGGGCGCGTCGCTGTGGCTGGTTCGACGCCGTGCTGGTGCGCCAGTCGGTGGCGATCAACGGCATCGACGGCATCGCCCTGACCAAGCTGGACGTGCTGGACGGGTTGAAGACGCTGAAAATCTGCGTCGGCTACAAGGTCGATGGCGAGGTGCTGGACTATCTGCCGTCCAGTCTGGAGGCCCAGGCGGCGGCCGAGCCGGTGTTCGAGGAACTGGAAGGCTGGAGCGAAAGCACTGTCGGCGTCCGCAGCTTCAAGGACATCAACGCCAATGCGATCAAATACGTGCGCAGGATCGAGGAGCTGATCGGCGCGCCGGTGGCCCTGCTGTCCACCAGCCCGGAACGTGACGATACGATTTTGATGAGAGATCCGTTCCAGGGCTGAGACGGCGGTTTCATTGATTCAACAGGCTTTAACCAGCGCGCGGTAAGGATAACGGCTCCAACCGGGAGACGGACGTGTTCGCCGCAAACACCAGAACCCTGAGCCGCATCGAACCTGCCATAAGGCGGGTGGTCATCGTCGATCCCAATCTGTCGGCCGCACGACTGCTGACGGACATCATGAAGGGGATGGGCGCGCGCGAGGTCTATGCCGAGACCGACGAGGAGCGGGCGCTGGAGCTGTTGCGTGACGTCGAGCCGGGCATGATCTTCACCGAGCGGTCTGGCGAGACGTTGAATGGCGAGACGCTGGCGCGGCGGATACGCCGGTCCAGCATGGCGTGCCGTATGTCGCCGATCATCATGGTGACGGGCGAGGCGACCGCCGCCGCCATCAAGGGCGCGCGTGATTCCGGCATTCACGAGTTCCTGAGAAAGCCGTTCACGACCGGCGACCTGTTCAAGCGGGTCGAGAACGTGGCGTTGAAGCCCCGGCCCTGGATCGAGGCGGTCGGCTATGTCGGGCCGGATCGGCGGCGGTTCAACTCGGGCGAATTTTCCGGTGCTCGCAAGCGACGCAGCGACGGTTCGGCAGGCGGTGGGCCGGCCGAGGTGAAGGATCAGGCGATCCGCATCCTGATTTCGGCCATGGCGCAGTTCGATCAGGATCCGTCGCAAGCGACCCGCGCCATTCGACAGCAGGCGGAAACGCTGAACGGGCTGGCGATCAAGACGGCCGATGCCAAGCTGGCGATGGTCGTGGCGACGCTGCAGGCCTATCTGGCTGGCGGTCAGGTGACCAAGGTCGGGCTGGCCCAGCCGATCGGCGCCGTGGTCGCGACGGCCAAGGCCGCAGAGGCAACAGCCCCGATGGCGCGGGCGTCTTGAGGCGATAGAGGCCTGTCGCGCCGATAAAGCGCGACAGGTTATTCTCGATCAGGCGTCGACCAGGTTCCGCTCTTCGGCGGCGGCGCGCATGGCCTTTTGCAGCTTCTCGAAGGCGCGGACCTCGATCTGACGCACGCGTTCGCGCGACACGCCGTACTGGCCGGCGAGTTCTTCCAGGGTGACGGGGTCGTCCTTGAGGCGGCGTTCCGTGAGGATGTGCTTCTCGCGGTCGGTCAGTTCTTCCATGGCCTCTTGAAGGAGGCTCATACGGATGCCCTTTTCCTCGTCTTCGGCGAGTTGGGTTTCCTGGGACACGGCCGTATCGTCGGCCAGCCAGTCCTGCCACTCGCTTTCACCGTCGGCGCGCAGGGGCGCGTTCAGCGAGGCGTCGCCGCCGAGGCGACGGTTCATGTTGGTCACCTCTTCCTCGCTGACGCCCAGCTTCGTGGCGATGGCGGAGAGGTGTTCGGGATGCAGGTCGCCTTCCTCGAAGGCCGAGATCTGGCTCTTGGCCTTGCGCAGGTTGAAGAACAGCTTCTTCTGCGCGGCGGTGGTGCCCATCTTCACGAGCGACCAGCTGCGCAGGATGTATTCCTGGATCGAGGCGCGGATCCACCACATGGCGTAGGTCGCCAGACGGAAACCCTTGTCCGGGTCGAACTTTTTGACGGCCTGCATCAGGCCGACATTGCCCTCGGAGATCACTTCGCCGATCGGCAGGCCGTAGCCGCGATACCCCATGGCGATCTTGGCCACCAGACGAAGGTGCGAGGTCACGAGACGGTGGGCGCTCTCGGCGTCCTGGTGCTCGGACCAGCGCTTCGCCAGCATGAACTCCTCGTCCTTGGTCAGCATCGGAAACTTGCGGATTTCCGTCAGATAACGCGACAGGCCTTGTTCAGGCGACATCACCGCGAGCGTACTATTGGCAGCCATATAAAGGTCCCTCCGACCGTCTTGAACGAGCGGGCTCTTCGTCATCGGCCACGGTGCGTGCGCCGACGTCTCACCCCTCAACCGGTGAAGTAGCGATGGGTTGCCACCATTTTTAGAGGCGGATCGTCACACGAAAGCGTGACCGTGGCCCTGGCGCCACTCGCGCCGTTCGACGTCCTATATAGAACTTTGTCAGTTGCTATTCAAGATGTACCGACGCGGCAGGCTGACGCGCTTGCCGCCGTTGCTTTGCGCCATGTATGACACCGGTAACAAATGACTCCTGGGGAGGAGCGAATGGGACGGGAAATGACACGCAGAGGCGCGCTGGCGACGGCGGCGGCCCTGGGAGTGGCGGGGACGGTGCAGGCGGCGACGCCCGAACGGGTGGAGCGCTGGGGGCTGTTTGAGGTCGCACTGGAGGCGACGGTCCCTGGCAATCCCTTCGCGGTCGATGTGGTCGGGATATTCACCGACGGTCGCACCACGGTGCGGGCGCCTGGCTTTTTCGACGGGGACGGCATTTGGCGCATCCGGTTCTCGCCGCCCGAGATGGGGGCGTGGCGCTGGATCAGCGAAAGCGCTGTTCCGGCGCTGAACGGTCGGTCGGGTCGGTTCGAGGCGGTGGGGCCGTCGCCGGCCAATCACGGGCCGGTCGGGCTGGTGGAGACCTATCATTTCGCTCACGCCGACGGGACGTCGTTCCGCCAGATCGGCACGACCGCTTACGGCTGGACGCACCAGCCGGAGGCGAAGCGGCGGCAGACGCTTGAGACGCTGAAGACCGCGCCGTTCAACAAGATGCGGATGCTGGTCTTCCCCAACGCCTCAGTGAAGACCAATGAGGCTCTTTTCCCATTCGAGAAGACCGGGGCGGGGGATAAGGACTGGGACCTGACGGGGTTCGATCCGGCCTATTTCCGGCGGCTGGAGGCCTGCGTCGCGGCGCTGGGCGCCCTGGGGATTCAGGCGGACGTGATCCTGTTTCACCCTTACGACGGCAAGTATGGGTTCGACGAGATGCCGGCCGAGGCTGACGACCGCTACGTCCGCTATGTCGTGGCGCGGCTGGCGGCCTATCGGAACGTCTGGTGGTCGATGGCCAACGAGTTCGACATCCTCAAGACCAAGACGGATGAGGACTGGGACCGGCTGTTCCAACTGGTGCAGGCTAGCGACCCATACGGAAGGCTGCGGTCGATCCATAACTGGCGCAGGCTGTACGACAACGGCAAGCCCTGGGTGACGCACTCCAGCATCCAGAACGGTTCGGCCGTGCTGGACGATGCGCGGGCCGAGACCTATCGCAGTGTCTGGCAGAAGGCCGTGATCTTCGACGAGGTCTGCTACGAGGGGTCGCTGGATGAGCGGTGGGGGAACCTAACCGGGCCGCAGATGGTGCGGGCCTTCTGGCACGGGCTGATCGCGGGGACCTATGTCGGCCATTCGGAATGTTTCCCGGTCGATGGGAGCGAGTTCTGGCTGGGCGAGGGCGGCGAACTGCGCGGCGAGAGCGCGCCGCGGATGGCCTTCCTGAAGACGATCATGGAGGCAGGACCCAAGCCGGGGATCGAGCCGATCGACAAATGGTGGGAGCAGCATCTGGGCGGTGTGCCAGGGCAGTACTACCTGCGCTATTTCGGGGACGCGGCGCCGACGCAATGGGCGGTCGATCTGCCGCGCGACGAGATCGTCGGCGGCGAGCGGTTCAAGGTCGATGTGATCGACACCTGGAACATGACCGTCGAGGCCGTGCCGGGCGAGTTCACGATGCAAAAGCGCGACGACACCAAATACTTCTTCCGCGATCCGGCGCGTCCGACCCTGACCTTGCCGGGGCGGCAATGGATGGCGGTGCGGTTGACGCGCGTGGACCTTTGAAGTCCGAACCGGTTAGATGGCCGCCATGAAAAAGAGCGCTCGCGAACGGGGTCTGATCGTTGTCCTGGCCGTGGGGGCGGTCGCCGCCGGCGTTTCGGCCATTGCGATCGTGGGCCTGTTCGTCATGGCCATGACCGGGGTGTTCGGCGCCGGATCCTAGATCCCCAGGATGCCGCGATAGGTCGGGTGAACCGCCTCGGCGTGCTCTGGGTGTTTCTGAAGATAGGCCGAGAAGAAGGGGCAGACCGGCAGGATCAGCAGGTCCCGAGCCTTGGCGTCGGCCAGCACATGTTTGGCCAGGCGGCTGGCGATCCCCTGGCCCTCGAGCCGTTCCGGGACCAGGGTTTCGGTGATCATCAGATTGGGCGGCGACAGGTTGTAGGTGACGATCGCCACCTCGCCGTCGACGGGCAGTTCGTAGCGTTTCAGCTCGGCGTTGTCGTGGATTTCGGGATCGAGCATGGCGGGTCTCAGAGTTCGGACAGCAGGGCTTCGAGGCGCAGCATATCAGTCGGAGGAGAGGTTTCGAAGCGCATCTGTTCGCCGGTGGCGGGATGGACGAAACCCAGGACGGCGGCGTGGAGGGCTTGGCGCGACAGCTCCGCCTCGGCGATGGCGGCGCGGACGGGGATGGCGGGGCTGCCAGAGCCATAGGTCGCGTCGCCGAGAATGGGCGAGCCCTTCGACGACAGGTGGACGCGGATCTGGTGGGTGCGGCCGGTGTGCAGGGTGCAGGCAACGCGGGCGGCCATGGGGGCGCCGCCGGCCTTGGCCGGTTCGCCGAAGGTCGCCTGAACGACATAGTCGGTGACAGCCTCGCGGCCACCGGCCTTGAGCACGGCCATCTTCTTGCGGTCGCCGGTGGAACGGCCGATGCGGGTTTCGATGCGCCCCTTGGACGGCGACGGGGCGCCGCGGGTCAGGGCGATGTAGGTGCGCTCGATGTCGTGGGTGGCGAACAGGGCCGACAGGCCTTGGTGGGCGCGATCAGTCTTTGCGGCGACCATGACGCCGGAGGTGTCCTTGTCCAGCCGGTGGACGATGCCGGGGCGGGCGACGCCGCCGATGCCCGACAGGCTGTCGCCGCAGTGGGCCAGAAGGGCGTTGACCAGGGTGCCGTCGGGCGTACCGGGCGCCGGATGGGCGGCCATGCCTGCGGGCTTGTCGATGACGATCAGCTCGGCGTCCTCGTAGAGGACGGTCAAGGGGATGGCCTGCGGCTGGGGCGTGGCGGGCGCGACGGGCGGCAGGGCGACGACGTAGAGGCCGGGCTGGGCCTTGGCCGAACCGCCGGTCAGGACCGTGCCGTCGCGGGTGACAGCGCCTTCGGCCAGCAGGGCCTGCAGCCGGGCGCGCGACAGGGGCGAAAAGGCGTCGGCAAGGGCCTTGTCCAGGCGAACGCCGGACGCGTCGATGCGCGCCTCCAGCACCTCGGCGGGGGTGGAAGCGGGCGGCAGGTCTTCGTCGTCGATCAGGTCAGGGTCGGACACCGGGCCTACCTAGCACGACCGGCAGCTTGCGCGAGGGGCGTACGTGGGGCGATAGTCAAGCTTGGGGGCGTAAGAGGGTATCCGATGACACGGTTGATGATCGCCGGGGGCGCGGTCGCCGTGGCGGCGCTGCTGGGCAGTTGCACGACCATGAGCAAGGATCAGTGCCTGGCCGGGGCCTAGGGCGAGAAGGGCTATGCCGACGGAACATCGGGTTATCCGATCACGCGGCTGGACGATCACGCCAAGGCCTGCGCCAAATATCAGGTCGCGCCCAATCCGGCGGCCTACGGCTCGGCGCGCCAGGACGGATTGCGGTCCTATTGCACCTTCGAGCGGGGATGGGCCGAGGGGCGGGCGGGCAATACCTATTACGGGGTCTGTCGGCCGGAGGAGGAGCAGGCGTTCCTGCCCGCCTATCAGGACGGGCTGAGGCTGCATGCGGTCGAGGACGCCTTCGAGACGGCGGAAAGCGCGCTGAGCAGCGCCGAGGACCGGATCGAAAATCGCGAGGACAAGCTGGAGGCCAAGCAGAACGAACTGCGGGGCGAGGGCCTGACGGACGAGGAGCGGGACCGGATCCGCGATCGCATCCAGGAAGTCCGGGGCGAAATCCGCGATGCGCGCCGCAACGCTCGAGACGCGCGCGACGCACTGGGTCAGGCCGAAGGGGAGGTTCGCCGGGTGCGGCGCGAGCTGAGCGGCCGCTACCCGGTCTAGACGTGGCTCAGGCGGCCCCGATCAGGCGGCCTTGACGGACGCGCCGCGGAAGGACGGGTCCAGGTCACCCGAGGCGTAGCGTTTGGCCATCTGGGCGGTGGACAGCGGACGGATCGTGGACGCCTGGCCCTCGCAGCCGAACTGGACGTAGCGCTCCATGCAGAGCTTCTTCATCGCCTCCTTGGCGGGCTTCAGATAGAAGCGCGGATCGAACTCGCCCGGCTTTTCAGCCAGAGCCTTACGGATGGCGCCGGTGATGGCCATGCGGTTGTCGGTGTCGATGTTGACCTTGCGCACGCCGTGCTTGATGCCGCGCTGGATCTCCTCGACCGGCACGCCCCAGGTCTGGGGCATTTCACCGCCGTACTGGTTGATGATGTCTTGCAGGTCCTGCGGCACCGAGGACGAGCCGTGCATCACCAGGTGGGTGTTGGGCAGGCGGCGGTGGATTTCTTCGATCACGTTCATGGCCAGGACTTCGCCGTCCGGCTGTCGCGAGAACTTGTAGGCGCCGTGGCTGGTGCCCATGGCGATGGCGAGCGCATCGACCTTGGTGGCGGCGACGAAATCGACGGCCTGGTCCGGATCGGTCAGCAGCTGCGAGTGGTCCAGCTTGCCTTCGAAGCCGTGGCCGTCTTCGGCCTCGCCCATGCCGGTCTCCAGCGAGCCCAGCACGCCCAGTTCACCCTCGACCGAGACGCCGCAGGCGTGGGCCATTTCGGTGACGCGGCGGGTGACGTCGACGTTGTAGTCGTAGGAGGCGGGGGTCTTGGCGTCCTCTTCCAGCGAGCCGTCCATCATCACCGACGTAAAGCCGTACTGGATGGCGGTGGCGCAGGTCGCCGGGCCGTTGCCGTGGTCCTGGTGCATGCAGACCGGGATGTGCGGATAAAGCTCGGCAAGGGCGTCGATCAGCTTGGCCAGGACGATGTCGTTGGCGTAGTTCCGGGCGCCCCGGCTCGCTTGAATGATCACGGGAGCATTGACCTCATGGGCCGCCTCCATGATCGCCAGACCCTGTTCCATATTGTTGATATTGTAGGCGGGCAGGCCGTAGTCGTTCTCTGCCGCGTGGTCGAGCAGCTGTCGCAGCGTGATGCGCGCCATTGGGTAGTCTCCTGAGCCGAGTAGTCTTTTTTGATTGGGCGAGAGACTAGCCGCGCGGCGTGCTGAAGTCACGCCGCGTTACAGCCGTTTTAGCGTGATTCGGAGGGCCGGGACGCAGGCGAGATCCGCCTGCATCGCCGACGATTAGGCGAGCAGGGCCTCGACGCCGGGCAGGGGTTTGCCCTCCATCCATTCCAGGAAGGCGCCGCCGGCGGTGGAGACGAAGGTCATGTCGTTCGAGACGCCCGCGTGGTTTAGGGCCGAGACGGTGTCGCCGCCGCCGCCGACGGCCACCAGCACGCCGGCCTTGGCCAAGGCGGCCGCATGACGGGCGACGGTCACGGTGGCGGCGTCGAAGGGCGGTACCTCGAACACGCCGAGCGGACCGTTCCAGATCAGGGTCTTCGAGGCGGTCAGGGCTTCCAGCAGTCGCGCGACCGTGGCGGGGCCGGCGTCTAGGATCTTGTCGTCGGCCGACAGCGTAGCGCCGGCGGTGACGGGGCGAGATGCAGCGCCGGGCTTGACCTCGGTCGCGACCACGAAATCGACGGGAAGCAGTAGTTTGCAGCCCTGCGCCTCGGCCTCGGCCATGATCTCGCGCGCGGTGTCGGCCATGTCGCGTTCGGCCAGCGAGCCGCCGATGTCGATGCCCTGGGCGAACAGGAAGGTGTTGGCCATGCCGCCGCCGATGGCCAGCCGGTCCAGCTTGCCGACCAGGTTCTTAAGCAGGTCCAGCTTGGTCGAAACCTTGGCCCCGCCGACGATGCCCAGGACCGGCTTTTGCGGATTGCCTAGGGCGGCGTCGAGGGCGTCGAGTTCGCGGCGCATGGATTCGCCGGCGTAGGCGGGAATGTGGTGGGCGATCCCTTCGGTCGAGGCATGGGCGCGGTGGGCGGCCGAGAAGGCGTCGTTGACGTAGAGGTCGCCCAGGTCGGCCAGTTTCTGGGCGAAGACCGGATCATTGGCTTCTTCCGCGGCGTGGAAGCGCACGTTCTCCAGCAGGACTACGCCGCCGGCGTCCAGGTCGCGGATGGCGTCCACGGCGTCCGGGCCGATGCAGTCGTCGGCGAAGCGAACGGGGGCGCCGAGCAGTTCTTCCAGCGGCTGGACGACCGGCTTCAGGCTCATGGACGGGACGCGTTGACCCTTGGGGCGGTCGAAGTGGGCCAGCAGCGCGACCTTGGCGCCGGCGTCGCGCAGACGCTGGATCGTCGGCAGGGCCACCCGCAGCCGGGTGTCGTCCGTGACCTTGCCGCCCTCCATCGGGACGTTGAAGTCCACCCGGACCAGGGCCGTCTTGCCGGCGAGGTCATGAGCGTCGTCGAGGGTGCGGAAGGTCATGGTCGTTTCCCTGTCTCCTCCCTGTCGCGAAGCGATGGGGAGGTGGCGCGGCGCGCTTGCGCCGTGACGGAGGGGCTCTGGCCCCGAGTTCTATGCGGAGGAAGAGCCCCTCCCCCACGTCGTGGTCCCCCTCCCCACGCTGTGGGGAGGAGACGGTTTCGGCTTACAGGAACTTCGCCATCACCAGGGCCGTGTCGGCCATGCGGGTCGCGAAGCCCCATTCGTTGTCGTACCAGCTGAGGACGCGGGCCAGCTTGCCGTCGACGACCTGGGTCTGGGGCAGGGCGGCGGTGCTCGACGCGGCGATGTGGTTCAGGTCGTGCGAGACCAGCGGGTCGGTCGTCGTAAACAGCACGCCCTTCATCGGACCGTCGGCGGCGGCCTGAAGCGCGGCGTTGATCTCTTCGACCGTCACGTCGCGGCCGGAGACGACCTTCAGGTCCACGACCGAAACGTTCGGGGTCGGGACACGGATCGACGAGCCGTCCAGCTTGCCCTTCAGTTCCGGCAGGACCAGGCCCAGGGCCTTGGCGGCGCCGGTCGAGGTCGGGATCATCGACAGGCCGGCGGCGCGGGCGCGGTACAGATCCTTGTGCATCGTATCCAGCGTCGGCTGGTCGCCGGTGTAGGAGTGGATGGTGGTCATATAGCCGCGCTCGATGCCGAACAGGTCGTTCAGCACCTTGGCCACCGGGGCCAGGGCGTTGGTGGTGCACGAACCGTTCGACACGACGATGTCGTCGGCGGTCAGGACCTCATGGTTGACCTTGAAGACGATGGTCTTGTCGGCGCCGTCGGCGGGGGCCGAGACCAGGACGCGCTTTGCGCCGGCCTTCAGGTGGGCGCTGGCCTTGTCCTTGGACGTGAAGATGCCGGTGCATTCGAAGGCGATGTCCACCTTCAGTTCGGCGTGCGGCAGGTTGGCCGGGTCGCGCTCCGCCGTAACCTTGATCTTGCCTGTGCCGACGTCGATCCAGTCTTCGCCCGAGGTCACCGTGCCAGGGAAGCGGCCGTGGACCGAATCGTAGCGGAACAGGTGGGCGTTGGTCTCGACGGGCCCCAGATCGTTGATCGCCACGACTTCGATATCCGTGCGGCCGTGTTCGACGATCGAGCGCAGGACAAGGCGGCCAATGCGGCCGAAACCATTGATGGCGACGCGAACGGTCATGGGGAAGCTCCTTATGATCGGTGTGACGAGCGTTATATAGGTGGGCGTCTCAATGGAGCGGTCGCGAATGGGTTTCAACCCCGCGCGCGTAACATGATGTGATGGACGGTTTCGCTTCCAGAGGCGGTGCTGTCCGCTTCAGGCAAGAAACACCCTTGAGGCGGTCCTTTTCGAGATAACGCGCAAAATTTTTGCGACAGGGGTTGTGCCTGTCCGGCGGCTATGGTTTCTTGGCGTCAGAACAGGGAGCCACCCGTGGCCACGATGATGCGCGACATGACGAAGGGACGAACCGCGAAGGCGGCAGCGGCCGTTCGCGCGCCTGTCGGCCTGGAAAGCCCCGTATTCCTCATTACCCTCGTACTTCTCGGCCTGCTTACGCAAGCGGCGTGGATGCACGCGACCTGACCTAAACGCACTCAGGATCGCCTCGCACCACCCCGCTCCCGAAAGGAAGCGGGGTTTTTCGTGCTTGGCGGTTCCAAAAGAACCGGACCGATGACGCAAGATTCTACCTCAGAGCCCAGAAAGCCCAACGCGCGCAGCGCGGCGGTGACGGCTGGCCCGAACCGGGCCGCAGCCCGTTCGTATCTGCGCGCCGCCGGCATGCAGGACGCCGACTTCGACAAGCCGATGATCGGCATCGTCAACACCTGGTCGACCGTCACGCCGTGCAACATGCACCTGGACCGCTTGGCCAAGGACGTGCGGGCGGGCATCGTCGCGGCGGGCGGCTATCCGGTCGATTTCAACACCATCGTCGTCACCGACGGCATCTCGATGGGCACGGCGGGCATGAAGGCGTCGCTGATCAGCCGCGAGGTCGTCGCCGACAGCATCGAACTGGCCATCGAGGGCCACCAGCTGGACGGCGTGGTCTGCATCGTGGGCTGCGACAAGACGATCCCGGCGGCGGCGATGGCCCTGGCGCGGATGGATATTCCCGGCCTGGTCTATTACGGCGGCACCATCATGCCGGGCGTGATCGGCACGAAGGAAGTCTCGGTCCAAGAGGTGTTCGAGGCCATCGGCGCCCATTCGGCGGGTGCGCTGGACGACGCGGGCTTGAAGGCGGTCGAGCAAGCCGTCTGCCCCGGCGCCGGCGCCTGCGGCGGTCAGTTCACGGCCAACACCATGGCCATGGCCCTGTCGGTCATGGGCATCTCGCCGATGGGCGCCAACGACGTGCCCGCCGTCGATCCCAACAAGGCGGCCGAAGGCGAACGTTGCGGCCGGATCATCGTCGAGCGCGTCTTCTCGGGCGACACGGCCCGCAAATACATCACCCGCGCCAGCCTGAAGAACGCCGCCGTCGCGGTCTCGGCTTCGGGCGGGTCGACCAATGCGGTCATGCACCTGACGGCCATTGCGGCGGAGGCCGGCGTCGATTTCGGCGTCGAGGACTGCCACCAGGCCTGCGTCGAGGCGCCGGTCATCTGCGACCTGAAGCCGGGCGGCCGCTTCCTGGCCTCGCACCTGTTCGCCGCCGGCGGCACGCGCCTGGTCACGCAACGCATGGCCGAGGCCGGCAAGATCGTGAACACCCCCACCGTCACCGGCCGCAGCCTGTTCGCCGAAGCCGCCGAGGCTGAGGAGACGCCGGGCCAGGTGGTCGTGACCAGCTTCGACGCCCCGGTCATGGCGCGCGGCAGCTACGCCGTCATCTATGGCGATGTCGCCCCCGAAGGCGCGGTCATCAAGCTGACGGGCCACAAGGTCGACACGTTCGAAGGTCCGGCCTGCGTCTTCGACAGCGAGGAAGACGCTTTCCACGCCGTTCAGGACGGTTCGGTCGGCGAGGGCGACGTCATCATCATCCGCTACGAAGGACCCAAGGGCGGTCCGGGCATGCGCGAGATGCTGCAGGTCACCGCCGCCCTGAAGGGGCGCAAGATCGACAATGTCGCCCTGCTGACCGACGGCCGTTTCTCGGGCGCCAGCTACGGATTCGTCGCCGGACACGTTTCGCCGGAAGCCGCCGTCGGCGGCCCGATCGCTCTCATTCGCGATGGTGACCGCATCACCATCGACGTCACCAACCGCCGGATCGACGTCAATGTCGATCTGGCGACGCGCCGGGCGGGCTTTACGCCCCACGTAGTCCGCCCGGCGCGAGGTGTCTTCGCCAAATACCGCGCCTCGGTCTCCTCTGCGGCCCAGGGCGCCGTCACCATCCCCAACCCGCCGCCGGCCCAAGTCCCGGCAAGCCACAAAACCAACGCTGCTCAGGACGCCTGACCCATGGCCATCACCATCTACACCAACGAAGACATCCGCCCCGGCGCCATCGCCGGCCAGCGCATCGCCATCATCGGCTATGGCTCGCAAGGCCGCGCCCACGCCCAGAACCTGAAGGACAGCGGCCATGACGTGGTCGCTGGCGTCCGTCATGGCGGCACGGGCTGGAAACACGCCACCGAGGACGGCGTCGCGACCGCCGAGCCGGCCGAAGCCGTCAAGGGCGCGGACATCATCGCCATCCTGACCCCGGACATGGTCCAGGGCGAGGTCTATCGCGACATCATCGAGCCGAACGCCAAGGAGGGCTCGGCCCTGCTGTTCGCCCACGGCTTCTCGATCATCTACGAGCGCATCACCCCGCGCGCCGACATGGACGTGATCCTGGTCGCGCCGAAGGGACCGGGCGATCTGGTCCGTCGCGAGTTCCAGCGCGGTCGCGGCGTGCCCAGCCTGTTCGCCATCGAGAAGGACGTCACCGGCAAGGCCCGCGACCGGGCCATGGGTTATGCCAAAGGCAATGGCGGCGCGACCGGCGGCCTGCTGGAAACCACCTTCCGCGAAGAGACCGAGACCGATCTGTTCGGCGAACAGGCCGTCCTGTGCGGCGGCGCCAAGGAACTGGTCATCCAGGGTTTCAACACCCTGGTCGAGGCCGGTTACCAGCCCGAGATCGCCTATTTCGAGTGCCTGCACGAGCTGAAGCTGATCGTGGACCTGTTCTACGAAGGCGGCATCTCGAAGATGCACCACTTCATCTCGGAGACGGCCAAATACGGCGCCGTCGCCAGCGGCCCGCGCGTGGTCAACGAGGAGACTAAGGCCCGCATGAAGACCATCCTGGAAGAGATCCAGGACGGCACCTTCGCGCGCAACTGGATCGCCGAGAACGAGGCCGGCAAGCCGCAGTACGAAGCTTGGCTGAAGGCGGACCGCGAAAGCCAGATCGAACAGGTCGGCGCCCGTCTGCGCGAGCGGATGGCCTGGCTGAACACGCCCAAGTCCGAAGCGGCCTGAGCCCAGCAGTAAAGACCGGATGATCCTGATGACCGCCGCCGCCTTCAAACCCTCAGCCGAGGCCGTTCCCCAGTCGGGCGCGCGCCTGCTGGTCTCCACCTTGGAGCGGCTGGGCGTGGAGGTGGTGTTCGGTTATCCGGGCGGCGCCATCATGCCGGTCTATGACGCGCTGGCCGGATCCAGGCTGAAGCACATCCTGGTCCGCCACGAGCAGGGCGCGGCCTTCTCGGCCGACGCCTATGCAAGGAAGAGCGGCCGGGTCGGGGTCTGCATCGCCACCTCGGGTCCCGGCGCCACCAACTTGGTCACCGGCATCGCCAATGCGATGATGGATTCGGTGCCGATCGTCTGCATCACCGGCAATGTCGCGCAAGGGTTGATGGGCACCGACGCCTTTCAGGAGATCGACATCCTGGGCGTCACCCTGCCGATCGTGAAACACTCGATCCTGGTCCGTTCGGCCGCCGAGGTTCCGGCGGCGATCGAGGAAGCCTTTTATATCGCCCGGTCGGGTCGCCCCGGCCCGGTTCTGGTCGATCTGCCCAAGGACGTGCAGTTCGAAACGACCGGCGACGACTACGGTTTTTCCATTCCGAACGAGACGGCGCGCGTCGATCACGACGCCATCGCCGCCGCCGAGGCCGCGATCCGAGCGGCCAAGAAGCCGTTGGTCTATATCGGCGGGGGCGTGAAGATCGGCGGCGCGACCGAGGCCTTGCGCGCCTTCGTCGCCGCCACCGGCATCCCCCAGGTCTCGACCCTGAACGCCTTGGGCACCATCCCGACGGATGCGCCGGGAATGCTGGGCATGCTGGGCATGCACGGCACCCGCGCCGCCAACAATGCGGTGCAGGAGAGCGACCTGCTGATCGTCGTCGGCGCCCGGTTCGACGACCGCGCGACGGGCAAGCTGGCCGAGTTCGCGCCCAACGCCCGGATCGTCCACTTCGACATCGACACCTCTGAAGTCGGCAAGCTGCGCGCGGCCAATGTCGCCGTCGTCGGCGAACTGCGCGAGGGCGTCGAGGTCCTGACGCAGCGGATGCGTTCGGGCGCGGCGTTGGACATTCAGGCCTGGGCCGACGACTGCACTCGCGCGGCCGAGGACGGCGCGCACCGCTATGATGCACCGGGCGAGGGAGTCTATGCCCCGGCCCTGTTGAAGGAAATCTCCGAAGCGGCCGGCGATGATTTCGTCGCCGCCTGCGACGTGGGCCAGCATCAGATGTGGGCGGCCATGCATTGCCGTTTCTCGCGGCCCGAAGCTCACATCACCTCGGGCGGCCTGGGCGCCATGGGCTTCGGTCTGCCCGCAGGCATCGGCGCCAAGCTGGCCGATCCGTCCGCGACAGTCGTGACCATCGCCGGCGACGGCGGCTTCATGATGAACATCCAGGAGCTGGCGACGCTGAAGCGTTACGGCATCCCGCTGAAGATCGTGCTGATCGACAACTCGTCCCTGGGCCTGGTGCGCCAGTGGCAGGAGCTGTTCTTCGCCGAGAACTATTCCGAGATCGACCTGTCCGACAATCCGGACTTCGTGAAGGTCGCCGAAGCCTTCGGCATCGAGGCCTTCCGCATCGATCGCCGCGATCAGGTGTCCATCGGCATCCAGCGCCTGCTGGCCGCCGACGGCCCCTGCCTGGCCCATGTGGTCATCGATCCCCGAGACAATGTCTGGCCACTAGTGCCGCCGGGCAAGAGCAATGCTGAAATGATGGAGGGCTCCTGAGATGAGCGACACGATCCACATCCAGATCGACCGTGCGGACGGTTCGCTTCAGCGTCTCATCGGCCTGGTGGAGCGCCGGGGCTTCCACATCGACGGCATCAACATGGCCGACGAGGGCGCCTTTCGCCACATCGCCATGACCGTGCGGGGCCGCGACGCCGGCCGTTGCAAGGACAATCTGGGTCGCCAGATCGACCGGCTGTTCGGCGTGCGCCGCATCAGCAACGACATTATTCAATCCGAGGCCGCGTAATGATTACCCCCGAAGAGGTACGAGTATCGAGCGTATCCCGCACCGAGGAGATTTCGGCGGACCCGAACCGCGTGATCATCTTCGATACGACGATGCGGGATGGCGAACAGGCTCCGGGCTTCTCGATGAGCGCCCAGGCCAAGCTGAAGATGGCCCAGGTCCTAAAGGATCTGGGCGTCGACGTTATCGAGGCCGGCTTCGCCGCCGCCTCGCCGGGTGACGAGGACTGCATCCGCCGCGTGGCGGGCGAGATCGAGGGGCCGGTCTTCTGCTCCCTGTCGCGCTCGAACGAGAAGGACATCGACGCCAGCTTCCGCGCTTTGGCTCCGGCGCCCAGGTCGCACCGCCGTTGCCATGTCTTCATCGGCACCAGCCCGATCCACCGGACCGCCAAGCTGAAGATGTCCACCAACGAGGTGCTGTCGACGGCGGTGCGTTCGGTGGAATATGCCCGCAGCCTGTTCGACGACGTCGAGTTCTCGACCGAGGACGCCTTCCGCACCGAGCCGGAGTTCCTGGCCGATGTGCTGGAAGCCGCCGCCGACGCCGGGGCCAGGACGCTGAACGTGCCCGACACGGTGGGTTATGCGACGCCGCAAGAGGTGCGCGAGCGTTTTGCGGCCCTGTCCGCCCGCATCCATAAACGCCATCCGCATGTGATTTTTTCGGCCCACTGCCACGACGACCTGGGCATGGCGGTCGCCAACTCCCTGGCCGCCATCGAGGGCGGGGCGCGTCAGGTCGAGGGCGCGATCAACGGCATCGGCGAACGCGCCGGCAACGCCTCGATCGAAGAGGTCATCATGGCGTTGAAGGTCCGCGAGGACCGTTACGGCGTCACGACCGGCGCCGACAGCCGCCACCTGGTGCGCGCCTCCAAGATTCTGTGCGAGATCACCGAGACGGTCATCGCCCGCAACAAGTCGGTGGTGGGCATCAACGCCTTCGCCCACGAGGCGGGCATTCACCAGCACGGCATGCTGGCCGACAGTCGCACCTATGAGATCATGCGGCCCCAGGATGTGGGCTTCGAGGGCAGCTGGTTCGTGCTGGGCAAACACTCGGGCCGCCACGCCATCGCCAAGCGCGCCGAGACCATCGGCCGTCCCATCGAGGGCGAGCGTCTGGCGGCTGTAGTCGTCGGTTTCAAGCAGCGCGCCGACCAGATCGGCGAGATCAACGATGCCGAGCTGATCGCCATCATCGACCGGGTCGACGGCGTGTCCGAGGTCGTGGCCCAGTATGCCTGATCCCAAAACCCTGTTCGACAAGGTCTGGCACGCCCATGTCGTTCGGTCGGAAACGGCCGATACGCCGGGTGTGCTGTATATCGACCTGCACCTGGTCCACGAAGTCACCAGTCCGCAGGCCTTCAGCGAGATCGAGGCGCGCGGGCTGAAGGTGCGTCGCCCGGACCGGACCTATGCGACCCTGGACCATTCGACCCCGACCCTGCCGGCGGGGCTGAACGGCTTGAAACCCTATGTCACCGCCCAGGCCGAGGCCCAGGTGCACACGCTGGAGCGCAACTGCGCCGCGCACGGCGTGCCGCTGGCGGGTTGGGATTCGGACGACCGCGGCGTGGTGCATGTCATGGGACCGGAACTGGGCCTGACCCAGCCAGGGATGACCGTGGTCTGCGGCGACAGCCACACGGCCACCCACGGCGCCTTCGGGGCCCTGGCGTTCGGCATCGGCACCTCGGAGGTCGGCCATGTGCTGGCGACCCAGTGCCTGCTGCAGCGCAAGGCCAAGGCCATGCGGGTGACGGTGGACGGCGCACTGCACCCCGGCGTGTCGGGCAAGGATGTCGCCCTGGCCGTCATCGCCGCCATCGGCTTCGGCGGCGGCACCGGCTACGTCATCGAATATGCTGGCGAGGCTGTGCGCGCGCTGGACATGGAAGGGCGGATGACCCTGTGCAACATGTCCATCGAGGCCGGCGCCCGAGCGGGCATGATCGCGCCGGACCAGACGACCATCAACTGGCTGCGCGGCAGGAAACACGTCCCCGCCGACTATGACGCGGCGACGGCCGAATGGCTGAAACTGTCCAGCGATCCGGGCGCGGTCTTCGATGCAGAGGTGCGGCTCGACGGCGCCGCCATTCGCCCGATGGCGACCTGGGGCACGACCCCGGACGCCGGTGCGCCCATCGGTTCGCCCGTGCCGCAGCCCCAGTCGGATTCTGACCGCAAGGCCATCGCCTATATGGGCTTCACCGCCGGGGAGGCTACGACCAGCCAGCCGGTGGACGTGGTTTTCATCGGCTCCTGCACCAACGGTCGACTGCCGGATCTGCGCGCCGCCGCCGACGTGCTGCGCGGCCGCAAGGTCAAGCCGGGTCTGCGCATGCTGGTGGTGCCGGGTTCCGAGTCCGTGCGTCGCGACGCCGAGGCGGAAGGTCTGGATCAGGTCTTCATCGCCGCCGGGGCCGAGTGGCGTATCCCGGGCTGTTCGATGTGTATCGCCATGAACGGTGATTTCGTCGCGCCGGGACAACTGGCCGTATCCACGTCGAACCGCAACTTCGAAGGCCGCCAGGGCAAGGACGCCCGCACCATCCTGGCCAGTCCTGCGACGGCGGCGGCGACGGCGGTGGCCGGCGTCCTGACCGATCCGCGCGTCTATCTGAACGAGGCGGCCGCCCTCAAGCAGTCGAGCGCCGCGCGCGAGACGGTAGGAGCGCAAAATGTCTGAGCCCTTCCAGGTGCTGACCTCCAAAACCGTCACGCTCAGCCAGGCCAACATCGACACCGACCAGATCATCCCGGCACGCTTCCTGACGACGACGACGCGCGAGGGGCTGGGCAAGGCGGCCTTCCATGACTGGCGCTATGAGGAAGATGGTTCGGAAAAGCCCGAGGCCATCCTGAACCGGATCGACCCGTCCCAGCACCGCATCCTGCTGGCGGGCAAGAATTTCGCCTGCGGCTCGTCGCGCGAACACGCCCCCTGGGCCCTACTGGACTATGGGTTCAAGGCGGTGATCTCGACCGAGATCGCTGACATTTTTACATCGAACGCCCTGAAAAACGGCCTGCTGCCCATCGTCGTCAGTCAGGCCGTCTGGGACGATCTGGCGTCGCAACCGGACCAGCCGGTCACGATCGACCTCCAGGCTAAGCAGATCCAGCGCGGCAATGCCGAACCCGTGTCGTTCGGGGTCGAATCCTTCGCCCGCCAATGCCTGCTGGACGGGGTGGACACCCTGGGCTGGCTGCAAGCAAACATGCCCGAGATCGAAGCCTACGAGCGATCGAGAGAGACCGTCCGATGACCAACGCCGCCCCCAAGACCTACAACATCGTCCTGCTGCCCGGCGACGGCGTCGGACCCGAGGTGACGCGCGCCGCGCGCGACGTGCTGCGGGTCATCAGCGACTTCTACAGCCATGATTTCCAGTTCTCCGAACACCTGATCGGCGGTGCGGCCATCGACGAGACGGGCGAGCCTTTGCCCGAGGCCACGCGCGCGGCCTGCGTCGCCTCCGACGCCGTGCTGCTGGGCGCCGTCGGCGGACCGAAGTGGGACGGCGGCAAGCGTCGGCCGGAAGAGGGCCTGCTGGCGATCCGCAAGGCCATGGGCCTGTTCGCCAACCTGCGCCCGCTGCAGGTCTCGCCGGTGCTGGCGCATCGCTCGCCGCTGAAGAAGGAGATCGTCGAGGGCGTCGATCTGATCGTCTTCCGCGAACTGACCGGCGGCGTCTATTTCGGCGAGAAGACCCGCACCGCCGACCGCGCGACCGACCTGTGCGAATACACGGTGCCGGAGATCGAGCGCGTCACCCGCGCCGCCTTCCTGACCGCACGTCAGCGCCGCGGCAAGGTGACCTCAGTCGACAAGGCGAACGTCATGGAGACCAGCCGCCTGTGGCGCGAGGTCGTGACCCGCATTCATGCCGAGGAATTCCCCGAGATCGAGCTGGAGCACGCCCTGGTCGATTCCATGGCGATGCACCTGATCAGGAAGCCGCGCGAATACGACGTCATCCTGACCGAGAACATGTTCGGCGACATCCTGTCGGACGAGATTTCGGTGCTGGGCGGCTCCATCGGCCTGTTGCCGTCGGCGTCGCTGGGCGCGGGCGGTCCGGGTCTGTTCGAACCGATACACGGCTCGGCGCCGGACATCGCGGGTCAGGATCTGGCCAACCCGGTCGGCACGATCCTGTCGGCGGCCCTGCTGCTGCGCCACAGCCTGAAGCTGGAGGACGAGGCCGATTCGATCGAGGCCGCCGTCGCCGCTGTGCTGGCGGCCGGCGCCGTGACGGCCGACCTGGGCGGCGCACTGGGCACGCGCGCGGCGACCGAAGCCGTCATCGACGCCATTCGCGCCATTCACTGGGCCGCGGCGCACCGGGTGCAGATGCACTGGGCGTGATTGTCTGAACGAGCTGCGAAAATCTGTTCGCCAACCTTGACGGTCCGGGCCTTAATTTAACTAAAGAAGACCGCATGATGGAAATATCGTGCGGTCTTCGTCTTTTTACCTGTGACCGTTGCAAGAAAGTTGCGCCGTTCACGGTCTAGCCCCTTGCGCATATCGCAAATGCGGTAAAATCTTCGCAACTGCGAGATTGCATAGGGGGTACTAGCTCATGTCGCGGACAACGAAACGACTTATGGGAGCCGCGGGGCTCCTTCTTCCAACACTCTGTCTAATGGCCGCAGGCGCGGCCAATGCGCAGGACGCCGCGCCTGCCCTGCTGGGCCACCAGGCCGCGCTTGAGCTGGACAGCGCAGGCGCATCCTGGCTGGGCACCTCGACCGCCCTTGTTCTGCTGATGACCCTCCCCGGTCTGGCGCTGTTCTACGGCGGCATGGTGCGCAAGAAGAACGTCATCGCCACCATCACCCAGTCCGTCGGCGTCTTCGCCGTGGTGTCTCTGGTGTGGTTCATCGCCGGCTACAGCCTGGCCTTCGGCGCCAATCCCAATGCGGGGCTTCAGCCTTATATCGGCAGCTTCGATGTGCTGTTCCTGAACGGCGTGTCGCTGCAAACCGCCAACGCCCTGCTGCCGGGCATTCCCGAGTTCCTGTTCATCTCCTTCCAGATGACTTTCGCCATCATCACGCCTGCGCTGGTGACCGGCGCCTTTGCCGAGCGGATGAAATATTCGGCGCTGCTGCTGTTCACCGCCCTGTGGTCGCTGCTTGTCTATGCGCCCATCTGCCACTGGGTGTGGGGCGGCGGCTTCCTGGGTTCGGCCGGCGTGCTGGACTTCGCCGGCGGCGCGGTCGTTCACGTCAACTCGGGTGTCGCGGGTCTTGTCTGCGCCATCTTCCTGGGTCGCCGTAAGGGTTATGGCGTCGAGCCGATCCTGGCGCACAATCCCGTCCTGACCATGATCGGCGCCTCGCTGCTGCTGGTCGGCTGGATCGGCTTCAACGCCGGTTCCGCAGGCGCCGCCAACGACCTGATGGGCGTGGCGTTGCTGAACACCATTCTGGCCGCCGCTGCGGGCGCCCTGACGTGGAAGCTGGTCGAGTTCATCGAGAAGAAGAAGGTCTCGCTGGTCGGCATGCTGTCGGGCGTCGTCGCGGGTCTGGTCGCCATCACGCCGGCCGCCGGCTTCGTGGATCCCAAGGGCGCAGTGATCATCGGTCTGATCGCCGGCCCGGTCTGCTACGCCTCGTCGGTGTGGATCAAGAAACTGCTGCGCTACGATGACAGCCTGGACGCCTTCGGCATCCACGGCGCAGGCGGTCTGATCGGCGCCCTGCTGACCGGCGTGTTCGCCACGACCGCGATCAACAGCCTGTCGGAAGGCGCCAATGTCGGCGCCCAGGCGCTGGGGCTCCTGTGGACCATCGTCTACAGCGCCGTCGGCACGCTGATCATCCTGTTCATCTGCAAGTTCACCACGGGACTGCGCGTGAGTGAGGCGGAAGAGGCCGCCGGTCTGGACACCTCGCTTCACGGCGAAGCGCTGGAACACTGACGGAGATCGGGCGCGGCTCCTAATTCCGCGCCCGACCTCTCTGACCTCGAATAAACAAGCACAACAAGGGGATAGACTATGAAGAAGACCACCATCCGCGCGGCCGCCGCCGCAACGCTCGCCATGGGCCTGATCGGCCTCGCGGCGCCCGCCTCGGCGGAGGAACTAAAACTGTCGGCGAATGTCGGCATCGTCAGCGACTACGTCTTCCGTGGTTTTAGCCAGACGAATGAGAATGCTGCACTTCAGGGCGGCGTGGACGCGACCTACGGCTCCTTTTACGCCGGGGCCTGGGCGTCCAACGTAGATTTCGGCGACGACACCGGCGCTGAAGTCGATTTTTACGGTGGTTACCGCACCGAGACTGCTGGCTATGCCCTAGACTTCGGGGTGATCGGTTACCTTTATCCCAAGGAGCCTGATGGCGCAGACTATAACTACGTCGAGTTCAAAGCGGCTGCGTCGCGAGCGATCGGCCCAGCAACCTTCGGGGCGGCGGTCTACTACTCGCCAGATTTCTTCGGTGTCGATGAAGCGGCGACCTACGTTGAGCTGAATGGCGCGTTTTCGCCGATCGAGAAGGTGACGATTTCCGGCGCAGTTGGTCAGCAGTTTCTGGACGTCAGTGACGACTACGCGACGTGGAACGTCGGCGTCACATACGCAATCGACCCTGCCGTCGGCATCGACGTTCGCTATCACGATACAGATGTGAAGGGCGTGCCCGGCGCTGAAGATCGGGTCGTAGCGGGCGTCAAGTTCGCATTCTGATCGAGCGACCAGAAAGAAAGGCCCCGGAGAGCGATCTCCGGGGCCTTTTTTCTTATCGGGCGTAACGGTCGTGGACCGGGTCGTAGCTGTCCCAGACCTTACCGTCAGCCAGCGACCGCAGCAGTTTCAGGTATTCGGCATGAGTCCAGGCCAGGGGCGTGGCCGAGTCCGTGTTCTGGCCCAAGGCGTAAGTCTTGGTCGTCGGATCGCCGACGCCGTCCCAGACCTGTTCAGCCAGCATCAGGCCGCCGTTTGCGAACCGCTCCATTCCGCGCACATAGGTCTGGCGGATGGCGGCGATGTCGGCGGCGGATGGGGCGCCGTTTACGCTGACGCGGGCCAGCTCATAGTGACCGCGCTCGCCGGTGAAGAAGGGCCAGACTCGGCCGCGCTGGCCGGGGCTCATCTCGCCGCCGACGCCATAGTTGGCGCCGGTCAGATGATCCTCGCCATAGCCATCGACGCCGTAACGCCGCCAGCCCGGCGTCTTGTCGCCTTCGGGACCGAAGTCGTATCGAACGCGATACAGCGGCTCCAGCGACTGGTCGTCATAGACGGGCAGGGTGGCCAGGATATGCGGATCGTCGGCCTTGCGCACGCCATAGCGGACCAGTTCCAGGAAGCCGCCGTCCACGACCCGGTCCTCGGCCGGAGCGATCTGGCCGTTGGCGACCCCGATCGGGGCCTTATCGTTGGGATTCTCGTTCTGGGTGATGCGGATGAAGTAGCGTCCATCGCCGAAGTCGCCGTTGGTGGTGAACATCCGGTCTTCGATCTTGGACGCATAGCTGTCGGCGGCGATCTGATACCGCGTGGCGCCCGTCGCATCGCCCGAGGCGCGGGCCATTTCGGCGGCGACCGTCAGGCCGGCGACCACGGCGGCGGTGCTGGACGGCGAATAGCCCTGCTGCTCCTCCCAGCGTTCCTGCTGGGTGAAGGGCGGCTTGATCTCGGCATCGTTCCACAACAGCCCGATCTTGCCGCCGTCCACCAGGAAGTCGGCGGCCGGTTTCAGCATGGACTGATAGTGCTCGGTCATCTGGGCGTCGGACAGCCAGCCCATCTTCCACAGACGATAGCCCAGCATGATCGGCATGGCCGTCTGGTCCAGCTGAACCGCGACCCATTCCAGTTCGCCATCGACGTGGGTCTTCTGCAGGAACCAGCCGCCGACGCCGGTATTGCCTGGCGTGTTCGGGCCGACCTGGACCTGGGGCAGATAGTTGAAGGCCGCCAGCGGCGTCTCCTTGTCGCCCAAGGCCGCCAAGGCCATCGCCACTTGGTAGAAGTCGCGCGGCCAGACGGCCTTGTAACCGGTCGAGGATTTGGACGCGTCCACCGTGTCGCCCCACGGGTTTGACAGGGACGCGATCAGGGCGCCGGCATGGGTGCGGTCTTCCTGCACCTTCAGCATCAAAGCCGAGGCATAGGCCAGCTTGCCGCCGTCCGTCGCCTGCTCGGCGATGCGCGGCAGTTCGGTCAGCGAGGCGACATAGTCTTCCCAGCCGACGCGCTCACCCTCGCCGTTGAAGCGCGCCAGCACCTCGTCCAGCCCCGTTGCAAAGGCGCCGTCCGCCGCCGCCTGGGCCGACGCCTCGCTGTCGCCGAAGCCGATGACGAAGTCGCGGCTAACGCTTTGGCCCATACGGAGGGTCGGCAGGGCGCCGGTCATCATCGTGTTGCCGGCGGTCTCGCCGGTCGAGGCGTAGTTCCAGTCCAGCTTGCTGTCCTGCAGATCTGTCAGCCCGTCCGAGGCGCCGACGAAGCCGACGCTGGCGGCGGCAAAGGCCTCGCTGGGTTTGAGCACCAGGTGCGTGTCGCCTTCCCAGGCGTGGAAGCCTTGGGGCGTCACGGCTCCGCGATCCTCGACGCCGGTGTTGGCGATGTGCGGCTCCAGCAGCAGATAGGGCGTGGCCTCGCCGCTCAGTGCGGTGATTTGAACCCGCAGAACCAGGGCGTTGCGGTCTGGGTCGGTGAAGATGCGCTTCTCGATCTCGAACCGGCCGGCCTTGTCGCGGGTCGTGACCTTGTAGGCGGGCGACAGGGGGCGACCCTGCGCGTCCACGTGCAGGTATTCGGTCCTGGCCGTGGTGTCGTCACCCTCCAGCGCCAGGCCTTCCGGCGTGACGAGGGCGAAGCGCAGGGCCTTGATCTGGGCCTCGTGGATAAGGCCGTACATGGTCTCGGTCAGGACGCCGTCGGCGATGGAGAACCAGACCTTTGACACCGCCCCGGTCGGGCCGCCGTCGCGATATTGGCCGTCGACATAGGCTTCATAGGATGCGCCCGCGCCGGTCTTGGCGGCGCTGGACCACACGGGTGGGGCGCCCGGTGTGCCGGGGGCCACCGACTGGGCGGAAGCGGCCGAGGCGAGGGCCAGGCTGGCGACGCCGGCGAGGCGGAGGGTCTTTGACATACGCATGGAGGTCCTCACGGATTGCGCGTGGGGGAAAGCGAGCGGGACTCGCGGACGAACAGCGCGCTGACCGCAGCCAGCACGAAGGAGACGGCGCCGAGCACCAGGGCCCAGATCGCCTGACCGTCGAACAGGGTCTTGAGGATCAGGCCCAGGACGGTGGCGGCCAGCAGTTGGGGCACGACGATGAAGATGTTGAAGACGCCCATATAGACGCCCATTTTCCGGTCAGGCACCGCCGCCGACAGGATGGCGTAGGGCATCGAGACGATCGAGGCCCAGGCGAAGCCGATGCCGATCATCGGCAGCCACAGCAGGGCCGGATCTCGAATGACGAAGACGCCGAACAGGCCCGCCGCCCCCAGCAGCAGCATCAGGGCGTGGGTCGCCTTGCGGCCGATGCGCTTGGCCAGCACCGGCAGGGTGAAGGCCGCCAGGGCCGCCACGCCGTTATAGACCCCGAACAGAACCCCGACCCAGTCGGCGCCCGTGGCGTATGCGGCCGAGGTCGTGTCGGTCGTGCCGTAATGGACGCGGGTCACGGCGGCGGTGGTGTAGATCCACATGGCGAACAGGGCGAACCAGCTGAAGAACTGGACGACCGCCAGGCCGCGCATCGTCTCGGGCATGCTGAAGATGTCGTTCAGGATCTCGGTCGCGGCGTTCGTGATGCGACGACGCTGCATCATGCCGACAGCGATCTGAAGCAGGCCGAAACCGGCGAAGAAACCGGCCAGGACCAGCAGTTCCTTTTCCAGATCCAGCACCGAAATCAGCACGAAGGCCAGCGCGCCCAAGACGGCGCAGACTAGGCCGGAGGTCATCCAGCCCTGGACGCTGCGGGCCGGCGCCTCGGGGCCGTCGTCAGCGGGGGCGCCCAGCGCTTCCTGCTTGGCGCGTTCGAAGGCGGCGATCTGTTCGGGGCTGTATTCCTTGGTGCTGAGCACAGTCCACAGCACGGCTGCGAACAGGCCGACGGCGCCGACGTAGAAGGCGATTTTGACCGACAGGGGCACGACGCCGGCCTCGGCCGTCGAGGCGATGTTGAAGACGTTGGACAGCAGCCACGGCAGGGTCGAGGCGAAGACCGCCCCGGCGCCGATGAAGAAGCTTTGCATCGCATAGCCGGCGGTGCGCTGTTCTTCCGGCAGATTGTCGCCGACGAAGGCGCGGAACGGCTCCATTGTGATGTTGATCGAGGCGTCCATGATCCACAACATGGCCGCGGCGAACCACAGGCTGGGGCTGTTGGGCATGGCGATCAGGGCCAGGGTGGTGGCGATGGCTCCGACCAGGAAATAGGGACGGCGTCGCCCGAACCGGGTCCAGGTCTTGTCGCTGAAATGGCCGATGATCGGCTGGACCAGCAGGCCCGTCAGCGGCGCGGCGATCCAGAGGATGGCCAGGCTGTCGACCTCGGCGCCCAGGGTCTGAAAAATGCGGCTGGTGTTGGCGTTCTGCAGACCGAAGCCGATCTGGATGCCGAAAAAGCCGACGCACATGTTCCAGATCGCCAGGCCGGACAGGCGCGGGCGGTGGGCGAGGAGGGTCATGCGCTACGTCCCCTCATCGCCGTCATCCTGGACCTTGCGCTCAGGACCCAGACGCTCCGTTTAGGATGACAAGCACTGGCAAGCACCGGGAGTCTGGATCCTCGGGACAAGCCCGAGGATGACGAAAAGGGGGTGATACGCATGAGAGAATTCGACGACGAATTTCGCGGTGATTTCGACGATAGGGAATACGCCAGAGTAGTCATCTGCGACGCGCCCTTCCGACCGGCACGAAGCGGATCGCCTGACCGCCGCCGGGCGCCAGGGCCAGGGTCAGGACGTCGGCCGACGTGACCTCGCGCTGTTCGATGACGATGTCCTCGCGCTTGCCTTTGTAGTCGGCGTCCGGTCCGTCGCGGTAGATCTCGGCGCGGTAGCGACGGCCGGCGTCCAGGAAGTCGAGGGGGGCGGTCAGGACGCGCGGGTGCTCGTCGGTGATGGCGCCCAGGGCCCAGACGTCCGACGCCCGGTCCTTCCGGGCGATAGCGACATGATCCCCAATCTCGGCCGCCAGCACGCGGGTCTCGGCCCAGTCGCAGGGCACGTCCTTGATGAACTGGAACGGACCCGGATTGGCCTCGTAGTTGACCAGCAGGTCGGCGGCCATCTGGATCGGGCTGTAGATGACGACGTAGAGGGCCAACTGCTTCGCCCAGGTCGTCTGCACGCCGCCGGGGCTGCGCGTCTCCATGCCGAAGATGCCGGGTGTATAGTCCATCGGTCCGGCCAGCAGGCGGGTGAAGACCAGGTTCGGCTCGTGCTCGGGCGGATTGCCGGGGTTGCCCCAGGCCGAATATTCCATGCCCCGCTGGCCCTCGCGGCTGATGATGTTCGGATAGGTCCGGCGCAGGCCCGTGTCCTTGAACGGCTCGTGGGCGTTGATCGCGACCTTGTGGCGGGCGCCGGCCTCGACGACCTTCATATGGTGCTGCGCCATTGCCTGGCTCTCGTGCCAGGCCATGACCATCTGGCCGTCCGGCCCGGCGACGCGCGCGCCCTGGGCGTCAGCCACATATCCGGTCTTCACCGAATGGACGCCGAGGCGTTCATACAGGGCCATCGCCGGTTCGAGCTGCTGCTCATAATGGAAGGCGTTGCCGCCGGTCTCGTGGTGGCCGATCAGCTGCACGCCCTTGGATCGGGCGTGGGCGCACACCGCCTCGATGTCGAAATCGGGATAGGCCTCGGTGAAGCTGAAGTCCGAACCGTTGGCGAACCACTGGCCGTCCCAACCCTTGTTCCAGCCCTCTACCAGCACGCCGCCGAAGCCGTGCTTGGCGGCGAAGTCGATGTGTTTGATCGCATTCTCGGTGGTGGCGCCGTGCTTGGGACCGGAGTTCCAGCTCTTCAGCTCCAGGTGCATCTCCCACCAGACGCCGACATATTTCATCGGCTTGAACCAGCTGACGTCGCCCAGCTTGTTGGGCTCGTTCAGGTTCAGGATCAGGCTGGAATCGATCAGGCCCGCCGCGCTGTCCGAAATCTGAAGCGTGCGCCACGGGGTGTTGAACGGGGCCTCGCGCACCACGGCGGCGTTGATCAGGCCGGGCGTCAGCTGGGCGCGGAAGTTGGTGCCCTCGGAGCGGCGCAGGTTCATGCCGGCGTAGTCGATGCAGGCGGCCTCATGGATCGAGACGTGCAAGCCCGACTGGCCCTTGACCGTCATCGGGGTCTGGGCGCTGCCCACCGCGTCGATGGGGGTGCGGCTGTAAAGGTATTCCTCGCGGTTCCATTCCCAAGCGGGGCACCAGAGGGCCTCGCCGTTTTCGGCCAGGTTGAACTCGGTGATCTCCGACCCGATGCGGACGGTCTTCAACGCGGACTGTTCCGGGAACTCGTAACGGAAGCCCAGGCCGTCGTCATACAGGCGAAACACCACGTCCACGCGGCGTTGCAGGCCCGCTGTCTCGGCATAGCTGACGCGCCATTCGTTGTAGTGGTTGCGGATGAAGCGACGCTCGCCCCACGGCTGTTCCCAGGTGTCGTCCACCATGACCGGCCGGCTGGCGGTGATCGCCAGGCCACGCTCGATGGCGGGGGCGTCGGTGAGCAGGAAGCCCAGCTTGGACGGGGCGACCACGACCCGCCCCTGGCGCAGGACCGAATACATCGGCCGGCCGTCGTTGTCCGTGAAAGCTTCGACCGTCAGCACCCCGCCGGGCGAGCTGGCGCGGGCGTGGGTCGGCGTCGTCTGGGCGCGCACGCCGGTCGCTCCGAACGCCAGGATCGACACACCGCCGAGGGCCAGGAAGGATCTGCGTTTCATCATGGGAACTCCGTTACGCCGCCTCTTGCCAACCGCTGCGAACGGTGGCTGAAATATTTGCAGAAAAATTTGCAGCGCCGAAACGCTGTTGTGAGGACCCGCGACCTTGAGCCGCAAGACCACCCGTCTGGAAGACATCGCCCGCCTGGCCGGCGTGTCCATCGCCACCGCCTCGCGCGCGCTGAACGACAGCCCCGCCGTCAACGACCGCACCAAACAGACGATCTGGAAGCTGGCGAAGGAGCACGACTATCCGTTCCGCCGTCACATGCCTGCCGGCCCCATCGGCGCTCAGGGCACCATCGCCCTTGTCGTGCCGCGTCCGCAGGGTCGGGAAGGGCGCCTCAGCGATCCGTTCTTCCTGGAACTGCTGGCCGGGGTAGGCGAGGCGGCGCGCGAGCGCGGCTGCGACCTGTTGATGAGCCATATCTCGCCCGCCAACTATGACGAGCTGTCCGCCGCGCTGAACACCAGCCGCGCGGACGGAGTGATCTTCCTGGGTCAATCCAGCCTGCATTCGGCCTTCAACCGACTGGTGGACGCCGACCATCGGTTCGTCGTCTGGGGAGCCGAACTGCCGGATCAGGACTACTGCTCCATCGGCTCGGACAATATCTCGGGCGGACGTCGTGCGACGCTGCACCTGGCGCGGCTGGGGCGAACGCGCATCGTCTTCCTGGGCGACCTGGATCCGCCCGAGGCGATGCAACGGCACCGCGGCTATCTGGACGCGCTGAGCCAGGCCAAGCTGGCGGTGGATCCGGACCTGATCGTGTCGGCCCATTTCGAGGTCGAGTCGGCCGAGGCTACGGTGGACGCCCTGATCCGGCGCGGCGCCGTCTTCGACGGCGTGGTGGCCGCGTCCGACCAGATCGCCCTGGGCGCCGTGCGCGCCCTGCTGCACGCAGGCATCGACGTGCCGGGCCAGGTCTCGGTCATCGGTTTCGACAATGTGCCGTTCAGCCGCTATTCGCGCCCGGCCCTCAGCACCATCGCTCAGGATACGATGAAGGCCGGCCGGTTGATGGTGTCCAAACTGCTTGACCACGGCGGCGCCGCAGCAGGCCGATCCGAGCGCGTTCCGACCGAGTTGATCGTTCGCGAGACCTGCGGCGGCTGAACCCGTCATCCGGCGTCGGCGAACAGCAGGCCCGCCAGCGGCTGCAGCAGGACGCCATCCGCCTCGGTCCAGTTCACCGCCTCGATCAGACGCGCGCCTTTGGGCGGCGACCAGTCGATGGGGGCATGGCTGAGGTTGAACACGCACAGCAGGCGTTCGCCGCCATCCGCGCGCTCGAAGCGGTGGAAGACCAGCAGATCCTTCGGCCCCTCGACCAGTTCCAGCCAGCCGATGCGCAGCGCAGGATGGGCGTGACGCAGGGCGATGATGCGACGCGCGGCGTGCAGGACCGATGTCAGGTCCGCCTCCTGCGCGTCCACCGCCAGCGGCAGATGGCGCGGATCGACCGGCAGCCAGGGCTCGACCGTCGAGAAGCCGGCGTTGGGCGCCGACGCCATCCAGGGGATCGGGGTGCGGGCCCCGTCCCGGCCCAGGGTCAGGGGCCAGTTGGCGATGGCCTCCGGATCGACCAGCCGCTCGAACGGCACCTGGGCCTGGGGCAGGCCCAGCTCCTCGCCCTGATAGACGAAGACATTGCCGCGCAGGCACATCAGCAGCAGCAAGGCCATTTCCGAAAAGGCCTTCTCGTCGCGCCCTTGCGCCCAGCGCGACACCGCGCGCGGCGCATCGTGGTTCGAGAAGGTCCAGGAGGGCCAGCCCTCGCCCTGGCGATCCGGCCACATGCTGTCGCCCACGCCGATCAGTTCGCTCATCAGGGTGTCGGCGTACAGGTAGAGGAAGCCATAGGCCGAGTGCAGGCGGTCGTTCCCGGCGGTGAATTCCTTCATCTCGCGGTCGGCGTGGTCGCCGCCGACCTCAGCCACCGTGAAGCGGCCCTCATAGCTGTCGGTCAGGGCGCGGACGCGGTTCAGGAAGCCGATGATGTCGGGGTGGGACTGGTTGTAGATCTTGTCCTGGAAGTCGAATGGTCGCGTCCGCTTTTTGCCGTCTGCGATTGGGGGATTGTCGCGCAGGCTGGGGTCGTGGATGGCGAAGTTGATCGCATCCAGCCGGAAGCCGTCCACGCCCCGGTCCAGCCAGAACCGAGCCGCCGCGATCAGGGCGTCCTGCACCGCAGGGTTCCTGACGTTCAACTGAGGCTGAGAGGTCAGGAAGTTGTGCATGTAATACTGGCCCCGTCGCGCATCCCAGGTCCAGGCGGGGCCGCCAAACACCGACTGCCAGTTCGACGGCGGCGAACCGTCCGGCTTGGCGTCGGCCCAGACGTACCAGTCCGCATGTTCGCCGTTTCGGCTGGCGCGGCTGTCGATGAACCAGGGGTGTTCGTCCGACGTGTGGGAGAAGACCTGGTCGATGACGACCTTCAGGCCCAGCGCATGGGCGCGCGCGATCAGGGCGTCGAAGTCGTCGAGGTCGCCGAAGATCGGATCGATGTCGCAATAGTCCGACACGTCATAACCGAAGTCCTTCATCGGCGACGTGAAGAAGGGCGACAGCCAGATCCCGTCCACGCCCAGGGAGGCCACGTGATCCAGGTGCTGGGTGATCCCCTTGAGGTCGCCGACGCCGTCGTCGTTGGAGTCCGCAAAGCTGCGCGGATAGATCTGGTACAGAACCGCGCCCCGCCACCAGTCGTGCGCAAGCGCGGGCGCGGCGTCAGCCGTGGAAAGGTCGAGAGGCTGGGCGGTCACGGAACGCTCTTGCAGACGAGGTAATCGAGGGGAGGGACGCGAACGGCGACACTGGCGGGCGCGGAAGATTGGGCCGCGCACTCGCCGCGCAGACCCTGCCACCGAAGCGAGCTTGGCTCCACCTCGACCTGAGCCGCGACGGGGGTGGTCGAACTGTTGACCAGGACCAGGATCTCACCGCCGTCTTCGCCCAGGCGGGACATGGCGAACAGGCCGGGCTTGTCGCCATAGGCGCGCACGACCTGACGGCCGCGTCGCAGGGCGGGTTCGGCGGCGCGGATGCGGGCCATTTCGGCGATGGCTTGGTACAGCGGGGCCTCGGTGGAATAGGCGGGCTGGCGACCGCCGACCGGGGTGGTGTCGCGATAGACGGGCGTCTGGCTGGGCCACATGTCCTGACGTGAGTTTCCGTAGCCGCCCGCCCCGGCGAAGCCCTGTTCGTCGCCGTAATAGAGTGTGGGCACGCCCCGGCTGAACATCATCAGGGCGTGGGCCATCTTAATGCGCGCCAGCAGTTCGGCGTCGTCGGCGTTCGGGTTGGCCTGTTTCACGAAGAAGCCGACCCGGCCCATGTCGTGGTTGCCCAGGAAGGTCGGCAGGATGGCCGCCGTGGCCGCGCCGTCCGCGTAGATGACATCTGCGTCGAACAGCTTGGTCAGAGCGTTGGTCCCGACCTTGCCGGCCGCCACGTCCACGGCCTGTTTCTGGAAGGGGAAGTCCAGAACAGCCGGATAGCCGTCCGCCCGCGTGAATCGAGCGGTCACCGCCGGATCGGTATCGTACACCTCGCCGAAGATATGGAAGTTCGGGATCCCCTTGGCCTCGGCGCGGGCGATCATGGCGGGGATGAAGGCCTGCCAGAACTCCGGGTTCACATGGCGAGCGGTGTCGATGCGGAAGCCGTCGATCCCGTATTTGTCGATCCAGCCGCCGAAGATGTCGATCATGCCCTGGATCACCACCGGGTCCTCGGTCAGCAGGTCGTCCAGGCCGGCGAAGTCCCCGTCCAGGCCGCTTTCGCCGGTAAAAGTGCTCTCGCCCCGGTTATGGTAGTGGATCGGGTCGTTCAGCCAGGCCGGGACCTTGGCGTTCTCCTCGCCGGCCGGAACATAGGGCGTATAGGCGTAGTCGGGCCGTGTAAGGCGCGAGAAGTCGCGGCCGTCGAAGCCTTCGTTGATCGGCGCGCCATCGACGCCGCCCCGGCGGGTGTAGGGATAGTCAGCGCGATTGCGATAGGCGCAGCGCCCCTCGGGGCATTCGCGGTGCTGGATCACGTCGGCCGTGTGGTTGGCGACGATGTCCAGATAGACTTTCATGCCGCGCGCATGAGCCGCCTCGACCAGGGCGCGCATCGTCGCCGCGTCGCCGAAATGCGGATCCACGGCCGTGAAGTCGGTGATCCAGTATCCGTGATGCGCCGCGCCGGTGTAGTCGCCGTGCGACTGGACCGGCTTGTTCTTGAAGACTGGAGCCAGCCAGACCGCCGTGGCGCCCAGGCCCTGGATATAGTCCAGCCGCTGCGTCACGCCCGCCAGATCGCCGCCGTGGTAGAAGTCGGCGTCCGACGGATCAAAGCCGCTCTTCAGCCGCTCGGCAGAATAGCCGCCGTTGTCGTTCGACGGATCGCCGTTGGCGAACCGGTCCGGCAGCAGGAAATAGATCACCTCGTCCTGAGGCAGGCGCTGGCGCAGGTCGGCCAGGCTGTCGGCGCTGGCGTTAGAGGCGAGCAGCAGGCTCGCTGCGGCGGCCATGGCGTGCAGTCCGTTTCGGACGGCGGTGCTGTTCCTCATGATGCTCACTCCCTGCCGTCTGGAAAATGCAAAGCCTTCCAGATCGATTTGCAAGATTTTGCAGCAATGGCCAGGCCTGTCAACGCGGGTTTAATTTGCTGCAGCGCAGCGCAAGCGTCGCCGTTCGTTGCCGCCTATCTAGTCTGTAAGGGCGTGAAGCGACGCCGGGGGAGGGCCGAAATCAGGCCATAATATTAACTGCTTGCAACCTTGCCAAAGATTTGCATATTTTTGCGACGGCTTCAGATCGCGACGCTCAGAAACGCGATCAGCCCCAGGGAGGATGACCATGTTCCAACGTCTCAACCGGCGCGCGCGCCTGCTATCCGGCGTCGCCTTCGGCGCAGCCGCCATGATGTCGGTCGGCGCCGCGCAAGCGCAGACCGCCACAGCAACTGCCCCAGCCAACGATCAGGCGACCGAAGTTGGCGAGATCGTCGTCACCGGCATCCGCCGCTCCATCGAGGCGTCGATCGCAGCCAAGGCCGCCAACACCTCGATCGTTGAAGTCATCTCGGCCGAGGACATCGGCAAGCTGCCGGACGTGTCGATCGCCGAATCCCTGGCCCGCCTGCCGGGCGTGACCTCGCAGCGCCTCGATGGCCGCAGCCAGGCCATCTCGATCCGGGGCCTCGGTCCCGACTTCACCACTGCGCTGCTGAACGGGCGCGAACTGGTCACGACCGGCGACAACCGCGGCGTGGAGTTCGACCAGTTTCCGTCGGAACTGCTGGGCGGTGTGACCGTCTACAAGACCCCTGACGCCGCCTTGGTCGGCCAAGGTCTCGCGGGCACGGTCGATCTGCGCACCGTGCGCCCGTTGGCTTATGGTCGTCAGGCGTTGGCGGTAAACTATCGTCATGAGTGGAACGACATCGGTGCCCTGAACTCGGGCACGACCGACAAGGGCGACCGCTACACCATCTCCTACATCGACCAGTTCCTAGACGGCACGCTGGGCGTCGCCCTGGGTTACGCCCACATGAGCTCGCCCTATCAGTCCGAGCGGTTCAACAGCTGGGGCTATCCGAACTATACCGACGGAAATCTGGTGACCGGCGGCGTCAAGCCCTACGTCATGTCGTCGGAGCTAGAGCGCGACGGTTATATGGGCGTGCTGGAATGGCGCCCGAACGACCGCATCCACTCCACGATCGACGCTTTCTATTCCGAGTTCAAGAACACCCAGGTCCTGCGCGGCATCGAGTTCCCGCTGGCCTGGGGCGGTTCGGCCGGGGACTGCACTGTGAACGTGCCGTCGGCGGTCTGCCGTCCGGCCCCGTCGCTTCGTCCCGGCTACACGGTCGAGGACGGCATGATCGTCGCCGGCACCTGGGACAATATCAAAGGCGTCGTCCGCAACGACCTGAACAAGCGCGACAGCAATATCACGGCCCTGGGCTGGAACACCGAGTTTGTGGCGAACGATGACTGGACCCTGGGTCTGGACGTCAACTACTCGAAGGTCGAGCGCAACGACATCATCCTGGAAACCAACGCCGGCACTGGGCGCAACATCAACGGCGCGCTGGACACCCTGGGTTTCGAGCTGACCGACGACGGCGTGACGCGGTTCACCAGCCAGCTGAACTATGCCGATCCGTCCCTGATCCGCATCACCTCGGCCCAGGGCTGGGGCTCGGACGTCATTCCGGGCGGTCAAGTCGGCTATATGAACACCCCGTCCATCGAGGACGAAATCAAGGCCGTTCGCTTCACCGCCACGCGTGAACTGCACCAGAGCCCGTTCAAGTCCATCGACTTCGGTGCGAACTATTCGGAACGCACGAAGAGCTTCGTCAACGACCAGTATTACCTCGGCGTCCCCGGCGGCGGCGATCTGACGGTGCCATCGGAATATCTGCTGGATCCGACTGATCTGGGCTACCTCGGCATTTCGCAGGTGCTGAGCTACGACGCGCTCGGCCTGGCCAACAGCGGCTTGCTGGATCGAGTTCGCAACCCGAACGCTGACGTCGCCGCCGGCAACTGGGATGTGACCGAAAAGGTCTCGACCGCCTATATCCGCGCCAACATCGATCACAACCTGTTCGGTCGCGCGCTGACCGGCAACGTCGGCATGCAGTTCGTCTACACCGATCAGGAAGGCCGCGGCTTCGAGGCGCAGCAGATCAGCGATGGCGTCGCCGCCGTCGCTGAGCTCACGGGCGGCGCCAAATATCTGGAGATCTTGCCGAGCTCGAACTTCATCTTGGAAGTCGGCGACGACCTGTTCGCCCGCTTCGCTGTGGCTCGCACCCTGGCCCGTCCGCGCATGGACGATATGCGCGCCTCGCGGAACTTCTCGTTCAACGCGGGCAACAACAACGCCTCGGCGACCCCGACCCAGAACTCTCCGTGGGGCGGCGGCGGCGGCAATCCTGAACTCAAGCCCTTCATCGCCGACGTGGTCGACGTCTCGTTCGAGAAGTATTTTGCGAACCGCAAGGGCTACGTCTCGCTGGCCGCCTTCTACAAGCACCTGGAAAGCTACGTTTATACCTACAACCGCATCTTCGACTTCACCGGTTACCCGACCGGCGGCGTCACTCCGGTGATCAACGAGGGCATCATCTCGACGCCCGAGAACGGCGAAGGCGGCTGGATCAAGGGTCTGGAATTCTCGGTCTCGGCGCCCTTCGACATCTTCCATCCGGCGCTGGAAGGCTTCGGGGGCCTGTTCAGCGCCTCGCAGACGGACAGCGAGGTCCAGCCCGACCCGTTGAACCCGCCGACCACCATGCCCGGCCTGTCAGAAACGGTCATCAACGGCACGCTCTATTATGAGCGCTACGGTTTCCAGACCCGCGTTTCCGCTCGTCACCGCTCGGATTACCTGGGAGAGGTCGCCGGCTTCGGCAATGGTCGCACCCTGCGTTCGGTCGCAGCGGAAACCGTCGTGGACGCCCAGGTCGGCTATGAGTTTCAGTCCGGTCCGTTGGAGGGACTGTCGATCCTGGCCCAGGTCAACAACCTGACCGACGAGCCGTTCAAGACCTTCGAAAATGGCGATGAGCGCCGGACCATCGACTACCAGAGCTATGGCCGAACCTTCGCGGTCGGCATGAACTACCGCTTCTGATTTCCTCCCCTCTCTTCTGAGCAAACTTGGGCCGCCCCGTTCGCGAGGCGGCCCTTTTCTTTGCCTGACCCCACACGTGGTGGAAAAGTTTCGTTACAGTCGGCGCTTTTCGGCTGGACGCATGGGGCGTGATGTCGGAACCAAGCGAGACGAGAACCGTGCGACAACAGCGCGGCCGTTTTTGTTCACTGGGGGATCACATCCATGACCGTTCCGGACGCCGGAAAACGCCAGGGCGCAGGCCTGGCCTTCGCCTATGTCACCACGCTGTTCTTCGCCTGGGGCTTCGCCACCTCGCTGATCGATCCGCTGATCGCAGCGGTGAAGCGCGTGTTCGATCTGAACAACGCCGAGGCCTTCCTGACGACCTTCGCCTGGTTCATCGCCTATGGGTTGATGTCGCTGCCGGCCGCGTCGGTGCTGAGCAAGCTGGGCTATAGCCGTTCGATCATCGGCGCACTGATCGTTATGGTCGCCGGCTGTCTGATCGTGCCGGCCGCCACGGCCGCCGACTGGTATCCCGGCGTGCTGATCGCCCTGTTCGTCATCGCCTCTGGCGTCACCCTGTTGCAGGTCGCAGCCAATCCGCTGGTCGCCGAACTGGGCAGCCCCAAGGGCGCGTCCAGCCGACTGAACCTGTCTCAGGCCTTCAACTCGCTGGGCACGACGATCGGCCCGTGGCTGGGGTCGCACGTCCTGCTGACGGGTGGCGTCTTCGCCGCCGGGGCCGTCGTCACCGTCGCCACGCGCACCGAGTCCTTGCGCAGCATCGACATGGCCTTCCTGGGCATGGGATCCTTCTTCGCCCTGGTCGCCGTCTTCATCTTCACGGCGCGCAAGAAGATCAACGCCGCCGCGCCGGCCTCGACCGAAGCGGTGTCGCCGCTGAAGGCCCTGTCCTCGCCCTGGGCGGTCTTCGGCGCCCTGGCGATCTTCCTTTATGTCGGGTCGGAAGTCGCCATCGGCGGCATGCTGACCAACTTCCTAGAAAGCCCCGACATCCTGAACGCCCCTATCGAGACAGCGGGCAAGATGGTCGCCCTCTACTGGGGCGGCGCCATGGTCGGCCGGTTTATCGGTTCGGCTGTCCTCACCAAGGTTCGTCCCGGCATCGTGCTGGCCGTCTGTACCGTGGCGGCGGGCATCCTGTGCCTGATCGTCAGTCAGATCGGCGGTCCGACGGCGGCCTACGCCGTGCTGTCGATCGGCCTGTTCAACTCGATCATGTTCCCGACCATCTTCACCCTGACGCTGGAGCGGTCTACCGCGCCGACCTCGGCGACTTCGGGTTTGCTGGTCTTCGGCATCATCGGCGGCGCTCTCTTGCCTCAGGTCGCAGCGCACATCGCCGATGCGGCGGGCAGGTTGCAACCGGCCTTCATCGTGCCGATGCTGGGCTATGTCGGCCTGACAGTCTTCGCCATCGCCTGCATTCGCACCAAGGCGCGGGCCGAAGTGACCTCGACCGCCTCGCACTGAGGCTGGTCGTCGGACAAGACAAAGGGCGCGGAGGTTTTCCTCCGCGCCCTTTTGCATTCCCGGGTCAGATCAGCCGTCGATCAGGGCCTGAAGGATGGGCGCCAGCCGGTCGCGCATCTCCTCGCACTGGGCCGGTTCGATGTTGAAACTGCCGCCGCCCAGCTCGCGGCTGACGGACATACCCATGATGAAGCCGGCCAGCAGTCGGGCGCGCACGGTCGCGTTCGGTCCGCTGAGCCATTCCTCCAGCGGGCCGAAGAACCGCGCGGTGCAGGTGGTCTGGACCATGTCCGACGCCTTGGCGGAGCCAATGGAGCGCAGCATGATGGACATGCCTTTGAGCTTGTCGGCCTTCTTGGGTTCGAAGACGATCTCGTGCGCCACGCGCCGGCCGAAATCGGCTTTCTCGCCCTGCATGAGCGCGCTGCCGTCGCCGCAGCTGTCCAGTGCGGCCAGGAACAAGTCGTCCTTGGAGCCGAAATAGCGGCTGATCAGCGCGGCATCGACGCCTACGTCCCGGGCAATGTCGCGCATGCCCACGTCGTCATAGCTGTCCGCCGCGAATCTTTCACGCGCAGCATCGAGAATAGCCGTGCGCGTCGCGGCGGCGTTTCTCGGGCGTGGGCCGGGACATAACAAGGTGATGACACTCCACAGGTGAATAACCGTAGATCACATATGGCTTTGTCAACGCCTGTTGACAAGCGCCACGGCTCCGACCATTAAGTCACCACGCGTTGACAAGGCCGACTCCCCATCGGCCTATGTCCGCACGACTGGGATTTCACCTCCGACAGGGAGATTGCGCAGATGCGCGGGCTGAAGATTGCGGCCGTATCCGTCATGGCGACGGGTGCGCTTTATGGTTGTTCCCCCAAGGCGGAGGCTCCGGCGCAAGGCGCGCCACCGGTGACGGTGGCCACGCCCTTGCAGCAGCAGGTGCGTGACTGGGACGAATTCACGGGCCGCTTCGAAGCGGTCGAGAGCGTGGACGTGCGCGCCCGCGTCGGCGGCTATATCCAGGCGGTTCACTTCCGCGACGGTCAGATGGTCCAGCGCGGCCAACTGCTGTTCACGCTGGATCCGCGTCCGGCCCAGGCCGCTCTGGCCCAGGCCCAGGCCCAGGTGACCCAGATGCAGTCGCAGGTCACGTTGAGCCGCGCCAACCTGGCCCGCAGCGAGACCCTGCTGGCCTCGCAGGCGGTGTCAAAGGCCGAGTATGATTCCAACAAGGCCGCTGTCGACGCGGCCCAGGCCAACCTGGCGGCCGCCAACGCCGCCGTGCGCACGGCCCGTCTGAACCTGGACTACACCCGCGTGACCGCGCCGACCTCGGGCCGCGTGTCCGATCGTCGGGTCGATCCGGGCAATGTCATCGCCGGCGGATCTTCGGCGGGCGACGTGCTGACCACCATCATCTCGGGCGGGCCGATCCACTTCGTCTTCGACGGTTCGGAAGCGGTGCTGCTGAAGTATCTGCGTGAGGGCGGCGCCAATCAGGGCGCGGCGGTCAACGTTCGCCTGCAGGACGAGAGCACCTACAAGCACACCGGCCGTCTCGACTTCTCTGACAACGCCGTGGACACCGCGTCGGGCGTCATCCGCCTGCGCGCCATCCTGCCCAACGCTGACGGCTTCCTGCGCCCTGGCATGTTCGGCAGCGCCCAGGTCGCCGGCGCCGGTTCCTATAACGCCCTGCTGGTGCCGGATTCGGCCATCGGCACGGATCAGGCCCGCCGCACCGTCGCCGTGGTCAACGCCGACGGCACCGTGACGAACAAGGCGGTTCAGCTCGGCCCGATCGTGCAGGGTCTGCGCGTGGTGCGTTCGGGCCTGGCCCCGACCGACCGCGTCATCATCGCCGGCCTGCAACGCGCGGCCCAGCCGGGATCGAAGGTCACACCCAAGAACGGTCAGATCCAGCCGGTCGCGGCCGACGCTTCGCAAGCGCCGGTCACCCAGGCGGCCCCGGCGTCCAGCGCCTCGTTCGCCAACTCCATTCCCGCTGGCTAAGCCATGAACATCTCCCGCTTCTTCATCGACCGGCCGATCTTCGCGGCCGTGATCGCGGTGGTGATCTCCATCATCGGCATCGCCGCCTATCCGCTGCTGCCCCTGTCGCAGTATCCGGAGATCGCGCCGCCGACGATCACCATCAACGCCGCCTATCCCGGCGCCTCGGCTGAGACCCTGGCCGAGACCGTCGCCGCCCCCATCGAGCAGGAGGTGAACGGCGTCGAGAACATGCTCTACATCACCTCCTCGTCCACATCGGACGGGGCGGTGGCGATCACCGTGACATTCCAGCCCGGAACGGACCTCGATTCCGCACAGGTGCTCGTCCAGAACCGGGTCGCACTGGCCGAACCCCGCCTTCCCGAGGCGGTTCGTCAGACGGGCGTCGTGGTCAACAAGGCCGAGAGCGGCTTCCTGATGATCCTGGGGCTGACGTCGCCCGACGGAACGCTGGATAACGACTATGTCGGGAACTACGGCAACTCGACGCTACGGGACCGTCTGCTGCGCATCGAAGGCGTTGGTGCGGTGCAGGTGTTCGGTGGCGGCAACTATTCGATGCGTGTCTGGATCGACCCGGCCAAGGCGGCCGAGCGTGGTCTGACAGGCCCCGAGATCGTCGCCGCCCTGCGGGCCCAGAACGTCCAGGCCGCCGCCGGCTCCATCGGCCAGCCGCCGTTCGCGAACAGCGCCGCCTCCTTCCAACTGCCGGTCCAGGTTCAGGGCCGTCTGACCGATCCAGAAGAGTTCTCCAAGGTCATCCTCAAGACGGACGCCGAAGGGCGTGTGACCTATCTGCGCGACGTGGCGCGGATCGAACTGGGTGCGCAAGATTACGGCATCCGCGGCTTCTTCGACGGTCAACGCGGCGTTGGTCTGGCTATCGTACAGCAACCGGGCGCGAACGCGCTGGGTACGGCTGAACGCGTCCTGGCCGAGGTCGAGGCCGTTAAGGCCGAACTGCCGGCCGGCATGAACATCTCGGTTCCGTACAATCCGACCGAGTTCGTCGCCGCCTCGGTGGAGTCGGTTCAGCATACGCTGGTCGAAGCCGTCATCCTGGTCGTCATCGTCATCATGGTCTTCCTTCAGACCTGGCGCGCGGCCATCATCCCGATCATCGCCATCCCCGTCGCCCTGGTCGGCACCTTCGCGGTGCAGCTGGCGCTGGGCTATTCGATCAACTCCCTGTCCCTGTTCGCCCTCGTCCTCGCGGTCGGCATCGTCGTCGATGACGCCATCGTGGTGGTCGAGAATGTGGAGCGGGCCATCAGCGAGGGCCTCACGCCAAAAGAGGCGGCCTATCGCGCGATGGAGGAAGTGTCCGGCGCGCTGATCGCCATCGGCCTGGTGCTGGTTTCGGTGTTCGTGCCGACCATGTTCCTGCCCGGCATCCCCGGCATCTTCTATCGCCAGTTCGCGGTCGTGATCGCCTCGGCATCGGTCATCTCGCTGTTCGTGTCTCTGACGCTGTCGCCGGCCATGGCCGCCCTGCTGCTGAAGCCGCACAAGAAGGACCACGAGCACGCTCGCAAGCCGGGCGTTCTGGGCACGGTCGTCTATTACGGCGGCTGGGCTGGACGTAAGTTCAACGAAGGCTTCGACTGGCTGTCGGACCGCTACGGTCGTCTGACGGCGCGTCTGGTGCGTACGGTCGGTCTGGTGCTCATCATCTACGCCGGTCTGCTGGGTCTGACGGCCTGGCGCCTGATCGACACGCCTTCGGGCTTCATTCCCGAGCAGGATCAAGGCTTCCTGATCGGCGTCATCCAACTGCCGGCCGGCGCCTCGCTGGATCGCACGCAGGCGGTGATGGAACGCGCGAGCAAGATCATTCAAGGCACGCCTGGGGTGAACGGCACCGTGGCCTTTGCAGGCCTGGACGGCTCCAGCTTCTCGTTCGGCTCCAACGCCGCCACAATCTTTGTGCGTCTGGACGGGTTTGAGGAGCGTTCCAAGAAAGAGGCCGCCACGGCCCTGGCCGGGGCCATCACCCAGGCCACCGGTCAAATCGAGGACGCGCAGATCTTCGTCATCGCCCCGCCGGCGGTGCAGGGTCTGGGCACCGGCAACGGCTTCTCGATGATGATCCAGGATCGCGAAGGCGCCGGCTATCGTCCGCTGGAAGGCGCGACCTTCGCCATGATGGGCGCCGCCGCCCAGGCGCCGACCGAGGTCAGCCAGGTCTTCTCGACCTACAACACCGCCTCGCCGCGCATCACCGCCGACGTCGATCGTGGCAAGGCGCTGATGATGGGCGTCCAGCCCAGCGCCGTGTTCGACACGCTGGGGGTCTATCTGGGCTCGTCCTACGTCAACGACTTCAACATGCTGGGCCGCACCTTCCGGGTGACGGCGCAAGCGGAGCCGCAGTCCCGCGACGACATCGCCGACATCGCCAACCTGAAGACCAAGTCGTCGTCGGGGGCCATGGTGCCGATCGGTTCGGTCGCAAACCTGGTGAACGACTCGGGGCCGGCCCGGATCGTGCGTTACAACCTGTTCCCGGCCGCCGAGCTTCAGGGCAATGCGGCGGCGGGCGTGTCGTCCGGCGAGGCGCTGCAGATCATGGAGAACATGGCCGCGCAGACCCTGCCCCAAGGCTTCTCGTACGAATGGACGGGCCTGGCCTATCAGCAGAAGGCGGCCGGTTCGGGCGCGACACTCATCTTCGTGATGGCGGTGGTGTTCGTCTTCCTGGTGCTGGCGGCTCAGTATGAAGCGTTCACGCTTCCGCTGGCGGTCATTCTGATCGTGCCGATGTGTTTGCTGGCGGCCATCATCGGGGTGAACCTGCGGGGGCTGGACAACAACATCCTGGTCCAGATCGGGCTCGTCGTTCTGATCGCCTTGGCGGCCAAGAACGCCATCCTGATCGTCGAGTTCGCCAAGCAAGCCGAAGAAGAGCAGGGCATGAACCGGTTCGAGGCTGCGGTAGCCGCCGCCAAGACCCGTCTGCGTCCGATCCTGATGACTTCGTTCGCCTTCATCCTCGGCGTCGTGCCGCTGATGCTGGCGACGGGTCCGGGCGCGGAGATGAGGCAATCGCTGGGCACGTCCGTCTTCTCGGGCATGCTGGGCGTGACCTTCTTCGGCCTGATCTTCACGCCGGTCTTCTATGTGGTCAGCCGCTGGCTGTCCTCGAAGCTGCCGCAGGGCCAAAAGCCCAAACCCACCACGACGCCTGAGACACCGGTGCGTTACGACGAAACCAGCGACCTGACCGATCCGAACGCTCCGGCGCCCGCGACCGGCCGGGGAGGGGACATCTGATGACCCGCAACAAGACCCTCAGCCTCCTGACCGCCGCAGCTTCGAGCGCCCTGCTTGCCGCCTGCGCGGTCGGGCCCAAGGCGCCCGTCGCCGACCTGCCCGTGGCCGGGACGGGAGGCTTCGTCGGCTCGGCCAGCCCCACCGTCTCGACCGCTGCGGCGCGCGACGACTGGTGGCGGCTATATGAAGACCCGACGCTGGACGCCCTGATCCAGCAGGCCTTCGCCGAGAACAACCAGCTCGAAGCCGCCTTCGCCAACCTGCGCGCCGTTCGGGCGTCGCTGTCGGAGGCCCGCGTGGGTCGTTTCCCGACCACGACGACCAGCGCCCAAGCCCAGCGCAGCCGCGCGTCGGCCGCCACGGTCCAAGGCCTGCCCGCCGGTCAGGATGCGCCCGAGATCGACACCTATGATGTCGGTCTTCAGGCGTCGTACGAGATCGACCTGTTCGGCCGGGTGGAATCCACCATCCGCGCCGCCCGCGCCGACGCCCGCGCCGCCGAGGCCGCCCTGGCCACGGTCCAGGTCACGGTCGCGGCCGAGACGACCCGCGCCTATGCCGACACCTGCTCGGCCAATGCGCAAATCGCGGTCGCCGAACGGACGCTGGAGCTGCAACGCAACACCGCTGAGCTGACCCAGACCCTGCTCGACGGCGGGGCCGGCACCGGGCTGGACGTGGCCAGCGCCCGCGCGGCCCTGGCTCAGACGGCGGCGACCCTGCCGACCCTGCGCGCGGCCCGCAACGAGGCGCTGTTCCGCCTGGCTACCTTGACCGGGGTCACCCCCGCCGAGGCCAGCCAGGCCGCCGCCGCCTGCGTTCGTCCGCCGCAACTGACCCAGCCGATCCCGGTGGGCGACGGCGCTGCCCTCTTGGCGCGTCGCCCCGACGTGCGCGAGGCCGAAGCCAATCTGGCCGCCGCCGCCGCTCGCGTGAACGTGGCCACCGCCAACCTCTTCCCGCAGATCAGCCTGGGCGGCTCAATCGGCTCCACGGCGCTGGAATCCGGCGAACTGAGCGACGACCAGAACTTCCGCTTCAGCTTCGGTCCGCTGATCAGCTGGTCGTTCCCCAACGTCTTCGCTGCGCGCGCCCAGATCAAGGCCGCCGGGGCCCGGTCGGACGCGGCGCTCGCCACCTTCGACCAGACGGTGCTGACGGCGCTGCAGGAGACGGAAACGGCCCTGTCCAACTACGCCAATGAACTGGACCGACGTGCAGCTCTGACCGAGGCGCGCGACCAGGCGGCCCGCGCCGCCGACCTGTCGCGTCTGCGCTTCAACGCTGGCGCCGATAGCTTCCTGCTGGTGCTGGACGCCCAACGCACGCAAGCCGCAGCCGACGCGGCCTTGGCCCAGTCGGACGCCCTGGTCACCACCTACCAGATCGCCCTGTTCCGGGCGCTGGCTGGCGGCTGGCAAGCCGACAGCTGATGGGGTTCGCGTAACGACAGGAGCAAAGGGCCGGGCGACGCATCGCCCGGCCCTTTTTCCTTTTGAGCCGTGGTCTCCCATGCAGGATGAGACGATCATCCACAGTCTCGCTCACGTAGCATGTTCCGCATTTGTTCTCGTCATGCTCTAACCGTTCTCGGCGGTCGGCGGTGTGATGGAGGACGAGATGAACGACGGAATACTGGCTCATATGATGGCCGAACTGGATGCAGAACTGGCGCGGGCGGAATCGTCCTTGCCCGCCCATCCCGAACACACGCGCCAGACCGAGATCATGCGCGCCCTGGCTCTGGGGCTGGGCAACTTCGAGCGGATGCGGGCGCACGATGTGCATCTTCTGGCGGCCAGTCTGTCGCCCAGGATGGGGCGTGCGGGCGTCGCGTCCTGATCCCCTCAGAAAAGTGCGCTCTGCATGCGGCGCACCCTTCGCATGGGGCGAGGCCGCGTCTATGACGCTTTGATGATCGCACGCCTTCGCCCCGTCCCGTTCGACCTCGGTCCCGTCCATTTCGTCGGCATCGGCGGCATCGGCATGAGCGGCATCGCCGAGATCATGCTGAAGATCGGCTATTCGGTGCAGGGCTCGGACGCCAAGGCCAGCGCCAATACGGAACGCCTGGAGCAGCTGGGCGCCCGCATCTTCATTGGTCATGACGCCACCCATGTGGGCGAGGGTGTCTCGGCCGTCGTCTATTCGACGGCGGTCAAGGCCGAGAACCCCGAGATGAAGACGGCGCGAGAGCGTCGCATCCCGCTGGTGCGCCGGGCCGAGATGCTGGCCGAACTGATGCGGTTGCAATTCTCGATCGCGGTCGGCGGCACACACGGCAAGACCACGACGACCTCGATGGTCGCGGCGTTGCTGGACGCGGCTGGGCTGGACCCGACGGTGGTCAACGGCGGCATCATCAACGCCTATGGCACCAACGCCAAGGTCGGAGACGGCGACTGGATCGTGGTCGAGGCGGACGAGAGCGACGGCAGCTTCCTGCGCCTGAAATCGACGGCGGCCATCGTCACCAATATCGATCCCGAGCACCTGGACCACTACGGCGACTTCGACGGGGTGCGGAAGGCGTTCGTCGATTTCGTCGAGAACATCCCCTTCTACGGTTTCGCCGCCGTCTGCCTGGATCACCCGGAGGTGCAGCGGCTGGTCGCCGCCATCGATAACCGGCGGCTGGTGACCTACGGCGTCAATCCGCAGGCCATGGTGCGGGCCGAGAACATCGACATGGGCGCGGACGGCTGCCGGTTCGACGTGGTCTTCCACGGGGCGGGCGCGGATGCCGACGAGACGCGGATCGACGGCCTGTATCTGCCCATGGCCGGGGGGCACAACATCGCCAACGCCCTGGCCGCCATCGCCGTGGCGCGCGAGCTGAACGTGGCCGACGAGGCGATCCGGACCGGTCTGGCCGGCTTCGGCGGGGTCAAGCGCCGCTTCACCACCACGGGCGTGGTCGGGGGCGTGCGCATTGTCGATGATTACGGCCACCACCCAGTCGAGATCGCCGCCGTCCTGAAGGCGGCGCGCCAGGTGGTCCAGAACGCCGAGGGCGACGGCCGCGTCATCGCCGTGGTCCAGCCGCACCGCTACACCCGCCTGCGCGACCTGATGGAAGAGTTTTCGACCTGTTTCTCGGACGCCGACGCGGTGCTCGTGGCCGACGTCTATGCAGCGGGCGAGGCGCCACTGGACGGGGTGGACAAGCATGCGCTGGTGGACGGCGTCCGCCGCTTCGGTCACCGCTCGGTTCAAGCGCTGGACGGCGTCGAGGTTCTGCCGGCCGTGATCGCGGGCGAAGCGAAGACGGGCGATCTGGTCGTCCTGCTGGGCGCCGGCGACATCACGTCCTGGGCCTATGCGCTGCCGGAACAGTTGGAAGCGTTGAACGGCTGACGGTCCGCGCCTCAGAGATGAACGAGAATCATATTGCCCGCGATGAAGGCCAGGAAGCCAGCCATCACGAATGCGGTGGCGAAAGAGGACAGCCACTCCTGTCGACCACGGATGCTGAGCGCCTCATGTTCATTCAGGCCTCCGGCGGCAAGCCGTTTCCGGTCCGCTTCGAACAATGGCACAAGGCAGGCAAAACTTAGCGCCATCGGCAAGAAGACGATGACCAGTTGAACCAGGCTGGAAAAAGATGCTCGGCCTGCGCTGAACCGCCACAGGAAGGACGTCAGTGCTTCTTGATGGCCCAAGGGCGCGTAGGCGGCGATCAACGAGCTCATTCCGACCAGATACAGGATGGTGTAGACGGCGATCTGGCGCGCCCCCCACTTGATGCGTGGAGGTGGCTGGGTAGGCTCTGAACCAAAGCCTGGCATCTCCTCGCCGAGCAGGAATTCGCCAGCCGCCTGCTTGCGTCGGATGTGCCAGAACCATCGATGGGTCGCGGCGTGCAGGATGGGCAGACCGATTACGGCGACGAACCCGACCAGAATCAGGTTCAGGACTTCCTCGGCGGTGATGGCGATCGCAGTGTAGGTGTTTACGGCGTAGACCAGCCCGATCCAGCCCATCAGCACGACCGCCGTCAGAACCATGGAGAGAGCGAGAATCTTGACCACTTGAACGGGTTTCATGATGCGACCCTAGGCGATGCAGGACGGGGCAGGCCAGCGGCCTTGTTCGTCTATGCTTTGACTTCGGGGCCGGCGCCTTTATCGGACATCGCATGACCTTGAGTGATGACCTCCCTGCCGTGCGCGGCAAGCTGCTGCGTGACGAACCGCTGGGCCCCTACACCTGGTTTCGGGTGGGCGGCGCGGCCGACGCCCTGTTCATCCCCGCCGACGCGGACGATCTCGCCGATTTCCTCAAAGCGCTGGACCCGGCTGCGCCCGTGACTGTCCTGGGCGTCGGTTCGAACGTCATCGTGCGCGACGGCGGGGTCGAGGGGGTGGTGATCCGACTGGCCGGAAGACATTGGGCGCAGATCACGACGGATGGCGACACGATCACCGCCGGGGCCGGCGCGCTGGACTCCATGGTGGCCAAGGCCTCGGCCAAGGCAGGCCTCGCCCGGTTGGAGTTCTATGCCGGCATTCCCGGAACCATCGGCGGCGCCCTGACCATGAACGCCGGCTGCTATGGCTCGGAGACCAAGGACGTGCTGGTCTCGGCCTGGGGGCTGAACCGCAAGGGCCAGCGGCTTGATTACGCCCTAGCCGACTTCGGCTACACCTACCGCCATTCCGAGGTCCCGACCGACATCATTTGGATCGAGGCGACTTATCGCGGCACGCCGGATGCGCCCGAAGCCGTCGCCGCCCGCATCGGCGAAATCACTAGCCGCCGCGAGACCACCCAGCCTATCCGGCAGAAGACCGGCGGCTCGACCTTCAAGAACCCGCCCGGCCATTCGTCGTGGAAACTGGTGGACGAGGCCGGCTGGCGTGGCAAGCTGCGCGCCGAGACCGGTGGCGGGGCCATGTTCAGCGACCTCCATTCCAACTTCATGATCAATCCCGGCGACGCCACCGCCGCCGACATCGAGGGCCTGGGCGAGGCTGTGCGCGCCGATGTCCTGGCCAAGGCCGGCGTTCAGTTGGAGTGGGAGATCAAGCGGATCGGTCGGGCGATCTAACCACAAAATTTCAATCGCGGGGGCGAGAAGGTTGATGGCTTGTTAAACATGTAGGCCGCAATCGGAGACGTCATGACCCGCGCTTTCAAAGACCTTCATGTCGCCGTCCTACTGGGCGGCCTTTCCGCCGAGCGGGAGGTTTCGCTCTCCTCGGGCGAGCAGTGCGCGCAGGCGCTGGAGCGACAGGGCGTGCGCGTCAGTCGCGTGGACGCCGGGCGCGACCTGGCCAATGTGCTATCCGGCCTGATCAAGCCCGATGTGGTGCTGAACTGCCTGCACGGCGCCTGGGGTGAGGACGGCTGCGTCCAGGGCGTGCTGGAAACGCTGAAGATCCCCTATAGTCATTCCGGCGTGCTGGCCTCGGCCCTGGCGATGGACAAGGAGAAGTCCAAGGCGGTGTTGCGGGCGGCGGGCATCAAGGTGCCGGGCGGCGGTCTGTATGATCGCCACGAGGTCGCCAGTCGTCACGTCATCGACCCGCCCTATATCATCAAGCCGAACGCCGAGGGCTCTTCCGTCGGGGTCTTCCTGGTGCCGGAAGGGGCCAATGGTCCGCAGGCCGAGGTCGGCTACCCGGAATGGACCTATGGCGAGCAGGTAGTGGTCGAACCCTACATCGCCGGCAAGGAACTGTGCGTCACCGTGCTGGGCGAACCGGCCGGCCCGCGCGCCCTGACCGTCACCGACATCACCCCGACCAAGGGCTTCTACGACTACGAGGCCAAATATGCGCCGGGCGGGTCGGTGCACGTCCTGCCCGCCGTCTTGCCGCCCGCCGTCTTCGAGATGGCGATGCGTCAGGCCGAGGCCGCGCACGTCGCCATGGGGTGCCGCGGGGTGTCGCGATCCGACTTCCGTTATGACGATGTTAAGGACGATCTGGTCCTGTTGGAGGTCAACACTCAGCCCGGCATGACCCCGACTTCGCTCGCACCCGAGCAGGCGGCCTACACCGGGATGAGCTATGACGATCTGGTTCGGTGGATGGTGGAGGACGCCTCATGCCCGCGGTAGTTCGCGGCGGTCGGCGACAGAGTTCTAATCAGGCTCCCCAACGCGGCGCGGCTCCCAAAGGGGGAGGGCGGTCGCGGGGCGGGGCCAAGAACGCGTCCGCCATTCCCGGCAAGATGGCCGCCATCGGCCGTGTCGATATTTCACCCCGCACCGCCGTGATCGCCCTGGGCGCCGGCGCGCTGCTGCTGGTCGGGGTTCTGGCCACGGGGGCGCGCGCCGAGCGGATCGGCGCGTCGGTCTCGCACGGAATCGACAATCTGACGGCCGGCATGGGCCTGACGCTGAAGCGGGTGCACATCACCGGCGCCTCGCCCGAGGCAGAACCGGCGATCCAGCAGGCGCTGGGTCTCTACTCCGGCCAGCCGATCACCAGCCTGGATCTGGACGCCATTCGCACGCGGGTTCAGGGCGTGGGCTGGGTCAAGGAGGCGCGCGTGGTGCGCCTGTTGCCCGACACCCTGATCGTCGAGGTCAAGGAACACGACCGCCTCGCCGTGTGGCAGGAAGCCGGTCAGATCAAGGTCATTGATGCGCGCGGCGAAGTGATCGCCGGCGCCGATGCGCGCCGCTATCCGACCCTGCCGTTGGTCGTGGGCAAGGGCGCCGATGTGGCGGCGGGCGAGATCCTGCCGTTGTTGGCTCAGCGTCCGCGTCTGATGGGGATGGTGGACGCTCTGGTGCGCGTGGACGAGCGCCGCTGGGACCTGCGCCTCAAGGACGGAAGCCTGATCCAGCTGCCCGCCACCGAACAGGAGGCGGCCCTGATCCGCCTCGATGCGCTGGACCAGCGCGAACGCCTGCTCGACCTGGGCTTCGCCCGTGTCGATCTCAGAACCCCGGACGAGGTCGCGGTGCGACCTGTCGGCGACGCCTAAGGACCGTAGAGACATGACGAAGCAACGCGGCGCGGCGAACGATCAGGGTCGGGGCATGGATCCTCGCGCCGGTCGCGCGCCCGTGATCGCGGCGCTGGATATCGGCCAGTCCAAGGTCTCGTGCTTCATCATGAAGCCCGACGGCGTGCGCCACGCCGACCGCACCATCCGCGTCGCCGGCGCCAGCCATGTCCAGTCCAAGGGCGTGAAGGGCGGAGCGATCATCAATATGGACGAGGCCGCCCAGGCCATCGGCCACGCCGTCGAGCGCGCCGAGCGCGCGGCCCAGAGCCCGGTCTCCGGCGTCGTCGTCACGACCGCCATCGGCCAGATGGCCAGCCACCGAGTGCAGGCGCGGGTGTCCCTGGGCGCCAATCCGGTCGGGGACGCCGACCTGGCGCGCGCCATCGGCATGGCCCTGGCCCAAATCCGCCTGCCCAATCGCCGCCCGATCCACGTCCTGCCCATCGCCTGGTCGGTGGACGGCGCGCGCGGCGTGCATGATCCGCGCGCTATGCGGGGCGGATCGCTGGGGCTGGACCTGCTGGTCGTGTCCATGGCCGAGAACGTCTTCACGACCCTGAGCCACTGCCTGGAACTGGCGCATTTGGACCTGCAGGGCGTGGCCGCTGCGCCCGTCGTGTCGTCGCTGGCCGCGCTGGAAGAAGACGAGATGGACCTGGGCGCCGTCTGTATCGACATGGGCGGCGGCTCGACCAGCGCCGCCGTGTGGGGCGGGCGGTCTCTGCTGCATATCGAAAGCCTGAACGTCGGCGGCGACCACGTCACCTCCGACATCGCGCGCGGCCTGTCGACGTCCAAGGCGGGCGCCGAACGGCTCAAGACCCTGCACGGCTCGGCCATGGCCAGCGCCAACGAAGACCGCGAGATGCTGGAGGCCCCGCCGCGAGGCGAGGACGCCTCGGCCGGCCCGGTCATCGTACCGCGCGCCATGCTGAAGACCGTCATCGCCCCGCGCGTCGAGGAAACCCTCGAACTGCTGCGCGACCGGCTGAAGAACGCCGGCGTGGGCCTCGAACCCGGCGCGGGCCTGGTCCTGACCGGCGGCGCCAGCCAGCTGAACGGCGTGCGCGAACTGGCGGTGCGCGTCTTCGACCGCCCCGTACGCCTCGGAAAACCCCAACGGGCGCCACATTTGGCCGACGCCGCCTCCGGCCCCGCCTTCTGCGCCACTGCGGGCGTCCTGCTGCGCGCCGCCTATGGGCCGCGTGAGGCCGTGTCGGCCCGCAAGCTGATGGCGCGACAGATTACGGCTGCGGATGCACCAAGGATCCACCGCGGCAACGTCGTGGGACGTGTGGCGGGCTGGTTGCGCGACAACCTCTAGCGCCATCTGCGCGAGCCGCCGCTTTAACTTATTATTTGAGCGTTGCGGTGATTGCGTCAGCACCAACGAATCCCCAAGCGTAGGCGCCGTTCAGCCCATGCGACTGGGATCGTCGCTTCCTAACTCAATTAAAAAAAGGGCGGCAGGAAAACCTGCCGCCCTTCAATCATGGTCAGTCGCCGAAGCGACTTTTGATCAGAACGAGTAAGAGATCGTGAAGGTCGCCGCACGGCCCTGCCAGTCGTACTGGCTGGCCAGAGGCGTGTTGCCGATCCGGCTCGATCCGCTTTGAGCCGACACCAACGGCGGGTTCTCGTCGAAGATGTTCCGAACGCCGAGTTGGATGGTGATGTCATCCACGCGACGGCGGATCGACATGTTGTGGCTCATGTAGAACGGCGTGGCGCGTTGATACCAGACCGGTTGACCCAGGTAGGTGCCCGTGTTCCCCGGGACAGCAAAGAACGGCGCGTTGTCCGTCTCACCCACGAAGTCGATGCTGTAGAAGCCGGTCCAGTCACCCCGATCAAAACGAGCCGAAACTTGGCCGTTAAGTTCTGGGTTGCCGATTTGACCCTCTAGTTGCGAAGCTTCGGCATCACCAAAGGTCTGCTGCGTCCAGTCAAGAATATAGCTGGCGCGACCATTCAGGGTCAGGTCACCCACCGAGAATTCCTTGGTGTAGCGGATATTCAGGTCGAGACCTTCGCTCATCTGCTGCGAGATGTTCACGTAGCTGTCGTTGACGTCCGTGATCTGCAGATATCGGGTCGAATCCGGATCCAAGTCGCGCGTGAACAGTTGGCAGAGCGCTTCGTTGGGGAAGTTTTCCGAAGTGAGGCAGCCCGAGATGATGTTGTTGGCGCCGAACTGAGCCACCTGATCCTTGATCTCGATCTTCCAGTAATCCAGCGCGATGCTCAGATTGGTGAACGACGGCGTCCAGATGAAGCCGACCGAGGTCGATTCGGCCGTCTCCGGCTCGAGGATTCCGATGCCGCCGCCCGTAGTGATGAGAGCGGACGACGCTCCGGCAGCGGTATACTCTTCCGGAACACCGGAAGCCGCGCAGTTGGCCCGAAGCACGTCGTTGGTCGAGTCCTGATAGTTGATGCAGGGATCGACGGAGCCTTGGCCCAGGAAGCTGGTCTGGTTGGCCAGATACAGTTCATACAGGGCCGGGGCGCGGAACGACGTGCCGTATGAAGCACGGATGCGGTATTCCGGCGTAATGGCCCAGTTCAGCCCGACCTTGTAGGTCGAATTCTCACCATACGAGTCATAATCGGAGTAGCGGCCGGATACGTTCAGCGTCAACTCGTTGGCCAACGGCATGGCCCGCAGAAGCGGGATGTCCAGTTCGCCGAACAATTCCTTGACGGTGTCGGAACCCGTTGTGCGACCAGCAGCGGTTTGACCCCAGAGGTTGCCGTTGCGCTGTTGTTCGCCCGGGTTGTCGTCGATCTCTTCCTTGCGGATGTGGAAGCCCAAAGCGGCGCCGACGGCGCCGGCTGGCAAGTTGAACAACTCGCCCGAGATCACGCCTTCGATGTAAGCGTGTTCGTACGTGGTGGTGCCTTCTTCATAACCCAGAAGGAAGGCTTCTTCCTCCGCCGTTAGCTGGCCATTCTCAACCAGATTTTGGCTGTACCAATTCACACCACCGGTCGGGCATGAAGTCGCGGTGGTCAGAACGAAGACGTCGCAATTTCCAGCCGCCACGAAGGCATCGTCGCGGTAGTCGGGTTCACCGTCTCCATTGGCGTCGACAACATCGCCGTTCAGGTCAAGACCTTGCCAAGCCAACAAACCTGCAGCCGCTTCAACGCGGTCGTTGTAGAAGAAGTTGCTGCCATAGGTGCCTTTGGAGCGGCTGTACTGGCCAGAAAGTTCCCAATCCCAGTTGCGGTTGGCAAGTTCGAAGTTGCCGCGGAAACCGCCGACGCCACGCCAGTATTCCACTTCCTGCTTGTCGTCGGAGTTCACCAACGCGACCGGAGTGGTGTAGTGGCATCCGATGCCGCTGGTGCCGTTGCAGACGCCGCCGAAGGGATTGAGCGAGTGCATGGGCGTGGTGGTCGGGAACAGCTGCCGCCAGCTATGTTGTTCGGACTCGCGCTTATTGTACAGCAACTCGCCAAACATCTCGATATTCGGCGTCAGATCGTAACCGCCAAACAGGCTGAGGCTAGTGCGCTTGACCGGTGAGATGGCGGTGCGGCTGTCATAGCGGTCGCTGTGGAGCGGATACTCGGCCAATGCGGCGCGACGTACGGCGGTCGGCTGGGCAGTGATGGAGCAGGCGCCGGTGCCGCCAGCGACTAGGTGGAAGCCTGCGGTGTCACAGTTCGTATAGCCGCCGCCAGCGACGGCGGTGGGGCTGAAGATGAAGTCGCCAGCCCGGTTAGCTCCGCCGCCAGCAAACTGGGTGCGAAGGATGGCGTTAAGGGTGCCTGTGCACTTGTATGTCCCCGTGGTCGGGTCGATGACGTCGCCGCGAATGGTCTGGTTGGCGTCGAGGAAGTTGAATTCCTGCGGGCACTGGAAGTACTCGCGATCTCCAAACAGAAGTTCTTTGCGCTCGTAGTAGTCGGCGCCCGCAGTAATGTAGCCGCGGTCGAACGACTTTCCAAAGCTGCCGTTGACGCGATATTCGGCGCCGCCGCTTTCGAAAGGTTGGTTCGTATAGAACTCGACGTTGCCGCCATCCTGATTGGTTTTAGTGATGATGTTGATGACGCCGGCGACGGCATCCGAGCCATAGATCGACGATGCGCCATCGGTGAGGATTTCAACGCGCTCGATCTGCGACGACGGAATGGTGTTCAGGTCGGTCGGACCAACGGTTCCGCGAACGCCCGCAGGACCAACGCGACGGCCGTTCACCAGAACGAGAGTGCGTTGCTCACCCAGACCGCGCAGTGAAATGGTGTTAACGCCAGGGCCGCCAGTGGTCACGAACCCGGTGAAGAAGTTGTTGATCTGCGTTGCATTGTTAGCGGCAGACGAAGATTGCAGAATCTCGGTCGTGTCAGCCAGGCCTTCCAGCGCCGACTGTTCCGCGGTGATCACCTGGATCGGCTGAGAGCTGCTGTATTCGTTGCGACGGATACGCGATCCTGTGACGACGACCTCGTCGACTTGGGCGGCTTCTTCCTGCTGCTGCGTCTGGGCCGTCTGGGCCATCGCCAGCGAAGGAGCCACAACGGCAAAGCCGGCTATGACTGTGGTTGCAAGCAGGTTTTTCCTGTTGAACTTCATATTTAAGGGTTCCCCAACAAATTTGGACACGCCGATCACGCATCAACGGACGGTGTTCTCTGCCTTCAAAGTTGGATCAAACCAAGCCAAATGTGGCGTGGAGGTGGCGAGTTAACGACTTATGTTACATTGTTATCACACGCCTGTAACAAAATGCCGGTCTGCGGCAATCGACGGCTGGGCTTGCGCAGCGGTGGGGTCGAGTGCTTGGATAGCGCTGTTGGTTCTTCGGGGAGGGCACGTTTATGCGGGCCGTAAGATATTGAACATGAAGATTAAAAACTTAATATGTGCGGCTGGAGGCGTGATGTTGATCCTCAGCGCCGCTGGGCCAGCTGCGGCAAACGTTATTCAGGCCGCCGCTAGCCCGCCGCCTGCAACGGCGTTCGCCCGGCGGCCTGCCATCGCGTCAGTCGATGTCTCGCCTGATGGCAAGCATGTTGTCGCCGTAATTTCGCCTGACGGCCAAAAGCGGGTTGTGGCTCTGTGGACCACGGCCGACATGGACAAGCCGCCCTTCATTATCGGTTCGGACGACGAGCGGGCGGAGGTGGTTGGCGTACAGTTCATCAAGAATGACCGCATCTTTGTCACCACTCAGCAACTGAGGGACTTCAATCCATTCAATGGCCAGCGTGAACGCAGCTTTCTGCAGCGGTCGCTGGTCCTGACACTGGAAGGACAGCCGGCAAGGAATTCCTTGCGCTTCGACGGTCTCACCGACACTCAGCAAGCGATCGTCGGCGTGGGGGGCTTGATAAGCGACCTGCCGCAAGATCCGCAGAACGTCATCGTGTCTGATCCCATGCGAGGCGATAAGTACAAGCTCAATCTCTACACGGGCCGGGCAGAACGGATCGAAAGAGGGTCCGAACGCTTCAGCGGCGAGATCGCCGACCTTGATGGTGAAATCCGCGCCAAGTCGCAGTTCGATTTCGACAACGGCGCCGCCTACATCGGTCAGTGGCTGAAGAACCCCGACAACGGCGAATGGTCTGAGCACTTCCGTTATTATGCACGCGATCGCCAGCCGATCGAAATCGTCGGTTTCTCGAACGATCCAAACATCGTGTTTGTCAGCAAGACCGAAGGACGTGATCGTTCCGCCATTTATGAGTACAAAATTCGCGAACGTCAGTTCGGCGAGATCGCCTTCGCTCACCCGTTGTTTGACGCCGGCGGCGTCATTCGTTCGCGTGCGCCGAATGATTTCGGCGAGGTGGTCGGCTTTACCTATGACGGAGAGCGACCGCGCAGCTTCTATACAGATCCCGCATTGGACCAAGCCTTCAAGGACCTGCGCCAGGCGTTGAACATCACCACCGTTCCTGTTTCGTGGACTGATATCGAAACGGGTGAGCGCAGCCGATTTTCAGTAGGAGACGGTGCGGATGTGTCTCTGTCTGCGACGTCAGACGATCGCTCGACGATCATTATCGCCAAATCGGGACCGCGTGTTCCTCCCGAATATTACATTCTGACAGGCGGTCGGGTGCGTCTGTTGGGGCGCGCCTATCCTGAGCTGCAAGATGCGTCTTTGGGTGAAACGACGCTGATCCAGTACGAAGCGCGTGACGGCCTCATGATCCCGGCGTTTCTGACCAAGCCGGATCCCGCCATTTATGGCGCCGGACCCTATCCGACAATTATCACGCCGCATGGCGGGCCTTGGGCGCGGGACAACCTGTCTTGGGACGTGTCGGGATGGACCCAGTATTTCGCCGCGCGCGGCTATGCCGTGCTGCAGCCTCAGTTCCGCGGTTCGCAAGGCTGGGGCGAGCGGTTGTGGCGCGCCGGCGACCGCGAATGGGGCCGCAAGATGCAGGACGATAACGACGATGGTGCGCGTTACCTGATCGCTCAGGGCGTCGCGGCGTCGGATCGCATCGCCATGCACGGCTATTCCTATGGCGGCTATGCCTCAATGATGGCGGCCGTTCGCTCGAACAACATCTATCAGTGCGCCGCCGCCGGCGCCGGGCCTGCGACGATCGCCCTATTCAAGAAGGGCACCTACAACAGTCGGTTCCTGCGCGAGTTTCAGCATCCGACCGCCGACGGCGAAGACCCGCTGCGCCGCGTCAGCGAAATTAACGTGCCGCTATTCCTTTATACGGGAGATCGCGACACTCGAGTGCTGCCAGCCGAATCGGAAGCTATGGCCTCCGCTATGAGAGCGGCGGGCAAGCCGGTGAAGCTGACGATCCTTCCGGACATGGAGCACACGCTGAACACCTGGACGCCTGCGAACTTCGCCAGCATCCTAACCAGCGTCGAAGACTTCATGAAGAACGATTGTGGACCCGGCGGCCTCTGAGCTTCCAGTCGTTGCGACATGAGAGGGGCAGGCTTTGGCCTGCCCCATTTTTGTGTGCAAAGCTCCAGCAAAGCTGGCTTTTATGCTTTCATGCAAGCCGACTCACATTATCGCCGTAACCTTCTCTTAACCTTCATGGGCGCAATCCTTAACGCGCTCATAACCAAAGCGATTCGGCGGGGCGGTCGGTTGGTTTGAAGGGGCGGGTCAGCAGGTCGGAAAAAGAAATGTCGCTCTCATTGGTCAAGCCGCAACACACTGAACTGAAGCCCCGTATCGTCGTGTTCGGCGTCGGCGGCGCAGGCGGAAACGCCGTGAACAACATGATCGACGCCGGCCTCGAAGGGGTCGAGTTCGTCGTGGCCAACACCGACGCGCAGCACCTCAGCTTCGCCAAGACGGATCGCCGCATTCAACTGGGCGAGACCATCACCCAGGGCCTGGGCGCCGGCGCGCACCCCGAAGTCGGCATGAACGCCGCCGAGGAATCCGCCGACGAAATCCATCAGCACCTGGAAGGTGCGCACATGGTGTTCATCACCTGCGGCATGGGCGGCGGCACCGGCACCGGCGCGGCCCCCGTCATCGCCAAATGCGCGCGTGACCGCGGCATCCTAACCGTCGGCGTCGTGACCAAGCCCTTCACCTTCGAAGGCCGTCACCGGATGCGCCTGGCCGACGCGGGCGTCGCCGAGCTGCAGCGCTATGTCGACACCCTGATCGTCATTCCGAACCAGAACCTGTTCCGCGTCGCCAACGAACGCACCACCTTCGCCGACGCCTTCGGCATGGCCGACCAGGTGCTGCACTCGGGCGTGCGTTCGATCACCGACCTGATGATCCTGCCGGGCCTGATCAACCTGGACTTCGCCGACGTGCGCGCCGTGATGTCCGAGATGGGCAAGGCGATGATGGGCACGGGCGAGGCCTCGGGCGACGACCGCGCCTTGCTGGCCGCCCAGAACGCCATCGCCAACCCGCTGCTGGACGAGACCTCGCTGAAGGGCGCCAAGGCCGTGCTGGTGAACATCACCGGCGGTCTGGACATGACCCTGCTGGAAGTCGATGAGGCCGCCAACGCCATCTCGGCCGAGGTGGACGGCGACGCCAACATCATCTTCGGCGCGGCCTTCGATCCGGCCCTGGACGGCAAGATCCGCGTCTCGGTCGTGGCCACCGGCATGGACGAGGGCGAGATCAAGCGTATCGAACCTATCGCCCCACCGGCCGCCAGCGCGCCTCTGGCCGGTCATGACGCCCGCCGTTCGGCCGGCGGCCTGTACGGCACGCAGCAGTCGCGTTCGCCGGAGCCGACGCGGGATGCGTATCGCGAGCCGGTCCGTGCGGAAGCCCCGCGTGCGCCCGAGCCCCGCATCGAGGCGGCGCCGGTCGTGCCGACCTTTCAGGCCCCTGCAGCTCGCGAGCCGGAACCGCGTCCCGAGCCGGTGATCCGCGTCGCCGAACAGCAGCCGCGCGCCCTGGACCCCATCGTCGATCCGTGGGTCGAGGAATATGAGACCCGCGCCCCGGCCCCTCGCGTCGCGCCGCAAGGCGACCTGTACGCCGAGCGTGAACGCGCCGCGCCTGTCGCGCAGCCCCAGGCCGACGACGGTTATGACGATCGCGATCACCGCCGCAGCGGCTGGAGCCTGTTCGGTCGCGGCAAGCGCACCCAGCCTCAGCACGAGGCCTCCTATGCGCCGCAACCGACGCATCAGATGCGTGGAGCGGCCCAGCCGGCGCAGCAATCGGAACCGGAGGCGGGACAGGCCGATGACGACCTGGAAATCCCATCCTTTCTCCGCCGTCTGGCCAACTAGACAACCCAAGTGACGATGGAACGCCCCGGAGCCCGGCTCCGGGGCGTTCTTCGTTTCCAGCGGCGTCCCAGACCGAAACAATCCGAAACCGGACTTTGATTTCGCAGTTGCGGCATGCCCGCTACATGAAACCTAGGGCGTAATCCGCACGGGGTGCGGCGCGCATAACGAAGAGCGAGTTTGAGTTTGTCGGTCAGAAACGACCATCACGAACACACCATCGTCGCCCCGGCCATCATCGCCGGCGTCGGGGTGCACACCGGCCGTCGTGTGCGGCTGGCGGTTCGGCCTGCGCCCTCGGGCACGGGCATCGTCTTCGTGCGCACCGACATCACTGACCGCGACAACCGTATTCCGGTGTCGGGCGAGGCCGTCGTGGACGCCCGCCTGAACACCATGATCGAGAACGGTGCGGGCGTTCGCCTGTCGACCATCGAGCATCTGATGGCGGCCTTCGCCGCACTGGGCGTGTCGAACGCCGTGGTCGAGGTCGATGGGCCGGAACTACCGATCCTGGACGGCTCGGCGCTGGAGTTCGTTCAACTGCTGGACCGGGCCGGTTTCCGTCCGCAGCCGACGCCGCAGCGTTATATCGAGATCCTGGAGACGGTCCACGTCACCGAAGGCGACAAGCACGCGGCCCTGCTGCCTTGCGACCGTTACGAGATGCGGTTCGAGATCGACTTTCCGTCGGCCATAATCGGCAACCAGATCATCGACTTCGTCGTGGACGAGCCGACCTTCCGTAAGGAAATCATGGCCTGCCGCACCTTCGGCTTCGCCCATGAGGTCGAGGCCCTGCGTCAGGCGGGCCTGGCGCGCGGCGGCTCGCTGGAGAACGCCGTGGTGATCGACGGCGACGAGATACTGAACCCCGGCGGCCTGCGCATAGAACGCGAATTCGTGCGTCACAAGGCGCTGGACGCGATCGGCGATCTGTATGTCCTGGGCGCGCCCCTGCTGGGCCGCTACGAGGGCTACAAGGCCGGTCACGCGCTGAACAACCGTCTGGTGCGAGCCTTGTTGGCTGCGCCGCATGCGTGGCGTGAAGTGACGCGCGTGCCGGAGCTGGCGCGCGTGGGCTGAGGGCGGGCAACGCTTTCTGCGCCCCACAGTCGCGCACTCTTTGAATTCACCGCCCCTATTAAGTTGTCATCCTAGGCCTTGTGCCTAGGATCCATAGACTCGTTCGACGATGGTGCGCACCGCTGGCGACACCGGGACTCTGGATCCTAGGCACAAGACCTAGGATGACGGCTCACAAAAGGCGCGAGGTCCTATTTCAGACCCCGATCACCGAGATCAACCGTCCGAAATCCGGTTCGCCGTGCTGGAAGGCGCGGCGGTTGGAGAAGAAGCGTTCCGCATCCGCGCAGGTGTCATGGCCGGTCCAGACTGCTTGGCCGACGCCGGCCTGTTGCAGCCGCCAAAGGACAAAGCCGGGCAGGTCGAACTGGCGTTTGTCGTCGGTCTCGCCGGGCTGGAAGAAGCGGTCGGCGCCGGGGTCGTGGTGGGTGAAGCGGTCCTCGAAATCGACGCCGACCTCGTAGCTGGCGGGGGCGATGCACGGGCCGACGACGGCCAGGGTGCGGCGGGGATCGGCGCCCAGGGCCTGCATGGCGGCGACGGCGGAATGGACTACGCCGCCCAGCGCGCCTTTCCAGCCGGCATGGACGGCGGCGACGATGCGGGTCTCGGGATCGGCCAGCAGCACCGGCGCGCAGTCGGCAGTCAGGACCGAACACAGGATGCCGGGCTCGGCCGAGACGACGGCGTCCCCCTCGGGCCGGTCGCCATGCCATGGGCCTTCCGCCACGCGGGCGACGGCGGAATGGATCTGGTAGCAGCCGTTCAGATGGTCGGCGTCGGCGCCGAAATGGGCGGCGACGCGGCGGCGGTTCTCGACGACGGCGGCGGGATCGTCCTTTGAGCCGACGCCGGCGTTCAGGCCTTCGTAGATGCCGGTCGAGACGCCGCCCGCTCGGGTGAAGAAGCCGTGGGCGATGCCGGCGGCGGTCAGAAGCGGGTGGGTGATGGGGGCCAGATCGCTCATGCTCCCACCTATATCAGGCGTCCCAGCCCGGCACGACCAGGGACCGGGGCGCGAAGATCGCTGCGGCCTTGAACAGGCTTCCCATCTGGTCGTCGCCGGTCAGGCGGTCGAGCTGGCGCGCGATGACGGCGGCGGCGGCGGGTCGGCTGGTCGTGAGGGCCTCGGCGCGGGCCTGGATGCCCAGCAGACGCAGGAACTTGCCCTGGGGCAGGCAGCCGGTGACGTCGGCGCCGGTGCGAACTGCGGCCTCCATGACCAGGGGAAAATCGGCCCACTGGGTCAGGTCGGCTTCGCCCGGTATCGACAGCGGATCTACCTTCTGGTGACGGCGCAGGGCCTGAAGCGTGTCGCCGGCCTCGGGCCGGGCGCGGCCGTAGTCGATCAGCAGGGCGGCGCCCGAGGCGGCCTTCATCAACAGGCCCAGGTCGCGGCCGAAGAGGGCCTGCTGCTCCGAGATTTCCAGTATGCCGCCCGGCGCAATGTCGAAGTCCGGCTTTTGGAAGCCGCCGGAGATGGCGGTCAGGCCGAAGATCAGGTCGCCGTCGTCGGTGACGCCGATGCGCCGCTCGGCCCAGCCGCCGTCGGTGCGGACGAATTGGCGCGCGGGCATGCAGTCCAGCACCTCGTTGGCGATCAGGATGACGGGGGCGTCGGTCTCGATCCGCGTCAGGTCGCGCACCCAGCGCGGCGACAGGTCGGCGCCGGCCAAAGCCTTGGCCTGAAGATCGCGCAAGGGGGCGCTGGGCTCGATCAGGATCAGGTCGCAGGCTTCCAGGAAGCCGGGAACCAGGCGGGCGGCGCGCAGGGCGTCGCTCATCAATGTGCCGTCGCCGGGGCCGACCTCGACCAGGCGGAACCGCTCGGGGGCGCCCAGGCGGTTCCAGGTCTCGACCGCCCACAGGCCGATCAGTTCGCCGAACATCTGGCTGACCAGGGGGGCGGTGATGAAGTCGCCGCGTGCGCCCAGGTCAGGACGCGAGGCATAGTAACCGCCCTTGGGATCGTGCAGGCAGCGGGTCACGTAGTCGGCGACCGTCATCGGACCCGTCAGGGCGATCTCTCGCGCCAGACGGGTCTTGAGGGTTTCGACCTCGCTCATGCTTCGACGGGCGGCCGCTTCCAGGCGCGCCAGATCAGCCAGCCGCCGACCAGGATCATCGGGATCGACAGCATCATCCCCATGGTCAGACCCAGCGGGAAGTCGGGCATGCCGAAGTCCGGCTCGCGCACATTCTCCAGCGCGGCGCGGCAGACGCCGTAGCCGACCAGGAACAGGCCGGTGATGTAGCCGGGCTTCTTGAGCAGATCGAACTTCCAGATCGCGATGGACAGGACGGAGAGCAGGACGATCCCCTCCAGGCCGGCTTCGTAGAGCTGGCTGGGGTGACGGGGCGCGTCGCCGGCGGGGCAGAAGCCGTACATCTGTTCGATGCGAGCGTTGCAGAACCGCACGGCCCAGGGAACGGTCGTCTCGCGGCCCCACAGCTCGCCGTTGATGAAGTTGGCCAGGCGGCCGAACATCAGGCCGATCGGCACCACGGGCGCAACGAGGTCGCCGAGGCGCAGCATGTCGATCTTTTGCGAGCGGGCATAGAGGACGATGGCCACGACCACGCCCAGGAAGCCGCCGTGGAAGCTCATGCCACCGGTCCAGAGCTGGAACAGTTCGAACCGTTCGCCCAGCGTCTGGCCGGTGAACAGCTGGCCGTACATGACCGGCTTGTAGAAGAGGGCGTAGCCGAGGCGGCCGCCCAGGATGATGCCCAGCACGATCCACAGCACCAGGTCGTCCAGTTGCGTCGTGGTGACCGGCGGCTTGCCCGGAGCCCACAGCCGCTGGGTCTTGACCAGGCGCGCGGCGTACCACCAGCCCAGAACGATACCGGCGACATAGGCCAGGGCGTACCAGCGGATCGGAAGCGGTCCGAGGTGGATCAGGACCGGATCGAATTCGGGAAAGGGCAAGGGGCGTTCCTGTGAAGGGCAGTCTCTGAAAGGCGGTTTAGCAAGCGTCGCTGCGTCCGTCGCCTGTGAAGACGAATAACAACGCCTTGATGGCGTCCGCGAAGCAGCAGAAAGAAAGGTTTCGTTCACCATAGTCGGTGAACCTTCGTTAACGACGTTGAGGTCGGAGCCGCCATGCAGACCCGCAATCCCATCCTGGACGAGTTCGCCAAGCTGACGACCGGCGCCATGGGCTTGGCTCAGGCCGCAGGCGAAGAGGCCAAGACCGCCTGGCGCGGGCAGGCCGACCGGATCGCCGCCGAGATGGACCTGGTCCGCCGCGACGAATTCGATGTGCTGAAGGACGAGATCGCCGCCCTGCGGGCCGAGATCGCAGAGCTGAAGGCAGCGAAAAAGCCGGCCGCGAAGCCTGCGAAGGGAACGTCCACAGATGGAACTCAACCCGGGGACGCAGCCGGTTGAGCCGAATCTGCGAACAGGCTTACCGTTCTGTTAACGCCCGCGATTCTCGCGGATGCAGCTCGAATCGAGACAATTGATGGATATCGCCCGGCCAGAGGAAATGGACGTGCCCTTCGACCCGCTTGAGGTCGTCGAGCATGTTCTTACGGCCGAGAATCTTCCGTTCGACCGCACCGACGACGGCGATCTGGCCTTTGCCCTGGCCGGCGACTGGAAGGATTATGAGCTGTGGTTCGCCTGGCGGCCCGAGGGCGACTGCCTTCAGCTGTGCTGCGCGCTGGATCTGAAGGTGGCCAAGAGCCGCAAGACGGCGGCCTATGAGCTGGTCGGCCTGATCAACCAGCGCACCTGGATGGGCCATTTCGAGGTCTGGGCCGAGGACGGCGAGATCGTCTTCCGTCACTCGCTGGCCCTGCCCATGGGCGAGCGCCCGACCCTGGCCCAGGCCGCATCCATGATCGACGCCGCCATCGAGGCATCGGACCGCTACTACCCCGCCTTCGACTTCATGGTGCGCGGGAACAAGAAGCCGCAGGAGGCCATCGACGCCTGCCTGTTCGAGACCGTCGGCACTGCCTGATGGCCGCGACTGGTCCCATCGCTCTGGTCGGCTGCGGCCGACTGGGGTCCGCCATTCTTGAAGGCTGGCTGCTGACCGAGACTGTGGCGGCATCCGACCTGATCATTCTCAGTCCATCGGAGAAGCCGGCCGCCGAGGCTGCGCGGGCGAAGGGGGCGCGGATCAATCCGCCGCTGGAGACGCTGACCGAGGCCGGCGTCATCGTGCTGGCGGTCAAGCCGGCCCTGTGGCGCGAGGTGATGGCTCCGTTGGCGCCCTTTCTGAACGACCGGGCCGTAATCCTGTCGGTGATGGCGGGCGTGACCGCGCCGACGTTGGCGGAAGGGATCGGCGGCTGGCCCATCGTGCGGGTGATGCCGACGACCGGCGTGTCGCGGGGACGCGGCGTGGCCTCGGTCTGGTCGGCGGATGCGCGAGCCGAGGGCGTCGGGCGCGCGCTGTTCGAGCCGATGGCCGAAACTGTGGTGCTGACCGACGAATCCCTGATGGATGCGGCGACGGCGGTGGCCGGATCGGGCGCGGCCTATTTCTACGCCTTCACCGAAGCCCTAGCGCGGGCCGGGGAGGCGGCGGGTCTGGATGCGGCGACGGCGGATGTGCTGGCGCGCGCGACCCTGAGGTCCGCAGCGGATTCGATGGGCGACGATGGGCTGGAGGCCCTTATCGGCCGGATCGCCTCGCCCGGCGGCTCGACCCGCGCCGGGCTGGACGCCATGGCGAAGGACGGCCGCCTGACGGCGATGCTGGACGAGACGGTCGCGGCGGCGGTGAAACGCAACCGCGAAATGGGTTAGAAGCGCCCGCGCTCGATCTGATTGCCGAAGCGCTCGAACGCGCGGTCGGCGTCGCGCCAGACGCTGTAGCCCCAGACATCGGCGATGTTGGGCGAGAAGTAGGAATAGTTCACCGGCCGGGTCTGGCCGTCCGCCGTGACGATCTCGCCCTTGATGGCGGCGCCGCCGATCGAGATGCTGTTGATCGGGTCGAGGCCCGGCGTCTGGCGCACCTGCTCCATGGTCGGGCGGTTCGGCTTCAGGTCGGTCAGGATCAGATTGGCCGTGGCGCCGGGGTAGCGTTGCTCCAACGCCTTGCCGACTTCTGCCTGAAGGCCGGCGATCTGTTCGTTGACCTCGCGATCGCCGAGCTTTTCGACCTGACGCTGAAGTTCCGGGCCAACCGTAACGTTCACGGTCGGGGCTTGCGCCTGGGCCATGGCGGCGGCTGCAAGGGTCGCGGCGAGGGGTGCAAAGAAGGCAAGTCTACGCATCGAATTCATCTCCAAGCCCTGTCGGAACCAAGATGACCCTTGCGGCGCCGTTTCGCCAGACCCTGGCCGACGAAAGCTGAAATGCCTCAGGCCGTCTCGGCGACCGTGACGGTTCCCGGCACGCGGATGGTGGCCTTCAGCCCGCCCAGGTCGCTGCGGTCCAGGGTGACGTCGCCGCCGTGACCGCGCGCCACGTCGCGGGCGATGGCCAGGCCCAGACCGACGCCCTTGCGGTTCTGATTGCGGGAATCGTCCAGGCGGGAGAAGGGGCGGAACGCCTCGTCATACATTGCCTCGGGGATGCCTGGCCCGTCGTCCTCGACGATGATTTCCAAACCGCCGGACGCCAGGGCGCGGCCCGACAGGCGCACGTGCTCGCCGTGCGAGGCGGCGTTGCCGGCTAAGTTCACCAGCGCGCGCTTGAAGGCCAGCGGGCGCACGGACGCCGTCATGCCCTCGGGGACCAAAACCTGAACCTCGGCGCCGGCGCGTCGGGCGTCTTCGCCCGCCGCCTTGAGCAGATCGGAGATCGACACCGGCTTGGGCGGCTCGCCCGCCTCGCCTCGGGCAAAGTCGAGGTATTCGTCGATCATATGCTCCATCTCGTCCAGGTCGCCGCGCATGGCGGCCTGGCGCTTGAACGGCGGGGCCAGGGCCAGTTCGAGACGAAGACGGGTCAGGGGCGTGCGCAGATCGTGGCTGACCGAGGCGAGCAGGGCGGTGCGCTGGTCGATGTGGCGCTGAATCCGGTCGCGCATGGCCATGAAGGCGACGGCGGCGGCGCGAACCTCTCGCGCGCCGTGCGGCTTGAATCGGGGCACGGTCTCGCCGCGCCCGAAGGCCTCGGCCGCATCTGCCAGCCGTTCGATCGCGCGGACCTGATTGCGGATGAACAGGATGGCGACACCCATCAGCAGGACGGTCGCGACTGCCAGCCACAGGACGAATATATGGGCCTGGGTCGCCACGGCGCGCTCACGCGGGGCGATGATGCGCAGGACGCCCTGAGGCTCCTGCACCTGAATGTCGACATAGGCGGGATAGCGGGTGGTGTCGAACCAGTAGGGCCGGTCCAGACGGGCATCCAGCGCACGGTCCAGCACCCGGTCCACAACGCCGATGGCGCCGCGCCGCTCCTCCGTCGGCAGGGTGCGGCCTTCCTGGAGCACGATGGACAGGGACATGGACCGTTCGGCGCGATTGGCCAGCTTGTCCAGGTTCGCGGGGCTGGGATCGTCCTCATAGCTTTCGACGGCCCAGGCGATGTCGCCGGCTAGCCCTTCGGACAGGCGGGCGGTGACGGTCTGCCAGTGGGCGTCGAAGAAGACCCAGGTCACCGCCATCTGCATGACCAGCACCGGCAAGACGATGATCAGCAGCGACCGGCCCCACAGCGAGGTCGGCAGGCGCCGCTTCAGGAACCGCGGCCACAGATAGGCGGGCAGCAGCCGCATCGGATCAGTCGGGCGCCAGCATATAGCCGACGCCGCGCACCGTCTGGAGATAGCGCGGGTTCTTGGGGTCGACTTCCAGTTTGCGGCGCAGGCGGGTGACCTGAACGTCCACGGCGCGGCCGGTGATGTCGGCGGTGTCTGGCGACAGGCTCATTCGTTCGACGGGGGCATGGGCGTGCAAGGCCAGGGTCTTGAGCAGTTGCGCCTCCGCCTCGGTCAGGCGCTGGGGCGCGCCGTCGCGGATCAGTTCCAGCCGTTCCATGTCGAAGACGGCGGCGCCCAGCTTGACCTCCTTGGGACCGATCGGCTTGCCCCCGGTGCGGCGCAGGATGGCGTCGATACGCAGGACCAACTCTCGCGGTTCGAAGGGCTTGGACATATAGTCGTCGGCGCCGCGCGACAGGCCCTCGATCCGGTCCTCGGGATCGCCGCGTGCGGTCAGTAGCAGCACCGGCGTCTTGGACAGTTCGGCCTTGCCGCGAACCCAGCTGGTCAGGTCCAGCCCGCTTTCGCCCGGCATCATGACGTCCAGCACGACCAGGTCGAATTCGATCAGTTCCATCATCCGCTTGGCGGCGGCGGCGTGGGCGGCGCCGGTGACCCGGTAGCCCTCGCGCGCCAGGAATTCCTTCAGCAGCTCGCGGATGCGATCGTCGTCATCGACAATCAACAGATGGCGGCCCACGCCGGGGCCGGCGATGGGGCCTGAACGGCCGTGCGAGCGCGATTCCGTCATGCTCATGCGACGTTTCCCCCGCTTCCGGCGTTGACCTGAGCGATTCGTGAGGCTCTAACACCGTCAATTTCGCGGGAGACGTATTTCAATGGCCTTCGTTCCTTTCGACGATCGTGACGGCTGGATCTGGGTGAATGGCGATTTCGTCCCCTGGAGGGAAGCGAAAACGCACGTTCTGACCCATGCCCTGCACTATGGCTCGTCGGTCTTCGAGGGTGAGCGTATGTACGCTGGCGAAATCTTCAAGCTGACGCAGCATTCCGAGCGCCTGAAGCGGTCCGCCAACCTGCTCGATTTCGAGATACCCTACAGCGTCGCTGAAATCGACGCCTTCTGTAAGGAAACCTGCGCCAAGAACGGCCTGACGGACTGCTACGTCCGTCCCGTCGCCTACCTCGGCCCGGAACAGACCAGCGTTTCGGCCCTGAACAACAAGGTCCATCTGGCCATCGCCGTGTGGGACTGGCCCAGCTATTTCGACCCCGAGGTCAAGGCGCGCGGCCTGCGTCTGGAATGGTCCAAGTGGCGTCGTCCCGATCCGGCGACGGCGCCGACGACGGCCAAGGCGGCGGGTCTGTACATGATCTGCACCATGTCCAAGAACACAGCAGAGCGTAACGGTTTCGCCGACGCCCTGATGCTGGACTGGCGCGGCTATGTCGCCGAGGCAACCGGCGCCAACGTCTTCTTCATCAAGGACGGCGTCATCCACACGCCCAAGGTCGAGCACATCCTGGACGGCATCACCCGCCAGACAGTGATCGAGATCGCCCACGAGAAGGGCATCGAGGTCGTGGTGCGCGACATCCTGCCGGAAGAACTGTCGGACTTCTCCGAGTGCTTCCTGACCGGCACCGCCGTCGAAGTGACGCCGGTCGCCGAAGTAGGCGAGTATCGCTTCACCCCCGGCGCCCTGTCGCTGGACCTGATGGACCACTACGGCAAGCTGGTGCGCGGCCAGCTCTAAGGCTCTACCAACGCAGGGCGAAGCGGCCGACGGCGGCGCCGATCAGGCCCGCCGTCGCGACGCCCAACGTATACCAGGTGGCGACGAAGGCGGCAGTGGCTTCTCCGCAATGCAGCAGGCCGTAGGCTGTGGCGGCGATACCGCCCGCCGCCATGCCCAGGGCCAGTCCGGCCGCCGCAGGACGTGTCGGCGCAAGCTTGCGCACGGACAGGAAGACCAGCGGCGCGGCGAAGGCCGAGACCAGCAGAATGTTGCGCCCGCAGATGGTCCAGGTCTGGCCCAGCCAACTCGCCAGGCGTTGGTCGGGCGGCGTCAGGCTCATTTCGATCCCGCCCCACAGAACCACGACGCCGACGATAGACATCAAGGCGACGGCTGCTGGGCGCGGATCGACGCCGGGTCGGCCCAGGCGCGTCGCCAACCAGATCGCGGTTCCGGCGAGCGCCGCCGTGTAGATCGCCTTCAACCACGGCGTCGGCGCCTGAAGCGCCTGACCCAGGTCGGGGCGCACACCCAGCAGCAGGATCACCGCCGTGACGGCTGCAAGGACGGACACCGCCAGCAGGGCGGGGTTGGGTCGAGCGGGCTTGGCCGGCTCAAGACCCGCAGCCAGGGCGTCGATGAGGTCGTCAGTCTTCATGGGAGTCCACGCTGGCGACCAGCGTCTTCATGGAACGGTGGACGCTGACCTTGGCCGCGCCCTCGGTGAAGCCGTTGCGGGCGGCGGCCTCGGCCAGGCTGAAGCCGCCGATGCGGACGTCTTCGACCAGGCGGCGCTGGCGCAGCGGCAGGATGGACAGAACCTTCTTCAGATCGCGCCGGACCACGCCGTCTTCGACGGTATGCTCGGCCAGCAGAACCGACGCCTCCTCCAGCGGCACGTCGTGGCGGCGACCCTGGCGACGGAAGTGGTCGATCAGCTTGTAGCGGGCGATCGCATAGGCCCAGGCCGTAAACGGCAGCGACCGATCATAGGTCGCGCGCTTGGCATGAATGGCGATCAGGCAGTCCTGCACAAGATCCTCCGCATCGGCTTCATGGCCGATCAGGCGACGTTTGAAGAAGGGCGTCAGAGCGCCGCGCATTTCGGACAGAAGGGCGCGCCAGGCCACGGGATCTCCATCGAGGCCCCGCAACATCAGACGTTTGAGCTCGGCTTCCTTGTCGACCACGCAGTTCCCCATTCGCGCCGGACAGGACGGAGGTTACAGGGTCGGCGTGAAAATCGGTCGAAATATTTTCGGTAACATTCGCCGCATCGACATCGAACCCTTTCCTGTCAGGCCGATCCGCCACGGATCGACCCTCACACAGGAAACGATCCCATGAACACCCCTCTCAAGATGATGATCGGCGCAGGCGCCCTGCTGGCTCTCGGCGCAAACGCCGCCGCCGCGCAAAACCGTCCTACCGCGCAACAAGAGAACGCGATGGAAAAATGCTACGGCGTGGCCAAGGCCGGTCAGAACGATTGCGCCGCCGGTCCCGGCACGACCTGCGCCGCCACGTCGGTTCGCGACTATCAGGGCAACTCCTGGAAGCTGGTCGCCAAGGGCACCTGCGCCTCGATCCAGACGCCCAAGGGCAATGGTTCGCTGACCGCGATCCCGAACCGCTGATGTCCCCGTTTCCGACCGCTGGACTGGGTCTGAAGCCCCAGCACTATTCGGAGGCCGCGGCCTGTCCGGCGGTCGGAGCCCAGAGCGGCCTGTGGTTCGAGGTTCATCCCGAGAACTACATGGTCGCCGGCGGTCCTCGCCTGTCGTGGCTGGAGACGATGCGCGCCGCGTGGCCGCTATCGCTGCACGGGGTGGGAATGTCCCTGGCCGGCGACGAAAGGCCTGATGTCGAGCATCTGGCCCGCTTCCGCGCCCTGATCGACCGGTTCGAACCCTTCGTGGTGTCCGAGCATCTGGCCTGGTCGCGACGCGGCGGGGTCTATCACCCCGATCTTCTGCCCGTGCCGCGCAGCCGCGAGATGCTGACCCTGGTGTGCGACCATGTGGACGAGGCGCAGCGCGCCCTGGGACGGCCCTTGTTGATCGAGAACCCGTCCGCCTATCTGGCCCTGGCCGATCATGACTGGGACGAGGTGGATTTCCTGGTCGAGATCGCTCGCCGCACGGGCTGCGGCCTGCTGATCGACGTGAACAATGTCCATGTCAGCGCCTCCAACATGGGGTTCCTGGCCGAGGCCTGGCTGGACGCCGTGCCGGGCGAGCTGGTCGGTGAAATCCATCTGGCGGGCCATCGCCCTGACCCGGTCTGGGGCGAGGCCCTGTTGATCGACAGCCATGACGCCCCGGTGTCCGAGGCCGTCTGGGCTCTGCACGACCGATTGGTGTCGCGCATTGGCGCCCGGCCCACGCTGGTCGAGCGTGACGGCGACATTCCTGAATTCTCGGTGCTGCTGGCCGAACAGGCGCGCGCCGCCCAGGCGCTGGCCGCCGTGGAGATCCTTTTATGACCGCCTTTCACGCTGCCTTCGATGCGGCCCTGAGCGGGGATTTCGACGCCTTGTGGCCCCACCTGGAGCCGGGCGACCGGACGCTGGGCGCCCTGGCCGTCTATCGCAACACCGCGCTCAAGGGACGAATCGACGCCCTGGAGGCCAACTATCCGACCGTGTTGCAGATGGTCGGCGAGGAATGGTTCCGCGCCGCCGCCCGCGACTTCGTAGAACAACAGCCCGGCGACGCGCCGGTCATGGCGGACTACGGAGTGAACTTCCCCGATTGGCTGGCGCGGTTCGAGCCGGCGCGGGACATGGCCTATCTTGCCCCCTGCGCGCGGCTGGATAGGGCCTGGACCGAGGCGCATCTGGCCGAGGACGCCGCGCCGCTGGATGCGCGACAGGCCGGCGCCCTGGGGCTGGGGCTGGCCGGGATGACAGGGCGGCTGCATCCATCGGTCCGGCTGTTCTGGTTCGAGTGGACCGCCCCATCGCTGTGGCTGGCGCACCGATATCCCCAGACCGAGGTTCCGCTCGACTGGCGCGCCGAGCCTGAGGGCTTGCTGGTTCGCCGGCCGGGCAGGGTGGTCGAGGCGGATCGGGTGACGCGGGCCGAATGGGCCTTCCTGGACGCCTGCCGCAAGGGGCGGCCGTTCGGCGTCGCTGCAGCGGCGGCCAAGGACGCCCGGCCCAATGCCGATCTTCCCGCCCTGTTCGCCGGCCTGCTGGCGCGCGGCGTCTTCAATTCAACCCCGAACACCAAGGTCCGACCATGAACCCCGTCACCCAAATCCACCAGAGGATCACCGCCGCCGTGCCGGAGGCGGGGCTGGCCCTGCTGCTGCGCGTCGGGATCGCCGCGCCCTTCTTCCTGTCGGGCCGGACCAAGGTCGAGGGGCTGCTCACCATCACGCCCTCGACCCAGTATCTGTTCGCCGAGGAATATCGCGTGCCCCTGCTGTCGCCCGACGTGGCGGCCCATATGGCGACCTATTCCGAGCACCTGTTCCCGATCCTGATCGTGCTGGGTCTGGTGACCCGCCCGGCGGCGGCGGCCTTGCTGTTCATGACCCTGGTGATCCAAGTGTTCATCGAGCCGGGCGGCTGGCCGACGCACCTGCTCTGGGCCGGTCCGCTGGCCTATCTGATCGCGCGTGGGCCGGGCGCCATCAGCCTGGATCGGTTGCTGAAGATCGACTGATCCACCCGGGCCTCTTGCCAGCCGCGTCACTTTGTCCTTGAAGCGGGGTGAGACCGGCGGACCCGCCGGATACGGGGATCGTCTTTCATGTTCAGCCTCCTGAACCTCCAGAGCCTGTTCGGCCTGGTTGTCATCGTCGCCGTCTGCTGGGCGTTTTCCGAGAACCGTCGTGTGTTCCCGTGGAAGCTGGCGATCGGCGCCGTGCTGGTTCAGGCCGGTCTGGTCCTGGCCCTGTTCGCCATTCCGGGATCGCGCGCCGTCCTGACGGCGGTGACGGGCGCCATCGACGGCCTGGCGGTGGCGACGGCCCAGGGGACGCGGTTCGTGTTCGGCTATCTGGGCGGCGGTGATCAGCCCTATGCGGTGCAGAACGAAGGCGCCCTGTTCACCTTCGCCTTCAATGTCTTGCCGCTGATCATGGTGATCTCGGCCCTGTCGGCGTTGCTGTGGCACTGGAAGATCTTGAAGTGGCTGATCCGCGGCTTTGGCCTGCTTTTCCAGCGGACCATGGGCTTGGGCGGGGCCTCGGCCCTGGCTGTGGCGGCCAACATCTTCCTTGGAACCATCGAGAGCCCGATCGTCATCAAGGCCTATCTGGACAAGTTGAGCCGGTCCGAAATCTTCCTGATGATGACCGTGGGCCTGGCGACGGTCGCCGGTTCGACCATGGTCGCCTACGCCAGCATCCTGTCGCAGACCCTGCCCAACGCCGCCGGCCACGTGCTGGTGGCCTCCATCGTCTCGGCCCCGGCCGGCGTGTTGCTGGCGCGGATCATGGTGCCGGAACCCAACAAGGAGGCCGCCCAGGCCATCAGCTACGACTCGGCGCTGAAATACGACAGCGCCATCGACGCCATCTCGAAGGGCACGTCGGACGGCCTGATGGTGGTGTTGAACATCTCGGCGGTGCTGATCGTCTTCGTGGCCCTGGTGGCCCTGGTCAACGTCATGCTGGGCGGCTTCATCGTCTTCGGCGAGCCGCTGACGGTCGAGCGTATTCTTGGCGTCCTGCTGACGCCTCTGGCCTGGCTGATCGGCGTCGATGCGCGTGAGGCGGGGCAGGCGGGCTTGTTGCTGGGCGTCAAACTGGCGCTGACCGAGTTCGTGGCCTTCATCGACCTGGGCAAGATCCCGGCTGACGCCATGAGCGAGCGCACCCGGATGCTGATGACATACGCCCTGTGCGGCTTCGCCAACATCGGCTCGGTCGGGATCACCGTGACCGGCCTGTCGGTGCTGATGCCCGAGCGGCGCGAAGAGGTGCTGGGCCTGATCTGGAAGGCCCTGTTCGCCGGCTTCATGGCCACGGCCATGAGCGCAGCCATCGTCGGGGTCATGCCGGCGGCCGTGTTCGGCTGATCGAACACGGCCGGGGCGGCCTCAGGCCGTCCAGGTCTCGGCGAAGACACGCTGGAAGTTGCCGCCCAGGATCTTGTCGATGCTCCGGGCGCGATAGCCTCGCTTGGCCAGGCCGTCGGCGATGACGGCGCATCGGTCGGGGCGGTTCAGTTCCGTCACGAACGGCGGCGGCCCTTCGCCCGGCGCGGCGACGCCCGAGGCCTTTCGCTGTTCCAGGCTTTCATTCCACTGGGCCATGCTTTCGGGCGAGGTGTCGAACGGCCAGAGCAGGGCGTCGCTGCCGATCCCGACATGGTCCTCGCCGCAGATTTCCAGGGCGTGGGTCAGGTGGGCGAAATAGACGTCCAGCGAGGGCTGGGCCGGCGCGGTCGTCAGATAGCTGAGTTCGTAAATGCCCATGACGCCGCCGCCCAGGGCCAGGGCGCGCATCAGCCGGTCGGATTTGTTGCGGGGATGGGCGTGCACGGCGCTGGCGCCGGCATGGGTGACCAGCACCGGCTTCTTGGACGCAGCGATCGCGCCCAGGCTCGAAGGTTCGTCGCTGTGGCTGACATCGACCGTGACGCCACGGGCGTTCATGCGGCCCACCGCCTCATGGCCCAGGTCCGTGAGGCCTGTGGAGATCGGCGACATCGTGCCCGAGGCGAAGGGGGTGGTCAGGTTGTAGCTCAGGCCCATCACCAGCACGCCGGCGGCGTGGAACTGGTCGATGGCGTCGATGTCGCCTTCCAGCATTTCGGCCGCTTCGAACGAATAGATGATGCCCAGCTTGCCGGCCGCCTTGGCGCGGGCGAAGTCGGCCGTCGAGGCGATCTTCATGTAGACGTCGGGGTTCAGCGCCACGGTCTTGTCGATGACGGCGATGGAGGCGGCGGTTTCGGCCCGTGTCTCGCCGCCGGATCCGCCGATGGTCAGTTTGGCCGCCGTCAGGCCCGACGCCTTGATGATGTCGCGCGTCTCCTTGTCCAGAGGCGTGTCGGGATCGATGGGCAGGATCAGATTGCCGTTGATCACGATGGCGTCGCGATAAACTTGCGTAGCGTCCACGGCCGAGGGACGGGGCAAGCCCGCACAGGCCGAGACCGAGGAGGCGGCGGCTGCACCCAGCAGCAGGCGGCGGGAAATGATCATGGCCTCAGGCTCCATCCCAAGAATGCGTAGGGACCTACCTATTCGTCTTCGGCCTCGTTTGGGTCCAGTGAAATTTTGGACAGGATCCGGTCGAACATGGAGTGGCGGTCCAAGGCGTCATCGAGACGGTCGAGCAGATCGACCAGGTCTCCGGCCTCGGCATTCAACTCCATCGCCGCACTATTAAAGGCGGCCCACAGGGGGGCCAGTTCGGCCGCAAGAGCGTTCCCCTTGGCCGTGAGATGCAGCAAGCGGCGGCGGGCGTCCTCGGGGGCGGTCGTGGAGGCGATCAGGCCGGCCTTGTCCATCGAGCGGCTGGCCTCGCTGACGGAGGCGTGAGTGATCTTCAAGATGGCGGCGATCTCGCCCACCGCCATGGGCCGGTTGTGTTCGACCAACTGGCGCAGGATCCCGTACCAGCGCTGCTCGAACGCGATCCCCTGAGCTGCATAGACGCGCGTGCCATCGCGATCGATCCGTTCGGAGGCGCGGCGCAGCCGGGCGCCCAGGGCCGCACCGCCGAAACTGCGGCTGTAGTCCGTCACCGGGGCGTGAACTTGCGGATGACGCCGGAGAAGGTCATCAGCAGGCGCTCGCCGGTGTTGATCTGGCCGCGCACGAAGATCAGGCTCTTGCCCGCCTTGGTGACCTGGCCCGTCGCTTCGATCAGTTCGCCGACATAGCCGCCGTCGATGAAGGTGGAGTCCAATTGGACCGTGACGCCCGAGGCGCCCTCCATCTCCTGATAGGCGATCTGGAACATGGCGATGTCGGCGAAGGTCATCAGGCAGCCGCCATGCATCCGATCGCCTGCGTTCATGTGCTTCTGCTCGGCGCGAAAGGCGCAGCGCATGTGCCCGTCGGCGTCGGGCTTGCCGTAGAATGGGCCGACGACGGTGTCGAAGGTGTCGTGCAGATCGTAGGTCTGCCAACCGGCGAACTCGCCTTCGGTGATGGTGATTTTCTTGGGCATGCAGACTCGGCCTTACTTATGGGCGTGCGTTGCAGCATATAGGCGCAATGAGCGATCCGATCGAAACCGCAATCCTGAACAAAATTGCCGCGCTGGAGCCCGGCAAGAGCATTGAGCCCGCCGAAGTGGCCAAAGAGCTACAGCCGGAGCAGTGGCAGCGCATGTTGCCCAAGGTCCGCGCCATCGCGCTGAGCCTGATGCGCCAGGGCAAGCTGACCATCACCAAGAAGGGCAAGCCGGTCGACCCGGACCACGTTCGCGGCGTGACGCGCCTGCGTCAAGCGACCGAGGAAGAGACGGCCCTAGCGCTGAGCCGCCGCCCGTCGGTCGTCGAGGGCGATGACGACTGATCTCGAAGAGGTCCTGAGCGACATCCGCGCCTGTCGCGCCTGCGCGGGCGTGTTGCCGCACACGCCGCGTCCGGTGGTGCGGGTCTTTCCCGAGACGCGGCTGCTGATCTGCGGCCAGGCTCCGGGGCGGCGAGTGCACGAAAGCGGCCTGCCATTCACCGACCCGTCGGGTGATAGGCTGCGCGACTGGATGGGCGTGGACTACGAGACCTTCTACGCCGATCACCGCATCGGGGTGGCGGCCCAGGCCTTCTGCTATCCCGGCACGGCGCCCAAAGGCGGGGACTATCCACCGCCGACGCGGTGTGCCGAGCTTTGGCGGCCGCAGTTGCTGGAGGCCCTGCCGCAGATGGAGCTGACCCTGCTGGTCGGCGGCTATGCCCAGGCCTGGGCGCTGGGGGATCGGGCCAAGCGGAACATGACCGAGACGGTGCAGGCGTGGCGTGAATATGCCCCTGACCTGCTGGCGCTGCCGCATCCGTCCTGGCGCAACACGGCTTGGCTGAGGAGGAACCCTTGGTTCGAGGCTGAGGTGGTTCCTTATCTGCGGGAACGGGGTCGGGGCATTCTGACTTCCGCTGAGTCTCGCGAACGCCGCGATCCAGTTCTGTCGTGAGGTCGTAGGGGACGAATGGTCGTGAAATTCTCCAGACTGGTCCCGCTTGCGGCCACGCTCGTCCTGTCCGCCTGCGCCACGCCCTATATTCAGCCGGCATTGACGCCGCCCGTCGGGTTCGTCGGCTCTCACGTCGAGGATCGTGCGCTTGTCATGTCGGACGGTGCGCGGCTGCCCTACCTGCACTGGGGGCCGACAGATCGCGCGCCCTGGGCGGTGATCGTGGCGCTTCACGGCATGAACGACCACGACGCCAGCTTCCGTCTGGCGGGGCCGTGGTGGGCCGAGCAGGGGATCGAGACCTGGTCCTACGACCAGCGCGGGTTCGGCGCGGCGCCGGGGCGGGGCGAGTGGGCCGGCGAACAGAGAATGACCGACGACCTGCGCGAGATCACAGCCATGGCTCGGGCTCGTTATCCCAACGCCGTCATCGCCGTGGTGGGCGAGAGCATGGGTGGGTCGGTGACGGCGGCGGCCTTTGGTTCGGACAATCCGCCGGATGCGGATCGGGTGGTGTTGCTGGCCCCCGGCGTCTGGGGCTGGTCGACGCAAGGGCCGTTGAACAGCACGGCGCTGAATATCGCCGCGCGGGCGCTGGGCGACGTGGCGCTGGAACCGCCCGAGTTCATCACCCGCGACATCCACGCCTCGTCCAATACGCTGGAGCTGATCCGCAACGGGCGCGATCCGATGAGCATTCTCGCGACGCGGTTCGACACCGTCTATGGGCTGGTCGATCTGATGGAGACCTCGTCGCGCAGCCTGGGCCGCATCCGGGGCGACGCCATTCTGATGTACGGCGCCCATGACGAGGTGGTGAAGAGGGGGCCGATGCGGCTGGCCTTGCGCCACGCCGAGGCCGAGGGTGGCACGCTGCGCACGGCCTGGTATCCGAACGGCTGGCATCTGCTGAACCGCGATCTGGACGCCGAGATCGTCTATCGCGACGTGGTGTCCTGGCTGAAGGATCCTAAGGCGGCCCTGCCGTCGGGTGCGCCGGCGGTGTTGCCACAGTTGGAAGCCCGATCTTCGGCACGCCCGTAAACGTCTCTTAACGCGACGTTTACCATCAAGGCGGCATTTTCTGCCTAGCGGGGCGTTTGTGTCTCCCGCGTGTATGGGGCGGGGACGCGTGGGCGGCTTCACAGCGGCGTTGCAGAAGTTCGGGATCGGCCGTCTGGCCGCGGTCCTCGGCGTCGCCGCGGGCGTGGCTGCCGTGCTGGTCGCCGTCATGCTGCGCATGGGCCAGGCGCCCGACGCGCTGCTCTATTCCAACCTCGATCTGCGCGAAGCCAGCGAGATCACCACCGCCCTGGATCAGGCCGGTATCAAATACACGTCCAAGGGCGACGGCTCGACCGTCATGGTCAACCGCGACGACGTGGGCACGGCGCGGATGCTGGTGGCCGAGAAGGGCCTCGTGACCTCGGGGTCGGTCGGCTACGAGCTGTTCGACAATCAGTCCGTCCTGGGCCAGACCGAGTTCCAGCAGCAGTTGAACGAGCAGCGCGCGCTGCAGGGCGAACTGTCGCGCACCATCATGTCGATGCGCGGCATCACCGCCGCCCGCGTCCACATCACCATGCCGCGCCGCGAGATGTTCACCTCCGCCGCTGGCGATCCGACCGCTGCCGTTCTGGTGGGGCTTGGCGGCCGTGACCTGAGTGCGGATCAGGTGCGGGCGATCCGCAACCTGGTGGCCTCGTCGGTGCCGAACCTGAAGCCGGACCGCGTCACCGTCGCCGATCAGAACAACCGCACCTTGGCCGCGGGCAGCGACGACGGCGCCTTCTCCTCGGCCTCCGCCGCCGAGGCCAAGGGCAATACCGAGAGCCAGCTTCAGGCGCGCATCAAGGACATCGTCGAAGGCGTCGTCGGCATCGGTTCCGCCCGTGTGCAAGTGACGGCCGACATCGATCAGAGCCGCGCGACCACCCAGGAAGAGAAGTTCGATCCCGATGGCCAGGTCGTCCGCTCGACCACCACCAACGGCTCGCAATCCGCAGACAACACCGCCCAGCCCGACGGCGGCGTCACCGCCACGAACAATATCCCCGGCGGCGCGGCGCCCGGCGCGACCCCGGCCGGCTCGACCAACACCGAGAACGCCGAGACCACCAACTACGAAATCTCCAAGACCACCACGACCACGACCAAGGAACCGGGCGAGGTCAAGAAGCTGGCCGTCGCCGTCGCCGTGGACGGCAAGTGGACGCCTGCCGCCGACGGCAAGGGCGAGCCGACCTATGCACCGCGCACGGCCGAGGAGATCGCCCAGATCAAGTCTCTGGTCGCCGCCGCCGCCGGCATCGACGAGACGCGCGGCGACAAGATCGAGGTCATCAACGTCCGCTTCAACCACGACACCGGCATCGCCGGCGGCCTGGAGGGCAAGTCGTCGCTGCTGGACTTCTCCAAGAACGACATCATGCGCTTCGTCGAGCTGGGCATACTGACGGTCGTCGCCCTGCTGTTGATCTTCTTCGTACTGCGTCCGTTGCTGAAGACGGCATCGGGCGGGACGAACCTGCCGGCCGTCATCGGCGCCAACGGCATGCCGGTGACGGCGGTGACGACAACGGTGATCGGCGCCGACGGACAGCCCCAACTGGTTCAGCTGCCCGCCCCGACCGAGATGGACCAGAAAATCGACATCGCCCGTATCGAGGGTCAGGTGAAGGCATCCTCGGTCAAGAAGGTCGCCGACTTCGTCCAGGCCCATCCCGATGACGCCGCCGGCATCCTGCGCACCTGGGTGGCCGAAGGCTGATGGCGAAGCTGGTCAACAAGAAGGCTGCGATCGACGACCCCAACAAGCTGACGGGGCCGGAGAAGGCCGCCGTCATCCTGCTGGCGCTGGGCGAAGAGCACACCGCCCTGTGGGAGCGTCTGGACGACGACGAGGTCAAGGAGATCTCGCAGGCCATGGCGACGCTGGGCAATGTCAGCGCCGAGGCCGTCGAGGCCCTGATGATCGAGTTCGTCTCGGGCCTGTCAGGCTCGGGCTCGGTCATGGGCAGCTACGAACAGACGCAGAAGCTGCTGGCTGCCTTCCTGCCCAAGGATCGCGTCGACGGCCTGATGGAAGAGATCCGGGGGCCGGCCGGTCGCACCATGTGGGACAAGCTGGGCAATGTGAACGAGGCCGTCCTCGCCAACTATCTGAAGAACGAATACCCCCAGACGGTCGCCGTCATCCTGTCCAAGGTGCGCTCAGATCACGCCGCCCGCGTGCTGACCAGCCTGCCCGAAGATTTCGCCCTGGAGTGCGTGCAGCGCATGCTGCGGATGGAGCCGGTGCAGCGCGAAATACTGGACAAGATCGAGGCGACGCTGCGCACCGAATTCATGTCGAACCTGGCGCGCACGTCCAAGCGCGACAGCCACGAGATGATGGCAGACATCTTCAACAGCTTCGACCGTCAGACCGAAGCCCGATTCATCGGCGCCCTGGAAGAGCGCAATCGCGAGTCGGCCGAGCGCATCCGCGCCCTGATGTTCGTGTTTGAGGATCTGTCCAAGCTGGATCCCGGCGGCGTCCAGACCCTGCTGCGCGGCGTGGACAAGGATTCGCTGGGCCTGGCGCTGAAGGGCGCCTCGGAGGGGCTGCGCGAGATGTTCTTCTCCAACATGTCCGAACGCGCCTCCAAGATCATGCGCGAAGACATGGAATCGATGGGCCCGGTGCGTCTGAAGGACGTCGATGCGGCGCAGATGGCGATGGTTCAGGTGGCCAAGGACCTGGCCGCCAAGGGCGACATCATGCTGGCCGGCCAAGGCTCCGACGACGAGCTGATCTACTGATATGACCCAGTCCCCCGAAATCCGTCACCTCTTCGCTTTCGACACCGAGTTCGACGCAGACGGCACGGTGGTGCGTCCCGGCGCCTGGACGCCGGCCAAGCGCTCGTATCTGCCCGCCGAGGTCGAGGCCTTGGTGGCGCAAGGCCGGCTGGAAGCGCGTCAGCAGGCGCTGGGCGAGATCGAGCACATCCGCGCCCTGGCCCTGAGCAACATCGCCCAGTCGGTGGCCTCGGCCGTGCCGACGCTGAAGGCCGTGGCTCAGGCCCATCGTGAACAGTCCGCCGCCCTGGCCTTGGCAGCCGCCCGCGCCATCGGCGGGGCCGCGCTGGAGCGTTTCCCGCAGGCGCCGCTGAAGGCCGCGCTGGAGATGCTGGCGCAGGAGATCGACGCCTCGCCTCGCCTGGTGGTGCGGACCGCGGGCCTGGACGACGAGGCGCGCGCCCTGATCCAGCAGGCCTGCGCCGACAGCGGCTTCACCGGCGTGGTCGCCTTCCGCGACGAATCGGGCATGGCGCAGACAGCCTTCCAACTGGAATGGGCCGACGGTCGCGCCGATCATGATCCCAAGGGGTCCGCCGACCGTGTCGCCGAGGCGCTGACGGCCGCCTTGGCTGCCGAGGCTGGACACGCCGAATCCCTTCCCGTCGATAGGAGCATGTTCTGATGGCATCCGACGATCTGGCGCTGGAGGAATTCTCCAGCCTTTCCGGCCCGCCGCCGATCGACGATCACGGCGACAAGACCGCCGCCGATCTGGCCACCGTCTTCGACGTGCCGGTCAACATCTCGGCCGTTCTGGGCAAGTCGCACATGTCGGTGGCCCAGCTGCTGAAGCTGAACAAGGGATCGGTGCTGGAGCTGGACCGCAAGGTCGGCGAGGCGATCGACATCTTCGTCAACAACCGCCTGATCGCGCGCGGCGAGGTCGTCGTCGTCGACGACCGGCTGGGCGTGACCATGACGGAAATCATCAAGACCGAGGACAGCGGCGCCTAAGCGGCGACGCGTTCGAAACAGAGATTAGAGGAGAAGAACGATGCGTCTTCTGGTGGTAGGCAGACTGAGCGGGCAGCTCGCTTCGGCGGTGAAGATGGCAATGGCGCACGGCGCCAAGGTTAATCACGTCGAGCGCGCCGACCAGGCGACCGAACAACTGCGCCGGGGGCAGGGCGCGGACCTGCTGATGGTCGATTACAAGCTGGACATCGCCGCCCTGATCGCCGCCAACGAGGCCGAGCGGATCACCATCCCGGTCGTGGCCTTCGGCATCGACGCCGATGCACGCGAGGCCGCCGCCGCGATCAAGGCCGGCGCCAAGGAGTTCATCCCGCTTCCGCCCGATGCGGAACTGATCGCCGCCGTCCTGTCGGCCGTCGCAGACGACGAAAAGCCGATGATCTCGGCCGACCCGTCGATGAAGGCGGTGCTGCAACTGGCCGACCAGGTCGCGCGCTCGGAAGCCTCGATCCTGATCACCGGCGAAAGCGGCGTCGGCAAGGAGGTGATGGCCCGGTATCTGCACGAGCATTCGCGCCGCGCCGAACGCCCTTTCATCAGCGTCAACTGCGCCGCCATTCCCGACAACCTGCTGGAATCCGAACTGTTCGGGCACGAGAAGGGCGCCTTCACCGGCGCCGTCGCGCGCCGCATCGGCAAGTTCGAGGAAGCCGACGGCGGCACGCTGCTGCTGGACGAAATCTCGGAGATGGACGCCCGGCTTCAGGCCAAGCTGCTGCGCGCCATCCAAGAGCGGGTCATCGACCGCGTCGGCGGCTCCAAGCCGGTCTCGGTCAACATCCGCATCATCGCCACCTCGAACCGCGATCTCGCCAAGGCCGTGGCGGAAGGCGTGTTCCGCGAGGACCTGCTATATCGCCTGAACGTGGTGAACCTGCGCCTGCCGTCATTGCGCGAACGTCCTGGCGACATCGTCGTTCTGGCCGACCACTTCATCAAGAAATACGCCGCCGCCAACGGCGTGCCGGTTCGCCCGATCTCGGCCCAGGCGCGCCACGCCATCGCCGCCCATCGCTGGCCCGGCAACGTCCGCGAGCTTGAAAACGCCATGCACCGCGCGGTGCTGCTGGCGGTCGGCTCCGAGATCGACGTGGACGCCATCCGCCTGCCGGACGGTCAGCCGCTGTCGGGTCAAGGCGGCGCGATGACGGGCAATGCCTATGACGGCGGGCAGGGGGGCATCGCCGCCCGCGCCGCCCAAGCCGCCGACGCCGTGACCCGCAGCTTCGTGGGCCAGACGGTGGCGGCGATGGAAAAGACGCTGATCCTGGACACCCTGACCCACTGCCTGGGCAACCGCACCCATGCGGCCAATATCCTGGGCATCTCGATCCGCACCCTGCGCAACAAGCTGAACGAATATTCCGATGAGGGCACAGCCATTCCTGCGCCCATGAGCGGCGTCTCGGCCTCGGGCTACGCGGCCTGAGGATGGCGACCGGGTTCGATCGCAGGACGCTGATCGGCGGGGCGGGCGCGCTGGCGCTTGCCGGCTGCTATCCGCAACGCGACGAACCCAAGGCCGAGGAGGCCCCGCAACCCTTTCTGCTGAACGATCTGGAAGAGCGCCATGGCGGACGGCTGGGCGTGGCGGCTCTGGATGTCGGAAGCCAGCGTCGGGTGTCCTGGCGCGGCCAGGAGCGGTTCGCCTTCTGCTCGACCTTCAAGGCCTTCCTCGCCGTCGCCACGCTGGAGCGGGTGCAGCGCGAGGAAGAACAGTTGGACCGCGCCGTCGCGATCACGCGGGCGGACATGATCCCCCACGCGCCGGTGACCGAAAAAGCCATCGGCCGCACCCTGACGATCCGCGAACTGATGCAGGCGGCGGTCGAGGTCAGCGACAATCCGGCGGCCAATATCCTGATCCGCGAAATGGGTGGAATCGCCGTATGGCGTTCGTGGTGGCCGACGTTCGGCGACACAACCACCGTCATCTCGCGCCTGGAGCCGGACCTGAACACCGCCCTGCCCAACGATCCGCGCGACACCTGCCTGCCGGACCAGACTATCGCCAACATCCGCGAGCTGGCGTTCAGTGATCGGCTGACGCCGGCGCATGATCAACTGATCAGCGGCTGGATGATCGCCTCGCCTACGGGTGCGAACCGCATCAAGGCGGGCGCGCCCCAGGGCTGGACCGTCGCGCACAAGACCGGGACCGGATCCAACGGCGCGACCAACGACATCGGCATGCTGACGCCGCTGTCGGGTTCGCCGGTTCTGTTGGCCGCCTATTTCACCGGCGCGTCCGAGGCGACCGACGATCAACGCGACGCCGTGATCGCCGAGGCGACGCGCCGCGCCCTGAAGGCGCTGGGCCGTGACTGACACACCCACCATGATGAAGGACGGCATGGCGCGCCCCACCGGGCGCGACGTCTTGGGCTGGGTCAACCGCGGCGAAGTGCTGATGGCTGTCGGCGTGATCGGCGTGATCATGCTGCTGATCCTGCCGGTCCCGAAAATGCTTCTGGACCTACTGCTGGCGATCTCGCTGGTCTCGTCTGTGCTGATCCTGATGACGGCCGTGATGATGAAGCGGCCGCTGGACTTCGCCATCTTCCCCACCGTGCTGCTGGTCTCGACCCTGTTCCGCCTGGGTCTGAACCTGGCCTCGACGCGTCTGATCCTGACCCATGGCCAGGAAGGCCACGACGCCGCCGGTCAGGTGATCAACGCCTTCGGTCAGCTGATGATGGGCGGCAACTTCATCATCGGGGTGATCATCTTCGCCATCATCCTGGTGGTGAACTTCGTCGTCATCACCAAGGGTTCGACCCGGATCGCCGAAGTGTCCGCCCGCTTCACCCTGGACTCCATGCCGGGCAAGCAGATGGCCATCGACGCCGATCTGTCCAGCGGCCTGATCACCGAGGAGCAGGCCAAGCTGCGTCGCAAGGAGCTGGAGCAGGAATCGACCTTCTTCGGCGCAATGGACGGCGCGTCCAAATTCGTGCGCGGCGACGCCGTCGCAGGCCTGATCATCACCTTCATCAACGCCATCGGCGGCATCCTGATCGGCACGCTGCAGCACGGCATGCCGGCGATGGAGGCTGCCAACACCTATGTCCAGCTGACCATCGGCGACGGCTTGGTGACGCAGGTTCCGGCCATCATCATCTCCATCGCCGCCGGCTTCCTGGTGTCCAAGGCGGGCGTCGAGGGCACGGCGGACAAGGCCATGGTCACCCAACTGGCCACCAACCCGGTGTCGCTGGGCGTGGTGTCGGGTGCAGCCGGCCTGATCGGCCTGATCCCCGGCATGCCTCTGCTGCCGTTCGCGGCCTTGGCGATCGGCTCGGGTTTCATGGCTTGGAGGCTGGGCCGCAACAGGCTGAAGCCGCAGCCGACCGAGGCCGAGATCGCCGCGACCGCCGCCGCCGCCAAGCCCAAGGAGGATGTCGAAGAACCGATCGCCAACATCCTGACCATCGACGAGGTGAAGATCGAGCTGGGCTATTCGCTACTCAGCCTGATCAACGATCTGGAAGGCCGCCGCCTGACCGATCAGATCCGCGCCTTGCGTCGTTCGCTGGCTCAGGAATACGGCTTCGTCATTCCCCAGGTGCGCATCCTCGACAACATGCGCCTACCCACCCAGGGCTACGCGATCCGCATCAAGGAGATGGAGAGCGGCGCGGGCGAGGTGCGCCTAGGGCATCTGATGGCGATGGATCCGTCGGGGCGTCAGGTCGAACTGCCGGGCGAGCACATGCGCGAGCCGGCCTTCGGTCTGCCCGCCACCTGGATCGAAGAAGGGATGCGCGAGGAGGCGACATTCCGGGGCTATACCCTGGTCGATCCGTCCACGGTGCTGACCACCCACCTGACCGAGATCCTGAAGGAAAACATGGCGGACCTGCTGTCCTATGCGGAGGTGCAGAAGCTGCTGAAGGACTTGGGGACCGAAGAGAAGAAGCTGGTCGAGGAACTGGTCCCCAGCGTCGTCACGGTCACTACTCTGCAACGCGTGCTTCAGGCGCTGCTGCGCGAGAAGGTGTCGATCCGCGACCTGCCCGCCATCCTGGAAGGCCTGGCCGAGGCGGCGCCGCACAGCACCAGCGTCACCACCCTGGTCGAACACGTTCGCGCGCGCCTGGGCCGCCAGCTATGCTGGCAGAACAAGGACGGCGAGGGCGCCTTGCCGATCGTGACCTTGTCGCCGGAATGGGAAAACGCCTTCGCCGAAAGCCTGATCGGTCAGGGCGAGGACAAGCAGTTGGCGATGGCGCCGTCGCGGCTTCAGGACTTCATCCGCGCCGTCCGCGACACCTTCGAGCGGATCGCCATGATGGGCGAGAATCCCGTGCTGCTGACGGGGCCGATGACCCGACCCTACGTCCGGTCGATCATCGAGCGGTTCCGGGGGCAAACCGTCGTGATGAGCCAGAACGAAATTCATCCGAAGGCACGTTTGCGTACACTGGGCCAAGTCTAACAACGGCCTGTAAACGCGGCAGAAACAGTTTGACGTTTGACGCGGCGCACCACGCCGCTAAAGCTCCACCGTCATGATCCCAAGTCCCCGGTCCCAATGGTCGCGATTGCGCGACTTCACCCGCACGTCGTCGTTAGCGCGCTCGATGTCGGCCATTCTGATCCTGGTCTTCGGGCTGCTGATCCTTGTCAATGCCACTACGTTCGTGATGATTCAGCGAACGGCGTCGGTAAATGAAACGATCGAGCACGCCCAGCAGATGCGGCGTGCATCACGCACCACCCTGATCTCCATGTTGAATGCCGAAACCGCACAGCGTGGCTTCCTGCTGACCGGGCGTAGCGACTTCCTGCAGCCCTATCGGCAGGCGCAGGAGGAGATGAAGCCAGCCATCGCCTTCCTCGACGAAGGAGCAGCGCAGGATCCAACGCTGAAGGCGCCGATCGACCGCATCCATCGCCTGGCCGACATGAAGTGGGCCGAGATGGAACGGACCGTGACGCTGGCGCAGCAGGGAAGAATTGGCCAGGCGATCCAGTCCGTCCGCTCCGGCGAGGGCAAGCGCTACATGGACGAGCTGCGGGCCGCCGTGGACGCCTTCGACGCGCTCAAGTCCGCCCGTATCACTGAACGGAGGAGGGCGTCGGAACAGTTCGGCGTGCTGACGGTGACGATGAACGCCATAGGGGGCCTGCTGGTGATCGTGCTGGCGCTGCTGTCAGCCTGGATGGTGCGTCGCTACGTCTCGGAAATCCAGAGCGCCCGCGCGACACTGGATGCCGCCAACGCCGGACTGGAAGACAAGGTCCGCGAACGCACTGGCGACCTGATGCGCGCCAACGAGGAAATCCAGCGCTTCGCCTACATCGTCAGCCACGACCTGCGCGCGCCTCTGGTGAATGTGATGGGCTACACCTCCGAACTGGAGCAGGCCGGCAAGGTCATAAACCAGGCGATCGAAGAGGCCGAAAAGACGCGCGTCGTCGATTCCGACGTGGTCATGGCGGTGCGCGAGGACATGCCCGAGGCTATCGGCTTCATCCGCGCCTCGACCGAAAAGATGGACCGGCTGATCAACGCCATCCTGAAGCTTTCGCGCGAGGGGCGTCGCAACCTGGCGCCTGAGACCTTGGACATGACAGCCATGGCCCAGAACATCGCCGACAGCGTCCACCACCAGACCGAGGCGTCCGGTGCGCGGATCGAGGTTCAGGACCTGCCCAGCATCGACAGCGACCGCCTTTCGATGGAGCAGATCGTCGGCAATCTGATCGACAACGCCGTCAAATATCTGGACGCGAGCCGATCGGGCGAGATCGTGGTGTCGGGCGAGGACGTGCCGGGCGGCTGGGTCGTCTATCGGGTCGCCGACAACGGACGCGGCATCGCGCCGCGCGACCACGAACGGATCTTCGAGCTGTTCCGCCGGTCCGGCAAGCAGGATCGCTCGGGTGAAGGGCTGGGGCTTGCCTTCGTGCGCAACAGCGTTCGCCGCATCGGCGGCACTATCGACGTCGAGTCCGAGCTAGGTAAGGGCTCGACTTTCTTGCTGAAATTCCCCAAACGACTGATCGTAGCAGAACCCGGAGGCGCGCTGTGACGCAACCCGTCAAAATCATCATGGTCGAAGACGACCACGGCCACGCCAAGCTGATCGAAAAGAACATCCGCCGGGCCAACATCAACAACGAAATCAAGCATTTCGATGAAGGCGGCGCGGCGTTGGACTATCTGTTCAGCGACGAGATCCTGGCCAATGGCCCGCTGTTGATCCTGCTTGACCTGAATCTGCCTGATATGTCGGGAACTGACATTCTGGAGAAGGTGAAGGGCAACGACCGCCTGAAGCGCGCGCCGGTCGTGGTTCTGACGACGACGGACGACAAGGTCGAGATCCAGCGCTGCTACGACCTAGGCTGCAACGTCTACATCACCAAGCCCGTCGATTATGAATCCTTCGCCGGCGCCATCCGCCAGCTTGGCTTGTTCCTGTCGGTCATCCAGGCGCCGGAGATCGAGTGATCCACACGCCCCAGGCCATTCGCCTGCTCTATATCGACGACGACCGGGGCCTGTCTCGGCTGGTCGAGAAGGAGTTCGGGCGTCACGGCTATGCCGTCACCTGCGCGCCCGATGGGGATGCGGGGTTGGAGCTTCTTCGGTCCAACGCATACGATGTCTGCGCCCTGGACCACTATATGCCGACGCGCGACGGCCTGGATGTGCTGCCCGACATCCTTGCGCTGAACGAACCACCGCCCGTCGTCTATGTGACGGGCGCGCAGGATGGACGGATCGCGGTTGCGGCTCTTCGAGCGGGCGCCGCCGACTATGTCATCAAGGACGTGTCGGAGGACTTTACTTCCCTGCTGCGCGCCGCGCTGGAAGACGCCCTGCTGCGGCGTCGGCTGCAACGCGAGAACGACCTCGCCCAGGAAGAAATCCGCCTGGCGCGCGACCGGGCCGAGGCCATGCTGCGCGAGGTCAACCACCGCGTCGGCAACTCGCTGCAACTGGTGTCCAGCTTCATGTCGCTGCAGATGCGACACATCACCGACCAAGGCGCCAAGGACGCCTTGCGCGAATCGCAGGCGCGCATCGAGGCGGTCGCCCACGTCCACCGTCGCCTCTACACGTCCGGCGACATGAGCAGCGTCGCCATGGACGAGTATTTGGTGGGATTGATGGACGAACTGTCCAAGTCCATCGGTCCGGACGAGGGATCGCCCCGGTTGACGCTGGATGCCGAGCCTCTGTCGGTCACGACCGATCAAGCGGTGTCCATCGGCGTGATCGTCACCGAACTTGTCACCAACGCGGTCAAATACGCCTACACCCCGGGGCAGGGCGGCGAAATCCGCGTCCATCTGCGCCGCGAGGGCGACAGTCGCGTGGCTCTGATGGTCGAGGACGACGGTCCTGGCATGGGCGACGGCACGCCCAAGGGCACGGGCCTGGGCGGCAAGATCATCTCGGCGATGGCGTCGGGACTGCGCTCCGCTGTCGAGTTCGACGGCGCTCACAAGGGCGTGCGCGCCCGGTTGTCGTTCGACCTCTAGGGGTCAGAGTTCGTGATGTTGCAGTTCGGCGTTCGTAATCCCGTTTCAGACTATCGTCACCGCGCCACGGCGTTCGGCATCGTTGAACGTGACGGCCTGATCGCCTGCGTGCGCGTCGAGCGTGAGACGGGTCCCTATTTTGACCTGCCGGGCGGGGGGCTCGATGTCGAGGAGACCGAGGTCCAGGCCCTGACGCGCGAGTTCGTCGAGGAGACTGGCCTGACGATCACGCCGCTGAATCGCATCGCCGAGGCCAGCCAATATTTCGTGCGCTCGACGCGCGAGCCGGTGAACAACGTCGGCGGGTTCTGGACGGCGACGGTCACGGCCGAAAACCCGGCCGCCAAATGCGAGGACGACCACACACTGGTCTGGCTGGACGCCACCTTCGCCATTTCCCGGCTGCGTCATGATTCCCACGCCTGGGCGGTCGCCGTCTGGCTACGTCGACCAAGCTGAGCCTTACGGAACGGGCCCGGGCCTTTCTCGTTTTCTTTTCAACCCGCAACGCATGTCGGGGCGATGAAAGAGGAGAGCCTAGATGGCTGATAACGACCGTATCGAAGGCGCCGCCAAGAATATGGGCGGCAAGATCAAGGAAGCTGCTGGCAAGGTAACCGGCGACACCAAATTGCAAGCCGAAGGCAAGGCCGATCAGGTCGAAGGCAAGGTCCAGAACGCCGTCGGCGGCGTCAAGGACAGCTTCCGCGACAAGGCCTAAGCCTCACTAGAACTGCGCGAAGAGACGAGGCGCCGTCCGTGAAAGCGGGCGGCGTTCCTGCGTTGCGATCAGTCCTTGTCGCCCCAGAGATTGATCGACAGGCCCTTGCTGGTCCTTGTGTCGACTGGGCGGCATTCCGAACTGAAACCGCCTTCGACCGGACGGGGGCGGCAATCCATTTCCCGCAAGGACGATGGAGCGCTGGCCGCGCGCGATTGCGGCCCGCACTGAACGGCATAGGCCGAGCCGCCGGCGTCAGCCCGGATCATCTGGCAGTCGCCCGCCATGCCGACGGGACGCAGGGCCTCGGGCAGGTCGGGTCCCATGGCCAGCGCCAACTGTTCGCGCACCTCGGTCTGGCAGACCTCCATCGACTTGGCGCCGCGCACCAGCGGACTGCACCGTGCGCGCTCGAAGCCGAACGGGTCGGCCAGGCCCCACGCCGGGACGGAATGGTGAACCGTCGGCGCGGGTGTCTCGACCACGGCGTCTGGCGCAGGCGCCGCCCACACCACGGTCGGGGCAGGTTGCTGAAACAGAAGCAGGGCGAATGCGGCGGCGATCATGGACAAGGCCCCTCGAAACAATACGCCGGGCAGAACTCGCCCAGGACGCGAACCCTACCTTGTCAGGGCGCGCATCGCCTTGTCGAGCCCTTCCAGCGTCAGGGGAAACATCCGCTGCTCCATCACCTCGCGCAGCAGGCCGACCGAGGCGGTATAGTCCCAATAGCGTTCTTGCACCGGGTTCAGCCATACCGACTTCTCCCACTGCTGGCGCGCCCGCTTCATCCAGACGGCGCCGGCCTCCTCGTTCCAGTGCTCGACCGAACCGCCCGGCATGGTGATCTCATAGGGGGACATGGTCGCATCCCCCACGAAGATGGCGCGCCAGTCGCCGGGATATTTGTGCAGCAGGTCCCAGGTCGCGATCCGCTCGGTGTGCCGACGCCGGTTGTCCTTCCAGACGCCTTCGTAGAGGCAGTTGTGGAAGTAAAAGAACTCCAGGTTCTTGAATTCGGTCTTGGCCGCCGAAAACAGTTCCTCGACCAGTTTGATATGGCCGTCCATCGAGCCCCCGATGTCGAGGAACAGCAGTACCTTGATCGTGTTGCGCCGCTCGGGCCGCATCTGGATGTCCAGCCAGCCCTGGCGGGCCGTGCCGTCGATGGTGCCGTCGATGTCCAGTTCCTCGGCCGCTCCCTGCCGCGCGAAGCGGCGCAGACGACGAAGCGCCACCTTGATGTTGCGCGTGCCCAGCTCGACCGTGTCGTCCAGATTTTTGAACTCGCGCTTCTCCCACACCTTGACCGCCCGGCCGTGCTTGCCCGGCCCGCCAATGCGCACGCCTTCGGGATTGTAGCCGCCATGACCGAAGGGGCTGGTCCCGCCCGTGCCGATCCATTTGGAGCCGCCCGAATGGCGTTCATGCTGTTCTTCCAGCCGCTGTTGTAGCGTCTTCATCAGCTTGTCGAACCCGCCTAGCGCCTCGATCTGAGCCTTCTCTTCTTCGGTCAGATATTTCTCGTTCAGCAGCCGCAGCCAGTCCTCGGGAATGTCGGTCGTCAGGTCCTCGCCCGCGCCGACCGACTCCACCCCCTTGAACACCGTCCCGAACACCTGATCGAACCGATCATAATGTTTCTCGTCCTTGACCAGGACGGCGCGTGACAGGTGATAGAAGGTCTCGACCTCGCGCCCCGCCAGATCGCGATCCATGGCCTCCATCAGATGGAGCCATTCCTTCATCGACACCGGGACCTTGGCGTCGCGCAGGGCGGTGAAGAAGGGCAGCAGCATCAGAGGTTTTCGAGCCCTTGCGCCAAACGGGGAACTTCGATGCTGGCGATGGCCCAGATGACGCTGAAGTCGGTTGATCCGTAATCGTGCGCCAATCGGTGGCGAAGGCCCAACATGCCGCGCCAGTCGATGTCAGGAAGCTTTTCAGTCACGGCGGGGGACAATTTTCCTGCCGCCTCTCCGATGATCAAAAGTCTGAAGGCCGTCGCATCCCGTCGCAGAGAATCGGCTTCGAACGCGTCGAATGAAAGTCCGTCGATGTAGCGCGAAATCAAATCGGTCGATTCGTGGATATCCGCCAAAAGGCCGCGGTCTGCGCGGTCAGATCTCAACACAATCCCTCAACGCGGATGCGCGGACGTAGGGATTGCGGAGGCCCTTCGACGTAAGCAGGTCAACCTCCTTGCCGACCTTGTCCGTCAATTCCTCGGCAAGACTATAGAACCGCAGACCCAACGGTTGCGACAAGTCCACCAGCAGATCGACATCGCTGTCCGGTCCGGCTTCATCGCGGGCGTAGCTGCCGAACAGGCGCACGTTGACGATGCCCTGCTCTTCGAGCCAGGGCTTCAGGTCGCGCAGTTTTTCCAGCAGTTCGGCGCGGGTCATATCGACAATATAGTCTATCCGCGCCGCAAGATGAACTCGTGGTCGCGCCAGGCGCCGACGGGGTATTCGTATTGGCCGGCCTTCTCGAAGCCGTAGGCGGCGTAGAGGCGCTGGGCCTTGTCGTTGCCGCTCCAGACGCCGATCCACAGCGGACCTTTCGTATGGGCGTCCATCCAGTCTAGCGACAGGGTCAGCAGTTGCGTGCCCAGGCCCAAACCTTGGGCGGTCTTGGACACATAGAGACGGCGCAGTTCCATGTGTTCGGGGCGGGCCTCTGGGTGTGGCAATCCGTTGGGGCCTGCGTTGGCGAAGGCCAGCAGTTCGCCGTCTCGTTCCGCCACCCACCAGGCGGCGCCCGGCTCGGCCAGCTTCTTCAGCGTCGGTTCGGTATCGAAGCTGGCGTCCAGGAAGGCGTTCAGATCGGCCTCGGGATAGGGGATGCCGAACCCCTCGACGAAGGTGTCGATGAAGGTCTGGCGGCCCAGGGCGCCCAGGGCGGCGGCGTCGCCGGGGCGGGCGGGGCGGATCATGATCTCGGTCATGGCCCGGCTCTACAGCGGGATGGCCTGCGCGTCACCGGCGACAAGGGCGAATGGCAGGCGTATCGTCGTTCCAATGTCCGTGCCGATCTTCACCCACCCGTCGATGCTGTCCCACACGCCGGGCGCGGGCCATCCCGAGAGTCCCGAGCGGCTGAAGGCGGTGCTGGAGGCGTTGGCTGACGCCGGGCTCGCCAACGACCGACGCGCCGCGACCACGGCCGAGGTCGCGGATCTGGAGCGGGTGCATCCGGCCGCCTATGTCGCGCGCCTGCTGGAGGCGTCGCCGGTCGAGGGGATGATCCAGCTTGACGCCGACACCGTCCTGTCGCCGGGCAGCGTGCCGGCCGCGCGGCTGGCGGCGGGAGCGGCGATCGACGCGGTGCGGGCCGTAGTGCGGGGCGAGATGAACCGCGCCTTCGCCGCCGTGCGCCCGCCGGGCCACCATGCCGAGCCGGATCGGGCCATGGGGTTCTGCCTGTTCTCCTCCGTCGCCGTCGCGGCGCGCGTGGCTCAATCCGAAGGGACGGCGCGCGTGGCGGTGGTGGATTTCGACGTCCACCACGGCAACGGCACCCAGGCGGCGTTCGAAGACGACGACAGCCTGTTCCTGGCCTCCATCCACCAGATGCCGCTCTATCCCGGCACGGGCGCGGCGTCTGAAACGGGCGTGGGCAATATCGTCAACGCCCCGGTGGCGCCCCATGCGGCGCGGGAAAACTGGCGTGCAACCTTCGCCGGCGGGCTGATGCCGGCGCTGGAATCGTTCCGGCCCGACCTGATCCTGATCTCGGCCGGTTTCGACGCCCACAGGCGCGATCCGCTGGCGCATCAGTCGCTGGAGGCCGAGGATTTCGCTTGGGCGACACGCGCAATTCTGGAGGTCGCGCGTCGGACGTGTTCGGGCAAGGTTGTGTCGGCGCTTGAGGGCGGTTACGACCTTGAAGGACTAGGCCGCTCTGCGGTCGCCCACGTCGCCGCGCTCGGGGAGGACTGAGGACGCATAACGCCTTGAAACCAAAGGCCCGTCCGTTTGTCATGTCAGCCCCCGCCCTGTCCCTCGATTCGACCGAACCGTCCGTGTCCCCGCCTGATGCCGCGGCATCCGTCGGCGCGCTCGTGGCCCTGCGTCCCGGCGCCATCATCCTGACGCGCCACGGCGAGCCGGCGCTGTCGCGTAAATGCATGATCACGGCGCGCCAGTACGGCGAGTGGTGGGCGAAATACGAGATAGGTGGCCTTCTGGGCGGTCAGACGCCGCCGCCGGAACTGGTCGCCGCTGCGCAAGGGGCCGGCGCCATCTACGCCTCCACGCGCCAGCGCGCCCAGGAAACCGCCGCAGCGGTCGCCGCCGGGCGCGAAGTCATGGCCGACGTCATGTTCATCGAGGCGCCTCTGCCGCCGCCGCCCATTCCTGAATGGATCAAGCTGTCGCCCAAATGGTGGGGCGTGGTGTCGCGTTTCTGGTGGCACGCCTTCGACCATCACGATGGCCAGGAAACCCGCGCCCAGGCCGAGGCGCGGGCCGATCAGGCGGCGCAGAAGTTGATCGCGCGGGCCGAGAGCGGCCAGGATGTGCTGGTCTTCGCCCACGGCTATTTCAACCATATGGTCGGTCGTGCGCTGAAGGCGGACGGCTGGAAATTGGTCCAGAACCAGGGTTTCAAATACTGGTCGCAGCGGCGTTACGAAAAACGATAGCCGCATCCGCCGTTGATGCGGCCCGTGCGGGCCTTTAGGGTCCGCCCCATGACCGACACCGCCGCCGCCATCCCCGCCGATCTCAGCTTCGAAGACGCCCTGCAGCGTCTGGAGACCATCGTGTCCCGCCTGGAGTCCGGCCAGGCGCCGCTGGAAGAATCCATCGCCCTGTACGAAGAGGGCGCCAAGCTGAAGGCCCATTGCGAGGCGCGCCTGAAGGCGGCGCAACTGCGTGTCGAGAAGATCGTCGTCGGCCCCGACGGCCAGGCCAAGGGTGTCGAGGCGGCGTCGTTCGAATGAACGGTCGGTCGTCTTGAACCGCGTCATCGCCGCTAACTCGCCCGAGCAGGCGGTGATCGATCGCGTGGCCGAGGTCGCCGATCTGGTCACGGTCGCTCTGGATGAACTGCTGCCGCGCGCCGAAGGCCCGGAATCGCGCCTGACCGAGGCGATGCGTTATGCGGCGCTTGGCCCCGGCAAGCGGTTGCGGCCGTTCTTTGCGCTGGAGGCCGCGCGCCTGTTCGACATCGACGAGCGGTCGGTGCTGCGCGCCGCCTGCGCCCTGGAATGCGTCCACGCCTACAGCCTGGTTCACGACGACCTGCCGTGCATGGACGACGACGACATGCGCCGGGGTCGTCCCACCGTCCACCGCGCCTATGACGAGGCGACGGCCGTGCTGGCGGGCGACGCGCTTCAGACCGCCGCCTTCGACATCATCCTGCACGAGGACACCCACGACGATGCGGCCGTGCGCTGCGAACTGGCGGCGCGGCTGTCGCTGGCGTCTGGCGCAAGGGGCATGGCGGGCGGTCAGATGATCGATCTGCTGGGCGTGCGCGACGACCTGGGCGGCGTCGCGCGGATGCAGCGGCTGAAGACGGGCGCCCTGTTCGCCTATGCGTTCGAAATCCCCCTGATCATCGCCGACGCCTCGATGTCGCAGCAGCATGCCCTGATCAGCTTCGCCCACGATGTCGGCCTGGCCTACCAGATCGTCGACGACCTGCTGGACGCCGAAGGCTCGGCCGAGGAGATGGGCAAGGCGGCGGGCGGCAAGGACGCGGCCCTGGGCAAGACCAACTTCGTCACCCTGCTGGGTCTGGAAGCAGCGCGACACAGGGTCGCGCATCTCGCCAACCAGGCCCGGTCGCACTTGGAGCCGTTCGGCGAGGACGCCGAAATCCTCAAAGCCAGCGTGGACTTTGTGCTAAAGCGCCGGTCCTGAAGCCTTGGCTTGGAATGCGACCATTTCGGCCCGTATTCTGCGTGTGAACCATGGCGGTGAGTCGGGTGCGATCCTCATCTATCGCGCACAGATTGGCGTCGCGAAGTGGCGGGCTCCTGATCTGACGACATTTCTTAGTGAGGCGCTGTCGCACGAATTGACCCACCAAATGCGCTTCCGCGCGTTGATGCCCGCGCGACAAGCCAAGCCCTGCCGCATGATGTGGATATGGACGGTCGGGGGCGGAATCCTTGGACTGGCGTCGGCATTGTTAGGACGCGAGGCGATTCTGGCTTGCACGGAAGCCGTCGAGAGGACTGTGCATAAGCATTTGGACGAGCAGATCGCATGGGCGACGACGCATGATCCGGTGCTTGCGAAAGTAATTCGCGATATTCAGTTCGAAGAACTCGAACACCTCGATTTCGCTGTCAGAGCGCGGCGTCGCGCGGGCTTTCTGTGGCTCGACAAATTGATTGCGACGGCCACGGACGGTTTGATCTGGATTTCCACAAGGGGGGATTCCGCAAGATTGGCCGTCCAACTTTCGGGACCGAAACAGCCTTTCGGGGATTGAAAGAAGACCCCTACGACAACATGGACGCTCGCCTAAGCAGTCGTCCCGGATTAGATATCCCAGATGCCCGACACCCCGCTTCTCGACACCGTCAACTTCCCGGCCGACACTCGGGCCTTCGATATCGCCCAGCTGAAACAGCTGGCGCAGGAAGTGCGCGCCGAGACGATCGATGCGGTGTCCGTTACGGGCGGCCATCTGGGCGCGGGCCTGGGCGTGGTCGAGCTGACCACGGCGCTGCACCATGTGTTCGAGACGCCCAAGGACATCCTGATCTGGGACGTCGGTCACCAGTGCTATCCGCACAAAATCCTGACGGGGCGACGCGACCGCATCCGCACCCTGCGCCAGGGCGGCGGCCTCTCGGGCTTCACCAAGCGCAGCGAGAGCGAATACGACCCCTTCGGCGCCGCCCACGCCTCGACCTCGATCAGCGCCGCCCTGGGCTTCGCCGCCGCGCGCGATCAGAAGGGCGAGAAGAACCGCGTCGTGGCGGTGATCGGCGACGGCTCCATGTCCGCCGGCATGGCCTATGAGGCGATGAACAACGCCGCCGAGGCGACCAGCGGCCAGTTAATGGTCATCCTGAACGACAACGACATGTCCATCGCGCCGCCGGTGGGCGGGATGAGCGCCTATCTGGCCGGTCTGGTGTCGGGCGGGGCCTATCAGAACGTGCGCCGACTGGGGAAATCCGTCGCCCAGCATCTGCCGCGCCCGTTCCGCAAGGCGGCCAAGAAGGCCGAGGAATATGCGCGCGGCATGGTCACCGGCGGCACCTTCTTCGAGGAGCTGGGCTTCTATTACGTCGGCCCCATCGACGGCCACGACATGGACAATCTGGTGCCGATCCTGAAGAAGGCAGCCGCCATCGAGGACCGGCCGGTTCTGGTCCACGTCGTGACGCAGAAGGGCAAGGGCTATGTCCCCGCCGAAAGCAGCGCCGACAAGCTGCACGCCGTGGTCAAGTTCGACGTGGTATCAGGCAAACAGGCCAAGGCCATCTCCAACACGCCCAGCTACACCAAGGTGTTCGGGACCGAGCTGATTAAACACGCCAAGGTCGATCCGTCGATCGTGGCGATCACGGCGGCCATGCCGTCCGGTACGGGGCTGGACCTGTTCGGACAGGCCTTCCCCGAGCGCACCTATGACGTCGGCATCGCCGAACAGCATGCGGTGACGTTCGCGGCCGGGCTGGCGGCGGACGGGATGAAACCGGTCTGCGCCATCTATTCCACCTTCCTGCAACGCGGGTACGACCAGGTCGTGCACGATGTGGCGATCCAGTCGCTGCCGGTGCGGTTCGCCATGGACCGCGCGGGTCTGGTCGGGTCGGATGGGGCGACCCACGCCGGATCGTTCGACATCGGCTTCATGGGAGCGCTGCCCGGCATGGTGCTGATGGCCGCCGCCGACGAGGCGGAGCTGGCGGCGATGATCTCGACCTCGCTGGCCATCGACGACCGGCCCAGCGCTTTCCGCTATCCGCGCGGCGATGGCGTGGGCGTTGAGATTCCCGAACTGGCCGCCCCGCTGGAAATCGGCAAGGGTCGCATCGTGCGCGAGGGCACGTCGGTCGCCATCCTGTCCTTGGGCACACGCCTGCAGGAATCGCTAAAGGCGGCGGACGTGCTGGCGGCCAAGGGCGTGTCGGCGACGGTGGCGGACGCCCGGTTCGCCAAGCCGCTGGACGCCGACCTGATCCTGCGCCTGGCACGTGAGCACGAGGCCCTGATCACGGTCGAAGAAGGCGCCATGGGCGGCTTCGGCGCCTTCGTGCTGCAACTGCTGGCCGAAAAGGGCGCGCTGGATGGCGGGCTGAAGATACGCACCCTGAACCTGCCGGATGTCTTCCAGGATCAGGATGCGCCGATGGCCATGTATGCCCAGGCCGGCCTGAACGCCGAACACATCGCCGCCGCCGCGCTTCAGGCCCTGGGCGCGTCCGCCAGTCAGGCCGCCCGCGCGTAACTTCGTCAGGCGCGGTCGCGAATCCGCATCGCGCCGCGCTCGCCGGTCTCCACCTCGAACCGGCCGGTTGCGCGGATCAGGTCCGACAGTTTGGCGTAGCCATAGGTGCGCTGGTCGAAGTCGGGGTGGGCGTTGCGCAGCCGATTGCCGATGCCGCCCACCGCCACCCAGCCGTCGCCGTCCTCGTCCATATCGGCGATGATGGCCGCGATCAGACGCGCCGCCTCGGACGGCTTGCGCTTGGTCGCCGGCGCTTCGGCGACCGGCGACTTGGCGCCCGCATCGACCGGAACCGGCGCGATCAGGTTCTCGGTATAGATGAAGCGGGTGCAGGCCTGGCGGAAGCTTTCGGGCGTCTTCTGCTCGCCGAAACCATAGACATCGACGCCTTCCTCGCGGATGCGCGCCGCCAGGCGGGTGAAATCGGCGTCGGACGACACCAGGCAGAAGCCGTCGAACCGCCCCGAATGCAGCAGGTCCATCGCGTCGATGACCAGGGCGATGTCGCCGGAGTTCTTGCCCTTGGTGTTGGCGAAATTCTGCTGAGGCTGGATGGCGAAACGGGCCAGGACCCGCGTCCAGCCAGCGATCTGCGGGCTGGCGAAATCGCCGTAGATGCGCCGCGCCGAGGCCTCGCCCAAGGTGGCGATCTCGCTGAACAGCGCCTCTGCGATCCGGGCGGAGGCGTTCTCCGCGTCGATCAGGACCGCGAGGCGAGGGGCCTTGTCGTCAGCCATGGCGGATGTCCTTTTCAATATGAGGCCTGAGCCTACAGCTGACCCATCGTATTGTCGTGATCCACGGCCTGTTTCTTCAACCAGCCGACGAAGGCGGTCGCGCTGGGCGACGGCGGGCGGTCGCGGGGCTGGACGACGTAATAGGCGAAGCCGACCGCTTCCGAGCCGTCCGGGAAGGGCGCTACCAGCCGCCCCGACGCCAGGTCCGCCTGGGCCAAGGTGCGTTTGGCCAGGGCCACGCCGCGTCCCGATATGGCGGCCTCGATCAGCAGGCCCGACTGGTTGAACCGCGAACCCCGACGCGGATCGGGGTGACGCACGCCCCGCGCTTTCAGCCACATGGCCCAGTCCGGCCGGCTGGGATCGCCGTCGTTGGACATGTCGTGCAACAGGGTGTGGCCGATCAGGTCGGCGGGTTTCCGGATCGGCTTGTCGCCGTCCATCAACGACGGCGCGCAGACGGGCAGCACCGTTTCCGTCATCAGCCGATCGACCGTCAGGCCGGGATAGTCGCCCGGACCGTATCGGACGGCCAGGTCCACCTTGCCCTCAGTCAGGTCCGCCGGCTCCATGTCGGCCGAGATCCACAGCTCGATCTCGGGATGCGCGGTGTGGAAGTCGTCCATGCGCGGCATCAGCCATTTGGAGGCGAAGCCGGGCGCCACGCTGATCGACACCTGTTTGCGACGCGGCGGCTCTCGCAACAGGGCCGAGGCGTCCATCAGCCGTTCGAACCCCTCACGCAACAGCGGCACGGACGAGCGGCCAAGGTCGGTCAACTGAAGCCCGCGCGCCTCGCGCACGAACAAGGGGCCGCCGACGATGTCTTCCAGCAGGCGGATCTGCTGGCTGACCGCGCCGGGCGTCACCGACAATTCGTCGGCGGCGCGCGAGAAGTTCAGATGCCGGGCAGCAGCCTCGAAGGCGCGCAGGGCGTTGAGTGGGAGCAGGGATCGGACCATCACGGATAGAAATCCTATCAGCGAGACAAAGGCAATCTGGTTTGCGGCTCTGGACGGGGAAGACGAAGGTTCGCGCCCTGCCGTCGTCCCTCTTTCCTCTCACGACGGCCCTGAAAGCAAGACGATGCGTGTATTCCTCGCCTCCATCCCGCTGGAGGCCGTAAAGGTCGTGATCATCGGCGGCGGCGAGCCCGCTCTGGCGAAGCTGCGACTGTTCCTGAACACGCCGGCGGAGGTGGTGTGGTTCGCCCCCGACGGCGCGCCCCCCAAGATCGAGACGCCGTTGACGGCGCCCGAACCGGTGCTGCGCACGCCAGAGGCTGGCGACCTGGCAGGCGCGCGACTGGTCTTCATGGCGCTGGACGATGCGGACGAACTGGCGCGGCTGAGCGCCTTGGCGCGGGCGGCGGGGGCTCAGGTCAATGTCGTAGACAAGCCGCATCTGAGCGACTTCCAGACCCCGGCCCTGATCGACCGCGACGAGGTCGTGATCGGCGTGGCGACCGGTGGATCGGCGCCCATCCTGGCGCGCGACATCCGCACGGCGATCGAGGGCGTGCTGCCGGCCGGCCTGGCCAATGTGGCGCGGTTGGCGCGCGAGCTGCGCGACACGGTCAAGGCCAGCGTGCCGGACTTCATGGCGCGCCGCCGGTTTTGGGAAAGGGCCTTTCGGGGGCCGGCCGTGACGCTGGCGGCCGAAGGTCGGACGGCCGAGGCGCGGCGCGAGATGCTGCGCCTGCTGAACTCGGCAGCGCCGGAACAGGGCGTGGTCCATATTGTCGGCGCCGGGCCGGGCGATCCTGAACTGCTGACGCTGAAGGCGTTGAGGGTGTTGCAGGACGCCGACGTCATCATCCACGACCGTCTGGTGCCCGAGGCGGTGCTGGAGCGGGCGCGCCGCGACGCCAAGCGGCTGTATGTCGGCAAGGCGCGCGGCGAACATTCGGTGCCGCAGGATCAGATCGAGGCTCTGATGATCGAAGAAGCCCGCGCCGGTCATCGGGTCGTGCGGCTGAAGGGCGGCGACCCCTTCGTCTTCGGTCGTGGCGGCGAGGAGCTGGACGCCATGCGGGCGGCCGGCGTGCCGGTCTTCGTCGTGCCCGGCGTGACGGCGGCCCTGGCTTGCGCGGCCTCGGCAGGCATTCCCCTGACCCATCGCGACCACGCCCAGGCGGTGACCTTCGTGACGGCCCAGGCCAAGCCGGGCGGCGTGGATGCCGACTGGTCGCGGCTGGCCGGGCCGAACCACACCCTGGCCATCTACATGGGGTCGGATCGCGCCGAGGAGACTGCGACCAAGCTGATCGCGGCCGGGCGTCTGGGCTCGACCCCCGTCGCCATCGTCGAGAACGGCAGCCGACCGGACGAGCGGGTTCTGACCGGACGACTGGACGGGCTGGGCGTTCTGGTGCGCGGGGCCAATCTGACGGGACCGGCCTTGCTGTTCGTTGGCGAGACGGCGGCCTTCTCGGCGGCCCAACTGGACGTTCGGGCGGAGTTCGCGGCGTGAAGATCGTGACCGCAAACCGCCTGTCGGACGGCCGCGTCATCTATGCGGGCGTCGACAACCAGCCGGTCGAGCGCATCGACCAGGCCTCGGTGCTGGACGAGGCCACGGCCGAGATCGTGCTGGCCGAGGTCGCCGGACGACCTGATGTCTTCGTCAATCCCTATGCCGTCGAGGTGGAGGGCCATACGCCCTCAGGCCGTGACCGGCTGAAGGAGCGCATCCGTTCGGCCGGGCCGACGGTGGGCCACAGCGTCGCGGGAGGCGTGGCCTGATGTATCGCTATGACGAGTTCGACCATGCCCTGGTGCGTGAACGGGTCGAGGAGTTTTCCGACCAGGTCGCTCGCCGCGCGTCCGGCGCCCTGACCGAGGACGAGTTCAAGCCGCTGCGGCTGATGAACGGCGTCTATCTGCAACTGCACGCCTATATGCTGCGGGTCGCCATTCCCTATGGGACGTTCAACAGCCGCCAGATGCGGCGGCTGGGCCATATCGCGCGCACCTATGACAAGGGCTACGGCCACTTCACCACGCGCACGAACATCCAGTACAACTGGCCGGCCCTGACCGACCTGCCGGCCATCCTGAGCGATCTGGCCGATGTCGAGATGCACGCCATCCAGACCAGCGGCAACTGCATCCGCAACACCACGACGGACGTCTTCGCCGGCGCCGCCGACGACGAGATCGAAGACCCGCGTCCCTGGTGCGAGATCATCCGCCAATGGTCGACCATCCACCCGGAATTCAGCTTCCTGCCGCGCAAGTTCAAGATCGCGGTGATCGGGGCCGAGAAGGACCGGGCGGCGATCCGGACCCATGACGTGGGGCTGCAGATCGTGAAGGGCGCCGACGGCGGGACCGCCTTCCGCGTCTTTGTCGGCGGGGGCCAAGGGCGCCTTCCCCATATCGCCCAAGAGATCGCCCCGGCCATCCCTGCGGCGGACCTGCTGGCCTATCTGACCGCCATCCTGCGGGCCTGGAACCTGCTGGGGCGACGCGACAACATTCACAAGGCGCGGATCAAGATCCTGGTCGCCTCTGTCGGGCTGGAAGCCTTCCGCGAGGAGGTGGACAAGCACTACGCCACCCTGCGCCATGAAGACCTGCGGATTCCCGAGGACGAGGCCGCACGAATCCAGGCCTATTTCGCCCCGCCGCCGTTCGAGGACCTGCGCAAGGCCAGCGCGCCGTTCGACCGCGCCCTGTTGGCCGATCCCGACTTCGCCCGGTTCGCGCGCAACAATGTGCGCCGTCACCGGCAGGCGGGCTATGCCTCCGTGGTGGTGTCGCTGAAGCCGGTCGGGGGCGTGCCGGGCGACATCACAGCGGATCAGATGGACGCGGTGGCGGACCTGGCCGAACGCTATTCCTTCGATGAACTGCGCGCCGCCTATGAGCAGAATCTGGTCCTGCCGCATGTAAAGCTGGACGACGTGCCGGCGCTGTGGCGGGCGCTGCTGGAGGCGGGGCTGGCGACGGCCAACGCCGATCTGGCGACCGACGTCATCGCCTGTCCGGGACTGGACTATTGCAGCCTGGCCAACGCCCGGTCGATCCCGGTGGCCCAGGCCCTGTCGAAGCGGTTGGCGGACATGGACTATCAGGAACGGCTGGGGCCAGTCCGGATCAATATGAGCGGCTGCATCAACGCCTGCGGCCACCACCACGTCGGCCACATCGGCGTCTTGGGCGTCGATCGGAAGGGCGAGGAATACTACCAGATCACCGTCGGCGGTTCGCCCGACGAGCAGGCGGCGCTGGGCGACATCGTGGGCAAGAGCCTGCCTGCCGACGAGGTCGCGCCCGCGATCCAGCGGACTCTGGATCGCTATCTACAAATCCGCGCCGAGGGCGAGCGGTTCATCGACACGGTGCGCCGTGTCGGTCCCGACCCCTTCCGTGACGCCATATACGAGACGCTCGATGCAACGGCTTGAAGGCATTCAGAACGGGCTGCGCCTGTCGGTCACCACGCCGTTGGCGGAGGTCGAGGCGGCCGCCGCCAATGAAGACACGCTGGTGCTGGAGTTCGACGCCTTCCGCGACGGGCGTGGCTTCTCGCTGGCGGCGGTGCTGCGCGAGCGCGGCTATGCCGGGCGTCTGATCGCGGCGGGCAAGGTATTGCCCGACCAGTCGCGACACCTGCGCCGCTCGGGCTTCGATGCCGTGGAGCTGGCGGACGATGCGGACGGCGCCGCCTGGGACCGGATGGACCAAGCGTTCAGCGCATCCTATCAGCCCGCCGTCGATCCCGCGCCGACCATCTGGCAGCGGCGGCGTGCGGCGTCCAACGATCGCGATCTGGACGCGCTGGCCGATCGGCTGAACCGCGAGACGGCAGGCAAGGACGCGTCCGAGATCGTGAAGGCGGCGCTGGACCCGGCGCTGGGTCTGCGGGTCGGCGCCATCTCGTCCTTCGGCGCCGAGTCCGCCGCCTTGCTGGACATCATCGCCAGCGAGAACAAGACCGTGCCGGTGGTCTTCCTGGAGACCGGCCAGCATTTCCTCCAGACCCTGTCCTATCGCACCCAACTGACCAAGGTCCTGGGCCTGACCGACGTGCGGCTGGTCACGCCGGATGCGGGCGAGAAGGCGACGTTGGATGCCCGCGACGACCTTTGGAAGACGAACGCCGACGCCTGCTGCGACTTGCGGAAGGTGCGGCCCCTGGCGCGGGCGACGGCCGGGTTCAATGCCGTCATCACCGGGCGCAAACGCTATCAGGCCGCGACGCGGGCCAAGTTGAAACCGTTCGAGGTGCTGGACGGGGTGCTGCGGATCAATCCGCTGGCGAACTGGGACGCCGACGACGTCGAGGCCTGGCTGGACGAGAACGACCTGCCGCGTCACCCGCTGGTCGAGCAGGGCTATCGCTCCATCGGCTGCTGGCCGTGCACCCGCGCGGTTCAGGACGGCGAAGATACGCGCGCCGGGCGTTGGTCGGGGATGGACAAGGTCGAGTGCGGCATCCACCTAGGCAGGCGTCAGGTCGCGGCCTGATCGTCTCCCGTTCGACCTCGCCTGAAAGCTGAAACGTGTCCGTCACCAAGTCCGTCATCGACCTGATCGGCAATACGCCGCTGGTGCGCCTGAACCGCCTGTCCGAGCAGACGGGGTGCGAAATCCTGGGCAAGGCCGAGTTCATGAACCCCGGCGGTTCGATCAAGGACCGCGCCGCCCTGTCGATCGTCCAGGGCGCACGGGCGTCTGGCGCGCTGAAGCCTGGCGGGACCATCGTCGAGGGCACGGCCGGCAACACCGGCATCGGCCTGGCCCTGGTCGGTGCGGCTTTGGGCCATCCAGTGGTGATCGTCATTCCGCGCACCCAGTCGGAAGAGAAGAAGTCGGCTATCCGGTCGCTGGGCGCGCGCCTGGTCGAGGTGGACGCCGCGCCCTTCTCAAGCCCCAACCATTTCGTCCATTATTCCGGGCGTCTGGCGGCCGAGCTGAACGACGGCGAAGAGGCCGGGGCGATCTGGGCCAACCAGTTCGACAACACCGCCAACCGCGACGCCCACTACACGACTACCGGCCCGGAGATCTGGGCTCAGACGGACGGCAAGGTCGACGCCTTCGTCTCGGCCGTCGGGTCAGGCGGCACGATTTCAGGCGTCTCTGCCTATCTGCGCGAGAAGAACCCGGACGTGACCATCGCCCTGGCCGACCCGGCCGGCGCGGCCATGTTCAACTGGTTCAACAAGAGTGAGATGACGGGCGAGGGCTCGTCGATCACCGAGGGCATCGGGGTGGCGCGGATCACGGGCAACCTGGAGGGCTTCCGGCCCGATCACGCCTACCGGATCGAGGATGCGGAGTTCTTGCCGATCCTGTTTGATCTGGTGAAACACGAAGGTCTGTCACTGGGCGGCTCGGCCGGGGTCAACGTCGCCGGGGTTTTGCGGTTGGCCAAGGAAATCGGGCCGGGGAAGACCATCGTGACCTGCCTGTGCGATCCCGGGTCGCGTTATGCGTCCAAGCTGTTCAATCCGGAATTCCTGCGGTCGAAGGGTTTGCCGGTTCCGGACTGGGCGTAAAAACATCGTCTCCTCCCCATGAAATGGGGAGGGGGACCGCGAAGCGGTGGAGGGGCTCTTGAAATCCCACTGAAACCGGTGATGCGGCCAAGAACCCCTCCGTCTCTCCGCTTCGCTCCGAGCCACCTCCCCGCAAAGCGGGGAGGAGACGATGTCCCGCTACTTCGCCTTCTGATCCGCGATCCACGCATCCATGCGCTGGTCCAGCAGCGCCAGCGGCAGCGGGCCTTCGACCAGCAGGGCGTCGTGGAAGGTGCGGACGTTGAACTTCGGACCCAACTCCCGCTCGGCGCGCGCCCGAATCTCGCGCAGGCGGATCTCGCCGATCTTGTAGGCCGTGGCCTGGCCCGGCCAGCCGATGTAGCGCTGAAGCTCGGTCTCGATGTTGTGCGGCGCCAGGGCCGAGTTGTCGCGGAAACAGGCGCGGGCCTGTTCCTCGGTCCAGCCCATCCAATGCAGGCCGGTGTCGGCGACCAGGCGACAGGCGCGCCACATCTCGTAGGACAACCGGCCGAACCGCTCATAGGGCGTGCGGTAGAAGCCCATCTCCTCGCCGAGATACTCGGCGTATAGCCCCCAGCCCTCGGTATAGGCGCTGACATTGGCCTGCCGGCGGAAATAGGGTTGGCCGGGCGCCTCCTGCTGTAAGGCGATCTGGAGGTGGTGGCCGGGCACGGCCTCGTGCAACGTCAAGGCGGGCAGTTCGTACAGCGGGCGCTGGTCCAGCTTGGACGTGTTGACGATGTAATGGGCGGCGACGCCGTTCTGCATAGAGCCGCCGTTATAGCGGCCGGTGGTGTAGTTTTCCTCGATCTGCGGCGGCACCGGCTGCACGTCATAGGTCAGGCGGGGCAGGGTGGCGAACAGAGGCGGCAGGCCGCCGTCGGCGCGCTTGGCCATCTCCGACGCCTGTTGCAGCAAGCCTTCGCGGCTGGTCGCATAGAACTGTGGATCGGTGCGGAGGAAGTTCAGGAAGCCGGCGAAATCACCGGTCCAGCCCGACGCCTTCATCTCGACTTCCATGCGGGCGCGAATGCGGGCGACCTCGTCCAGCCCGATCTGATGGATATGGTCCGGCGTCAGGTCGGTGGTCGTGTGGCCGCGCACCAGATAAGCGTAAAGTTCCTTGCCGCCTGGCCGATTGCCGATGCCTGGCTCTACCGGCGCTTTCGGCAGATAGTCATCCTGCAGGAAGGTCAGCCAGGCTTGACGGGCTGGCACGATCGCCTCCGCCACCGCCGCAGTCGTCGCCGTCGTCAGCCGGTTCTTGTCTGCTTGTGACACGGTCGAGGGCAGGGTGGTCAGGGGTTTGAGCAGGGGCTCTGCATCGGGCTTGATCGCCACGTCGTTGCGCGCCAGCGTCAGGGCGCTTTCGGTCACCGAACGCGCCTGGATCAGGCCAGTGTCCAGCCCGCGTCGGGCATTGTCGGTCGTCTGGGCGTAGATGGTCCCGAAGCCCCGGATGCGGCGAATATAGGCCTCGGCCTCCGCGACGGAGTTCAAGCGCGTGCCGCCGCCGATATACAGCGCCCAGGTTCCGGGCCCGCCCTCGGCGTCGAACGCCAGGCGGCTGGTGTCGTAATCCAGCCCTTCGAGGCTGCGGTTCAGGGTGTAGAGCAGGAAGGCATGGTTGATGCCGCCGGCGTGGGAAAGACTTGCCGGGTCGATGGCGTTCAGCCGTCGCACGAAGCCTTCCAGCGGCGCGCGCTGGGCCATTTCGAACGTGCGCGACAGGTCGGGCACCCGCCCCATCGCCTCGACATCGCCTTCGCCGCCAGCCGAAAAGGGATCGACAGATTTCAGATAGGCCTCGTAATCGACGATCAGCGCGTTCAGCGCCGTGTCCGCCGGCGTCGCTGCAACGGCGGCGGGCGGCGTCTGGGCCACGGCGACCAGCGGCGACGCGCTCGCGAGCAAGGCCGCGATGGCCAAATGGGAAAACTTCATCACGCCCCTCCAGTTAGGGGGCGCAGGCAAGCCGAGCCGGATCGATGCGTCAACCGCAGACGGTGAAGAACTGCTCGATTCCCGCCTTGGCGGCCGGATGGGCGGCGTAGATATGGCGTTCCTCGTCCGACCAGGAGGCGATCCAGCCCAGGCGGCGGAAACGCTGGAAGACTGGATCCTTGGTCGTGGCTCTGGCGGTCAGAAGTTCGCCGTCATGGACGCCCGCCGGTTCGGACGATGCGCGATAGCGTTCGGTGTCGCCGCCGGATTCGAGATGGATTTCACGGCTGGGCTTGTCGCTGGCTGCCGTCAACTCCAGCGCGCCGGAGCCGGCCTGGCAGAGCAGGTGCAGTTTGACCTCGTCGCTATTGGCGACGCCGTAAGCCAGGATAGCCTCCTGCCCGTCGCGGTTCAGGAACCAGTCGTAGCCGGGCATGGGGGCGGGGGCGGGACCCGCCGCCTCCAGATTTGCGACCGGAGGGGACGTGTTGGTGGCGCATGCCGCCAAGGCGGACAGGGCGATCAGGGTCAGGATCAGGCGAGACAGACGCATGGGCTTCCTATCCGGCGCAGCGGTCGGCGAAGCGACGAAGCTTGGCCAGGTGGGGGCGTTCGACGGTGATCGTGTCGGCGTCGTCGCCCACGGTGATCGTCATGCGCCCGTCGGCGACGAAGGCAGAAAATGCGGGATGATCGACCGGAATCGCGGTCTCCAGCTTGCCGCCGCGCCCGACGCGCGCCTCGCTGGTGGCGGTCATGCCGCCTGCGGTGATGCGAGCGAAACCGGCCGTCGCATCCTCGCCATAGACGGCGACGGAGACGGTACCCGAAGCTGGCTGGCACTGCAGGGTGGCGCGCAGCTCAGCGGTGTCGGGAATATCGTTTGCCAGGACCATCGGCCCCTCGCCCTCATACAGGCTCCAGGTCCAGCCGGCCGTGGGCGCGGCCTGCAGGGCGACCGCCATCACGGCGGAAAGAATAAGCATCATTTGTCAGCCCCCGCCGACAACGCGCATCGCCGCGTCGCCCTCAATGTCGTCAGCCCGGGCCATAACCGCAATAGATCAGACAGCCGCAGGCCTCCTGCACGTTCGTACAGGCTGAACGCGGTTATCCGTCAACGGTTCACGCCCCGTGGGTTGGCCCGTCAGAACGGGCTGAACCGCTCCACAAGAGCCTGACCCACCGGCGGCGCCTGAACGCGGCTGACGTCGCCGCGGCCGCCGTAGGAGATGCGGGCCTCGGCGATCTGGGTGTGGTTGATGGCGTTGGCCGAGGAAATGTCCTCGGGGCGCACGATGCCGGCGACGGTCAGCTCGCGGACCTCGCGGTTGGTGCGCACTTCCTGCCGACCCTGGATCACCAGATTGCCGTTGGCGAGCACGTCGGTGACGACGGCGGCGATGGTCAGCGATACCTTTTCGGCGCGATTGACCGTGCCGGAGCCCGCCGATTTCAGGTCGCCCTCCATGCCGATCATGGCGGAGGGATCGAAACCGCCGGGGAAGGCGCGGCCCAGGCTGCTTTCCAGGCCGAACAGGTTGGAGACGCCGCTGGTGATGTTGTTGGAGCGCGAGCGCTGGGTCGAGTTCTGGGTCTGCGCGCGGTCGTCGATGTCGATCTTGACCGTCAGGATGTCGCCGATGTGACGCGCGCGCTGGTCGCCGAAGAAGGTGCGGGCGCCGGTGCGCCACAGGCTGTTGGCGCTGGCGGGCGCGGTCTCGCGCGCCGGCAGATAGGCTTGTTGCGCCGGGATCAGGGCGGCGGGATAGCCGATGGGGGCCAGTTCGGGACCACGCACCGTCTCGGCGACGGTCGAGCAGGCGGCCAGTGGCGTCAGGACGGCGAGGATCAGGATGGCTTTACGCATGACGAGGATTCCCTAGCGGGCGGCGAACTGTTGGGGATTGGCGCGGGCGCTGTCGGCTCCGGGGCCGGCGATAGCCTGGCCGGGACCGGAAGCGACTGCATCGATGACGCGGTTGGAGGTGGTGTTCATGATGGCGACGGGCTCGCCCAGGCTGGCGCTGCGCATGGCCTTGCCCATGACGGCCAGGTTCACGCCGCCGACCTGATAGGTGACGCGCACCATGTCGTTGCGGGCGATGACCTGAGACGCGGCGCCGGGGCGATAGGCGGCGCGAGCGACCGGCTGCGTGGCGGATTGAGATGAGGGCTGGAACGCCGCGTCCGACGCCGTTTGCACCGGACCGGCGGCGCGACGCACGGCGACGCGGCGCAGACCGTTGGGATTGCTCCAGTCGAGGCCGGCCTGGCGGGCCAGGGCCTGAAGCTGGCCGGCTTCCAGCACGACCGAAGGGCCGACGCGTTCGGCGACGGCGACATTGGCTGAGGCGCCCGCGCCTTCGAACAGGTCGCCCAGGGTGACCCGGCCGTCTTCATCGACGGGATTGGCGCGCAGGACGACGGGGCCGGCGAATGCGACGCTGGACACGGCGCTGACGGCGGCGACGAGCAGGAGGGAGCGGATCAGCATCATGGCTCAGCTCTTCACTTGCGAGGCGACCGACAGCATCTGGTCGGCGGTGCTGATGACCTTGGAGTTCATCTCGTAGGCCCGCTGGGCCACGATCAGCGAGCTGATCTCCGACACCGCGTCCACGTTCGACGCCTCGGTGTAGGATTGCAGGATCTGGCCGAAGCCGATGTCACCGGGCGTGCCGACGATGGCCGGGCCCGAGGCGGCGGTTTCCAGCAACAGGTTGTCGCCGATGGCTTCCAGGCCGGCTTCGTTGAAGAAGTTGGCCAGTTCGATCTGCCCGACCGTGGTGGGGTCGGTCTGCCCGTCCTGCGTCACCTGAACCAAGCCGGTCTTGGAGATCGAGATCTTGGTCGTGTCCTGCGGAACGGTGATGGCGGGTTCCAGCAGATAGCCGTCGTCGGTGACGATCTGGCCTTCCGGACTGACCTGCAGGTTGCCGGCGCGGGTGTAGCCGATCTCGCCCGAGGGCAGGGTGATCTGGAAATAGCCCTTGCCGTCGATGGCCATGTCATAGGGGTTGCCGGTCGCCTGGGGCGTGCCCTGTTCGGTGACCCGGTAAACCGCGCCGGCCTTGACGCCCGCGCCGATCTGGATGCCGGTCGGGACCACGGTTCCGGCCGCCGAGGACTGGGCTCCCATGCGTTCGACGTTCTGATAGAGCAGGTCCTGGAACTCGGCGCGCTGCTTCTTGAAGCCCACCGTGTTCATGTTGGCGATGTTGTTGGAGATGACCTCCACGTTCAGTTGCTGGGCCAACATGCCCGAGGCGGCGGTGCGAAGTGCGCGCATGGTTCGGGGCTCCCTTAAGCGGCCTTGCCGAGGCGCTCGACGGCGCGACGGCTGAGGTCGTTGGTGTTTTCGATCAACCGCGAAATGCTCTCATAGGCGCGGCTGATTTCGACGAGATTGGTGATTTCGATCAACGGATTGACGTTGGAGGATTCCAGAGCGCCCTGATGGACCTGGGCGTCGGCCGCCTCGATCGGCTGGGCGTTGGAGCCGTTGCGGTACAGGCTGTCGCCGCCCTTCTCGAGCACGCCCAGCGTCTCGAAACGAACGACCGACAGACGACCGGTGACCTGGCCTTCCTGGGTGATGGTGCCGTCGGCGCCGACGCTGGGCGCACCCAGGTTGGGGTCCAGGACAATCTCGGCCCCGCCCCCCAGGACGGCCTGACCCTGTTTGGTGGTCAGGCGGCCTTCCGGGTCCATCGTGAAGGCGCCGTCGCGGGTGTAGGCCTCGCCGTTCGCGCCGTCGCGCACGGTGAAGAAGGCCCCTTCGCCGGAGATGGCGAAGTCCAGGTCGCGGCCGGTCTGCTGCATCGACCCCTGGCCGAAGTCGCGGCCCACGCCGTTGTCCAGCACGAAGCTGGCCGAGGGACGGATGGAGTCGTTGCGGGCGCGCTGGCCGATCTCGGTCCCCAGCATCAACTGCTCGACCTTGAAGCCGGTCGTGTTGGCGTTGGCGACGTTGTTGGCCACGATGTCCAGTTCGCGGCGCAGCGTCATCTGGCGTGACAGTCCAATATAGGCGGCGTTTTCCACGAGAAGCGTGCTCCTTCGCTCTCGTCCCTCGCAACGGCCGTGCCAACAGGGTTAATCCAGGCGGAATGCGGGTCTCAGCGGCATCTAGCCTCAGATGACCCGGCAAATCCTGCCCATTGTAAACGTCGCGTTAACCAAACCCGACGATCCTCGTCATGAGAGAGTCTCCGGGGCGCGCGCATGTTCAAGTTTGGCAAGAAGAAGGGTGATCCCGCTGCGGACGCCAATCTGCCTGCCGTGAAGGAGGGCGAGGCCACCATCGAAGGCGACGACGCCGCCGCACCCAAGAAAAAGAAGCTGCCGCTGCTGTTCATCATCGCGCCTGTCGCGCTGTTGGTCCTGGGAGGAGGCGGGGCCGCCGCCTTCTTCATGCTGAAGCCCAAGCCCGCAGAAGCGCACGGCGCCGAAGCCGAGGCGGGTCACGGCGAAGAGAAGTCTGACAAGAAGGCCGATCACGGCAAGGAAGAAAAGAAAGAAGCCGGCGGTCACGGCGGCGGCGGCGAGGGCGGCGAGGCGGACCCGTCGCTGGGCGTCATCGCGCCGGGGCCTGACGGCGTCACCTTCTACACCCTGCCTGACATGGTCATGAACATTCAGTCGCCCGACGGTCGTCCGACCTTCCTGAAGCTGAAGCTGACGCTGGAGATGCAGGACGCCGAGGTGGCGACCCATCTGCAGGAAGAGATGCCGCGCCTGCAGGACATGTTCACCGGCTTCGTGCGCGAGCTGCGTCCCGAGGATCTGAGCGGGTCGGCCGGCACCTATCAGCTGCGGGCCGAGATCCTGCGCCGCGTCAATCTGATCGCTGCGCCGGGCAAGATCGACGCCGTGCTGATCGAAGAAATGCTGGTGCAATAGGCATGACCGACGCAGCCCAGCTCGACCCGTTCGGCGGTCTAGGCGATCCCGGCGACGCCATGTCCGAACGCGTCCTGAACCAGGACGAGATCGACAGCCTGCTGGGCTTCGATCTGGGCGACGACGACGGCTCCGAACGCTCGGGCATCCGGGCGATCATCAACTCCGCGCTCGTTTCCTACGAGCGGCTGCCGATGCTGGAGATCGTGTTCGACCGCCTGGTGCGGTTGATGACGACCAGCCTTCGCAACTTCACCTCCGACAATGTCGAAGTCAGCCTGGACAACATCTCGTCGATCCGGTTCGGCGACTATCTGAACTCGATCCCGCTTCCGGCCATCCTGGCGGTGTTTCGGGCCGAGGAGCTGGACAACTACGGCCTGCTGACGGTCGATTCCAACCTGATCTATTCGATTGTGGACGTGCTGCTGGGCGGTCGCCGCGGCACGGCGGCGCTGCGGATCGAAGGGCGGCCGTACACCACCATCGAACGGGTGCTGGTGCAGCGGATGGTCGAGGTCGTGCTGAACGACGCCCGCCAGGCGTTCGAACCGCTGACGCCCGTCCACTTCAACCTGGACCGGCTGGAGACCAATCCGCGCTTCGCCGCCATCGCGCGCCCGGCCAACGCCGCCATCCTGATCAAGCTGCGCATCGACATGGAGGATCGCGGCGGCCGGATCGAACTGCTGCTGCCCTATGCGACGCTGGAGCCGATCCGCAAGATGCTGCTGCAGCAGTTCATGGGCGAGAAGTTCGGCCGCGACAACATCTGGGAAGGCCACTTGGCCACCGAGCTCTGGACGACCGAGACCGAGGTCCGCGCCGTCCTGGACGAGCAGATGATGCCCCTGTCCAGCGTGCTGGACCTCAAGGTCGGCGACACCTTGATGCTGAACGCCACGCCGGATTCGGAGGTCTCGATCCGCGCCGGCTCCATACCCCTGACCACCGGCCGCATGGGTCGCAAGGGTCAGCACATCGCCATACGCGTCGAAGGGCCGGTCAATCCCGAAGTCGCCGCCCGCCTGGGAGTGAATGTCTGATGGCCGGAATGATCATGGATGCGGTGCTGATGCTGCTGCTGGTCGCAGCGGTCGGCTACGGCATCAAGCTGGAACGCAAGCTGGCCGCTCTGCGCGCCGGACAACTGGCTTTCGCCCAGGCGGTGACCGAGCTGAACGCCGCCGCCGGTCGCGCCGAGAATGCCCTGGCGACCCTGCGCGCCTCAGGCCAGGAAACGGACCTGCTGCACGACCGCATCATCAAGGCGCGTGAGGTGAAGGCCCAGCTCGAAACCCTGATCGCCCGCGCCCCTGCCGTCGCGCCCGTTCGGGTCGTCGAGGACGAGCCGGTCCGCCGCGCGCCTGCCGCCGTGGCCTCTCCAGCCGTGACCGCGACCGAAGATGAGGAACGCGCCGAGCGCATGGCGGCTCTGGCCGAGCGTATCCAGGGTCTGGCCAGCCCCTCGACCAGCGCCTCGACCAGCCGCCGCGCCGCCGCGAGCGCCGCCCCGGCCGGTCGCGACAATATCGCCGCCATCGTCCAGGCCCTGACGGCTGGACGCTCCGCTAACCATTCCGCCAAACAAAGCCTCAACGCCGCGCGTCGTAATCTCGACGACGACCTGTTCGCCGCCTGAGTTCGGAACCCCATTTCATGGCCCGTCTACCCCGCCTTCTGCCTCTGATCGCCATCGCCATCGGCGGGGTGGTCGCCGTGCGCGCCATCGGCGTGGCGCCCGGCCTGTTCGACGGCGCCAAGGCCTGGGCCGAGGAGGCGGCGCCCGCCGCAGCCGGGGCGCCGGTCAAACCTGTCCTGCCGGGCACTTGCTCAGCCCTGTCGCCCGAACAACTGGCCCAGCAGGCCGGGATTTCGCCCGCCGAACTGAAGATCATCCAGTCGCTGTCGCAACGCCGCGCGGCGCTGGACGCCCGCGATCAGGACTTCGCCACCACCCTGCCGCTGATGGTCGCCGCCGAACAGAAGCTGGAGGCCAAGATCCAGGCCCTGGCCGCCCTGAAGGCCGAGATGAAGCAGATGCTGGGTCAGGTGGACGAGCGCGAGAAGGCCGAGATCGACCGCCTGGTCCAGGTCTATTCCGCCATGCGACCCAAGGAAGCTGCCCCGGTCATGGCGACGCTGGAGGACCGCGTGCGCCTGCCCGTCGCCGCCGCCATGCGGCCGCGCACCCTGGCCGCCATCATGGCACAGATGACGGCGCCCCAGGCCAAGGAACTGACCGAGAAGCTGGCCGCTCGCTTCCAGGCCCAGCAGATGGCCGCCCGCGCCGCCGCCGCGGAAGCCGCCACCCCGCCGCCGGCTGCGACGCCCGCCGCCGCAACACCAGCACCCACGCCGGTCGCTCAGCCGACCGCTGCGACCGCTACGCCCGCCACCCGTCCGACGCCCCGGCCGGCTGCCTCTCGTCCCGCCGCCACGCCCGCCCGTCGCCCGGCTGCGACCCCTGCGCGTCGTCCGACGACGCCCGCCGCCACGCCGCCGGCCGGCCCTCAGGCCTATCAGCCCTCTGACGCCCCCAACGCCCAGCCGCGCCAAACTGTGCAGTAACCTTAAGTGTGACCCTGAGCGGACGTTTCGTCTCGACAGGGGAAACACTTCGACCAATCATCTTCGAACGCTCCGTGAGAGAGAGACTGCATCGAGGATCCGCCATGATCGGCGAACTGCTTTACGTCGCGCATCGTCTGCGCCGCGCCATCATCCTGGCTGTTCCGACGGCGGGAACCGTGATGATTGTCGCCGTTGCCCATCACTATCATCTGCTGCCATAAGCACGCCGCCGCCCGGTTTCGCATTGGCATGAGGCCCGCGCGCGTCTATCACCGCGCCTTGCTGAAAAACTGAGCTCGCTCGAAGACCATGTCCGACACGCCTCCCGATCGCCTCTCGGTCGATCCGTCCAGCCCCCATCACGACGCCGAGGTGCTGCAACGCGGCGTCGGCATCCGCTTCAAGGGCGAGGAAAAGACCAATGTCGAGGAATACTGCGTCTCCGAGGGCTGGGTCCGTCTGGCGCTGGGCAACCGCGTGGACCGCAAGGGCAAGGCCCTGACCGTGAAGCTGCAGGGCACGGTCGAACCCTATTTCCAGAACGACTGAACCTACCTAGGTTCCGGCTCTTGCTGAGTCCGGAGCCTACCTCATGTCTATCCGTCTGCTGACCGCCAGCGCCGTCGCGCTGGGTCTCGTCGCCTTCGCCCCCGTGGCCAACGCCCAGGATGCCGCGACGGTGGAGCAGGCTATCGTCGTGCGCGACGCGGCGATGCGCTCCAACATCGCCATGGACTATGTCACCCAGCTGACGACGCGGTTCGGTGCGCGCCCGGCCGGCTCGCGCTCGGAACAGCAGGCCGCCACCTGGGCCGCCGACTATCTACGCGCCAATGGCTTCCAGAACGTCCACATCGAAGAGTTCCCGCTGGTCGGCTGGGAGCGGGGCGAAAGCTCGGCCGCCATCGTCGGCGACCACGCCCAGGCCCTGGTCGCGGCCGCTCTGGGCCATTCGCCCGCCACGCCGCGCAATGGCGTCGAGGCCGAGATCGTCCGCTTCTCCACCTTCGAGGATTTACAGGCCGCGCCTGACGCCGCCGTGCGCGGCAAGATCGTCTATGTCGATCTGGGCCAGATGCACCCCATGCAGGACGGCTCCGGCTATGGTCCCCAGACCCGCGTGCGCGGCGCCGGCCCCGGCGTGGCGGCGGCCAAGGGCGCATCGGCCTTCGTCATGCGTTCGGTCGGTTCGGACGAGGACCGCATGCCCCACACCGGCACGACCCGCTATGTGGACGGCAAGCCGACCATCCCGGCCTTCGCCCTGGCCGCGCCCGACGCCGATCAGGTCAGCCGTCTGGTCGCCCTGGGTCAGCCGGTGCGGATGCGCCTGACCTCGACCGCCCACACCTACCGGACCACCAGTCAGAACGTGATCGGCGATCTGCCCGGCGCCACCCGGCCGGACGAGATCATCGTGCTGGGCTCGCATATGGACAGCTGGGACCTGGGCACCGGCGCCATCGACGACGGCGCAGGCGGCGCCATCACGGTCGCGGCGGCCAAGGCCATCGCCGACAGCGGACGTCGTCCCGCACGGACCCTGCGGGTGATCTTCTATGGTTCGGAAGAGGTCTCCCAGCCGACGCCCCAGACCGGCAACGGCGGCGGCGTCTATGCGAAGGCCCAAGGCGCGGCGCTGGACAAGCACATCATCGCCGGCGAGAGCGATTTCGGCGCCGACCGCGTCTACGCCCTGCGCCTGCCCGCGGGCGCCCAGGGCTCCGACTTCCAGAAGGCCGCGACCCGCGTCCTCTATCCGATCGGCGTCCTCGCCTCGGATCGAGTCGAGACCGAAGGCGGCGTCGATGTCGGCCCGATGGGTCCGCTGGGCGTGCCCTTCTTTGGCCTGGCCCAGGATGGAACCCGCTATTTCGACCTGCACCACACCGCCAACGACACCCTGGATAAGATCGACCCGGCGCAACTGAACCAGAACGTCGCCGCCTGGGCCGGCCTGCTGTGGCTGATCGCCGATTCCGACGTGGATTTCCGCGCGATGAAGCCGGCGGCCACGTCCGCCGCGACCCCTTCGCACTAGAGCGCTTGGAGACCCGGTCCGCTTCTGTCTATAGGAGCCGGACCGGCTCGCGGGCGTGGCGAAACTGGTAGACGCAGCAGACTTAAAATCTGCCGGACGAAAGTCCTTGCCGGTTCAAGCCCGGCCGCCCGCACCAGATTGCTAGAGGTTGGTGCGGGCCAGTTCCAGCACCTCGTCGCCACGACCGTTCATGATGGCTTTCAGCATGAACAGGCTGAAGCCCTTGGCCTGTTCCAGCTTGATCTTGGGCGGGATGACCAGTTCCTGGCTGGCGGTGACGACATCGACCAGGGCGGGGCCGGGGTGGGCCATAGCTTGGGCGATGGCGTCCTCCAACTGGTCGGACTCCTCGACCCGGAAGGCCTTGATCCCCATGGCCGTCGCCATGGCGGCGAAGTCGGGGTTCTGAAGGTCCGTCCCGGTGTCCAGGAAGCCGGCGGCCTTCATCTCCATGGCGACGAAGCCCAGCGAGCCGTTGTTGAATACGATCACCTTCAGCGGCAGACCCAGCTGGGTCAGGCTGATGAAATCGCCCATCATCATGGTGAAGCCGCCGTCGCCCGACAGGGAGATCACCTGCCGCTCCGGCGCGGCGGCCTGGGCGCCGATGCCTTGCAGCATCGCATTGGCCATGGAGCCGTGATTGAACGATCCCAAGAGCCGGCGCCGACCGTTCATCTTCAGATAGCGCGCCGCCCAGACGGTCGGGGTGCCGACGTCGGCGGTGAAGATCGCGTCGTCGGAGGCCAGGCGGCTGACGACCTCGGCCACATATTGCGGATGGATCGGGCGGCCCCTGGACGAGAGGCGGGCCAGGTCGTCCAGGCCTTTTCGCGCTTCGCCATAGTGTTTGCGCGCGGCGTCGAGGAAGCGCGACGACCGCTCAGGCTTCAGCTGGGGCAGCAGGGCGGCGACGGCTTCGGCCACGTCACCGACCACGCCCTGGGCCAGGTGGGCGCGCTTGCCCAGGCTGGACGGGTCGTGGTCGATCTGGATGATCTTGGCGTCGGACGGATAGAAGTTGCGATAAGGGAAGTCGGTGCCCAGCATGACCAGGGCGTCGCAGTTCATCATGGCGTGATAGCCGGACGAGAAGCCGATCAGGCCGGTCATGCCGACGTCATAGGGATTGTCCCATTCGACATGCTCCTTGCCGCGCAGGGCGTGAACCACCGGGGCCTGAAGCGCCTCGGCCAGGGCCAGGACCTGGTCGTGTGCGCCGGCGCAGCCGCTGCCGGCCAGGATGGTGACCTTGTCGGCGCCGTTCAGCAGTTCGGCCGCGCGCGCGACGTCGGACAGAGCAGGGCTGATGCGGGGCTTGCCCGGCGGGCTCCAGTCGGGCGAGGCGCCATCGGGCGCATGAGCCAGGGCCACGTCGCCGGGCAAGACGATCACCGCCACCCCGCCCTTGCCGACGGCGGTGTTCAGGGCGCGCGCCAGGACGCCCGGCATCTGGGCCGGATTGGACACCAGTTCGCAGAAGTCGCTGCATTCGCGGAACAGTTCCTGCGGATGGGTCTCCTGAAAATAGCCCAGACCGATCTCGGAGGAAGGGATGTGGGCGGCGATGGCCAGCACCGGAACCCGGTTGCGATGACAGTCGAAAAGACCGTTGATCAGATGCAGGTTGCCCGGCCCGCAACTGCCGGCGCAGACCGCCAGTTCGCCGGTGATCGCCGCCTCTGCGCCGGCGGCGAAGGCGGCGGTCTCCTCGTGGCGGACATGCATCCACTGGATGTCGTCGAACCGGCGCAGGCTGTCGTTCAGCCCGTTCAGGCTGTCGCCCGTGACGCCCCATATTCGGCGCACGCCGGCCGAGGCCAGGGTCTTGGCCAGCAGGTCTGCGACAGTCATCGCCATGTTCGGCTCCTGGAAACGTTTCACGCCACCATGCGCACACCAGCACACCGCGTCTTGTCTGGAAATGCGCGGAACCGCATTCGGCTTCGTGCGGCCTCTCCCTGTCGAGCGCGAACCGGCTATGGTGGGCGGATAAGTCGCGCCGCGTCATGATCAAATACATCGGCTCCAAGCGCGCCTTGCTGGGCCATGTGACGGGCGCCGTCGCCGGCGTCCTGCCCCAGGGCGGGCGGGTGTGCGACCTGTTCTCGGGCACGGCGCGGGTCGGTCATGCGTTGAAGAAGCAGGGGTTTCAGGTCTGGTCGAACGACTACAACGCCTATGCCCACGCCTTGGCGACCGCCTATGTCCAGGCGGATCGCGACCGCTGGGCCGAGAGGGTCGAGATCGTGCTGGCCGAGTTGCGGACGGTGAAGCCGCAGGCGGGATGGTTCACCCAAGCCTTTTGCCAGGACGCCCGCTACTTCCACCCCGACAACGGCGCGCGCATCGACGCCATGCGCGATCGGATCGAGGCCATGGGGCTGGAGCCGGAGCTGAAGGCCATCGTGCTGGTCAGTTTGATGGAGGCGGCGGACCGGGTGGATTCCACCGCCGGGGTTCAGATGGCCTATATGAAACAGTGGGCGCCCCGGGCGCTGAAGACGCTGGCGCTGAGGACGCCGGACATGGTCGCGGCGGTGGACGGCAGGCCATGCCGGGCGACGCAGGGCGATGCGATCGAGATCGCCGAACAGGTCGAGGCCGACCTCGTCTATCTGGACCCGCCCTATAACCAGCATTCCTATCTGGCCAACTACCACTGCTGGGAAAGCCTGGTGCTGTGGGACCGGCCCGAGACCTATGGGATCGCCAACAAGCGGGTGGACGTCAGGACGCGCAAGAGCCCCTTCAACAGCCGGCCGGGGATCGGACCCGCGCTGCGGACGGTGATCGAGCGAGTCAAGGCGCCGAACCTGATCGTCAGCTTCAATGACGAGGGCTATTTGAGCCGGGCCGAACTGGTCGAGATGCTGTCGGCGCGGGGCCATGTCCAGGTGCTGGAAGTGGCGCATCCGCGTTACGTCGGCGCCCGTATCGGCATCCACAATCCCAAGGGCGAGAAGGTCGGTCAGGTGGGGCGGCTGAGGAACGTCGAACACCTGTTCGTCGTCACGGATCGGCCGGTCGAACTGCCCGTCGCCGCCTAAGCATTTGGAAAACAACAGGCGAGCGTTGCGGAACGCGAATCGCGGCGTGTCGTTGTGGTACTATGCAATCGCGCCCGCACACCTATCCGACCACCGATCGCACCGACGATTACCGCGTCCGGCCGGCGGCGGAACCGCGTTCGTGGGCGCCGCGTGTCGCCGAGGCCGAATGGGGCCGGGATGCGCCGGCGGCCGATGCACGGCCGACCTTCACCCACAACGCCGCCCGCTATAGCCGCCCGAACGAGGCGACGCAGCCGGTCGAGCACGTCGATCTCGAACCCGAACTGAGCCCGCCGCCGCGCTGGATGATGGCGCTGGCCGGCGCCGCCGTGGCGGCCCTGATGGGTGCGCTGCTGGGCGGCTTCATGCACATCTGAGGCGGCGTCAGGCGTCCTGAAGTAGGGCCTTGATGGGCGACCAGCTGCGCCGATGGGCGGGGCAAGGCCCTAATGTTTTCAAGGCGTTCTGGTGGATCGGCGCGTTGTAACCCTTGTGGCTGGCGAAGCCGTAGCCGGGGTATTGGGCGTCTAGATCGATCATCAGTCGATCCCGCGCCGTCTTGGCCAGGATCGAGGCCGCCGCGATCGACAGCGACAGGCCGTCGCCGCCGACCACGGTCTGGATTTCGCACGGCAGTTTGAAGCGGTAGTTGCCGTCGACCAGGGCCGCGACCGGCTGGACCTGAAGCGCCTCGATGGCGCGGCACATGGCCAGGCCGGTGGCGTGCAGGATGTTCAGGTCCTCGATCTCCTCCACCGAGGCGAAGCCGACGCCCCAGGCGATGGCGCGGGCCTTGATCTCGGGCTCCAGCGCGGCGCGGCGCTTTTCGGTCAGGGCCTTGGAATCGTCGATGCCGGGCGGCAGGTCGTCAGGGTTCAGGATCACCGCCGCCGCCGAGACGGGGCCGGCCCACGGTCCGCGCCCTGCCTCGTCCACGCCGCAGACGTGACCGTTGACGCGCTGGATCAGCACGGTCTCCAGCGCGAGGGTCGGGAAGGCCTTGGGGTTTGAGGGGGCTCTAGCCATGGCCCGCCATCGCACGAACCTGGGCGTGACGGAAGCAGGTCGTCTGGTGATCGTTGACCATGCCTACGGCCTGCATGAAGGCATAGACGATCACCGGGCCGCAGAAGTTAAAGCCGCGTTTCTTGAGGGCCTTTGCCATGGCGACCGACTGTTCGGTCTGGGTCGGGGCCTGGCGAAAGTCGGCGTGGGTGGTCTGGATCGGTTCGCCGTCGACGAAGGACCAGAGCCAGGCGGAGAAGTCTTCGTTGTTATCGCGCATCTCCAGCCAGATCTGGGCGCCCCGGATGGCCGCGTTGATCTTGGCGCGCGAGCGAATGATGCGGGCGTCTCCCAGCAGGCGCTGGATGTCGTCCTCGCCGTAGCGGGCGACGATTTCGGGGTCGAAACCGTCGAAGGCGTCGCGGATGCCCTCGCGCTTTCTCAGGATGGTGATCCAGGCGAGGCCGGCCTGGAAGCCGTCGAGGACCAGCTTCTCCCACAGGGCGCGCGGGTCGCGCTCGGGCACGCCCCATTCGGTGTCGTGATAGGCGATGTAGAGCGGGTCGGTGGTCCCGCACCAGCCGCAGCGGCCTTCTGCGTGTGAGTCGGTCATGGCGGGAGGTTGCCAGTCTGTTCTGGTGAGGGGAAGGCGGGATTTGGGGACTCGGCGGTGGAAAAAAAGACCGTCTGAATAGTCTCAATTGTCTGAAATCGGGGCGGAGAGGTGAATTGCACTGCACCCGCTAAACGCGTGCAAAGTGCAAGAAAGTGCAATTTGGCGGGGCGAAGTTGGACTGCGAAAAAAAACAGTCCAACGAGTCCAACGAGTCCAAGTTTTCGTCTCCTCCGGCCCTAAACCCGCGCATTGTAAGGGCGGTTGGAGGAGGGGTTGGTCGATTGACGCTGGTGGTTAATAAGGCTCTGAAATCTGGTCGAATGTCCTCAGAGAATAGGATGGAGACCGTCTCCTCCCCATGAAATGGGGAGGGAGACCGCGAAGCGGTGGAGGGGCTCTTGAAGTCCCACAGGCGGCGGTGATGCGGTGAAGAGCCCCTCCGTCACGGCGCTAAGGAGCGCCGCGCCACCTCCCCACGAAGTGGGGAGGAGACGGTGGTTCAGTCCCGCACCAATCCGCCGTCCACGACCAGGTTCTGGCCGGTCACCGCACGGCTCCAGGGGGAGGCGAAGAAGAGGACCGCGTCGGCGAATTCTTCGGGGGTGGTCACGGACCGCAGCGGCGTCATGCCGGCGATGAAGTCGAAGACGGCCTCGGGGGTGGCGGCGCTGGCGTCGGTGGTGCGCAGAAGGCCGCCCGAGACCATGTTGACGGTGATCCCGTCGGGGCCGAGGTCGCCGGCGGCGGTGCGCGTCAGCGACAGCAGGGCGGCTTTGGCGGCGGTGTAGTCGTGATAGGGCACGACCGGGTTCTGGAACAGGTTGGTGCCGATGTTGACGACGCGGCCGAACCGGGCCGCCGCCATGCCGGGGGCGGTCGCCTGGATGACGTTCAGCGCGCCGCGCACGACGGTCGAGAACTGGGCCGCCAGTTCGTCCCAGCCGATGTCGGTCATCTGCGACCGGGCGTCGCCGTTGAAGCTGTAGTCCAGGGCGTTGTTGATCACGGTGGTGACGGGCGCGCCGAAATGGCTTTGCGCGGCGGCGACCATGGCGTCCACGGCGGCGCGGTCGGTCACGTCGGCCTGGAGGGCGACGGCGCGATCGCCGATTTCGGCGGCCAGGGCGTCGGCGGCCTCGCCGCTGGCGCGCCAGTTGATGATCACGCGGGCGCCTTCGCGGGCGAAAGCGCGGACGGCGGCGGCCCCGACGCCGCGTGCGCCGCCGGTGACGAGGACGATCTGGTCGGCGATCTTCATGGGGGACTCACGCGTTGGAGGAGGGGAGGACGTCCTCGCCCATCCAGGCGGGTTTGCGCAAGCGCACAGGGCGGCCGTCCACGGTCAGGTCGCCGTCGAGGCGGTCGATCCGCAGCAGGGCCATGACCGATCCGTTTTGGCCGGAGAGGATCTCACCCGCGCGCAGTTCGCCCTTCAGCACCTCGGCGCCGAAGGCGGGGGGCGGGCCGTCGAAGTCGAGCGGCAGCATCCGGTTCTTGATCGTTCCCCGGCGTTTCATGCGCGAGGTGGTCTCCTGGCCGACGAAACAGCCCTTCTGGAAGTCGATGCCGTTCAGCAGGTCGAAGTCGGCCTCGATCGGATAGGTCTTGTCCTGGGGCGCGTCGGCTGTGGGGTCGGGCAGGCCGATGGACAGGCGGTGGGCGTCGTAGTCGGCCTGGGCCGCGTCGGGCGTCGCCACGCCATAGAGACGGCCGCCCATCAGCGGGGTGCGCGGGTCGGGGATGAAGCCCTCGGGCGCGTCCGGCCAGGCGGCAAAGACGGCGCGGTCGTCGGCGGCGACCTGGACCTTGGCGCGGAGTTTGTACATCGACAGGCGTTGGAGCAGGGGGGCGCGGCGCTCAGTCGCGACATCCAGCAGGACGCCGTCCGCCTGGCCGAGGATGAACAGGTCGAACAGCAGCCGGCCGGGCGGGGACAGAAGAGCGCCGAAGCGGAGTTCGCCTTCAGCCAGCGTCTCTACGTCCTGGGTCAGCAGATTGTGCAGGAAGGGCTTCGCGTCCTCGCCCGTGATCGAGATGAGGGCGCGGCTGTCGAGACGGGCGATGGGCATGGGCGCAAGATAGGGCGCGGGCGGCGGGTCCAGAAGACGCCGCGCGGAATTTAGGCGACGGCGGCGGCCTCGGGATCGAACAGGGGATCGAAGTTGCGCCAGTCGCTGGCGCCCCAGGCCGACACGCGGGTGACCAGATCGACGATGTTCATCGGCTTGGCGATGCAGTCGTCCATGCCGGCCTCTTCATACTGGATCAGCTGTTCCGGCAGGGTGTTGGCGGTCAGGGCCAGGATGGGCGTGCGGCCGACCAGCCCCGGCAGGGCGCGGATGGCGCGGGTGGCATCGACCCCGTCCATCACCGGCATCTGGATATCCATCAGGATCACGTCCCAGTCGCCGTCGCGGGCGGCATCGACCCCTTGCGCGCCGTCGTCGGCGGTGGCGCACAGGATACCTTGGGCGGACATGACGGCCATGACCAGGGCGCGGTTGCTGTCGTGATCGTCGACATAGAGGACGCGCAGGGCGGCGGCGTCTTCATTGGTGGGCGCGGGTTCGCCGATGACGGCATCGGGCGTCGGCAGTGGAACGACGTTGTCGGCCGACAGATCGATCATGTCGTTGACCACAGACAACAGACGCTGGCCCGCGCCATTGATGCGGGCGGCGTGGTCGGCGTGTTCCTCGGCCAGACCGGCCTTGGACAGCAGGTCCGAGAAGCCGATCACCGAGTTCAGCGGCGTGCGCAGTTCGTGCGACATGTCGGTCAGGAACTTCTGCCGCGCCTCGGCCATGGCGGTCTTTTGTTCGGCGGCGACGCGGGCCTGTTCGGCTTCAACCCGTTCGGTCACGTCGATCTCGGTCAGCATGAGGCCCAGCTGCCCTGTGACCGGGTCGATCACCGGGCGGACGTCGAGGTGGTGCCAGCGCAGACCGTCGCGGGTGACGATCTCGCAGACGTCGGCCGCCAAGTCGCCGGACAGGGCCGCCGCCAGCATGGGCTGGGCGCGCTCGGGTTCGGCGAACCGGGCCTCGAACGGATGGGTGGTCGAGCCATAGGCCGCAAAGGCCGCGGGGTTGGAGAACAGCGGCCGACCTTCGCCGTCGAACAGGGAGATCAGGGTGGAGGTGTGACGCAGGGCCTCGACCGCGCGACGCTCTTCGCTCTCGACCTCGATCGGGGCGGCCTCGAACAGCAGGACCGGCGTGCCGTCGTCCAGCCAGTAGGTCGAGATGATCGCCGTCACCGTCAGGGGCTGGCCGTTCGGATAGAAGGTCCAGTGTTCGGACAGGGTCTCGCCGTTCGCCGTCTCGCGCGCCAGTCGTTCGGTGCGCGCCAGGACGGCGGGGGACATCTGGCTGAAGTCGCGGGCCAGCAGAGCGTCGAGGGTGTCGGAGCCCCAAAGCGTCAGGGCGGCGGCGTTCGCATAGACGCCTCGCATGGCGGACGGATCGAACATCCAGATCGGGCGTCGCAGCGCGTCCCAGGCCTGCATTTCCGGCGTGTCTCTCAAAGCGGCGGCGTCACAGATTTCAGAATAGCGGCAAGGGTTTAAGCTTCGGCTAAGCTGGCGGGCGATCCTGGGTTGTCACGGCGTATCGCGCAACGACGCCGTCGGGTTGGAAGTCGTGCTCGGCCAGCGTATCGAGCGAGCGCAGGAACTCGGGCCAGGAAGGCGGCGGGATCGCCGTCCTCGATCGCCGGGCGCAGCCAGTCGGTGACGACCGCACGGGCGGGATAGGTTCCGACCGGGCCGGGAATGCTGAGGGCCACCTGGATCCCTTCGGCGACCCAGCCGGCGACGGTCATGAAGAACTCCGTCGAGGCCAGGAAGTCCGAGCGGCGCAGGACGTACAGGGTGATGATCCCGTCCTCGACCCCGTCGGGGCGGACGATGACGCCGCTGAGGTCCGGCCGCCAGTCGTCCGACAGTTCGACCACGCGCCACAGGCAGAACCAGATGCGGCAGGTGTTGGGCCGGATGGAGTGGACCGAACAGCCGGCGCCGTCGACGCAATAGGCGCACAGCTCGCCGGTCGGCTTGGCCAGTTCCGGCAGGTCCAGCGGAATGACCCGGCAGCATTCGACACAGCCGCCGCAGGTCCGGCCGGGGAGAAGGGGAAGGCTCACCCCTTGGCGTCAGTCTTTTGGGCGCGTTCCAACTGTGCGATGCGGCGGTCCATGTCGGCGACGACGGCTTCGAGCCGGGTCTTTTCGGAGACCATGTCCACGGGCGTGCCGTCCTCGTAGGAAATGGTGGCGCCCTTGGCGATCAGGTCCAGCCGATAGATGGCCGTGACGCGCTGGGCCTTGAAGCGTTCGAGGGCGGCGGTGGCGGCTGGATCGGGCGTCTGGATCATGGGCGCAGCTTTTAGCCTATGGCACCTGCCTGTGGAAACACGCGTTTGACGCTGAACCCCCGATAGAATCCCTGTATCCGTCAACGGATGATCGGGCGGTTTCCCATCCTGTATATCGCCGAGGCGGACGCCGAGGACGCCGTGCTGTCCTCGGGCGTGCTGGCGCATCTGGTCGAGAGCCTGCCGGATGCGACCTTCACCATCGTCGGATCTGCCGCCAGCGCGCCGCTGTTCGCCGACACGCCGCGCCTGACGAAGCTGATCGTGCTGGAGCGCGAGGGCCATTTCGAATGGATCGCCCTGTGGAACCAGGTGCGCGGGACCAAATGGGGCCTGGTCGTGGACATGCGCGGCTCGGACCTGTCGGGCAAGCTGAGGCGGCACAAGCGGGCGGTGCGGGGCAAGGATGCGCCGGGGCCGCACGCGGTCGAGGCGGCGGCGGCGGTGCTGAAGCTGGAGCCCGAGGAGATTCCGGCGCCGCGTCTGTATGTGTCGGACGAGACGCTGGCCCAGGTTCAGGCGCTGATCCCGGCGACGGGCGGGAACGGACCCATTCTGGCGGTCGGGCCGGGCGTGGAATGGATGGGCAAGCGCTGGCCGGCCGAACGCTACGCCAAGGTGGCGGCCAAGCTTCTGGCCGACGATGGGCCGCTGGCGGGCGGGCGGCTGATGATCGTGGGCGAGGAGATCGATCGCGAGGCGGCGCACACCATCCGCTACGCCGTGCCGCGCGCGCGGGTGATCGAGCTGCAGGGCAGGCTGACGCGGCTGCAGACGGCAGCCGCCCTGTCGAAATCGGCGCTGTACGTCGGGGCGGACTCGATCTGGACCCATCTGGCGACGGCCTCGGGCGCGCCGGTGGTGGCGGTGTTCGGGCCGTCTGACGAGGCCGTGCGCGGACCTTGGAAGGGCGAGGCCGTGCGAGGGCCGCGCACCTATGAAGAGTTCAGGAAACTGGATCCGCGCCTGAACCAGGCGATCCAGCATATGATGGATCTGCCGTGGGAACGGGTGCTGAAGGCGTCGATGCGGCTGTTGAAGGGGCGGGGCTGAACAAAAACTCCGTCACCCTCGGGCTTGTCCCGAGGGCCCATCTTTCCGCATAAGCGAGCCTGAAGCGTCGGTCGCGGCGTGCGATTTCGGTGATCGTGCGACGGCCGCCATGGGCCCTCGGGACAAGCCCGAGGGTGACGGTGATGATGATGACCCAGACCTATGACCTGATCGTGCGTGGCGGCGAGGTGGCGAACCATGCGGGGCGCGGCCTGGCCGACGTGGGCGTGATCGACGGCAAGATCGCCTTTATCGGCGACCTGAGCCAGGCCTCGGCCGGCGAGACTTTCGACGCCACGGGCCTGACCGTCCTGCCCGGCGTGATCGACACCCAGGTTCACTTCCGCGAGCCGGGGCTGGAGTGGAAGGAAGATCTGGAGACCGGGTCGCGCGCGGCGGCCCTGGGCGGGGTCGTCGCCGTGTTCGAGATGCCGAACACCAATCCCAACACCACCGACCCGGACACCATGGCCGACAAGCTGGTCCGGGCGAAGGACCGGATGTGGACCGACCACGCCTTCTATGTCGGCGGCACGCACGAGAACGCGGACTATCTGGGCGAGCTGGAGCGGCTGCCGGGGTGTTGCGGGGTCAAGGTCTTCATGGGCGCCTCGACCGGCGACCTGCTGATCGCCGACGACGAGGGGGTGCGCAAGGTCCTGTCGAACGTGCGCCGGCGCGCCACCTTTCATTCCGAGGACGAATACCGGCTGGTCGAACGGCGGGGTCTGGCCCGCACAGGCGACTGGACCAGCCACCCCGAGGTGCGCGACGCCGAGAGCGCCATCCGTTCGACCCGGCGCCTGGTCGGTCTGGCGAAAGAGACGGGCGCGCGCATCCATGTGCTGCACGTCACGACCCGGGATGAGATGGAATATCTGCGCTTCCACAAGGATGTCGCCACCGTCGAGATCACGCCCCAGCACCTGACCCTGGTCGCGCCCGAGGCCTATGAGCGGCTGGGCAGCTACGCCCAGATGAACCCGCCGATCCGGTCGCAGGAGCATGTGGACGCCCTGTGGCTGTGGGGCATGCAGCAGGGCGTCGCCGACGTGCTGGGGTCCGACCACGCGCCGCACACCAAAGAGGAGAAGGCCAAACCCTATCCGGCCTCGCCGTCGGGGATGCCGGGGGTGCAGACGCTGGTGCCGCTGATGCTGACGCACGTCGCCAATGGGCGGTTGAGCTTGGAACGGTTCATCGACCTGACCTCGGCCGGCGCCCAGCGGGTGTTCGGCACGGCCAACAAGGGTCGGATGGCCGTCAGCTATGACGCCGACCTGACCATCGTCGATCTGAAGGCGAAGCGGACGATTACGCACGACCAGCAGGCCACGCGCTGCGGCTGGACCCCGTTCGACGGCGTCGAGGCGACCGGCTGGCCGATGGCGACCATCGTGCGCGGCCGGGTGGTGATGCAGGACGGCGAACTGATCGGATCGGCGCACGGGCGGCCGGTGCGGTTCATGGAGACGCTGTGAGGGCGCTTCGCTCCGTTATCAAACTCTACTCCGTCATCCTCGGGCTTGACCCGAGGATCGGAAGGTCCGCCGCATTGCGTCGGCGGCGAACGCACAGCCCGATCCGCACCCGGTCCTCGGGTCAAGCCCGAGGATGACGGAAGTTGGTGGGAAGGCGCCGGGTGTGACGGTGGTGAGAGACAAGCTCGGCCTGATCGGCTTCGGCGCCTTCGGGCGGCTGACGGCGCGGCATCTGTCGCCCTGGTTCGACATCCTGGCCCATGATCCGGCGGCGACGCCTGGAGTCGGGGGCGGCGAGGGCGTCGCGACCCTGACCGACCTGGCGACCGCCGCCGCCTGTCCGACGGTGGTGCTGGCCGTGCCGGTCGAGGCGCTGGAGGCGACGCTGATCGCCATCCGTCCGCATCTGGCGCCCGACGCCCTGGTCATTGATGTGGGGTCGGTGAAGGTGAAGCCGGCGCAGGCTATGGCCGACCTCCTGCCGCCCGGCGTGCGGATCGTCGGAACCCACCCGCTGTTCGGCCCGCAGAGCGGCAAGGACGGCATCGCGGGCCTGCGTATCGCCGTGTGCGAGGTGCGCGGCGAAAAGGACGCGCGCCGCGTCGCCGCCTTCTGCCGCCGGGCGCTGGGGTTGAAGGTCTTTCAGGTCAGTCCCGAGGATCACGACCGCGAGGCCGCCACCGTCCAGGGCCTGACCCACCTGATCGCCCGCGTCCTGATGGCCATGGAGCCCCTGCCGACGCGCATGACCACCGCCAGCTTCGACCGTCTGATGCAGGCCGTCGACATGGTCCGCCACGACAGCCCCGCCGTCTTCCGCGCCATCGAACGCGACAACCCCTTTGCGGCCGAGGTGCGGGAGCGGTTCTTCGCCTTGGCGGATGAGGCGCGGGGAGCGGCGGGGGAGGTGTAGGCGAACGTCTGCTTTCGGCTGCGAAACCCAAGCCTGAAATCGACCTATTGCGGACGTTCGAAGCGTCAAGGACACTGCCCCGATGAAACGTCTCATCATCGCATCAGCGGCCCTGCTCTCCGCCTGCTCACCAGTGAGGCACACCTATACCGTAGAGACTCAGCACGCGGCGAGCCCAGTTGTGTCCGCTAGGGTCTCCGTGTGCAAACAGCCGACATGGTCGCTGGAAAAATCAGGAGCCCGCTTTGCCGGAGCCAACCGCGAAAATTGTGAGGGGTCTGGTTTCATCCGGCTGACCCATCAAGATGGGACGACCAATGACTGTAAAGTTGGCTACGTGACGACGATGGATCAGACGTTGGCTTACAAAGTAAGCGGCCGATCGTGCGAGCCGCAACTCTGAACGTCCGCTTCCTACCCATAAGCGCCGCTGCGAAGGTCAGTTCTGAGGCGAAACTACCGCCTTCCGTTCGCTTGAATGAACGCGCCCACATCCTCCGCCACGCCCGACGCCAGCGGTAAGGCCGGATCGGCATAGGTCGCCATATTGGCGGCGCGGTCGGCGGGGGCGGTCTTGAGGACGTGGTTGACGCCGCCCCAGAGTTTCAGCGTGGCCCTGGGGTCGGCGGCGGCAAGGGCCTGGGCGTCCACTACGCCGATCTGGAGGTCGGTGGTGCCCTGGCCGATGAAGACCGGGCCGTCGTAGGCGGCGAGCAGGGCGGCGGGGTCCAGCGGCAGCCACGAGATCAGATAGGGCTGGACCGAAGGACGGAACAGGGCCGCCAGCGCAGGCGGCGTGTCGGCGACGGTGCGGCCGGCCTCAAGCTGGGTCAGGGCGGCGAAGGCCTGGGTTTTCATCGGCTCGGGCAGGGTGGCCAGCTGTTCGCGCAGCACCACGCCGGCCGGACGACCGGCGCCGGACAGCAGGATCAGGCCGCAAATCTTGTCGTCGTTTTCGACCGCTTTCAGGGCGACCAGGGCGCCTTCGCTGTGTCCGATCAGCCAGGCGCAGGGCAGGCCCGCGCGCGCTGCGGCCTCCTTCGCCCAGGCGCGGGCGTCGGCGGCGTAGGCGTCGAAGCGCAGATCGGCCTCGGCCGGTCCCGCCGCCGCGCTGGCGGCGATGCCGCGCTTGTCGATGCGGACGGTGGCGATCCCCTGTTCCGCCAGCCCCTCGGCCAGCAGGCGATAGGTGGAGGCGGCGACGCCCAGCGGGCTGTTCCCATCACGGTCCGTCGGACCGGAGCCGGGCAGGATGACGGCGACGGCGGTGGCGCTGTCGGGCGCCAGCAGGGTTGCGTGCAGGGGCGCGGGTTGGGCAGGCAGGGCGATCTCGGTCGAGACCGCGCCGGCGATCAGGCTTGCGGCGAGAAGGGCGGGGGGCAGCATGAGCATGGCGGTCTCCGTCAGGCGTTCGAGAAACGCAACCTGTGCGCTGTGAACACCACCTTATCCCCTATTTCCATCTGCGACAGTTCGCGCCGTGTCATTGCAAGACGCTCGCAACAGGGCGTAGAGAGCGGAGCATATCTGCTGTTTTTGAGAATGCGTTGCAAACTATGGTTCGCTCTACCCGTCATTTCGTCTGCGCCGCCAGCCTTCTGGCTCTGACTGCGGCCACGCCGGCCCTGGCTCAGGAGGCGACGGAACTGGGCGAGATCGTCGTGACGGGGTCGCAGGTGCGGTTGCCCGCGCCGGCGGCGGGCGGGCAGGTGGCGCGCGGCGGTCGGGTCGGTTTGCTGGGGAACCTGGGCGTGATGGATACGCCGTTCTCGACCAGCAGCTATACCGAAGAGCTGATCCGCAATCAGCAGGCGCGCAGCGTGTCGGAGGTGTTGCAGAACGATCCTTCGGTTCGGGTGTCCAAGGGGTTTGGCAACTTCCAGGAGTTGTATGTCATCCGGGGCTTCCCGGTCTTCTCGGACGACATGACCTATAATGGTCTTTACGGCGTTCTGCCGCGTCAGTTCGTGGCGGCGGAACTGCTGGAGCGGGTCGAGGTCTTCCGTGGCGCGACCGCCTTCCTGAACGGCGCGGCGCCGGGCGGCAGCGGCGTGGGCGGGGCGGTGAACCTGGTGCCCAAGCGTGCGGGCGAGGCGCCCCTGACGCGGCTGACGGCGGGTTGGGAAGGGCGCGACGAGATCTACGCCGCCGCTGACGTGTCGCGTCGCTTTGGTCAGGACAACGCCTGGGGCCTGCGTCTGAACGTCGCCAGCCGCGATGGCGAGAGCGCCGTCGAGCACGAGCAGCGCGAGATGCGCGTCGTCGGCCTGGGGCTGGATCACCGCGGCGACCGCGCGCGGTTCTCGGCCGACCTGGGTTGGCAGTCGAACCGGCTGGACGACCCGCGTCCGCAGGTGACGCCGAACGGCGCCATCCCCACGCCGCCGTCGGCGGACAAGAACTTCGCCCAGCCCTGGACCTATACGGACGAAGAGCAACTGTTCGGCGCGGTGCGGGGCGAGTTCGATGTGACCGACGCCGTCTCCGTCTGGGCCGCCTTGGGCGCGCGCGACGGCAAGGAGCGCAACAGCCTGGCCAATCCACGCGCTGACGCCGACGGCTCGCTGAGCGGCAGCCGGTTTGACAACGGGCGTCGCGACCAGGTGTTTTCGGCCGACATCGGCGTGCGGGCGGACTTCGATACCGGCCCGATCACTCACCGTCTGGTCGCCTCGGCCGCCCAGGTGCAATCGCGCGAGAAGAACTCCTACGCCTTCTCTGGAGGTTTTGACGCCGGCACGCTGAACGATCCGGTCTATGTGCCGGCGCCCGCCGCGTCCGGCCTGGGCTCGCTAACCGATCCGGGCGTGGTCGGGCGGGTCAAGACGACCAGCTTCGCCGTCGCCGACATGCTGTCATTCCTGGACGATCGGCTGATCGCCACGATCGGCGCGCGCTATCAGGAGATCGACACGCGCGGCTACACCTACGACACCAACGTCAGGAACGGCGGCTATGCCAGCGACGCGGTGACGCCGGTGTTCGCCCTGGTCTATCGGCCGATCGACGCGGTGTCGCTGTACGCCAACTATTCCGAGGCCCTGATCCCGGGCAAGACGGCGCCGACGGTGATCAATGGCGCGCCGGTATCGAATGCAGGCGAGGTGCTGGAGCCGTTCCGAGGTGAACAGGCCGAGGTCGGGGTCAAGTATGACGGCGGATCGTTCGGCGGCACGCTGAGCGTCTTCCGCACGACCCTGCCCAGCGAGTTGTTTGACGGCACGACCTATTCGGCAGGCGGCGAACAGGAGAACCGGGGCGTCGAGCTGTCGGTCTTCGGCGAGCCGGTCCAAGGTTTGCGCGTCCTGGGCGGCGCGACCTGGCTGGATGCGGAGATCACCCGCGCCCTGGACGCCTCGCTGGACGGTAAGTCGGCTATCGGCGTGCCGGACTTCCAGGCCAATGTGAACCTTGAATGGGACGTGCGCGCCATCGACGGCCTGACGCTGGAAGGCCGGGTCGTTCACACCGGATCGCAGCCGGCGAACGGCGCCAATACGGTGGAGCTGGAAAGCTGGACCCGGTTCGATGCGGGCGTGCGCTACGCCTTTGTCGCGGGCGACAAGCCGGTGACGCTGCGCGCGCGGGTCGAGAATGTCGCGGACGAGGATCAGTGGGTCGCGGTCGGAGGTTTTCCGGGGTCGAACTATCTGACGTTGGGCGCGCCGCGCACGTTCCGCCTGTCGGTCTCGACCGAGTTCTGATCCGCGTCGGCTGATGCACGCCCGAACCATCCGCGCCTGGTCCTGGACGCACAAGTGGTCGAGCCTGGTCTCGACCCTGTTCCTGCTGATGCTGTGCGTCACCGGCCTGCCGCTGGTGTTCAGCCATGAGCTGAACGAAGTGCTGCTGCACGAACCGTGGGAGCCGAAGAACCCGCAAGGGCGGCTGCTGACCCTGGACGAGGTTCTGGCGGCCGGACTGGCGCGGCATCCGGGCGAGGTCCCGGCTTTCATGAGCTTCGACGAGGACCGGCCGGTGGTGAATGTCACCAGCCGCGCGCCTGACGCCCCGGCGGGAAAATACAGTTTCGAACCCATCGACCGGACCAGCGGCGAGGTCGCGCCCCTGGTCGCCGGCCATCCTGTGATGGAGTTCCTGCTGCAGCTTCACACCGACATGTTCCTGGGTCTGCCGGGGATGCTGTTCCTGGGCGCGATGGGCCTGCTGCTGGTCGTCGCTGTGGTGTCGGGGGTGGTGCTGTATGCGCCCTTCATGCGGCGGCTGCCGTTCGGCACGGTGCGGGTGAAGAAGGCCGCGCGGACGCGGTGGCTGGACTATCACAACCTGCTGGGCGTCGTGACGGTGGCCTGGCTGCTGGTGGTCGGGGTGACGGGGGTGGTCAACACCCTGGCGACGCCGATCCTGGCCTATTGGAAGGATACGGCGCTGAAGGAGCTGACCCAGGCTTATGACGCCCCGGCGCCGGCGGGCCAGCGGGCCTCGCTGGATGCGGCGGTTGAGCGGGCCAAGGCGGCTCTGCCGGGGATGCAGTTGCAGTTCGTGGCGTTTCCGGGGACCGACTATTCGACCGATCACCACTATGCCGTCTTCTTCCATGGCGACACGCCGCTGACGACGCACATGACCACGCCCGCCCTGATCGATGCGCGGACAGGGGAACTGGCGGCGGTGGCGCAGATGCCCTGGTATGTGAAGACGCTGTCGCTGTCGCAGCCGCTGCATTTCGGAGATTACGGCGGGTTGGCGCTGAAGATCCTGTGGGCGCTGCTGGACATCGCGACCATCGTGATCCTGGGGTCGGGTCTCTACCTGTGGCTGGGCAAGGGACGGCGGAAGTCATGAGCCGCCATCATCATAACCGCAAGGATCTGAGCCTGTGGGCCATCTTTCGCACGCCCATAGTCCTGTTCGGCCTCAGCCTGATCGGCCTGGTCGGCGCGCTGTTGCAGGACGGGGCGTGGGATGGGGTGTTCTCGGCCCTGCTGGCCTCGACCGTCGTCGCGACGGCCTGGGCGCTTATCCGATCGAGAAGCTGACGCCGCAGCCGCAGCTGGAGGCGGCGTTGGGGTTTCGGACGACGAACTGTGCGCCGGCGAGTTCATCGACGTAGGCGATCTCGGAGTTTTTCAGGAACGGGACCGACACGGGGTCGATCAGGGCGGCCTGGCCGTCGGCCTGGATGTGCAGGTCGTCATCCTCGGCCGTCTCGACCAGTTCGAACCGATACTGGAAGCCCGAACAGCCGCCGCCATCGACGGCGACGCGCAGCATCAGGGTCTTGCCCTCGACCGCGCCCAGCTTGGCCAGGCGTTTGGCGGCGCTGGCGGCCAGGACGATGCCTTCCGGCGCGCGCGTGGCGACGCTGAAGGCGGGTGTGGACGGTTCTGTGGATTGGACGGTGCTCACGGCTGTCTATATGAGGCCCGCAAGGGCGTTCGAAAAGGGCCGCCCGCATCAAAGCAGTCTCAAAGTTGATGAGTTGAGCCAGACAGACCTCGCCACCTATGCCGAACGCGCCGACCTGACCCTGGGGCGCCGCGTTCCAGAGCCGGCCAGTCGCACGCGCACCGCCTTTGCGCGCGACCGCGACCGGATCATCCATGCGACGGCGTTTCGGCGGCTGAAGGAGAAGACCCAGGTCTTCGTGGCGCACGAGGGCGATCATTACCGCACTCGCCTGACCCATTCGCTGGAGGTGGCCCAGATCGCGCGGTCGCTGGCGCATGCGCTGAGGCTGGACGATGATTTAGCCGAGACCATCGCTCTGGCGCACGACCTGGGCCACCCGCCCTTCGCCCATGCTGGCGAGGACGAGCTGGTGGTGCAGATGCGCGACCACGGCGGGTTCGACCACAACGTCCAGAGCTTCCGCGTCGTGACCGAGCTGGAGAACCGCTATCCGCAGTTCGACGGGCTGAACCTGAGCTGGGAGACGGTCGAGGGGGTCATCAAACACAACGGCCCGGTGTCGCACCGGCTGGACGAACCGGCCTGGTCGGTGGTGCGGCCCTATGCGGCCGGCGGCGAGGCGGGATGGGACCTGCGGCTCGGGACCTTCGCCTCGCTGGAGGCCCAGTGCGCGGCCGTCGCCGACGACATCGCCTACAACAACCACGATGTGGACGACGGGGTTCAGGCGGGGCTGATCACCTTGCAGGACCTGGATCAGGTGCCGCTGATCGGGCCTATGCTGGCGCAGGTTCGGCGCGACTATCCCGACATCGACGATCGGATGCTGAGGATCGAGGCGGTGCGGCGGATGATTGGCGTCATGGTCGAGGACGTGCTGGCCGAGACGGCGCGGCGGCTGGAAGACGACCGGATCGTCACGACCGAGGACGTGCGCACGGCGAAACGGACGATGGTGGATTTCTCGTCTGAAATGCACGCCGACCTGGCCATCCTGAGGAAGTTCCTGTTCGAGCGGATGTATCGCCACTACCGGGTCAACCGGACGCGCAGCCAGGCGCGGCGGGTGCTGTCGCAACTGTTCGAGCTGTTCATGGCCGAGCCGGAGGTCATGCCGCCGGAATGGAGCACGCCTGCCCTGACCCGCGACCGGACGCAGCGGGCGCGGGCGGTCTGCGACTATATCGCCGGCATGACGGACCGTTACGCCATAGAAGTGCACCAGAAACTGTTCAGCCTCGACCTCGCCCTCGATCTGTGATTCGAAAGATGCACGCGGGGGCGTAGAGTGATCGTTCGGCGCGCCGATTCGCGCGCCTGACAGACGGCGGAGCGCGACAATGTCCTTTGAAGACGACAACAAGCCGGGCCGGGGCGCCTATACGCCCCCGACCGATGACGACCTGCCGTTCCGTCGCAATTCCTATGATCCGCGCAGCGGCCGCAACGTCGGCTCGGGCGGGGGCAAGGCCCCGCCGGTCACGTTGATCATCAGCGCGGTGGTCCTGCTGCTGCTGATCGTCGCCGTGATCTTCTTCTATCGCTCGGGCATGCGCGCCTCGACCGACGCGCCGCCCGCCGTGGGCCAGCCCGTCGGCGACATGAAGTCGGCGCCGCCCGTGGACGCCCAGCCGATCGATCCGGCCGCCGGCGTACGCGTCTATCGCGACGAGGGCGAGACGACCGACGCGCCCGTGACCTTCACCCCGCCGCCCGAGACGCCCCAGCCGCGCCCGGCCGCGCCGCCAACCGCCGCCCCGACCGGACAGGGCCTGCCGCCCGCCAAGGCCGCGACCCCCGCCACGCCGACGCCGCGTCCGACGACCGCGCCGCCTGTCGCCGCTCCGGCGAACAAGGCCCCGGCTGCTGCGGGCGGTTCGGCCTCGGTGCAGATCGGCGCCTTCTCCTCGACCGAGATCGCCGACCGCGAATACGCCGCCGTCGCCGGCCGGTTCGGCTCGTTCGCCTCGGGCGCCGAAAAGCGCGTGACCGAAGTGACCTCGTCCAGCGGTTCGACCCTGTACCGCACGGCCTTCTCGGGCCTGTCGCGCGAGCGGGCTGTCGCCTTCTGCAACGCGCTGAAGGCCGCCGGGCGGGACTGCATCGTTCGGTGAGACACCACGCGTTTTCGTCATCCTCGCCCTTGTGGCGAGGATCCAGAACTCCCGGTGTCTGATCTGGTCGCACTGCGGCTGACACCGGGAGTTTGGATCCTAGGGACAAGCCCTAGGATGACGGATTGTAAGGTAAGGGGGATATGACCTCCGCCGCCATCTACGGCTGTTCGGGCCATCGGCTGACCGATGACGAGCGGGCCTTCTTCGCCGAGGCGCGGCCGTGGGGCTTCATCCTGTTCCGGCGCAATATCGACACGCCGGAGCAGGTGCGGGCGCTGACCGACGAACTGCGGGCGTCGATAGGCGATCCCGAGGCGCCCATCCTGATCGATCAGGAGGGGGGGCGGGTCCAGCGTATGGGGCCGCCGCACTGGCCCAAATATCCGCCGGGGAACGCCTATCTGAAGGCGACCGACGATCCGCTGGCGGCGCGCGAGCTGGCGCGGTTGGGCGCGCGGTTGATGGCGCACGACCTGCGCGAGGTCGGGATCAACGTCGATCTGCTGCCGGTGCTGGACGTGCCTGTGCCCGGCGCCCACGACATCGTGGGCGACCGCGCCTATGGCCAGGATCCGCAGGCCGTGACCCTGCTGGGCCGGGCGGCAGCGGAAGGGCTGCTGGCGGGCGGGGTGCTGCCCTGCATCAAACATATGCCGGGCCATGGCCGCGCCTTCGCCGATAGCCATGAAGACCTGCCGACGGTCCATGCCGATTTCGAGACGCTGGACGGCTGGGACTTTGCGCCATTCAAGGCGTTGTCGGACATGCCCCTGGCCATGACGGCGCACATCGTCTTCACCGCTGTGGACAAGAAGCGGCCGGCGACACAGTCGAAGAAGGCGGTGAAGATGATGCGCGAGCATCTGGGCTTCTCCGGCCTGATCATGACCGACGACCTGTCGATGCAGGCGCTGAGCGGATCGTTGGGCGAGCGGACGCATCTGTCGCTGAAGGCGGGCTGCGACGTGGTCCTGCACTGCAACGGCGACATGGCCGAGATGCAGGCCGTGGCCGAGGCGACCGGCAGGCTGAAGGGCAGGACGAAGGCGCGAGCCGAGGCGGCGATGGCGCGGATCGTTCGCGTCCCCGAACCGCTGGATCCCGTGGCGGCCCATGCGCGGTTCTTCGAGGCCATGGGCGGTCGGCTGGATGTCGCCAAGGGGCCGGACGTGGGGGAGGCGCAAGCATGAGCCGCCTAGACCGTCCCGGCCTCAAGCAGCGCGAAGCGCGCTAGGCCAAGGAAATGTCCGAAGCTTTCCAGCCCAATCTTGATTTTACGGCCGTCGCCGAGGTCGAGGATCGCGAGGCCTTCGTCGTCGATCTGGACGGGTATGAGGGGCCGCTGCACGTGCTGCTGGCATTGGCGCGAAACCAAAAGGTCGATCTGCTGAAGCTGTCGATCACGCAGTTGGCGGAACAGTATCTGGCCTTCGTGCATGAGGCGCGGCGGCGGAATTTCGCCCTGGCGGCGGATTACCTCGTGATGGCCTCGTGGCTGGCCTATCTGAAGTCGCGGCTGCTGTTGCCGCGCACCGAGAAAGACAAGGGCGAGGAGCCGCCGGCTGAGGAGATGGCCGCCGCCCTGGCCTTCCGCCTGCAGAAGCTGGAAGCCATGCGCCGCTCGGTCGAACAGCTGATGGCGAGGCCCCAGTTGAAGCGCGACGTCTTCACGCGCGGCGACCCCGAGGCGACGGTGATCGTGCCGTCCGACCGGATCGACGCCAGCCTGTACGAACTGATGAGCGCCTATGTGGTGCAGCGTCGGCGCGAGGAGGCGCGGCGCTATGCGCCCGGCCAGCGGGTCGAGGCCTTTGCGCTGGAGGCCGCGCGCGATTGGTTGCGCGAGATCATGCCGAAACTGGCCGACTGGACCCCGCTGGACCAGGTGGCGCCGCATCGTGAAGGCGAGGAAGGCCCCAGCCAGGCCAGCTTTACGGCCTCGACCCTGTCGGCCAGTCTGGAGCTGGTGAAGGAGGGGGCGATGGACATTCGACAGACGCAGGCGTTCGCCGAGCTGTTCCTGAAGCGGCGCGGGCAGGGGCAGCCGCTGGAGCTGACGCCGTGATGGTTTCTCTCACTCTGTCCGTCATCCTAGGGCTTGTCCCTAGGATCCGAACTCCGGGTGTCTGGCATGGGCGCACCCTCGGAAAAACCGGGAGTCTGGATCCTCGCCACGAGGGCGAGGATGACGGTCATATGGCGGGGAGAATTCATGTCTGACCTCGCCTTCCAACCCGACGAGGCCGAGATCGAGCGGCGGGTCGAGGCCTTGTTGTTCGCCGCCGCCGGGCCGCTGACGGCCGCCGAGATCGCCGCGCGCCTGCCCGAGAACTGCAACGTCGCGCGCGCCATATCGGGCCTGCGCGCCCGCTATGAGGGGCGGGGGGTGGAGCTGGAGTGCGTCGCCGACCGCTGGCGGTTCCGCACCGCGCCGGACCTGGCCTTCATGATGACGCAGGAGCGCGAGGAGCCGCGTCGCCTGTCCAAGGCCGCGCTGGAAACCCTGGCCATCATCGCCTACCACCAGCCTGTCACCCGCGCCGAGATCGAGAGCGTGCGCGGCGTGACCATCTCCAAGGGCACGCTGGACCTACTGCTGGAGATGGGGTTCGTGCGCTTGCGGGGACGCCGGCGCACGCCTGGGCGGCCCGTCACCTATGCCACCACGGACAAATTCCTGGAACATTTCGGCCTGGCGACCCTGTACGACCTGCCGGGCGTTCAGGAGATGAAGGCCGCGGGCCTCTTGGACCTGTCGCTGCCCGTGGGCTTCGAGGTGCCGGACCCGAGCCGCGCCTCCGAGGCCGACGACGAGGACGGCAGTCTGCCCATCGACGACGACGCGCCCGAGTTCGCCCAGGATTTCGTCGGCGAGACACGCTGACGTTACGTCACGTTCACGCCGTCTTAGTCAGCGCCGTCTAAGCCAGACTGCATGAGTGGCGTGGTGTTCAAATCGGGTTGGCGAGCGTGGAGCACGTTCAGGATTGCGGTGATCCTGATGCTTTTGTCCATCATCGGCATGGTCGGTGTGCTGACCACGGTCAGCCGGGGAATCGACGCTCACCAGGCGCGCAAGGAAGAGGCGCTGGTGCAGTTGCGCCTGACGCGCGCGCTGGAGATGGTAGAGGAAAACCTGACCACGGCCTCGATCTGGGACGAGGCGGTCGATCATATGACGACGGGCGACGTGGCCTGGTACGATCGCAACTTCGGCGCCTTCTACGCCGCCCAGCACAAGCATCGCTTCACCCTGGGCTATGACGCCACAGGCCGCCTGTTCCGCATCAGCAAAGACGGTCGGCCGGCGATGACGGAGCAGGGTGGAGTATTCGGGCGTGCAGCCCAGCCGCTGATCGATGGATTGCGTCAGGACGCCTCGGGGCGAGATCGCTCGGTGACGGCGGATGCAGGGGTTCGCCTCAAGGCCGCTTTCGTGCGCGTCGGCGACGACATCCATGTCCTGGGCGCCTCGACTGTCGTTCGACATACGGCGTCGGGCGCGACGCCGGTGTCTGATCCCGTCGTCGCGTCGTTCAAGCCCTTTCTGGCGGAGTTGGATCCGCTTCGGACGCGACTGGCGCTGACCGATGTGCATTTCCAGCCGGGCGACGCCGTGCCGCCTCAGGGCATGACCGGGGTCGATGTGCGAGACGCCGGCGGCGGTCTGCTGGGCCGCGTCGTCTGGGCCCCGGAACGGCCGGGCTATCAGATCCTGACCCGCGCGGGCCCCCTGTTGTTGCTGCTGTTCGTCGTGCTGATCATCGGGACCGCGTCCCTGTTCTGGAACACGACCGCCGATGTGCGCCGTCTGAAGGCGTCCGAAGTCGCCCTGTCGGCGGCGCTGGAGCGGGCGGAGGCGGCGAACCAGGCCAAGACCCGCTTCCTGTCGAACGTCAGCCACGAACTGCGCACGCCGCTGAACGGCGTCCTGGGCATGGCCGAAGTGATCGGGGCGGACCTGGTCACGCCCCAGCAGCGCGAGCGGCTGGAAATCCTGAAGGCGTCGGGACGTCAGCAACTGCGGCTGGTGGAGGAATTATTGGACGTGGTGCGGTTGCGTGACGGGGCGGTGACGCTGGAGACACGGCCGTTCCGGCCTGACAACCTGCTGCAACGTGTCGCCAACGACTTCCGCGGCGCGGCCGAGGCCAAGGGACTGAAGATCGGCGTCGAGGCCGCCGAAGGCGAATGGCTGGGCGATCCGGTCCATGTCGAGAAACTGATGGCGGCGCTGAGCGACAACGCCGTGCGCTTCACCAAAACGGGGCAGGTCACCCTTCGGGCCGTCGCCGGCGATCAACTGGTGTTGGAGGTCCAGGACACCGGCCCCGGCATGGAGCCCGCCGAGGCGACGCGTCTGTTCGAGGCCTTCACCCAAGGCGACGACAGCAGCACCCGCACCGCCGACGGCCTCGGCCTGGGACTGACGGCGGCGCATGGTTTGGCGGCGTTGATGGGCGGCAAGATCGAGGTCTTGACCGAACCCGGCGTCGGCAGCACCTTCCGCGTCGCCCTGCCTTTGCAGGCGGTGGTTTAGGCCGTCAGCAGACGCGGCAGTTTGAAGGTCACGGTCTCGCGCGCGCCGCCGTCCTCGGTCACCGTGGCGTCGAACCGCGCGCGGATGGCGTCGACCAGGGCCTCGATCAGCGGCTCGGGCGCAGAGGCGCCGGCGGTGACGCCGACCGTCTGGACCCCGTCGAACCAGGACCAGTCCACCTGGGACGCATCGTCCACCAGATAGGAAGCGCCGGCGCCGGCGCGCATCGCCACCTCGACCAGCCGCACCGAGTTGGACGAGTTCTTGGACCCGACCACCAGCACCAGCTCGCAGCCCTCGCCCAGCACCTTGACCGCATCCTGGCGGTTGGTGGTGGCGTAGCAGATGTCTTCCTTGTGCGGGTCGGGCAGTTCGGGGAAGCGGCGCTTCAGCACCTTCAGGATGCCCGCCGTATCATCGACCGACAAGGTGGTCTGGGTTGCATAGGCCAGGGGGGCGTCGCCGGGGCGTTCGAACGATTCGGCGTCGGCTTCGGTCTCGACCAGGCTGATGGCGTCATCGGGCAGTTGGCCCATGGTGCCGATCACCTCGGGGTGGCCCGCATGGCCGATTAGGATGATGTGCTTGCCGGCGGCGTGGTGGCGCTCGGCCTCGACATGGACCTTGGACACCAGGGGGCAGGTCGCGTCCAGGAAGACCAGTTCGCGCGCCCGGGCGGTGGCGGGCACCGACTTGGGCACCCCGTGGGCCGAGAAGACGACGGGCCGGTCGTCGGGGCATTCGTCCAATTCCTTGACGAAGACGGCGCCCATGACCTTCAGCCGCTCGACGACATGGCGGTTATGGACGATCTCGTGGCGCACATAGACGGGGGCGCCGAACTTCTCGATGGCGCGTTCGACGATCTGGATCGCCCGGTCCACCCCCGCGCAAAAGCCGCGCGGCGTCGCCAGCCGAACCGAAATCGGGCGAAGCGGAGCAGCGGGGGGAGGAACATGGGCATTCATGGCCGTGAACCTAGTCGTTTGCGGCCCTGATCGCCATCTGACCCGCGTCGCGACGGGCGAGATTCTGTCGCTGCGAACAGCGGCGCATCGTCACGGCTTGTCCGCAGGCGGCGAAAGTCGAGGCTCTACAACGGTTTAGAGCGTGATCACGACGCCTTGACCTATGGGCCGCTCACGATTAGTTTCCGCGCCGAATTCAGACCCGTCCGGACGTCGTTCGGCGCTGAGCATTTCAGGCATGTCCCCAATGACGGAATCGCGCGAAGAGGCGATCAAACGCCTCAACGAAAGCGCATCCTCGCTGGAGACGCGCACCGCTCAGCAGGAGCATGCGCATCTGGCCGCCCAGAAGGTGACCAGTGAGGCCTACAAGATCATCGCCGATCTGATCGGCGGCGTTCTGGTGGGGCTGGGGTTGGGTTTTCTTGCGGATCGGTTCCTTGGAACCACCCCGTGGGGCATCATCGGCGGAATCCTTTTGGGTTTCGCACTATCGATTTACATGGCGCGTCGCACGGCTAACCGGCTGATGGCGCAGGCGAAGGCGGCGGGGGTCGAGGCGAAGCCTATCCCGTTCGAAGAAGCCGACGAAGACGAGGACCGATAAGGCCCATGGCCGATCCGATTCATCAGTTTAAAGTCACGCCCCTTCAGGGCTTGGACTTCGGTACGGTCAACCTGCCGCTCGTGGGCGAGACCAGCCTTGCCTTCACCAATTCGCATATGGCGATGACGATCGCCTTCGTGCTGGTCGTCGGCTTCCTGACCCTGGTCACGTCGAACGCAAAGATCGTTCCTGGCCGCCTTCAGGCGACGGGCGAGCAATTGTTCGGTTTGATCGACGGCGTCACCGACTCGATCATCGGTCATGAGGGTCGCAAATATTTCCCGTTCATCCTGACCATCTTCATGCTGGTCCTGGGTATGAACCTGTTGGGTCTGTTCCTGACCTTTACGGCGACGTCCCAACTGGCGGTCACCGCGACCTTCGCCCTGATCACCATACTGCTGGTCATCGGCATCGGCTTCGCCAAGCATGGCCTGGGCTTCTTCAAGTTGTTCGCCCCGTCGGGCATTCCGCTGGCGGTCATGTTCTTGGTCGTGCCGATCGAGTTCGTCTCGTTCCTGCTGCGTCCGATCACCCTCGCCCTTCGTCTGTTCGGCAACATGCTGGGCGGCCACATCGCGCTGAAGATCTTCGCCGGCTTTGTCGTGTCGATGGGCGGCCTCGCCGCCGCCGGCGGTCTGGGCCTGCTGGGCCTGCCGGTCGCCGCCCTGTCGCTGGGTATGGTGGTCGGATTGACTGCGCTGGAGTTCCTCGTGGCCTTCCTTCAGGCCTTCGTTTTCGCCGTTCTGGCCAGCATCTATCTCAACGATGTGGTCAACCTGGGTCATGGCCACTAAGGCCGCGACCCAGTCCTGAAAAACCAACCAACCTAAAGACGGAATAGGAAATCATCATGGAAGCTGAATCCTTCAAATACTTCGGTATCGGCCTGGCCACCCTGGGCATGCTCGGCTCGGCCATCGGCGTGGGCAACATCTTCGGCAACTTCCTGGCGGGCGCCCTGCGCAACCCGTCGGCTGCCGCCGGCCAAGTCGGCAACCTGTTCGTCGGCGCCGCTCTGGTCGAAGCCCTGGGCATCCTGTCCTTCGTTCTGGGCATCCTGGCCTGGTTGGGCTGATCGCCTGATACTGCTACCGGCGGCGGCGCGGCCTGATGGTCCGCGCCGCCGCGACTGTTTTCACGACGGATGAACATGGCCGCCCACTCCTCAGCATCGCCGCCGGTCCTTTCGGTGGAAGAAGCCGCCGACGTCGCGGTTCAAACCGGACATATGCCCGAGAACACGGCCCACGCCGTTTCCGAGCATGAAGCCGGAGGTTTGCCGCAGTTCGAGACCCAGCACTGGGTCGGGCAGATCGCCTATCTGCTGCTCCTGTTCTTCGTCCTTTACCTCCTGGTCGCCAAGGTCTTCGCCCCGCGTATGCGCAAGGTGATGGACGAGCGCGCCGACACGATTTCCACGGCCGTCGCGACGGCCCGTCAAGTTCAGGCCGAAGCCGCCGAGCAGGCCGCAGTTGCTCAGGCCGAAGTCGCCAAGGCCCGCGCCGACGCACGCGCCACCGCAGCCGCAGCCAAGGCTCGGGTGACCGAAGAGGCCAATGCCCGCCAGGCCGCTGAAGAAGCGGTCGTGAATGCTCGCATCGCCGAAGCGGAAACCTCCATCGGCAAGACTCGCGACGCGGCCATGGCCAACGTCACCACTATCGCCCACGACGCAGCGACCGCCATGGTCGAGCGTCTGACCGGCAAGGCGCCGAGCACTGCCGACGTCGCCGCCGCGCTCAAGGGAGCCGCTTGATATGCCCGCCTTCCTCGAATTCGGCCATTTCTACAGCCTTTCCAACCCGGAGCTGTGGGTCGGCGTCGGCCTGCTGATCTTCCTGGGCATCCTGGTCGCCGCCGGCGTGCCCAAGATCGCCGCCAAGGCCCTGGACGCCAAGGCCGCCAAGATTCAGGCGGACCTGGACGAGGCCGCTCGCCTGCGCGCCGAGGCCGAGGCCCTGCTGGCCCAGATCCGCAAGGAGAAGGCCGAGGCCGAAGCTCAGGCCGCCGAGATGATGGCGCAGGCGGAAGCCGACGCCCGTCGTCTTGAGATCGAGACCAAGGCCAAGCTGGAAGAGACACTGGCCCGTCGCCAGAAGATGGCCGAGACCCGCATCGCTCAGGCCGAAGCTCAGGCCTCGGCCGAGGTGAAGGCCGCCGCCGCAGACCTGGCCGCCAGAACCGCCGAACAGATCCTGACCGCCCGCATCGCCAGCGGCGCCAAGGATCCGCTGCTGGACAGCGCCATCGCCCAGATAGGCGATCGCCTGAACTGATCGGCGTGACGCTGAATGAAACAAGGCCCCCGACGTCGCCGTCGGGGGCCTTTTTCTTGGATCGTCTATGGTGAAGTCAGTGCGCGTGGGCGCCGCCGACGTAGACACCGCCCATACGCTTCTCGCGCGCCACCAGCCGGGCATAGACATTGCCCAGCACGATGCCGAACACGGCGTGGGTGACCAACAGCCAGGCGATGGTGCCAAAGCCGGAACCCGCCGTGAAGGTCCGGTAGTTTCCGAACATCACGATGGCCGCCATCATCACCAGCCAGGCGCCGACGGCAAAGACGATGCCTTTCGTCTCCGACGTGTCGGTCGGCAAGCGCGGGCACAGGATCCCGAACAAGGGTCCCAGGATGAAGACCCCGCTGATGGCATGGATAACCCATCCTACAGCAAGGTTGCCCGGCATGCCGATCATACCGGCGATGACCCCCTGGAAGGGATCAAACCAGTTGAGGAACATATTCGGGACTTCGAGCAGAGACGCAGCGATGGTCGCGGCAACACCCGCAATCATGCCCTTTTTTACGCGTGACATCATGACCTTAGCGCCTCCCAACGCATGAGTGGTTCTCTGATAACGCGCAGACAGGATACGCCTGACTGGGGAGATTGGTGTTCACGTTCCTGTGGTTAGCGGTTGCAGCAACGCAACCGCGAGATGGTCTCTAACTAGCGGAAAAGCTTGCGGAAATACCGTCGCACCTGCTTGCGGCCGCGCGAAAGGTGACGACCGGACCGCTTGGTCACGACCTTTTCGGCCCGCAGCGCCTGTTGCCAGAAAACCGGCGCGAACTCCGGCTTTTTCCGCATGAGTCTCCGGAACGGATAGATCCATTTCGGGCGGGCGTATTGGGCGCGGATGAACTGACGCTTGGCCCAGAACGAGCTCTTCAGGATCAGCATCAGGCCCACGGCGATGACCGGAATCCCGCCGGGACCCGGCAGGGGGGCGATCAGAATCCCCAGCAGCACCACGAACAGGCCGCCGATCATCAGCGCCCAGCGTTTCACCAGACGCAGCGTGCGGCTGCGCGGTTTCGAAGGCTGTGCGAGGAGAACGGAGAGGGAGGTCACGGATACGCCAGATGGGGAGGGGAGGCCGTCATGACAACGGTCGCCACCGCCGCCCGATCCCTCGTCGGGAAAGGAAAAGGCGACCGTGACGACCTTGCCACAACCCTTTTAAGGTCCTGCGTCGATGGCGGATCGGTGTCCGGCGAATGAAGCTTTGGTCATGATCCGCTGCAGGCCGCTGACCGTGGCCGCTGCGACACGGCCTCAGCCGTAATGGACGCCGGTTAGTCGTTCGGATTCGGTCCAGAGCCTGCGGGCCACGTCTGCGTCCTGAGCCTGAGGCTTGATCTCGGCAGGGCCGGGCGGTCCCTTCATTTCCATCATGCGTCGGGGGCCGTAATAGCCGCCGCCCTTTACGGCGGGCCAGGTGGCGGCCAACAGCGTCGGCAGGGCGCCGTCCGCGCCGGAATGGCTGATGAAGGGCTGAAGCAGCCGCCCTGCCGCCATCATCAACCCACCGGCGCCCGACTGGGCCGGACCATTGGCGATCAGGTCGGTCCGGGCGAAGCCGGGGTGGGCCGCCGCGCTGGTCAGGTTCCAGCCCTGAGCCTGGCTGCGCCGGTCCAGTTCGATGGCGAACATCAGCATGGCCAGTTTGGACTGTTGATAGACCGGCCACGGCTTGTAGGCCGTCTTTTCATAGTTGAGGTCGTCCAGCAGAATCCGGCCGCCGCGATGGGCCATGCTGGACATTTGGACGACGCGCGCCCCTTCTTGTCTGGAAGGGCCTTGGGTCAGCAGGGGCAGCAGGCGGCCCGTCAGGGCGAAATGCGACAGGTAGTTGGTGCCGAACTGCATCTCGAACCCATCGGCCGTGGTCTGCCGTGTCGGCAGGGCCATGACCCCGGCGTTGTTGATCAGGATGTCGATCGGCCGTCCCGCCGTCAGCTGGCGATCAGCGAAGGCGGCCACGCACGCCAGGTCACCCAGGTCCAGCAGGTCGAATCGCACATCGGCGCCGGGATGGCGCGCGCGGATCAGCCGTTCGGCCTCGGCCCCCTTGGTCGGATTGCGAGCCGCCAGCACCACCTCGGCCCCCTTTTCGGCCAGCACCAGGGCGGTTTCCAGGCCCAGACCGCCGGTCGCGCCGGTGATGATGACCAGCTTGCCGCTCTGGTCGGGAATATCGGCTGTGGTCCAGGTCGTCATTTCGCTATCCTATCGCAGAAAGATGTTGTCTCGAAGGGTTCCGGCTTGCATATCTGCATCCGGTGCAAATATGCAAGAAGTGCAAGAAAAGATTTCCGTCAACGATCAAGGCCTGCGTGAACGCAAACGGCTGGAGACGCATGCCCGTATCCAGGCCGAGGGCATGCGCCTGTTCCTCGACAAGGGGTTCGAGGCGACGACCCTGGACGAGGTGGCGCAGGCGGCGGATGTGTCGCGCCGAACCCTGCTGAACTATTTCGGGTCGAAGGAGGAGATCGTGTTCTCGGCCAAGGCGGGATTTCCGCAGATGGTCGCGGACGCCATCGCGGCACGGCCGGCAGACGAGCCATTGCTGGATATGGTGGAGAACGCTTTCGTCGATCTGGCGCAGCAGCCCCAGTCCGAGGAGACCAAGGCGGTGGCCATCCTGATCCATGGCACACCCTCGCTGAGGGCGGGCGACCAGGCGAAATACGAACAGGTTGAGCGGCTGCTGGCCGAAGCCCTGGCGGCGCGCAAGGGCCTGGCGTCCGACGACATCGCCTGCCGCGTCGTCGCCGGGACGGCGGTCAGCATCATGAAGCTGTCGCTGGACGCGTGGCTGGCCAATCCCGACGCACCGCCCGAGACGTTCGGACGCGCGGCCTTCGCGGCGCTGAGACGGGCGGCGGGTTAGAGATCGCTGTTTAACCGCCGTCATCCTCGCCCTTGTGGCGAGGATCCAGACTGCCGATGCGTCCGCAGTGAGCGCGCTCGTCGAAACCGGGAGTCTGGATCCTAGGGACAAGCCCTAGGATGACGGGGCTTATATTTACGCCGCCTGGTTCGACCCTGCTGGAGCCGACCAGCGCAGGACCGGCGAGCGGGCGGCGCGGGTTTCGTCCAGTCGCTTCAGCGGCGCATGGAAGGGGGCGCCCTTGAAGCGGTCGACGTCGCCAGCCTTCGCTGCCTCGGCCAGCAAGCGCATGGCGTGGATGAAGCGGTCCAGTTCGGCCTTGGACTCGGTCTCCGTCGGTTCGATCAGCATGGCGCCGTGGACGACCAGCGGGAAATACATGGTCATCGGGTGGAAGCCCTCGTCGATCATCGCCTTGGCGAAGTCGAGCGTGGTGATGTCCGTGCCCTTCAGCCATTCGTCGTCGAACAGGGCCTCGTGCATGCAGGGGCCGTCGGGGAAGGCCGCCGACATCAGGTCCGACAGGCGGGCCTTGATGTAGTTGGCGTTCAGGACGGCGTCCTCCGCCACCTGACGCAGGCCGTCGGCGCCGTGCGACATCATGTAGGACAGGGCGCGCACATACATGCCCATCTGGCCCTGGAAGGCGCACAGGCGACCGAAGGCCTGAACGGCCTCGTCCTCCTCGCGCTCGACCAGGCGATAGCCGTTGTCGTCATGCACGACCCAAGGGGCCGGGGCGAAGGGCGCCAAGGCTTCGGACAGCACCACCGGACCCGCGCCCGGACCGCCGCCGCCGTGCGGCGTCGAGAAGGTCTTGTGCAGGTTGATGTGCATCGCATCGACGCCCAGGTCGCCGGGGCGGACCCGGCCGACGATGGCGTTGAAGTTGGCGCCGTCGCAGTAGAAGTAGGCGCCGGCCTCGTGCGTCAGGCGGCTGATCTCCAGGATGTCGCGCTCGAACAGGCCGCAGGTGTTGGGGTTGGTCACCATGATGGCGGCGACGTCGTCACCCAGCTTGTCGGCCAGATCGGCGACGTCCACGCGGCCGTCCTCGGTCTGGGCGACCTCTACGACGGTATAGCCGACGAAGGCGGCCGTGGCCGGGTTGGTGCCGTGGGCGCTGGTGGGCACCAGCACCTTGCGGCGCTTCTCATGCTGACCCGAGGCCTCGTGGGCGGCGCGGATGGCCATCAGGCCACACAGTTCGCCGTGCGCGCCCGCCTTGGGCGACAGGGCGACGGCGGGCATGCCGGTCAGGGTCTTCAGCCAGTGGGCCAGCGTGTCCATCAGCTCCAGCGCGCCCTGCACCGTCGAGATCGGTTGCAGCGGGTGGATGTCGGAGAAGCCGGCTAGGCGCGCCATCTTCTCGTTCAGGCGCGGGTTGTGCTTCATCGTGCATGAGCCCAGCGGATAGATGGCCAGGTCGATGGCGTGGTTCTTTTGGCTGAGACGCACATAGTGGCGCATGGTTTCCGGCTCGGACAGGCCGGGCAGGCCGATCGGATCCTTGCGGACCAGGTCGCCCAGGTCGGAACCGTCGGTCTTGGGTTCCGGCAGATCGACGCCGGTCTTGCCCCAGCCTTCGCCCTCGAAGATCAGGGCCTCGTCCTGCAACAGGCCGCGGCCGCCGGTCAGGGTGGCGGGCCTGGAAGTCACGGCGTTCGGGGCGGTCGGGCGGCCGACGGTGTTCATGGTGCTCATGGTCGTTATCCCTTACGCGCCGAGGACTTTGGAGAGCGACTTGGCGAGGATCTGGATGTCGTGATCCAGCGTCGTCTCGGTCGCGGCGACCAGCAGGACATCGTCCATGCCGGCGTCGGGGGCCAGGCGGCTATAGGGCACGCCGGCCAGGATGTGGTGACCGGCCAAGGCGTCCACGACCTCGGCCGCGTTCCTGGGCAGGCGCACCGCGAACTCGTTGAAGAAGCGCGAAGTCAGGATTTCCACGCCGGGGATGGCGGCCAAGGCGTCGCGCGTGGCCACGGCCTTCTCGTGGTTGAGCAGGGCCAGTTTGCGCAGGCCCGTCTCGCCCAGCAGGCTCATGTGGATGGTGAAGGCCAGGGTGCAGAGGCCCGAGTTGGTGCAGATGTTCGACGTGGCCTTGTCGCGACGGATATGCTGCTCGCGCGTGGACAGGGTCAGGACGAAGCCGCGCTCGCCGTCGGCGTCCACGGTCTCGCCGGTCAGGCGGCCCGGCATCTGGCGGATCAGCTTCTCGCGCGTGGCGAACAGGCCGACGTAAGGACCGCCGAAGTTCAGGGCGTTGCCGATCGACTGGCCCTCGGCTGCGACGATGTCGGCGCCCATCTCGCCGGGCGATTTCAGCAGGCCCATCGACACGGCTTCCGTCACCACGACGATCAGCAGGGCGCCGGCGGCGTGGGCGGCCTCGGCGATCCTGGTCACGTCGGTGGCGGTGCCGAAGACGTTGGGGGTCTGGACGACGACGCAGGCCGTGTCGGGACCGATCTGGTCGATCACGGCGGCTTCGGCATCGACAGCGGCGGGCAGGGCCAGGGTCTCGACGCCGACGGCGTGGACCACGGTCTCGGTCGCCTTGACGTAGTGCGGGTGGACGCCGCCCGAGATCACCGCCTTGTTGCGGCGGGTCACGCGGGTCGCCATCAGCACGCCCTCGGCCATGGCGGTCGAGCCGTCATAGAGGGAGGCGTTGGCCACCGGCATGCCGGTCAGGTTGGCGACCTGGGTCTGGAACTCGTACAGATATTGCAGCGTGCCTTGCGCGATTTCCGGCTGATAGGGGGTGTAGCTGGTCAGGAATTCCGAGCGCTGGATCACGTGATCCACCGTCGCCGGGACGTGGTGCTTGTAGGCCCCTGCGCCGCAGAAGAAGGGCACGGCGCCGGCCGAGGCGTTCTTGGCCGCCATGGCCGAGAGGGCGCGTTCGACCTCCAACTCGCCCGCCACGCGCGGCAGGTCCACGGGGCCGTCCAGCCGCGCCGACTGGGGCACGTCCACGAACAGGTCGTCGATCGATTTCGCGCCGATGGCGGCGAGCATCGCCGTGCGGTCGTCGGGCGTCAGGGGGAGGTAGCGCATCAGACGGATTTTCCGAAGAGGAGGTCAGATAATCTTGAGAACAGCGAAGAGGACTGTTGGTGCTTGCGGACGGGCAATACCTTCCGCTGGGCCGCCGGTTCTTGCTGTTCGGCGTTCGGCGAAAGTTCAGCTAGCGCGGCGTACAACTGCTCTGGACCTTTGATGGTATCGGGGCCCAGAATATTCATGTCCGCAACCCGCACTTCGCCATCGCTGGCATGGGTTCGTAGCGCGACGGGATTGAACAGATCGCCGATGATGAAGGCGCTCGTCCGGTCGGCGATACGATAGAGGGCTTCGGCCACGGTATCGGTAAGCACCGGATACTCCGCCAGCATGCCGTCGCTCAGGTCCTCGCCGAACAGGTAAAGGACCGCGCCGTCCGTAAGACGCAGCTCCGCTTCCACGCCCGTCCATTCTGCACCCGCCTCGGCGAGCGCCGCCTGCACCAGCTGGCCTAAACCGGGCTGGGACGGCGTCGTCGTCGAGTTGCGGAAGAAGACGGTGAACACTGGCGCTTACAGGCTGGCGAGGAAGGCGTCGTAGGCGGCCTGGTCCATCAGGGCGTCCAGTTGCGAGGCGTCCGAGACCTTGATCCTGGCGAACCAGCCGTCGGCCTCGGCGGCCGAGTTGACGGTTTCCGGGGCGGTCGACAGGGCGTCGTTGGCCTCGACCACTTCGCCCGAGACGGGGGCGTAGACGTCGGAGGCGGCCTTGACGCTCTCGACCACGGCGAAGCTGTCGCCCTTGGCGACGGTCTTGCCGACCTCAGGCACCTCGACGAACACCACGTCGCCCAAGGCGTCGGCGGCGTGTTTGGAGATGCCGACGGTGGCGATGTCGCCGTCCAGGCTGACCCACTCGTGATCCTTGGTGAACTTCATCTGTCTGTCCTCAATGAAGCCGGCCGGAGCAGGCTGTGTTGTCTCTAACTCGTCATCCTAGGCCTTGTGCCTAAGATCCAGACTCCCGGTGTCGGAAGCCGTGATCCGACGGCGGGCGTCGGTGTTTCTGGACCCTAGGCACAAGGCCTAGGGTGACGGAAGGAGAGGGCGTTACGCCTTCGGCTTCCGGTAATAGCGTTGCGCCACGAAGGGCATGGCGACGACTTCGGCGGCGGCGGTCTTGCCGCGCACGATGACCTTCAGGTCCGCGCCCAGCTCGGAAAAAGCGGGAGGCACGAAGCCCATGGCGATATTCTTGCCCAGGGTTGGGGAGGGGCCGCCCGAGCTGATCTTGCCGATGACGTTTCCATCCATGTCGGCGATCTCGGCGCCTTCGCGGGCCGGGGCGCCTTCCTTGACGATCAGGCCGATGCGGACGCGCGAGGGGCTGTCGGCCAATTCGTGCATGATCCGCTCGGCGCCGTTGAAGTCGGCGCGTTCCTTGCGCGACTTGGACAGGGCGAAGGTCAGGGCGCCTTCGACCGGCGAGGTGGTCGGGTCGATGTCGTGGCCGTGCAGCGGCAGGCCGGCTTCCAGACGCAAGCTGTCGCGGGCGCCCAGGCCGATCGGCTTGACGCGGGCGTCTTCCAGAATGGTGTTCCAGATGCGCTCGGCCTGGTCGGCCGGGACCGAAATCTCATAGCCGTCTTCGCCGGTGTAGCCCGAGCGTGAGACATAGCAGTCGGCGCCGAACAGCATCAGGCGGGCGCATTCCATGAAGCCCATCTCGGCCAGGATCGGCTCGTGCGCGGCCATGACCTCGGCGGCTTCCGGGCCCTGAATGGCGATCAGGGCGCGGTCCAGAACCGTCAGCTTGGCGTCGCCTTCAAGGTTCGCCTCCCAGAAGGCGAAGTCCTCGTCCTTGTTGCCGGCGTTGACGACGACGAACAGCCCGTCATGGTCGGGACGGCCGGCCATCAGGTCGTCGATGATGCCGCCGTCCTTGTTCAGCAGCAGCGAATATTTCTGCTTGCCGGCCTTCAGGATTTCATAGTCGCCGGGCACGAAACGTTCGAACTGGGCGGTGGCGTCCGCGCCGGTGATTTTGCACTGGCCCATGTGCGACACGTCGAACAGGCCGGCGTGTTCGCGGGTCCAGCGGTGCTCGGCCAGAACGCCTTCATACTGGACCGGCATGTCATAGCCGCCGAAACCCACCATGCGGGCCCCCAGCGCGCGGTGCGCGGCGTTCAGAGCGGTCGTCTTCAGGGTCTGGTCGGTCATGGTTCAGGCTTTCACGGTCGCGTGTTGTGGCGGAGCTCCGCCGTCCTCGCGCCCCCGCTGTCCTGAAGCCTGAGAGATTCCGGCGACCAAATCATGTCGCCTTGCTCCGTCGGCGCGCCCATCGAGAGCGACTTTCCAGCGTCCGTATGCTGTCGCGGTCCGTTTGCCTGAGCGTTTCCGGGGCGGTTGCGCCTTCGGCGTCGAGGCCTGTTTCCAGACTCCGAACTCTCCCGCGAGAGCGCTCGACCTAAGGCATCGACTCTGGCCCCAAGTCAAGCGGTCGGGGAACAAGGATGCGTGGGGCGGGTTGTCGTTAAGAACCCTCTTTCGAAACCCAGGAATTCCAAAATGTCGATTATAGACAAGCTGTTCGGCGACAACGACAAGCCGCGTGACACTCCCGCCAAGGCCGACGGCCCGATGCAGATGGTGCTGGACGAACTGGCGTCTCTTGGCGGCAAGCCGATCGAGACCCTGTCGCCGGCCGAAGCGCGCCAGCAGCCGACCCCGACCGACGCCGTCCATTCCCTGCTGCGAAAGGCCGGAAAGGATCCGAAGGCCGACGACCTGGGCGTCAAGATCACCGACATCTCCATTCCCGGCGCCGGCGGCCCAATCCAGGCCCGTATCTACAAGCCGCATGACCATTCCGAGAACAAGCTGCACCCGGTCGTGGTCTATTTCCACGGCGGCGGCTTCGTGATCGCCGATCTGGACGTCTATGACGGCGGCCCGCGCGGCGTGTCCAAAATGGCCGACGTGATCGTGGTCTCGGTCCATTATCGCCAGGCGCCGGAGCATCAGTTCCCCGCCGCCCACGACGACGCCCTGGCCGCCTATCGCTGGGTGCTGGACAACGCCCAGAGCTTCAACGGCGACCCGCAGAAGGTGGCGGTCATGGGCGAGAGCGCCGGCGGCAACCTGGCCATCGGCGTGTCGATGATGGCGCGCGACGCCGGTCTGCCGGCGCCCAAGCATCAGGTACTGGTCTATCCGGTCGCGGGGGTGGACATGGACAATGAGTCCTATGTCGAGAACGCCGACGCCAAGCCGCTGAACAAGCCGATGATGCAGTGGTTCGTGAAGCACATCTTCGCCAATGAAGCCGACGCTCAGGATTCTCGCATCAACATCGTCGAGAAGGCGAACCTGGCCGGCCTGCCGTCCTCGACCGTCATCTGCGCCGAGATCGATCCGCTGCGCACCGAGGGCGAACTGCTGGCCGAGAAGCTGGAACAGGCGGGCGTCGATGTGCGCCACAAGACATTCCACGGCTCGACGCACGAGTTCTTCGGCATGGCGATGGTGCTGCCGGATGCGATGGCGGCCCAGACCTTCGCCGCGCATGAACTGAAGCGGGCGTTCGGAACGGCGATCCTGCCGATCTGATGAAATGAGTCCTTCTCCCGTTGGGAGAAGGTAGCCCGCAGGGCCGGATGAGGGGCGGGTCGTGGGCCAGTTCGCACCGCCCGACCCTCACCCTTTCGCCTTACGGATCGCCTGCGGCTCTCCGAGGCTCAAGCCCTCTCCCACCGGGAGAGGGTTTCTGTCTTGCCGTTGCGCGTCCCGCCCTCCAAGAACGGGCAAAGCCTAGAACCGGATCGACAGCATGACCCGCACAAGCCTCGACGCCCATATCGCCGACCTGGATGCGCCGGAGGGTCTGAAGACGGTCCTGACCGTCGTCGCCGCCACCTGCGCCGACATCAGCGACGTGGTCGCCGGCGGCGCTCTCGCCGGGGCGCTGGGCGCCTCAGGGCAGATCAACGTTCAGGACGAGGAGCAGAAGAAGCTCGATGTCATGACCAACGACATGCTCACCGACGCCCTGCTGGCCAGCCCCGTCGTCGCCGGCGTCGCGTCGGAAGAGATGGACGAGGTCCAGCCGGCCACCAATCCTGGGGGCGAATATCTGGTGCTGTTCGACCCGCTGGACGGCTCGTCCAACATCGACATCAACGCCCCCGTCGGCACCATCGTCTCGGTGTTGAAGTCCGCGACCGCGACCCCGGCCGAGGCCGACTTCCTCCAGCCGGGCCGCAATCAGGTCGCCGCCGTCTATGCCGTATACGGCCCGCAGACCATGCTGGTGCTGACGACCGGCACAGGCGTGAAGGGGTTCACCCTGTCGAACGAGGGCGACTGGATCCTGACCCACGACGACATCGCCATTTCGCCGGACACCAGGGAGTTCGCCATCAACATGTCGAACCTGCGCCACTGGTCCGAGCCGGTGCAGACCTATGTCGGCGACCTGCTGAAGGGCGAGGACGGTCCGCGCGGCAAAAACTTCAACATGCGCTGGGTCGCCGCCATGGTCGCGGACGTGCACCGTATTCTGATGCGTGGCGGGGTCTTCCTCTATCCGTGGGACAAACGCGAGCCGAACAAACCGGGCAAGCTGCGTCTGATGTATGAGGGCAATCCGATGGCCTTTCTGGTCGAACAGGCCGGGGGCAAGGCGACGACGGACGGCGTGCAGCCGATCCTGGATGTGCAGCCCGAGCATCTGCACCAGCGCATCCCGGTCGCGCTCGGCTCGGCCAACGAGATCGACGCCTACGCGGGCGTGTGATGCAGATCGCGGCGACAGACGCCTTTCTGGTCATCGACCCGCAGAACGATTTCTGCGAGGGCGGTTCTCTGGCGGTCGAGGGCGGAGCGAGGATCATGCCGCTGATCAATCGGCTGGCGGAACGGTTCGACCGGGTGATCGTGACGCAGGATTGGCACACGCCGGACCAGATTTCGTTCGCCTCCAACCACCCCGGCGCGGCGCCCTTCACCGAGATCGAGGTCGCCTATGGCCGCCAGATGCTGTGGCCGGATCATTGCATTCAGGGCGCGCTCGGCGCCGATTTCCAGCCCGACGTTGCCCCTACGGTTCGCAAGGCCCTGGCCGTGATCCGCAAAGGTTATAATCCGGCGGTAGACAGCTATTCCGGCTTCTTCGAGAACGATCAAAAGACGCCGACGGGCCTGGTCGGCCTGTTGCGCGAACTGGGCGTGAGCCGTGTCTTCCTGGCAGGGCTGGCCTTCGACTACTGCGTCCGCTTCACCGCTGAGGACGCGGTGCGTGAAGGCTTCGACGCCGTGGTGATCGCCGACGCCAGTCGCGCCATCGCCCCGCAGACCGAGGCGGCGGCACGGGACAGTTTTCGGGCGCTGGGGGTGGTGGAGATCGAGGCCGGTGAACTGCTGGGCTGACTCCTTCTTTCGTCATCCTCCGGCAAGCCGCGCCTTCGCGGCGCAGAGCGGGGGACCCAGCGGCGCCGAAGGCGAAATCCATCCACCGCACGGCCGTAGGACATTAGGCTCGTGACAGGTTCGCGCTCGCGCGCGCCGCTGGGTCCCCCGGTCTCGCTACGCTCGCCGGAGGATGACGAAAGGGGTCAGTTCGCCTTCGCGTACGCCTCCACCTCCGCGATCCGCGCCGCCTTCTCCGCATCGCCCAGGAACGATCCTTCGAAGCTGTTGCGCGCCAGCAGCGTCACCTGCTCGCGCGTCAGGCCGACCGCCGCCGCCAGTCGGCTGTAGTTGTCGTTCACGTAGCCGCCGAAATAGGACGGGTCGTCCGAGTTCAGGGTGACGTGGAGGCCCCGGCGCAGCATCTCGGGCACCGGGTGGTCCTTCAGGTCGTCAACGACGCACAGCTTCAGGTTCGACAGCGGGCAGACGGTCAGGGTCATCTGCTCGCGCGCCAGCCGCTCGACCAAGGCCTCGTCCTCCATCGAGCGATTGCCGTGGTCCATACGGTCGATGTTCAGCAGGTCCAGCGCCTCATGCACATAAGCGGGCGGACCCTCCTCGCCGGCGTGTGCGCACAGTTTCAGGCCCAGGTCGCGGGCTGCGGCGAAGACGCGCTGGAATTTGGACGGCGGATGACCGACCTCCGACGAATCCAGTCCCACGCCGATGAAATGATGCAGATAGGGCTTGGCCGCCTCCAGGGTCGCGAAGGCCTCGTCTTCGGTCAGGTGACGCAGGAAGCTGAGGATCAGACCGGAGGACACGCCCAGTTCGGCCTTGGCCCGGTCCATGCCCGCGATCAGCCCCTCGACCACCACGCCGAACGGCACGCCCCGGTCGGTATGGGTCTGGGGGTCGAAGAAGATCTCGGCGTGACGCACATTGTCGGCGGCGGCGCGCTGGAAATAGGCGAAGGCCAGATCCTCGAAATCCCGGCGCGTCAGCAGCACGGCGGCGCCCGCGTAATAGATGTCGAGGAAGTCCTGCAGGTTCGAGAAATCATAGGCCGCCCGAACGGCCTCGACGCTGTCATAGGGGATGGCGACGCCGTTGCGCTGCGCCAGTTCGAACATCAGTTCGGGTTCGAGGCTGCCCTCGATGTGCAGGTGCAGTTCGGCCTTGGGCAGGCCGGCGATATAGGTGTCGAGCGACATGGGCGATCTCCGGGAGGACATCGCCCAGTCTAACCTACATCCGCTCCGGGTTGTCGATCCCCAGCAGGTTCAGGGCGATTTCCAGTTGGCTCAATGCGGCCGCCGACAGGGCCAGCCGCGAGCGTTTGGTCGCCTCGTCCGGCGCGACCAACACCGGGCAGGCGGCGTAGAATTTCGAGAAGGACTGCGCCACGCGATAGGCGTGCTCGGCCACCAGGTGCGGCATCCGCTTGTCGTAGGCGTCGGACACGGCGGTGTTGAAGGCGTCCAGCGTCAGGGCCAGGTCGCGCTCGGCCGGTTCGGCGATGACGATGGCGCCGGGCGTCAGTCCCTGTTCGGCGCCCTTGCGCAGCAGCGATTTGATCCGGACCGACTGGTACAGCAGATACGGCCCGGTCTTGCCCTCGAAGCTCATGAACCGGTCGAGGTCGAAGACGTAGCTGGTGGTGCGCGCGTTCGACAGGTCCGCGAACTTCAGGGCGGCGATGGCCACCTTGTGGGCGATGGCCTCGAACTCGGCAGGGGTCAGGTCATCGCCCAGCTTGGCCTCGTGCAGACGCTCGCGCGCCTTGTCCGTCGCCTGGTCGATCAGGTCGCGCAGCTTCAGAACACCGCCCGCGCGGGTCTTGAAGGGCTTGCCGTCCTGACCGTTCATGGTGCCGAAGCCGAGATGCTCCAGCGCGCCCTGTTCGGCATAGCCGGCTAAATAGGCGGCGCGGAACACCTGTTCGAAATGTTCGGCCTGCCGCTCGTCGACGACATACAGGGCCAGGTCGGGCGACAGAGCCTTCTTGCGGTCCAGGATCGTGGCCAGGTCGGTGGTGCCGTACATGGCCGAACCTTCCGAGCTGATCACCAGCAGGGGCGGGGGCGAGGGGGCCTCGACCACCGAACCGTCGGCCAGCTTCTTCTTGCGGGTCTCGCCGGGCCTGGCGACGTGGACCACCTGGGCGCCGTCGTCCTCGACCAGCAGGCCGGTCGCCTTCAGGTGCGCCAGCATTTCGGGCATCTGCGGATCGGCGTCGCTCTCGCCGTTCCACAGGTCGAAATCGACCGACAGGTCGCCGTATTCACGCTTCAGCGCCTCGCGGCTGACCGCCACGAAATGCGACCACAGGGCGCGATAGCCGGGACGACCGTTCTGCAGCTCGGCCGTCGCCTTGCGGGCGCGGTCGCGGAAGGCCGGGTCTTCCTTGGCCTTGCCGGCGGCCAGCGGATACAGCCGGTCCAGGTCGGCCAGGGTCACGGGACTGTCGGCCGGGAAGGGGCCGTCGCCCTCGGCCATGAAACCTTCGGCCAGGCCTTCGTCGCCGCAGGCGACGATCAGCAGCCCCATCTGGAAGCCCCAGTCGCCGAAATGGGCGTCGCCGGTGACGTGATCGCCGCGGAAACGGAACAGCCGTTTCAGGCTCTCGCCGATGATGGCGCTGCGCAGGTGACCGACGTGCATCGGCTTGGCCACGTTCGGACCGCCGAAATCGATCACCACCTTGCGCGGATCGGCGACGACAGCGGTGCCCGCGTGCTCGGCGTCGGCCGCGACCTCGGCGGCGCGTTCGGACAGAAGCGCGTCAGAGAGCTTCAGATTGATGAAACCCGGTCCCGCCACCTCGACCGAGGTGAAGCGCGGATCGGCTGTCAGGCGGTCCGCGATCTTTGTCGCCAGTTCGCGCGGATTGGCTTTCAGCGCCTTGGCGGCGGCCAGGGCCCCGTTCGACTGGAAGTCGGCCAAATCAGGACGGTCGGACGGCGTGACGCGGGCCAGGGCCGCATCCACGCCTTCGGCGGCGAAGGCGGCGGCGACCGCTTCGCTGAGGACGGTCTTCAGATCAGCCATTTATTCGCTCGGTGCGGCGGCAGGGGCAGGCGCGGCCGGCGTCGCGCCGGCGTTGACGCGGAAGCGGCTGCCCGAGCGGTTGAACTCTGCCATTTCCGGCGTTACGTCGAAACCGACCAGGATCTCGAAGTTGCCGCCGCTGGTGTCCACGCCGGCGCGCGGGATGACGATGGTGCGTTCCTCGGTGACCGAGGCGGTGCGCTGGCCTTCGAAGTTCACCGGCAGGTCGAAATATTCCTTGGACAGGATGGCGTTGTTCCGCTCCGTCACGGCGATCCAGTAGCGATAGGTGCGCTGGTCGCTGGTCGCCTGAGGCCCGCGGCCCAGTTGGAACAGCATGCCGATGTCGACGCGAATCGGATCGGCCTCGCGATATTCGCAGTCCGAGGTGATGCCTTCGATCTCGCCGGTGTAGCCGACGTTGGAAATGGCGGCGCGACCGCCCTCCAGCTCGACGTAGCGGGCGGCGTCGTAGAGGATTTTCACATAGGGGCAGGGGCCGGCATTGGCGCGGCGACGCAAGGGGGCGATGCGCGGCGCGCGGCTGGGAGCTGCCTCTTCGCCCGAGGCCTGCTGGCCTTGTCCCCCACGGTCGCGGGGCGAGGTCTGGGCCTCGGCGGCGACCGGCAGGGCGGAGGCCGCAATCGAGAGGGCGGCCAGGGCGGTGAACACGCGACGCATCAGCTTATTTTTCCGACAGCGAGAGAGGGCGCACGATGATCGGCGGCCGATCATCAACGCTCGCCGCTGATAGCGGCTAAAGCGAGGCGCGGCAAACGCTTGCTGGCCGCTTAACGCTCCATGACCAGACAGGTCGAGGTGGCGGTGGCGTACAGCTTGCCATCTGTCCCACGCAGATCGGCCTCGGCGAAGGCGGCGCGGCGGCCGGCCTGGACGATCCGCCCCTCGGCGCGAACGGGCGTGCCTGCTGTCAGCGCCTTGTGAAAGACGGTCTTCAGCTCAAGCGTCGTATAGGTCTGACCTGGCCGCAGCGTCGAATGGACGACGCAGCCGCAGGCCGAATCCAGCACGGTGGCGATCCAGCCGCCGTGGACACTGCCCAGCGGATTGTAGACGGCGGCGGTGGGGATGGCCTCGAAGACCACGCGGCCTTCCTCGACCTCGGTCAGTTCGAAGCCGACGGTGCGCGCGATCGGCGCGATGAAACCGCCGGTCAGGCCGAGGCGAAGCTGCTCGACCCCGGACAGGGCGGCGATATCGAGGGTGTCGGTCATGCAAACGGCTCCGGTCAGGTCCGTTTACAATAAAGACGGACGCTGCCGTGGCAAGCGTCCGCTGTTTCGTCTTACAGGCCGGGCAGCTTGAAACCGCCGCTGCGGCGCGGCTGGATCGTGATGGCCTGCTGGCCGCCGGTCAGGGCTTGTAGACGCGCGGCCTCGGTCGTGGCGTCGATGGTCTTCTGGCCCTCGGCGGTCTGACGCGTGGTGGGGGCTTGGGTCGAGGCGTCGTCCTTGCGCCAGAACATCAGGCGGTTGGCGAAGCTCTCGTCCTTGTGCGCCAGATCGCCGAACTCGTCGTCGATGACATAGCGGGCCAGGGGATCGGCCTGTTCGCCGCCGGCCTGGGCCACCAGGACCTGCTCGCCCGGCGTGCGGGTGACGGCCTGGCGCTGACCCAGAAGGATCTGACGCGCGGCGCTTTCGGGAGCCAGTTCCTGCGGGCGCGGCTGGCCCGGCGCCGGCGGGCGCAGGCCGTACTCGGGCGGAATGCTGAGCGGGGCGGTGGAGACGGTGACGAACTCGTCTGGCACGACCTTGGTCAGGCCGATGCCTTGTTTCAGGCCGCCGCAGGCCGAGACGGCGAGGGCGGAGGAGGCGACGAGGGTCAGGACGGCGACACTGCGGATACGCATGGTTTCAGGCTCTGGTCGGCTGATGCAAGAAGCGCCGAAGGGGCGCAGTCGGCATAGTGAAGACGGGGTGATTACGACTTTTCGGGGGCTACGCCAACCTCGGAGCCTGATCGGCCGAGGCGGCGATCCCGCCGAGGCCGTGAATCAGGCTCGAAAAATGGAAAGCCCCTTCAGGCTTTCGCGGGCTTGTCGGAGATCAGGCTGTCCAGAATCAGCAGGACCACGCCGATGGTGATGGCGCTGTCGGCGACGTTGAACACCCAGGGGAAGACGCCCGTGCCCGAGAAGTCGATGAAGTCGACCACATAGCCGAAGCGGATCCGGTCGATCACATTGCCCAGCGCCCCGCCCATGACGAAACCGATGGCCGTGATCAGCAGGCGGCGGTTCGACTGGGTCGCCCACCAGGCCAGGCCTGCCGAGACGACGATGGAGAAGATCGCCAGGCCCCAGCGCGCCTCGCCGCCGCCGAACAGGCCGAAACTGACGCCGGTGTTCTCGACCCAGCTGAAGTTCAGGATGGGCGGCAGGACCGGGACGCGACCGATCTCGTGCAACATCAGGCCGTCGATGATCCAGGCCTTCGTCAGCTGGTCCAGCACGATGATGAGCAGCGCAAAGGCGTAGGCGGTCAGGGCGAGGCGAGAGATCTTCATGCGGCGGCGGTTAGCAGGAAGCGGCGCAGGGACGAAGCGGAAAACGGCGCGCTTCAGAACAGACTGCCCTGACCGGCCGCGGGCGGCTTTGGCTTGACGATCGGACGCGGCGACGCCGGGCGGGGTTCGCCGCCGTCGATGGTTGCGGGTTGAGACCCGTCGCCGAACACCAGCCGGACGGCCTGACCCGCCTCCAGCGCCCTGGCCGAAGTGATCCAGCCGCCGTCCGAATCCTCGACGCGGGCGAAGCCGGGCTTGGGTCGGCCGGGATCCAGCGTCGTCAGCGCCCGCGACAGGGCGGCCAGACGGTCGGCGTCCCGCTCCAGCCGACGCGGCATGACGCCGTCCAGCCGCACGCCGACCGCCGCAAGTCGGGCCTCGCGCTGATCCAGCCGCCGGTGCAGCGGTTCGGGTGACAGGCGGGCGGAGACCTGCAGCAGCCGCCGCTCGCCTCGCGCCACGCCGGCCTGAAGGGCCGCGCCCAGCCGGTCGCCGGCGCCCCGCAGCCGGTCCTGGCCCCGCTCGATCCGCGTTCGCAGCAGTGCCGGGCTCAGCTTGCCGCCCGTCACCGCCAGATGTCGTTCATGCAGGGCGACGTTGCGTTGCAGCCCCGACCCCAGACGGCTCGACACGTGATCCAGCCGCTGTTGCGCCAGGGCCAGCAGATCCTCCGGCCGCGCCGGAAGGCCGCGCGCCACGGCCCGCAGCCGCGTGCGTCGATCCTCGATCAGCCGACCACCGGCCTGGACCATGCGCCGGTCCATATCGGCGACGGCATATCTGAGGTCCGCCAGAACCGGCGTCGCCATCTCGGCTGCCCCGGTCGGGGTCGGCGCCCGCCGATCCGACACGAAGTCGATCAGGGTCGTATCTGTCTCGTGACCCACGGCCGAGATGATGGGGATGCGCGCCGCCGCCACCGTGCGCGCCAGGCCTTCGTCGTTGAAGCACCACAGGTCCTCGACCGACCCGCCGCCGCGCGCGACGATCAGCAGGTCCGGGCGTGGGATCGGCCCGTCCGGCGTCATCGCATCGAAGCCGCGAATGGCGTTTGAGACCTGACCGCAGGCCGATTCGCCCTGGACCACGACAGGCCAGACGATGACGCGGCACGGCCAGCGTTCGGCGATCCGGTGCAGCACGTCGCGGATCACCGCGCCCGTGGGGCTGGTGATCACGCCGATTACGGCGGGGAAGGCGGGCAGGGTCTTCTTGCGGCCCGGCTCGAACAGACCTTCCTCGCGCAGGCGAAGTTTCAGCCGCTCCAACTGGGCTAGGAGGGCGCCAGCCCCCGCCGCCTCCATGCTCTCGATCACGATCTGATACGACGACCGCGCCGGGTAGGAGGTGATCTTGCCGGTGACGATGACCTCCAGCCCGGCCTCGGGCTGGACGCCCAGGCCGCGCGCTGATCCCTTCCACACCACGCCGTCGATGGCGGACTTGTCGTCCTTCAGCGTCAAATAGATGTGGCCCGAGGCGTGGCGGTTGACCTTGGAGATCTCGCCCCTCAGCCGCACATGGCCGAACCGCTCCTCCAGCGTGCGCTTCAACGCAAAGGACAGCTCCGAGATCGACAGGGGCGGATTGTTGTCGCGCGGGGCAGGGGCCTCGGCCGGACCTTCGAACACATAGGAGTTGTCGCTCATCGAAGCATCTTAGCCTGCGTCGATCCGCGCGGGAACGCCGCGCGCGCCGCGCCGTTCGACTTTCATGGCCGCCGACCCACCAGACACCGACCCGTCCGACCAGGACCCGCATGAGCGCGACCTGTCGCGACGTGCGGCTGAGGGCGGGGCCATGAGCCCGTGGCTGATCGTCGGCTGCATCATTCTGCTGGGACTGGGCGTCTATGTCGTCTCGGCCCTGCTCTAGATCGTCAGGAAGTCCATGAACCGTCTCATTCCGCTCGCCGCCGTCCTCTGCCTAACCGGCTCCGTCGTCGCCTGTTCGGATCGCGACGACGATGTCGTCCAGGCGCCCGCGCCCGGCGCTGCGCCCGTCGCCCTGCCGGACCAACAGGCCGATGCGGCGGCATCGAACGCCGCCCTGGCCTTCAACATGACCCGCGAACAGCTCGAGGACGCGGACCTGTATTCGCGCGCCGATGTCAATCTGGGCGATGTCGAAACCCTGGTGCTGGACGCCTCAGGCGCCCTGACCCATCTGGTGGTCGAGCTGGAGGGACCGGGCGACATGAAGGTGCTGGTCCCCGTTGGCGACGTGGGGCCGATCGACCGCAACGGCGACAGGGATCTGGTCACCGACCTGACGCCGGGCCAGCTTCAGGCCCTGCCGGCCTGGACGCCGCCCGCACGCTGAATTCAGCGTTAAGTCTGACGGGTGCTTGACCGGCCGGCGACGGCCGGTCATTGCCCGGTCTCATGAACATTCTTCTCGTCGGATCGGGCGGCCGCGAACACGCCCTGGCCTGGAAGATCGCCCAGTCGCCGCTGGTCACGCGCCTGATCGCCGCGCCCGGCAACCCCGGCATCGAGAAGCTGTGCGAGCTTCGCGCCATCAAGGCCGACGACGCCGACGGCCTTGCCGCCCTGGCGCGCGAGATGAAGGCCGACCTGGTCGTGGTCGGACCCGAGGTGGCGCTGGCCGCTGGTCTGGCCGACCGTCTGGCCTCGGCGGGCATCCCCTGCTTCGGCCCCACGGCCAAGGCGGCGCAGCTGGAAACCTCGAAAGCCTTTTCCAAGGCCTTCCTCGAGCGCCACGAAATCCCGACCGCCGGTTACGGCGTCTATGACACCGTCAAGGACGCCAAGGCCGCGCTGGACGTGTTCAAGCCGCCCTACGTCATCAAGGCCGACGGCTTGGCCGCCGGCAAGGGTGTGGCCATCAGCCCCGACCGTCCCGACGCAGAGGCCGAGATCGAACGGATGCTGGGCGGCCGTTTCGGCGCGGCCGGCGCCCGCGTCGTTATCGAGGAGTTCATGGACGGCGAGGAGGGCTCGCTGTTCGCCCTGTGCGACGGTCAGCGCGCCCTGCTGTTCGGCGGCGCCCAGGACCACAAGCGCGCCTTCGACGGCGATCTGGGGCCCAACACCGGCGGTATGGGCGCCTATTCGCCCGCGCCCGTCTTCACGCCCGACCTGGTGCAGCAGACCGACGAGCTGATCGTGCAGCCGACCATCCGCAAGATGGCCGAGGAAGGCGCCCCCTATCGCGGCGTCCTCTATGCCGGCCTGATGGCGACCGACGAAGGCCCCAAGGTGGTCGAGTTCAACGCCCGCTTCGGCGACCCGGAATGCCAGGTGCTGATGATGCGGATGGCCGGCGACATCGTGCCCTATCTGTTGGGCTGCGCGCGCGGCGATGTCTCGGGCCTGGCCTCGCCGGCCTTCAAGCCCCAGACGGTGATCTGCGTGGTCATGGCCGCCAAGGGCTATCCCGACAGCCCGCTGGAAGGCTCGATCATCCGCGGCGCCGATCAGGATTTCGGGCCCCACGTTCAGGTCTTCCATGCCGGAACGAAGCGTCGCGACGACGGGCTGCTGGCCGCCTCAGGCGGTCGCGTCCTGAACGTCTGCGCCGAGGGCGACGACATCGCCCAGGCGCGGGAACGCGCCTATGCCGCCATCAAGAAGATCGACTGGCCCGGCGGCTTCAACCGTTCCGACATCGGCTGGCGGGCGCTGGAGCGGGGCTGACCGTATCGGCGGGGTGTGGTAGGGTCTGGCCTATGGCTGATCCTGCATTAGATCACGACGACGAAGACCTGTTCTCCACGCCTGACGATGCGGCGGACGAAGCGGCGACCTTGCGGGGTTTGGCGGACGCTGCTGCAGGACGTGTCGTCGACAACGAAACCGTCATGCGTTGGGTCGAATCCTGGTCAACAGCCAATCCTCTGCCCCGGCCGAAATGCGGCTAGTCGTCTGGACGGATCAGGCGCTGAGCGATCTGGAGGACATCAGCCTCTACATCGCCGACTTCAATCCAGCCGCAGCGGCGCGTTTCTTTATTCGATTGAAAGCGGCTGCCGAGAGCCTCGCGCATTTTGCAGACAGAGGGCGGCCCGCTATTCATGGAACGCGCGAACTGACGCTCGTGAAGCCCTATCTGATCCGATACGCGATCTTGGCCGATCGGGTGGAAGTCGTCACCATCCGGCACTCGGCCCGACGGCCCGAGCGTTAAGCCCTACGCCGCCGCGAACAGCAGCCGGCCTTCGCCCATGCGTTCGCGCAATCCTGGCAGGTCGGTGTGGGCGACTGAGAAACAGCCGTAGCTGCGGCCCAGCTTGCCTTCGCGCGCCAGGAAGTCCGGGTCGGCATAGTCGGCGCCGTGGATGATGATGGCTCGCGCGCGCGCCTTGTCGTTGGAGTATTCCAGCCCGTCCAGCAGGACGTTCGGTCCCTGCTGAGCGCCCCAGTTGGCGCCCGCCGTCGCGTAGGCGCCGACCGAGGACATGTTGGAATCCGGCGTATTCGAGAACCGCTGGGCAAAGCCGGTGTGGGCCGGATCGGAGCCGCGACCATGGCAGGTGCGAAGGACCTTGACCTCGCCAGCGACCAGATCGACTTCGTATAGCCGCTCCTCGCCCGAGAATTTCTGGAAATCGACCAGATACATCCGGTCGCGCAGCGGCAGGCGATGGTGATGGGTGTCCAGCGCGGTCATGGCGCGCTCCATCAACTCCTTGCGGACGTGACCGCGCGGATCGAGCGGCGGAGGCGTCAGTGCTGCGGTCTCGATGGTCGGCAATCCGACCTGAGGCATCGCGATCGGGGTTCCGGTCTGAGCCGTGGTCAACGGCGCCGTGGCGCTTGCGCTGGCGCATCCCGCCAGCATGGCCGATCCACCCAGGATTAGCCCTCGTCTCGATAGCCGCATGCGACGCCCTCGTTGCGGTTGGTCTTGAGGCGTGTTTGTTTCAGTTGGTTACGGGCGAGGCAACCTGAGCCTTGTGGGGCATTTTTGCGGCCAACGTGTCGCGGGGAGAAAACGATGAAGCGTTTCGGAATCGCATTGGCGGCGCTGATGGCGTCGGCCATGAGCGCCAACGCCCAGCAAAGCCCCACGGGCGTTGGGGTTTCGTCCGAACCCACGACAACGTTCGTCGCAGCCGGAAGGTTGCTGGCCGACCCGTCGAACGGCGTTGTGCAGCGCGATAAAACTCTCGTGATCAGAGGGAACCAAGTCGTCGAAGTGCGCGACGGCTTCGTCGGCGACGCGTCTCAGGGCAAGGTCGTGGACCTGAGACAGGCCTTCGTCCTGCCCGGACTGATCGACAGCCACGTCCATTTGACTAGCCAGCAGAACCCGAATGGACGGCTGGAGGAGGTCACTCTGTCCGAGGCGGACCAGGCCATGGTCGGCGCACGCTACGCCCGCCGGACCCTGATGGCCGGCTTCACCACCGTGGCGGATCTGGGCGCATCGAACCAGGCGATCTTCGCCCTGAGGAATGCCGTGAAGACTGGCGACGTGCCCGGACCGCGCATCATCGCGGCGGGATCGTCGGTGTCGATCCACGGCGGCCATGGCGACGTCAACGGCTATCGCGAGGACGTCATGCACCTGCTGTCGTCCGAGAGCATCTGCTCGGGGCCTGAGGATTGCATGCGCGCGGTCCGCACCCAGGTTCGCGCCGGCGCCGACATCATCAAGATCACCGCGACGGGCGGCGTCCTGTCCAACACCGCCGCCGGCCTGAACCAGCAGTTCAGCGACCCCGAGCTGTCCGCCATTGTCGAGAGCGCCCACCGCATGGGCCGCCAGGTGACCGCCCACGCCCACGGCGTCGACGGCATCAACGCCTTCCTGCGGGCAGGCGGCGATTCCATCGAACACGGCACCTATCTGGACGACCAGTCGATCCGCCTGTTCAAGTCGAACGGCGCCTGGCTGATCCCGACCCTGCTGGCTGGCGATTTCGTGGCTCGCGTCGCGTCGGGCCCTAACAACTTTTTCACACCGGCCCAGACGGCAAAGGCGCTGGAGGCTGGACCCAAGATGCTGGACATGGCGCGCCGTGCGCATGAGGGTGGGGTCAGGATCGCCTTCGGCACAGACAGCGGCGTCTCGGCCCACGGCGACAATGCGCAAGAGTTTGCGCTTCTGGTCCGCGCCGGCCTGACGCCGCTGGAGGCGATCCAGGCCGCCACTGTCGGCGCCGCCGAACACCTGCGGATTTCGAACGAAGCCGGAAAGATCGCACCGGGCATGCCTGCCGACATCGTCGCCGTGTCGGGCGATCCGCTGTCGGACGTGACCGAGTTGGAACGGATGAAGTTCGTGATGAAGTCCGGCGTGGTCTATCGCGCCGACTGAATCCTGGAGGTCAGGAAGGCGGCGAAAGCCGCCTCGTCCTCGAAACGGGCGACGACCGGCCAGGCGGTGACGCGCGCACGCTGGTCGGGCGTCAGCCGGACCCAGTCCTTTTCCGTGGTGACCAGGCCGGCGTCGAACACCGCCGCCCGGTCTGTCAGGAACTTCATGTCGGCGGCGCTATAGGCCGCATGGTCGGGGAAGGGGACGAAGTCCGCCAGATCGCATCCCGCCGCCTTCAGGGACCGCTCGACCTTCCACGGCTTGGCGATGCCGGCGAACCCGACCTGAGGCCCCGACGGCGGCGCACCCTCGGGCGTCAGGCGCGCGACGAAGACGGGCAGGGCGCCGAACACCGCCAGCAGTTCGGGATCGGCGTCCTCGACATCGGTCGGCAGCATCACCACCACGGCGTCGGCCCTCGCCAGCCCCGCCTTCAGCGGCTCGCGCATCGGGCCGGAGGGGAAGACCGAGCCGTCGCCGAACGGCCATTCGTCGCCGCGCGTCTCGCCGTCCACGACGATCAGGCTGACGGTCTTCTTCAATGTCGGGTTCTGGTGTCCGTCGTCCAGCACCAGGGCCAGCGCCCCGCCTGCGACCGCGGCCTGGGCGCCCGCCACGCGATCCCGCGCGATCCAGACCGGCGACGCCTGCGCCAGCATCAGCGGCTCGTCCCCGACATCCTCGGCCGTATGGATTTGAGAATCGACCCGCACGGGACCTTCCAGCCGCCCGCCATAGCCGCGCGACAGGCCTTGCGCCTCAACCCCCGCTGCGCGCAGCAGCCGCAGGGTCTCGCGCGCCACCGGCGTCTTGCCCGATCCGCCCACCGTCAGATTGCCGACCGAGATGACCGCACACCCGGGATCGACCGGCGCTGCCCGCGCGATCCGACGCGCAGTCACGGCGGCCCAGATCCAGCCCAGCGGTTTCAACGCCGTGCGCGTCATCCGGGCGTGGTTGCTGTCGCGGACATACCACCAGCGCGGGGTGTTCAGCTTCATCGCCGGGCCTGCTTCTGCGGGATTAGCGGGGACAGCAGCGCCCACAGCCGGTCCAGCCCGCCTCCGGCCTCCACCGCCGCTCGGCGTCCGCGCTCGCCCATGGCCTTGGCCGCGTCCAGATCCGCCAGCAGCGGCTCGATCACGCCGGGCAGGTCGGACGGCGCCTGAACCAGAACCAGCCCGCCCGCTTGCGACAAAGCCGAAGTCACCGGCGCCCAGTTGGACGCATCCGGCCCCGTGATCGTCGGTTTGCCCAGTCGCGCCGGCTCCAGCGGATTGTGCCCCCCGACCGGCGGCAGGCCGATGGCGGGCGCGAACGAACCGCCCATCACCACCACGTCCGCCAGCCGCAGGAACAGGCCCATCTCGTTCAGGGTGTCGGCCAGATAGATGTCGGTGTCCGGCCCGATGGTCTCGCCGCGCGAGCGCATGGCGAAGGCGTAACCCTCGCGCTGCAATGCCTGGGCGATGTGCGGCCCCCGCTCGGGATGGCGCGGGGCCAGGATCAGGCAGACACGATCGCCCAACTTGTCCAGCGCCCGCACGATGGCGACTTCCTCGCCCTCATGTGTGCTGGCGGCGACGATCACCGGCCGGTCGCCTATGGCGGCGGACAGGCGGCTGAAGGCGGCGGGGTCGTGCGGCAGCGGGTCGCCCGACAGTTTGAGATTCACCAGCCCGTCGATCCGCGCGCCCATGCTTTCCAGCCGTTGGGCCGAAGTCGCGTCCTGGGGCAGGATTAGATTAAAGGCGCCGGTCAGCGCCCGCGCCGAGGCCGGAAACCGCGCCCAGCCCTCGACCGTCTTTTCGGTGATCCTCGCGCTGACCAGGGCCAGCTTCACGCCGCGCCGCTGCGCTTCCAGCAAAAGGTTGGGCCAGATTTCACTCTCGACGAAGACCGCCAAGCCGGGCCGCCAGTGATCCAGGAACCGCGCCACCACGCCCGGCGCATCGACCGGCGCGTATTGGTGGATCACGCCCGCCGGCAGGCGTTCGGCCAGGATGCGGGCCGAGGTCACGGTGCTGGACGTCACCAGCACCGTCAGGTCCGGCCGCGCCTTCACGAACCGCTCGACCACGGGCAGCAGCGACAGGCTTTCGCCGACGCTGACGCCGTGCAGCCAGACCAGATCGCCCGTCGGTCGTTCGGCGCGGGTGAAGCCCATCCGTTCGTCCACCCGCACGGGGTCTTCCTTGCCCCGCCGCGCACGCGCGTCCAGCAGGCGCGGCGCCAGCGGCTCCAGCGCGCGGGTCGCCAGCCGGTAGGCGATCAGCGGCAGCGGCGTCACGGCTTGAGGCCCGTGATCGCATCGGCCCGCGCCTCGACCGCGTTCAGCCGCGCAGTCCAGTCGGCGACCACATCGGCCATGTCGGCGACCTGCGGATAGTCGGCACGGTCCCACACGATGGCGCCCCTGGCGAAGGGCAGGGGAAGCACGGCGCGGTCCCAGCTGTTCAGGCGGATCGCCGGGCTGCACGACACGCCGATGAACAGAGCCGGCGCTTTGGACATCTTCGCCATCAGCGGCAAGCCCTCGGCCATGACATTGGCCGGGCCTCGCGGCCCGTCGGGCGTGATGGCCAGGCCGCCGACCTTCAACTGTTTCAGACCGTCACGCAGCGCCCGAGATCCGCCCTTAGCTCGGTCGCTCTTGTCCTTGTTGGCCGACGATCCGCGCACGGCGGGGAACCCCAATCGCGCGACCGCCTTGGCGAAGAACTCACCGTCCGCTGACAGGGAGATCAGCCCCTTGGTCGGTTGCGCCTCGTCCTGCGGCCATGAGGCGGGAGCCAGGCCGAGGCGCGAATGCCAGAAGACGCACAGCACGCCGCCGCCTGCGCGCCAGACCTCTTCGGCGACCGAGCGGTTTTCGTGCGTCCAGCGGATGGTGGCGAAGCAGAACTGCATCCATTGCGCCAGGGTCCAGGCCAAGGCGGACTGGATGATGGGATTGCGCAGCGGCCTCACGCGACCGTCTCGACGGTGGGCTGGACGCCGTCCAGCGACTGTTGGCGGGCCAGGCGGGAATAGAGGCCGCCCCTGGCGACCAGGGCGTCGTGCGACCCTTCCTCGACCACGCGACCGGCTTCGATCACATAGATGCGGTCGGCATTGCGAACAGTCGACAGCCGGTGGGCGATCATCAGGGTGGCGCGCCCCTGCATCAGCCTCTCCAGCGCCGCCTGGACCAAGGCTTCGCTCTCGGTGTCCAGCGCGCTGGTCGCTTCGTCCAGCAGCAGGATGGGCGCGTCCTTGACGAAGGCGCGGGCGATGGCGATCCGCTGGCGCTGGCCGCCCGACAGACGCAGGCCCGCCTCGCCTGCACGCGTTTCATACCCCTCGGGCAGGGCGGTGATGAAGTCGTGGGCGGCGGCGGACCGCGCGGCCTCCTCGATCTGGGCTTGGGTGGCGTCCGACCGGCCATAGGCGATGTTGGCGGCGATGGTGTCGTCGAACAGGAAGGGCTCCTGCGTCACCAGGGCGATATGGTCGCGCAGATCGTGGATGCGCAGGGACCGCACGTCGGCGCCATTGATCGTCACCGCCCCGCCCGTCACGTCATAGAAGCGCGGCAGCAGGCTCAGGATCGTGCTCTTGCCCCCGCCTGACGGCCCGACCAGAGCCACCGTCTCGCCCGGCGCGACCCGCAGCGACACCGCATTCAGCGTCGGCGCCCCGCCGGGAGCATAGGCGAAGGACACCTGGTCCAGCACCACCTCGACCGGACCGGGCACCAGGGGCGCGGCGTCCGGCGCCTCGCGAATCTCGGCCTCGATGCCCAGGGCGCCGAACAGGCGACGCGCGGCGGTGAAGCCCTCGCTCATCACCGTCGCCAGATTGGTCACCTGGCGCAGCGCTTGGCCCGCAGCCAGCAACATGCCGATGAAGGCCGCGAACCCGCCCACCGTCATCTCGCCCGACTGCGCGCGCCATCCGGCATAGGCCATGACGGCGGCGACGACGATATAGGCCACCAGATCGCTGGACGGGCCGGCGAAGGCGCGGGCGTTGGCGCCCTTGATCACGTGGCGTTGGCGTCGCGCCACCACCTCGGCGACGCGGTCCTGTTCGGCGGCCTCGCGGTTCTCGATCTTGATCAGGCGAACCCCGTCCAGATTCTCCATCAGGGCGGTGGACAGGTTCTCGGTCTCGGCCATGGCGCCGACGGCGGCCTTGCGGGTCTTGCGCCCGAACCGGCGCAGCACCAGCGCCACCAACGGCACGCCCAGCAGCACGACCATGGTCAGCTGCCAGTCAATGAACCCCATGTAGATCAGCACCGCGATCAGGGTCAGCAGGTTCTGGGTGTAGTTGACCACGCCCGAGGTGAAGGCCTCGCGCACCATATTGGCGTCGAACAGAACGGACGAGACGAAGCCGCCCGAATGTTGGCTGCGCAGACGCGCCAGGTCGGCGCGGATCATGGCCCCGAACAGGCGGATCTGGATGTCGCCGACGATGGTGTGGCCCAGCCGGTTGACCAAAGCCGCCTGGCCCAGCGCCGCCAGCGTCCGCATCATGGCGACGGTCAGAATGGCGATCGGGATCCAGATCACCGCCTTGTCGGCGGGGAAGCTGAAGACGCCGAAGATGCTGATCGGCTCGGTCCCGCCCAGGAACAGGCCGTTGATCGCCGGCTCCAGCAGCTTCAGCAGCGCCGCCGTCAGCAGGCCGGTCGCCGCGGCGCACAGCACCGACAGGATCAGAGATCCTTTGTGTTTGGACAGGTAGTCGCGCCAGATCCGCGCCAGCAGGGCGCGAAGGGGCATGGTCTCTGAGGCGGCGACGGTCATCGGCTCTCGGTCGGACGGCTTGCGGTTTAAGTCAACCCGGCAGAGGTGACGCGGCGGCTCAGGATCGCTATCTGGCGGGCATGGCGCGCTTCGACCTCTCGACCGCGATGGGCCGTTTTCGGGCGCATTGGCATTATTTCTGGGCCGACCACGCGTTTCTGCGCCTGGCGTTTTCCAACGCCCACTGGCTGGGGCCGGACCTTGTGCGCACCAACCAGCCCTCGCCGCGCCAGCTGGCCTATTGGAAGAAGAAGGGCGTGCGCACGGTCATCAACCTGCGCGGCGAGAGGGACGAGGGCTATTACTGGCTGGAGCGCGAGGCTTGCGAACGGCTGGGCCTGACCCTGATCGACGCCCCGCTCGATTCGCGCGATCCGCCCGAGACCGTGCGCATCCACCGCGCGCGCGAGCTGTTCAAGACGATCCAGTATCCGGTGCTGATCCATTGCAAGTCCGGCGCAGACCGGGCCGGGATGATGGCGGTCTTCTATCGCCACTTCCACCTGGGCGAACCGATCTCGGTCGCCATGAAACAGCTGTCCAAGAAATACCTGCACTCGCGCGAGGGGCTAACCGGCGTGCTGGACTATACGCTGGAGAAATACGTCGCCGAGATCGAGCCAAAGGGGATCAGCTTCATCGATTGGATCGACAGCCCCGACTACGATCCCAAGGCTATCCGGGCCGAGTTCAAGGCCAACTGGTGGGGGACGCTGCTGACGGAACGGCTGCTGAAGCGGGAGTAGGGGCGAAACCTACCCACCCGTCACCCTCGGGCTTGTCCCGAGGGCCTACGGCTTGCCGCGCATTCGAACGTTGGATGTGTCGCAGCCAGAAGCCCGCTTCTCTCATCGCGTCAACGCCACAGTGGGCCCTCGGGACAAGCCCGAGGGTGACGGAATTTGATGAGGAGTTGGGCCTCAGCCCCAGGGACCGGTCTTCCGCTCCTCGCCGCCTTCGCCATTCGCGCGCGCCTCGGCCGCCAGTTCGGCGTCGCGGCGGGCCTTGCGGTCGGCCTCCCACTTCTTGAACCAGCGGGCGTAGTTGATCTGCCCGCGCAGCGAGAAGCTGAACAGCGCCAGCACCGCCAGCAGGCTGACCAGTTGAAAGATCTGTTGCGGTTCCAGGGTCATGGTCGTTCTCGCATACAGATTGAAACGTCGGATCGGGGAGCCGGTTCGGCTCCCCGATGTCGCACTCAGACGACGTCGCCGCGCGGGTCGATCAGCTTGTGGGCGTGCAGGATGAAATAGCGCATGTGGGCGTTGTCCACGGTCGCCTGGGCGCGGGCCTTCCAGGCCTTTTTGGCGTCGTCATAGCTGCCGAAGGCGCCGACGAACTCGACCTGCGACAGGTCGCGGAAGGTCGGCTCGCCCAGGTGACGAAGCTCGCCGCCGATGACGATGTGCAGAAGTTGCGGCGGGATGGCGTTCTGATCGGTCATCGAAAATCCTGAAGGCTGGGCCAGAAGGCTGGGGGAGGGCTTTGCGCGCGGCATAGGCCGAGAACGCCCTCGGATCAATGTGGGGCGGGGTTTTTCCGCCCTCGCCTTAGGTCGATAAAGGCACGTTTTTACAGTGCCGCACGATCATCGGCTGGATGATCGGGGCTGCACAGACCAGGCTGGCCTGGCGGGGATCCGGCCGGTTGAACGCCCACGGCCGCCCGTGGTGATCGCTGACCTTGGCCCCCGCCTCCTGGGCGATCAGGCAGCCGGCGGCGACGTCCCAGTCCCATTTCGGCGTCAGGGCCAGGGCGGCGTCGAAGGCGCCGGCGGCGACCAGCGCCATCCGATAGGCCAGGGCGTTCCTCTTCTCGAACCGCATCGGCGGCCAGGGTTCGTCGAAATAGGGCGCTTCGATCAGTCGCGCATCGCCCAGCACTGACGCGTCCTCCAGCATATCCACATCCGAGGCATGGATTGGCCGGCCGTTGCGTCGGGCGCCGCCGCCGCGCGTGGCGACATAGGTCTCGTCCACCTCGGGCGCATGGATGACGGCGGCGACGACTTCGCCGTCCTCGACCACGGCGATCGGAATGCACCACCACGGCGTCCGCTTCATATAGGCGACGGTGCCGTCGATGGGATCGACGATGAAGATGCGCCGCTTCGACAACCGCTCGGGCGAATCCGCCGTCTCTTCCGACAGCCAGCCATATTCGGGCCGGGCCGACAGCAGCCGGTCCTTCAGCATGGCGTCCACCTTCAGGTCGCCGCTGGTGACGGGCGAGCCGCCGACCTTGGACTCGATCTTCAGCCCCGCCTCGCGCTCGGCAAGGGCCAGCGCCCCGGCGTCGATGGCCGCCTGGCGGATCAGGTCGAGGTCGGCGTTTAGGTCGATCATTTGCCGGCGATGGCCACCGCGTCGAACATCAGGCTGGGCACGTTGAACCCGCCCCGGAACTCCAGATCAGACCCCCGCTGGATGCGCAGATAAAGGTCGGTCAGCTTGCCGGCCACCGTGACCTCGCTGACTGGATAGGCGATCACGCCGTTCTCGAACCAGAAGCCCGACACCCCGGCGGACCAGTCGCCGGTGTTGCCGTTCAGCGAAGGGCCGAACATCGAGGTGACCAGCAGGCCGGTCGTGGCGTCCGACATCAGCCCCGCCAGATCCCGCTCGCCCGGCTCCATGTGCAGATTGTGGGTCGAGACGCCGGATGGCCCCGCCAGCCCCCGCGACGCATGGCCGGTCGATTCCAGCCCCAACTGCCGGGCGGCGGCGCTGTTCAACAGCCAGGTGGTCAGCACCCCATCCTCGAACAGGGCGCGCTTCTCGACCGCCACGCCTTCGTCGTCGAACGGGGTGGAGCCCATGCCGCGCGGCCGGAACGGGTCGTCGATCAGGGTCACCCCCTCGGCGAACACGCGCTGACCCATCCGGTCCTTCAGGAAGGATGTGCCGCGCGCGATGGAGGGGCCGGAAATGGCGCCCAGCGCCGGCGACACGATCTGGCCTGCCATCCGGTTGTCGAAGATGACGGGGGCGGTGGTCGAGGCGATCTTGCGCGGTCCCACGCGGGCCACGGCGCGCTCGCCGGCGGTGCGCCCGATCCGTTCGGCGCCCGGCAGGTCGGACAGGTGGCGGGTCGAACGGCTCTCGCCGCCACGCTCCATCGCCCCGTCCTTTTCCGCAATGACGCCGGCGCCCAACGAGAAGGCCGAACCCTCATAGGCGCCGTCGAACCCGTGCGAGGTCACTAGCCGCCAGCGGGTCGACGACCAGCCGGCATGTCCGCCTTCCGACCGCGCCACGCCCGTCACGGACAGGGCCGCGGCCTCGGCCTCGGCCGACACCTGCTCCAGAACCTGGGCGCTGCGCTCGGTGGGATCGAACAGGTCCAGATCGACGAACGGCCCGCGCGCCAGCCGATCCTCGGGGGCGAAACCGGCATGGGGGTCTTCCGGCGCCAGACGCGCCATGGCCACCGCCCGCTCGACCAACCGCGCCTGTGTCGCGGACGACAGGTCCGAAGCCGACACCGACGCCTGGCGCTGGCCCACGAAGACCCTCAGGCCCAGGTCGCGCGATTCCTCGCGTTCGACGTCTTCCAGCTTTCCGTTGCGCACCCCGACCGACAGGGAGCGTCGATCGGCGCTGACCGCCTCGGCGGCGTCGGCGCCGGCCCTCAGGGCCGCCTTGACGATGTCGTTGAGAAGATCGGTGGAAACGGGCGCAGTTAGGGTTTCAGTCATGCCCCGATATGGCGGACGCCTTGCTGCACCGCAACCGCGTCACACCACGGCGAAGGCGATCAGGCCCACGGCGGCGCTCAGCAACGCCACCCAGGTCAACAACATGCCGATAACCCGCCCCAGCGACGGCCCGGTCTGGAACAGCAGGCCCAGCGCATGGATCACGCGTCCGGCCAGCAGGGTCGCCCCCATCGCATGGACCATCCAGGCCGGGGCGCCGACGGCGGCCAGCAGCAACATGGCGACCATGCCCGGCGTTCCATATTCCACCAGATTGCCGAAGGCGCGGCTGGCGGCCATCAGGTCAGCGTTCCCGCCGTCGCCGAACGACACCATATGCTTGCGCCGTCCGCTGACCACGACGCCCGACAGCACCAGCATCATCAGGATCAGCAGTCCGCTCCACAGGGCGGCAGCCTGGACGGCGTACATCAGGGGAGTGGTCATCGATCAGTCCTCGCGCGCGACGGGGTAGAGCAGATAGTGGTCGTCATAGAAGGGCGTGCGTTCGTAGAACCAGGCCAGACGCGCCTGCGGACCGGCCGCGAACGCCGCATCGCCTGCGACCTTCGCCTCGAACTCGGCTTTCAGCGCGGGGTCCGCCGCCATCATCTTGTCCGCCAGCGGCGCGATGGCGTAGGCCTCGATATATTCGACCCGGCTCATGACCTCGGGGAACATGCCCCAGGCGAAGAAGCTCTCGCTGGACTGCGGCTCAAGCAGCAACACGACGATGTCGCCCAACGGCTGATCCGTCGGCACCCGGACCGAGCCGGTCGGATACGTCCAGTCGCGCTTCTCCACCTCGACCGTCTTCACCGAGGCCTGGACGTGACCCTCGTTGGTCCGGGTGGCCAGCTTGGGCTCGACCAGACGCAGCATCGACAGGTTGACGGTGCGCGGCGCCTCAACCGTCTCCATCGCGATCCCGTGGGTCTTCAACCGCTCGATGATGTCGGTGCGATAGCCGGGGACCCAATAGGCGGTCGGCCGGATCAGAGTCAGGGTCGGCTTAGAGCCATAGAAGGGCATCTGCCACAGCTCGGGATCGGGCCGGCCCAGCCAGCGGATCTCCTGACGGCCCGAGGCGGCGCTGTCGTACATCTCGTACAGGATGCCCTTGAACGGCCGGGTCGACGACGGGGTCTCGTCGGCCTCGAAGTTGGCGGGGATCTGCGCCGGGCGCAGGGCCTTGTCCTGATCGGTCGCGGCCCTCAGACCCGCGCCCTGATCGGCCAGCAGCCGCATCGCCTCCTCGATGAAGACATAGGTGCCCAAGACCCGTTGCTCGTGCGGTTTCAGGCTGTGGTTCTCGATCAGGATGGTCGGCACATGCGCCGCCGAGCCCCAGCCGTTGGAGAACCGCTCGCCCAGGCCGCCGTCCGAAAGCCCCTTCCTGGGTTCGTCGTCATCCATGCCGAAAACCAGCTCGCCGGGGATATGGCCCTCGCGCTCCAGCGCCGCGTTCATCGCCGGCTTGAAGATCGAATCCAGCCAGGCCGAGCCGTTCGGCGAGCGGCTGAACGCCCCGTCCTCGCCGTTGAAGCCGTAGGTGACGTCGTACTGGTAATCCATGCCGTCGGTGACGTGGACGTCCACATACAGATCCGGCCGGTATTTCAGGATCAGGCCGCGCACGGCGCGCATCTCGGGCTGGTCCAGCTTCAGATAGTCGCGGTTCAGGTTCTGGTTGGTCGCCGTATTGCGCCAGCCCTGGATGCGCGGCCCGCGCTGGTTGGGGCGGGAATAGGCGCTGGCCCGCTCATGGCCATCGACCGACAGGATCGGGATCAGGATCAGGTTGACCCGGTCCAGCAGGGCGTCCTTGCCGTAAAACGCGATGTCGCGCAGCAGCATCATGCCTGCGTCCTTGCCGTCGATCTCGCCGGGATGGATGCCCGCCTGGATCATCAGCACGGGCTTGGCCGGATCAAAGGCGGCGCCATCCTTGGATGCGATCACCGCATAGATGGGCCGTCCCTCGGGCGAGACGCCGAACTGTTCGATTCGGATCAGGTCGCTGGCCTGATCCAGACGGTCGAACCAGGCGCGGGTATCGAAGTAGTTGGGGCTGAAATCATGGCCCTGATCGGCCTCGAACGCCGTGACCCAAGGGTCGCTAGCGTTGCGCAGCAGGGCCTTGGACGCCCCGTCCCAAGCCGGCGCGGGCGGCAGGAAGGCCTGGTCCCAGGGGGCGGTGTTTGGGATCGTCTGGGACATGGCGGGGCTCACGCTACAGGCAAGGGCGGCAAGGAAGGCCGAAACCAGAAGAGGGGACTGCATGGCCTTTCGTGAGCCGATTGCGCCCGGCTTACAAGAAGGGCCCTGACAAGGGGCCGGGCAAGGTTTCAACCGCCGCCGCCCAACGCGGGCGCCCACCCGCCGGCCTTGACCAGCAATGCGGCCGAGTTCGCCATGCCCCACAGGCTGTAGAGCAGCACGATGACCAAGGCTCCGACCGCAACCCTGCGCCACGGCGCGAACGCCGCCGTCGCCGTGCCGATCACGAAAATTGCGACGCCCGCCCACAGGCGCACAGAACTGGCGATCTGGGCGAAGCCGGGATCGAGCTGGGCCAGGATGATCACTACAACGGCCACGATCAGGTTTGCCGCCAGGATACAGCCGAACACCAGCCGCCGGTGGGACCAGAAATGGTCGTCCAGATCCATCCGCTCCTGGCCGCCCTCCGCCGACACCCGTGGGAAGGTCACGCTGGCGGCGACATAGAAGGTGGCGGCGATAGCCAGCGAGATGATCAGCACGAAGGTGTTGAACGGCGCGCCCCGGAAGATGACCCAGGCCTGGTTCCAGAAGGTGGCGATGTCGATGGCCACGAACAGGGCCAGCATCGGCGTCAGCCAGCCGAACCGGATCCGCTGCTTCTCATGCAGCACCCGCGCGAACGCGCCCACCAGTTCGGCGACCGACAGGCCCAGCAGCAGCCCATAGAAGCTGAAGAAGAATTCGAACGCGCTCACAGCCATCCCCCGATGTCAGGAGAGGATAGCTAGACCGTTTGGCGCCGCATCGCCAGTCGGGCGATGCGGCGCCCCGTGGTCAGGCAGACTGGGTCAGGCGGGCATTTCGACGTCGTTCATGCGCTCGACCGCGCGGTTGTAGTCATCGACAATGCTCTCGCGCTCATAGTCGCTCTTGCTCTGCTTGTAGTCGCGCCACGAGCCGATCATCGAGTCGATATAACCGGCGATGGAGCCGAACTCGGACTTGTTCTCATTGTCTGCGGGCAAGCCGGCTTCGGCCGTGCGCAGCTTGGCGGCTGCGGCGACGAACTCGGGCAGCAGGCGATCCGCTTCGGCCGTATTGTCTTCGATGACGGCGGTGGTGAAATGGTCGGCCTTCTGTACGGCGTCGATCAGGCTGGCCTCGGCGGGGTGACCGGCCTTGGTCAGGGCCTCGATCTTGGCCGCGTTGCTGGCGCGCTGGTATTCGGTCAGGGCGGCGTCCAGTTCCCCGATGCCTGCGATGGCGCCCTGATAAGCCGTCATAAGCGCGGCGTGGGCCGCCTTGCCCTTGGCCAGACCATCCTCGCGATAGGCGCGGGATTCATAATAGGGGTCCAGCGTCTTCCACTGGGCCAGCAGGGCCTCAAGTTGAGGAAGCAGCTTGTTCACCGCCGCTTCGGCGCGTTCGCTCTGGTTTCCGCCCGCGAAGGCCTTGCCTTCCTTGAGCTTCTCGATCGCCGTTTCCAGCGTGGTGATGTTTTCGGGGAAGTAGATCGAACTGGTCGGATCGGCGTTCGGGATGTCCAGCTTCTGATAATTGTCGAAGTTCGTTGGCACGCCCCAGTTGTCGTCGATCAGCTTGTTGAAGCCTTCGGTATAGAGTCCCAGCTTCTGCTGCGTCAGTTCGCTGCCCGCAGCGGCCTTCACCGACTGAGATTCGGCCCCGCCCTTGGCGTCGCCCTGTCCGCAGGCCGCAAGGCCCATCGTCATCGCGCAGACCAAGGCCATGGCGCTTACAGCTGTCCGAGACTTCATGTGGTTTTCCCTTCCTGGACCGGTCAAGGTTCAGCTTGACCGCGTGGAGAAGGACAACGTCACGGCCAAGGTTGGGTTCGCAGAAAACCGCCAATTAACTGCGAATAAATCGCAAGTATTTGATTGCGCGCTATTTCCAGATCGGCGTTTGATCACCCGGCAGGCCGAGCCGGTCCCACATGTCGGACACTCGTTCGATCACGGCCTCGTCCATGCGGATTTCCTCACCCCATTCGCGCTTGGTCTCGGGCGGCCATTTGTCGGTGGCGTCCAGGCCGATCTTGGAGCCCAGGCCGCTCTCGGGCGACGCAAAGTCCAGATAGTCGATGGGCGTGGATTCGATCACGGTGATGTCGCGCGCCGGATCCATCTTGGTCGAGATGGCCCACATGACGTCCTTCCAGTCGCGGGCGTCGATGTCGTCGTCCACGACGATGACCCACTTGGTGTACATGAACTGGCGCAGATAGCTCCACACGCCCAGCATCACCCGCTTCGCATGGCCCGGATAGGCCTTCTTCATCGACACCACGGCGATCCGATAGCTGCACCCCTCGGGCGGCAGCCAGAAGTCGGTGATCTCGGGGAACTGCTGGCGCAGCAGCGGAATGAAGACCTCGTTCAGCGCCTCGCCAAGCACCGACGGCTCGTCAGGCGGGCGGCCCGTGAAGGTGGTCAGATATATCGGGTCCTTGCGCATGGTGATGGCGCTGACCTGAAACACCGGGAACTTCTCGACCGAGTTGTAATAGCCGGTGTGGTCGCCGTACGGGCCTTCGTCCTCATGCTCGTCCAGCAGGACATGCCCCTCCAGCACGATCTCCGCCTGGGCCGGCACCATCAGCGGCACGGTCTTGCACGGGACCAGTTCGGCCTTGGCGCCCCGCATGAGGCCCGCGAACTGGTACTCCGACAAGGTGTCCGGCACCGGCGTCACCGCCGCCAGGATCGTGCCCGGATCGGCCCCCAGCACGACGGCGCAGGGCAGGGGCTCGCGCTTTCCAGCCTTCTTGTGCCGGGCATAGTGTTGGGCGCCGCCCCGGTGCGCCAGCCAGCGCATGATGGCCTTGTCCTTGCCCAGCACCTGCATCCGATAGATGCCCAGGTTGAAATCGTCCTCGCGGTCGTCCGACGGCCCCTTGGTCACGACCAGCCCCCAGGTGATCAGGGGCGCCGGCTCGCCGGGCCAGCACGACTGGACGGGCAGGGCGGTCAGGTCGATCTGATCGCCCTTCAGCACCACTTCCTGCACCGGCGCCTTCTTCACCACCTTGGGTCGCATCGACATGACGGTCTGCATCAACGGCAGCATCTCCATCGCGTCGCCCAGGCCGCGCGGCGGCGTCGGATTGCGCAGGAAGGCCAGCAGCTCCCCGACCTCACGCAGCTCGCCCGCCGTCGTCCGGTCCTTACCCTCCAGCGTCACACCCATGGCGACCCGCTTCACCGTGCCGAACAGATTGGCCAGGCAGGGGATGGGGCTGATCGTGCCGTCCGGCATCACCGGCTTTTCGAACAACACCGCCGGCCCGCCGTTCCTCAGCAGCCGGGTCTGGATCTCGGTCATCTCCAGCACGGTGGAGACGGGTTCGGACACCCGCACCAGCTCGCCCTTGGCTTCCAGCTGGTCGATGAAGTCACGCAGGGATTTGTAGGCCATGTCGGGACGCTTAGGCGGGACTCGGCTCGCTGTCACGCCTTGCGCGGCCGAACACTCGATCCGTTCTGGTCCAGGGGCCGAGCCCCTAATCCGTCTCGCTGCGCGAGCGACCTTCTCCCCGCAAGGGGAGAAGGATATCTTCAGGCGTGCGTCTCGTCCCAGTACCGAACCGCACCGGCGTCGCGGGCCGAGAGGTCGGGGTAGGCGGGGTCGGAGCCGACGTCGGGGACGCGGCGCCAGGAGCGGGCGCATTTGGGGTGGTCGGCGGTGGCGACGGTGACGGAGATGGTCTCGCCTTCGACCAGGTCGGCGCCCGAGGTGCGGAAGATCTCGGCGGCGTCGAGGCCTTCGAACGGCGCGAAGGCCGAAGCCGGAGCGGTGACCGTGGGCCAGGCGTCCAGGGCGCCGCCGATCAGCTTCTCACGGCGAGCCGCTTCCAGCAATTCATTGACCACTTCGAGGACCGTGTTGATCGCGGCCCAACGTGCGGCCTCGGCCGGGTTGTTCCACTCATTCGGCGTTTCAGGGATCACCCGGGCGCAGTTCGTTCCCGCATCCGGGAACCGCGTCGTCCAGGCCTCTTCCATGGTGAACGGGGTCAACGGGGCCAGCCAAGCGGTCAGGCGCATGAAGACCTCGTCCATCACCGTGCGCGCGGCGCGACGGCGCAGGCTGTCGGGGCGATCGCAGTAGAGGGCGTCCTTGCGGATGTCGAAATAGAGGGCCGACAGGTCGTTGGAGCAGAACTCCAGCACCGGGCGCACGACGTCCTGGAACCGGTATTCGCCGTAGGCCGTGCGGACCTGGGCGTCGAGTTCGTGCAAACGGTGGAGGATGAACTTCTCCAGCGGCGGCATCTGGTCCAGCGGCAGGCGTTCGGCCTCGTCGAAATCGGCCAGGGCGCCCAGGAGATAGCGGACGGTGTTGCGAAGCTTGCGATAGGCGTCGACCGTGGTCTGGAGGATCTGTTTGCCGATCCGCTGGTCTTCCGAATAGTCGACTAGGCTGACCCACAGACGCAGGATGTCGGCGCCGCTTTCCTTGATGATGGTCAGGGGATCGGTGGTGTTGCCCTTGGACTTGGACATCTTCTCCCCCTTCTCGTCGAGGGTGAAGCCGTGGGTCAGGACCGCCTTGAACGGGGCCCGCCCGCGGGTGCCGCAACCCTCCAACAGGGACGACTGGAACCAGCCGCGGTGCTGGTCGGAGCCTTCCAGATAGAGGTCGGCCGGCCAGTGGGCCGGGCGGTCGCCGGCATAGCCGTTCTCCGGCGTGCGCGGGTCCAGGGTGAAGGCGTGGGTCGAACCGGAATCGAACCAGACGTCGAGGATGTCCTCGACCTTTTCGTAGCGGGCCGGGTCGTGGGCGCCGAGGAAGTCGCTGTCCGGCGCGGTGAACCAGATGTCGGCGCCGTGTTCGGCGACGGCGGCGACGATGCGGGCGTCGACCTCGGCGTCATGCAAAGGCTGGCCGGTGTGTTTGTCGATGAACATGGCGAGCGGCGTGCCCCAGGCGCGCTGGCGGCTGACCAGCCAGTCGGGACGGCCCTCGACCATCGAGCGGATGCGATTGCGGCCGGCGGCGGGGTGGAAGGCCGCAGCATCGATGGCCTGCAACGCGGTTTCGCGCAGGGTGTCGCCGGACTTCAGCGGCTCGTCCATGCGGATGAACCACTGGGGGGTGTTGCGGAAGATGATCGGAGCCTTGGAACGCCACGAGTGGGGATAGGAGTGTTCCAGCCGGCCGCGCGCCAGGAGGTTGCCGGCCTCGATCAGCTTTTCCATCACCGCGCCGTTGGCGGGACCGAATTTGCCGGTCTTCTTGCCTTCGGTCTCCAGCACCTTGAGGCCTGCGAACAGGGGGACGCCGGGGTAGTAGGCGCCGTCGGGATCGACCGTGTCCGGCACCTCATGATGACCGTGGGCCTTCCAGACCTCGAAGTCGTCGGCGCCGTGGCCCGGCGCGGTGTGGACGAAGCCCGTGCCCGCGTCGTCGGTGACGTGGTCGCCGGCCAGCAGCGGCACGGAGAAGCCGTAGCCGCTGTCCAGAGCCGCCAGAGGGTGGGCGGTCTCCAGGCCGGAGGGGTTGATGTCGTAGACGCGGGTCCAGGCGGCGATCTTGGCGGCCTTGAACACGTCCTCGGCCAGTTTGTCGGCCAGGATCAGGCGGTCGCCGGGCTTGGCCCAGGGCGCGAACTCAAGACCCTCTTCCATGGCCGTGACCTCATAGAGGCCATAGGCGATCTCGGGGCCGTAGGAGATGGCGCGGTTGGCCGGGATGGTCCACGGGGTCGTGGTCCAGATGACGATGGACGGGGTGCTGGAACGGAAGGCCAGCAGGTCGTCGGGATGGTCGTCGGACATGGCCGTGACCGGGAACTTGACCCAGATCGTCGGGCTGACGTGGTCGTGGTACTCGATCTCGGCGTCGGCTAGGGCCGTGCGCTCGACCGGCGACCACATGACGGGCTTGGACCCTCGATACAGTTGGCCCGAGTTCTTGAACTTGTGGAACTCGGCGACGATGGCCGCCTCGGACGTGAAGTCCATGGTGGCGTAGCGGTTGGCGAAGTCGCCTGTGATGCCCAGCCGTTTAAACTGGTCGCGTTGCAGGTCGATGTATTTGCCTGCGTATTCGCGACAGGCGGCGCGGAACTCGTCCTTGGAGACCTCGTCCTTGCGGCGGCCCTTGGCGCGGAACTGTTCCTCGATCTTCCATTCGATCGGCAGGCCGTGGCAGTCCCAGCCGGGGACGTAGTCGACGTCATAGCCCAACAGGAAGCGGCTGCGGACCACGAAGTCCTTCAGCGTCTTGTTCAGCGCATGGCCGATGTGGATGTCGCCGTTGGCGTAGGGCGGGCCGTCGTGCAGGACGTAGAGGGGTGCGTTCTGCTTCTGCCGCTCGGCGCGCAGCGTTCCGTAGAGGTCGCCCCACTGTTCCAGGATGACCGGCTCCTTCTGGGGCAGGCCGCCGCGCATGGGGAAGGGCGTCTCGGGCAGGAAGACGGTGTCGCGATAGTCGCGGGCGGTGGATTCGGTGGCGTCGGCCATGGAGAGTCTCGGCGTCGTGAAAGTTATGTCGCTGTCTTCGTTCGCCCGTCTCGGGGCGGTCTTCCCGGCGTGCGCGGGGCTGACCCCTGCGGCGCTACGCCGGGCGGCTAATCGAAATCAGGCGAATGGAGACGCGGACGGTCATTATGCGGGCGGTCTAGCAGACGGATGCGGCATTGCGCCATCCCGAAGCGCAGGCGTCATCAACGGAAACGAAAGGCTTTTGTCGCTTTGGTGAATGCAGGATCGGCCGGCGTCTTGCCCAGTCGACACGAAATATACGTTTGGGAGTTCCCGCCGATGCGGCTGCGGATCACGAAATGGATGCTGGGCCTGGCGGCTGGCCTTGCCGTCTCGGCGGGCGCCGGCGCGGCCCTGGCGCAATGCACGTCCGGCTGCGAGCCGCCGCCCTGCACCTCGTGCGAGCCGCCTCCGCCGCCTGCGCCGCCGCCCTGCGGCGGTGGTGGAAACTGCGGTGGCGGTGGCGGTGGAAACTGGAACGGCAACATCAACACCAACGTCAATGTGAACGTCAATGTGGGTGCGAACGCCAATGCGAACGCGGGCGCAAACGCCAACTCGGGCGCCCGGTCGTATCTGAACGCGCGGGCCGGCGGCTTCTCGGGCAGCTTCGGCGGGGGCGGCGGCGCGGCCTATGTCAGCGTGGACCAGCCCTATCCGACCACGATCCAGGGTCTGGCCGTCGAGGGCATGGTCGCCCAGACCATCCGCACGCCCTACAGCGCCTTCCGCAGCATGATGAAGCGCGTCGTCATCCAGGCCGTCTGCATCGACGACCGTCAGGTGCCGCACCCCGCCTCGCAGGTGCGTCCTGATCGCGAGATCGCGGACGGGTTCGACGGCGAGCTTTATCGCTGCCTGTCGGGCACGTGGCTGCAGGCGACCATCGCGGACTATAACGGCGACATCAGCTTCGACCACGGCACGACCCTGACCTGCCGCAAGCACGAGGCGCTGTGGTACGGGCCGGAGGGCAGGCTGGAATGCCGTCCCGAGAAGCCCGAGCGCGACTGCAACGAGCGTTCGCTGCTGCGTCGCTACGGCGCCGGGGTGAAGATCCTTACGATGTACCGCGAAGAGGAATACACCGAATACCGCGAGGAACAGGTCGAGAGCGCGACCGTGCTGACCGGGGTCATCACTCTGGACGGCGGCGTCGGCGGCCGGGTGTTCTGAACGGGAGCCGAACACGTCCGTTCAGCCGCCGATCAGGCGGGAAGTGAGATAACAAGACCGTCGGCTCTCCGTCGACGATCCTGACGACTGGCCCCGGTTCGCGAGAACCGGGGCCTTTTCTTGGGCGCTTATTGAGCTGCGGCGGCCTGGGCTGCAGCGGGCTGGGCCGTGACGGTGGCGCGCCAGGCGGCGTCGGGCTTCAGATACTGGCGGGCCAAGGTCTGAAGGTCGGCGGCGGTGACGGCTTCCAGGGTGGCGACCTGGCTGCGGGTCTGGTCCAGCGTGGCCGGGTTGGACTGGGCCTCGGCCAACTGGGTCATCCAGTAGCCGTTGTCGGCCATGCTGCGGCGGATGCGCTCGACGGCGGGGCGACGGGCGCGGTTCAGCTCGTCGTCGCTGACCGGGTTGTCGCGCAGGTCGGCCGCGATGGCGTCCACCGTTTCGAACAGCTTGGGCAGGGCGGCCGGCGGCGTTTCCGCCGTCACCGAGATGAAGCCGTAGCCGGGGAAGACGTCCGAGGCGCTGGAGCCGGCGCTGGGCGAATAGGCCAGGCCCTGTTTCTCGCGGATTTCGTCGTTCAGGCGCAGTTGCAGCACGTCCGACAGGATCGACAACTGACGCGCGGTCTTGCGGTCCGCGATCTGATCGGTGGTCGGCCAGGCGACGAAGCCCAGCGCCTGTTCGGCCGGACCTGTGTGATGCAACTGGACTGGCGTGGCGACGGGTGCGGGGAACTTGCGCTCGGTCGAGCCGGCGGGCGGGGTCGGTTCGGCGCCGCGCGCGGGCAGGGCGCCGAAGGTCGAGCCGACGGCGGCGATGACGGCGTCGATGTCCGCGTCGCCGACGACGGTGATCTCGACCGGACCCTGGGCCAGGGCCGAGCGGACGCCGTTTCGGACGTCGTCGATCTGGATCGCGGCGATCTGTTCGGCGGTCGGGGTCATCTCGCGCGCATCGCCGCCGGCCAGAAGGCCCGAGGCGTCACGCTGGAACACGCCGCGCGGCGTGGCGCCCAGCTGGGCCAGGATCTGCGGGAACATGGCCTTGGTCTGTTCGAACGGTGCGGCGCGAAGGCCGGGATCGGTCAGGTAGGCGGCCAGAACCTGAAGCTCCAGCTGGAGGTCGGCAGGCTTGGTCGCGCCCGAGAAGACATAGGCGTCTCCGGCCTGGTTGACCGAGGCGCTGTAGGTCCGGCCGCTGAGGACGCGGTTGATCTCGTCCAGGCTGAGCTTGCCCAGGCCGCCGGGCGTCAGGACGGTGCTGGCCATCGACAGGGGCGACAGGGTGTCTGCAGGCAGGCCCAGTTCGCCAAGACCTGTGCGGGCGCTGACCAGAATTTGTTCGGCGCGGAAGTCGGTCTTCTTGATATTCAGCAGCGTGCCGTTCGGGAAGCGGACCAGGGTGGCGCCCAGGTCGGCGACCTCGGTGCGCGACGCCGGGACGGCAGGGGCGCCGAAGTTGTCGTAGGGCCATTTCAGCTCGGCCTCGACAGCGCGGGCCTGGATCGGGGTGTTGCGCGAGGCCTCCAGCGCGGCGGTGACGGCCGCTTCACCGCCCTCGACCGGGACAGGCGAGCTGAACAGCACCAGCGGGCCCTGGCCCTCGAACACGGCCTTGGCCGCCTGGTTGACCTGATCGACGGTCAGGCCTTCGACGGCCTTGTTGAAGAGGTCGAGATTGGTCTGGGGCGCGCTGAAAACCTGGTCGTCGTTGACGGCGCCCAGCAGGCCGGTGGCCAGGGCGGGGGTCGAACGGGTCGCGGCCGAGGCCACGGCGTTCTGAAGCGCGGTGCGAGTGTTGGCGATCTCGCGCTGAAGCTCGGCGTCGGTCACGCCGTATTGCGCCAGACGGCGGCTTTCCTGTTCGACGCTATCCAGCGCACGCTGCCAGCCGCCGGGGTTGAAGGCGACCGACAAGGTCCCCGCATCCAGGCTGTCGAACAGCGACTGATAGCCGGCGCCGGCGCCGATGAAGGGCGGGTTGTCGGCGCGGGCGATCTCGCCCAGGCGACGGTTCAGCACGGCCAGGCCCAGGCCACGACGGATGTCCGCCGCACGTTCGGCGACGGTGTCGGGCTCCAGGTCGGGGTTCTTGATCCAGTTGAGCTGGATCGAGGACTGTATGCCCGGTTCGACCAGAATGCTGGTCTGGGGCTCACGCGGGGCGACGGTCCCCAGGTCGGGCTCGGGACCATCGGCGGCGGTGGGTTTCCAGTCGGCGAAGGCCGTGCGGACCTTGGCTTCCATCGCGTCCACGTCGAAGTCGCCCACGGCGATGAAGGTGGCGCGCGAGGGACGGTAATAGGCGTCGTAGAAATCGACGAACCGCTGGCGCGGGGCCGTGCGGATGATGTCGAGGTCGCCGATCGGCAGGCGTTCGGACAGGCGCTGGCCGGGCGCCAGCAGACCCAGCTGGGTCTTCAGCACGCGCAGTTGCGGCGTGTCACGAGTGCGCTCCTCGCCGACGATGACGCCGCGCTCGGAATCGATGGCGGTGGTTTCCATGAGCGCGGCCGACATCATCTCGCGCAGGATGTGCAGGCTGGGATCGACTGTCTCGTCCTTGGTGTTCGGCAACTCCAGCATATAGGCGGTCTGGTCGAAGCTGGTGAAGGCGTTGGTGTCGGCGCCGAAGGCCAGGCCCAGGCGTTCAAGAATGCGCAGCATCTCGTTTTCCGGCACGTCCTTGGTGCCGTTGAAGGCCATGTGCTCCATGAAGTGGGCCAGACCCTTCTGGTCGTCGCGCTCCATCAGCGAACCGGCGTCGATGCGCAGGCGGAACGAGGCCTGGCCCGGAGGTGTCGCATTGTGCAGCAGGGCGTATCGCATGCCGTTGGGCAGCAGGCCGTAACGGACGGCCGGATCGGCGGGAATGTCGCTGGCGGCCTGGGCCCAGGGGGCGGACGGCGCGACCTGGCCGGCCGAGGCGGCGGGGGCGGCTGTCTGGGCGAAAGCGGGGGCGGCGAACGCCCCTGTGGTCAGGGCCAGTCCCGAGACGGCGACGAGCAGCAGATGGCGCGCAGAACGCATGATATCACTCCGAAACCGCAACCCCCGATGGAGCGGCGTCGGATATGTAAAGTGACCTTGCCTTCCCGGCAAGGCGGACGGACGAACCTTACCGACTTGTCATGTTTGGATCAGCCTCCTGGGCGGCTGACGTAGAAGGTGGCGGTGTTGCCGACGGCGTTGGCGCCGACGACGGCGGTGCGGCCGGAGCCGACGGTGGCGCTGGTGGTTGCGGTGACATTGCCGCTGTTGGTCTGGTTGTTGGTGATGTTGACGTCGCCGCCGCACTGGGTACAGGCGTAGCCGGTCACCGCATTGCCGACCGCGTCGGCGCCGACATACGCGTCATAGCCGTTGACACCGACGTAGGTGGCGTTGGCCTCGACGCCGCCGGAGTTCAACTGGGTGTTGTCCAGCTTCAGATAGATGTCGTTGTTGCCGGCGACGGTCTCGTTGGCGACGCTGCGGGCGGCCAGCACCGTCTGACCCTGGAGATTGGTCTGGACGCGGGCGTCGGCGCGGACGCGGCCGGCGTTGGTCTGGTCCGTTGCAATCAGCATCGAGCCGCCGGCGTTGGCCGTGATGGCTTGGTTGGCGCCGGCGTTGGCGCCGACCGTCAGATCCCAGGCGTTATCCACATAAACGTCGGTGCGGGCCTCGGTCGTCGAGGCGGCGTTGGATTGCCGGATGGCCAGGTCCTGGTGCGAGGCGCCGGTGGTGTTGGTCTGGACCGCATTGGCGACGGCCTGGGACGAGAAAGTCGCGGGCGCGGGGATGTACTGAACGTCGGCGACGGTCTCGGCGAAGACGGTGGTCTGGGCGGTCTGGTCGATCACGCCGGTCAGGGAGGAGGAGGGGCCGCCCATGGCGACGGTGTTGGCGACGGCCGCGCTGGTCGCGAAGCCGCCCTGGAGCACCCGGCCGCCCGGCGCCTGGACATAGGTTCCGGCCTGGACGCGGTCGCCGGTCGCGGATTGCGTCGCATCGACGGCGAAGGTCGCACGGTCGGTGGTGACGCCCAGATAGTTGCCGCGCGCGGTGGTTTCGACGCTGATCTGACCGTCGGCCTCGCCGTTCACGATCACATTGCTGCGGGCCACGGTCGCGCCGGTCATGGTCTGGCGCGAGATCAGGCCGGCGGACGCCGCCGTCACCCCGCCCGCGAGCGCATTGCCCTGGGCGCTGGTGCTGACGGTCACCTGATCGACGGACAGGTCGATGTCCACCAGGCCGGTGACGTCGCCGGTCTGAATCTGGGTGCTGGAACAGGCTTCGCCGGCTTGCGGATCGCAGGCCGGCGTCTGCTGCGCGCTCGCTTCAGTAGCGAGAACGGCGAACGTCGCCGTCGCGGCTATCATTCCAGCGAGACGGATCGGCGCGGGTCTGGCCATTGTTCGTGTCCTGAGTGGGATAGGCCGGATAATAACCGCCGGTCGGACCGACGGTGGAATCGCCGAGCGGATCGTTGGCGGCGTTGAGGCAGATTTCGGGACCGGGCGCCCCATAGAGATTGGCCATGAACTCGACCGTGGCCCGTTCGACCAGGGCGCGGACGGCCAGCTGCGTCGGCTCCATCCCGCCGGTCCCGGCCGAGATGTCGAAGACATTGCCGTTCAGGAAGTCGAACACGCCGGCGGAGATCTCGCGGCCGATGATCTGCTTCTGATAGGAGACGACATCGACGACCTCCAGCGTGGTCGTCTGGACCAGGCGCAGGTCCATGGCGATGTTCATCACATAGACGCGGTGGTTCAGCATGGTCGAACCGGGGCGGGCGGAGTTGATCTCGCCCTGACCGATGTCGAAGCCGCCGGAGCGGATGTTGTAGTTCACCTCGGTGATGCCGCCGACGACATAGAAGTCGGAGCCGGGCACCTGGCCAGCCAGGATGCGGCGATATTGGGTGTCCTCGGGGCCTTGGGCGTCGGGGGCCTGGTCGCCGATCAGCTTGTTGTTGGCGTAGCGCAGTTCCAGCTCGGACACCGAGGTGTCGTAGCGTTCGACGATCCGCGCGCCGGCCTTGGCCAGGGCCGAGTTGGCCATCAGCGAGGCGCCGCCGGTGATCTGGCGGCCGCCGTCCGAAGAGACCGTGCCGGTGTAGTCGCTGATCCGGCCCACGGCCATGCGCGGCGAGGGCAGGTTGTAGCGACGGGCGTAGTCGGCCAGGCAATAGAGTGCGGCGGAATACGGGGTCGGGTTGGCCGTCACCGGCGCATTGCCGATCGGGGTCGCATATTGACCCGATGGACCCGCGACCGGGCTGACGCAGCCGGCGAGCAGCAGGGCGACGGCCGAGACAGCGGCTCCCCCTTTGATGAGATGGCGGCGGCTCATGGCAGGTTGATGTTCCCGTTCAGGGCCGTGCCGGCGTTGATCGCGCCGGTGTTGGTCTGTGTCGAGTTGACGATGACGGTGTTGCGGTTGCCCTGGACCACCACGTTCAGCTGATTGCCGATGGCGGTGGAGCCGCCGATGGTCGTGCCGCCGTTGCTGGACGAGCCAGCGCCCGCATAGGCCGAGGCGACGCCGCCTGACTGGCTGGAATAGGATGAGGCGCCCGACTGGATGATGCCGTTGACGATCAGGCGATTGCCGTTCACGTCGCGGGTATAGCCGGTAGTCGCGGTGCTGGCGGCCGAGCGAGCGCCGCCGTAGCCCTGCTGGAAGCGAGAGGCGCTCCCGGAACCGGTCGACTGAGCGGCCGCCGGCAGGCTGGCTGCGGCGACGACGGCCATGACGGCGGTGGATAGAAACAGCCTCTTGGCGGGCATTACAGGGTTCCTCGCGCGCAAACGAACGACGGACCCCAGGGGAGATCCGCACCCCAACCTGCATTAAGGTTATTAAGAAGCGCTTGATGTGACGCGGGTCACTGAGCATTTGTGCGCCATGTCAGACGCACACGGTCGATTCGACGGTCCGCCCAAAGGCAAGCCGCCCAGAGAGAAGGCGTTCAACGTCCCGCTGGTCGTGCTGTTGATCGCGGTGTCGATGCCGGTGCTGTTCTACTTCCAGCGGCAGTTGCCCGACATGGGAATGAGCATGGCCTTCGCGCCTGCCGATCTGGAGCAGGGACGCTGGGGCGGACTGCTGACGGCCATGTTGCTGCACGGCGGCTGGACCCACGCCATCATGAATGCGGTCGCGGCGGTCGCATTCGGCTCGCCGGTCGCACGGCTGTTCGGCGGCAGGATGGGGCCGACGGTCTTCCTGCTCTTCTATGTGGCGTGCGGCGTGCTGGCGGCGCTGGGCTATGGGCTGATCCACTGGGGTTCGTCCGAGCCGATGGTCGGGGCGTCGGGCGCCGTGTTCGGCCTGATCGGGGCGGCGACGCGGTTGATGGGTGGGCAGGGCAGGGTGCTGGCTCTGACCGACCGCCATGTGATCGGCGCGGCCATCGCCTGGATGGCCGTCAATGCGGTGACCGGCCTGATCGGTTATGCGCCGGGCGCCGAGGGCGCGCGCATCGCCTGGGAAGCCCACGCGGTCGGCTTCGTAGTCGGCTTCCTGGCAATCGGGCCGCTGGCGCGTCTATTCGGCAAGGGCGTCGTCGTCGACGTCTGACCGGGGCGTTTGCTTCCTGACGCCGGCTGAGCGATCATCGGTTCCCGAGCGGCCCTGTCGCCATCCCGGCCCTGCGGTCGTCTCTTATAGAGAGAAGGAGCCGCGATGTTCGTCGCCGAGATCCTCAAGACCAAGGGAAACGCCGTTTTCTCCATCGCGCCCGACCTGACGGTGACGCGAGCGTGCGCAGAGCTGGAGCAGAAACGGGTCGGGGCGCTGGTCGTCTGTGACGGCGACCATGTCGTCGGGGTGTTTTCCGAGCGGGACGTGGTCAAGGCCCTGGCCGCCGATGGCGCCGGGGCGCTGGATCGGCCGGTCGCCGACTATATGACCGCCAAGGTGATCTTCGCCGAGCCGGGCGAGGAGATGTCGGCCCTGATGACCCGGATGACCGATCGGCGCATCCGGCATCTGCCGGTGATGCAGGCCAAACGACTGGTCGGCGTCATCTCCATAGGCGACGTGGTGAAATGCCAGATCGCGGAGCACGCCCAGGAGGCGGCGAGTTTGCGCACTTACATCGCGGGCTGACGCGTGACCGCTTCTCGCTGATCGTGAGTCTTTGAGAAAG